>JADJKO010000001.1 GCA_016705955.1 Flavobacteriales bacterium
TTCTTCCACGTAATGATGTAGCCCACCGGATAGCCCCGGTAGATGCTGTCCATCAGGTCGCGCACCTTGCTCTTGTCCCACACGAAGGGGCGCTGGATCTCCGGTATGGCGATCTCGCCCTCCTTCACCCACGAGAGCAGGCTTTCGATGAGCGGTTGCTGGATGGAGTATTTCTGGGTTTGCATGGTGCGTTCTTCTACTTCGCCGTTGCCGGTAATTTCAAGTATTGCTCTTTGACTGCTTGTAACAAGGCCACCTCGCTCTTGGTCCCGTTCGTGCTCAATGCGAATCGGCCCTCCCCGTTGAGTTTATAGGAAGGATGGCAAATGGGTACGACTACGAAACGCTGGTCTGGTAACGCGTCGAACTGCACATCCCGGATCACGTTCATGTTGCGCGCATCCAGTTCCTTGAAGGTGTCGATACCAATGGACCGCATGCGCAAGGCCGAGGAAACGAGCGATAGCAACTGAACGGCATCATGCCCAAGCAGATGATCACTTTGGGTTGTTGGGTCTTCAGTTGCTGTATGAAGAACTCGCAACAGGCCTCCATGAATGCTGGGTGTGCCAAAGCGGGTGAAGGGCCCGTATTGCGGCGGCTCACGACACGCACGCCCATGATGAAGTTGGTGAAGAAGCAATCGCCTTCATCAATTCCAGCAGCGTTGAACAGGGCGGTCATATTCGTCCATGTCTTCGAGTACCTCTCGCCGTTGTCCCTCTCGCTCCTATCGTGGCCCTTTTGGTTGTCTTGGTCTTGGCCAAGTACCATCACCGGTCGTAATGCTAGGGTCTTGCTGCCGCTGACCAAACCGGTTGAACCGGGAAAGAAGCCTGGCCCATTGATCCTTCCGCACCGGTCCTCCATAACACCGGCGGGGTAGTCCATTCCCTTTGCAGATGCGCGCAGCCCGTCGAACAGCTCAGAAGGGATGGAGTATTGCTTGGCTTGCATCTTCCGGCTCAGTCCCACAAAGCACTAGTTGAGGAATAGTTTGCTCGCTCAGGCACCGTCCCGAGACGGAATCGCTTATGGCCGCCCGGGGCTGGGTGGGTGCTGAACACTTTAGCACCTTGACGTTTGAATGCGTTGACGACAGCCTTACGCGGGTGCTTTACACTGCCAATAGCAGAGACATAGGCTGTCTTAGGATTGAAATGGGCGATCAGTTCCTCTGATATGTTTCTGCGACTACCATGATGCGGAATTTGCATCCAACGAAGGTTTGCCAATGCATAGACACTTTTTGCGGCGTCCAATGCTTCAACCCCGGCGTCAGAGGTCAGAAGAACGGTATCATCCCCAAACTTGAGACCTAGTATGGTAGAGCTGTTATTCTCTGGTTCTGTACCACCAACACCAAGCGCGGAACTCTCTGCAACCAACCCACGATCTTCATTCGACACTTGCTGTTGCCGATGCTCCATTAGCATTTCGAATGCTCTGAGCTTGTCCAAGTCCTTGAACTCCGCAAGCCGCTGCTCATAGAAGGCTTGAGTAGGGCCGCAAACAACCAGTGGTCCGATCACCTGATCGGCAAACGGCTCCTCCACCGTCTTCCCCAATTTATTGACAACGGCCTCTAGATTAGCTGTGGTTTGAAGGGATTCATTGAGTATGCGAACTATGTTCTTCTTCGCTTGAGCCGACTCTAGAATGAGTGCAAGCCGGAGCTGGCTCATGTCGATGTGTCGAGATGGGACATGCATCCAGAAGCGACCGAAAGCAATGGTCTTAATGATTCCTTCAAGACCACCTGCATGATCATCGTGAGGATGAGAGCAAACGATATGATCCAGGTATGTTATCCCAAGACCTTTGAGAAAGGTGATCACGCTCTCCGCATCGCCCTTGTTACCGCCGTCTACAAGCACGCGAACCGCTTGGCCTCCTGTCCATTTCGTCACGAGGATGCTATCCGCATTCCCCAAGTTCAGCATGTCGATTTCCACTCCGTCATACATGACTATTCGGATTCAGTTTTGGATGGCACTTCGCCTGGCTTGAAGTCGATGAACTGTATGAAGAGCTCTGAAGCGTAGTACTTGCCGAAGCGGTGCATGCGGATAAGCGCTAGCCCGAAGAGACCCCACAACACTAGACCAAGCTTGTATGTGATGAGACTATGGCTAGTGTAGTATGCAAGCACGAGGATGCCAATGCTTGTAGCGATACCCCTGAACATGCCATAGTTGCCATTGAAGATGTCCACGCGGCCGGATCGTCCGGCCTTCCTCACCTGCGCATACACTTGCGAGACAATCGAGCGCCAACCCGCCTCATCCAGATTGGCCGGGTCGCCTTTTGCAATCGATGCCTAGGACATCGTTGATCTTCTTCGGCAGCAACGCTCGTTGCTCTGGTGATATGAGCGCGCGTCTGTTGCTACGGATCCACGCGGATGGCCAACCGCCCCAAAGTTTCCACCAGACCCATTCAAGTCCGTTACCAAGCGATTGCAATAGATGTCCCGTGATGTATGCGAGGATCAGGAGCAGGCCAAAATCACCGAGGCTGGCTCTTTGTCCGATAGCGAAAGCCAAGATCCGGTATGAGTCGCGCTAAGCCATAAAGGCAAACAGCACCTGGCGCGAGTATCCCGGTGAACTCATAAAAGCTGATCTTCTTCATGGCGTTGACTGTTCTTGTTGCATTAGCTCAACCTGCCCTCAAATGCCCGCTTCAACACCGCCTGCCGCAACCGCGTGCTCTGCAACAACTGCGCGTCGAGTGGGGCCATCATTTCGTTGGCTCGTGATAGCCGCGTCGAAATCTCCTTTACCAGCTTACGCTGCATCTTGATGCTAGGAAGGGGTAGTGGCATCGCCTTCATCTTCGTGCCGTTCACGTTGGCCTGCCCAACCTGTTGTGTTACCACGGACTTGATATAGTACCGCTGTTGCGGCGAGTTCATGTAGTAGTTCAACCAGTCGGGATCACATACAGCCTTGTCCACTGTAAGCCGTATCAGATATGAAGCAAAGACTGCCTTCGGATAAGCGCTTCGGTATATCGCAGACTTGCCGACAAGCTCTGGGCTGTTGGTCCGATTGAACAGAACATCACCATCCTTCAGCTCATACTTAGCAATCTCAGCAGAGGTGGATGGGCAGTACTTGAGCTTGTCGAAGATTAGCTCACCATCCTTGATGTTCCCCATTGCAAGAACGGGGACACCTGTTCGATCGTCACTGGACTTCTCCGATGAACCGTACTGCGCGCGTTCAAGATGACATCTTCCACGGTTACCTCCTTCCAGTCTTCGGGTTCCAGCCCTTCGGTCAGCGTACCCTCCACCGCCGCCTTCAACACCGCCTGCTTGTACCGCTTCAACTTGGCCTTGGCCGCGTGCAGCCGCGCCACCGCCGCATCCAGCCGCCCCAGCTGCGTTTCGATCGCCTGCACGATGCGCCGCTGCTCGGGGAGGGGGGCGAGGGGTATCGGCGCAACACGGATCTTCTCTAGTATGATGCGTTTGATCGCGGTCCCGGTCATCTTGCCGATCAATTGCTTGAAGCCATCGGGACTCTGGATGTAGTACATCAGATATGCCGGTTCGAGCTTGCTGCGTTCCGGCTTCATCAAGCACACACTCGACAACAGCGCATAGGGCTCGTCGATCGTGTTCAGCGTCACGTTGCCTGTATTGGCACCATCCTTCGTGAGCAACACATCATTCAGTTCCGGCTTGCAACGCGGGTAGATGGAGTTGAAGTAGTCTTCGTTGACGTACACCAGATCATCCAGATCCATGTAACTGTTCCGGATGTTCTTCGAGGTGATGTACATGAAGCGACCCTTGGCCGGTTCACTGAACTGCTCTTTCGGAGAGAAGTGCGACCCGTCTTGAATTTTGGTACACACCTCATCCAACCGAACGGACTTCCATCCTTTCGGCAGCGCGCTTCCGGCAATCTTCTCTGTGACCAGTTCTGCTTCCATCACTCCGCTCTCGTTTCTGCTCACACAAGTTGCTCGATCGGCGGCATCTCATCCCAGGTCTGCCCATCCAGTTCGCGGCCAGCGACCTTCTTGTTGGTACCGCCCCATTGCTTGAAGAAGAAGGCCGTGTCACTGCGTCGGCATTGCTCCTTGATGTCCTGCACCCATTCCGCCTTCATGGGGCGTGGGGTGCGGCCGCTCTCGCCGCCCACGATCACCCAATCGATGCCGTTCAAATTCATGTTCGGCAACGCACCGATGAGCGGCTCGCAGCTCAGGAATTTTACGCGCGCACCGGTTTCGCGCAGCAGGTCCACGCGCTTCATCACGCGCTTGTCCTCCACGCTCACGCCCATCCAGATGTTGTGCGTCCACTCCAGCCAACCCTCGCTGTCGTAGTAGCGCAGAATGTCTGCACGCTTGGTGAGCACCTGGAACACATGCTGCGGATTCTCCTTCATCACCTTGAACACTTGCTGGATGAAGGCGATGGGCACGTCCTTGTGGAACATATCGCTCATGCTGTTCACGAAAACCACCTTGGGCTTCTTCCACGTGTAAGGCAGGTCCAGTTCCTTGGGGTGCGTGCGCAGCTTGAAGTTGTCCTTGTACTTCTCCACGCCCATGGCCTGCAGGCGGCGGCTCATCACCTCCGCATAGCAGAATTTGCAGCCCGCTGAAAGCTTGTTGCAACCCGTGGTGGGGTTCCAGGTCATCTCGGTCCATTCGATGCTGCTACTGGCCATGGTTCAGGTCTTGGCGATGATCTCCTGTGCGATGCGCACAGCATCGGTGTTGTTGCTGGCCATTACGAAGTGGAAGATGGGTGAGCCGGTGCTGTTGTTGAGGCGAAGGGTTGGGGCGTGACGAATTTCCAGACAGATCCGAGTTGCTTAATGTACAATCGCGCAATCTTGTTGATGGGGTCCATCACCTTGCTCACCATTTCGCCCTCCTCGCCGAACAGGTCCGTTACCGATGCGGTGCCATAGAACTGCTTGCGCACCTCTTCCTCCGTGAGCCCGAAGAAGTCGCACAGCAGGGCCATGCTCTTCAGTTCGCCCTTGCGGTCCAGCAGCCGGTTCACGATAACGCCCGTGGGGATCAGGATCCAGATGTCGGTGCGCGTGCCTTTCAGTTCGGCGATGGAGTTCCAACTCACCTGCATGCCGAAGGGGTCGAGGAAGACGAGGCTCGCGTAGTGCTTGTCCTGCTTCATCAGCGCGGCGAGCTTCAGCAACTGCGCGTTGCCATCGCCACTGCGGAACACGAGCTTCTCCTTCAAGGCCGCATCCACGAAGTCGAGCTTCTTCTGCAAGGCTTCACTGGCGGCCGCCTTCTTGTCGATGAAGTAGTACCAATGGAAGCGCCATTTCTCCGGCAAGCGCAGCAGTCGTTCCGCCGCGCCTTGGTATACCTGCTCTTCACTCTCCACAATGGCGAGCTGGTGCATCAGTTCAAGGTCCTCCTTCTTCTTGCGTTCCCCGCTTCCCGCGAAGCCATCGAAGTAGATGGTCTTCCAATACGGGTTCTTGGCCATGATGGTGAGGTAGGCCTTCACGTATTTCTCGAAGGCGACGAGCTTCTTCTCGGTCCAAGAGCCGCCCCAACCCTCGGGCTTGGGTTCGTTGGCGATGTCGCTGCCGCTCGTGCTCATCACGCCGCCAACGTTTCGTTCAACTCATCCAGCACCCCGTCCATGTCATTTCCAAAAGCTGGTGCATCCGCGCCAATCCGCCTTGCTGGCCCATGCTGCCCAGTTCCAGGTCGTCGCGGTCCACATGTACACTGGTGGCGATGTGGTCGCGCAGCAGGTGCAGCCAGGCCATCTGCGCCTCGGTGAATTTGATGTGGCCCGCCTGCTTGCGGAAGACCCATTCCTGGAAATTCTTCTTTACCGTTTCGGCATAGGGGCGCAGGGCATCGTCCACCTTCAGCTCGTAGCGGATCAGCGAGACGAGGTCGGTGAGTTGGTGGAGGGGGGAAGGCTTCTTGGTTGTCGGTTGTTGGTTCGGCTGTCCCGCAGAACCCTGCGCGCCAGCATGTGCGACAGCCGGCGAACCGACAACCGACAACCGCTCATACGCATCCCAGATCCGCACAATGCTCATCGCATACGGCGGCTGCGCTAACACCTCCGCTACCTGTTGCACCATCTGGAAGGTGAGCTCCTTGCGGCGGTAGGGCTGGCTGTAGTAGATGCGCAGGGCGGTGAGCTCATCGCGCTGCGCGGCGAGGAAGGCGCGGAACTGTTCCACGGTCTTCTGGGCCTCTTCCTTGGCGGCGCTGCCGAAGCCCGCGAAGGTGACCTGGTCCAAATTGCTGGTGTCAATGACCTGCTCGTACTTCTTCCGCACGTTGTCCACGTAATCGCGGAACGCGGGATCGTCGAACACGGTGGTGGCTGCCTTCGGCAGGTCGACCCCATGGGTCGACGCTACGGCGTCCGGGTCGTGTGCGTTCAGCAACGCACCCACCACCTCCTGAATGCTGCGCCCACCGGCCTTGTTCTTGAACTCCGCTTTTTCCTTGGGATCGATCTGCTTCTCCATCCGCGTAAGGCGGTTGGCGAGTGCGGTGAGCGTATCGTCGTCGCGCAGGCCCATCACCACTTGCATCATCAGGTCCTTCAGGCTTACGCCGGGCTTGCGTTCCAGCGGACGGCTGTCGGTCTTGCAGCTCTTGGTAACCCCCACGGCGTCCACCAGCACGAAGTGCGTTTTGTTGGTGGTGGCGCTGGGGCTCACCTTCTTCAGGCTGTCGGCATCGAGGGTGCGCGTGCCGCGGCCCTTCATCTGCTCGAAGTAGTTGCTGCTCTTCACGTCGCGCATGAAGAGCAGGCACTCCAGCGGTTTCACATCGGTGCCGGTGGCGATCATGTCCACCGTTACCGCGATGCGCGGATGGTAATCGTTGCGGAAGCGGGCCAGCAATCCCTTGGGGTCCTCCTCGGTGCGGTAGGTGATCTTTTTGCAGAAGTCGTTGCCCTCGCCGTACTCCTCGCGCACGGTGTTGATGATGTCGTCGGCGTGGCTGTCGGTCTTGGCGAAGATCAGCGTCTTGGGCACCTCCTTGCGCTGCGGGAAGATCTCCGTTTCGATGCCGCGCTTGAAGGCTTTGATCACGGTGCGGATCTGGCTGGGGTTCACCACATCGCGGTCCAGCTCGGTGGCGCTGTAGGTGATGTCCTCATCGGCCTGCTCCCAGCGTTTGGCGCGGGTCAGCCGGTCGCGCTTGTCCACTGCTGCTGCGCGCGATGGTGTCGCCCTTCTGCGTGATGCGCGTTTCGATGAGGTACTCATCGTAGCCCACGTTCACGCCATCGGTCACGGCCTGTTCGTGTGTGTATTCGCTCACCACGTTCTCATTGAAGAAGGCTTTGGTGCGTTGGTCCGGCGTGGCGGTGAGGCCCACGAGGTAGGCATCGAAATACTCCAGCACCTGCCGCCACAGGTTGTAGATGCTGCGGTGGCACTCGTCGATGATGATGAGGTCGAAGAACTCCGGCGGGATCGAAGGATTGTAGGCAACGGGCGCCGGTGCCTTTTTGCCCAGCACGCGCTCCACATCGGCACCGGGCTCTTCCTCGGCGCTGGCATCCAAGGTCTCGCCTTGCAGGATGGAATACATCCGCTGGATGGTGCTGATGCACACCTGCGCGCTGGGGTCCACGAAGCTGCTGCTGAGCCGCTGCACCGCGTAGAGCTCGGTGAACTTGCGCTTGTCGTCGTTGGGCGTATAGCTCTGGAACTCCTGCTCGGCCTGTTCGCCCAGGTTGCGGGTATCCACCAGGAAGAGCACGCGCTTGGCACGCACGGGCGGTTTCAGCAAACGGTACGCACTGGTGATGGCCGTGAAGGTCTTGCCGCTGCCGGTGGCCATTTGCACCAGCGCGCGCGGCTTGTTCTGCGCAAGGCTTTGCTCCAGGTTGTTGATGGCGCTCACCTGGCATTCGCGCAAACCGGCCACGTCCAGCGCCGGGAATTTGGTCAGCCTCTTGCGAAGGCTGTCCTCCTTTAGCCACTCTTGTAATGTCTCCGGCCGGTGGAAGCTGAACACTTCGCGAGCGCGCGGCTTCGGGTCGCGCAGGTCCCAATGGCGGGTGATCTCGCCGGTGCTCAGGTAACAGAAAGGCAAGGTGCTCTGGCTGATGGTCCACCGCAGTTTGGCGGTGGCATAGCCGGAAGCCTGCTCTTCATGCATCGTGAACTTCTCGGCCTCCTCGGGCTTCTTGGCCTCCACCACGCCCACCGGCACACGGTCCACGAAGAGGATGTAATCCGCCGGACCGACGTCAGTATCATACTCGCGCACGGCAACCCCGAGCGAAGCCGAGGGGTTGAAGGCTTTCTTGTCCTGGACCACCCATCCGCTGGCGAGCAGCATCTGGTCGATGCGCTCGCGGGCGAGTTGTTCGGGGGTGAGGGGGACATCCGTTGGAAAAGTAATGACCGGTTTCCACCCCGCACCACGTCTTTTTCACACCCCCGGGGAACATTTTCCGCCTTTTCGCGCCTCACCCGCTTGCGCCGCATACCCCGATCCCGCTGCTTTTCTTCTCCCAAAACCATAGGACCATGGCCACTAGCAGAGGCAGTTCGTCCGTGACCCCCAAGACCCCGGCACGCACTCAGGTGGCCCTCGTGGCCAGCGATGAGGTGACCCGGCGACAGGCCGAGATCCTGCGCTGGTGGGTGGACCCGCTGGGTTTTTCCAAATCGCAGATCGCCCACAAGATGCAGCTCGGGCTGCGCACGGTGGAGAGCCACATCAAGGCGATCTACAAAAAGTTGAAGCTGCACAACCGCATGCAGGCGCAACGCTACGCCCGGCATAACAAGCTGGACTGAGCCGCACGACGGAGCGTCCGCGTGTGAGGGGCGAACACCTGCGGGTGCTGCGCGATCACGATCGTTTGCTGGCTGATCTCGATCGCGTGCTGGCTGAGCCCGATCGTTTGCTGGCTGAACTCGATCGTGTGCTGGCTGAACTCGATCGTGTGTTGGCTGAACTCGATCGCTTGCTGGCTGAACTCGATCGCTTGCTGGTTGAGTTCGATCGCTTGTTGGCTGAGCTCGATCGCTTGTTGGCTGAACTCGATCGCTTGTGGTTGGTACGCTGCCGATCGCTTGCTGGTTGAGCTCGATCGCTTGTTGGCTGAACTCGATCGCTTGTTGGCTGAACTCGATCGCTTGCTGGCTGAACTCGATCGCTTGCTGGCTGAACTCGATCGCTTGTTGGCTGAACTCGATCGCTTGTTGGCTGAACTCGATCGTGCTGGTTGAGCTCGATCGCTTGCTGGCTGAACTCGATCGTTTGCTGGTTGAGCTCGATCGCGTCCGGAGGCGGAACGCGTGCGATCCGGGGATCGGGCAGGTCCTCATCCGCCGGTGCGGGCGTTCTCCGGGGGGATGCCGGTGCGATTCCTGATCCCCTAGGAAACATGCGGACGGGCGGTGTGGATCCTCCCCTCAATAGGGGAGAGGGTCCGTGCCACTCGGGGGATGCCCCCCTTGCGCCGCACTGTTCCCCGCCCTTGTTTCGCCTTCACAAACCAACGGCTTGGTCCAGCCTCAATGGCCACAACCACATGGCACGGTCCATATATACCGTCCGGCTCGGAATAGCCGGGATCACCCCAACGGCCCTGGTGGAAAAGGGACGGAACAACGTGGCGATGCTCACGGGCAACATCGCCTTCGCCACGCCCACGCCGACGTTGCCGACGATCACGGCCGCATGCGACGCGGCGGACGCGGCGAACCAGGCGTACGACTTCAACCGCGGCAAGGTGGAGAAGCAGACGCGCGATAAGCGCTTCGCCGAACTGCTGGACCTGATCCGCGAGCTGGGCGGCTACGTGCAGGCGCACTGCACCAACGACAAGGACCTGATCCTGAGCACCGGTTTCGACGTCCGCCGTCGCAGCGAGCCGCTGGGACCGCTGGCCGCACCGAAGAACGTGCAGGCGCTGGTGACCCCCTTTCCGGGTACGCTGAAGGTGCGCTGGAGCGGCGTACGCGGCCGCAGCATCTACGTGCTGGAGATGACGGCGACCGATCCGCTGGATCCCGCCGGCTGGAAGGTGAAGGTGAAAGGCAGCAAGAACCGGTACGAGATCACCGGCCTGAACAGCAACACGGTGTACACCTTCCGCGTAACGGCGCTGGGTGCCGCCGGAGCGAGCCCGGTGAGTGATATCGCGAGCGCGAAAGCAGCGTGATCGACAACGCATGGAGCGGCCGCGCCGGCATCGGTCGGGGCCGCTCCTGTGTTCGGGCCTATTCCTAATTGGAATGGTATGCACCCCACCAGAACCCAACAACAGCGCGCACGTCACTCCGGAAGCCCGACGGACAAGGGCCGTCATCCCGGCGAACGCCGGGACGGAGTCTCGCAAAGGATCAGCGTGTGCGGATCGGCTTCGGTCACTTACGAGATGCCGGATAGCCGCGACCGCACGGGCCCACCCACATGGCTTCCGGCATGACGTCCGTAGGGGGGTGACGAACGTCGCAACCCCAGCGGGTACGTCACCCCGGAAGCTCGACGGACAAGGGCCGTCATCCCGGCGAACGCCCCCACAGGACACGTCACTCCGGAAGCCCGACGGACAAGGGCCGTCATCCCGGCGAACGCCGGGACGGAGTCTCGCAAAGGATCAAGGAGTGCGGATCAGCTTCGATCACTTACGAGATGCCGGATAGCCGCGACCGCACGGGCCCACCCACATGGCTTCCGGCATGACGTCCGTTGGGGGTGGCGATCAACCTTCACTACGAACAACCCACGCCTGTCCTGAGCACCCCGAACAACGATCAACGTTCACTACGAACAACCCACGCCTGCCCTGCGCCCCTCGAACAACCCTCACCACGAACAACGCTTCCCTTGCCCAATGCGCTCGGGATCACCGCTCCTTGCTTCGCAGTACCATGCGAGCGTGGGAGAGTCCGCGGAGGTTCAACGAGGACCTTCTGCGTTAATCCCCCAGCCTCTTCATCACCAACGCATCCACCTGCTCGAAGAGCGTGTCGGGTTCGTAGGTGCGCCAATCCAACGTGTTCAAGCGGCCGCCGAGCAGGAAGTACTGATCGATGTTCGCTTGTTGCATGTCCTCCACCACGTGGTCGCGGAAGTTGAGCAGTGCGATCCAGCCACCGGCGTCGCAGGTCTCCTCGAACCACTCGCTGTAATACTCGTCATCGCTTGTGTGGAAGTTGAGCACGTTCTCCCCGATGAGGATGAACTTGCTGATGCCTTGCGCCATCAGGTGCTCCACGATGTTGCGCTTGAGGATCATCACATCGTTGTGGAGCAGGTCGTTCCACTCGCCGATGAGTTCGATGATCGCATAGCCTTCATCGTACTCCGCGAAGAGGATCTTCAAGTAAAGCGTGGTGCTCCCGAAGTCGTCCCACTGCGGATGGATCAGGTGATCGTACACCGCTTGGGTGTAGTGGATCTCACTGTGCTCCTCACCGAAGAACGGGGAGCGGTCGTCCTCCTCGCCCGTGTACTTGTGGCGCCAGTTCCAGAAAGGCTCGAGGTCGTGCATGGCAAGCGTGAACGCTGCAAAGGTTACTTCAGTGCGCTCGTGTCGATCTGACGATCGCACAACTCATGCTCCGCTGCCTGCCTGTTGCTCGCGATCACCACCGTGCGTCCTTCCGCGTGCTTCGGTAATAGATCCCGGTACCATGCGATCGCTTCCGCATCGAGGTTGCTCGCCGGTTCATCCAGCAAGAGAAGTGGTGTATCACTCAGGATCGCGAGGGCGAGTTTGAGGCGCTGCTTCATGCCGCTGCTGAAGTGCAGCACGGGCTTGTCCATGGCGTGATCGAGGTAGGCGATGCGTGCGAGTTCCTCCGTCGTTATCCCTTGCATCAAAGGCTTGAAGCGTGCGTGGAAGTCGATGGTCTGTCGCAGCGGAAGGTCCTCATAGAGGTTGAGGTAGGGCGCCGCGATACTGATGCTGCGATACAACGCATCCGCAGGAACTCCTGCGCCTTTGTGGTGATGTGTGATGGTCCCATGTGAAGGCATGAGTATCCCGCCGATCACTTGCAACAAGGTGCTCTTGCCGCTGCCGTTGGGTCCGAGGATGGCCGTGCGGCTGCCGCTGGCGAGTTCGACGTTCACGCCGTGGAAGACCTGCTCTCTTCCGAACTGTTTCGCGATGTCCTGTAGGCGGATCTCCATGGTGTGCGTTGGATCACATGTTCCCATGGCCACATGTCCCCATGGTCACATGTCCCCATGCCTCTCATTCCGCCAAGCCGCGCATGATGCCCTTGGGGCTGTTGCGGATGAAGTCAGGATGAGGCCGCGCTCCGGGCTGCGCGGAAGCTGCTGCTCCACGTTCTGCACAGCGCGGTCCACGTTGTTGGTGCGCACGAAGATCTCGCGGTAGATGTCCTCGATGCGCGCGATCTGTTCATCATCGTAACCGCGCCGACGCAGGCCGATCACGTTCACGCCCACGTAGCTCAACGGTTCGCGCGCGGCTTTCACGAACGGAGGAACGTTCTTGCGCACGAGCGATGCACCGGCGATGAAGCTGTGCGCGCCGATGTGGATGAATTGCTGCACGGCGACGTTGCCTTCCAGGATCGCCCAATCGTCGATGGTGACGTGGCCCGCGAGGTTCACGCTGTTGGCGATGACGATGTTATTGCCCAGGATGCAGTCGTGAGCGAGGTGGACATAAGCCATCAGCAGGCAGTTGGCGCCCACGGCGGTCTTCTCGCGATCCGCAGTGCCACGGTTGATGGTCACGCACTCGCGGATGGTGGTGCCATCACCTATTTCAGCGGTGGTGTGTTCACCGGCGAACTTGAGATCCTGCGGGATCGCACTGATGACGGCACCGGGGAAGATCCGGCACTTTTTGCCGATGCGCGCGCCGTCCATCAGCACGGCGTTGGATCCGATCCAACTGCCGTCACCGATCACCACATCGCCGTACACACTCGCAAAGGGTTCCACGGTGACGTCCTTGCCGAGCTTCGCATCGGGGTGGACGTAGGCGAGCTTCGAGATGCTCATCGCACAGGCGCTTTTGTGGGCTTGCCTTCGGGTGCGGCCTCCTTCGCCAGGTCCTCCGGCGTCTTGTCCTTCACGATCTGCGCCAGCATCTCGGCTTCCACGGCAGCCTGGCCGTTCACATAACCCACACCTTTCATGTGGACGATGCCGCGACGGATGGGTGTGATCAATTCAAGGTGGAAGACGAGCGTATCACCGGGGATCACCTTGCGGCGGTAACGGATGCCATCGGTCTTGAGGAAGTACGTGGTGTAGTTCTCCGGATCGGGCACTTTGCTCAAGGCGAAGATGCCACCCACCTGCGCCATCGCTTCCACTTGCAGCACGCCGGGCATCACCGGGTTGCCGGGGAAGTGTCCGGTGAAGTGCGGCTCGTTCATGGTCACGTTCTTCACGCCCACGATGCTGGTCTCATCCATGCGCATCACTTTATCCACCAAGAGGAAGGGATAGCGGTGCGGCAACATCTTGTGGATGTCGTTGATGTTGAACAGCGGTTCCTTGCTGAGATCCAGGTGCGCCACGGGGTTCTTGTCCTCCTCCCGCATCTTCGCCTTCAGGCGCTTCGCGAAGCTGGTGTTGCCGAAGTGGCCCGGACGCGCAGCGAGGATGTGGCCCTTGATCGGGCGACCGACCAGCGCGAGATCGCCGATGATGTCGAGCAGCTTGTGGCGTGCCGGTTCGTTGAAGAACTTCAGGTCGGTGGTGTTCAGCACGCCGTTGCGGCGGATCTCCACCTCCTGGTATTCACGCCCCAGCGTTTTCGCCAGGTCCTTCAGTTGATCCTTGGTGGTGCCTTCGCGGTCTTCAAGGACGATGGCGTTGTTGAGGTCGCCGCCCTTGATCAATCCGGCCTTGGCCAGTTGCTCCAGTTCGCGCAGAAAAACGAACGTGCGACACGGGGCGATCTCGTCCTTGAACTCCTCCGAGCGGTACATGCTCGCGTGCTGCGTGCCCAGCACGGCGCTGTTGTAATCCACCATTACGGTGATGCGGAATTCACCGCCGGGGGCAGGGACGGCGAGCATCTCAGTGCCGCGCTCCTCGGTCTCGAACCAGATGGGATCGCGGAGGACGAACCAGTTGCGGGGCGCGTCCTGTTCCTCCAAGCCGACGCTCTCGATCGCATTGACGAAGGCCAGCGCGCTGCCGTCCAGGATGGGTACTTCGGGGCCGCTGAGTTGCAGCAGGCAATTGTCCACCCCCAGCGCGTAGAGCGCTGCAAGGACATGCTCGGTGGTGTTCACGACCACGTCGCCCTTGCCGAGGGTGGTGCCGCGTGCGGTGCTCACCACCAGGTCGGGGTCGGCATCGATGATGGGCTCGCCATCGAGGTCGGTGCGCTGGAACTTGTAGCCGTGACCGATCGGGGCCGGGCGGAAGGTGAGGGTGACGGGTTCGCCGGTGTGCAGGCCCACGCCCTTCACCGTAGCGCTGCCCTTCAGGGTGTGCTGTTTATCGCTCATGAGTTGTTCCGCCGCATGGCGGAGCCGGGCGAAGGTAGGAGAGGGGTGGAAAGGAGAAGGAAGGCACGCGGATGATGGAGGAGGAGGTTCACGCGGAGGCGAGAAAGGAAGAGGTTCACGCAGAGGCGCAGAGAACGCAGAGAACACAGAAGTCAGCCCACTGCAAATCGGTATTGCGTTCTCCTCTGCGTTCTCTGCGCCTCTGCGTGAGATGGGCTCAACACCCTCTGCTCAGCGCTTCTCTTTCTTCAGTTCCGCCAGCTCCTTCTCCAGTGCGTCGATGCGTTTCTGGAGTTCGGGCAGTTTGCGGAAGACGACCTGACTGCGATCGTGCAGGGGTTTGGGGAATGCGGGTGATCCTTGGATGACCGAGCCGTCCTTCACGTGACCGCCGATCCCGCTTTGCGCAGCGATCTGCACGTGGCTGCCCACGGTGAGGTGACCGGCGATGCCGACCTGACCGCCGATCTGGTTGTGGTCGCCCACTTTGGTACTGCCGGCGATGCCGGTCTGGGAAACGATGACGTTGTGTTTGCCGATATCGGCGTTGTGGCCCACCTGGATGAGGTTGTCCAACTTGGTGCCTTCGCGGATGTAGGTGGTGCCGAGCGTGGCGCGATCGATGGTGGTGTTCGCGCCCACTTCCACGCGGTCCTCGAAGACCACGTTGCCCACCTGCGGCATCTTCTCGTATTCGCCCTTGGCGTTGGGCACGAAGCCGAAGCCATCGGCCCCGATCACCGCACCGCTGTGTACCACGCAGTTCGCGCCCATCACCGTGCCGTGGTAGATCTTCACCCCGGCGTGGATGCGCGTGTTCGCGCCGAGCTTCACGCCGTCGCCGATGTAGCAGTTGGGGAACACCTTCACGCCGTCGGCCAGCACCACATCATCGCTCACATAGCTGAAGGCGCCGATGTACACGTTCTTGCCCAGTTTCGCGCTCGGGCTCACGAAGCTGGGTTGCTCGATGCCCTTCTTGTCGTACCGCAGTTCGCTGTTGCGCTCCAGCAGTTGCGTGAAGGCCATGCGCGGATCGGCCACGCGGATCAGCGTGAGCGTGCTCGGCAGCGGTTGCGCCGGTTTGAAATGGCGCGCCACGATGGCGATGGTGGCCTTCGTGCGGTAGATGTGCTCGGTATAGATCGGGTTGGCCAGGAAGGTGAGCGTACCGCTGCGCGCCTCCTCGATCTTGGCGAGGTCGTTCACCAGCACCTGCGGATCGCCATCCACTTCTCCTTCCAGGAGCTCGGCGATCTGTTCCGCGGTGAACTGCATGCTTCAGTAGGTGATCGGGATGGCCACTTTCGTGCGGTCCCAGATCAGGGTGAGTTCAACAGGATCCTTATCGGTATCCACCGCGATGCGGAATTGCTCCACTTCCTCGGCGAGTGTGTCCACAGGGATCTTCACGGCTGCGATGTCGGCCTCCGGATCGCGTTGGGCCACGCCATCCATATCCACACCCCACGAGTACATCCTTCCATTGAGGTACACGGCCCAGGCATCCTCACCGGGTAGCGTCCAGAGCGTGTACTTGCCTGCCTTCACAGGCACGCCACCGAATGTGATGTCCTTGTTCACGGAAAACGTGGTGGCTTCATTCGCGCCCGTGCGCCACACTTTGCCGAAGGGTACCAGACCACCGAAGATCACGCGGCCCTTCTTGTACGGGCGGCTGTAATCCACTTCCACCTGCACCCCTTCCGGACCACCTATATAGAAGGCGACGGTCTCCTCCGGGCTGGCCTTCTTGGTCTGGATCTTCTGGTAGCGCAGGACCGCCAGGATCACCACGACCAGTACGACCAGTCCAAGCAAGGTGCGTTTCCAGAATACGGACATGCGATCAGCGGGTGATCTCCTTCTTCACTTCCACCTCCTTCATCATCCCGTGGTGCATGTCACCATGATGCATGCCGTCACGCATCTCCATCTCCACCCTGGTGCTGTCGCCCATGCGGTGTACCACCACGGTGCCACCCTCGATCGTGATCGTGGTGTCGCCTTGGAAACCGGCGGCTTCCAATCCCTTCACTAGCCCATGCACGTTCGCATCGCCATGCATGCCGCCACCTTTGCAGCAGGCCGCGCCCATTTTGTGATCGCAACCTTCCATGGCGCATTTGCCGCCCATGGTGCAACGCTCACCGCCATGCTCGCAGGCGGCCATGCCCTGGTGGCCCATGCCCATGCTGCAGTGGCCCATGCCACCGCGTTCACAGTCGCCACCGTGCCGACTCCACGGTCCGCAGGTCAGGCAGCAAAGGATGTAGCCCAGAATGAAACTCAGGAAGCTGAAGAGGAGGATCTTGGCCCAGTTGGTATTCATGGGCACGAAAGTAGGCAGGGCGGCGGGTCGATGGGCGTGCAGCCGCATCACCACCCCGCGCATGAGCACGGTGGGGATCCGGATCGAACTGCGATGGCAACCCAGACCTAATTCCCGAAAACCCTTCTTAGCAGATCGCTCGTGCGCGCTGCGGGATCCATGCGGATGCGCGCCTCCTCATCGGCGATGAGCACGAAGAGGCCATCGATCGCTTTCTGCGTCACGTAGCGGTCCAGATCAGGGCTGTGGTCGCATCTGATGGGTGATGCCATAGGAATTGCCAATGGATGCGGGTTACCCACTACGGATGCTTTCGCATCCGCATGAGAGCAGGGAACTGGGATCGTGCGTAGGTTTAGTGCTGGTCTATACACATTTGAATTCATATCTCGAGTCACATGAAGCACATCCATAGCCTTGTCCGCATCATACTCACGGCGCTACTAACGATGATCTGCTCCTCCACCCGGGCCCAGACCGTAGCGGTCATCGGCGAAGAAGGGCTGGAATTCGACCATATTCAACGCCTGACCGATGGCAGTTATGTGACCAGCCACGTGATCAGTGGTTCGGAGGTCATTTCGAAGTTCGATGCGAATATGCAGTGCATCTGGACCAAGGAGATCCAGATCCCGGGAGCGGTCACGTGGTGGCCAAGCCATACCACAGGGACAGCGGACGGCAACATGGTAGTTCTCGCCAATTCCGGGGCTGAGACGATCCAGGGTCCTGACCCCATGGGTATGGATGATTCGTTGGATGTGAGGATCGATCGGTACGGTTGAACCCCTCGGCAACGCCCATTTGGTCAAAGCGTATGCACTTCGTAACGACTTTGGCGTGGTTTTCTGATTACCAGCCGTTGAGCGTGAAGATGAACGACATCGGGGAATCGGTCGTGGTCCTTCGTAGTTCGGGAGGATTCCAATCGCAGAGGATGATCAGGATCTCCGCCAGCGGAGAGGTCCGTTGGATGGCCACATTCAGTGAATACCCTACGGTCGTGGAAGGATTCATACCGGACGGTTCCACGGCTTGCTACTTCACCTGTTCGACACAGGGGAACTCGGGCCCACTGGTCATCGGACTCGTTGACCAAGCTGGTGGGGTACAATGGACGAAGCGCATAACCTACACCCCCAACGCCAACATGAATGCCTTTTACGTCTGTGTAGGTTTTGACGGTAAGCTGCTGTTGGCGGGAAAGCAAAGCTCCAATGTCTTTCTGATGAAGATGGCAGCCGATGGGATGCCGGAGTGGTTCAGGCTTGTCACCACTGTACCGCCGGATGACCTCGGCGTGGGTTCAGCGCTCTATGGGATCGAGCCCACGTCGTATGGTTACATGGTTGTCAGGAACACAGCCTATCCCGCCCGGACTGTGGTGCAATATCATGCTTTGGACGGCTCGCTCTTAACTGGGTATAGTACGCGGACGCTAGCTGAGGGTGTGGTCACCAAGTCTCTCAATTTCTTCGAGATCGGCTCCGTTGGGGATGAGATCACCATGTCGGGAGTGTACTACGTGCGCAATACACTCTTCAATCAAGAGGTTGGTAGGCCTTGCGTCACAACCCTGCCTTCGCAGCAACCGGGAGAGTGTTTCTTTGGTAGCGAGATCTTCGCAGAAATGCCTGTAGCCTTATCGGACCTGCTTGTTGAGGATATCAGTGTGGCATCCTTCCTTCCTGTACCGCCTGTTTCGGACATCGCGGTGAACGTAGTGGATCTTCCACTCACCCCTATGTCATCACTCTGCGCGGAAGTAGGTTTGGAGGAGATCACTTCAACCAGCCCTTCTGTGATCTACGATCCGGGATACGCTCTTGCCACCGTTCGCGGGATCCTTCCCGGACAACTCGTTTCGCTGCACAACGCATTCGGCCAGGATCTCGGAACGTGGCGTGTCCGATCCAATACAATGGACGTGTCCTTGGACAACTTGCCCTCGGGGCCGGTACTTGTCACCGTGCGTGACGCCCAAGGTGGGCTGTTGCTCAGTCAGAAGTTGATAATGGTGCGGTAGAGAGGACAACGATCCTACTTCCCGAAAACCCTTCTTAGCAGATCGCTCGTCCGCGCCGCAGGATCCTTGCGGATGCGCGCCTCCTCATCGGCGATGAGCACGAAGAGTCCGTCTATCGCCTTCTGCGTCACGTAGCGGTCCAGGTCAGGGTCCACGGCCTTGGCGCCGGTGAAGAGGCCCGCGGTATTGTAGCCATTGGCCAATGGTGTCCAGTAGCTGGTGAGCGCCACCTTCTCGTTCGCGGCGTGTACAATGGGGAGGAAGCGTTCGATGAGCGACGCGCCCGTCTTCTCGCTCAGGTAATTCGTGGCCGCGCCCTCGCCGCCTTTCAGGATCGCGAAGCCATCGCCCACGCTCATGCCCAGGATCGCATCACGCAGGATCACCAGTGCTTCCTTGGTGGCTTCCTCCGCTGCGCGGTTCAGGGTGCGCTCGAAGTCCTCCACCTGTTGCGTCATGCCCACGCTCACCAAGGTGCTCTTCATCTTCTCCGCTTCGGCGGGGAACGGAATGCGGATCCGCGGGCTTTTCCAGAAGCCATCCAGCGCCGAGCCGTGCAGCACGCTCTGCTCCGCACCGTTGTCCAGCGCTTCCTTCAAACCAGCCACCACATCGGCATTGGAAAGTCCGCCGGGCCTGCTGGTGTTCCTGCCTGCGGGAATGCGCACGCCGAAGGTGATCTGCGCCACAGCACCACACGAAAGGACAAGAAGGAAGGAGAGGAGGAGGGGCTTCTTCATGGGGCGGGCGCGGCAAGGATGGTGCCGGGGGGATGGATCACGGATCAGTAAAAGATGACCGAACCCCGCCCCCTACTTCTCGAACGTGAAGAAGAAGAAGAACACAGCGGCCCATGTCGCGGGAACATCGTTGGCATAACCAATGGTGCTTCGACTGCTGTTCTCCACGCGGCCATCGGCGTTCACATACCCTATTGTGCTGCGACTGCTGTTCTCCACACGACCGTCCTTGTTCACGTAGCCCACGGTGCTGCGGCTGCTGTTCTCGATGCGCCCGTCCGCATTGATGTACCCGATGGTGCTGCGTGAGGCATTCTCGATGCGGCCATCCTTGTTGATGTAGCCCACGGTACTGCGGCTGCTGTTCTCAATGCGCCCATCGGGGTTGATGTAGCCGGTGGTGCTGCGGCTGCTGTTCTCGATGCGTTGGGCGTTGCTCACTACGGTGAGCAGGAAGAAGGATGCGAAGAGGAGCAGGCGCATGGCGGTGGGTTTTGGGCGGTTGGGCAAAGATCGGTCCGGTTGGTTATTTTCTGGCAGGCACGACACCTTCCTCGAGGCCCTTGATCTTCTCCTGTAGTCCGGCGAACGCGGGGTCCATGGCCAGGGTCTTCTTGAAGTTGGTCAACGCAGCAGCGGTATCGCCGTTCGCAAGAAGCACATCGCCAAAACTGTCATACACGTTGGCGGAACGCGGGTATTCCTCCATGTTCAGTCGGAGGATCGCAACGGCGTCATCGACGCGATCGGCCCAGAGCAACTGGTATCCGAACACGTTGAGCTCCTGTTCCTCGAAGAGGTAGTCCCGTTGCCGTTCCGCTTTCAGTTTCTTGTACTTGGCAATGGCAGCTTCCACACCTTCGTCCTGCACTGTTCTCCGAATGGCATCGCGGATGAAGATCCGAGGCAGCTCGGAAGGCTGGTCATGGAGGATCCTGTCAAGGCCATCCGTAAGGCCGAAGTAGCGGGTGGAGTTGTTCGTAAGCAGGATGATGCAATTGTCCTCGTCGATCTCCCGGCGGATGTTGGTGATGAAGCCGAGCCATCCACCGGAATGGTGAACGACTTTCTTCCCTGCCGGTGTTCGTTCAATGAACCAGCCGAAGCCATAGTCGGTCGTATCGCCGTTCGCAAGCACCGAGGGGGTGAACGCCTCTTCCAGGGTTTTGCGGGAGACCAGCTTGTCGGTGTACAGGATCCTGTCCCATTTCATCAGATCACCCACGGTGGAGAAGACGCCACCATCCCCGTGCGCCGCGTTCAGGTAGTGCACATCGTCCGGGAGCATGTCCACCCCATTCCATTCCATCGAGAATCCAAACGCCCTGTCCGGCATGTTCGCATCGGGACCGAGCACATAGTGGTACACCACGGTATGGCTCATGCCAGCGGGCTCGAAGACGTGATCGTGCAGGTAGGTGGCGAACGATACGCCCGATATCCTGACCACCATCGTGGCGAGCAACATGTAGCCGGTGTTACTGTATTCCCACTTCTCGCTTGGCTTGAAGAGGACCGGAGGGTGCAACTCGGCGAGCATCTTCACGCAGTCCTCATTTCCAGTGATGGACTTCTTCGGGTCGGTGAAGGTCAGGTCCGTCTTCCAGTTCTCATCCATGAGCCTGTTGTAATCCGGCAAACCCGAGACATGGTTCAGCAGGTGCCTGATGGTGATCCCTTCGTAGGGCAATTCCGGGAGGAAGTCGCGGATGTCCTGGTCGTACTCCAACTTGCCCTGTTCCCGTAGCATCATGATCGCCATGGCGGTGAACTGCTTGCTCACAGAGCCCAACCTGAACACCGAGTTCAGCGTCAGCGGGGCAACCGGATCAATGCTCTTGATCCCGAAGGATCCTTGATAGACGAGTTCTCCGTGTTCGACCACAAGGGCATTGCCGTTGAACTGGCCCCTTGCGTGTGCTTCGGACAAGTATCGTGCGTATTGCTGCGCGTGCGTGTCCTCCTTCTGCTGCCCGCAGGACAGGAAGGGGAGGGTAGTGAGGGCCAACGCGATCGCGTAGCGCTGATCGGTGAAGTGGAAGATGCGCATCCGTGGCCAGGTTCGATTCGCGTGGTAAAGTACCGCACACCGTTCCGCAGCACAGCCGAGTGTGACGAGATCTTTGTTATTGCGCGAGGCGTTCACAATTTCTCCAACCACCTCCGCCACGCCACGTACCACATCTCCACTGCCGTGCTCAATGCGCGATGATCAGTCTGCGGATCGCGCGTGTGCCGTTCAAGAACTGCACATGTACCATGTACAAGCCTTCGGGCCGATCGCCGAGTTCCAGTTCCACGTTCGTGCCGCTCGCGATGAACCCGGCGACGTTGCGCCCTTGCAGGTCGAGGATATCCACGTGTTGGATAGGAGAGTTCGCTTGGACCTTGAAGTGACCATCGCTCGGAACGGGTGAGATGATCAATCCTTGGTCGAAGGAGTTCTCCTCGATCCCGACGATCGCTTCAATGCCGCAAGGGATCCCGTTCTTCTTGAAGTAGGGGATGGAAAGGCTACTGGACGTTGGTACGCCCAACGGGCCTATCGGGTAGGTCAAATGGGAATAGGTATGACCGACGCCTAACAGGTAGCCGTATTCGTCGCTGGGCGGTGGCCCATTGGTGTCAATACCTGTCCAACAATCATCCGCCTCGCAATACCCGAGACCATGGACCGGTGAGTATCCATACGCCCCGAACACATGGCCGCAGTGTGGGAAGAAGTTCAAGTATCTCGAACTCCCATTGAACTCTTCAAAAGGGATCTCGGCGATCACATCGATCTTTGAGTAGGTGAGTTCACCGGAGTTGAGCGTGACGCCGCCCTGCCCAACATGGAAGGATTCTGAGCTGACGGTGTACGTCACATCAGTGGCGGTCTCCGTTCGCGCAAGAATGGTGTACTTGGTGAAGGTGACGGAATTGGAAGGTGGGGGATACGTGCCGCTCGCGCTGCGATACTGCACCACATCCCCGGGGCCGTAATCGTGTACGGTGGCTTCAGAGATGCTATAAAGACCCACCTGCCGCACTGCGTCACCGATCATGTGGATCGGCCGGAGCACCGCAGGGAAGGAGTCCACTTGGAAGAAGCTGATCACCCCTAGGTCCTTTCCGATGATGATCCGCGAACCTTGCAAGGCGGAATTGATCGGGTTTCCGGTAGGGTCGGTATGCAAGATGCGGTAGTACCGCGCGGAATCCGGGATCCCTAGGAAGGTTGCCGTGTCCCGCTGCTCATAGATCAGCGAGAACAGCTGGTTTTGATCTTGAAAGATCGCAGACGTATCCCCAAAGGGGATCCCGGGATCCAGATGCAGTGTGTCACCGAGGATGTTGAACAATCGAAAGCTACCGTCGGTCGATCCCTCGAGCCGGGGGCCGAACCATGATGGTAGATCCTGTTTCAGGCAGTTCGGCCAACCCCAACCCAAGCAGAAGTCACTCTGGCTATCTACCGCGTTCAACAGGAAGTAGTTGGCGTATGTGGTGTCGCCATTGCTGGCAGTGATGGGGTCCGATGCCAAGCTGTACACCCTACCAAGACCGCTATCATCCAGAAAGGCACGTTGCATCCCAGAGACAAAAGGTTGGTATTCCTGGGCACTGCCCAAGGAGGGCATCACGGCAAGAAGGATGGATAGGTGCCGGATCATTTTCTGAAGTCCCGTTGAACGATGACGACGGGTTTGGCCCATGCGCTGCCTTGGATCACATCTTCCCCAACCACCGCGGCCACGCCAAGTACCACTTCTCCAACGGGGTGCTCGGTGTCGACGGACCGGTCATCGCGAATTCTCGCTACTCCTTTATGAATCGCTGGTGCAGCCATTGCCCATTGTGCGCGATGCCGATCAAATAGCTACCGCTAGCAAGCCAACCCACATCGAGACCTTCGGTCGGCCATATGCCGCTGCTCAGCATCAGACCATCCGGGCGGAGCAAGCGGTATTGCGCCCGTGAACTCGGTTGCGTCAGCCATAGTCGACTGCTCGCGGGATTGGGGAATAGGGTCCACCCGGGGACCCCTACTTCCGCTATGCCCACATCCACTAGGCAGGTTATCCGCGCAACAAGCCAATGGGCCCCGCTAAAGTTGGAATAGCCGCTGATGAGAACCCGGCCGTCGGACTGGTGACGAATTTGCAGGACATCGTCGTAGCTGTTGACCGCGATGACGGACTCACCGTTCGTTCCGAAAGCGGGGTCCGGTGTTCCATCGTCCAGCAGGCGGAGCAAGGTGATATCCTGGGCACCGCCGATGTCCTTGCAACCGGTCAGGACCACTGCACCATCGGCCTGTAGCACTATGTCCCTAGCTGTAATGTTGTTCACGGTGCTGACCGCACGACCATTGTTCCCGAACGTAGGGACCAATACGCCATTGGCATCATACCGCTCGGCGAAAAAGATCTTGGCACTCGTCATGATGCCACCCACCACGAGCGAGCCATCTGGCGCTGCTGCCAGAGCGAACGCGAATTCGCTGGTGCTGCCCCCGAGAAGGTCGGAGATCACCACTCCTCCATTTCCGAAGGATGGGTCGAGGATACCTGAGGTATCGAAGCGCGCGAGGTAGACCGAGTTCCCGGCATACTTACCGGTGATCACGATACGATCAGCGTAGTCGACGGCCATTTCGCATGCCGTGCCGGACGCAGCATAGAGCAACACACCATCGTCACTGAAACTTGTGTCAAATGAACCGTCATCGAGGAAGCGTAGAAGACAGGCGCCATTGCTCGATCCGGCGCAGACCATAATTCGGCCATCGGAAGTGAGGGCGGCATCCATGGGCCACATGCTACCTGGGCCTTCGTTGTAAACGATGGGGCCGAAGGATCCGATCAGCTCCCCTTCCGGGGTGAAGCGCACCATGGCGAATGCATAATCCTGTCCGCTTACCCGGGTCCGGCCTACGAGGATGATATCATTGTTGGTGGCCCGTAGGAGTTCCTCCACAACAAAGTCCTCCGGCAAGAGCATGACCGTGCTCACCGATCCGTTAATGCCGAAGGCGGGATCGGGCCCGCCATCGGGCAGCATCTGGTGCAGCTTCAGAAGACTCCCTTGATTTCCCGCCGTAAGGATGCGATCATCGGGTAATACCAGCATTGCGGACGCAGATCCGTTGTTGTTCATTAATACCACAGCACCGTTGGTGCCGAAGGTGGCGTCGAGCACACCGAATTGAGCGGTCCCCAAGCTGGCGAACCCAAGGAGCAGAAAGGATAAGGTCCAGCGCAAGGCAACAATGAAGGGCGTCCAGTCGGATCGGCGCATGTCGGCAAGCTACTAAGCCCTGAGAAAGGGCTTTGCGCGAGATATTCCGCAGGTTCAAGGACTTGTACCGCTACTCCAGCTACCTCCCCATCCACCTCGGCCATGCCAAGTACCACTTCCCCACAGGCTTGCTCAACGCCTGCCACATGTCCTTAGAACCCGACCACTTGTCGCTGGATCCACAATTCACGACCATGCTCCAGGTCGTCTCTTTCGAATCTCAAGATATTTCCACTATCGTACGGCGTTGCTCCTTCAACGTGCTTGAGGACCGCATGATCGAAATATCGTGTCTCTCCTCTGGGGAGGGTAACAACATCAAAGAAAATGGTATCGGCCTTCAAGCGATAGGTGCCGGTATACTCCTGTGTTCCGAAACAGACGTGGCGCTCCGTGAATGTGTGGTCTCATTTCAGGGTCAGCGTGATCGAACAATTCGCAGCTCCCTCCCTGTATGCGATCAGGAGGTCGTTCGCTCCGGATCCGGAGAGATCGACTATTCCTCGCGGGAAGGCACATGTCAGGCCTACGGACAACCCGAGCAAGGTCATTGAGAGTCCAGTGCTCCAATTGATGGCCCTTTCCCGGATGATCATCGCTGCGTGCATGATCAAGAGGACAAGGAGGAACAGGAACCAGAACAGTAGCGCCAACATGGCGAGGAGTGCGAAGCCGCCTAGCTTCCATTGCCACAGGCCAAATGTGTTCACAGCGACCAACAAACCGATCGCACTGATCCACGAGATCTTGTGTATCGCCGTGTTCATATGAGTCACATCTTCCCCAACCACCTCGGCCACGCCAAGTACCACTTCTCCACTGAGGTCATAAGCGCAGTGATGCCGAGGTTGTCACTGGCATCGGCGATATCGCGCAGGCTGCCATCCTTGTGCAGCAGTTCGATGCGGTCGTGCGTGGGGTCGTAGGCGTTGTTCACGATGCTGCCTGTGATCACGAAGCGTTCGGCGTCGGCAGTGGAGATGCCGAGCTGGTCGGCCACCTGCTTGCGTAGCGTGGCTACTTGATCCGCATCCCACGGCGCATTCTGCAAGCGGATGTGCAGGTTGCGGCGTTCCACCAGGTCGCTGGCCAATGTGGCGAGCACCTTGTCCGGGTGACGCGTCCACACTTTCACCGCGCCCATGATGTCGTGGTCGTCCAAGCGCAGGAACTCGCCGAGGATGGCCGGATCGCGGAACGAACTGCGGTCGTGCCGCGCGGTGAGGAAGACCTGCAACGCGGGAGATGCGAAGACTGCAGTACCGCCGAGCGCGAGCTCCTTCGCGCGGCGCAGTGTTTCCACCAACATCATCTCGCAAGCCACCACGGTCTTGTGCAGGTACACCTGCCAGTACATCAGGCGGCGCGCAACAAGGAACTTCTCGATGCTGTAGATCGCTTTCTCCTCCACCACGAGCTTGTCGTTGTGGATCTCCAGCATCTTCAGGATCCGTTCCCCGCCGATCACGCCTTCGCTCACGCCGGTGTAGAAACTGTCGCGGTTCAGGTAGTCGATGCGGTCCACGTCCAACTGGCTGCTCACGAGTTGGTGCAACGCGCGTCGCGGGTGTCGGTCGCGAAAGATGTCGATGCCCATCGTGAGCGCACCATCGAAGCGTTCGTTCAGCGCGTCCATCACCAACGCACTCACATCCTCATGGCCGATGCCTTCCACAAGGGTGTGCTCCAGTGCGTGGCTGAAAGGCCCATGGCCGATGTCGTGCAACAGGATCGCGATCGCGGCACCATGCGCTTCTGCATCGCTGATGTCGTGCCCCTTGCTCCGCAACGTGGCGATGGCCTCACCCATGAGATGCATCGCACCCAACGCATGATGGAAGCGCGTGTGCAACGCCCCCGGATACACCAGGTGGGAGAGGCCCAATTGCTTGATGTACCGCAGTCTTTGGAACCACGGATGATCGATGAGCGCGAGCACCTGCGCGTTGGGCACGCTGATGAACCCGTAGATCGGATCGTTGAGGATCTTCATTGCAAAGAATGTTGCGGGTTGAAGAGGTTACGCGTTACGTGTTGAAATGCCAGCGCGGGGACAACCCGCAACACGTAACACGTCAACTCGTAACGCATTTCCCTTTCCTCTTGCAACTCGCAACGCATCCGGCTATTTCGTCCAGCTACCTTCACGCCCCGAATGTAGAGGGCAACAACGGACCAACTATCCCGTTGCTCCTGCATGCGAACTTTCATCACTGAACCCGTAGCGCCGAAAAGCGCCATCAACCTGAATATGACCGCGAACATCCTCTGGGCCGACGACGAGATCGATCTCCTGCGACCACACGTGCTCTTCCTGCAAGGCAAGGGCTACAGCGTGGACACCGTGAACAACGGGCTGGACGCCGTGGAGAGCAGCAAGAAGAAGGAGTACGACATCATCTTCCTGGATGAGAACATGCCCGGCCTCAGTGGGCTGGAAACGCTCTCGCGGATCAAAGCCCTGCATCCACTCGTACCGGTGATCATGATCACCAAGAGCGAGGAGGAACACATCATGGAGGAGGCCATCGGCGGCAAGATCAGCGACTACCTGATCAAGCCCGTGAACCCGAACCAGATCCTGCTCTCGCTGAAGAAGAACCTCGAAGGCCGCAAGCTGGTGAGCGAAAAGAGCAACACCAACTACCAACAGCAGTTCCGCCAACTCGCCATGCGCATGGGCGATCGCCTCAGCACCGAGGACTGGAAGCAGCTGTACAGCGAACTCGTCCGTTGGGAGCTCGACCTCAGCGGCGGACAGGACCAAGGAATGACGGAGATCCTCCGCTCGCAATGGGCCGAGGCCAACGAACAATTCTCTCGCTTCGTCACGGACCATTACATCGATTGGGTGAACAACAAGGGCACTGATGTGCCGATGCAATCGCACCAGATCTTCAAAGCCAAGGTGGCTCCGTTGATCGACGAGAAGCAGCCGCCGCTCTTCATGATCCTCATCGACAACCTGCGATTGGATCAATGGCGTGTGCTGGAACCGATCCTCAGCGAATTCTACCGCACCGAGGAACAGGGCCTCTTCTACAGCATCCTGCCCACCGCCACGCAGTACGCGCGCAACGCGCTCTTCGCCGGTATGATGCCGAGCGAGATCGAGAAGCGCTACCCCGGCAAGTGGGTGAACGAGGACGAGGAGGGCAGCAAGAACATGCACGAGGAGGAGTTCGTAGGCGGACAGTTGCAGCGCCTCGGCAAGAACGTGAAGTTCAGCTACCACAAGATCCTGAACATGAACGCCGGCAAGAAGCTCGCGGACAGTTTGGACAACCTCATGGGCAATCCGCTCAACGTGATCGTGTACAATTTCGTGGACATGCTCAGCCATGCGCGCACAGAGATGGAGGTGATCCGCGAGTTGGCCGAGGACGATGCCGCATACCGCAGCCTCACCAAGAGCTGGTTCGAGCACAGTCCGCTGTTCGACATCTTCAAAGGCATCGCCGAGCGTGGTGGCCGCGTGGTCATCACCACCGACCACGGCACGGTGCGCGTGAACGAGCCGAGCAAGATCGTCGGCGACCGTAACACCAACAGCAACCTGCGCTACAAGCACGGCAAGAACCTCAGCTACGAGCAGCGCGATGTATTGGTGGTGAAGGACCCCGCGCAAGTCTTCCTGCCGAAAGCGAATGTGAGCACCACCTACGTCTTCGCCAAGAGCGATCGCTTCTTCGTGTACCCGAACAACTACAACCACTTCGTCACCTACTTCCGCCACACCTTCCAGCACGGCGGCATCTCCCTGGAGGAAATGCTGATCCCGTGGGCGGTGCTGAAGCCGAGATAAGGGAATACATCCACAGATGACGCGGATGAGCACAGATGGGCTGTGTTCCATACCGTCTTCTATCTGTGACTTTCTGTGACATCTGTGGATCCCCTCTTTCTTTGTGGAATGAGCGCAGGGATCGTATTGCCATCGGCAGAGGACGCCGTTGCCGTCGCGCGAGAGATCCTGCAACGCCATCCCGATGCGCGTGTCCTCGCTCTGCACGGTGAACTCGGCGCAGGCAAGACCACCCTCATCAAAGGCTTCTGCATAGCACTCGGTGTCACGGACCATACGAGCAGTCCCAGCTTCGCGATCGTGAACGAATACCGCCGAGCGAACGGGGAAGCGCTCTACCACTTCGACCTCTATCGCATCCGCAACCCCCGCGAATTGCGCGACATCGGTTTCGAGGAGTACGTGGATAGCGGCGCCTACTGCTTCATCGAATGGCCGGAGTTGGCCGATGGCCTCCTTCCACCGGACGCGCTGCACGTGTACGTGGATCCGCGGCCCGATGGCAGCCGGAGCATCACCCTTGCGGATCAACCGCGATAGGCTGAAAAGCGGGTTTCCGGTCGGTCTCCCCATGGCTTCACGGGCCGTACATTCGCGATCCACCCCTCGTACCGATGAGCGCGTCCACCGAACTCCTGAAGCAACTGGCCCGCGAGAGTTCGATGATGCCACAGGAGCAACTGGTCGAGGTTGCCCGAAGGAAGAAGTCGCTCTATATCGGCATCCCCAAGGAGATCACGTTCCAGGAACACCGCGTTCCACTTACCCCGGCCGCCGTCGCCACGCTCGTGCAGCGTGATCACGAAGTGGTGATCGAACGCGGCGCCGGAGCACCCGCCCAATTCCAGGACAACGATTACAGCGAGGCCGGTGCGCGCGTCGTCGATTCCGCCGATGAGGTCTACAAAGCGGACATGATCCTGAAGGTGGCGCCGCCCACGCACGCCGAGATCGAGATGCTGCGCCACAAGCAGATCCTCGTGTCCGCACTCCAACTCACCGTGCAGCCGAAGGACACGTTGCGGCGCATGATGGAGAAGCGCATGACCGCCGTGGCCTGGGATTTCATCAAGGACCGCGAAGGGATCTTCCCGATCATCCGTGCCATGGGCGAGATCGCAGGCACCACCAGCATTCAGGTCGCCAGCGAATACCTCAGCGCCGACAAGGGCGGACCGGGCACCATGCTCGGCGGCATCAGCGGTGTGGAACCTGCCGAAGTGGTGATCATCGGCGCGGGCACGGTGGGTGAATTCGCCACACGCGCAGCACTCGGTCTGGGTGCCAGCGTGAAGGTCTTTGACAAGAGCATCTACCGGCTGCGTCGTTTGCAGAGCGCACTCGGCCAACGCATCTGGACCAGCGTGGTGCAACCCGAGGTGCTACGCAAAGCACTTCGCAACGCGGACGTCGCCATCGGCGCACTACGTCCGGAAGAAGGTCGCACGCCTTTGGTGGTGAGCGAGGAGATGGTGAAGGAGATGAAGAGCGGCAGTGTGATCGTGGATGTGAGCATCGATCGCGGCGGCTGCTTCGAAACGAGTGAGGTCACCACGCACACCGATCCCGTGTACAAGAAGTACGGCGTGCTGCACTACGGCGTACCGAACATCGCCAGCCGCGTACCGCGCACGGCGAGCACCGCGTTGAGCAACATCTTCGGACCGATGCTCCTGAGCATGGGCGAGGTGGGAGGATTCGAGAACCTCATCAAGAGCGACCTCGGTGTACGCCACGGCGTGTACCTCTACAACGGTACCGTCACCAGCGCCATCCTTGGCGAGGCCTTCAAGCTGCCGCACAAGGATCTGGATATTCTGTTGGCGGCGTTCTGAGGTCGCGCGCACGTCACTCCGGGCGATGCGAGGCTCTGCGAGCGAGACCCGGAGTCTCACCAATGACCTGCATTCGCGAGCCTTCGTGAGACACCGGATGGACCGCTCCGCGGATCCTCCGGTGTGACGCGCGGTCCAATGCTTTGCGGCCCCTTGCATTCCTCCCCGGTACCTTCGCCGACCATGAACGACCGCCCCCTGATCCTGGTGACGAACGACGACGGCATTCACGCGCCGGGCATCCGCACGTTGATCGAGGAGGTGCTGCCCTTCGGTCGCGTGCTCGTGGTCGCACCGGACAAACCACAGAGCGCTATGGGCCACGCCATCACCATCCACAGCTTCCTGCGCTTGAACCGCATTGACCTGTTGGACGGCGTGGAGGCGTGGAGTTGCAGCGGCACGCCGGTGGATTGTGTGAAGCTCGCCATCTACAAATTGCTCAACGGCGCGAAACCCGACCTGCTCGTGAGCGGTGTGAACCACGGCGCCAACATCAGCATCAACGTGTTGTACAGCGGCACCATGAGCGCGGCGGTGGAAGGCGCGATGGAAGGCATCCCCAGCATCGGCTTCTCGTTGATGGACCACAGCATCGAAGCGGACTTTTCCCCTGTGTGTCCCGTGATCCGCAATGTGGTGGCGAACGCGATCCAACACGGCATCGCACCGGGTACCTGCCTCAATGTGAATGTGCCGCGCACCGGTGGTGTGCCGCTCAAGGGCATCCGCGTTTGCCGACAAGCCACCGCGAATTGGGAGGATGAATTCGAGACGCGCCTCGACCCCGGTCGCAAGGAATACTACTGGCTCAAGGGTGAGTTCCGCAGCCACGACCACGGCGAGGACACCGATGTGTGGGCGGTGGACAATGGTTACGTGAGCATCGTGCCCACGCAGTTCGACATGACCGCGCACCACGCCATCGCCGCGTTGAACACCTGGGATCATGCGGTGGGATAGTCGCGGCGTCGGCTTCGTCCTGGGCATGTTGGCACCGCTGCTCGGCTTCGCGGCCTACGGCGGCATCTACGTCACCGCCATCCGGCCGCACCACGATTTCCACTGGTTCGTGTACGATCTCTTTCTCGACACATCGGAGTTCCAGCCGCGCGTGGCGAGCCTCAGCCTTATCGCCGATGCCGTCCTCTTCTTCATCCTCGATCGGCTCGACATGCAGAAGGCCATGCGCGGTGTCATCGCTGCGATGATGGTCTACGGTGTGTACATCATCGTCATGCTCATCGCGAACAGTATGCTGGACTGATGGCGAAGCGACTCTACATCATTGCCGGTGAAGCCAGCGGCGACCTCCACGGCGCCAACCTCGTGCGTGAACTCTTCGCCTGCGCCTCGCCGAACAACGAACATCGAACAACGAACAACGATCCACCGAACAACCTCTCTATCCGTGCCTGGGGCGGCGATCGCATGTCCGCTGCCGGTGCCGAGGTCGTGAAGCACTACCGCGAACTCGCCTTCATGGGCTTCACGCAAGTGATCATGAACCTGCGCACCATCCTGCGCAACATCGAGGTCTGCAAGCAGGACATCGAAGCGTTCAAACCCGATGCGATCGTCCTCATCGACTACCCCGGCTTCAACCTGCGCATCGCCGAGTGGGCACACGCGAAGGGGATCCCTGTGTACTACTACATCAGTCCGCAGGTGTGGGCGTGGAAGAAGGGACGTGCGTACACCATCAAGCGCGTGGTGGATCGCATGTATGTGATCCTGCCCTTCGAGAAGGAGTGGTACGCGAAGTATGGCATGGACGTCGAGTTCGTCGGACATCCCTTGCTCGATGCGATCCAACAAGAAGGCTCCGCCCCGTTGAAGCCCTTGCCCGGTGATGATGCGCGTCCTGTCGTGGCTTTACTCCCCGGCAGTCGGCAGCAGGAGATCCATCGCATCCTGCCCTTGATGGTGAGTGTGGCCGGCCGCTTCCCGCAATACCGTTTCGTGCTTGCCGCCGCGCCATCCGTGCCGGATGGACTTTACAAGCAATTCATTGGCATCGCACCGGTTGAAGTGGTGAAGGACCGCACCTACGATGTCCTTCGCCATGCGCGCGCGGCACTCGTTACGAGCGGCACCGCTACGTTGGAGACCGCACTCTTCGGCGTGCCCGAGGCGGTATGCTACAGCGGCAGTGCCCTCAACGTGTGGATCGCAAGGCGCTTGGTCGATATCGAGTTCATCAGCCTCGTGAACCTCATCATGGGCAAGGAGGTCGTCCGCGAGTTGATCCAGTCCGATCTCACGGTGGACTCCATGGCCAAGGAACTGGAGCAACTCATGGCCGATGGCCCCTACCGCAGCACCATGCTCAACAGCCTCACGGCCTTGCGCATCAAGCTCGGAGGGCCCGGCGCATCGCACAAGGTCGCTACGGCCGTGTGGAAAAGTCTAGCGGAACGGTCGGCCAGCCGCTGACCACCCGGGTACTTTTGGGCGCTTCCATGGCGCTGCGTTCCTCCGTCCTTCTCGCATTGGTCTTTCTGCTGGGCACCAGCATGGGCGGACCGACCGACATGGATCGCGTCATGCGCGTCGGCCTCTTCCGCGATCGGCCAACCGCACAAGTGCTCGTCATGAGTTCGCGTGGCACATCCTCCGTCCTCGCCGATGGCACGCGGGTAGGGGAGTTGCGCTCTTCCGATGGACTGCGCATAGCGGTCATCCCCGGTGGACTTTCCGCGAAGTCCCTGAGTCTATCCTTCACCGCCAAGAAGAAGATCGAAGTGATCCCCGTCGCTGCGGATGGCGGCTTCCGCTTACGCCCCGATGAAAGCAAGCACTCCGACCGCGAGTATCCCGGCGCATTGGAAGTGAGTGTCGCCGGAAGCAAACTCCTGCTCGTGGATCGTGTTCCGGTGGAAGCCTACACCGCCGGTGTCGTGCGCTCCGAGGCCGGCAACTTCCACCACATCGAATATTACAAATTGCAGGCGGTGAGTTGCCGCACGTATGCGCTCACCAACCAGCGCAAGCACATCGCCGAGGGCTTCGAGCTCTGCGATGGCGTGCATTGTCAGGTCTTCCAAGGCCGCAACAAGAACGACAGCATCGCCGAGGCCGTCACCGCCACCCGCGGACTCGTCATCGTCGATTCCAACATCAAGCTCATCCACGCCACCTTCCACAGCAACTGCGGCGGCGAGACCATCAACGCCGAGGATCTCTGGAGCAAGCAGGAACCCTACCTGCGCGCCACCCGCGATACCTTCTGCGTCGCCGCGCCGCACGCCACATGGGAGAAGACCCTCACGCGCACCGAGTGGCTCGCTTACCTCACCAAGCGCTTCGGCTTTTCCGCTGCGGACAAGGCCCATCTCGCCGCCGTGCTGGATTACCAACCCCAATGCCGCGACCTCTACCTCGGCAACACCTGGCCCTTGCTCCCATTGAAGCACATCCGCGAGGACCTCAAACTCAAGAGCACCTTCTTCAGCGTTACCACCACCGGTGAAAGCGTCCTCCTGCAAGGAAGAGGATTCGGCCACGCCGTCGGCCTCTGCCAGGAAGGCGCCATGGGCATGGCCCGCGCTGGGTACTCCTACACCGATATCCTCCACCACTACTACGCCGAGGTCCATCTCGTGGACCTCTCCACCATCGACTTCTTCCGCGACGAAGGCGACACCCAACTCGTCCCGGGCCCGCGCCCTCCGCTTCGATAAGGCGTCCGACCAGCTGCCCCTCTGCCATGCGGAGTTGAAGCTGCAAAGGCGCGAAGACGCAGAGAGCAGTGCGGATCAAGCGCTGGGAAATGCCGCAGGAAGACACAGTGACGGGGAATTCCTTCCGATCCTTTGCGCATTTGCGGCCACTTCATCTCCGTGCCCTCTGCCCCTCTGCGGTTCACACTTCCCTGCGTTCCCTGCGCCTCCGCGTGAACCGCATTCCTCTTCGTGTTTCCCATTCCGCGCAGCGGAAACCCTTGCGGCATTTTCCTGCATCCGCCGCATCCCTCTTTGCGTCTTCGCGCCTTTGCGGCCACCTTCTTTCCGCGCCTCCGCGGTCCACTCTTCCCCGCGCCCCTCGCGCCTCCGCGTGAAGTGCATTTCTTCACTCCACAGTCATTACATCATTCTCCTCTGCGTTCTCTGCGCCTCTGCGTGAGGTGCATTCCCCCTCGCGCCTTCGCGTGAAGTGCATTTCTTCACTCCACAGTCATTACATCATTCTCCTCTGCGTTCTCTGCGCCTCTGCGTGAGGTGCATTCATATCACCCCATCACGGCTCACTCTTCTCCGCGTCCCCCGCGCCTCCGCGTGAACCGCATTCCTCTTCGTGTTTCCCATTCCGCGCAGCGGAAACCCTTGCGGCATTTTCCCACATCCGCCGCATCCCTCTTTGCGTCTTCGCGCCTCCGCGGTCCACTCTTCCCCGCGCCCCTCGCGCCTCCGCGTGAAGTGCATTTCTTCACTCCACAGTCATTACATCATTCTCCTCTGCGTTCTCTGCGCCTCTGCGTGAGGTGCATTCATATCACCCCATCACGGCTCACTCTTCTCCGCGTCCCCCGCGCCTCTGCGTGAACCGCATTCCCTTCACTCCCCTCCAACGCTCTCTTCTCTCCAACTACTTTCGGCCCCCCATGCCCCAAGCCCGCATCATCGTGGAGGACACCCACGAACGCATCGCCAGCGGTCACCCCTGGATCTTCGCCACGCAGATCGTCCGTGAGGAAGGCACCTACACCCCCGGTGATATCGTGCAGGTCTTCGACACCAAGCACCATCCGCTCGGACAGGGCTACATCAACCCGCTATCCATGATCCGCGTGCGCTTGCTCACCACGCATGTGGAGGAACACATCAACACCGACTTCATACGCGCCCGCATCGAACGCGCATGGCACTACCGCCAGAGCCTCGGCTATACCGCCAGTTGCCGCGTTGTCTTTGGTGAAGCCGACCAACTCCCCGGCCTCGTCGTGGACAAATTCAACAACGTCCTCTCCATCCAATTCCTCACCCTCGGCATGGAGCGCTGGAAGGATGTCGTCCTCCAAGCCCTCACGGACATCGTCAAGCCCACCGGCATCTACCTCCGTAACGATGTCCCCATCCGCGAGAAGGAGGGCCTGCCCATGGAAACCGGCTTTTTCGGCAAGCACTTCAACACCTCCCTCATCATCGAGGACGGTGTCGGCGTCCGCATGCACGTCGATGTCGCCGGCGGACAGAAGACCGGCCACTTCCTCGATCAAGCCCTCAACCACACCGCCATCCAGCGCATCGCATCCGGCAAGCGCGTCCTCGATTGCTTCACCCACACCGGCGGCTTCGCACTTCACGCCGCCAAGGGGGGCGCCACTTCCGTGGAAGGGCTCGACATCTCCGCCGAGGCCGTCGCCCTCGCCACGCGCAACGCCGCGCTGAACCAATTCCCCAACTGCACCTTCCGCGCCGCCAACGTCTTCGATCACCTCACCGAGGCCAGCCGCACCGGAAAGCAGTGGGATGTCATCGTCCTCGATCCACCCGCATTCGCCAAGAGCAAGGGCGCCCTCCAGAACGCCATCCGTGGCTACAAGGAGATCAACCTCCGCGCACTCAAGTGCATCCCCGCCGGCGGCTTCCTCGTCACCTGCTCCTGCTCGCAGCACCTGTCCACCACCGGCTTCCGCCACATGATCGCCGATGCCGCACGCGATGCCGGACGCCGCCTCCGCGAAGTGTACACCGGCGGCCAACCACCGGACCACCCCGTGCTGTGGGGCGTGCCCGAGACGCGCTACCTCAAGTGCCTCATCCTCGAAGTGGAGTAGGGTGATGTGAGCCTTCCGGGAATTACCTTTTCCGGACCTCGCATGCATCCCTCGGACCTCCACGGACCCTGGACCGCGATCCGCCGGGCACCCATGCTCCGCATCGCGTCGCTCTTCGTTGCGGGCATTCTCATCGCTTGGTTCTTCGATCCACCGTTGCAACCGCTGATCTGGTTGCTGGGTATCGGGGGGATCTGCGCCGCCGTGGTCGTCCTCTTTCCGGGCCTACCACGAACGCGTTGGCAGCGCGGTGTGGTCCTCGGCATCTGGTTCCTTGCGGCGGGCATCGTATGGCAATCAGTGCGCACACCGGTGAGCGATCCGTTGGGTCTTCACCGGCTTGATCAACGCGAAGGGCCATGGCTGGCTCGGGTCGAAGCGATCAATGGTGACCGGCCGAAGGTGATCCGCGTCGATGTCTCGATCTTGGCGCGTTTCGAGAAGGACTCCGTCCGTCCTGTTCGCGGTGGTGCGTTGGCCACGCTGCTTCGTTCACCGGGCGAACCCACACCTGTTGTTGGTGATCTGATCGTGCTGGAGACCGGCATCGATCCGATCGACCGCCTGCCCGACCCCGGTGGTTTCGATAGAAGGCAATGGGCGGCGAGTCGTGGCATCCGGCACGAACTGTTCGCTACTGAAGGCCATTGGCGTGTATCCGGGCACACCTGGCAATGGGTGGATGCGTTCCGGGAGCTACGCGAACGGATCAGCACGTGGTTGAACGGAAGCGAACTGGGCCTTCGCGAACGCGCATTAGTGAAAGCACTGGTGTTGGGTGAACGTGATGAACTGGACGGTGACCTGCGCGAATCGTTCATGCGCAGTGGAACGATCCACGTATTGGCGGTGTCGGGCATGCACGTCGGCTTGATCTATGCGATCCTCACGTTCATGGTCGGTTGGTGGGGAAAGGGTAGGGGTGCACGGATCCTGCGCGGTGTATTGATCCTTGTGGCCTTGTGGGGATATGCCGGACTCACCGGTGCATCGCCCAGCGTGTTGCGCGCGTCCGTGATGTTCAGCTTCTTCACGATCGCAGGCATGGCGTTGCAGCGATCCGACAACCTGAACAGCTTGTTCGCTGCTGCTTTCTTGTTGCTGGTGTGGGATCCAGGAATGCTCGAACAGGCGGGCTTCCAATTGTCCTTCCTCGCGGTGTTGGGCATCATTCTCTTCTATCGACCCATTGAGCGATCGTGGTTTCCACGGTGGTCGTGGTTGCACAAAGTGTGGTCACTCGCCGCGCTTTCGATCTCGGCGCAGTTGCTCACCACGCCGGTCTCACTTCACTTGTTCAAGGCCTTTCCGATCTGGTTCCTTCCGGCGAACTTGATCGTGGTTGTCGCGGCAGGCTTGGCCGTGTATGGTGGAATTGCGTTGATCGCCTTGTATAAGGTTCCGTTCGTGGGTGCCGCGCTCACATGGGCCATGACCATGCTCCTCGGTCTTGTAGAACGCACCACCGCATTCTTCGCGGCTCTGCCCGGTTCCTATCCAGCGGTGCGTGTCGGCTTGTCGGATATGGTCCTGATGTACGTCCTTGTTCTTTCAGCTGGAGCATGGCTGCAATGGCGCTGGCGTTCGGCGTGGTACACCGCCCTGTTGTGCGCCTGTGCATTGCTCGGCATCTGGGGCCAGCGGGCGGGTTCACGCAACACCACGGATTCCTTCATCGTCTACGATCAACGTGAAGGAGCGTTGGCTGGAATGGTACACGGCCGGGAACTGGTGGTGTGGGCATCGGCCGATAGTTCGGTCACATCGAAATACACCCAAGCGAAGTTGGCGCGACACCAACGGACCGTGGGGATCGATACGATGATCTTCATCGTGAAGGACTCGCTTCCTGATCGCGTTGAAGAAGTTGGCCATTCGATCTTCACTTCGGGGCGATGGCGCTCTGCTCGATTCGATGTGTTGTTCGTATCGGGGGATGATGAACCAGCAGTGGATCCGCATCATCGGTTCGATGCGATCGTGATCCACGACGCTGATCGCATGTCGAAGGAAACCGGAGCGACATTGATCGCATCAACGGATCATCTTGTCATCGCGGGAGGCGTGACGGCACGTGTGCGGCGGATCCTGCGCACCTTGGCCGCCGATCGCCCCGCAGCCCTCCACGAGGTCAGCCACCGAGGCGCCTTCACCCTGGAACGATGATCATCGAACGCACCCGCTGGGTAACCGTCCAGGACACCCGCCTCACCCGCCTCACCGAGGGCAAGCTCGTCCGCATCATCGTCCGCAAGCAACCCTTGGCCTTCGTGCGCATGCAGGGCGCCCTCCGCGCCATGCTGGACCAATGCCCCCACCAAGGCAACCCCCTCAGCGGCGGGTGGGTGGAGGACTGCCACGTGGTCTGTCCATTCCACCGGTTCCACTACGACCCCATCACCGGCAAGAGCAAGCACGGCAGCACCGCGAACGTGCCGGTGTACGCCGTGGAGGAAACCGCCGATGGCGTCCGCGTCGGCTTCCCCTACACCAGCATCAGCGTGTTCGGTTACAAGCTCTGGTAACGTTCTCGCTCCTCCCCGGCGCACTCACAACGCACTCAGCGGGAACACCTCCTTTACGCGGATCCCCTTCTCGGTCATCTCCACCGTGCAACATTGGTGTACGGGGTCATGCTCGAAGAAGAGCACGAACTCCTGCTTCGCCGCACTTTCCAGCAAGCTCGCCTTCTCACCCAGCGTCAGCAACGGCCGCGTGTCATACGCCATCACCCACGCCACCGGGATGTGATGGATGCTTGGCAACAGATCCGCCATGAACACCACCGTGCGCCGCTTGTATTGGATGTGCGGCAGCATCATCGCATCCGTGTGCCCATGCACCGTGTACACCTCGAACCCGGGAAGGAAGCCCCGGAAGTATTCGTTGATGGGCGTGACACCAGGTCCCAACGTGCGCGGTTGCAGGCCCACGAACTTCAACTGCCCACTCTCCTTTATCGGCCCGATGTTCTCCTTCAGGAAGCTCGCCTTCTCCCGCGCGTTGGGGTACGTGGCCCAAGCCCAGTGGTGTTCGTTGCTCCAGTACGTCGCGTTCTTGAAGGCGGGTTCATACCCATCACGCGCGCTGTTCCATTGGATCGATCCACCGCAGTGATCGAAGTGCAGGTGCGTGAGGAATACATCCGTGATGTCATCGCGCGAGAACCCCGCCTTCTTCAACGAACCGTCCAATGTCGCGTCGCCATGCGGCTCGTAATGGCTGAAGAACTTCGCGTCCTGCTTATCGCCCATACCGTTGTCGATCAGGATCAGTCGGTCACCGTCCTCCACCAAAAGGCAACGCATCGCCCATGTACACAAGTTCCGCTCATCGGGTGGATGTCTCTTGCTCCAAATGGACTTCGGCACTACACCGAACATGGCGCCGCCATCCAACTTGAAGAAACCGGTATCGATCGGGTGAAGGGTCATGGTGCGAAGATCGCTATCCACCGGCGGGGTCGCTCCATTGACAAGAACGCGTGAACAGAAGAAGGCCTCGACATCAGCGGGCATCGATCAGCTCCGCCACCTTTGCGCCCATGAAACGCGTCCATTTCATCGCCATCGGCGGCAGCGCCATGCACAACCTGGCCATCGCCTTGCAACGGCAAGGTTTCGATGTGTCCGGGAGTGATGATGAGATCTTCGAACCCAGTCGCAGTCGTCTTGATCGCTTGGGTCTGCTCCCCGACAAGGAGGGCTGGCGACCGGAGGACATCACGCCGGACATCGACGCGGTGATCCTCGGCATGCACGCACGCATCGACAATCCCGAACTGAAGCGCGCGCAGGAACTCGGGATCCCCGTGTTCAGCTATCCGTCCTATTTCTACGAGCGCACCAGGAACAAGACCCGTGTGGTCATCGGTGGGTCGCACGGCAAGACGACCATCACCAGTATGATCGTCCATGTGCTCCGGCAAGCGAATGTGGAGTTCGATTACCTCGTGGGTGCGCAGTTGGATGGCTTCGACTGCATGGTGAAACTGAGCGAAAGCAGCAGTGTGGCCATCATCGAGGGGGATGAATACCTCGCCTCCGCACTGGAACCCGTACCCAAGTTCCACTTGTACAAACCGGACATCGCGCTCATCAGCGGTATCGCGTGGGATCACATCAACGTCTTCAAGACCTACGAGAGCTACGTGGAGCAGTTCCGCAAGTTCATCGCGCTGGTGGAGCCCGGCGGGAAGTTGGTGTACTGCGCCGAGGATGCGGAGGTGAAGAAGCTGGCGGAAGAGAAGGAGGTCAAGGAGGTGAAGGTGGGTTACGGTACTCCGAAGCACCGGATCGAGGACGGCGTCACCACCCTGGAGACCAATAACGGAGACCTCCCGCTTCAGGTCTTCGGCAGGCACAACCTCCAGAACCTCGAAGGTGCGCGGCACGTGTGTCACTTGCTTGGTATCGGCGACAGGGAGTTCTACGCCGCTATGCGCACCTTCCACGGCGCGGCTCGTCGCTTGGAGAAACTCGCCGAGGTTCCGGGCCGCAGCGTCTTCAAGGACTTCGCGCACTCACCGAGCAAACTCGCCGCAACACTCCAAGCCGTGCGTGAACAGTTCCCTGCTCGCCGGCTTGTGGCGTGCATGGAGTTGCACACATACAGCAGCCTCAGTGAAGGGTTCCTCGACCAGTACGCCGGATGCATGAACGACGCCGATCGCGCCATCGTCTTCTACGATCCGCACGCGGTGCAACTCAAGCGTTTGCCGCCGATCCCACCCGAACGTGTAAAGAAGGCCTTCGGTCGTGAGGACCTGCTTGTGCTCAACGATCCGATCGCGGTGATGGGCGCAGTGCGCGATGGCATCGAGGGCGAAAGCGTACTGCTGATGATGAGCAGCGGCAACTTCGGCGGCGTCGATCTTCAGGCGCTCAGCGAAGCATTCATCGCTTGAACTTCCGCAGCACCTTGTGGTGCAGCATCCCGATGACGAGCGCGTTCATCGCACCATTCGCCAGCAACGCGAAGAAGGTGATGCTCGCGTAGTTGAATGGCGTGAAGAACTTCGTGAGTCGCGGCCGGATGATCGCTTCGTCCTGTCCTTCCCGCATCCCACGCGCCACCATGTCATCCACGCGGATCTGGAAAGTATGGCTCTCGACCCTGGTGTAATAGAACCAGAGGAAGGCGGTGATGATCACCGCATAGAGTGCGGCCGCCTTGAAGCCCTCGCGCATCAGGTCGGGGAAGCCTGCACGCTTGTCGCGCGTCAACAACCGGCTGCATGTGAAGAACACCACGGTGACCATGGCCAGAAAATGCACAAGCATGAAGTCCGTTCCCTCCGGCGCGCGATCCATCGTGTAGAGGATCATGCGCAGTGCGATGACGGCGAGTGCGGTGAGCGCGGCGAGGATCATTCAGTTAGGAGCAGGCGCAGGAGCAGGGGCAAGTGATCATCGTCAGCGGTGGCGATCATCCTTCGCACCATACTTGCCGGGGTTCTCGATCATGTCGCCCAACATACGACCGACCTCTTCAGAAAGAGCCGTGATCGCTTCGATATCTTCTGTGGTCACGTACCCGGAAGCAACGGCATGGTCAAGCCATACCTGAGTTTCCGAATTCTCGGCATCGGCATCCGTCATCTTGGCGACGAAGTGAAGGGGATAGCGCTTCTTGCGGTAGCCTTCCGCCAACTGCGCCGCAATAGACCGTGATGAGCGACGGATCTGGTCGATCAATGAGTACTTCTCTTCAGGAGGGAATCGCTTGGAGAGTAGAAAGATCGCGTTGGCCAGCTCGAACGCTTTCTTGTACACGGTAAGATCCTTGAATCCCGCCATTGGAGTTGTCCGTGAAAGGAAAGATCGTAAGGGATCGATGGGATGATCGTTTGCCCTTGTTCCTGCCCCTGCTCCTTACGTTCGGCTAGCCGTTCATCGAGACCAGGAACTCCTCGTTGCTCTTGGTCCCTTCCATGTGCTTCTTCACGAACTCCATCGCTTCCACACTGTTCATGTCGGCCAAGTGCTTGCGCAGGATCCACGTGCGTTGCATCACTTCCTTGCCGTGCAGGAGATCATCGCGACGTGTGCCGCTGCCGAGGATATCAATGGCCGGGAATATCCTGCGATTGCTGATCTTCCGATCGAGCTGCAGTTCCATATTGCCGGTGCCTTTGAATTCCTCGAAGATCACCTCGTCCATCTTGCTTCCGGTTTCCACGAGCGCGGTAGCGAGGATGGTGAGCGAGCCACCGTTCTCGATCTTTCGCGCAGCACCGAAGAAGCGCTTCGGTTTCTGCAAGGCGTTGGCATCCACGCCACCACTGAGGATCTTGCCGCTGGCGGGCTGTACCGTGTTGTATGCACGCGCCAAACGCGTGATCGAATCGAGGAGGATCACCACATCGTGGCCGCATTCCACCATCGCCTTCGCCTTCTCCAACACGATACCTGCGACCTGCACGTGGCGTGATGCGGGTTCATCGAACGTGCTCGCGATCACTTCAGCATTCACGCTGCGCGCCATGTCCGTCACTTCCTCCGGACGCTCATCTATGAGCAGGACGATGAGGTATGCCTCCGGATGATTCGCCGCGATCGCATTCGCCACTTCCTTCAGCAGGACCGTCTTACCGGTCTTCGGTTGTGCCACGATCAATCCGCGCTGTCCTTTACCGATCGGTGCGAACAGGTCCACCACACGCATGCTGATGGTCGTCTCCTTGCCGGCGAGGTTGAACTTCTCATCCGGGAAGAGCGGTGTGAGGAATTTGAACGGAACACGGTCCCGCACCCATTCCGGATCGCGACCGTTGATCCGATCGATCTTCACGAGTGGAAAGAACTTGTCGCCTTCACGCGGCGGGCGCACATAGCCCATCACCGTGTCGCCGAGCTTCAAGCCGTATTGCTTCACCTGCTGCTGGCCCACATACACATCGTCCGGTGAGGCGAGGTAGTTGTAATCGCTGCTGCGCAGGAAGCCATAGCCCTCGGGCATGAGTTCCAGCACGCCTTCACATTCCACGAAGGCATCGAAGTTGATCTGCTCGCGTTGCGGCTGCCGATCTTGTTGGTTGCGGTCCTGCTGGCCACGGTCCTGCTGGCCACGGTCTTGTTGACCACGGTCCTGCTGCCCACGGTCCTGTTGTCCGCGTTCGTTGCGTTGATCACCGCCGCGTTGGTCATTGCGCTGCTGGCCTTCCTGATTCCCTTGTGGGCGATCATCCTTCTGGTCCCGGTCACCGCGATCGTTCCGGTCCCCACGGTCGTTCCGTCCTCCGCGATCGTTCCGGTCCCCACGGTCGTTCCGTCCTCCGCGATCCTGCTGTTGGTCGCGCTGAACGCCTTGTTGCTGGCGATCATCGCCGCGACGCCGATCATCGGGCCTGTTCCTGCCTTCGTTCGGACGTCCCTCATGGGCCGTTGGAGCAGGGGGCGGTGCTTCAGCCTTCACCTTTTTCTTGTCGTCGGTGGAAGTCTCCTCCTCCTCATCATCCTCATCATCATCGTCTTCACCCTCCTCGTCATCCTCCTCCTCGTCATCGTCACCGTTCTCATCGGAAGCGGCGGGTGGCTCGGGATCTTCCTCCACCACCGGTTCATCCGCCGTGGCGAGTTCGGTCAGGTCCTTCTCATTCCCCACGAACGAGGGAAGGATCGCGCGATCAGCGCCCGCCTGGCCGTCCTGGCTTTCCAGGATCTTCGCGATGAGGTCCTGTTTCTTCAGCGCTTCCACCTTCTTCAGGTTGAGCTTTTTGGCGACCTCCTTCAATTCGGAGATCTTCATTGCGCTGAGCGCGGCTTGATCATACATGGACCGTAGGTGTGGTGGGAGAGCGGCGTGCGTTTACGCCTTGCGGAAAGCCTCGAAGGGCTTCAATGGTTCCGAAAAAAAGCTTCTTGGTCGGGAACAGGTGCCGAATGGCGCCCGAAGGGTAGTACAGCGCAAACCTAAGGCGGATCCGCCAATGTGCAAGCCCCGGGTTTCCATCTTTGCGGACCCCTTCACCGATGCTACAGCGTATCCAATCCCTTTTCCTGCTGTTGGCAGGTGCCCTTTCCCTGCTCACGTGGGCCACACCTGTTCGCACGTACACGAGCGGGACCAGCGAATTGTTGATGCTAACACGGGGAATTCAGCAGAGCGACGGAACGCCAATGGCCGATGTCTCCATGCCGGTGCCCTTCCACGTGATCCACACGGTGATCGGTCTTGCCTTCCTCGTGTCCATCTTTCTGTATCGGAACCGCATACGGCAGGCGCGGATCATCCGTGGCACTTGGCTGGTAGCCTTGTTGAATGGTGTGCTCCAATTCATATCAAGCCGGTCCTTGGATGCGTACCTGCGCGATAGTGGCGAGGTCGTTGGCCACTACGGTATCTCCTTTTACATCCCCATCGCGGTGGTGGTCTTTGCCATCCTCGCGGAGCGCGCCATCAAGAAGGATGATGAACTGGTGCGGAGCGCGGATCGGTTGCGCTAGCGTTTACGTTTCTCGCTTATTGGATATTGATGGGTTGCCGTCGCAAGACCCCGAAGGGGTCACAGCATGTAGAACTTATTGGATATTGACGGGTTGCCGTCGCAAGACCCTGAAGGGATCACAGCATGTAGAACATATTGGATAGTGATGGGTTGCCGTCGCAAGTCCCCGAAGGGGTCACAGCATGTAGAACATATTGGATAGTGATGGGTTGCCGTCGCAAGACCCCGAAGGGGTCACAGCATGTAGAACATGATCGTCGGTTCAACACGACCCCGAAGGGGTCGCAGCCTATTCTCCTTTTATATCCCCATCGCGGTGGTGGTCTTTGCCATCCTCGCGGAGCGCGCCATCAAGAAGGATGATGAAATGGTGCGGAGCGCGGACCGGTTGCGCTAGCGTTTACATTTCTCGCTTATTGGATATTGATGGGTTGCCGACGCAAGACCCCGAAGGGGTCACAGCATGTAGAACATGATCGTTGGTTCGACACGACCCCGAAGGGGTCGCAGCCTATTCAGATCAGGTATTTCGGGTCGAATTCAACACCCGCTTCCTTCAATAGGTCCAACAATTCCTCGTGGGAACCCTTGGTCTTGTGATGCTGTTCTTGTTGCTCGATGTATTGGCGGATCATTTCTCTTTCGCGATGACCTACTGTGAAGGCACCATACCCTTCCTGCCATGCGAATGTCCGAACGCCTATCTCCTCCCTGATCCATGTGGTCGATGCTTTCTTGAGTTCACGCACAATATCAGCCAACACGTGTGTAGGCCGTAGGTCGACCAATAGATGAACGTGATCCTCCCATCCGCCCACACCGTGTGGTACACCACCAAGCCCACGGATCGTGCCGCCCATGTACTCCCAAAGACGCGACCGCCAGCGTTGATCGATGCACGGAACCCGGCCCTTCGTTCCGAAGACGATGTGGAAGTGAAGCTTGGTGTAGGTGGACATTGCGGGTCGGTGATGTGAAACTAGCTCATGGCTGCGACCCCTTCGGGGTCGGGTTGCATGTTCCTCACGGTTCTACATGCTGTGGCCCCTTCGGGGTCGCACTGCACGTTCTTCACCGGACTACTCTTCCGGCAGTTCGGCGCGCCGAATGGGGGACATCATAACCCCTTTGTTGGTGATAAGGCCGGTCAGGACATTGACATAGCGCTTGCAGGTGCCGACGACCTCGGTGTAGGCAGTGTCGCATTCGCATTCCCTGACCGTGTCCGTTGCGAGGACACGATAGTTCGCATCGATGGACATCGTTTCCTTGCACTTGAAACACGGCTCATCCCATGGTGCGCATTGGCCGATGATCAGCCCCTCCACCTTCAGCAATTCCCCGGAGCGCTTGAAGGTGCTGATCATCGGGAGCCATGAATCCGCTGCTGCCAACCAGAGTACGTGGATCACTTGTGATGTGTCAGGGAGGATACCGAGCGCTATGCCGGACTCCGCGGCCGGATCGCCGGAGACGAGTTGCTGCTCCATTGGCTCCAATTCAATGCTGGGTGGTGCTTCTTCCCGAAGGTCATAGCGCAAAGGCAGGGGCACTACTGGCAGCTTTCGCAACAGGCGCTCCAGTCCCGGTTTCGATACCGTTCGCGGAGCTTCGCTCGAGCCAGTGTTCACGCTATCGCCCGTGTTGACAGGTTCACATGAGCCGAGGAGCAGACCAAGAGCGAATGACAGGAATGCCAGGGCTTTCATTCGCTCACCGCTTCGCCGCCGCTTCCTTGAACTTCGCGATCGCGTTCCGCGTGAATTCAGAAAGCACCAAACGTCCACTGATTCTTGCGCGTTCGATCAGGAGCGTATCCCAATCCTCGGTGCCGCGCCACATCACGCGCTTCAGATCGGCCATGGCCTCAGGGCTGTAGGCCGAAAGTTCCTTTGCGTGCGCGTCGATGTGTTCATCCAATGCATCAATGGACTCGAAGATCTGCGCATACATGCCGTGTTGCTCGCACCATTGTGCGCTGCGCCGCGTGGCGGGTGTGGCACTGAGCAGACCGAAGTCCCCATGGCCCACCTTGCGTTCCACCGCGGGGCCGACCACGAAAGGACCGATGCCGATCGCCAACTCACTGAGGCGCGCACTTGCATCCACAAGTGCATAGGCGAGATCCACCGCGCAAGCCAGACCAACTCCACCGCCCACCGTGTGGCTATGGATGCGACCGATGACCAATACCGGCGCTGTGCGGATGGCATTGATCACATGCGAATCCACTGAAGAACTCCAGCCCTTGTTCGGCGTTGCCGATCGCGACCAATTCATCGAAAGAGGCACCCGCGCAGAACGCTTTCTCTCCATCGCTCCTTAGGATGATCACACGCGTGTTCGGATCCTTTCCTGCCGCCGTGATCGCCTCTGCCATGCCGCGCAGGATGTGGCCCGGGAGGCTGTTGCTCTTGGGGTGGTGGAAGGTGACCGTGGCGATGCCGCCCTCGGTGCTGGTCTTCACGTAGCCGTCGCTCATTGGAGATCGTTGTTCGTAGTGAGGGTTGTTGGTTGTTCGGCGGAGTGATGGTCGTGAATGGCGTCGCGAACAACCTTCACCACGAGCAACGGACAACGCTCGCCCCAAAGGAACACGATCGCATCACAAGCTCAGCAGGTCCTTGAAGCGTGCCGCTTGTCTTCGGCTCACCTCCACGGTTTCGGGTTCGCCGTTCTTGTCCTGATGCTTCAACTTCACCATGAGGCCGCCGCTGAACCACGGTTCGATCTTATCCACCCAGCGCAGGTTGATGATGTGCTTGCGGTTGGCGCGGAAGAAGACGAGCGGATCCAACTTCTCCTCCAGTTTGTTCAACGAACGCAACACGAGTGGCTTCTGATCCTCGAATCGCACGCGGACGTAATTGCCCTCGCTCTCGAAATAGCGCACGTTCTTCAGCGCGACGAACCAACACTTCTCCCCATCCTTCAGGAAGATCTGGTCGCTCTCCCTCAGGACCTCGCGGTGCGACGGATCACCCTTCGTCGCACTGGGCAATTTGTTGATCGCCTCCTCCAAACGCACCGGATCGATCGGCTTCATCAGGTAATCCAATGCATTCACACGGAAAGCCTCCAAGGCGTGCTCATCATAAGCGGTCACGAAGATCACGTGGGGCGCCTGATCCAATTGCTGTAGCAGTTCGAAGCCGTTCTGTCCGGGCATGTTGATGTCCAGGAAGAGCAGGTCAGGCTTCTTCTCGGCGATCAGGGCCTCCGCCTCCTCGGCGTTCGCAGCTTCACCGATGATCTCGATGTTGTCGTGCTTCTCCAACAAGGTGGCGAGTTCCTTTCGTGCCAGTCGTTCGTCGTCGATGATGAGGGCTTTCATGGTCGAAGGTGTTCGGTGAGAGGATCGCTCCGGATGTCCCGTCCCACAAACCAAACGAACAAGGCCGCCTCGTGCAAGGGGCTTTGTGATGGCCGGTAGGAGTGAGGGGACGACCTGCGCCAAGCCACGGATCCGGGAACAGGCTCCCAGAGCCCTCGTTCGGCCTCCACTACTTTCGCGGGCTGCTATTGATATCGACTTCGCATCCCGTATGGAACTCCCGAAACGCTACGATCCCTCTACCACCGAGAACAAGTGGTACCAGTATTGGCTTGACAACGGCTACTTCCGCTCCGTGCCCGATGCCCGCGAGCCATATACCGTGGTGATCCCGCCGCCGAACGTGACCGGCGTGCTGCACATGGGGCACATGCTCAACAATACGATCCAGGATGTACTGGTGCGCCGCGCACGGATGCAAGGCAAGAACGCCTGCTGGGTACCGGGAACGGACCACGCTTCCATCGCTACGGAAGCCAAGGTGGTGCGCTTGCTCGCGGAGCAAGGGATCAAGAAAAGCACGATCGGTCGTGAGGAATTCCTGAAGCACGCCTTCGCATGGAAGGAGAAGTACGGCGGCGTGATCCTGGAGCAGTTGAAGAAGCTCGGTGCGAGCTGCGATTGGGACCGCACGCGCTTCACCATGGAGCCGAAGATGAACGAGGCGGTGCTCGATGTCTTCATCGACCTGCATAGGAAAGGACTCGTGTACCGTGGCCAGCGCATGGTGAACTGGGATCCCGTCGCGCTCACAGCAGTGAGCGACGAGGAAGTGATCCACAAGGAGGTGAACTCACGCCTGTTCCACGTGCGCTACCGGATCGACTCCCCTTCTCCCTCGGAGAAGGGGTCGGGGGATGAGGGCGCATTCATCACCATCGCCACCACACGTCCGGAAACGATCCTCGGTGATACCGCGATCGCTGTGCATCCGGAGGACGAACGTTATGCCCACTTGAAAGGAAAGCGCGCCATCGTGCCGTTGATCGGACGCAGCATTCCGATCATCTTCGACGAGTACGTGGAGCGTGAATTCGGCACCGGCGCGTTGAAGGTGACACCTGCGCACGACGTGAACGACTACGAGTTGGGCAAGAAGCACAAACTCGAAACGATCGACATCCTCGAAGCCAACGGAACGTTGAGTGCCGCTGCGCAACTCTACATCGGCGAGGACCGCTTCGCGGCGCGGAAGAAGATCGTGAAGGAGCTTGAAGAGAAGGAGTACATCGTCAAGATCGAGGACATCAAGAACAAGGTGGGCTACAGCGAACGCACCGATGCCGTGATCGAACCACGGCTGAGTTTGCAGTGGTTCGTGAAGATGGCCGAGCTCGCCAAACCCGCGCTGGATGTGGTGATGAACGGCGAGGTGAAGTTGCATCCGCAGAAGTTCCAGAACACGTACCGCCATTGGATGGAGAACGTACGCGACTGGTGCATCAGTCGCCAGTTGTGGTGGGGACAGCAGATCCCGGCGTGGTACAACGACGCAGGTGATGCCGCCGTGTGCCGCACCGGAGCAGAGGCGATCGCGCAGTTCAAAGCCGCTGGTCAGAGCGTGTACGGCATCAAGCAGGACGAGGACGTGGTGGACACCTGGTTCAGCAGTTGGCTTTGGCCGATCAGCGTGTTCGACGGCTTCGAGGATCCGGACAATGCGGACATCAAGTACTACTACCCCACGAACGACCTGGTCACCGCACCGGAGATCCTCTTCTTCTGGGTGGCGCGCATGATCATGGCCGGCCTGGAGTACCGCAAGGAGATCCCGTTCAAGAACGTCTACCTCACCGGCATCGTGCGCGACAAGCAGGGCCGGAAGATGAGCAAGAGCCTGGGCAACAGTCCGGACCCGTTGGAGCTGATCGAGAAGTTCGGTGCCGATGGTGTGCGCGTGGGGATGCTGCTCACTTCACCGGCCGGTAACGACCTGCCGTATGATGATTCGCTTTGTGAGCAGGGTCGCAACTTCGGCAACAAGATCTGGAACGCCTTCCGCTTGGTGAAAGGCTTTGCCGTGGAGGACGCACCACAGCCACAGAGCAGTGCGGCAGCTTGCGCTTGGATGCGATCGCGCGTGGAACGCGCCACGAAGGAGATCGATGATCTCTTCGCGCAGTTCCGGATCAGCGAGGCGCTCATGGCCACTTACAAGTTGGTCTGGGATGATCTGTGCAGTTGGTATCTCGAAAGCATCAAGCCACCGTTCATCAACGGTGAGGCCGCATCGATCGATCGCACGACCTACGACGCGACCATCGCCGTGTTCGAGGAAGTGATGAAGTTGTTGCATCCCTTCATGCCGTTCCTGAGTGAGGAATTGTGGAGCCACTTGCGCGAACGCAAGGGACCGACCGATGCGCTGATCATCGCGCCGTGGCCGAAGAGCGGAGCGGGGGATGCGAAGTTGGAAGCCGAAATGCAACACGCCTTCGACCTGGTCACCGCTGTGCGCAACACACGCAACGAGCGCGGCATGAGCCCGAAGGATGCGATCGAACTACAGGTGAAGAAAGCCACGCCATTGGGTGAAGCGACGATCGCACTCGTGAGCAAGCTCGCGAACGTAACGGCGATCAATGCAGTGGCCGCACCTGGTGAAGGATCGGTGACCTTTCTCGTTGGTACCACTGAATATGCCATCGATCTCGGCGGCAGCATGGATCCCGAAGCAGAGGTGAAGAAGGCCGAAGAGGAGTTGACCTATCTGCGCGGCTTCCTCGTAAGTGTGGACAAGAAGCTGAGCAACGAACGCTTCGTTGCCGGTGCGCCGCCTGCAGTGCTGGAGAACGAGCGCAAGAAAAAGGCCGACGCCGAGGTGAAGATCAAGGCGCTGGAGGAACGGTTGGCCGTGCTGAAGTGATGGATCCAATGATCGCGCCGTTCAACTGATTAGCTTCGCTTCATCGATCGCGATCTCACATACGCTGCTATCGACATCGGATCCAACGCCGTGCGTTTGTTGGTCGGTGAAGTGATCGAGCGCGCGGACCATCCGATCATTCGCAAGCAGACGCTGGTGCGTGTGCCGATCCGTCTCGGCGAGGACGTTTTCGAAGGCGGTGCGATCACCAACCCGAAGCGTGATTACCTCATCAAATCACTCAAGGCCTTCCGGTTGCTCACCGAAGTGTACGGCGTGAAGTACATGCGATGCTGTGCCACCAGCGCCATGCGCGAGGCGACCAACAGAGAGGAGGTCCGCATGCTGGTGGATATGGAAAGCGGCGTTCATATTGAAGTGATCAACGGCCAGAAGGAAGCGGACCTCATCGTGAACACCTTCTGGACGCAGGACCTGCTGAAGGAGCGCAGCTATCTCTACATCGATGTGGGCGGTGGCAGTACCGAACTCACATGGTTGGAGCATGGCCGTCGTGTGAAGAGCGCGAGTTTCAAGGTCGGTACGGTGCGCACGCTGAAGAACAAAGTGCCCTTGAACGCATGGGTGGAGATGCAGGCCTTCTTGGAGGATCTTCGCGCGCAGCACGGCCAGCTGGTGGCGATCGGTACAGGAGGTAACATCAACCGCATCTTCAAGGAGAACGGCAACCTTTTCGGCGAGCCGCTTTCGCGCGACGCGATCCAGCAACAACGCGATCGCATCGCTTCCTACTCCTTGGAGGATCGCGTGAAGCTCTTGCGCCTCCGCCCCGATCGCGCCGACGTGATCATACCCGCCGCCGACATCTTCCTCCTCGTGATGGACTTCGCCGATATCGACGAGGTCTTCGTTCCGAAGGTCGGCCTCGCGGATGGGATCATCTATGACCTGTACATGAAGCAGTACGGGCACGTCCGGTATCCGAAGAACGAACCCGTGGAGGCGTAGCCTCGATCGGTAACATGGACCGGGCCAGGAGGATCGCTTGCATCGTCGGCTTCGCGGCGATGCTCCCCGGAATGCTTTACGCACAACAACCCTGGTCCATCGGCGCGCGCGCGCATTACGGTTATCTCTGGCCGCACCACTCCGATATGCTGATCCTGGTGGAAGGACATGCCGGTGCCGCCGAGTTGTTCATGGAACGGGAAGTGAAGGGCGACCGGCCTTGGCATCGCGCCTATGGGAACCCGCGTTATGGCGTGGCCGTCCTCTTCACGCGCTTGGCCAATCCGGACCACATCGGATGGTGCGCGGGGCTCATGCCTTATCTCACGCTGCCATTGCTGCATGGCGATCATTGTTCGTTCGGTCTTCGCACCGCTTGGGGTGTGGGCTACGTCGCCAAACGTTTCGATCGCCACGACAACACCCGGCAGATCGCCATCGGTTCGCGCATCAATACCGCCATCCAGCTCATGCCCGAAGTGCGCTACCACATCCCGGGTGCCGATGTGCATGCAGGCATCGCGCTGGATCATTGGAGCAACGGTTCCTTCAAGCAACCCAACCTGGGCCTCAACTTCGTTTCCCTCTCGCTCGGTGCATCCATCGCATTGGGAAAGGGGCGCGTAGGACCTGTTCCCGAAGGTGCTCCCGGGATCGACAGTACTTCGTTCGAACGACCGGAACGGGAATTCCTCGTGGTCTGCTCGGGAGGCATCAGCGAGGACGGGCGCCCCATCAACGGGCAGCGCTCCGTGTTCGTGTTGAGCGGCGAGGCCGGTTGGCGAAAGGGGAGGAAGGGCAGCCTCGCGTGCGGCGTGGACATCTTCAACAAAGGGGATCTTGCGACGACGGACGATGCGCTCAACGACGCACCGCGCGTTGCGCTCACGCAGGTGGGCGTGCAAGGCGGCGGGTCCTTGCTCGCCGGTCGTGGGGAGTTGCTCTTCCGCATGGGTGTGTATGTGATCACCCCCGCACCGGATGATGCCCCCGTGTACCAGCGGTTCGGTGTGCGCTACCGCTGCGGCAAGCACCTCCTGGCCGGGGTCTCGCTCAAGACGCACTTCGCCGCCGCCGACCACTGGGAGTTCGGCATCGGATACCGATGGGATTGAAGCACACCATACCGCTCTGTGCGCTGCTGTTCCTCGGCTGCCAGCGCGAGCAATTGGATGACTGCATCACGAGCGCGGGTCCCATGCGCACCGAGGAACGCATCACCGGCGGATTCCATCGGATCGATCTCGGTGATCGCATCGACCTGGTGTTCGAAACACGTTCGAGCGGAACCGTTTCCGTTCAAGCCGGTGCGAACCTGTTGGGCCAGATCACCACCGAGGTGAGCGATGGCACCTTGACGGTCCGCAATGAGATGCGTTGCAACTGGGTGCGCAGCTTCAAACCGCGCATCACGGTGCATGTGCCGGTGGCGGGGATGGAACACCTCACGTTGCGCGGAACCGGTGATGTGAGCAGCACCGACACCATTTCCGGTTCCTTCTTCGCCATGGAGCAAAGGGGCGCCGAAGGAAGTTGTGCCTTGCTCCTGCAGGTGGACCGCACGGAGATCGGCCTGCACAGTGGTGCGGGCAATGTTTCGATCCGTGGCCGATGCACCACCGCGAACCTCTTCAGCGGGATCATGGGCGCCATCGATGCCGATGAGCTGCGTGCGGACCTGGTGAACATCAACAACAGCGGCATCGCGGACATCCGTTGTTGGGCGGAGCTTCAGATGAACGTGGGCATCTACGACGTGGGCGATGTGTACTACCGTGGTGATCCACCCGTGATCCAGTCCACGATCACTGGATCGGGATCGTTGATCCACGTGAACTAGCTACTCCCGTACCCATGTCCCGTGCGCGAGGGCATACCCGGCACTGGAGATCACCCGATAACCATATACCCCCGGGGGCAATGCACTCGCATCGAAGCCGGTGCGTTCATTCTCGAGCGTGATGCGCTGAAGTGTTCGTCCGGTCGCATCGAAAAGGACCAGCATGGAACCCGGTTCTGCGGATGGGTGCATGATCACCACCAAGCCTGATCCCGGGTTCGGTACGATGCGGACCTCGCCCTCAAGCGCCGTGATGAACGCGGTGCGCACCTTTGAATAAGTGAAGCTGCCATCAAGGTCCACTTGGCGCAGCCGGTAGTAGTTCATTCCGCTGAACGGCGTGCGGTCGAGCAAGGAATAGGTCGTCGCGTGTGCGCTGTTCCCCATGGCTTCCACCGTTCCGATGGGGAGATAGGTCGTTCCATCGTGTGATCGCTCCACCACGAAGTGATCGCTGTTCGTTTCGTTGGATGTGATCCATCGCAGATCCACGCCGCTGCCCGTTACGGTCGCGCGGAAGTCGATCATCCCCACACCGAGCACCGTGCAATCCAGGGAAGCGCCATTCTCCAGGATCCAGTTCAGGTTGAAGCCCGTGCTGCTCTGCGACCAGTTGCTGATGTACATCAAGTACACCTGCCCCACGGTAACCTGCATGCCGGGCACCCAGCCGCACCGCTGTGGCGCGATCAGCGGACAGTTGTCGAAGGTGGACGGCAGGCCGTAACTCACCGCCGTACTTGCGAATTGCGGAGGTGAGAAAACAGGATCACCCATGCCCGTGGCATAGCTCCCGGTGCTCTCGAAGGTCGCCGGGCCGCTGGATGCCGCGCAGCGGATGGGTGGTCCGGCAGGTGGGCAGATCATGCTCGGATTCGTGCCGGGCGGGTAAGGTCCCCAGACCGCCCAGTCGTAATCGTCCGGTCCCAGCGGCGAGATGCTGAAGCCCAGGTCGCCGGCCGCACTGGGTGAGAACACGTACCACGTGCCTTGGAACTCCACGACATCCATGCAACCCGAATTCGTGATGTTGATGTCCGCAATGTTGCCGGTATTGTTGGTGTTGTTGCTCAAGGACACGTTGCTGCAGATCGTTACCGCACCGAGGCAATCCTCCGGTGGCGGCGGCGGCGTAACGCACGTTACCGTCGCCCCGTAGGTTATTCCTGCAGCCGGTGGTGAGCCCGAATTGAACAAGGTGGCTCCACCCATGGTGAGGATGTACGAGTTGTCCGTTTGCCAAGTGCCGGAGGCGTTGTAGCTCAAGGTCACCACCTGGCCGATGTTCACCCCGAACTGCACGAAGCCGGACGCCGCGCCGAACGGCAAGGTGTAGTTCTGGTAAGGCCCGCCACCGATGCTGTAGCCGACGAAGGAGGTGCCCCAACCATCACTGAAAACGTCGTAGAGGGTGAGTGTGTACACGCAATCGCCGACCGGCGGCGTGACGCAGGTGATCACTACCGGGGCGCACGTGGTGTTGTCCAGACAGCCGTACTGGTCAATGAGGACACGGAGCTGGCCGGTGAAGTTCGATGTCCACGTCACGGTGGATTGAAGGCCACAGGCATCATCGTTGAAGCCGAGCGAACCGCCGCCCGCATTGTTGAACAAGGTGATCTGCGTATCCCAGGTCGCCGCGCAAGTGCTGAAGGTGTACGTATTGCCCGCCACCACATTGATCAACGCATACTGGCCGCCTTGCACGCACGGGATGTTGGTGGTCCCCGGGCAGTTCGGGGTTACCGCAGTACCGGTAAGTGTGTTGTTGTTCGTGCATTGGCCCAGCACGGATAGCGCCTCACCAACGACGAACAGCAGGGAGAGGATCCTGGAGAGGGACATGGTCTTGAGCGAAGGTGAAAGTAGGGGAAACGGACGAGTGCGGGAAGGTGGGTCCGTTGTGTTGTACACCGGGAACTGTGCGGGTGGGGCTTCAGCGCACCAGCGCTGGACCTTCCGTCAGGTATTCCGCTGATGCGGATCCGCTGTGCGGATCGTGATCGCGCGTTGAAGGGACACGAACCACGTTCCTCATTATTCACTTCACGCCTTGCGCCGCCAACACATCGGACACGGAGTCGCGGATCATACCCTCCACCACCCAATCCATCCCTTCGAGTTCGGCGCGCACGCGCGGATCCACGCCGGTGAGATGGACGGTCTTGCGCTGGGCCGCAAGGCGCTTCACGATCTCCTTCAGCCTGTGCAGGCCCGTGGCATCGATCAACGGCACCTTATGCATCCGCATGATCACCACGCGGTGCCGGTCGTTGATCTCGCTCATCACGTGCTGGAACTTCTGCGCCGCACCGAAGAACAAGGGGCCGGTGATCTCGAAGATCATCACATGGGAGGGCAGGTTCTTCAGTTCGTCATCGAAGAGGCGGTCCTCGCCATGTACCCGATCGCCGGTCAAGGCGGGCTTCAGGTCGGTGATGTCGCCCATGCGCTTCATGAAGAGGAAGGCGGCCAGCACCATGCCCACCTCGATCGCGAGCACCAGGTCGAAGATCACCGTGATGAAGAAGGTGGCCAGCAGCACCACCACATCGTAGCGGTTGCCTTTCAGGGCGCTCACGAAGCCGCGCCACTCGCTCATGTTGTAGGCCACCACCACGAGAATGCCGGCGAGACAAGCCAAGGGGATCTTGCCGGCCAACGGTGCTACCAACAGCATGATCGCAAGCAGCGTGATCGCGTGGACGATGCCTGCGACCGGAGTGCGCCCGCCGTTCTTCACGTTGGTGGCAGTGCGGGCGATGGCACCCGTGGCGGGAATTCCGCCGAAGAGCGCCGACAGCACGTTCGCGCCACCCTGCGCCACCAGTTCCATGTTGCTCCGGTGCTGTCCGCCGATCATGCTGTCCGCCACCGTTGCCGAGAGCAGCGACTCGATGGAGCCGAGCAGGGCGATGGCCAATGCCGGTGGCACCAGCTCGCGCAAGGTGGACATGCTCACCGCGTGGAAGACGGGTGTCGGGAGCGTGCTTGGGATGGCCCCGAAATGATCCTCGATGGTGGACACCGGCAGGTGGAAGAACGCCACCGCCGCCGTGGAGAGCAGGATCGCCACCATCGGGCCCGGCAGCACGCGGGTGACCTTGGTCCAGTACACGCTGATGAGCACCGAACCCGCACCGATCGCAAATGCCGTTGCGTTCACGCCATTGAAATGCTCGAAGAAGGCCGACCACTTCTCAATGAAGTCGGACGGCACCGCGCCCATGTCCAAGCCGAAGAAGTCCTTGACCTGCGAGGAGAGGATGATCACGGCGATGCCGGAGGTGAAGCCCAATACCAAGGTGTGCGGGAAGAACTTCAGCAGGTTGCCGAAGCGAAGGAGACCCATCGCCACCATGAGCACGCCGGCCATGAGCGTGGCGATGGTGAGGCCTTCCACGCCGTGCTTCTGCACGATGCCGTAGACGATCACGATGAAGGCGCCGGTGGGTCCGCCGATCTGCACACGGCTGCCCCCGAAGACGCTGATCACCAATCCGCCGATGATCGCGGTGATCAAGCCTTTCTCCGGGGTGACGCCCGATGCGATGGCGAAGGCGATGGCCAAGGGCAGGGCCACGATGCCCACGGTGATCCCCGCGAAAAAGTCCTTGCGAAACTGCGCCTCGGGATGCCCGCCTTCCAAAGCGTGAAGAGCTTCGGAACGAATTCGCTGCTCATGATCCGCGAAAGTAGGACCATGGAAAAGGGGACATGCTGAGGGTGGGCATATTGCGTCACATGCACAAGCACCTTCGGATACCGGCGGAGAAGTTGATCAGGGTGTACAAGGTGAAGGTGGGGTGGACCTTCCCCCGGCAACTTCGTCCGATCCTTCGTCCAAGCCCCGCCCGATCCCCAAGAACAAGATCCGGATCATTGCCACAACGCTGCACTTCGACGGCCTCGATGCCACGATCGGTCCGCCACCTTCCACCCGCCCTACCAGAACATTCCCCAGTACGCGCAGCCGATCAACACCGGTACCAGCAACACCAGCGCGGGCACTGTTGACCACCGATCCGTCCTGCTCCTTCGCACAGCCACGATCAACGCCACTGCGGCAAATAGAAGGATGAACGGAAGGGAGAGCAAGGCCGGATGCACATCGCCCAGCCCGAAGTAGAACACCTTCTCCATCATGAGCAACACGCCGATGAGCCCAACGAGGCCGAACATCGCAATGCCTACAACTAGCTGAGGCCATACCGGCTGCACCGCATTCCCCAGCATGCGCCGGACACCACGCACCAGCACCACCAAACCACACACGAAACCGAGCAGCACGGCAAGCCCGCCCACTGCCATCAATCCCCAGAACAACCAGCTCTGGTGGAACGGTGTGCGGTACGCCTGCAAGACTTGGAACTCCGCATTCGGTGGGAAGAGCGAAGGCAGGTCCACTATGTGCAGGCCCTTCGCCAATTCCTCGCGCAGATCGAAGACCACGGGGTGCTCGAAATCGTGGTAGAAGTAGAGGTGTACCCGGCCGCTGTCCGGCTCGAAGAGGGTGCTGAAGAAGGTACCGTTGCCCAGGAACTCGCGGCAGGACCGCATGCCGCTCAGCACGGATAGGGCTCCTTCCACCGTGGGCGCCACACCTTCGGCAAGCAGCGATCGACCTTGCTGCAAGCGAGGAATGGGAACAGCATCCATATCCGTGTTGCAAGCCATCCGCCAGTTGCCCACGGCGAAGTGCGGCTCGTTACCCACGATCACCGTATCGCTTTGCACGATCGCATAAGCGCCGTTGGCATCGGCCAAGAACAGCATGCTGTGATGCAGGAACGAACGGTTGTAGTCCTCCAGAAGCGCCACCGCCTCGGGCACCGTGGCACAGCGCTCCATGAGGCGTCGCGATAGCTCGGTGAAGTACAAGGTCTGCTTTCCGGGTTGCGCCACAGCATCCTTCGGCTGAATGCCCAAGCCATCGAACACCAGCCCTGCTTCGTTCATGCCGATCTGATCCGACCAATCAACGTAGGGGTGCCCGGTCCAGCTGCTGAAGTAAACCGCCCCGTACCCGCCGTCCGCAGCAGGTGCAAAGCGCACGCGGCCTTGCGTACACCACGAATCCTCGTTGTTGCCGATGAAGGTGCGGCCGTCCTTGTGCATGACGTAGGCGGTGCAGGCCAGCAGCGGCAGAGGAAGAAGCAGGAGCGAGGTGAGGAGCGTGCGGAAGTGCATGTGGTATCAATGCGATCGAGGGACAAGGGTAACGAAGAGCAGTTAGGGTTATTCATCAAGGTTCGCAGTTCAGCACAAGCGCTTGCGCCGGAGGGTATCATCAGCACATTTATCGGAATTTCACGAGCCCCCTTCTCCGATCCGCGCTGATCCCCTCTTTCAGCGTCATCAGCGTTCCATCCTGCCCGGTAACTTCGCCTCCATGTCCACGTTCGTCCAAGCCCCGCCGTACGTCCCCAAGCACAAGATCCGCATCGTCACCGCGGCTTCCCTCTTCGATGGCCATGACGCCGCGATCAACATCATGCGGCGCATCATCCAGGCCACCGGCGCGGAGGTGATCCACCTGGGGCACGACCGCAGCGTGGAGGACGTGGTGAACACCGCGATCCAGGAGGATGCGCACGCCATCGCGATGACGAGCTACCAGGGCGGGCACAACGAGTACTTCAAGTACATGTTCGACCTGCTGAAGGAAAAGGGAGCGGGGCACATCAAGATCTTCGGCGGTGGCGGCGGGACGATCCTGCCGAGCGAGATCGCCGACCTGCACAAGTACGGCATCACACGGCTCTACCATCCGGATGACGGTCGTGCGATGGGCCTGCAGGGCATGATCAACGACATGCTCGAGAAGGCCGACTTCGACCCTGAGCGATCGTGTGAACGGCGAAGTGAAGGAGCTGACGCCGCAGAGCTGGGGCGCCATCGCGCGCTTGATCAGCACAGCGGAGAACCATCCGGATGTCTTTGCGAAAGTCGCGGACACCATTCACAAGAAGGCCGAAGCGAACAAGGCACCTATCCTCGGCATTACCGGCACAGGCGGTTCCGGGAAATCGTCCATGGTGGATGAATTGATCCGTCGCTTCATTATCGATCAGCCCACGAAGACCATCGGCGTGATCAGCGTGGACCCGAGCAAGCGCAAGACCGGCGGCGCGCTGCTGGGCGACCGCATCCGCATGAACAGCATCCGCGGCGAGCGCGTGTACATGCGTTCGCTGGCCACGCGCCAGAGCAACCTCGCATTGAGCAAACACGTGAAGGAGGCCGTGAGCGTACTGAAGGCCGCAGGCTTCGACCTGATCGTGCTGGAGACGAGCGGCATCGGCCAGAGCGATACGGAGATCCTCGACCACAGCGACGTTTCGCTCTACATCATGACGCCGGAGTTCGGCGCGGCCACGCAGCTGGAGAAGATCGACATGCTCGACTTCGCTGATGTGGTGGCGATCAACAAGTTCGACAAGCGCGGCGCCCTCGATGCCCTGCGCGATGTGAAGAAGCAGTACAAGCGCAACAATCAGTTGTGGGATGCGAACGACGACACGCTGCCCGTGGTCGGCACCATCGCCAGCCAGTTCAACGATCCCGGCACCAACACGCTGTACGCGCGCTTGATGGCGAAGATCAAGCGAAGACCGGCACCGATTTCCAGAGCGACTTCCACCACCTCGACGAGATGAGCGAGAAGGTGTGGATCATCCCGCCCGCGAAGAGCAGGTACTTGAGTGAGATCGCGGAGAGCAATCGGAGATACGACGATCAGGTCAGTAAGCAGGCTTCAATTGCCGATCAGCTGTACGGACTTTACAGTGCTGTCCTGACTTTTGGTGGGTCCGACCTGCTCGTCTGATTCGCTGATGGGGCGATTAGCGGACTAGCACCCACCTCGGTGCTGAGGCCCATCAGCAAATCAGCTAATCCTCTTCAAGACCTCATCAACAAATTCAACGAACTAAAAAAGGACCTCGACCCCCACCTCTGGTCCATGCTCACCGGCTGGAAGGCCGAAGAAGAGAAGTACAGCGGCGAGTTCTACACCTACTCCGTCCGCGGCAAGGAGATCAAGGTCCCGAACCACAGCGAAAGCCTCAGTCACCTGCAGATCCCGAAAGTCGCGCTGCCAAAGTTCCGTAGCTGGGGCGACAAGGTGCGCTGGGCCATGCAGGAGAACACGCCCGGCTTCTATCCTTACAGCGGGCATCTATCCCTTCAAACGCACGGGCGAGGACCCTGCGCGCATGTTCGCTGGCGAAGGCGGACCCGAGCGCACCAACAAGCGCTTCCACTACGTGAGCCATGGCCTTCCCGCCAAGCGCCTCAGCACGGCCTTCGATAGCGTGACGCTCTACGGCCACGATCCCGGTCGTCGCCCGGACATCTACGGCAAGGTGGGCAACAGCGGTGTGAGCATCTGCTGCCTCGACGATGCCAAGAAGCTCTACAGCGGCTTCGACCTCACCGCACCCACGACCTCTGTGTCCATGACCATCAACGGTCCGGCGCCGATGCTGCTCGGCTTCTTCATGAACGCCGCCATTGATCAGAACTGCGAGAAGTACATCCGCGAGAACAAGCTGGAGAAGGAGGTCGAGAAGAAGATCAACGAGCGTTGGAATAGTGCGAACGGAGAACACGCAACACGTAACCCGTCAACCCGTAACGCATTCCGCCCTGACTACCTCGGTGACATCCCAGAAGGCAACAACGGCCTCGGCCTCCTCCTCCTCGGAATAACCGGCGACCAAGTCCTCCCTGCCGACGTCTACGCCAAGATCAAAGCCGACACCCTGCAACAAGTGCGCGGCACCGTGCAGGCCGATATCCTCAAAGAGGACCAGGCGCAGAACACCTGCATCTTCAGCACCGAGTTCGCGCTGCGTTTGATGGGCGACGTGCAGCAGTACTTCATCGACGAGAAGGTCCGCAACTTCTACAGCGTCTCCATCAGCGGCTACCACATCGCCGAGGCCGGCGCCAACCCCATCTCGCAGCTCGCGTTCACGCTGGCCAACGGCTTCACCTACGTGGAGTACTACCTCAGCCGGGGCATGGACATCAACGCCTTCGCGCCGAACCTGAGCTTCTTCTTCAGCAACGGCATGGACCCCGAGTACGCCGTGATGGGCCGCGTGGCGCGCCGCCTCTGGGCCAAGGCGCTCAAGCACCGCTACGGCGCCGACGAGCGCAGCCAGATGCCGGGGGCCGGGGCGGGCCGGGGGCGGGCAGACGGGGGGGGGGGGGGGGGGGGGGGCGGGCGCGGGGGGGCTTTTTGGGGGGGGGGGGGGGAGGGGGGGGGGAAAAAAGAGAAAAGAAGAAGGGGGGGGGGGGGGGGGGAGGGGGAGGGGGGGGGGGGGAAAGGGGGGGGGGGGGGGGGGGGGCCGCCCAGTACCACATCCAGACCAGCGGCCGCACCTCCACGCGCAGGAGATCGACTTCAACGACATCCGCACCACGCTGCAGGCCCTCTACGCCATCTACGACAACTGCAACAGCCTGCACACGAACGCCTACGACGAGGCCATCACCACGCCCACCGAGGAAAGCGTGCGCCGCGCCATGGCCATCCAGCTCATCATCAACCAAGGAGCTCGGCCTGGCCAAGAACGAGAACCCGTTGCAAGGCTCCTTCATCATCGAAGAGCTCACCGACCTGGTGGAAGAAGCCGTGCTCACCGAGTTCGATCGCATCACCGAACGCGGCGGCGTGCTCGGCGCCATGGAGACCATGTACCAGCGCAGCAGGATCCAGGAAGAGAGCCTCTACTACGAGACACTGAAGCACAGCGGCGAATATCCCATTGTTGGGGTGAACACTTTCCTCAGCAGCAAAGGCTCACCCACGGTATTGCCCAAGGAAGTGATCCGCGCAACGGAGGAAGAGAAGGAGGCGCAGATCCAAACTGTCGAAAACCTTCAGAAGGCGTACCCGGAAGAATCCGCGACGTGGCTCCGGAAGCTTCAGGAAGCGGCGATCAAGAACGAGAATATGTTCGAGCAGTTGATGGAGGCCACGAAGTACTGTTCGCTTGGGCAGCTGACGGCGGCGATGTTTGAAGTTGGCGGGCAGTATCGGCGCAATATGTAGTCCGCCTGAAAGCACCATACTATCTTCGTGTCATGCCCACGGCTCACAACTACATCCAGCTATCCTCCCTCCCGGAGGATGTTCGCCAGCAGGTGCTCGATTTCATCGAGTTTCTGATGCGGCGCAAACAGGGTGATGGTCCACCGGAGAAGGGCAAAGCACCCGTGCCGGGTCTGGCAAAAGGAATGGTCACCGTACCGGCTGATTTCGATGCCCCCTTGGATGACTTCAAGGAGTACATGGAATGAAGCTGCTTCTGGATACGCACATCCTGCTCTGGTTCCAAGCAGGTGATGCAGCGCTCCCGAAAGCAGCCGAGCAGGCCATCCGTTCCGAAGCGAACGAAGCCTATGTGAGCTTGGTCTCCTTCTGGGAGATCGGCCTGAAGCACAGCATTGGCAAATTGCCATTGCGCATGCCGCTCGACGCATTCTTCACGACGATCACGGACGCTCCCTTCAAGGTGCTTCCGTTGGAGCGTTCGCACATCGTGGCGGCATCCGTGTTACCGCTGCACCACCGCGATCCGTTCGATCGGATGTTGATCGCGCAAGCGAAGCACGAGGGCATGAGCATGATCACCGTAGATACGCAGTACCGCTTGTACGATGTTCCGTTGATCGGTCTCTAGTGGCTTCGTACGTGATGTTGAACATGCTGAGAGAAGCGAAGTCCCGTCGTAGAGGCCGTAGCGGAGGAACGACACGTACGGACTCTAGAGCGGGATTCGCGGTGCTGATGGAGGCGTGCAAGTATTGCTCGCTTGGGCAGCTTACGGCCGCGATGTTCGAGGTGGGTGGGCAGTATCGGAGGAATATGTAGGACAGATGCCACTGAAATTTCTGCGGAGCGCTTACGAGCGTCTATCTTTGATGAGCAAGCAGCAGAAACCATGTCGTTCAGATCGGACCGTAAGGACGTCAGCTATAGCCAGGTCGCGGAACTCGCGTTGAGCATGGGCACCAAGGACCAGCTCAAGCTTGCGGAAGAGTTGCAACGCGCCGGGCTGAAAGCCAAGTGGGACGATATCCTGGCGGCATTCCGTCCCAATTCCATGAGCGACCGCGAGATCGTTCGCACCTGCAAGGAAGTGCGTCAGGAACTTTGGGAGAAGCGACGCAATGCCACCCCTGCGCGTCGTCGTTGACCCGAATGTGCTGATCAGCTTCCTGATCGGGAAGCGCATCAAAGCACTGCAGCCGCTGTTCTACGATAAACGGTTCGTCATCATCATGGACGACCTGCTACTCGATGAACTGGACCAAGTGGCCCGGCGCCCCAAGTTCCGCAAGTACTTTCCGGTGAAGGAGGTGGACGAACTCGTCTACGTCATCGAGTTGAACTCGGAGCGGCATGCGGCGGCCACGAAGATCGAACCCGTTTCACGTGATGCGGCAGATGACTACCTCCTGTCCCTCTGCAAACGAACCAAGGCGCATGTACTCCTCACCGGTGACGACGACCTACTTGTGCTGGAGAAACACGGTCGTACCCGGATCATGAACGCCCGCACTTTCGTTGATGAGCATTTGAAATGATCATCGGTGTCAACATCTTCCTCGGCAGCAAGGACATGCTGAGCAGCGCGAAGTCCCGTCGTAGAGGCCGTAGCGGAGGAACGACGCGTACGGACACTAGAGCGGGATTCGCGGTGCTGATGGAGGCTTGTAAGTATTGCTCGCTTGGGCAGCTAACGGATGCGATGTTTGAGGTTGGGGGGCAGTACCGGCGGAATATGTGATGCGTCTTACCCGAATGATGGTTCTGGGCATTCTGCTCCTTTGGCTGTCAGCCTTTGAAGTGCAGAATCCTGTCGATTATATCCTATGGAGACCTGAACGTCCGCTTTCCTGGACCGACTTCAAGGCAACGACTGTTTCTGCTCGCCCAGGAGTGTGCGCGGTTAGTCACTTGCAGCTGTTCCCCTCATATTCCTACAACAAGAACGGAGTGAAATATGGAGTTGAATGTCGTTTCATTCCTAGTAAGTCATGGGTAAATGAGACTGGACGAGCGAGCGCTGTACTGCTCAAGCACGAACAGGGGCATTTTCGACTTGGCCGAGTACTATGCGAGAGTGCTAAGGCTGACATTACATAGGTCAAAACTCACGCCGCAAAATATTCGTGACCGGGTGCTCCAACTCAGGGATTCCGTATCGACGGTCGAGGATGCCCGCCAAGAGCTCTATGATCAAGAAACTGAACTGGGAAGAAGTGCTGACCGTCAACTCGACTGGGAGCAAGCAATTAAGCGCGACCTGAAATCGCTGGAAGAATATTCGCTCGAACGATAAGTCGGTTTCAGGTTTAGGGTTGGGGGCAGTTTCGGCGGAATAGGTGATTAGTACTTTGGGCGTTCCGGCGCTCACCCCGGATGCAGCTCCGGGGGCAGCGCCGTCGGGCTTCCTCCAACTCACTTGCCCGCCTCGAAGATGCCCATCTTCGAGGAGCAACCATCACTGAAGGAAACTGAGCACATCGCGGGTGAACCATTCCGCTGCATAGGCTTTTAGGCCTAAAGGACTTATTGGCACCCGATCCACTCGGGTCTGAGGCTGGATAGAATTGCAGGCGTAGTGGCCTATTAGAGTTGTCGAGCACAGGACCTGAGCTCCAACCCCTCCAGCGATCACTTTACTAACCCAAAAGTAGGTGAACATGAAACACTGGATCGGTATCGACGTGAGCAAGGCGACATTGGATGCGGCCCTGCTGGATGAACACGGCAAGGTCACCGCCGAAGAGCAAGTGGCCAACACGGAGAAGGGTCTACGCAGCATGTGGGAAGCGGTGGACCAAAGCGTTCGGTCTTGCAAAGGGGAATGCCTGGTGTGCCTTGAACCCACCGGGCACTACTCGCACCTTCCGTTGGAGACCTTGGTGCAACTGGAGGTGCTCACCTGGCTGGCGCATCCCACCGACATCATCAGGAGCATCGGTGCCACACGCGGGAAGAACGACCGCATTGATGCGCTGGATCGCCGACTATGCCCGACGCTTCCACGACAAGGCGCGCTTGGTCACGCCCGATCACCTGCGCACCAACAAGCTCAAGCAGTTGCTTACCCGGCGGGAGAACCTGGTGCGGCGCAAGACCATGCACCACACGCAGATCCGCAACCTGAACAAGTGCATGGACAAGTCGCTCCAGACCGCCTTCACGCGCATCGACAAGGCGCAGATACCGCGCTTCGGGCAAGTCGACCGCAGATCGAAGCATCGATCACGGAGGTGCGACTCGCCGCCGATGCGGAAACACCAACGCATCTATGACCTGCTCTTGTCCATTGATGGTGTCGGCCCTGTGCTGGCAGCTCATCCGCTGGCGCTCACCGAAGGCTTCCTGCGCTTCAAGACCGCTCGGGAGCTGTCCTGTCATGCAGGCTGCGCTCCCTTCGAGCACTCTCCGGCAGCAGCATCCGTGGCAAGACCCGTGTGTCCGCCAGGCGCAATCCACCTTGAAGTACCTGCTGCACATGGCGGCCGTGGGGTCACTGCACGCAAGGGTGAATTGCAGTGACTACTGGAAACGCAAGGTGGCCGAGGGCAAGCACAAGATGTCGGTGCTCAACGCCATCCGCAACAAGCTCATCCACCGCATCCATGCCGCGATCGATCGGGGCACTCCGTTCGTGCGCAGAACGGAACCCGTCACTGCGTAGACTTGTGCATCGGGCCGAAACGGAAGTGGGCTCTGCTGAAGAGCAACCCGCCAGGGATAGGTCTGATGAACGACAGCCATAACATGGGTCGAGGGCTGCTTCAGATCTTGACCCATGGCTGGAGTTCCTCATGCCTGAAAAAAACTTTCCCATTGGCTTGCTCAGGTCATAGAATAAGTCCTCGTCCGCCGGATGGCGGACTCCGGGCTTTCCGGTCCGATCCCTAACGCGAACCGCCTGCCCTTGCCAGTTGGTCGTTCCCGGCTCCCATCTATCTTGTCTTTCACCCCTTGACGAGCATTCTGTCAGCGGGGCAGGCCAGAAAAGTTCGGAAGGAATTAACACCTTAGCTTAAGCTATTGCTTAATATCGCCCATGAAACGCACGGCCACCATCATCACCAAGTCCCTCGACGGGAAACGGTGTGTGGCGGTGGATGATGCGCTGGCAGAGGAGATCTTGGAGTTCATTGAAGCGGATCCCAAGGTCAAGAAGAAGTTCAGGTATATCACCGATCTCATTCTCCAAGGGCATCGCGCATCTGAGCTCTACGACAAGGAGGACATTGAGAAGGGATGTGAGGTGTGATGGCGATGAAGTTGTTGAAGGGTGGAGTGAATGCACGCATCTACTGTCGGGAAGTGTATGTGAAGGGCATGTACTTCGTCGTCATCGCTTGTGAGGTCATCGCGCACAAGAGCAGTCAGAAGAACAGTCACCGGGAAAAGGAAGTCATCCGCAGAGTGGCCACTTACGAATACACCAAGATCCATGAGCCCTAAGAACCTCAAAAACCCCAAGGCCGTGAAGGCCGCGTTCGCCAAAGTGTTGAACGACTTCAACGAGGAAGAACTGTTGGAGATGGAAGCACTCGCCATCGGCCATGCTTACCTGAGCGAAGCCCAGCGCATCATGGACGAACGGGGTATGCTCAAAAAGGACCTGGCCGAGAAGATGAACGTGTCGCCGAGCTTCCTCACCCAACTCTTCCGTGGCGATAGGCCCGTGAGCGACTACCACAAGGCGCAACTGGCACGGATCTTCAACATCCAATGGGAACTTAGAGCCGTGCCCTCGGCAAAGCCGCACGCGAAGGCCAGAGGCATGGGACCATCAACAAGACCGGCAAGCATGGCGGCGGAGCCTGCGGCGAAGTATGGCCGTTCCGGTACTGGCGGGAAGAGGGCAGGCGGGGGAAAGGCTTAGTTGAGTTGGACAGAGCCGCTGATCGGGTACGCCAAATGCCGTGGAACGAGGATATGTTCGCGGTGTTAATGGAGGCGTGCAAGTATTGCTCGCTGGGGCAGCTCACGGCGGCGATGTTCGAGGTGGGTGGGCAGTATCGACGCAACATGTAGTCCCATTCATCACTTAGCTTTGGGACATGTTACTCGACCGTGGCTTCCGTATCGACCTCACCCCTGATCAAGTGGTGGAGCTTGCCAAGCAACTGCCCGGCAAGGAGAAGGATGCGCTACTCAAGGCGTTCGAGCGTGAGCGTGCCCTTGACCGTCTTAAGGTGATGATGGTAGCGCTCAAGGACGTGGACATCGACGAGGAGACCATCCGCAAGGAAGTGGATATCGTAAGAGCCAAACGCTATGCGGCGCGGAAAAAGAAGGCAGCACCCGCAACGCGTCGTCGTTGACATCAACGTTCTGATCAGCTTCCTCATCGGTAAGCGACTGGGAGGATTCATGTCGCTGTTGCGTGAAGGGGAGTTCGTGCTCTTGGTCAGTCCGCCCTTGCTGGCTGAGTTGGTCGATGTGGCTGCCCGCCCCAAGTTCCGCCCGCATTTTCCCGTGGAGTTCGCCCACCAACTTGCAATGACCCTCACCGAAGCGGGCGAGTTCGTGGACGTTGAGGCAATAAGTCCAACACCCCTGTCCCGAGACCCCAAGGACGACTACCTGCTGATGATGGCACAGAAGGGCAAGGCCGATGTGCTGGTGACCGGTGACGACGACTTGCTCGTTCTTGAACGATACGGCTCTACTCGCATCCTGAGCGCCCGTAGCTTCACCGAGGAGTTCCTCACATGATCATGGGCGTCAACACCTTCCGCAGCAGCAAGGGCTCACCCACGGTATTGCCCGCCGTACGGCGGATGATCCGCGCCACCGAGGAAGAGAAGGAAGCGCAGGATCTGTCCCGCCTTAGCGGGATCGTCACCGTGGAGAATCTGCAGAAAGCCTACACCGACGAAAGCGCGACCTGGTTGCGCAAATTGCAAGCTGAGCGACGGAGGAGCGAAGTCCCGCCCAACGGGAAGGCCGCGATCAAGAACATGTTCGAGATGCTGATGGAAGCGACGAAGTATTGTTCGCTTGGGCAGCTTACTGCTGCGATGTTCGAGGTGGGCGGGCAGTACCGGAGGAATATGTAGGAACGTGTAACACTGAGCATAAGCGAAGCGGCACAACGCAGGGCGCGAAGCGAAAGAGGAGTCGAAGTGTGGGCGTTCCGGCTCGAAGACTCGCCGTCGGGCCATTCGTTTCAAATCCTCGCCTAAGACGGCTCCGGGCTTTCCGGTACAATCCCTAACGCGAAATGATCAACGCCAAGATTCCTGGAGCTTCAGCTTTCTTCGACCGGCATTGCGAGAATGGCATCCATCTCAATAGCTCCGAGACTTTCGATCATCGGAAGGATCACAGGTGAGATTGCACTGCACACTCGACTGATTTGGGTGGGGATGTCCTCTCCGTCACCCTCACTGTCGTTGCGCTTATCCGAATCCTGCAACAGCGCCAAACCAACAAGCACCAACCCGAATTTGTATCGTGCTTCAATGGCCTTGACTTCTTCATCGCGCCTAGCCTTTATCTCAGTTAGGAGATGAACATTATCGGTATTGACAAAGAAGTCGTAGCCATCCTCCTCTGAACCCTTCACGCGCAACGCGGAGTGACCGTTGAAGTCCTGTTCCTTCCAATAGTGTCCGCTTCTTCCGTCCTCCGTCAACTCAATGATGTTTGGGATTGCGAATCCATTGGGCTTCACAGCATCGCGACCCTCTTCATCAGAACTAGGGGGTTTCCGGGATCCTCCACCGCCTTTCCCCTTGGTCAAAGGCTCCAACCACTGCGGCATAGAACTCTTCGACGATCGGCATCGACCGGCTTACATCTATGACCTGGCTTCGTATGCTCAGGACTTCTCCAACCGCCGTGTTATTCACAGTAATGTTCAGATGTGCTACGCCGTTCCAAAGGTTGATGGAGTAGTCGTCACTCTCAACTCCGTTTACGAGCAGCTTGAAGGTGCCGGGGTCCTTTCCTCGATCGAAATAATCGTTCGTGACATCGGTCCTAAAGTCCACCCTGAATTTGCTTCCAAGGTGCGCTGTCTTTGGTCTGTTCTGGGGGTACTTTTTCACCAAGGAGAACACTGTCGGAAACTCCTTCCCTGCGAAAGTTGGTGCGGGCGCGGCACTCTCCGATGCGAATGGGTTTGCAATGTTCTGCCCACGAATGAAGAGCCGTGCAAGAGTTGGTGAAGTGCGCAGTACGCTCTCCAAAATATCAGCGAGCGGCTTCGAGTCCTTCAACTTGCTCTCAACCTCTTCGCGCCTTCTCTTCTCTTTGAGCAGTCTCAGCCCTTGATGGTGCTTTAGGGCATCCTCCAATTCGCGTTCAATGTCAAGCCTCAATGGGCAGTTGCTAAGCCGGTCTCTACTGTTCATGAACAGATCCTCACGGTCTCGGCCATTGATCTCTGAGCAATCGAGGACCACAAGGATGGACTCTGCCAAATAGCCTAGGCCTACAGCCTTTCGATTGAAGAAGGATTTCGAAAGAGTGCCATGTGTTTGTCCGTTGATGGCGAAGATTATCCCTTCATCCTTGGTGTACTTCTCGTGCTTCCCCTTCTTGAAGACGTAGATGGAGTATCGCATCTTCTGCCCATTCACAGGTAGCAGACCGGAAGTAGGAAATCCCTCTTCGATATTGTCCGACTTGTCTTCGTCAATGCGCACGGAAAGCCCGGCAAGGACTCCCTCATAGCTGTGACCTGAGTAGCCCTTCCTTCTCTCGTACAATCTTACCGGTAAGGCGAGTTGTGGCATCAGAGTGGACAACTTGTTGTAAAGATCAAAGAGAATGTTGGTCCGCAGTCCGGGCCCGATGTTGTACTCGTAGAGTTTGATGAATGTCCCATACGTCATCGGACTCCCGTAAGGGTTGGGGTACTCCGACGGGAGTATGTCAAGGCTGTCTGCTGCGAAGAAGGGTATGGTATCGCTTGGCGCGAGGTATTTGTAGTTGGAGCTTCTGACCCCCTGCGCTGGATCCTCTCTCCGAATGACAGTGAAGCCCCAAAAACTTGCGGTGGGGTCATGGTCCTTCTGTGCGACGGCTGGGTTCCTCTTTGAAAGGACCAACTGGACATTCCTTTCACCGCAGAACCTGAACACTCCGGTTCCGCCCATGTTGAATTTCCCTTGCACGAACGGCACCCTTAGCTTGTTGGATTTCCGGAGGGATAGGATTGTCGTCGGCAGCTTGGCGGGAGACTGACCTTCCCCTTTGTCTGCAATCGTGAATGTGGGGTTGCTTTTCTGGCCAGTTGCAATCAGGCAAATGTTTTCCGCAAGTTTGCTTCGCTCGCTCGCGGTAATGTTTGTGAGCTTTCCTTCATCGATCGCGTAGTAGAGGATAAGTGCTTCTTTGATGCTCTGCGGTGCTTCGTTGGCATCAGGCCTAACGCCGCGCTGCTGACAAGCACCCATAAGAACTGCGTCGACCGAGTTGATGAGCTTCTCAACTAGCGCTGTTTCTGGCTTGCTCTGCTGATTGCCAATGATTGAGAAGTTGTTCTCATCCTTGTCGAAGTACTTCCATGAATCAGGATCGTCCCAGTACCCATTCTCCTTCAGAATTGCTATTACGTCCTCCTCGGTGTCACACTTGACCAGTGCAAGGCAGAGTTCGTTGAGGTTCATGGTTGTCAGTTGAGATGAGTTGACTATCGGGGTCTAGGAAGTGAGGATGGGAAGGCTGGTTTGCGGAAGCTAGAACTTGAACCCGCTGTCATCGCTGGCTGCCGACCCGGAGCGAAACTTGTCGAATGTGGAGCGCAACTTCTCCTTGACTACACGTTCCATCTTCCTCACCTCTGCTTCGGTATAGTCGTAGTTGGCCTTGTTGCTACACTTGGAGAGGCTGTCAAGCGCATCTAAGGCTTTCTGTACTCTACTTGCAGCAACTTTCAAGAACCTGTCACGTTTGGGCTTCATTGTATGTGTCAGTATGGGATGGCAAATATAGCGGCAAATATATCAAATGCAATTCGACCATACTGAGCGACTCATATACGCGACCTCCGCTGCCGGGCGAGGAGCGTCTTTGGTCAACGTTGTCCTGTCATCATGCGGATTGCCGAGAAGCACGAACGACTGCAATAGGTGGAATCCGGCGTACCGTACTTTCCCAAAGTGAAAGTCCCCGCACCCTCGCCCAACACCGTCCGCGTTGCGCTGCGGCCCACCGTAGCGGATCGGCACCGCGCGCGTGAGCAGGGCACCTCCGGCGCCATCCCCTAAAAAGGTTCTCCGTTTCCGGACTACGCATCCGGTAGCACCCCTCACGCCCTCGCAGACGTCACCTGGCTGAACGGTCCTTCGCCCGCTGCGAGGATGGCGCGCACGCGGAAGTGGTGCATCCGTCCGGGTTCAAGGCCCAGTATTTCTGTGCGGATCCGCGTGGTGAAGGCGATCGGGTGCCAAGCACTTTCATCCAGAATGTTTCCGTCGTTCACGAACACCTGATAGGTGCGCGCGCCGTGTATCCGGTCCCACCCGAGCTTCACCCTTCCTTCTGAAGCGCCGCGTTTGGCATTGAGGAAGGAGGGGGCGATGAGCGAAGTGATGCGCACCGGTGGGTTGCGCGGTTCGAAGCCGCTGGTGATCTGTTTCCCGATATCCCCCGGGGCTGCGCTCATGACATACTTGGCGAGGTACACCATCAGCTTCTCCAACTCCGCGTGACGGACCCAGCGGAGAGCCACGGCGGCGAAACCACCGCCGAACGATGCCGCGAAGGCATACTCCAAAGCCACACGAGCAGCGGCGATGGTGGCCAAACTGGGCGTGGGGTTCGGGAAATGCGGATTGCCCGCCATCTTTTCCTCGATGTATAGGGTCTTCGAGATCAAGGCACCGGAGGGGAGGTCCTTCACGCCGGCGCGGATGCAGTGGACGTTCATGGTCGTTGAGTTGGTGGCTTCAACGGGGTCTCCACCGGCCGGGTTCCATTTGGGGAACGCCAATGAGTTGAACGATCCGCGCGTTGCCATGCTCACCTCGGCGGCGTTCCTCTGGTGATCCGCGAAAACCTTGCACCGGAATTGTTCATTCCCCGAATGCTCCATCGGGGGTATGCACCAGAAAGGACCGTTCCCCAAATGGTCCATCGCTGTCCTGCTCCACTCTTGCATGTTCCCCGAAAGGACCATCGGTGCCTTGCGCCGGAAAGGTTCATTCCCCGAATGGCCCATCGGCGTCTTGCACAAGACAGGAATGTTCCCCGAATGGTCCGCACGGTTCCGGATCATTCCGATCCCATTCCCGAAATGGACCGCGGGATGCATGCGCACGGAGTGTGCGGCCTCTCGCATGGCATCCGTTGGAGCACTGGGACCGAGCCCGGGTCGCGGCAATAGACCTCTTTCCTGATTCATCCACTCCTTCTCGTCATCGCGAGCAAAGCGAAGCGAGGGAGAAGGATAAAGGATGAGGTGCAAAGGGGCGTGACTGAATTAGGAAAGAGGTCAAATGTTCCTCATACCTGCGCCGGGTCTCCGTCTTCGGGACCCTGCGCCTGGATGTCCATGACCCATCTTGCAAATGGCCGACCTCGGACGTTCACCGGCCCGGCCTGGAAGTAGCGCCGCTCCCGACGGGACGTTCCCCGACGACCTTCCGCACACGCACTATCCCGCCCAGGCTTGCGTTGATGGGGAGAACCCCGGCGAGGTGCATGCCGTTGAAGCCGCGAAACCATGATCGTTCAAACACATAGCCCGGAGCAAGTGGTGCGCGAAGCCTTCCGCGACCTGCCCGCCATGTGGAACAAGCTGAAGCAACCCATTGAGCGCTTGCAGCGCAACGTGCGCAAGGACAGATCCCTGCGCCTGCAACCCCAGCTGCACGAGTACCGCAGTCACGAGGGGAACAACTGGCTGGTGGCCATACTGCCCACGAAGAAGGTGCTGCAGATCGCTCCCTTCGTGTGGTACCGGGGCGCGGATGGCTACTATCGTGCGGCGCGCATCGTACAGGATGGCGTGTGCTTCCACATCAGCCACCATGTGTTCGAGCAGTACGCCGCCCGTTTCAACCGTACCGGTGACGGTCTCTCCCGCATGAAAGAGTTCATCCGCGAGAACATGGACTTCGGCATGGAGTATTGCCTGGACAACGATGAAGTGCGCGTGGGCGTGCGACACGGCTACATCATCGGCAAGTGGGTGGTGCCCCACAAGTTGGCACAACTCATCACCTTCGTGGACCACGGAAAACTGCACGCCGACCAGCATGAGCAGATGGACCGGTTGGATCAGCAGCGTGCGGAGGGCCTGCGCCCCCTGCGCATTCCCGGGAGCAACGTGAAGCCTTGGGACCTTCCGCCCCCGACCGAATGAAGGCCTTGTTCGCCAACAGGCGTCCTCTGTGGGATCATCAGTGGATGTGATCACGTGCTAAGCGATCATCGGCATCTGAACCCTTCCGCGCGAACGGTGTACGGATGCGTCGATGCTGCTGCTCCTTCATCCCCTTCGCGTGCTCGGTCTGTTCGCCGTGTGCGTTGCACGTCTCTTTTCCTCAACCCTCTCCGCGCAGGATCTCTCCGGCTCCTGGCACGGTGAACTGGTGCGCGGGATGAACGAACGCTTCGTCATCGACATGGATCTCGTGGCGGATGCAGGCCGCATCACGGGCACCAGCCACATCACCTTCCCGTTCCAAGAGGAGCACTACGCCAACATGGCCATCGAAGGGGAGCGGTACGGCGGGCGTTACCATTTGCGCGAGTCGCGGATCCTGGAGCAGAGTGCCACCAGCTACCGTTGGGTGGTGCAAGGCGGTGCGCTGCGGTTGGATACCAATGGTGTGCAATGGCGCCTCTATGGCGAGTGGCAACCGCCGGGCTGCGAACCGGGTGAACTCATGCTGGTGCGTACCAAGGAAGTGCGTCGTTCCGAACCGGTGCTCACGCCGCTGCCGATCGTGCTTCCGCGACGCGTGGAGGGCCGCGAGGTGCACTGGGCGGCGAAGGTGGATGTGCGTGCGGACACCTTGGTGCTGCTGCTTTACGATGACCGCCGCATGGACGGCGACACGGTAACGCTGTTCCTGAACGGCGAATGCATCGCACGCCGGATCGCGGTGCCGCACCGCGCTTCCATGCGCGCCATCCCGATCCGTTTGTTACCCGGCGTGAATTACCTGGTGATGCAGGCCGAGAATGAAGGGAGCGAACCGCCCAATACCGCGGGCCTCGTGCTGCACGCAGCAGGAGAGGAGCATCGATTGATCATGCGCGCTACAATGAAGCAGAGTGCAGGACTGCGGATCGTGTGCACGCCGTGAAGGTGTGCGGGTCTGTCGGTCGTGCGGAAGAACCACGCGATCGCCCGGATGATCCGCAACCGTGGTTGTTCGGGTAAGTGATCGGACAGGATCGCAGGAATAGGTAGCGCATCGAGCCCAGCGGTGGTTTCACGGATGTCCGGCATCCATCCGCGCGATCGTCGTTTCTTTAAGCAGCCCGATCACAACCACCACGATGAAGAACCTCGCCCTCCTCACCCTCGGCCTTGCCATGCTGCACGTTGCACCTGTGCGCGCCCAATCCATGGAAGAACTGCTGCCCAGGATCGCGGCGGAGAAGAACGACAGCGCGCGGTTCTACCTCGCCTTCAGCGGCCTCACCACCTCCGAAACGAATCCGGTGGATGACATGCACAACGCCGATGTGCTGTTGGTGCATGGGCAGATGAGTGGCGACAAGGTGAGCCAGGTGCAGGGGCTTGCTTGCCTGGGCTACGACTACCGCGCCTTTGGCAGCACAGCGAAGAGCCTGGAGTACGACCTGAAGGCCAAGGCTGTCGCTGAAGAGAGCGGGGATCCGCGCTTGATCTCCTGTGCGTACACCGTTCTGGCCGCGAACTACCTGGACCTGCATGAATACCCCACAGCCATCGAATACGGTCGCAAGTGCTTGGAGAACGCAGCCAAGCATGAGGTGAACCTGTTCTCCATCGTCGGGAACCTGCTCCTGGGAGAGATCTACCTGGCCGACGGAAAACTGGACTCCGCGTTGACCTATACCCAGAAGTCGTACGAACTCTCCATGAGCAGCGGGATCCCGTATTCCCTCGGGGAGATCTATGTGCAGCTGGGCCATATCCAAGCCAAGCTGAAGAACCCTGCGCTCGCGCGTTCCTACTTCGACTTGGCGTTGGAGACGGGGCGCCAGATCGGATCACCGAAGTTCATCAACATCGCCCACACCGCGCTGGCCGAGTTGCATACCGATGCCGGGCAGCCCGACTCCGCGATCGTGTGCGCCAAACAGGCGATCGCTGCCGTGCAAGGAACGCCCTTCGCCACCATGGTGATGAAGCCCGCGCAACTGCTTACCGAACTCTACCGCAAGAGCGCGGTGGACAGCGCCTTCAAGTATTCCGAGATGTACAAGGCCGCGGACGACAGCTTGTACAACATCAAGGCGATCCAACAGACGCAGTTGATGACCTTCGAGGAGGAGGCGCGTCAACAGGAACTCGCGGTGGTGCATGCCGAGGAGGAGGAGGCACGCTCGAACAACATCCAGATGGCGCTCATCGCCTTGGGCATCGTGGTGTTCATCCTCGGCTTCCTCATCTTCAGCCGGAGTTACGTGGCCAGTGCGAAGGCGATCTCCTTCCTCTGCGTGGTGGCGTTGCTCATCGTCTTCGAATTCCTCAACCTGCTCTTGCACCCCATCATCGGAAGCATCACGCACCACTCGCCGATCTTTACACTCTTGGCATTGGTGTGCATTGCGGCATTGCTCATACCACTGCACCACCGACTGGAGAAGTGGGCGAAGAAGCTGCTGGTGGAGAAGAACGATGCGATACGCTTGGCCAAAGCAAAAAGGACCGTGGAGGAATTGGAGGCGCGTTCGGCCGCAGCGGGATCCTGACCTGCAAGTAGCCGCACCGCTGATGCGAGGCTTCGCATGGCAACGGCGTGTGGTGTTCGGCAGATCCTGCGCGCCACTACCTTGGTCACACGATCCTTAATTCACTCGCACATGACATGGAAGAAAGGCCGCGGCAAACTCGGTCCACTGGAACCACTGATCGGTAGTTGGGTAGCAAGCGCGGACTCGCCCATGGGCAAGGTGGAATGCACGCGGGTGTTCAAGCCGGTGTTGGGCGAGAAGTACATCACATTGAATTGCACGTGGAGCTTCGGTAAGGGCGCGTATGAAGAGCACGCCATCTTCGGCGTGGACGACGGTACGCTCTCCTTCTGGTCCTTCACCTCGGACGGCAAGCGCAGCAACGGGGTACTCAGCAGCGCGCCGGACATCCACACCACCGCTATCTGCTTCGAGGCGAAGATGCCCGCCGGGATCGCGCGCCAGATCTATTGGCCCAACGAAGCAGGTGGCTTCAACTGGGCGGTGGAGAGCAGGACGAAGAAGGGCTGGAACCGTTTCGCACTGCACCATTACAAGGCCGGGAAGTAACAGCGGAAGGTGGCTCCTTGTGATGCTCGGCCACGGGAGCCAACTGTTGCGCTCTTTGCAACAGGTCAACGGGAGGTGCGCCGACTGGTGAAGCGTGACAGTGAATACTACAACCTCGAGATTGATCATTGCGGTGGGGTACTGGGTGAACAGCCACGTGGGCATGCACTTCCGGCGCTGGGCCACATCACGGTACCTGCCCGACCCGCCGCACCCCCAGTTTCCAGACACCACGTACCGAAAGCGTATCCCGGATCGTGACACGGGGATCGCCCTGCACCAACACCAGATCCGAGCGCTGGCCCAGCGCGGTCGTGCAAGGAGAACCGCTCGGCCTTGGTGGAGATCGCGCTGCGGGGCGCTTGTTCCGGTTTGAAGCCTCCTGTCACCCTTCCCACTTCTTCAACTTCGCATACAGTGTGGTGATCCCGATCCCCAGCAAAGTCGCCGCCAACGTCTTGTTGCCACCGGTGTGCTGAAGCACGCGCCGGATATGCTCACGTTCCACGTGCTCGAGATCATACACCGGGGAGGTGGATGTATTGCTGCTGGACCGCTGCAATTCAAGGGGCAGGGAAGGGGCATCCAAGAATGGTCCGTCACACAAGATGCATGCGCGCTCGATCACGTTCCGCAGCTCGCGCACTTGCCCCGGCCAAGCATGTGCGGACAACAGTTCCAAGGTGGCATTATCGATGCCGGTGATGGGTTTGCGGAGTTTCGCGGCAAAGCGCTGGAGGAAGAAGTTGGCAAGCAAGGCGATGTCCATGGGCCGTTCCGCCAAGGCGGGCATGCGGATCACGAACGCGGCCAGCCGGTAATAGAGGTCCTCCCGGAAACGGCCGTTCGCGCTGTCCTGCAAGAGGTCGCGGTGCGTGGCGGCGAGGAAGCGGACATCGACCTTCCGGGGGACGGTATCGCCCACGCGGAGGTAATCGCCGGTCTCGAGCACGCGCAGCAATTTGGACTGCAGCTCCAGCGGCATCTCCCCGATCTCGTCCAGGAAGAGCGTCCCCCCTTTGGCTGCTTCGATCAATCCCTTTTTGTCCTTTCCCGCCCCGGTGAAGGCGCCTGCCACGTGGCCGAAGAGCTCACTTTCCAAAAGCGCACCGCTCAGCGCACTACAGTTCACGGCGAGCATTACATGTCCGGCTCGTGCGCTGGCTGCATGGATAGCGTTCGCGAAAACTTCTTTCCCTACGCCGGTGGTCCCTGTCATAAGCACTGTGGCCTCTGTGGGCGCTACTTTCCGGGCCAGTTCGATCGTTTTCTGAATAGCGGGAGAGCGACCGATCACACCTGCGAACGGATCCGACGGGACTTCGTGCGGAACGACATCCCGGCGCTTCGCCTGTTCGAGCGCACCGCTCACTGTGGGCAACAGCTTCGCATTGTCATCACCCTTCACCAGGTATTGGAATGCACCATTGCGCATGGCCTGCACCGCATCGGGGATCGAGCCGAAGGCCGTCATCACCACCACTTCGGCGGTGGGTGCGATCGAGCGCAGGGCACTTGTCAATTCCACTCCGTTGGCATCCGGCAACTTCACATCGCACAGCACCACGGGGAAGGGTACTTCCTTCATCCGCAACAGCCCAATTGCACCGGTCTCTGCGGTGGTCACCGCATAGCCTTCGCCCTCGAACACGCGCCGGAGCATGTTGCGGAATTGGGGCTCGTCATCGATGATGAGCAGGCGGGGAGCGGCGGTCATACCGCGAAGTAACAGCAGCGGTGCGCTATGCAGTGGGTGCGCCGGCGAAGCGGATGGTGAACACCGATCCATTTGCGGTGGAAGCGGTCAGGGAGATATCGCCGTTCATGGCACGCATGAAGTCGCGAGCGATGGCCAACCCCAGGCCGGAGCCGCTGCTAGCATGGGGATTGAAACGTTCGAAGAGGTGCGCCTGCTGTTGGTCCGTCAGGCCTGCACCTTGATCGGTCACCGAGAGCAATACCGCGCTGCCTTCTTTCCTTGTTGTAAGTGCGACCAGCCCGGCTTGTGGGCTGTGCCGCACGGCGTTGCTCAACAGGTTGATGAGTGCCCAGGATGCTTTTTCGGTATCGGCATGCACGAGCAGGTCTTCTGGCTCCAGGTGGACGTCGATGCGCACCTGCTTTGCATCGGCAGCGGTATGCAAAGCACTCACGGCCTTGTGTACGATCCCGCTCAGTGCATGGTCGCCAAGGGCGACTCGGATGCGGCCGGTCTCGATCTGCGTCAGGTCCAGCAATTCACTTACGATCCGCACCAAGCGCTGGTGGTCCTTCCGCAGGTCCTCCAATATGGCGCGTTGCTGCTCGTCCATCCGTTTACTGTTCTCCAGTAGTCCGAGCCCGAGGTCCGTACTTGCCAACGGGGTCTTCAGTTCATGGCTGATGGTGGCGAGGAAGTGCGTGCGGGCCTCGTCGCGCTCTTGGAAGGGTGTGATGTTGTGCAGGAGATGCACGGTGCCCAGATCACCTTTCGCACTGCGTATGGGGGCGTGGCTGCTGGTAAAGAATTGCTCCTTGCCGCCCACCACGGCCTTGAAAGGGCGGCTTTCTCCATCGGCCAGCACATAACGGAGCAGGTCGTTGCGTGCAACGAGTTCATTGGTCGTTCGCCCGATGAGCTCCGCTTCGCTGAGACCCAGTAGTTCGACGGCTTTCAGGTTCGCGAAGATGATGCGGCCTTCGTGGTCCACTCCGAACGCCGCATTGACCATGCTGTTGAGGATCGCTTCCACGCGGCTCTTCTCTGTCATGATCAACGCCAGGTTGCTGTTCTCCCATTGCTCCAATTGAGCGGACATGTCGTTGAAGGATGTTGCAAGAGCACCAAGCTCATCGCCCCGGAACATGGGTATGCGATGCCTGTAATTGCCCTTCGCCACTTGTTCCACGGCGATGCGCAAACGCCCGATCGGTTCGGTGATCAAACGAGGGAAGGCCAGGCTGAAAGCAAGACCGACCACCAAGGTCAATGCGCCGATGACCCAAAGGCGCTGCTCGGCGGCTTTAGCGGTGGCCAACGCCGCTTCGTTCTTGCGGTTGATCGCGTCCAGGTTGACGCGAAGAATGCCGGTAAGGTCCGTGTGCAACCGTCCCACCTGATCGGAGGCGCCATTCCAATTTTCGAAGTCCATACGAAGGTTGGCATTGAACTCGGCCTCACGCACTTCGGTGGCATTGCCTTCCTGAAGGAACAGCCGTTCCCGAAAAGCTGTGGGATCGTTCCGGTACAGCGCTTCCTGCATCGCTTGCACATACCTGATGGACTCGTAGTTATCCGTCAGGATCGTCTTTGCATCTGTTTTCAACCGGTCCAGTTGGTAGATGCCGATCCCGGAGCTCAACAGCAGCAATGCGAATAGGAAGAGGGTCCCCAGCGTGAGCCGTTTGCGAATGCTGAGCGTCATTTCAGGAGAGGATGATCAGGTCCACATTATTGCTGGACAAGGCATTGAGCAATTTGTTGAAGATGTTCGAACGTAGGATGATCTGAAAGATATTGAAATGCGGTTTGCCGATGCATACCGTCGTTATGCTCTTGTTGCGCACGGTGGTCAAGATCGCTTGGGTAACACTGGTCTCCTGTAGGTTGAGCACCTTCAAGGGGAACTTGGCCAACACTGCGATACCGGACGCTTCGCCGCTTTGGGCCTGGATCACTTCGGCCCCCAATTCCACGGCCAGCTTGAAGTGGTTCAGTAGATGGCGCTGCCGGTCCAAGGGAATGCGATCGAAACTTTCGCGAGGCGTTTGTACATAGAGCACGTACCAGTCGGCGTTGTAGTAGTTCGCCAGTCGTGCGGTCTTCCGGATGATCCGCCCTGCGGTCTTGTGATTGCTGCTGATACAGGCCAAAAGGCGTTCGCGGCGCAGTTGTTTGGGCGGGTCCACCTCGGTCTCCACTTTGCGTTCCACTTGGCCGGCCACTTCCTTCAAGGCCAGTTCGCGCAGTTGAAGGATCTTCTCCGGCCGGAAGAAGTTGTTCAATGCGGTCTCCACTTTCGCGGGGTCGTAGATCTTGCCCTCTCGAAGCCGCGTGATCAGGTCTTCGGCGGATAGGTCGATGTTCACCACATCGTCCGCATACTGAAGGAAGGTATCGGGCACGCGCTCGGCCACATCCACACCGGTGATGCGCTTCACCTCCTCCGTGATGCTTTCGATGTGCTGGATGTTCACGGCCGTGAGCACATTGATGCCCGCTGCAATAAGGTCCAACACATCCTGCCAGCGCTTGGGGTTCTTGCTCCCGGGAATGTTGGTGTGCGCCAGTTCGTCCACGATCACCCATTTCGGGGCGAGCAGTAGTGTAGCGTTCAGGTCGAACTCTTTCATGCGCTTTCCCTTGTAGAACGTCTCACGCATCGGGATCAGCGGCAGCCCTTCCAACAGGGCGTGCGTCTCTGTGCGGCCGTGCGTTTCCACAAAGCCGATCTGCACATTGATGCCCGAGCCCAGCATGCGGTGGGCCTCTTGTAGCATGCGGTAGGTCTTTCCCACGCCTGCGCTCATGCCCATGTAGACCTTCAATCTGCCCCTTGTGGAGGACGGCCGAAGTAACGGGTCGGTACCAATGGAGGTGGTCACGGGAGGGCGATGCAAAGGCTGGTGGTGAAAAATGTGTTGCTGGCGGCGGGTGCGCCGTCAGCGTCCGCAAAGATCTTGTCCTGACTGCTGAGGCTGCGGGCTTCGATGCGCCACAGCACGTTGGGCGCCATCCAGTGATCGAAGTTGACGGAATAGCCCACGGTGTTGAAGCCGTGCTCGGTGCCTGTTGCGATGATGGCGCCGTCGGGATCCTGATACAGTTCCACGCGTGCGGCGAGGTAGCTCTTCTTGCCGATCCGGTAGCGGGGGATCAGCACCGGGCTGATCCATACTGCGCTGCTGTCGCCGTCGGCAGCGTGTTCCATGCCGATGTCGAAACCGATCTGTAGACCAAAGCGTTCGGTGAACTGGAGCTGCGCGTACAGGTCGCTGAAGTAGCGCATTTGGCGTAGCGTGTCCGGCTTGTCATTACCGATGAAGGTGCTCCAGTTCAACGTCGCTTTGTCGGTTGGTTTGTAAGTGAGTTGCGTGCCGAAGGCAGGCGTGTTGTTGCCATCGGGGCGGGCGATGCGCTGCCATCCGTTCAAGAGCAGGCCGGCCATGTACCACTTGCTGTTAGCAGTGGTGTAGCTCAGGCGCGCACCGGCCTCGAAGTAAGGTGAGTTCTCAGCCGGGATGCTGCGTGTCAGGTTCCAGCAATCCTTGCCGATCGCGCTCTCGAAGCCGATGTGGCTGGGAAGGATACCTGCGTCGAGCCAAAGGTTCTTTTTGCGGCTCAGCCTCACTCCGGCATTGGCCTCGAATACGCTGCGCAGTAGTTCCGGCTCAGCGGCCATGTTGTATTGCGCATAGGTACCCGCCATTAGGGCGAAGTTGCCGCGAACGTTGTTCTTAGCGTAGGCCATTTTGATCATGCCCATGTTCAGGTTCACCTCGTTGTGGCGGTTGAAACTGTAGAAGAACACGGGCCGCAGGTGGTTGTCCGGCTGTGCCATGTCGAAACTGGAATACGCTTCGGCGTAAGCACTGATGGTGATGGCACTGTCGAGCTGCTGGGCGTTCGCCGTGACGACTAGGCCAAAGGCCGGGAAGAGGAGGAGTTGTTTCATTTGGAGGCGGCGTCCAGCGCCAGGTTCAGTTCAAGTACGTTCACGGTGGTGGGGCCAAAGAGACCGAGCAAAGGCGCGTCGGTGTTTTCATCGATGAGCTTCAGTACAACGCCCGGTGCCAAGCCGCGCGCATTTGCGACGCGCTGTGCCTGCACCCGCGCGCCTTGCACGCTCACGTGTGGATCGAGTCCGCTGCCGCTGGCCGTGACCAGTTCACTTGGGATGTCACTCTTGGCAACACCGGGGTTGTGTACGATGAACGTATCGATTCGTGCTTGTACCGTGGCGAGGTATTCTGCGTTCGTTGGTCCTTTGTTGCTTCCGCCTGAACCCGCCGCATTGTAGCCCACTGTGCTCGGTCGACTCCAGAAATAATTGTCCTGCGTGAAGGACTGTGCGAGGTTGATGTAGTGCACGTGGCCATCGTGCTCAGCGGTTTCAGCATTGCCCCCGTTGGGCGTCAGTTTCGCGATGCCGATCAACGCGAAGGTGTAGATGCCACTGAAGAAGACAAGGCAGATCAGCGTGAGCTTCACTGCGGGAAGAAGGTTCTGTTTCATGGTGGATCAGATGAAAAGTGACACGGCCAGGTCGATGGCCTTGATGCCGATGAAGGGAACGATAAGGCCACCGAGGCCGTAGATCAACAGGTTGCGCCGGAGGAGCGCCGAGGCACCGATCGGTTTGTAGGCCACGCCCCGCAAGGCGAGCGGGATCAGCGCTGGAATGATCAGCGCATTGAAGATCACCGCACTGAGAATGGCGCTCTCAGGGCTGTGCAGACCCATGATGTTGAGCGCGCCCAAAGCAGGGATGCTCGCCATGAAGAGTGCAGGCACGATGGCGAAGTACTTGGCCACGTCGTTCGCGATGCTGAAGGTGGTGAGCGTACCGCGCGTCATCAGCAGTTGCTTCCCGATCTCCACCACTTCGATGAGCTTGGTGGGATCATTATCGAGGTCCACCATGTTACCGGCTTCCTTGGCCGCTTGGGTACCGCTGTTCATGGCCACGCCCACATCCGCTTGTGCAAGCGCCGGTGCATCGTTGGTACCGTCGCCCATCATGGCGACCAACCGTCCGGTCTGTTGTTCCTTCTTGATGTAGGCCATCTTATCCTCGGGCGTGGCTTCTGCGATGAAGTCGTCCACACCGGCCTTCTCGGCGATGTACTTTGCCGTGAGCGGATTGTCGCCTGTCACCATCACGGTCTTCACGCCCATTTTCCGAAGGCGCTCGAAGCGCTCGCGGATACCGGGCTTAATGATGTCCTGGAGCTCGATGCAACCCGTGATGCGTTCGTTCTCGGCCACCACGAGCGGGGTGCCGCCGTTCTCGGCGATGCGCTTCACTTCGGCCTCCACTTCCGCAGGGGCGGTGAACCCGGCTTGCAGGGTCAATTTGCGCAAGGCATCCTGTGCGCCTTTGCGGATGCGCTGTCCGTTGGGCAGGTCCACACCGCTGGTGCGGGTCTGTGCGGTGAACGGGATCAGTGCCGCGCCCTCCAGCGAAAGGCCCTTGGTAACGTCCGGGCCTGCGAGTTCCAGGATGCTCTTGCCTTCCGCTGTTTCATCTGCGATCGAACTGAGAGCGCATGAACGGATGAAAGTTGAACGATCCACGCCCGGAGCCGGGAAGAAAGCCGTTGCCTTGCGGTTGCCGATGGTGATGGTGCCGGTCTTGTCCAGCAGGAGCACATCGATGTCGCCCGCAGTTTCCACCGCCTTGCCGCTCTTGCTGATCACGTTCGCACGCAGCGCGCGGTCCATGCCGGCGATGCCGATGGCGCTGAGCAAGCCACCGATCGTGGTGGGGATCAAACAAACGAACAAGGAGATGAGCGCTGCGATGCTCACGGTTGCGTTGGCATAGCCTGCGAAGGGTTGCAGCGTAACGCACACGATGATGAAGATGAGCGTGAAGCCCGCGAGCAGGATCGTCAGTGCGATCTCGTTCGGTGTCTTCTGGCGGCTCGCGCCTTCCACCAAGGCGATCATGCGGTCCAGGAAGCTGCTGCCGGGTTCGCCGGTCACTTTCACCGTGATGTGGTCGCTGAGCACCCGCGTTCCACCGGTCACACTGCTGCGGTCGCCGCCACCTTCACGGATCACCGGCGCACTCTCTCCGGTGATCGCGCTTTCATCAATGCTCGCGAGGCCTTCGATGATCTCGCCGTCACTGGGGATCAGGTCGCCCGCTTCGCAGTAGAAGAGGTCGCCTTTGCGCAGTTCGTTGCTGCGGATCAGCTTCACGCTACCATCGGCGAGCTTCAATTTGGCCGGCGTGTCCTCGCGGGTCCTCCGGAGCGAATCGGCCTGTGCCTTGCCGCGTGCCTCAGCGATGCCTTCCGCGAAATTCGCGAAGAGCAGCGTGAGCAGCAGCAGCAGGAAGATGGTGATGTTGTAGCCCAGCGAGCCTTGGGAGGCATCGCCGCTGAACAGCAACCAGAGGGAGACCACGAGCATCACCGCGGTGCCCACCTCCACGGTGAACATCACCGGGTTGCGCACCATGATCCGAGGGTCCAGTTTCACGAACGACTGTTTGATAGCCTCCATGACCAGGTCGCGCTGGAAGAGGGAGGTGGGTTGTTGGTTCTTCATGGGGTCAGAAGCTGAAGTATTCGGCGATGGGGCCCAGGGCCAGTGCTGGGAAGAATGAGAGCGCGGCCACGATGGCGATCACGCCGAAGACCATCACGCCGAAGGTTCCGGTGTCGGTCTTCAGGGTGCCAGCGCTTTCCGGTATGTATTTCTTCTGCGCAAGTAGCCCGGCGATGGCCAACGGACCGATGATCGGCAGGAAGCGGGACAGGATCAGGACGATGCCCGTGCTGATGTTCCACCACGGTGTGTTGTCACCGAGGCCCTCGAAGCCACTGCCATTGTTTGCGGCAGCGCTAGTGTATTCATAGAGCATTTCGCTGAAGCCATGCGCCCCGGGATTGTTCAGCCACGCATAGGAGGGGTCATGCGTGATGCCGTATGCGGCCAGTGCAGTACCGGCGAGGATCATGAGCGGATGCAGGAGGGCGACGATCAACGCGATCTTCATCTCGCGTGCTTCGATCTTCTTGCCCATGAACTCGGGCGTGCGGCCCACCATCAACCCGCTTATGAACACCGCGAGGATGATGAACACGAATACATTGAGTATGCCCACGCCCACGCCGCCGTAGAATGCATTGGTCATCATGGCGAGCAGTTCGTTCATGCCGCTCAGGGGCATGGAGCTGTCGTGCATGGAGTTCACCGATCCCGTGCTGATCACCGTGGTCACGATGCTCCAGAAGCCTGAGGCTGCCGCGCCCAGGCGCATCTCCTTTCCCTCCATGGCGCCGCTGCTCTGGCTTATTCCCAGTGCATTGATCGCCGGGCTTCCATTCACCTCCATCACGATGTTCGGGATGGCCAGTGCAAGGAAACCGGCGGTCATCACGCCGAACACCATCCACGCGAACTTTCTCCGCTTCAAGTAGTAGCCCAGCGCGAACACCATCGCCATGGGGATGATGAGCTGGCTGATCATCTCCACTATGTTGGTGAAGTAGCTCGGGTTCTCCAGCGGGTGCGCGCTGTTCGTCCCGAAGAAGCCGCCACCGTTCGTGCCCAAGTGCTTGATGGCCACGAAGCCCGCGACCGGACCGAGGGACACCTCCACACTGTCCCCTTGCAGGGTGACGATGCTGTCCTTGCCCGCAGCGGTCTGCGGCGTACCGCTGAACATCAGCAGCACGGCCACAACCACCGAGAGCGGGAGCAGCACACGGGTGAGGCTCTTCAGGAAATAGTCGTAGAAGTTGCCGAGTTTTTCGCTGGTGCGTTCCCGCAGCGCATTGAAGACCATCGCAGCAGCGGCCATGCCGGTGGCAGCGCTCACGAACTGCAGGAACATCATCCCGAAGACCTGGCTGAAGTAGGTGGCACCGGTCTCGCCGCTGTAGTGCTGCAGGTTGCAGTTCACCACGAAGCTGATCGCGGTGTTGAACGCCAGGTCCGCGCTCATGCTGGGGTTGCCGTCGGGGTTCCACGGCAGCCAACCTTGGTTCATCAGTACGAACATGGTCCAGAGGAACCAGATCATGTTGATGGTGAGCAACGCCTTCAGGTGCTCCTTCCAATTCATCTCGCGCTTCGCGTCGATACCGGAGAAGCGGAAGAAGAAACGTTCAACAGGACCCATCACAGGGTCCAGCAAGGAGCGTTCGCCGCCATAAACCCGGGCGATGTTGCGGCCCAAAGGGATCGCCAGCAGCAGCGTGCCGAAGAACATGACCAGAATACCGAAGAGTTCAGTGTTCATCATGGATCAGAACTTTTCAGGTTTTACCAGCACGTAGCACATGTACGCGAACAGGAGAATGGCAACAAGGAGAAGGGCTAGCATGGGATCAGATGTTTTCGAACCACTTGATGCAACGGAAGAAGAAAGCGAAGACAAGCAGGCCGGTGACCAGCAGGAGGAGGGTTATCATGATGTTCATTTGAATTACGGGTGGCCTAACGTGTATTGACTAGGAACTTTCGGTTCGTGCGGAGGTGTTGGCGAAGTGGGTGCCGGGATCATGTTGAATGTGCCAGATGACGTGCTGCTGTGGCGTTGCTGCCATCGACCTTGTCGGGCACCGGTCGATCACCCTACCGAAATGGAAGGGTGGGTTGCAGGAATGGAATGGAGAAGGAACGCGCCATTCCGTTGCGGAGGTGCAGGCCATGTGGCCGCGAGGATCTACCTTCATTCAGCGATATCTCCCACATGCAACGCCGTCGATTCCTCCTAAGCGCGGTCCCGACCACCTTGGCCCCGATGCTGACCAAAGCAGCCAATCTCATCCTGATGCCCATCAAGAAAGGCTTCAACATTCGCGCAGGCGAGACACGCAATGGAACACATTTCACCATGAAGGGCGTAACCGCGAACACGCTCGACCTGAAGATCGGCAGCGCCGATACCGAGGGCGGTATGGCCGTGTTCGAGCAGATCGGACAAAGCCCTAACGGTGGTCCACCGCTGCACATCCATCCGGAACAGGACGAGTTCTTCCATGTGCTGGAAGGGAACTATCGCTTCCAGGTAGGGGATGAGACGTTCCCCGCTGCTGTGGGCGATACCATCTTCCTGCCGCGTGGTGTGCCGCACACGTTCATTCAACTCACCGAGCGCGCGCATGCTGGTGATCTACCAGCCCGCTGGTGACATGGAAGGCTTCTTCCGTGAGACCGCGCAATGGATGGCACCGCCGAGCAAGGAGGAAGTGGCGCGGGTATTCCGTGCGCACGGCATGGAGGTGGTGGGACCACCGTTGAAGGTGGAATGATCGAACGGTTCACCGACCGCGCTCACTCGTACATCACCAACAACGGAAGCGTGGTGTGCAGCGCCAGTTTTTTGGCCAAACTCCGGTGGAAGATCATGTCGAACCAACCCACGTGGTGGTGCAGGACGGCGAGCATGCCGTAGTCCCCGGTCCCCGCCAATTGTTCCAAGCCCATTTGCACATCCTTCGCGGCGATCGTGGTGCTGGTATGTGCCACGTCCTGGAACCATGCGCTCTTCTTGTCCAAGGAGGAAGGGGCCAAGGGTTCATCCTGGTCCACACGCACATGCACCATCGCGATCTCCGATCCGTACCGCTTGGCAAGATCCACCAGTATGGAAAGTGTATTGCGCTTGCGGATGTGGATGCGATCGTCCGCATAGAGGATGCGCTGGATCGGGCCGGACTGCCATTCCACAGGAACCACCACCACGGGGCGCGCGGACATCTTCACCACGTCGGTGGTCTGCGTACCCCAGAAGGTCGCAGCTCCTTTTCCTTTGGCACCCAATACCACGGCATCCACAGGTTGCGCTTCGTACACGCGTTCGATCGCGAAGAACACCGCGCCGCTATCCACCACGGTCGTCAGCTCGATGGTATCCCCTGGCTTCAACGCACGGCACTTCTCCGAAAAGGCGTGCAACTCCTTCTTTCCTGTTTGGAGCAGCATGGGGACATATTCCGGCAGCGTTTCACTCGGCACGATATCCCCGATCGTGTGCAGCAGGATGAAGTGCGTTCCTGTGGTGCCGAAGGCGTCGAAGGCGAAGCGGACCGCAGCCATGGAGCCATCGCTGAAGTCGGTAGGGATGAGGATGTGTTTCATGCGGGCGAGGATCAGGTCAAGCCGATACGATACTAAGGTATCAGCGGGGTCGCACGCCTGATGTTCATCAGGTCAGGTTGGCCTCTAAGCTCCTCTTGGCCCACAACTCCGTTCGTCCGCACCCTGAAGTGATCACGGCCGGGACCCTAAGCCGAGCAGTCCAGTTCGCCAAGTGGTTCAAGTACTGCGCGATCCAATGAGCATCCAGGCGGTTCAACGTGTGGCCAGCGGACTTCAGGGTACCCCGAAGAACGCGAACCGCTATTTCATTTTCACCATCGACAGCACGCGGATCGGGTTCGCTTCTTTGCAGCGGTTCATCATGCGCAAGGGCTGGTAGTCGAAACGTACACGGAGGCCTTCTACCATGAACTCCTCCTCCAGGTTGGTCGGGTCCAGCAGGTACTCCACTTCTTTGATGCGAATGGTCCATGGGCAGCCTTCCTTGGTGGTGGCCTGATGGAGCACGCCGATCGTGCCGTTCTTTCCTGTTGCTTCGGTTGGTGCCGTTCGCGCTTCTTGCTCTGTCGCAACAGGAATCTCCTTTTGCTGGGTGCAGGCTGCGAATGCGAGTGTAGCGAAGAGTGCCAGGAGGATCCTCATTGCGGCGTTCATTTTTGTGGTCTGCGAAGCGCAACCTGCATGCCATGTACATGGATGATACGCTTCCGATGGAATTGCTGCGTAATGTAAGCGGGATCCTCTCGCAACCCGCAGCAGGACAGGTTTGCTGGGTATGTAGCATCATGCTCCGGGTTCATTCGGGTGTGGACCGCTCGGGGTTCCATGGAGTGATGGGATAGTGTTCTCGCCTTTCCGCGCGGGAATCATATTTTACCGCGAAACAAGACGCTATGCGCTCCTTTACTTCTGTCGTATCCCTTGCACTTTGCACCGTGCTCAGCACCGCCGTTCTTGCTCAGGAGGCTGCGCATGCTCCTTCACCGAATGTGGCCGGTCCTGCAGCCTACACCGGGGTCATAACCAGGTTGCGTGTGGAGGCACCGCTCTCTTCACGGGCCACCTTGAACCCTGCAGTGCCATTGACCGAGGCTCCGAAGGACGGGAGGTCGTCGAAGAATCTTGTGGTGCCGGGTAAGGACAGGCAAACGCAGAACGATATCCTGGCCAGTAACCCGGGTCGCCTCAAAGGCCGCGTTAAGAGCAGGGAGGCATCCATCGTTTTCGATGTGAACAACAACGTTTCACCGCCATCGGACCCTACGCTAGGAGTTGGTCCGGACCACGTGTTCATCGTATTCAACACGGGCTTCATCATCTACGATAAGGACGGCAACGATCTTACCGGGCCGCTGAACGTGAACAACATCTTTTCCGCCAATGGCTGTTGCGACCTGACCGCTTCCTATGATGCAGCTGCGGACCGTTGGGTCATTTCCTACCTGTTCTTCTCCGGAGGTGCCGAGGTCGCGGTTTCACAAGGACCGGACCCGCTGACCACGGCATGGAACGTCTATACGGTGAGCCAGATCAACGACTATCAAAAGCTTTCTGTTTGGAGCGATGGCTATTACATCACCGACAACACCGGATCCAACAATAGAGTATGGGCGCTGGAACGATCGGCCATGCTCGCAGGGGCGGCGACACCGGGTATCCAGAGCTTCAACCTTCCCGGCATTGTCACAAGCGGGTTCCAAAGTCCGCAGGTACTTAATGTAACGGATGCGAACATGCCTGCTGCCGGGGGGGCTACAGCGATCTACCTACAGGATGACGCGTGGGGTGGTGTCGCCTTCGATCACATCAAGGTCTGGACGATCGATGTGGATTGGACCACACCGGGTAACTCCACGGTTTCGGCGGCAACCCAGTTGGCGGCCACGCCCTTCATCTCGGTATTCGATGGTGGATCCTTCTCGAATCTGGCGCAACCGGGAGGAGGTGGTAGCATCGATGCGTTACAGGCCACGATCATGAACCAAGCGCAGTTCCGCAAATTCCCGGGACACAATTCCGCGGTCTTCAATTTCGTGGTGGATGCGGATGCCACAGCAGGTGAGTTGGCCGCCGTACGCTGGTACGAGCTGCGCCAACCCGCGGACAATACACCGTGGGCGATAGAGCAGGAGGGCACCTACACCGCCGAAAATGGAAAGCACGCTTGGAATGCGAGTTTGGCGATGGACCAGTTCGGCAACATCGGCATGGGCTATACGAGCATGGCCGGACCCACTACGCCAAGCCCGACCAGCTTCCGTGTGAGTTCCTACTATACCGGACGTTTCGCGGGCGACCCCGCTGGTACCATGACCGTTTCCGAGCAGCTGATCTCCGCAGGGACCGGCAACATCAGCGGCAACCGATTTGGTGATTATGGCAAGATCGATGTGGATCCGGTGAACGGAAAGGAATTCTGGTACACCACGGAGTACATCCATAATGGTGGTGGTGCCGACGTGGTCGGTGTATTCCAGATCGCGTCGGACTTCACCAACGATGTGGGGGTGATCACCATTGATGCACCAACGGATGGTGCGTTGACCAATGCCGAGCAGGTAACAGTAACCGTGTTCAACTACGGTCAAGACCCGGCATCGGGTTTCGATGTATCGTACCAGGTCGATGGGGGCACCGTGATCACCGAGCCGTATGTGGGCACCTTGGCCTCTGCCGTATCGGCACAGCACACCTTCGCCACAACAAGTGATCTCTCCACCGTAGGACAGACCTACGCCCTGCGATCGTACACGAGCTATGTGGCGGATGAATTCAACGGGAACGACACGACCACCCGGAACGTGACCCACCTGTTGGGAATTGACGTTGGCGTTACCGCGATCACAAGCCCATCCACGGGATCGGGATTAACGGCCACGGAGAGTGTTATCGTGACGATCAAGAACTTCGGTAGCGCAACGCAAACCTCGGTTCCGGTCTTTTACACGGTGAACGGAGGAACACCGGTCCTGGGAACCTATACCGGATCCATTGCACCCGGCGCATCCGCCAATTACACCTTCACAACAACAGCGAACCTCTCTGCGCTCGGCACCTATGGCCTTGTCGCCGGAACGGAGGCTGTGAATGACGGGGACCCGAGCAACGATGACTTCACGAAGCAGGTGACCAACAACATCTGCCAACCCGTATCGGATTGTGCCGGTTTCAATGATGGCGTCACACAGCTCCAGTTGGCGGATCAGAACATCCAGCCCGCTTGTGGCGCTGCGCCTGATGGGTACAGCTACGAACCCGGCATCGTATTCAACTTCGTCATGTCCAACAACCCGTTCGTGTCCTCCTTGGAAATGGGATATGACGATTCCAACTTCGCGATCTGGATCGACTTCAATGATAATTTCACGTTCGAGGCAAGTGAACGTATCGCCACCGGTGCCGTGCCTATTGCGGATACCAACTTTCCATTCACGGTCAACTTTACCACACTTACGGGTGTTACGTCGGGCATGCACCTCATGCGCGTCCGGGGTACCGATGGGAATAACGTGCAGCAACCCTGTGCTGATATGAACTACGGCCGTACCAACGACTACACGGCGAACATTACGGGTCTGGTGGGTATCGCGACCGATCTGGCCAACGAAGAGAACTTGACCATCCGCCCATTGCCCGGTGGGCAGTTCTTGCTCACGTATTCCGCCGCAACATCTACCGCCAAGCTGCCGGTTTCCATCTATGATGCGAAGGGCCGACTACTGGCCTACTACACCTTGGCCAACAACGGCGGTGTCTATTCCCGCACCTTGGATATGTCGCACACGAGCGCAGGGGTGTACATGGTAAAGGTCGGCACGGACACACTGAACGTGATGAAACGCATTGTGGTGGAATAGGGGGAGCTGAGCACAATAGAGTACTGTATCCTTCGATGGCCTCATTATCCATGGAAGCGATCACGTGCGGGTGCCTCTATAATGTATCGGTCGTTGGCTATGTTCGCCCAACGACCAAAGACCGGTAAGAGCCGGGTACTCGGATAGTACACGGGCGTCAGGGAGGGGACAAGAAACTCATCCTGCTTGAATATGCAGTCCGATCCTTGCTTAGGTTTGATGTGAAACCCGAACATCCATGCTGCTTAACGCGACCCGTTTCCTGCAATTGATGATCGGTGCCTTGGTGGTCGGTACCATGTTCGCCGTTTGGGCGGGTTACGATCCGCGGGGCTTTTCGTACACTACCTATGTTGAGCAGCATCACAATGCCGTTCGCGGCCTGAACGTGCTGATCCCGGCCTTGGCGATGCTCACCACAGTACTTACCCTGTTCGCCGCTTGGCTACAGCGTGCGTGGCGAAGCCAGGTCATGATCCTGTTGGCCGCAGTGGTATTGATGCTCTGCGCAGGCCTGGTCACGCGCTTCGGTGATCAACCCATTAATGCCATCGTCGATACGTGGCCCATGGACAGCCCTCCTGCGGATTGGGAAGTGCTGCGCGCGGACTGGTGGACCTACCACTTGATCAGGATGGGCTTCGGCACGATCGGATATGCGCTGATCGTATGGTCCGTGGTGCGGCCGCAGCGCACCACCGTGTAGTAGCGGAGTGCTCCGGCGGGGTAGGGGAGCCCGTGGTTTGGCCGTTCGCCTCAGCGTACGGCGTCGTCGTGCCCCTGGCTCGCCAACGGAGGCCGCTCGGAATCATAGATATGCAGCCGCACGGCCTTGTTCCCTTCGCGGCACACCACGAAGGTGGTGCGCGGGGCGCAGCGGTGGGAGGTGGCGGGCTGCACCGATTCCCCGTCGATCACCGTGAGCGTGCCGCTGGTGGTAACATGGACGGGCCGGTACCATGTGTCGTAGCGCAGGTCCTCTTCCAGCATGTCCTCCATATAGCCACGCCCGGTGAGTTCGCGCTTGCTGGTGAGGATGATGTGAAGATCCCGGTCCAGATGGCTCATGAACCGCTGCCGCGCCCGCTCCGTGAAATGCACGGAACCGAAGCTCTCCGCATAGAACTGTGTCCACGATTCCGTTTCCCCCGGCAGGTTGACGGCATCCGCTACATCCTGCCACGCCGCTCGCATGCGTCCCTTGGCATCGTTCAAGCGGCTGCGCACCGTGCCTACCGGAATGCCCAGCCGGTTGGCCAGCGTATCGTAGTCGTTGTCCTCCGTGAAGTAGCGGAGCAGCAGGGTGAGCCTGAGTTTTTCCGGCATCATGCCGAGCGCGTGCATCAAGGGTGCATCGCACTGCGTGATCACTTCTTCCATCGCCTCCAACGCCAAGTTGTCGCAGGCCTCGGGCCGGAGCCTCAATGGATGTTGCACCGCGGAACGGCGGTAACAGAGGTGCTGCGCGATCCGCCGGAACCAAGCCGACACCATCGCTGGTTCCCGCAGCGAACCCAATTGCGCCAAGCCGATAAGGAAGGCGTCCTGCACGGCATCGCGCGCATCCTCGCTGTTGCCCAGCAGGCTCAAGGTGAGGGCGTACAACCGCGGCTGGAGCCAATTGTAGAGCGAACCCGTCGCTTGCGGGTCGCCACCACGCGCAGCCACGGCCCACCGGCCGAGCTGCGCGTGATCGATGACGGCGGACCGTTCCATCGCTACCAAGTTATGCTGCTTTTCGGGTGAATGTGCCTTCGATCTGCTCGCTGGGCACACCGTTGAGCGCGCCCATCACTTTCAGCTTCATGTGCTTGGCGTCCACCAGGGTGATCCAGATCTGCTCCACGTAGACCTTACCCTCCTGCACGCCTTGATACTCAAGGAAGAGTTCCTGCTCACTGGTCCAATAGCCGGCATGGTCGTGACAGGTGCCGAGGTTGTCGATTGAATACAGATGCACCTGCTCCAGGTTCGGGTCCCAGCCGAAGAGGCTCATCCCTTTCATGTCGCCCACACCGGGGATGGTGGTGGCCTCCTCCATCATCAGGCCGGTGCCGTTGTTCACGGTACTGAAGTCGGCGGAATACGCCGTGGTGAAGTGCTGGTCGCCCATGACGAACTTCACTGCATTCGTTTCCCAGCGGCCCGCGAAGCGCAACAGGCGCTGCACGGCCTCCGGTTGTTCCATGGTCTGGGCCATCGCGTTCTGCATCAGCAGGAGGGTCAGGAGTTGTCCCATCATCAGGCGGTAAGGAAGTTGTGCGAGGAGTTTCATCGTTTTGAGGTGTAAGGTTCAACCTCAAGAGCGGTGAACGATGAAAAAGTTCGGTGATCCATGAAACCTTCACACTTGACGGAGGACTCCGGGCATGGACAGCTCACACCTTCACCACCACGTTCCCCACCTTCTCGCCGGAGTCCACGTAGCGGTGGGCCTCCACGATCTGCTCCAGTAGAAAGCGCCGGTCGATCACGGGGCGGCAGGAACCATTGGCGGCCAGCGAGGCGAACAGCTACGCATCGGCTTGCGTGATCTTCGGGACGGGGAAGAGCACGCGCTTGCCGCCGAGCAGCGGCGTGAGCATCGCCAGCAGCGGGTTCTGAAGCCAAGGGCCCAGCTCAGTGGAGATGAAGATGCCCTTTGGTTTCAGCAGGTGCTTGCAGCGGCCGAAGCTGCTCTTGCCCACGGCATCGAACACGAGGTCGAAGCGGTAGTTGCTCTGGGTGAAGTCTTCTTTCAGCCGGTGGATCACGGTGGTGGCCCCGAGGTTGCGCACCAGCTCCAAGTTCGGCGTGTCCGCCACGGAGGTGACGGTGGCGCCGAGGTGCCGGGTCAGCTGCACGGCCGCCGAGCCGATGGCACCTGTGGCCCCATTTACCAGAACTTGCCGACCAATCTGCACGTTAGCCGCGCGCAGGTCGCACAGCGCGTAGTGCGCGCCTTCGCAGAGCGGTGCGCAGGCGGGGCTGGAGATGCAAGCCTTTATGATCGCGCGGAAGAAGAAGCACGATGGGCAGGGCCTATCCGCTTTCGAGATGTGGGTGGGCATTCACACGGGTCCTGTCGGGCACCGTAGGCGTGAAGAAATTACAGTACGACATCCAGGGCGATACGGTGAACACGGCCAACCGTATGGAGAGCATCGGAGAGGTAGATCAGGTGAACATCAGCGAGGCGACCCACGCGTTGGTGGTCGAATAGGCGTCCCGCCTGTTCACCTTCACCCCACGCAGCTTGTCCTGCCCCGGCCTGAGTGCCGTGCCGGGGCGCTGGCGAAAGGAAACGGGGGGAATGAAGATGTACTTTGTTACGCGATCATGATAGGGCTCTTCGACATAACAGGCACGTTCAAGTGCAGCGCAGATCCATCGCGCCATGGAAAGGGAAGCGGATCAACGGGGCGGACCGGGCAGATCGGAGTTGTCTGGTCGATGGACCTTCGGAGGCCATGAGGACCATTCTGTTGTCATTGGTGTTATTCCTGGCTTGCGGCCGTGCGACCGGCCAGAAGATCACGTTGCTCCATGATTCCCTGGAGGAACGCCTGCGATCCGAACGCAACGACACCACCCGTGTCGATCTGCACGAGCAACTGGCCTTGATCTACATCGATCAATTGGATGACTCCCTGGCGCTTGTCCATTTGCGCAAGGGCGTTGAACTCGCCGGCCATCTGCACTACCTCAAGGGCCTGACCTATGCGCCCCTGCTCGCCGGTATTGAACAATACCATCGCCGGAACTACGCGGAAGCGCTGGAGCGTTTCAAGCAGTGCATCCAACTGCTGGACAAGGAGGGCGTGCGGCAAGGCCTGCTTTCACCCTTGAGCTTCATCAGGCAGGTGTTCAACGATGCCGGCCTACAGGAGGAAAAACGGGACTTCTATCTGGCGAAGCTCGCGTACTATGAAAAGCACGGCCCTGCGGAGAACATCGGCATCTGCCAACATGGCCTGGGCGGCTATTACTATTTCACGGGCCAGGGAGACAAGGCCATCGAACACTACCTGCGCGCCAGGGAGATCTTCGCGGAATTCGATCCCGCAGGCTACGCCAACGAGCTATGGCCCATCGGTGCCGTATACCTCTCCTGGGGAAATCTACAGAAGGCGGAGATCTATCAACGACAGGCATTGCAGGAGAACCTCAAGGTCGGGCTCTTGTCGAACGTGATCGCTTCGTACAACGCGCTGGCCAACGTACTGCTCCAGCTGGGCGACACGCTCGGCGCTTTGCAGCAGATGAACGAAAGCCGCCCGTACTGGGGCCGATGCACACCACAGTTGCTCGCTCCCCGCATCTTGTCGCTGGTGAACATCCATATCGGCCTGCATCAACTGGACAGTGCCGGCCACTATCTGGCCTTCGCCGATTCACTGGCCCATCTGGTACACCTGCCCATCTCATCGGTGAAGGGCGAGATCGAATTGGACTACTACCACTACCTCTACCTGCGGGCCCGAGGAAATGATGCCGAAGCGGACGAGGCCTTGGAACGCGCCCTGCGCAGTGCCCAGCAGCAGGACCTGATCAAATACATCCAGAAGTACCGGAAGGAACTCGTTACCCGCTACAGGAAGCGCGGAACGGTGCAGATGGCGCTGGACACGTTGATGCTCTTCACGCGCGTGAACGATTCACTGACCACCGACGCCGACCGGAAGAAAGTGGCCAGCTATGAGGGCGAAATGAAGGAGCGGGAAAGCGCATTGGAGATCCTGCAGCAACAAGGGAGCATCCGACAACAGCGCATCATGCTATTCTCCATCGGAACGGGACTCCTCTTGCTCATCGCCCTTGCGTACAGTGTCCATCGCGGAAAGAAACGCTCCGATGAACTGTTGCTGAACATCCTGCCGGCACAGGTGGCTGCGGAATTGAAGAAGAAAGGGTACGCTGACGCGAAGCACTTCGACCATGTGACCGTATTGTTCACGGACTTCAAGGGCTTCACGGCCATGAGCGAGCAGGTCAGCCCGCAGCAATTGGTGAAGGACCTGCACGAATGCTTCAGTGCCTTCGACCTGATCTGCGAGAAGTACGGCATCGAGAAGATCAAGACCATCGGTGACGCTTACATGGCCGCCGGTGGATTGCCCACGCCCAACACCACGCACGCCACGGATGTGATCAAGGCCGCCTTCGAGATGCGCGACTTCATCGCCGAAGGCAAGGCACGGAAGATCGCGGCTGGGCTACCCTTCTTCGAGATCCGCATCGGTATCCATACCGGCCCCGTGGTAGCCGGCATCGTAGGCGTGAAGAAATTCAGCTACGACATCTGGGGCGATACCGTGAACACCGCGAGCCGTATGGAAAGCAGCGGAGAAGTCGGGCAGGTGAACATCAGTGAAGCGACCTACGCGCTGGTGAAGGAGGTTCGCATCAACGAAGCCGGTGTAACGTCGACCCTCAGGGTCGACCGTAACAAGGACGCGGTGGTCGCCAGCCGAACAACCAACAACGAACAACGAACAACCCGCCCTGCATTCACCTTCACCCCGCGCGGAAAAGTGCAGGCGAAGGGCAAGGGGGAGATGGAGATGTACTTCGTTCGCTGGCACTGAGGCATAGACTTGAATCATGGGGCCAACTCATCGACCACTGCGCACCCGGATGGGATCCTGCCTGCTCTGGACATTCCTTGCTTCTTTCCAACTGCTCGCCCAGACGAACAAGATCGACTCGATACGCGCGCGGCTGAAGACCGAAGGCCGGACCACTACACGGGTGGACCTGCTTCACGAGCTGGGCATGACGATGAGAGATACTGGCGAGTTCAGCACCATCCGCTCCCTTACCGAAGAGGCCCGGACCTTGGCCATCGAGCTCAACTACCCGAAGGGCTTGGCCATATCGCTCATGTTCGAAGGGGACCGTCTCCATTCTGAAAAGCGCTATCCGGAGGCGCTGGCAGCATTCAAGGAGAGCATCGCCCTGCTGGACGCGATCCATGAACCGCAAGGCGAGGGATCACCCTTGCTTTTCATTCGTACAGTGTATAATGATATGGGTGCACAAGAGCAACGGCTCCTCTTCTATCAGGAAGCCCTGGAACGCTATGAACGCACCGGACCACGGCTCAATGTGGGCTCCTGCCACCACGGCATCGGTGGCTACTACTTGATCAGCCACCAGTTCGCCTTGGCCGTGGAGCACTACCTGAAGGCTCGGGAGATCTTCAGGGAGTTCGAGCCGGAATTCGTGAACAACGAAACCCTGGTGATGGGCTGGGCTTATCAGGAATGGGGCAATGCGGACCGGGCCGAACCCCTCCTGCGCGAGGCCTTGGAGGGGTTCCAGCGAGAGCACAACAAGGTGCAAACGGCGACTGCGTTGATGAGCCTTGGCGAGATCGAACTTGTTCGAGGCGATACCCTGAAAGCACTCGCCTATTACCGCAGCACGCTCCCACCCAATGGCCCCAATGACACCAACCATAAGGCGATCACATGGTCACACATCATACCGGCATACATCTGGACCGATCGACCCGATAGTGCACGCATGCTGCTCGACTCGCTGAACGTGCTCGGTCGCATCAGCCCATTGCCTTTGACCTCTACGAATGGCAATTGCGAAGTGGACTATTGCAACTACCTCTATGGTAGGACGGTCGGTGATGCGGTCACGGCCGATCGGTACCTCGAGCGCGCCTTGGAACAGGCCCTCGCGTTCAGCGCCCTCCCACTGGTGCTCAAGTACCGCAAGGAATTGGCGCAGCGCTACCGGCTGAGCGGCGCGCAGGAGAAGGCCGCAGAACAGGCCCTAGCGTACATCAGCATGAGCGATTCACTCCAAGCCGTTTCGAACCAGGGAGCAGTGGCGGCCTACGAAGGCACCGTGAAAGAGCGGGAAAGCGCCTTGGAGATCCAGCGGCAACAGGCCAGCATCAGGCAGCAGCGCATCGTGCTCTTCTCGGCAGCTGGTGGGCTGCTGCTCTTGGTCGCATTGGCAGTCAGTGTTCATCGGGGAAAAAAGCGATCCGATGCACTCCTGTTGAACATCCTGCCAGCAGAGGTGGCCAGTGAGTTGAAGTCGAAGGGCGAGGCCGAAGCTGTCCAGATCGATCAGGTCACCGTGCTCTTCACCGACTTTTCAGGCTTCACCGCCATGAGCGAATTGGTGACGCCCAAGCAACTGGTGAAGGACCTGCACGAATGCTTCAGTGCCTTCGACGTGATCTGCGAGAAGTACGGCATCGAGAAGATCAAGACCATCGGTGACGCCTACATGGCCGCCGGTGGATTGCCCACGCCCAACACCACGCACGCCACGGATGTGATCAAGGCCGCCTTCGAGATGCGCGACTTCATCGCCGAAGGCAAGGCGCGGAAGATCGCGGCTGGGCTACCCTTCTTCGAGATCCGTATCGGCATCCACACCGGCCCCGTCGTAGCTGGCATCGTAGGCGTGAAGAAGTTCCAGTACGACATCTGGGGCGATACCGTGAACACCGCGAGCCGTATGGAAAGCAGCGGAGAAGTCGGGCAGGTGAACATCAGTGAAGCGACGTACGCGCTGGTGAAGGAGGTTCGCATCAACGAAGCCGGTGTAGCGTCGACCCACAGGGTGGACAGGAACAAGGACGCGGTGGTCGCCAGCCGAACAACCAACAACGAACAACGAACAACCCGCCCTGCATTCACCTTCACCCCGCGCGGCAAAGTGCAAGCGAAGGGCAAGGGGGAAATGGAGATGTACTTTGTGGAGCGGACCTGATGGATACCTTGGTAACATGCGGCATCCCATCGCACATGTTCTGCTGGTCTCACTCCTCGGGCTGATCCGGCCATTCGGGGCGCTTGCGCAAGGTGACAGCGGTGTTGTTGATTGCGATTCGCTCCAACGCGCTTGGAACAATTCCACGTTGGCGGACAGTTCCCGGTCCCGGGCGGGTGCGGCGCTCATTTGGGAGTGCTATCTCTTTTCCCGGACCGATAGTGCGCTGTCACTTGCCGAACTCTTCATGAAGCAGACACGGGCACAGCATGATACCGTATGGATCATCAAGGCCTACACCATGCTCGGGGTAGGCAATGCCGTGCGGGGTGACCAAGCCACTGCCATCGACATGTTCGCCCACGGCCTTGAACTTCAGCGCGCACGCCACGATGAGGAGGGAATGGCCGGGACCATGGCCAACATCGGCAACTTGAACAAGATCCAAGGTGAACTGGACTCCGCCATTACTTATTACCAGAGCGCCTATGACATCCTGTTCCGCATCGGCGATACGCTTGGGGCGGCCAAAGCCGTATACAGCATCGCGGTGGCCCGGAGCCGCCTGCAGGACACGACCCGTGTGGAAGCCGACCTCCTGCGTAGCTTGGAGCTTTATGAGAAGGTGGGCTCTCGCGAAGGCATGGCCCTTGCGTTGGACATGCTCGGCTCCATCCGCGATGAGCGCGACGATACGCCCGGCGCGCTCGCGTACTACCAACGTGCACTGGAAATGCACCAGAGCGTCGGCAACCGGCACGGCGAGGCGCTCACGCTGGGCAACATGGCCATCATGTACAAGAACGACGGCGACTGGGGCATCGCTACTGATCTCGCGGAGCGGGCCTTGCGTATGGCACAGGAGGCCGACGCGGCGCAGCCTTTGGCCATAGCAGCCCGTACGCTTTGGATCCTATACAAGCGACAGGGACAACAGGCGCCGGCCCTGGAGATGTACGAACTCTACATCGCAACCCGGGACAGTCTGAGCAATGCGGAGAACCGGAGCGAGATGATCCGTTTTCAATTCAAATCGGAATTCGAGCAGCGCAAGGCGCTCCTTGCTGCCGAACAAGAGAAGAAGGATGTTCTCGCTGCCGAACAATTGAAGCGCGCGCGCGTGGTGCGCAATGGCTTCGTAGGCGGCTTCGTATTTGTACTGGTCTTCGCCGCTGTTTTCTTCTTCCAGCGCAACCGCATCAGCAAGGAGAAGAAGCGCAGCGAGGAATTGTTGTTGAATATCCTACCGGAGGAAGTGGCTGAGGAATTGAAGGACACCGGTGCAGCGAGGGCGAAACACTTCGACAATGCCACCATCCTCTTCACCGACTTCAAAGGCTTCACCGAAGCGAGCGAGAAGCTCACGCCACAAGAGCTCGTCGAGGAATTGAACACCTGCTTCAAGGCGTTCGACAACATCATCACCGCGCGCGGCATCGAGAAGATCAAGACCATCGGCGATGCCTACATGTGCGCAGGCGGATTGCCGGATCCGAAGACCTCTTCACCGGCCGATGTTGTTCATGCGGCGCTCGAGATGCAGGCCTTCATGATCACGCGGAAGCAGGAGCGCGATGCGATGAGCTTGCCCGCCTTCGAGATGCGCGTCGGCATTCACACCGGCCCGGTCGTCGCGGGCATCGTGGGCGTGAAGAAATTCCAGTACGACATCTGGGGCGATACGGTGAACACGGCAAGCCGCATGGAGTCTTCCGGTGAAGTAGGGCAGGTTAACATCAGCGAAGCGACGTATGCCCTGGTGAAGGACGTTCGCATCAACGAAGCCGGTGCAGCGTCGACCCTCAGGGTCGACCGGAACAAGGACGCGGTGGTCGCCAGCCGAACAACCAACAACGGACAACCACCAACGAACAACGAACAACCGCCAACCACCAACGCCTTCACCTTCACCCCACGCGGCAAAGTGCAGGCGAAAGGGAAGGGGGAAATGGAGATGTACTTCGTCAAGGTGTGAAGCACCACCACGCGCTTCATACAGCAACGAGGTGACCGACCGCCGATGATCGGATCATGACAAGCGCCGGATACCAATATCCCTCGAACTGTGCCGAGGTCACCGATCGGCACGGGTGTTCATCAAGGTCGCTGCGGAACAAGCGCACCGCGATCCCATCGCAGGGTCTATCTTGATGCCATGAACGACCGACAGGGCTCACCTGCCGCGCGCGAACGCACCTGTCCCGTGGGATCCTCATTCGCACTGTGTTCGTTCGCTGCGCTATGTGCTTGGCAGGTTCAAGCGCAGTCATCATCGGCGGGGATCGAAACCATCGTTGACTCCTTCGTGGGCCGACAAATGGATAGCGCAAGCATCGTTGGCCTCTCCATCGGGATCGTGCGAAATGGTGAAGTATTGTTGACGAAGGGCTACGGTGAAAGGGAGCTGGGCTCCGGGCACTTGTTCACCGCGGACATCATCTCACCGATCAGTTCGATCAGCAAACTCTTCACCGCGACCGCCATCATGCAATTGGTCGAGCAAGGTCGCATACGTATCGAGGATCGTGTGGTGGTCCATCTGCCGGAGTTCACATTGCGCGACAGGCGCTATGACCGGATCACGATCGCTCAATTGCTCACCCATGCCTCCGGACTACCCTGGGACCATGAAATGAAGCGGGCTCCTCAGGACAGTACCGCGCTGGCCGCTTTCGTCATCGACATGGCGCGATCGGTCCGGCTTCAATTCGATCCAGGCGGTCGGTTCGATGGCAGTACGTACAGCAATGCCGGTTATGATCTTCTGGGACTGATCATCGAGCGCGTCAGCGGGGAATGCTTCGAACGGTACGTAAGCGAACATGTGTTCAACGTCGTTGGTATGCCCGATGCCACGTACGACGAAGGCACGATCGCGCTGGATGATCGGACCATGCCACATGAGGTCATCGGGAATTCGGGCTCCGTTCATCGCCTCAACCAATTCGGCATGGAGGATCCGGACCATCCGATCCGCGGGCATGGTACGCTGATGGTGCAGAAAGCAGTGCGAAAGGAGATCGGCCGGGAACATGGTCCGAGCGGTGGAACGCTCACCAACGTCCGGGACCTGTCCGTATGGATGGCGCATCTGTTACGGATCCACGGAGATAGTTCGTTCATTCCACCGGTCGCTGTGTTGCAACACGCCACGTTGGAGCGGATGTGGACCGTGCAACGCGATATCCCCGGGAAACGGACCGCCATCGGCATCGGCTGGTGGAGTTACCGCGACCCGGTCCTGGGCCGTTATGTCTTCCACGTCGGCCGCGACCCCGGCTACTGCAGTGTGCTGCTCGTGCTGCCGGACCTCGGTATCGGGGTGGTCGTGCTATGCAATGGCATGTATGCCGACGAAACCGTATGGAATGTGATCGGACCGGGTATCGCCAAACTGGTATTACAGAACTGACGGTTCATGATCGCCCTCAACATTCGCATCGACATCCAGACCTGCCCGGTCGTCGCCGGCATCGTGGGTGTGAAGAAATTCCAGTACGACATCCGGGGCGATACGGTGAACACGGCGAGCCGGATGGAGAGCAGTGGCGAAGTGGGGCAGGTTAACATCAGCGAAGCGACGTATGCGCTGGTTCGTGAACACGCGGGTCGCGTGTTCGACTTCACCCCGCGCGGCAAAGTGCAGGCGAAGGGCAAGGGGGAGATGGAAATGTATTTCGTGGCTCGGTCCGGGACGCCTTTGCAGCCCGCCTAGTATACCACCACCCTGCCTGTCCGTAACATCCTGTCCGCATCGTGCAACTCATAGATGTAGGTGCCACCATGCGGCAGTTGCAGATCCACATCACACCTGCCGGAAGGCAGCCGCACACTGGCCACGATGCGCCACGCGAGGTCGTGGATGCTCAATTCCCAAGGGCCGTGGCCATCGAGCGTTCCATGGAAATGCACCGGACCGTCGCTGGGGTTCGGGAAGCAGGTGAAGTCGGCCGTGGCGACGATCCTTGGCGCACTTAACGGTGCGCACACGCCAGGCATGTTCGCATCGAGCCAGGTGAGACGTTCGGCGATCCAGCTCTTGAGGGTGTCCAATTCGGCGGCGTAGGTGGTGGCGCACGCCAGTACTTCCGGGGCCGGACCACTGACCCCCAATAACATGGGCCACTTGCGGAAGTGGCGGTCCTGCGCGTTCTGCACCACGGCGGCGGTGCTATCGATGTAGGCGAAGATGCTTGATGTGGAGAGCGCACCTTGGCGCTGCTCGTCGTAGGTGCAGCGCAGTTCGGCGGTGAAGGTGCTGTCCTGCAACATGCGGATGTACCAACCGGCGGAGTAATTGTCCGTTGGGCAATCGTTCACGAGGTGTGTCCAGCCCGATCCATCGGTGGGTTGGCAGGTGGAGCAGCCCCAGATGTTCTTCCACGCCCAATCGAAGTCCCACACCGGCCCGGCCTTCAGCTTGCCCCCGTTGCTGTTCTTGTCCTTGTGGAAGAAGACGCTCTTCTTGAAGCCGTCCGCGTTGCGCGCCACTTCATTCACGAGGAAGTAGTTGATGAACGAAGGCACATCGAGGAACTTGCGATAACCGGTGGCCGGGGCCGTCCAAGCGGTGCCGTACAGCGCGGTCTCCAAGCTGTCCACGAAGGCGGCGATGTAGGCTTGTTGCGGATCGGAGATGGTGTCCGGTGCCGGATACTCGTACAGGAAATGCACGTCGAAGCCGGGGTGGTCGATGGGTGAATAGTTCGATTCGAAACTGTTCGCTGGCGACCAGAGATTCTGTTGCAGGATGTAGCCGCCGGTCACATCGTCGCCGGTGTTCTCATCACCGGTGAGCTTCGCGATATCCACGCGGCCTCCATCACGCTTGATCTTCTCGCCGAACACATAGATGCCTTTGTACACGCTGTCCACAAGCACTTCGCAGAGGTGGGTGCGTGGTGCGTACTGGCCCATGGCGCGGGCCAGGTGGAAGGCGAGTGCGTTGCGCACCAAGGAACGGTCGTTCCAGTTGGAGAGCAGCACCCAATCGTTCTCTGCGGGCATGCCCAATAGCGGCACGTTGTTGTTGGCGCCCAGATCGTTCCGCGTCTCCACGGCGTAGGGCCGTTGCGGGTAACCGGAGGAGGTGGCGCCGCGAATGCCAAGGCCGATGTGCCCGTTGTATTCATTGCTCGGGTCCGTGAGGTAGGTAATGGTGCCCGGGCCGTTGTACTTCATCTCCATCAACGCGTCCACCTTGCCATCATAGGGGATCTCCTGGCCCAGTGTGTTGATGAGCACGATGGGCAGTTCGGAGCTTTCCAGGGTGACTGTGCCGAGGTCGTTCACGCAGAGTTGGAATGCGCCTGTGGCACCGCCGTAGCCGTACACCTGGATGAAGAGCATTTCCCCCGGTGGCAGTTCATAAGCTGCGGCCAGCGAGTAGTAATCCGCACCGCCGTCATCATCGCACGCGCGTTGTACCAGGTTGAAGCAATCCGGGCCGCTCCACAGGGCCACACCGGTATCATTCAACCCACCGGCATTGGCCGTTCCCGCGCTCACATTGCCGGAAGGTGGTACGGGCATCGTGAACCAGAGGTCGCCGCCGTTGTAGTTCGCGCAACCGGGACCGATGCCGCTCCCCGGCGCGGTGTTGTTGTTCACCGTGATGCAATCCACAGTATCGATCGGCAAGGCCGCGCAGGGCACGCTACCGGGCACCGGCACCGTGGAGCAATCACTGACAATGGAGGCGACCAGGCCGGTTCCCGGTGTGGGGCCATCGGCGAAGAGGACCGCGCCGAAAGGGCCAAAGAGCTGGTAGGTGTTCTCGTTCTCCCAATCGGCGGCCGTGTAGTACAAGGAAATGATGTCCCCGTTGCAGGCCGTGAACACGCTGGTGCTCCCCGCGCCTGTGGCCGCGAAGGTGCCGATGGACACGCCGTTGATGCGGACCTCCAGATGACCGCCGTTCCATCCATCGCCGTAGCCGTCCTGCATCACCAAGTGGTGGTCGCAGCACTGTGCATGCACCGAAGGATGGCAGAGCAGGGCGAGCAGCGTGACCGACAAGGAACGGAAGGTGGTGTTCATGTGGTCGCGGCTCGGATCAACTACAAACATAGAAGTCCGTATCCTACGAATAGAAGAGGTCCCGATAGGTTCAGGGTGTACAAGGAGTTATCAAGAGCAGAGGTGATGCGTAAATGCGGGTAGGTGGCCTGTCGGTACCGATGAAATCCTCACCGGCATCAGGTACAGCATCCTCAGTGTGCTCATCCTGGTGGGGGTTCTCACCGCCGCATGGATGATCGTTGATCTTCGATCGGCCGATGCAATGTCCGAGCTGATCACGGCAATTGCTCCGCTCGCGTGTTGGTAGGCACCGTGCCTCCGATGTTCACCAGGATGGGATCCCGGTCATTGCCACTGCCCACGTACTTCACCACACCATCCAAGGTGATGTCCTCCGGCCAGTATCCGCTGGTGGTGTTCGTCGGTACGGTCCCGCCGATGCGCACGAGGATGGGATCACGATCGTTGTTGGCCCCGACGTATTTCAGGGTGCCGTCGAGCAACGTATTGCCTGCCCAGAGCAAACGCATGGTGCCGGTCACCTTCTGCGCGTTCGATCCGAAAGTGGCGACGCTTCCATTGGTGAGATCCAACGCTACGGTGATGGCGCTCAATGCGACCGGCGAAGCGGTCATTACACCCAAGTGATTGCGATGACGCACCGCCACGTGGTAGTTGCCGTTCGGTGCGAGCAGTGCGATCGCGTTCACGCCATCCTCCGCCACCACATCGCCGTCCCGTTGAACCAGCGCTGCCCGCGTAGCGATGATGGTGGAAGGCGTGATCGCGCTGCGCAGTTCCACCAATACCCAATCAACAATGGCATTGTCTCCGTTCGTCGCGAAGGCATTCGCTTGGCGCATTTCACCGCCGCCTCCTACCGTTGTGAATCCAGCAACGGTGAACGGCTCGAACGCGGGGATCGATCCGGCGATGCGCAGGTCATCGCGCATTTTGAACGTTACCGGATCGTATGGCCCATCGAGCATCACCTTCATCGCCAGCTTCACGCCGGTGTTCACTACCGCGATGTTGTCCAGGAAGAGGTCATTGCCGAAGTTGCCGATGCCGGTGAAGCGCAGCATCACGGTCTGTCCATCGTACGCGCTCAGGTCGATGTCGTGCAGTAACCATTGGTTGCACGCCGTGGGCACCCATGTGGCGGTGGTCTGCGGTGCGGTGCCGAGGGCAGCGCCGAAAGCGGAGTAGAGTGTTGTCCATGTGGATCCGCAGGAAGTGCTGATCTCCACGCGAAGCCCATCGTCCTGACCTGTTCCACCATAGGGTGCATACGCATGGTGGAACCGGAGACGGGTTCCTGCACTTCCGGCGAGGTTGATCAAGGGCGAGACCAATCGGTCCTCTTCGTTCGGAGCATAGTACGTGTGGTAGTTCATCTTGAACGCACGAGTGGCCGCGCAATTCGCACCCATGGCCAGGGATACATTGCTCCATGTGTAGAGCCCATCCGGGTTCTGCACGCTCCATCCGGTCGGCAACGCGAGTGCATCCTCCGCGTTGGCTGTGAACGGGAGTTGCACGTTCGCCTGCCAGTTCACCGCGATGGTGAGTGTATCATCCGCGTGGTACTGATCGGACGGCAGGCTGGTCCACGCCTGTATTGTATGCGCCCCGTATGATGCAAACGTGAGCGGCATTGTGAATGTCACCGGTGAAGAGGCGCCAGGGATCAGGGTTCCTGCAAAGAGTTGTGTGTTCACCGGACCGCCGTCCACGCGGTAGCTCACATTGAAGTTGCTCTGTGTGGTGAGTCCGTTGTTCCGCACCTTCACAATGATCGGTTGTCCGTTCTGGCAATCGAGAAAGGATCCTGCCAACGGTGCCACAGTACTTCGAACGCCCACGTTGATGTTCGATGGCAGGTCGAACGCCTCCACTTGGTCGGTGCGCCAATACGGATTGCCCTCGCTGGCGCTGAACCCGAGGCCACGCGCTGCGAAAGTGGACCAGATGATGTTCTGGTAGGCTCCACCGTTGTTGATCTGGTCCGCCATCAGGATCCCGTTACGTGCATCCACGAAGCCCGGACTGCTTGGCGTGTATTTCAGGCCAGCGATCACCAATTGCAATGCGATGTTGTTGCCGGCGTTGCCGTTGTACAGGTCCGGACTGTAACCATAGAGGTCAATGAGGTTCCAAGTGAGGTCCCACAACACCGAACACCACATGGTGCCATTGCCGTGTGCGTTGGGGAGCAGGGAAGTGTTATTGGTGCTCGCGTAGGTGAGGTTGTTCAGCGCGTGGTTGGTGGTGTAAGGGAAAGGTCGAATGCCGTTTCCCGTAGTGGACTGGTTCAGTAGGTACGTATCCAGCCCGCGTACGTCAGTACCCAGATCTCCCGGCTCCATCGTCACCATCAATGCGATCCAATCACTCCAACCTTCGCCCGGCTGGTCCTGGTTCGTCAAGGTATTCGCGTTGCTGGGGCCGCCGACCAGACGATTGCTGATGCCGTGACCGTATTCATGTGTGACCAATCCGTTGTCCAAGCAACCATCGCGGTTGGGTGTGGTCAAGGTCCAGTTGAAGACCTGTAGCCGCGGGTTGGTACCATCCGGCGGCGTGCTGAAGTTCCCGTTGTTCGTGCCGCTTCCATCCTGTCCATCGGCATATAGGAAGTCTCCTTCCACGCCCCCGCGTCCGTAGTTGTTGCTCTGGAAATTGCCGCTGACCTCATCGAACCCGTACCGGTAGAAGATGTCGTGCATCAGGTTGGTCCAATAGAAGAGGTTGGTGATCGAAGCTGCCTGGTTGGTGCTCGGTGCATTCGCCAGGTTGATCGGAAAGTCGAAGTCGAGGTTCGTCCCCCCATCCGGGCTGAAGCCGGGGATATTATCCGCGTTCACGTCCTCGGAGGCGTACACATTATTGCCGCGCGTGATCGTGTACTCGGCGCCGGGCACTCCGTTCGTATCGTACCAACCGTATGGTGATGCGATCGGGGCGGCGGTCCATGGTGCGTTACGGATGGCGCGTGCGCCATGGTTCGGACTTTCGTACGGCAGCGGATACACGCGCAGGTCGTTTGGCGCTGCGGGTAGCGGTGGAGGCGCACAAGCCGCTGCTCCTACTTCCGCAATGGCATGATCGAAGCCGCATGTCGAAGCCACCCAATCGTTGCGTTCGATCTCCTTACCGGAGTTTGCATCGATCCGCACGTTCCACCAATGCGTTCCATCCGGTTGATAGTAGTTCACGTTCCATGCAAGCCACAGCGCATCGCCTAGGTTCATCCACACCAGTTCAACGAAAGGGGACTCACCGCCGAACGCTTCACCGGCGAAACGCCAACGGTGTTGTTCCGGTGTGTGTTCGATCAACGCTGGTACCGCGATCCGCATACCGTCCATTGCCAACACGCGACGAAGTGCTTCCTCGGGGGCGATCCCGGGTTGTCGAGGTCGCGCTTTCTGTTCGACACGATCCACAGTGCGATGCAGGATCGCGACGATCTCCCCATCGGCCCGTTGATGCACGACCACCTCGCTGTTGAAGATGTCGATGCCCTGCCATTGCTGCTTGAACCACGTGTGTCGAATGCCGTTGTGGGCGTCCGTATAGCTGTCGGTTTCGCGGAGTTCGGCGAGGTCTTTTTCTGAAAGTCCTTCGGCTTTCAATACTGTGATCGCCTTCTGGACCGAAGCTGATGGAATAGGACCTTGTTGTGCGAAGCCAGCAGCACAAGAAAGAACCGCTAGAGCAAGAAGGGTTGTGCGCATGATCCGTATCTCGCGAACAAGACGCGGGAAATCAGGTTGGTTGCTGGACGTGTGCCAGCTACCAGAGCGTACTTATCACCCGTTTGGCGTGGTCAGGGGATACACCGAGCGGATGTTCGCAGGATCCCCTTGAAGGATCACAACCCCAACCGCCCGCTGAGGAACTTGTGGATCTTGCCCACCCGTTCCACTTGGCCTTTGGCGGCGAAGCGCTCATAGAAACCGTCGTCGCGGAAGTCGCGGACCACTTCGTTCCAAACAGCCATGCGATCGGCCCAGCGTCGCTCGCGCGTTTCGGGTTCACCGCGATCGCGCGCGTTCAGGTCGGCGCACACCCGGATCATCGCCTTCAGCGTAACAGGCTTCGTCACGTGGAAGCGCGGATCACCCCATGCATCGCCCCATGCGCTCTTGGCCGCTTTGAAGAATTCCTGTAGGATGCGATATCGTTTCTCCACCGCTGCATCGTTCACCTTTTCACTCTTGTCGAATGAGCGGAGGACCCACTTGTGTACTTCGCTGAACAGTTCGGCCTGCATGATCCACTTCTCCTGCTTGCTCCGGTTGCCCAAGCGATTGATGCGGTATCGAAGCGGGCTGTCCGGCTCGTTGTACAACCGCTCGATCACTTTCGCGGCGAGGCGCTTGTCGGGCTTCTCCCAGCTCACGCGCTCATACAGATCGATGAGGTGGCTCTTGTTGATCCGTGTCGGTGTGCTGTTGATGATCACGAACATCTCCGCCGCGAAATCCTCGCTCTCACCATCGAAGATGATGCAGGGAACGTGTATGCTCTTCGCCTCTTGCGGATGGGTACGCAAATAGAACTCCAGCGCCGCGAGACGATGTTGACCATCAATGATCAAGTACTTCTCCTTCGGCTCCTTCAGGTCGCCGACATTCTTCAGGTTGCCGAGCGGGGAGAACTCGAGGATGTCGCTACTGAAGAGCAACACGGTTCCCGGGATCGGTGGTTGCGCCACGGCGGTCTCGTAGAAGTTGCGGATCGCTTTGATCTTGGCTTGTGACATGGTCCGTTGGAACGCCGCATCGCTGCGTTCGATCCGTTGGATGAAGGATGCGACCTCATCACCCTTACCTGCTTCGTCCGGGCTGATCGACTTTTCACCTTCCGCGTAAAAGCGACTGATGAAACGTACGCGGCGAAGGATGTCCTCGCACGGGTAGGAGACGAAATAGAAGCTGGCGTCTTTTTGTCGGATCTGTGTAGCGATCATGGCGTAGGGGTATGGTTGGACTTGTTCGCGGCTCCCCGAAAGTACGCGGCTAGCGCATGCCACCAAATGCTTGGGCGGATCCACCTACACTTTTAGGAGGCGGATCGTCCACACCGCCCCATCGGCGCGGGTCACGCGCAGCAGGTAGGCGCCGGATGGAACGCCCCCAAGGTCCAGCACAAGCTGGGAACCAGTGCTTTGTGGGCCGTGGGCCAGGATCCTTCGACCCGTGGCATCAACCAGTTCCAAAGCAAGGACGGCCGTGCTACCGACCGTGATCGTCAACCGGTCCGTGAAAGGGTTGGGAACGGCGCCCAGGTCTGCCGGGTCCGGATCGGAAAGCCCGGTGCATACCTCGATCAGCAGGTCCACGGTCGTACTGCCGGGGCATTGGCCTTCATGAGCTGCCGTAAGTGTTACCGGCCAGAGTCCCGCACCGAGTGCGGATGGATCCAACCAAACCGAAGGTCCGCTTCCGTTCACACTTCCACTCCAAGTTCCATCCGGGGAACCCGAGATGGCCACCGGGTCATCGGTGGTGCAGATCGCACCTACCGGATCGATGATCGGTGTGGTCGTGGTCCAGACACTCAATGTCGCGGTGGCATCCAGGAGCAAGCATCCCGGCCCGTTGGAATAGGCGTACACCACCGGATAATCACCGGGTCCGGTGATGGCCGGGTCGAGGACCCCGTTCGCATCGATCGGTGCCGCCCAGGTTCCACCGGCCGGACTTCCAACAAATTGGATCGGTCCATCCGTTGCGCACAGGATCAGGTCCGCAGCATTGGTGGTGACCACGGCCTCGGATGCAACAGTCACTGGCAGTGCATTCGACGCACCGCATCCTTCCGGTGCGAAATAGGAATAGGTGAGGAAGTATTCACCACTGGGAAATTGGGCCGGGTCGAATTCCCCATTCGTGATCCCGGGTCCAGACCAGAACCCACCGAAGGGTGTACCGAACGGTGAAAGGTCGAGGGGTGCAGAGGTTGTACAGAGCGGCGCAACGGGTGTGATGAGGATCTCCGGGAACACATCGCTTACACTGAGCCAGAGCGTGTCCACACCATCGCACTGGCCGGGTTGGGTGGCATCTGCGTGCAGGATGATCGGATAGGTGCCCGCGCCTTGGTCCGGCAGGAAAGTGGCCCCGACACTGTTCCACGATTCGATAGCGCCGCCCCAAGAGATACCGAAGGGCGGGGCGTTCAGTATGGTGATGAGTTGCGGGCCACTGTTGATGCACAGCGAAGCGTGTGGCGTGATCTCCGCCGCGAGGCTGGTCCAAACCACCAGCGGCTCCGTTTCCGAGGCGCAATCGGTTCCCGTTCCATCAATGAACATCGCGGCGATCACACCGCCGTGAAAGATCGTTGGATCGATCACTGCATCCGGACCGATCCCGAACCACTCCGCAGCCGGTGGTGTGGAGGTGAGTTGGATCGGGCCCTGACCACTGCAAAGGACCGGTCCGATGGCCGGTGTGATCATCGGACCGTCCACTACAAGGATGTCCGCGTTCGCACCGACCGGGCAACCGGCGGGCTCGTAGTACGCATGGCCAAGTTCGATCGTGCCTTGGCCCCACAACAGGCTTCGATGCAATACGTCGTCGATCACGCTCGGTCCGCTCCAATGTCCTCCGGCCGGGATCGCTTCCGGCAACGGAAGACCCGGACCGAACTTGCAAAGCGGTTCGAGGGCCGGCAGTTCAAGTATCGTGGTCGGAGTGGTCAGCGTACTGGGGTACCACAGGCGCTCACCGTTCTCGAAGAGGATCAGGTCGTCGTGGCCATCACCGTTCAGGTCGGCGAGCAGCGGTTGGCTACCAATTGGAGGGGAGGAGATCTCATTGGGGAAGGCCAGGTCATTCAATTCAGGAAGCCAGTGCGACCACAACATACCCACGTTCGGGTTGGCAGCGCGGTACATCACGCCAGCGCCTGGTCCGCATCCGAAATGGCCGAACGATCCTTCTCCAGCGGTGGTCCATGCAGCGATCTGGTGATCCACCCAAAAGCGGAGTTGGCCACCTTCATCCAACGTATTCTCCATCCAGTGTACCGCCGGAAAGCGTGCTTCGGCCAGATCCAGATCGCCATCGGCATCCACATCGATCAACTGCGGCTTTTCCAAAGGGGACGCGGCGGAATTGAAGACCACTTGCGTGACCCACGTGCTACCATCGCCTTGCGCATTGAGCAGGACCACCACGTTCTGGTCGGCATCCCACGTGATCAGGTCGGTCCCGCCGATCTGATCGATATCGGCCACAAGAATTCGCAGAGGAGCATGATCCATGAAGGTGACCCCGGTTGCTTGCGGCGTGCCGAATCCAGTGCCGGTGTTCATTGCCCAATGAAGTTCGTTCCCTCCACTACCATCACTGACCAACAGCACGAGATCCACCAAGCCGTCGCCGCTGATCTCCGCCGTCGTCATGGCTTGCACGGTCCCGGCAAGCGTAAGCACAGGTGTGGCCGGCTCGAAGAGGCCAGCCCCCAGTGCCAAGGCCACTTTGATGGTGTTGTCAACGGGATCATGATAGATAAGGTCCAACAAGCCATCGGTTCCAAGGTCCACCAAGTACCATGCGGTCGGCTCGAAGGGAGGAGGGATGATCACACCGGGCGGCCCGAAGGTGCCGAGACCATCAAGATCCGCATACCAAAGCAGGCCTTGGTCGATGCGGGTTCGAACCAGATCCAGGTCACCATCATGATCCACGTCGATGGCATGGACCGGATCCGGATCATCACCGGTCAGGATCACTTGGGCGGCTCCGAACTGCGCGCGCGTTGCCGGTGCCATCAAGGTGAAAAAGAGGAAAAGAAGGAGCGTCCGGGAGTGGATCCACATGGTTCCGCGCAATGGTCGGACGCGAGGGCTATCCGAAAAGCCCACGAATATAGGTGGATCGCGGAACGTGGGGGCGATCCAGGTCTCCTAGGGCCTTCGCGCTATGCGCAGAGCACCGGGATGAAGGCCTCATTGGCCAACATCCGCTCCTTCTCCGCATCGGCTATATAGCGGTATTCCTCGGACGCATGGGACATGATGGCGATGCAATCCGCATCGACGCTCCGCGCGTATTCGATCGTCGGACCGGCGAACCCAAGGCTGAATCCGGTGGCAGGGATAGTGGCCTCCACATGCCGGACCTTGTCACGCTCCAGGCACTGCATCATGCTCAGTTTATTGGCCAGCAAGGCATCGCTCGGATTTTCGCCGGGTCTCATCAGCTGGTAGATATGTACCTCCGCATCACATGCTATGGCCAACAGGCACACCACATCCATCAACCGGTGGATGTCCGAGTGTCCGGCTACAGGGAGGACGATCCGCTTCAGTTCCGGCTCTGCCGGGCTTTGATCCTGGACCACGTAGGAAGGAACCGCCGACCGCCGGACGATCTTCAGGATATCAGCACCGAAGAGGGATTGGCGGAGTCCGTGGGGGCCATGCGTACCCATGACCAACAAGTGGTGGCCCCGGCCGGTTTCGCTGATGATCTCCTCCATGAAATCGCCCTCAGGCATCAACAGGTGCAAACGGTCCGCGCCGATCAGCCCCAATTGCTCCTCCACGGCCTTCGCCACCAATGCATGATCATCGTCGGACCGACCGTTCTTGCCCAGGACGTGCATCAGGCTCACCCGCGAGCCCAACCGATCGCCGAGATAGAGTGCGTGCCGGATCGCCGTTTCAGATGCCTTTGTGAGATCCGTGGTGCAGAGAAGGTCCTTCATTTCACCGGGTTGAGGAGGCCAAGATATCTTCCTGCGGTGGACTATGGTGGCACGGCGATCCGGGCAGCATTCCCATCCCGTGCGGAAGGTGGCCCGTTCGGAACCTTACACATCCCACTTGGGTCCTACTTTGGCGCTTTCTTTTTTGAACGATCATGCGCAACCTTCTATCCATTGCGGCTTTCGCCGTTGTTGCAACCACCTCTGCCCAACTCAACATCTCCCTGGTGGGGCAACTGGATCACCAAGCGCTCCACAACAGCGACCTGAGCAACATCTGGGGCTACACCGATGAGACCGGGATCGAATACGCCCTCATCGGTGTGAATGGTACAGGAGCATCGAATCCCGGTGGGATCTCAGTGGTGAGTTTGGAGGATCCGAGCAACCCGCAGGAGATCTTCTTCTTTGCCGGACCGACCTCCATTTGGCGCGAGATCAAGGTGTGGAACGATCACGCCTACATGACCACTGAAGCCGAGAATGGCGGGATCGTGATCGTGGACCTGAGTCCTTTGCCGCAAAGCACCAACTTACCCGCGATCGCTTGGACGGATCCCAGTTGGAGCACCGCGCACTCCCTTTTCATAGATGAGAACGGGAGACTTTACCTGCACGGTGCGAATCGGGGTAACGGTGGTGTGATCATGTATGATCTCACGCAGGATCCCATGGATCCGGTTGAAGTGGGTTCCTACGACCCGTATTACTGCCATGACAGCTTCGCGCGGGGTGACACCTTGGACGCCGCGCACATCTACGATGGCTTCTTCAGTATCGTGGACGTGTCCGATCCTTCCGCACCGGTGCAATTGGGGGTTCACGCCACACCGAACAATTTCACGCACAACACATGGTTGGACGCCAGTGGTAACTACCTCTTCACCACCGATGAGCGGACCAATGCGTATGTGGGTGCTTATGACGTGAGCGATCCGACGGACATCAACGAAGTGGATCGCCTGCGCAGCGACAATGGATCAGGTGCGATCCCGCACAACACGTACTGGCTGAATGACTATGTAGTGACATCCTACTACACCTTCGGTGTGGTCATTTATGATGCGTCCGATCCGCACAACATGGTGGAGGTGGGCAACTACGACACCTCACCATTCAGTGGTGATGGATTCAACGGTGCCTGGGGTGTGTACCCCTTTTTCGATTCCGGCCTTCTGATCATCTCCGACATCGAAGGTGGTTTGTTCGTTCTGGGGCCGACTTATGTTCAGGCTTGTCGCTTGGAAGGAACCGTGTCCAATGCGCAGACTTCCGCGCCGATCGCCGGAGCTACACTAACGATCGTGGGAACCACGATCTCGGAACAGACACCCGTCGACGGAACGTACATGACCGGGTACTATCAAGCCGGAACCTACACCGTGCAGGTATCGGCTCCGGGCTATTTCCCCGCGACGGTGAATGGCGTGGTGTTGCAGAACGGTGTGACCACCCAGTTGGATGTCGAACTCGAACCGATGGTGGCTTTCGCGTTCCAAGGGAACGTCGTCACCGCAGGTACAGCGGATCCGGTCGCCGGTGCAGTGATCAGCATGTCGAGTCCGCAATTCCAACTCAGCGCACAGGCCGGTCCCGATGGCTCCTTCGCATTCCCCGCGATCTTCCAGGATGATTATGAGATCACCGTGGGCCACTGGGGCTGGCACACCGTCTGTCTTCCCGCACAGACCTTGCAATCCGGGAACGGGCCGCTTACCGTGGAACTGCCCTTGGGTTATGCGGATGATTTCGCACTCGATCTCGGCTGGACGAATACCTCGACCGCCAGTTCGGGTACGTGGGTGCGCGGTGAACCGGTGGGAACGATGAATGGTGCGGTGCAAAGCAATCCGGATCTGGATGTGACCGGTGATTGCGGCGACCAAGCTTACGTGACCGGCAACGGTGGCGGTGGTGCAGGTACGGACGATGTGGATGATGGGGCAGTGGTCCTGCGTTCACCCTTCTTCGATGCGACATCGGGTATTGAGCCGCATGTACACTACTACCGCTGGTTCTATAACGGTGGTGGAAGTGGCAACCCGAACGATTCCTTCACCATTGCGATCTCCAATGGTACCAGCACCGTGACCATGGAGAGCATCACCACGGCAACGCCACCGATGTCCTCTTGGGTGGCCTCGGACAAGCGCATCGCCGATTTCATGATACCCTCGTCCACCATGCAATTGATCGCCACAGCGACCGATGCGAACCCAGGGCATGTGGTTGAAGCGGCGTTGGATCGCTTCATGCTTTCATTCCAATCCACCAATGGCATCAGCGAGCGCGTTGCCACGGATCTGTTGGTGTGGCCCAACCCGAATGATGGATCCTTCCGGATCCAACTGCCGGAGGGCGTACACGGCACCTTGGAAGTAGTGGATGCAACCGGACGTGTGGTGATCCAGCAACGCATCCGCACTGCCGGGATCATCGATCAAGGACCAGGGCTATCCGCTGGTACTTATGTGGTACGGATCCTCGGAACGAACGGGCAGCAGTTCCAAAGCACGGTCGTGGTACTGCAATAGGAACGCACGGTCAGCGGACCCCGCCCGGGGTGGCGCAATTTTCCTTGATCAGCTCATCCACTTCAGGAACGTCGCCCAAGGCTTTCGCAACACCAAGGTCCTCGCATGCCTTGATGCGTTCGCCTTTTCGTAAGCGCAATATGGCCCGTGTGCGCAGCGCGTGCGGGTTGCTGGGATAATTCTTCAGGCTGCGCTCCACGGTGATCCACGCATCGTCGTTGCGCTCCATTTTCATGTAGGTGTACGCCTTGTTGCTCAGTGCGATAGGTTCATCCGGATCGTAGGCGAGTGCACGATCCAGTGCAGCCAGCGCATCCTCATAGCGTCCGACCATGGTGAGTTCATACCCCTTGTTCGTCCAATGGCCCGGATCGTTGGGTTCAAGATCGCACAAGCGTTCCAGCACCGCCAAGGCATCCTCGTGCCGGCTGACCATATCGTACAGCCTTGCCAACGTCCGCAATGAGGCCACATCCTCACGCCCTAGGGACCGTGCCGCTTCCAGGTCTTCAATGGCCAGGTCCACTTTACCAGCCTCGGAGCGTGCCTCGCCGCGTAGGTTGTGCGATCGTGCGCGCCACAGGTTGTTGCGCGCATAGGTAATGGCCCTGCCGCCATGGTACTCGGCCTTTTCGTAGTCCTTCGTCGTGAAGGAATACAGGCCGCGCTGGAAATGGCCTTCGCCCGATGTACTGTCCAGCTTCAAGGCCTTGTCCACATCCTGGATGAAGCGCTCGTTCCGATCCAAGGCTTTGTATGCCCTTGCTCTACCGAGCAACGTGGCGGCTGTGGATTCCCTCTTCACCGCCGCATCGAAGACTTCGAGTGCACGTTGTGGCTTCTCCACATCCAGGAGCGAATCACCGCGGATCAACAGTATTTGAACGGACTGCCCATGGCTGGCATTGGCACCGATCATGAGTACTCCGATAAGAGCGGAACGGCGAAGGAACGAGAAGGAACGCTGTGTCATTGGAGCAGGCAAAGTAACGGTAGCCATGTGCGCGAACACCATGCCGGGACGGAAGTGTTCACCACCGGGCCACAGGAACGGTGTCCAGCCCTGCGTGCTCACCGGCGAGATGGAGGTAATGACCAGCCATGGCGATCATGGCCGCATTGTCGGTGCAGTAAGCGAATGGAGGAAGGTGCAAGTCCCATCCTTCCCGATCGGCACGCAGGGCTGCACGTTTGCGTAGTTCGCTGTTGGCGCTAACGCCTCCGGACAGTCCCACGCTGATGATCGCATGTTCCTCGGTGGCCCGTTTCAACTTCATCAGCAACTGATCGATGATCGTGGCTTGAAGGGCTGCGCAGAGATGGGGCAGTTCGCGTTCAATGAAGTCGGGGTCCGCGGCGGATCCTTTTCTCACCAAGGCCATGAACGCACTCTTCACCCCGCTGAAGCTCATGGCGAGGTCCGGTGGATCGGTCCGTGGGAGTGTGTGCCTCGAAGGATCCCCTGCAATAGCGTGTGTGTCCACCAGCGGTCCGCCCGGATAGGAGAGGCCCAGGATCTTGGCGCCTTTGTCGAACGCTTCGCCCGCGGCATCATCCAACGTGGTTCCGATCACCTTCATGTCCAACGCACTCCGCACAAGAATGAGTTGCGTGTGACCACCGCTCACGGTGAGGTTGATGAATGGGAACTGCGGCACGGATCGCTCCTCATGGTCCTGGATGAAGTGCGCCAACACGTGCGCCTTGATATGATCCACAGCGATGAGCGGGATCTCCAGTGCTTGTGCCATGGAACGCGCGTAACACGCCCCGACCAGCAGCGCACCGATCAACCCGGGTCCTTGTGTGAATGCGATCGCGGTGATGTCCTCCTTGGCCATATCGGCCTGCCGCAAGGCCTCACTGACCACCGGCACGATGTGTTCCTGATGTGCTCGACTTGCGAGCTCCGGGACCACACCACCCCAACGCTTATGCACGTCCTGGCTCGCGATCACGTTGGACCGCACCCGACCATCCACGAGCACGGCTGCGGCGGTCTCGTCGCAAGAGCTTTCAATACCGAGGATGATCAATGGCTTTCCGGAGGACATGGGATACCGGGCTACTTTTGGACGATCCGGCCCGGAGATCGCAGATGCGACGGGCAAATCTAGACCACTGCCCCCCACGACGACATATCGCCGACTGCGACGCCTGTTTCGCTGGATCGGCTTTTCCGTCATCCTGCTCATCCTACTCATCCTGCTCGGATGCGTGGCGCTGTTGTTCCCTCAGGTGCAAACGGCCGTGGCAAGGAAACTGGCAGCGATGGCCACGGAGCGAACAGGTGCGGATATCCGGATCGGCGGTGTGGCGATCTCCTTGGACGGATCCGTGTTGCTCACGGATGTGTTCATCAGCGATCTACAGGGCGACACGCTGATCGTCGTTCCCGGCTTGCGTGTGAAAGGCTTGCGCCTGAACAGGGATCAACGGTTGTTGAAGTTCTCCGAACTGGAGCTGCATGGGGCGCGATTCGCGTTGGAGAGAACGGAAGGCGCGGTGTACAGCAACTTCACGGAGCTGATGAACCGGATCTCGCCGGGCGATACACTTCCGTCAGAAGGTGATTGGACGGTACGCTGTCGGCGATTCCTTATAGAAGGATTCCATTTTTCCTACCACGACCGGAACAAGGAACAGCCCCCGTTCGGGGTGGACTTCGATCATGTGGACATCCCCGATGCGTACATCACGGGCAATGGATTGAGCTTGATCGGGGATTCCGTCTCCGCAGAGTTGAAGATGATGCGATTCAGCGACCATTCGGGTTTCGCCGTTTCCGGAATGTCGGGCTCCACCACGGTGAGCAAGCATGGGATCGATGTCCTCGGGATGGACCTCCGGACACCGCGGTCGGCGCTCCTCGGTGAACTGCATATGATGGCCGAGGGTTGGTCCGACTTCAATGAGTTCACGAGTGCGGTGTACATGAAGGTGGATCTGGACGGTTCCGTGCTGGACATGGGTGACATCGCTTGGTTCGCGCCCGAGCTGGAAGGGGTAGCGGTCCCCTTGGGCATTAGTGGAAAGGTGCGTGGCACGGTAGCCGAATTGAAGGGTAGGGGGATGACGATCACCTTCGGCCGCGAGAGCCGGTTCGAAGGGAATGCCGAGCTGAGCGGCTTGCCGGATATCGACAACACCTTCATGCTGATCGACGTGGATCGCTTCCATACCACGCTTGCTGATGTAGCGCAATTGCCGGCACCACCCTTCAAGGAAGCTGGTCGATTGCAACTTCCTTCGTCCGTAACGCCCTTGGAGTTCCTGGATGCACATGGCCGCTTCACCGGATTCCTGCACGCCTTTACCGCAACGGGAAGAGGGGAGACCGCGTTGGGCGACCTCCGTACGGACCTCACCTACGAGCGCGATACCATCTCCAAGCAGATCCATCTCACCGGTCGTGTCGCCACGAATTCGTTCCGCCCAGGTCCGATCATCGGAAGCAGCATCATCGGCCCGATAGCCGCCGATGTACGGTTGAACGCCGAAGGCCGGACCTTGCCCACCATGGCCGTGGATCTGGACGGGACCTTCCCGATGTTCACCATCAATGGGCGGACCGTGACGGGCATCACCGCTTCCGGACATCTGGAGCGTAATCTCTTCAATGGGGAACTGAGCACCACGGATGAGAATCTGCAACTGCGCTTCAAAGGACTCGCGGACTTCCGCGGTCGCTGGCCGCTGGTTGATTTCGATGCGGTCCTGGATCATGCGAACCTGCGGGCGTTAGGATTCACCGATGCGCCCGGATACAATGCGTTGAGCATGGCCATCCAAGCCGATGGCCGGCTCTCACCGGATAGCTTGTTGGGTGATCTGCATGTGCAAGGGATCTCCTACTGCCAAGGAATCGAAGAGTTTGATCTCGGCGACATGAACCTGAGCAGCGATCGCCGCGATGGCAAGAACATCCTCGAACTCGATGCATCCTTCGCGGAAGCCAAGGTCATTGGCGAATTCCTGCCGACCAAATTGCCCGATGCGTTGGCGCACATCGTATACAGCGTGTTCCCTTCCGCAAGTGCGGCCGTGCGTTATGATCACGACCCGCAGGATTTCACCTTCGAAGTGACCACCCGGGAGATGGCACCGGTATTCGCACTCTTCTTGCCGGACGCGGAGATCGCTCCGGGCTCCAAGGTCACGGGTTCCTTTGACACGCGAAGTTTCGATATGGGGTTAACCTTCTTCGCACCTCGGGCGAAGTATGGTTCCGTTCTAATGGATTCCCTCGATGTGATGGCGGACAAGACACTCGACCTGCTCGCACTTTCGATCCGAAGCACACGACAATCCATCCACGACAGTATCTGGTTCGGGGGAACCGCCATCACCGGTAAGGCCTATCAGGATGAACTGGATCTCGATGTGGGCTGGAGAACCAGTAATAGTGGCGCCCACGGTGATCTGGAGATCCTTGGGGAAGTGCGCGGATTGAACGCGGTCACGCTTGAACTGCTTCCTTCCGAACTCTACTTCAGCCGGGGAACGTGGAAGAACGCTCACTCCAGCCGGATCACCATCGATTCCACCACCGTTTCCATCGATTCGCTGGTCTTGCGCAACGGGATACAGCACGTGGCCCTGCATGGTTCCATCTCCAAGGATCCCACTGTGGCGTTGGCCTTCGATGTGGAAGCGGTTGATCTGGTGGATCTGGAGTACCTGTTCAATGGCCCGAAGTTGAAGGGAACTATCGGTGGCGATGGACGGATCTTCGACATGTACGGGTCCACTTACTTCATGAGCTATCTGTGCGGGGATAGCCTGAAAGTGGATGACCGGCCGGTGGGTGATATCCGCTTCGCAGCGACCTGGAGCGAAGGCCAAAGCGATCTTAACCTTGCGGGCACCTTGAACCGGGACGCCGTGAAGGCTCTTGATTTCACCGGGCATATGGGGATCAAGGATGGAGGTGAATTCGACATGCTCCTGATCCTGGATCGATTCGACATGACCTTGATCGAACCTTATATGCCGGAAGGACTTAGTGATGTGGGCGGGTTCGTGAGCGGGAACGTGGCATTGACAGGAACCCCAGCGGACCCCAAGTTCAATGGCGAAGTGATGTTGACCAACGCCGGCATCCGGATCGATTACCTCAACACCCGGTACACGTTCAGTTCCAAGGTCGGCATCGCGCCCGATATGTTCACCATGGACCTGGCCACCTTGGAGGATGAAGAAGGACACCAAGGCCTGGTGAGCGCTACGGTCATTCACGAACGGTTCGCGCACTTCAACTATGACATCTTCGGAAGCATGAATGAAATGCTCGTGATGAACACGACCGTAGCGGATAATCCCGTGTACTATGGAAGAGGTGTGGCCACCGGCGATCTTGAAGTGAGTGGATCAAGGGGGCTTCTGGAGATCAATGTGGATGTCACTACGGGTCCCGGAACCTCGGTACACTTTCCGGTGGGTGGCAGCACGGAAGTCTCACCCATCGGATTCGTCCGGTTCAATACGCTGGATTCGACGCTTTCGGAACCGGCCGTGGACCTCCTTGGTGTTTCGCTGAACATGAACGTGAACGTCACGCCGGACGCACGCTTCGAATTGATCTTCGACCCAACGGTCGGCGATATAATGTCGGGAAGGGGCAGGGGGGCGATGGAAATGGGCGTGACCCCTGCCGGTGAATTCTCAATGGCCGGCCAAGTGGAGGTAACAGAGGGGGATTACCTCTTCACGTTGAAGAATCTTGTGAACAAGAAGTTCGACGTGGAGCCCGGCGGCAGGATCATCTGGTACGGCGATCCGTTCGATGCGCAGCTGGACCTGCGGGCGACCTATCGCGTGCGAGCATCGTTGTACGATATCGTTCCGCCATCAGAGAGGACAGAGGCGTACCGCAAGCGCGTCCCGGTTGATGTGGTGATGCAACTGAAGGATAAGTTGATGAACCCGGAGATCAAGTTCCAAGTGCGATTGCCCTCCGTGGATGAAAGCATTCGATCGCAGGTGACCAGCGCGCTTAGTACCGAACAGGAGTTGAATCGGCAGGTCTTTGCGCTGATCGTCCTGAACAAATTCCTTGAACCACCAGCATACGTGGGAACAGGCTCACCCGGATCAGGAGCGGCTGCTGCTGGAGGTGCCACGGCAACGGAACTGCTCAGCAACCAAGTGAGCAACTGGCTTAGCGGCTTGAGCAACGATTTCGATCTGGGGGTGAACTACCGGCCGGGGGACAACATCACGCAGGATGAGTTGGAGGTGATGGTGAGCACCCAACTTTTCAATGAACGCCTGTTGCTCACGAGCAATGTAGGTGTGCAGTCCGGTGCGCGAGCCACCACGAATACGAATTCGGTCGCCGGTGATTTCCAGCTCGAATACCTGATGACGGACGATGGGCGGTTCCGATTGAAGGGCTTTAGCATGTCCAACGATCGTAACCTGAACCAATCCGATCAAGCCTCCACCACACAAGGCATTGGCTTGGTCTACCGGCGTGATTTCGACCGCTTCGGCGATCTCTTCAAGCGCCGCAAGCCGAAGATCAGGAATGGATCATAGGCCTTTGGACAGGCGCAAGTTGTGCCCGAGCTTTTCCTTCTTCGTGCGCAGGTAGCGCTCGTTGTGGATGTTGGATTCGATCTCGATCGGCATGTTCTCGACGATCTCCAGACCGTAACCCACCAAGCCCGTGCGCTTGCGCGGATTGTTGGTGAGCAAGCGCATCTTCCGCACACCGAGGTCGTGCAGGATCTGCGCACCCACCCCATAATCACGCGCGTCCATGTCGAAGCCGAGCATCAGGTTCGCCTCCACGGTATCGGCTCCTTGTTCCTGCAGTTTGTAGGCCTTCAACTTGTTCAAAAGGCCTATGCCGCGACCTTCCTGTTGCATGTACACGATCACGCCTTTCCCGGCGGTTTCGATCATCTCCATGGCACGGTGCAATTGCGGCCCGCAATCACAGCGGCAACTCCCGAAGATGTCGCCGGTCACGCAACTGGAATGCACACGCACGAGGATGGCCTCGTTCGGGTCCCATTGTCCCTTGACCAATGCGATGTGCTCCTCGCCGGTGGTGGTCTGCTTGTATGCGACGAGTTCGAAATCACCAAAACGCGTGGGAAGTTTCACTTCCACTTGCCGTTCCACAATGCGCTCGGTCCGCATGCGGTAGGCCACCAGGTCCTCGATGCTGATGAACTTCAAGCCGAAGCGCGTAGCGATCTCCTGCAAGTGCGGCAACCGGGCCATGCTACCATCCTCGTTCATGATCTCCACGATGAGGCCCGCAGGTTCGAAGCCCGCCAGTCGGGCCAGGTCGATCGCCGCCTCGGTATGTCCGGTGCGGCGCAATACACCACCCTTGCGCGCTTTCAGCGGGAAGATGTGCCCGGGTCGCGCGAAGTCCGTGGCCTTCATCGAATCGTTGATGAGTGCCAGCATGGTCTTGCTCCGATCGCTGGCACTGATGCCGGTGGTGGTGCCGTGTCCTTTCAGGTCCACGCTCACGGTGAACGGGGTTTCGTGCAGTGCGGTGTTGTCACGCACCATCAGGTCCAAGCCAAGTTCCTCGCACCGTTCCTCGGTGAGCGGCGCGCAGATCAGCCCACGGCCGTGCGTGGCCATGAAGTTCACCATCTCCGGGGTCGCGTTCCGTGCGGCGGTCACGAAGTCGCCTTCGTTCTCGCGGTCCTCGTCGTCCACCACGATCACCGCCTTGCCCAAGCGGATGTCCGCAATGGCGTCCTCGACGGGGTCGAATCGAAAGGTCATGATCGTATCGTTCAGCACTGCGAAGGTAGGGCGGCAGCAGGAGCTGGCGCGTCGTGGGTACGCCGGTGATCAGGTCCTCCAGCGCACGTGCGCTGCGCCCCCAGTCGAAGTGCTCACGAACGAAACGGTACCCATTGGCGGCAATGCGTTCACGTTCTGCTGGATCGGCGAGCAAGCGCAGGATCAGTTCGGCGTATTCCTCCGGCGTATCACCGATCAGTACCGCTTCGCCTGTTGGGGCACCCACGGCATTGTTGGCAAGTGCGGAGGTGATGCATGGGATCCGCATGGCCATGGCCTCGAGGATCTTGTTCTGCAGGCCGGTGCCGATCTGCATGGGCGCTACGAACACGTGCGATGCAGCGTACGAACTGCGAATGTCCTTCACCCAGCCGGTCACCGAGATCAAGGGATCCGTCCGGGCAAGATCGCGCACGTTCGCACTGGGGTCCACCCCGCTGATGAGCAAGCTGGTCTCCGGTCGTTCCCGCCTGACCAGTGGTAGCACCTTGTTCACCAGGAACAGCACGCTATCGATGTTCGGCGGATAGTTCATGTTGCCTGTGAAGAGGAGGTCGTATCGGACCTCCACCTGCTGCGGCGTGAAGTGATCGGTGTCCACACCGTTGGGCACCACCGCCATCCTGTCCCTCCACGGATGATAGATGTAGTCCCGGTCCTGCGCGCTGATGATCACCGAGTGATCGAACTGGTCGAACATCAGGTTCTCATACCGGATCAGTCGGCGGGTCTCTGCACGGAAGATGGGCCGCAGGTGGAAGGCTGCGGTCTCTGTGCGGCGCTCCATCCCCTTGCTCAGCGTATCCATGTAATCCAGGGTCTTGGGCAGATCGTACCGGTGCCGGACATATTCCGTGGTCCGTACCAATTGGCAGAACACATGGTCGGGCTTGAAGCGTTCGATGGCGGCATCGATCCTGCGTTGGGCATGGCCGTGGTGGAAATAGGCCACTTGGAAGGGCAGGCGGGTGAATACCGCCGTGAGCAGCTTCAGCAGGATCCGCCACCGACCGATGTGTACCACTTCGATGTGCGCGCAGAAGCCTTTCAGGTGATCGATGTGCTCCTGTGGCGTGCGCGTATCGCTCAAACAGAACAGGTACACCTCGTGCCGTTCGGCCAAGCGCGAGATCAGGTGATAGGCGCGCAACTTGTCCCCCTTTTCCAACGGATAGGGCACACGAGAGAGCAGGACCAACAATCTCATTCCTTGCGCAGCCGCTTGTAGAATGCGGTCAGTTCGGCAACGATCGGATGATCCGAATACGTGCTCGTGATCAATTTTCTTGCCTCCGCCCCGATCTGCAACGCGCGCTCGGGTTCCTTGATCAGGCCGACCATCTGTTCAACGAACTCGTTCGCATTGCGCGCGATCAGGATGTTCTTTCCATCGGTATGATCGATGCCTTCCGCGCCGATCGGTGTGGCGATCACCGGCTTGCCCATCGCCATGCCTTCGATGATCTTCACGCGCATGCCCCCGGCGGAGAAGAGCGGCACCGTCATCACACTCCGCTTGCGCATGTACTTGATCGCATCCTTCACCCGCCCTTTCACTTTCAACCCGGCGAGTTCCATGGCCATCAGGTCCTTGGGCATCTTGTTACCGGCCAGGTGCAACTGCGCCGTGGGATACTTGCGCACCACGCGCGGCCACACCGATGCCAAGAGCCAACGGATGCCTTCGTCATTCGGCAACCAATCCATACTGCCCAAATGGAAGAAGGAGGGCATCTTGCTGGCGTCGCCGGGATCCACCGGGTATTCGTCCGGATCCACACCGAAGGGAATGGTCACGATCTTCGTCTTGGAGCCGTGCTTGGAAAGGTGTTCCGCATCCGATGGGGTGATGGCCGCTACGCCGTCCACTCGATCCAGCACAGCCATCTCATAAGCGCGCAATTGGTTGGCCAGGTATCGGCGGTACGGGCGCTTGAGGATGTTCCTTTCTCCCGAGGCGATGCGATCCTGGATCACGTACTCCAGGTTGTGCGAGCGCAGGACCAAGCGGGCTTTCGTGTAGCGCCTGAGTGTTGGAATGTAGGGCGTCATGAACAAGCTCTCCAATTGCACCACGTCGAAGCGTTCCTCGCTGAGCAGTTGGATGAGCCGGATGTCCATGTCCGGGGAGAAGAAGCGGCTGATGTTGTAATTGTCCGCAGTGATCAGGTCGGTGAATGCATCCACGATGTTCACGGAGGTGTCCACGAACACACCTTCGATCCGGGTGCTCCGCACGTATTCGGCAGGGAGCGCCGCTAGGTCGAGCGGTTGCTTCGGCGTGCTGATGCACAACACCTTCACCTCGTGTCCGGCTTTGATCAGGCCCCGCGTCAGGTTGTGCATGGCCTTACTGCCCCCATCAATGGGCGGGTAAGGCGGCTTATTGCACAGTTGGAGGATGCGCATGGATACGCGGGAGAATGGAACGGATCCGCTCCCAAGTGCGATGATACGCATCGCGGTCGAAGAGCGGGCTGTCCATTGCCGCCTTCCACGTAAGCCAGCCGCCGATGGGCACCAGGATCAACGTGCTGATCCACATCCCCGGCCAGGCCTCTAAGGAACCCGCGATCACCAACTTCTCCGTGGAGAACGAGATGATGTGGAAGGCCAGGAAGAAGATCATCGCGACCACCACGGGCATTCCCATTCCGCCTTTGCGAATGATGGCCCCCAATGGCGCGCCGATGAAGAAGAAGACCAGGCAGGCGAACGCGAGCATGGGTTTCCGGTGCCACTCGATCCGGTACCGGGAGATCTGCGAACGGCGGCCGGCGAGTTCTTCGGCGCTGCGTTCCATGAAGCCGCCACTGTTGCGGGCCATGTTCATCGCCATCTCATAGTACTGTCCACGCGCCTCTGCGCCGAGCGCGTTTTCGAACGCGGCCTGATCCACCACCGGGTCCTCCTCGCTTGCGCGTAGTGCCACTCCATCACGGAACAGTTGCAATGCATTCCTGATATGGGCCCGTTGCTCCGCTTGCCGGATCAAGGACCGAAGACGAAGGCTGTCCTCACCCACTTGAAGTTGGCCCATGGTGAGCATCTTGTAGTTGTCCTTGAACAGGTCCTGGTCGGTGCGTCGTAACCCAAGTCCGGAAAGGTCCATGGTCACCACATCCTGCTTGAAGGTGCCCCGCATCATGGGCAGGTCGGCACCGCGGTCGCCCACATTCACCGCTTCATCATAGAAGTGGCCGTTCTCCAAGGTCATCACCAGGTAATGGCCATCCGCACTGCGCTGCATACGCCCACGTTCCGCGCGGATCACTGTCCCGTTCCCTTGGCCGGGGCCGCGGTGGTCATAGATCAACACGTCCGTCAATTCGCCGCTATCGGGGTCCTTGTCCTGCACGCGAATGCTGAAGCCTTCGATCCCGGTGTAGAAGACACCAGGCCGGAGATTCAAGGCCGGCTTCTTCTCCGTTACGTCCCACAGAAGCGATTTGAACTTCAGGTTCGCAACGGGCAAGAGGTTGTTGCTGAAGTAGAAGGACCCCACCGACAGAAGAGCAACGAAGATCACCAAGGGAAGCAGGATGCGGCCGAGGCCCAATCCTGCCGAACGCATGGGAACCAGCTCGGAATTCTCTCCCAGGCCACCGAGTGTCATGATACCAGCCAGCAGGATGGCCAGCGGCATGGCCAGCGGAACGAAGCTCGCCGCAGCATAGACCAGGAGTTCCACGATCACGTGCCACTCCAAGCCCTTGCCCATCAAGTCATCCACATACTTCCACAGGAACTGCATCACGAGGATGAAGACCACGATGACGAAGGTGACGAGCAACGGTCCAACGAAGGACCGGATGATCATGCCATGAAGCTTCTTCATCTTGCAGCACAACGGATCCAAGCACGGATCAGTACCGGCTACGCGCCCAGCACCCGGACCAAGGACGCGATCTGCGATGCCCAGAGCGAGCGTGTTTCCTCCACTTCGTCCGGTTCCGCATGATCCGTTACGATCAGTGCCACTTCGTTCGTCATGGCATCGATGCGCACGCGGAATTCGAAGAAGGTCTCCTCGTCCTCGTCATCGTTGCGGTGGAAGCGGATCACTTCGCCGAGTTTGCGACCGACCATGGTCGTAGCCTCCTCCTCCCCATTCCACATGAATGTGTACTGGTCCCCACGCACGTTCACATCGTCGCAGTACCACTCGCTGAAGCCACTGGGGGTGGAGATCAATTCGTAGAGCACATTCGGTGCGCTGTGTACAAGGAATTCCATGGTGATCCGCTCCTGCGTCGATCGGGAACCGCCGACGCGCTTTGGCTTCGGGGGTGGAGGAGCGGGTGCCGTGCTCACCGCAGCCACCTTCGCTTCAGCGGCCAACGCTCTCTTGACCACCGACGCACTTTTCGCGGGGGGCTTCGGCGTTGGTTTTTGTGGAACCTTGGCTTTCCGAGGTGCAACCGTTGCGATCGGTTTCTTCTTCAATGCGGTTGACTTCGCAACGGGCCGTTTCGCACTCTTCACCGCTTTCGGCGCCGACTTGGAAGTACTCTTCACCTTACCGGCACGCACCGGAGGCTTCACACGTGCGAGCTTCTTTTTCGGTGCGGCCTTCGCCTTCTTGGAGGCTGCGGAGGTTTTCTTCTTCACAACCTTCTTCACCTGTGCCTTCTTCACTTTCGTCGGTTTCGCGGCCTTGTGCACAACTGGTTTCTTCTTTGCCCCCGACTTTTTCGAGGACACGGAGGATCCCTGCTTCTTGGCGTTTCGCTTCGTACCGGCTTGCTTCTTGGCCATGATGCTCGTTCAGCGTAAGGGTGTGGCGAAAGGTAACGAGATCCCTCACCCTTGCAAGTTTGAGCGTTGCCCACATTCCTATATTTGCCGCCCCTCGGAAAAATCCATTCCCTGGCGCGGTAGCTCAGCTGGTTAGAGCGCATGATTCATAATCCTGAGGTCGGGAGTTCAAGTCTCCCCCGCGCTACCAAGGCCATCCGACCTATGTCGGGTGGCCTTTTGTGCTTCATTTGGCTAACAGCGGCCATCATGCTCAGTACTGGATGTAGTCAACGGTACCGCTTTGAGCAAGGCGATGAAACGGCGATCCGACAGGTGATGACCGAGCAGGAATCCGCGTGGAATGCCGGCGATATTCACGGCTTCATGGAGGGGTATGCGGACAGTGTATGCTTCATCGGGAAGAGTGGGCGTACTTGCGGGCGTGAAGCGGTGACCGCCAACTATGTGCGCAGTTATCCGGACAAGGCCGCCATGGGCGATCTCACATTCGGCATCCACGAGGTCGTGCCCGCAGGCGCCGATCACGCGTGGCTCACCGGAACGTGGTCCTTGGTGCGAACGGCGGATACGCTCGGCGGTGGTTTCTCATTGCTCTGGCAGCGGACACCTGCGGGTTGGCGCATCCTGCGTGACCATACCTATTAGTGGCATCTATCTTCGGCGCAACCCGGGACTGTGCTGAACGAGCAAGCCTCCATGATCACACTTGTCATTGTCGTGCTCACGACGGTGATCTCCATCGCCGCGTTCAGCAACGCTTCGCTCTTCTCGAGCCTGCTTTTCGAACCCTTCGTGATCAAGGCGCGGGGCCAGTGGTACCGTTTCATCACCCATGCATTCATCCACGCGAATTGGCCGCACTTGCTGGTGAACATGTTCGTCCTGTACGTTTTCGGCCGGAACGTGGAACCGTTGCTCGGGCTGATCACCGGCGGTTCCTCTGCGCTGCCATTCCTCGCGTTGTACGTCGGTGGTGTGCTCTTTTCAACCCTGCCGTCCTACCGCCGGCACATCCACGACCCGAACTACCGCGCCGTAGGAGCCAGCGGTGCGGTCTCCGCCATCCTCTTTGCCCAAGTGGTCATGCTGCCCACTATGCCGCTGCAATTCATGTTCTTTCCACGACCCGTTCCGGCGTGGGTCTTCGGGGTGCTCTATCTCGTATACTCGTGGTACATGGATAAGCGGGGTGGGGACAATGTGGCGCACGATGCACACTTGTACGGGGCCCTGTTCGGTGTGGTGTTCATGTTCATTCTGGATCCCGGGCTGTTATTGAGCATAGGAGGTTTCCAACACAGCCTTGGGCTATGAAAAGCCGCCCCGCCATTTTCCTGGATCGCGATGGCGTGATCAACCGCGAGCGCGGAGAGCATACGTGGCGGTTGGAGGATTTCGAGGTATTGCCTGATGTACCGAGGGCGTTACTGGAAGCCCGGAACGCTGGCTACGCCTTGATCGTGATCACGAACCAGAGCGGGATCGGGCTTGGGCTGTATGACCATGCGGATGTGAAGGCGTTACACGCCCGACTTGAAACCGTTCTGGCGGAGGCCGGGGTTCATCTTACGGATATCCTTTACTGTCCGCATCACCCTTCGGGCGGGAAGTGCCTGTGTCGGAAGCCCGGTTCGTTACTGGTGGAAAAGGCCCTTGCGAAACATGGTATCGACCCGTCGCGCTCGGTCCTCATCGGTGATCGGGACCGCGACATCGAAGCCGCCGCTGCGGTCGGGATCCGGGGTCGGTTGGTGGTGGCAAACTCCCCGTTATTTCCTTTGGTGCAGGAAGAACTGTCCCGCGCATGAGCAATTGGGTCAATATCAACGGTGAATTGCTACCCGCCGAACGTGCGAACCTCGGTCTGGATAACCGCGCCTTCCACTTCGGCGACGGCCTTTTCGAGAGCGTTCGTGTGATCAATGGGAAGGCGTGCTTTCTCGACGCCCATTGGGCGCGGCTCACCACGGGTGCAGAGGTGCTTCGCATCACCCTTCCCGAAGGATTGGACCGTGCGCGGTTCGGGTCGTTGATCGCGGCGTTGATCGAGCGAGCGGCGATCGATAGCGGCCGTATCCGATTCACCCTGTACCGCTCCGGTGGTGGGTACTACAGACCGGAGACCGATCTCGGTGTCTTCACCATCGAATTGCGTCCCTTGGACGATCCGCATTATGTGTTGAATGCGAACGGGCTGATGGTGGATATCTGGCCTGAGATGCGGAAGCCTATCAATGAACTCTCGCGCCACAAGACGTTGAACTGCCAGTACTACATCATGGCCGCGTTGTGGAGCCGGCAACGTGGCTTGGATGATTGTCTATTGCAGAATGAACGGGGAAACATCATCGAGAGCAGTGCGGGCAACCTGTTCATTGTGAGCAATGGTGTGCTGTACACCCCATCACTCAGCGACGGTTGCCTGGGCGGTGTGATGCGCGCACAAGTGATCAACCTTGCATTGGCGAACGGGATCAAGGTGTACGAGTGCTCATTGAATCCGCAGAACCTTCTGGCTGCGGATGAACTCTTCTTCACGAATGCCGTTCTTGGTGTCCGGTGGGTGGGTACGTATCGCACCAAGCGGTATGCGCACAAGTTGTCCGGCACCCTCGTGGAACTGCTGGTCGCGAACGCGTTCAGTTGAGCGTGGGGTCCTCCGGGAAGTTCGCCAACGGAGCGTACGACTTCCCCATGGACCGCAAGGTGTCTCCCCATAGATCCTTCACTTTCGATCCCATCACCTTGCGTTTCGTGGCCTGTGTGACCCACCAGGAACGTTGTTCCAACTCCTTGTTCAGTTGATCGGCCCCCCATCCGCTGTATCCGACGAAGAAGCGAACGTGCTTGGCCAAGCGCGGATCGGTCGCGAGCACGCTGCGCAGCTGTTCGTAATCGCCGCCCATGTACACGCCGTCAATGACCAAGCGGCTTCCCTGGATGTGCTCTCCGAGGGTATGGAGGTAATAGAGTTCACTGCTTTGCACAGGTCCTCCGATCCCGACCGGTGAGCCGATCGGCGGCATATTCTCCATGAGGTCGTTGATCCCCAATTCCATCTTCCGGTTCAATACGAATCCGAATGAGCCTTCATCGTTGTGTTCACAAAGCAGAACGACCGTTCTCCGGAAATAGGGGTCTGCCAAGTACGGTCCGCTCACGAGCAACCTACCGGGCCCGGGATCGAGCTTGTTGTTGGGGTCGAGATCGAGGATGCTCTCGGACATGGCGATGAAGGTAGGCGGCTGCATCCGTGTGGCGCAAGTGATGACCGATGAGCGGTGCGCCAAGCGGTGATCGGAATAACTTTCGCCCACACCCGATCGAACAGATGAGTACCGAGGACAAGGCGATCCCCCGTTCGGAATACGATCGCTCCACCCTGATGGAGGACGATGCCGGCAATGACCCCATGATGCTCTTCGGCCGATGGTTCGAAGCGGCTCAAGCTGACGGCCTGCCCGAACCACATGCCGTGGCATTGGCCACCATGGGCCCGCTCACGATCAGTTGCCGAATGGTGCTGCTTCAATCCTTTGATAAGGATGGCTTTGTGTTCTACACCAACCATAACAGCCGTAAAGCCCTGGATCTGGAGCGCGATCCGCGCGCAGCGCTCACCTTCTACTGGCCAGCGCATGAGCGGCAGATCCGTATCGAGGGGAAGGCGGAGCATGTAACGGCGGAAACATCCGATGCCTATTTCCGGTCCCGCCCGCGTGAGAGCCGGATCGGCGCATGGAGTAGTGATCAAAGCCGACCGGTGGACGATCGGGATACGTTGGAACAACGCTAGGCGCGTTGGACTGAACGCTTCGCGGATACCGATGTTCCGCGACCCATCCACTGGGGTGGATACCTCGTGCGGCCGGTGCGGATGGAGTTCTGGCAGGGACGCCCCAGTAGGTTGCATGATCGCCTTGCGTACGAGCAGCTTTCGGACGGTACGTGGTTGTGTACGCGGTTGCAGCCTTAGGCTCCAACGGGAACGCAAAAGCCCCCGGTGGTTCCGAGGGCTTTGCACGCGAAGCTGCGGTGGTCAATTCTTCTTGGCGGCCGTTTTCTTGGCGGCGGCTTTCTTCGGCGCGGCTGCCTTCTTCGGTGCAGCGGCTTTCTTCGGAGCTGCGGTCTTGGTCTCTGTTTTCTTGACTGTAGCTTTCTTGGCAGGAGCAGCCTTCTTCGCGCCTACGCTCTTGCTTGCGGCCTTGCGCTGATTGCGAATGCTCGGACGGGTCTTGCCGGAACTGCCTTTGCGACGCTTTCCTTTCTTGGTCTTCTTATCACCTTTTCCCATGTTGCGTTATGTTATGATTGCGGGCTGCAAGTTCCAATCCCATGTGCTCGTTGCCGACATGGTTCATGCGCAATTCTCCACCCGCCCCTGTCAATAAGGATGCTCAATTGGCATCCAACGCGCTTGCACCCGGATCATCATACTCCTTGCGGATCCGTGCCTCCAAGTGATCCGCACGGTGTACCACCTTGCGCGCCCATTGCAGCTTCAGTTCCAGTTGCGCCGCTCCATCCAAGCTCCAAGGAATTGTTGAGCCTCGCAACCGTTGCATCACGGTGTACAGGGTGATCGCGGCGGATACGGAGATGTTGTAACTCTCCGTGAACCCGAACATGGGTATGCGTAAATGGATGTCAGCAGCGGCTATGAGTTCATCACTTGCTCCGGTGAGTTCAGTGCCGAAGCAGAACGCCATTGGACGATCGAGCGGAACGGACTCAGGAGTGGTGTTCTCCGCGCGAGGGGAGGTCACAACGATCGCGTAGCCCATCTCCTTCAACCGCTTCACGCACCGGGCGCTGTTCCCTCCGGTACCACGGTAACGGTGCATGGTGGTCCATTTGGAGGAACCCAGGGTCACGTCCGGATTCACCGTGTACTTGTTCCTGTTCTCGATGATGTGCAGGTCCTGGATACCCAACAGATCACAGGTGCGTACCACTGCGCTTGCATTGTGCGGCTGGTAAATATCCTCCAGTACCGCAGTGATGTGCCGGGTGCGTAACGGCGCCAGGCGATCGAATAGCGATCGCTTGTTGTCGGTGATGAACTCACCGAGCCGTGCGTACAATTCCTCGTCGGTCATGTTGATCGGGGTACAAAAGAAAAGCCCCTCGCGTTGGCGAGGGACTTTCCAGGATCCTTGGTCGGGGATTACTTCACCTTGTTGGAGAGGTCCGCACCGGCCTTGAACTTCACCACCTTCTTGGCAGCGATCTTGATCTCCTTACCCGTCTGTGGGTTGCGGCCTTTACGAGCAGCACGCTTGGTGATGCTGAAGGTGCCGAAGCCAACGAGGGCTACGCGCTCTCCCTTGCGGAGTGCCTTGGTGGTGTTCGTTACGAAAGCGTCGAGGGCGCGCTTCGCATCAGCCTTGGAGATCTTTGCCTCAGAGGCCATCGACTCGATCAATTCTGCTTTGTTCAGTCCCATGATAGTTTGGTATTTGAGTTTGTTGGTTTAGAGAACTCGAGGACAAATGTATCCGCAGACCCGCGTCTGTCAAGGGATTCAGGCCATCTATTCGGGAAAATGTTGAAAAATCAGGGGGTTTGTTCATAACTCCGCCTGAAACCCGCCGGTACCAAGGGTTTGCGGATAGGTGTGTTTCCTGAATTCAGGAAGTGTTGGGCCAACGCATTCCAAGCGTTCGAACTGCACGCGATCGCGTCCTTCAAAGGTGGATGATCCCGGGCGGATGACCCTCAGCGGGATATCGGAAGTACAGCGCACACCACGCGGTGTGGCCATGGGAGTGATGATGGTGTGACCTGGTCCGATGCGAATAGGATCGAGCCTCCAATGAAGTGTGCGGTGATCCTGAGCGTTGATTCAGGAGAATAGAAGCGAGCCGAAGCCTTGAGCACCGCGGGTGAACTCCGCTGCGCTCATCCGCTTCCGTCCTTCTTGTTGAACCTCCCGCAGTTCGATCACACCTGATCCACATCGGGCGAAGAATCGATCGCCTTCGATCCATGACGCACCGATCGGTCGGCCCGGATCAGATGTGCTCGAAACGACGGAGCGGAGGATCTTGAACTGCATCGATCCACGCATGGAGGTATTCAGTTCTGTGGTTGCTCCGGGAAAAGGGGAGAGGCCACGGATCAGGTCATGGACCTGTTGTGCGGATCGGTTCCAGTCTATCCGACAATTCGTAGGCGTGAGTTTCGGTGCAGTCCGAAGCTCTCCCGTGATCGGTGGTTGCGGAGTTGATCGCGCATTCCCTGATAGGATCGAGCGCACCGTTCGCACGAGTACGGATGCTCCGGTCATCATCAAGCGATCGTGCAGTTCCCCGGCCGTTTCCTCCGGTCCGATGTCCACGGCTGCATGATCGAGCAGATCACCGGTGTCGATCTCGTGTCGGATGAAGAAGGTGCTCACGCCGGTGCGTTCCTCGCCGTTGATCACTGCCCAATTGATCGGAGCGGCACCGCGGTATTGCGGCAATAAGGATGCGTGCAAATTGATCGTGCCCTTTCGCGGTTTTGACCATACCACTTCCGGAAGCATGCGGAATGCAACCACGACGAAGAGGTCTGCATTCAACCGATCCAATTCCTCAAGGAAGTCCGGGTCGCGCAATCGTTCAGGTTGGAGAATGGACGATCCGAGTTCCATGGCACGTTGCTTCACAGCGCTCTCACGGAGTTGGCGACCACGACCAGCAGGGCGGTCCGGCGCGGTGACCACAGCGGCCACATTCACCCCGGCTTCGATGAGCGCATCGAGCCCGGCCACCGCGAATTCGGGTGTGCCCATATAGATGATGCGCTGTTCGTTCATCGCGTGCTTCGCAGGATCGGGTGCGAAGGTGCGATGCGGAACCGGTATGGAAGGAGTGCGTCATCACCGGCGTAGTCCACGCCGATCCGCGGGCCGATGATGATCGCGCTTCGTGGAATGCGAACGCCGTGATCCTCAATGGTGATCGGGCCTTGTGAAAGATCCAGGCCCGTGTGTTCAGTGCGGATCCCCAACGCTTTGGTCAACAACGCAGGTCCATCGGTGCGGAGAGTGCCGGTCCCACGTCGCCGATGTATCATCTCCAACCCTTCGATCGGGACCACGGCACGGATCAACACCGCATGCGGCGTTCCTGAACGATGCGTGACCACATTGAAGAGATGATGCATGCCGTAGCACAAGTACACGTACGCGATCCCTCCGTTCTGGTACATCGGATCCGTTCGCGCTGTTCGTTTGCCGCCGAAAGCGTGTGAGGCCCGATCGCCGATCCCGGCGTACGCTTCCGTTTCCGTGATCAACCCGACTGTTCGTTCTCCGTCGAACGTTGTTACGAGTGCCTTTCCGATCAAATCCTGTGCGATGCGCACGACATCGGTCCGTTGATAGAACGCAGCAGTAAGTACCTGGCCATGATCACTTGGTCGCATCTCCGCCGGAACCGGTTTCATCGCGCACCATGCGCTCCGCGTGCAGGTTGCGTTCGTATGTCCCCAAGGGTTCGCTGACCAGACTCGAAGCCGAAGGATCCTTCTTGTGGTCAACACGGTTCCTGCACACATCACACCGGCCGCAATCAGTGGGGTCGGATTCTCCGAAGTAGCGGAGCAAACTGCTCATGCGACAGCGATCCTTGCTCCGTACCAGGTCCAACATGGCGCGCAACCGATCGGTGGCACGGATCCTCCGATCATTCAGCGCTTTCGGATCAAGCGCCAAGCGTGCGGCGTCCTGTCGCGGAACCAGCAAGGTGGCCGTGGGGGCATCCGTTCGCGGGTGATAAGAGATCACGGCTTGGCGATCCAACTCCTTCAAATGGGTGATCACCTTCTCCTCATTCCATTCCATCAAGCGTGCAATGCGAGCTTCATCCACCGGCGCTGCTTCCTCGAACATGCCGCCGTAGAGTCTGAGGAGGACTTCCAACAGTTTCCCGAACCGTTCATCGCCCACCCGCATCCGATGAATGGTGCTGTGGTCCGCGCGGATCAGGATCCGTGAGGGTGAATGCGCTCCGTCGGAGAGGGCGACCGTTCCGTTGAGTTCGAGGATCTTCAACGCGTGAACCACCGTGGTCGGAGGGGATCCGATCCGTGAAGCGATCGAGGTGATGTCGACGGGGTAGGTCTCTTGGAACCCGGATCCCACCGCGATACCGTGCGTGTCAGCAAACGCTTGGTAGACCTTGCGCACATCATCAAGTGGTGGGAACCCGGATCGCAATCGTTCCATTGCACGCTCTTCATCACCCGGGCCGGTGAGGAGGAATGCATGTGCGGTCCTGCCATCCCTTCCCGCGCGACCGGCTTCCTGGTAATAGCTCTCTATATCCGCTGGCGGTTCCATGTGTACCACACAACGCACGTCCGACTTGTCGATACCCATGCCGAAGGCATTCGTTGCGACCACGCAACGGAGCGTGCCCTTGGTCCATGACTTCTGGATCAGATCCCGCTGGTTGCCTACAAGACCTGCGTGGTAGGCTTCCGCCGCGATTCCTTGTTGTTGCAGGAAATGCGCGATACGAACGGTGCCCTTCCGATCACGGACGTAGATGATCGCCGAGCCCGGCACATTCTCCAGGATCCGAAGAAGGCGGCCCATGCGATCCTCGCCACGGCTCACCCATAGCACCAGTTCCGGTCGTGCGAATCCGCCACGAATGGCGTTCGCTTTCCGGAACTGCAACTGATCCATGACGTCCGTTGCGACCTCAGGTGTTGCTGAAGCGGTCAACGCCAGTACGGGTACTTCGGGATGATGCTCCCGGATGGAAGCGATGTTGCGATACGACGGCCTGAAATCAAAACCCCATTGCGAAATGCAATGCGCTTCATCCACGGCGATCAGGCCAAGTGGGAGTCGTGGAAGTCGACCGAGGAACGCATCGGATGCGAGTCGTTCCGGGGAGACGAGCAGGAACGGGATCTTGCCGAGTACCGCACTATCAAGCGTATTCTCCACTTCGGTCCACGACATGCCGGAGTTGATCGCGCGTGCGTTGATCCCGCGTTCCCGCAGATGCTCCACTTGATCCTTCATCAGTGCAATGAGCGGCGAAACGACCAAGCACATCCTACCCATGCACAAGGCAGGTACTTGGTAGCAAATGCTCTTTCCACCACCGGTCGGAAGAAGGGCCAACGTGTCCTGGCCCGCCAACACAGCATCCACCACTGCGCCCTGCAACGGACGGAAGGAATCGTATCCCCAATACTGCTTGAGGATCGCTAATGGCTTCCCCGGAATGATCGATCCTTCAGGTGACATCTGTTAACATTACGACCGGGTCCTTCAATTACCATTGCCATACCAGCGGTGACCACGGGACTACATTTGCTCCGATCACAAACACTGAAACGCGATGATCACAACCGGCCAAAAGATAGCCATCCAGCGTACCGCCAAGTCCCGACTTCCAGAAACGGATCTGGAGAATATCAAGTTCGGCCGGGTCTTCAGTGATCATATGGTCGTGATGGATTTCGAGGATGGCGCGTGGAAGGCACCGGCCATCATGCCTTTCGGTGACCTGAAGATGAGTCCGGCGGCACTGGTGCTGCATTACAGCCAGACCATCTTCGAAGGTCTGAAAGCGTATCGCAATGTGAATGGTGGTGTGAACCTCATCCGGCCCAAGGCGAACATCGCGCGGATGAACCGTAGTGCCAAGCGTATGTGCATGCCGCCGATCCCGGAGGATGTGATCCTGGATGCGATGATCGAACTGGTCCGGCTCGACCAGGATTGGATCCCGAAGGGAGATGACGCTGCGTTGTACATCCGGCCATTCATGTTCGCCAGTGACCAATACCTGGGCGTTCGGCCGAGTGATGGCTACCGTCTCATTATTTTCACTTGTCCGGTAAGGGGGTATTACAGTGAGCCCGTCAAGGTGAAGGTGGAGACCCATTTCAGCCGCGCCTTCCCGGGGGGCACCGGTGAAGCGAAGTGCGGCGGCAATTATGCGGGAGCGTTGTATCCGTCCAAGGTTGGTATGGATGAGGGCTACCACCAGTTGCTCTGGACCGATGGACTCACGCACAAGTACTTCGAGGAGAGCGGTACGATGAACGTCTTCTTCAACGTGGATGGGACCTTGGTGACGCCCGCGCTCGATGGAACGATCCTACGCGGGATCACGCGCGACAGTATCATCAAGATCGCGGCGGATGAAGGGATCCGCGTGGAGGAGCGGCAGGTGTCCGTGGAGGAGATCGAGGTAGCAGCCAAGAACGGCCGGTTGCGTTCGGCCTTCGGTGCTGGAACGGCAGCGACCATTGCGCACATCCAAAGCATCGCCTTCAATAATGCCGTGTACGATCTGCCTGACGTGAGTACGCGTGATCTGGCGAACCTGGTCGGGACGAAGTTGGATGATATCCGTCGCGGTCGGATCGCCGATCCATATGATTGGGTGGTACCGATCTGATCAACGATCGGAGTGAAATTGAGCGAAGGCCCCACCGGGGCCTTTGCTATTTGGAGCGCAAACCCGCGATGCTATCGGGAATAACGGCTAGGCCCGGCGCACTGAAGAATAAGGTGTAGGTCGGCCAGCCCAGGAAGAACACCCCGATCACCAATCCGGAGACCAGCGAGATCCCGAAGAGCAGGCCGGTCAGGTGCAATCCAATGAATGCGAAGCGGTTCACAGGACGATCCTTTTCATGGTCCTTCGGAATGTGATACGCATTCCGGGTGTGATGTGCCGCCGCCGCTTCTGATGGTTGCGCCTGCCGGTAGAAGCGTAGCCGATCATCATATGCCGCGCGGCTCTCCGCGTCGGAAAGTGTGAGGTACGCATCGTGCAGGGCATGGAAGATCTCGGATGCATTCCCGGAAGCGTTATGATCCGGATGCCATTGCTTCACGCGTTCGCGGTACGCCTTCTTGATCGCACGCGCATCGGCATCACGCGGCAGTCCCAACACCTTGTAATGGTCGTAGCGTAGGCCCTGTTGCATGGCGCTTGGTGTAGAGTGACGCGTTGCTCGATCCCGGATATGCGATCCGCCGGACCAAGGTATCTTAGTGGACCAACGCATGCCAAACGAGATCCTTGTCCGGCTGTGGCTTTTCGTGGCCTTGGTCCTTCCGACCGGAGCCTCGGCGCAATTCACAATACGTGGACTGGTGCTGGATGCGCGGGGGGATCTTCCCCTCGTGGGCGCGCACGTCCGGGTGGTCGGTGGGGATGAGGTCGGCTTCACAGAAGGGAAAGGGCACTTCGACCTGCATGTGTCTTCACGCAAAGTGGTGGTACGCATCTCCTACGTGGGCTTCGAGGATCTCTTGAAAACGATGATCGTTGCAGGGGCGGATGGGGAACGCACCACCTTCAAACTTGTCCCCAAGGCGGTGGAGTTACCAGTGGCGGAGATCCATGCACCAGAGCCGGAAGTGGTGTTCGAGCGCAAGGATCTGCATGTGGGTGATTATCTCGTGAACGACGATGGGGTGTGGGTCCTTGTCTATGGAACGAAGCAGTTGTGGCACAGGCAGGGGTTGGTCGGGCAGACCGTATGGAAAGATGCCCGGTTGCACTTGTTGAACACCCGGTTCGAAGAGATCACGAACGGCCCGCTCCCTAGGACAGCGTGTGATCTTGCACGCGATCACGCTTATCGTCCCGTGGTGAAGTCCGAGGATGGAGCTTGGCGGATCGATCGCCAAGGAGGTGATATCGGCATCGGTTGGATAGATGCGCATACGTATTCCAATGCGGTGATCCCTTGGACGGATAGTGTTCCTGGATACCTCATCGGCAACACGTGGATGTACGAGTATCCGGCATTCGATCATGTGGCGTTCAACGCACTCACGGCGAAGCAGGAACTGATCTGCAGCGTGGTCGATCCACATTGGATGGCGATCTTCCGGAGTGGGTACAAGTACATGAGCGGCCGATCGAAGGTGCTCGCGATGGACCTCGCCATGGAACACGGAACGGACCCGGAGACCATTGCCGGCCTGATGATCGGATTCGATCAGGACATGCGCTACCGCCCGCCTTATGCGCCGCTATTCGTGATCGGTGATACCCTTTGCGTTTTCGATCACTACAAGGAAAGGATCCGCCGGTTCAGCAGTCACTTGCTCCCGATCGATGAGATCCCCATCACCTACCAGCGTGATCGCGAATGGGACCATCGTTTGGTGCAGGACCGATCATCCGGTGCGGTGTACGTGTGCTTCGCGCGGGGGGCGCGGACGTGGTTGCGGCCCTTGGATCCTGCTACTGGTGTACTGGGTGAGGCGACACCACTGACCTTCCCATGGCCGGAGGATGTGCAAGTACACGATGGCTACGCATACTACGTGTATCGTCCGTACGAGTCCTTGCAGAAGCGAACGCTCTATCGCGAGGTGCTGCGATGACCCGTTGTCAGATCCGTGCCTGATACGTGTAAAGATCGAAGTAGCGGCCCTCCTTCGCGATCAGTTCGGCGTGTGTGCCGCTCTCCGCGATGCGTCCTTGTTCGATCACCAGGATCCGCGTAGCTTGTCGGATGGTACTCAAGCGGTGCGCGATCACGAACGTCGTCCGGTCCTTCACCAATTCGTTCAAGCTTTTCTGGATCAGTGCCTCGCTCTCGGTGTCCAGGTTGCTTGTCGCCTCGTCCAGGATCAGGATCTTCGGATCGGCCAACATCGCACGCGCGATCGCCACACGTTGGCGTTGCCCACCGCTGAGTTTTACGCCGCGTTCGCCGATCACGGTATCCAATCCCTTCTCGAAGCGATCGGTGAACTCGCTCACGTATGCGCCATGGACCGAGCGCTGGAGTTGCTCCTCGGTCGCTTCCGGTCGAGGGAAGAGAATATTCTCGCGAATGGTTCCCTCGAACAGGAAGTCGTCCTGCAGCACCACACCGAGGTGCTGACGGTAGCTGGAAAGGCCCACCTTGCTCAGGTCCTGTCCATCCACGGTGATGGTGCCGGACTTCGGTGTGAGAAAGGTCGCCGCCAATCCAGCGATGGTGCTTTTCCCTGATCCTGAAGTGCCAACCAGCGCGGTCACGCTGCCTGCTGGCGCATCGAAGCTGATGTTGTTCACCACCTCCTTGCCTTCCTCGTACGCGAACGAAACATCGTCGAAGCGGATGTCGCCACGCAAAGAGTTCAGAACCACCGGTCGTTCATCGGGCACATCCTCCGGCGTCATGTTCATGATCTCCTCCGTGCGGTCCAATCCCGCGAAGGCTTCGGTGAGCTGGCTGCCGATGTTGCTCATCTGCACGATGGGCGCGATCATGAATCCGAGGTACAGAGTGAACGACAGGAACTCACCCAAGGTGAGTTCACCGTTGATGATCTGGTGTCCGCCCAAGCCCATGATGCCCGCACTTGCCAAGCCGAGCAGCAAAGCGGATGTGCTGGTGATCAACGCCGTGGCGGTGAGGCTTTGTTTCACGTTCTCGAAGAGCCGGAGCACGCCATTCTCAAACGCCCGGTTCTCCTGTTCCTCCGCGTTGAATCCCTTGATCACGCGCACGCCGTTCAATGTTTCTGTAAGCCTGCCGGTCACTTCAGCGTTGATCACTCCTCGTGTTCGGAAGATCGGCCTGATCCTGCCGAACGCCTTCAAGGCAATGACAGCGAAGATGCCCACAGGGATGAGCGTACACAGTGTCATCAGCGGACTGATGTTGATCAATAGGATCAGCGAAGCGATCGCGGTGAGCGTGCCTCCAACAAGTTGCACCAAGCCCGTGCCCACCAGATTGCGCACGCCTTCCACATCGGTCATGATCCGGCTTACCAATGCGCCGCTCTTTGTGTTGTCGAAGAAGCTTATCGGGAGCGACAGGATCTTCCGCGCGACCTGCGCCCTCAACTTGCTGATCATCAATTGCGCCTCCACGCTCAGCAGTTTGGTGAGCAGAAAGGAGGTGATGCTTTGCACCACGATCGCGCCAACGACGATCGCCAGCAGGTTCCACAAATGATCGAGGTCCTTGTTCGGTACCACATCATCCAGCAGGACCTTGGTCTGCCATGGCAGCACGAGGCTCGCCGCGCGACTGATCGCGATGAGCAGCAGCCCGACCAGCACATGTCCACGTCGCGGCCAGATGAATTGTACGAAGGCGCGCTTCCACGTCATGTGCGGTTTCTTATTCACTTCTGTTGTCATGCGGGATCTTGTGGTCGAGTCTTGCTTCAAGGTGGAAGAGGTGGTTGCGGATGCCATTACTGGTTCCGGGGAGTGATGGCGACGTCGCTGTCAGAGATAGGGCCAAAGGTTGCGCGCCGGACGGATCGGCAGGCGACCACTGATGCCGCTCCGTTCTGATCGAATGCTTTCTTCCCACCTTGCGCCCATGAAAATGCGCATCAACAAGTTGTTGGATACGGCGATGATCCCCAACAACGGCGGGGAGTTGCGGTTCTTCCAGCGGAATGAAGAGTACTCGATCGAAGTGGTGGGGATCAGTGGTGAGTTGATGAGCACCGCGATGCACGGCTCGGAGGAGGCCTTGGCCGAAATGGCGATCAACAAGCTTGCTTCGAAAGGTTCATCGCGCGTGCTGATCGGTGGTCTTGGCATGGGCTTCACGCTGGCCGCTGCGCTGAAGCAGCTCGGTCCACAAGGTTCTGTCGTCGTGGCGGAACTTGTTCCGGAGGTGGTGAAATGGAATGAAGGTCCGATGGGAGAACGCGCGGGTTATCCGGCGAAGGATCCGCGTGCCACCGTGGTCGTGGGTGATGTGCTGGAGGAGATCAGGAAAGCGCGGAACAGCTTTGACACTATTCTGCTCGACACCGATAACGGTCCGGTCGGGCTCACACAGGCAACGAACAACCGCCTCTATTCGCACCGTGGATTGCGGTCGGCTTATGCCGCGCTTCGCCCGCGCGGTGTACTAGCGGTGTGGTCCACCGACCCCGACGCGCCCTTCACCAAACGATTGGAGTTGGCCGGTTTCCGCGTGGAGGAGGTGAAGGTGCATGCGCACCGACAGAAAGGCACCAAGCACCACTTGTGGTTCGCCACGCGGCCGTGAGGTCGGAATAGTTGTCCTTGTTCCTTGGATGAATGCCCGGGCCTATTCTTGCCGATCCGCTTCAGCGTCGAACATCTTCACGCGCAACTCCATTTCGCGCATGCGCTCCTGCAACTCCTGCATGCGCTCCAATAAGTGGCTGATCGCTTCAAGGCCTTCCGGGTTGATGTCCAGATCGTAGTGCATCCGGGCCAGTTGCTCGATGCGAGGTAGCTCATCGGTGACCAGGAAACGCTTGTCGTTCACGACGGTGATGTGGATGAGGCCGCGTTCATGCAGGTCAAGCACGAAGGTGGTCTCCACTTCCTGGTGGATGCAGAACGTTTCGATGGCGATGAGTTCTTCGTTGGTCATGGCCTCAGGTCTTGGTGTCACGCAACTTCTCAAAGAGTGCCTGCTGGTCCTCGGTAAGTCCGGTCGGTAGCTTCACATGGAAGGTCACGATCAGATCGCCGAAGGCGCCCTCTTGTTTGTACACGGGGAATCCTTTGCCCCGCAATCGCGCCTTCGTGCCGTTCTGTGTTTCCGGCTTCACCGCCAGTTTTACGGCGCCGTCCAGCGTTTCAAGCATCAATTCACCGCCCAGCACTGCGGTGTACAGGTCGATCTCTGCCGTGGTGTACAGGTCCCTGCCCACGCGTTTGAACCGGGGGTGTTCTCCCACATGGAAGGTGATGTACAGATCGCCATGCGGACCACCATTCGCTCCTGGCCCACCGTGACGGGGGATCTTGATCGACTGTCCTTCTTCCACACCGGCTGGAACCGTGATCCGGATCTGCTTGCCGTTCACCGTGAGCGTTTGCTTGTGGGTGTGGTAGGCTTCTAGTAACGGCAGTTGGAGTTCGGCGTGATAGTCCTGTCCGCGGAATTTTGGTTGACGACCACCTCGTCCGCCGAACATGGAGCCGAACAGGTCGGAGTAGTCCTCCTCACTTCCTCCACCACGTGAACCGCTTGCGAAATGGCCACTGCTCGCGCCTTGCGCTTGGCGCGCTTTCTCGTACTCCTCGGCGTGCTTCCAATTCTCTCCGTACGTATCGTACTTCTTCCGGCTATCGGGATCGCTCAACACCTCATTGGCCTCGTTGATCTCCTGGAATTTCTTCTTCGCCGTCGCATCATTCGGGTTCAGGTCCGGATGGAGTTTGCGCGCCAGCTTCCGGTACGCCGACTTGATCGCCTCCGGTGTTGCGTTCCGTTCGATCCCCAACAACTTGTAATAGTCCACTGCCATGCGGATCCGAATTTACCGGGAAGAATCGGTCGGGACCTGATCAATGTTTGAACCGCACGAACAATCGCCCGAAGTTGTCGCTGTCCTTGTCGATCCTGTGGTACAGCTTCTTCACGTGCGCTTGCTGTAGGTAGCGGATCACCTTCTTCTTCAACTGTCCACTGCCTTTTCCGGGAATGATCTCCAGGATCGGGATCCGGCGGTCCACACAGAACTCCATCGCTTCATCCAGCGCTCGGTCGATCTCCTTGCCCTTGTTGAAGATCTCGTGGAGATCGAGTTTGTGTTTGCTCATGTTGTTACGCTCACATCTTGATCAAGTGCAACTGTGCGATCGCCGTGGCTTGATTCAGGTCCACCTCAGCCTTCTTCGCACACTTCTTCCATGTCTTCACGCCCGCCACCACTTCATCAATGATCATTTCGGCCTTCTTGATGTTCATGTCCTTCGCCACCACGAGCAGGTCTTTCCGGGAAATGTCCAGCCGCTTGCCGTTGATGCTCATCTGGTGCTGCTTCAACCAGAGGTTCTTCGGGTTGTACGCGAAGGTCATGTCGTAGGCCGGAGCCAGGTGCCACTCGCCTTGCGGATCCATCAGGAACGAGGTGTTCTTCGTATGGTCGTCACAGTTGCGGGCGATCACATTGAAGCACATCCGGCGGAAGAATTCCACGGCAGCAGGGTAGGGTAGGCCCAGCAAACGCATCACAGCGAATGCTTGCTCGTAGCTGTACGCCAGCGGATCGTTGAAGTCCATGTGCGCCACACCGCATAGCGTGGCCATGTGCAGCCGGTGCGTCTTGCCCTCCTTGTCCACCACACGGTCGAAACGTTGCGTCAAGAAGTGCGCGCGACCGTGCTCTTCCAGCAGGCGACACGGCATCATCTCGATCCCACATTCGCGCGCCATCAGGTAGTACGCGTATTCTATCCGGCCGTAGCCTTTCGGGTCGCCCAGCGCCGCGTTCGTCACGCCATCGAATTTGATCAGGCAATAGGTGAAGTCTTTCAAACCGTCGATCTGCCCGCTACGCACCTCACCCGTTTTCGCATTGAATGCCACGATCGCTTTCGCCCGCGCTCCACCCGCCGAGGTGCCCACTTGGATGATGTCCAGCAGTGCTTCCTGATCGCCCTTCTTGCGCGTCGTCTTGAACGCTTCCTTTTGCTCTGTGACGTTTCGAGCCACGCGTACCAGTTCATCCACTTGGAGGGCTTCACTGCTCGCCTCCAATTCGCCGTGCGAAGGCTCGAATTCCAGTGCTCCCATGCCCCGGTGACCGAGGTAGCACAGGCGTTCCACAGGATTCTCCGTGCCGGGGTCGCGGTCCTGCGTGCGCAACCAGGCGTTCAGTAAGGTGTTCCCAAAACGGTCCGGCAGGCAATCGGCCAATAACCCCGGTAGCCCCTTGAAGGTCTCGTCGCGTAGGTTGCCGAAGGTGAACACCTCTTCGCCGCCGTTCGCTTTCGCCAGCGGCATCATCACCGGTGCCACGTTCAGGTTGCCGTTCGCGAAATCGCGGTCGTATTGGAATTGCGCGCTGTGCAGCCGGTCGTCCCAGATCACTAGCCCGACGGGCTTGCCCCATAGCAGAACGGTCGCATGCGTTACCATGTGCTCTTGGGTTTGGGTGGCACGATCTCGGGCTTTTGGCGCGATGCCCGCTTGCGTTGCTTCTTCAAATACTTCGCTTGCTGCTCCACCACTTGGTAGGGCGTTAGTTGTGGCTCCTCGTGGAAGCCGTCCAACACCTCCAGCCGGTCCATGGCGCGCAGCACCTGCACCACGGTCATCAGCGTAGCGGCTCTGCCGGCCTCCAGCTTCACCACGGTGGTGCGGTCCAAACCCCCGCGCTTGGCCACCTCGGCCTGGCTCAGGTTGCGCTCCAGCCGCATCCGGCGCAGCTCTTTGCCTAGCTGCGTTACCACCTTTTCATCCTTCAGGACCTTCCAGTTGATGTTGTTCGTAGCCATCGTACCGTTCGCTTTAGTGAAGTAACGCTGCTTTCACACCACAAGTATACGCATTCCCCGTCGATTTTGTTATCCGATATAGATGAGAATAAGCATCATAGATGTTAAATGCGGCATTGTATGATGTCATAGGGCAACATATGTGATCAGAATGTGGGCATACCCCCGGCCAAATGCGCCGGGGTCCGGCTTTCCACTCCAAGTCCGTTCTCGTCGCTCCTCCTCGCTTGCGGGCTTTCCGCTCGATCCGTCGCGCGACGTGCAGAGCCCCGCATCCAGCGAAATGCGCTAGGTTCGACGGTCTACTTCAGTGGTTGAAGACTGGCGAGAGCATGTGGTTTCAACTTACTCTGTTCAAGTTCAAGACGGATCGTGTCCGGCTTGCCGTATACGTCAAAGTGAACGAATGTGCCCAAGGGGTAATAATGCCCGTGATAGTCATGCCCCATGTACTTGTTGCTATCCCACTGATTGAGGAAATCCAAGCACTGTTCGCCTCGTCCATTGACAATTGTAACGCATCGTGACTTCAGCCCGCCATAGCAGCCTCCGCCGGGCACGTTCCATTCCTTGTCCTCCCTGATCCACTCAATATCCACCGAGTCACGGTATGTGTATCGCCTGAAGCTGCCATCCGGGAAGTACTCCTGCGCCCAGTGGACTAGGCCTCCGGATTGCGTAGGATGTCCCGCTAGGACTTCGCGTAATAGATAATACGGGTCCGCGTTCCATGATCGGATCAAAGCAAGAGTGTCGTTCAATCGTTCGAGTGCAGTCGCAAGCTTCCCATGCCTTGTTAAGAACACGGACACCACATCGGAGCCGGGCAGGTCCTGGCGAAGGCGGTAGTTCGTAATGGCGTCCTGCCACTTGTCAACCGCCTTCCATTCGCCGCTCATTGATCCATTCTGTATCCAACCATCCACAACAGGATCGTATTCACCATCGACTAACTTGACACAACCCGAATAGGCCTTGCCATCATGACTGAACACGAGACCCCTGCGACGATCTGGATGACCGGTAAGCAAATAGGACTTCCATTGAATGATCTGCCCTTGCGCATTTCTGATCTCGAGATCTTCATTCCCCAAGCACTCGGGATCGAAATTATGAGGCGTTCCCGATGGCGATCCACTCAAGGTGCAGAGAGATCCAATCACTAGTGGCAACAGCAAAGACCTCATGGCAGATTCAGATCTCGTTGAACGGCCAATTCCTCAATGATCCCCTTCGCCGCCACCGGTATCCGCGTCCCCGGCCCGTACACATCGAAGCAGCCGGCCTGCTTGAGGAAGTCGTAGTCGTTCGGCGGGATCACGCCACCGGCCACCACGAGAATGTCGCCGCGGTCGTAAGTCTCGCGCAATTCCTTGATCACCTCGGGCACGAGGGTCTTGTGGCCACCGGCAAGGCTACTGATGCCTAGCACATGCACATCGTTCTCGATAGCCTGCTTCGCCACTTCTTGCGGCGTTTGGAACAACGGACCGATGTCCACGTCGAAGCCGATGTCGGCGAAGCTGGTGGCGATCACCTTCGCGCCTCGGTCATGACCGTCCTGGCCCATCTTGGCCACGAGAATGCGCGGGCGACGGCCTTCTGCCTTTGCGAATTCATCGGCGAGGCGCATGGCCTCCTTCATCTCGGGATCTTGCATGCTTTCCGCTGAGTATACACCGCTGATGGTGCGTTGCACGGCGTGGTAGCGGCCGTAGGCTTTTTCGAGGGCGTCGCTGATCTCTCCGAGGGTGGCGCGGGCGCGAGCGGCGATGACGGCTAACTCCAAGAGGTTGTCGGAAGCTGGTTGTCGGTTGATCGGTCCCACGGGCTCCCGCGCGCTAGCAGGTGCGACAGTCGAACCGACAACCGACAACTGAGCCCCAGCTACCCTTGTCAACGCCTCCAACGCCTCGGCCACCGCAACCTCATTCCGCCCCGCCTTCATCTTCTTCAACCGCGCGATCTGCGACTCCCGCACCGCCGTGTTGTCCACCTCGCGGAGTTCCATCGTTGTCTCGTCCTCCGTCACGAAGGCGTTCACACCGACGATCTTGTCCTTGCCGGTGTCGATGCGGGCCTGGCGTTTCGCGGCGGCTTCCTCGATGCGCATCTTGGGCAGACCCGTCTCGATGGCCTTGCTCATTCCGCCGAGTTCTTCCACTTCCTTGATACGTGCCCACGCCTTGTGTACCAGTTCGTGCGTGAGGTTCTCCAGATAGTAGCTGCCACCGAGCGGGTCGATCCATTTGGTGATGCCAGCATTCTTCTGTAGGTACAGCTGCGTGTCGCGCGCGATCTTGGCGCTGAAGTCGGTGGGCAGCGCGATGGCTTCGTCGAGCGAGTTGGTGTGCAACGATTGCGTTCCGCCGAGGACGGCAGCCAGTGCTTCCACAGTGGTGCGCGCGATGTTGTTGAACGGATCCTGCGCCGTGAGGCTCCAGCCGCTGGTCTGGCAGTGCGTGCGCAGCGCGAGGCTTTTCGCATCCTTCGCACCAACCTCCTTCAACATCTTCGCCCAGAGCAATCGGCCTGCGCGCATCTTGGCCACTTCCATGAAGAGGTCCATGCCGATGCCCCAGAAAAAGCTGAGGCGACCGGCGAACTCATCCACCTCCATGCCCGCAGCGATGCCGGTCCGCACGTACTCGATGCCGTCGGCCAATGTGTAAGCGAGTTCGAGATCTGCAGGCGCACCGGCCTCGTGCATGTGGTATCCGCTGATGCTGATGCAATTGAACTTGGGCATCTTCTTCGCGCAGTAAGAGAAGATGTCGCCCACGATGCGCATACTCGGCCCCGGCGGATAGATGTACGTGTTGCGCACCATGAACTCCTTCAGGATGTCGTTCTGGATGGTGCCCTGCAGCAGCGTCGGATCAACGCCCTGCTCTTCCGCCGCAACAATGAAGAAGGCCATGATCGGCAGCACGGCGCCGTTCATGGTCATGCTCACGCTCATCTTGTCCAGTGGGATCTGGTCGAAGAGGATCTTCATGTCCTCCACGCTGCTGATGGCCACACCGGCTTTGCCCACATCTCCTTTCACACGTGGATGATCACTATCGTATCCGCGATGAGTGGCTAGATCGAACGCGACGCTGAGACCCATCTGTCCAGCAGCGAGGTTGCGACGGTAGAACGCGTTGCTCGCTTCAGCTGTGCTGAATCCCGCGTACTGTCGGATCGTCCATGGACGGATGGCGTACATGCTCCCGTAGGGCCCGCGCAGGTAGGGTGGGGCGCCCGCGCCGAAACGGATTTGCTCGAGGTCTTTGATATCGAGTGCGGTGTAGTAGGACTTCAAGGGGATCTCTTCGCGGTTGGGAATGCTAGCTGTTGGCTGTTGACCACTGGCCATTGGCAGATCTGCGCTTTCCCGGTGGGTGAGCGCCATGACCAAGGTTGAAGTGATCTTTTCAATGGTGTAACTACCGCCAAGTGGATCCGCGACGCGGGCCAAGAAAGATTCATCGCGCAGCAGGTTGTGGATGTTGCGGACCACCCGTCGCGCGAGCGGATCACCTTCCGGTAGAACAGGAGCAGGGATCGTCAATCCATCGCATCCGCCGGTGATGGCACTGATGGCTTGAAGTGTGGCGCGGATCACATTCTCGTGCGGTGATGAGACCTTGCTTGGATATTGGACCATGCACTGGATCCACACGTTGTGCGAGCAGGCATGCGCGGGAGAGAAGCTTGCGACGATACCCGACCATGCCTCGCGAAGTGCCCTGATCCGCGCCGCTTCCAACATCAGGTCATCGCCCAGGAGCAAACGGAATTGGATCCGCGCTGCGGCATCGTCGATGGAGAAGCCATTGTCCAACATGCGTTGGAGTGATGCACGACCTTGGCTGATCATGTCCAACGTGGTCGCGATCGGATCCGGATTCCCTGGAATACGCTCATCACCCACTTCGAAGAGCCGCACCAATGGGCAGTCATTCACCAACATGCGTACACCTGCGAGGTCAACATCATGTGGTAGGCCGGCACAAAGGCTGAATGTGTTCCTCTGGATCTTCTGGCGATCAGCCTCCGCGATCAACCAGTGAAGTGCTTCAATGGAACCAGAGCGTACTTGGAGTTCGATCGCATCGAGCAACACATCCTTTACCGCAGCAGGGAGGTCGTTCACGTTACCATGCAACTCGACACCATCGGCACCACCCATGAGTCCATCGAGCAGGAGGTCGTTCGCTTGCGGATCGCTGGCGTTCACTGGAATGGTGATCCGCCACGTATTGCCAGCGCGCTTCATGCCCCGACGGGCGTTGCCGATCGGTGCACCATCGTCCAGGACATGGAAAGCGGAGAGGGTCACGCCTCCTACGCGCACATCCAAGCTGGAGGCTTCATTTCCCTTCAGTTCTTTCGTGATCACGGCCTCCCATTCCTCGCGCGTGATGTGGGGGAACGCACTGAACAACTTCTCGTTCGCCATTGGGACGAAGATCGCCTTCGCGGGACATTCGCGCTTCCTTCTATCCGGCAGGAATAGTTTTGGTGATCGAACCATCGGGCCGAATGATCGTCCTTAGCGTTGTCGTCCAAGAGCAAACTTGTTGAACATGAAGAGGTGGTCCTTTCTCGCAGCGGTTGTATTTCCGGTCTTGATCCATGCACAGCCGCCAAGCGATGAGCTATTCGGTACCGACCAGGTCATCGACATCCAACTCACCTTCGCCCAGCCCAATTATTGGGATAGCCTGCTGGCGTACTACAACGAGGGCCTCGAACGCCAACTGCTTGCGAGCGTGATCCTCACGGATGTCGTGGGTACATACACGTACGATAGCGTGGGGGTTCGCTTCAAGGGTAATAGCAGCTACGGCTTGCCCAACAAGAAGTCCATGAAGATCGACTTCAACGAATACGTTCCGGGGCAGAAGTACCACGGCATGAAGAAGATCAACCTGAACAATGGTTTCAATGATCCGACCTTGTTGCGGGAGAAGATCTTCTTCGATTTCTGCCAGGACCTGGGCGTGCTGGCGCCACGGGCCGTTTTCGGGAACGTGCGCATGAACGGGTCGTTGATCGGATTCTATGGCGTGGTGGAGCAAGTGGACAAGGAGTTCCTGGACCGCTGGGTGGACGATACGAACGGCAACATGTTCAAGGCGGGGGACAACTTCGGCACCGGTGGGGGAGCGGCGGCGGACCTAGCGTGGTACGGAACCGCGCAATCAACTTATGAACCCCGCTATGAGTTGAAGACGAACACCACCGTGAACGATTGGAGCGATCTCATCGACCTGATCGATGTGATCAATAACACGACACCCAGTCAGCTTGAAGTGCAGCTACCGGCGTTGACCGATTGGCATCCGTTGCTCCGGTCGCTCGCGATCGACAACCTGTTCAGCAACCTGGACAGCTACATCAATTCCGCCCGGAACTACTACATCTATCACAACGATTCCACGGGCATCTGGCAATGGATCAAGTGGGACGCGAACGAAGCGTTCGGGCGGTACAGCGGTGGCGTGCCCAACCTCACCAACCTCGCTCCGAACTACGTGGCCAATTCGCGGCCGCTCATGACGAAGATCATGAACACGCCGACGTTCTATGCGGCTTACCGGACCGAGTACTGCGCGGTGTTCGATGCATTCATGAACTCAGCGCTCGATCCGCACATCGATGCGCTTGCCGCACTGATCCAGCCGCATGTCTTCGCGGACCCGAACAAGCAGTACACGAACGCACAATTCACCACCAACCTCACGAGCAACATCACCGTGACCGGTGGTCCGGGGGGCGGGCAGACCGTCTTCGGCTTGAAGTCGTTCATCAACAGTCGTCGTGTGTACCTCACTGGTGTTCTAGGCTGCGCGACGATCGGAATTGACGAATCCATTGATCAGGTGTTCGAGGTCTTTCCGAACCCGTGCCATGAGGAAATGCGCTTCGTCCTTCCGCAGGGAAGCGTGGTGAAGGGCATTCGGCTCGTTGATCTCACTGGGCGACAGGTATCGGCGGAACGCATCGGGAACACGCTGGTGCTGGGAGAATTGCCGACCGGTTTGTACAGCCTGATCGTCGATCTCGGTGATCGTCGACTGACGGCGCGGGTGATGAAGGAGTAGGCAGGATCCTTTCGCGGATCTTACATTCGCGGCCCATTCGATAATCCCATGCAGATCAAGAAGAACTCCGTTGTCTCTTTCCATTACACCCTCAACGATGGCGACGGCAAATTGCTGGATACCAGCGCCGGTAAGGATGCCTTCGCGTACATCCAAGGCGGCGGCATGATCGTGGCCGGACTGGAAGAGGAGATGGAAGGCAGGAAGGTTGGCGACAACCTGCAAGTGAAGGTGGAAGCAGCGAAGGGCTACGGTGAGGTGGACCCGGGCCTATTGCAACGGGTGCCTGCCGATAAGTTCGGTGACCAGAAGGTGGAGGAGGGCATGCAGTTCCAGACGCCTGATCATCGCGTGTGGAGCGTGATGGAGGTGAAGGACGGCGAGGTGGTGCTGAATGGCAACCATCCGCTCGCGGGGGTCATCCTGCATTTCAGCGTGGAGATCACCGATGTGCGTGAAGCCACACCGGATGAGTTGAGCCATGGCCACGTGCATGGCGCGGGCGGGCACCATCATTGATCGGAGCAGGTCCGACGGTCAGTTCTTCTGCGCTACCAGCACGAAGATGTCCTCGTTATCGCGCTTCATCAGGTAACGCTCACGCGCGAACTTCTCCAGCAGGTCCTTGTCGCTGGCGATCTCGTTCAGCTGCCCTTTCGTGCGTTCGATCTCGGCGGTGTACCACACGGCCTGTTCTTCCATGCGACCCAACTCGCGGTGGTTCTTCCAAGTCGTCCAGATGTCCGAGTTGTCGAAGAAGGTGATCCAACCGACCAGGATCAGAACAGCAAGTCCGTAACGGTTGCGCAGTCGCTTGGGTACACGATCCAGGAGCTTTTTCACGGCTTCGAAAGTAGAGGGGTGAGGAAGGGAGAACGCGGCCGACCGGGCCCGTGTTATCCACCGATCGATCGTGGAGTACGCGAGAGCGCTCCGTTCAACCTCCGCGCTTTCCGAGTTCGATCACTTCAAGGTCCTTCGGCTTCCCCTCTTCCAAGGTGAAGCGGAGTATCGTGCGGACCTTGTGCCAGCCGTGGTTCCCTGCTGCACCGGGGTTCATGTACAGGCAGCTCAGCTTCGGGTCGAACTGCACCACGAGGATGTGCGAATGGCCGCAGATGAAAAGTCCGGGTGGGTCGCGGCGCAGCTCATCGATCACGCTGCGGTCATAACGCGGTGGTCGGCCGCCGATGTGGGTCATCCACACCCGCACGCCACCACACGTGAAACGCTGGTGTTCAGGAAAGGCCACGCGCGTTTTGGCGTCATCGATGTTGCCCCACACCGCGCGCAAGGGTTTCCACCGTGCCAATTCATCGGTCACGTGCAGTCCACCGATGTCGCCCGCATGCCAGATCTCGTCGCACTCCGCGAAGTGCTCCTTGATCCGTGGGTCGAGCCAGCCGTGGGTGTCGGAAAGGAGACCGATCCGCCGTGCGGCGGACGAAGTGCGGGGCATGGGGCGAAGATGCGATAGCTTCGGCCGGATGTTCCGGCGCCTCGCTCTAGTTGGTCTTCTGTTCTCTGGGTGTCATTCGCACTGGGCGGTCGGTCAAACGCTTGATCTGAACCGTTTGAAGGAGCGCGGTATTGATTCGCTGTCGATGAAGGCGGGGTGTGATCTGAAGGTCAAGTTCCACGGCATGAATACCGTCAACTGGTGTTGGGTGAAACACATCGACTCGGACAGCACCTTCGCGTGGGCAGAATGCATGGCTACCGAACGCGTATCCATGTCCGTGGAAAGGATCCCGGCCGGCGATTATGAGGTCGGATATGCGGGGTGCTGGTCGGACTACAGTTTCATTCTCCACGTCAGCCACTTCGGCCCGAAGTAGTTGGTGGTATTCGGCACGCACAGCTCCGGATACTTTTGCGCTCCGCCATCGGCACATGGAGATCTTCCCTCGCTACTTTCTCGAGATCGCGTTCAACGGCACGGCCTACCACGGCTGGCAGCGCCAGCCCAAGGCCAACACGGTGCAAGCCGAGGTGGAACGTGCGTTGCAGTTCGCGCTGCGCCAGCACAAGGTGAACGCGATCGGCTGCGGCCGCACGGACAGTGGCGTGCATGCCACGAAGTTCTTCGTCCACTTCGAGGGTCCGAGCGACCGTGAACTGGATGAGCGCTTCGTATACAGTTTGAATAGCATGTTGCCGAAGGACATCGCCGTGTACCGGATGATCTCCGTGCCGGATGATGCGCACGCGCGCTTCAGCGCCACCGAGCGCGGATACTGCTACCGCATCCATCAGCAGAAGGATCCCTTCCTCGTGGATCGTTCACACCAGCTGCGACCGTTATTGGATGTGGCAGCGATGAATGAAGGGTGCAAAGCGCTGATCGGTCGGCAGGACTTCGCCAGTTTCTGCAAGGCCGGCACCGATGTGAAGACCACGATCTGCGATGTGCGCCAAGCGATCTGGGAAAAGGTTCCGAACGGGTACATCTTCCGGATCAAGTCCGATCGCTTCCTGCGCAACATGGTGCGCGCGGTGGTGGGTACGTGCCTATGCATCGGCAAGGGGCAACAGTCGGCCGGTCACATGGCGGAAGTGCTCGCCGCGAAGGATCGCAGTGCTGCTGGACGATCGGCACCCGCGTGCGGCCTGTATCTGGAACATGTGATCTATCCGTTCATCAAAACGGACCTTCGCGCCCCGGAACTTCCATGAGCGCCACCACCGCACAGGGCAAAGCATTCGACCGCAAGCTCTTCGGGCGTGTGTTCGCGTTCACGCAGCCCTACCGCGTTACGTTCTGGACCACGTTCGCTCTCACCATCCTGCTCGCGGGACTCGGGGTGGTGCGTCCGCTCCTCATGGGCGATATGATCGATGACTACGCGCTCACCGGTGATGCCAAGGGCTTGTGGTTCATCTCCATGATCATCGTGGCCTTGCTTGTGATCGAAACGGTGGTGCAGTTCTACCAAGCTTATTGGACGGCGTGGCTTGGCCAAGCCGTCACCTTCGATCTGCGCCAGAAGCTCTACGAGCACATCATCGGGTTCAAGCTGCGCTATTTCGACCGCACACCCATCGGCACTCTGGTCACGCGTGTGATCAGCGACATCGAGACCATCGACGACATCTTCTCGCAAGGCCTGCTCATGATCATGGGCGACATCCTGAAGTTGGTGGTGGTCGTCATCGTGATGTTCGTAGTGAACTGGAAACTGGCCCTGCTGAGCATGATCCCGATCCCGTTGTTGTTATGGAGCACCAGCATCTTCAAGAACAGCATCCAGAAGAGCTTCCAGGATGTGCGCACGCAAGTGGCACGGCTGAACACCTTCGTGCAGGAACACATCCAAGGCATGCACATCGTACAGCTCTTCGGAAGGGAGGGCCAGGAGTTCGCCAAGTTCAAGGCGATCAACCGGGAGCACCGGAAAGCGCACATCCGCAGCGTATTCGCGTACAGCGTCTTCTTCCCGGTAGTGGATATCCTAAGTGCCATCGCCTTGGGCTTTCTGGTGTGGTGGGGGGTGCATGATGTGCTCGAAGGCTTCGCCACTTTGGGTGATGTCTTTGCCTACATCCTCTTCATCAACATGCTCTTCCGTCCCATCCGCCAGTTGGCCGATCGCTTCAATGTGTTGCAGATGGGCATGGTGGGAAGTGAACGCGTTTTCAGGATCCTCGACACCGAGGCGAAGTTGGATGAGGACGGAAACGCCTCCACTGCGGACGTGCGCGGGGATATCCGCTTCAACGGTTTGTGGTTCGCCTATGTGGATGAGGAGTACGTGTTGAAGAACATCTCCTTTGAAGCGAAGGCCGGACAGATGATCGCGCTGGTTGGAGCGACCGGTAGTGGCAAGAGCTCAGTGATCAATGTGTTGAGCCGGGCCTATGATCACCAGAAGGGAAGTGTCCAGCTGGATGGAAAAGACATCCGCGAATACCGTCTGAGTGAATTGCGTCGCAGCATCAGCGTGGTCCTGCAGGATGTGTTCCTGTTCAGCGATACCATCCACAACAACATCACGCTGAACGATCCGTCGATCACGCGCGAGCAAGTGATCCAAGCGGCACGCGATGTCGGCGCACACGATTTCATTGTGAAACTGCCCAAGGGTTACGATACGGAAGTGGGAGAACGTGGCGGGATCCTGAGTACGGGACAACGACAATTGCTGGCCTTCATCCGCGCAGCGGTCCACAAGCCGAGGGTCCTGGTGTTGGATGAAGCGACCAGCAGTGTGGACAGCCTAAGCGAGCAATTGATCCAGCAGGCCACGGAGAAGTTGACCAAGGGTCGAACAAGCGTGGTGATCGCACACCGGTTGAGCACCGTGCAATATGCGGATCGGATCCTGGTCCTGGACAAGGGTGTGATCATCGAGCAAGGGAACCATCAGGAGTTACTCGCGCAGGAGGGCGCCTACAAGAAGCTGTACGACCTCCAGTTCCGCTGATCAGCTGGCGCTGCCTCGTCGCCCATATTGCCCGGTCCGTCAGCGTATTGGCGCGGCACTCTTTGTCATTCGGCTATCTTCACCAACAGGGCAACCGATGGTCCTTTCGTGCTGTCTCCCTTATGCCCCTCAGGCTACTGCCATGACCTTACTCGACCATTCATTCCGACGCGCTCTTTCACTTTTCGGGGTGCTTTCATTCACTACCGGTTTCGCGCAAGGCCCGTCCCACAGTGCGAAGGATCACGGTCCATCCGTGGACGCACCGGTCCTCCACGGCGAGTACGTGGAGAACAAGGGACAGTGGGCACCGCAGATCATGTATCGGGCGGATTTCGGGCTGGTGGCAATGTTCGCGGAGAAGGATCGTCTGGTGTTCTCGAAGTTGGAGGATGGCGCTTCGGATAAGGTCCACGATGCGCAGCATGAAGCTCCGGAAGCGATGGGAGATCTTCGCTTGAAAGGTCACGCTTGGTATGCGTGGTTCGAAGGAGCGAATGTGAATGCGCAGATCGAACGCGATGGCCGTTCCAGTGACTACTTCAACTACATCATCGGCAATGACCCGACGAAGTGGGCCAGTGATGTGCGGCATTTCGAAGAAGTGCGATACAAGGACCTATGGCCGGGTGTGGATCTGCGGCTGCATGAGGAGGATGGAGGATTCAAGTATGATGTGCTCGCGGCCGATGCGGAAGCAGCGGCTGCCGTGCAGTTCCGGTATGAGGGGCTGGACCTTATGGCTGTTGGTGCCAAGGGGGAATTGATCCTCAGGACCTCCGTGGGCGAGCTACAGGAATTGGCACCGGTGGCTTGGTATGCCGACGGAGCCAAGGAGCCGGTGGCCTGTTCCTTCACCTTGCGAGGCACACGCGTGGGATTCGCGTTCGGAAAGGGAACGAACAGGGGGCGTCCCATCGTGATCGACCCGACGCTGATCGCCAGCACACTGAGCGGCACAGGCAACATCGGCACCACGCAGAACTACGGCCACACCGCCACCTACGATGATGCGGGGAACATCTACACCGGCGCCATCTGCTTCGGGCAGGGTTACCCCACTACGCCAGGGGCATTCGATGGCACCCACAACGGCGGCATCGATATCGCGGTGAGCAAACTCGATCCCACGGGTTCCAACTTGCTCTTCGCCACCTACCTCGGTGGCTCTGCAGGCGATTACCCACATAGTCTGGTGGTGAATGTTGCCGGAGAACTCACCGTGTATGGATCGACCTCATCGTCCAACTATCCGGTGAGTGCGAATGCGTACGATCCCACTTTCAACGGTGGGAACTCGGATATCGTGGTCACCAAGTTGAACCCCACAGGCACCGCACTGGTGGGATCCACATACATGGGTAGCCCTGGGAACGATGGACAGAATGGTTTCACGTCGAACTACGGCGATTTTTATCGCGGTGAAGTGATCACTGATGTCTCCGGCAAGGTGTACGTGAGCAGTTGCTCCGATGCCGCCGGTTTCCCCACTACACCGGGCGCATTCCAACCCGCGCATGCAGGCCTGCAGGATGGTGTGGTCTTTTGTCTTTCACCGGACCTGAGCAGCTTGTTGTGGAGCACCTACTTCGGAACACCGCAACCCGATATGTGCTTCGGGATCAAACTCAACTCGAGTGGCCAGCCCTACGTCTGCGGCGGCACATCCGGCGCCACTTTGCCCGTATCGGCCGGTGCTTTCCAAGCGGCGAGCAATGGCGCCCAGGAGGCATTCATCGTTCACTTCAACACCAATGCATCGGCGGTGGTCAACTGCACGTACTTCGGTGCGCCGAATGACGATGTCGCGTTCTTCCTGCAACTGGACCTCGAGGACAACGCGTACATCTTCGGACAATCCCCGACCGGTGATCTGGGTATCGCACCCGCAGGAACCTATGGCGATGCCACCGGCGGGATCTTCGTGGCGGAATTGGACGCCACGTTGAGCACGCAGGTCTTCCGGACGATGCTCGGTCCTGGCGGTGGCGGCTGGGGCGCAAGCATGGTGCCCGTGGCCTTCCTCGTGGACGTTTGTCGCAACATCTACATCAGCGGCTATAGCGTGGGCACCGGATGGACCACGACGGCAAGCCCGCTCTATACCAGCGGCGGATTCTACTTGGCCACCTACGAGCCGGATATGACCAATATCATCTACGGCACCTATTACGAAGGCGCCGGCCATGTGGATGGAGGTACGAGCCGCTTCGATGCGAACGGGAAGGTGTACCAAGCGGTGTGTACCAGCGGTGGATTCCCCACCACGCCGGGTGCTTGGTCCAATGTGCAGCCTTCGGGATGGGATATCGGTGTGTTCAAGATCGACTTCGACGTATCCGGTGTGAACGCGGCGGGTGCCAGTACCTTGAATGAAGGATGCGCACCCATCGTGATCGACTTCTCCAACAACAGCACCGGTGATTCCTGGATCTGGGACTTCGGCGATGGTAGCCCCACGGAGGAGGCCTTTGCGCCAAGCCATTCCTACACCACTCCGGGTGCATTCACGGTCACGCTCATCGCGCAGGATTCGCTGTCCTGCAACCTGGCCGATACCACCTACCTGGAGATCACCATCGGAGAACAACAACCCATAGACGCGGACTTCTCCTACGTGCAGACGATCGATTGTACCCTCATGGAGATCGCCACGACCAACCTCAGTACCGGCGACCCGCTCACCTGGTACTGGGACATGGGTGATGGCACACAGTACGTGGACACCAACGTGGTACACCAGTTCCCCGGCCCCGGCAGCTACCTCGTGCAGTTGATCGCCGAGGACCCCACCGGCTGTAGTGGCGCGGACACGGTGCAGGTGCAGATCGACATCAGCCCGCCACTACAGGTGGATGCCGATTTCACCTTGGTGGAGGATCCCGGTTGCGATGAATTGACGGTCACATGCACCGATCAGAGCACGGCGGTGACGCCCAGTTACGCATGGGACATGGGTGATGGCACCTTGTACACGACCCCGGATGTGTCACACCTTTTCCAAGCTGTGGGAACCTACACCATCTCGCTCATCGTCACGGACACCGCATCGTGCAACGTCACGGACACCATGACCGTGGATGTGACCGTGCTGCCCAGCCTTCCGGTGGCGGCGGCCTTCACGGCTGCGCAAGCATTCGATTGCGACGACCTCCTGCTCACGACCGATAACCAGAGCACCGGCACCAATCTGGTCTTCGATTGGCAGTTGAGTGATGGATCGCAGTACGTGGACACCAACGTGACGCACGTCCTCTCGGGAACCGGTACGTACACCATCACCCTTACCGTGAGCGACGCACTCGGTTGTTCACCACCACAGACCGCGTCGATGGATGTGCAGATCGATCCGCTCGTGCCCGTGCTCGCTGCATTCACCGCCGAACAGGTGAATGATTGCGCACTGCTGAACGTGAGCACCCTGAACCAGAGCACCGGCGATAGCGTGAGCTATTCCTGGGACATGGGGGATGGCACGGTGATCACCGCCCTTGACGTGACCCACGCCTACACACTTCCTGGCCAGTACACCATCACCCTTACCGTTACCGATCTTGGTTGCGGGCAGGACGACCAGGCCATCATGAACGTAACCCTGATGGACGTGCTGCCGATCCATTACGTCGGCGATACCGTGATCTGCCCGGACGATGTTGCGGAACTGAACATCCTGGCCGATGCCGTGAGCTACCTCTGGAGTACCGGTGAGACGACCCCGGCGATCACTGTTGACGTGCCCGGGACATATACCGTGACGGTAAGTGATGGGCTGTGCATCGGTACGGCATCCGTGGATGTGATCGCCGCGCCGCGCCATCAGTTGTACGATTCCCTGTTCGCCTGCCCGAGGACGTGGGTGGATCTCCGGGTGCCTATCGATGGACTTGCCTTCAGTTGGGTGACCGGCGGCAACGAGCGCGTGGAGCGCGTGTGGGGCGAAGGCTTGTACACCTATGACATGATCGACCTATGGGGCTGTCCGTATTCCGATAGCTTGAAGGTGATCGCGCTGGATTCCATGCCGCAGATCTTCGCACCGAATGCGTTCACACCGAACGGCGATGGCCGCAATGACACCTTCAGGATCTCCGGCTTCGGGGAGAACAAGGTCTCGATGATGATCTTCGACCGGTGGGGTGAACAGCTCTGGGCCAACGAAGGCATGGATCCGTATTGGGACGGGCAATACCAGGGCAAGGTGGTGAAGGACGGGGTGTACGTGTACCTGCTCAAATACACCGGGACCTGTCGCAACGAGGAGGTGGAGACCATCGGCCATGTCACCGTATTGAGGTGAACCCGGATCATCATCCTTTCATGAACCTACGGATCGGATCATTGAACGATCTTCGGCGGATCACCAGCATGTGTCCAGGAATCGCCACATCGAATAGAAACACCATGTCGAACACTTCCAGGCTTGCATTATTCAGTGCTGCGGCGATGTTGGCCGTGTCGCATTTCGCATCGGGCCATGACCATCCGGATCGGAGAGGCCCGGAGTTCCACGAGAACCGGGGCCAGTGGGCGGATCAGGTCCTGTACCGCGCGTACACACCCGGTGGAGCGGTGTTCGTAGAACCCGATGCGTTCACCTATGTCTTGCGCTCCGGTGGGCAGCAGCACGCCCGACCCAAGGACGAACCGTACGAGCCGTACCGGATGCATGCCTACCGGATGAGCTTTGTGGGAGGGAACGCGAAGGCGCACAGCGGCACGGGCCGATCATCGCACTACGTGAACTACTTCCACGGGAACGACCCCTCGAAATGGGCGGGCGGCGTTGGCGTGTTCGCCGGAGTGGAGTTGAACGAGGTTTATCCGGGGATCGACCTTCATGTGGGTGGCGCCGAAGGATTGAAGTACGACTGGATCGTCCAGCCCGGATCGGACGCATCGATGATCCGCATGCGATTCGATGGCCAGGACGGTGTCGCGGTCGAAGAAGGGTTATTGTACATCCGGACCTCGGCCGGTGTCGTGATCGAACAACGCCCGGTGGCGTGGACCGTGGAGAACGGAGCGCACGTTCCGGTGAAGTGCGCATACGAATTGGTCGGCAATGAACTGCGCTATGCCTTCCCGGAAGGGTTTGATCGCAAGCAGGTGCTGGTCATCGACCCGACCGTGATCTTCAGCAGCTACACGGGCAGCACAGCGGACAACTTCGGGTTCACCGCGACCTACGATGATGATGGGCACCTGTATGCCGGGGGCATCGTCTTCGGCATCGGCTATCCGATCACGCTCGGTGTGCTGCAGCCCAACTTCGGTGGTGATGTGATCGACATCGGCATCTCCAAATTCTCGCCGGACGGTTCCACCTTGGTATGGAGCACCTACCTCGGCGGTGGGCTCGGCAACGAGAGTCCGCACAGCATGGTCGTGAACAGCGCGGGTGAACTCTTCGTGATGGGGACCACCGGCTCTTCCGATTTCCCTTTGACGAGCGGATGCTTCGACAACTCGTTCGGCTTCGGTCCTGCGGTGAACTTCACGGTCTGGGAAGGATACGTACACAACAGCGGTGCGGATATCGTGATCTCCCACTTCAGCGCCGATGCCACGCAATTGCTCGGCAGTACCTACATCGGCGGTTCACAAGCCGACGGCCTGAACATGTCGGGGTCGTTGGACTACAATTACGGCGATCCGTTCCGCGGGGAGATCATCCTCGACTCCCAGGAGCGCCCGATCGTGGTGACCAGCACGCATAGTCCGGACATGCCGATATCCGCAGGGGCTTCACAACCCACGCTTGGTGGCGGGCAGGATGGTTATGCGTGCATGCTCGATCCGTCGCTCTCCAATTTGTTGTGGGGCACTTACTACGGTGGTTCATTGGATGACACGGCCTTCGGTGTGCAGCAGGATGGCAACGGGCGGATCTTCATCACCGGTGGAACGTTGAGCGCCAACCTTCCGATGGCAGGTACTCCGATGATCGGAACAGCCCCGGGGGGAGTGGATGGATACATCGCGCGCTTCGAACCCGATGGTGGCGGGCTTTCCGCAGCCACCTATCTCGGCACGCCCTTCTATGACCAGAGCTACTTCGTGCAGATCGATCTCGCGGGAGCGGTATATGTCGTGGGGCAGACACACGGTGGATACCCGGTCTCCTCCGGTGTCTATGCGAATCCTGCAGGGTCCCAATTCATCCATAAGCTCGGTAACGATCTTTCCACTTCGATCTGGTCCACACGGATCGGATCCTCAGGAACGGAGGATATCGCACCTGCTGCTTTCCTGGTGAGCGATTGCGGCCAGATCTATTTCAGTGGCTGGGGCGGTAGCACGAACAATTACGGCCAACCGAATGTCAGCACCACCTTCGGCCTGCCGGTCACGCCCGATGCCCACCAGCCCATCACTGATGGAAGTGATTTCTACTTGATGGTGCTGAATGCCGATGCTGCTTCACTGGCTTATGCGACCTTCTTCGGCGGCACATCCGCTGAACACGTGGATGGCGGCACCAGTCGTTTCGACAAGGACGGCATTGTGTACCAAGCGGTGTGTGCAGGCTGCCAGCAACTGGGCTACCCCACCACACCCGGTGCCTACAGCCAGACCAACAACAGTTTCAATTGCAACCTCGGTGCGTTCAAGATCGATTTCGAACAGAACGTGCAAGTGAACATCGATGCGAACATCAGCGTCTCGGGTGCGTGCATCACGGAACCGATCGTGTTCAACGCGATCGGAACGGCGGATGAATGGGCGTGGGACCTCGGCGATGGCACACTCTCATCAGAGACGACGTTCGCACACTTGTATGACGAGCCAGGGACCTACATCGTGACACTCATCGGCACGGCGACGGGCCTGTGTGTCGCGGTGGATTCCGCCACCCTGGTGATCAATGTGGTAGCTCCGGCGATCATGAACGCTTCCTTCGCCGCAGTCCCCACCGGCGATTGCAACGCCGTCTCCGTGGACCTCGCGAATACCAGTTCGGGCAGCACGGACTTCTTCTGGACCTTCGGTGATGGAACCACTTCCACCATTACCAATCCGACCCACCCGTATGGCAGCCCCGGGGACTACACCATCATCCTTGCAGTGATCGACCCCGTTTGCACGGATACCGTGTTCTTCACGCAGACGATCTCCGTCGGGATCCCCGATCTCGTCATCGATCTCGGCGTCTCCGTCGGCCTGTGCGATGATCAACCCGTGCAGCTCTCCGCACCTCCCGGTTTCGATACCTACTTATGGAGCACCGGTGATCCATCCATGATCATCACCGTGGAGGAGGCCGGAGTGTACAGCGTGGTGGTGACGGATGGATTCTGCATCGGCTCCGATTCCGTTACGGTGACACCGCCCGTTACGTATGTCCCTTTCACCGACCGCTCCTTGTGTCCTGGTGAAACCGCCGTCCTTGCACCGCCCTTCATTCCGCAGGACATTGTCTGGAGCAACGGCAGCCAGAACACGAGCATCACCACTACAACAGCGGGTACCTATTGGTTCCAAGCGACCGATCCCAATGGTTGCGTGGTGACGGACACGGTGCAGGTGAGCTTTGCCACGCTCGCCACCGGCGATGTGCTGATCCCGAACGTGTTCACACCGAACGGGGACGGATACAATGACGTCTTTCTTGTGGAGAATGTGGATGCGGCGGATTTCCACATGGATGTGTACAACCGCTGGGGCATGAAGGTGTTCTCCTCCACCAGCAGCGGGAAAGGGTGGAACGGAAAGCTCGATAACGATGGGGAGACCGTTCCCGACGGCACGTACTTCGTGGTGATCGGCTACACGGCGTATTGCTCCAACAAGGGCGGCATCACCTGCACGGGGCACGTCACCCTATTGCGCTGAGCGCGCCCAGGAACGGGCCAAGGCCTGGCCGGTTAGCGAATCGCTCCGTTGCGCCAACTGTTCGGGTGTGCCGGTGAAGAGCACTTCACCACCATGGTCGCCTCCTTCCGGGCCAAGGTCGATCACATGATCGGCACAGCGGATCACCTCCAGGTTGTGTTCGATGCATACCACGCTGTGGCCGTTCGTGATGAGCATGTCGAAAGCGCGCATCAGCTTGGCGATATCGTGGAAGTGCAGCCCCGTGGTGGGTTCGTCGAAGATGAAGAGCGTCGGCTTCTCCTCCTGGCCTTTTGTGAGGAAGCTGGCCAGTTTGATCCGTTGCGCTTCACCACCACTAAGCGTGCTGCTGCTCTGGCCCAGTTTCACGTAGCCCATACCCGTGGCTTGCAGCGGGAGCAGTTTGGCCACGACACGCGTACATGCGGCGGTTGAAGCATGTGCTTGAAAAAGAGCGATGGCGTCATCCACGGTCATCGCCAGGACCTGCGAAACATCGTGATCGGCGAAACGGACATCCAGCACCTCATCCTTGAAGCGCCGACCCTTGCACGATTCACACGTCAGGCTGATGTCGGCCATGAACTGCATTTCGATCCGCACTTCACCTTCCCCTTGGCATACCTCGCAACGGCCACCATCCACATTGAAGCTGAAGTGGCTCGGCTTGTACCCGCGAACCCGTGAGATGTCCTGGTCCGAGAATAGCTGGCGCACTTCATCCCACGCCTTCACGTAGGTCACCGGGTTGCTGCGCGAGCTGCGACCGATCGGGTTCTGGTCCACCAGCTCCACCGATCCGATGCGATCCAGATCACCTTCCAGCGCGCTGTGTTCGCCCGGTCGTTCACTGAAGCCTTCGATGTGCCGCTTGAGCGCCGGATACAGGATGCGTTTCACAAGAGTGGTCTTTCCACTGCCGCTCACACCGGTCACCACCGTGAGCATGTGCAAGGGGAAGTCCACGTCGATGTCCTTGAGGTTGTGCTCTCTCGCACCCCGCAGTTCCAGTCGGTCACGCACGGCACGTCGTCGCGCAGGGATCTCAATGGATAACCGACCGGTGAGGTATTGCGCGGTCAAGCCATCGCTGGTGATGAGTCCGGCGTGATCGCCGCTGTACACCACTTCGCCTCCATGGCTTCCCGCCATCGGGCCGAGGTCGATGATGTGGTCCGCTGCGCGCATCACCTCTTCATCATGCTCCACTACAATGACCGTGTTGCCGAGGTCGCGCAGCTTTTTCAGCACGCCGATCAATCGCTCGGTATCGCGGGTGTGCAATCCGATGCTCGGTTCATCCAGGATGTACATGCTGCCCACCAAGCTGCTGCCCAACGAGGTGGCCAGATCGATCCGCTGCGTTTCGCCGCCGCTCAGTGTATTGCTGCGCCGGTCCAGTGTGAGGTAGCCCACGCCGACATCCACGAGGTAGCGCAATCGATTTCCGATCTCCTTCAACAGGCGCGATGCGATGCGTTGATCGGTCGCATCCAACTTCAATTCCTCGAAGAAGCGGTGACAATCCGCGATCGGCATCCGCGCGAGCTCCGTGATATCCCGCCCCGCGAGCTTCACGTAACGCGCCTCGGCACGCAACCGCGTTCCGTTGCAGGTCTGGCAGGTGGTCTTACCGCGGTATCGGCTGGCGAGCACGCGGTATTGGATCTTGTAGCTCTTCTCCTCCACGTACCGGAAGAAGCGATCGATGCCGCGAACGCCCTTCGCGCCTTTCCAGAGGAGCGTGCGCTGATCGTCCGTGAGGTCATGGTAAGCGCGATGGATAGGGAAGTCGAATTGCTCGCTGTCACGAATGAAGTGCGCTTTCCATTCACTGAGCTTCTCACCGCGCCACGGTGCTACACAATCATCATACAGGCTCAGGCGCTTGTCGGGGATCACCAGGTCGCTGTCGATCCCGATCACGCTACCGTAGCCTTCGCAGGCCGGGCAGGCGCCCATTGCATCGTTGAAGCTGAACAGGTTCGGACTCGGCTCCTCGAAGGTGATGCCATCCAATTCGAAGCGATCGTTGAAACCCATCTGACGGCCGTCATCGCCTAGCAGGATCAGTTCCCCCTGTCCTTCGAAGAAGGCGACTTCGGCACTGTCCGCAACGCGGCTCTCGTTCTCAAGGTCGCCCGGCAACACCGTGATGCGATCCAACACAAGGAACCAGGTTCCCTTCAAGGCCTTCTTACCGACCAGGAGTTCTTCAATGCGATGGACCTCCTTTCCATCATGCACACGCGCGAAGCCTTGTTGCTGCAAAATGGAAAGATGCTCACGCACACTGCGTTCCGCAGGGATGTGTACTGGCGCGAGGACCATGACGAAGCTTCCTTCCGGATAGCCGTTCACTCCGGCCACGACGTCCTCCACGGTATGTCTGCGTACGATCCCGCCACTGGCCGGTGAAATGGTATGCCCGGCACGCGCGAAGAGCAACTTCAAATGGTCGTAGACCTCGGTGCTTGTGCCAACGGTGCTGCGCGGATTGCTCGTCAGGACCTTTTGTTCGATCGCGATCGCGGGGCTGATGCCGAGGATCCGGTCCACATCGGGTTTCTCCAAACGCCCCATGAATTGCCGCGCGTAGCTGCTCAGGCTTTCCACGTACCGGCGTTGCCCTTCCGCATAGAGCGTATCGAACGCAAGCGAACTCTTGCCACTTCCGCTCAACCCGGTGATCACCACCAGTTTGCCGCGCGGAATGTCCACGCTGATGTTCTTCAGGTTGTGTACGCGCGCACCTTCCACGCGGATGGTGCCACGACGCAAGCGGTTCACGCTTTCCTGCCGGTCATTGGCAGGCGCATCGGAAATGATCTTGGGATCTTGGCTGGACAAACGAACGGACCGATCTAGCGAAGGGGGGCCGAAATTACTCGTTCACCGCCCGGCTTCGGGTCATGATCCTACTTTCGCGCCATGGCCGAACGGGTACTTATCACGGGTGGGGCGGGATTCATCGGGTCCACGTTGTGCGCGCATCTCGCTGCGAAGGGACAGGAGGTGTGGGTGATGGATGACCTGAGTTTCGGCCGACGTGAATTGGCGCCGGTGCCGGACACTCGGTTCCTCCGCGTGGATATCCGGAAGCGGGAGGAGGTGAGCGCGGCCATCCGAAGGGTCGCTCCGGAAACGGTGCTCCATCTCGCGGCCATCCACTTCATCCCGTATTGCAACCAGCACCCGGTGGAAGCTGCGGACATCAACATCAACGGCACGATCCATGTGTTGGATGCCGCGCACGCCGCAGGGTCGGTGCAACAGGTCTTCGTGGCCAGTACCGCAGCGGTCTATCCCATCGCGGATGGTGCGATGGCGGAGACACATCCGACCGGTCCGATGGACATTTACGGCACCACCAAATTAGCAACCGAGCGGATCGCGTCGGAGTTCTGTCTTCGCACGAGGATCCCGACGATCGTCGGGCGGTTCTTCAATGCCTTCGGACCGAACGAGACCAACCCGCATCTGTTCCCGGAGATCCAGAAACAAGTGCTTGCCGGAGCGCGGACCTTGAAGCTCGGCAACCTCGATCCGAAGCGCGACTTCATTCACACCTCCGATATGGCCGAGGCCATGGACGCGCTGTTGCGCGTGAACATTGAAGGGTGCGAGGTGTTCAACATCGGGCGCGGGATCGAATACAGTGTGCGCGAGATCGTGGAAGCCTTTGCGCGGCAATTGGGAGAGGAGTTGACGATCGATGTGGATCCGGCCCGTGTCCGCGCCGTGGAGCGCATGCATTTGCTCGCGGATGTGACCAAGTTGAAGCGCCGCACCGGTTGGACCCCGAAGTGGGGCATTGATGAAGGGGTGGCCACCTTGTTGAAGGAAACGGTCTAGGTGGCCATGGCCGCTCTCGTGAATATGCGCATCGCACTTTGCACGGATGGGATCTATCCGCTGGCGATGGGCGGCATGCAGCGGCACTCCCGATCGCTTGCCGAACATCTGGCGCGCGTTCCGGGGATCGAACTGGTGGTGATCCACCCGCATAGCGAAGTGGTGTTCGACCCGGCGCTGGGGATCCAGGAAGTGCGGGTTGCACCGTTGGATGAAGCGCGGACCTACCTCGGCGAACTGTACCGGTACAGCGGGCGGGTGGCCATTGCGTTGAAAGGCATCCGGCCGAACGTGATCCTTTCGCAAGGCTTCTGTGTGTGGAAGGATAGCGCGCAATTCCGTGATCGGCTGATCGTGATGCCGCACGGACTGGAAATGTTCCAAGGCCTTTCATTGAAGGACCGGGCCATCGGACTTCCGTTCCGTTGGGCATTGCGCCGTGTGGTCCGGCGCGCTTCGCTGGTGGTCTCATTGGGCGGCAAGCTCACGCCGATGCTTCAAGGCCTCGTGCAGGGATCACTGACCCGTGTGGTCGTATTGCCCAACGCGACGGAGTTGCCCGAACATGCACCCACCTATCCGCCATCGCCCGGTCCATTGGAGTTGTTGTTCGTTGGTCGCTTCGCGTTCAACAAAGGGATCGATGTACTGATGAGCGTGGCGGAACGATTGATCTCGGAAGGCAAGAAGGACCTGGTCCGCTTCACGCTTGCCGGTGACGGACCGGAACGCGCGGCCATGGAGAGGCGTGGGATCCCCGCGAATGTGGTGTTGGCGGGTCGAGTGGATGATGCACGATTGGACGAACTCTTCACGGCCGGCCACGGCTTGGTCCTGCCTACGCGCTTCGAGGGAATGCCCACGGTGGTGCTGGAGGCCATGGCGCGCGCACGGCCGGTGATCGTAAGTGACGTGGGTGCTTCTGCGGAACTAGTGGACCATTCCAACGGTTTCCTTCTCCCTGCTGGCGAGCCGGAAGCGCTTCACCGAGCCGATCATCGCCCTCGCCGGAATGGATCGCGATGAACGCAAGAGAATGGGTGCAGCAGGAAGGGTGAAGGTCGAAGCCTCGTTCACGTGGTCCGCAGTAACGCAGCGCTTCGTGGCTCTTTGCGCGGAGATCGCTCAACGCGGATAGCAGCCCTGCGAGACGGGTTGGATCGCGCGGTTATTCCTTGATCAACTTGGCGCCCCACAGTTCGTTCACGCGCAACACATATGGTCCGGTTGCGAGTGAAGGTGGTTGGATGGTCAAGATCCCTCCATTCCGAGCAAGAGGGGCCGACCGCCACACCGATCGGCCTTGGGCATCGAACAATTCGACGGAGGTGATGGGTCGGCCGTCTTCAAGAGAGACGAGGATCCGATCCGTGAAGACAGAAGGCCAAGCCCGAAGTTCAATGATGGCTTCATTCCTGTCGATCCCATTCACAGCGTCCGCATCGAAAGCGGTGATGAATGCCACGGGTGCTTGGTCCGTACCGCTGATGGTTTGTGATCCCATGTTGAGTACGGAGGCGACCCCCGTCCATGGACCGGTGTATTGCGGTGCAACGAAAAGGCCCAGCGTGGACTCGGAGATCCCGTTCAATTCGGTCACATCGTAATGGAGATCCACCACTACCGCATCCGTATTCGATTGAGGCGTTGTGATCCGGTACCAACGGGCGATGCTCCACACGCCATTCGAGGCTTGCACCGGCGTGTGGCCACGTTCCACCACAAGGTCGGCTCCGGCATAGTCCGTTGAAAGCGTGGCACCCAACCCGCCGGGCACGGCATTGGACAGGGGACCCGGAAGAGCCCAAGTCGCTTTTTCCGTTCCAGTGCCGGTTACGGGAGCCCCATCCTGTTCCACCAGAACACCTTCTGTTCCAAGGTCGATCAAGCCATGGTTCACCACTTGCGCCCCGGTTCCGAGTTGCCACGTGAGCGACCCCACCACTTCCATGGTCGTTCCCGGCATCACTGTAAGCGTGCCCCCGGACAATGCCATATCCTGCGCGGTGGCCACCAAAGTGGAGCACATAGCGGCTGCGGCAATGGATCGGAATGAAAGCATGGGTGGGCAAGATAGCAAGCCGACCGGTCGCGGCCTGCGCCGATCGCTAGCTTTGGCCGCAAACCGCGGAATATGGATGTGTTTGGTTTCGTGATGGATCATATGGGGCAATTCGCGCCGTACGATATCCCCAACCTCCTTTTCGCGGTGCTATCCGCAGCAGTGCTGGGTTACGCCATGGCACGCTGGGGCGCCGGGGCTTCTGGTCCGGATGCCAGAGCATTGGTGTTGTGGGCGGCATCAGCCGCACTCGGTACCGGCTTTGTGCGTTCTCAGCTTCCGTTGGCCGTTGGGCTTCTCGCCTTGGTCGTACTGGCCAAAGGCAATGACGGTCCTCGACAGGAGCGTGTCCTGGTCTTCAGCGCACTGATCTTCGGCTTGGGGTGCGGCAGTGGCGCCAGTCTTATCGCACTCGCAGTGGGCATTCCGTACATCCTTGTGGTGCGCTGGGCGTTCGGCGTGAAGCGTTCCTGAGCGATGATGAAGGAAGGCCGCAATTCGTGGCCCGGTCCGGTACTGGCCTTGGCGGTCATGGCATCAGCGGCATTCAGCTTGGCGGTCGGACGTGGCGAACACGTACCGCGCGCTTCGGATCACGGTCCAGTTCCTATCATATCACCGGAGAACGCTTTTCTCGAGCCGGGGGGAAAGATCACGATCCGAACATCTGCAGGCAGCCGGCTATGGTACGGGCACCAAGGTGATCCGCCTGTGATCACAACAAGTGATGGGGTGGTCCTTCGCGTTGAACCACATTCGCGCTCCATCGCACGCATGCTGGCTACGCCCACGGCGATGCATTGGCGGCACCCGATGCCGGGGCTTCCGGAAGCCGTGGTCGTTCGTGCCGCAGAGGGTGATCGTTCGCATGGGCCATTCGTCATGCGGACGTATCTAGCGGACCTTCACGGCGACCTGCCTGTGATCTCCATCGCTGTGGAAGAGGATGATCTTTTCGGCGCTTCTCGTGGGATCGCCGTGGTGGGTGATGGGATCCTGAAGGCCTCGCAGGAGGTCCTGACATCATACGCCCAGGATCTACGCTGGTGGAAGTATCCTGGCAACTATCACGGGAGAGGAAAGGGATGGCAACGCGAAGCGCGCATGCAGATCATCGGCAACGATGGCCGCGAAATACTTCAAACCGACGTGGGCCTTCGGATCAACGGGCAAATGACCCGTGGGTTCCCACAGCATGCTTTCCGCTTGTTGTTCAAGGACCCGTTGCCCATCGGACCGTTCACGGGCGGCCAAGGCAAAGGCGCACGGTCCTTGGTCCTGCGCGCGGCCGGTAACGACCAGGTGAAGGCGATGATGCGTGACGCTTACCAGCATGCATTGTGTGCCGGGATGCCTTTCGAGACTTCACGGGCTATGACCTGTGTGCTGTACATCAACGGTGCGTACATGGGGGTGTATCATTTGCGTGAGCGGATCGACGAGAAGGAGCTCGCCCGCCGGTATGACGTGTCCGCGAAGCGGATCACGATCCTGGAGGACAAGAATGAACTGTACCGCGGGGATAGTGTCGATATGGAGCGCTTCCTGCGATTGATGTCCCGCACCGAGAAATGGAACGGCAAGGACCCTGTTTGGCTCGATACCTTGGAAGCACACCTGGACGTGAACGGCTTCCTGACCTACATGGCCTCACAAATGGTCCTGGGGAATATGGATTGGCCGCGCCAGAACGTGAAGTATTGGCGCTACACGGGAAAGCCGCGAGATCAGGCGCCGTTGGATGGTCGGTGGTATTTCATCATGGGCGATTCCGACCTCGGGTCCGGTGCGAACGCCCCGGTATCAACGGATCTGTTCGTCAAGGTAAAGGCTGCCCATGTGCCGGTATCACGGTTGTTCCTGGCCATGCTTCGTTCACCGGAGTTGAAGGAACGGTTCACCCAGATCTGCATCGGCTCATCAACGGTCCGCCTCGCCATCGACCTGCGTACATAGGATGGATAGTCTTGTAGGCTTGATGGAGCCTGAAATGGAGCGACATACCGCCCGTTGGAGAAAGCCGACGGATATTGCGGCTTGGCGCACCGAAGTTGCGGTCATGCGCGGATTCGCAGAACAACGCGCCGGTATCGTGCGAGAGCAGATGAACGCATTTGAAAAGCCCTGATCGGACCGCGCCATGCTGACCTTCCTACGCGGACACTGGCAGTTGATCTTCGTGATGCTCGTCTGGTTGGGCGTTGGCTTCTTCCTGCAACAAGCCGTGTTCGCTCTTCTGCCGTTGTCGGTCTTCTTCTTCAAGCAGCGCGACCTCTGGCCGGAGATCCTGTTCGGCCTGCTCATCGTCCTTGTGCTCTCGGACATGGAGAAGGATCTCTTCCTGAAGATGATCGTCTTCAAGAGTGCGAAGAACTTCTACATCCTGGCGGTGGCGGGCATCTTCCTGCTGGAGACCAACCGCTTCATGCCCTTGTCCCGGGTGTTCAACATCTTCCTTCCGTTCTTCCTGTATAGCATCTTCCCGCTGTTGTTCTCGAACAGTATCATCGTCGCCGTGGAGAAGACCATTTCCTACGCACTCATGTTCATGGTGGTGCCGAACTACGTGCTCTATTGCTACCGGCGCCAAGGATGGTCGTTCTTCCGCAACCTGATATTCTTCATGACCGCTATCCTTCTATTCGGATTCGTGTTGCAGGCCATGGACCCGGTGTATTCACACGTGATGGGACGGTTCCGTGGAATGTTCGGGAACCCGAACGGCATGGCGATCTACTGCTTCCTCTTCATCATGTTGGCGTCCGTGGTAAATACGCTGAATCGCAACTTGTTCTCATTCCGGGAGCGCCTCGTGATCTTCGGTACCATCTTCTATTTCCTTCTCATGTCGGGTTCTCGCGCATCGTTGACCTCTGCGGCCATCTTCCTCATCTTCCATCGCTTCTTCGCGAGTTCGCCGATGCTGGGCTTTGTAGGCTTGGTGGGCTTCGTCCTTGCCGTGGAATTGGTGAGTTCCAACCTCGAAATGATCATCACGTACTTCGGATTGGCGGAGTACTTCCGACTGAATACGCTGGAGAATGGAAGCGGTCGGTATTTCGCTTGGGACTTCGCATGGCAGCACATCCAACGGTTCTTCGTTTTCGGGGGAGGTTTCGCGAATGACGAGACGATCATGCGCAAGTACCGCCTTTATCTGGAGAGCCAAGGGCACCAAGGAGGCGTCCATAATACCTACCTCTCCATGTGGCTCAATGTCGGCATCGTCGGGTTGACCATCTTCCTGCGCAGCCTTCTTCTGCTGTTCATCAAAGCGAGCAAATTGGTGCCGATGAGCCTGGCCATCATGTTCGCCACCCTGTTCTCCCTGATGTATGAATCGTGGCTTGTTGGATCGCTCAATCCATACACCATCGTCCTGCTGATGATCATGACGGTGGTGACCGAGCCGGAGATCGCGAATTGGCAGGAGGAGAACGATGGCGAACCGCAGGACGATGGGGAGGATGGTGCGCAGCCCATCCGGATGGCGGTTGCCTGAGGCCGTCGCAACTACCTTCGCCGACCTTCCGATGTCCGCCAAGATCCCGATCCGTAAACGACGCAAGCGCTGGCTTTTCGGGACGATCGCCCTAACCGTAGTGCTGGGTGCTGGTGGTTTTGTGGGAGATCGGATCCTGAAGTCCAAAGGCCATCCCGGGCTTCGCACCTTCTTGCATCAACTGGTCACCAATTACCCGGCAAGCTTCGCTATGGAGCCCGTGTTGCTGTCCATCACCGTGGATGAACGGGACATGGAACAGCTGCGCAGCGTGGTGGATGAAGCGCGTGATCGTGGCGTGATCATGCCGGAAGGCAATGAGTATGTCGAAGCCAAGCTCTCCGGGCCGGAAGGCGACTTCAAGGCCAAGTTGAGGATCAAAGGCAAACTCACGGACCATGTGCAAGGCAGCAAATGGAGCTTCCGGGTGGTAGCGAAGAAGGATGGCGGCTTCCTTGGCATGAAGCGCTTTTCCTTGCAACATCCGGGCACGCGGAACTATCTCTGTGATTGGTTGTACCACCGCCTGAGTGCGAATGAGGGGATCGTGGCTCTTCGTTATGGGTTCTTGCGTGTGGAGTTCAATGGCGAGGATCTGGGCATCTATGCGTACGAGGAGCATTTCGGCCTCGAGTTGTTGGAGCATAACGGAAGAGTCGCAGGGCCGTTGTTCCGCTTCGATCCGGCTCTTTTCTGGGAGCACCGCTTGAACGAAATGCAGAAGCTGCGTTTCGATGAACCCTTTGCGGCATACCAAGCGGCTGCTGTGGATGCTTTCGGCAGCAGCGATCTAGCGAAGGACGATCGCTTGCGCGGACAATTCGAGGAAGCGGTCGGGTTGATCGATGGTTTTCGGCGAGGCGAACTGCGCGCATCCCAGGTGTTCGATGCGGACCGTATCGCTCGCCGTCATGCCCTCCTCGATCCGGTCGGCGGACACCACAGCATGGATTGGAGCGATGTGAAGTTCTACTACGATCCAGCCGCCAAGCGCGTGGAGCCGGTGTCCTATGAGAGCTTCAGCGCATTTCCCTTGCGAACGCTAGCGGGTAGCGATCGTTGGGTTGGCAAGCACGAGGCGGGTATGGATTTGCACGATCAGTACTTCAATGATGAGGAGATCTTCCGTGCGTATGTGAAGCACCTCGAGCGCATGTCGCGCAAGAGTTGGTTGGATAGCACGTTCGCTGCGCTGGAACCGGCCTTGGATAGCACGAGCGCTACGCTGTACCGTGAATTTCCTTACAAGGAATTGGATCGATCGATCTACTACAAGAACCAGAAGGTCATCCGGAAGCTGCTGAATGGCCCGAAGCCGTTCCATGCCTATTCCGGTGGAACAAGTTCGGATACGGTGGAGGTAGCGATCGTCCCCATCGATGGCTTGCCCGTGGAGGTCCACGCACTGCGCTTGCAGAATGGGACGCGCGTTGCTCCGGTGCAGAAGACGATCATTCCGTGTCGCCGTCCGGGGAAGTTGGGTGTTCCGGCAGTGGTGCGATTCGCGGCGAGCGGACCAGTGGAGCGCGAAGGGTTGAAGATCGAGTGCTCGGTGTTGGGTGCATCTGTACAGCGTGAGGTCGAAGTGTTCCCCTATGCACTGCTCGGGTCAGCGGAGCAGGGCCGGTTGCTCAAGGACCGCACACCCAATGCGAAGGAGTTCGCTTTCCTCGTCGTTGATGAGCAAGAGCGGACCATCACCATCAAGCCCGGTGCTTGGAAGTTGGACCGCACTATGGTCCTGCCTTCCGGCTATCGGTGTGTCGCTGTCGCCCCGCTTCGGCTGGACCTGGTGAATGGCGCTGAACTGATCAGCTATTCCAAGTTGGATTGGAAGGGCTTGCAGGATCTTGCGATCAACATCTTCAGTACGGACAGTTCTTCGCACGGTGTACACGTGATCGAGGCGGAAGGCTTGTCGCGCTTATCTCATGTCGCTTTCGCGAACCTCACGCGGCACAAGGATGATCAGGAAAGGAGCGGTGATGTTTCCTTCCACAAGAGCAGCGTGATCGTGGACCATTGTGCCTTCAGTGGCACAGGAGCCACGTTGCTGGATGTGTCGGTGTGCAGTTTCACGATGCGCGACTCTCGCATCGATCACGGATCCGATCAACTGGAAGCGCACTTCGCTCAAGTGACGCTGTCTAATGTGACATTCGGACACGCCGGGGATGATGCGATCAGCGTGGAAGGTGGCAGCGCCCGCTTGGAGAAGATCACGATCGCGGACGGGAAAGGAGTGGGTGTGAAGGGAACCAAGGCTGCACAGATCATGGCCGAACACATGGAACTGGACAACATGGGAGTTGCGTTCGAGGGGCGGGAGGGAAGCAGGCTCACCGTAAAGAATGGCCGCGTGGAAATGATCAAAAGGGTCGCGGAAGCGAAGAAGGCGGAGATGCGTTACGGACCTGTGGTGATCACGCTGGAGGATGTGGCAGTCAAGGACGCGGCAGAGGACTCCGAGTACGGCGAAGGAAGCTCCATCACCTTGGATGGCGAACGTGTCGGTGTGGCTAAAGTGGCGAAGGGCAAATGAGGAAGGAACGCCCCACGCCGCACGCAGGAGGCTGCACGCTCGATCTTCCTACAGGTCTACGATCATCATTCTTCGGAAGATCGAGCGTGAAGCATGTGGCGTGCAGCCTCTTGCTTGTATTCGCGTTCTCCGCTTCCGCGCAGCGCTCGCGTTTCACCGGACTTCAAGTCCCTCCGGCCGATAGCACCGGATACTACCGCATCCTCATCGGCGGCCACTTCCATGGCGAAAGCACCAACCGCAGCGGTTACCCGGCCAGCACCTTACTCGCGAACCTGGACACCATCAACAGCCTTGGCGCGAACCTCTTCCTCAGCACCGGGGATCTCTTCATGGATGCCGAGAAGGATCGCGAGCGATACGAGCGTGCGTTCTTCTCCAAGTTGAAGGTGCCGTTCTTCAATGCGCCGGGGAATCATGATCTGGCAGGAGCCGTGGGGGATGAGGTCGTTGAGATGGGCCGTATCCAGTGCGGCACTGATATCATTCTCATACTGAATACAGAGGTGAATGATGGTTCGCTGAGCAAGAGGTCCATCGACCAATTGCAAGCCATCATTGCGCCACCTTCAGACTCTGCGTCGGCACGGGTCATCATCATCTCCCACCGCCCCATCTGGGCCGAGGACGATCCGCAGTACTCCGATCTCTTCAAGGACAACACCCGCTCGCTCACCGGTACGAACTTCGAGAAGGACGTGTACCCGATCCTGGAGAAGATCGCCGAGCACGCGCATCTGTATTGGATCAGCGGAAGTTTGGGCGGCCAAGCACCGAGCAGCATCTTCTTCCAACAGCACGCGCCCAACATCACCTTTATCCAGTGTGCCATTCGCGATGAGCCGCGCGACGCGCTGTTGATCGCCGATGTGTACCCGGACAGCGTTCACTGGAGCGCACTTTCACTCACCGGGCAGGCGCTGAAAGCTCCAGAGACCTACGATGCCGCGTGGTGGCGGAAGCAGACCGGTCGCGGAGAGAGCTTCAATTGGCGCTTGCTGCCATATATGATCAAGACGACCGTGACCCATGCGGCGTTCTGGTGGGGGGCAGCCTTTGCTCTTGTACTCGTCTTCATGGTGCGTCGCTTCCTCCGGCGCTGACAGCGGTTACCTTTACCGGCGCTCGAATAACCCACCATGCCACGCATCCTTGTTACCGGCGGCGCCGGATTCATCGCCAGCGATCTGGCCATCAAACTGGCCAGCGACCCGAAGAACGATGTCACCGTAGTGGACAACCTCCTCACCGGTGATCGTCGCAAGTTGCCGACGGTGTTGCCTGCCAACCTGCACTTCGTCAAGTGCGATGTGAACCGCTACGAGGACATCAGCGCGGTGTTCTACGCCAATCGCTTCGAACATGTGTTCCACTACGCGGCCGTGGTAGGGGTGAAGCGTACCACCGACAATCCGGTGCTGGTGCTGCGCGACATCGATGGCCTGCGCAACGTGCTGGACCTCTCGAAGAACACCGGCGTGAAGCGCGTGATCTACAGCAGCAGTAGTGAGGTGTATGGTGAGCCGGTGGAGATCCCACAGAACGAACGGACCACTCCACTCAACAGCAAATTGCCGTACGCCATCGTAAAGAACATCGGCGAAGCCTTCCTGCGCAGCTACCACAAGGAATACGGGTTGGAGTACACCGTCTTCCGGTTCTTCAACACCTATGGGCCGAAGCAGAGCAAGGATTTCGTGGTGAGCAAGTTCATCCGGCTCGCGCTGGCGAACGAGGACATCACCCTCTACGGCGATGGCTTGCAGACCCGGACCTTCTGCTACATCGATGATAACGTGGATGCATGCTTGGCGGTGTACAACCAGAATGCAGTGATGAACGACGTGGTGAACATCGGCAGCGATGTGGAGATCACGATCAAGGACCTCGCCGAGTTGATCATCGACCTTACGGGAAGCAGTTCGCGGATCGTGCATCTGCCACCACTTGAAGAAGGCGACATGACCCGCCGCATGCCCGACATCACCCGCATGCGTGCCGTGCTGGGCCGCGAGTTGCTGCCGTTGCGCAGTGGGCTTGAGCGCATTCTTGCCCTCACCACGGTCGCGAACTGATGTGCGGGATCGCGGGGATCCACGGACTTGAATACGTTGCGGATCCGGAAGCGCTGGTGCGTCGGATGACGGATGCCATTGCGCATCGCGGTCCGGATGCGACAGGTGTGTCGCGCGCAGGGAACTGTGTCCTCGGGCATCGTCGGCTCAGCATCATCGATCTTTCATCGGATTCCAACCAACCTTTCACGAGCATCGATGGCCGATTCACCGTTGCATACAATGGGGAGATCTACAACTACCGTGAACTGAAAGCGGAGTTGACGGACTGGACCTGGCGCACAGGATCGGATACCGAAGTGCTGCTTGCGGCTTTTTCGAAATGGGGCGCAGCTTGCTTGGATCGTCTGCACGGCATGTTCGCGTTCGCCATCCACGATGCATCCACGGATGAGTTGTTCATCGCGCGCGATCGCATGGGGATCAAGCCGCTGTATTGGTACAGGAAGAATGGCGTGCTCATGTTCGCATCGGAGATCCGCGCACTGCTCGCTACCGGCCTGGTCCCGCGGAAGCTCGATCGGGATTCGGTGGTCGATCACGTGCGCTACCAGACGGTCCATGCACCCGCCACCATCGTGCAGGATGTGTACATGCTCAAGGCCGGCCATTGCATCCGGATCAGTGGTGATGAAGTGAAGGTGCAGCGGTGGTATTCCCTCGTGGATCATGTGGATGCATCTGCCGGTGAGCTTCCATTGAATGATGTGCATCGGACGATCAAGGAACTGCTCTCCCGCGCTGTGGAGAAGAGGTTGGTGAGCGATGTGCCCTTCGGGGCTTTCCTGAGCGGTGGTATCGATAGCACTGCCGTGGTCGGGTTGATGGCGCAAGCGAGCACGAAACCGGTGCATACGTTCTCAGTGGTCTTCGATGAGGCGGAGTTCAGCGAAGAGCGCTACGCGCGGATCGTCGCGGACAAGTTCGGGACGAAGCACACGACGATCCGGCTCGTTCCGGAGGACATGTTGCGCATGTTGCCCGACGCATTGGCCGCGATGGATCACCCGAGCGCGGATGGGCCGAACACATTCGTGGTGAGCAAGGTCACGAAGGCAGCCGGTATCACCATGGCGCTGAGCGGACTCGGCGGTGATGAGGTCTTCGCCGGATACCCGGTCTTCACGCGCACCTTGGGTTTGCAGCGGAAGCGTTGGCTATCCAGGATCCCATCCGGTGTTCGTCAGCTCGTGGCTGATGCGATCGTCCGGCTCCGGCCCTCGATCCGCAGTAATAAGTTGGGCGAGTTGCTTCGCTTGCCCGACCTCGGCGTGGAGCACACGTACCCGGTATCGCGGCTTGGTTCCACGGCTCCGGAACTACAGCGCCTCTTCGGAAATGCGGAACTTCCATTCAATCGGGTTGCAGCAGGCTTGCATTCGCTTTTGCATCATCACCACGGGAATTCACTGCCCATCCTCAGCCAAGTTTCCATCGGCGAACTGGACAGCTACTTACAGGACGTCCTGTTGCGTGATACGGACCAGATGAGCATGGCCCACGCGCTGGAGGTCCGCGTGCCGTTCCTCGATCACGAACTCGTGGAGTTCGTACTCGGCGTTCCGGATCACCAGAAGTACCCGCACACGCCGAAGAAGCTCTTGGTGGATTCCTTGGGTGATCTCTTGCCAAAGGAGATCGTTGATCGACCGAAGATGGGCTTCACCCTTCCATGGGAACTGTGGATGAGAAAGGAGTTGAAGTCGTTCTGCGAGGACCGTGTACGCAAACTCGATGCGCGCGGGATCTTCGTTAATGGCGCTATCGGGGAAATGTGGCAAGCCTTTGTTCAGCGTGACCCACAAGTGAATTGGGCCAGGCTCTGGTCCCTGGTCGTCCTTGAGGATTGGCTGGAACGGAACGCCATCGACTAGGACCGCGATCGAAGTCCATTGGAATGGCCTGAAAAACGAACGGGGGCCGAAGCCCCCGTTCAAATGATCCGAAGAGGTGCGCTTAGAACTTCGCACGCGACTTCCGGCCGACGCGTTTGTTACCGCGGATCCAGCTATACCGCTGGCGATAGAAGTTCGATTGACCACGCAACACATAGCTGTACGTGAAGGTCATCGTCAAGTAGCTGTCGTTGTGCGTAGGGTCGCCACGGATCGCTCCGGCAGCGTAGTTGTTCGGATGCGGGAGCGTGGGGTCCGCAGCATACGCAGCGGCGCTTTGGTTGGCCAGTTGTGCGGCAGTACCGGTGGCACCGCCTGGCAGCGCATTGGGGTCCGCATAAACGGTGCTCGCATCATCCAGATAATCGGAGAACGTTGTCCGCCATCCCATATCCCATCCGAAACGATGACGACGCCGTTGCGTGAAATGGAAGCCGATACCAGCAGGGATCGAAACGCCGATCCGGCTGTAATCCACGAGTTCGGTCGTCAATGGCTGAAGCGCGTAGAAATCACCCTCGCCATTGATCTGTCCTTTGGGGTTGTGGTAGTACAATGCGGCGCCGACATACCCGAACAGGCGGAAATCCAACCGGTATTTGCCGTGCCCTCCGAGGTCATTGTCCTGGTAAATGGTGAATTCCGGTCGCACGTACCACTCGATCAGGTCGTTCCGGAAATTCAAGTTCCGCCCGAGGCGCGGGCGGTAGTCCACGGTCAGATCATCAGAGCCCTGGATCCGCAGGTACATGATCCCTGTGTTCACCGAGATGAAGCGGTTGATCTTACGCCGTGCGAACCCGCCGAACGCGAATCGGGTCTGGCTCAACTGCATATCCCAGATGAAATCCCGGCGCGGCTGGTCCTTCCCACCCATTTCACCAAGGTAGTTCGCCCCACCGAGGTGGAAGCCCACGTCCCATGCGTACTGCGCCTGGACGGCAAGGGAGCCGGTGACGAACAATGCACCGGTGATCAGGAAACGAAGGGTACGAAGGCTCATATCTGCGCTCGAAATGGATCGCTGGTTGGACAATGGGCAAACATAACAAAGATCCCGGCAGCCTATACCGCTTTGTGGTAAGCTGGATTTCAACGATCCGATGGATGCCTTGGTTCATCGACGAACCCGGTAGCTTTGGCGCCCGCTATCGCTTAGAACATCATGTCTTCCCGAGTAGCCGACCTCTTCGGCGTGAAATATCCCCTGATCCAGGCAGGAATGATCTGGTGCTCGGGGTGGCGTTTGGCCGCTTCGGTCAGCAACGCCGGTGGTCTAGGCATCATCGGATCGGGTTCCATGTACCCCGATGTTCTCAGGGATCAGGTCCGCATGTGCAAAGTGGCCACGGACCGGCCGTTCGGTGTGAATCTTCCCATGCTTTACCCGGACATCGAGGCTCACATCGCTACGCTGATCGCGGAAAAGGTGCCCATCGCGTTCACATCCGCAGGGAACCCCACGCAATGGACCGCCCAACTTCAGAGCCATGGGATCAAGGTGGTGCATGTGGTGAGCAGCGTGAAGTTCGCACTGAAGGCCGAAGCGGCTGGGGTGGATGCGGTGGTCGCGGAAGGCTTTGAGGCAGGCGGCCACAACGGCCGCGAAGAGACCACCACCATGGTCCTCGTACCCATGGTGTGTGATGCGCTACGGATCCCGGTCATCGCCGCAGGTGGGATCTCCGACGGCCGTTCCATGCTGGCAGCCATGGCCTTGGGGGCTGATGGCGTGCAAATGGGAAGTCGTTTCGTGTGTTCGGAGGAAAGTTCGGCACACATCAACTTCAAGCAGCGCGTGGCCCAAGCGGGCGAAGGGGAGACGATCCTCACCCTGAAGGAGATCACGCCGGTCCGGGTGATCCGCAACGGATTTTACCAGCAGGTCCAAAAAGCCTATGGTGAGCATGCCTCAACAGAACAACTGAAGGCCGTGCTGGGACGCGCTAGAGCCAAGCGGGGTATGTTCGAGGGCGATCTTGAAGAGGGGGAATTGGAGATCGGTCAGGTTAGCGGGCGGGTCAATGAGATCCTGCCTGCTGCCCGGATCGTGGCCGATATCATGAATGAATATGAGGAATTGCGCACGAGCCTATGTCGGAAATGAGGAAACTTCCGTTGTTCGATCCAGCAACAATGTCCACACCTTGGACGTCTTGATACCGTGACCGCGAACACATTCCGTCCCCTTCCGTTATTGGCTCTGCTGATCCTGTTCCTTTCAGGACCCGGGGAGGCCAAGGCGATCATGCTTGATCCGCCTGCACCAAGGTGTGCCTCAGTGAACGTCAGCGGTGATGTGACGCTGACGTGGTCCATTCCACTGGATCCCGGTGGGGATTTCTCCCTGTATGAGATCTGGGGATCGAATGATGCCGCCGGGCCCTTCGTGCTGATCGCCACAGTTCCGGTCTATGGTCAGGTGAATTTTCTTCACCTCGGCGCTGGCGCGAATGGTGGCCCGCTGTTCTACTACATGACCACCGTGTCCACGGGGCCGCCGCCGAACACCTCCTTGCCGAGCGATACCATCGCCACCATCTTCCTTCAGGTGAACCAGAGTACTCCTTTGGGGAATGCGGATCTGTCATGGAACGCTCCGGGGCTTGCATCAACAGCGCTACCGGACTTCACCATCTGGCTGGAGTATCCTATAGGCACATGGTCCCAGATCGCCACGGTACCCAGCACGACCTTCAGCTACGCTTGGCCGGTAAGTGTTTGCGAGGATTCGCTGACCTTCCGTGTGGGCATCGGGGATGGATTGGGCTGCACCTCATACAGCAGTAGGGATGGCGCGATCTTCAATGATGTGACACCGCCTTCGGTACCCGTGCTGGTCTCGGTGAGTGTGGATCCGATCACGGGGCTTTCAACGGTCACATGGTCCCAAAGCCCCGATCCGGATACGGGCGGGTATTACATCGTCTGGAATGGTCCGGCAGGTGGTGTGGTGGTAGGGACGGTCATGGGGCAAGGCACCACCTCATTCAGTTGGCCGGACAGTACACCTAACACAGGTCCGGAGTCCTTTACTGTTGCGGCATTCGATACGTGCTGGACCGGCAGTCCTCCAAGCGCGAACACGAGTGGTACGGGTCTTTCTCACACCACTGTTTTCGCCTCGACGAACTACGATCGTTGCGCATCCATCGTCCATGTGAACTGGACAGGATACATCGGCTGGGCGCCGCAGAATTATGAAGTCTCTGTGAGCATGGATGGTGGACCGTTGGCACTCTTGGCCAATGTGGATGGCGCGGTACACGTTTTCTCCCACCAGGCTCAACCCGACCACAACTATTGCTACGTCATCCGCGCGGTACTCGGACCAGGACTAGCCACTTCGCTTTCCAACGAGACCTGCCGATTCACGGACTACCCGCCTCTTCCGCAAGGGAATTATCTGCGGAATGTGACTGTCCTCGGACCCTCCTCGATCCTCGTCGTGGATAGTGTGGATCAATCCGCGGAAGTAGGTGGTTATTGGATCGAGCGTTCGGCGAACGGGAATGCTTACAACACCGTGGCATCATTCCCCGGAACCGCTGGGCCGGTGATCGACTTCACGGATAACAACGTGCGTCCTTCGGATACCGGTTACAGGTATCGGGTCCAAGTGGGCGATAGTTGCGGCAATCCGGCCTTCACGAGCAACATCGGCGCGAACATCGTTCTCCGCGCGACACCTGATCTGGCCGGTCTCACGCATCTCAATTGGAACGGTTACATCGAATGGGCGGGGACTGTCGTCGGGTACAACATTTACCGCAGTGTCGCGGACGGTGCGTTTGAACTGATCACGACCGTTCCTCCGGATCCTTGGTCCTATACCGATGATGTGAATGCATTCGTCTCGCTGACCGGGCGGTTCTGTTACTATGTGGAAGCGATCGAAGGAGCGAACCCTTCAGGGATCAATGCGATCTCCACGAGCAACGTGGCATGCGCCGTCCAACAGGACCTGGTCTTCATTCCCAATGCGTTCATCATTGGTAGTTCCATTGCTGAGAACCAGACCTTCAAACCGGTGTTGGGCTTCGTTGATGTGACCGAATACCGCTTCCTTATCATCAACCGCTGGAACCAAGTGATCTGGGAAACGGAGGATCCTGATGAAGCATGGACCGGTGTGGTGGGCAGCCAAGTGGTGCCCATCGGCATCTATGCGTACTACTGTGCGGTGAGAAGCGGGACCGGGAAACTCGTGGAGAAACGGGGCACGGTCATGTTGCTTACGGCCGAGGATTGATCCGGTCTTCGTTCTCGTGCCTACTTTTGTGCATGGAACGATCCACTACTGCCTCCCCAAGGAAGGCCGCCGCTGCGGTTCCGGCGAACGGGCTAGCACCTTCTGACAAGTTCGTAGGCGAAGGACTCACATACGATGATGTGCTATTGGTACCCGCATACAGCGAGGTGCTCCCGCGCGAAGTGGATGTGCGCTCACGGTTCTCGCGCAACATCGTGCTCAACGTACCCATTGTGTCCGCTGCGATGGATACGGTGACCAGTGCGGACCTCGCCATCGCCATCGCCCAACAAGGGGGGATCGGTGTGATCCACAAGAACCAATCGGTGATCGAACAGGCTGCGGAGGTCCGACGGGTGAAGCGGAGTGAAAGCGGGATGATCCTCGACCCGGTGAAATTGGATCGTGAAGCCACGGTCGGGGATGCGAAGCGCCTGATGGCCGAGAACAAGATCGGTGGGATCCCGGTCGTTGATGCGAAAGGCTTTCTTGTCGGTATCCTCACCAACCGCGACCTGCGTTTCGAGAAGAAAATGGCGCGCCCGGTCATCGAGGTAATGACGAGCACCAACATCATCACGGCCAAGCCCGACACCACCATGGCGCAGGCCGAGGTGATCCTGCAAGACCACAAGATCGAGAAGCTGCCGGTGGTGGACCCCAACGGAAAGCTCGTCGGCCTGATCACATACAAGGACATCATCAAACTGAAAGAACGGCCGAACGCCTGCAAGGACAGGATCGGACGTTTGCGCGTGGCTGCGGCCATCGGCGTTACCGCGGACACTATGGAACGTGCGAAGGCCTTGGTGGATGCAGGCGTTGACGCCCTTGTCCTGGATACCGCGCACGGACATACGAAAGGTGTGATCGATATGGTGCGGAAGGTGAAGGCAGCATTTCCACAAGTGGATGTTGTGGCAGGCAACATCGCCACCGCAGCAGCTGCGCTCGCGTTGGTGGAGGCTGGAGCTGATGCCGTGAAAGTGGGTATCGGACCCGGCAGCATCTGCACCACACGGGTGATCGCCGGTGTGGGCGTACCCCAACTCACAGCTGTGCTGGACTGCGCACGTGCGGTGGAAGGGACCGGAGTGCCGGTGATCGCCGATGGCGGTATCCGGTACACTGGCGACATGGTGAAGGCCCTTGCTGCTGGCGCTGGCACGGTCATGGTCGGGAGCATGTTCGCCGGAGTGGAGGAAAGTCCGGGCGAAATGATCATCTATGAAGGCCGTCGCTTCAAGACCTATCGCGGCATGGGCAGCATCGAGGCCATGCAGCAAGGGAGCAAGGACCGCTACTTCCAGGATATGGAGGACGACATCCAGAAACTGGTCCCGGAAGGGATCAGCGGACGTGTTCCATACAAAGGCAAATTGGCAGAGGTCGTCCACCAATTGGTCGGTGGTCTTCGAGCAGGGATGGGCTATTGCGGTGCTGCGAACATGGACGCGCTTAAGGCGGCTTCATTCATTCGCATCACCATGGCGGGTATGAAGGAGAGCCATCCGCACGACGTGTTCATCACGCGTGAGGCGCCGAATTACAGCCACCATTAGCACCTCCTTCTCTTCAGAACCGGGTGAATAGACCCACCCGGAACCGGGTGCTGTTCCAGTCCAATTTCAATGGTATGCCGGCGGCGTCCTCAATAGCTTTGCCGTCGTAGTCGGTAACGGTAACCGAGGCACCTCCGGTGTGTTCCACACCAGCGAAAGCACCCAGCGTTCCGCTGAACGAGCGCAGGTAACGCACTCCAAGTGCAATGGTCCCGGACCGGCCTTTCAATGGCAAGCTCGAACCTGTTGAGAACAATGACATGATGCATGGACCGATCGCGATCTGCGTTTCCAGGGCAGCGCGCTCATGGTTCATCGGCCTATAGGTCAGGCCGATGAGGTAGGTGGTGAACCGAATGCTTTCCACGCTGTTGTCCACGCGGTCAGTGCCGATGCGGTCATAGTGGATCCCGACCGAAAGCTTTTGGTTCACGGCCACATCAAAAGCGAACGCCACGGAACTGCATGCTTCGAGTGCGGTTCTTAAGCTATCAGGTCCTTGGCTGATGGTCAACTGTCCTGCGCCCCCACCAAGTGAGGTGATCAAGCGCTTGGCCTCGATGAGTTGACCGCGCACGGTCGTTCCAAGAACGACAAAGGCCAAGAACAGGATCAATGGGCGCCTCACTGGGGCGAAGATCGCGCTTGCTGGGCCGTGCCCCCGGTAACTTCGTGGCATGCATTGGCTCTTCGGTGTGATCGTGGTCGTGGTGTTGGCCTATGCGGGCGTATGCCTGTTCTATTACCTGTTCCAAGAGCGTTTCATTTTCATCCGGTTCAAGCTCAGGAAGAGTTATCGCTTCCGCTTCTCGCGTCCGTTCAGCGAACATTGGATCGTGCGGCCGGATGGTGCGCGCCTTCACGCGCTTTGGTTCAAGGCATCCTCCTCTCGTCAAGTGGTCTTGTATTTCCATGGGAACACCGGCAGTTTGCGGCGATGGGGGAGATATGCCTCCCAGCTTACCGACCTCGGTGTGGATGTGGTGATGCCGGATCCCCGAGGCTATGGAAAGAGCCGCGGCAAGTTGAGCGAAGTGCAATTGATCGAAGACGCCAAAGTTTGGTTCGACCATGTGAAAGAGCTGACCGGAACCGCTCCGGTGGTCTATGGTCGTTCATTGGGAAGCGGCCTTGCTGTTCCGGTAGCGGTGGATCGGAACCCGCCGTTGTTGATCCTGGAAACGCCGTTCGCGAACTTGATCGATGTGGCGCGCGCCTACCTGCCCATTCTACCTTATCGTTGGCTCCTACACTATCGGTTCCAGAATGATGAAATGGCGACTCGGTTGGCCTGTCCCACATACCTCTTCCATGGCAAGCGGGACCAGACCGTTCCCTACGCAAGCGCCTTGAAACTCTACGCCGCATTGCCATCCACCATTCAGCGGGAGCTGATCACCATTCCGGATGGTGGTCACAGTGACCTGCATCTCTCGCAGGAATTCCGCACTCGCATGGCCGAACTGCTTGGCGCCGCGGACCAGTGAGCAGGACTGGTTCGGGGTTGCCTTCTAGCGCCATGTGCTGGCGTTGATCCCGATCAGCCTACCTTTGGATGACCCGGAAAATTTTCAGGTGGCGCACAATAAGGGCGCATCGAGCAACGTTTGCACGGGTAATTGCGTCTAATTTGCGTTGAGAAGGGCTTGCCATGTACAAGTCCGAATTGAACCCAAACCCGAACAGCCGATAGCAAGACCTCTACCCTAGACGTTCTCGATCCATTACGGACCAAAACGGGTAAGGCCATGCTAAAGAAGCTGAGTTGCCATACGGCAACGGGTTCCATCAACGATCAGGATCTGGTCGCGAAATATCTTGGAGGCGACGAGTCCGCCTTTGAAACGCTCTTGCACCGCCACAAGGGCAAGGTGTGGTCCCACATCAACCTGCTGGTGCGGGATCGCGAACTCACCGAAGACCTCTTCCAGGACACCTTCATCAAGGTGGTACATAAGCTGAAGAGTGGTCGGTACAACGAGGAGGGGAAGTTCCTGCCATGGATGATGCGGATCGCCCACAACCTGGTGATCGATCACTTCCGATGGAACAAAAAGATGCCGCTCACCCGGAGCACTGACGAATACGATGTCTTCGCGAAGCTCGCGCAGACCGGCAGGAACGTGGAACAGCGGATCGTGAACACCCAAGTGGATGCGGACGTGCGTAAACTGATCGATGGTCTATGCGACGAACAACGGGAAGTCGTGATCATGCGCACCTACTTGGGGATGAACTTCAAGGACATCGCAGAACATAGCAATGTGAGCATCAATACGGCCTTGGGGCGGATGCGGTATGCGTTGATCAACATGCGGAAGATGATCGCAAAGCACGAAATGGTGCTGGAACGGGAGTAGGGTGGAAGGTGGGTCCTGTTGCGGCGGGTGCATTCGTGCCCGCCGCTACTTTTTGTACCTCATACAATACGGGCCGGGAAGTGGCGTTAGGGTTTCATTCAACCACTTTACTCCATTCCATGGCCAACGTTACTCTTCGGAAGAATTCCTCCCGCCGCGCACGCAAACCCATGCCCCTTGACCTCCAGCCCGGTCCGCGCGAAGCCAGCATTCGGTTGATCCTCGGGTACTCCCGGGCTTTACAAGTGGTGAATGCACCGCCGGTCGGGCACGTGGATGTGATCCTGAACTGACCACCCCCGGTTCGCTGAACCGGTGTAGGCGAAGTTCCTACGGACGATATCGGCGACGAAGCTCGCGTCGGGTCACCATGCGCTGTAGCGCAGGATCCCATGCCTTCAGGCGGAAGCAGGCGATCACATCCCACAGACGCAATGACGTGTGCTTTGCGGTGGTCCGGAGTTCCGGTATGGCCTTGAACACCTCCGGCAAGCGATAGAATGGAATGTGCGCGTTGAGGTGGTGGATATGGTGGAACCCGATGTTCCCCGTGAACCACTGCATCACCGGATTCATGCGCATGTAACTGCTGCTGTCAAGTGCCGCTTTCACGTAGCTCCAGCCGTCCTTGTCGGTGAAAACGGTCCCCGGGAAGTTGTGCTGCGCGTAGAAGAGGTAGCTGCCCAATGCGAAGGTGACGATGAACGGCAGGAAGAAGCCGAACACGAGGATCTGCCAACCGAAGAAGTACCAAGCCGCCCAGCCCATCGCCGCATGCAGGATCAAGGTCATAAGACTATCCCAATGCCGACCACGGTTGCTGATGAAGCTATTCACGCACATACCGATGATGAACACGAAGAGGTAGCCTAGGCCGATGGCGAAGGGGTGCCGGATGAGCAGATAGGCGAAACGTTGAGGAGCGGAAAGGGTCTTGTACTTCTCCACGGTCACCACCGGGAATGACCCGATGCTGCTCGTGTACAGTTTGCTGTTGTGCTTGTGGTGATGGTCATGACTGCGCTTCCAGATGCTGGGCGGGCTGAGCATGAACACACCGAACGAGGCGAAGAACCCATCGGCTATCCAACTGCGGATCAGGATGGTCTTGTGTTGATGATCGTGATAGAGGATGAACAGACGGACCAATGACAATCCAGCCAGTATGCCGAACAGGGCCTTCATGATGATCGGCTCGAACAGGAAGATGCCGAAGTAGCATGCCACGGTCACCAGCACGGATACGCCCAAGTGCATCCAACTACGCGCACGGACCTCGTGTGCAAAGGGCCTAGTGGCAATGATCAGGTCCTTGCCTTCCGCCGGTTGGCGGACTATTACACGAGGGGGCGCTTGTGCTTCCATCTGCGGTGGGTCCAGAGCCAAAGGTCGGGTTGATCCCGGATATCCCGCTCCAATCGTCGCGAATGTACCTCCGTGATCTCCCCTTCCCGCGTATTCCGCGGATCCGGAACGATCACCTCAGGCTTCATGCGATAGTAACCCCGGCGTGGCCGAACGATGCTCATGTAGATCACCGGATAGCCCAGTTTCCTCGCCAACGCCTCGGTTCCAAGAAAGACGGGCGTGTCCTGGTGGAGGAAATTCAACCAATAGGCGCGGTCGGGTGAGGGCGTTTGATCGGCAATGAAGGCTGTGGCGGTATTCAGATGGCGGTCCCGGATCATGCTACGGCTGGTCTCCTTCATGGTGTAAAGCCGCGTGCCATAACGGGTGCGCATGTGATACATCAGCCGGTCGAAGTGCTTGTTGTGCAACGGGTGATAGATGACGTACGGATGGGGGATCGATCCCTCCAAGCTGAATCGCGCACCAGCGAGTTCCCAATTCCCGAAGTGCCCGAGGACAAGGATCACGCTCTGCTTCTTGTTCGCATAGTCCTCCAGAATACCAACCCCGTCGAATCCGACCCGCTTGCGCACTGTGTTCTTCGAGATGGTCAAGGTCTTCAGCGTTTCCAACGTGAGGTCGCAGAACCAACGGTAGAACCGCGCAGCGATGGCGCGGATCTCCGCTTCGCTCTTCTCCGGAAAACTGTTGCGCAGATTGGTGAGGACGACATCCTCACGATAGCCCAGGACCCGGTAGATGACCACGTAGAGTGCATCACTCAACAGGTACAGCAACGGAAAGGGAAGAAGCGAGATCCCGTAGATGAAAGGAAGTGCGATGTAGTAGCCGACGGTGCCCATGCAGGGACGCAAAGGTCAGGCGAAGAGTTCCTTCCGGCCGATCACCGAGCAGATCGGGCACTTCCGTGGGTCATGGCCCTTGGCCGGACAGTGCTCGCGGCCGAAGTAGATGATGCGTAGATGCAGGTCCGCCCATTCTTCCTGGGGGAAGAGTTTCTTCAGGTCGGCCTCGGTCCGCTCCACGTTCTTGCCCGTGCTCAAGGTCCAACGCCAAGCAAGGCGGTGGATGTGCGTGTCCACAGGGAAGGCCGGTACACCGAAGACCTGCACCATCACCACGCTGGCTGTCTTGTGTCCCACGGACGGAAGCGCTTCCAATGCGCTCATGGTGTTCGGCACCTTTCCGCCATGTTCGTCCAGAATGATCCGCGAAAGCCCGTGGATGCCTTTCGCCTTCGCCGGTGCCAAACCGCATGGGCGAATGATATCCTCGATCTCATGCACCTCCAACTTCACCATCTGTTGTGGTGTACGCGCCTTCGCGAAAAGCAGCGGTGTGATCTCGTTCACCTTCTTGTCCGTGCATTGCGCGCTAAGCACCACAGCGACGAGCAACGTGTACGGATCCTCGTGGTCAAGCGGGATGGTCGCGCGTGGGTACAACTCGGCGAGGGTGCGAGAGACGAAGGCGGCTTTCTCAGAGCGGGTCATCACCAAGCGAACGTATGCGGCTGCGACCCCCTGATGAACGTATGCGACCGCGTCGGCATCTTCTCGCCTTCCACATGCACGAGGTTCTGCTGCTCCGCGAATACATCCTGCAAGAGCGTGCAAGAGACCATCAACCCGTTGGGCGTTCCGACGTTCTCAACCTGCAAGTAGCAATAGAGCGTCTCACCGTCCAACTCCTTCCCGATCCATTTCCAACCCAGCTGCTTGTCCTCTTGGAAGAGCACGAGGTGTTCCATGAGGTAGCGGTTCAGCAAGCTATCGGCCTTCGGGTGTTCCTTCTGCGATCCGAGCTTCAGTTCCGCTTGGTTGGATAGGGCGTGCTCGATGTCGTGTGCCGTCATCCGCCAAGTGAGGTCGAGGGTTTGCTCTTTGGTGTTGTGATGGATGGTGAGTGTGGAGAAGAAGAAGTCATGCACCATCGGTGCCATCAGTAGTGAACCGGCCAGAAGAAGCGCTTTCATTGGTGCGAAGGTCGCGTGTAGATCCTTTCACCGCCAAGACGCCACGGTTTCGCCACGTATTCGTGCATTCGTTGCGGGTCCTTTGCGCCCGTTGCGTCTTGGCGGTGAAAGACCTCGTTCTACATTCGCCCTATGCTTCACCAGCGTACCCTCGTTGCCTTTGGCGTCCTCGCCGTCATCGGCGTCTCCGCCCAGGATTCACCACGTTATGGTCGTGACAAGTTCCGCCAGCTCGATCAGGAACTCCCGACGCCGAATGAGCAGCGCACGGCGAGCGGTGCTCCGGGCCATGCCTATTGGCAGATGAAGGCCGATTACGACATCAAGGTGGAGATCGACGACCCTGCTGCTAGCTCAGGGCAAACACCCAAGTTGACCGGCACCGAAACGATCACCTACCACAACCAAAGTCCGGACAAGCTCGATTACCTCTGGCTGCAATTGGACGGCAACATCTTCGAGCCGAATAGCGATGCCAACACCACGCGCACCGGAACGATCCCCGATAGCGTGTCCATCGAACAGATCGGCAAATGGGTGAAGCCCTTCGATGGCGGCTTCCGCATCACCAGCGTTACAGATGCAGCCGGAGCGAAGCTGGATCACACCATCAACAAGACCATGATGCGCATCGACCTGCCAAAAGCCTTGGCGCCGGGTGCGGTCTACAGCTTCAAGATCGGTTGGTGGTTCCCGATCAACGACCGCATGAAGGTGGGCGGGCGCAGCGGCTACGAGTACTTCGAGGAGGAGGACAACTACCTCTACACCGTCGCGCAGTTCTACCCGCGCATGTGCGCCTACATGGATTACAGCGGCTGGATGCACAAGCAGTTCCTCGGTAGCGGCGAGTTCACCCTCGATTTCGGCGACTACAGTTTGAGCATCACCGTTCCCAGCGATCACATCGTCGGTGCCACGGGTGTGTTGCAGAATGAAAGTGCTGTGCTCTCCACGGAGCAACGGAACCGTCTCGCCAAAGCCCGCACGGCCGACAAGCCCGTGATGATCGTCACACCGCAGGAAGCCGCCGAGGTGGAGAAGAAGAAGGCCACCGGGAAGAAGACGTGGGTCTTCAAAGCACAGAATGTGCGCGATGTCGCTTTCGCCAGCAGCCGCAAGTTCATCTGGGATGGGCAGAACCAAGCGGTCGGCAAGCACAACGTGTTGTGCATGAGTTTCTATCCGAAGGAAGGGAATCCGCTGTGGGAACAGTACAGCACGAAGGTGGTCGCACACACCATCAAGACCTACAGCAAATTCACCTGCGATTACATCTATCCGGTGGCGATCAGCGTGCACACGGATCGCATCGGTATGGAGTACCCGATGATCTGCTTCAATGGCGGTCGGCCAGAGAAGGACGGCACGTACAGCGAGCGCACGAAGTATGGCATGATCGGCGTGATCATTCACGAGGTGGGCCACAACTTCTTCCCGATGATCATCAACAGCGATGAGCGGCAGTGGACCTGGATGGATGAAGGCTTGAACACTTTTGTGCAATACCTCACCGAGCAGGAGTGGGACCACGATTATCCGAGCTGGCGCGGAAAACCGCGCAACATCGTGGATTACATGAAAGGTGATCCGAACGCCGAGCCGGGCAAGGTGAAGGCGCGCATCGAACCGATCATGACCAACAGCGAGAGCATCACGCAGTTCGGCAACAACGCGTACGGCAAGCCGTGTACGGCGCTGAACATCTTGCGCGAGACCGTGATGGGTCGCGAACTCTTCGACCACGCCTTCAAGACCTACGCGGAGCGTTGGAAATTCAAGCACCCCACACCAGCGGACTTTTTCCGCACCATGGAAGATGCCAGCGCGGTGGACCTTGATTGGTTCTGGCGCGGCTGGTTCTACACCACGGATCACGTGGACATCGAACTCGCCAACCTCCGTTACAAGCGCATGGATCCGCGCGACCCGATGCTCGCCGAAAAGTTGAAGCGCGAGGACAAGGCGCGTGAAGTGCAGGACCTCAGCCGCGAGCGGAACATGACGGCCGTCTCCACCGTGGTGGAGCGCGATGCCGCCACGCGCGATTTCTACAACAGCTACGATCCGCTCACCGCCACCGAGCGCGACATGAAGGCTTTTGAGAAATGGAAGAAGGCCTTGAAGCCCGAAGAACTCGCGCTGCTGAACGAGGAACTACACCTCTATGAATTGCAGTTCAAGAACATCGGCGGCCTGGTCATGCCGATCATCCTCGAATGGGAGTATGTGGATGGCACCAAGGAGGTGGAGCGCATCCCGGCGGAGATCTGGCGCATCAGCGACGACATCTCCAAGGTCTTCGTGAAGCGCAAGGAAGTGAAGAGCGTGACCGTGGATCCCTTCCTCGAGACCGCCGACTGCGACCTGAACAACAACAGTTGGCCTCCGCGCATGGTGCCCACCCGCTTCGATGTCTTCAAGGAGAACCAGTGGCGCGCACCGAACCCGATGCAGATCGAACGGAACAGGTTGACGGGCGGGGAGATGAAGGGGCAATGAGGTTGGAATTTGACAGTGTTGATGAAGCGCATGACGCACGATACCTTTGGGCATGCTATACAGAATACGCGAGGGTAAATATGACCTACCGATTGCACGATTAGGCCAACCCGTTAGCGGCGTTTACGAAGCAATACTGATGACCTTAGATGGAGGTCTCGATATAGTCGAACTTGTTACAGAGGGAATGATCCAATCTGAAAGTTCCGAAGTGAAGGAACTTGCGCTTCGCAATCCAGAGGATTACAGGCCGAGTATTGAGGATGTGCGTAAGAAGTTCCTCCCAAGAAACGGTTCAAATTGAGACGAGATGGCGAACTTTCGATTCAGTTCTCAAATACGCGCCTGGCATTTCCGCGCTTTGTCTAGGCTCTGGACTGTCACGGGGATTTTCGCCTTGGGGGGGAGCGTTCCTACTAGTGTAATCGCACAGAGCCCAACGTTCATTCAACATCAGCCTCTACAACTCGATCTATCCCCGATGCAACGTTTGGAAAGTGAGCGTATGGAGATGATGAGAAGTATGGGGGACGAAGCCGCAAGACGGAGAATTGAGGCTAGTCGAGCCGAACGAGAAGATCAAAGAGCACGTATTCAACAAGTCAAGCAGTACTACGCGCAATTCGCCTCCTATCCTCTAGTGATTGAGGATGGCTGGCATGATGTGGTGGTGGTGGATGAGGTTGAAGGCTATTGCTTCGATGGTGTTGTCGAGGTGATTGGGAACAAGGTAGTCGCTGTTCCGAACGAGGATACCCATGTGTACCCGGCCATAGTCAGGGATGGAAAGGTCATAACTAGGTTGCGACTAAATGGGAAGGATTACTATTGGACGAACTACTTTCTGGATTACATCGCGTCGAAGCAATAGCACTTGAGTTCGGCAGGCTCTCGTCTTCGGACCGTGTTGCGCACAAACGAGTGCCTCTAATTTTGATTACCAACGCAATCTACCATGGGCACTTCCGACCTCAAGCTCGACCTTATCCAGCGCGTGCTTCTCACGGATGAGGTGCATGTTCTTCGCTGTCTTCAAGCAGTGCTTGACAAAGAAGCCGGTGCGCTGGATGACTTCACTGATGAGGAGATCGCTGAACTGAACGAGCTCCAGCGCATGCGCAAGGAAGGTCTTGAAACTTATCTGCCCTTGGACGAGGCTATGCGTATGACCCGGGAGGCTCTCAAACGCAGATCCGAGAGTGCTGTCAAGCGCTTCGGTCCTTGATCGGGGATCACCCCACCACCCAAAGCCTTTTCGGCTCCAGCCTGAAGTTCACTTCGTTGCCGACCTCCAGTGGTTCGCCGTCCAAGTGTGCCACCGTTCCTTCCTGCCATACCTGCGCGGCGATGGTCGGGATGTTGTGGATGTATTTGCTCTCGTCGGCTTTGCCGGTATAGATCTGTATGAAGGCCTTGATCAACGGGAAGAAGGGCGGCTTGGTCACAACGCGCAATTCGGCGAGGCCATCATCGGGCAATGAGCCCGGACTGATGTTCGCGCCGTTGCCGAACTCCCGCGTGTTGCAGAACACGACCATGAGCACTTTGGATTCCGTGGTCGTGTGGTTCGCCTTCACCACCACGCGCATCGGCGATGCACCGAAGATCTCCTTGATGATGATGCTCGCATACCCGAACATGCCGCGGCTCTTGCTCTTGTCAAAGCGGTGCGCCACGCGTGCGTCGAAGCCGATGCCAGCGTTGCCGAGGAAGGGCACGTCGTTGAGGTAGCACACATCCATCTTCCGGGGCGTGCCTGTGAGCCCTTGGATCAACGCCTTCTCCGGATCAAGCGGCAGTCCGATGCTGCGCGCGTAGCCGTTCCCGGATCCCATTGGCACGATGCCCATGGGTACCTCCGTGTCGATGAGTCCTTGTGCGATGGCGTTGTTCGTGCCATCACCTCCCACACTGATCACGCGGTCCATTCCTTTCGCCACCGCTTCACGTGCGAGATCGGTCCCGTGGCCCGGCCCTTCGATCGCGCGCAGGTCAAGGTCCACACCGAGTTGAGTGCGCACCCTTGCCGCGATCTCCAGGATCAGCGGGGCTTTCTTCTTGCCCGATCGCGCATTGTAGATCACCATCGCCTTCATGGCAGCACGAGTTCGTTCTTCAAGAGGTGGTTGTGGAATTGCTGCACGGCGGCTTGTAGTTGGCGTTCCAACGAATCCCTGCGCGCGTTGCCGCTCGCGATCTCGCCGTCGTTGAGTTGCGCACCTGCGATCTGCACGGCGCCTTCTTGATCAATGATCAAGTACGTCCCGGTGCTCGCCGTGACCATGCACGCCATGCGTTCGTCGCGCAGCGCGCTCTTCCCAAAGCTGAAGAAGGGTTTGTCGTAGCCAACGAGATCAAGTACGGTCGGTAGGATGTCGATGTGCTGCGTGACGCGTTCCTCTGTGCGTGGTTGGATGTGCGAAGGCATGAAGTACAGCAAGGGTACATGGTAATCCGTGGCCTCGGAGTAGTGCTGTCCGGTACGCTCGATGTCCGCCGTATGATCCGCGGTGATGACGAAGAGCGTATTCGCGAACCAGGGTTGTTGCGCGGCGGTCGCGAAGAACTCGCGCAGCGCATCATCCGTGTAGCGCAAGGAAGCATGGATCTTCAATGTGCCTCCTGCGAAACGTTTCTCATCCTCCGGAAGCAAGTGGTAGGGGTGGTGCGAGCTGAGGGTGAACACGGTGCTGAAGAAGGGCTGTTGCTCCCTGCCCAATTCCTTGGCGAAGAACTGCAGGAAGGGTCGGTCCCAGATCCCCCATGAACCGTCGTAGTCCTTCTGGTCCGGGTATTCGTTCAGGCCCACATACCGCTCGTAACCTGCGCTCTTCGCGAAGCCATCAAAACCCATGGTGCCGTTGCGACCGCCGTGGAAGAAGCTTGTGTGGTAGCCTTCACTTCCAAGTACGTTCGCGAGCGAGGTGAACTTGGTCTGGGCGTAGGCAGAGGTGATGAACGCCTCGCTCATCAATTCCGGGATCGCGGCTGTGATCGCAGGAATGCCATCGATGCTTCGACGTCCGTTCGCATAGGCCTTGGTGAAGGTGAGACATTGCCGCATGAGCGAATCCAGGAAAGGCATGTAGCCTGTGCCACCGGTGAGTTCGGCGCTGTACGCAGCGGAAAAGCTCTCGAGGATGATGAGCACCACATTCGGTTTGCTCCCGGCCATCGAAGTATTCTTCACGCTATCCGACGGTGATGGAATGTCCGACATGACCATGATCGGTGCGTATTGATGTCGCACCGGCCAAAGCCGATCGGCTTCATCCTGCGTCATGTAATCCTTCGCTTCCACCACCGGTTTGCCGATGGTCATCATGATGGTGAACGGCGTGTTCAACACCACAGGGAAGTAGGCCGGGGCGACGTGGTCTGCCGCGTTCATCACACCCAAGGGGATCAGTTGGGTGCCACCACGCGAGAGCAGAACAACGATCGCGATGGCCACGATCCGCCACGTGATCCGACGCATCGTGGAAAGCGGTTGTTCACTCATCAGCCACTTCGCACCGCGATACCCGAGTTCCGCGACCGCGATGCACACGAGGAAGATCAGCAGGATGTACCAGTAGTCCACCACGAAGGTGCCCGCCAAGTTGCCGGTATCGCCGCCGCCGGACATGATGCCGAAGATGTCCGCCGTGCTGCGCCGCAAGGTGAACTTGAAGAACTCAAGATCCACGCACGCGAAGAAGAAGCCGACCGCATTCACCAAATGGAAGACGACTTTCTTCACCCGCGAAAGCCCGCCTTCCTCGCGCGTGTCCAACAAACACAGTAGCAACCACGGTAGGTTGAGCCACGCCAATGCGCTCAGGTCGAAACGCACGCCACCGCGAAATGCCGCGAAGGGAACGTTCGGGAAACTGTCGTGGTTCAACAACACGAACGTGATCCGCAGGAGTGTGTAGATCAACGCCACCGCACCCAGACGGGCGAGCAACACGAGAAGCGGACCACGGAAACGATGCACGGCGCCAAAGATGCGAAGCGATCAGCGCGCGGAAGGGACAAGGATGTGTCGACCGTCCACCACACGCAAGGGCTTGTAGTTGGTATAGGTGCTGTCCATCACCTCGATGGTATCCGTAGCGGCATCGGTCACGACGAAGCGCACGGAGCCGTCGCGCATGGAGGTGTGGAACGCGCTTAGATCATAGGGCACATCCTCGCTCCACTCGATGATGTCCTTCTGGCTCAACAGGCTGTTGCCGTTCAGGAAGAGTTCCAGATACCCGCGGTAGGTCACGTAAACGGGTTCGCCGTCACGCAGCCCGAGATCGTTCACCAGCACATCGCGTACATGCTTGTCGGCGGAATAGGTCTGGTACTGTGTGGCGGGGGATCCGAACTTGCCGGACCAGGTCCGCAGTGCGACCGTGCGCTGGACGCAGAAGACCAGTGCATACAGGATGATGGCGGTTCGCAACCAATGCGGAGGGGCGAGCGATCCTTCCTTCACTGCTGGACCGGAATAGAGTGCGACAGCAACGAAGGTGATCACAAGGCTCTCGAAGAAGTAGTTGAACTGGCTGCCCGATTTGAACGCCGTGATCACGGCGAACAACACACTCAGTGGCATCGCCAACGCCAAGAATCGCGAGCGCGGATCCGTGCTTCGCATGAGCACGATCGGCAGGAGGACCGCGATGAGGTGCCAGCCCGCGAGTTGGAAATAGCTGCGCGTGTTGAAGAGGTCGAAGAGGTAGTTGGGGCTCACGCCGTTCTTCAAGCCGTCCACCATGTTCTTCCAAAGGTGATCCGCTGGTGCGAGAAAGAGCAGTAGCGCAATGCCGACCAACGATGCGACGAACGCCGAACCGAGGAAGGCGATCAATGGTCTCCACTTCCTATCGAGCAGAAGGTGAAGCGGTACGATCAGGAACAGCAGGACGGCGGTTTGCTTGGTCAGGAAGCAGAGTACGGCGAGCACCGCGGCAAGTGCCCACGCTCGCGCGGTCCCGGCATCCAATGCGCGCAGCACTTGGCGAAGGCTCAGGGCGAACAAAAGCGCGTACAGCGAATCGGCACGCGAATAGAAATGCTCGCTGAATGCTGCGAACGTCAACGCGGCGACCACCCAACCCCACGATCGTGAGACCCACCGTTCGCGCACGATCAACAGGACGGTGAGTGCGGTGAGCAGGTTGAGGATCAGTGAAAGCACCCGGCTCAGTTCGTACACCGAGCGCACGTCGAACGCATCGATGCCCAGTGCCTTTCCGATCCCACCGCAGACGAAATAGTACGCCGGTGTGTATTGCACGAAATCGAATGGCGCCTGCTGCGGGTCGGTGTAGAGCTCGCGTCCCAACATCACCTTCTGGACTCCATGGATCACATTCGGTTCCGCGCCCGCAATGTCATACCGCCAGCTACCGGCGAGGTCGATCCGCAACGCGAAGTGGACCAGCGCAACGATGAGGATCGCTATGATCGCCCCACGTTGGATCCGCTGGTGGATGTGCTCGGTGCGCATGGCTCTCCGCGTTGATGTCAACGAAGTTCGTCTGCGGATCTTGGATGGATCGCCACGCGGAAACTGTCCGTGGCGAAGTACGGGATGTAGTCGTTGAAGCTGCGACCGAGGATGACCACATCCTTCACCCGGGTTGGCGCCACCACATACTTCAACCGGCCATCGCCCGCCATTTCGAAAAGTCACTTTGATCGAGTCGGCCATGTAGTTGGCTCTTGTACTGGATATCCTTTTGATCCATGAGCGTCTGCTCCGGAAGGAAGAGCTCCGTGTAGCCGCGATGCCAGAGCGCGAGGTATTCATCCGGCTGCAGGCCATGGCTCCGAAGTTGATCGACCAGTTCCTGTTCCGCCCGGTAGGTCCCCGGCCGATCGGCATAGTAGCGCGTGATCTCGAACGCGGAGAAGAGCATCGCAGTGCGCACTAGGGCGATCAATGGAATGAGGACGATGAAGGAGCGAGCTGCCCAGCGAAGCCAAGTCGTTCGCGCGCTGCCTTCGAAGGCCAAGGCCATGGCGATGGCCGCGAAGACGTAGTGTTCGGTGAAGTAGTTGAGGTTCATGCCCGCCTTCAACCCGGTGATCACCGCCCAGCCCAGGCAGACCACAGCGCCAAGTGCCACGTACCGCTCAATGGCCGAAGCAGGACCACGAAGCCACTTCCAACCCGCCGCGATCCCGAGCACCGTGATCGGCAGGCCGATGAGGAAATACTTGGAGACCACCATGGCCATCAGCCATTCCGGGCTCACGTCGTTCATCACACCGAGCACGACGTTCTTGTACGCGTTCGACAGACCACCTTCCATGATCAGGAGTCCGAGTGCCGCAATGCCCGTGATCATGGATAACGCCGCGTACAACATCAAGTCCCGCCATCTCCGCTGGATCATGAAGAACCCTCCCGCGAGGAGGAACGCGATGATCCCGGTCTGTTTGGTGAATACCGCCAGCACGCCGAGGATCACCGAGGGCAACATGGACGACCAAGTGCTCTTTCCGCGTTCAGCTTGCACGACCGGAATGAAGGCGAGCACGTGCAACCAGAAGAAGAGGATGTAGGTGCTGTCCGGCCGCATGTAGTAGAACACAGCCATGCCGGTGAAGAAGAATGCCGCGACGCCGAATGCGTTGGATGCACGCAACCCGAGCTTTCGACCTACCCGGAACAGGACCCAACACGCAAGGAGGTTGAGGAGCAACACCACCGAGCGCGTGATCACATACACCTGCTGGACATCGGCGGGGTCGGTACCCAATAGATCGCACACCGTGGCCACCAACCGCATATGCACCGGCCCGTACTGGATGATGGAGAAGGGCGCCTTTTCCGGATCGGTGTAGAGCGGCGTGCCGTTCATGATCCGCACCACACCGTACACGACGTTCTGGTCGTAGCCGCCCGTATTCAAATTGTAGCTCGGTACGTAGCGGACACGGAAGAAAAGCGTGACCGCGATCGCGACAAGAAGACCTGCAACAAAGAGCCGCCGCCCCCACGGACCATCGAGGAGGGCGAGGAGTTTCATGTCACCGGCTTGCGCGAAATGCTCAACATCGAACGTCCGAAGGAATGGAACACAACCTTGTCCGCGATCCGCGAAAGCGGTACCACGTTGCGGTCCCAGAAGAGCACTTGTGTCAACTTCGGTTCGCTCTGTTTCAGGAAGAACTTGTTCCCGAGCGACATCAACATCCCCAAGCTGTCGAGGTAGCGCGTGGTGATGCGCTCCATGCCCGACGGCATTTCGTTCGCGAGGATCCCGCGGTCGTAGCGCCGGAAGTGACCGATGGCTTTGTCGAACGGACTGTACAGGAAGTTGAAGGCGGGCACCACGATCAACAAGTGTCCGCCGGGCTCCAGCAACTCATAGGCACGGTGCAGTTCGGCCTTTGCGTCATCGATGTGTTCGATCACGTCGAGGTAGAGGATCGTATCGAACCGCCTTTCTGCTAGGTCGCTCGTGGTGCCGCGCACGCGCTCGCCATCACGCAGGATCGGCTTCGTCACTTGTGTCGGGACACGATCCAGCAATGCACCATCGGGTTCGAGGAAGGTGTAGCTCGTCACGGCATCGTTGACCAGATACTCCGCATTCACGCCCATGCCGCAACCCGCATCGAGTACGCGACCGCGCACGTACGGGCGTAGCATGCCGGCGTAGTACCGCTTCCATTTCTGTGCGTGCTGGAAGAGGTCGAGCTCTTCCCCGATGTACTTCATGAGGTGGGTCCCGTGGTGCGGTACAAATGGCGCCCGGCGCGCTCGCGGCGTTGCGCGGTGTTCACCAGCAACAAGCCGATGGCGAAGAAACCGAGGCAGAGCAACATGCTGTTGAAGAGCGACACGGACAGCACGCTGGCCCAACCCGGGATGGCCATCGTCGTGAACAGTTTGATGAATACGATCGCGATGAAACAGAGCAGGAAGATCAACGCGAGGTAGATGAAACCGCGCAAGAAGATGCTCAATACTTCTTCACTGTATTCGATCAGTGAACGGAAGGCATGGATGCTCAAACTGCGGAAGCTCATCTTCGAATGTCCGTCGATGCGTGGGCGCCGATCACGCACGATGATCCGTTGCGGCGCGCGTTGCCGGGAGAGGAACGCGGCGTAGTGAACGAACGAGCGATCCAGCACCGCCTCCAGGACGCGCCGATCGATCATGCTGTAGTTGCCGAAGCTGATGCTGCGCCCGGCGATGATCTTGAAGATCCGCTTGTAGAACCAGTACCCGAGCTGGAATCCGATCGACTCCGACCGCTTTCCCCGCGCTACGAGGACGATGGAACTGTCGGTGATCCCCACGAGTTCCGCGATCGCGCCGGGGTCGTCCTCGCCATCGCTGTCCATGACGATGTAGCGCTGCGCATCCAAGGTCCCCGCGAAGAGCAGGCCTTGATAGATGGCCTCCTGGTGGCCCAAGTTGTACGCCAAGGAGATCACCCGAAGGGACACGTTCGCCGCCTTCGTCCGGTATGCTTCCAAAAGCGATAAGGTGTCGTCGGTGCTGGAATCATCCACCATCACGATCGTGAACCGCTGCGGAAGGCGGGCCAACACCTGCTCCAATTCCTCCAGGAAGCGCACCGCCACCTGCCCCTCGTTGAAACACGGGGCGACTAGGGCGAAATGGGGCTGGCTCATGGGCGTCGGCGAAGTAACGCAACGCCCCGTTGTCCGTTGCCACAGTTGGGACCGTACTGCGAGGCCATCGGATAAGGGCTTGGGCTTGCTGCGACCCCGTCGGGGTCGGAATGCGATGCCTCGATGCTCATGCCTACCCCTTCGGGGTCACGACCGGTTGTGACCCCGGAGGCCTGAGTTGAAGATGACACAGAGCTAATGTGACCCCGGGGTCCACGTATCCATGGTTGTTGACCCCGGAGGGTCAGCCTGAGAGCGGCGGGGCGCAGGCACAGACCCTAGCTGCAAAGGGTGTGATGGCGCTTGGACCGTCCCATCTGACAACCGATAACTGACAACTCCGCCTTCAACCTGAAGAAGAACCTTCCGGCCCCGGATACCTTTGCCGCGCATTCACGCCCCATGTCCACGTTGACCACCGAAGACCGCCAGCTCCATTTCGAACGCGGCACGCACAGCGACGAATTCCTGATCAGCACGTACGAGAACCTCGTCCGGCCGCGCATCATCGAAGAGAAGATGCTCAGCCTGCTGCGCCAAGGCAAGATCAGCAAGTGGTTCAGCGGCATCGGCCAAGAGGCCATCAGCGTGGGCGCGGCCATGGCCCTGCATCCGGAGGAGTACATCCTGCCGATGCACCGCAACCTCGGCGTCTTCACCACGCGCGGCATGCCCTTCCGCAAGCTCTTCGCGCAGTGGCAGGGCAAAGCGACCGGTTACAGCAAGGGCCGCGAACGCAGCTTCCACTTCGGCAGCCAAGAGCACAAGGTCGTGGGCATGATCAGTCACCTCGGCCCGCAGCTGGGCATCGCCGATGGCATCGCGCTGGCCCACAAACTGAAGAAGGAGCAACGCTGCACCATCGTCTTCACCGGTGATGGCGCCACGAGTGAGGGCGACTTCCACGAAGCGGTGAACGTGGCGGCGGTGTGGGACCTGCCCGTGCTCTTCATCATCGAGAACAACGGCTACGGACTCAGCACGCCGAGCAGCGAGCAGTTCCGTATGAAGAGCTTCGTGGACAAGGCCATCGGCTACGGCATCGAAGGCGTGCAGCTCGCGGGCAACAACATCCTGGAGGTCTACAACAACATCGCGCGCCTCGCAGATAGCATTCGCGAGAACCCGCGTCCGATCCTGGTGGAGTGCATCACCTTCCGCATGCGCGGCCACGAGGAAGCGAGTGGAACGAAGTACGTGCCCAAGGAGCTCTTCGAGGTATGGGGCAAGAAGGATCCCGTGGCCAACTACGAAGCGTGGCTGCTGAAGACCGGCGTGCTCACCATCGCCAAGCGCGATGCGATCCGGGTCGGCATCAAGGAAGGGATCGAAGAGGACATCAAGCATGCGTTCGAAGAACCCGAACCGGTGCCTGTAGAAACCACCGAATTGGCCGATGTCTACGCCAGCACCCGTAGCGTCGACCCTCAGGGTCGACCGATACCAGCCGATGTGTACGCAACGGTTGGGGCCAGCACCCGTAGCGTCGACCCTCAGGGTCGACCAATACCGGATCTGGCAAATGACCCCAGTGCCACGGGCGCACCAGAGAAACGCCTGATCGACGCCATCCAGGAAGCCATGGCCCACAGCATGGAACGTCACCCGGACCTTGTCCTCATGGGGCAGGACATCGCGGAGTACGGCGGTGCGTTCAAGATCACGGAGGGTTTCGTGGAACGCTTCGGCAAAGAGCGCGTGCGCAACACACCGCTGTGCGAAAGCGCGATCGTTGGTGCGGCGTACGGTCTTAGTGTGAAGGGCATGAAGGCCATGATGGAGATGCAGTTCGCCGACTTCGTGAGCGAGGGGATGACGCAGATCTGCAACGTGCTCGCCAAAAGCCACTATCGCTGGGGGCAGAACGCCGATGTGGTCATCCGCATGCCCACAGGCGCCGGGGTGGGAGCGGGACCCTTCCACAGCCAGAGCAACGAGATGTGGTTCGTGAAAACGCCGGGCTTGAAAGTGGTGTACCCGAGCAATCCGTACGATGCGAAGGGCCTGCTCATGACCGCCTTCGATGACCCGAACCCCGTGATGTTCTTCGAGCACAAGGCCATGTACCGCAGCATCACCGGACCGGTGCCGAGCGAACCCTACGGCATTCCATTCGGCAAGGCGCGCATCGTGCGCGAAGCATCCGCCACGCGACACGACAGCCCGGTGTCGTTGAGCATCATCACCTACGGCATGGGTGTGCATTGGGCCACGGAACTTGCAGCCGGACTCGCCGATCGATCAACGGACGACGGCGGCCCGATCGATATCGAGATCATCGACCTACGCACCTTGGTTCCGTTGGATGTGGACGCGATCATCGCCAGCGTGAAGAAGACCGGCAAGGTCATCGTGCTGCACGAGGACACCCTCACCGGCGGCTTCGGTGGCGAACTCAGCGCGCTGATCAACGAGCACTGCTTCGATCACCTCGACGCACCCGTGGTGCGCGTGGCCAGTTGGGATACGCCGGTGCCCTTCGCGATCCCATTGGAGAAAGGATTCCTTCCGAATGGACGGCTGTGGGAGGCGGTGGAACGATTGGCGGGGTATTGATCCACGCCAACCCAGCCTACGTATTTCCTCCAGTGCCGCCGTATCGGCGCCCCGCCTACGTATTTCCCCCAACGCCGCCGTACCGTCGACCCTCTGGGTCGACACTACCTTGCAACGGCATGGCCCTGCCCACCCACCGCCACACACGATTGCGCGGCAACGATTACACGCGCGGCGCCTATTTCGTGACGCTGTGCGCATTGGATCGGCGTCAATGGTTCGGACGGATCATCGGAACCGGCGACGATGCCCGGATGGAACCCAATGACCTGGGGCGCATCGTTCTGGAACATTGGCACGCATTGCCATCCCATTTCGCGCATCTTCGTCTGGATCAGGTGCAATTGATGCCGGATCATCTGCATGGCATCCTGCTGCTGTCGGGTGTCGGGTCGGGCGTCACGCGTGTCGGGTCGACCCGGAGGGTCGACGCTACGACGGTGGGGGTGGATGATCCCGGCCGGGATATCACGATCGACGTTGATCACAGCGATCGCCCGATCGGACCTGCCGCCGGTTCTTTGGGGGCCATCATCGGGGCGTTCAAATCCGGCACCACGTACGCCATGAACCAATTGCGCGGTACACCCGGCCAGCGCTACTGGCAGCGCGGGTTCCACGACCGCGCCATCCGGACGACACAAGGCGAATTCGAACGCATCGCGCGGTACATCGCGGAGAATCCCGGAAATTGGCGGTGATTTGGGAAACGTGCCGAAGTAATGGCTGTGGGAGGCGGTGGAAAGGGTGGTGATTTACTGATAGCTATCGCTTCGCAGCGGCCCATGAACATGCAGAACAGTTTGGCTCAGAGAATGTTCTTGGTGCTTGGCGTCCTGCTATTATTCGGTTGTGCGCAGCATCCAACCCTAGTGGAGTCGGATGAAAGCCTTCCAGAACGCGAGACCCTGATCGACATAGTGCGGTGCGTGGCTGCGGATACCGCTTTGCTCGTTCAGGCCGGTCTTGTTATTGAGGAATTGAATCAACTCAAGGTGTTGCATGCTCGAAATGAGGGTCCGCAGCCCTTGAGTATTAGCACTGTGCAATGGTCGCTTTTGATCGATTCCTCAACACGTGCTTTTATTGATGCTGACTGCGACTACGTGGTTCACCAGTCTTCAATGCAACGTCGAGTTGTTTTGGACGAGACAGACCTCCGCGCGGAGTTGATGTCAGGGAAGGAGGTCCGGAGAAGATTTCGGCAGGGTTTGCTCAATAGTTTCAGTGAGGTATCACTGCCGATCCTGTCGCGCGATCACAAGCACGCCTACGTCGAGGTGACGAGTATTTGTGGTCATCATCTTTGCGGGGCGGGCGTAGCGTATTGGCTGCGTGAGCAAGGAGGCGGTTGGGTTATCGTGGATAGTCGATCCTTGTGGGTAAGCTAGGCTGATAGCCCAATGCGAGCTGGTTAAGCCTTTGCAGGGTCTCCGCTTCGGGATCCTGTGGTTCCAAGTAAGCTCCCGGTTGGAGCATTCCCCGGCTAGCGCGGATTTGTGCTTCTAAGCCCGGCTGACGTGGATCTGCAATCCGTATCCACATCCTCCGCGTCTAGGCCGCATTCCCGGACCGCTTCCCCCGCTGGCGCGGATCTTCGATTCGTGTCTAACAGGTCTCAAACCCCTGCGGCCATTTTGCGATCGTGGTTATTCAGTTCTTGGATTCGACTGCTTTCGGGACAACGCTCAAGCGCCTTAGTTGAGTACTCAAGAGCCTTGGCATGATCCCCGGCCTCGGAGTAGCGCATCCGCAATGCGAGTAAGCCTTCGACAACAGGGCTGTCCTCTCCAAGATCATTGTGGCCTTGAGTGAAATCGACCGGCGGTACCTTGAAGTATTTCACGTACAAAAGCTGACCAATCGCGAATACCAATGCTGCCAAAGATGCAATGAGGAGTTTCCCTACCAGTTCTGGACTCATGACTTCGAATGTAAGTGAACGCATTAGACCGCAGCAGGCTCTAGTGTTGCACCGTCGATGAGGGATAGTTTCCTTGTCGGGGATAGATAACTGAAGAGAACTGAGCCTGGCCGTGGGTGAACCAACAGTTGCAGGTAGGGAACAAGCCCTATGAGACCTATCGGTACCCACGGTCATCTCAGGCCCTAGGCTCGGATAGAATTGTAGGCGTGAGGGCCTATTAGAGTCATGGAGCATCGGACCTGTCGCTCACCTCTCCAGCGATTGTTTTGTGTAACCCAAAAGTAACTGGAGATGGAACACTGGAATGGCATTGATGTGAGCAGCGCGACACTGGACTTCGCCTTGCTGGATGAGAAGGAACGCATCTGGAGAGCGCCCAGGTGGACAACGAACGCAAGACGGTGATGAAGCTGATGGGCGCTTGGCGCAAACGGTACGGGGTAATGCCCGAGCGGAGCCTGACGCATGGAGGCCACGGCACTATACCCCGATGCTCTTGAACATGGTGGTTACGCAACAGTGGCGCGCTTGGTTGGCACACCCCAACGACATCCTGCAGAGCATGGGCATCAAGCGGGTGAAGAACGACAAGGTGGATGCCCTGCGCATCGCGCAATACGCGCGCACCTTCCATGAGAAAGCCAGGTTGTTCACCGCGCAGAACCTGAAGCTGGACCGGCTCAAGCATCCGATCACTCGCAGGAAGCACCTGGTGCGCAGCCGGGCTCGGCATAGGACCCCATCACGGACCTGAACCGTTACATGGACCGCCAAGTAAGGATCGAGTTCGATCGCATGGACGAACGGCAGATCAAGCTTGAAGACAAGCTCGTGGCCCATGTGGACGACTTGATCCTTGATGAGATCAAGGCTGACCCGCAGACCCAGCGGCAGTACGATCTGTTGCGCACCATACCCGGCGTTGGCCCTCAGCTGGCCGCATATCTGGTGGCCTTCACCGATGGCTTGGCGCTTCAACACGCCGCGCCAACTCTCCTGCCATGCCGGCGTGGCGCCCTCGAGCGCAGCTCAGGCAGCAGCGTACGCGGACGAACACAAGTGTCGCATCAAGCTGATAAATCGCTCAAGACCTTACTTCACATGTCCGCTCTGGTGAGTGTGGCGAACCCGGCGAGCTACGCCAGTACTACGAGCGCAAACGTGCCGAAGGCAAGAAGCCCATCCTAGTGGTCAATGCCGTGCGCAACAAGCTGCATCGCATCTGGCGATCCGCAACAACAAGCCTTACGAGGTGCGAACAGTCGCCGCGAACTCATCGGATAGCCGCAACTTGCACATCGCGCTCAAACGGAAGCGGGCTCTGCTGGAGAGCAACCTGCCAGGGATAAGCGCGATGTACGACAGGCATGAACATGTGTCGGGGGCACTTCGCCCCTGACACATGCCTGGAGTTCCTCATGCCTGAAATAAACTTCTCACAACGCTTGCTTTTGACATAGAATAGGTCTCCCGTTTTCGGGGAACCTGCATCTCCAAGCAAGCTCCCGGTTGGAGCATTCTTGCGTCCTGTCCGAGCAAGTAGCCTCCCGGTTGGAGCATTCTCGCGCCCTGTCCGGGCAAGTAGCCACCCGGTCGGAGCATTCTTGCATCCTGTCCGAGCAAGTAGCCTTCCGGTTCGAGCATTCTCGCATCCTGTCCGAGCAAGTAGCCTCCCGGTTCGAGCATTCTTGTGTCCTGTCCGAGCAAGTAGCCATCCGGTTGGAGCATTCTCGCGTCCCGTCCGAGCAAGTAGCCTTCCGGTTGGAGCATGCTCGCATCCTGTCCGAGCAAGTAGCTTTCCGGTTGGAGCATACTCGCATCCTCTCCGAGCAAGTAACCTTCCCCCGTTGGCGCGGATCCCGCTAATGCGGGACAGGTCCTGCGATCCCCGTCCACATCCACCAACATATCGAGTGCGTGCCTCCTGATCGAACCACTTGGTGGCGGCGTTCATTCAACGCCTCATCAGAGAGGCTCCGTGCATCTTGTTCGCTCATGTCCGAGTTGATCCACAGATCGTGCCGATCGACCGCTTCTTTGCCACCGGCTCATTAGTTTGGAAAATGCTCCGGGTTCCGGAGCCTTTGTCATGTCGGACCCCCGTGTTCCATGTCTGCTTGGGTTATGGAACTCACCCGGTTCCGAAAAGCGCGCGCACTAGGCGTGTTCCACTTGGATCTTTTTAACGGAACGTCACACCACTTCCCGCGAAGGGTCAACGGTTACATTTGGCACCCTTTCAACGACCTATACCCCAAGGCAATGACCTTTTCCAAAGCACTTTGCACCGCATTCCTCTTGTCCACCTTCGGTGCTGTGTGCGCCCAGAACGGTGCTTCAGACCCGGTACTCATGACCGTGGATGGCGTGCCGGTGACGCGCGCCGAGTTCGAGGCGATCTACAAGAAGAACAACAAGGAAGCCTCCGTGACGCGCGAAGCGCTGGACGAGTACATGGAGCTTTTTACCAACTACAAGTTGAAGGTGCGCGAGGCGGAGACCCTCGGCATGGACACCATCACGAAGTTCCGCACGGAGCTCGATGGCTACCGCAAGCAACTGGCGCGTCCGTACTTGATCGACCGTGAGTTGAACGATGCGTTGATCCGCGAAGCCTACGACCGCAGCCAGCAGGAAGTGCGCGCCAGCCATATCCTGGTCACGCTCGCACCGGAATCCACACCGGAGGATACCCTGGTGGCCTGGAAGCGCATCACCGCGTTGCGCGACCGTGTGATGAAGGGCGAGGACTTCGCCACGGTAGCCAAGGCCGCAGGTGGCAGCGATGATCCGAGCGCACAGAAGAACGGAGGCGATCTGGGTTGGTTCAGCGCCCTGCAGATGGTCTATCCCTTTGAGAACGCGGCCTATAACACGCCCGTGGGTTCGGTGAGCACGCCGATACGCACGCGTTTCGGCTACCACATCCTGAAGGTGGTGGGCAAGCGCCCGGCACGCGGACAGGTGAAGGTGGCGCACATCATGTTGCGCAGTACCGAGCAGGACAGCCCGGACAAGCAACAGCAGGCCGAACAGCGCATCCGCGAGATCCATCGCCAACTGTCCGATGGCACGCTCGCCTTCGGGGAGGCCGCGTTGAAATACAGCGAGGACGAAAGCTCGAACACCAAGGGCGGCGAATTGGCCCAGTTCGGCACGGGCAAGATGATCGAGGAGTTCGAGGACGCTGCCTTCGGATTGAAGACCGCCGGGGATGTGAGCGAACCGATCAAGTCGCGCTTCGGTTGGCACATCATCAAGTCGTTGGAGGTCATCCCACCACCTACCTACGAGGCTTCGAAGACCGAGTTGAAGAACAAGATCGCCCGCGACAGCCGCGCGGAGATCACCCGCCTCGCGTTCCTGGAACGCTTGAAGAAGGATTACCACTTCGTGTCCTACACGAAGAACCTGAAGGCCGTGTACAAGTTGGTGGACACCACCATCTTCAAGAAAGGCACCGCCACCACCGATACGTTGACCCGCAAGCAAGTGGTGGAGGGTGCGTTCATGCGTGGCAAGGTGGCCTACAAGCGGGAACTCGCTGGTGCCCTCAGCGCCGGGAAGATGCTCGCCGTGCGCAGCCGTCCGTACGAGGAGATGACCCAGACCATGGACGATACCGTGGTGGTGCGTGAACTGATGGAGGGCTGGCGCTATGACCGCAAGAAGGCGGCGAAGATGACCAAGCCCGTGTTCTCGTTCGCGGGGATGACCGTTACGCAGAAGGATCTACTGGACCAACTCGAAGCCCGCCAACGTCGGGAGCGTGCCGTGCCGATCCCCGGATATGTGGATGCGCGCCTGAACGAATTCGCCGAGGAGAAGATCCTGGCCTATGAGGACGAGAACCTGGAGAAGAAGTATGACGACTTCCGCCTGCTGATGAAGGAATACCGCGATGGTATCCTGCTCTTCGAACTCACCGACCAGAAAGTGTGGAGCCGCGCGGTGAAGGACACTACCGGTCTGGACGCCTACCTCGCCGCGAACCACGACAAGTTCATGTGGGAGACCCGGTACGATGCCGACCTCTACACCTGCGCCGATGCCAAAGTGGCCAAGCAAGTGCGTGACCTTTTGAAGAAGGGCAAGCGCGGCAAGGACATGATGGATATCGTGAACAAGACCAACGCCCTCGCCCTGAGCATCGATGGCGGCTTGTACACGGTGGCCGAGAAGCCCTTCTTGAAAGCCGTGACCGCTGTAGGGATGAGCAAGGACATCGACGTGGATGGCCACGTGATGCTGGCGGATGTGCGGAAGATCATGCCGCCCACCGCCAAGACCTTGGATGAGGCCCGTGGCCTGATCACCGCCGGTTACCAGGACAACCTGGAAAAGGCGTGGATAGAGGAATTGCGCGCGAAGTACCCGGTGACGGTGGATCGCGCCGTGCTTTACTCGATCAAGTGATGCGGATGGCGCCTATCACGCGCCTTACGATCCTGTCCATAGCTACGGTGGTCCTCGGCGCTGCGTGCGGCAGGGGTGGAGGAGAGGATGACCCGGTGGTGGCGAAAGCGTTCGACCAGACCCTGCATTGGAGCGATCTTCGGCAAGTGGTGCCCATCGGTACGGCGGCGGAGGACAGCGCAGCGATGGCCCAGGCTTACGTGAACAACTGGTTGCACAAGCAGGTGGAATTGCACCAAGCAGAGATCCACCTTTCCAGTTCCCAAAAGCACTTCGACAACGAATTGGAGGACTACCGGAACTCCCTGTTGCTCTTCGCTTATGAGGAAGCGTTGGTGCGGCAGCGCTTGGATACGGCCATCAGCGCGGACACGATCGCGGCGTACTACCGCAACAACGCCGACAATTTCGACCTGAAGGACGATATCCTGCGCGCACGCTGGTTCCGTGTACAGGGCCTGGACAAGCGGACCATGAAGAAATTGGAGGACCGCTTCAAGGATGGCCGCCCGGAACAAATGAGCGAAGTGGAAATGTTGCTGGCGGAACGCGGGATCACCATCACCGACCGCAGCGATCGGTGGATCACCCTTCAGGCCTTGCGCAATGAAGTGCCCTTGGAAGCGTTGCCATCAGGGGCTGGCGATGGGTTCAGGACCACCTTGCACATGGACAGCATCACCTGGTTCCTCCACATCCTCGAACTTCGCACCCGCCTCAGCCCATCCCCGATCGAACTGGTGAGGCAGGACATTCGCACCATTCTCTTGAACCAACGCAAACTCCGCCTCATCGAACAGATGCGCACGGATCTCTATCACAAAGCGGTTGATGACCAGCAGATCGAAGTGTATTGATCGGGCGCTCGTGCTTGTGCTCGCCGTACTTCCACTGGTCGGGGTGGCGCAACCGCGTGCGCTCGGTATCGATCGGGTGATCGCCGTGGTGGGCCGCGAGGCGATCCTGTATTCCGAACTGGTGGTGAAAGTGGAACAGGCCCACCAGGCGGATCCGCGGCCCGGATACGATCATAGTTGCGACATCATCGAGGACCTGCTCTACGAGAAACTGCTGGTGGAGCAAGGGAAGCTCGATAGCGTGGTGGTGGATGAGGGCCAAGTGAACGCCGAACTCGATAGACGGATCCGCTACTTCTCCCAGCAATTGGGCGGCGACAAGAAATTGGAAGAGTACTACGGCAAGTCGGTGGCGGAGATCAAGGCCGATTTCAAGGGCCAAGTGAAGGATCAACTGTTGGTGCAGCAGATGCAACAGAAGATCACCTCGGACCTGAGCATCACGCCCCGTGAAGTGAAGCGCTTCTATGATCGCATCCCGGAGGACAGCATTCCCTTGATCGGGGCCGAAGTGGAGTACTCCATGATCCTGCGCCTACCGAAGCCGACCGAGGACGAGGAACGTCGCGTGCGGCGCAAGATGGAGGAGTTCCGCGAAGCGGTCTCGAAAGGAGAGAAGGATTTCTGCACCGTGGCCATCCTTTACTCGGAAGACCCGGGATCCGCATCGAATTGCGGTGAGTTGGGCCTTGTGCCACCCGGTGCGATGGTGCCGGCCTTCGATGCGGTGGCGGCCAGCTTGAAGGAAGGGGAAGTATCGCAAGTGTTCAAGACGGAGTACGGTTGGCATTTCATGCAGATGATCGAGCGACGTGGGGAACAATACAATGCCCGGCATGTGCTCATGCGCCCGCAAGTGGCCGCGGCCGACCTGCAGCGTGCGCGCACCTTCCTGGATAGCATTCGCCGGATGGTGGTGAACGAGGACCTCACGTTCAACAAGGCGGCAGGAGAGTTCAGCGATGACGAGGAGAGCCGTGGGATGAACGGCATGATGATCGAACCCAACTCGAATACCGCTCGTTGGGACCTGAGCGCCTTGGACCAGCAGACCTTCTTCGTGTTGGACAAATTGAAGATCGGGGAGATCAGCGAGCCACAATTGTTGGTGATGCCGGACGGTACCAAGGCCTACCGCCTTCTTCAACTGGCGAACCGGACCGAACCGCATCGCGCCAACCTGCGTGTGGACTACCGCCTGATCCAACAAGCCTGCGAGGGCCGACATCGTTCGGAGATGATCGACAAGTGGATCACCGCGCACATCTCCAGCACCTACGTGCGGTTGGATGAGGCCTACAGCACCTGTTCCTTTACCCACCCCTGGATCAGCACAGCTGACCAGTGAAATGACCATCGATCAAGCATGACCCTTCCGACCAACGACGTAGAAGCAGTAGAACGATTCGGTGAGCGATACAAAGCCCTGAAGCGCGAAGTGAACAAGGTCATCATCGGCCAGGATGCCGTGGTGGACCATGTGCTTCTGGGCATCTTCGGTCGCGGCCATTGCCTGTTGGTGGGGGTGCCCGGTCTCGCCAAGACCCTGTTGGTGAACACGGTGGCGCGAGCGCTCGGACTCAGCTTCAACCGTGTGCAGTTCACACCGGACCTTATGCCGAGCGACATCATCGGCGCGGAGATCCTGGATGAGGACCGCAGGTTCCGCTTCATCAAAGGGCCGCTCTTCGCGAACATCATCCTTGCGGATGAGATCAACCGGACACCTCCGAAAACCCAGGCTGCGTTGCTGGAAGCCATGCAGGAGCGATCGGTCACCGCTGCGGGCCAGACCCACCGCTTGCCGGAGCCTTTCTTCGTACTGGCCACCCAGAACCCCATCGAGCAGGAGGGAACCTATCCCTTGCCCGAGGCGCAGTTGGATCGGTTCATGTTCGACATCCGTGTGGACTACCCCAGCTTCGAAGAAGAGATCGCGGTTGTGAAGGCTACGACCGGGGATGTCCAAGTGGATGTCCAGCCCACACTTTCTGCTGAAGAGATCCTCTATTACCAAGGCCTTGTTCGCCGCGTACCGGTCGCCGATAACGTGTTGCAGTACGCGGTGAAGTTGGCCACCCGCACACGGCCGGGCCTTCCCGGTTCACCTGCATTGGTCAATGACCATCTTTCCTGGGGTGCCGGTCCGCGCGCATCACAGTATCTGGTCATCGGTGCGAAAGCCCACGCCTTGGCGAATGGCCGCTTCTCACCGGACATCGCGGATGTGCAAGCCGTGGCCTTGCCGATCCTGCGCCACCGATTGGTCCGCAATTACAAGGCGGAAGCGGAAGGTGTTACCGTGGATCGCATCGTGACCGAGTTGCTTTAGCTGATCGTTGATGGTGTCCTTCGGCGGGGCATTAGGCGGCCGCGCCCGCTTGCCCTAGCTTTGGGCCACATCGATACGATCACCCATGCGCGCGATCTTCTGCTCATTACTCGCCTTCCCGCTGTCCCTCTCCACAGGAACAGCGTATGCACAGCCCTTCCCGATCGTCGATATCAGCGTTCAGCATGATGAAGGTGCGGGGATGTTGCAGGTGAGCCTGCGTGCGAACGACTACGACTTCGCGCAATTGATCAGTAACCTGGTCTTCACGATCCGTTGGCAGGAATCCTCTACGGCCACGCTGAGCTTTGGAGCAAGTGCTTGGTGCCCCGCACCGAACCAGGCCTTGCCGCTGTCGCCATCCGCCATGGTGGTGCCGGGGAATGGGTATCGCTACCGGACCTACAACGCGATCGGTTTCACCATGCTTGGTGATCTGGTGGATGATGGTGGATGTGAGCAAAGCCTTTTGGCCGGTACCTGGATCCAGGTGTACTCGATCCCGATCAATAGCGATCCCGGTGGTTCCGTGTTCGAGATCGCGGCGGATCAGTTCGCGAGCGACGATAACCGGGAGTTCTACATCTCCTTGAACGGACAGGACCGGACAGGGGCGATCTTCACCATCCCCACGGCAGTGGTGGAGGAACCGCTTCCTGCACCTGCATTGCTGCTTATACCGAACCCGACCGACGGACCGGTGCGGATGAGTTTGCCCGCAGGCACGGTCGGCCCGGTGGATGTGGAAGTGCTTGATGCAGCTGGGCGGATCGTCCTTCGCCGCATTGTCTCCATTGATCTCCCAACCATTGATCTATCAGAAGTCGAGGCTGGCAACTATCTGGTCCGGGTTTTCTGGTCTGATCGGGTGGACACCACCCCGGTAGTTGTTCAGCGGCCATGAACCGCTTGCTTCCATCAGCGCGTTCCCTCGCTTTCGGGGCGGTCTTGGCGGTGATCAGCGCAGCAGAGGCCCAAACATGGGAAGTATTCGACACCACTTCCGCGGGTTTCCCGAGCAACTCGGTCGTTGATATCGCCATCGATCGGCAAAATATCGTGTGGGTGGCCACTGACTGGGGCTTGTGCAGGTATGACGGAACGAACTGGCAGATCTTCCAGACGGATAACTCCGGGCTGCCGGAGAACACCATTCAATGCATCGCGGTGGATACACTGGATCGCCTGTGGGTCGGCACCTTGTTCCACGGCGTGGTGGTATATGATGGCATGACATGGACCGCATTCGATCAAACGAACTCCGGATTGCCCGATGACCAGATCCTATCGATCACGATCGATCACCGGAACTGGGCATGGGTGGGGACCTACCTCGGTGCTGCATGCTATACGGGTTCCGAATGGCGGCTATACAACGATCAACCCACGAGTTATAACGGGTTGGTGATGAACGGCTCTGTGATCAACGACGTTGCGGTCAGGGAGGATGGTCTGGTCGCCATTGCAACGCTCAATGGCGGATTCCACTACCTCACGGACACGTGCATCCATTACCACTCCACATTCACCGACTTCTTCCCGGACAACACGCAGACCGCGGTCGCTTTCGACCCGAACCTCGACCAACGATGGATCGCCACGCCGTCACATGGGCTCATCCGGCATTTCGATGATTGGTATAGCGGCCTGTACTTCGTGTATTCCACACAGAGTTCCACCATACCATCCAACGGATTGACCTCGTTGGCCATGGATGCGCTGGGACGGCCTTGGATGGGAAGCAACTACGCTGGCGTTTTCTATCGATCCGAGGATGGTTCCTTCACAACCTACAACTCGGCCAATTCGGGTCTTCCGGATAACACGATCAGCAGTGTGATCTTCGCTCCGGATGGAACCCTATGGGTCGGAACCTTCTATGGCGGGGCTGCCAGGCTGACCTTTCCGATGGGGATCCTGGAGCCTTCCCGGAAGGTTGCTCTTGACGTGTATCCGAACCCGACTTCGGAACGAGCTTGGGTCAATTGGCCACATGGTTCTTTCGGCGCAACGTGGCGGTTGATGGACGTTACTGGTAAGGTCGAGAAAGAGGGAACCATCGGTGCGGATGGTTGGTCGGAACTGGATCTGATCGGGTTGAGTCCCGGGATCCATCTTCTTCAAGTACCATCCAACGGCTTGTATTCCCAAGCGCGCTTGGTGGTGTACTAGAAGGCCTTGACCCTAGCCACCAAGGCGGCTACCTTGCGCACCGCCGCGATCGATAGATCGATCGTGCTAACCGCGCACTCATGGGCAAGAAATACACACTCTTCCTAGCCGTCATCGCGCTTTTTTCTGCGCAGGCATTCTCCCAATGCAGCACCACCAATGCGACGAGTTGCGCCTGCTTGACGGGTGGCGCTACGCAGTGCGACCTGCTTCCGGATATCATGATCTCTTGGCAGGCCATTCAATCCTATTCCGGTGGCCCGACCGAGTATTCGCAGACGTCCACCAATACGAGTTGTACACCGAGCACCGCGAATGCCGGTCGTCTCAGGGTTACCGGGGCAACACCCAACATCGGCCACGGTCCGTTGGAGGTTCGCGGGATGAATGCGGCCGGGTACCGGAAGTTCATTTGTGGGAGCCTGATCGATTCTGTCTATTCGCCCACCAGCAATCCGGGCTATACCTGTCCCAATGGGTTCAATCCGAAACAGATCCTCTTCCAACGGATCTACCATAAGAACGGGAACACGATGACCTACAGCGATCGGGAGCGCGGTACCATGACCTACCATTCCGGGCACGGACATTACCATATCGATGGCTGGACCACGATGACCTTGCGGATCCGCCAACCAGGTGTGAGCGATGCTCGCCAATGGCCGATCGTCGCTTCCGGGGGCAAACTCGGCTTCTGCTTGATCAACCTGTTCACCTGCTCCAGCCAGAGCGGCTATTGCCGCGATTCACACTTACAAGGAGGCAATATCCTTACGAACACCTCATTCGGGGCGAATTACAATCTGGGGCAAACGCCATATAGCACCTGCGGTGATGACGCTCAAGGGATCTATGTCGGGGCTGGGGATATCTACAGCGAATGCCTCGACGGGATGTGGATCAATATGATGCCGGGCCTGTGCAACAACGTGCCGAATGATTCGACTTACTGGATCGTGGCCGACGTGGATCCGAATAACGATTGGATCGAGGAACGCGACGATAACAATTGGGCGGCCGTTCCCTTCAACCTCACCCAACAATCCCCGAACAACAGCGGCGGAACCGCGAACATCTTCTCCAATGGGCCATTGAAATTGGCTCCCGGTGAGAACAGAATACTTACGGCCTCTCCTGGTAAAGCATACGCTTGGAGTACCGGAGCCACGACCCGGAGCATCACGATCAGTAGTCCCGGCACCTATTCATGCACGGTCAATTGCCCGTGCGGATCACTATCGACCCCTTCGCTTACGTTCACGGCACTTGCCCCTCCGACCCCGCCCGTGGGCACCGATGGTGATGGGTTCAACCCGAGCAGTGTTCTGTTGAGCGCGACGGGCACAGACCTGCACTGGTTCAACGCGGCCTCCGGCGGTGGTGAGGTCGGAACAGGCGCCCAGTTCAACACCCCGGTGCTCCCTGCCACAACAAATTATTGGGTGGAGAGTCGCAACACCTCTGCGGGTGTGATCTTGAATGTGGGCAAGCCGGACAATTCCGGAGCGGGAGGATATGCGTCCACCAAGGATTGGCTCTACCTCGATGTATACGAGCCGTTCCGTTTGGAGTCCTTCAAGGTGTACGCGCAAACCACAGGTGTTCGCCACTTCGTATTGGTGGATCGCTTGGGCAACTTGATCGCAGAGAAGTCCATCGAGATCCCCAGTGGGTTGAACACCATCCTTGTGAACTGGGATGTGCCAGCAGGTGTTCAGCATCGGATCACAGCATATGATGACAATTCCGAAGTGGTTCGTGCATTATGGCGGAGTACCGCCGGTGTGAGCTTCCCTTATCCGATCGGGACATTAGGGTCGATCACAGGATCCAGCGCTGCGGGTACCTATTACTACCTCTATGATTGGGTGGTGAAGACCACCAGCGTAGTGGCGACGAGCGCTCGGACCATGGTCACTGCGAACATTCATGACGGTGTATTGTTGGACCTGAAGGTCATCCTCGAAGGTCCTTTCGATCAATCCACGGGGTTGATGAATGATGCGCTTCGGACCGCTGCCCTGATCCCCTCCACAGAGCCATTCACAACTGCCGGCTTTGTTCATGCTGGAGGTGGTGGTGGTGAGGCCGTGGCTCCTTCCCTGCTTCAGGTCACGGGTGCAGGTGCGCCGGTGGATTGGGTGTTGATCGAGTTGAGGAATGCTTCCGACCCAACGATCATCCAAGCAACCTATAGCGCCATTGTCACACGATCGGGATCGATCGTCGCCGGATCAGGAGCACCCGTTCGTATCCCTGTCCTGAACGGGAACTACTATGTGACTGTTCGCCATCGGAACCACTTCGGTGTTATGACGGCACAGTCCGTTGCCCTTGGTGCTTCCTCGACCACCATTGACTTTACGATTGCTGGTACGCAGACCTGGGGATCAAGTGCGACGAAGACCATTGGTTCGACAATGGTGTTGTGGTCCGGGAATGCCTTCCGGAATACGAACCTGAAATATGTGGGCCAGGACAATGACCGTGATCCGATCCTCGCAGCGGTAGGTGGATCAATTCCGACCAATACGACCACCGGATATTTGGCAGAGGACACGAACTTGGATGGACTGGTCAAATATGTAGGCCAATTCAACGATCGGGATCCTGTTCTGGCGAATATCGGTGGCTCCATTCCGACCAACGTATTGTACGAACAATTACCTTGACCCACCCAATCGGACGTCTTGCATGGCGTCTTGTTCCCAAGCCTCTTTCCCCAAAACCAAAACCAGTGTTCATGTCCCTTAACCTTATTGGCGGTATGCGCCGCGCGGCTTTCACGGCCTTGATCGGTTTGACGGCGGTGAGTGCCGCACAGGCCCAACTGCCCACCTCGGTGGATATCGATCTTGTGCCCGGCGCAATTTCCACCCAGCTGGATGTTCGCCTTCGAGCGAACACGAACACGTTTACCGAGGTCATCAGTAGCATCGTCTTTTCGGTGCGATGGGTGGATATTTCCCCTGCCACTTTAGCGGGTGTTGGATCGAGCGCATGGTGTCCTGCCCCGAACGCGGCCTTTCAGCCTTCCGCGACCGCGATGGTGACCACTGGAGGGTTCAAATACCGGAGGTATTCGTTCGTTGCGACTGAACAGATCGGAACGATCGGGGACGACGGGGGATGCGGACTTTCGGGGCAGAGCCTTCCTGCCAATACGTGGGTCACGGTCTTTACGATCAACGTGAGCAACAATACGGGTTGCACCACTTTCAATATCGTGAATGACGGGTACACTGGAGCGAACAACAGCAACTACTTCATTTCTCTGAACGGTAATCAGACGCTTGTTGGGACCATTGAGCCTACCGCCGTCGATCTGGGGACTTGCAGCACGGATTGCAATGGAACGGTCGGCGGAACGGCCACACTCGATGGTTGTGGGGTTTGTTCCGGAGGCACTACGGGCATTACGCCACATGTTCCGGCTTCGGCCACGATCAGCTATGCGGGCACTCCATATTGCAGCAATGCGGGATCGGTGTCTCCTACGTTCTCCGGAACGACAGGTGGAACCTACAGCAGCACCGCTGGCTTGAGCATTACTGCTGGTACTGGTGCGGTGAATACGGGAACAAGTACACCCGGCAGTTACACGGTCACGTACACGGTTGCAGCCTATGGCACGTGCCCGCAATTCCAGACCACGGCGCCGATCACGATCACGGCGAATCCTTCGGCGACGATCAGCTATCCCGGAACGCCCTTCTGCTCGAATGGTGGGACCGCTTCTGTGAACCGCACGGGGACTGCTGGCGGCACATATAGCAGCACGGCTGGCTTGAGCATCAACTCCGGAACCGGTGCAGTGACGTTGGGTACGAGCACTGCCGGCAGCTACACGGTGACCTACACGGTCGCAGCGGCTGGTGGTTGCACGCAATTCCAGACCACAGCACCCATCACGGTTACGGCTGCTCCGAATGCGGGCACGCTAGCAGGCACACCGCAAGGCATTTGCGTGGGCGGCACAACCACGTACACAGTGAGCGGCAACAGCGCATCGGGCACATGGGGTACCGATAACGCATCGGTGGCCACGGTTGTGGGCGGTGTGGTCACAGGCCAAGGCGCAGGTACCACGAACATCACGTACACGGTAGCGGGCACAGGCGGTTGCACGGCAGCGGTCGCTTCACGATCGGTTACGGTCACGGCTGCTCCGAACGCGGGCACGTTAGCTGGCACACCGCAAGGCATTTGCGTGGGCGGCACAACCACGTACACAGTGAGCGGCAACAGCGCATCGGGCACATGGGGTACCGATAACGCATCGGTGGCCACGGTTGTGGGCGGTGTGGTCACAGGCCAAGGCGCAGGTACCACGAACATCACGTACACGGTAGCGGGCATAGGCGGTTGCACGGCAGCGGTCGCTTCACGATCGGTTACGGTAGCACCGTTGGCACCAGTTGCTGCCGCTGGATCGGATCAAGCCATTTGTTCCACTCCGGGTTCTGCAACGATGTCGGCGAATGCCGCTTCTCCAGGTTTAGGTACTTGGACCCAGACTGCTGGAACTTCGGCCACGATCACCTCTCCGAATTCGCCAACGACGACGATCTCAGGCATGACCACCAATGGTGTGCGTACTTTCCGTTGGACCATTACCAATGCACCTTGTGCCTCCACCTTCGATGAGGTGGATGTAACCGTGAGTGCATCAGCGACGTGGTATGCCGATGCGGATGGCGACGGATATGGTGACCCTGCTACTTCGCAGCAATCATGTACGCAGCCTCCCGGCTATGTGAGCAATAGCAATGATCTCTGCCTTGGTACCCCGACCGGTGAGGGAGTGAACACCCAAGGGTGCGCTTGTTCGCAACTGGTGGTGGATGATGGCGACCCATGTACAGTGGACGCTTGCACGAATGGTATCGTCACGCATATTCCGAATACCACGGATACGGACAACGATGGCGTTCCGGATTGTGCGGACAACTGCCCGAACACCCCCGGCCAGATCGGGTCCACCTGTAACGACGGCAACCCTTGCACGGACAACGATGTGCTGAACGCGAGCTGCAACTGTGTAGGCACCCCGAACAACACGGATACGGACAGCGATGGCGTTCCGGATTGTGCGGACAACTGCCCGAACACCCCTGGCCAGATCGGTTCATCGTGCAACGACAATGACGATTGTACGATCAATGATGTGCTGAACGCGAGTTGCAATTGTGTGGGCACCTTCGAGGACAGCGACAGCGATGGCACCTGCGATGCGGATGACGGCTGCCCGAACGATCCGGACAAGATCGCTCCCGGCACCTGTGGTTGTGGCAATCCGGATACCGACACGGACAACGACGGCCTTGCCGATTGTGTTGATCCTGCCCGCTGTTGGCCTTCTTGACGAATGGTCAGAGCTGCGATGACGGCAACCCGAACACCACCGGTGATGTGGTGACGAACTGCGTATGCGCCGGTGTGTTGGCCAATGATTGCGAAGGCGTTCCCGGCGGACCCGCCCAACCGGGCACTGCTTGTGATGACAACGACGCATGCACGATCAACGACCTCTACGATGCGGGTTGCAACTGCGTGGGCACTTTCGAGGACAGCGACAGCGACGGCACCTGCGATGCGGATGACGGCTGCCCGAACGATCCGGACAAGATCGCTCCCGGCACCTGTGGTTGTGGTAATCCGGATACCGACACGGACAACGACGGCCTTGCCGATTGTGTTGATCCCTGCCCGCTGTTGGCCTTCTTGACGAATGGTCAGAGCTGCGATGACGGCAACCCGAACACCACTGGTGATGTGGTGACGAACTGTGTATGCGCCGGTGTGTTGGCCAATGATTGCGAAGGCGTTCCCGGCGGACCCGCCCAACCGGGCACTGCTTGTGATGACAACGACGCATGCACGATCAACGACCTCTACGATGCGGGTTGCAACTGCGTGGGCACTTTCGAGGACAGCGACAGCGACGGCACCTGCGATGCGGATGACGGCTGCCCGAACGATCCGGACAAGATCGCTCCCGGCGCCTGTGGTTGTGGCAATCCGGATACCGACACGGACAACGACGGCCTTGCCGATTGTGTTGATCCCTGCCCGCTGTTGGCCTTCTTGACGAATGGTCAGAGCTGCGATGACGGCAACCCGAACACCACCGGTGATGTGGTGACGAACTGCGTATGCGCCGGTGTGTTGGCCAATGATTGCGAAGGCGTTCCCGGCGGACCCGCCCAACCGGGCACTGCTTGTGATGACAACGACGCATGCACGATCAACGACCTCTACGATGCGGGTTGCAACTGCGTGGGCACCTTCGAGGACAGCGACAGCGACGGCACCTGCGATGCGGATGACGGCTGCCCGAACGATCCGGACAAGATCGCTCCCGGCACCTGTGGTTGTGGCAATCCGGATACCGACACGGACAACGACGGCCTTGCCGATTGTGTTGATCCCTGCCCGCTGTTGGCCTTCTTGACGAATGGTCAGAGCTGCGATGACGGCAACCCGAACACCACCGGTGATGTGGTGACGAACTGCGTATGCGCCGGTGTGTTGGCCAATGATTGCGAAGGCGTTCCCGGCGGACCCGCCCAACCGGGCACTGCTTGTGATGACAACGACGCATGCACCGATCAACGACCTCTACGATGCGGGTTGCAACTGCGTGGGCACTTTCGAGGACAGCGACAGCGACGGCACCTGCGATGCGGATGACGGCTGCCCGAACGATCCGGACAAGATCGCTCCCGGCACCTGTGGTTGTGGCGTAGCGGATACAGACAGTGACAACGACGGATTAGCGGACTGCATGGACAACTGCCCGAACACCCCCGGCCAGATCGGTTCAGCGTGCAATGACAACAATCCGGGTACCGACAACGACATGGTGAACGCGAACTGCGTATGCCAAGGAACTCCGATCGGTGGTTGCGATCAGCCGGTGCTACTTGAAGTGCAAACGAATGGAAGTCCCGAAGAGACCACATGGGAGGTGGTCCCTGTTGGCGGTGGACCGGTGCTGTGCTCAGGTGGACCATACGCAAGCCAAGCCAATACGAGCATTACCTCGCAATGCTGCCTCACCATCGGTTGCTATGAATTACGAGTCCTTGATTCCGCAGGTGATGGCATGGTCGGCGGTGGGTACATCCTTCGTGATCAGGCGGGTCGGCGGATCATCGATAACCGGAACAACGGTGGTTTCACTTACGTGAGTGAGATCTCCGATCACCAAGGCTTCTGCCTGCCGTTGGGAGCGGATCGCCTGATCGTGGCCTCCTGCGACAAGGAATACTGGGTACCGTTCGAGTACATCGTTGCGAATGACAACGATGCGGTCTCAGCGCTATGGGTCGATGGTGGAGCGAATAGCGTCCAGGATCCGAATACCGGATACGAGATGTGGTTCTTCAGCCCGAATGGAGATTACAGCTTCCGCCGGTTCCATAGCCATGCGACCAGTGATGGATTCGGTCCGGCTAGTGCGACCAGGGCCTGTCACATCAAGATCAATAATTGGAATTCCGCGAATGACATCCCCGTGGGAATGCTGCTGAACGTACGGGTTCGTAGTCGCGTGAATTCGACCAATTCGGAATGGGGGCCGGCATGCCGCTTCCGTTTGGACCCTGCGCTGGCGTTGTGTCCACCGGCCCAATTGGTGAATGCAGGTCCGAACAACCCACTGCTCTCTTGCGGCGTTACCCGACAGTTCCCCTCGAACCAGAAGCTCTATGCATGGGCGTTGTCCGGGGCGAATAAGTACCAGTTCGAGTTCACCCTACCCGCGGAGAATTTCACCACGGTGAAGACCAGCACGACCTACTACATCAAGCTCAATTGGGTTGCTGATCCGCTCTTGCACGGCCGGACGTACAGCGTTCGCGTTCGCATCAGCAAGAACCACGGAGCAACGTGGTGTACATGGGGTGACTATTGCGATGTAAGCATTGATAATAGTCCCGAGATCGCAGGAGGTGGCAGCCAACGTGACGTGATGGGAGCAACGGCCGAAGAACCGGCTATGATGGTTTACCCGAACCCGAACCGTGGGGAGCAGATGTCCATCTCGCTAACTGGCTTTTCACAAGGGAATGATATGGTCACCATGGAGATGTATGACCTTCTCGGTAGCCGGATCCTCACGTCGAACCTGAACTTGACCGACGGAGCACTGAACACCTCACTTGATCTACCGGGGTCGGTTCGCGCCGGGGTGTATGTGATCCAGATCAGTGGGAATGATGTGGTCCGGACACAACGTGTAGTGATCCAGCGCTAACGCGCTTTACGATCGATGAAGAGGCCGCCCTGAACCGGGCGGCCTCTTCTATTTCGGAGCAACTCTGCCGTATTCGAATGCATCGCGAGAAGGTTCCTGTTGAGTCCAGCCATCCCTTCTTTTCGACTTCAAGATCATTCAACGGTAGTGCTGGCCCCGGATGAGTGGGCGATAGGATCAGGTTGGGAACCGGGATCGCGTTGTGTACCGGCAGTATGACGAGCACAGCGATTAGGAGCCTGTTGCGTGCATCGCTTCCGTATCGGAACTTGGTGGCATGAAGTCGTTGATCGCACTCCTGCGTGGGGACCTGATACCAGGTCCGCGGGTTCTGTTGCTCCGGAAGGTCGCATTCTACCTGTGCGTTGCAGCGATGATCGCTCTCCTGGTGCTTACTTTCTTGTATCCACGATCAGGACTGTAACCCCACTTACCGGGATCATCGAGCCTCATCGGTCGGGCGTCGTCGATCGGCTGTTCACGACCATCGCCAAAGTAAAAACCCCAGCCGGTGGGCTGGGGTTTCCAAGACGGAGGTCGTGATCAGTAGTACACCAACCGGCGCACTTTGGTCACATGCTTCGCGAGCCGGATGACCTGCTTCGTGTAGCCGAACTCGTTGTCGTACCAAGCATACAGAACTGCAGTACGGCCATCAGGGCCAACAATGGTGGCGTTGCTGTCGAACACGCTGCAGCACGTATCACCGATGATATCGCTACTTACCAGTTCAGGGTCGATCTGGTAATGGATCTGGTTGACCAGTTCGCCGTTCAGGGCTGCATTCCGGATCATCTCGTTCACCTCCTCAAGGGTGACCTTCCGGTTAAGGTTCAAGCTCATGATCGCCAGCGAACCGTTCGGAGTGGGAACACGCACCGCGTTGGCCGTCAGCTTGTCCTTCAAGCTCGGGATCGCTTTGGTTACCGCACTACCAGCGCCGGTCGAGGTGATCACCATATTGATCGCTGCACTTCGGCCGCGTCGCGGCTTCTTGTGGTAGTTATCCAGAAGGTTCTGGTCGTTCGTATAGGCATGCACGGTCTCGATATGACCTTTCTCGATGCCGATGCCGTCCTCGATCACCTTCAGGATCGGGCAGATGGCATTCGTGGTGCAGCTCGCAGCACTGAAGATCTGCTCGGTATCGATGTCCACTTCCTTGTGGTTGATGCCGTAAACGATGTTCGGGATCTCCTTACCGGGAGCGGTAAGGATCACCTTGTTCACGCCTTTGGCTTTCAGGTGGCGTTCAAGATCAGCACGCTTGGTGAAGACCCCGGTATTATCAATGACAAGAGCATTGTTGATCCCGTAGGCGGTGTAGTCGATATCCTCCGGATTGCTGGCCGCGATCAACTGGACCATCTGGCCATTGATCCATAGCGCCTTCTTCTCCAGGTCCTCGACCACACTGCCACGGAAAGCGCCGTGTACACTGTCGTTCCGGAGCAAGGCAGCACGTTTTACGATCTCCTCATCAGTGAGTGTCCGCGTCACGATGGCGCGCAACCGCAATTGCTGGCCCTTACCAGCTTGCTTCACCAATTCCCGAGCGGCAATACGGCCGATCCGGCCGAAACCGTACAGGACCACATCGCGCGGCACGAACTTGTGCTTGTCCGCACCAATGAAGCTTCCAAGCTTGGTGGATAGGAAACGATCAAGATCCTTCTTGCCCGCCTCCGAGAACTCCCAGGTCAGTTTGCCGATATCGATCTTGCTCGGTGCGAGATCCAACTCCAGCAATGCCTTGGCGACTTGGGTAGCGGTGAACACATCGATCGGCTTTTGAACAACGGTCTTCGAGTAATTGAACAGGTTCAGCGCTTCGCTGGTGCTGATATCCAGCAAATGGTTGCGGAAGAAGACGAGTTCAACGCCCTTTCCATACATGAGCTGGCCAACGGAACTGAGAAGTTCCACGGCAGCGCGTTCCTGGGCAACGAAATTCTTCAAGCCGGCCTCGTAACCGGGGTTGGCAGCAACAGTTTCCATAGTGATCGGGTCGAGAGGATTCGCGGATCGAAGAACTTGATCAACCGAGGTAGGCCTTCAGCAATTTGCTACGGCTGGTATGGCGCAAACGACGGATGGCCTTCTCCTTGATCTGGCGGACCCGTTCACGGGTCAGGTCGAATTTGGCCCCGATCTCTTCCAAGGTCAGCCCATGATTGATCCCGATACCGAAGAACAACTTCACCACATCACGCTCGCGCTCGGTCAACGTGCTCAACGCACGCTCGATCTCCTTGGTGAGTGATTCATTCAGGAGAAGTCGGTCCGCAGGTGCGCTGTCGTTATTCGGCAGGACGTCCAGCAAGCTATTGCTCTCGCCCTCAACGAACGGTGCATCCATGCTGATGTGACGGCCGCTCACTTTCATGGTATCCGCCACCTTCTCAGGGGGAAGATCCAAGCTGATGGCCAGTTCCTCCGCGCTAGGTGGGCGTTCGAATTCCTGCTCCAGTTTGGCGAAGGCCTTGTTGATCTTGTTCAGTGATCCGACCTGGTTCAGCGGCAAGCGGACGATCCGGCTTTGTTCGGCCAAGGCCTGCAGGATGCTCTGGCGGATCCACCACACCGCATAACTGATGAATTTGAATCCACGCGTCTCATCGAAACGCTGGGCGGCCTTGATCAAACCGAGGTTCCCCTCGTTGATCAGGTCGGGGAGGCTGAGGCCTTGGTTCTGGTACTGCTTCGCCACGGATACCACGAACCGTAGGTTGGCCTTTACCAGTTTTTCCAAGGCGAGTCCGTCGCCTTCCTTGATACGACGAGCGAGCTCGACCTCCATGTCGGCTGTGATCAGACCTTCCTTGCCGATCTCCTGCAGGTACTTGTCCAGCGACTGGCTTTCCCGATTGGTGATCGACTTGGTGATCTTGAGTTGGCGCATTCTTGAAGCCACGGTCGTCTGGGTCTTAGAGGGTTAATGTGATCGGGACACCCGTGCAAGTACCCTGTTGTGGGTAAGAACGGGCTGCGAAGGTAGGCCACCCTCGGGGTACGGCACAAGACCCGGGACCCGGTTCTGAGTCCCCATCGGTGAAGTCATTGGAAACCGGGTCATCAAAGCCCCAGACCATAATAGGCTTTCGTGCCGTTCGGATACACCCCTTCCAATAGGACACCACCGCGAGAAGTGTTGAGGATCCGCTCCACATCACCGGGTTCAACGACCGGTTCCTGATCGACCCGAGTGATGATGAAGCCCTCGCGGATGCCGCTTGCGCGGAATTTCCCACCGTTCACCGCAGCCACCTTCACCCCGTTCTTCAACCGAAGGCTCTTCAACTCATCTGCTGAAGCTGTCCGCAGCTCCGCACCGAGTGCTTGCACTTTTTCGTTCTTCGTGGTGTTGGCGGCCAATTGGCCTTCCCTTCCCCGCAAGGTGATCTCCACCACGTTCTCGTGCCCACTTCGGAAAATGGTCACTGGCACACGATCGCCTGGTTTGAACTTGCCGATCTGCTCCTGGAGTTGGGGAACATTGTTCACTGGGACCACGCCAACGCGCACGATGACATCGCCGGTATGAACCCCGGCATCCTTTGCAGCACCACCTTCGAAGAGACCATTCACATACACTCCCTGCGGACGGTCCAGCTGTAGTTCCTTCGCCAATTCCTGATCCAGGTCCCGGATACTCACCCCGAGGTAGGCGCGCTGCACACTGCCGAATTCGACCAGGTCATTGGCCACTTTCTTCACGATGTTCACGGGCACCGCGAACGAATAGCCCATGTATTGTCCCGTGTTGCTGGCGATGGCCGTATTGATCCCGATAAGTTCGCCTCGTGCGTTCACCAAGGCACCACCACTATTCCCTGGATTCACTGCTGCATCGGTCTGAATGAATGATTCGATCGGGAAGATGTCGCGCCCCGGATCGTATTGAAGCAGGTTGATGTTGCGCGCCTTCGCGCTGACGATGCCTGCGGTTACCGTGCTCGTGAGGTTCATCGGATTACCGACCGCCAACACCCATTCTCCCACGCGCACACCATCCGAATCACCATATTCCAAGGTGGCCAATCCGGATGCATCCACTTTAAGAATAGCGATATCGGTGCTCGGGTCGCGGCCGACCACCGTGGCCTCGTACTTCCTGCCATCGTTCAGGTGAACAGCGATCCGATCCGCCCCTTCAACCACATGGTTGTTGGTGATGATGTACCCATCCGCACTGATGATCACCCCGGAACCCGCACTCTGTCGTTGTTGTTGCTGGCTTGGGGCCTTGTTGCCCCAGAAGAGATCCGCGAACGGATCACGCACGTTCACGGTCGTCTCCGTGGTCACGTGTACCACAGCATTCACACTGCGTTCGGCGGCATCGGTGAAATCAACGGCTACCGAAGAGCCGGTACCGGGCAGGTTCACATACCGAACAGGGGTGTGGTCGTTGCCACTGCTTGATACGGAAGGCTCCGTACCATGTTGAGGAAAGCGATCGTGGAGGAACAGTGCGATCAGGGCACCTGCAACTCCCATGGCGAAATATCCGAATGTGCGCTTCATGTCTGGATGCATTTGTGATAGTGCTGACCGATCAAAGTTTGTGCCTGCACCATCGGAACAACGTCGTGACAGTGCGAATGTGTCGCCTTGTCGCGTTAAGAAGTGTTGATCGTACACCGAACGGGACACCGTGCGCGATGCGCGATATTTGGCCTCGCATGGTGATCCCCTTTTCCAAATGGCATGGAACCGGCAACGATTTCATCTTGATCGACGACAGACTATGGGATTTTCCGGCGCAAGACCTTGCATTGATCCAACGGCTCTGCGACCGTCATTTCGGGATCGGCAGTGATGGGCTGATCCTTATCCAGCCACCGCATTCAGCGGAGAGTGACTATCACATGGAGTTCTTCAACCCCGATGGGAGCCGGAGCTTCTGCGGGAATGGCAGCCGGTGTGCCTTCGCCTTCTGGCGTTCGTTGGTGGGTGACCCCATCAGGGCATCCTTCACCGCCATTGACGGTTCCCATGAAGCGCAATGGGTCGTGGGCCAAGTGAGGATCTCCATGAAGGTTCCGGGTACTGTGGAAGGGGTGAGCGAATGCGCCGATCTTATTCATACAGGCTCCCCCCATCTGTTGGTATGGGTTGACGATCCGGAAAAGGTGGAGATCATCCCCGATGCGCGTCATTACCGGTACAACGAACGCTTCTCCAAGGAAGGAGTGAACGTGAACTTCCTGCGTGTAGAGGATGGCCGCGTGGAGATGCGGACCTACGAACGTGGGGTGGAAGGAGAGACGCTGAGTTGCGGCACCGGTGTGACTGCTGCCGCGATCGATGCACTGCATCGCGGGTTCGTGCAAGGATCAACCGTGGTTGTCCGCACGCGCGGTGGTGATCTGCGTGTGGAAGTGCTTATGGATGGTGATCGATATGCGTCCGTGGATCTGATCGGCCCGGTGCGGCGGGTATTCGATGGCTCGTACCGTGAATAGGTCATGAGCAAACGCATGAATTTTTGGGGGCTCTTGGCGTTATGCGCTTTGCTAGGCGTGGCGGCGGTTGGCTATTGGGGCTGGCAGCGGATCAGCGCACCCGCAACCCGCTTCGAGGAGGAAGCACGAATACTCCTGATACCGACCGGCGCCGACTTCGAAACGGTCGTTGACAGCTTGAAGCGGATCGAAGCGATCACGGATGAGGACGGATTCAGGTTCCTGTCCAACAGGAAGAAGTATACCCATCGGGTCAAACCAGGACGGTACGTGGTGAAGCGCGGAATGAGTTTGAATGCCTTGGTGAACAAACTTCGTTCGGGTGAGCAGGATCCGGTCCGCATCACATTCACCAATATCAAAAGCCTGCCGGAATTGGCAGGTCGCCTGGGTCGTGGACTCGAGCCGGACTCCGTCACCTTCCTCACGTCGTTCCTCGATCCGGATGTTCAACAAGAAGTGGGGTTGAGCAACGAGACCTTCATCAGTCTTTTCCTGCCGGACACCTACGAGATCTGGTGGACCACCACACCGAAGCAGTTCGTGATGCGGATGCAGAAGGAGCACGACCGGTTCTGGACCGTTGAACGGATCGCCATGGCGGATGAACATGGATTGTCCCGGGCTGAGGTTTCCACGTTGGCATCCATTGTACAAGCTGAAACAGTGAAGGCCACGGACGCGCCTCGTATCGCGGGTGTATATATGAACAGACTGCGGATCGGGATGCCGCTTCAGGCCGACCCCACGCTCAAATTCGCCCTTGGCTTGGATGATGTAAGCCGCGTCCTCGACCGGGACAAGGATGTGGCATCACCGTACAACACGTACAAGAATGTCGGCCTGCCTCCGGGGCCGATCAACATGCCCGAGCCACGCTTCTTGGATGCCGTCCTGCGAGCGGAGCCGCACGATTATTTGTACTTCTGCGCTCGCGCTGATCTGAGCGGATACTCCGACTTCGCCAAGTCGTATGAGCAGCATCTGGTGAATGCGCGTCGTTATCAGCGTGCGTTGAACCAGCGGAAGATCTACCGGTGATCGGGCCGCGAGGCTATTTTCGCCGCCGCTTTGGGAGAACCAAGGCCATAGTTCCCAAGAAATGACCAAGATCAAGTTCGGCACCGACGGATGGCGTGCCATCATCGCAGAGGAATTCACCGTTGACAATGTGGCGCGTGTGAGCGTAGCCGTGGCAGAGTGGGTCCTGAAGAACCATCCGGACAATAAGCGGATCGTCCTCGGCCATGATTGCCGATTCGCGGGTGAGTTGTTCGCGGCCACAGCGGCGAAGGTCTTTGTGAGCCGAGGCATTGAGGTGCATTTGGCTGAAGGCTTTGTAAGCACGCCGATGGTCTCTCTCGGGGCCTTGCGCGTAAGTGCAGGCATGGGTGTGATCCTGACAGCCAGCCATAACCCACCGAGCTACAACGGGTACAAGTTGAAAGGCATTCACGGTGGTCCGCTGATCCCCGAGGAGGTGCAGGAAGTGGAGGATATGATCCCTGATGTGCATGGTGTGAACCTCGCCGCGATCGATCTGGACAAAGCGCGCAAGGAAGGCGTGTTGCGCAGCATTGCACTGGAGGATATGTATGTGGAGCATGTGGAGAAGAGCTTTGATATGCCTTCCATCCGCAACTCCGGAATGAATTGGGGCTACGATGCCATGTATGGTGCAGGACAGCGCGTAATGCGGAGGATCCTGCCCGACGCCACCTTCCTGCATTGCGAATACAATCCATCCTTCCATGGGCAGGCACCCGAACCGATCCACAAGAACCTGATCGAGTTCAGCGAATTGATCAAGAACGGATCGATCGATTGCGGGCTCGCGACGGACGGTGATGCCGATCGCATCGGCCTGTACAATGGCGAAGGTTGCTTCGTGGATTCGCACCACATCATCCTGCTACTGATCCACTACCTCGTGAAGTACAAGAAATTCACCGGTAAGGTGGTGGTGGCGGTGAGCACCACACCCAAGGTGAAGAAGTTGTGTGAGCACTACGGGCTGGAATACCAAGTGACCAAGATCGGGTTCAAGTGGATCTGCGGGATCATGATCACGGAGGATGTGCTGTTGGGAGGGGAGGAGAGTGGTGGGATCGCGATCAAGGGTCATATCCCTGAACGCGATGGGATCTGGATGGGATTGACCATTTGGGAGTTCATGGCGAAGAGCGGGAAGACGCTCGACGAGCTGATCGCGGAGGTGTACGCCATCGTGGGTGCCTTTGCTTACGAGCGCAATGATCTGCACATCAGCGAGGCATTGAAGCAACAGGTGCTGAAGGCGTGTGAAGCCGGAACCTACAAGCGCTTCGGAGACTTGGACGTGCGTAGGGTGGAGACCATCGATGGCTACAAGTTCCACTTCGATAACGACCAGTGGTTGATGATCCGCGCAAGCGGAACGGAACCCGTACTTCGTTGTTATGCCGAATCGGGCACCATGGATGGCGCCAAGTCGATCCTGGCTGATTGTCAGCGGGCGATCGGCGCGTGAGTCTTCACGAAGCGTGCGTGGAAAAGTGAACCACCACCCGACCCCATCACTTCGAGCGAGTACGTCCCTTCTTGAAGGTTCTTGATATAGGCTTGTCCGGGCTGTCCATCCGCCTGCCTACCCGTTAGGACCGTTCTTCCCATGGCATCCAGGATGCGCCATGTGCTGGCTTGCGTCATCGTCCCCCAATCGATCCGGTCGGTTGCAGGATTCGGTCGCACCAGTAAACCCGACGATGCACCGCTGATCACTACCAGGTCGGAGAGTTCCTCATCGCCGGAGAGATCACGCATGCGTAAACGGTAGTACATCGTACCGGGTGATGGATGGTCGTCCAGCCATTCGTAATCGATGGGGACCCGGCTGTTCCCCGCCGCAGCCAATTCCCCGATATCCTCGAAGTGCAGTCCGTCCGAGGAGCGCTCAAGGATGAACCGGTCCGAACCAGCCTCGCTGGCCGTGGTCCACTTCAAGCGGTTGCCAGCGCGTTCCGCTTCTCCGGTGAACGAAAGCAATTCGACCGGTAGGACACCGATGTCCCCCACTGCAGAAGCGTAGCCATAGAACCACCGCGAGAACCGCTGGCCGTCGATCAACTTGTTCAATGGATATTCCACACGTACACGCCACTTGTAGCGCAAATGTCCCGGTGTCTTGTACACGAGTTCTTTCAGTTCCACGCCGGAGAGGCCGAGATCCGTCCAACCGGCGCTTTGCCCTGTGAAGCCCATGCTTGTATTGATCGGAGCACCTGTGAACGGCTGCCCTTCGAACACCACTTCCCAGCGAAGTTTCCCGCGAGTCCGTTGGATCGGACTCCGTGCTACGTGCCCGATCCCGAACCAATCCGGGGTGGTGTTGTCGTAGTTGTTGGTTGAAAGCGGACTGACCAGGTTCGCGAGGTATTGCCGTGTCAGGTAGCCGGTGCTTTGGTTCCGGTTTCCGTGATAAAGCAGGAATGCACCCTCATCAAGGAACCCAGGGGAAGCGTTCGGCGCGCCTCCGATCGCATCGGAGTAGCCATCACCGTTCACATCACCACCGCCCGCCACGCTCCAGCCCAAGCGCCAACCAGCAACGTTGCTCTCCACGCTCGATACGGGGCCGATCCCGGCCGCTGCACCTTCCACCACCCATACCCGGCCTTCATCCACTTGTCCATTGGCGAAGTAGGGTGCCCCGATAAGAATATCCGCGTACCCGTCCCCATTCAGGTCCCCGCCTTCCGCCACGGAAAGTCCCATGTTCGCATTCACTTGGTTCGATTGGAAAAAGACGAACCCGGCTGTGGTGATCCCTGTGCTCGTTCCCCAGTAGATGAAAGCGGCGCCTTCATTCGCTTGGCCGCCGGCCCAATTCGGAGCACCTACAGCCACTTCGTAGAAGCCATTGCCGTTCACGTCCCCGACTCCGGCTACACTGGTTCCGAACGCCGCGTTCGCCAGGTTCGGCTCCAGTTGGCGTGCCACCACATTCAAGAGACCGGTCTGTGAGCCGTGGTAGATGAACGCGCCACCTTCGTTCATTTCGCCGTTGGTGAACATCGGAGCGCCGATGATCACGTCACTATAGCCGGAACCATTCACATCCCCCGCAGTACACACCGCCGCGCCGAAGCGTGACCCCGGGGCGCCCGTGAGGGTGACCTGTTCCACTGGGTTGACACCACCCATACCGCCCCAGTGGAGCAATGCGATGTCATTCACAGGAACACCGATCAGAACATCCGAAAAACCGTCGGAGTTCACATCACCCGCCGTATGTACGGAGTAGCCAAGGGTCGAACCGGCCGTACCTGTCCGCACGAATGCCGCAACCGGGTTCAGCCCACCGGGTCCGCCGTGATAGACATAGGCTCTTCCAACTCCTCCACTATTGGGGGCGCCAATGATCACATCCGCATAGCCATCGCCGTTCACATCACCAGCGCTGGCCACGGAAAACCCGAACGAGGCACCTGCCACATTCGCCTCCAGCGTGAGCGAGGGGATCATGGACAGCCCACCACTGGAGCCGTAATGGATGTATGCCAGCCCCTCTCCAGCCTGCCCGTTGGAAGCGCCGGGGGCACCCACAACGACATCGCTGTATCCGTCACCGTTGATATCCCCCGCATCCGCGACCGATGTACCCAACAGGGCCCCAGTGAGTGCCGATGAACGCGTGAATGAGGGGGTCGTTGCCAGGCTGTATCCACCACCTTGATACACCGAGGCTCCACCGGAGGTGAGATAAGCCTTGATCCCGACGAGCATATCGCTGAAGCCATCCCCATTCACATCTCCAGCGGTACTTACACACTCTCCCATGAGGTTTCCGGTCACATTGGATTCATAGCGGAGGAATTGTGGTATCACGATGCCGGTACTGGAACCCAGGAAAACAAAGGCCGCGCCTTCTGAGACCTGACCGTTCGTAAATGTGGTGGCGCCGACGATGATATCCGCGTAACCATCGCTGTTCACATCCCCGGCCGTGAACACACTACGCCCGAAGAGGGTGCTTGCCACTGGATAATGGTACACGGTCGCAGGTGCTGCGATCACTCCAGCAGCCGAGCCGTGATAGACGAACATGCCTCCGGCGTTGGTAAGACCAGCGACCGTGGCCCGCGTATCGCCCACCACCACATCACTGTACCCGTCACCGTTCACATCGCCGGCCGGGCCGATGCTCCACCCAATGTTGCTGGTGTACCCGGTAGCGGTGATGATCGTGTTGGGATTGGGATTCGCCCCACCGGCAATTCCAACGGCACTGCCATGGTAGATGCATACGATCCCATCGTCCACACCGGCTTGATCGTACCGGAAGGCCGTGACCCCGATATCGCTGTACCCATCTCCGTTCACATCGCCCAAACCTGCGATCGCTTGCCCGAATTGTGCTGCGCCCTGGTTCCGCTCCAACCGTTTGTGATAGACATTGGTGAGGCCGCCCGGACCGCCGAGAAAGACATAGGCCGCACCTTCCAAGGAACTGGGAAAGGCAGCATAGGGTGCTCCGACAATAATATCACTGAACCCGTCATTGTTGATGTCCCCGGCACATGCGACACTATAGCCCATGTACACCAATGCGGTATTGGGTTGTAGGATGATGGCCGGGGTGGTGGAGATACCAGTAGCCGATCCGTGATACACGAAAACCCCGCCTTCCTCATTCGTTGACGCATCACTCTCCCAACTGGATGCCCCAACGAGCAGGTCGCTGTATCCATCACCGTTCACATCACCCGCGGTCCCCACCGAATACCCGAACACGGCCGATACCTGGTCCGCTTGCAGGATCACATCCGCTGCTCCTGCGATCCCGGTCGGACTTCCATAGAAAACGTACACGATCCCTTCACCGGATTCTCCCATTGCCCCGTATGGAGCTGCCACAACAACGTCACTGTACCCGTCTCCATTCAGGTCTCCTGCTGTGCGGAGTGCGATCCCGAATTGACCGCCGTTCAATGGGCCGACGATCAGGATGTTCTGGGTGGTTGCAACCGGATCGATGACGATGGGATAAGAGGCCCCTGCATCATCCACTTCGATCCTGATCGTCCGACACTTCCCGACGACCGACATCCGTGCATTCAGGACCTGGCCGCAATCATCCCAAACGTGCAGATCCCGGTAAACCGTGCGGGTTTCCCCGTTCGCGTCCTTGAACTCGATCCCATCCGGGCCATCCACAGGGGTCAGATCCCCACTCGTTTTCAGGTCAAGCAACAATCGGCCGCAGCCCGCTGGCCGCTCATGCACCAAGAAGTTTTGGCGAAGACCTGCCCGGCCATGAAGGTACTGGACATCCAGACCCGGACCGACCACGCGCAATTCATTTGGCGAGTGGGTGTAGCCGACTGGCTCCCAAGGTTTCAAGGCACCGGTTCTTCCCCATGCGGAAAAATTAGAACGAGCCGCCCAGCAATCTTGTGAAGAACCACTTCGGATCTCGAACCCAAGCGGATCCACCGCCACTTCATAGCCACCGCCGTGATTCACGGCAAGGAAGTTCCCCGGTTGTTTGCTCTCGAAAATGCCCAATTGCTGTTCTTCGACCCAACGTCCGATGTTCTGCTCATCTTCAAGGCACCAGCTATCCGCGCCAGCTTGGGCGTATAGCTGGAATAGGGATCCAGCGGAGAAGGCAGCGAGTAGGATCGAGCGCACTACGAGAAGGACCGAGGTCCTCGGGTTATAAGCAAAAGTACCATTCCGTTCCTGTAATGGTCGAACAACGCACGAGCGATGGCTCCGATACATTTGAGGCCATGGTGGCTCGATCAAGGACCCTCATACGTCGCATTCTGCATTTTGGGTCCATGGTGGGCATCGGTTTGTCTGGGGCACAAGCGCAATCACCGATCGATGGAGCATTGCCTGATGCTTTGACGAGTCGGACTGCGCGATGTTGCCTGACCGTGACCACGACGACACTCGTCGTCGGTACGGCGGCCTCCTTCATCGCTTTGGATCGCGCATGGTATTCCGGCTACGACCGCAGTCCGTTCCACTTCTTCAATGATGGGGCGGAGTGGTTGCAAATGGACAAGACCGGTCATTTCTTCAGCACATACACTTTGGGAAGTTGGAGCAATGCCATGTTAAGGCATTGCGGAATGCAGGAACGGCGCGCCCGGTGGGTCGGTGGGTCGGTGGGCCTGGTCCTGCTCACCGGTGTGGAGATCCTGGATGGGACGTCGGCAGGGTGGGGGTTTTCCGCTTGGGATATGGTGGCCAATGTGGGCGGCGCATCGCTGTTCATAGGGCAGGACGCCCTTTGGGGAGAACAACGGATCAGACCCAAGCTCTCTGCGCACTTAACCGATTTCGCGGCCCAGCGACCCGACCTTTTGGGCAGCGGCTTGGCCGACCGGATCCTGAAGGACTATAACGGCTTGACGCTCTGGTTGAGCGGGAATGTGAACAGTCTCACTGGATGCGATGCCCTCCCTCCGTGGTTGAACGTCGCAGTGGGCTACGGAGCGGAGGGCATGATAACGGCTATGGAACCCACGTACCCGGAGACAAGTCCTGCGAATGAACGCTGGTACCGCCAGTTCTACCTATCGCCGGATATCGATCTGACGCGGGTGAAGACGCGATCCAAAGCGCTGCGAACCGTGTTCTTCGTTCTGAACAGCATCAAGATCCCTGCACCCGCATTGGAGGTCCGGAGCACGGGGAAGGTGGTTGGGCACTGGCTCTATTTCTGACCGGGCAATAGGCCGTTCACGCGCAGGTACTCCACTTTGAGGACAGCGGCTACAGTAAGGCTATCCCGAGCCTCCCCGCGCAGGACCATCCCGAGCAATTCGCTGAACGGAAGCTTGCTCAGGACCAACTCCTCATTGTGATCCGGTTCAGGTTCGTGGAATTCGAGATCCTGTGCGAGGTAAAGAATGGCCACTTCATCACTCGCCGAATTGCTCAGGTCCATTTGAAGGATCTCCGTCCAGATCCCTGCTATGATCCCCGCCTCTTCACGCAATTCGCGTTGGGCGCTGACCAAGGGAGGTAGGTCGCGCTCGCCGCCTCCTTCGGGGATCTCCCAACTGTAGGCCTTGATCGGATACCGGTACTGCCCCACGATCCACGTGTTCATCTCCGCGTCAAGCGGAATGATCCCTACCGCTAGATTCTTGAAGTGGATCACACCATAGATCCCGGGCGTCCCGCTGGGGTCGATCACATCGTGATGGCTCACGCTGATCCACGGCGTGGAATAGCGCTCCTCCTCCTTCAGGGTCCTCCACGGTCCGCGCTCCTCCATCAACTTCTTGACTAGCGTCCTTGCTTGGGTAAGGTGAACCGGATGCTCACCTGCATCTGGCTGCGTGTGCGATGGCCGTGCATCACTCCGGGTTGCCACGCGATCCGGTACATCAGGCGCATGGCCTCCTCGGTGCATCCACCGCCGACTGCTTGTGATGCGTGCATGTTCGAGATGCACCCGGACGGTTCCACCACGAAATCAAGGGTCACGACCCCCTCCAAGCTGTACCGGAAGGCCTCGCCTGGATACCGCAACTCATGGGCGAGGTAGGTGGGTAGTCCTCGTAGCCCACCGGGCACTTGTGGCGCCACCTGTTCATCCAACTGTTTGGCGGATCGGACAACAAGCGAAGTATCGACCGGTAGATCGAACACTTTTCCCGTGCGCTCATGCCGCCCCTTTACCCAGCGCTTGTATTTGCCAGGATCGAAGGGTACCGATATGTAGTTCTCCTTTCCTGAGCACGCTTCACCGGGGGTGGCAGGTAGCCAGATCACCTGATGCATCACACGCAAGGCTTCCGCATCACACTCCGGGCACAACGACCGGCCTATGACCACGGATAGGGTGCGTCCGCTCGGATCAAGAAAGGTGGTCACCACTACTTCACCTTTGATCCCCGCCTCCAAGGCCACAGCCGGATAATTCAATTCCTGTTCGAATAGACGTTCCAAACCGGCGGCGCCACCGATCGGAATGCAGTTCCCGTCCGTTTGCCCTAAGAGCATTGGGCCGGCAGTGATCAAGATCAACAGATGTATCAGTCGAAGCATTCGAGCGATCATGGGACCGTAAATTTGGCGCATGTCCGCGGTAAAGTTGCAACAAGGTGATCGCGTCTCCTTCAGGGATGAGGTGGGCGGAGCGATCGTTCTGCGCAGTGGACGACCCGGACATGTGGTCATCCGCACCGATGACGGCTTCGAATTCGAACGACTCGAGAAGCACTTGGTAAAAGTGGAAGAAGCCGAGCGACAGGCGCATTTCCGGTTCAGTGATCACCAAGCCGGAATGATCGCGGCGAGCGACATGGCGCAACGAAAGCGGTCGGCCATACGTCCCGGTAAAACGCTGAAGAGGCCGGATGATGGTGGCGTGGCGGAGGTGGATCTGCACTTGCACGAGTTGGTGGAGGATGAATCGTCGATGAGCCATGGGGAGAAACTGGAGTTCCAACTGCGTTATTTCGAGCGTGCGCTGGAATCCGCGATCCGCGATGGAAAGCGAAAGCTCATCGTGATCCATGGTGTGGGCGAGGGCGTGCTGCGCGAAGAAGTGCGGCGCATGTTGCAGTACTACGATGGCGTCCAGTTCAGCGATGCTGAAATGGGCCGCTATGGTGCCGGTGCCACGGAGGTGCGTATCCTTCGCCACCGATAGTTGTTCTTTGATATCCTGTGCATCGCTCCATCGCCGTCCGCCGTAAGGCGGATGGAGGAAAGTCCGGGCAGCATAGGGCACTGTGCTTCCTAACGGGAAGGGGCGCCACTGGGAACGGTGGCGTTACGGAAAGTGCCGCAGAAAGGGAGACCGCCGAACCACCGCAAGGTGGTGGCAAGGGTGAAAAGGTGGGGTAAGAGCCCACCAGCATCGGTGGCAACACCAGTGGCTTGGTAAACCCCACGGGCTGAAAGACCATGTATACCGGGGTTCCGCCGTAAGGCGGATAAGGGCGGCTCGCCCGATCCCGGAGGGTAGGTCGATAGAGGTCGTGGTGAGCGGTAGGACCAGATAGATGATGGGGACCGGCCGCAAGGCTGGAACAGGACCCGGCTTACAGATGCACAGGAACTTTACGAAAGGCCTTCACGGAGCGCGAGCTCGCGGTGAGGGCCTTTCACCTTTTTTAGGGCCGTTGATCATGGTACGATGATCGCCAACACGATGCCCCGATACCTTTGGCGCATGCTCCGTTGGCTCTGCACTTCCTTCTTTGTGGTCATCGCGGAACTCGCGGTGCTGGCACAGGGTGAAGTGACGATCCATGGCCGCGTCATCTCTTCTGCCGGTGATGTACGCTATGATCTGATGATCGTGAATCGTCGCTCGCGCTCCGGCACATTCGGCAATGCCGATGGCACTTTCACCGTACAGGCGTTGAGGACGGACACGATCCTGATCGGGTCGGTCGGGTACCGCACGGCAAGCATCAGTATGGCGGACAGCGTTGCGAAGGACGCTTATCACATCACGATCCGGCTGCTGCCTTTGCAAGTGCAATTAGCCGAAGTGGAAGTGTTGAGCAAGCGAACGTTGCAGCAGATCCAACGGGACATCGACAAGCTCGGGTACCGCGAAAGCGATTATCGGATCAGTCGCGTGGATGCACTCCAAAGCCCGATCACGTTCCTGTACGAGGAGTTCAGTCGTCGGGAGCGCAGCAAGCGCATGGTCGCGGAAATGCGGAATGAGGACCGCAAACGCGCGCTGTTGCGTGAATTGCTCCAACAGTATGTGGAGTACGACATCATCAACCTGAGCGATGAAGCCTTCGATGACTTCATCGACTTCTGCGAGGTGCCGGATGCCGTGATCCGCGGGCTCACGCAATATGAGTTCCTGCTGTACGTGAAGAAGAAGTACGAGCTCTACGCGAGCCTTGGTCCGACCCGCCGTCACTGATCGCACTCATGCGCGTGCTGCGATCCGTCGTTCTCAGTGCATTCATCGCTCCGCTCGTGATATCGGCGCAGGAGGATGTGATCAAACAGGTCCAGTTACCGGAATTCGTGGTGAGCGGGAATGCGAAAGGATTCGACCTACAGAGTTTCATGACGCAGGTGATGAACGATACCACGTTCTACCATGCCTTCTTGAATACCCGGTTCCATCAGTACCATGTGCGCTCGGCTTTGGCGGTCCGGAACAAAAAGGAACGCGAGACCGCGACGCTATTCCGCCGAGGCCGACTGGTCCGTGATGGCAAGTTTGCCGACCTGGTCCTGGATTCCGTTTCGGAAGGCGGTCGGCTTCGTGAGCGCGACGGCGACATGCGTTACCTCACTGCGGAGATGTATGATGACGTCTTCTTTCCCAAGGGTCGTTATGTGGCAAGCAACCGGATCGCGGATCGAACACTGGAATTGGACAAGTCTTCACGCTTCGAGAAGTACAAGAGCGAACTGAAGAAATTCATGTTCAACCCTGGACAGGAGATCGCGAGCGTGCCCATGATCGGCGATAAGCTCGACCTCTTCGATCCGGAACTGGTGCCGTACTACGACTATGTATTGAACACCGACCACCGCAACGGCAGGATGTGCTGGTCGTTCACCGCCGTGGCCAAGGACAGTGTCAACGGAAAGCGCGCGGATGAGGACGACACCGTGATCAAGCGTATGGTCACGTGGTTCGATATGGAGACGATGCAAGTACTGGCGCGTGAGTATCGGATCGCGCACCGTTCGCTCTTCCTCGATTTCGACATCACCATTCGCGTGGACAACACCGTGGTGGACGGCGAACTTGTGCCGGTCCGTGTGGACTACCGGGGCGATTGGGACATCCCCTTCAAGAGCCGCGAGATCGTGGCCTTCCGACTGGACTACAGCGATTGGCGTCTGACGCCTTAGTGCTTCCCCTGTGCAGCCAGGTACCGCTCTGCGTCCAATGCGGCCATGCAACCACTTCCCGCCGAGGTCACCGCTTGGCGGTAGAACCGATCGGCGGCATCACCGGCCACGAACACGCCGGGGATCTTCGTTGAGGTGCGGTCCGGGTCGTGCTTCAGGTAACCGGTCTCGTCCATGTCCAACCAACCTTTGAAGAGTTCGGTGGCCGGAGTATGTCCGATCGCGAGGAATAGTCCTGTCACGTCGAGCTTGCCTTTCGCACCGGTCTTGTTGTTCACGATGGAGATCCCTTCCACGCGATCCGAGCCGAGCACATCCTCCACTTCGGTGTTGTACAGCACTTCGATGTTCGAGGTGTTCTCCACGCGATGCACCATGGCCTTGCTGGCCCGGAACTCACCACGCCGCACCAACATGTACACCTTAGGGCAGAGCTTGGAGAGGTAGGTGGCCTCTTCACATGCGCTATCACCGGCACCGATAAGTGCCACGGTTTGCCCTTTGTAGAAGAATCCGTCGCAAACCGCACAGGCGGTTACACCACCGCCGATGTCACGGAGCCGTGTTTCGTTCGGTAAGCCCAGCCACTTCGCGCTTGCCCCGGTGCTGATGATGATCGTATCCGCGTGGATCTCCGTCTTCTCATCCACCCACGCTTTGTGTACGGGTCCGGTCAGGTCCACTTTGGTCACCCAGCCGTGGCGAACATCCGTTTCGAATCGCTCGGCCTGCTTCTTCAGGTCCTCCATCATCTCCGGCCCGGTACGCCCATTCGGATAACCCGGATAGTTGTCCACCTCCGTGGTCTGCGTCAACTGGCCACCGGGCAGCGGGCCTTCGTACAGCACTGGTTTCAGGTCGGCGCGTGCGGCGTAAATGGCAGCGGAGTAACCAGCGGGTCCTGATCCGATGATCAGGCATTTCACATGTTCGGGTGTGTTGGACATTGTCTGTTTATCGGGTCGCAAATGTAGCCGAGGTGGCCGTGCTCATATCGAACAACGGTCAGGTGGAACAGTACACCGGAGTGCTACGGACCACAGATCACCGTGTCCAACCGACTGCCATAACCTGCCCACACACCAAGCCCACCGTTGATGTTGCTCATCACGTTGGCCGGACTGCTGAACATATCGCCCTGTGAGGTGACGTTGTTGCTGAAGGATTCATAAAAGCGGTTCTCCGGCAAACCGATGCTCGAGAATTTCACCACCACGGTGTCACCCATTTTGAAGTAGCCCGACTCTTCGTTGTTATCATCATCGGCGCTGCTGAAGGCCACTTTCCCTCGGTTATACGCGAAGTCGAAGCGCAGGCCGTTGACGTAGCGATCATCGAAGGTGGAGAACAGGGGTGCCACGAAGCTGGCGTCCTTGGCATCACCATCGGATCCTGCATTGATCCGCTTCGCCATCCAACGGTAAGCGTTCCCGGCGGTATCCGGATCGGAAATCGTGCCCCAGAGGAATCCGAGCGTGTCGTCATCGGGGCGTTGATCGGCCAACTTGAACCACACCGAATCCAACGGAATACCAAAAGGAACCTTGGTCGTACTGGTCAGCGTCCTGCCGTCCGTGATCACGGTGAGCGAATAAGAGCGTCCTTCCATACCGACCATCGTACCACCGAGGTCGGTCCAAGCGCAGATGTCGATCTGGCGCAGAAGGTCGACACTCGATCCCTGTTGCTGCTGCGGCGGCGATCAACTGGTCCTCGGTCAGCTGTGAACTGCACACTCGATCCAGCGTGTCCGTGACGATCCCATCACTTACGATCACGGTCGCACTTGTGATGTAGAGGCTCGCGAGTCCACTGATGGTCGTGGGTTCGAAGAAGCTCTGCGTCCGGCTCAATAGCACGATCGGTACCTGTCCCGTCTCGATCACACCTTCCACTACCACTTTGCTCGGCGTGGTTGGAAGTTCCACAGTGATCTCCTTCTCGCAGGAGATCAGCACGGCTGCAGTGATGATGAAGAGTGGAAGTCGCTTCATCAGAATTTGAAGTTCCATGTGATGGAGGGGAGGATGGAGAACAAGGAGACCTGCTTCGCCACGACCTTAAAGGTGCCCTCACTCGGAACGCCATCGGCGCCGAAATAGATGAAATACGGGTTGCGCCGGTTGTAGGCGTTGTACAGCCCGAAGGTCCAGCTGCTTCGCCAACTGCGTAGGACCTCCTTTTCCTCGCCGGTCAGCGGATCCTTCACCGTCCGGTATCCCTTGTTCATGAGGGTAGCGCTGAGATCCAAACGGTGGTAGGGCGCCATGCGGTATCCATTGCGTTCGGTGTATTCGCTCACGAGTTGGCCCTCGATGAAGTAGCGGTTCACGGGGAGTGTGACGGCTTGGCCCGTGGAGTACACGAACGTGGCACCGAAGCTCCAGCGCTTGTCGCGGTCGTAGGCAAGCACCACGCTCAGGTCGTTCCGGCGATCCCAACGACTTGGGAATTCGCGACCCTCGTTGATGTCCGGGAACTGGCGCATGGTCTTGCTCCAGGTGTAGCCGAGCCAACCGTTCACCTTTCCGGTGCGACGCTTCACGAAGAACTCCGCGCCGTAGCTGTACCCATCACCGAAGACCAACTGGGCATCGTAGTTCGTGTTGCCGTTGCCTTGTGGTTGCGCGCCTTCGGCGTATTCGATCAGGTTCTTGAAATCCTTGTAGTACACTTCAACGGATGCTTCGACCACATCCTCGAAGAGATCCTGGAAATATCCGGCGGAGTATTGTGTCCCGATCTGTGGCTTCACTTTCGAACTGCTGGGGATCCATACATCCGTGGGCAGTGCGATGCTACTGAAGCTGGCCAAGTGTACGTACTGCTGACCCCGGTTGAAGGAGGCCTTCACACTACTGTTCGGTCCGAGGGTGTAGCGGGCGCTCAACCTCGGTTCCAATGCCATGTATGATGAGATGTGTTTGCCGGGTGCTATGGCCTCTTCGTCAACGGATCGGCCGCGGTCATCCAGTTGGAACAAAGTGTACGGACCGACGTGATCAAAGCGCGTCAATCGCAGACCGACATTGACGCGAAGGAGGTCGGTCACGTCGAAGTCGTCCATCACGTAGAGCGCACTCTCATGCGCGTGCAGTTTTGGCGGTGTGGTGATGTCGAACTCGGTATCGCCGCTGCTCACCTCCACCGTGCTGGTGGTGTACACATGGTAGATGTACTGCCCTCCGTATTTCAAGTGATGACGTGCGTTGGGATAGTGGGCCAGATCCACCTTCATCCCGTAATCCTTGATGCCGCTGAAGAGTTTGAAGGCGAACTGGTCCTGCTTGGCATCGAATGCGAAGGAGTAATCACTGAACGTCGCCGTGGTGTTCAGGAAGAGTTTCGGACCGAAGACGTGGTTCCAGCGTGCGCTCACCGTGGTATTGCCCCATGGGATCTTGAAGGCCGGGTCTCCGGAATTCGAACCAGCGAATGTGAAGACATCCCGCCCGAAGTACCCGCTGAGGAAGACGCGGTCCTTGTCGCTGAACTTGTAATTCGCCTTGGCGTTGAGGTCGTAGAAGTAGTAGCCGGCCCCACTGAAATTCGGCGAGTCCTTCAGGAATGGTTTCGTGAGGATGTCGATGTAGGTCCTTCGTCCGCTGACGATGAAGGAACCGCGATCCTTCACGATCGGGCCCTCGAATGTGAGGCGCGAACTGATCAAGCCGATCCCGCCTTGACCATGGAAGCCCTTGTTGTTGCCTTCCTTCATGGTGATGTCCAGCACGGAGGAGATACGGCCGCCATAATTCGCAGGCATGCCTCCTTTGATCAGCTCGATGTTCTTCACGGCATCGGCATTGAACACACTGAAGAAGCCGAAGAGATGGCTGGCATTGTACACCGTAGCATTGTCCAAGAGGATCAGGTTCTGGTCAGGGCCTCCGCCACGCACATAGAAACCGCTGTTGCCTTCGCCGTTGCTCTTCACGCCCGGCAGGAACTGGATCGTCTTCAGGATGTCCACTTCGCCTAGCAAGGCGGGCAAGGTGCTCAGGCGCTGCACGTCAAGGTCCACGGTACCCATCTGCGTTCCTTGCGTATTCTCCTTCTCCTTTTCCGCGATCACTTCGAATTCACGCGCTTGGATCACCTTCGGCTGTGCCTCGATGTTCAGTTTCAGGCTCGATCTTGAGATCCACCGTCTGGACGAAGTCCTCATATCCCACGTAGCTCATGACCAGCGTATGCTTGCCAGGCTCCAGATTCAGGACGTAGTAACCATAGACGTTCGTGGCAGCACCGCGCAATGTCTCCTTCACATACACGTTCGCACCGATCAATGCTTCCCCGTTGGAGACATCCTTCACATAACCGCTGATCGTCACCGTGCTTTGCGCGTGTGCGATCGAACAGGCAAACGAAACCGCCACGACGACCGTGGCTCCGACAATGGATCGAATCTTCCTCATTTGTGCGCTGCAAAGCTATCGGCCTACATCGGTAGGTCAGGGCCGTTCGCAGGAGAGTGCTTCCGCTTGTACATTCCTTCCGTAGGATCTTGCGGAGTACACTGTTCTTTGGAATTGGCAGGCATCTGAAGATCTGTCGATGCGTGAACCAACAATCGAAGTCGTCGATGGGTTCACCCATAACGGCGATCCTGGTCAGGCTACATTCCATTCTCGTCACTGCCATCTCAACGCTTTGCTACATTCGCGCCCTCTTTCGGGGTGTAGCGCAGCCCGGTAGCGTATCCCGCCATGCGGCGGGATGGTCGCTGCGAAATGCGGGAAAAGGGAATTCGGGGTGTAGCGCAGCCCGGTAGCGTATCCCGCCATGCGGCGGGATGGTCGCTGCGAAATGCGGGACAAGGGAATTCGGGGTGTAGCGCAGCCCGGTAGCGTATCCCGCCATGCGGCGGGATGGTCGCTGCGAAATGCGGGACAAGGGAATTCGGGGTGTAGCGCAGCCCGGTAGCGTATCCCGCCAAGGCGGCGGGATGGTCGCTGCGAAATGCGGGACAAGGGAATTCGGGGTGTAGCGCAGCCCGGTAGCGTATCCCGCCAAGGCGGCGGGATGGTCGCTGCGACATGCGGGACAAGGGAATTCGGGGTGTAGCGCAGCCCGGTAGCGTACTTGCATGGGGTGCAAGTGGTCGCTGGTTCGAATCCAGTCACCCCGACTGGTAAAGGGCTGTCTCGAAGGAGGCAGCCCTTGCTGTTTGCCATGGCTTGGTTCTACGTCCTCCATTCCGAGAAGCTTGACCGCTACTATGTGGGCCATACTTCTGAAACAGTTGCTGAGAGATTGCGCAAACACCTGAGTGATCGGAAACATTGGACCGGCCGAGCACAGGACTGGCAAGTCGTGTACACGGAAGATCATCCGGACAAGGCATCGGCGTACCGTCGCGAACGGGAAGTGAAGAGTTGGAAGAAGCGTAGTCGAGTGGAAGAGTTGATCTGCGCATCCCGGTAGCGTATCCCGCCAAGGCGGGAGGGTCGCTGGTGGGATCCAGTCACCCCGACTGGAGAAAGGGCTGTCTCGCGTGAGGTAGCCCTTTTCATGTGGAATGGTGCGCGCTCATTTTGACTGGACCGGACTTGATCATCATCTGGCGGAGTGGTCGCGGTGCAATTCCAATTGCCTGGTAAGATCCGTTCCTGTAGGACCGATCGGTCCATTTATATTTGACCGCTCCTGAACATTCCATGATACCCTCGCTCATTCGGTCCACCACCGCTACCCTGCTCGTCTGCTCGGTGGCCTGCGGTCCCGCTGGTGATCAAGTCCCGAAGCAGAAGGGTTCCGAACCCACCACCATGGACCACCACAGTCATGCCCGGCCGGACGATGCGCGGATCACGCACCTGGATCTTGATCTGTCCGTGGATATGGAGGCGAGGCGCATCAGTGGAACCGCACTTTACAAAGTAGAGTCGAAGTCGGACCGGATCATCTTCGATACGGACGGGTTGACCATTGAACGTGTATTCCTGGGTGATGGGTCCGATGCGCAATACACCATGGGGGATAGCAGCATGTTGGGCCGTTCCCTTGAGGTGCGGATCACCCCGGAGACCAAGGAGGTGGGGGTTGTTTACCACACCGGGGATAGGGCCAAGGCATTGCAATGGTTGCGACCGGGCCAGACCACCGATCGTGAGTTCCCCTTCCTTTTCACGCAAGGCGAAGCGATCCTGACGCGCACATGGATCCCGATCCAGGATAGCCCCGGGATCCGTTTCACCTACTCCGCGAATGTGACGGTTCCGAAGGAGTTGATGGCGGTGATGAGCGCAACGAACCCGACCGAGCATAGCGCCGACGGAACGTATTCCTTCCGCATGGACAACCCGATCCCGGCATACCTGATCGCGCTCGCCGTCGGGGACATCGTATTCGAATCCACGGGATCCCGAACCGGTGTTTACGCCGAGCGCAGCATGGTGAAGAAGGCAGCGTGGGAGTTCGCGGATATGGAGAAGATGCTTGAAGCGGCAGAGACCCTCTACGGTCCTTATCGTTGGGGCCGGTATGATCTGATCGTGCTACCACCCAGCTTTCCCTTCGGCGGGATGGAGAACCCGCGACTCACGTTCGCAACACCGACCATCATCGCCGGTGATCGTTCGCTGACCGCAGTGGTCGCGCATGAATTGGCGCATAGCTGGAGCGGGAACCTGGTCACGAACGCCACATGGAACGACTTCTGGTTGAATGAAGGGTTCACGGTGTATTTCGAACGTCGCATCTGTGAAGCGCTTTACGGAGTGCCTTATGTGGACATGCTCGGTGTTATCGGAGCGCAGGACCTGAAGGCCACAATGGAGAAACTGACCCGTGATGGCCAACCGGAGGATACACGGCTCTATTTGGACCTGGATGGCCGGAACCCGGATGATGGAATGACCGATGTGGCGTATGAGAAGGGCTGTGCAATGCTCCGGACATTGGAAGCATTGGCGACCCGGCCGGTCTTCGATGCCTTCCTGAGGAACTACTTCGACACGTATGCTTTCCAGAGCATGACCACGGAGCACTTCATCACGCATTTACAAGAGCATTTGTTGACGCCCAATGGGTTGTCATTCGATGTGAACGCGTGGACCGAGGGGGAAGGGTTGCCAGCGAATGCGGTCATGCCCACAAGCGATCGGTTCGACCTGGTGGAGAAGCAGATCGCGCGCTGGACCCTCCGGAACACCGGCCGCTGAACTCGCCACGAACGGTTGGACCACGTTCGAATGGATGCACTTCCTCAGGCACCTGCCGCAGGACATGAGAGAAGAACAGATGAAGGATCTGGACGGCGCCTTCAAATTCACATCCTCCGGCAATGCGGAGATCCTGGTGGCGTGGTTGGAGAACTGCATCCGCAACGACCACGAAGAAGCTTATACGCGCCTGGATGAATTCCTGAACACCGTAGGGCGACGGAAGTATCTCATTCCACTGTACAGCGGATTGATCCGAAGTGAGAAGGGGAGGATCCTTGCGCAGAACATCTACCGTTCCGCGCGGCCGAATTACCACGCCGTCAGCGTTCGTACGTTGGATGATCTGTTGGCTTGGAAGGACAACAAGCCGCCAGCGCGCTTCTGATCACTCCCTTCCCAGCAAGCGCGCAAGAAGCACCGGCTCGAAGCGGTGCGCTCCATTGAACAGGTGTTTGCGGCAGGCGATCCCTGCTTGCTCCAGACGTCGCACGGCTATGTCCAGCGCTTCCGGCCTGGCGAACTCGTCCTTATCACCGAGGACCAGATCCACCGGCGCATGCTTGAGGCGAGCCAAGGCCTCCCGATCGAATTCCGGAGGAATGGACCCGGACCAGAGCACCAAGCGCGCGATGGGTGTTGATCCCTTCAATGCCCACCGGGTGGCTGTTGCAACGCCTTGCGAAAAGCCCAGCACATTCACCGGTGCGCCGGGCATGGCAACCCTGGATATTTCCTTGGCAAGCGCGTCGAGGTACGCGACGTGATCATCGATCTCGTTCAACCGATCCTCGCGTGTCATCCATGTCGCACCCACGCGAGCGTGCTCGGCATCGAGGTAGAACCGATTGAGGCCTTCCGGTGCCACAATGCATCGGCCATTCTCCAAGCCGTCGAAGTTGTTGAGGAAGTAACGCGCGAGCTGTCCATACCCGTGAAGCACGATCCAGATCTCCGGCGCCGCTTCCACCGATCCGAGGACATGGTAGCGCGCCGTGCGCTGAACGCGGATGAAGCGCTCGTCCATCATTCAATAAGCAAGCAGATCTTTCAAGGTCTCGCTCACTTTTTCGGCGCTCGGGATCATCGCCGCTTCCAAGGTGCTGTTCAATGGAACAGCGGGCATGTCCACGGATCCCATCGTGCGCACGGGGGCATCGAGTTGCTCGAAGCATGCATCCCCGATCCTTGAAGCCAGCGCTTGCGCGAAGGAGTTGGTGAGTTGTTCCTCGGTCACCACGAGGCAACGCCCGTGCGTTCGTACAGCGCTCATCACCGCTTCTTCATCCAAGGGCACGAGGGTTCGCAGATCGATGATCGTCACACGTCCTGGGAAGTTCTTCGCTGCGGACTTCGACCAATACACGCCCATGCCGTAGGTGATGATGACCGCCGCTTCACCACGCGCGACGATCGCCGGATCCGCTTCCTGAACGATCCGCGCCTTTCCGAACGGAATGATGTAATCGGCCGATGGTTCGACGGTCTTCGCTTCCTCCGTGCCCTTGATCTTGCTCCAGTACAGGCCCTTGTGTTCCAGCATCACCACAGGGTTCGGGTCGTGGTACGCGGCCTTCATCAACCCTTTCAGATCGGCGCCGGTGCTGGGGTATGCGATCTTGATCCCCTTGATGTTGCACAACACGCTCTCCACACTGCTGCTGTGGTATGGCCCGCCGCTTCCGTAAGCACCGATGGGCACGCGGATGATGCAACTCACCGGCCACTTGCCCACGGTGAGGTAGCAGGAACGAGCCACCTCGGTGAACAGCTGGTTCAGGCCCGGCCAGATGTAATCCGCGAACTGTACTTCCACGATCGGCTTCAAACCGACCGCACTCATGCCCACGGTGCTGCCGATGATGAAGGCTTCCTGGATGGGTGTATTGAAGACGCGATGTCCGCCGAAATCGCGCGCGAGTGTCGCGGCTTCGCGAAAGACCCCACCCAAACGAGCGCCCACATCCTGGCCGTAGAGCAGGCACTTCGGATCCTCCTGCATCAACTCGCGGATCGCGAAGAGCGCACTATCCACCATCACTGTGGGTTCGCGATCCTTCGGCGCACGTTCACCTTTTTCCTCGGTAATGGGCGTGGGAGCGAACATGTGCGTGGTGAGATCCTCCGCCGTGGGGTCCGCCGCTGCACATGCACGATCGAAGTCGGCTTGCACGCGCGCCACCGCTTGTTGTTCCAGCTTCCGCAATCCATCCAACTGGATGCGCTGATCCAGCAGTTGTTGCATGAAGCGTGGATGCGGATCACGCTTGCGGTGTTCTGCGAGGTCCTTCTCGCTGCGGTAGAACTCCATCCGCACACCGCTGGTGTGGTGGTTGAGCAGCGGAACCTTTGCATGCACGAGGAACGGCCTGCGCTCTTTGCGCACCGTATCGATCACTTCGTTCAGTGCGGAGTAGCACGCGAAAAAGTCAGCTCCATCGACCTGTCGGACTTCGAGGCCCTTGAAGCCTTTGGCGTAGTCACTCGCATCACCCACGCGGATCTCATCGGCACTCGCACTGATGTCCCACTCGTTGTCCTGCACGAGGTAGATGATCGGCAGCTTCTTCAATACCGCCATCTGGAAGGCCTCCGCCACTTCACCCTCGGTGATGGAAGCATCGCCGAGTGAACACACCACCACAGGTGCATCGCTTTCCCCCGCACCGTTCATGTCGTGTGCGATACCTGCTTGTTCCTTATACCACATCCCCAGCGCAATGCCTGTGGTGGGGATGGCTTGCATGCCGGTCGCGCTACTCTGATGTGGGATCTTCGGCATATGCTCCCGGCGCAAACTCGGGTGGCAGTAATAGGTGCGCCCGCCGCTGAAGGGATCATCGCGCTTCGCGAGCAACTGCAACATCAGTTCGTAAGGCTCCATGCCGATACCGAGCAGGATGCTGTCGTCGCGGTAGTAGGGCGCCACGAAATCCTGTGGCTTCAACTGAAGTCCGAGCGCGAGTTGGATCGCCTCGTGTCCACGACTTGTGGCGTGAACGTACTTGCTCGTCAGCTTGAAGTTCGCCTCGTAGATCTCCGTCATCGCCTTCGCGGTACACATCAGTTCCCACGCGCGTAAAAGCGTGTCCTGATCGGGTGCGCTGGTCTTCTTGAGGTCCTTCTTCGAAACGGTGAGGGCCATGGCGATGAGTGAGCGGCTAAAGTACAGGATGGACGGCGCGTGCTCAGGGAGGGTGCTCCGATAGCTTTGCGGCAGATCATTGAACACATGACCAGACAAGCGCACGAACTCGATCACCGCATCGTTGGCGACGACATGCAATGCGTGGAGATCACCCTGGATCCGCAAGAGACCGTGGTGGCCGAGGCTGGCGCCATGATGATGATGGACGACGGCATCAGCATGGCCACCATCTTCGGCGATGGTCGTGGGCAGCAGCAGAGTTTTCTGGATAAGATGATGAGCGCCGGCAAGCGGGTGCTCACCGGCGAAAGCCTTTTCATGACCACGTACACAAACGAGACCACCGGCAGGCGCACGGCGTGGTTCGCCGCTTCGTACCCCGGCAAGATCATGGCGATGGATCTTCGCGACTATCAAGGCAAGCTTGTTTGCCAGAAGGATAGTTTCCTCTGTGCCGCGAAGGGCGTGAGCATCGGGATCGCCTTCCAGAAGCGGATCGGCGCGGGCTTGTTCGGCGGCGAAGGCTTCATCATGCAGAAGTTGGAAGGTGATGGACAGGTGTACATCCATGCGGGTGGCACCACGATCGAAAGAGAGCTGGTGTCCGGTGAAACACTTCGCGTGGACACGGGCTGCTTAGTGGCCATGACGCAGACCGTCGAGTACGACATCCAATTCGTTGGTGGGATCAAGAACACACTGTTCGGTGGGGAAGGGTTGTTCTTCGCGCAATTGCGCGGACCGGGGAAAGTGTGGATCCAATCACTTCCCTTTAGTCGACTTGCCGATAACATCATTGCAGCAGCGCCGCGTGCCGGTGGCAAGAGCAAGGAGGAGGGAAGTATCCTCGGTGGCTTGGGCCGCTTGCTGGACGGCGATAATTGATCAGTGCCCTTGTGGAGGCTGCGGCTTCCGGTCCAGCGCATTCAGGAGGCCTTGGACGATGGAAAGCACAAGGCTGAAGCCCAGTGCCCACCACCAACCGTCCACGGTGAAGCCCGGGACGATCTTGGACGCGAGCATCACCAAGGCGGCATTGATGACGAGCAGGAAGAGCCCGAGTGAAAGGAAGGTGATGGGCAAGGTGAGTACGATGAGCAGGGGCCGGAGAAGGTTGTTCAACAAGGCCAGGACTGCCGCCGTGAGGACCGCCGTGAGCACGCCGTTGACGTTGTCCAGATCTCCGAGGCTTACGCCGCGAAGCAGCAGGTCCGTGATCAGCACCGCGATGGTGGAAACGAGGAGTCGGACAATGACGTTCATGGGCTGAAAATACAAAAGGCCCCGAAGGCCGTTCCTGAGCGTGAGTGCCAGCAAGACCTCACTCCTTCTCCATTTTCCGTGCAGTGGCCTTGCCACTTTTTGATGCCATAAGGAAGTATGCGCAACTGCGCGCCATCCGCCGCAGCGGATCCCTGCGTACCGTGCTGCGCTCCACCATTCTCCTTGGTGCCGATCCCGCCCCACCACTGCGAAACGCGATCGCCTCACTCCCCACGGAACCGTTCCATATCGCGGCGGTCGCGTTTGGTCGGACGCCCATCACCGGCAGGACGTTCCTGCGCCTTCGCCAGCCGAGCGATCTCCAACTTCTCCAGATCCGCGAAGGAGGTCACTTCTTTGATGAAGCCGGGAACCAACTTGGCACCTACACGCGATGCCGGTATGCCGAGGATCTCCCAGCTGCGCCAGATCGGTGGTTCGCGCAGCGCGATCACATCGCCCACCTTCAGGTCGATGCTCGGTTTCACCACACGGCCATTCACCTGCACCTGCTCACGGCGCACGGCGTCGGTGGCGAGGCTGCGCGTCTTGAAGCGGCGCACGCACCAGAGGAATTTATCGATGCGCATGGGAAGTCCACATGTGGCCATTTGACCATTTAGGCATGTGACCATGGAATGCGGGCGAGGCAGTAGCTCCTACAATGGTCAATTCCGGCGGCATCCATAGGGGCGTCGTTCCCACATGAGCACATGGTCGCATGGACACATGAAGAGCGGCCCACCTTGCGGCGGGCCGCTCTATTGTGACCTCGGAGGGATTCGAACCCCCAACCAACAGAACCGGAATCTGCCATTCTATCCAGTTGAACTACGAGGCCGTTCGGCGGTGAAGATAGCGGTGGACTACAACGCGTTATGAAATTCGCGTGCGGCCACGTATTCCCCTCCATTGTTGTGATCGTTCTTGTTCCTGTGGCTTCGACCCCTTCGGGGTCGGACCGAACGTTGTGTTGTTCTACATGCTGTGACCCCTTCGGGGTCGGGCCCGTGCAGATCATTCGGCATCGAATAGGGTACATCGCAATTGCTCGCGCTGCTCTGCGGCCCTCGGCGACCCCTTCGGGGTCGGGCCCGTGCAGATCGTTCGGCATCGGATAGGGTACATCGTTCTTGCTTGCGCTGTTCAGCGGCGCTCGGCGACCCCGGAGGGGTCTGACACGCAGATCTTTCGGCATCGAATAGGGTACATCGCAATTGCTCGCGCTGCTCTGTGGCCCTCGGCGACCCCGGAGGGGTCTGACACGTGCAGATCTTTCGGCATCGGATAGGGTACCTCGTTATTGCTCGCGCTGTTCAGCGGCGCTCGGCGATCCATTCGGGGTCGGGCCCGTGCAGATCATTCGGCATCGGATAGGGTACCTCGTTATTGCTTGCGCTGTTCAGCGGCGCTCGGCGACCCCGGAGGGGTCTGACACGTGCAGATCTTTCGGCATCGGATAGGGTACATCGTTATTGCTTGCGCTGTTCAGCGGCGCTCGGTGACCCCTTCGGGGTCTGACACGTGCAGATCGTTCGGCATCGGAAAGGGTACATCGCAATTGCTCGCGCTGCTCTGCGGCGCTCGACGACCCCGACGGGGTCGGACCCGAGCAGGTCGTTCAGCACCCGATCGGCCACATCCCTATTGCTCGCGATGTTCAGCGGCGTTCGACGACCCCGGAGGGGTCACAGCATGTAGATCGTATTGTCCCTGGTATCCAACGACCCCGAAGGGTGTCGCAGAAGCACGTCGCTTGGTCGTGCAGGATCCGCACACGCGCCCGCCTAGCACGGGCTACCCACCTTGGTGGAGACGATCCTTCCTTTCGTGAGCACCGGAACATCTTTCTCCATCTCCAGCCTCGCGTCCGCAGGAACCTCGACCTGCACCCACAGGGTGTATTGCGGATCAAGCTTGAAGGCCCGGATGTTGTCGATCAACGGTGTGAACAAGGCATCGCGCAGATACACCTGATGCTTCTCGCAGTCGGTGAGGATCACTTGGATCCCGTCGTAGCTCAGTTGCCCCGCGTAGGCCTTCATACCAGCCGGAGGTGGGGTGTCCTGCACTTCTTCCTGTGGCTTCGGTTCGCTGCCGCAGGAGGAAAGGAGGAGTGCGACCAGCGCGGTGAACAGTGTGGTGGATCTCATGGGGTGGGATAGGTCCGGCAAGGTTAGGGGTTCCGCCGTTGCTGGGATAGTCCTACCTTCGCGCGCCGTTTGACGCCCCTACGCTTATGACCGAATTAAGGAACATCGCCATCATTGCCCACGTTGACCACGGAAAGACCACGTTGGTGGACAAGATCCTGCACCAGTGCCAGCTGTTCCGGGAGAACCAGGCGACCTCCGACCTGCTCTTGGACAACAACGACCTGGAGCGCGAGCGCGGCATCACAATTCTTTCCAAGAACGTGAGCGTGCGGTACAAGGGTGTGAAGATCAACGTGATCGACACCCCCGGCCACAGTGATTTCGGTGGTGAGGTGGAGCGTGTGTTGAACATGGCCGATGGTGTGCTCCTGTTGGTGGATGCCTTCGAAGGCGCCATGCCGCAGACCCGCTTCGTGCTGGGCAAGGCCATCGCGTTGGGCTTGAAGCCGATCGTGGTCATCAACAAAGTGGACAAGCCGAACTGCACGCCGGAAGAGGTACATGAGCAGGTGTTCGACCTCATGTTCGCTCTGGAGGCGAGCGAGGAGCAACTTGATTTCCCGGTGGTGTACGGCAGCAGCAAGCAGGGCTGGATGGGACCGGATTGGAAGACACCGACCGAGGACGTGAGCTACCTGTTGGACATGATCCTGGAGCACATCCCCGCGCCGAAGAAGGAGGATGGCAGCTTGCAGATGCGCATCACGAGCCTCGACTACAGCAGCTTCCAGGGCCGGATCGCCGTGGGCCGCGTACGTCGCGGATCCATCAAGCCCGGCCAGAATGTGAGCCTCGTGAAGAACGATGGCCGCATCACCAAAGGCAAGGTGGCCGAGCTGATGGTCTTCGAAGGCCTCGGCAAGGAGAAGGTGAAGGACCGCGAACTGTACAGCGGTGAACTGTGCGCCATCATGGGCCTGGAAGGATTCGACATCGGCGACACCGTGGCCGACTTCGAAAGCCCCGAAGGCCTGCCGGGCTTCAAGGTGGATGAGCCCACGATGAGCATGCTCTTCACCATCAACACCTCGCCGTTCTTCGGCAAGGAAGGCGAGTACGTCACCAGCCGCCACTTGCGCGATCGCTTGTACAAGGAGATCGAGAAGAACCTGGCGATGAAGGTGGAGGACACCAACAGCCCGGACAAATTGTTGGTGTACGGCCGGGGCATCCTGCACTTGGGCATCCTGGTGGAGACCATGCGCCGCGAGGGCTACGAATTCCAATTGGGCCAACCCCAAGTGATCTACAAGGAGATCGATGGCGAGCGTTGCGAACCGGTGGAGATCCTCACCGTGCAAGTGCCGGAGGCGTTCAGCAGCAAGGTGATCGACCTCGTGAGCCGCCGCAAAGGCGAGTTGCGCAGCGTGGAACTGAAGGGCGATCGCGTCCACATCGAATTCAACATCCCGGCGCGCGGCATCATCGGCCTGCGCAACCCGTTGCTCACCGCCACGGAAGGGGAGGCCATCATCGCGCACCGCTTCAAAGGCTACGAGCCATACAAGGGAGAACTCGGCGTGCGTCGCGCGGCGAGCATCATCAGCCAGGGAACGGGTACGGCGATCGCCTTCAGCATCAACAAGCTGCAGGACCGCGGCAAGTTCTTCGTGGATCCGGGCGAGGAGGTGTACGGCGGCCAAGTGATCGGCGAGAACCCGAAGACCGACGACCTCGTGGTGAACGTCCTCAAGGGCAAGCAGCTCACGAACATGCGCGCCAGCGGCACGGACAACAAGGAGAACATCGCACCGGCCGTGAAATTCTCGTTGGAGGAATGCATGGAGTACATCGCGGTGGATGAATACCTCGAGGTGACCCCCAAGAGCCTGCGCATGCGCAAGATCCTGCTGGACGAGAACGACCGGAAGAAGGCCGGGAAGTTCGTGATGGAGCAGTGATCATTTCAGAATGACCAATCGGAACGCCGATCCATGGGGGGTCGGCGTTCTTCGTTCGGCCAACTGGAACAAGTGCAGGGGAGAGTGTAGCGACATACGTGGGCCGTACTTTTGATCGGATGCCCAAGCTCTACGAGTACTTCGGTCTCATCTTCCTGTTCTACAGCGACGATCATGACCCTATGCACTTACATGTGCAGCATGGCGATCGCGAAGGCATCATCATGCTCATTCTGGTCGAAGGCGAACTGGTGGAGTTGCGTTGGCGCGCGAAACGCGGTGCCGAAATGCTGAAGGAAAAGGAGCAACGCGAAGCCGAGGCCTTCGTCCGCGCTATGAAGAGCGATATCGTTGAAAAGTGGACCGCCTTCTATGTTGAACACAAGCGCATCAAACCAGTGCGCGTTACCCGCCGAGTGAAATGAACATCGCAGACAACGTCCGCATCAAGAAGGCTGAGTACTTGGGCGACTATGCCATCCGGTTCATGTTCAGTGATGGACATGTAGCCGCGATCGACTTCCATCCATGGCTCAGTGCAGCCGGTCAGAATCCGATGAACAGCCAGTATCTGGACGTCACCCGGTTCCGAAAGTTCAAGTTGCACCGGAACGTGGATGTCTATTGGGACGATTGGGAGATGTGCTTCCGCTTCGAAACCCTGTATGCAGGTAAGCTGCCCAGGATGCCCAAGCGCTTGCGCTCTGCAGCACGAGTTAGGACGCACGCACAACCGACCACGCAAAAGTGAACATGCGCGAGAGCCCATTGGACGAGAACGACCGGAAGAAGGCGGGCAAATTCGTGATGGAGCAGTGATCAGAATAGAATGATCGAACGGAACGCCGATCCCTTGGGGTCGGCGTTCTGCGTTCGGCCAACTGAACATCCGCGCTGCGAAGAAGCAGTAGGAGGCGTAACGGAGCCTCGACGGCATTTTGGTCGTGCGGCCCCCATCGTAGCCGTCACTGCGGCGCGTCATCCCGGTCTCGAACCGGGACGCAGTCTCGTCACCCCTAGCCGAAATTCCCCGTCACCGCCAGGTCCTTCCACTCCGGATTCTCCTTCGTGATCAATTCATCCTTCCACGCGCGCTTCCAGTCCTTCAATTGCTTCTCCCGTGCGATCGCGGCAATGATGCTATCGTGTGCCTCGTACCACACCAGCTTCCCCACGTTGTATCGTGCCGTGAATGAACGAGGGTCCTTATGCTCTTTGTGTTCTTTCACCCGCCGTTCAATGTCATTCGTGACACCCACGTAGAGCGTGGTGTTGCGGGCGTTGGCCATGAAATAGACCCAGAAGAATTTCACGTTGTTAAGGTAACGGGACTGCGGCGTTCGCCGCAGTGACGGCTACGGGGGTGGACTGCGGCGTTGGTGAGTGACGACTACGGGGGGGTGATGATCGCGGCCGATGATCATGACCCGTCCTGAAAAAGGTTTACAGGTTTTGGTTGATGTCCGAAGATAGGTTTACAGTTGAGAGAACGTCCTGAACTGCGTTGACAGGTGTTCGCTTGAGGTAGTAGTTCTTCCAAAGCCGTTTGATCTTCATGGTACCGGTGTGCGCTTGGTCAGGTGTGAGATTGCTGATGCTGTTGTGCGGCCGATCGGAGTTGTAGAGGAACACGGCACGTTCCAGAGCGGCACGCGCTTGTGCAACCGTATCGATGCACCATGTATCGAGGTATTCCTGTTTGATGATCCCGTTGATGCGTTCGGCCACGGCGTTCTCCAAGGGATCGCCCTTCTCGGTCATGCTTATGCCGATGCCATTGGCTTGCAGCACATCCACGTACGCTTGCGAACAGTACTGCACGCCACGATCGCTGTGATGGATCAAGCCCTTGGGAACGGTGACCGCCTGTGCGATGGCCATGCGCAAGGCTTCCAATGTGCTGGCTGCTTCAAGGTCCGTGGCCAAGTGGTGGCCCATGATGCGGTGCGACCAAGCGGCGATCAGCTGATGTAAGTGTAGCCTTCCTTCCCGGTCTTGAAGTAGGTGATATCGCTTACCCAGAGCTGCCCAGGTCCGGTGAGCTTCCTGTCCTTGATCAGGTTGGGCCACTTGCGTAACCAGTGCGATGAGCGTGTGGTGTGGATGTACTTGCGGAGCCGTCGTACCAGCAGACCGCGATCGGCGAGCGATCGAAGAGCGCGTCGCGGCCCATCTTGATGTGGTGCTCCAGGAGGAAGGGCTGGAGCTTGTCCATCAACTTACGCGTACCCAAGCGCCGATGGTCCTGGCGGATCTCCTGCACGCGCACCAGCACCAGTTCATGTTCCATGCAATAGGCTTGGGTCGTCCAAAAGTGCTGATAGAAGGCTTGTCGTAACACAAATGATCGACAGAGCCGCACCAAGCTGATGTGCGGATAGCTGTCCTTCATCTCACGGATCACTTGGTATTGGCCTTTTTCGGATCGCGATCCGGTGCTCGCTCTCCGCCAGGTCGATCAGCTGGAATAGGCTTCGCTCTTGAGCTGTTCATCCTCCAGTTGCCGTTCCAGTTCCCTGATCCGGTTGCGCAGGTCCGCGCTGCGTTCGCTCTTCTTGCGCTGGGGCATCTCCTTGGGGTTGATCGCCCAAACTTCGGCACAGGGCTGTGGCCGCGCACCAAGGTCCATCTGCGTCATCCATTCTGCAATACAGCTCTTGCCCGCCAAGGCGTATCGCCGACGCAATTGCTCCATGGTCCAGCGACCGCTCCGGTACTGCCGATCACCATTCGTTTGAACGCCACATCGTATTTGCGTGGCCTTCCTTTTTCCTTGTCCGTTCCGTCCTTCATGAGGTTCGCTTTTGCGTAAACCCGGATCAGGACGAGTCATCACGATAGCGTCAGCAGAGGGACGTCACTGCGGCCTTGAGCCGCAGTCTCGTCAGTGTTGCGGACATACGTGCAATGACTGAACAACGTGTCCACGGCTTCGGGCCGCAAGGCCGCCTTCGGCAGACCGCTGCGGAGATAATTCATGGACACCCTGTGTGAGTGCAAAATGCCATGGAATAATGTTCGCTGGTTCGGATCCTGCTATGGCGGAACAGGTCCTGTGATCCGGATCGCCATCAACAGGACTTTGAGAAAGCCTCCACTTGCTTGATCGCAGCAGTGACCCATGCGCATTGGAACCCGACGCCTAAGTTCGTACTGCCATAGCGCCATGATCAAGGGCGCCGTGGCGAACCACCATGGCACAGGGAAACAAGCTCGGAGAACGCATCGCCATTCTGCGCACGCAAAAGAACCTGAGCGTAGAACAATTGGCGACGCTCACGGGCATCAGCCCCAAGCGCCTCGCACGGATCGAAAGCGACTTGGGAAGGCCATTGCGGTTCTCGGAGGCTTGTCTGATCGCCCACCATCTGGGCATGACAATAGATCACTTTGCGAACTTGGTGCGCTGATCACCAGAAGTGGAGGAAAGGCTCATAGCCCCCTCACACCACCCCTTCGCAATACCACCACTCCCCATCGCACACGCGCTGTGCGCCGTGCCATGCACCGAGCATGGTCCATAGCGGCGGCTGGACCATGGTAGGCGGGTTGGTTCCGGGCTGGGGCACCCAGCACTTGGCGTAAAGCTGCCAAGGCTCGTTGCAGAGGCACGTGCCGTCCACATCGGGCATGAGGAGGCGCACGCGCAGGTGGCCGGGTTCATGACAGAGGCCGCGGAGCGGGCGCAGGGGTGCTTTGCCCGCCACGCGCGTGCAGCCGTTCAGGGGCTTCAAGGCGCGGTGGATAAAGGCGCTATGGAAGGCGTGGACGTGCGGGTGGATGCATTGTTCGCGCCATTGCGCGCGGCGGTGGTCCATGTCCCACATGCGCTTGGCCAGCTTCAGGCGGTAGAGGTTGGCGTAGTACTTCTCGAGCTGGTTGTAGGCGATGGGCTGCTCCATCAGCGTGCGCAACTCGCTGTGCATGCGGCGCTGGCCAAGCAAGCAGGCGCGGCGTAAGGGGAGGTGAACACGGAGCGTGTCATCGTAGTAAAGAAAGGCGTCAATACGCGGAGGGGATGCCATGCCCCACATGGTTTCCACGCCCACCCACCCGATGAACATGCATGTGAAGGAATACGACGGACCAGTGGTTCTGAAACTGCTGCGAGGGGGTTTTTCAACCGCGGTATTCACCACGTTCAGGGCTCCATACCCACGAAACCGGGAACCGGGTAGGGAAAGTCCGGTGCCGGTGGAAGAAATTCATGCACTGGGTTGCTCCAACCCGGTACCGGGAAAGTTCAAGGTGGTGCCGGAACGATCCGATACGGCGCAGCGATCATTCTTTCTGGCGCTTGCGATATTCAACGGGATACCGGGAAAGTTGGACTTGGTGCCGGAATTGTTCAACCGTGCGCCGGAAAGCTTCAACCCAGCACCGGAAAAGTTCGAGTTGGTACCGGAAATTCCCTTCCCGGAACCGGGAACGGTGCTCCCGGTCTTTGTTAAAAGCCAACGGGCGGCACCCGTTCTCCGCACTGAACATCCGGCATCCCTTGCGGGACGCGGTGTGGATACGCTGCCGGAACGAAGGGGTACCCTGTTTCCGATTCACAGCCATGGCCAAGGTGTCCACCAACGGACATGCGCGCCAAGAGTCATGCTGACGAACTCGAATACGTACGACCCTTGCAAGCAACCCCTGATCAGGTGCGCTTGCATGCAGCAGCGGAAGACTAACCTGCACGAGTTATGAAACTAGTAAAGGCGGATCTTCACGATCTCAACGCAACGCAGATGGTCGCCAAGGGCGAGCATGTGGTGGAGCAGATGACGGGGAATGCGAATTTCCTCACACCGTCCCCCACACTCGCCTCGGTTACCACGGCCATCGACGTGCTGAGGATCGCCAATGCGGAAGCCGAGGGCGGCGCGCATGCGGCCATTGATGCCAGGGACCTGGCATTGGTGACCGTGCGCGACCTGCTCACGGCGCTGTGCGCCTACGTGAACTTCACGTCGGGCACGGACCTCGCAGTAGCGATCACCAGCGGCTTCGAGCCCGTACGCGAACCCGCGCCCATTGCCCTGGAAGCTCCAGTGAACATGCGCGCGATGTATGCGGATGGCTATGCCGGTTGCGTGGATACCAAATGGCGGCACGTTGCCGGAGCCACCATCTACCACGTGTTCGTGGGAGAGGGTGATCCGGCCGCGGCCAAGTTCACCCTAGCCGGTGCCAGCACCCGCGCGCGTTTGCGCGTGAGTGGTCTGGAGCGGGGAAAGGTGTACAGCTTCTACGTGGTGGCGCTTGGCGCCGCCGGCGTAGGACCCGCCAGCGAGATCGTGACCAACCGGGCGGCCTAAGGCCCCCGCGTTCCCATTCATGGCGCTATGCCAGGTGGCCAGTCGGCCACCCCCACATCCAAGCTGAACAGCCTCCGCGTGATCGTCGGGGGCTGTTTGGCGTTGGGGGGGGCGAAGCCGTCACTGCGGCGAACGCCGCAGTGACGCCGCCCGACCCGCAGTCCACGGGATCACGAGCACGCATGGGTGCGGAACTGCCTGGCCCGTGCCTACTGCTTCACGAAACGCAGGACACCGCGCGTTCCCGACGCGTCAAGGATGCTGATCCAATAGGGTCCATTGGCAAGGTCGCCGATGTGCAGCACGGCTTGCGTACCGACCACACGTTGGGCGCTCAGGATACGTCCATCGGATGAGCGCACTTCGAGCAGCGCTCCCGGTTGCGCGAGTTGTACGGTGAGCTGATCATGCGCCGGGTTCGGATAGCACCGGAAGCCGTTCTCATGCACGGCCGCGATACCTACGCTTGCATCCACGGTGAACACGGCGGGTGCGGTGATCACCGGCTCGTTGAAGTCGAAGTGGATGTTGGCGACGTTGAGGATCTGCGCACCGTTCATCAATGTGCTCACCGGTTTCATGCGGAACTTCACGTAGCCGTGGCTGTTGGCTTCGTCGCTCGTGCTGTCCGGTAACAGGATCGGGTCCATCACGAAATGCAGTACCCCTTGGTGGATGTACCAATGCGTGGTGTGGGAACTGCTCACCAGATCCATGGTGTTCCACAGCAGATCATGGCTCAACGTATCGATGATGATCACGCGTGTGGCCGGGAAGGTGCCCGTGTTCTGGAACCGGATGGTGTATTCCAGCGGCTCACCGGCCTGCACTTGCGCGGGTGTCATCGTCTCGGGAACGACCTGCTTGTCGTTCGGGTCGATCGCGCCCACCACCATGCCGGTCCAAGTAATGGTGTTGTCCGTCGGTGTGGTATCCTGCACGCTGGGTGTTGCGGTGAACGTGTGCAACAGAGTTGTGCCGATCAATGTGGCGCTAGATGTGTTCAATGTGACCGCAATGCCCCACGAGCTGCCTGCCGCGATCGTCGGGGACCACGTGGCCGTGTTCCCGGCTTGCGCATCCGGCGCGACACCACTGCCCACCCAGGTCTGGGCATTGTCGAAGGTGAGGTCCAGTGCCGCCACCGTGCTCTCAGTGCCGATGTTCTCCACGGTGATGTATACGTTGTTGTCGAAGCCCGGCCGTGCGGGCATCGTGGTGAGGTGCGCCACCAGATCGTAGATGCCGGGAATGGCCTGGTAACCGATGTCGTTCAAGGAGTCGATCTGCGATGCGGTGAGCGTGATGTTCGCAGCGGCCGTGGTGCGCAGATGATAGAGCACGTCCTGCCCGTCCATTACGAAGGTGCCGGTATCCATGGGCAGCACATAATTGCCCATGGCATCGGGCGCGGTGAGGTAGCTGCCGGGTTGGGCCTCGATCACCGCATTGGTGAAGGCGACCTCGCCTACATCCTTCACCCCATCGCCGTTGGCATCGTTGAACACGCTGCCGGTGATGGCTTCACCACTGAAGGGGCAGGGCGAGAGCACGTTGCACACCGTGAGCGGGAAGCCCAGAACGCTGGCTATCGCATCGTACGCAGTGGGGATATTGGGCAGACACGTCAGACCGGTCTCGTTGCACACGATGGAACTGAGCGAATTGGGCAGTAGGGGCAGGCAATTGATGGGATTGGTCTTGCACTGCAAGTACTGCAAGCCGCCGGGCAGTGTGGGCAGGTCGGAGATCTGGTTCAGGTTGCAGTTCAGCAGGTACAAATAGTTGGGCAGGCTGGGCAAGCTGGTCAGCTGGTTGTTGAAGCAGAACAACGACAAGAGCGTATCGGGCAGGGTAGGCAAACTGGTGAGCCCGTTGTTCGCGGCGTAGAGGTTGGTGAGCGAATCCGGGAGCGTGGGCAGCACGCCGATGGGATTGTTCGCGCATTCCAGTACCCGCAGCGCATTCGGTAGCGCAGGCAGGCCGCCGAGCACGTTGTTGAAGCAGGTGAGGTAGCGCAGCGATGCCGGCAATGCGGGCAGTGCAGCCAGCAGGTTCTGCGAGCAGTACAAGGACTTCAATGCTGCTGGGAGCGCGGGCAGGTCCGTGAGGTCGTTGCCATCGCACCGCAATTCCACCAGACCCGTTGGCAATGCGGGAAGCACGGCGAGTGCGTTGTTGTCGCAGGTCAGTTGCACCAGACCGGCAGGCAGCGTCGGCAATGCCGATAGTCCATTGTTGGCGCAGCTCAGGTAGGTCAAGGCAGGGGGCAGCGCGGGCATGGTGCCGATGGATGGGTTGTTCCGGCAGAGCAGTCGGTCCAGTGAAAGCGGAAGCGCCGGGAGACCGGTGAGCGCATTGTCGCTGCACGCGATCTGGGTAAGGCTATTGGGCAATGTCGGAAGGTTGCTGATCTGGTTCTCATAGCAGTTGAGCCATTCCAGCGCTGGCGGGAGGACAGGGAGCGAAATGAGTTGGTTGTTCCAGCAGTTCAAGTGGATGAGGCTGGCGGGCAAGGAGGTGAAGCTCACCAGGTCGTTCCCTTCGCACTCCAGTTGAACAATGGCATCCGGAAGCGCTGGCAATGTGGTGAGGTAGTTGTTGCTGCACACCAATATTTGGAGCGCGGTGAAATACTGGATACCGTCCAGGTCATGGATCCCTGCGCCGGACACGTTCATGGACGTGAGCCCCAGCACGCTCGGATGCGCGGTGTCCAGCACGCCACCGCTCATGGCTGCGGGCACGATCACGCTCAAGCGGTTCGCGAATTCAGCGTCCGGAACAGTGAACTGCGCCTGTAACGAACTGCTGGTGAGCAGCGCAAGAGTGATGGCCAAGGAGAAGGAACGGATCATGCTGCGGGGTGTTGGTGTGGGACACGAAGGTGACGCTGGATACGAAGGATCGGTTGCCGGATAGGGGGCATACCCGGAGGCGACATCCCAGAGCATCCCCAAAGCGAACCCCGACGAGGACGAGCGCAAGCGCGCGGCGAAGAAGACCGGAGGCTCAGGGGCGGCTGGGTCGCATCACCTTCGCTCGCCTAGATTAGCGACGCCCATGCGTGCTCGTGCGCTTTGTTCCGTTATCCTTCTCGGTTTCCTTGCCGTTCCGTTCATCGCGGATGCGCAGGTGGTGCGGACAATGGCCAGGTTACCCATTCCGGAACTGGCTGAGGCGCGCGTGAACAGCATGGTCACGGACGAGGTCGGCGCACTGTGGCTGGGCACGAACAAAGGGCTGTACCGCTTCGATGGCGCCGAAGTGGAGCGTTACGTGAGCGATCCGCGCGACCCGGATGCGCTGCCGTATGATGATGTGAATCAGCTGCATCTCGATGAGGAGGGCGCGATCTGGGCCGCCACGTTCCGAGGCGTGTGGCGCATCGACCCGCTTACCGGCGAGCGACGGGCGGTTCCATTCCTGGTCGGCGACAAGACCGTTCTCGCACGCGAATGCACGTGGATCACCGCTGCGCGGAACGGCGGTCTCTGGGCCTTCGGTCTCAATGCCGTGTTCCTGCTGGAAAAGAGAGATAGCGTGTTCCGACAGGTGTTGCCGTTGGTGGAACGGCAGATGTATGCCGTGGGCGGAAGCGAGGACGCGGAGGGCGTGCTTTGGTATTGCGATCGGACCATCCTGCGCAGCTACGACCCGCGCTCGGGAAAAGAGGCGGAGTACGTGTTCAAGCCGGATGGTGGGGTAGCTCCGCCGAAGACCTTGTTGACCAAGGTGGTCCACGACCGCTACGATCCCGATGTGCTGTGGTGTACGAGTTGGGGCTTGGGACTTGTGCGTTTCAATAAGCGAACGCACGAATTCGGCTCGCCTGTCGTGCTCGATCGTCCGCTGGGTGATCTGAGCAACATCGTGTTCAATGCTGTGCAGGTCGATCGGGACCGATGGTACGCGGTGGTGAACGAAAGGCTGTATCAACTCGAAGGCGAGCACGATAGGCTGCTGGAGGTCCGGGATGGATCGGACGCTGGTGGCGTGCAAGCCGTGTCGGTAATGGATCGTGGCCCAGGTGGGTTGTTCGTCGGAGCGATCGGGACGGTACAGGTGCTCGGTCCCTCTGCGGATGCGTTCCGTTCGTTATCGGGGATCCTGAACGCGCCCAACATACACGCGTTCCCATCCGTTGATGGCGGCGGGTATTGGGTCACACGTTTCTATTCCGATCGTGCGTTGTTCCGGACGGACCGCGATGGCGCGATCCTGGAACGCATCGAATTCCCGGAGAGCGACCGGACCTTCGAAGCATTCCGCGTGTGCCAGGATCATCAGGGTACGGTCTGGCTCGGTACCACGCGAGGGCTGATCCGTTACACGCCCGGCGCACATGCGATGGAATGGCAGCCTGTCGTGCTTCGCGACCAACCGGATGATCGGCCATTCATCCTCGACGTGCTGGAGCGCGACGATGGCTTATGGTTGGTTATGGGTGTTCAGGGCCTGGCGCGTGTGGACCCGGTGGGAGGAGAGCTGCGCCACGTTGAGCTGCCTGCGGAACTTGCGACCGCGAACGTAGGCGTGGTCGCGTTGAAGCCGCTCGACAAGGATCGCTCTTTCGTGATCCTCGATCGCATGCCGCCCATGCTCTTGGACCATCGATCGCTGAAGCTGCACGTGATCGGCGTCGATCCCCGAACGGCAGTGGAGTTCACAGGCATCGTAAGCGCGGAGGTGCAGGATAGCGGCCGGATCGTGTTGAGCACCCGGAGCCAAGGCCTGTTGCGGATCGCGTTGGACCCCGGTTCGAATAGCTGGCGCATCGACCGGCGGTGGTACTTGCCTGACCGGCCCACATTCAACGAAAGCGCGCGCGATGCGCAGGGCCGGCTCTGGTTCACGTCGGATCGTGGCCTTTTCGTTCTCGATCCGGCAACGGACGTGTTGCATCGCATCGATCCGCTGCACGGTGCGCCGGACCTATTGAACATGCATGTGATGAGCTTGATGTCCGGTGATATGCTCGTAAGCGGAGCTGGTTATCACGTCGTCACTTCGTCCTTCACGCCGGACCACGCCGCGCCCAAGCTCCTGGTCCGAACGATCACGGCCGGGGACCGGTCCGTGCCGCTATCGGGATCGAATGGATCGCCCTTGCATCTGTCGTACAGCGACAATGATCTCGCCATCACCTTCGGTGCGATCGCGCTCTTGGACGGTGATGCCTTGAGCTATGCCTACTGCATCGTGGTGGACGATGCGCCCGGAACGTGGAAGGAGCTCGGTGCGAAACGAGCACTTGACCTGGTCGGACTTCCTCCGGGACACTATCGCATCGAACTGCGCGCCGCAGGGCTGACCGCGGATCCGGTCCACACCGCGTTCGCCTTCATGGTGGACCCGCCGTTGTGGGGCACATGGTGGGCGCGGGCGATCATGCTTCTCGCCGGGATCGTGCTGGTGGTCATGGGCACGCGGTATTTCCTCACGCTGCGCTTACGCCGTCGCGTGCGTGAACTGGAGCGTGAACGCGAGATCGAGCGCGTGCGTTCGCGGATCTCGCGCGATATCCACGATGGCATCGGCAGCGGGCTCACCAAGATCACCATGCTCTCGCGGCAATTACAGGCCGAGGTGGGGCCGCAGGCCGAGCGGATCGCCATCGCATCCACCGAACTCGTGAACGAACTGGGCGAGATCGTGTGGACCGTGGACCCGCGCAACGACGACTTCGCGAGTTTCGCCGCTTACGTCCGGAACAGCTTGGGCAAGCAGTTCGAGAACGCACCGGTGGAGTTGAACCTGGTGATCGAATTGGCGCCGGAGGATGCGCGACACATGCTTGGTCCGGAGGTGAAGCGGCAAGTGATCCTCACCCTGAAGGAAGCGGTGAACAATGCACTGAGGCATGCGAACGCGAAGGAGGTCTCCGTGACCTTGTCACTGCGGAAGGATCAACTCAACTTGGTGGTCAGTGATGACGGGAAGGGATTCGATCCAAGCAAAGTGCGCGAAGGCGCGAATGGGCTCATCAACTTCCGGAAACGCGCCGAACTGCTCAATGGCACGGTCGCCATCGACACCGCTGCAACGGGGACGCGCATCACGCTCCATGCGCCCTTACCCTCTACGAAGATGTGAGAACAAGCGCGCCGAACGCCGCTAATTTCGCCGCCATCATGCCGATCCGCACCGCCATCATCGAGGACGACTTCGACATGCGGCACTCCTTCGAGCGTACGATCGAGCTGGAAGGGGATCTGGAGCTCAAAGGCAGCTACGCCAGCGTGGAAGCATTCCTTGCACGCCCCGAAGGGCTCGACGGGCTGGATGTGGTGCTCACGGACATCAACCTGCCCGGTCTCAGTGGCATCCAATGCATCGCGCAGTGCAAGCCCAAGCGACCGCAACTGCAGTTCCTCGTGATCACGGTGTTCGAGGACAACGCCAACCTGTTCAATGCGCTGTGCGCCGGAGCTACCGGATATCTCTTGAAGAGCGCTTCGGCCGAGGAGATCAGCCAGGCCGTGCGCGACATCAACGCCGGGGGGTCGCCCATGTCGCTGGCCATCGCCCGCATGGTGGTGGGCAGCGTGCAGCAGAAGCAGGCGAACAATGCCTTGATCAACAGCCTCACCAAGCGGGAACACGAACTGGTGCAGTTGCTTTCCGAAGGCTACCGCTACAAGGAGATCGCGGACAAGCTCGATCTCAGCATCGAAACGGTGCGCACGTACATACGGGCCGTCTATGGTAAGCTGCAGGTGCATAGCCGCACCGATGCGCTGAACAAGCTGTTCGAGCGCTGACGGGCATCTCTACTTTCATGTGATGGACAGGCCCTGCGGGGCCTTGTTCATTTGCTGGCCACGGATGCGGATAGCATCGGGTAAACGCAAACACCATGAACACACGCTACACGCTCGCGATCGCGGTGATCGGTTCAACCTCCTTGAATGCACAGGTCTTTGATTGGGCCGGATCGATGGGCTATGCCGGGGACCAAGTGGGCAACGCGATCGCCGTGGACCAATCGGGCAACGTATATCATACAGGCACGTTCCTGAATGGCATCGATCTGGACCCGGGCATCGGCGTGGATGAAATCACGGTAGCTGGTGACCAAGCGGGCTACGTCATCAAGCAGGCGAACGATGGCACTTACTTGTGGGGCGAGCATTTCGTCGGGAATGTGATGCCGTCCCAACTGTGCGTGGCCCCGAACGGGGATGTGGTCGTGGTCGGTTCGTACGTGAATGCCGCCGATCTCGACCCGGGTCCAGGGACCTACATCATGGGCGGTGAAGATTGGCCCTGGCTTTTCATCTGCCGTTTGAACCCGCAAGGTGAGCTCCTGTGGGCGAAAAGATCCGGGGACAACAATGGGATGTGGCCGCCTTCGGTGGTCATTGATGCGTTCGACCGGGTGCATCTGACCGGGTCCTTCGTAGGTGAAATTGATGCCGATCCGGGCGAGGGTGTTGCCGAGGTCCACCTGCTCAATGCGTCGCAGCGTAGCACGTTCATCATCACCTTGGATGGTGATGGAGAGTTCATTCGTGCCGTGAACTTCGCGGGGAACGGTTGGAGCCACCCCAATGCCATCACCGCAGATGCGGAAGGTCGGGTGTATGTGACCGGGTCCTTCGTATACGACTTGTCGATCCAGGTAAATGGAGCGGACCTTGTCCTGATAAGCACCGAGCCTTCGACGCCGGACGTTTTCATGGTCAAGTTGGAGGCGGATGGAACGCCCGTTGGCGCCTTGTCGTTCGGAGGACCGTACAACGATGCCGGCAACGCTATTGCCGTGAACGCGCAGCAGGATGTGTTCATCGCCGGCATGGTGGAATACAATGCGGACCTGGACCCGGGCGCCCCCAGCTTCATCTCCACCAGCAATCGGGCGCCGTTCTACGCCAAGTTCGACATGGACGGCAACTTCGTTCAAGCAGCTCTTGGCGAGTATCCGGGAGGAAGCGACAATGCTGCGCATGGTATCGGTCTGGATGGCGCGGGGAACATCTACCTCAGTGGAGGGTTCAATGGGATCGACGTCGATTTCGATCCCGGACCGGGAACCACGGCGTACACCACGAACGGCAACAGTCACGACGGGTTCCTCGTGAAGTACAGCCCCACGGGGAGCTATCTCTGGTCCGTGCAATTGGGCTCGATCGACAATAGCCGCGAATGGATCAACGGGCTGGCGATCGATCAGGCTGGTAGTGCGTACATGACCGGGGTCTTCTCCAACACGATGGATCTCGATCCGGGTCCTGGTAGTTACATCCTCACGCCTGCGGACGTGCCGTACAGCGATGCCTTCGTGTTGAAGCTCGACCCCACAACTCTGGAAGTGCGAGCAGGATCAAAGCGTGATGGGTCCGTGGCATACCCGGTTCCCAGCGGATCGGTCGTCCACTTGGTGATGGACCAGCCTGTGAACAACGCAACCCTGCGGGTGTACGATGCAGCCGGGTCTGTCATCCATTCGCGGTCGGGGATCTCCGGTGATCGCACCGTGGTGGATCTGTCGCCCTTCACGCCCGGTGCCTATCGGGTCGAAGTGATCGATGCCGCCACCGGACTGCGCGTGCAAAAGGCGGTGGTGAAGCAGTAGGCCGAATGCGGTGGAAGCGTCCCTTTCCACAAAGGATGCGCTTATCTACTATCATGTGATGGACAGGCCCTTCGGGGCCTTGTTCATTTGCTGCCGAGGAACGCAGCATACGTTCCGATCATAACCTCCAACATGAAAGCACGCTACGCACTCGGTCTCGGCTTGATCGCATCGGCCACGTTGAACGCCCAGGTCTTCGACTGGGCAGGGCAAATGGGATATAATGGCAACCAGGATGGCAGGGCCATTATCGTGGACCTACAAGGGAACGTTTACCACAGCGGCTTCTTCATTGATGGGATCGATCTGGATCCCGCACCCGGAACGGATATCGTTTCGGGTGCTGGTCAGGACGGCTACCTCATCAAGCAGGCCAACGATGGCACCTACCTGTGGGGAGCGCGCTTGACGGGCAATTGCTTGCCGAACGCCCTGGCGTTCACCTCCGACGGCGATATCCTCGTGGTCGGCACATTCATGGGCACCGTGGATTTCGATCCGGGACCGGGTGTGGCGAACATGACGGCCCCGGCAAGCTTGTGGTATTTCGTGTGCAGCTATTCACCGGACGGCACCTACCAGTGGGCGAAGAAGTTCGGATGCAACCAACCCGTCTATGAGCCGGCCGTGGCGGTCGATGCTTCGGGGAACATCCATCTCACCGGCACCTTCACCCAGACCATGGATGCCGACCCCGGTGATGGAACCGGTGAAGTGTACAACATGACCAGTGCAGGGATCAACGACGTGTTCATCACCACCCTGGACGCACAAGGCGCTTTCGTGCGCGCCATGAGCTTTGGCGACACGGGGGATGATCGTGGTGTGGGCATCGCTGCCGACCCTGACGGCAACGTCTATGTTACGGGCTATTTCGCCGGTGATATCGTGATCGAACCGAACGGGGCGAACATCTCGCTCACGAACAATAGTTCAAGCTACAATGAAGTCTACGTGTTGAAGATGAACGCTTCCGGTGCGGTGCAATGGGCCAAGAGCTTCGGTGGCCAGTGGTACGATGAAGGGCGTTGCATCACGGTGAACGCGGCGCAGGAGGTCTTCGTCGGCGGGCGGGCCTGTAATTCTGCGGATCTTGATCCAGGGCCGGGCACCTTCATCAATCCGGGATCGGATGCGGCATTCTACCTGAAGCTGGATGCTGCCGGGGATTTCGTTCAAGCTGCACTGTCCTATTACACGAACCTTAGTGACGCGCGTTCCGATGCTATCGCTGTTGATGCATCGGGGCGGATCATCATCACCGGTCACTTCAATGGATACGCAGTGGATTTCGACCCTGGAGCTGGCGCGACGAACTACGACACGAACGGCAATTCTTACGATGGCTTCATTTCCGTGTATTCGGCGGATGGCGAGTACTTGTGGTCCCGCCAACTGGGTTCGTTGGGAACGGGTCAGGAGTGGGTGCAAGGCCTTGCCGTGGATGCCGCTGGTTCGTGCTACATGACCGGTTCGTTCAGCGCTGCCATGGACTTCGATCCGAACGCTGGGGAGTTCATCTTGACGCCGATAGCGGCGGGTTATTACGATGCCTTCGTGCTGAAGCTCGATCCGATAGGACTGGATGTACACGATCCGACACGTTCAGCCGATCTGCGTGCGTTCCCGGTTCCCAGCGAGGGCCTGGTCACGCTTCTTGTCAACGATCCATTGCGCAATGCGTCGTTGCGTGTAATGGATATGACCGGCAAAGAGGTCTTCCGTAGAGGTGCGCTCAATGGTGATCGCATCGTGCTGGACCTTGGTACCCTGCCATCGGGCGTTTACGCGGTCGTAGTGGGTGAGGCTGGATCCGCCCGCCACATTCTCGTGACCCGGCAATAGTTCAGGTCGGCCATGGCGTTGTAGACGTTTGGATCCCGACAGGAGCGAGGCGGGTGCGAAAGCACGCGCCTCGCTCTTTCCATGGATCGAACCTGTTCCCCCGCCGCGTGTACCGCAGTATGCAAACGGAGTCCCGTTCGCATCCTAGGTACAAGTCCCCTAAAACAAACCGACATGAGAAAGCACATCTTCATTCTTGCAGCGCTTGTGTGCGCATCGAGCATCGCCGTGGTGCTCGTTTCCTTCCGCCACGCGGGTCCGCTGGCCAATTCCTTCCGCGCGGTGATCGGACCGCATTGCCTGGTGCCCGGGCCGATCGCTGGCCTGTCATCGCCGGAGCCGCACATCATCGAAGGCTGCGTGTTCAAGACCGTCTATGAAGGCGAAGGACTGGACAGCAACTTCGTGTTGCGCACGCCGCAAGCGGTGATGGCTTCCGAACAACGCGGCTTGCAATGGCTGGTGAAGGCGCAAGCGGATGACGGCGGCTTCGGTGCCGGTACGCACGCGCGGCAGGACATCATGGATCCGCACGCGGTGAGCAGCGACCCGGCCACCACCGCGATGGTGGCCATGGCCCTGATGCGCATGGGCGGTTCATTGGATGCCGGGGAATTCCACGAGCAACTCGCGCGCGCAGCGGAGTACCTCTTTTCGCAAGTGGAGGCTGCGCCGAAGGGAGCCACGAACATCACACCTCTGCAAGGCACGCAGATCCAAGTGAAGCTCGGCTCCAACATCGATGTAGCGCTCACCGCACAATTCCTCAGCAACCTGGTGGCGCGCATCGGCGAGCAACACCCGAAGCACTTGCGTGCGATGCGCTGCTTGAACACCTGCGTGGGCATCATCCAACGGTCGCAGAACGCGGACGGCAGTGTGCAAGGCGATGGTTGGGCCGGTGTGTTGCAAAGCTCTTTCGCGGCGAGCGCATTGGAATCAGCCCAAGCACAAGGTGCTGAAGTGGATGATGCGTCCCTTGACCTCGCGCGTGATTTCCAAAAGGCCAACTTCGACGTGAACACCGGTAGTGTGGCCACGGAACGCGCCGCTGGGGTTACCCTTTACGCCGTGAGTGGAAGTTCCCGCAACAGCGCGATGGAAGCGCGCGAACTCAACGAGATCGTGGTGAAGGCGAAGAAGGAGGGGAAGATCGCGAAGGATGCGCCGATCACCGTGAAGACGTTGACGGATGCCGGTGTTTCACAAGGGAAAGCGGAGAAGTTGAACACCGCTTACCAGGTGTACGAGGCCGCCAAGCAACAAGCGCAGGATGACGGCGTGATCAACGGATTCGGGAACAATGGGGGAGAAGAGTTCCTCAGTTTCCTGCAAACGGGTGAATCATTGGTGATCGGCAAGGATCAAGGGTGGAAGAACTGGTACCAACAAACAACAGGACGTTTGGTGAGCATCCAGAATCAGGATGGAAGCTGGAACGGCCACCACTGCATCACCAGTCCGGTGTTCTGCACCGCCACTTCGCTCTTGATCCTGAGCATCAACAACGACATCGACCACCTGATTTCACAAGGTGCCGTGAAGTACCGCGGGAACTGAGGAGCCGCTGTTCCTGTGCGTGGAGCGGGAGGTCGCATGGCCTTCCGCTCCTTTCGTTCACGGCAGTGCCTTCCGCACGAAGCGTTGATGAGAATGACGAAGGGGAGTGGCGTTGGCCACTCCCCTTCGTTTCCGGAAGGATGGGATCCTAGTGTACGATGCTCATGCGCCGTTGCTCCATCATGCTTCCTTGTAGATCCAGGATCACTGCCACATAATTGCCTTCGGGTAGCTGGCCGACCACAATGCGGTCATTGCCGGTGAGATGTTGGCGCAGGACCTGGCGGCCTTGCAAGTCCATGAGCGCGATCGCGGAGGCTTTGCTTGGATCACTGGTCACGGTGAAGTCCTGGTTCGCCGGGTTGGGGGACAACGTGAGATCGAGCGTCGCTTCGCCTTCGTTCAACCCGGTATTCGCTTCTACGATGATCTTTCCCTTCATCCCGGAGTTGATATGTGTAACGCACACATACCAATAGGTTCCCGGGACATCCAGCGTGAGCGTGTGCGTGCCGGATGAATATTCGAAACCTCCATTGGAGGTGGTGCCATTGGCGTTCCAGGTATCCTCGCTCACCTCGCGCATGACGTGGTTACCTGTCACCGTGACGGCGATCGGCGTGCCTGCGGTCACAGTGAGTTCGGCTGGAACCCAATTGAAGCCCGATGAGGTGATGGTCTGGGCGGAGAGGGTAGCGACCGTGAAGAGCAGTGGAAGGGTAAGTGTTCTATGCATCGGAATGGTTGATCGGTCCATCACAGGACGTACTTCAAGAACGGAACGCTGCCCGAGGGTCACATCACCGATCATCTTTGATCACGGGTCACCTGCTAACGCACCTTCAAGAGGTTGCGCACTTGCTGCACGCCTTCGTTCTGCAACCGCGCGTAGTACACGCCGGGCGTACGATCGCCCAGATCCACATCCACTTTGTAGGTGCCCGCCGGTACGGGTTGGTTCAACACGGTTTGTACCAGTTGCCCCTGCTCATCGAAGACCTGGATCAGCACCCGTCCTCCTGCGCTGGTGTACTCAAAGGTGGTCCGTTCGGTGAACGGGTTGGGATAGTTGCTCAGGAGGTTGGTCCCGGCTTGTTGGTTGATCTCATGCACCGCGTTGCCCAAGCAACCGCTGGGATCGATGATCTGGAGTGGCTGGTAGGTATCGAGCAGGACGGTATCGATGTCCGTGTCCTCCAAGCAGAACCAGTCCTTCAGCACACTGGCGTACACCGAGCGGAAGTCGTACTGCATCGCCAGATTGGTCTGGTAGGTGGCGCTGCTCGGGATGTCCGGGTTCGTGCCCGTGATCGTGTTGATCACCTGCGAACCGAAGAAGAACATCGGTTGCGCGCTGCCGTGGTCCGTGCCGCCGCTGGCATTGTCCACGATGCGACGGCCGAACTCGGAGAACGTCATACCCATCACGCGGTCCTCGAAGCCCAACAAGGAGATATCATCCTGGAAGGCGCGGACCGCATCGCTCACCCCTTGCAGCAGGTTGGCGTGTGCCCCAATGGTGTGATCGGCGGAGTCCACTTGTTGTGCGTGCGTGTCGAATCCGGTCTCGCTCACCCAGTAGATCTTCGTCTTCAATCCACCGCAGATCAATTGCGCCACGATCTTCAGGGCTTGTGCCAGTTTCGCCCCGGGCTGGTTGCCGGTGGGGTAGAGGGGACTCTGGTTGCAGCCGGGCACGGCGGCCGCTTGGATCACATCGCCATAGAGATCGGTCTGGCGTTGCACCTGGCGTACAAGACCCAACTTTCCGCCACTGCACGCAGGTGATGTTGGATCCAGGTAGATGTTGCCCGTGAGGTTCAGCGGATCGGTGGTGTTGTTGATGGCCACACCCATGCTCACACCCATGTACTGCAAGCCGGAACCCACCGCACCACCGATGCGGATCGCCAGCGGATCGGGCATGTCGATGTTCGGGTAGCCCGCCGGGTAGTTCGGGTATTCGAAGTTGAGGTACCGTCCGGTCCAGCCGCTGCTCAGTAATTGGTTCGCGCTCGCGCCGGTCTCATAGATGTCGGTGGCGCGGAAGTGCGAGTAGTTCGGTTGCGGATAGCTCACGCCCTGCACGATGCCGAGCTTGCCCATCTCCCACAGTTCGCGCATGCCATCCATGGCCGGGTGAAGTCCGGTGGCACCCACCTGATCCAACGGAAGCACAAGGCCTTGGGGGATCAGCACGTTCGGCCGCTTCACCGCGAGTACGCCGTATTGGTCCAGCGGGATCACGGTGTTCAAGCCATCGTTGCCACCGAAGAGCTGGATCACCACCAGCACGCGGTCCTCGGCCGCTCGGTTCCAAAGTGGACCCAACAACGGACTGCTGAACCCTTGTACCGTGAGGCCGCCCAACGTGGCGGCGGAGGAGTTCCGGAGGAATGATCGACGATCCATGTGCGCGGGTTTGTCGGGTTCAGTGCATTTGGGTTTCGGCGGCACCGGCCATGTCCACGAAGAGCCCGACCAGGATCGTCGGGACCAATTGCGCGGTCATGTTCGTAGTGTTCGGGTCCGCCACGTAGATCTCGTACGCATCCGTCCAATAGACATCATTCGTTTGGCCGAGCAAGAGGTAGTTGGTCTTCAGTTGGGCCTTCACCCCGTTGCTCACCGGGACGGCGAAGAGCAGGGACGTGGCTTCGGAGACCAGGACGTTCGGATCCGTGGCGTCCGTGAATTCCGCGACCACCCCGAGCAGGTCCGCCTTGAACACCAGGTTGCGGCTCTCCGGTTGGTACAGGCCATCGCCCGTGGCGAAGCCGTTGTAAGTGATGCCGAGGACCGTGTTGTTCCGCGCCGGATAGGTCGCGGTGTCCATCCAGATATTATCGAAGGAGGGCGTTTGGTAGTACGCCGGCCATCCGGCCACGTTGGGCGGGTCCAGGATATTCTGTCCGCTGTACGCGAGCAGGTAGTACACATCGCGCCACACGCTGTACTGCGCTTCGAATTGCGCGGGTGTTGGCATGGGTACCTTCAACTTCCGCAGGGTGCCGATGACCAGATCGGCCGGTGCCATGATCATGCATGCGCGGATCTCCGGGCTGAAGAAATGATCGCTCGTGAGCAAGGCGCGGATCACGGTGCGCAACTGGTCCGGCGCAGCGGCGTTGTCACGGAAGATCTCCGCGAGCGGTTCGATCACATTCGCCTCTGTGGCCGCATCGATCTCGCCATGCACGAAGAAGCGATAGATGTTCCGGCACATGAAGCGCGACACTTCATCGTTGGCCATGATCATGTCCAGGAAGGCGTTCAATTCCAGTTCACCGGCGGTTACGCCGCTCTGCCCTTGGATCAAGGTGTTGTTGAAGAACGAACTGAACTGCTTGTTCGTGGTATCGTGTTGCGAAGCACGGAAGGTGATGAAGGGAAGGACGGGGTCGCCCAAAGCATCGGCCTCCCGCACGGTCCATCCAGTGAGCACACGCGCGGCGGCCTGCACATCGCTCTCGGTATACCCGCTGCCTTCGCCGAGCGTGAAGAGTTCCATGAGTTCACGACCGTAGTTCTCATCCGGCGCGGTCACCGTGTTCAGGTAGCCGTTCAGGTAGAGGAGCATGGCGCTGCTGGTGCTCACATCATGGATCAGCTGCCGGAAGTTGCCCAGTGCTTGGTTCCGCAAGAGCTGGTCGTACTCGTAGCTCACCCGCGGGTTGAAGACCTGGAAGACCTGCGTCGGCATGTGGTTGAACCAGAACAGCACGAGCTTCTCCCGCAGGTTCCGCTCCTGTTGTACCATCAGCCCGGTCTTCCACCAGGCGAAGCTTTGTAGCCGGGCACCGGTGAGATCGGTGATCTCCTGCTGCGTATTGCCATAGCGTACGGTGTCCACCCAGGTGTTTCCAAAGGGCACCTGCGGGTCCAATGCATTCGGGTCCGGGTTGCCGCCCACCAGGCCCCAGTAGGCCTTGATCGGCGGTGTGGTGTTGTTCGCGAACGTGAGCAGTTCATCGATCGTCTGGTCCAGCGATTGGCCGTTGAAATGGGCGAGGTCGGCATTGGTGCAACCGAAGAGCGTACGCCGGAGCAGGTGCGTCAGTTCAGGGGTGTTGAACGGACCGGTGTAAGGTGTTAGCGGCATGCCGGAAGGATATCGGTGAATGCGTATGACGAATGTGCAGGACCGAAGTTAGATCGTGGGTTATTCAAATGTCCATCGATCTTGGATGAAGTTCCACCAGCTCGCCGTTGATCACGTGCTGGAGATCGATGGATCCAATGGTCACTGGGTTTGACTATTCCGCAGGATCACCGGAGATGCGCTGCACGATCGCCTTCGCGGTCTTGTCCACTTTGCCCTTCGTAAGCCATGAAACACCGAACGCCAGGAGCATGATCGTCTCCGGCCAGAAGATCGGTCCTTCAAGAATGAAGCCCGCAACCAAGGCCCAGATCAAACACGCCGCAATAATGATCCCGGAAGACTGGTGTACTAGGTTCCTTCTTTTCTTCTCCTTGGTCAGGTGATCCGTGCCGGAAGGGAAGAGGAAGAACGACATGTAGGCGAATGCGATGAACAAGGTGCTTGCACCGGCGAGATGGAGTTTGCCCATGAGCGGTGTCCACCAATCCGGCGCAGGATATCCACCCTCGACCTTGGTGGGGAATGCAGCCAAGAGAAGGGCCGCATATCCGGCGATGTTCGATGCGAGGCGGTCCTTCCACCCATCGGCATTGTCGTACCCGTGGTAGGTGATAAGGAAGAGTCCCAACGCCACTACGATGCCGATGAAGAAAACCACCGCGCCGGTATGGTAGTACCCGCTGATGCTTGGGAGCATTTTCCAGGGATCCACGTGGGCAGCAGGCCTTAGGCCGGCCCCAAGACAGACCATCAAGGGTAATAGGATACCCAGCCATCCCAGCAGTTGGCGATGACCGTTGCCACTGAGGTCATCCGCATTCGCCGGTGGGATCAAGGCGGGTCGCGCCGATCCTTGATCGGGATCCTTGGTTGCAGGCTTCATAGCCGAAAGCTAGGTGCGACCGGCTGTATTGATCCCGAACATTTCTAATTGAGCAACATCGCCTTTACCAGCGGCGCGACCTTGGTCCCATACAATTCAATGCTCTGCATTTGTTTCTCGTGCGGAAGTGTTCCTGCACTGTACTTCATGTCGAAGCGAGCAAGGTCCAACGCCTTCGCGACGCGCACGATCTTCTTTGCCACGGTCTCCGGGGATCCCACGCACAGCGCACCGTTCGGTCCGGCGAGCTGATCATAGCTCGCGCGGGTCATCGGCGACCATCCGCGTTCGCGACCGATGCGTGCGTACATCGCGGAGAAGTGCGGCCACAATTCCTCCTTTGCTTGCTCGTCGGTATCGGCAATGTAGCCCGGCGAGTGCGCACCGATCGGCAATGGTGCATGCCCGAACTGTTCGAGCGACCGCCGATACAGGTCCGCGAAAGGAGCAAATGCCAGCGGGTCCCCGCCGATGATCGCGATCATGAGCGGCAAGCCGTATTGCGCGGCACGCACCACCGAAGCAGGTGTGCCGCCCACGCCGATCCACGTGGTCAGTCTTCCTGTTTCGATGGGAGGGTAGACCCGTTGATCGCTCAATCCGGACCGCGTACGCCCGCTCCAGGTCACAGGCGCTTCCTTCAGCAACTCCGTGAATAGGTGCAACCGTTCATTGAAGAGCTCATCGTATTGCTCCAGCTTCAATCCGAAGAGCGGGAAGGATTCCGTGAACGACCCACGGCCGATGATGATCTCCGCGCGACCGTTGCTGATCGCGTTGAGCGTGGAGAAGCGCTGGTACACGCGCACCGGGTCATCGCTGCTAAGCACCGTCACTGCGGTACCGAGTCGGATCTGTTTCGTGCACCCTGCGATAGCTGCCAGTACCACTTCCGGTGCGCTCACGGCGAAATCATCGCGGTGGTGCTCGCCCACGCCGAAGAAGTGAAGCCCGAGTTCATCGGCGAGCTGCGCTTCCTTCACCACATTGCGCAGGACTTGCGCCATGTGGATCGGTTCTCCGTTCGCATCCAATGGCACATCCCCGAAAGTGTCGATCCCGAGTTCAAGTGCCATGGCGGCGAAAGTAGGAGTGGGGCTGCTGAGTTCCGCCCATCAAAAGCGGTCATCACGAGACGAACGAAGTGACGAACTTCACCGCATGAAACTGATCTCGTTCAACGTCAACGGCATTCGTGCCAGTGTGGGCAAGGGCCTCCACGACACGCTTCGGCAACTCAACGCCGACATCATCTGCTTCCAGGAAACGAAGGCCACGCCCGAACAGGTGGCCGAGGCGCTGAAGGCCGTGGATGGCTACCACGTGAACGCCTACGGTGCGGTGAAGCTCGGCTACAGTGGAACCGCGATCGTGAGCAAGGAGAAACCCGCGAGTGTTGCGTTCGGCATCGGCATGAAGGGACACGATGATGAAGGCCGCGTGGTCACCGCAACATACAAGGACATGGTGGTGGTGTGCGTGTACACACCGAACAGCGGCGAAGGCATGAAACGCTTGGCGTACCGTGGGGAGTGGGATGCGGCGTTCAAAGGATACGTGAGCAAATTGGCCAAAGGCAAGTTGCCGGTCATTGTCACCGGTGATCTGAATGTGGCCTTCCAGCCCATCGACATCGCGCGGCCCAAGGACAACTACAACAAGACCAGCGGCTACACACAAAAGGAGATCGACGGCATGGCCACCCTACAAGGCGCTGGTTTTGTGGACACCTTCCGGCATTTCAACCCCAATGAGGTGAAGTACAGTTGGTGGAGCCAACGCTTCGGGGCGCGCGCTCGGAACGTGGGTTGGCGCATCGATTACGTGCTCGTCACCAAAGGCTTCGAGAAGGAAGTGAAGGACGCCTTCATCCTGAACGAAGTGTTGGGTAGCGATCATTGCCCCGTGGGGATCGAATGGTAGGACCGTGGTGTCATTCCGGGCTTGACCCGGAATCTCGTGAATGCCATCAACAAACAATCCTTTCAAATGAAGAACCTGCTGAGACTGGAGGAACTGGCGCAGTTACTCATCTGCGTAGTAGCGTTGATCATCAACGATGTTCCGTGGTGGGTGTACCCGATCCTACTTCTGGGACCGGATATCGGAATGCTGGGTTACCTCGTCAACTCGCGCTTCGGAGCGGTGACTTACAACGCTTTGCATCATAAAGGGATTGCGATCCTGATGTCCGGAATTGGTGTGGTCCTTGGCATAATGTCCATACACGGCCCTGAATTCCGCGACACGGACACGGTTGTGTACATCGCTGCCATCATCCTCTATGGCCATTCCTCCATGGACCGCATCTTCGGTTACGGCCTCAAGTTCGGCGACAACTTCCATCACACACACTTGGGGTGGATCGGGAAGATGAAAGGGAAGGACGGAGCGGAGTAGGGAACCTCTCACCCATGCGCATCCTCCTCCTCGACAACTACGACAGCTTCACTTGGAACCTGCATCACCAGTTGGTGGTGCATGCGGAGGTGGATGTGGTGCGCAACGATGCGATCACGGTCGAGGAAGCAGCGCGATATGATCGCATCATCCTTTCACCGGGACCTGGTCTTCCATCGGAAGCAGGGATCATGATGGAACTCATCACGAAGCTGATGCCGACGCATCCGATCCTCGGTGTGTGCCTCGGTTTTCAAGGCATTGTGGAAGCGTGCGGCGGCAAGTTGTTCAATCAACCACGGGTCATGCACGGTGTTGCGGTGAGTTGTTCGCCCGCCGGTCCGTGCGATCGGCTCTTTGCTGGCCTGCCAGCCAAATTCGATGTCGGGCTATACCACAGTTGGGCTGCTGATCCGCACTCACTCCCTCCTGAACTCCGCGTGACGGCACTGAGCGACCAAGGTGTGATCATGGCGATCCGGCACACCCGCTATGATGTTCGCGGCGTGCAGTTCCATCCCGAGAGCGTACTCACACCTCTCGGAGGTGCCATCATCAAGAACTGGTTGTCGGACTGATCGTCCTCAGCGCATGGCGATGCCGCTGATCTCCAGGTTCACGCCGCGTGGCAATTCCTTCACGCCGACCATTTCGCGTGCCGGCACATCGCCCTTGAAGTAGGTCTGGTAGATCCGGCTGATCTCCGCGTAGTACTGCATCTTGGTGGTGTATACCGTACACTTCACCAAATGGTCATAGGTCAATCCAGCGGCTTCGAGGATGCGGCCGAGGTTCTCCATCACCAAGGTGGTCTCCTCCACAATGTTCTCGATCCGTAATGTGCGGGTACCGGTGATCTGTGCGATCTGTCCGCTGATGAAAATGTAGGGACCTGCTTCGACCGCAGGTGTATAAGGAACGGGGATCTTTCGGCGCTTCGCCAATATGGATGGTCTTCTTCATGAGCTACGGATGTCCGTGGGCCTGTATGCACACGCAGGGCGAAGATGCACAGGAATGGACGCACGCACAAATGGATCCATGAATGAGTGCGATCATCACACGCATTCAGCGCGGCATGATCGCACATCGGTTCACCGCAATGGGCGAGAGGAGTGAATGCGGCTCAAGACCTTCCTTCAAATTTTCGTACCTTGCGCTTCAAGTTCAATTGTGTCGCTCTTGGGGCCGTTCGGTCCAACCCGATGTGGTTAGTGGCGCATCCGTATTCACCTCTTAATACCTGAGCACATGAATATTTTCGTGGGTCATTTGAATAATGCCATCACCGAACTGCATCTCGAACTCCTTTTCGGCCACTTCGGCGAAGTGGAACGTGCCACAGTGATCCGTGATCGGGTGACCGGTGACACCAAGAAGTTCGGATTCGTTGAAATGCAGGACTCCAATGCCGCTCACGTGGCCATCAGCAAATTGAACGGCGCGCAATTGGAGGGCGCACGCCTCTTGGTGAAGCCTTCGAATACGGAGCGCAACTAGCTCCTCAGGGTTCGGTGCGCAAGCCGGCATCCTGCCAGCCCACGATCCCTGCCAGCATGTAATACACCTTGGTGAAGCCCAGCGCTACCGCGCTTTTGGCGGCCATGAGGCTTGCCGGGCACTCCGGACTATAACAGTAGAAGACCAAGGTGGTGCTGGGATCCGTCGGTAGTTTCTCGGCGCTCACCTCGTCGTACGCGATCAGGATCGCACCCGGGACGTGTGCTTCGTCGTGCATGTAATCCTCGTTGCAGTCGTACACCACCACATCCGGTTTCCCGATCAGTTCCTGCACCTGCGCAGGTGTGAGGTCCTGGACCGGATCCCCTGCCTTGCCCACGGTGAGGACCTCATTGACCTCCGCTTGCGCCAAGCAAGTACCGGCGGTGAACATCAGAGTCATTATCAATACGGTGGATCGCATGTGCTTGGTACACGAAACCGGGTGCAAGAACGTCCTTGTCGGTGAACGCATGGCGAAGGATGAATTGCTTGCGCCGCAGGAGATCCAGCGCGGGGTGGTCCTTCGCGTAGCCGCGCGGTGCCGAACCCAGTTGGGCGCCGTCGAGTCCACCGAAATGGCTCTTGATCGCCTTGGAACCGAGCAGCTTCCTCCATGCGCCATGGTCCTGATCGATGTCCGCACGGATGCGCTTCAGGTCGTCGGGTTCCGGCCCGAAGAAGCCGCACGCAATGACGCTGTTCCCGGGTTGGATCTTGAAGAAGTAGCCGCCACGCAATTCGGGTTTCACACGGCCCAGGCTGCCCATGAAATTGGTCTTGTAGGGTGGCTTGTCCTTGTGGAAGCGCTGATCATTGTAGATCCGCATCAGGCTCTCCTTGCCGGACTCTGTGGAGATCCGGTCATGGCGCTTCATGCGCACGATCAGCGCATCAGCGAACGCTTCCGCCTTCTCCTTCGCCACCAGGTAGCGCGGCTTGTTCGCGTTGAACCAGTCGCGATCGTTGTGCTTTTCCAGATCGGAGAGGAAGGCGAGTGTGGCGCGATCGATGGTGGACTTGGACGCGGTTGCCATGGAACGAAGATCGTGATCACGTCCGTCTCAGGCGTCAAGGGTCCCGCCTCAGGTACTAGCCCACCCACACGATCCCGGCCTCCTCGATGCGCACCACTCGTTCTTTGTATAGCGCGCCCAAGGCTTTCTTGAATGCCTTCTTGCTGATGCCGAACTCCGCATGGATCTCCTCTGCGGAACTCTTGTCCGTTAAGGGAAGGAATCCGCCGCCGTTTTGAAGACGCTTGGCCAGCAGCGCCATGTGGCCATCGATATACTGCCGGTACCCGATCGGCTGCAAGGTGATGTCCAACTTGTTGTCCTCGCGCACGGTCTTCACATACCCGATGATCCGATCGCCGATGGACACGGGCTTGAAGATCTCGTTCATGTGGATCAACCCTTGGTGCTTGTGGTTGACGATGACCGACATACCGAGTTCACTCTTGCTGAAGACCAATAGATCGACCTTGTCACCTTTCTTGACCTCCAGTTCCGTGTTGTCCAGATGATCCTCCACACGCGTGCTACCGAACAGGCGATCCTCCTCTTCATCATACCCCACGTACACGATGTACCACCTCCCTTCCTCCATCGCCTTGCGCTGTTCCTCGTGCGGCACCAACAGCGCCGGCTCGATCCCCCATTCCATGTGCGCACCCGCACCACGAATGGCCTTCACCTTCATCAAGGCGAACTCACCCACCTCCGCTTTCGGTGGTGTGGTGGTGGCGATCGGCTTTCCGTCCTTATCGGGATGCACGAACACATGCACGCGGCCGCCTTCATTGGCATCCTTTGGACATTCGTCCCTAGGAAGAAGTACCTCCACCGCATCATCATCGCCAAGGACCGATCCGTCCTTGGTGAGGCGCAGGATGCGTAAGGTCTGGGTGCGTCCGATCTTGATCACAAGGCCGCCAAGGTAGACCCGGCGTGCCCGATGAGCTTTTCGGATCCTCTCCGTGCGGGCTGTGCTTCACGCTCACCGGAACACCATCACCGCCAATACCACAATGCCCAGCGCGGTGAGCAGGATCAGTCGGCCCAACGGTACCATGGCTTTCATGTGCGCTTCGGCATCACCCTTCCGGGCCTTCCGGGCCTTGCTCGAGAGCACACCGAGCAGTCCGCTGAGGACAATGAAGAGGATCAGTTTCGTGATCAGTAAGGGTTGCTCTCCCAGTGAGGCCCAATAGGGCGTCATCAAATAGAGTCCTGTGATCAACAGGACGACAATGCCGATCTGTCCCATGCGTAGGATCGCTGTGGCATTCAACATGAACTCGCGCCCCTTTGCCGGTTCCAGTTTCGAGCCGGCGATGCCCAGGAACAGCATCGCGAAACTGGTGCCCAGCCCCATGGCGAGGCCGATGAAATGGAGAATGAGCATGGATTCCCTCATGGTCGTTCGGGTTGGTTAGTGATCACCAAGCTACCAAAACCGCCAAGAAATGAAAGCGGATCACCACGTACCCGCGTAGTCCATCGGTACGGTACTGATGGATGTGAGGTATCCGTACCGCAGGTTGTTCAATTGCCGGATGTGGTGCAGGTCATGCGCCACCCAGTTCGTGAGCAAGAGGTCGCAATTCACCGGGCCCACTTTCGGGTGCATGAACGCATTGCTCCATGGTGGATCCTTCAATCCGCTCAACCATGCCACTGAGGCCTCGCGCTCAAGAATGAATTTCTTCAACACCGCATCGAAGTCCTGCGCCATGTACTTCCGCTCGCTCACCCACGCCGGTGGATCGATCTTCACGAACGGGATTTCCGGTGTTTCCAATACGCTCTTGAGCCGCGCACGAAAATCCTCGCGTTCCTCGTCGTGCAGATGGCAGATGATCTCCAATGCGCACCATTTCTCCGGGGCGGGTTTCCAACGGAACTGGTCCGGCGTGAGTCCGCTTAGCATGGCGCGGAACACATCGCCTTGCAAAGCGAGTTGGGTGGTGAGGAGGATGCGGTCCATGTGTCGAAGATCGTCGATCAGCGGTGATCATGCCACCGCTTTCACGAACAGGTAGTCCCCACCGTCATGCTCCGCCGCTTGCCTGATCGTTTGCCATTCGCCGCTGGCGATGCCCCGCTCCAATCGTTCGAGTCCGCTTTGCAGTTCGCGTTCATCGGATAGCGCCGCGAACGTGGAAATGCCACTGCGGAATTCCGGATCGAGGTACGCGTGATGGGTCATCCTTGGCGGAGTAGAGGAAGAGGTCCTGAAGATCGGGGCGCACGCTGTATGGCTCGTGTGCGATGTCGGTGAACCCGGCGGTAGTGAGTGCCGCATCGGTGGTGCGGGCATCCGGCATCACGGTACACGAACGCGCCATGATGCTCGGGAAGTAGTGACAGAGCCAGTACCGCCGCATCTGTTCCGGCGTGGAGGTAAGGATGATGATCGGCGCGCCGGGTTTGAGCACGCGGTGTGCTTCGCGAAGGCCCTGCGTCATGTCCGCCCAATGGTGCGTGGTCAGGGTAGCGACGGCGCCATCGAAGTAGGCGTCATGGAAAGGTAGGGCTTCGGCTTTTCCATGGACCCACCCGATCCCTTCCGCCTTTGCGCGTGCTTCCGCGAGCATACGATCCGCAGGATCCACGCCGGTGAGTCGAAGGCCCTGCGCGTGAAGAGCGATGGTGTAGTTGCCGGTGCCGCAACCGATGTCCAATACATGCGCACCTTCGGGTAGTTCGAGCAACGCATGGATGCGTCCCGTCAGGAAGGGATCCGCGCGGCGCGTGTGGTCATACCCCTTGCCGATGGTATCGTAGCTGGTGTAGCCCATGGATGCACGAAGATCCGCGTTCGCGCGATACCACAACCGGAACGCCGAGGTGAATTCGGACTCCAGGGACCATCACACCACGACGACACACAATTGTTCATCACGCCAACCCGATCGATGTCGTCCACCCATCGGATGCACGGACTTCGCGGATCGAAACGCACGCTAGGTGTTTCCTCCGAGCACGATCAGATCCCGGAAACGCTCCTCGAGATCGAGCAGGTACCCCACATCATTCCGGTCGTCCTTCTGCGGAAGGTGGGGACCTTGAATGGAGTAGTCGCTGTAACGCAGATCGGATGCTTCGTAGTTCGTCAAGCACCCGGCGTCCACCAGGATCACGCCCTTGCCGGATCGCGTGGCCCATTCATTCACCTTCGCTGGCAGTACCTGGCCTTGGGGCAGCATGACCACGATGGCCTTCTGCGCGTAATGGAACGCGCCGGTGAACAAGGCTTCCATCCAGCCGATCGCCCCTCGAACCTCTTTCTCCTCCAGATCACAGAGCACCGGATCCTTCAGGCGCCTGATCGGTACACGGTTCCTCATCTCATCCCCCGAGCGATAGGACTCCTTCAAGCGATCCAAGTGGAGGAGCGGATCGCAGAACACGACCATGCCCAGGTTGAAATGCTGGCGGACCAGATAGCCGTTCTGCACACGGCGGTCAGAACTCGTGCAGTACTGCCAGACCCCGGTGTATTGCTCAGACCCACGGGTCTGGCCGACCCAGGTGGAACAGAATTGCGCGTGCCGTGGATCCAGATCGCGCTGCGGGAAAAGCATCACGATCGGTTCGTTGTCGTCCACCACCTGTGTGGTACGATCGTGTGCGCGAACGCACAAACGATCATCGCCAAGGAATGCAGCGCGCATCGTCGCACGCACATCAATGCCCTTCTCCAGTGAACCCCGCATCACGTGGGATCGCCGCTCCAAGACCGGTTGTTCATCCACGAGCTTGTGGATCCGACGACGAAGCCGGCTCATCAGGAATTTGTGGGGCGGCCATGCGATGTTGTCGAAGCGGAGGTTCTTGCGCTCCTCCTCGGTGAAGTGTATGATCACGCGGGGCGCTGACTCCCGGTACGTGAGCAACTGACGATGCAAGCGATCGGAGAACGGCTTCCCATAAGCGAGGCACGCAAGCTCCAGCACTTCCGCTAGGCTCAACTGTGTAACTCCTTTCGTGGCGAGTGTGCGATCGATCAAGAGCTGGAACGTTCGATGCGCTTCAATGGGTGTGCGCAATTCGGGATCGCGCTCCACCATGTTCATCGCTGTACGGACCAAGGCCGTGTGTGGATCATACTCCGCCGCGCGACCCGCCGCGCGCATCTCCTCGTAGAGCGAAGAGAGACCGGGCATCGGACCCATGTAGTGCGGGTACAACTCCGTTCCCTTTGGATCGGCGACGGAGATCGTGTACGGTTGTCCGGATCGATCGAAGCGGCGATCGGAGGGAAGCGAAAGAAGATCATCGAGCAGGGACTTGAGCTGATCGAGATCCTGCACATGCACAGGCATCACCACGCGATCGAAGGCCTTGCACAACTCCGCCATCTTCGCGAGGTCGTACCGATCCCGGACATCATAGCCGGGCTCGCGCAACCACGGGCGGATGATGTCCATCCACGGCTTCACACCGATCACACCGAGCAGGCCCGCCTCGACAGGCAGCTCGTAGCGGATCTCCTCTTCACGTTTCATCGCCACATGGCCACCGATGTACGCGATCTCCACACCGTGCTCCATTGCGAAGCGCGCTGCTTCCACCGGCGGCTCATGGACGAATACCGGAACCAGACACCGTCGACCGTTCGCATCCTCGCTCACCATGGCGGTGGGATGATCCGGTAACTCGGCAAGCCTTTCCATGAAGAGTTGCTTCGCATTCACCGGATACGGAAGCGCGACCACATCATGCATCGAACCCGGTCGGATATGCTCCAGCGCGCGGCGCACGAACACCGTGGACGCCAGCGAGAGCGGCTGGTACGGCAGGACGTACAGGTTCCGGTACTGCAGCAGTTCCATGATCAGGGATTTCCGTCGGACATGAACGACCGGGCCAGATCATCCATCGATGTTTCCGTATCCCGCTTCGCCATTTCCAGGAGTAGCAAACATTGCCGGACGGACGCGGTGCGATCGGCGCCCTTGGCGATGTACCACGTGAAAAAGCGGTCCATCAAGGCATCATCGGTTGCGCACGCCCCTTGGACGATCGCCATCATCTCCTCCCGCGATGGTCGACCGACAGTGATCGTCGGCAACAAGCGTTGATCGATGTATTCCGGCAACGCGCGCGCGCCATCCTTGTTCAGCGCCGCGCAGAAGATGAAGTCGCCGGGGTTCCGGGTTGCGGCCGTGAACCACTTGCTCACCAGTCCGGAATACATCGCACGCCGATGATCGAGCAGCGACGACAGCATGCTCAGGCTTCGCTCCGGCACGCGGTTGATCTCATCGAAGAAGAAGATGGAACGCGGCGTGAGCAATGCGGTGAGCAGGGGCGATGCGTGCAACTCGAAACGCTTGTCGGCATCCAACGAAGGGACGATGGAGAGGATCAGGTCCTCCGGCTCCAACTGCTCATGACCCGCGATCGAGTAGAACTTGTAGCCCTGCAACTTGCTCGCGCAATGTTCAATGAGCGCGTTCTTGCCCATGCCGGGTGCGCCTTCCAACTTGATCGACATCGGTTTTCGGCCGGGCAATACCTGCCAAACCTCCTCCGTGGCGATGTTCACATCCCACGCCAATTTGATCAGCCCGGTCTCCTTCGTTCGTCCGATCAAGCGTTTCGGCCGCAATGGCTGATCCGGCGCCAACCGGATGCGCAAGCCTTGGTGCTCGATCACGAGTGGATCGTGGATGGGTCCTTTGGTGGGGAGGTCGAGAGAGGTGGGCATGGCGAGCAGGGTTGAGTCCGAAGATAGGATGGGGTGGAAGGCGGTTCCGGTTGCCTGGATCAAGCACGATCGATCGCTGTTCCAATTACCCGGTTAACTTTCCGTATTGAAACCACCGCCCATGAACCACTCCTTCCAAAGGGCCCTCCGCGTGTTGAGGGCGTTCGTTCTGGCCATCGCGTTGATCCCGCAAGCCGGGCTTGCGCAATTGATCATCGGGGAGTTCTCATTCGGGACGCCGCCCGCACCGCCACTGAAAGGCACTGTGAAGATGGAGGACGCGGAACTGACCCCGGCGTTTCCTGCAGGGGTCGGCGGCATTTCGTTCGATCGATCCGCTATCCCAGCGGGCGGCCTTCAATTCACGGAATTGAAAATGCATTACCGGCCGGAAGCAACGGATGGGGAACGCTTGGTCCTGACCATTGATGGACAGGAGGTGATCGCCGATCTGCCGGATTGGATGTTGCTCCCGATCGCGCGCTATGCGAACAGCGACTATTATTCATGCTTCACCCTGTTCGGGAAATTGAACGATGCCCAACTGCAGAAGGATGTGTTGGCCGCCGAAGGTCGCGTGTTGAACTACCACCCTGCATTGGTGAACACCTTGTTGGGGATGCGACTCGCGTATATGGATATGCTCATCCTCTATCCATCCTTCACGACCGACCTCCCGAAAAAGGATGGCGCATACCTATTGGGCGCTGGCGAGATCGCCCCTGTAGAGCGTGACGCCGTTCATGCGTACTCCTTGCTCGGGAACAGTATCAACAGGATCCAGCTGGAAGCACAGGCCATTCATCGGTCCTACATCATCTCCGATCATGAACGTCGGATCGAATTCGACCTGGCCGACGGGCATCTACGGCTCACCGGTGAGCCCTACTTCTATTGCTGGCGATACATGTACGAGAGACCGGGATACGACCATGCCCACACCACCGATTCCTTGAAGACCATGATGAAGACCCAGATGGACGCTGCGGTCGCTGAGAAGACGCATTCCAGCGGACAGGCGTGGGTGGTGGAGAAGCTGATCGGTGTGATGCATGACTATGATGGGAAGTACGAGTTGTTCAATGAGAAGGACGATTTCATCCGGATCATGCACCTTCCGACCGACGAGGCTCGGCGTGCTGCGCTGATGAAGTATGATCCGAACAGTTTGTACAACCTCACCCTGAACGCCTTGTACCAGATGGACCAGCATCGCATCGATCACATGGTCGAGTACAGTGCGCAAGTGAGCGCCCTCGGTCCGCTCTTCGCACGTGCGAACCCTGCGGTCTGGAATGCCACGGTGCAGACCATGCGGTACGGCGCCTTCTTCCGTTACGTCCGCCAGGAGCACCCGACTGCTTGGCTCGCTTTCCTCGCACAGATCGAAGGTGTGGCTGCCTCGCCTTCCGCCGGTACGCCCACCGTGCTCTATCCGAGCAAGAACACGGCGCTGAAGGCGCGCATGAGACCGTGACCGCCATGCGTTGTTTCGTCAGCTTCAGTTCGCGGGATCTTCCGCATGTCCGCGAGGTCATGACCGCGCTTGCGCAACAAGGGATCGAGCGTTGGGATTATTCGGATGAGATCCAGCACATCGAAGCCGGTACCGTCATCGGCGATAGACTGCGTCAGGAGATCGATGCCAGCGACCTCATCATCGCGATCGTCAGCAGCAACAGCACGGATCCTGCCATCGGGCGCTTCACACACTTGGAATTGGAATATGCCATCCAACAGGGCAAACTCGATGGTGATCGCATCATTCCGATCCGCTTATCCGACGCGCCGAACACGGGTTGGCCCGGATGCTACGGCCAACTTCCCGATCGGCTGCATTTGGAATTCAAGTTGGAGGACCCGGAGAGTTATGTGCGCATGAGCGCGGACATCTGTCTTCGCGCCAAGGTCACCTACGTGCCTCCGATCGTTGCGCATCACCGGCTCCCGTTCTGGAAGGAGTTCCGCGACGAAGTGCGGGACATGGCCCATTCCAACCATCAGCATGTAGGGATGATGATGGTGCTCGGCAAGTTCAACGAGTACCATCGGCTGGGGCGACATGAGAACGCCTACCTCATGATCCAACACTTCCTTTCGCTCTGCCGATACAACTTGCCGAAGGCCGCGGTCTTTTACCCTTGGCTGGTGAAGGCCGTGTGCGAACTGCACAATGGCCTTCAGCAGGAAGCAGAAAAGAGCCTCGGTGTTGCGGGCGCCATCCGGCCGAACGACCGGAACATCCTTGCGTTGCACGCTGTGCTTTGCGAACAACGCGGGGACCTGGAACGCGCGTTGGACTTCCGCGAACGCTCCCTGAAGCACGCCAACCCGGAGAACAAGCGCGACGAGAAGATCAACCTGGCCAAAGCCCTGCTCAGTCTTGGAAGAGCGTTGCCCCGCGACCTTGCCACCTTCTTACATGCAGTGGATGTTGCGGACATGGACGCTCGCGAACGTGCGGTCGTAGGGACCATCCAAGCCATGCACCTGTATGCCCAAGGACGCACGGAGGAGGCCTACGCCCGGTACGATGCGATCGAGCGAAGTGGCCAACCCTCTGCAACTTCCATCCAGATGCGGAGTCGTTGTCGATTCGATGCGGGTGATCACAAGACCGGGATGTCGATCCTGACCGAAGGCATTCGCCGCGCGGAGAAGGATCCCGTGATCCAACCGGAACCGCTGTGGATGGAACTCGCGCAACGGCACCAGCAACTGTCTTCACCGGGCGAAGCGATCCGGATCTGCAAGGATCGCTTGAAGGAGCAACTTGCTCCGGAATGGCGTATCCGCTACGCGGACCTGCTCGTGGAACTCGGCGCACAACGAGACGCTGAGCAGGCTTCGGAAACTGTGCTGAAGGATCTTTTCCCGGCGGAGCTTGCCCCGAAGTTCCAATTGGCTGCCAAAGCGAACGGTATTCTCGGAAGGACCGATCGCGCGCGATATGATCAAGAGCGGGTACGCACTCCGGAAGAGCTCAATTGATCAATCGTTCGTCGCACTTGCCTCGTTCACGTACACCACCTCCTCCTTTACCCATTCCATCCCCAACCTCGGTGCCTTCACGAAGCGGGTCCCGTAGAGTTCATTGAAGAGCAACGCATAGAAGGCCGCAGGCAGGTGTAGTTCCTCGTCCCGGTTGATCCGCCACACGAGTTCCTTGCTGATCGAGTCGTTGTCCCAAGCCTTCAGTGAACGGTAGCTCTCACCATAACCAAGCGCCGTCAGGATCGCGATGAACGAACGGCATCCGCTCACGGCCAATTCCTCGGCTTCCTCCTGCGCTTGCTTGAACCGCGCTTCATTCAACCCCATGTGCATCAAGCCCCCAAGGGTGTAAGGGTCGTCCTGGAAAATGCGCACATAGCGCATGCGGTTGATCTGCTGCATCCTGCGCGGGTAAGTGAAATACGGCGAGGCGAGCGTGAGCCGGTACACCGCCGCCGCGAACGGAACCGTCCCATCCGCTTTCGGTTTGAGGATCGTATCGTAGATCTCGCTGGCCGGATCCACGCCAAGATCGACCCGCGCATGGAAGCGTAGTAATTCGATCGGGTCGTCCAGCAATTGCACAGCTTGGTGGTAGGTGAAGAAGACGCGGATCAGGCGGGTGAGCTGGGGCGCGTGCGTGCTCCTGCGCACGGATGGCTCACCCGGTCTGATGGGATGCAGGATGGCTCTCTCGTAGAATTCCTCTGCGGTGGTCACTCCACCCAAATAGTCCTTCAAGAACAATTGCGCGGTGGGCTCGAAGTAGTCCTCGATGGCCCTGCGGAACCAGGCATCCAGGAACGCGCGCTTGATGCCCGTGATCTTCTCCCACTCGATCCGCACTGGAACAAAGGGTGTGTCCTTTTTGTGGACGGCAGGATCGTAGAGGTCCTCCTTGGTCAGTTCGCCTTGTTCCGTTTTCACGTAGGCCTTGGCCAAGCGCAGCAGGTTCTGTTGGCCTTCTTCATTCAGATCCGGGATGGAGGTGAAGTCGTTGTGCTTCTTGAAGAATTGGAAGAAGTCGGTGGTGTTCTGGATACCGGCGGAGGGCAATGCTTGGCCTTCTTCATAGGGAGATGAGGCCGAGCTCGGTGAGTTCGGGGAGGGTGTGGGGGAGAGGGGTGATTGAAGACATCGAGTGAAAAGTACACTTGATTGAAGCAGAAGGGGCGGCATCGTCAGGCGCCAAGACGACAATCATTCAGGCCAACGCGAGAAGGACCGTCAGATCGTGGCACCACGGTAACGCGCGGACGAACATCGACCTTCGAGTGTTCCGATATTCATTCACGTGCGGGCTGCTCAGACTGTTCCCAAAAGAACCGGAGCAATTGCAGGTAGGCTACATGTAGGAGACATACGACCCTATTGAGCTAGGCGCATCTGCACAAGGGCATAATTTCCAACGGCCCGAAGAAAGTCCGGGTGCCGATGTCCTGTGCGTTCCTGAAAGCGTTGTAAAATGCCCAATGCCCTTTCCAGCAACGGTTTGGCATCGCTTGGGCGGTTCAACGCGATCAGCACCACCCCTAGACCATTGAGTTGAACAGCCAGATGCGGGTCGTCGGGGCTGAAGCTTGCTTCACCAATCACAAGTGCTCTTTGCATGAGAGATTCGGCTTCGGCAAAATGTTCCAAGGCTACAAGCGCTTGGACCAAATTGTTCAGTTGGATCGCGACTTTCGGATGGTCATGTCCGAAACAAAGCTCATGGATGTCCAATGAACGTCTCATGAGCACCTCGGCTTCAACAAATCGGCCCTGCGCATACAATAGGCCAGCAAGATTACCCACATCTCTTCCTACTTCCGGATGCACCAACCCGTACGCAGCCTCATCGATCCGCAATGCGCGCTTGAACATTTCCTCAGTCTCCGTCAACATTCCCGATGATTGCAACAGTATTGCGTATGAGTTCAGAGCGCCAGCCACGCTCGGGTGGTTCTGGCCACACACCTTTTCCATGATGGATAGCGCGCGCTGGATCATTGAATGAGCTTCGGGTATCCGACCCAGAGCTCTCAAATTTCCGCTCAGTTCACAAAGAACCTCGGCAACTCCTAAATGCTCGATCCCGAATCGGTTCTCTTCAATCTCCAATGCGCGGCGAAAAAACTTTTCAGCCTCTTCTGGGCGGTTGCTATCCTCGAGCAGTCCTGCAAGGTTCGTCAGAACAACTGACAAGGTTGCATGTGATGATCCCAAAGCCTTTTCGTCAATAATCAAGGCGCGACGCAGTAGCTGTTCGGCTTCCACCTGCTGGTGGATTCGCTTCAGTAGTAAGCCCAATTCGTTAAGTACACTTCCAACGAAAAGATGGTTCTCACCCAATGAGGTTTCGAAAGAAGCCCATGCCTGCCTTAGGAGCAATTCCGCATGGTGATAGAAAGCTAAGCCGCTGAGATATGAGCCTAACCGGTAGGCCGCTAGGGCAATTAGGTCCTGACCATGCTCATTCCCAACACTCCAATTCGCATATGATCGTGAGTATAAGTCTCCAAGGTTTCGCTCCTCACCGAGAGCCACCCAATAGTGTGTCAGATCAGGTTCATTGCGCGTATAAAAGATCATGAATCGATCGATGTCCAACAAGCACGCACGCAATCGTTGGAACATCTCCGTCTGGAGCAACAGCCACGGCAACTCGTCGCAGGTATCGGCCGTGATCGGTTGGGCCTCGAAGTAGTCGGCGAGCATGATCCGCAGGTCATCCAAGCGGTCCAGATCAGGAACGAAGAGTGTACCCACCGCAGAGCGCAACTCCTCACTGGCGAAGTTGAGGATGCCGCCATGGTCGCGGAGTCCCTCACCCAGCGCATCGCGCAAGGGCATCCACAAGGCCATCGGCAGTTGGGGTAGCCCTTCCGGCTTGAGCACTTCGAGCAATTCGTTCTCCGCCAGTCCGCGCCGCGCGGAATAGATCAGGCCCAAGGCATCACCGACCAAGCCCGGACGATCGCGCTCGTAATCGTTCCGGTAGCGGAGCAGGATGATCTTCCAGAGCTCGGTGATCGAGCGCGCTGCGAGGTAGTCGTCCAAGCGCGCGTCCAATTGGTCGTGCGTACCGGTCACGCGCAATTCCTCCAGCAGGATCTTCAGGAATTGGGGATCGGCGGTCGCAGGGTCCCTGGCGATCCGGTCCAAGCGGCGCTGGTCGATCGCCTTGCCGCAATGGTCCAAATAGGTCTTGATCAGCTTCGCACGTTCCTCGGGTGAAAGCGGACCAACGGCCAACTCCGGCCACGCCCTTGTCCGCAATTGCTCCAACCGATCACCGTGCCGCGTGGAGATCAGCACGCGCAAGCCCGGGATCGCCAATTGCTCGGGCAACCAGTTCAAAGGCATCGACTCATCCGCCTGCTCCAATTGCTCCAAGCCATCCAACACCACGATGCAGCGTACACCTTCGGCAGTGGCCTTCTCACCCGCCGCGCGCAACCAGATCGGGAGATCGAAGCGCAAGCCATCCGCATCCTTCGGCACATCGTGATCAAGCTCCGTCCATTGTTTGATCTCCCCGATGATGCGACGGAGCATGGCGTCGCGCTCGGCGCTCTTTGACGTGGCACCGACGTAGTGCACGATGAGGTGATCCGTGGGATGATCCGCGCTCCACTGTGTGAGCCAATTCGCCAACAGTGCCGAACGGCCGCTGCCCGCAGGTCCATGCAGGACCAATGGTGCTCCATCGTTCAAGACATGCCGATCCAATGCTTGGTGGTTGCTCGGTCGTTCCACGTACACCTCGCGGCGGCTTTCCGCGAAGGCCTCGTGTTCCAGCCGTTCGCGCGTCAGTTCATTAGGCACCTCCTCCTTCGGGAAGTCCGCGTCGATGGCGGCGACCAGATCCTCCTCGACCTTCAAGGCCAGGTCCATCGGACCTCTGTAGGGTTCGAACAAGGAGACGCGCTCAGCATCAGCCAGTAGCTGGATGCGTTTCTTCAGGGAATCCTGCAGGGCTTTCGCCGCATCATCCTCCGCCAGATGATCGGCACCTTTCTGCCTCGCGTAGCCCTCGTCCCGGATGTAGAAGAAGGCGCGCTTCGCCCGCTCCGGTTCATTGAGCACACCGTGGAGCATCTCCAGTTCGGTGGCGCTGCGATCGCGCATCCCGGCAAGCCAGTGTTGCTCTTCCAGCAGATCGGGTGTCCGTGCGGCATCATCCGGCACCCATCCGTAACGCTCGCCCAGCAGCCCGATGAAGTAGGGCCGGCAATCGTCGATCGCATCCAGGCATCGCTTCAGCGTTTCCTTGCGCGCGCTCTGTTCCTCGGATACCCCCCAGCGCAGATCGACCTCATTGAACTCCACATGCCGCTCTTTGCAGATGCGCCGCACGGCTTTCCAGGTGTGCGTCATCAAGGCATCGCGGTCCTCCACCATGTCCTTGAAGGTGGAAGAGACGAAAACGCGGATGCGGCGCTTCTCAATGATCATTGCTGGCGGCCTCCGAAGGTATCAGACACCCCCAACAAAGTACCACAGCCTCTCAGAACTTCACAATAGTGTCGCACGATAAGCGAGGCACTTCTCACAGCGAGAGCTTACGTAGCTCATCACTGATCTCCGCTTCCGAGCACCCCATTCTCATGAGCAAGGACGAATAGTTCGTCGTGGTGGGCGCCACATTCGGATGGGTGTGGCCAGTTGATCGCTGGAACTGTAAGTAGATCAACACCGCACGCCGAGCTACAGGTACGGCTTCGGCCAAGCGGTTCGCAACTTGAAGCACTGCTGCCAAACTATATAAACCTGCTGCCACATCGGGATGGTCTGGCCCATAAAGCGTTTCAACGATCGCCAGGGCGCGGCGCATCAGTGGTTCGGCCTCTGCTAGTCGATTTGCCCTCATGAGCACCAACGCCAGATTGTTGAGACTTGCCGCAACACCCGGGTGACCAGGACCCAAGTTTCGTTCTTGTGCGTCCAATACCTTTCTGAACATCACCTCAGCGGTCGCCCAATCACCTGATTGTTGGCTAAGGAGTGCCAGATCATTGAGCGCAGTTAGCGTGTCGTGGTGTTCTTCGCCATGCATGTTTGTGAAAGCCTCAAACGCTTGGCGGATCAACGGTTCAGCCTCGGATATCCGCTTCAACTCCAGCAACAGCCGACCGAGATCGGCTTTGGCCGAAGCCACTTGAGATTCATTACGAGGAACCAGTTCCTCCGCTTCCAAAAGAACTTGACGGAATAGCGGTTCAGCCTCCGTGCCTGCCCTGGCTTGCTCAAAGATCTCCTCGCGCTGGATACGCCTTTTGCTGAAACTCCTTTCACGACAGATCGACTGAAGCAAGCGGTGCATTCTGGCGACATGAAGGATGCCATCCTCCCCGGTCACACCACTCGCCTGGAGAAGTCTGAGACCGAAGATCCGTCGCAACAGGTTTGTCCAATCATCAGGATAACCAGCCGGTGCATCTCGCCCATAGTTCTCATGTGCTGCCGAGACCAAGGCACGTAACCATGGCAATACGATGTAGTCGGCGGGCAACAATGCCGCGTAACCCAGAGCTAGTTTCTCCGCCGGACCCAATCGTTCCAGCGTCGGCTTAAGAGTCACACCCAAGCGCTTTTCTCCGTGCAATACGCCTTCGCGGCTCTGGCCTGCCGCGGTGTCAAGACCTTGCAAGCCTTCCTTCTTCAGCCGCGTGAGAAAGGCAGCGCAAGTCACGTCGTTCGCGAACTGGCCGAGATAGACAGCGGCGGACTCCACAGCGAGGGTGAAGCAGCCGAGCAGTTGAACGATCTCAAACGCCGCGTTCCGTTCCGCCTCATCACGGAAGCGCCCATCGAACTGGTAGCTCTCGATGAGGCTGAGGGCATCAGCGAGTGGTAGTTCGTCCACGGGCAGGAACGAACGGTCGCGGTGCGTGCCATGCAATTCATCTTCTCCCAACCGTGTTGTGGCGATGACATGCAACCAGTCGCCGCCGTTGAGCCGAGCGACCAATGCGGGATCCAGCAGGTCGGGGCGATCCACGTTGTCCAGGATGAGCAGGCAGCGATGTGGCACACCCGCATCGGCGAGTTTCCGCAATTCGCGACGCGTGCGCTCGATCTGCAGGTCCGCGTCCTTCTTTTCATCGTCCGTGAACGCAAAGCCGATGGGCGTTGCGAGTTCGGCGAGGGCGAGGCGCAGATCGTCCTTGCCCTCGCAGCGTACCTGCCAGCGTCCGCCGCCGTATTCATCCGCAAAAGCGTGAGCATACTCGATGGCAAGTGCGGTCTTGCCCAGCCCACCCATGCCGTTGACCGCGGTGAGCACACCGATATTGCCAGGCTTGACGAAATTCTCGCGCAGCAATCGGAGATTGGTGGTTCGACCGATGAAGTGTGGATTGTGTGCATCCACATTACCGAGACTCCTTTCGGCGCGCTCGCTCCGGGTGATCGTAGCGACGATCCGTTCGTTGAGCGACCTCATTCGCTCTTGCACCACGGCCTCGCGCAGGGCTTCCTGGCCTCGGTCATGCCAGGGTCGCAGATCGAAGCTTTGGCGGCGACGCAGTTCTGCCACCCATGTGGCGCACTGCTGCTCGAAATCCTTTTGGGACCATCCTGGTACCTCCACGAAGTAGATCGGCGCTACCCCATTGAAGCCGTGCAAATGACCGATCTCGTACTTGAGGTACTCCACGAACTCCCATTCGCAGTATTCGCTCTCCAAATACGTGGGAGAAAGACAAACGAGTAACAGACGTGATTCTCGAAGACCGCGCAGGATCTTCTGTCGCCAGTCCTCCATGCCCTTGATGCCATCCTCGGGACTAACATCGAAGAACGGGACCAGATCGCGGTGCGCAAAGCGAGCAAAGTCCGCCTTGATGCGATCAACGAGTTGGGTGATGTGACCATCATGGTTGTCGCGCCGAGAGTAGCTGATGAACAAGTCGTAGGGCATGGTTCATGAATCACTTGCCCCTCACCACTCCAAACCCCACCTCCCTCAACCACTCCGGTATCCTCCGCACTGGTTCGCGGTCCATCTCCTTGGCCTTCTCGTCTAATTCGTCGTAGGGTATCAGGAGCGGATGGATGCGTAGGAGGTTATTCCGTTCAGGTCCATAGACCCAACCGGCGGCCAGTTTCTCTTTCATCCAGCGGTCGTGTTCATCGCGGGCCATGGATTCGACTTCGTTCGCGGTGAAGACCGTGATAGGGGAGGTTCGTGCGTTGTCCTTGACGATGCGACAGCGGATGGAAGCCAGCTTGCGCACCATGTCCATGGCCTGCATCCGGTTGCTGTCCTGGTAGGAAGGGGACAGCTCGTCCCAGGGGACATCGGCCTCCTTCTTCTCCTTGGGGTCCTGGTTCTTCCGCCAACCCTCATGGATCATGCGTGCCAGGGATTCAATGACATCCTGTAGGTGGGCGCTATCCGTCATGATGGCTTTGAGGGCTTTGGGATCCACGTAATTGTCGAGTTCATCGTCCGCAGGTAACGCGCCACTGCCGAAACGGCCTTCATCATTCGGCTTGATGTGAGCCACCAACTTGCACATCGCGCTGGTGCCGTTGTGGTAGTCCTCTATCCGGAGCAACGCGACCAGCAGGCCCAAGTCCACATCCACTTTCTTCTTCACATCCTCCGGGCGCTTGCCGATGAACTGCTTGCGCAGGACCACCGCGCGACGCACGAGGTAGAGGTCGGCGGGTTCGCCCGGCCTTCTGGAAACCCCTTTCACATCGATGTGATCCTCCAAGCGCCGCAGCATGTCCGGCATCTTCCGTTCCCGGGCCTGATCCCTCGCAGTCTCATTGACCGGGTCACCGCCCTGGCTCTTGCGTCGAAGCTCCGCGTAGGTATGGCAGGTGCCGCCGGTGAAGACGAAGATGCCCCGGCCCACCGGGTGCTCCACGGTGTCCTCGCGGAACACGCCGTTGTTCACCGGTTGCAGGAAATGCTGGAACCATCCGTACGGCGTTCCGTGAAGCGGTGCGTCGAACTCATCGAAGAGCACGAAAGGGATGCGCAGGCGGATATTCTCGTTGCGTATCCCTTGCCATTCCTTCAGGATCTGTTCCTCTTTCTGGAAGCCACCGAAGTCGATGGAGATCCAGGTCACGGCTTCGCCCAGCATATCCTTGATCTGCTCCACTCCGAAGGTCTTGCCTGATCCAGGCGGTCCGAACACGCCGATGGACATCGGCTTGTCGCCCGGGTGGGCCACGTAATGGAACATCTTGTCGCGGATGGCGCGGTATTGTTCGATCTCCTGCCGATCGGCTGAGAGCAGGCCACCGAAAGGAACCATGGGTGTGGCGCCGAGCACGCCGTTCTCTCCAGTAAGGACGTGATGAACGGCCCAGGCCATCAAGGTGTCGTGGCTGCCATGGGTGGCGAGATCCAGCAGGGACCCGTGATCGGGCAGCGCGGTGATGTCCATCCCAGCGATCGATAGGTTGTTGTTCGATGGTAGCGCGAACACCTCGGCAGGAATGGCGAGTTCATCCTCATGAACGATCCAACCGGAGTCCTGCGCCATGCGTGCCGACCTCAGCGCTTCGATCGCCGCGAAAGGGATCCGTTGTTCCACTGTTCGGATGTCCGGCACGCGGGTCACCGGTCCGTCCTTCACTTCCTGATGCGGCACTGTGGAGCGGGTGAGTTCCATGGAAAGTCGGGCGATGAAGACCTCCCGCAGTCCAGCCATCTTCTCCGGCGATCCTTCCTCCTCGACCTCCGCGGGCAGGAAGTGTGCGGTGAATTCAAGGCCCTTCTTATCCGGCCGGACGTGTACCAGCCCTGCTGTGCCGAAACGCACCAGCAGATGGGCGGCGCACTTCATGAGCGCTCCACCGGAACCATTGAGGTGTTGGATCAACCCCGTGAAGCTGTCATCCCACGAACGGCCGGTGCTGATGGCAGCGCCCCGGCTGCGCAGCGTGTCGGCATCCACCACCAGGATCCGTCTTTCCGCCCCCTTCGCATCCACCAACCAGATCGGGTCATCCGTTGTGACGACCGACCAGCGCGCGTTGGCGGGATCATCCATCAGCGTTTTCCACGCATCACGATCCGGACGGACCGAGCCGATGTCATGGATGACCAGCAGGTCGTGATCCCCGATCGGCACAGGGTGCCCGGGCGGGTCGTGATGCAAGGGGACCCGTTCTCCGATGATCCCGCTCAGAGAGACCGAATGCCCGCCTTCCGCGCGCTCAGCGTGGAACACGGTACGCGACTGGTGCAGCGGCCGGGTCGACCGCACTTCAATATCCGGATCCTCCGCAGCACCATCGTCCCGCAGCTTGCCGGTGATCAACGAATGGATCAGGCCGACGCCCGAATCGATGCGCAGGTCGCTGATGCGGCCGTCGTTCCCATGCAGGAGCACGTCATGCATCCCGCTCGAGCCGATGATATGAATGGTCTTCATTGTGTATCGGGATCGATCAGGGCTTCAATTCAACTTCCGTATGGATCATCAGGGCCAACCATTCGGCGCTTTCGCGCATCAGGCTCTGATCGATCGCTTGGAGCAGCTCATTGAATTGTGCCACATCCGTCACTTCCGCGAGCTGTTCCTTCAACCCGGTCAGTTCCACTTCCATACGCTTGCTCACGTTCGCCCGGCGGCTGAATTCCCGTTGTGAGCGTATACCCTCGATCGCCCCCGCGATCACCGGGAGCATGATGGAACCGATCGTCAAGATGGGACCGATGGCATGCCCCCAGGCCGGAAAGTCCTCCATATGGGTTACGAGGTGGATCAGGGCTAGGAGCAGCGCGGCCCCGAAGGTCATGACCAACCAGATGGAGTATGCCTTGGCTTTATCCGCATGCTCCTTCTTTCGCGTGGAGTGGTGGCCGATCTGGTCATCGAGTAATCGTATCCGGATGAAGGCCTTGGCATCTTCAAGCTCACCAGGCTTCATTTCACCAGCGCCAGCAGGTCGTGCATCCTCAATGGTGCCTTGCACTTCTTCGAACGCGCGGACAACCCACGCGTCGTCATCCTTCTCAATGAGCATATCAAAAGGTCGGGCGATGCTCGGACGCGCCTCGAGCAACTGGAGGTAGAAGGCCGCGCGACATCGTTCCGCCAGGAACCGATGCTGCAACCACCGGTGATGGGTCTTGCGCCAATGCGCAAATAGGATGATCCCGAGAATGACTGATAGCAGCACCGCCTCGATCACGTATGCCGCCACGCGGAACGGTTCCACCATCCACCCGATGGCCACGAACAGTACAGCGAAGGCAGCCAGGATATACACCGCCATCCCCTGTCGTTCATGCGCCTTCTTACAATCCGCGGCCAGCTTGGAGGTACGCATGTACAAGGGGAGCAGGTACTTCTTGATGGCTTCGATGGCACCGGCCTGAGCGAAGTGCTGATACTTCGAGGGCTCGCCGATCAATTTTTCCAGTTTCACCCGTCCTTTTTCCTCATCCCCGGGTTCTGCCGCCGTCCCATTCAACGCGTCCAACATCGCGACATCGGGAAGGTGGATATGCGTCCCCGCGTCGCTCTCCAATGACAGGTCCTTGTCGGTGCGGATGATGATCACCGGCTTCCTCCACCGGGGACGTTCCTTGCCATTGGGGTCCTTCATGAACGCCGGGTCATCCTTCCTGTCATCCCCGCGCGCATACGCGATCGCATCGCTCGTGCCTCCTGCACCCTTTTTCTCCACACCATCCCATATCGCGATCAGCACATCGCATTGGTCCACGATGACCTTGCCTGCTTTGAAGTAGGCCTTGTGGCGGGAGTTTTCATCGAGCGGCGTGGGCGATACGATATGCGGGCGACGATCGCGAAGGAGCATGGTGCGGAATTCCTCCACCGCTGATCGGTCCACGACGCCGGCCGCATTCTTGAATGTCCCTTCGTAGTCCACCACGGGCATGGGAAGAATGATCTCGGTCCGCGAACCATCGATGCCATTCACCACATCGGCCACGATCCGGTCCGCACCTTCGGCCAATGACGTGAGCACGGACAGGCCAAGATGCGTGTGCTTCAAACTCCGGAGCGCGTCAAGCGATCGGCGATCGATCAACGCGAACAGCGACTCGGGCGCAATGGACCGTCCCTGATCCCAACCGTCCCAACCGATCGCTTTCGTGACCACGGCCTCGACGAGCAATCGTTCAGGTAGGTTCTTGCGCTTACCAGTGACTCCAATGCGGATGCGATAGGGGATGGGTTCCATGGGGATAGGCCGATGAAATTAGCAGAAGTCCTGATCCGGGTGCACTATGTTCTGATCCAGAAGCACTTTGTTCGAATGTGTCGCCTTCACCTTCCCCAAGGTCCTGAGTAAGCACGGATCCCGGGTTGCACATTCGTCCTTCTTCGTGTCCAAGGCCATGGTCACACCCGATGCGTATGCACGGAAGTCGTTGGCGCCGACACCCTCGCATGCTACCTGTGCGATCCGCCACCATGGGCTTGCATTGAAAGGATCTGCTCTTGCAGGATGATCCGGTGCATGAGCTTCTTGGTCAGGTGCGAGCACGATCCGGAGCATAGCGGGTGCAATACGGAGAAATGCGTCTGTATGACCACCCGATGCGCATGCACTGGCCTACGGCGCAGCTGCATGAAAGGGGAATGCACCAGCGTGCGGTACATATGCATCTGCAGGGTGTAGCAATGCATGGGCACCGTGCAACGCGGCGCATGCACGAGGACAGTATGAGTGTGCAGAGGTGCGTGGTGCCGTCGCCTGTCCGGTGCATGCAATCGCAACAACCGCATCGGCTTTCGCGGTCGGGTGGGTTGCCGCTGCCCCGTGGTCCTATGCTTGTGCGGGCGATGCTATTGTATACACACCATGCGCTGGTGAAGAGGCACTGAAAGCCTGTGCGTATTCAAGGCGACGGGAGGCGTCAGCGATATGTCCCTTTGCGATCGCAACCTGAAAGCATAGCCCGCCGTAGAAAGCCGCCAAAGCACCATGAACATGGCCAAGGCTAAAGCAGGATTACGCGGATTGAGCGCATTGAAGAAGGAGGAACGCGCCTCGATCATTCACACGCACATGAGCGGGAACCCCGCTTTCCCCGACCCCACGCCAAGCATGGCGGAGTTCGGGCAGGCCATAGAGGAATTCAAGGAAGCCAATATGGCTGCAATGGATCGCGGCCACCGGGCTATTCAGTTCCGGAATATCGCTGAGCAGAGGATCAGCGATATGATCACCCGCCTAGCCGGTTACGTGAACAGCGTTTGTCTGGGTGACAGTGCCAAGATCCTTTCCGCTGGTTTCGATACCGCGAAGGAATCCACCCCGATCACGTTCCTGAACCCACCGCGCAACGCACGCGTGCGCGCTACTTCGGCTGTGGCACAGTTGGTCTTGCGGTGGGGCAGCGTACCGGGAGTGCGCATTTACGAGGTTCAAGAAATGGTTGGCGGGACACACGGAAACCCGGTTTGGGGTGCGTTGGCATTCACTTCCAACACGCGCCTGATCCTGGATGGACGTAGGAAGGACGAACCACATGTGTTCCAAGTGCGCGCGCTGGGTGCACGGACGGAGAGCACGTTCACCATGGCCATCTATTCCAAAGTCGCCTAAGCCACAGCTATGCTCACCCCCGCACTGTCCCTCCCGGAATTGGTGGCCGATGCCCATAAGGACCACAAGGCTTTGTGGAGCAGTGTGAACAACCTGCTGCCGCGCTTGCGCCGCATGCAGCACCGCGATGGTGCATACGCCATTCCGCACATGGAACCGTGGTGTTCGCCGCGCGGGAACAACTGGTTGCTCCACTTCAGCAACCACGCTGCTGGGCCTGCGATGCTCCCGCTGGTGTGGTGCCCCGATGGCAAGGGCGGCCTCATCGCCCTGTTGATCACCCCCACCGGCACCACCTACCACTTGGATGGCGGCATGATCCAGCACTACGGTGTGCAGGTGGAAGGCACGGCGGACCTGCTGGAAGCCTTGCAAAGCTTCTTCTTCGAGAACCACGCCTACACCACCGAAACGCTACACGAAAGCAGCCCCGGAATATGGGATGTGCGTGTGACCATGGATCAGGGCATCGGCCTCGGCGCATGGGATCGCAACACCGACATCATACACGTGCGCAGCTACGTAAGCTACGCGCAACTCTTCCCGGAACAGCGCGAACAATTTGATGCCTTTAGCGCGCGAAACGCTTGGGATGAACTCACCCTCGGCCAACAAGCCGAGCGCCTTGATCGCGCACTGCGGAAGGAGGAAACGAAACTCAGAGTGGCTTGAATCTGACTACACGGACAGCAAAGGCCCCGGAGCGATCCGGGGCTTTTGCGTTGCGGTCGACACGTTGGAAAGAATAATTTTGGCGCCATGACCGATACACCACCCTGCCCCCAATGCAAGTCCGCGTTCGCATACCCGACAGGGCAGAGCATGATGTGCCCGGAGTGCGGTCACGAATGGAACCCCGAAGAGATCGATGCGGAGAACGCACCGACCGTGGTGAAGGACGCCAACGGCAATGTGTTGCACGATGGCGATGATGTGGTGATGGTGAAGGACCTCGCCGTGAAAGGCGCACCCAAGGCGTTGAAGGCCGGGACCAAAGTGCGCAACATCAAATTGGTGGAAGGCGATCACAACATCGATTGCCGCATCGAAGGATTCGGGGCGATGGCGTTGAAGAGCGAGTTCGTGAAGAAGGCGTGAAGCGATCGCTCGGTCAACCCTGCTTTCTTGGAAGACGCGACCAGAACAGGATCGAAAAGGAGAGCCCAGCGAAGAAGGTGGACGCAGCGCGCGCGGTGTGCCCCGAACGCATGCCGAGAACGGCCGATGACGTGCAGCAGATCATGATCATTGCGATGCCGATCAGGATCAATGTGCGGCGCGTCGCGGGCTTCATGATTGTAAATGTAGCGTCGATGATCCCTGGTCGGATGATCAATTCAATTCCTCCGCCCGCACCGGCATTCGACCCGATCAGTGATCCGCTTTTCTCCTTCCATCGCGCTGCTCGAACAAGTGGATCTACTGCTTCAACAACGATCTTGGTCCCATGATCCGCCGACTCCTCTTCTTCGTTCTCGCATTCGTGTCCGTTCCGGCTCTTCACGCGCAATGGGTGCCCGGGGGCATTTTCGCCACGAGCGTCCATTTCCAGGCGTGCGCCTTCCATAATTTGGATTCGGGCCTCTTCGTCTACGGGGCGAACAACCCCGGTCCATTCTCCTTCGCTACCGAAGGCGGGCTCATCCTCACCGACAATGGCGACATGTCCGGTGGATACTATGTCTGGTATCGACCATCGATGAATTTGGAGGATATCGATGTGAAGATGGTCGCCGGGAAACCGCTCTACCTGGCTGCGGGTCATGAACTGTACAACCGCAGCGTGATCGTCCATTCGTATGACTTCCCGGCACAGCCGATGGCATTCGATAGTGTACGCACCGGCACCGGGCGATACTACCGTGCAGTGCGAATTCGAAATGACCTAGCTGCCTTCGCTGCAGGAGGGAACAGCGCAGGTGATGGCATCATTGACATGAGCGTGGACACCGGCTCGACGTGGGCGAACATCGCCGTGCTTCCCGGACAGCCCGTATCGCGCCTGCACTTCGTGAACAACGCGCTCGGCTTCGCCGCCACCGGTGGGTACAGCCGGCTCAACAACGATGGCATCCTCTTGCCGGACAGCGGTGCCATCTACCGCACCACCAACGGCGGCCTCAACTGGCTTCAGATACATGCGGACGCGACGAACGGATTTTCCGATGTGGCCTTCAGTTCCGCGACGAACGGCGTGGCCACACGCAATGATGGCGTGATCCTGCGCACCACCAATGGCGGTGATACGTGGAACGTGGCTTCGGTGACCTTGCCCGGACCTTTTGTGATGACCAGCGTCACCTTCAGACAGGACGGGGCCGGATTCGCCACGTGTTACCGTACCGATGGCACGAGCGGTTTCATCCTGCTGAGCGAGGATGATGGGGCTATGTGGAACCTCCATTTCTCCACCGCGTCCTTCAACCATTCGCGCCGCATCTACGATCTCTATTTCTACGACAGCGCGCACGGTTACGCGTCCACACAGATCCGGCCCTTGCGCACCAACGGCATCGTTACCGAAGTGCCGGAGCTCACCGAAGAAGGGTTCGCTGTTTTCCCGAATCCTTGTACCGACATAGTAACCGTTAAGGCCGATGACGCGGTGAAGGGCTCGATCCACCTAGTGGATGCTTTAGGTCGCGTGGTGCGCACGATCCCGATGATGGGTGGGTCGCTGACCATTGATGTACACGACCTGCCGACGGGCAACTACGTGGTCCGCGTGACCACCGCGGCCGGTTCGAAGACGACAAGACTGTTACGCATGTAAGTTCGGTCGGGGATGCCGATATTCGGATCATGGCCGAACGGTTTCATCGACGTTCCATCCGGTTGAAGGGATACGACCACCTCAGGCCGGTGTCCGCCCTACGGCGGATGACCGTATGCACGCATGAACGCGCGCATTTGTTCGGTGTTGTGGTGAACGATGCGATGGACCCGACCCCGATGGGGTCGATCATGCAATCCGCCGTACGGCGGATTGGGATGCGATACCGGAACACATTCCGCATGTGGATGTCGACGTGTTCGTGGTGATGCCGAACCACGTGCATGGGATCGTGGCGATAATGGATATGGTCGGGGCCGGAAATTTCCGGCCAATACAACCGTCGCCCAATAGCGCGGTAGGGGCGGTTGGTAAGGGCGGGAAATTTCCCGCCCTTACGCCGCCCCTACGAAATGCCGGACCACCCGACGATCCCGTACGGGCGGGAAATTTCCCGCCCCCACCATTGGGGGAAATTCCCCGCCGACCATCCGTGGCGATCATGGTCCCGAATTCATTGGGCCACATCATGCAAATGTTCAAGGCCGCCCCCCGGTCCACGAACCGGGGTCACGGCAGGCCGTGCGCGATGGGTTGATGCACGCGGCGTTGTCACGCCGAGCGGAGCCGAGGTGTGGCAACGCGGGTATTACGAACGCATCATCCGCGACGACGCGGAACACGACCGCATTGCGCGGTATATCGCGGACAACCCGGCGAATTGGAAGGGGGATAGGTTCAACCGGTGATGCCGATATTCGGAACATGGCAGACCGGTTCCATCGTCGATCCATTCGATTGAAAGGATACGATTACACACGTGCCGGTGCGTATTACATCACGGTATGCACGCATGAACGGGCGCAATTCTTCGGTGACGTAACCGATGCGAACATGGTACCGAATGCGATGGGTGCGGTGGTGCAACGGTGTTGGAATGCGATACCGGAACACATGCCCATGGTGGTGTGCGATGCGTTCGTGGTGATGCCGAACCATGTGCATGGGATCGTGGTGATCACGAATGTCGTCGGGGCCGGAAATTTCCGGCCCCCACATGGATCGGCGTCGGTCGACGGATCGGTAGGGGCGGCGAATTCGCCGCCCCTACGTGATCCCGGCCCGGCCGATGATCCCGTTGACACGCCGCCACCGGATGATCCGGATAGGGCCGGGAATTGCCGACCCCGACAAATCGCCATCATGCCCAAAAATTCATTGGGCCACATCATGCAAACGTTCAAGGCCGCCGTTTCACGGCAGGCCGTGCGCGATGGGTTGATGCCACGTGGTACACCCATTTGGCAACGCGGTTATTACGAACGCATCATCCGCGACGACGCCGAACACGACCGCATCACCCGGTATATCGCCGACAACCCAAGGAATTGGAAAGGGGATCGGTTCAATCGGTGAACGCATTTCGCGTTAGGGACAGCAGCGATAGCCCACAGCCGACCGAGGAACGAGGGCGGCGAGGACTACAAGCGAATGGCCCGACGGCGCGCATTTGGCGACGGAACGCCCAAGCCCTTCTACGGCACCACCAAATTCGCCCTGTCGCCCCAGAGGTGATACAGTGCCATATTCTGACCATTTGATGAAACCACGGCGTATCCATACGCGTCCTTCCAGTCCTCCTCCTCAACAGTCATCCAAGGCGTTTTGAACTTGTAAACCACGACCGCCGAATTGGGCCAGCGAGGAAAACAGCGATAGGTATCTGCACCTTCCGTTGAAGCATCCAGGCCATCAAACCCAAGAGGGAACACCGCTGTTCCATTATAGAACCACGAGCACATGTGCTCAATCGAATAGCGATTCGAATCGAGAAAGGGCCAGTCATTCTCTTCCGCGAATTGTATGACGCCCGATGCAGTGAAAGTTCCAGGTGAGTTGCTCGACCAAAGGATGGCGCGATAGCCTGCATGTCCTCCTTGATCACCGTAGTCCTTTGCAATGAACTCGGGTTTGAATTCTCTCCAGTAGCCCCCAGGCATCGGAGAAGTACAAGATGCCAAGAGCATCATTTCAATGAACAGTGCGATGATGATTCGGACCGCCATGCTCTATGTCTGCAACACCCCCATATTGAACTCCCGCGTCGCCGGGCTCTGGCTTGCCGCCTCGATCCCCATGCTCACCCACGTCCGTGTATCCAACGGATCGATCACCGCATCCAGCCACAACCTTGAAGCCGCATAATAAGGCGAGGTCGTCGCCTCGTAGTGCCCGCGGATCTTGTCCAGCAGTTCCTTTTCCTTTTCGGCGGTGATGGTCTCGCCTTTGCCTTTCAGCGCGCTTACTTCGATCTGTAGCATCACCTTGCTGGCCTGCTCGCCGCCCATCACGGCCACCTGGGCGCTGGGCCAGCCCACGATGAGGCGCGGGTCGTAGGCCTTGCCGCACATGGCGTAGTTGCCGGCGCCGTAGCTGTTGCCGATGATGATGGTGAACTTGGGCACCACGCTGTTGCTCACGGCGTTCACCAGTTTCGCGCCGTCCTTGATGATGCCGCCGTGCTCGCTGCGGCTGCCCACCATGAAGCCGGTGACGTCCTGCAAAAAGACCAGCGGGATGTTCTTCTGGTTGCAGTTGGCGATGAAGCGCGTGGCCTTGTCGGCGCTGTCGCTGTAGATGACGCCGCCGAAACGCATTTCGCCCTTGGCGGTCTTTACGATCTGCCGCTGGTTGGCCACGATGCCCACGGCCCAGCCATCGATGCGCGCGTAGGCGGTGATGATGCTCTTGCCGTACCCGGCCTTGTATTCGGTGAACTCGCTGTCGTCGACGAGGCGTTTGATCACCTCCTTCATGTCGTAGGGCTTGGTGCGCTCCACGGGGAGGATGCCGTAGATCTCCTTCTGGTCTTCTTTCGGCGCGACGGGTTTCTCCCGGCTGAAGCCCGCGTCCTTCGGCTTGCCCAGCTTGTCCATCAGGCTGCGGATGGTCTTCAGGCATTCCGCATCGTCCTTGCACTGGTAGTCGGTAACGCCGCTGATCTGGCTGTGCGTGGTGGCGCCGCCGAGGGTCTCGTTATCGATGTCCTCACCGATCGCGGCTTTTACCAAATAGCTGCCCGCGAGGAAGATGCTGCCGGTGCCTTCCACGATCAAGGCTTCATCGCTCATGATCGGCAAATACGCGCCACCGGCCACGCAGCTGCCCATCACCGCGCTGATCTGCGTGATGCCCATGCTGCTCATCACGGCGTTGTTGCGGAAGATCCGGCCGAAATGCTCCTTGTCGGGGAAGATCTCGTCCTGCATCGGCAGGAACACGCCGGCGCTGTCCACGAGGTAGATGATCGGCAGGTGGTTCTCCATGGCGATCTCTTGGGCGCGCAGGTTCTTCTTACCGGTCATGGGGAACCACGCGCCGGCCTTCACGGTGGCGTCGTTGGCCACCACGATGCACTGGCGCTTGCTCACGTAGCCGATCACCACCACCACACCGGCGCAGGGCGCACCGCCGTGCTCCTTGTACATGCCATCGGCCGCGAAGGCGCCGATCTCGATGCGCGGGCTCTTGGGATCCAGCAAGGTGTCGATGCGTTCGCGCGCGGTGAGCTTGCCTTGCTCGTGCTGCTTGGCGATGCGCTTCTCGCCACCACCGAGGTGGATCTTCTTCAGGCGGGCGTTGAGGTCGCCGACTTTCAGTTTGTTGTGGTCCTCGTTCTTGGATGCTTCGATGTCGATCTTCTCGGCCATAGGTGCGAAAGTAGAATGCAGGTCTCACGCGGAGGCGCGGAGGACGCGGAGAATGCGAATGCAGGTTGTTTGGACGTGCCGGTGTGATCCCTTCGCTACGCACAGCCTTCGCTCGGGAGCACACCGTCGGGCCAACGCTTCAAGTCCGCACTCGTCGTTCCTCCTCGCTTGCGGGCTTTCCGCTCATGTCCCTCACGCTGAATGCGCGAGGCTTCAGAAAGTCGGACAATCCCTGCACGCCTTTCCCTTACTGATGATCTCCCCTTTTCGGTTGTACTTCCAAATTTCATGTCGGGAAGCCCACCAAGTACCAATGCGCTTGTCGTTCTTGTATTCACCCTGTGCCCGGTCGGTGCCATCCCCGCGCAATTCGCACCACGAACCGTGGCGTTGGCCTTCATCGTTGCGGTTGCCGAACTCAACGGGATGTCCGGTCTGATCAGTGATGCACAAGGTGTAATGATGACCGAAGACCGTGGTGTCGCAGGCAAATTCCGTTGTGTCGGATTGAGCATTCGCGTTCATCGTCGCCGCGATGAGCACTGAGATCAGGATTATCCTGGACTGGAACATGAAGACCGAAAGTACGGGCGGGGCATTTCACCACGATGTCCGATGCGAATTCAGGCAGCGTTGCGTTCCCGTTGCGTCGTCGCGTCGTTGCGGTTTATCTATTGTTCACTTCTTCTTCGCCGCGCTCACGAAAGGCATCGTTGCCGCTTGCTTCATCCACGCCGCCACTTGGCGTTCGTCGAGGTCGCTCACGGATGTCAGCTCGACGCCTCGTGTGGCCTTGCCCATCGCGATCGGCGTCACCGGCGGTTCCGGCTTGAGGTCCGTGCCGCGTATGAACATCAGTTTCACATGGCCGATGAAGGCGCCGGACGCGAAGCACCAGCCACTGCCGAGCGGAGCCGAGGCGCCAACACCGTAGTACGCCATACCCCACTTCACTCCGCGCTTGAGGCCCGGCAACGTTTTGGCCGCTAAGGCATCAATGCGTTCGGCGATGCCGCGCTGTGGCTGGGGCAAGGTGGCGATGTAGGCGAACACAGGCGCATCGCCGTCCGCAGCCTTCGCGGAGCTTGCTTTGCCATTCATGGTGGCTTTCAGCTTCGTGGTGGTCTTGGCTGGGGCGATCTTCTCGCTCTTCGAGGAGTTGAGGGCGATCTTCTTGGGCATGGAGTGCTGATCAGATGATCGGCCAATTAGCTGATGTGTTGGTGCGACGAAAGCAGGAGCGGGACCGGCTGGTGTTGCGCGCGGTGATCAACGCGTCACTACGAAACGCAACGTCCGTTGGAGTCCTCCGGAACTGATCTGGGCCACGTACACCCCGTTCGGTGATCCCGATAGATCCCACACCCCGGATCCCGCTGGTGCGTTCAACCGATCCACCACGCGGCCTTGCTCATCGAAGAGGGTGATCGAACGCGGCGTACTACTTGATCCGAACACCAGCCGCTGACCGCTGGCATCGTAATGCATGATGAATGCATCACTTCCCGCTTCTTCAATGCCGATGACCTCGGACGCCTCGATGACGACCACATCCGAACTCGAACCGCAAGGACCGTTATCACAACTCCAACTGAAAACGTTCTGTCCAACGCCGAGACTGCTGACCGTGGTGTTCGGGTCGGTCGGGTTCGCGATGCTTGCCGTACCCGCCACGACGACCCAGAAGCAAACGCCTGGTGCGATGGGAGTGGAGCCGCTGAGTTGCGCGGTACCGGGTGGCGCGCTCGCCACTTGATCCGGTCCGGCGTTCGCCAGCGGCATGGCGCTGTTGTAACACCAGATGGAGACCTGGTCCGAGACCGGCCCGCCCGGTGCAAGAATGGTCCATTGCAGCACGTTCTCGCCGTAGCTCAACCCGGTCACCGGTGTATTCGGCGCGTTCGCGTTGAAGAAGTCGGCGGTGCCCGCGAGTACCGTCCAGTAACCGGTTTCACCGGCCCCGAGCGCATTTGCGCCCATGATGGTGGAGGTGCCGCAGATGAACTGGTTCGGTCCGGCGAAATCAGCGGACCGTACCTGCGCGTACAGAAGAAGTGTGAATGCGGGAAGTAGGATGGTGCGTTGCAACATGGCAACACGAAGGTATCCGCTCAGTGATCGGGCGTGATCAGACCTTCTTGACCCGCACAGCGTTCATGCCTTTGGGGCCGCGCTCCAATTCGAAGCTGACCTTGTTGCCTTCGATCACATCATCCATCAATCCGCTCACATGAACGAAGAAGCGCTCTTGTGTGCCATCCTCTTTGATGAAGCCGAAGCCTTTCGACGTATCAAAGAAATCGATCTTGCCCACGCGTTCCGCAGGAGCTTCATCCTCCGCCGAGCGACGGGGCACACCCAGTTCGATCTCCGAGATGTCGATGGGTTTGCGTTTCGCGGGATCCGGCGGTGTGTCCGTGATCCGGCCGTTCTCGTCCACGTACGCCATCATGTTCTCCAATCCTCCTCCCGGTGCATTCGCCTTGCGCTCTTCCTTGCGGCGCTTCTTCTCTTCCTGTTTCTGTTGCCGCTTCTTTTCCTTTTCGCGCTTCTCGAATGTTGCCATGTAAGGGGTTGGTGAGGTTCGTAGGGTCCGGTGATCATGTACGATCCACCGGGACTGGATCTGTGGCCGAAGATACGCGTTGGTGTGCGAGCGCGCGTTGGATCACTGTCCCGGACCGGTCGCCACCGGGTCGATGAGGCCGGTGGTGATGTCGCTTACGGCCTGCATGGCGCCCGAGGTGTTGGACAGCACCACGATGCTGATGCCACGATCAGGTAGCAACATCAAGTAGGTGGAAGCTCCGGTCTGGGATCCGTTATGACCGAACAGGGAGCCATACTTCGGATCCTCGCCGTACAAGTACCAGCCCAGTCCGTAGCCGTTGCCCTGCTTCTTCAGCCCCGGATCCTTCAGCATCTCCATCAGGCTCGCAGTGCTGATCAATGTCCCATTCACTACCGCATCGCCGAACCTGAGCAGGTCCGTGAGGCAGGAGTACAGTCCGCCGCCGGGAACACGGTCGCTCAGATCGGTGGGTTGCTCAATGGAGATCCGGCCTTTGCTGTTGATGTGGTACAGCGAGGCGTGATCACCGCCAGCCATACCGGGTTCCTCCACACCGGTGTTCGTCATGCCTGCTTTCTCCCGGATGTGCGTGCGCATGTACGCCGCGTAGGACATGCCCGAAACGCGTTCCACCACCACGCCGAGGATCACATAGCCATAGGTGGTATAGTGGACGGCTGCGCCCGGTGTGTCGATCGGATCGCGGTCCTGGAAGATCGCCATCGCTTCGTTCAAGGAAGGGTAGTGGTGCTGGTTCTCGCGCTCCTTGTTCGACGCGTACTCGCCGATCCCCGCGCTGTGTTGCAGGAGTTGTCGAACGGTGATGGTACCCTGTGCCTTCTTCGGGAATTCGGGGATGTAGGCCTGGATCGGCGCATCGAGGTCGACCCGGCCTTGTTCCACCAATTGCATGATCGCGATGGCGGTCATCGGCTTGGCGATGGACGCGATGCGCGTGGGCGTGGTCGGTGTGAAAGGGATCTTCTTCTCCACATTCGCGTACCCATCTGAATGGGTCCAACGGATCACGCCGTGAACGCTTGCACCCGCCGCGATCCCCATGAACGCGCCGGAGTGATAACGCGCGACAACGAGCGAATCGGCGCTTGGTATGTGCCACGCCGTATCCGCTTGCGCGAATGCGGGGAATGAAAGGAAGAGCAGCGCGAACGATAGGAGAGGAGCGTGTCGAAAGAGCGTCATATCATGTCGCACCGCGCAAGAGTCGTTCCGTTGAACAAGCAACAAGGTCCGATCAGTTCTTCACCGGGTGCAGGAGCAATGCGCGCTTGTTGAAGTCAGCCGCCGCGTTGATCACCGCGCGGTACGCTTCGAACTGTTCCAAGGGCACATGGTTGGTGCGGTAGTATTCGATCGCTTGCACGGTGATGTTATCACCCGAACGGGCGGCCGTCGACTTGAACTCCGCGACCACTATTCCATCAAGCTCCAGCGTCTTGTGGATCTCCAACGATGTGATGTCATCGCACGCCCAACCGTCCGGGATCCTCACCGTGATGCGCCGATCGTAGTACCGGTTGAAGTCCTCATCCACCGGAAGCTTGCGCTGCTTCTCCACGTACATCTCCATCTGCGGTCCGATGAGTTCGCCGACGAGCAGCAACACGTCCTCGCCTGCGCGGTTGTTGAAGGCGGAGGTCGTCACCTTTCCTTTCAGCGTGAAGGGCTTCACACCGAAGAGGCGTTGCTCCGCATTCTCCACGTCCACTTGGTGCGTGGTGGATCCTTCCATGAAGTGCTTCAACTGCGCGTCCAGGAATTCGGACTGTTGTTCCTCCTTCATGTACGTGTAGAAGTTCTGGATGAAGCGCGCGTAGTACCCGGTGAGCTGGTTCTCGAATTCCACCGTGCTCTCGGATCCATCGGCGCTCGGCGTGATGGTCACTTCCAGGTCGTGCCGCGTGGATTCCGCAGGCAATTCTGCAATGCGCTTCACGGTGCCGACGCCCGTCCAGATCCCGTTCACATCCAGGTTCCGGATGAAGAGGCCATGCGTGCCCATGTTCTCCGGCGCCATGTAGCCGAGGCCGAGACCGAATTCAACAGGATCGATGTACTTGTCGATGCCCGGGAAATAGAAGCTCACGTTGCGCAGGTAGTTGTGCGCCTCGAAGGTCGGATCGAAAGGCGAATCGGTGCGATCACTGGTCACCACCACTTGGTGTTCGATGCCCGCTTCGCGCAGCAGGTTGGCGTACAGCTTCTGGAATCCGAATTTGCTGCAGTTGCCCGTCTTCAGGATCTCATCGAGATCGCTCAATTTGCCGCCACCCACTTCCGCCATGCGGTAGTTGCCGCGGATGTGGTGATCCAGCGTGCGGATGCGGTCCTCTTCATCTCGCGCGTAGGCGAGCCCCATTTCCTTCAGCGCTTTCTGGAGGCTCTTCTTCGTTTTGTTTTCCAGTTCAGGGTAGAGCGAACGGTGGTAGTTGCGCGTGGCGCTCACATAGCTGCTGATGTCGCGTAGGCCACGATCCGGGATCGCATCGATGCGCGCCACGATGTACATGCGGTAGCGTGCAGCCTCTGCGCTTCGCTCGTCCTCGATCCCCGGAAGGTTGTTGAGTTCGATGTGATAGCGCGTGATCCCCGTGAGCGTTGAATCGACCTCGGGCATGGGGCAACCGTTGTATCCTTTGAAGGAGAACTTCCATCCGCGCGGCACCATCAATTCATAGCGTTCGTGCGCCACCGGGATCCCGAATTGCAAGCGGGTGAGGTCGCCTTGGATATCACCCTGTTGCTGGCTGAGCATGATGTATTCGATCATGCTGCCGGGCTTCAGGTTCTCGAACGCGAAGCGCACGCCAGCACTGCCATCACGTTCATCGCTGCTGTTCTTGAAGGCATCGGGACCGAGCTCGTGTACAGTGCCGTCCGGATCGATGGAGCGCGCTTTCAAGCGGATCATCTTCTCGATGTGTCCGGTACCCAGTTCGATGGTCTTGCTCGCGTCCACGGCGGCATCGTCGTGGAGGAAGCGCTGCAAATGGAAGAGCTCGTAGTAGGCGAGGTCGCCACCGGTATCGTCGAACTGCGCGATCACATGGCGCTGCGTCAGCACGTCCTCCTTGGCGCCGGTGCGAAGGCTATCCGCCAGCACGGGCTTGGCCTCCCAATCGTATTCGCGCATGCTCACGTGTTGCGCATGCGAAGCGGTGAGGATCAGGGTGCCGAGCAGCGCGAGAAAGGAACGTGTGGACATGGTCACGGGGTTTCGATAACGAGGGTGCGGCCGATCTCCTTCATCAACGCGATGTTAGCGCGCCGCCAGTCGGAGAGTTCCTCGTCGAGCATGAGTTCGTTGATGGAATAGATGGCGCTCGATCGGATAAGACCACCATCCGCCGCCACATGCACGGTGTAACTGAATGCGGGGTTCGCGAACGCGCCCGTACTCGCGCTTTCCTTGTAGGTGCATCCCACTGGGAGTTCCAGTTCCACCACATGCTGTTCCTGGATGCAGTGTTCCAGTTCGATCGGCAATTTGCGGTCATCGCGGAAGCGTAATCCCTTCCACGGATCGTTCAATGTGATCGGCACATACATGCGGCCTGTCGTGCGTCGCACATGATCCGGTACCCTGAACTTGTACCGGATGGTCAACGGTCCGGAAGGATCTTCCATCCCCGAAACGGTGCAGCTATCCAGAAGGAACTTGTTCGATCCCTTCATCAAAGTGCGTCGCAGTGCTTCGGTGAGTTTGTCGGCTTGAACGCTACGCAGCCCGTAGGCAAGGTCGTAGCGCTCGTAGCCGGTGTAGCGCACCACGCCGGTACCCACCAATCCATCGTTCTCGATCCGCACACGCACCGAATCGATGATCATGTTGTCCGCGGCTTTCATCACCGGGATCTGCTTCACCACGTAGTTCTTCGGATCCAGAGCCACAAGGGTCTGCTTGCCTTGCGTGAATTCGCTTGGTACGCCGAACGCGTTGTAGGAGGAAGTGGCGTCGAGGAAGAGTGCGGTGTCCGGCAGGAAGAGCGTCACGATCATGTGGTTGTCCACGGATCCGGTCGGCAGTTCGGAATAGTTGTATGGAAGCATGCGCGTACCCACCCACGAGAGGTGCGCATCGAGACCACGCGCCCGCAACAAGGTGTGAAGCAGATTGCTCATGCCTTTGCAATCGCCGTAGCGCGTCCGGCACACCTCCGAGGCCGCAGCAGGGACGAGTCCGTTCATGCCATCCTCAAAAGCCACGTAGTGGATGCGCTGCTGCACCCACCGGTAGATGATGGCCGCTTGCTGGCGCGGATCGGTCACGGTACCGACCAACGAATCCGCGAGCGCCTTCAACTCAGGCGCCGGTGGATCGAAGGTGTCCTTGATGTGATCGGCGTACCAACGGTAGAGTCGATCGATGTCCGTGGCGGCCGCATCCTTGTCCGGAAGCCGGACGACCAGTTGGGCGTGCGGCGTGTAGTAACGAATGGAAGGCGCATTGTCCTCGAAGCTCATCGCGGGCACTTGGTGCATGGTGAAGCGTTGCACACGTCGCCCTTTCTCGATCGATACCGTGCGCGTGACCAGACTGTCCGGAAGGTGGAAGGTCCGCACGTCCACATCGATGTCCTGGTCGCTGATCACCGTGAGCGTGCTCGATTCCGTGGGATACACGCCGGCGAAGAAGTGGCCTGAGACCAAGCGGGCATCCGGGTAAGCGATGGTATGCTCCACGTGCGCAACGGCACCCGAGATCAATGACGGCATCACGAAGCTGGCCACCTTGCTGTCGTCGTGGAAGATGTAGTCCTCGCGTTCATCACGACGATCGATGTTGTTCACCGGTACCCGTTTAGTGCCGCGACCGTTCGGCACAAGGGTGTACGCTTCCAACCGTTCCAAGGGGATCAGGTCGCTGTAGTGGATCTCCTCTTCCCGTGCCGTTCCGGTGCGATCCTTCAGCAACAATTCGTCCTCTTCCATGTCGCGGTGCGCGATCACACCGGTGGCGGTGCGTTCGATCCGATAGGTGGTGTTGCGTTTCAAATAGACCGCGGACTGGTCCTGGTACGCGCGCCGCATGTTCACCAGTAATTCGCTCGGTGGTTGGCACACCGCGACGAGCGCAAGGAGCATCAGCCCTGCGGTCACACCGGAGCGCAGCGTGCTATTTGCCGATCTCCACCACATCGTCGTTGCGTGTGCGGTAACGGGCCACCACTTTGCCCGTGCGGTCGTGTACCGTCCACGGGCCTTGTCGTTCACCATTGACGTAGGTGATGTGCTCGCGCACCATTCCGTTGTCCCAGTTGATCACGCGTTCGCCATGGATGTAGCCATCCACATACGGCGTGACCTCGGAAACCTTGCCGTTCGGATAGTATTCCATGTTCGTTCCCTCCACTTCGCCCACCCGGTGCGTGGTCTCTTCCATCAGCTGGCCGTTCGGGTGGTACTCCTGGAACGTGCCATCGATCTCGCCATTGCGGTAGGTCATCTTCCGTGAGAGCGTGCCGCTCGGGTAATGGGTTTCCAGTTGCATCACGCCGGGTGTCAACCGCAGGGTGTCCTTCACACTGCCATCCGCAGCCGGTGATCCGTAGGCGACCAACGCGCCCTTGAAATAGAAGCGCACCATTTGCGGAACACCTTCATAGGAATAGCTGATCACACGACCATGCAATTCGCCGTTCTCGTATTCGCGGAGGAAGGAGCGCTTGCCGTTCATGTGGTTCTCCGTGGCGCCGCCATGTCGCTGTCCGTCCACGAACTGGATCTCGTTCTCCGGCGTGCCGTCCAGGAACCAACGCTTGGACGAGCCTCTCACTTTTCCCAAATGGTATTCCTCCTCCAACCGCTTCTTTCCATTGGGGTGGTAGCTCGTCCACGTGCCGTGACGATCACCGTTGAGGAAACCTCCACTCACTTCCGGACCTCCATCCGGGTAAAGCCAATTCGCCGTGCCGTGCAGGTAGCCATTCATCAAGTGCAGGCGTGCCATCACCTTACCATCGGGGTAGTGGGTCACCATTTCGAATGCCCCGGGCTTCACCACGATGTGTTCGTACTCGACGCCTTCGTCATCATAGCTCACGCGATCGGCGATCGCGCCGTGCAGGATCCGTTCGGCGTAGACCATCTTGCCCAGCGCATCGAAATACTCCTGCCATCCGTCGCGTGATCCACCGACGTAGTACTCCACGCTGATCCGTGTGCCATCCGGGTTGAAGCGCCGCACCACACCTTCGGCCTCATCATTCCGCATCTGTCCTTGTTCGCGCACTTTGCCGGAGCGGAAAAAGCGCGTGTAGGATCGGTAGGTGATGCCGTCCTGGTCATACACTTCATCCTGTCGCGCCAGAGTGCCGTCCTCGCGGAAGTATTTCTGCGTGCCGTTGATCTTCCCCTTCACGTAGTTCTCCTCACTGTCCGGTGTGCCATCCGCGTGGTAGTATTTCCACTGGCCATCCTTTGCGCCTTCGTCGAGGTAGAGTCCTTCCACGCGCAAGGTGCCGTTCGGGTGGTATCCCTTCAACTGGAACTTGCCTTTGGACCGCGTGCCTTCACCGAGGGTCTTGCCATCGGAGCTGTAGTACGTGTAGCGGATCAGCAGGTCGCGGTTGTACTCCATGTCCAACAAGCGCGAACCGTCCGCATTGAATTCCTCGCGCAGTCCTTGTTGGCGGCCTTGCTCCCCGAAGCGCTCGATCATGCGCAGGGTTCCCCACTCATCGTACCGGCGTCGCTCGCCGATGTTCGAGCCCGCCTTCATGGTGCCTTCCAAGGAAAGCTGGCCGTTGGCGTGCCATTCCTTGAATGGACCTTCCGACTTGCCGGCTGCGAACACATACTCCTCGGACTTGGTGCCGTTGGGATGGTATTGCTGGAAGGTGCCTGTGCGTTCGTCGTTCTTGAAGATGCCGGTGAACCGTGTCGATCCGTCCGCGTAGGTCTGCGTCGCCGAACCTTCGGTGTTGCCGTTCACCAACTCGTAGCTCCATTGCACGGGGCCGCTCGGGAAGTATTCCCATGTGGGGCCGGTCCATTCGCCAACCTTCGCGGTCTTGCACGTGCGGCGCCCGCCCAGTTCATAGTAGCTGCACGCCAAGCCTTCGCGTTTGCCGGATCTGATCGTGGTGGAGTCCATCAAGCATCCACTGGGTTGGTAGTTCAGGATCACGCCTTCCACTTTCCCGTTCTGGAAATTCCCTTCGCTATCCAGGTTGCCCATGGTATCCCAGTAGGTCCATTTGCCGGTACGGTCACCTGCATCGTTGAAGGCGCCTTGCCCGCTGATCCGGCCGTTGCTATGGTACACGGTCCACATGCCGGTGCTGAGGCCCGTCCTGGCATCGCCGGGCCCGAAGCCGAGCAGATCGTTGTCATCGTTGTAGTGATGCAACAGGTCTGGTCCGCCCTCGGTCTCCGGGAACATGAGGTGGTTCTGCTGCATGTACGTGCCGAGCCACGTGCGGAATTCGAGCACCTTGCTCTTGTTCTTCTCCACCATGCCGGTGATCGTGCGGTCGGAACTGGCGCTGAGGCAGTGGTACACGAAGCCTTCGAATTTTCCATCGTCCATGATGGCCTTCGCGATCGGACCATAAGTGGTGGTGTAGAATCCTTTCCACTTGCCCTTGCGATCCGCGATGGTCTGCATCATCAGGTGCGATTGCCGACACATCGGATAGGTGAGGTCCGGCTTCAACTTGTACTTCTTATCCATAGCCACCTTGCCGCGGATCAACAGGTCGATGTCCTCGAGATCATCGCCCGTGACGGAGAGATCATATCCTTCCGACTTCGGTTCCAGCGTGCTGCCCAACAAACCGTCGTAGTAGGAGAGGAGTTGCTCGGCCTTGCGATCACCGAAGCGGACCAGTTGGGCCATCATGAACGCCAACCCCGCTTCCGCGGTGAGGCCTTCGCTCTGCGCGATGGTTCCCATCATGATGTGCGCATCGCGTTGGTAAGGGAAGCGACGCACGTTCTTCATCGCCTGCTCCAATGCGGCCTTCTTGTCCTTGATGCCGGCAAGGGCCAACGCACGCAAGTGGTACGGGCGGAAACTCCCAGGATACACCGCGATCGCGGAATCGCACGCCGCAAGTGCATCGGCGAAGCGTTCCATATCCACCAGCACGGCGGCCCGGATCATGGTGAAGGCCCCGTTGAGGTTGCCGCGTTCGGCGATGCCTCGGCGACAAAGTTCCTCCACTGTTCCATACGCGTCCTGATCCAGGTGGATCTGCACACGTTGCATCAGTACGCGTTCGTAGAGCGAGTCGCTGCGGTGTACCGTGGCCAGTTCCACCAAGGCGTCATCGCTGCGCTCCTGGCCGACCAACTTGCTTGCCTCCTGCATCATGGCGGCGCCGTAGCCCATGTGTTCCTTGTTCTGCGCGGACAGAACGGTGGCGAGCCCGAGGAGGGCCGATAGGGTGATGGTCCTTTTCATTGAACTAGTTGCAATTCGTCTTGCGCATCTCCTGCATTTCCTTGCCGTAGCGCTCGGTGAAGCCGAGTTCCATGGCGCGTTCCATCGCGGTACACGCAGCATCCTTGTTCCCCGCCGCGATCTCCAGATGCGCGAGATTCCGGTACGCATAGGAATTGCGAGCGTCCATTTCCAAAGACCGTTCGATGTCCTTGCGAGCACCTTTCATATCGCCAGCACCCAAACGTGAGAACCCGCGGTTGTTGAAGAATCGCGCATCCTTGCGACCAAGCTTTTCCGCTTCATCATAGTACACCAACGCTTCCTTGTGCCGACCCAGTGTGCCGAGGAAGAAGCCGGTGTTCAGCCACGCCACATCATCCTTCGGGTCCAGGCGCACCATGGCTTTGAGACACCGGAACGTGGTGGCCGTGTCGCCCAGGTCATTGCACGCCAGACCGAGATTGTTCAACGCAGCGCGGTTGGTGCTATCCATCAGTAGCACGCGTTCGCAATCGGATTTCGCGCTTTGGAACTTGCGTAGGTCCATGCTGTTCCAGGCGCGACGGTTCAATGCTTCGATCAGCCCAAGACTATCGGGCGCGAGTGTCACTGCGTCGTTCAGGTCGGACTCCGCGCGGTCGAACATATCCCAGTCGTTGTACAGGTCGCCACGGAACAACTTCACCTTGAAATGATCCGGTTCGATGTCCAACGCACGTTGCAGATCGGCCATGCCCTCTTGCGGCTTTCCTTCATGATAGATCCGGCACTTCGCACGGATCAACAAGGCATCCGGCTTCGGTGCGGTTTCCGTCAGCATGGGTGCCAACACCCGGTTGACGTCCTTGCACTTCTTGGCCTGGAGGTAGTCCTTGGCTTTGCGCAACGTGGTGGTGTCGGCATCCTGCGCATGCACGGCCATGCCGCACAGCAGGATCAGAAGGAGCAGCAGGGTTGTTCTCATCGGCAATATTCCTTTCGCCATTGTTCCACTTCCGGCCCGTACTGCGCAGTGAAGCCCAACTGCAGCGCGCGTTCAAAGGATGAACAGGCCTTGTCCATTTCCTTCTTCTCCTTCCAGATCAGGCCGAGGTTGCGGTGTGCGTAACTGTTTGCGGGATAGAGCTTGATGCTGCGCTCCACATTGCGCTGGGCATCGTTCAGCGCACCGGTGCGCAGTTGTGCATAGCCCAGATTATTGAGGACCACGGGATCGTCCGGCGCGAGTCGCTGGGCTTCGCTGAACCAACGCAAGGCCTCCGCGTGATCATTGCGTCCGCTGGCCTGGAAGCCGAGGTTGTTCAGGATCACGATCTCATCGGGCTTCTCCTCGTGCAACTTCAGGTAGATCGCTTTGGCTTCATCGGCGCGGTCCATCTCATCGAGGATCGCGGCCTTGTTGGAGCGCGTGCCCCAGTCCATGGAGTCTATGGCCAGCGCGTGGTCATAGGCGAACAGCGCTTCCTTGAACCTACGCACCATGGTCAGTGCGGATCCTTTGTTGAGGAATACCGTGAGGCTGTCCTGCGCTTCCCGTGCGTGCTTCAAGGCTTGATCCAGATCCTCCAAGGCGCGGTCCGGCATTCCGCTCTCGAGGTAGAAGGAACTCCGGTTGATGTACGGATCGATGCTATCCGGTTCCAAGGACATCGCCAAGCCGATCTCCGAGAACGCATCCTGGTAACGCTCCAAGTGCTCGAAGTATTGGTGTGCCCGCATCATGTGGGCGCGGTAGGCCCATGCCGGGTTCTCAACAAGGCCGTCCAGGATCTTCATGACCTGGGTGTGCTTGCCTGAACTATCCAGTTTGGCCGCGCGGTCCCATTCGCGCTGCGCGGCATCACTCTGCCCATAACAAACCGGACCACCTGTGACCAGCAACGCGGCAAGAAGAAAAGTTTCACGCATTCGGCCGCAAAATAACCTTGGAGGTCGATACACGGCCGTTAGCACCGCACCATCACGTCAAGGTGCTGCGATCTTCCTCAGGCCCGGATGATCCGTTCCGCATCCGGTCCGCAGTTGCACACCAGATCGATGATGCTTCTGCGCGGAATGAAGCCATGGCGATCGGCGAAGACTTGCGCGTAGGTCGCGACAGCAGGAACCTCCGGAGGAAGCGATCTTTTCGGATGGAAGGTGGAGCGCAGATCCATCAAGGGCCTGCGCGCGTCCATTGGTGTGCTCGGGTCCACGGGTCCGCAACCGGCTTCGGTGATCCGGCATTCGTCCCTTTCGACATAGTGCGTCGACACGAAAGGCATGGAGGTCAGACCGAGCCACTTGAGGCCCAACGCGATGGTGGCCATGTTCAGATCCACGAGGCGGTCGTACTTCTTCAAGAGCACAGCTTCGATCTCATCGATGTAATGGATGAACCACGGTGTTTGTCCGTATGCACTGCGGATGGCGTGCAGGTGCTGCTGCGGCCATGTCTCGTCGTAGCTCAGCCTGACCGAGTGCATTGGCATCTTCTCGCCGCTGCGCCGTTCGATCTGCACCACCAGGTCATTCGTGCCATTCGGCCCCACAATGCTCGTCCGTGTGCGGTAGCTCTGCCGTTCATAGTGCTCTCCGATGTCGATGATCACGCGATCGTGCCGGGCGAGCAAACGGTAATGCTCCACGCTGCCGAAGTAGAAGGAGGAGAGGAGCGGGATCATCACTTCCCGATGCAGAACCGTCCGAAAATGCTGCCCAACAGATCGTCGGTGGTGATCTGCCCGGTGATCTCGCCGAGCTGGTCCTGCGCGCGGCGCAGATCGATGGCGAGCAGTTCGCCGCCGAGGCCTCCGTCGATGGCAGCGCGTGCTTGCTGCAAGGATGTACGAGCCCTGGTCAGCGCATCCACATGCCGGGCGTTGGTGACCACTAAGTCCGCAGTGCCGTGGAGGGCGTTCACATGGTCGGTGAAATGCTTCTTCAATGCATCCAGCCCGGCGCCGGTCTTCGCGCTGATGGTCAAGGTGCGGTTGATCGGAGAAGGTGCGACATCCACCTTGTTCAGGACCGGGATCACCACCGGGCCATCACCGATACGTTCCTGGAGCAATCGGGCGTCCAAAGCGAAAGCTTGTTCGTTCATCACAGCGGCATCGCCGAGCAGGACCACGATGCTCGCCTCTTTCGCCTTTTTGTAGCTGCGATCGATACCCAACTGTTCCACCACATCGGTGGTCTTGCGGATACCCGCCGTGTCGATGAAGCGGAAAAGGACACCGCCGATGGTCATGGTCTCCTCCACGGTATCGCGGGTGGTACCCGGTACGTCGCTCACGATCGCGCGGTCATCCTGCAACAAGGCGTTCAGCAGGGTGCTCTTGCCGCTGTTCGGCGCCCCGATGATGGCCACTGGAACGCCTTGCCGCACGGCGTTGCCGTAGCGGAAGGAGTCGATCAATTCGGTGCAGAGTATCACGATCCCATCGATCAACGCCAAGAGTTCGGGCCGTTTGGCGAACTCCACATCCTCTTCACTGAAATCCAGTTCCAGTTCGATCAGCGCGGCGAAGTCGATCAACTGCTGCCGCAATTCTCCGATGCGCTTGCCGAAGCCACCGCGCATCTGGTCCAGCGCGAGTTTGTGTTGTGCCGCGCTCTGGCTGGCGATCAGGTCGGCTACGGCCTCGGCCTGGCTCAGGTCCAACTTGCGGTTCAGGAAAGCGCGCTGGGTGAACTCTCCTGGCTGGGCCATTCGGGCACCTGCGGTCAATAGCGCCTCCAACAAGCGCTGTTGCACATAGGAACTCGCGTGTACGCTGAATTCCACCACATCCTCGCCGGTGAAAGAGCGCGGCCCGTGGAAGATCATGATCAACCCTTCATCAATGCGGCCAGCACCGTCATCCAACGGACTGAAGTAGGCGTAGCGCTCGGTAAGGTGGCCCGGAAGTGCCGATGCCACAAGGCGTGCGATCGCAACGGCCTTGGGTCCTGTGAGTCGCAACAGCGCGATGGCGCCGACACCGGCAGGAGAAGAGATCGCAGCGATAGTGTCCGGTTGGTACATGGCGCGCAAAGATCCGGATCTTTGGCCCCGCAGCGACCCCTCATGTCCCATCAAGAGAAATTCGAGTACGACAACCTGCCCTTTCCTGTGGTGGTGGTCATCGGCGGCGGCTTCGCGGGATTGGAGGTTGTGCGGGGACTAGCGGGCAAGCCATACAAGGTCCTGCTCCTCGATAAACAGAACCACCACTGCTTCCAGCCGCTGCTCTACCAAGTGGCCACGGCAAGCCTCAGTGCGGACAGCATCGCCCATCCCTTCCGCCGCACCATCGCCCCGGTGCCGAACATCACCTTCCGCATGACGTGCGTGAACTCGGTGCGTCCTGCGGATAACGTGGTGGTGACCGATGATGGCGAGGTGAAGTACGATCACTTGATCATCGCCACGGGTACGACCACCAACTTCTTCGGCAATAGCGAGGTGGAGGAGCAGGCGATGCAGCTGAAGACCATCAGCCAGGCGCTGGATATCCGAAGCGACTTCCTACAGGACTTCGAGGCCGCGCTGAAGTTGAATGATGAGGAAGGCCAGCGCCGTCGGCTGAATTTCGTGATCGTGGGTGGCGGCCCGACCGGCGTGGAACTGGCGGGTGCGATGGCCGAGATCCGCACCACCGTATTGAAGCACGAATACCGTGAGCTGGACAGCGACAAGATGATGATCCACCTGATCGACAGCGGTGACCGGCTGTTGAGATCGTTCTCGGAGAAGAGCAGTGCGAAAGCCCTGACGTACCTGCAAGACATGGGGGTGCATGTGAACTTCGGTGTACGTGTGACCGGGATGGATGGCGATCGCGTGACCTTCATGGATGGAAGCACCATGGAAACGAACACCGTGATCTGGGCTGCTGGTGTGCGCGGCGTCTGTTTCCCGGGGCTGGAGGAGTTCTTCCATCCACAAGCGAACCGGTACAACGTGGATGGGTTCAACAAGGTGATCGGAACCGCGAACGTGTACGCCGTGGGCGACGTGGCACTGATGACCAGCGACACGGCCTGGCCGAATGGACATCCGCAAGTGGCGCCTGCGGCGAAACAACAAGCGAAACAACTGGTGCGCAATCTTCTGCGCAGGCCCGGTGAACGCATGCCATTCCGGTACAAGGATGGAGGAAGCATGGCCACCATCGGACGCTACAAAGCGGTGCTGGACGTGGGCACCTTCCATCTGGGCGGTCCCATCGCATGGTCCGGTTGGATCTTCATCCACCTGATGAGTTTGGTCGGCTTCCGGAACCGTTTTGCTGTGCTCTTCAACTGGGCGTGGAAGTACATGAGCTGGAAGAACACCATCCGCTTGATCATCCGCCCGTACGTGCGCACCACCACCGTGACCGAGCCGCACACACCCGTGGCTTCCTGAGCGCGCCTAGATTCGCCGCCCATGGATCGTCGGCTGCTCATTCTCTGGTTCACCATCTTCATCGACCTGATCGGCTTCACGCTGTTCATTCCAGTGGTGCCCTACTTCGCCGGAGCCATCGGTGCCAGCGATGCGGTGGTGATGCTTTCCGCCGCGCTCTTCTCCATCATGGTCTTCATGTGCTCGCCGATCTGGGGTTCGGTGAGCGATCGCTACGGTCGGCGTCCGGTGATCATGGTCTCCATCCTCATCAGCTTGCTCTCGTATGTGGTATTCGCGCATGCGACCACGATATTCCTGCTCTTCCTCTCACGCTTCCTCACCGGCATCGGCTCCGGCAACATCGCCGCTGCACAGGCCTACATCAGTGACATCACACCGCCGAAGGATCGCGCGAAACGCATCGGACTCATCGTGGGTGCGTCGTTCGGGATGTCCTTCGCGGTCGGTCCGGCCATAGGTGGCTACATCTTCCATCACTTTGGCGGGATCGGGTCCGTGGGCTACTTCGCCGTAGGCCTTTGTTTGTTGAATCTCCTCGGCGTGGCCTTCGTCCTGCCGGAATCCAACACTTCCCCGGATACCACACGGGCCATCAACTTCAAACCTTTCTCCAGCACCTTCAAGTCGCTCCGGGATCTGCGCTTCCGCGACCTCTTCCTCATCGGCTTCGTGTACATCACCGCCTTCAGCATGATGAACGTGAGCATCACCTTCCTCTGGATGCAGCGCTATCACCTCACCGTGGACCAGACCGGCTTGATGTTCTCAGCGGTCGGCTTGCTTTCGGCATTCTCCCAAGGGGCGCTGGTGCATGTTTTCAACCGGCTTTGGGGCGAGCGGCGCATGCTTGTTCGTGGCTGCGTGATGGTGGGGCTCGGCCTCGCCGCGATGCCCTTCGTGCCTGTGGGTGACCGTGCGAACGTGGCCTACGATGCTGCGGGGCGGATGATCCCGCTCGATCTCAGCCTCGCCTTCGTGCTGATGAGTTTGGTGCCGATGATCCTGCTCTCCATGGGCAACGCGTGTTTGAATCCCAGCTTGGTGTCCATCCTCAGCCGCAAGGCGGACGCCAAGGAACAAGGAGCTGTCATGGGCCAGAACCAGGGCTTCGGATCGCTCGGGCGCGTGGTGGGGCCGGTGATGGCCGGACCGTTGTATGTGATGGGTCAGTCCCTGCCCTTCGTGGTCGGCGGCACTATCATGCTCGGCACCTTGTGGCTCATCTTCAACTACCTGCGCACCAACTACACGCCGTTGGAGGTCGCTCCGTCAAGTGCTGATTAGTTTCGCCGCCCTGAAAGGTTGTTCGTTGCTGGTTGATCGTTGATCGGCGCGACGTTCAACCCGAACAACGAACATCGAACAACGACCACCATGAGCGTACTCGTCAACAAGAACAGCAGGATCCTTGTGCAAGGGTTCACCGGAAGTGAAGGCAGCTTCCACGCCACGCAGATGATGGAGTACGGCACCAACGTGGTGGGCGGCGTTACACCCGGCAAGGGCGGACAGACGCACCTGGATCGTCCCGTGTTCGAGACCATGACCGATGCGGTGAAGGCAACGAGCGCTGATGTGAGCATCATTTTCGTTCCACCGGCTTTCGCGGCCGATGCGATCATGGAAGCGGCCGATGCCGGTATCAAGGTGATCGTCTGCATCACAGAAGGAATTCCCGTGAAGGACATGGTCACCGCGCGCGAATACCTGCGTGGTAAGGATTGTAGGCTCATCGGCCCCAACTGTCCGGGTGTGATCACTGCGGATGAATGCAAAGTGGGGATCATGCCCGGCTTTGTATTCAAGAAGGGAAGCGTGGGCATCGTGAGCAAGAGCGGCACGCTCACTTACGAAGCAGCGGATCAAGTGGTGAAGGCCGGGCTCGGCATTACCACGGCGATCGGCATCGGTGGCGACCCCATCATCGGCACCACCACGCTCGAAGCCATTCAACTCTTCGCGAACGATCCCGAGACGAAAGCGATCGTGATGATCGGCGAGATCGGCGGTGATCTGGAGATCCGCGCGGCGGAATGGATCAAGGCCAACTGCAAGAAGCCCGTGATCGGCTTCATCGCTGGCGAGACGGCGCCTGTGGGTCGCACCATGGGCCATGCGGGTGCCATCGTATCCGGTGCCGATGAGAGCGCTGCCGCCAAGAAGAAAGTGATGCGTGCTTGCGGCATCCACGTGGTGGACAGCCCGGCGACGATCGGTGCGAAGGTGAAGGAGGTGTTGGGCTGAGCGCCGCCGCCCGGAATCGCAGCACGAAACCCGGAAGACCATGCCGGGGACGAGAAGGACCGTACCGTGGTGATGGTCCATTCGAAGCATTCCGACTTCGATCTTCCGATACGAAGATTCAAGTAAGCAGCGGCGGAAGCGAAGCCTTGGCCGTGCTCGCACCTTTCCTGAGCGCGAACACCTTCAGTACAGCAAGTTGTTCTGGTTCCCGTACGGCCGACGTTGCTCGAATTTCATGTCGCGGAGCAAACTCGCCTTCACGTTGATCCGGAACATGAAGCTCTTCCTTACCCCGATGGGGATGATGTTGAAATTGAACTCCCAGCAGTGCAGGTCCCAATAGAGGTTCAGTGAGGTGGGCGTGAATTCCTTGGCCACGATGTCGTAGCCGCTGCTCCAACCCAGCTTCCAGTATTTCATCACGGTCACGTCGCCGTTGAAGAGCACGCTCTGTCGCTCGGTATCCGTGCTGGTACCCCCGGAGTAGGCGCGACTGAGATCATAACTGTAGTTCACGCCGAGTCGCCACGGCAGACTGAAATTCACCCGAGCACCTTTGCCGGGATCGCTGTCCCGTACCACTTCCTGATCATTGGTATTGGCCTTTGGCGTCTGGCCGTATCGCTTGCTCTTCTGGTCGAAGCCGGCTGCCACGTTGGTGTACAGCATCCGCGCCAACGCGCCGCTCACGCTCCGTTCGCTTCGATCGATGCGTTGGCCGAGGCCATCCACCGCGTAAGGGTCCCACGTACTATTCAGGTTGATGTTGATCGTGTTGAAGAGTGCCGTCCGTGCTGCGATACTGATCGGCGACCACTGCACGCTGTCCTTCAAGAGGTCGTAGCTCGTGTTGATGCCGAGGAAGTCGATCAGCTTGATCTTCTTGTACGTGATCTCTTCGGATCGACCGGTGCTGTCCGCTGGAGCCTTGCGGTCGCGCACTTTCGCTTCCACGTTCTGGATCAGTCCGAGGTTCAGCGATCCGCTCTCACCCGTGCTGGGTTCGCCGTAGATCCCGATCTGGTAAGGCGAATACGTGGAGAGGGCACCATTCACGCCGAAAGGACCTTCGATGCGCGTGCTGTTGTCCGGTCGGTAGCTGAGCCCGGCGGTGGGGGTGATGGTGTGCCGGATCGCCTTCAGCCCGTTCCCGCGGAAGGAATACATGCCGTACAACTTGCTCGTGAACGTCACGCCCATGCTGTATTCGGGCGGTGCGGCGAACTTCTGGATCGTGTCCGTGATGGTGTACGTGGTGTCCGCATCGCTGATCACGCGTTTGCGCAGTTGATCGAAGTACATGCGGTCCGTGAATCGGAACTCCGGGTTCACACTGAAGAAGCGGTTCTTCAGCGTGGTGGTCAACGCGGCGGTATGGCGAAGACCGTTGCGCGCTTGCCCTGCCAAGGCAGGGACGTTCTCCAAATACAGGTGCTCTTCGGTGGTGCTGAGACGGTTGTCGAAGTTGGTGGTCCAGTTCACGGCGAGTTGGTCGTACCACCGGCTTGCCGACCCCGCTGGACGCAGCATCTGGATCGGCAGGATCCGCTGAACGTTGAAGGTGATCGCAGGCAGTGTGATGTCAAAGGTGCGGTTGATGGTGTTCTGCCTGTGCAGCGCATTCACACTGAGCGTGTAGGGCTTGCCCGGCCACAAGTGCGTCCATGCGATGTTGCTCTGGAACGTATTGCTCAGGTAGTCGCTGACGCTGCTGTTGAAGTTGTTCGTGTAGTTCCTGCTCGTGCCCACGTTCACACTCGCGCTGAAGCGATCCGTGAGGCTGGCGCGTGGATCCACGGTGTGGTTCCAGTTAATGAAGAAGTTCCGTGTGCGGCTGAAATCCGGGAACTCCGGATCACTGTTCAACAAGGTGCTGTGGCTCACTTGTAGGCCACCGTTGTACCGGTACCGTGAACGGTAACGCGCGTAGCCCTTCAATGCCCAACTGCCCCGGCTGTAGATGTCGCCGGTGAGTTGCAGGTCCACCTTCTCGCCCAAGGGCTGATACCAACCGCCGTTCAACAGGTAGTAGCCCAAGGATTGATTCACGCCCCAGACCGGAATGAGCACCCCGCTACTTCCACCTTTCTTGTTGGGAAAGAACCCAAAGGGAACGGCGAGCGGCAGGGGCACCTTGCGCACCTTCAAGTACGCCGGCCCGGTGATGATCTTGTCGTCGGGGATCACCATCATGCGGCCTACCTGGAAGTGGTAGTGCGGGTTCGGACGATCGCAGGTGGTGAGCTTGCCGCCAAGGCTGTGTACCTCACCGTTCGCCAGTCGTTTGCTCAGGCTGGCATGCACCCATGCTTCCTGTTCCTGTGTGCGCACCTCGCGGATCAACCCCTGATTCGTGCGGAAACTGTACCGGATGCTGTCCGCATCGATGGTGTGCCCGCCCTGTGTGAAACTGGGTTTGCCGCCAATTTTCCCCGTGCTGTCCAACGCACCAAAGGCCTGTGCTTCCTCGTTCTTGAAGTTGAACGCGATCCGGTCCGCGCTGAGCTGGATATCCTGGTAATGCACCGAGGCGGCACCGAAGAGGTACACGGTTTGCCCGTCCAGGTCGTAACGGATACTGTCGCGGGCCTGATAACGGACCTCCTCCTCCAACTTCTGCGCGTGCAGGCCGGACGCTACACACATCAACATGAACGTGATGAAAACTGGAACGCAGATCGACCTCCCTGCGCAGGAGCGGCCCCTAGTTTCGCGCCACGAGGGCCGGATGCGTCGCGCTACCGTCATTGCTCCATATTCCTCACGGAAAAGCAGGCCGAAAAGTACGCATCGCCCTTCGCGCACCATGGAACGCCAACTTGGCTTGTATCGTATCCTCCTTTGCTTCATCGCATCTGTTGTGATCATTGGAGGTGCCTTCGCACAAGGACGCGATCCCTACCTGATCAGGACCGTGGTGCTGGATGCGGGACACGGAGGAAAGGATCCGGGCAATCTGGGTACCGGGCGTTACAAGACCACGGAGAAGGCTGTTTCACTCAATGTGGCACGCCTTGTCGGGAAGTACATCAACGAGAACTTCCCCGATGTGAGGGTGATCTACACCCGTGAGGATGATCGCTTCGTGGAGTTGATGGAACGCACCCAGATCGCCAATCGCGCGAAGGCCGATGTGTTCATCAGCATCCACTGCAATGCGAACGACAGTCATGACCCGAACGGCTGCGAGACCTACGTGATGGGCTTGCACAAGACCGAGGCGAACATGCGCGTGGCGCAGAAGGAGAACGCGGCGATCCTGATGGAAGAGGGCCATGAGTTGAAGTACGATGGTTATGATCCGAAGGATCCCGAGAGCCAGATCGCGCTCAGCCTTCGTCAGAATGTCCACCTCGGCCAAAGCCTGAGGTTGAGTGACCTCATCCAGAAACAGTTCAAGGATCGTGTGGGGCGGCCGGACCGTGGCGTGAAACAGGCGGGCTTCCTGGTGATCAGCTACACCACCATGCCAGCGGTACTTGTGGAATTGGGCTTCCTCACCAACGTGACCGAGGAGGACTACCTCCAAAGCGAAGACGGGCAGGACTATATGGCCAGCGCCATCTACCGCGCCTTCAAGGAATATCGTTCGGAAGTGGAAGGCGGCATGGCCACGCCGACGAATGAGGCAAAGCCGGATAGCACACTGGTGGCATCCCGCACGGGCATCGGCACATTGCCGAAGGACGCGGTTCGCTTCAAGGTGCAGATCGCGACCAGCACCAAGCGCATCGACGTGAAGCCGAAGAACTTCAACGGCATGGAGGGCGTGGAGGAGCACCAAGGCCAGGGACTGTACAAGTACACAGTGGGAAGCGAACCCACCTTGGATGAGGCACGGGTGATCCAGAAGCAATGCCGCGAGAAGGGATTCGACGGTGCGTTCATCGTGGCCTTCCGGAATGGTGAACGCATCGATCTACAGGAAGCGGTTAATTTGGCCCGTGGCCGATAGCCGTTCAGCGCACCCATGAAGATCAAACGGGAGTACAGCATTGCAGCCGTGGTGCTCGGCGGCATCGTGCTGCTGATCTTCGGGATGAACTTCCTCAAGGGTCTGGACCTCTTGCAGAAGAGCAATGTGTACCATGTCGTCTACCGGGATGTTTCCGGGGTCACCAGCGCGAGTCCGGTGTTCTTCAACGGATTGAAGGTAGGCCAGGTGATCGGTACGGAAATGTTGCCGGATGGCTCCGGCCTTATCGCCATCAGCTTCCAGTTGAACGAGCGTAAGCTGCCGTTGCCACGGGATAGCAAAGTGGAGATCTACAGCGCCGACCTGTTCTCCAGAGCGTTGCGCATCGTCCTTGGCGATGACAAACTGCACAGTGCGCATCCCGGGGATACGCTTCAAGGCAACACCCAACTCAGTCTCTCGGACGCGGTGAGCGAACAGATCGACCCACTGAAAGCGAAGGCCGAGTCCATACTCGCCAATGTGGACAGCCTGCTCAGTTCCATGCAGCAACTGATCAACCCGCAAACGATCGGCGACATCGACACCAGCTTCAGCAACATCCGGAAGGCGTTGGAGATCTTGAGCACCACGGCTCTCCGGCTGGACCAGCTCGTGGCGACGCAGAGTGCATCGCTCAGTGCCACAATGCGCAACTTGGAAAGGTGAGCGGCACACTCGCATCCAACAGCGATGAACTGGATCGCACCTTCCACAACCTCGATACGCTCAGTGCGGAGTTGGCGCGCGGCCGCTTCAAACAGATCCTCGACGAAATGGCGCAGACCAGCACCGAACTGCGCAAGATCACTGCGGGGGTCAACAACGGGGAGGGTACCATGGGCAAGCTGATGAAGAACGACAGCCTTTACCTGAACCTGAATGCTGCCACCGCTGAACTGGATCTACTGTTGGAGGATCTGCGGCTGAACCCGAACCGTTACTTCAGTCTATTCGGGAAAAAGGATCGCCTGCCGAAGCTGAGTGACAGCGATGTGCAGCGCATCAAGGATGCCATGAAGAAGCCATGATGGAACGGATCCTCTTCGCGCTGTTGCTGGTGGGGGCCACCGTGCTCTTTTCGCGGAACATCCTTAGGATCACACGCAACATCAAGCTCGGCAAGGACGTCGACCGCACCGATCGTAAAGGCGAACGTTGGGCGTTGATGACGCGTGTGGCCCTCGGCCAGAGCAAGATGGTGGTGCGCCCTGTCGCTGGCATCCTGCACATGATCGTGTACGCGGGCTTCGTCATCATCAACATCGAAGTGCTGGAGATCCTCATTGATGGACTCTTCGGAACGCACCGCGTCCTCAGCTTCATGGGTGGCCTCTACGACTTCCTCATCGGCAGCTTCGAATGGCTTGCGCTCGGCGTGTGGGTGGCCTGCGCCATCTTCCTCGTGCGCCGGAACATCATCAAGGTGAAGCGCCTCGTGATGAAGGAACTCGACGGGTGGCCGAAGACCGATGCCAACCTGATCCTCGTTACTGAAATAGCGTTGATGACGGCCTTCCTTCTTATGAATGGCGCGGATCAACTCTTGGCATGGCGTGGTGAAGGCCACTATGTCACGGCCGGTGCATTCCCGGTAAGTGATGCGATCGCGATCGCATTGGACAACTGGTCCACCGCTTCGCTGATCACTCTGGAACGGGCGGCTTGGTGGTTCCACATCATCGGCATACTCGCCTTCCTCAACTACCTCGTGGTGAGCAAGCACTTGCACATCCTGCTCGCCTTCCCGAATGTGTGGTACAGCAAGCTCGCGCCGAAGACTGAAATGACGAACATGCCGCGCATCACCGGTGAAGTGAGGAGCATGCTGGATCCTTCCGTTCAACCCCCGGTTCCTGTTGCGCGCACCGTTGCGGGTATGGAGATGACCGAGCGCTTCGGCGCCAAGGATGTCTTCGACCTGAGTTGGAAGAGCTTGATGGATGCGTATAGCTGCACCGAGTGTGGCCGTTGCACGAGCGAATGCCCCGCGAACCTCACAGGCAAATTGCTCAGTCCGCGCAAGATCATGATGGACACGCGCGACCGCTTGGAGGAAGTGGGCAAGGTGATCGACGCGAAAGGCAAGTGGGAGGACGACGGCAAGAGCTTGCACTCAAGAGTCAGCGAAGAGGAATTGTGGGCTTGTACCACTTGCAACGCTTGCACACAGGCTTGTCCGGTGAACATCGATCCGGTGGAGATCATTCTGGAGATGCGCCGCTACCTGGTGATGGAGGAGAGCAAAACGCGGCCTGCCCTTACCACCATGTTCAACAACGTGGAGAACAACGGCGCCGCGTGGGCTTTCGGTCCAGATCGCAGAATGGAGTGGGCGGAAGAAATGAACCGATGAGCGAACCGATCAACATACCCACCATGGCCGGGTTCGCGGCTAAAGGCGAAGTACCCGAAGTGCTCTTCTGGTTGGGCTGCATGGGTGCCTTCGACGATCGTGCCCGCAAGATCACCAAGGCGTTCGTGCGGATCCTCAACGCTGCCAAGGTGAAGTTCGCCGTGCTCGGCCAGGAGGAATCCTGCACCGGCGACCCGGCGCGCCGCGCAGGCAACGAGTTCCTCTTCCAGATGCAGGCATTGCAGAACGTGACCACCTTGAACGGTTACGGTGTGAAGCGCATCGTCACCGCTTGTCCGCACTGTTTCAACACCTTGAAGAACGAATACCCTGCGCTTGGTGGGAGTTACGAGGTGTTGCACCACACGCAGTTCATCAACACCTTGATCAAGGAGGGCCGCATCAAGATCGAGGGCGGAAGCTTCGCTGGCAAACGCATCACCTTCCACGACCCGTGTTACCTCGGTCGCGGCAATGGCGAGTACGAAGCACCGCGTGAGGTCTTGTTGAAGCTCGATGCCGCCCTGGTGGAGATGAAGCGCAGCAAACAGAACGGATTGTGTTGCGGAGCCGGTGGCGCGCAGATGTTCAAGGAAGCCGAGCCCGGCAACAAGGAGGTGAACATTGAACGCAGCGAGGAAGCGTTGGCCGCATCACCCGATATCATCGCGGCCGGTTGTCCGTTCTGCAACACCATGCTCACCGATGGCGTGAAGCACTTCAACAAGGAAGGCGAAGTGGTGGTGAAGGATGTGGCGGAGTTGATCGCCGAGGCGGGGGATCTGTAGATAGGACAGGGATCAGCTCCGTACTTCACTCCCGTATTTACATTGGGGCCGATCCATTCAGGCATCGGAACCGTAAGAAGAAGCGTCACCATGAACGAGCTAGCGATGAACACCGAAGCACCTTCCCCCATCCGCACGATCGATACCATGCCTGCCTACGCGCGTGTATGGGTGTACAAGGCCGCGCGCGCACTCAGCCACGCCGAGCAGAAATTGGTACGTGAGCGCGGTGTGGCATTCACTTCGACATGGGCTGCGCATGGCAGTCAGCTGGATGCCTGTGTGGATGTGCTGCATGACCGGTTCGTGGTGGTGGGGGTGGATGAGGCACAGGCCGAGGCCAGCGGTTGTAGTGTGGATAAGAGCGTGGGATTCATCAAGCAGTTGGAACACGACCTCAACCTGATGCTCACGGACCGCATGGTGGTGGTGTATGAGCGCGATGGTGAAGCAGCAAGCTGCCGGTTGCAGGAACTTCCCGATCTGCTCAAAGAAGCCGTGATCACACCGGACACCATCGTCTTCGATGACCTCGTGGGGACCGTCGCCGACCTGCGCGCACGGTTCCGCGTTCCGCTGAAGAGCAGTTGGATGCAGCGCTTCCTCTGAGCGTCCTTCCCGATCACTTCTTGATAACTCGCGCAGTCCCATAACGGGATCCGCGTGTGTGCGTCGGACCTTCGGGCTCAACCTCGAACACGCATGCGGACCGAAGCCGATCGCTGGCTGGGCGCCCTCTTCCACGGATGGGTGGAGTTGCTCACGCTTTTCCTGATGCTCCTTGTCGCACTGGCCATCATCGGCTGGTGCTGGAACCGCGGCTTTCGTCCAGCCGATCGTGGCCCAGTGGTGCCGGTGATGTTGTTGTTGGTCGGCTATGGACTCATCCTGTTGTTGCGCGCGTTCAAGCATGATCATTGGGCGGCGATCACCATCGGCGTGGCGGTGTTGCTTTCAGGTTTCATCGGTCGCGGATCACATCCGCGCGGACTGTGGACCCCGGCGATCATCATCGCGGCGCTACTCGGCCTCGGACTCAACTTGAGTGCAGCAGCCTTGGTACTGGTCGTTGCCTTGGCGCTTTTGCTCAGTGCGCGCAGTGGACGATGAAAGGTCCGCGCTCCATCGCCGGTTTGATCACGGCCATCGTGGCGGGTGCGGTGTTGGTGTCATTGATCGTGTTCGCCATCATCCTCGGGCCTTCGCGGGCCATGCACATCGCAGCTGCGGCTGCGCTGAACATTGCGGTGGATGGCTTCGCAGAGGATCCAGACCCGCATCACATTCCTGTGCTGGATCTCGCCGTTGATGCGCACCTGCTGGATTCCTTGCAGGCCGATCTTCCTTGGAGCGGAGGCGATAACGTCCGTGCGATCCTCACCGACAATGGTGTGGCGCACAAGGTGAAGTTCCGGTATCGCGGAGTGGTCACGCCGTCCCACTTCCTCGGTGGCAAGAAGTCCTTCCGACTTTCCATGAAGCGGAGCAACCCGTGGTTGCCGTACCGCAAGGTGAATGTGATCAACCCCAAAGCGCACAACCTCGTGAACGATCACATGGCCTCGTGGGTCGCGGGTAACATGGGTGTGCCGGTGCCGATGAACGAAATGGTCTTCGTGCGCATGAACAACGCCGACTATGGCGTGATGGAGATGTACGAGCAGGTCGATGGCGACTTCGAACGGAACCGTCACCTCGGCTCGCACAAGATCCCCGTGCTCAAAGGCGATTACCCTTCGGTGAGTGATCGCACGGTGCCGCGTGGAAGGACGCTATGGTTGGATGCGGCGTTTTGGGAGGATGCCGGCGCGAAGGATACGAGCGAAGCCCGAACGATGCTGCGCAAGCTGATCACGGCCCTTGTGCCGGACACGCTACCAGTGGAAGCGCATCGCGATAGCATCGCGAAGCTGATCGACGTGGACACTTGGATACGCTACGAAGCGGCCTTGCTTGTACTCAACACGATCCATGTGGACCAGTACCACAACCAATGGCTAGTGTTGAACCCGCGGACCAAGCGGTTCTATCCGGTGCTGTGGGATGCCTTACTGATGTTCGCGCCTCCCGACGAACCGCTCTATTACGTGAACGATGCGATGAGCTGGTGGACCTATCACATCCCGGAATGGCGACTGCAGCGCGACCGTGTGGCGTACGAGGCCTTGGTGCGTTTGCAGCGCGAAGGGGAGTTCAATGCGCGGTTGGATGAAGTGATCGAGCGGATGAAACCTTCGGTTCTCGCTGATCGGAACAAGTACGGCAACGTCACGCTGCTCGCGGAGGATGTCCATCGCGTATCCGTGTTGCATGTGATCGGATCACTGGCAGCCTTGCGCAGCAATGTCGCCGCGCACTGGGAACGCACCTTGCGCCGGTTGGAGGCGAACGATGTGCAGGTGAAGCGGGATAGCCTGTTGCACATCGCCTCGCGAAGCGAAGCCCCGATCCAGCTCACGTGGAGCGGCCCTGAGCAAGCGGTCACCGTGAATGGAGAGGCGGTGGTGGTGGAACCGCATCCGATGGGTTGGTCGTGTATGCTGTATCGCACACTGAAGCCGCCACCCGGTGGCAAGGACCATCCATTGGCCGATCATCAGCGACTGGACGTGCAGCCACTGAACGCCACGGTGCACTTCGAGGATGGGATCCCCGCATCGCTTGTCATCACCAACGCCATCACCGATGCGGCGATCGAATAGCACACGGCGGATCGGGCTGGTGCCGTGGCTCATTGCCATGGTGATCACCGCCGCATTGCTCGTGGTCCTGTTCAGCTGGCTGGAACCGGTGCGTAGTGCAAGCGTCGGTCGCTTCGGGATCGGGACGATGGAACTCGATCTCTATTCCAAGTGGTTCGATATCGCGGATACGGGATCAGCTACGGCGATACCGGATACGTTCAAGCTCACGGGGAACACCTGTATCACCAACGAGACCGGACCTGGTTGGGATGCGCAGTTCTTCGTGGCAAGTGACTACTCGGACTCTGTGAAAGTGCGCCGGTTGCGCTCCACGGATGGCGGTTGGGTGGTCAAGTTCGAACGCGAACGGCCGTTCCACGCGCAACGGCATATCGTCTTGATGCCAGCCGATGTTGCCAGCATCCGGGCGAAGTACCTCGAGATCCTTGCGCACGAACTGGGACTGGTCACGCCGGAGATCTCCTTCGTTCGTGTGATCGCCTGCGGGCGGGACCTCGGGATCCATTTGAAGGAGGAACGGATCGATGCGGACTTTCTGGAGAAGCAAGGACTGGCAGGTGCAAGCCTCTTCGAGCAAGGTCATGATCCCGCGCGTCCGGATCATCTGTTCCCCGCATTCGAGGATGATACGCTTGCTGGTCCGGTCTTGCGCAATTCACTGCGGATGGCCTACGCGGATCTGGCGGAGGGCGCGGCACCGTTGTCCTACATCGTTGATCGCAAGGCGGGCATCGGCCGTTTGCTGATGCTCTGGCTTGAACACGGCCCTGCCGCCTTCGAAGGTGAACAGGTCTTCGCATACGACTGGTCCAAGGGCCGGGTCGTTCCCTTATACCGGCACACGAGATCCACATTGGTCGATGGAGCGAATGGTGCGCCGGTGATGATGGATCCACTTTCGGGGATGATGCTGGAGTCCGACGTTCGCGACGACTTCAACAAGCGCCGCGAACAATTGCTGGAGGAACGTTGGCGGTTGAAGGAACGCTTCGAGGCGATGGATCACGCCTGGTTGCCGATCCTGGCCAATGGCGGGTCCCTTTCACGTGCGCGATCCATCGCGCGAGGGATCCAGGATTCGTTACTGAATGATCGCCTCGATGATCCACATGCATGGAATGCCTTGCAACGAAAGCTCGTGCGCTACGCAGGCGCAGAGGCTTTTGATGACGGCGCAGGGGAGGTGCGCTATTGGCCCACACGCGACGACCCACGGATCCTCGATCGGATCGCGGCTCGGACGAAGGCACGGGTTGAAGGTGATACGCTCGTCTTCCCGCGCGGCCGGTACAGCATTGAAGAGGACCTGACCATTCCATACGGCCATCCGGTGGTGATCGAGCAAGGCGCGCGTTTCGAGATCGCAGCCGGGAAGAGCGTGGTGATCCAAGGCCCGCTGGATGTGCGCGGCACGACGCGCAACCCGGTCTTCGTACGTCCCAAGGATGACAATGCGCCGTTCGGAACATTTGCTGTGGTCGGTGATGGAACCACGCGGTGTTCCATCACCGGACTTCAGTTGAGCGGTGGGAGCGAGGCGCGCGTGAATGGCGTGTACTTCTCCGGCCAGTTCGCGATCCACAACGGCGCGCGGACGGTGCTGAAGGACTGCATCATCGCGGAGTCGTATGGAGAGGATCTGTTGAATATCAAGGGTGGGTCGGTCCTGCTTGAACGATGCGTGTTCGAGGATGGCTTCGCCGATCTGGTGGATCTGGATCGATGCACCGGAAGGCTGAACGGCTGTGTCTTCCGCAGTGGGCGCCGGGATTCCAACGGAGATGGTCTGGACGTGAGCGGTTCACGGATCCTGGTAACGAATTGCGCGTTCATCCGGATGATGGACAAAGGGATCAGTGTGGGGGAGGCCAGCCAGTTGCTCGTTCGTGGATCCCGCTTCGAAGGCAACCGACTTGCACTGGCCGCCAAGGATCTCAGCATCGCTTACGTGGAAGGAAATATCTTCACAGGGAATCGCATCATCTTCGGGGCCTACCGGAAGAAACCGATCTATGGCGGCGCACGCGTGATGCGCTATGCGAACGAATACAGCGGCAATGAGAAGGAGCAGGAACTGGACAGCCTCTCCGCTGTGGTGCCGAAGGAAGTACTGGGCGCGGACGTGATCGGGATCTTCGCCAAGGATTGATCAGCGGAAGATGTCCGCGCGATCCACCGGGCGTTCATCACCGCGATACTGTGCACCCTTCATGAGCAGCTCTTCCGGTGGGGCCTTCGCCAGCGGATAGAGCACGGCATCCGGCCGTTCAAGGAAATTCACGGCAGCGATACGGCCCTCCTGCATATCCACCCGGATGCGGCTGCAATCGGCGCGGTTCACTCCGAAGACCTCCTCCACATCGCCCTTCTTCTCGCGAGCGAAGTACACGGTGCGTGCGTTGCCTTCCACATCGAGTCGGCGCAATTCATTATCCACGAAATAGCCGGTCATGTCCGTGCCGGTCACCTGGTCGAAGTGGATGCTATCCGCCTTGGACAGCAGGAAGGCATCACGCTCCACGAAGAGCCGATGTGCCGCGCCATTGCGCAATTCGATCCGGATGTGCTGTCCAGTGATCTGATCGGTTCCACTCCACAGAACCGGAAGGTGGAACATGCGGATCAGGCTATCCGCATCGCTGTAGATCAGGGTATCGCACACACCTTGCAGGTCGTTCTTGAAGAAGCGCACATGACGGCGCGCAAGGATCCTGCGCGCATCCGGTGCACTTGTTCCTGTTGCTTCAGGTTGCGTGAAAAGCGAATCGCCGTGCAAGTGCAGTGTGTCCTCGCCCATGCGCATTTCCAACTCCGCGCGACCGGTGATCATGCTCTTCTCATCGAACTCGTTGTACCGACCCACATCACCCATTACGCGCATCTCACCACTGCTATCCGAGACGACCACATGGCCCCATGCAAGTCCCTGACCCGACTTGCGGTCATAGTGCAGGCTGTCGCCCTCCAACAACCGGCCTTGGCTCAGCACGCTGGAGCGCCGCGTGAATCGCGCGTGTTCCGTCCGCGTGTTGTACTCGCCGCGCAACGTGTTGATCACCGTGCGGCCTTGGGTGATCATGGTCGGTCCGAAGAACTCGCTCACTCCGCTGGAAGTGATGTAGTGCATGGTATCGCTCACGATCGTGTGGTCCGGATGATCCAAGCGCACGTTCCGGCTGAAGATGAACCGCTTGGTGTCCGCGAAATAGGAACCGGCTTGGCTGGTGAGCGTATTGCCTTCCTTCTGGCTCACGATCCGGCCACCGTTGGCATAGATCGCCTGTCGCGTGCGGAGGTTGTATTCCAGTGATGGGGTGCTCAATTCCATGGAGCGGTCACGCATGCGGACATTGCCTTCCAGCCGGGCAAGGCGCTCTTTACCGTTGTACTTCAACCGATCAGCATCCACATGCAGCGAGTCTCCTTGATCAATGGTCACGTGGCCATACGCATCCACGCGCTGGTCCTCGTACAGGTACGCACTGTCACATTGCATCAAGGCATCGGCGTGCTTGAAGCGGACGTTGCCCTTCAACCGTTGCGCGCCGGAATTGCCTTGATCATAGCGCCACTCATCGGCGTTCAGGATCTCCACGCGGCCGCCTTGCGTATTGGATTGCGCTGTTCCCCGGATCGGAGCGAGAAGCAGGAAGAAGAGAGGAACCAGGTAGCGCACGGAGGGCGTGATCCCCAAAGGGTGTACCACGGCCGAGCGCGATCGACCTTGCATCAGTTCATGGATACGCCTGGCAGTCGTCGCATCTGGCGGTAGTGCGTGCTCAGGGTCTCCAACAGGTTCCGGATGTGCTCTTCGGAACGCAAGGTCTCCTCACCGATCTCCTTGTTCTGTGCGCGCAATACCATCACGCCATAGACCGCCGTGAAGCAGGACTCCACCACGCCTGCTGGATCACCGCCCGCATGCTGTTGCACCGCACGGATCCCCGGTTCGGCCTTGGCAACGAGCGCATCGTACTCCTGGTCATCCAATACTTCCGTCAAGGTCCGGTGCAGGAACTCCAATTCGTTCATCACCTCTTCCACTTCGCTCAAATGACCGTATCGCTCGATGCCCTGTTCACGCATGGCGGTGATGATGCCTGCGTACCAATCGCGCATACCGGCCCGCGTATCCTCATCCGCCTCCATGGGTGCGACGAGTTGCTTCTCCACCTTCCTCATGTCGAGGTCGGCGGCACGCATCAGGTCCTCCAAGTGCCACATGCCGATGACATACCCGGCGATGTTCTCCTCGCGTCGCTTCTGCAGTGGATCCATACCTGCTACTTCTTTGTGGCCTTCCCTGCGCGATGCCGGGCGTTCAATCCGTTCACCAGGTCGCGTGTGATGTCCAGGCCCTTGTTGCCCACCCAGATCTGCCCACCGCTCTGGATGCTGAGGATGTAATCGTAGCCTGCGGTGGTATTGTACGTGTTCAGGAAATCCTCCAACTCCTTGCTGATCTCCTTCAACATATCGTTCTCCAGACGGGCCATGCGCTCCTCGCCTTCCGCCTGCATGCCTTGCAGGTCGGCCATCAACTTGCGCACCTCCGCTTCATCCTTCTCGATCTCTGCTTGGGTGCTGTAAGTGCGGTCCTTCTGGCTCAGCTCCTGGTACCGTCGTTGGGCCTTTTCCTGCTTGTCCTGCAATTCGGTCTCCACCCGGCGCGCCTCGCTGGTGAACCGGCCGTTCTTCTCCTTGATCAGTTCATAACCGGCCCGCAAACTGTCCATGTGGAAGTACGCGATGCGGGCTTCCTTCAAGGCGCCGGTGTCGCGATCGGCCATGGTCACTTCGGTCCCCAGCGACGTGCTGTCCTCGTCGGGGATCACAGCGGTTGCCGGACCGTTTGGCGTGCGGAGGAGTCCCCACGCCACAAGGGCTGTTAGTACAACGTTCCAGAGGACAAGTGCGATCGTGCTGTTCTTGGACATGGTGCTGAATGTGCGCGGCCCTTCCGGTGAAGGAAGGGCCGCGCGAAGGTAGCCGTTCAGGAAAATGCGTCAGTGCCGCACCACGAAGCGGGAACGGTAGGCTTTGTTGTCCTGCCGCACGATCAGGTGGTACACCCCATCACTGAGTTGCTCCACCGGCCACATCAGTGGTCCATTGATCGCGATGCTGCTTTCATGCTGCACCGATCGGCCGGTGGCATCCATCATTTCAATATCCCACCTCCCCGCAGGCAATCCTTGGATCACAAGATGATCACGCGCCGGGTTCGGGGAAAGGATGACATCGATCCGATCAAGGTCATCGATCCCCACATAGGTATGGATGCTCACGCAGGCGGTGTCGTTCGTGGCAGTGGCATCGTCCACCATGCTCGTCCACGCACACAGTTCATTGGTCATGTCGGCCGTCGGGACGAAGTAGCTGCCGAAGGTGACGAGCGTTTGTTGTCCGGGGTTCACCGCCGTGCCGCTGTAATTCTGTGTGGTGATCGGACCGTTGCCGTAACGGTACTTCACGCTGAAGCTGCTCACGGGTTGGTTGCCGAAATTGGTGACCCAGGCGCGCACTGCGGTCTGCCCGCCGATGTCCTGCCCGTCGGCCAGCCCGAAGAAGCCGGTGCAGCCCACATCATACACAGGTAATTGCGCAAGGCGAAGGCCGAGGAAGAAGTCCTGGTTCTCGCGGTCGCGGTATTCGGCCCACACGCCATCGATCACCTCGTAGCTCCGCAAGGAGAACGGTGGGGTGATGTCCACGGCGATGTTGATGTTCGCACCGATCATGTACCACTGCACGTACACGCCACCGGTGGTGATGTTGATCGGGTTCGTCAACGGGATCACCTGATCGCCGGTGAGCACTTGCGCGGCGGGGATCATCACCGAATCCAGCAAGGTCCCGGGAAGGCCGTTCGGGCCATCATCATCATACACCTTCATGGTATAGCTAGCGAGGCCGGTGTTGGACACGATGCGCACCGTGGTGGCCGTGGCGTAAGCCGGATAGTAGGGTGGTTTGATGTACATCGCCACGCCGCCATTCCCGCCGTTCCAGCTCAAGCCCACGAGGTCGTCCTGCGCGCCGGTGAATTTCAGGTCGTGCGTGGGGGTGCTCGTGTCCACCACGACGAGCTCCTGGGTACGTGTATTGTTGGTGGTGACCAGCTCGTTGGCAATGCCGCTCACCGTAGAGACGAATCGATAGGTCCCGGCCGGGTTTGGTGTCCACAACGGCGGGAAGTTCACGACCGTGTCCAAGCCGGGAATGATGTTGCCGATGACCTGCTGTGCGGTGATCATGGTCACACCGGTGCTGTTGAACAGATCGCCGCGCAGGGTGATCCCGGTGAGGTTCGTATTACCGATGTTCGCCGCCGCCGCGATCATCTGGTACGATGCCCCGTTGCGAGGCCAGAAGATGCCACCGCTCGTCGGATCGGTGTTCCAGAGCGGAATGCCATCCAGCACGACCAATGAACTTGAAGGCGGAGGCGTGTACTGGAGTGCGTAGTTCGCTACCGGATAGACGTCGTTGGAGTGCTGCAGTCCGATGCTACCCGCCACGCTCTCGATGCCCATGACCAGATCGTTGTTCTGCGTAAGACCCGTCTGTTCCTGGATCTGCACGGTGATGACGCCGTTCGACTTGTCCAGGATGATCTGGAAACTGTTGCTTCCGGTGTACGTGGGAGCCAGCGGCGACCAGAACGGGACGCCCACCCAGGAGATGACCGTGGAGTCCGGCACATCATACACATAGCATCGGCCTTGGTTGCCGACCCCCAAGAAGGTCATGTCCCCCGTCATGCCCGCTATGAAGTCGTTCACACCACCGCTCGTGGGGATGGCCGGGAAGGGCGAGGCGAGGTTGCCCCCGTTGAATGCGATGTAGCCGTTGCTGCCGACCCAGATGTTCTTGCGGCCGTACCAATAGAACGGCATATCCGTCGCCATCACGAAAGGCCCAACGACATTGTCGTCCCCCAAGCCCAGGACCATGGTCCCGGTGGTGGTGATATCGATCCAGTTGTACACCGGACCGTCCGGTTCGAGGTGGTCCTTCCACGTATAGCCGTAAGTATCAGGACCGCCGCTGGCAGCGATCGCACTTGTTCCAACGAGAAGGGATACGAGAAGGGTAGGGAGTTTGACCATGGTGAAGGGCTTGATGATGGCACCAAGATATCCGTTCAGTCCATCCGAACGGAACTCAGTTGGCCATGCTGCTCTCACCCCATAGGAAGCAATGGGCAGGATCGACCCATGCGCGGTGGTCCGGCGACCGGATCACCCAATGGTGTTCCTCGGTCGGGGCTTCAAGCAGGATATCGCGCTCCCATGCGTCGTGCAGCGCGAGCACGAGGGTGAAAAGGACGCTCCGGAGTGATGGCATCAGGCGGTCTTCGATCGCTCCCAGTACGCATCCATTTCCGCCAAGGTCATCTCGCCCAGCACGCGGCCATCCTTCCGGCTTTCGCGTTCGAGGTATTGGAAGCGCTGGATGAATTTCCGGTTGGTGCGCTCCAGCGCTTCATCCGGATCGATGTTCAAGAAACGCGCGTAGTTCACCAGGCTGAAGAGCACATCGCCGAGTTCCTCGGCCTGCTTGTCGGATCCGCTGTCCACCTCGTGCTTCAGTTCCTCCAGTTCCTCCTGCACTTTCTCCCACACCTGTTCGCGGTGTTCCCAATCGAAGCCGACCCCACGCGCCTTGTCCTGGATGCGGATCGCCTTCACCATGCTCGGCAGCCCGCGCGGTACACCTTCCAGCACGCTCTTCTCACTGCCGCCATCCTTCGCTTTTTCGGACAGCTTGATCCTTTCCCAGTTGGCTTTCACATCATCTGCGCTGAGCGGAGCCGAAGCGTCACTTTCACAACTTGTCCCGTTACGGGATCACCATAGATGTGCGGGTGGCGGTGGATGAGCTTTTCACAGATCCCGTTCAGCACATCCGTGATGTCGAACGCGCCCTTCTCCTTCCCGATCCGCGCGTAGAAGACCATGTGCAACATCAGGTCACCGATCTCCTTCTTCACCCCATCAAGGTCGTTCTCCAGGATCGCATCACCGAGTTCGTAGGTCTCCTCGATCGTAAGCGGACGCAGGGTTTCAAGCGTCTGCTTCATATCCCACGGACATTGCTCGCGCAATTCGTCCATGATGGTAAGCAAACGAAGGAAGGCGGTAGCACGTGGATCCATGGGGCTGCAAAGGTGCATGACACCGGTGAGGACAGGACGGCTTCACACGGGATTACCTTCGGGGCCTCGAACCATTCACAATGAGCAGGATCGGCGTTCTCGGTACAGGCATGGTCGGCAAGGTGCTGGCAAGTGGTTTCCTCAAGCACGGACACGAAGTGATGATCGCCACGCGCGATCCGAACAAGGTGGCCGATTGGTTGACAAGCATCCGGAAGGGCGCGTGGGCAGCCACCATGAAATGGGTGCTTGGGCCGATCTGGTCGTTCTATCCAGCAAGGGTACGGCGGCTGAAGCGGCGATCGGGTTATGCCGCGCCGGGGACCTGGAGGGGAAGACCATCATCGATACCACGAACCCGATCGCGGACGCGGCACCGACGAACGGCGTGCTCCACTTCACCACCCTGGAGGAGAGTTTGATGGAGCGTTTGCAACGCGCTGTTCGAGAGCGCACTTCGTCAAAGCATTCAACAGCGTGGGCAACGCGTACATGGTGGATCCGGATTTCAAGGGCGTGAAACCCACCATGTTCATCTGCGGGAACAATGACGAAGCGAAACAGGAAGTACGTGCGATCCTGGACCAATTCGGCTGGGAAACGGAGGATGTAGGTGGAGTGGAAGGCGCGCGAGCGATCGAACCACTCTGCATCCTCTGGTGCATGCCCGGATTCAACCGGAACCAATGGTCGCACGCATTCAAACTACTGAAGGCATAGCGCCGAAACCGAACAACCAACAACGACCAACGAACATGGCCATCAACCGCAGAGCGACCGCGAACTGGAAAGGAACGGGCAAGGAGGGATCCGGAACCGTGAGCACCACCAGCGGCGCACTCAAGAACACACCGCATTCATTTCACACCCGCTTCATAAGCGAGGACGGGAAGGCCGGCGCGAACCCGGAGGAACTCGTCGCCGCTGCACACGCGAGTTGCTTCACCATGAAACTGAGCTTTGTGTTGGGCGCTGCCGGATTCACTGCGGATGTACTGGAGTGTACCGCTACCGTGACCATGGATAAAGTGGGCGATGGCAATGGCGTGGTCGGTATCCACCTCGACCTGAAAGGCAAGGTGCCGAACATCTCCGCGGAACAGTTCAAGACCTGCGCTGAGGAGGCGAAACTGAATTGCCCCATCAGCCAGTTGTTGAAGAGCGTGCCGATCACGCTCTCCGCAGCGCTCGTGTGATCAGTTCGGCGACGGATCCTATATTGTGGCTCATGACCGGGATCATCCTCTTCCTCGGGAGCAATCCCAGCATACTGGCGCTGGCGGAGTACCATATCAGCCGTGCGGGCTATCAGGCGGAAGGCTTCCTTGAAGAAGATGCCGTGATCCAACGTTTGAACGCCGGTGGTGTGATGCTCTTGATCCTCGGGCCGGGCGTGGAGGACGATGCACGAGTCCACATGCGCACCTATTGCCACGAGCACGCGATCAAGTTGTTGGAGCACTATGGTGGGCCCGGTGCATTGCTGGAAAGTGTGGAGACCGTGCTGAACTGAGCACTGGTCCGCATACCAAGGCAGCAACGCCTCCGTTACATTGCCGCCCCTCCATGCGAGTCCTCCTTTCATTCGTTGCTGTTCTCCCGTTCCTGTCAGCCTTCGCGCAGACCACCGGTGTGGTGCGGGGAACGGTGCGCGATGAGGCAGGTGCCACGCTCCCCAACGCCAACGTGCTCGTGGTGGAGACCCGCACAGGTGTGGTCGCCGATGAGCATGGTCGTTACCGGTTGGAAGTACCCGATGGCCGTAGCTACACCATCCGCTGGAGCTATTCCGGCATGCTGGCGTACGAGGAGGAGGTGATCATGGAACGCGGCGAGGAGCGCGTGATCGATGTGAAGTTGCGCAGCACCACCTTGGGAACGGTGAACGTGGAAGCGCAACGTACGCAACGCGAGACCGGCGTGGAGCGCATCGACCCGCGCAATGCACGGTTCAATCCATCTCCGCTCGGCGGGATCGAAAGCCTGCTCACCGGACAGATGGGTGTGGTGATGCGCAACGAACTGAGCAGCGGCTACAGCGTGCGCGGCGGCAATTTCGATGAGAACCTGGTGTATGTGAACGACATCGAGGTCTACCGTCCCTTTCTGGTGCGCGCAGGCCAACAGGAAGGCCTCAGCTTCCCGAACCCGGACATGATCGAGCGCATCCAGTTCAGCGCGGGAGGCTTCGAAGCGCGCTATGGCGATAAGATGAGCAGCGTGCTGGACATCCACTACAAGCGGCCCACCACCTTCGCTGGTACGGCCATGGCCAGCTTGCTCGGCGGCTCGTTCCAACTGGAAAGCGCCATGCTGAAGAAGCGCCTGCGGCAGAACACGGGCTTCCGTTACCGGACGAATCAACTCCTGCTCGGCGGCGGCGATACCAAGGGCGAGTACCGCCCGGTGTACACCGATCTACAGACCTACTGGACCTACGACCTGAAGGACAATGTGGAGGTCGGCTTCCTCGGCCTCTATTCGCAGAACCGGTACAGTGTGATCCCGCAGAACCGCACCACCGAATTCGGGCCATTCAATCAAGCCTTGCAATTCACCGTGTACTTCGATGGCCAGGAGAAGACCGCTTTCGATACCTACTTCGGCGCGCTGAACGTGAATGTACACTCGGGCAAGGACCTGCTATTGAAGTTCCAGTCCAGCGCGTACCGCACCACGGAGACCGAGCGCTTCACCATCCAGGGCCAATACCGTTTGGGTGAATTGGAACGCGACATCAGTAGCGACCAGTTCGGTGAAGTGGTGCGCGACCTCGGTGTGGGCACCTTCCTGAACCACGCGCGCAACCAGCTCGAAGCGACCGTCTTCACGGTGGCGCACAAGGGCTATTTGCAATTGCCCAACAGTTATCTGCAATGGGGCGTGGATGCGAAGTCGGAGACGATCAAGGACAAGCTGAATGAATGGTCCCTGGTGGACAGCGCCGATTTCAGCGTGCCGCTGAATACCGGCGAGAACCTCGCGCTCAGCTACGCGCTGAAGAGCACGTTGTCCATGGAAAGCATACGGGCCAGCGCCTACGTGCAGACCACGTGGCGGTGGGAGCGGGGCAACGATCGATGGTGGTCGGTGGTGGCCGGTGCCCGTGCGCAACACTGGACCTACAACGGACAAACGGTCGCCAGTCCGCGCGCGCGCCTCACCTTCCATCCGGGTTGGAAGAAGGTCCTGCCATCGGGTACCGTCATTGATCGCGACTACAGCTTCTGGCTCGCGGGCGGACTGTACTACCAGCCGCCGTTCTACCGCGAGGTGCGCAAGTTCGATGGCACCTTGAACCCGGACATCAAGGCGCAGCGCAGCATCCACGTGCTGTTGGGCATGGACCGCTGGTTCGAGATCTGGGAGCGCCCGTTCAAGTTCAGCACGGAGGCCTACTACAAGAAGATGGATGACCTGATCCCCTACGAAGTGGACAACATCCGCATCCGCTACTACGGCACCAACAACGCGTACGGCTATGCGGCTGGTGTGGATGCGAAACTCGCCGGGCAGTTCATTGAGGGTGTGGATAGTTGGATGAGCATCGGTGTGATGAGCGCGCAGGAGAACCTGAAGGACGATTTCTACTACTGGCGTTTCAACGCGGCAGGGGATACCATCTATCCGGGCTTCACCCGCGACCAAGTGGCGGTGGACAGTTCACGCGTGGAACCGGGCTTCATTCCGCGCCCTACGGATCAACGCGTGAACGTGGCCATGTTCTTCCAGGACGAAATGCCGCGCTGGCCCACCTTCAAAGTACACTTGAACCTCGTCTTCGGCACCGGACTTCCTTTCGGTCCGCCGAACTACAACCGTTACGCCGATACGTTGCGCACGCAGATCTATCGCCGCGTGGACATCGGTTTCAGCAAGCAGTTCCTCGGCGCCAAGGACCAGAGCACAAGGGGCTGGCGCAAACGCATCGATAAGTTGTGGCTCACCGCCGAGGTCTTCAACCTGCTCAACATCAACAACACGATCTCCCACACCTGGGTCACCGATGTCACCGGCCGCCAGTACTCCATCCCGGACTACCTCACGCCGCGACGGTACAATTTGAAGTTGATCGCGTGGTTCTAGCGGGCGCGATGTGGTGAAATGCGGCCGCAGATGGCGCGGATAACGCAGATGAACTCAGCGGTGGGTCCATCCGCAGATCTCGCAGATGGACCTGCCTACCGGCGGGAGTTCCGGCTTGGGACTCGCCAGCCGGTAGCCGCAGTCCATCTGCGAGATCTGCGGATCGGTTGCGTTCCCGTGGGTTCTGGGCTATCCGCGACATCTGCGCCATCTGCGGCTCAGTTCCTATTCATCTGCAGCTGGATCCCACATCCGCCTATCCTTGTTGAATGGCATCCTTCGAGTTCCGCCCGTTCCGCATGGAGGATCTGTCCTCTTTCGTGAAGAATGCGAACGATCCCTTCGTGGCGGATCGCCTCACCGACGCATTCCCGCATCCGTACACCGAGGAGCACGGACGCGCTTTCCTGGAGCGGGTCATCGCGGCATCACCCCCGACGCACAGGGCGATCGTCGTGGACGGTGAGGCCTGTGGTGCGGTGGGTCTGCATGCGCAATCCGACGTCTGGAAGCGCAACCTGGAGATCGGGTACTGGCTCGCGCAGAAGCATGGCGGCCAAGGCATCATGACCGAAGCGATCAAGCGGATGGTGGAATTCGGCTTCGCCACCTATCCCGACATCGATCGGATCTTCGCGCGTCCGTATGGCAGCAACATCGCATCGCAACGCGTGTTGGAGAAGGCGGGCTTCAACCTTGAAGCGAATCTCATCGGCACGATGGTGAAGCGCGGCCGTATCGAGGACGAGCTGATCTATGCCGTGCGGCGGACCTAGTCTCCTTTCACGAACCGGATGGTTCGCATGTTCGCACCGTCATCGATCCGGAGGATGTAGGTTCCGGGCAAGGGAGATCCGCATCGCAACGAGGGGCGGCTTGGTCGCGAGGCGCTCGCTGCGGACGATCCTGCCGCTGATGTCCAGAATGCTCACGCTGCACGTCGAACAATCAAGTCCACCGATCGTGATGCGGTCGCTCGCCGGGTTGGGTGAGACCGTGATCGTTCCCGAAGCAGCGTGATCAATGAGCGTGGTGCTGATGTCCCCGAAGATCCGCTCGAAGTTCTCCGCGTAACCGTTCGCACCATTGCATTCGCTGGCGGAGTCCCAGTTGATGCTCCACGTCATCATGCCGCGCAGCATCGGATAGCCGCCGGGTTGCGCAAGCGTGTACGTGCCCGGTTGTGGTCCGGTGCCGAGCAGGTACTCCACCGCCGCGCGCACGATGGTCGTGTCCGTGTACCGCCACCCGCCGCGCTGTTGGCGGGTAAGCCGACTGCAACGTGCTGCGGCTCTAGGCCGATGAAATTCCCGCCGCTGGTCGCGAATCCCTGGATCACTGCTTCCACTTGGCTCACAATGAAATCCGCTGTGCCTTGCGCGTAGATCCCGCCATCGATGCCGTACATGCTGCCGCTGTTGTACAACTGCACCTGCAGGATGTCGATGCGATCGCGCAGCGCATGGATCAACGGCAGGTACGCGCCCCAGATCCCGCCAGCGACCTGTGCGATGAAGGTGCCTTGTGGTGTTCCACTCGGGGTGAAGACCATGTCATAGGTGGTGCCCGCCGCAGGTTCCGCGAAAGCGATCCCGATCACGTTGTAGCGCGGATCGATCTGGTCGAGCTCGAGATAGGGGGCGCTGGCGTCGTTCCAGTTCTGCCAGTAGCCGACCAATGCGGGGGATTGGGCGTCTGCGAAACCGATGAAGAGCATCGGGATGAGGAGGACCGGAACGCGCATGTGGGCAAGATATGCGGGGTGGATCCCACCACCGAACGGCTCTTCCCCGGACAACACCGTCTATTCCTTCATCACCTTGAAGGTCCGACTTTCTTGTTCTCCGATCCGGATCAAATAGGCACCTGTCGCTAGTGCGCTCAGATCGATCGGGGTGTTTTCACGCAGGAGTTTACCCGACTGCACTTGTCTGCCTGCCTGGTCCGTGATCATGTACGTGGAACCGAGAAGGTTGCTGTGGGTCCGGATCGTGATCAGGTCAGTGGCTGGATTCGGGTACACGGAGAATGCGCGTTCGTTGGGACCAAGCTCGGTAGGGCCGGTGCTCAGGTCTTCCGTGACCAGGAGGGTGGACGTGTAGATGCTGTCATCGTTCATGGTGAAATCCGAATTGGTCACATTGAACGCACCATAGAAGGTCGCGCTGCCCGTTCCTTGCGGCGGCGCGGTCCAATTGAATGTCCAGGTCTTCGAACCCGTTCCGCTGGTTCCGTCAAAAGCATGGGTGATGTAATTGTTCCCGGTACCGGTCAACTGTGTTTCCGCATTGGTGTTCACCAATGTCCCGATGAACGCCCCGCTTGCATTCTGTGGGGAGATCCCGAATCCGAACCTGCTGTGGCCTGCCCTGAGGATGGTAGCTGTTATGGTGTAGGTGGTATTGGGCGTATATCCGCCAGCAGGAATATCCGAAGTGATCAGCCCGCTGATGGGTGTTGCGGGCGGTCCGGAATGACACACGGTGCAGGTCAGGGATCCACCCGCCGGGTCTCCGCAATAGCCCGCGACCGCGCCCCCCGCATTCTTGAATGTATGGCCGCCGGGGTCATTGAATGCCACCAACGCCACGGTTGCGATCAGCAGGGTCATGATCGGGATCGTCTTCTTCATTCGGTCCGGTTCTGTTTGTCCTACCCAAGCGAGCAGGTCAGGCGCAAAGCTCCATGGTATCATGGATCCGTCCCGTGATGATCATCACGGACCCAAGTTGAACCGCTGGTGTTCGGTCGCTCAGCTGGAACCGTGCTCACCGTGCTATGGTTCCTTCCGCTCGAAGTACCACCGCGTATAGCGCGGCAAGCTCGTGGGCTCGTCCTGCATCACCATAGCGTAACGATCCCCGAAATACACCGCCTCGTGCATCTGGATCAGCGGCGACCACGGGGAGGAGAGCATCCAGTCCTGTTGGAATTTCTCCAGGGTGATGCCGCTGCCGGGGAAGTGCGTGGGTGCGCCACCCGCAGCCTCTTCCTGCCACACCATGATGTACTCCGCAGGATCACCGGCATTCTCCGCGCCGCGCGGCATTGCGTGCAGGGCTTTGATGAAGGCCTCGAAGGTCTCCGGTTCCTGCGCGCGTGAGGCCGAGCAGAGGAGTACGAGGAGCAGGAAGGTTAACGGGCGTTGCATGGTGAGCGGTACGCGACACGGATGAACAGGTTCAGCGGCGAACAACCGGGAGGCGAAGTTCATTTTGCCTTGCCCTCGAACTGGAACAACATGGTGCTCATGGAGGAAGGAACGGCTACGGGGAACGGCCGTGAAGCCCCTGCGGACCATTTGGTGGTCTTCCGCAATGATGGCGATGAGGTTGACCTTTCCAGTGCGAAAGGCGCGACCGTTTTGGTGCATAGCGGGGAGCCGCTCAACGAGTCCATTGCCGCCTATGGACCTTTCATGATGACACCTATGATGAGGTGAAGCAGGCTTTTGCGGATGTGGCCACCGGGAAGTTCGGGATCACGGAGGATCGGACCGGGGGTAAGGGCCTTTGCATGATCGTGCCCTCGCACTTTACATTCGTTCGGTGATGATCCTGGATCATCACCGAACCAACCTCAAAATAGCCGTTGTACCATGAGAATACCGCTACTCTGTCTTGCTACCGCTTTCACCCTTGCGGCCATGGGCCAAGTGCCGAGCTATGTGCCCTTGATCGGTCTTGTGGCCTGGTACCCGCTGGACAATTCCGCAACGGATGCGGGCCCGAACGCGCTGAACGGGACGGCTTACTCCGTCAACGCGGCGGCGGATCGTTTCGGCAACCCCGCAGGCGCCAGCGCTTTCGGGGGTGTTTCCTCTTACATCGTGGTCCCCACGAACACGCTCTTCAACACGGGCATCGGCTTGACAGTGACCGCTTGGGTGAAACTGTCCAACACCGGCATGAACCAGAAGATCATCGGTCGCACCAATAACTCGCTCAACTCAGGCTTTGTCCTTGGCGTTGAGACCGGCTACCTGCATCCGGAGCTATGGAGCGGCTCCGGAACGCATGACTTCAGTGCGGGAGCCGTCTCCCCCAACACATGGGAGCAGATCGCCCTCACTTGGGACACGAACGGTTCTATGGCTGTCTATGTCAACGGCGTGTACATCAGCGGGCCGGCCGGTCCGATGCCCATGGTCGATAATTCCGAACCTTTGATCATCGGGGGATCGCCTTGGAGCCAGTCCCCGCTCTATTTTCCGGTGAACGGCAACATCGACGATATCGGCATCTGGGACCGGAAGTTGTCACCGGCCGAACTGCTGGACGTCTACAATTCCGTTTCCACGGGAATAGCCCCGCTGGATCAAGGAGCCGAACTCACTTTGTACCCGAATCCCGCCGGTTCCTCGGTCTCCATCACGTCCGGACCCGATATGGCGGGACAGCCCTATCTGATCATTGACGCCACAGGTAGAACCGTGGGCCAAGGCACGCTCGACAATGCACTCACCAGCGTCGGGGTCGAGACCTTGTCATCCGGCGTCTACACCGTTCGGGTCGGCGATGCCAACGCCAATGTGTTGAAGTTGGTGAAGCAGTGATCGGCGACCAACTCCATGCTATGAAAGCCCCGGGGTCCGCCTCGGGGCTTTTCGTGACGCGCTCCCAGCGAAGCATGGAACTTCAACCTCGATAGGCTCTAGTCTTGCCCATCGATGAGGATTCGTTCCTTGTCTGGGATAGATCGAAGAGAACTGAGCCGGGCCAGGGGTGAACCAACTCCGTAGCTAGGGCACAAGCCCTAAGAGACTTATGGGTACCTCTGGCTTCTCAGGTCCCTAGGCTCGGATAGAATTTCAGGCGTAAGGGCCTATTAGAGTCATGGAGCATCGACCTTCGGCTCACCTCTCCAGCGATCATGTGTTGAACCAAAAGTAAACGAACATGAAGCACTGGATCGGCATTGATGTAAGCAGCAAGACCCTCGACTTTGCGCTGCTCGATGAACTAGGCACGCTTGGAGAGCGCCCAAGTGGGTAACGACCGCAAAGCGGTGATGAAGCTGATGGCCGCTTGGCGCAAGCGACATGCTGTGGAGATCGACAGAGCTTGATCGCTTGGAACCCACCGGCACTACACCTGATGATGCTGAACCTGGTAGTGGGCAACAGTGGCCCACATGGTTGGCGCTCCGCGCGACATCCAGCAGAGCATGGGCATCAAGCGCGTGAAGAACGACAAGGTCGATGCCTTGCGGATCGCGCAGTATGCGCGCACCTTCCGCGAACGGGCACGGATGTTCACGGCCCAGAACCTGAAGCTCGACAAGCTCGCGCCTGCTCACCCGCAGGCGCACTTGGTGCGCGTGCGGGCCATGTACAAGCACATCAGTGATCCGAACCGGTATATGGATCCGGACATCGAAAGCATTCAACCAACTGGACAGCGCGATCGCTGCATCGGTAGCGCGGTGCTTCGTGTGGAACAACTGATCATGGCAGGTCAGGGGCGATGAACACACCAGCGAGCAATACGATCGCTGCGCTCCATCCCAGGCGTGGGTCCGCAGTTATCAGCCTATCTCATCGCCCTCACCGACGGGTTCCATCGCTTCACAGCCCGCGCAGCTGGCCTGCCATGCCGGTGTAGCGCCCTTCGGCGCAGCTCAGGCAGCAGTGCGCGGACGAACACGCGTGTCGCATCAAGCCAACAAGACTCTCAAGACCATGCTGCACATGGCGGCGCTGGCAAACGTGCAGCGTGCTGGCGAACTCAAGACCTACTTCCCGCAAAGTGGCCGAAGGCAGAAGCCCATCCTGGTGGTCAACGCTGTGCGGAATAAGATCCTGCATCGCGTGTGCGCGGTCATCCGCAGAGGCCAGCCCTTCGTTCCACACCTCACTTCGACAACGGCAACCGAAAAACACTTGCAAATGACATAGAATAAGTCTCCCGCTTTTGGGACCCTGTCGTGTCCGGCATCACTTCACCATCCTGAACGTGTACTTCCCGAAGATCTCGAAGGTAATCGCGCTCTTGTCCTTGGCATCGAAGACCAGCGTGGCGCCGTCATCCGGATTCGTGAACACATCATCGCCTTGAGGGACCAGCCGGTAGCGGTACGTGCCGTCCGTGCCGCGCAACAGGCCATCCATCACGTCGATCACGATGGTCCACTTCCCGTTCTTGTCAGCCGGTGGATCGATGGCTTCGTATTCACCCGCCAGAAGTTGCATGTGTTCCATGGGCACGGTGATGATCAACGCATCCGTGTCCACACCGAGATTCTTCAATACGCCGATGCCATTCTCGTTGGATGGGTTCAATTCGATGGATCGCTTGTAGTTCGCGATGCCCTGCGCGGTATCGCCCAGCGCCAGCAGCCCTTCGCCATAACTGTCATACGCATTGAACGAGGTCGGATTCTCCTCCGCGTTCAGTTTGAAGATCGCCACGGCGTCCTGAACGTTCTTCTTCCAAAGCAGTTCGTAGCCGAAGAGGTTCACCTCGCTCTCCGAGAACCCATGCTCCACGGTCTCCGCGTCCTTCACCGTGCGATACGCCGCGATCGCCGCATCCACCCCGTCCTTCTGGTAGGCGTGGATCATTTGCGGTAGCAGCGACTTCCGGCACCGGAACCCGAGCGGCATTCCGTATTTCCACAAGACCCAGTCGCAGTACGCCTGATCGATGACCTCGTCCCCCGAGGCGCCATTGGTGATCACCACGAAGCCGTTGCCCGACTTCCGGTCCACCCTGAAATTCGCTTTCCAACCGGCGTTGGATCCGCCGTGGCCCACCATGAAGGTGGTGGTGTTCATGATGGTCTCCACGTTATAGCCCAAGCCGTAGTTCCCGTTCGCAGTCGGCGCGGGCGTGGTCATCAACTCCAGGCTGCTGGCTTGCAAGAGGGGTGATGCTTCTTTTCCGGGTTCGGGCACGCGGATGCTCGCCAACGCGAAGCGCGCGAGGTCCTCGATGGTGGTGTGCAACCCGGCGGCTGCTTGCGCGGTGAAGCGTTCGAAAGGGATCACCTCGCCGAAGGCGTTGTGCTCCAACGAGGACGTGCTTCGCGTCTTTTCATCGAACACGAAACTGCTGTGCGTCATGCCCAATGGTTCCAGCACTTCGGTGCGCATGTAGTCCGCGAAGCGCTGGCCGCTCACTTCCTCGATGATCAACTGCAGCAGCGTGTACCCGCCGCCGGAGTATCGCCATTCCGTTCCCGGTTCCGAGATCAACCGCACATCACCGCCCCCATTGGTCCTGCCGGACAACGACTCCTCGATCGTAGGCAATGTGTCGCTCGGTGCAAAGCCCGGATACCCGTGCAGTGAGAGCCCGGCGGTGTGGCTCAACAACCGGCGGATGGTGACACCCTTCGCGTTGAACTCCGATGCCGGTAGGTGCCAGCGCGTGAGGTAGTTCTCCGCAGGGCTGTCCAGATCCAGTTTGCCCTGCTCCACCAACTTCATCACGCCCCACGCGGTCATGGTCTTGGAGATGGAGGCGATGTTGAAGCCGGTCTTCCCATCCACCGGGATCTTCTTCTGCGCATCCGCGAAGCCGTAGCCTTTCTGCACGATGATCGCTCCGTTGTCGATGATCGCGATCGCCGCGCCGGGCACTACGAACTCCTCCAACCACGCGGGCACCTTCGTATCCAATGCGCGCACGTAGTCGGCGCTGGTGGATGCGGGTGGTTGCGCGCATCCGGAGAACCCCAGGAGCAGGATCGCGGAGAGAACGAACGTGAATTTGGGAGAGGCGTGCATCATCATGTGCGGGAACTTGTGGCCAAGGCCGAGTGAGAGCAGACCAGCGGGACGGATACGTGGCCTTGCTGGATCTGACGGAGAGAACGAGCGGACAAGGTACCCGCGCTGCACGGCGGAGCGGGGTAGGGGCTGTTGATCTTTGGTAAGGGGAAGGATCACCGGGGGCCTACCGTTGGCTCGTCTTTCTGTACCGTTCCTCGTGAATGTGTTGGTGGTGGGTCACTGGCGACTACATTCGAACAAACCCATCGCCATGCGTTCTACACTCCTGCTTGTATTGCTGTTAACGGTTCACCTCGCCAACGCACAGACCGATAGCATTGCGCATCGTCACCGACATGAGGTCGGTGCGGACATGAGCGCCTTTGTACGTGTCTTCATCTCTCACTACGCATCGCTGGAGCCGGATCTCCTGGCACAGCCGGATTATCTATTGTCCTATCGTTACCACTTCAGGCATTTCAATGTGCGCTTCGGGGTGGGAGGTGCTGCCGATGATGAGGAACGGGACGCCTCCTGGACCAATTCCCAACCGGGCGAGACCTACCACATAAAGACATCCACGGTGGCCTTCCGGATCGGCGTGGAGGGCTTCCAGGAACTCAACAGGCGCTGGCAGGTATTCTATGGTCTCGATCTGCGGCCTTCCTGGGATCGGTATGATAACGGCTTCACCAGTAGTAATCAAGGATACAACAATGCGCGCCACACGCGTGAGCAGCATCTGGCCGCTGCACCGGTTCTGGGTATCCGCTATCGCATCACCCCGCGTTTCAGCGTACTCACGGAAACGAGCATCGCCTTCATGACCACCCAGTACGGATCAACGGTGGTCTTCACGCCGCAGACCGATGCATATCCGGCAAGGGAGGACGAGGTGGTAAAGACAACCAGCTTCGCCACGGTCTATCAAGCGCCCATCTTGTTGATCGCCGCTTTCGATCTCTGAAACAACCACAAGCGCATTCGTTCACGAGATCATTGGATGAGCAATGAGCAAGTGGAGCTCCGCCCTAGTCCTGCATCTTCCCTTCGCCCCAATCCTTCAGCAGTTGGATCTCTGCTGCGGTCAGGGGTTCCTTCTTGCCTTTGAAGGGCATGAAGTCCTCGTGATCCGCGGGGAGTTGCACGCGGACGAGGATCTCCTTGTAATTGTCCCGCACGGCCAGGTAGGTGTTCAGCTTCTTCTTCTTGCCCGTCTCCGGGAAGTGGCAGGGGGCGCACTTCGCGGCCATGATGGGCTGGATGTCCTTGGTATAGGACACCACGCGTGCGGCCACGGGCTCCGGCTTCGTGGTGGTGCGGCTGGTGCTGCAGAACTGCAAGGTGGTGGAGAGCAGCAACAGGATGGTGATGGTGATGAGGCCGTGGTGCTTCTTCTTCGATCTTCCCATGGGTGGGGTGTTTCCGGTTTCAGGTCAAGTGGGGTGGGTGGCCAAACGTAGGCAGCTTCTGCGCTTGCTCAACCGGTGTTCGCGGTGCAAGGCATTCCCTTGCCTGCTTGCACATTCCTTGCGCCTTCCCCGCTGCCACGAGTTTGCAACTCGTGGCATTCCCTTACGCCTTGCTCATTGCACATTTCGCATTGCGCCTTTCTTCGAGTGGGCAAGTGGATGAGCAATGAGTAACGCGCAAGGCGCAATGAGCAAGTGGGATCACCCTCACCTTACGCCTCCGCCTTCACCCCATTCCCCACCGGGATGGTCTTCTCCACTTCCGCAATCGCCTTGATCGTCTTCAACAACGAGTCCGGCGTAACGCTGATGGAATCGATGCCCTGTTCCACCAGGAATTGTGCGAAGTCGGGGTAGTCGCTGGGGCCTTGGCCGCAGATGCCCACCTTGGTCTTCGTCTTCTTCGCGCTGGTGATGAGCATGCGCAGCATGCGCTTCACCGCCTCGTTGCGTTCGTCGTAGAGGTGCGCCACCAGGGAACTGTCGCGGTCCAGGCCGAGGGTGAGCTGGGTGAGGTCGTTGCTGCCGATGGAGAAGCCATCGATGTACTGCGCGAACTCATCGGCCATGATGATGTTGCTGGGGATCTCCGCCATGAGGTAGAGCTCCAGTCCTTCCTTGCCGCGTTCGAGTCCGTACTGTTTCATCACCACCATCACCTTCTTCAACTCGGTCACCGTGCGACAGAAGGGCACCATCACCACCACGTTCTTCAGGCCCATTTTTTCGCGCACCCGGCGGATGGCCTTGCACTCCAGCCCGAAGGCTTCCTTGTACGCCTCGCTGTAATAGCGGCTCGCGCCGCGCCAGCCGATCATCGGGTTCTCCTCGTCCGGCTCGAAGTGTTCGCCGCCCAAGAGGTTCTTGTATTCGTTGCTCTTGAAATCCGAGAACCGCACAATGACCTTGTTGGGGTAGAAGGCGCTGGCGATCTTGGCGATGCCATAGCTCAACTTCTTCACGAAGAAGGTCTCCTCGTCCTCGTAGCCGTTGATCAGGTAACTGATGCGACCGCTCAGCGCCACATCGCCGATCTCCTTGTGCTGCAAGAGCGCCAGCGGGTGCGCCTGGATGTAGTTGTTGATGATGAACTCCTCGCGGGCCAGGCCCACACCGGCGTTCGGAAGGCTCGCGAATTTGAAGGCGAGGTCCGGGCTGGCCACGTTGAGCATGATGGGCGTGCGCACGTGCGGGATCTCGCTCAGCAGCGTCTCCACGGTCTCGTACGGTACGTGGCCCGCGTAGATCACCCCGGTGTCGCCTTCGCAGCAACTGATGGTGATCTCGTCGCCGTTCTCCACTTTCTCGGTGGCATCGCCGCAGCCCACGATCGCGGGCACGCCCATCTCGCGCGCCACGATCGCCGCGTGGCAGGTGCGTCCGCCTTTGTTGGTGACGATCGCCGCGGCCTTCTTCATGATCGGTTCCCAATCCGGATCGGTCATGTCGGTCACCAGCACATCGCCTTTCTGGAAGTCCTTGCCGTCGGTGCCGCCGCCGCGACCATCGAGGCTGTACATGATGCGCACCTTGCCCGTGCCCACCTTGGCGCCGATGGCGATGCCCTTGGCGATGATCTTCTCATCACCGGTCAACTTGATCTTGTGGTCCACGACTTTATCGGCATCGCCACGGCTGTGGATCGTCTCGGGTCGCGCTTGCAGGATGAAGAGTTGCTTGCTCAAGCCATCCACGGCCCACTCCACGTCCATGGGGCACCACGCTCCCTTCTTCCCGCTGTAGTAGTTCTCGATGGCCACCACGCTCTTCGCCAGTTCCAGCGCCTGCTCGTCGGTGATGCAGAAGCGGTTGCGCATCGGACGTTCCACCGGTACCACCAGCACCGGTTCGCCGGGCTCCACGCCGTAGATCATCTTGCGGTCCTTGTGGCCGAGCTTCTTCTCGATGATGCTGCTGAAGCCCTCGTTGAGCGTGGGCTTGAACACGAGGAATTCATCGGGGCTCACGCTGCCCTGCACCACCATTTCGCCCAGGCCGTAGCTGCCGTTGATCAGCACCACGTCCTTGAATCCGCTCTCGGTGTCGAGCGAAAAGGCCACGCCGCTGGAGGCCAGATCGGAGCGCACCATCTTCTGCACCCCGACGCTGAGACCGATGTTGAAGTGGTCGTAGCCCAGATTGTGCCGGTACACGATGGCGCGGTCGGTGAAGAGCGAAGCGAAGCAGTTCCGCACCGCCACGAGCAGTTCCTCGGGACCGCGCACGTTCAGGTAGGTCTCCTGTTGTCCGGCGAAGGAGGCATCGGGAAGATCTTCCGCAGTGGCGGATGAACGCACGGCGACGTCGGTGGCGTCCTGTCCGTATTGCTTGCTCATCTCCAGGTAGCGGTCCACGATGTCGTTGCTGATCGCTTCGGGGAACTTGCCGTTCTTCACCAAAGCCCGCACGGCAAGGCCCGCGCGACGGATGCTTTCCACATCCTCCGGGTCCATCCCGCCCACGAGGTCGCGGATCTTCTGGTCCAGTTCGTTGAAGGTGATGAAGGCCTCGTAGCTCGCCACGGTGACAACGAATCCTCCCGGCACGGTCACACCGAGCTTGCTCAGGTGTTGGATCATCTCTCCGAGGCTGGCGTTCTTGCCGCCCACGGTGGGGATGTCGCTCAGTTCAACTTCGTGGAGCCACTTCAGGTAGGGGGCGGTGCTCATGGATGGTCGGGTAGGAGGGAATGGAGGGTGTGCAGTGGAAAGTCGAAGCAAAGGTGACGAACCGCGCCGCCGATGGCAAGGATGCGTCAAGGAACACGATCCTTCGGGAAGATGGAATGAGTACGATCAGTCGGCCGCACCGCCGAAGACGTACTGCACGATGTTCGCGCCCATGCGCAGGGCCTTGGTGCGCAACTCGTCGCTGTCGCCATGCACCTCCGGGTCCTCCCAGCCATCGCCGAGATCGCACTCATAGTCATAGAAGCAGACCACGCGTCCTTCCCAGATCAGTGCATAACCGCGTGGTGGCTTGCCATCGTGCTCGTGGATCTTCGGCAGCCCTTGCGCGAAGTCGAACTTCTGGTGATAGATCCGGTGCGCGAAGGGGAGTTCCACGAATTGCAGTTCAGGGAATACGCGTTGCATCATGGGGCGGATGAATTGGTCCAACCCGTAGTTGTCGCTGATGTGGAGGAAGCCACCGCCAACGAGGTAGCTCCGCAGGTTCTGCGCTTCCTGCATGCTGAAGACCACGTTGCCGTGACCGGTCATGTCCACGAAGGGGTAGTTGAAGAGATCGGCGCTGCCCACCTCCACGGTCGGTACGTCCGGGGATATGGTGGTGCCCAGTTGCGCGTTGCAGAACTTCACCAGGTTCGGCACGGCAGTCGGGTTGGCGTACCAATCGCCGCCGCCGTTGTACTTCAGCACCGCGATGCTGAAAGAACCCTGCGCGAAGAGCATCGCCGGGAGGAAGGAACAGAGGAAAGCGAACAACAACGATCTCATGGTGCAAAGGTGGGTCTTCGATCGCGTTCACCGATCCGGGCTATCCGGACTGTTGGTCAGGGTTAGCGGGTCTTATGGCCGGATGGGTCGCGCTGTTCGCACTTGCTGCGTCGGCCACGGCACCCATCAACCCTACATGTCCGCCGCCGAAGACCACGATGCGCATGCAGCCCATCACGAAACGGACGATCGGTTGTCATAGACCGTTACAACATTGATCGTGTCCCCGATCACTTTGTACACAACGGAAATATTCGGATGGATCACTGCGCGGCGGCATCCTGGGTAGATCAAGGAGCGCTGGTAGCCGTTCGGGAAACGCATGACCAATTGCTCGAACTCACGAAGCAGGTCGAGGAATACGTCGACCTCCCGGACTGACCATTGCGACAGGATGAACTGTTTGATGGAATCCACTTGCTCCATCGCTTGATAGGACCACTCCACTGTCCGGTCACCGGCCATGGCGCGCCCAGAAGTCCTTACTGCTGGTCGTGTGGCCTTCCTCCACATCCTTCAACCCCTGCTCGATGGATAGTCGCTCGTTCGGCGATAGCGACTCGGCCCAGTCGCTTTGCTGCGTGGCCTTCTTGATGCCCAACAAGGATCCGAGCAGGCCTTGGTCCTCCAATTTCCTGATCCAGTCGATCAGCTCGCTGCGGATGGCATCCGATTTCATGACAGCAACTCTTTGCTCAAAGGTAAGAGGGTGCAGGAACTCCGTTCACGGGAGCGTCACCTCGATCTTGATCTCCACGGATCGAAGATCCGCGGTAGCATGAGGAGTTGATGATCCGATGGTGGATCCGAACAGTGAATGTGGGGGAAGATTCAGCAAATGGAGACCACGGATCGGAGATCCGCGGTAGCTGCGACCGTGCCGCACGGCAGTTAGGGACCAATGCACTTGCTCTTCTGCATGCTGTGACACCTCCGGGGTCTGGACACTTACGAGACCTGATCCGTAGAGGGGCGCAACAAGTCGGGCTTTAACACCCGATGGCCACGCCGCTCGAACGGCCCCGTTGCGCCAAGGACCTCAGAACGTCGCGATCGTCTCGCTCTTGTACGCTCCGGCGAGCAGCTTCTCGTTCACCATCTTGAAGCGCTCCACGGTGTAGTTCACATCCTCGATGCTGTGCGCTGCCGTGGGGATGAGGCGCAGCAGGATGACATCCTTCGGGATCACGGGATAGATGACGATGCTGCAGAAGATGCTGTGGTTCTCCCGCAGGTCCACGATCACATTGGTGGCCTCCGGGATGCCGCCCTTCATGTACACCGGCGTCACGCAGCTGTTGCTGTCGCCGATGCTCATGCCGGCATTCTTCAAACCGCTCTGTAGCGCGTTGGTGATGCTCCACAGCTTCTCGCTCAACTCGGGCATGGTGCGGATCATGTCCAGGCGCTTCAACGCACCGATCACGATCGGCATCGGAAGGCTCTTCGCGTAGATCTGGCTGCGCATGTTGTAACGCATGTAGAGCATCACATCCTCCGGGCCACTGATGAAGGCGCCGATGCTGGCCATGGCCTTGGCGAAAGTGCCGAAGTACACATCCACATCATCCTGCACGCCTTGGGCATCCGCGGTGCCGCGACCATCGCGCCCCATCATGCCGAAGCCATGCGCATCGTCCACGAAGAGGCGGAAGTTGTACTTCGCCTTGCGCTCCACGATCTCCTTCAACTTGCCTTGGTCGCCGGCCATGCCGAAGACGCCTTCGGTCATCACCAGGATGCCGCCGCCGGTCTCCTTGGTGATCCGGGCCGCGTTCTCCAGTTGCTTGTCCAGGCTGGCCATGTCGTTGTGCTGGAACACGAAACGCTTGCCCATGTGCAGGCGCGCGCCATCGATCATGCAGGCGTGGCACTCGCTGTCGTACACGAGCACATCGTGGCGGGAGAGGAGCGCCTCGATGGCGCTCATGCAGCCCTGGTAGCCGTAGTTCAGCAGGAAGGTGTCCTCCTTGCCCATGAAGTCGCTCAACTCATCCTCCAACTGCTCGTGGTACTTGGTCTGTCCGCTCATCATGCGGGCACCCATGGGGTAGGCCAAGCCCCAGTCCTTGGCGGCCTGGGCATCCACGGCGCGCACATCGGGGTGATTGGCCAGACCGAGGTAGTTGTTCAGGCTCCATACCAGCACGGGCTTGTTGCGGAAGGTCATGTGTGCCCCGAGTTCGCCTTCGAGTTTGGGGAAACTGAAATAACCGTGGCTGTGCTTGGCGTATTGGCCCAAGGGGCCGAGGTCCTTGCGGATCTTGTCGAAGATGTCGTTCATGAGGTGGTGATCAGTGGGCCGTTGGTCCCGGATCCGGAGCGAACGGCTCGCCAAATGTAACGGCGGTGGAATTCATGGTTCATGGACCGTGGTTCCTGTTGAGAACAGCGTGGGCTGGTACATTCGCCGGCCATGTACCGGTTGCTGCGCCCCTTGCTCTTTTTGCTGAACCCGGAGAAGGCACACCGGCTCACGTTCCGGCTGTTGGATCTGGCCGCACACCTGCCCGGACTGCTGGCGTTGGTAGGTGGAAGAAAGCCGCCGAAGGGAGCCGAAGTGGTGGTGATGGGGTTGCGTTTCCCCGGTCCGGTAGGGCTTGCGGCCGGGATGGACAAGGACGCGAAGCATGTGCGTGCCATGGCGGCGTTGGGCTTCGGGCACGTGGAGGTGGGCACGCTCACGCCACGCGCGCAACCCGGCAATCCGCGGCCACGACTTTTCCGGTTGCTTGCTGATGAGGCGTTGATCAACCGGATGGGATTCAATAACGGTGGTGTGGAAGCCGCTGTGGACCGATTGCGTCACCGCGAACCGGGCGTGATCGTGGGAGGGAACATCGGGAAGAACAAGGAGACGCCGAACGAACGCGCGGCGGAGGATTACGTGGCGTGCTTCACCGCGCTGTATGAAGTGGTGGACTATTTCGTGGTGAACGTGAGCAGTCCGAATACGCCGGGCTTGCGCGAATTGCAGGATAAGGAGCCTTTGCTCGCTTTGCTGCAACAACTCGTTTCCATCCGGATGGAAAGGACCGCAGCGCACGGCACGTTCCGCCCGATCCTCTTGAAGATCGCGCCGGATCTGGGCGATGCGCAATTGGTGGAGGTGTGTGAAGTGGTCCGTGCAAGTGGTATCGAAGGCGTGGTGGCCACGAACACCACGATCGGGCGCGATGGACTGCGTACCCCTGCGGAGGAAGTGACCGCGATGGGCGCCGGTGGATTGAGCGGTGCGCCGGTGCGAGCACGGAGTACGGAGGTGGTGCGTTTCCTGCGTGGGCACTTGCCGCGACCATTCGTGATCATCGGCGTGGGCGGCATTGATAGCGCGGATGCGGCGCAGGAGAAATTGGATGCAGGCGCCGATCTGGTGCAGGTGTACACCGGCCTGATCTATCGCGGGCCGGCGTTGATCGATGCGATCAACAAGCGGTGCGCTTCGCGCAGACGATAAAGAGCAAGGTTCAGGCGATGGTGATCGGCACGCCGATCCGCCCTGCTTCCGCTGCGGTGCAGATGAGGTAATTGAAGCCGTGTCCGGGGCGCAACTCATACACGATGTGCGGGAGTTGCTCCACACCGCTTGATTCATCGATGCGGAAGAAGAGGTAGCCCCGTCCGGTCACGGCGGCTTCCACGGCTTGGGCCACGGCGGTGGACAGGACCTCCACGAAGAGCGTTGGGGTTTGGTCCAGGTATCGTCCCATTCCGCGCAGCACGGCCGGCTCATGGCGCTCCACGTCGATCTTCACCAGGTCCACGTGTTCCACACCCTGAAGTTGTAGGAGTTCATCCAACCGTTCGGTGGCCACTTCGAAGCTTCCGGCTTCATAGCTCAGCGGTTCTTGCTCCAAGGAGGCGAGGTAGCCGTGGTCGCTCACATCGTGGTGCATCTGCGCGGTGCCCTTGCGATCGCTGATCGCGATGCCATGTACCAGAATGTCCATTCCGTTCAACGCGACGTTCTCCACGAGCCGTTGTCGCACACGGGGGATCGGTTCGAAGCAATGCACGCGCGCGGTGGAAGTGATGGCCTTGGCCGAGAGCGCGAAGACGCCGGTATTCGCACCCACATCGAGCACGCACCGCGCACCTACGCACGCCTTCGCCCACAATGCCATGGTGCGGTGCTCCCACCCGCCGAACAGACCGGACCAGAAGATCATGGTCTCCAAGGGATGACCATGGTTCACCATGGTGAACCGGGCGCCATTGCCTGCATCCACGGTGAAGGGTCCGAAGAACCACAGGCGATGACGGATCGCATCCGGAACGCGGACGATGCGGCGCAGAACGCTGAACACGACCAGCTTGAAGGGGATCAGCCGGTAGATCCCGGTGCTTATGGAGGTGAGCAGGTTCTTCACGTTACTCTATGGACGACCGATCCAGCACGGGGTGGTTCGGCGGGCGCAATGATAGTTCGTTGGCTCAAAGCTAGGGACGGTCGATGGTCACGAACTCTTCGGACCTTTGGCGCACCGGAACATGATGACGAACCCTTCTTCGATCAAGCTTGTGGAGTGCCCGCGTGATGCGATGCAAGGGATCGCCCCGTTCATTCCTACGGCGATGAAGGTGGAATACCTCAACGCGTTATTGAAAGTGGGCTTCGACACGATCGACATCGGCAGCTTCGTGAGTCCGAAGGCCATTCCGCAGTTGGCGGATACGGCGGAGGTGCTTTCGCTCATCGACCTCACCGGTTCGCGGAGCAAGTTGTTGGTGATCGTGGCGAACGAGCGCGGCGCGGAGGATGCGGTGCAGCAGGCGAGCGTGAGCTACCTCGGTTATCCGTTCAGCATCAGCGAGACCTTCCAACAGCGGAACACGAACACGAGCATCGAAGGGTCGTGGGGTCGCGTGGCGCGGATCGCGGAGATCGCTCGGGCGGCAGGGAAGGAACTCGTGGTGTACATCAGCATGGCCTTCGGGAATCCATACGGCGATCCATGGAACGCGGAGGTGGCGTTGCATTGGGTGGATCGGCTGGTGAAGGAACTCGGCGTGCGCATCATTGCCTTGAGCGATACGGTGGGTGTAGCTGCACCGGCGGATATCACTGGCATGTTCAACGCGCTGATCCCGGCACTACCCGACGTGGAGTTCGGCGCACACTTGCATTGCCGCCCGGATAATTGGCGGATGAAGACCGACGCGGCGTGGAATGCGGGTTGTCGCCGTTTCGATGGCGCGATCAAAGGTTTTGGCGGTTGCCCGATGGCCGAGGATGACCTTGTGGGCAATCTGCAAATGGAGTGGTTCGTGGACGGAATGGAAGAGCGCGGTGTGCAAACCGGCTTGGACCGGGAGCAATTGATGAAGTGTGTGGAGATGGCGGCGAGGGTGTTTCCGCTTTAGGCACTCAGGCCTTTCTCAACTCCAACACCGTGATCTCCGGCGGCATGCCCACGCGGCCGGGGAAGCCGATGAAGCCGAAGCCACGGTTCACGTAGAGTTGTTGTTCGCCTTCGCTGTACAGCCCTGCCCAGTGCTTGTACACCCATTGCGCCGGGCTGTACGTGGTGCCGCCGATCTTCACGCCGAGCTGTGCGCCATGGGTGTGCCCGCTGAGCGTGAGGTCGATCCCGGTGCCGAGCACTTTGCGATCCCAGTGCGTGGGATCGTGGCTCATCAGGATGCGATAGGGGTATTGTTCGCTACCGGCCTTGGCCTTGTCCAGGTCGCCATATTGCTGGAAACGGAATCCCCAATTCTGCACGCCCAGTAGGCCGATGCGCTCTCCACCCACTTCGATGGGAAGGTGTTCATCAAGCAACAGACGGAATCCGGCTTCCTTGTGGATCGCTTTCAAGCGGTCCAGGTTCGCGGCCTTCGCCTTGGGGTCATCCCACGTGGCATAGTCGCTGTAGTCGTGGTTGCCGAGGATGGAGTACTTGCCGATGCGCGCATGAAGTCGTGACAATTCCGCGATGAAGGGTTCGGCTTCATCGGCATAGTTGTTCACCAGATCACCGGTGAAGAGGATGAGGTCGGGTTCCTCGGCATTCACCAGGTCGATACCGTTGCGCACGATGGACAGGTCGCCGCCATAGCTGCCCAAGTGCATGTCGCTGATCTGCACGATCCGCAGACCATTGAAGGCATCGGGGATCGCGCCGCTCTTCACTGGAACATGCGCCACGTTGAAGGTGCGTCGACCTTTCGTTACGCCATAGAGCACGGCCGAGAACGGCACGGTGGCGAGGATCAATCCGAGCTGGCTGAGGAAGCGCGCGCGGTCCACACCTTCACCGGAAACATCCACCGGACCCGGAGCCAACTTGTTCCATCCCCAGCGCAGTACGAAGAGAATGTCATCCAACAAGTGGAAGACGGCGATGACGACCTTGGGCAGGAAGAAGAGCAGGAAGAGCGCGACCAAGGAGAAGACATAGCTGAGGTCACGCCTGTTCTCCGGCTGGCGGAAGCCGATGGCGGTCCACACCATAAGGCCGAGGATGCCGATGGAAATGATCCAATAGAGGAAGCGGATGATGCGCCGCAGGGTGATGCTGTGGTTGGCCAGCGCGGTATTCACACCTTTGTACGCATACAGGTCGATGAGCACGAGCACCACGAGCAGGAAAAGGAAGTTGCGGATGGCGGCCGGGGACATGGGGGCGAAAGTTAGACGGGGCCACAGCCGTCGAAGATGTTCGCTCGTGTACTCGGGTTCTTGCCGCATCGTTGATGGTTGTTCTTGCGGCTTATTCGAACGCTCAAGTAACGTGGCGATATGCCTATGGTGCGTTTGACAACGACAGGGCAAGCGTGGTCCGCGTGGTCAATGAGGACCTGTACTTTGTTGCTGGCTCCACAGGGAGTTTTGGCGCCGGTGCTTCGGACATCTATCTGGTCGCGCTGAATGCGCTTGGAGTGCCACAATGGTCGCGAACCATTGGAGGTATTGGTGTGGAAACCGCCCAGGACTTGATCATACTCGCTGATGGTGGATCGATGATCGTCGGCTCGACCTCAAGCCAAGGCGCTGGTGGTTACGATGGATATCTGGTCAGGACCGACGCGAATGGCGACATGCTTTGGGAAAGGACTTTCGGTGGAACGGATTGGGATCTCCTGAATGACATCAAGCAAGTGAGTGAGGACCGCTTTCTCCTTACGGGCCAGACGTACAGTAATGGACAAACGGCCGGTAGCGGTTGGATCATGTTGGTGGACGCTACAGGTGAGGCCGTGTGGTCACAAGCGGTGCTTTGTGGTCCGGGAACGAACGGATACGCAACCGCTTCAACCGATGATGGGGGCTTTGTTTGCACAGGATCGATCAGCGACCCGAATGAACCAAGCGATGCCTTCGTGGCGAAGTATGATGCAGCGGCCTCGTTGGAATGGATGTACAGGTACGGCGGAGATAGTTTGGACATCGGTCGGGACATCGTTGCAACGATGGATGGTGGTTATTCCATCATGGGTTCAACACGGAGCTATTCAAATTGGGTTGAAGCCTATCACCTGAAGATCGATGGACAAGGTGTGGAACAGTGGTACCGGCATTGGGGCCAGATCAATGATCAAGAGGCGTATGAGCACATTGAAACCGCTCAAGGTGGATTTGCTTCGATCGGGTATACACGAACAACTGGCGGAGGTGGGAAGGATATGTTCCTTCTTTTCAGTGGTTCCGACGGGGCTTATGACTTCGGGACCACTTTTGGTGGTACGGAGAACGACGCCGGATTTGGGATCGCGTTATTGACTGATGGCTTTCTGTGTGCAGGAACCACGTTAAGCTTTGGTTCAGGAGCCAACGATTTCTTTGTCGTCCGAACAGGTGCGAACGGATTGACTCAACTTCAATCCGTTACCACCTCATTCGATCGCTAGGAATGAATGAGATCGTACCGGATCGCCTCCCCATCCACCCGAACCCTTCCACCGGATCGTTCTTCATTCCAGCGCAAACCGTCGCGGGCAGTGTGGAGGTGTTCGATCAGGCGGGGCGATCGGTGCATGGAGCGTGGTTCCCCGCTGGATCCACATCGCTTCACTTGGATCTTCCCGATGGAGCCTATGTCGTGCAGCTTACCTCGAGCGATGGGCGCGGTTCCCGTTCGCGGTTGATGATCCTTCATCCCTGATGCGCTTCACCGGGATCGCCCCGGTGCGGGCCTACATCGCGCTGGGCCATGTGCTATTCGCGGTCCTCGGCGTGTTGGCGTGGATGCATTGGCGCGAGCGTACGCTACAGTTGGACAGCGCTTGCCAGATCTTCAAGTGGATCCAGGACGATGGCCTGCAGATCGAAGCGCATCGGTACACAGCGGTGCTCCCGCAACTGCTGGTGAAGCTTTTCGCCGGTGCTGGTGCTTCACTGAAGACCCTGTTGCTCACGGCATCCCTTGCACATGTGCTGCTTCCGTGGATGATCTATAGCGTGATCGTCCATGTATTGCGCAGGCCGTGGATCGGGATCGCGATGGCCGTGGCCGCAGTGCTCTGCACGCGGCTCGCGTTCTATGGCGTCGTGTTGGAAGTGAATTATCTCTTGAGCTATCCCTTCCTGTTCGCGGCGTTCCTCGCGGCGCATGCGGAGGATCCGGATCGTCGTTGGCCGAAAGTGTTCGCGCTGGGTTCTTTGATCCTGGTGTTGTTGGTCCACCCGGTCGGTTCCATCGTCGCGCTGTTCATTGTCACGCTGTACTTCATTGGTGCAACGGAGCGCGGTTGGTTGGTTGTACTTGCGGTGATCATCATCGGCTGGGCATTGTTCGGCCGCATGATCCTTCCGCCGACCGGTTACGAGCAAGGCTTGTATGGTGCGGTGTGGGAAGGCCTTGGCTCCCTGCGCAGGGGTGCGGATCAACCCGCCTTGGATTTCCTCCTCGGCCATACCTGGGCGTACACCACGCACTACATGGCGCTCTGGGCCCTTCTCGCGGTACTCACGGTTGTGCTTGTGCGCAAGCGGTCATGGGCGATGTTCGCACTCGTGTGGGTGGGTATGATCGGCTTCATCCTGCTCAACATCACGGCATACCACAAGGGCGAATCGGCGATGATGATGGAGAAGAACTTCCTGCCCTTGGCCGTGATGGTCGCGCTGCCCTTGGTGATGGAGGTCGGCAAATGGAACACGCGGTCGCAATTCCTCTCGTGGATCCCTTTCGCGTTGGTCCTCTTTCTGCAATTCCGGGGGATGTCCTTCGCATCGCGTGAAGTACACGAGCGGCTTTTTCTGCTGGAGGAGTTGGTCTCGAAAGCGCGCTCCGACGGAGCAGGGAAAGCACTGGTGGAAACGCATGAACTGGATACGTGGGGTCTGCATCCATTGGGCTTTGGGTTACGAGACTCTATTGATCAGTGCCGTGGATCATCCGGAGAACGCAATGGTGATCTATGCAACCGATAAGCAACTGCTTGGCGCGCCGATCGTCAGCCATTCGTTCCCTATCACGGACCTGGATCCGCAGTGGTTCCGCGTGCCGATCGGGAATGAACACGTACTTTCCCTGCATTCGTTGCCTTAGATCATGATCGCATGACCGCATTGGGTGTCGTCCTCGGAGTACATGCCGCAGCTGGCTTCTTCGCCTTGTGCGTGGCGCCCTTGGCCATGGCGGTGAAGAAGGGTGGCGATTGGCATAGGCGCTGGGGCAAGTACTTCTTCTACGCGATGGCCGTGGTGTCCGTCACCGCGATCATCCTGGGTGTGGCGCGCACGAACTGGCTCATGGCGATGGTGGCGGTGTTCAGTTTCCAGATGATCGCCTCGGGGTACCGCGCACTCTTCTTGAAGCGGTTGAACGAAGGTCAACCACCGACGACGATCGACAAGACCATGCTCGGCTCGGCCATCCTTGTGAACGGTGGACTCTTCATGTGGGGCGCCATCAACATCTTCCTCGGACATCGCGAAAGCGGCCCCATTATCTTCCTCGTCTTCGGCAGCATCGGCCTGGTCTTCATGTGGCGCGATCTACAGCGTTTCTACAAGACGAGCCACGACAAACGCGAGTGGCTCTACGCGCACATGACGGGCTTCCTCGGCGGCTACATCGCCACGTTATCCGCTTTCAGTGCGGTGAACCTGGACATGATCGAACCCTCATGGTTGCGCTGGCTGTGGCCCACGATCATCGGGTCGCCATTGATCGCCGTCTGGGTGCGCTACTACAAGAAGAAGTTCACTGGCGGCCGCCGGTCACGTGATCTCTTCGACATCCGGATCCGACAGTCGCGTACAGGAAAGCAGCATCGCACCTGATCGAGGAATAGCTTTGGCCGCCTTCCTTCAGGGAGTGCCATGACGGATCCCGGAACCACATCCCGCGAGAATGTGCTCGTGCTCTACACCGAGCTGGCGCCGTACGTGTTGGCCTGCCTCACTGCGCTCACCGAATTCTACGAAGTGGACGTACACCTGGTCCATTGGCCTGTGAACAAGGAGGCGCCGTTCGATCTGGAGTTCGCTCCTGGCATCATCGCCTACGATCGCACCCAGCTGGATGATGAAGCCCTGCTTCAACTCGCACGCCGCCTTTCCCCGTGCCTTGTGCTGGCCAGTGGTTGGGTGGACAAAGGCTACCTCAAGGCCTGTCGAGCGCTCAGAAAGAAAGGAGTGAATACGGTGATGTCCTTCGACACGGCGTGGCGCGGCGACCTGAAGCAATGGGCCAACGCGGCCCTCGCGCGGTTCTGGATACGCCGCACCTTCTCCCACGCTTGGGTGACAGGCGGTCCGCAAGTGAAATACGCTCGCCGATTGGGGTTCACGGAGGATCGGATCCGCACCGGGTTCTATTCAGCGGACACCCCCAAATGGCTGGCGATCGGGAGACGCCTTCTTGATGCACGCTCGGAGCATTGGCCACATCGCTTCCTTTGCGTAGCGCGCTATATCCCGGCCAAGGGCCTTCAACTGCTTTGTGATGCATTCGCGGAGTTGTGCGAGGAGAAAGCGGTTCTTGATTGGGAACTCTGGATAGTGGGTACTGGAGAACTGTTCGATCAGATCACGAATTCCCCAACGGGAAAGCATCCGCGCATCAAGCATCTCGGCTTCAAGCAAGCCCATGAAATGGAATCCGTGCTGGAGCAATGCGGTGCTTTCGTGCTGCCGAGCGATTACGAGCCTTGGGGCGTAGTGGTGCATGAGATGGCGTGCGCCGGGCTTCCACTCATCCTCAGTACGGCGGTCGGTGCAGAGGAGCGCTTTCTTGAGGAGGGTGTCAACGGACATCTCTTCTGGGCTGGTGATAAAGAGACCCTGAAGGAGGCATTGCGAGATATCCTGCTATCCAACGATTCGAAGCTTTTCCTGAGGGGAAGGGTAGGCATGGACACCGCCTCGGACTGGAGCCCGGAGGAATGGGCAAGAACGGCCAATGAGCTGAGCGAAGCGAAATGATGGGAAAGCCGCAGGTCCTCACCTTCATCGATTGGTACAAGCCTTTCTACAAGGCCGGCGGTCCGGTACGCAGTATGGTGAACCTGGTGGATCACCTGAGCGACCGTGTGGACTTCCACATCGTCACCGGTGATCGGGACTACACGGCCTCCTCGTCGCCGTCCGATCTGCGCCGCGATCAGTGGGTCACGTCAGATCGCGGCGAACAGGTTTGGTACGCGGCCTTGAAGGGCAGGACGATGGGCCGGTTGAAACAACTGATCACCGAGCGGAAGTGGGATGTGGTGTACATCAACGGGCTGTATTCGAAGTGGAGCACCATCGCGCCGCTATGGATCCTTCGCCGGACCAAACAGCGGCGGATCGTGGCGGTGCGCGGTATGCTTGCCGCGGGGCCGATGAAGCAGAGCGCCGCGAAGAAACGCGCCTTCCTGCTCGCCATGAAGACGACGGGTTGTTTCAAGGGCGTGGAGTTCCAAGCCACCAACGCGGAAGAGATGGAGGACATCCGGAAGTGGATCGACAAGGATGTGAAGATCCACCTCGTGCCGAACCTCGGACGGAAGATCGATAGCACCGGCCCCGTTCCGATCGAGAAGAAAGCGGGCGAATTGCGTTTGGTGAGTGTGGCGCGGATCGCACCGGAGAAGAACACGCACTTCGCCATTGAACGGTTGCAGGGGATCAGCGGTGAAGTGCGCTTCGATCTCTACGGAACGGTTTACGATCAAGCCTATTGGAAACGATGCCAGGACGCGGTTGCGAAGCTGCCCCCGAACATCACCGTGAAGTGGCACGGCCACATTGAACAGGACCAAGTGGCGGATGCATTGTCAGCGGCACACGCGCTGTACATGCCGAGCGTTGGCGAGAACTTCGGTCACACTATGTTGGAGGCGCTGGTCGTGGGCAGGCCGCTCCTGATCAGTGACCGCACGCCGTGGAAGGGTCTCGAGCAGCGACAGGCCGGATGGGATCTGCCGCTGGAGGAGCCGGAGCGGTTCGCCCAAGTGCTGAATGCTCTGGTGGAGTTCTCACAACCCCAGTTGGACGTGTTGGTCCATGGAGCGTGCATGTTCGGTAGGACGGTTACGATGAACAGGTCGACGGTGGAAGCTTCCATGGGTATGTTCGGTTGAACGGCGTTGCTGCGCTATTTTTGGCGCAAAGCGATCCCTATGGTAGTGATCATCAAGAAGAAACTCCGCAAAGGCCAGTTGGATGCGGCCATAGCGCGTTTCAAGAAGCCGAGGATGAAGGGTGCGAGGATCAGCCGCTTTGTTGGAAAGATCGCGTTCGAGGGAGATCCGGTGGAAACACAGAAAGCCATGCGTCGTGAGCGACGGTAGTCTCCTGTTGGACTCCAACATCATCGTCCACATCTTTCAAGGAAGATCGGATATCGCGTCGCAGTTGGAAGGAAGGATGCTGTACGTTTCTGTCGTGTCCCGGATCGAATTGTTCGCGTGGCCTGGACCGGACACAGGAAGGGCGAAGTGGTTGGACGCATTCCTCGCAGAATGCAGGATCGTCGAATTGACCAAGCCGATCCAAGAGATCACCATTGACATCAAGAAGCGCTTCAAGCTGCCAATGGCGGATGCGATGATCGCGGCAACCGCCGTGGACCTCGACGTTCCGCTGCTCACGGCCGATAAGGATTTCAAGCGGTTGGACTCCGTGGCCAAGGTCGTCCTCATCGAGACATGACCCGTCCGCAGGTCGACCTCAGTCGCTTCGACAACTCGAAGACCTTCGACCCCGGCGCCGGTTTCGTGAAGCGGACGCTGTGGTATTTCACCAATGTGCTGTTCTTCATCAGTCCATGGTTCCCGTTCCGTTCGCCGAAACCGGGTTTGCTGCGTTTGTTCGGCGCGCGTGTGGGGAAGGGTGTGGTGATCCACCCGGGAGTGAACATCAAGTTCCCGTGGAAGCTCTCCATCGGTGATCACAGCTGGATCGGCCAGCGCGTATGGCTCGACAACCTCGATACGCTCGCGATCGGCAGCAACGTCGTCATCAGCCAAGGCGCCATGATCATCCAAGGCAGCCACGATTACAAGAAGGTCGATTACCCCACCTACAGCAAGCCCGTGGTGTTGGAGGATGGCAGTTGGGTAGGCGCGGGGGCGATCGTCACCTTGGGCGTGACGATGAAGAGCCACAGTGTGCTCGCCGTGGGCAGTGTGGCCACGAAGGATCTGGAGGCGTACACGATCTATCAGGGGAATCCGGCGATTCCCGTTCGAGAGCGCGTGATCGGATGAAGGTCTCGCTCATCACCGTCTGCCGCAACGTGGCGCCCGTGATCGCGGAGACGCTCGATAGCATCCTCGCGCAAACTCACCCGGATATCGAACTCATCGTCATCGATGGTGCGAGCACCGATGGCACCGTGGAGATCCTGGAGCGCTATCGATCCAAGCTGGGGGCGCTGGTCAGTGAACCCGACCAAGGCATCTACGACGCCATGAACAAGGGCCTTCGCCTCGCCACCGGTGATGTGATCGGCTTCGTGAACGCGGGTGATCTGCTGATGACCCCGGAGGTGATCGCGCACATCGCGAACGCATTCCAGCGCGCGCACGTCGATGCCGTGTACGGCGACATCATCATGGTGGATGAGCACGACATCCACAAGGTACACCGGACGTGGCTCAGTGGTACTTACCACCGCGCCAACTTCCAGAAAGGCTGGATGCCGCCGCATGTGGGCACCTTCATCAAGAAGAGCGTGTACGATCGCTTCGGGCACTTCAACACGGACCTGCGCATCGGCGCGGATTACGAGATCCTCTTGCGCTTCATGTTCAAACACGCGACCCCGACGCTCCACATTCGCGAGGTACTCGTTCGCTTCCGCCTTGGCGGCATGAGCAACGGCAACGTGAAGCAGATCCTACAAGCCAATCGGGAGGTGCGTCGGTCGTGGAGGCTCAACGGACTACAAGCGCCGCCCTTGCTGATCACGCGCAAGCTGTGGAGCAAGGTGATGCAGTTCTTCCACTGAGTGATCAGTGCCTCGCAAAGTCCGAAGGCGAATCCGTCTGTAAGCGGTCAGGCACTTTGCCCAGCGCATCGCGATGCCCCATCGCGCTGCCAACACCGAAGAGCGTTACCGATAGCCCCGCCGCGTGCGCCTCGGCGACCTGCGCTTTTGTGATCAGGGCATTGTCGATGGTGATGCCGTCATAGCGCTTGGCCTTCGCAGTGGCGATGCCTGTGCTAACTTCCGTGGCGTACAAGTACACTTGGATCCCCGGTCGTTTGCGCTTCACCAGATCCAGGAATTCCACGATCTGGCATTCCACGATCAATCGTCCGGTCAAGTGCGGTTGTTGGTCCAATACTGCGATGGCATCGGAGAAGCTCTCCATATAGGTCCACCAATCCCCAGCTGCGAACAACTTGCAGTCCAGCGTGAAGTCCACATCCGGGTGGCGCTTCGCGATCGCGCCAAGCGAGCTGTCCAAGCGGACCATCCGAAAGGTGTCCCCATCTCCCCACACCGGACAGTGCGCGATCTCATCCCAAGGAAGCGCATTGACCTTGCCGGAACAGTCGGTCAGTTCATTCAAGTCCGCGGGGTGATAGGCTACCAGGATGCTGTCCGCAGTGAGTTGGGCATCGAGTTCGATCCCATCGATCCCGAGTTCCGCCCCGCGCAGCAACGCCGCTCCGCTGTTCATCGGCAGGTCGGACTCTGTCCCGGAGCCCCCGTGGCCGATGATGCGAACCCCGCCTTTGTCAGGCGCGGCGCAGCCGATCAATAGGTAGGAGAGGAGAATTGCCGACCAGCGCATCGCCCCGAAGCTAGCAGGTGGTGGCACTTGCCATCAGGAGGGAAGGGCGTTCAACGGGTGAATGAGAGAACGTAACTGGCCGCATTGCCCCGGTCATCCGTGACAACCAACTTGAATTCCTTCTTCCCCGGTGTGCGCGTGTGCCTGTCGAAGGTGTGCGTGAGCGTCTTGTCCTTCGGCTCGTATTCCATCAGGATCCATGCATCGTCCAGTGTGGCTTTCCAGGTATCGATACCCGCGAGGTTGTCCGCGATCTTGATCGTGAATTTGGAACGGCCATGCATGTCGGCGCGGAGATCCACGTTGGTGATCACCGGAGGCACGGTGTCCAACATCACGGTGTAGCTCCCGAAGACCTTTACAGGCGCGGAGATCCACCCATCGGCGCAGCGCCCACCCACTGCGCTTGCCACTTTGCCGTCCTGATCCACGCGGACGATCAAGGTCTTGCCGGGCTTCGCGTGCTTGATCGCGATCGCCAACTCGCCTGCGGTCTGCAGCGGGATCAGTGGGTCGCCGATACTGTGGATCGCAGTCAACGCGCGACCGGTCCCGGGCTTGGTCGCGTAGCGGACATAGCCATCATCATAAAGCGAATTCGCGGGAAGGTTGAAACGCACACCCTCTTCCGAAAGGCTGTTCGCTGCATCGTACCGGAACAGGCTTCCATCCACTTCGGCTCCCGGCCATGCCAATGAGGCCGCGGAGGTTGCACCGGTCAAGGTGAAGCGTAATGTGCTGGTATTGCCATGGCTGTCCGTGATCAGGAAACGGACCTTGCGTTGCTGTCCGGGCTGTAGTTCGATCCGGCCTTGCGCTATCTCCTTTCCGTAGATCCGCAGCTTGTTGTTCGGCAGCCGGTAACACCGGTGGTATTCCAGCTTGTTCCCCTTGAACTGCGCGTAGTCCATGTGGGCGTTGCAGTAGCGGTTCACGCCGAAGTCCAGGTCGTTGAAGCGGGTGCTGAACACGGGGACACTATCCACGAAGAGTTCGATGGAGCGCACGCCGCACTTCGCACCGTCGGCATCATACCGATCGATGGTGTGGATCCCCAATCCCACGGTTCCGTAAGCCGAAAGGACCACACCGTCCTTCAGGGTGTATGAGCCGTTGATCCCTTGGGTTGTGAATCCGACGGCTTTGGCCGGGTAGGGCATGATCCGGGAGGTATCCGTGAGCGGATAGAGCCGGATGCCGTTGATCTCCGGGGCCTTGCCATCCGGGATGCGGATACCGAGCGACTCAGGGTCGATACCATGCTGGTCCTTGGTGGAACGCAGTTCGAAGTGCAGGTGCGGGCCACTGGAACCGCCCGTGTTGCCGCTGAGTGCGATCACATCACCCTGCTTCACCGGCAAGGCGCCTTTCTCCGGGGTCCAATCAATGCTGAAGTCCTGCTGCTTGTATTGCTGGTCCTCGCAGGCTTGGGCGATCACCCCATTCAGCACTTGCAAGTGACCGTACACGGAAGTGTGTCCGTCCGGATGATCGATGTACAGTGCCTTGCCAAAACCCCACGGACTTATCTTGATCCGGGACACCCATCCATCCGCCACCGCCTTCACCGGAATGCCCTCTCTGCCTTGGGTCCGGATGTCCAGGCCCGAGTGGAAATGGTCCGAGCGGGGCTCCATGAAGTTCCCGGCCAATTCCAACGGGATGTCCATTGGGGCGATGAACCGGGGGGGCGTTGCGGGGGCTTGAGCGCTGAAATGCATCGGTAACAACAAGCTGAATGCCAGTGCGGTATAGGTGCATGCATGGAGCATAGGCTCACGCTTCCGGGTTGTCATTTTCAACACGCCCGCAAGCTAGAACCACGCCAATGGCCCCTAATGGAGTGCGGTGTTCCAGCATCAACACCGCTGCGTTCAAACTCGAACCGGTCCGGCTTGGGGTGGGCGGCTATCTTTGGCCACGGACCGAGCAGGTCTCCCCTCCAGTGACAGCCTCAATAACGGATCGTTTGCACAAGGTGCAGGAACAAGTGGAACGCGTGGTGCGTGACCATAAGAGCCTGCGCGAGCGTGCGGCGGTACTTGAAGCGGCAGGTCATGACCACCAGCGCACCAGCGAAGTGCTGACCGCGCGTGTGGCGGAACTGGAACGGGAGAACGAGGTCCTCCGGAAAGTGAAGCCCGCCCCAAGCGAGCCGAGCGTACCGGGAACGAAGGAACGGATCGACGAACTTGTCAATGAGATCGATCGCTGTCTGGAACTCATCCAGGACTAGCATCGAAGCGAACCATGGACGAACGATCGATAAGAGTCGAACTCGCAGGACGAGCCTACCCGCTGACCATTCATCAGGCGGAAGAGGAGAATGTGCGTCGTGCGGTGGACGAGATCAATGAGAGCATCACCCGCTTGAAGGAGAACTATCCCCTCACCGACAAGCAGGACATGTTGGCCATGGCCGCGATGGAAGTCGCCGTACGCGCCATGAACACCAACGCCCCCAAGCAGGAAGCCGACGCATCGGCCGCCCTGACCGGGATCGAGAAGTTGCTCGCCGAGATCACGCCCTGACCATCCGCTTCGCTCCCGGACATCCGGAGGCCATGCCCGGTCCACTTAACAACGTGGACCCCATGAATATCGACATCATCAGCATTTTGATAGGAGCCCTCGTCGGCCTGGTCGGCGGTGGAGCCATTGTGTACGTCGTGCTAAACGGCGCGATGAAGAGGCGCAGTTCAGGCATCCTGAAGGAAGCCGAAGTGGAAGGTGAAGCCTTGAAGAAGGAGAAGATCCTTCAGGCCAAGGAGAAATTCCTTCAGTTGAAGGAACAGCACGAGAAGGAAGTGCGCGAACGCGAGCGCAACGTGCAGCAATCCCAGGAGAAGGCGAAGCAGCGGGAGCAGCAACTGAGCCGCCAGCAGCAGGACCTTTCCAACAAGGAGAAGCAGACCGACCAGCTTCGGCAGGAGTTGACGCAGAAGATGGAGGGCTTGGAGCGGCGCAAGGACGAGACCGAGAAGATGCACGCCAAGCAGGTGACGCAGTTGGAGAACATCAGTGGCCTGAGTGCAGAGGAGGCTAAGAAGCAACTGGTGGACAACCTGAAGGACGAGGCGCGCACCGCGGCCATGTCCCACATCAAGGATGCACAGGAGGAGGCGAAACTCACCGCCAACAAGGAGGCCAAGCGCATCGTGATCCAGACCATCCAACGGACAGCCACCGAGCACGCGATCGAGAACAGCGTAAGCGTGTTCCACATCGACAACGACGATGTGAAGGGTCGTGTGATCGGCCGCGAGGGAAGGAACATCCGCACCCTGGAAGAACTCACCGGCGTGGAGATCATCGTGGATGACACGCCCGGCGCCATCATCCTGAGTTGCTTCGATGCGGTGCGTCGCGAGATCGCTCGCCTTGCACTACACCAACTGGTGAAGGACGGCCGGATCCACCCGGCGCGGATCGAGGAGATCGTCGCCAAGACCAAAAAGCACTTGGATGAGGAGATCATGGAAGTGGGCAAGCGCACTTGCATCGACCTCGGCATCCACGGCTTGCATAACGAGCTCATCCGCATGGTGGGCCGTATGAAGTACCGCAGCAGCTACGGCCAGAACCTGCTCATGCACAGCCGTGAGGTGGCCAACATGAGCGCGATCATGGCCGCTGAACTGGGCCTCAATCCCAAGGCGGCCAAACGTGCGGGTCTCCTGCACGACATCGGCAAGGTGCCGGATGAGGAACCGGAATTGCCGCATGCACTGTTGGGTATGAAGCTCGCGGAGAAGTACGGCGAGAAGCCAGACGTGTGCAACGCCATCGGTGCTCACCACGACGAGATCGAGATGACCACCTTGTTATCGCCGATCGTGCAAGCGTGCGATGCCATCAGCGGAGCGCGCCCCGGTGCGCGTCGCGAGGCCACGGAGGCCTACATCCAGCGCCTGAAGGATCTGGAGAGCCTTGCTATGAGCTACAATGGTGTCACCAAAGCCTTCGCCATCCAAGCCGGTCGCGAGTTGCGTGTGATGGTGGAAAGCGAGCGCATCACCGATCAGCAGAGCGATGAACTGAGCATGAGCATCGCCGACCGCATCATGAACGAGATGACCTATCCGGGTCAGGTGAAGATCACCGTGATCCGCGAGAAGCGTTCGGTCGCCGTCGCGAAGTAGGGGTCGGACATGTCCGACCCGACGAGCCATTGCATGTCCAACCCGACGAGCAACAACATGTCCGCCCGTTCGAGCCGCGTGGCGTTCGATACATTCGTTTCCCAATGACACCGGAGGAGATCAAGGAGATCATCAAGCAGGAGATCCAGAACGTGGCCTTCGTGGAAGTGAAGGATGAGGATCTGCTTGTGGAGCAGAACATCCTGGACAGCGTAGGTACCGTGGATCTGGCGGTCGCACTGGAAGGGGCCTTCGGCATACAGGTCCCCTTTGTGGATATCAATGGGCAGCACTTCAGGGACCTTGGGAGCTTGGTAGCGTACGTGCAGCTCAGGCGCTCATGACCCCCAACGGACCAAGAAACGGTAGCATCCACTTGGTCTCCGTAGTTCTGGCTGCGGTCCTGGTAGGTATTGGTGCTCGAACCATTCCGGCGGTCGGGACGATCCTTCATGGTCCCAAGCCTGTTGTGATGGATCCATTGGATCTGCCGCTCCATGGCTATTACGGCAACTACAATAACCACCCGGATCTATCCGCTGCGTTGGGCAATGCGTTGCGATCCGGTTCGAGCGTGGTGTTGTTCGGATCCTCCGAACTCACCTCCAAGGATGATCCTGCGAAACCAGTGGGTTTTCTCGCGCAGGAATTGAAGGTCCCGATGATCGCGATCGGACATGCGGGGAACCAGAGCTTCAGCATTCACGCCCAATTGATCTCCGCCAACGCGTCATTGGAGCATGCGCGGCTGGTGATCCTTCTCTCGCCGGGTTGGTTCGCTGGCAGTAGCGCAACCGATGGAACCAGCTTGGAGGCCTTCCTTGAATACCAACCGAGTCCTTCGCTTGCCGGTATCGCCGAAAGGCTACGATCCGGCGATACCACTGCGGTGCCGATCGCGCACTATTTGATCCAGCACCGCAGCGAACTGAGCGGTGCACAACCCGTGGTGAAGTGGATCGCGCGGAACACGGATCCCGTGGACCGCATCCGCTACGCGTTCAGCCAACCGTGGGCATGGTACGGCGTGAAGGCGATCACGGACATGACCCCTGTATCGACAACCACGGCCGATGCAGCTGCTGTGACCATCCCCGCAATTGAAGCGGCAGAGTGGGCCCGCTTGATGGGTGAAGGCACGGCGCGGCACTTGGTGCTTTGTACGAACAATCATGCGTTCGTCAATGACGAGTACTATTCCACCTATGTGAATGGCGCGACGCGTGAAGTGGAAGCCGTTCCGGTGGATCACTCCAAGGAACTCCGGGACCTGCAGACCTTGCTCCACTTTTTGAAACAGACCAAGGCTGATCCGCTTTTCGTCATCCAGCCGCTCAATCCGTTCGTGTACACCAACCTCCACACCTTGGATCCGACCATCGGCGCGGTTCGAGCGGCATTGGATCACAACGGGTTCGACTACCTCGACATGTGGCGCAGCGATACTACGGGCTACCGCCCGGGCACACTCACCGACATCATGCACCTCGGACCTGTGGGATGGTACCGGGTCGATAGCGCTGTAGTAGCACACTTCCAATGAACAAGCGGCACACCTTCCAACGTATCCTGAAGTGGACGGTCATCTATGTGGTGCTGGCGCTGGGCATGCTCTGGTTGCATGATCCACGCTTGGTGAGCATGGATGCCGCCATGAGCTCGGTGAAATTCGTGTACCAGCAATTCTGAAGCATGCTGCCCTTCGCGGACATCGACTTCTACTTGCTCTTCGCGCTGATCGTGCCGCTGTTGTACGTGACGAAATTGGCCTTGCGCCATATGGTCGGTTTCGGATCGGCGATCACCTTCATCAGTTTGGTTTATGTGGTCGTGTACTACCCGAAGCCGGTGCAATTGCTCACGTTCACGGCGTACCAATGCCTGTTCACATGGGTGCTCCTGTTCAAGTGGCGAAAGCTGCATGGCTTGTTGGGCAGCTTGCTGCTCGCGCTCCCCATGGTGCTCGTTAAGCTCAAGTGGGAGGTGGATGTGATCGGCTTCGCGGGGATCAGTTACATCACCTTCCGTTGCATACAGGTGTATCTCGATCGCGAGCAGTTGCGTGACCGGTTCCGGTTCTCCGAGTTCATCAGCTTCCTGCTGTTCACGCCAAGCCTGCTCGCTGGTCCCATCGATCGCTACGAGCGTTTCAAGTCCGATCTGGATCAGGGTTGGTCGCGGTTGAATGGTGCAGCACTCTTGGCGGGTTGGGAATTCTTCATCCTCGGTCTCTTGCACAAGTTCGTCGGTGCCGAGATCGTGGATCGCTACTGGCTCGCGCGCTTTCCACAGGAGAGCACCGCACTCGCTGATATGTCCGCGACGATGTACGGCTACTCGGTGTACCTCTACTTGGATTTCGCTGGCTACTCGCTGTTGGCCATCGGTCTGGGCCGCATGCTCGGGATCGAACTGCCCAAGAACTTCGATCGCCCTTGGCTCACGGATACCGCACCCGATTTCTGGAAGCGTTGGCACATCAGCCTCGGTGATTGGCTGCGCGATTATTTCTTCCGGCCGATCTACAAAAGCCTGAGCGGTGTGCAGCGGTTGCGCACATGGCCTTTGCTCAAACAGAACATCGCCCTGTTCAGCACCTTCCTGCTCATGGGTCTCTGGAACGGGCTTGAGGCGCACTACATCATCAGTGGTTCCCTGTTCGGTCTGTACTCGGTGGCGTACAACAGCCACCAGCACCGCATCCGGAAGTACAAGCGCGATCTCTGGGGCAGGACGCCTGCTTGGGCCGTGAAGGCGATCTCCATCTTCATCATGTTCAACCTCGCGTGTTTCGCGCTCTATATCTTCAGCGGAAGGTTCCCATTTCTGCACTGATCATGCGCTTCGATATCGTCAGCGGTCAATTTGAAGAGACGGATGGTGCACCGGACAAACCGGCTGTGATCGGCAGTGATGGAGTACTTTCCTGGTCGGTGTTCAAGACCAGATGTGAGTCATTGGCCGCCATGATCAGCGTGCTCGGCCTACCTGCTGGCCATCCCATCATTGTTCGTGGGCACAAGGAGGCCGAGATGGTCTGCGCGATGACGGCGTGCATGATGCTCGGTCATCCGTACATCCCCTTGGATGTGGTGGTGCCCATGGATCGGGTGATGCGGATCCGCGCGATCACAGGTTCGTCGCTCATCATCGATCATACCGACGAAGGCTTTGCGAATGATGTTCCCTTCGTCATCCAGCGAGGTATGGTCCGTCGCAACGCAGCGGCGGCAATGGGAGCAGGCGTTCCGGATCGGCCGTCGGACCCGATCCGCTACATCATCTTCACAAGTGGAAGCACTGGCGAACCGAAGGGTGTGCGGATCACGCGCGAAGCTGCCGGTGCATTTCTGGAATGGATGGTGAACGACTTCGGGTTCACGTCCGACGATGTCTTCATCAATCAAGCACCATTCAGTTTCGACCTGAGTGTGTACGAGCTATTCACCAGCCTTCATTCCGGAGCGACCTTGTTGCTGAACGATGCGGAGACGGCAAAGGATTCCCGCCGATTCCTGGACCGCGTGAAAGAACATGGTGGCTCGGTGTGGGTGAGCACGCCTACGTTCGCGTACCTGTACCTGACCGAGCCTTCGTTCACGGGTGCGGAATTGCCGAGCATTCATTCCTTCCTCTTCTGCGGGGAAGCCCTGCCCAAGATGACCGCTCAACGGCTGCTCCATCGTTTCCCGAATGCGCGTGTGTTGAACACCTATGGACCTACGGAAGCCACCGTGGCGACCTCGTTGATCGATGTGACACGGGACATGCTGGCGAACTATACCGACATGCCGGTGGGTCGACCGAAGCGTGATTCTATCATCCGTACTCGGACCGACGATGGCAATGTTGCCACCAAGGAGGCGCCCGGCGAGATCGAGATCATCGGTGACCATGTGAGCATCGGCTATCTGAACAACAATGAATTGAACGCGGAGAAGTTCTTCGTGGATGAAGGACAGCGCGGCTTCCGTACCGGCGATTACGGTTGGTTCCAGGATGGGATCCTCTTCTTCAATGGAAGGCGCGACGAGCAGGTGAAGCTGAACGGCTTCCGCATAGAGTTGGGTGACATCGGCGCTCAAATGTTGTTGGTACCCGGCGTAGCGGACGCCATTGCCGTTCCGTTGAAAAGCGGCGACGTGGTCAAGCGGATCGTGGGTTTCGTTCGTCCCGCACCCGGCGCGGATGCCGCCGGACTTCAGGCCCTTATAGCGACCCATTTGGAGCGGTCACTACCGGCGTATATGATACCGGCCGACTTGATGTTCGTGGAGGCCTTTCCCGTGAACAGCAGCCACAAAACGGACCGCAAGGCCTTGATCGATCTGTACATCAAGCGTCCGCGCGTGTAAGGCGGGTGGTAGTGTCTCAGTTTGAATTGGGGTGTGCGAGTTTCACGATGTCAGCGATGCTCATGATATCATCGGTAAACCCTGCTTCCATTGCCGGGGTAACGCGAAGGGTCTTGTGGATGCGGCACCAGTTGTAATACACGAAGTGCAGGGCGATAGCGTAGCAATGGTTCTCCACCTTCTTACTGAACGCATTGGTCAGGCGTGTGAAGCGGCGCATCGCCATCCGCATGGTGAGGTTCTGACGCTCTACGTGTGAGGTGGAGATCAGCGTTTCGTCAGGACGGCCGCTCACCACGTTCAAGCGGGTGCCTGTGCATTCTGCGGGGCTGTAACGCTTCTCGTTGCCCTTCCCTTCGGCAGCGCCGTAGATCTTGATCAGTTGCGCGTAGTCGATGTTCTGTCCGAAGATGGCATCCACCGCACCGGTGTAGGCGCTGTACCCGTCGCTGGTCATTTGCATACGGGTGGCAACGCGGCTGCGAACATCGACAAGGAACTCATAGGCGGCATGTCCATCGCGGCTACCGACGAACCATGAGATCATCAGCTTGGTATCGCTGTCCAAGGCTGTCCATGTCCACACGTCACCCGCCGCGCCTTCCATCCCATCCGGGACGTTCTTTTCCTTGCTGTACACGAAGGACCAGATCTCATCGCACTGGACGTTCTTGGCTTGCACCTTCCGCACCTTCTCATCATGGAACGCCTCACATGCGCGGCCCACTTCCACGAGCAACTTGGTGACGGTGTTGATACTCACATCGCACACGCGGGACGTGCTACGAAGGCTGGAACCCTCCACGAGCATGTTGATGATCTGGACGCGCTTGGCTAGTGACAACTGGTTCATAGGACAAACATACAAAGAAAATGCTTACTGATAAGCATTATGTTCATTTAGTTTCTAAACCCCGAAGTTGTCTACATTTGCGGACGGAAAAAGGGCCAACATTCCTGTCAGCCCCTCAACCTTTGTAGAGTGCAGCACTTGTACAGGGTCTAAGTCGGAGGTTCATTCCTCAAGCCACCCGCCTAACGTGGCCGACCGCACCTCGAAAACCCCGCCCCACGCGGGGTTTTCAATTGCTCTAAGGCGTAGCTACTCTCCTTTTCATTGATGCCGTATATTTGTTGCAGTATTTGGCGTCCACGTTACGTCAGGTGCTGGTGCACAAAGCCGCTCTAAGGGCGGCTTTGATGCTTCAGATGGTATCCCGCCATAGTTCCACTTGCTTCACGATGGTATTGTAGTCCTTCTCCGTCATATCCACTGCTGGAGCAGGGAGGTATAGCCACGCTTTTCGACCACCCTTCAGAACGACTTGGCGGGGCTCGGCATCGACCAGGTGAGCGGGACGTTCGGATTCCTTACGCTGGCCTTCCTCTTCGGAGGCTCGATCATTATTGCGCTCATCGTTCTGATGAGACGGGTGAATTATCTTAGGCGGTCTCAATTTCTTACATCATGATCCGTTCCTTGTATCGGGACCTCACTCCCACCGCTTACGAGCAGCTTTTTTCGCAATCGCCTTGCGCTTCGCGGCGCTGAGGTTCTTGGCGCGGGCCGCTCCTCCCAGCTTGCCCAGAGCAACGGCCGCTGGATTCCGGCTGTCGTTCTCCTTCTCGCCGGTAGCGATGTCGAGAATGGTCTTGGCGCGCTTGTTCAGGTCAGCGGGTCTTTTCGGATTCGGCATGCAGCGAAGGTACGACCGGCCGCATGCTTAGCGGTAAGCTGCCCTAAGTCAGCGACTTCCAAACTGAGACACTACCAGGCGGGTTGCTCCGGATATCTTCGCCGCCCACATGGTTCAGCGTACCATCCTCGTTACCGGCGGTGCCGGCTTCATCGGAAGTCATGTCTGTGATGCATTGCTGGCCGCAGGGCATCGCGTCCGTTGCATGGACAATTTCGCCACGAGCAAGCGCTCCAATCTGGATCACCTCGGTGGTGTGGAAGGCTTTGAGTTGATGGAGGGGGATATCCGCGAAACAGCGGATTGTGAGCAAGCAGTGAAGGGCGTGAACGTCGTGGTCCATTTGGCCGCGTTGGGATCCGTTCCACGTTCCATCGCCGACCCGATCTCATCACATGCGGTGAACCTCGGCGGATTCCTCAATGTGTTGCAAGCTGCACAGGCGGAGGGAGTTCAGCGTTTTGTTTTCGCGAGCAGTAGCAGCGTGTACGGTGATTCAACCGAACTTCCGAAGCGCGAGGAGAACATCGGCAAGCCGCTCTCGCCCTATGCCATCACCAAGTATGGCAACGAGGTCTATGCCCGGCTCTTCCACCGCTTGCACGGCATGCGCACCATCGGCCTGCGGTTCTTCAATGTCTTCGGCGAGCGCCAGGATCCCGAGGGACCCTATGCGGCGGCGATCCCGCGTTTCATCAAAGCCTTCTTGGCCCACTCATCTCCACAGATCTACGGGGATGGCTTGCAATCGCGTGATTTCACCTATGTGGCCAATGCCGTGGAAGCTGTCATCAAAGCGGTGAACTGTGCCGAGGAGCGCGCGTTCGGGCAGGTCTTCAACGTGGCCTACGGGTCGCGTGTCACCCTGCTGGAACTCGTGGACGCCTTGCGCAACGCCCTTGTATCCATCGATCCTGCCGTCGCCGGTGTGAAAGCTGAACATGCGCCCGAACGGGGAGGAGATATCAGGGACTCCTTGGCGGACATCACCAAAGCGCGCGACGTGCTGGGCTTCGGCCCGAAGGTCGACCTCCAACAAGGATTGGATCGGGCGATCCCATGGTACGTGGCGAACTGGGGCTGATCCATAGTGCTCTTCCATTCACCACACGTAGATCGAATACGAATCCGCCCCCGTTACTTCGTAGCCTTGGATCATGAGCCCCAACGAATGGATCGTCCTTGCCGTGCTCATTGGCGCGCTGATCCTCTTCGTCAGTGAGAAGCTGAGCATCGACTTGGTGGCGTTGATGATCGCCGCCGCATTGGTCCTGAGCGGTGTGATCACACCGGCCGAAGGCGTTGCAGGCTTCAGCGACGCTGCCACACTCACGGTCGCGTTCATGTTCGTGCTCAGTGCGGCGCTGATGAAGACGGGTGTCTTCAGTACGCTCGGACCGCGGTTGAGTGAACGCTTCCGGAAGAATGAACGGTGGGGCCTCCTTGTGTTCATGGCGATGGTGGGAACCGTTAGCGGTTTCGTGAATAACACGCCGATCGTCGCGGTCTTCATCCCGATCGCCGTGCAGATGGCCCAATCGGCCAACATGCATCCGGGCAAGCTGCTCATCCCGCTCAGCTTCGGGACCATCTTCGGCGGCACGGTCACCCTTATCGGCACGAGCACGAACATCGTGGTGAGCGGTTTGAGCATCAAGTTGGGTGGCCCCGAGATCGGCATGTTCCAAATGGCGCCCATGGGATTGGTCTTCCTCGTGGTGGGTATCCTGTACATGGTCTTCATCGGTCGGCACCTGCTTCCCGGCGGCAAGGATCAGAAGGACCTGAAGGAGAAGTTCGGCATGGGAGGCTACCTCACCGAGATCGAGTTGATGCCGGGTACGCGCTTCGTGGGCAAGCGGATCATGGATAGCGCCCTGGTCCGTGAACTGGAAATGGACATCATCGAGATCATGCGCGATGGGCAGCGCTTCTACCTTCCTCCCGGTGATATGGTACTGGAAGCGGGTGATGTACTGAAAGTGCGTTGCGATGTGGACAAGATCCGCGCGCTGAAGGACCGCGCCAACATCACCGTGAAGCCCACGGTGCAAATGGCGGGAGACGATCTGCGCACGCGCGGCACCACCATGGTGGAATTGGTGATCACGGCCAGCAGTCCGCTGGATGGGATGACCTTGGGGGAGGCTGATCTCATCCGTAGTTATCGAGCTGTACCACTCGCCGTTCGCCATCGGGAGGACGTGGTCCGCGAGCGCTTGCACGACACCGTGCTCCGCGCGGGAGATGTGATCCTGGCCGAAGTGAAGAACCACTACGTGCGTTCCCTGAAGGAACTCGAAGGCCAGCCGGACGCGCCCTTCGCGATCCTTGGTGAACAGGAAGGCATGGCTGATTTCGATCGGAAGCGTTTCACGCTGGTCGCGCTGGTCATCCTCGGGGTCGTCATCACCAGCAGCCTCAGCATCCTTCCGGTGATGATGGCCGCCCTGATCGGTGTGCTCCTCATTGTGCTTACCGGCGGGCTCACGATGAAGCAGGTCTATGAATCCATCGAGTGGAAAGTGATCTTCCTCATGGCCGGTGCATTCAGCCTCGGTGCGGCCATGCACAACAGCGGGCTCGATCTCCGCATGGCGGGGAAATTGGTGGCCGTGCTCGGGCCGTGGGGCCCGGTGGCGGTGATCAGTGGGCTGTACATCTTCACCAGTGCCATGACGGAGATGATGAGCAACACAGCCACAGCTGCACTGATCACACCCATTGCCCTCAGCATGGCAGCAGAAGCCGGGTTGGATCCGACGCCCTTCATCATGACCGTTTGTTTCGCGGCCAGCGCTAGTTTCATGACGCCCATCGGCTACCAGACCAACGCCATGGTATACACCGCCGGCCAATACAAGTACCGCGATTTCATGCGCGTGGGTTTCCCATTGCACATCCTGTTCTGGTTGCTCGCGACGTTGCTGATCCCGATCTTCTACCCGTTCTGATCAGCGTACGGTCCAACGGATCACGCGGCGATCATCGCCTGCCGTGTAGAGATCCTTTCCGTTCCATGCGAGTGCGTTCACACTGTGCGAATGTCCTCCTGCTTTGATATCCAAGCGTTGCACGGGATCGAGGTCCTTTGCGCTCCAGAGTTTCACGGTCTTGTCGCGGGAGGCGGTAGCGAGCAATGCTCCATCAGGGCTGAAGGCCATGTGGTAGATGGTGGAGCGGTGCGTAGCGATCCGCAGCAACGACTTGAAGTCATTGCGAACGTCCCACACCGCCACTTCGCCGTCCTTGCCACCACTGAGCAGTACCGGCTTACCCGGATGCCATACCAACGCACTGGCACCTGGCCCATGCGCAGTGATCGTGGCGATCTCGTTCATGCTTCCCGCTTCGAGGACATGCACCGGACCGTCTCCACACGCAACAGCCAGTTGATCACCGTGGATCGCGATGGCGCGCAATTTGGCCTCGCCAAGCGGAATGCGCCGGATGAGTTCGAGGCGATCAACGGACCCATTCGACCATTGCCACAGGCCGAGGGTCCCATCACCACCGGCCGAGTACAAGAGGCCCGCACGATCCGTCGCGAGTGAGAAGATACCGAGCCCATGCGCTTGGATCCTTTGGGCCTCCCGTCGTTCATCCATGTTCAACACGAACAATTCGCCTGCGGAGGTTCCAACGACCATGCGCTGTCCGTGGTCATCCTGCCATGCGCAATAGATAGGGGAGGGAACACTGGCGATCACACGGACCTGTTCCGGTTCCGCAGGATCCCACGCCATCACCTTCCCGTCCGCACCCGCGCTAAGGATCGCTCCACTACCGGGTTCGATGCCGAGCCAATGGATCGCGGAGCGATGGGCGTTATGTGCGACCGTACCACGCATGTGCGGACGAAGTTCCGGATCCGTTCCGGTACCGGTCACGCGAAGCGCAAGGTGAAGTGCTCTCCGTAATGTGCTTCCACCGTAGGTTGAAGTGGTCCATGCGTGCCTACCACGCGATACTGTGAACCTTCACTTCCCAACCCCGAAATGCTGAATGCATGGCCGCTCAGTTCATTCGCACCGATGCTTTCGAAGGCGATACCATCAGCGTTGAAGTTGATCGTGCGCTGTTCCCGATCGATCGTGATATGATCACGCAGGATCAGGTAGTCCAACATCCGCGAGATGGAGGAGAGCATGATCTCTCCTTCGCTAAAGCGACGAGCCAGGTCACGCAGTGCGGTTTGCGTATGCGGTGGAATGTGCTGCGCGTCCTTCATCGCGTCCGGACGACGCTTACCCAGATGCGTGTAGATGATCGTGGTGCCTCCTCGTTGGGTAAGGAGATCGAGCTTTTCCGCCGAGAGCAATTCACCCATACCGTGGATATCGGCAAGATGTGGTTCGCCGTAGCGCGGGAAGACGTAGAGCGCCGTGCCATCCGGGAAGCGCAATGCGCGACAGGCATCATTGCCGATGAATTGCGCCCGGAATCCCGCACCCAGTCCGAATGCCGCTCCGAAACGGTGTAGCAGGATGTTCTTCTGCGCCTTGGTGAATGATCCCGCGCGTTCCCGGTGTTCGGCCCACAAACTCTGCGGACGATCCTGCCCGAGCACGTTGGTCACGGCACCGTCCCAGATGTAACGGACGCCGCTGCGGTGGATGATGTCCAGACTGTACAACGGGTTGGGATAACTGTGTCCGGAGAGATCCTTGAACGCCGGGATGCCGCCGTACTGGTGACGGTGCATGAGGTTGCCGGGGAACATGCTGTGGTCCACCCACACCCGTGGTACGAATCCACGGTCCAGCAGGATGGCCGCATGCGCCTCGGCATCCGGACGGTGGAAAGCGCGCGCACCGGCGAACATGAAATCGCCCCACGTATGAATGGTGTCGTGCGGATGCGCATCGAGGATCTGCGGATACCGGTGCAGGTCCACCTGGTCCGGCAGGATTTCGTTGTAGGAACGGATGAAGAGCGAATCCGCGAATGGGAGTCCGAGTTCCTTCCAGATCAGCGCGTGCAGTTGTTCCCAATCGCCGATGAGGGTATTGTCCGGATCACTACTGATGGTGAGCCACGCCTTGTACGGAAAAGGATACGACCGTAACGCGGGATCACGCTTGCGCAAAGGCTGCGCGATCGGGGTGGGCGAGGGAAGCATTGGGAAGCGCGGCCAAATTAGGGGACCAATGTCTTAACAACGGTCCTCTACCAAGTGCGAACCTGAAAGCAAGTCGCCATCCGAGAAGGTGGTGAGATCCCTTCAGACCTTCACGCCAGTGGTCAAGGCCTTGTCCTCGCGTGTGGGCACGTAGCCGAACAAACGGTTGTCCTTGATCATGTTGTCCACGTACGGCGGAACCATGCCCTCCCACCCGTGCTGTCCGGCGCGGATCATATCCAGCACGGCCTTGCTGAAGATGTGCAGCACATTGGGATCGTAATTGTCGATGTCCACCATGCGCTTGTTGAAGAGCAGGTAGTCATACAATGGTCGCAGGCGCGGGTGTACCGGCATATTGCTCAGGGTCATGATCTCCGCTGTCGCTGTGGTCCGGCTCGGGTACACGTAGATCTTCAGGTCGCGGTGGAAGAGGATGCCGAAGGCCTCCAGCACACCACCGTTCAAGTGGCGGTAGTACTTCTCATCGAATACATCCACCAGATTGTTCACGCCCATGATCAGGCCCATGCGCGCCTTGGTGTACCGGCTGAAGTACTCCACCAATTTGTAGTACTCCTGGTAGTTGCTGATCAGCACGGTCTGCCCGAGCGAACAGAGGATGTCGGCGCGGTCGATGAAATCCTTCTCGTCCACATCACCGGTATCCGACCGCAAATTGCTGAGGGTGATCTCGAAGAGCACTTGCAGGTTCTGGCGGTCCACACGCTGTTCCTTGATGAACATGTTGTAGCCGTTCATGATCATGTCGATGTTCACCTTCGTCACCGGGCGGAAGCTGCCACGGATGGTGAGGATGTTGCGCTTGTAAAGCGCATCGCTGGCCTGCAGGTTCTGGCCATCGGGACCGAAGAGCACGGCGTCGGTGAACCCGCGCTTCACCAGTTGCAGGCTCAACAAGCGGTTGTCCACTTGCGTGAACGCCGGCCCGTTCATCTGGATCATGTCGATCTCCATGACGTGACGGCTCACGTTGTCATAGAGTTCCTCCATGATCTGGTCCGGGTTGTCGAAGTGCATCAAGCACCCGAAGAGCAGATTCACACCCAGCACACCGATGGCTTCCTGCTGCAAGCTGATGTCCGGCTCATGCAAGCGCACGTGGAGGATCACATCATTGGTGGGTTGATCCGGAGCGGTCTGGAAACGGACGCCGACCCAACCATGCCCGCTGTGCGGGTTCTCCATGGTGCTGGAGGCCACCGTGTTCGCGAACGTGAAGAAGCGCTCGGTCGGGTGGTCGTTGCGGTCCAAGCGATCGATGATCAGCCCGTACTCATGCCGCAACATGTTCTTCAAGCGGCTCTCGCACACGAACCGGTTGCCGGGTTCCGGTCCGTAGATCGCATTGCTGAAGTCCTTGTCGTAGGCGCTCATCGCTTTCGCGATGGTCTGCGAAGCACCGCCCACACGGAAGAAGTGGCGCACCGTCTCCTGCCCGGCGCCGATCTCGGCGAAGGTCCCGTACAGGTCGGAATCAGCGTTGATGCGTCGCGCTTTCTGGGCCGGGCTAAGTACTGCGCGGTTGGGGTCCTGGATGATCATAACTCTAGGAGCGGAGGTCGATTACGCGCAAAGGTAGCCCCCATGCAGGAACGGAGTAAAGGGCCGAACGACCGTCCGGCGAACGATCACGTCCTTATGCCGCGTCCGTGAATCCGTTCGTGCGGTGGGTACCATCACAATAAGGCTTGTTGGCTGAAGCTCCGCAGCGACAGAACGCGGTGGTGCGTGTGCGTTCTTCGGTGCGACCGTCGCTGTGTTGCACCGTGCAACGGTCCTTCACCATCAATGGGCCGTTCGGCATCAGTTCCACGGCGGCAACTGTTGTAGTTGTCTCTCGCTCCGGCTCCGCTTCCCCATGGTTCATGCGAAAGCTCAACGCTCCGCTCGGACACTGTTTGATCTGCGCGACAATGGCCTCGGTGGTGGCCCCTTCCGGCTTGATCCACGGCTTTTTCCCCGGCTGGAAGACCGCTCCAAGTCCTGTCCAGCACTTCCGGCTATGGATGCACACATCCGGCTTCCACACAATAGTGACCTCGCCGTTGGTAAAGGTGTGTTCCTTGCTCATGCTTCCAGGCTTTTGGTGATGGTGATCGGGCTCTGCAAGGTGCGGTGGACCGGACACAAGCCTGCGATCTGCAAGAGGCGTTCGCGTTGGTCGGCCGGTACCGCATCGGAGATCCCCACGGTCAGTTGGATGTTCGTTTCCACCTCCCGACCTTCCTGCTTGCGCTCCATGGTGGCGGTCACGCGGATCGGTCCGATGTCCCATTGCTTGCGGTCCGCGTACATGCGCACGGTGATGGCCGTGCAACTCGCCAACGCGCTCAGTAGGATCTCATGCGGTCGCATGCCGAGATCCGCGCCACCGTGGTCAGCCGGTTCATCGGCAACGAGTTCCAATCCGCGTGAGGTGATCCGGGTGGTATAGGGCGCGCCGGAAAGTTCCGCGGTCACGCTGCGTTGTGTGCTCTCCATGGGACAAAGGTGCGAACATGAGGGGAAGAGGGCTCACCGCAGAGGCGCGATGAACGCGGAGAACGCAGGGAATGCATGTGAACCGCCGAGGAGCAGAGGGCGCAAGAGGAATACGATCCTCCATATCCATTGGAAGAGGTGGGGCGGATGGTGCGTAAAGCAACCGTGCAACAACTCCTGCGGCCTTTGCGACTTCGCGCCTCCGCGTTGAGGCATTCTACGGCTCTTACGCCGCGATGCCCTTCAACCCTTCCAGCAAGCTGGCGAGAAGTGCATTGGCATCCGTGGTGATGGGTAACTCCAAGCTGGCGTGGCGCGCATCACTGAACTGCTGTCCGTTGCGGAAGCCCTTGCTGATGTTCAGGAAGAGCGAGCGCGGATACTCACCGGTGAAGTGCAGTTGCACCAGATCGCCACCGGCCATACGCATCACGTAGCGCGGGTAGTGGTTCACCACATCCTTCCATGCATGATCCTCCTCCAGCACGTGGCCCTGTTCCTTCAGGTCGGCCGTCCACTGGTCCATCACGTAGAGCAAGGTGTCCTCCACGAACACCTCGGGGTCGCGAGGAAGTTGGTTCTGGAAAGGATCCACCGGGGCCAGAATGCGCGCACGGGTGAGGCGCAGGGCGGTGGTGAGGTCGTCTATCTGTGCAGTGAAGGTCATCGTTCTGTCGCTCCGGGCTCATCCCCGGATTTCGTTCTGTCCGGGGAGCAAAGTAGTCGGGTAGTGGTTCGCATCCCAGTGAATGGCCGATCGGTTATGCACGATCGATCCCACGATCGACTTGCACAACTTCCATCCTTTTCCATCCTTCGCGATGCCGATGGACTTCACACTCTCCATAGAACGCCTGCAACGCGCCGATCTCGACACGGTATACGCCCTGTTGCCCGATGAGCCGGAGATGCAGGGCGCCGTGCTCTGGCATTTCTTCACACCATACGCGCACGTGCTGAAGGCCACGATGGACGGCGAGTTCGCCGGATACATCTGCGCGATCGTCCATGGCGACACCGGGTGGATCCGTGAGCTCTTCGTGAACCCGCTCTGGATGGATCTGGGTGTGGGCAAGGCGCTTACCACCGCTATGGTGGAATGGATGGAAGGGCAGGGGACCACCGGCCAATTGCTCATTGCACGCGAGGACACTGAAGGTTTCTGGGAAAAGTTCGGCTTCGAGAACGACGGTGCATTGCTTCGCTATGAGGACGGCCTCTTCATCAACGCGAGCAAGGACGAGGTGACGAACATGGAACCCGAGCACATGATGGCCGTGCTGCACATGGACCGGCAAGCCAGCGGCGAGGACCGCGGCGAGTTGCTGCGTGAGCACAGTTACCTCGGTAGTGTGTATGTGGAAGGTTCTCGCGTACGCGGATTTTCCTTGCCGCTCTTGGGTCACGGCCTCATCGTCGCCGATTCACCGGAGGTGGGCCTTGAGTTGCAACGCTGGTTGTTGCCGATACAGCCGTACGTGATCCTGCCCGTAGGCCACTTGGCGGCGCATGCGCACATGATCCAACGCAAGTACGTGGCCGAACCGGCGGGCACGCGCATGGTGCGTGGCGAGCGCCCGGCCTTCAAGCTGCAGATGTTCTACGCGCATCCGTAAGGACGGCCGCGGATAACGCGGATGAATGCGAACTCACTTTCTACGACAATGGATGGGGAGGCACCGCAACCTACTGCTTCACATTCCTGAGCCTGCTTGATATTCTATCTGCGGCTAGCGCATTGCATTCCTCCGCGCCCTCTGCTTCTCTGCGGTTCCTGCATTCGGCGGTTAAGCCCCGGCCTTCGCCTTCCGCTTCGCGCTCCCGTTCTTCTCCTTCTCATCGATCGGTTTGCGGATGACGATCCTGCCATCGAAGACATCGATCACCTGCTCGACGCCGGTCTCCAAGGTGCCCGCGATGATCTGGCGGCTCAGTTCGTTCAGTAGCTCGCGCTGGATCATGCGCTTGATGGGGCGTGCGCCGAACTGCGGGTCGAAGCCGGTCTCGGAGATGTGGTCGATCAACTCTTCGCTCGGTACCAGGTTGATGTCCTTTTCCTTCAGCTTCACCATGAGCTGGTGTAGTTGCAGCTTCACGATCTTGTGGACATCCTCGCGGCCCAACGGACGGAACATCACGATCTCGTCCACGCGGTTCAGGAACTCGGGGCGCACGGTGGCGCGGAGCAAGGTCATCACCTCGACTTTCGTGTTCTCGATGATCTCCTCGCGGTTGCCGCGTTCGATCTTCTCGAAACGTTCCTGGATGATCTGCGAGCCGATGTTGCTCGTCATGATGATGATGGTGTTCTTGAAGTTCACCACGCGGCCCTTGTTGTCCGTGAGTCGTCCATCATCCAAAACTTGCAGCAGCACGTTCCATACGTCGGGATGGGCCTTCTCGATCTCGTCCAACAACACCACGCTATACGGCTTGCGACGCACGGCCTCGGTGAGTTGTCCGCCTTCATCATAGCCGACGTAGCCCGGAGGCGCACCCACCAAGCGAGATACGCTGTGCCGCTCCTGGTACTCGCTCATGTCGATGCGCGTCATGGCGTGCTCGTCGTTGAAGAGCACTTCGCTGAGCGCCTTGGCGAGTTCGGTCTTGCCCACGCCGGTGGTGCCGAGGAAGATGAACGAACCGATGGGTCGGCGTTCATCACCCATGCCTGCGCGACTGCGGCGCACGGCGTCGGCTACGGCGTGTACGGCCTCGTCCTGACCGATCACGCGCTTGTGCAACTCGTCCTCCAGTTGTAAGAGCTTGGTGCGTTCGGCCTCCATCATGCGCGTAACGGGGATGCCGGTCCAGCGGCTCACCACGGCGGCGATCTCCTCCACATCCACTTCCTCCTTGATCAGTTTGCTGTTCTCCTGCATGGTGAGCAGGTCGTCCTTGGCCTTCTTCAACTCGGCCTCGGTCTCTTGGATGCGGCCGTAGCGGATCTCGGCCACTTTTCCGAAGTCACCTTCGCGCTCGGCCTGTTGCGCATCGAACTTCAATTGCTCGATGCGGTCCTTGGCACTGTTGATCGCTTCCACCAGTTGGCGCTCGCTTTCCCAACGGGCCTTGAGGCCATCGCGTTCGTTGCTCAGTTCCGCGAGTTCCTTGTTCAACTCGGCGAGTTTCGGCTCGTCGTTCTCTCGCTTGATCGCTTCGCGTTCGATCTCCAACTGCATGATGCGGCGATCGATCTCGTCGAGTTCCTCGGGCTTCGAGTTGATCTCCATGCGCAACTTGCTCGCGGCCTCATCGATCAGGTCGATGGCCTTGTCCGGCAGGAAGCGATCGGCGATGTAGCGCGTGCTGAGTTCCACGGCCGCTATGATGGCGGCGTCCTTGATCAGCACCTTGTGGTGGCTCTCGTACTTCTCCTTCAGGCCGCGCAGGATGCTGATGGCGTCCTCGCGTGAAGGCTCTTCGATCATCACCTTCTGGAAGCGACGCTCCAAGGCTTTGTCCTTCTCGAAGTATTTCTGGTACTCGTTCAATGTGGTGGCACCGATGGCGCGCAACTCGCCACGCGCAAGTGCGGGCTTCAGGATATTCGCGGCATCCATAGCGCCTTCGCCACCGCCCGCACCCACCAACGTATGGATCTCATCAATGAAGAGGACGATGCTGCCTTCCGCAGCGATCACTTCCTTCACCACGGCCTTCAATCGCTCTTCGAATTCGCCCTTGTACTTCGCCCCGGCGATGAGCGCACCCATGTCCAAACTGAACACCTGCTTGTTCTTGAGGTCATCGGGGATGTCGCCGCTGACGATGCGTTGCGCGATGCCTTCGGCGATGGCCGTCTTGCCCACGCCGGGTTCACCAATGAGGATCGGGTTGTTCTTGGTGCGGCGACTGAGGATCTGCAACACGCGGCGGATCTCCTCATCACGTCCGATCACGGGATCCAACTTGTTCGCCTTGGCGAGTTGGTTGAGGTTCTTCGCGTACTTGTTCAGCGCGTTGTAGGTCTCTTCCTGGCTCTGGCTGGTCACTTTCGCGCCCTTGCGCAGTTCCTTGATCGCGGCGACAAGGTCCTTGCGGTTCACGCCGTTGTCCTTCAGCAATTGCGAAACCGTGTCGCCGCTTTCCAACACGCCGATGAGCAAGTGTTCGACGCTCGCGTACTCATCACCGAATTCCTTCAGCGCGGCGAGTGCTTTCGTGAGCGTGGTACTCGCGTTGCGCGAAAGCGTGACTTGCCCTCCGCTTTGTTTCGGATAGGTGCCGATGATGCGATCCAATGCTTGTTGCATCGCGTCCAAGTTCACGTTCAGCTTCTTCAGGAGGAAGGGCGTTACGTCGGCATCCACTTCCAGGATGCCTTTGAGGATGTGGCCGTTCTCCAGGATCTGCTGGCCATTCCCACTGGCGATGGTCTGCGCCTGTTGGATGGCTTGCTGGGAACGGATGGTGAATTGGTTCAGGTCCATGAGGTGTGGGTATAGGTGCGGCGGTGGTCAAGCACCGGACCATGAAGGTAGTGCGGACCTTCTGGCAGCGGAAGTGAGGGTGCGCACGACATAACGACGAACGGAGCGGACCCCGGCGGAAGTATTGGCGTAGGGTCCACCAATTCCGTGGTGAGCCTGCGCGGGTTCGGGATCCTACGCGCATAACTTGCGATCAAATCGAGCTACAATGACCGCTCTCCAACTACGCGCCGAGTTGATGCGCTTGATCGAGAAGGAAAAGGACCAGAGCCTGCTTGAGCACGCTCTGCGCTTTTTCAAGCGCGTTGATCAGGAGGAGCTTTGGAAGGCTAAGCTTTCCAGCCGTGCCGACAAGGCCGAGGCGGACTTCGAGGCGGGGCGCACCCATGCCCACGAGGAGGTTATCGCGCACTTCAAAGCGAAACGCGCGAAGTGAAGGTCGTTTGGTCCACTTGGGCGCTTGAGCGGCTGGACGAGATCCATACTTATTTGGAGAAGGAGGCCAGCGAGCGTATCGCTGATCGGACGATCGGGAGGATCCTGGAAGCCGTGAAGCTGTTGGAACAATTCCCGCACGGCGGACAAGTGGAGCCGTGGCTGGAACACAAGGGGCTAGGACATCGTCGCGCTGTGATCGGCCACTACAAGGTGGTCTATCGCCTTCATCGCATGGAGATCCGGATCACCGATGTGTTCGATGCTCGACAGGATCCGGGGAAGATGAAGGGGTGAATCTTTTCGCGCTGGTCCGGATCTGCGTTCTGGACCAATTCTCTTGAGATCTTGAGGTGGTGAGTGAACCACGGATCACAGATCCGTGGGGGCGGGGGATCCTACGCAATGATCGGAGATCCCTCGAAGTGATAGCGGGGTTGCTGGATGCGGATGCGAGATCGCTCGCGCATGACGCGTACTTCATGAATGCGGACAGGAGTTTCCTCGATGCGGAGGCTTGGTTGCTGGATGCGGATGCGTACTTCCTGGATGCGGATGCGTACTTCCTCGACGCGGATGGGAGTTCGCTGGAGCATGATGCGTACTTCCTGAATGTGGATGGGAGTTTCCTGAATGGGGATGCGAGAACGCTGGAACTGGATGCCTGTTTCCTGAATGCGGAAGGGCGTTTCCGGAGCGCGGATGGGAGATCGCTAAAGAAGGATGCACGTTCGCATAGGGCGGACGCGCGTCCTGCTATTACAGGGAAGGCATTTGTGAGATGCCGGGTCAAGCCCGGCATGACAGCCGCGTAGGTGGGTGGTGCTGTCGCTTAGTTGGTGCGAGTCGGCTGGGTGAGGACGCGCGTTCGTTACGAAACGGTGGGTGGCCCTGACGAGATCCCGGGTCAAGCCCGGGATGACGGCGCTGGGGGAGTGACGGCCCGTGCTCCTAGAGCTTGACGCGGAAGAACTTGAGCTTACTGATCTGCTTGAACTCGGGGCTGGTGGCGCCGAAGAGGCTTTTGACGTAGGCCTTGACATCGGCGGCGACGGTGACGAGGCCGGTGATGAGATCGTAGAGGTCCTTGTTGCGGGTGATGCGGGCGTTGCTCACAACGGTGTAGGCGTTGATGACCGCGAGGTTGGCGGCCTTCATGCTGGCGAGGAGCGCGGTGAGCGTGACGAGCTTGAGGTCGTTCTCGTTGGGGGTGTAGCCCGCTTGCGCGGTGAGCAATTGGATGAGCTTGTCGAAGTTCTCGATGCGGGAATCGAAGCTGAGTTGCGATGCGGAGATGCTGTGGTGGCTTTCGTCCTCCGGTGTGGCGGGATCATCGGGGACATCCGGGCCCTTGGGTTTGGCGCGCTTGCCTTGGAGCTTGCGTGCGATGGCGCGGACGTCGGCGATGATCTCCGGAGGAACGTCGGAGGCTTGCACGGCGTTGACGATGCGGGTGACGCGCTTGGAGAAGGGGGAGAAGATGGCATCGCGGGAGTTGACGGCGGTGACCCACGGTGCGTTTGCGGCGTTGACTGCGGCGAGGTTGGCGACGGCTTGGGTGTAGCGTGTGTTCAGCGTGGCCAGTTGGATGCTGACCTTGCTGGGGTTGTAATCCGGTCCGTAGCCGGTGACGAAGGAGATGACATCCTGGATGTTGGCGACGGTCTTGGCGTGGCCGGTCTCATGAATGGTTGGCATGGCGTTGATGTGTTTGTGGTATAACAGCAATGAAGGCACGTTATTGTGCGTGTGGAAACACGGCGCGAGGAACGGTAGCGTTCCGCTAGGCAACGGCCCGTTGGTGTGGCTTGTGGCCTGCGGTGGGCTTGGGCTAAAGGCCTTTTTGGTTTGGGTGGTGTTGGGTACTAGGCTGGGCTTGGGCTTTGGGTCCTAGGTGGCCGGAGGCCATGTGCCACATGGGAAGTTTGCGTGCCGATGGGGGTGTCATCGGGGTCGCAGGATCGCCGGGGACGGCAGAGTGCTGCGGGGGCGTGGGGTGGGTGGTGATTGGTGGAAAGACTGCGGAGGCTTAAGTTGCATGGGCGCAGCGGGCGGCGTTTCTGGCACGCTATTCCATTTGGCACATGTCGGTCCCTCATTCGGATCATTCCTCCAACTACATTCGACAATCCCAATCCATCACCATGGCGATTTACTTTATCCACAACGGCAACGACAAGGAAGGCCCGTTCGACAAGGACGCCCTTCGAGCCAAGATCATCAAAGCGAACACTCAGGTATGGTGCGAGGGTATGGCCGATTGGGTAGATGCAGGGAGTGTTGAGGAACTCAAGGATCTATTCACCGAACCACCGCCCATACGCACGGCCTCCAAAGCACCTCCTCCGATCCGAGAGGAGTCCGCAACCGTAACACCGTCGGAAACAAGTAAACGTGGGATGTCATTGATAGCCAAGGTCACGCTAGGCGTTATCGCTATCGTTGGTGGCTTGCTTGCGTGGAACTACTTCTTCACAGTGCCTCCTTCGCGTGGTTCGAGCTACGAGGAAAAGGTCATGACCATTGAAGAGATTGAACGTGCGGATCCGGTCAGGTTCCTGGACGCCTCTGGAAAATGGAATGAGAACTTCTGGGGTAACAAGTTGAGGGTCCATGGCAGGGTAACAAGTTCTGCCACGGTGGCGAGCTATAAGGATGTGGTTATTCAGGTTTCATACTACAGCGAGACGAAAACAGTGCTCGGTACGGAGCAGTACGTCTTGTACAAGTTCGTGCCGCCGAATCAGACCATTGAGTTCGAATGGACGCTCAATAGACCTGATGCATGCAAGAAGCTTGGTTGGGATGTGGTGAGCGCTACACCGGTGTATTGAAACGTTAGCAGAAGAACTTACTCCCTCGCTCTCGCGAATCCTTTCTTGCGATTGTGGATCTGAGATACGAATCAATTCACTTGATCCGTGTAGTTGAAGTGGATCCACGGATCGGAGGTCCGTGTTAGCCAGGGAATCCATCTACTAAGCGGATCTCACCGCTCCAGTTCATCCGAGATGAAATCCAGGAGTTCGATGCAGGCTTCGACGTATGCCTTGTTCAAGTTGTTCTTCGCGGTGGCGAATCCTCCTGCGTTGAAGAACTTCTTCTCCTTGCTGATATCACGCGAATTCTCCCGTCGTTCTCCGCGTTGATTGACAAGTCTCACCGAAAAGCCGGTCAGCGCGAACCACGATGGTGAAGTAAAGGTTGCATGGTAGGATGTAATGCGCACCTCCAACATCACCTTACCGTCTTCGGCTCGCCGCTCACCTTCTGGCAGCACCGTGATCCTTGCGGCAGGATAGGCGCCCTTGATCAAGCGGACCACTCCATCGATCAGTTCTTGCGATGAGCATTTGTCCCGGACCTTCTCGCTGACGATCCGTGCATCGGTCACCAACAGGTTGATCTCCACATCGCGAAGCTGATCGGTACGTGGGGTGGCCTTCAGTTCATCAGGGCACCATATGTACATCTTCTGGGCTTCGGCTTCGAGCGCATTTCCGAAGAGGAGTAGGGCGGTGAATGCAAAGGAGTTGATCGAACGCTTGATCGTTGTGCGGCTTACCCTATTCATGACAATGGATCCAGTGGTTTCTCTGCTGGCCACACAATACTAGGCATTCAGTGGGTCGTACGGTCTGCCGACTTCGGCGATCCTAGGGCCAACGGGACATTACCCTCACAACACCCTCCTCACCATCCGCAGCTTGTGCGTGTAGCGTCCTTCCTCGGCGTTGTAGATCCCTTGCTGGTCCAACTTGTCGATGCGGACGCGACCGCTGGCGTGGGCCATTTGCAGCCCCGATCATTGTAATCGCTCACACCAACCAATTCCGCAAGCGCTCCTTGATCAGGGCAAGTGTCGCAGGCGAAATGTCGCCGATGGATCCTTGGATCGCTTTGTCCGGCAAGGTGGTGAGTTGTGCCACACGCACGAGGCTGGGGAGCCTAAGTCCGCCGCGATGGAAGTCGGGATGCTGGGTGTCGATCAGCACGTCAAGGCCTTTTACTTCACGTTGCACCTGTGAACTGATGGCGCAGACCAACCAGTCGTTGTAGGGTGGTACCTGACCCAGGATGATCGCGGGCCTCAGCTTGCGCTGCCCATCGCCTTGGACGAACGCCCAGCGCACGACATCACCGGCTTTCATTTCCCGTAGTTCGGATTGGGCTCCTTCAACACCAGCCCACTGATGTCGGGCTCATCTTCGGCATAGGCTGACGCGCCGAACGCGGCAGCGGCGGCCATCAACTCATCGTCGTGGTCTTCCACCGATGCGTTGCCTTTTGCCCGAAGGAGTTCGAGAAGGCGCTTGACCTTGGCCAGAACTGTCGCATCGTTTGTGGCAACGAGTTGTTGCACCAATTCCAACTTGAGTGCTTGGATGTCCATGGTATTCCCAAAAGTAAGGCGACGACCGCACGCTGAATACGGTTTCCCACCACTCACAACACCCTCCTCACCATCCGCAGCTTGTGCGTGTAGCGCCCTTCCTCGGCGTTGTAGATCCCTTGCTGGTCCAGCTTGTCGATGCGCACGCGGCCGCTGGCGTGGGCCACTTGCAGGTCGTCGTCCTCGTTGCGGGTGAGGACCATGCCCACGTGTACGATCCTGCCTTCTTCGTTGTCGAAGAAGACGAGGTCGCCGGGTTCGCTCAGGTCGAGGAGATCCACGTTGTCGCCTTCGGTGGATTGAGCGGAGGCATCGCGCGGGAGGTAGATGCCCATGAGGATGAAGACCATTTGCACCAGTCCGCTGCAATCCACACCCCATGGTGTGCGACCGCCCCATAGGTAAGGTGCGCCCAGGAAGGGGTGGAGGTAGAGTTCGAGCAGATCGGCGCGTTCCAGGTCCGGGCCGATGGTTCGTCACGGCTTGCACCGGCACGCGGTGGCCTTGCCAGAGGATGTGGTCATCGGCATAGAAAGGAAGCACGGCACCGTAGGTGAGCGGAATGGGACGATCGCCAAGGTCCACGATCGTGTTCTGGTCGATGACGCGCAGGTCCGGATCGAAGTTCGGCGAGGTGCAGGGGAGGATCTGCTTGTGATCCACCCAACCCTCGTAGCCGTCGTGATCGAAACGCAACCGGGACCAATTGCCTTTGGTGTCCACCACATCGGCGGTCTCACCGAAGAGCCATTGGGAGGTGAGTTCAGCGCGGTCGTTCGGCTCAGCGCGGACCGGAACGATGGAGAGGGGGCAGATGACCTTGGACATGTTGTTGACGATGGAAGAGTTGCGTGTTGACGTGTTGCGTGTTCCGTGTTCGCACAATCCGCAACGCGTGATTCGTTAACGCGCAACGTGCGTGGGGCTTTGCATGGCGCGCTCTACAATGCCTCGATCACCATGGCGCTGGCACCGCCACCGCCGTTGCAGATCCCGGCAGCGCCATACTTCGCACCGTTCTGTTTCAACACGTTGATCAGGGTGACGATGATCCGGGCGCCGCTGCATCCGAGCGGATGCCCGAGCGATACCGCGCCGCCGTTCACGTTCACCTTCGCGGGATCCAGTCCCATCAGGCGTGTGTTCACAATGCCGACCACGGAAAACGCTTCGTTCAGTTCGAAGTAGGCGATGTCGCTCATCTTCAGTCCAGCCTTTTCCACTGCGCGGGGCAATGCCTTCGCGGGTGTGGTGGTGAACCACTCGGGCGCTTGCTCGGCATCGGCATAGCCCAGCACCTTGGCGATCGGCTTCAACCCGAGGGCCTTCGCCTTCTCGGCGCTCATGAGCACCACGGCCGCCGCACCATCGTTGATCGTGCTCGCGTTCGCGGCCGTCACCGTACCGTCCTTGCTGAACACCGGCTTCAGCGTAGGCACCTTGTCGAACTTCACGGCCTTGTACTCCTCGTCCTCGCTCACGATCACATCACCCTTGCGGGTCTGCACCGTCACGGGTACGACTTCGTCCTTGAACTTGCCAGCGGCCCATGCGGCTGCACTGCGCTTGTAGCTCTCGATGGCGAAGGCGTCCTGCTCCTCACGTGTGATCTTGTGCTCCTTCGCGGTGTTGTCCGCGCTGACGCCCATGGCGTTCTGGTGGTACACATCGGTCAGGCCGTCCTTGCCGATGCCATCGATCAGCTGCCCGTTGCCGAACCGCTGACCGTAACGCGCGGTCTCCACATAGTAAGGTGTGCGGCTCATGTTCTCCATGCCACCGGCCACCACCACATCGGCATCGCCGAGGAGGATGTCCTGGGCGCCCATCATGATCGCCTTCATCCCGCTGGCGCAGACCTTGTTCACCGTGGTACAGGCCACTTCGTCCGGCAAGCCCGCGAATTTGGCCGCTTGGCGCGCAGGTGCTTGGCCCAGATTCGCTTGCAGCACGCTGCCCATGATCACCTCGTGTACTTCGGAAGGTGCGACCCCCGCTCTTTCCAAGGCGCCCTGCACGGCCGTAGCGCCGAGCTTGGTGGCGGGCACCTCGGACAAACTGCCGCCGAAACTGCCGATGGGTGTACGTACTGCGGAAACGATGACGACTTCACGAGCCATGGGTCTGGATAGGGTTAGGTCGGCAAAGGTATTCCCCTCGTCTTGGCGAATGAGTGCAGGGTCCGAGTTTGCCCCTCACCCCCAGCCCCTCTCCCAAGGAGAGGGGGGAATGCCCGCGTGCGCGGCCTACCACCATTAAAGCGCGAGGTGTTGAATGTGGGCGGCACCATATCAGCGCAGTTCAAACTGATGCACTGCCCGAACGAATGAGCCGTCTATATTTGCGACCCCTTAACGGGAATGTTCTTTCAGATCCCATTCGGAGAGGTGGGTGAGTGGCTGAAACCAGTAGTTTGCTAAACTGCCGTACGGGTTAAACTGTACCGGGGGTTCGAATCCCCCCCTCTCCGCCGAAGAAGAAGCCGACCGCCGAAATGGTGGTCGGCTTTTTCGTTGCGATCAAGCAGTTGACCTCTTTCCTAATTCAGTCACGCCCCTTTGCACCTCATCCTTGATCCTTCTCCCAAGGAGAAGGGTGGATGAATTAGGAAAGAGGTCTAGTGATCAGGTGGTAATGGACGCAGGAAGTCGTTGATGGGATGGGTTTCTCACACTTCCTTCCTGTTCGTGTGTTGAACGAAGGGTCAATTGTCCTTCCTTTGCGGCCCGTTGTTCGGGGCGTAGCGTAGCCCGGTATCGCGCCTGCTTTGGGAGCAGGAGGTCGTCAGTTCGAATCTGGCCGCCCCGACAATAGAGAAGGTCAGCAAGTTGCTGGCCTTCTTTCATTTTGAATGGTGCCCGGTATCGTGTCCCGCCGTTGCGGCGGGAAGGTCGTCAGTTCGAATCTGGCCGCCCCGACAATAGAGAAGGTCAGCAAGTTGCTGGCCTCTTTGATTTGATGCAGTGCCCGGTATCGTGTCCCGCCGTTGCGGCGGGAAGGTCGTCAGTGGATCTGGCCGCCCCGACAATAGAGAAGGTCAGCAGTTGCTGGCCTTCTTTGATTTGATGCAGTGCCCGGTATCGTGTCCCGCCGTTGCGGCGGGAAGGTCGTCAGTGGATCTGGCCGCCCCGACAATAGAGAAGGTCAGCAGTTGCTGGCCTTCTTTCATTGATGCAGTGCCCGGTATCGTGTCCCGCCGTTGCGGCGGGAAGGTCGTCAGTGGATCTGGCCGCCCCGACAAGAAGAGAAGGTCAGCAGTTGCTGGCCTTCTTTCATTTTGAATGGTGCCCGGTATCGTGTCCCGCCGTTGCGGCGGGAAGGTCGTCAGTGGATCTGGCCGCCCCGACAATAGAGAAGGTCGTCACGATCGTGGCGGCGTTCTGCGTTCCGTGCATCTTTGTCCCTTTCACGGCCCCGTAGCTCAGCGGATAGAGCACGTGCCTTCTAAGCTCGTGGTCGCAGGTTCGATTCCTGCCGGGGTCGCAGCAGTTCACGGATAGAGCCTCCCGCTTTTCTGCGGGATGGTCGCGGGTTCGATCCCTGCCTGGGTCGCAGTGTAGTAGCGCGCTTCAGGACCGCTCCGCTCGAAGGCTATCCGGAGTTATCAACACCGGTTTTGAGGAGGGAGTAAGGAGTTGAACCCGGTGGATCACCGGGTGGTTCCTGAGGTGGGGGACTCCATCGGGCAAGCCGCCGGGCTGGTCGAATTGTTCAATTCCATTGGCCTTCAGCCCCGTACAGGTGCGTGGTCTTGGAGCAATTTCGCCGCAGCTTAAGAACCAGGGCCACTCTGATACGATGAGATATTTCCTCCTCCTTCTTGCCGTAGTGATCGGCGCGACGGTCAACGCAACCGTCTACTACGTTTCGTCAACCGGTAGCGACACCAACAACGGGACCTCCACTTCCACCCCTTGGAAGACGATCACGCGTGTGAACCAGTTGGGCAGTGCGTTGGTAGCCGGTGACCAGATCCTCTTCCAACGTGGTGGCACGTTCAGGGGGCGCTTGGATATGACCCGGAGTGGAACGACCGCCAACAAGATCACGGTCGGTGCTTATGGGACAGGTGAAGCGCCGATCATAAGCGGAAGCGATCCGGTGACGAATTGGACGGTACACAGCGGCAACATCTGGAAGGCCAGCGTACCCGGCACCGTGCGTATGGTGTATTTCAACGGAGCGATGATGACGACAGCGCGCTATCCGAATACCGGATGGTTGCGGACGGACAACGCCTCGAGCACCTCTTTGACGGACGCGGCACTTACCCAAGGCAGTGGCTACTTCACTGGATCGCGTTTGGTGATCCGCACAACGAACTGGAGCTACGACACAGCGTTCGTGTCGGCGCAGAACAACACTACGCTCACCCACACTTCAACCGGGAACAATCTGGGAACGGAACAGTGGGGCTACTTCCTCACGAACAAGTTGTCGTTGCTTGATACCCCCGGTGAGTGGTTCCATGACCGGGCCACGGGCACCTTGTATGTATGGTGCCCGAACAACGCTGTACCTGCGAGCAACACCATCGAAGCAAGCGTTCGTGATTTCGGTGTGTACACCTCCTACCAGCGGAATAACATCCTCATCAAGGACCTGACGATCCAGCACCAGTATGATTGCTCCATCCGGTTAACGGGGACCTATAACATCGAGATCACCAATTGCACGATCCAGGATTCCTTCCGCGCGATCTATAGCACGGGGTACAACCAGAACATCCACGACAATACGTTCCGTCGCCTGTACCAGACCGGTGTGTATTTGCTGGATACCGGTACTTCCATCACGAACAACAACTTCACCGACATCGCGATCTGGCCAGGCCTGGGTGAGAAGGACTGGGGCTACATCGGGTTGCGCTGCAACGCAGGTGGATTGACTATCTCCAACAACCGCTTTACGAACATCGGCTACATCGGCATGGTGGTGGCGGGGAACAGTTTGGTGGAACGTAACGTGCTGGAGAATTGCATGATGATCCTGAATGACGGCGGATGCATCGCCTTCGACTTCGCGGATGGATTGATCGTGCGCGAGAACATCGTCCGGAACATCACCGGGAATGTGGAGAGTGTAGCGCCGGAAGCCACGGTGAATTATCCGATGGCCCATGGCATCTACTTCGGCAATACCACCATCAAGAACACCACGATCGAGCGGAACACCTCTTACAATTGCTCGGGAAGCGGGATCCATGTGGACCACACCATGGTGAGTTCGGGGAACCAGATCAAGGACAATGTCCTGTTCAATAACCTGATGGGGATCTCCATCTCGGACTATTCGAACTACAACACACCCGGTGCGACACCGCCTTACCACGTGTCGTCCTACAACACGGTGTACTCCGGCAATATCATGTACAGTTTGCGGAAGGATCAATTCACCATGCAACAGATCCATTTGTACGCAGCGGAGATGGTGGACTTCGGGACCTTCACAAACAACAAGTACTTCAACCCGTTCAACGAGATGAGCATCGAGGTGTGGAACCCGAATGCGACAATAAGGGAAGTGTACAACCTGGAACGCTTCAAGGCGATCTATGGGGAGGATCCTAGCGCCACACGAAGCCCGTTGCGGCAGGATGCGTACAGCACCGCTTCTGAACTCAGTGGGAACCTGGTGCTGAACGGCACCTTCGCCAGCAACGTGACCGGATGGGGCGGCTGGCCGAGTAATGCGGTGATCACACGCGACCTGACCTACCTCGATGGCGGTGCGCTGAAGGCCTACCTACCGAATGGGAACCTCTCTCCGCAGCTTACCATGCGGAACCCGGATCAATTCAACTTACAGACCGGGCAGTGGTACCGGATGCGCTTCAGCATCCAATCCAATGCGCTTGGCAAACTCAATGCAGGCGTGAAGGGAGCAAGCCAATTGACCAATGCCAATACGATCTTCGACAGGGACGTTCCGTTCGATACCGAGCGTCGCGATGTGGAATGGTACTTCCAGGGAGGGCTCACGGATCAGGCGATGGCCCAATTCACCAACAACTACACGGAGCCTACCTATTGGTTGGACAATGTGGAGTTGCATCGGGTAACGGTTACGCCAGTGGATCCCTTGCAGAACCACTTGATCTACGCGAACGACCAGACCACGGCGCAGAGCTACACGCTTCCTGCTGGCTGCTGGAAGAATGTGGATGGTGTTCTGCAAGGAGCCACCATCACGGTGCAGCCGTTCCGCTCCACGATCGTGTACCGCGTGACCGGTGCAGGATGCAATAGCCCCACGGTGGATTGCCAAGGTGTTGCCGGTGGAACCGCCTTGCCGGGTACCGCGTGCAACGACAACAATCCATGCACGGTGAATGATGTGTGGTCGGCGGGTTGCCAGTGCGTCGGCACAGCTTCAGGACTATCCGCGAGCATCACCGCAGGCGGTGCGACCAGTTTCTGCTCGGGCGGAAGTGTGGTACTGAGTGCTACGACGGGTTCAGGTTATGCCTATGTATGGAAGCGCAACGGCACGGCGATCAGTGGTGCTACAAGTGCGAGCTACACGGCGACACTTGCCGGTACCTACACGGTGGATGTTACGAGCAATGGATGCACAAGCACTGCGTCCGGTCTTGTGGTTTCCGTGGGAACCGCGCCGTCAGCGACGATCACCGCCGGTGGTGCAACGACGTTCTGTAGCGGGAGTAGTGTAACGTTCAGTGCCAACACCGGTACGGGCCTTACCTATCAGTGGCGAAAGAACGGAGCCTCGATCAGCGGCGCGACCGCAAGCACGTATTCCGCGACGCAGGCCGGCAGCTACAGCGTTGTGGTAACGAGCAGCGGGTGTAGCGCCACCTCGTCTGCAACCACGGTGGTTGTGAATGCAGCGCCTACTGCGACCCTCACGGCGGGTGGTGCCACCGGTTTCTGCACTGGCGGTAGCGTGGTGTTGAGCGCGAACACAGGAACAGGTCTTACCTATTCATGGCGGAAGAATGGCACCGCGATCAGTGGTGCAACAGCTTCCACATACACGGCCACGCTCGCGGGCAGTTACACGGTGGTGGTCTCCAGTGGGGGATGCAGCACGACATCGAGCATCGTACCGGTCACGGTGAACACCACACCGAGCGCTACGATCACAGCTGGTGGAGCAACCACCTTCTGCGGCGGAGGTAGCGTGACCCTAACGGCCAATAGCGGGACGGGGTACACCTACCAATGGAAGAAGAACGGTACGAACGTGAGCGGAGCTACTGCGGTCAGCTACGCTGCGACCGCAGCGGGCAGCTATACCGTTCAAGTGTCGAACGGTGGATGTAGCACCACCTCAGCCGCGAAGACGGTGACGGTAACTGCCGCGCCGACAGCAGTGATCACGGCAGGTGGTTCATTGAGCTTCTGCACCGGCGGGAGTGTTGCACTGAATGCTACGACGGGTAGCGGATATGCATTCGTTTGGAAGAAGAACGGTAGCACGATCAGCGGTGCCACGGCGAGTACGTACACCGCCACCACGAGCGGAACCTATACCGTGGTCATCACTTCCGGTGGATGCTCCACCACTTCCGCAGGAGCGGTTGTTACGGCCAGTTCAGCGCCCACCGCGACGATCACGGCCGGGGGGAGCACGGCGTTCTGCGCGGGCAGCAGCGTTGTGCTCAACGCTAGTACAGGCATCGGACTCACCTACCAATGGCGCAAGGATGGGGTCTCGATCAGCGGTGCAACGGCGAGCACTTACTCCGCGACCACCGGTGGTGCGTATTCGGTGGTGGTCGCGAGTGGTTCGTGCATTAGCACATCGGCATCGACCACCGTTTCCGTGAAGCCAGCGCCGACGGTGAATTGCTCCTCCAGTACGAGCAGCAGTACGGTGAGTGTGACCGCCACCGGTGGACAATCCCCTTACACGTACTCGTGGAACACATCGCCGGTACAGACCTCCGCAACAGCTTCGGTGAGTGTATCCGGAACCTACACGGCCACCGTGACCGGTGGAAACGGATGTTCGGCTTCGTGTTCAACCACGATCTCGTTGTCGTCGTCGAGTTCGAATTGCGCTGGTCTGCACACGGAAGCCCAAGGGACATGGGGTGCAACGGCCACGCAATACAACATGGCTGGATACATGAGTACGCGTTGGGCCACGGCCTTCCCGGCTCCGAACTACCTGACCATCGGCTGTGGAACGCGACTCATGCGCTTCACCACGGCCAATTCGGTGATCGCCAGGTTACCTACGTATGGGATGCCAGCATTGCTCGCCAGCGGTACAGCAGTAGATCCCAGTTCGGTCGCCAATACCCTGGTGGGCCAGATCGTCGCACTTCGGATCAACATCCGTATGGATGAGATGGAACCCACGTTCGGTGCGCCGACCGGTCTGTTGAAGGATATGACCGTGGCATCCGGCACATTCGCTGGCTGGACCGTTCAGCAATTGCTGGATCACGCGAACCAAGCGATCGGCGGCTGTGTTTCGCAGTATTCCCTCGCCTCGATCAGTTCAGCGATCACCACATTGAACAACGGATACCAAGCGGGCAACATGAACAACGGTTACCTGTTGTGCCCCTCGCAATTCCGATCGCTGGAGGACACCAGCGACGACGCGGTCGAAGTGGGACCCGGAATGCAAACTGTGGTCTATCCGAATCCGTTCACGACCTCGACCACCATTGCCTTCTCCGGATTGGATGTGTTCGAGCGATTGACGGTGCAGGTGTACTCGGTGGATGGCCGCTTGGTGGACACTCCGTTCGATGCCAACGTGCCGCTGGATGGAACGCTCAAGTTGGAGTGGCACGCAGCAGGTCGGTCGGTCGGTTTGTACCACTATCGTGCGACCAACGGAACGAACGCCGTGAGCGGTAAGCTGATGGTGGAGTAGGAGGGATCAGATCAGATCCGCTCCAACGAACCGGTCGGCATCCAGCCGACGATCCCGCTCGGCAACCGCACCTCGGTCCACCCTTCTGCGTCCTGGTCAACGGCCACCTTGGTGCCCTTGTGAAGGACGAACAACACCTTGGTGCCTGTGCGTGGTTCGCTGCGCACTTCCACTTTCGGGGCCATGATGATCGCGTGTTCACTACGGATCAACTCGTCGTGGCGCATCGATGCGAAGCCGATGCAGATGAGCAAGACGATGAAGGCCCCTGAAGCAAGGATCCCCGCGGCACGACGTGGTGTGCGACCCTTGATCAGCATAGCGGCACTGAGCAATGCGAAGAAGAGGAGGGAAGCGAAAAGTGCTCGCCGTGACCATTGATCGGGGTCGTCGCCACCGCGGAAGCGTGCCCATGTCGCGCCGAGCACGGGTCCGCCATCGCTTGCCAAGCGATCCTTCACTTGGTCATTGGCCAAGGCCAGGTTGGCGAGCAGGTCGGCATCTCCTGGTTGCAAGAGCAGGCCACGCTCATAGTGCAGGATCGCGCGTGACACATCGCCGAGCTTGAACCAACAGTTGCCGAGATCGAATTGCAAGGCCGCTGAATTGAACTCATGAGCTACCGAGTCCAGCGCGACCTGTGCTGCGGCATGATCGCCAGCGGCATAAGCCCGAAGCCCGGAAGCAACCAAAGAATCCGCTTCCATACGGGACATTGCGCTGCTGGAAATCCCAGCAACGATAGTGGCGAATGCGATCGCAAGTGTGATCCTCATGATCGGTGATCTCGCTCCAGACGCTGGATCAGTGATGCGGCTTCGTCGTACAGGTCCTTTCGTGGCTTGTCCTCTACGGGTGCGAAGCGTGCCATGTCGCAAGTGGCCAGGATCCGGGCGCACGACTCCGCAAGTTCCTCTGATCCTTCATGGCCGGTGATACGCGTGCGCAGATCGGCAGCGGTCACCTCCGCCACGCCCAAGCCGAACTTATCCGCGAGATAGCCATGCAATGCTTTGGACAGCGCTGTATGGAATTGGGCCGATGATCCCTGCTGTAATGCACTCTCCGCTTCGCGCAAGCGCTGCTTGGCGGTGCGCTCCGCGCGTAGTTTGCGCAAGGCCTCGGGATCACCGAGCAATCGTTGACGGCGCCGATGGACCAACGCGAAGAGCAGGAATGCCACGCCGGGTGCCGACATGCCTGCGACCCACGGCCATGATCCGAACAGGAAATGTCCGGTTGGGCGCAACTCGAGATCACCGGTGTGGATGTAGCGGATATCGTGTTCGAGCGGAACGACATCCGTTCGTGAGGGTCGGGAGATCGATGCGGAAGGCCCGCTATCCCCCGGGGATACTTCGATCACGAGCGGTTCGGTGCGGAGTTCCTTGTACGATCCACTGCGCAGATCGAAGTAGCTCATCGTGATCGGATCCAGTTCGAAGCGCCCTTCATTACGCGGGATCACGGTGTATTGGAAACCGCGTGTGCCGCTCATGCCTGCTGAGGAAACGTTGATCTTGTCGATGGACTTGGGCTCATACGTTTCCAGATCGGATGGGAAATTGATCCGGGGAGCGTCGATGAGCTTCAAGTTGCTTCTTCCGCTGATGCGAAGCTCCACTTCGATCGCCTCGTTCTCCTTCACCTTCGTCCGGTCGGCAAGTACCTGCAATTGCAATTCGCCCACGGCCCCGTTGAAGTTCGCAGGCGCACCGGCGGGTAGAGGTGTGGCGGTGAACTCGGCCGCGTTGCTGCTCGCCTCCACCGAGGTCCCCCGGTTGAAGAAGCTCCGGTTCACGAGGCAGGTGAGCGCCATGGGTTCGATGCGCAACTTGCCGCTGCGCTGGGGGATGAGCAATTGCTGCTTGATGATCCCGACGCGATAGGCAAGCCCGTTCACCACACGCTCTTCCCAGCGTGTTCCGCCCACGTCGATCTCCTCGGTCCAGAAGCCTGTGAGTTTCGGCGGTTGGAAGTTGGCATCCTCCACGCTCGCGTACCGGTTGTACAGGTAGTAGGTGGCAAGGATCTGCTCGCCCACGTAGGCCTTGCTCTTGCTGAGCGTAACGGTGATGAACAGGTTCGGGTCCTTGTGTTGCCCTTGTGCCGCACTTGCATCACTCGGCGGCGCATTCCCCTTCGTCACTTCGATGGTGATCGGATCGGTCTCGATCACCCCCTTGGCCACTTTCACACGCGCCGGACCGATGGTGTACTTGCCGGGTTGCGTCGCCGTGAGGATCCAGATGCGGCTCACGGAACTGCTCATCCGACCGTTCATGATGTTCACGCTGCTGCTTTCGTGCGGGCCTTGCATGACCACCAAGCCAACCATGCTCGGTGTACTGTAAGGTTCCTGTGCGTTGGTCAAGGTGATGGTCAGCCGGAACTGGTCCCCCGCCGCGATGGTGTTGCGATCAACCGCTGCCGTAAAGGAGATCTCCTGCGCGCTGGCGCCTAACGCCACGATGAGGGCGAAGGCGAGTGATGTGATGGATCGCTTGAGGGGTTCCATATCACCAATCCTTTTCGATAGCCGCTTGACGTGATGGATGCATTTTCGATCGTACGCGTTCCTGCACATCCTGTTCCTTCCGCTCCAACGCGTCCAACATACGCTCCGCGTCCTGCTTCGTCATCTCATCCGTGCGCTGCTCCTGACGTTCTTCGCCCTGCTGCTCTTGTTGCTTTTGTTCCTGTCCCTGCTCTTCCTTCTGTTTCTCCTGCTGCTGTTCTTGCTGCTCCTGCTGTTGCTGCTGTTGCTGTTGTTGGTCCTTCAACAACTCATCGGCGAGTTTGAGCATCCGCGCATCACCGGGGTATTGACGAAGCCCGAGGTCCAAGGTCTTCAGGGCCGCGAGTTTGTCCTCCTTCACATACAGTTTGGCGGCGCGGTTGAAGTAATCATCGGCAGTTCCGGTCTGGGCGAGGCCGATGACCGGACCGAGCAAGCCGAGCGAAAGCACTATGGGAAGACGGATCCTCATGTCGCAGCGGCGGCTTTGGTCACCAGATCGAGTTTCTCCATGTATTCCTTCTTCGACTTCAATGTGGGATCCTGTTGCAAACCTTTCTGCAACATATCCAATGCATCCTTGAAACGGTAGATCTCCACCAAGGAATCGGCGTGCTGCATCAGGACAAGGGCGCGAGCGCTCAACGCTTTGTCCTTGTCGGAGTCGTTCTTCCCATCACCACGGTCCTTCTTCGCCGCTTCGCGCAGACCGGCTTCGCGTTGCGCGAGGACCAGGTTCCATCGCAAGGAATCATCTCCCGGCGAATGCCTGAGCGCTTGCTTGTAGATCGTGATCGCGGCGGTGAGGGAGGAGTCGATCAGTGCATCCAAACGGATCACTTCCCGACTGAGCGAATCGCGCTGCACGTAGGACGAGACCTTTTGTGCGATGTCATCGCCTTCCACACGAATACCCGCGAGTGTGCGTTGGATCCTCGGGATGGTGGTGTCCGCATCGCGGGCTTGCGCATAATGCGTGTTCCCGAGTGCGAAGCGGATCAGGGCGAGCTCGTTCGGCGTGGTATCCATGGCCGCTGCGGAGCGATAGTGTTCGATCGCTGCCGTCCAATCGCTCATGCGGAAAGCGGCATTGCCCCGGTTGAACACACAACGTTCGTCCGCTGGCGCAGTGGCGTACGCGCTATCCGCGACGAAGTAGAGACTGTCCGCGTAGAACGCCGCACCTGCGCGCAACGCACGATGCGCCTGCCGCTGTTCCGGGGAACCGCAGCCCAGGATCGCCAACGCGCCGATGTAGAGCAATCGCTTCATGCCATGATCCTTTTCCATATCGGATCCGGATTACGCCGCTCACCGAGCAACAAGTGGAACAGGAAGCAAACCAGGGCCGCAGCCAGCGGGTATTGGAATCGATCGTCGTGCGCGGTGTATTGGACCGTTCCTGTTTCAGCCCCCTCCATGGCTTTGATGCGATCCACCAATTCCACGATACCGGTGGAGGATCCCGTTGATCGCACGAACAGTCCGTTGCCCGCTGCTGCGATCTGTATCAACAACGCTTCATCCAACCGACTGACCACGGTGTTCCCCGCGCGGTCCTTGCGGAATCCCTGGATCTGCCCATTCCTGCGGATCGGGATCGGCCCGCCTTGTGGGGTGCCGATGCCCACGGTATGCACCACGATGCCATCCGCAGCTGCGCTCAGGGCCGCTGTCACGGCATCATCCTCGTGGTTCTCGCCATCGGTAACAACAATGATCGCTTTACCCGTTGAGATCTCCGGCGAGAAGGAGCGGTGTGCCAGATCAATGGCCGCACCGATCGCTGTGCCTTGTGTAGCGATGGTTCCCGTGTTGATGGTCCGGATGAACATGCGGGCAGCCGACCGATCGGAGGTGAGGGGCAATTGAACGAAGGCATCACCTGCGAAGACGACAACCCCGAGCCGATCGCCTTTCAAACGGTCCACCAACTGCTCAAGGGCGCGCTTCCCAGCCAACATGCGACTGGTTCCAAGATCCTCGCAATCCATGCTGTTGCTCACGTCCATGGCCACCACCAGATCGATGCCCTTGGACTTCACCTCCTCCGGATGCGAACCGAATTGCGGCGCGGCGAGGGCGATCACGGCGAATCCAAGACCTGATCGCAAGGTCAGGTAGCGCAACGCAGGCCTGAGCGTGGAGATCCCCGGGACCATGCGCGCGCGTGTGGCGGTATCCGCGAAACGGCGCAATGCGCGATCGCGCCACGCGAGTTCGATGATGAAGATCAACAGAAGCACCGGTCCGGCCAGGAGGCCCCATAGCATGTCCGGACGATCGAAGCGGAAGGCCGGCACTTCGTGATCAACGGTCCACCAAAGCACGCCGAATACTGCCGCGACCAACACCTCGATGGCGATCAGCGCAAGAGCGGCGATCCCCCAGCGGTATGTGGTGCGCGCACTCATGCCATTCCGCGTAATAGGGTGCGGTCCAAGACGAAACCGGCCAGAAGGAGAATGGACCCCCACATCAAAAGGTCGTGGAACTCCTCCACCTTGAAACTGAACTGTTGCACTTCGAAGCGCGTCTTCTCCATGCGGTCGATCTCCTTGTAGATGTCCCGCAGTTTCACCTCATCCGTGGCGCGGAAGTACTGGCCGCCGGTGGTGGTCGCGATCTTCTGCAAGGTCGCCTCGTCGAGGTCCACATCCACGTAGTCGAACTTGTACTGGCCGTTCGGATAGAGTGCGACGGGAGAAAGTGCTTTCCCACGCGTGCCCACGCCGATGGTGTACACGCGGATCCCCAATTTCTCGGCGATGATGCCCGCATCGATCGGTTGCACCGCGCCCGTGTTGTTCACCCCATCGGTGAGCAGGATCACCACCTTGCTTTTGGCGGTGCTTTCACGCAACCGGTTCAGCGCCGTCGCCAATCCCATGCCCACCGCCGTGCCGCGCTCGATCAGGCCCGATCGTGCGTTGCTGAAGAGTTCCTTCAGTACACGGTGGTCGGTGGTGAGCGGACATTGGGTGAATGCTTCGCCTTCATACACCACAAGGCCGATGCGATCATTCGGGCGACCGTCGATGAAATCCATCGCGACGCGCTTCGAGGCTTCGAGCCGGTCCGGACGAAGGTCCTTGGCGAGCATGCTCGCGGAGATGTCCAGCGCTACCATGATGTCGATGCCTTCGCGGTGGATGTTCTCTTCGCTGTCGTGGCTCTGTGGTCGTGCCAAGGCGATGAGCAACAGGCAACAGCCGGTGATGGCGGCCGCGAACGGTAGCGGACGAAGAATGGCGCGCACCCTGATGCGGTCCGGCACATGGCGTGCGAGTACGCTGAGGCGCGATGAACTGCCCCGGCGTTGTTCGCGCCACCAGTAAAGCGCGATCACCGGTACCAGCAGCAGTGCGGCCCAGAGGAACTTGGGTTGCGCGAATTCGAATCGCTCTTTGGTGATATACCAAACAACCACACCGGCCGCTACCGCAGCGACCGACCAAGCGATCATCACCCAAGTATCAAGCCCGCGCTTCATGGAAGATGGTCGGTGCTGTTCCGAACACGAAGCGCCTAGCGCTCGTGATCATTTGTTCGTTCTCCTCGGGCGCAGGTAGGGCTTTGGCGAACTTCACCATATCCGCCAGCCGCAGCATGTTGCCAAGCAATCCCTGTTGTTCGCTGGTGAGCGGACTCACGCGCAGTTCGTGCATCAATTCATCCGTGGTGCTTTCCAGCGCAGGGATGTTGTAACGCTCTTCGATGTAGCCGCGCAACAGATCAGTGAGGCGCGAATGGTAGGCCTTGTGATCGCCGTGTTGCCAGAGGCGTTCGCGTTCCAGCGTATCGAACGCTGCAAGCACGCGTTCATGCAATGGGGGCAGGGCGGCCGCTTCAACCACCACTTCCTTCACCTTCCGTTTCCCTAACAGGATCACGATGGCTGCTGCGATCGCGCCGAGCAACAACACACCCGTCACCCAGGTCCAATGATCGACGAGCCAGATCAACGGGTCGGGGTTCGCCTCGTGGATCGGTGGGATGTCGGCAGGTCGTGCGCCTTTCGGCACCTCCATCCCGGTGACATGAAGAAGCAATGGATCGGTCTCCACGGTACGCGCGCCGACCTGCATGCGGAACGGCGGGATGGCCCAATACCCGGTGTCGAACGCCGTAAGGGTGAGCGAGCGAACCAATCGTGGCCCGTTGTTTCCGGATGCTTGCAGCGTATCGACCCCGTGATCCTTCACCACTTCGATATGGCGCGTGATGGTATCGCCTATGACCGGCCAGACGATCCCTGAAGTGTTGGCATCCGCATGGATCGTAAGCAGCGCCTGCTCCCCGATGCGGATGGACTGCTGATCCAATTGCACGTGAACTCCTTTGGAACCGTCCTGCCCGAACAAGAGCGCCGGAACATAAAGGGCGATCAATGACAGGGCTCTCATCGTGCGCCTTCCCGTTGTTTGAACAGCCGCATGAGCGGTCGCACATACCCTTCGTTGGTGGAGATCGTCACGTGATCCACGCCGGAGCGCTTGAGGATCTCGCGCGTGTTCTGCTGGTGCTTCAGCGCTGCAGCCCGGTAGCTGTTGCGCACCGATCGACTACCGGTATCGACCCAACGCAACTCGCACGTTTCCGGATCCTCGAACCGGACCAAGCCCACATTCGGCAGTTCCTGCTCACGTGGATCCGAGGTGCGAAGCACGACCAGGTCGTGTCGGCGGTTCGCGATCTTCAATGCGTCCTCGTACCCGGATGCCATCAGATCGCTGACGAGGAAGGAGATGCTCCGCTTCTTGATCACGTTGTTCAGGTAGCGCAACGCTCCCGCGATGTCCGTATCGCGCCCCTCAGGCCTGAATTCAATGAGTTCGCGGATGATCCGGAGGATGTGGCTACGACCCTTCTTCGGCGGAATGAATTTCTCCACGCGACCGGTGAAGAGGATCATACCAACCTTGTCGTTGTTCTTGATCGCACTGAACGCGATGGTGGCGCAGACCTCGGTGATCAGTTCGCGCTTCAGGAGGTTGCTCGTCCCGAAATCGCCACTGCCGCTCAGATCCGCCAAGAGCATCACCGTGAGTTCGCGCTCCTCCTCGAACACTTTCACGAAGGGATGCCCGAAACGTGCCGTCACATTCCAATCGATCGTGCGCACTTCATCGCCGGGTGTGTACTCACGCACTTCGCTGAAGGTCATACCGCGCCCCTTGAACGCGCTGTGGTACTCCCCACTGAAGATGTGCTCGCTCAACCCGCGGGTCTTCAACTCCACGAGTCGCACCTTCTTCAGGAGCTCCTTGGTATGTTGTGCGGTGTCCATGGGAGGAACGCAGTAACCAGTTGGCAGGAGGCAGTTGGCAGCGCCGCGATCGTTACTGGCTACTGCCAACCGCCCTTGCCGACTCACGGAACTTCGACGGTATTCAGTACGCGCTCGATGATCTCGCGCACGGAGATGTTCTCGGCTTCTGCTTCGTAGGTGAGTCCGATGCGGTGGCGAAGGACATCCGGGCACACGGCACGGACGTCCTCGGGGATCACATAACCGCGACGTTTCGTGAACGCGAAAGCCTTCGCAGCGATCGCCATGTTGATACTGGCGCGCGGGCTTCCACCGAATTGGATCATGCTTGTGAGGTCACCCAAGCGGTACTGGTCAGGTCGGCGCGTGGCGTAAACGATATCCACGATGTACTGCTCGATCTTCTCATCCATGTACACTTCGCGCACGAGTTTGCGGGCGTGCAGGATCTCAGAAGCTTTCACCACGGTCTGTGCTTCGGGCATTCCACCCGGCCGTGTATTCTGGCGGATGATGAGCTTCTCTTCTTCGCGACGTGGATAGTCCAACACTACCTTCAACATGAAGCGGTCCGTTTGCGCTTCCGGTAGGGGATAGGTTCCTTCCTGCTCGATCGGATTCATGGTGGCCATCACGAGGAAGGGCTCCGGAAGCGGGTAGGTCTGCACGCCGATCGTGACCTGGCGCTCCTGCATGGCTTCGAGCAAGGCACTTTGCACTTTGGCGGGTGCGCGGTTGATCTCATCGGCCAGCACGAAATTGCTGAAGATGGGACCCTTCTTCACGCTGAATTCCTCGTTGCGCTGGCTGTAGATCAGGGTGCCGATCAGATCCGCAGGTAAGAGGTCCGGCGTGAACTGGATCCGGCTGAATCCGACATCCACTGTGCGTGCCAGCGTCTTGATCGCCATGGTCTTCGCTAGGCCGGGAACACCCTCCAGCAGGACGTGACCATCGGCGAGGAGCGCGACGACCAGTTTTTGGATCATGTCCTTCTGGCCCACGATCACCTTCTCCATTTCGTGATCGATCAGATCAACGAAGGCGCTGGCCTGTTGAATACGATCATTCAATTCGCGAATGCTATCCGATGTGATCGGCGGAGCGGTGGTCGATCGCGCGGCTGCTGAGAGTGTGGGTTCCATGGTCGATGTATTCACTTACACGATTGACTTCGAGATGCACGCAAAGGTCTACGGGGGTGTCACATCTCATTGGTTAAACGCCGGTTAAAGAGTGTTAACCGAGGAACTCAAGGGGCAGGGGCAGGAGGGATCAAAAGGGGCAGGGGCAGCGGCAAACGAACTCGCTGGGTCGAGCGATCTCGGATCTCTGATCGAAGGCGCGATCGTTCAACTCAAAGACGAAATACTTGCTCCTGCTCCTGCCCCTGCGCCTGTACTTCTCCTTCCTACTTTCGGCCGCATGGAAACCGCCACTGAAGCCCTCACGCTCGCCGAAGCGACCGAACACGTTCGCACTTTTCACGATGCCTTCGGGATACCGAATGCCGATGAACCGACCGGTGCCATTGGTGATCGCGATGCGCTGCTCCGCTACAAGCTGATCCGCGAGGAGAATGAAGAGTACCTCGATGCCGCCATGCGTGGTGATCTCGTGGAAGTTGCCGATGCGTTGGGCGACATCCTCTACATCCTTTGCGGAACTCTGTTGAAGCACGGCTTGGAGCACAAGATCGATGAGGTCTTCCGCGAGATCCAGCGCAGCAACATGAGCAAGCTCGATGCGAACGGGAAACCGATCTACCGGGACGACGGCAAGGTGTTGAAGAGCGAGTTGTACTTCCGGCCGGATATCGCCGGGATATTGCAGGGATGATGACCGAATACTGGGATGAAGGATTAAGGATAGAGAGGAAGGAATGAGAAGAAGGATGAAGGAATAAGAAGAAAGAGTTGGGAAGAAGAAAGAAACCACGACGTCGATCACCTACGCTATGGAGAAGAATTATAAGGATCTCGAACAACGCCTTGAACGCTTTGCGATCACCGGGGTGAAGGTCACGGAGAAGATGCCATCAATTCCGGCGGGCAGGTATTACGCGGATCAGTTGCTTCGGGCCAGTGGTTCTGCCGCTTTGAATTACGCCGAGAGCCAGGGCGGGGCGTCCCACCGGGATTTTTCGAACAAACTGAAGATCGTGTTCAAGGAATTGCGGGAATCCCACATGGCATTGCGCATCATCCATGGGGCCAACCTGCATTCCGAGCCTTCCGGGTTGCTGAAGGTGGTGAACGAGGCAAAGGAACTGGTGGCCATTCTGGCTGCTTCGGTCCGAACAGCAGAACAACGCAGCGCAAGGAAGAATTAACCGGAAGGACTCTTCTCTTCTCTTCTCTTCCTCCTTTATTCTTCAACCTTGATCCTTCCCTTTCTCTCATGAATCTTCCAATCCTACTTGCCAACGCACGCACCTCTTCCTTCTCGCGTTGGTGGGCGAATTTCCTGTTGCCCTGGCTGATCCCGTTCAACCGACCGCATGGCTTCAAGGTGATCCCGTTGAAAGAGGGTGGCATCAGCGTGCGGATCCCGTACTGGCGGATCAATCACAACCACATCAAAGGCATTCACGCGTGTGCATTGGCCACGGCCGCTGAGATGTGCAGCGGTCTGTCGGTGCTGGAGCGGTTGGATCCGAAGGAATACCGGATGATCATGCGCACGTTGCGGATGGATTATCACTACCAAGCCAAGAAGGTGACCACAGCGGTATGTGTGCCGATACCGAAGGAGATCGAAGAGAAAGTGGTGGAGCCCTTGCGAACCTCGGACGCCGTGGATTACACGAGCGCAGTGGAGTTGCACGATGTCGCCGGGAACCACGTCGCCACGGGCACGGTCACTTGGCAGGTGAAGCCTTGGAATAAGGTGCGGACGAAATTGTGATCGTAGACTACCGAGAGACCATTTCGTTCCGAAGCAGCGCTTCTGCATGCCGCTGGATCGCCGCTTGGATCGTTCTCGACATGGATGCTGCACGTTCTGGATCGGAGGAGCGTAGATCGCGCGCGCAAGCAGTGTCGCTCGAATAATCATACAGTCCTGTTGCACGTTCACCAGCGAATAGCAACAGATGATCATCCTCAATGAAACGATATTGGCCGCCGAGTTGGATGTATGCACGGTTCGGGCGGTCTCGCTTGAAAACGCTCTGTCCGAAACTTTTGATCGTTCCCTGATAACCGACCATGTCCAACACGCTTGGTACGATGTCCAAGTGCTGTGCAACGCGATCATCGCTTCCGCTGAACCGGCCATCTGGTGCGTAGAAGATGATAGGCACTGAGAAGCGCCCAGCCGGGTTGGTGTACCGCACGGGATGGTCATTGTATTGGAAGGTGTGGTCGCCGGTGAGTACGAAGACGGTGTTCGCGAACCAAGGCTGCTGTTGCGCCTTCGCGAAGAATCGTCTCAACGACATGTCCGTGTATCCAAGGCTTTCATGGATGTCTGAACCGGCACTAGGGAACTTGCCTTTGTACCGTTCAGGGATCACGAAGGGGTCATGCGAACTCAGGGTGAACATCGCCGAGCAGAACGGCTGCGGCAATTCGTTGATCCGGTCTGCGCTCCATTGCAGGAACTCCTCATCGTAGATCCCCCAGTGATCATCGTAGAACGCATCATCGCCGAATTCGTCCTTGCCGAAGTAGCGATCGAATCCACAGGCCTTGGTGAATGAATCGAACTTGTATTCACCGTTGATCCCGCCATGGAAGAACGCCGTACTGTACCCGATCTCCTTCATGCGCGAGCCCAAGCCTTCCACGGCATCACCGGCGTAGGCCGTATTCATGAATGCATCATCGGTGAATGATGGGATCCCCGCGAGGATCGCGCACATGCTCTTGTTGCTGCGTTCGGCGTTGGCGTACGCATTGGAGAGCACCAGCGCGTGCGCACAAAGTGAATCCACGAAGGGGAAGTACCCACGGTTCCCGTTGAGTGAACCGAGGTATTCGCGGCCCATGCTCTCCACGATCAGCAGGACCACGTTCGGCTTGTTCACCTGCACGTCGCCACGGATCTCATAGCGCAAGGGCATCATGTGATCAAGCTCAGCATCCGTGAACCAATTGCGCGCGCGCAGCGGTGGTTCGGTGAGCGAGTACCCCAAGGTGAAGGCGGAATTCGTTACGAGTGGCGCCCACACCGGGCCGACATGATCATTCGCATGCGCAGGGGAAAGGCCTTGGTATTGCCAACCGCCGCGACCGACGAAGAAGAGCACGACCAGTGAACCGATGAACATGCCGGTTCGCGTGATCCATGGACCATTGGCCTGCACAGCCTTGGTCCTCGTGGACCGCACAAGGAGCACCACGGTGATGACGAAGACCAACGCGGCCCACCAGTACCGCACGAGCATCGTCGGTAATTCGCGCAGCCCGGCTCCGGCCTGGCCCAACACATCGCTCGTGAGCCGCTTTCCATTGAAGCCGTAATAGGGGAGGTCGAGGCAGCAAACCGCAAGGAGGCCGGTGTTCACTGCGAGGAAGAGGATGCGAAGTGCAGAACGCCATTTTCCGTTGCCACTCCAAGGGATCGGTAATAACGACAACAAGATCCACGGGCCGTTGGCGATCACGATGGTCATCGCATCGAAGCGAAGACCTTGGATCGTCAACCATAGGAAAGTACTCGCTTCCGGATCAGGGAAGGAATTCCGGTATGTGAAGAAGAAGACCCAACGCAGAGCGGTGAACAGGAGCAATACCGCCCCCAGGTTCCTGAGCAATTGGAGCGGAGCATTAGCTAGCGAACGCATCACGTCTTCAAACCTTCGATAGTACCCGCTTCAACGAACTCGCAAGAAGCATCGACAACACCGCACCGCTGAAGGCCAGCCCCATGTCCTTCTGCGCATCCCAGACATCGCCTTGCGAACCGAGGTAGGCTGCACCTTGCGCGGGGAAGAACACATCGGCCACCGCCCATTCGATCAGTTCGTACGCCGCACTGAAACTCATGGTGATCTCCACAGGCAGCACCCAGCACACCCAACGCGGCCAGTGAAAGTGGTTCAGAAAGTAGTCTCGCAGCGGATAGGCGAGGAGGAAGCCGAAACTGAAATGCACGATGCGGTCATAATGGTTCCGCTCCCCATTGAACAGGTCCTGAAGCCAATACCCCAAAGGGTTCTCGGCGTAGGTGTACATGGCGCCGTAGATGTGCAGCAGGATGTACACGAACATGAGCGCATAGCTCGCATCACTGAACTTGAACCGCCGATGGGAGATCACCAGCCCGCCGATGAAGACCATGGTCAGCGTGTTCTCCGTGATCCAATTCGCGCGATCCGTGGTGCCCATGAAGGTGATCGCCCACGCAACGAAGAACAGCACAAGGAAGATCTTCAGCATCGTGTGCTGTCGGAACGGAATGCGGATCGCGTCGGATGCGGTGGAGATGGGCATGATCAATCTTCTTGCTGCACGACCAGCGGCTTTCCTCCCATGCGGTAAGAAAAGGTGAGGGCGTACACCACGTTCTGCACACGGATCAAACGCTCAAAAGGAGTGACGCTCGTCTGCGCGCGCACATCGAAGCCCCATTTCGGCCCTTCCATACCCATGCCCAGCACCGCACTGAACTGGAAGCGATTATTGTTCGATCCCAGATCGTATTTCACATCGGTGTTGAGCTGGCCATTGAGCCATTGCTGATAGCGCCCGCTGAGGAAGTAGCCCATGCTCGGCCCACCGATGAGGTACATGCCATCGGGCTGTTTGTCGGTGGAGATCTTCAGCAACAGTGGCACCTCCAGGTAGCGAAAGGTGCTCCGCGAGCGAACGCCTTGGGCGGGATTCCGGATCACGAAACCCTTGGTCATCCACAGGACTTCAGGTTGCAATATGACCTGAGGGTGCAGCGGTATTTCGAAGTGCCATCCGATGATCGGGCCCAGAAGCAGGTCGTTCGTGTTCTGGAACAGACCACCGGTGCTTTGCGTGGCCATGCCCAGCCCGATGCGCGGACCATGGTGGCCGTACAGTGGTTCCTTTTTCGGTGGTTCCTGTGCCCACGCGAATTGACCGATCAGGAAGGCGGACCATAGAAGGAGGCAACGCATGATCACGAATGTCGTTGATCGGCGGTCGGGTTCAACCTCGATCGCGCAACTCGGCCATCTTCAGCACCGCCACCGCGCAGTCCACGCCTTTGTTGCCGTGCTTACCCCCGCTGCGATCCTTGGCTTGTTGGAGTGTATCGTCGGTAAGTACGCCGAAGATCACCGGCACGCTGAACTTCAGGCCAACGCTCATGATGCCTTGGGTGGTGCCGTGGCACACGTAGTCGAAATGCGGGGTCTCGCCGCGCACGATGCTTCCCAGGCAGATCACGCCATGCAAGCCGCCGCGCTCAAGAAGGAATTGTGCGCCGGCGGCCAATTCGAAACTGCCGGGGACCCAGCGTTCGATCAGATCGGCTTCGGCCACGCCGTGCATCAACAATGTTTCCCGAGCGGCCTTGCGCAAGGCATCGCTCACTTCCATATTCCACTCGCTCACCACCAACGCAAAACGACGACCGGCGCCACTGGGGACGCCGGACGGGTCGTAATGCGAGAGATGATGGTCCGCGGTGGACATGGCGAACTATCCGCCCATGGCAGTGGCATGCCCGGCGTACTTGCGCGCTTGGCTGGCCTCGGTGCTCAGTGGGAACTCGTCGGCCACGCGGCGGAAGGCCTTGGCGGCATTGCTCCAGTTGCCCGCTTGCTGGTGAAGGATACCGGCCTTCATCAGGTACATCGGGGTGGTCATGTCGTTCTTGGTCATCGCCGCTGCCTTTTCGAACAGTTTCACGGCTTCGTCGGTACGGCCCAATTCCACCAACGCATCGCCTTGGTTGCCCACGGCCATGGTGCCTAGCACATCGTCCTCCAGGTCGGCTTCCTTATAGTAGGAGAGGGCGGCCTCGTAATCGCCTTTCTGCATGTAGATGGCGCCGAGGTAATAGTTGGCCAACTCGCCGCTCGGGGTTCCACCGAAGTCGGAAGCGATGCTGAGGAAGCCGGGCCACTGGTCATCGCCGTTCAGCGCCTTGTCCAAGGAGTCGATCTCGAAATAGTACTGGGCCTTCCAAATGACCTCAGCGGCCTCATTGGCCTTGGGCTCCTGCACGAATTTGCGGTAACCCAGGATGGCGCCCACCACGACCACGAGGCCGATGGCACCTATGGTGATGGCCTTCTTGTTCTTGTCCAAGAACATCTCGGTTCGTGTGTAGACCGCACCGAGGTCGACGTCTTCGGAACCGGTTTCTTTCTTCTTGCTCATGTTCGATGTTCGCGTTCTCCGCGAGGTGGTCGCGGTGGTTAGCGGGCCGCAAATGTAGGAGTTCGAGGCACTTACGAAAGTCCCGATCGTCCTGCCCGTAGCTTCGCGCCGCTATGGCCTTCCACCTTGTCCGGTTAAGCGTCCTGAATTTCCGCAATCATGGCGAGATCGGAGTGGATCTGGGTCCGGAGGTGAATTGTTTCACCGGCCCTAATGGTACGGGCAAGACGAATTTGCTGGATGCCGTCCACTACTTGGCCCTCGGTAAAAGTTATTTCGACCCGGTGGATCAGCACAATGTCCGGCTTGGGGAGGAGTTGTTCGTCCTGCAAGGGACGATGGCCGTGGGCGAGGAGGAGGATGTGATCCTGTGTTCCGTCCGTAAGGGCCTTCGGAAGGTCCTCAGCCGCAACCGCAAGGAGTACGACCGCCTTGCGGATCACGTCGGGCGGTACCCGGTGGTGATGATCACGCCTTATGATGGACAGATCGTGCAGGAGGGGAGTGAGGTCCGGCGTCGGTTCCTCGATGGGCTCATCGCGCAATTCGACAAGGGGTATCTCGAGGCCTTGATCCGGTACAACAGGGCCTTGATGCAGCGGAACGCCCTACTGAAGCGGTTGGCTGAGCAATCCGCACTGGATCGGACATCCTTTGAGCCTTGGGATGAACAACTGGTGATCCAGGGTTCTTCCATCCATGCCACGCGGGCTGGATTCATGAAAGAGCTGATCCCCTTGCTCGGGGAGCACTATTCCGGGATCACTTCAGGACCGGAGGTGGTAGCGTTGGACTACCGATCATCGCTAGGGGAGGAAGCGATGGATGTGCTGCTGAAAAGGACCTGGGACCGCGACCGTGCGGCACAGTACACCACATCGGGCATCCACAAGGACGACCTGCTCTTCACCATTGACGGGAATCCGCTGAAACGCTTCGGATCGCAGGGCCAGCAGAAGACCTACTTGATCGCCCTGAAACTGGCCCAGTTCGAACTCACCGCCACCCGCACCGGATCAAAGCCTGTGCTGCTGTTGGACGACATCTTCGACAAGATCGATCCTCAGCGCATGCGCCACTTGCTCCGCCAATTGAGCGGACACCGCTTCGGCCAAGTGCTCATCACCGACACGGACGCCAACCGATTGCACGCGGCGATCGATGGGCTGGACCTCGACACGCGCTTCTTCCACCTCGACCACGAAGGCATATCCCGTGAAAAGAAGGAACGAACAATCGCTGGGTGAAGCGCTCGCCTATCTCATCGATGCCGGTGGCATGCGGGAGAAGATGGACGAGCTCGACATTGCCTCTTGGTGGGACGAGGCCGTGGGCGGCATGATCGCGCGGCACACCATAGGCATCACGTTGAAACGCGGCAAGCTGGCCGTGCGCGTGGATAGCTCTCCGTTGCGACAGGAACTCACCTACATGCGGGCCACCATCATCGAACTCCTCAACAAGCGCATGGGCCGTGAGGTGGTGAAGGAGATCGTGCTGCTCTGAGGACTCAGAAACGCTCGCGACCGCTGAAGAAGAAGTCGCCTTCCAGGGCGGCATTCTCATCGCTGTCGCTGCCATGCACTGCGTTCTTCGCCTTGCTCTCCGCGAAGTTCTTGCGGATGGTGCCCTCGGCTGCTTGCGCAGGATCCGTGGCCCCGATGAGCTTGCGGAAATCCTCCATGGCGTTGTCCTTCTCCAGGATCGCAACCACGATGGGGCCGCTGGCCATGTAATCCACGAGCTCGCCATAGAAAGGGCGCTCTTTGTGGACCTCATAGAAGCTACCCGCTTCCTGCCGCGAGAGCCGGGTGTATTTGAGCGCGATCACCTTGAAACCGCCGTTGATGATCATGTCGAGGATCTTACCCATGTTGCCTGCGGCCACCGCCTCGGGCTTGATCATCGTGAACGTTCTGTTACCTGCCATGTGCTGTTGTTGAAAAAGCGGCGCAAAAGTAATCGGAAGCGTGTTCCGGGCGGAGCGTGCATGGTCCTTCCTTCGTGCTGTCGTCCGGTTCGGGCGATCGCAACACCCTATTCGAGCACGCATGTATCGATCACGGATCATTCCCCTCATCGCCTTGGCCCTGTTCGCAGGCTGCGGAGGAGGGAGCAACTCGGACCAACCCACCGATGAGGCCACCAACCTGGTGATCGGCGGCAACGAGAACGTTGTGGCATCACTTTACCAGATGCCCACGCCGAACGAACTCTTCGGTCTCGTGCGGGACATGGCGGGTGAGGGCCACAAGCGGATGCTGAGTCCGGCATCGCAAGTGGACAAATATGTGAGCCGCCGGGCACGAGCCATCAACTTCGGGGTGTATGCCACGGATCTGGTGTACGCCAGCAGTTTCAAACTGAACGTTGAAGTGGCACGGTACTACCTCACCACCAAGAAACTCGCGGATGAGTTGGGGATCAACGCCGCATTCACGGACGCGGACTTCGTGCGGTTGGAGTCGAACCTCACACGAGGGGATTCCTTGGAAGTGATCAGCAACCAAGCGTACCAACGTGCCTACGAGAAGATGCAGCAGGAGTCCATGGGACCTGTGCTTTCGATGGTGCTGGCGGGAGGCTGGTTGGAGAGCATGCACTTGGTCATGCGCCAGATCGATGCATTCGGGAAGAACGAAGCGCTCACTGCGCGGGTAGCCGAGCAGAAAGTGACGCTGGAGCACTTGATCAGCATGATGACCGAGTTGAAGGATGATCCCGATGTGGCGCCTGTGTACACCGAACTCGTGTCCTTGCGGGACATCTACGACCAACTGAACGTCGTGCGTGCGCCGCACCAAGGCGCTTCGTCCTCGGGCCGCATGGTCCTTGGTGATGACATCACGGTGGAGATGACCGATGCGAAGTATGAGGACCTGAAACAGGCGGTGAGCCGGTTGCGGGCCGCGTGGACCAAGCCGGAGGACCAGACCAATTCCTGAATCGAGCCATGAATCGAATGCATCGATCCCTTATCACACTTGCGCTCGTACTGCTCCTTCCGGGGATCCGGATCCAGGCGCAGACCGGTTGCATGGAATATCACAAGTTCAACTGTGAGCGATCCAGCGATAGTCGCTTTTCGCTGAATGGACAGAGCCGAAGTGCACCGGTGAAGGTGGGTGAGGAGACGGAATTGAACATCATCGTCTACCGTTCCCAGGATTATCGGATCACGGTCTGTCATGATGAGAAGATCCTCGGTCCATCGGTCGCCATTCGCTTGGTGGAGAAAGTGCGTATGCCCAAAGGAGAGCCCAGCCCGAACGGGCAGCAGCAATACGTGGAGGTGGAGAAGGTGCTGTGGGACAACACCGAGCACGACATGGCAACCTCGATCGAATTCTCCTGCACCGCCACCAAGCGCATCGCTGTGGAAGTGAATGCTCCTGGTGCGGCCGAGCGTAAAGGCAAGAAGGCCGATCTGGATATCGGCTGTGTCGGTATCCTCATCGAGCACATGCCCACACCGGGCATCGGGTTCTGATCCGGACGATACACGGCATGGGGCGGCTAACTTGGCCGCCCCATGCATTTCCCATCGGCCGCTCCCGGTCCCACGGAACAACTCCGGGCGTTGTTGTCATCGCCCAAGTGTTGCACCATTGTCACCCATTACAACCCGGATGGTGATGCTGTGGGATCAAGTCTGGGCCTTTGGCATGTGCTGCGTGCAGCGGGGCACAGTGCCACCGTCGTGTTCCCGAACAAGCCCCCGGGCTTCCTGAACTGGATGCCCGGGATCGATCAGGCAATTTCGTTCGACACGAAGCCTGCGGAGGCGCGCGCTGCAATGGCGGAATGCGATGTCCTGTTCTGCTTGGACTTCAATCGTACTGATCGTGTGGCAGGATTGGAGGACGCGCTGAAGGCGGTGCCGATGAAGGTGCTGATCGATCATCACCAGGAACCGGAAGCATTCGCCAACATCATCTTCTCGGACACCTCGGCCTGTGCAACCTGCCAGATGGTGGTGGACATCGCGCGGGCCCTGGGCTGGGATGAACACATCCAACGCGATTGTGCTACTTGCTTGTATACCGGGATCGTCACGGACTCCGGATCCTTCCGGTTCGGCAGTACCACGGCGCACACCATGCGCACCGCTGCATACCTGATGGAACGTGGTGTGATCATCACCCGGATACACGAGTCCATTCTCGACGATAACCGCGCGGAGCGGTTGAAGTTGCTCGGCTTCATGTTGAATGAACGCATGGAGGTCCTGCCGGAACTGGGAACGGCCATCATCCACCTCAGCATGTCCGATCTGAAACGCTTTCACTACCAGCCGGGCGATACGGAGGGCTTCGTGAATTACGGACTCTCGATCAAGGGGATCCGCTTGGCTGCGTTCTTCTTGGAGCGCCCCGATATGGTGAAGATCAGCCTGCGCTCCAAGGGCGAAGTGGCGGTGGACCGGTTCGTGAAGGAGCATTTCGATGGTGGCGGTCATCGCAATGCGGCAGGTGGTCGTTCGTTGGAAAGCTTGAGCGCGACCGTGGATCGGTTCCGGTCATTGCTTCCTTCCTTCATCGCCGACCAGCGAAAATGAAAACCCCTGTCCTAGCGATCGTGCTATTGGCTGCGTGCGGAGGTGATGGTGTGGTTCCGGCTGTGACCAAGGTTCCGACAACCCAGGAACAGTTGAACGGAAATCGTGATGCTGTGCGGTTGGAGGATCGCGACATCGACCTCTACGCGAAGCGGTTCAACCTGGACCTGCGAAAGAGCGGAACGGGCGTTCGGTATTTACTGCTCCGTGATCTTCCGGGCGATACCATCCGGCCGGACCAATGGGCAGCGGTGAACTACCGCATGGAATTGTTGAACGGCGACACGGCCTATTCAAGTGAGAAAGGAGAACCGGAGCATTTCCATGTGGAGATGGATGACGTGGAGAGCGGATTGCACGAAGCCATCCAACATCTCTCACCGGGTGATAGTGCGATCATTGTGATCCCCTCTTACCGGGCGTATGGATTGATCGGCGACATGGACAAAGTGCCACCGCGCAGTAGTGTGGTGTACCGCATCGGATTGGTGAACGTCACCGTTGGAAGATGAGAGTCGTGCGCGTGTTGCCGTTGGTCCTGCTATTGGTCATTGGATGCGGCGATTCCCGATACCCGGGTTACAAGGAGGTGGGCCCCGAAGTCTACATGCGTTACATCACCTTGGGTGAAGGGGAGATCGTGCCTGCCGATAGCGATAGTGTCCTGTTCCGTTTCCGCGCGTGCAAACCCGGGGAGGGGGCGGGGTCGTACATGAGTACGGAGCAGTGGTACCTCGCACGTGATCTCCGCAGCGGTGCTCTTGTGCCGATACTGCGCCGCATGCACGTCGGGGACAGTATGAGTGTGATCGCAACGGGCGGTGCCTGGCCATGGAGGCTCATGACATTCGGTACGATGGAGGAACCGCCGGACACGATGATGCTCACGACGGAAGTGTCCTTGCTCGGGATCCGAACGCCTGCGCAGGTCCGCACTCGGCTTGCGGAACTACGTCGCATCGATCCATTGGCGTATGAACGCCGATCGATCCACGCCTTCATAGGTCCGGACACCGCGCGATGGACACGTTGGGGAACGAGCGATCTCCGGTATCGGATAGAAGGCACTGCTTCGGATACGGCACGCGTTCACTTCGGTGACGTGGTCCATGTGGAGTGGACGGGAAAACGCTTGGAGGATGGAGTGGTCTTCGATACCGTGGCCGAAGAAGGATTCCCATGGCGGGTAGGAGAGCAGGATCAATTGATCAAAGGCCTTGAGACCGCCGTGAACCTCCTGCGTCCCGGACAGAAGGGCATCTTCGTGTTGCCTTCGGAACTGGCTTACGGTAGGCGCGGGATCCCGGGCACATTGGAAGGTGGAACCGTGGTGGTCTATGAAGTGCGGTTGGTGCGTGTTGAGCGCGGCTCCTAGAACCATCCAGCAGATCCTGCGTAGGAACGCGCCATGCGCGCAATTCTTACCATCGTCCTTTGCTCCGCTCTTCTTCCACTTCGATCACAGGAACGCTTCGGACTTCTGCACAGCAACTACGCCGGAACGGATATGTCCTATTTGAATCCGGCTCGTACCGCTGGGCAATGGCCGTATGCGGACATCCGCTTCGTGGGCGTTGACCTGAACGTGTGGAACAGTTTGGTGGCGTGGTCCGGTCGCGAGCAACGCTTGGTAGGTGAACTGCGCAGCGGGGTCGCAGGCAATACCTCAGGAGATGTGGTGATGCGCGGATCACCGCTCGGTGGGATCCATCGCGGGTTCGCACAGGTGAACGTGTTGGGACCGGCATTCTCACTTTCACTTGGTCGCGGCACCATCGGTGCAGGTATCCGCTTGCGCACATACACAAGCGTGACCGGCCCTTCACAAGCGCTCGGCAACTTCATCTTCCATGGTCTTGGCTTCCGTCCACAACGGGGTATCCGCTACAACGAGGAAGGCGTTCGCGCGCTCACTGCGGCATGGACCGAGTTCTCCGTGAACTACGCACACATCCTGAAGGCCGAGGGATTCGGGATGTTGAGCGCGGGCACCAACCTGCGTTACCAGATCGCGCAAGCAGGCGGTGCCTTGCAGTTCGACGGGCTTGACTACACCGTGGTGGATTCGGCACAACTGATCGTCCACGCGGCCACGGCCTCTTATGGTTTCGCGATGCCTACCGCGAATGCCGGGCACGGTTTCGGCGCAGACGTGGGTATGGTGTACGAACGAACGCTTGAAGAAGCGGACGGGTACATGCCGCACCGATCATCGGGAGGTTGTGACCCGTTGCGCTATCGGTACCGGATCGGGGTGTCGTTGCTCGATCTCGGTGGCTTGCGCTTCAGGAATGGTGAAGCGGGAAGTATCCACACCGGATCGACCAACATCGCGGACTACACGGATCTCCACATCAATGACCAACAGGACCTGGACAGCCTTCTTTCCACCGTGACGCAATGGTCGCGTGAAGAGAGTTTCCGCATCGGGATGCCGACAGCGCTGGCACTACAGGTTGATCAACGGGTGATCGACCACGGGTATATCGGCTTCGCCGCCGTCCAGCAACTCAGCGGTCGATCCTCCACACGGCTACGCCGGATGAACGCACTGGCGGTGACGCCACGATTCGAAACGCGCTATGTCGAAGCAGCACTTCCGATCACCGTTCAAGAATACGATCTCCTTCGCCCGGTGGTGGGCCTTATGCTGCGCTTTGATGGCGTCGTCATCGGGACGGATAACCTGCTCCCTTTCGTGACCACCCGCGACGTGTATGCGGTGGACTTCTACTTGCGCCTGCGATGGATGATCCACCGCAGCCCATTCTGCAAGGGAAAGCGGAAGTCGAATACCGTTCACCGAGCGGGAACCACGGAGGCCCTGCCTTGCGCCACCCCGAACGATTGATCAACGAGCGCGCACGCCGATGATGAATATCGCCGGACGCTTGCCGAGTTCCGGTCGCGCCTTCCGCCACTGACCCACTTCCAGGGATCGAACACTTCCATGTGGTTGGGTCAGGTCCACCGCGATCGTGAGAATGGTATGCGCTGCGCATTGCTCCAGCACGTCAGCCAGCAAGACATCGTTGCGGTACGGCGTCTCCATGAACAATTGCGCACCGCCGCTTCGCAACGCATCCTCCTCGATCCGCTTGATGGCCACTTTGCGTTCGTTCGGCTTTACCGGCAGGTATCCGTGGAAGGTGAACTGTTGTCCGTTCAGTCCGGAAGCGGCGAGCGAAAGAAAGAGGGAACTCGGACCGATCAATGGAACCACCGTGATGCCGCTGGCATGTGCGGCAAGTACCAAGCGCGCGCCGGGATCCGCGATCCCCGGCATACCGGCTTCGCTGATGATCGCGGCGTCGCGACCGTTCTTCATCAACTCCAACAAGGCATTCGCATCATGCATGCTGCTGTCCTTGTCGAATCGATGCATCTCCTGCTTCGGCAGATCGATCTCCGGCACCATGCGCCGCAGCATTCGCCGTGCGGTCTTCTCGTTCTCGCAGAACCAGAGGTCCACGCGTGCGGCGATCATGATGTTCTCCGGTGGAAGTTCTTCCGTGCCGCCATTTTCCCCGAGCCATACCGGCATCAGGTACAGCGCACCATATCCTTCAGCGTTCGATCCCATCGAGCAATAGGTTGGTTGCTTCATCCAACATCGCGAATACCCCGTCGAATCCGTCATCGCCGCCGTAGTAGGGGTCGGGCACTTCGCGTAACGGATGCTCAGGTGCGAAGTCCATTATCAAACAGGCCTTCGCGGCCAAGGTGGGATCCGGGGCTAGGCGCGTCATGTTCCGAAGGTTGTCGGCATCCATCGCCAACAGGATGTCAAAGTGCTCGAAGTCCTTTGCCGTGAATTGCCGCGCGCGCAGATCACCGATCTCCATGCCTTGTTTACGCATGGCTGCTTGTGCGCGTGGATCCGGTGCTTCCCCAACGTGGTAGTCGCCGGTTCCTGCGGAGTCCGTCGCTAGGGCGATGCCACGCTCCTTCGCGCGCTGGCGCAGCACGCCCTCGGCCATCGGTGATCGACAGATGTTACCCAAGCAGACCAACAGGATCCTCATGCTGCGAATGTGGCGAAAAGCAAAGGGGCCCCGAACGGAGCCCCTCGCTTGGTCCTGGTCCAAGGGATCAATGCAAACTCAACTTCTTCTCGAGGTCCTCCAGGTAACCGCGGAATTGCTTGTCGGTCTCCTGCAGGTTGTTCACCGTGCGGCATGCGTGCAATACGGTAGCGTGATCCTTTCCACCGCAATGCGCACCGATGTTCGCAAGTGAACTCTTGGTCATCTTCTTCGCGAAGTACATGGCGATCTGGCGCGCCTGCACCACTTCGCGCTTCCGCGTCTTGCTCTTCAGCAGTTCGATCGGGAGGTCGAAGTAATCGCACACCACTTTCTGGATGTAGTCGATGCTCACCTCACGCGCCGTGTTCTTCACGAACTTGTCGATCATCTGCTTCGCCAGATCGAGGTTCACGGCCTTCTTGTTCAAGGAGCTTTGCGCGATCAAACTGATCATCGCACCTTCCAACTCACGGATGTTGGTGGTGATGCTGTACGCGAGGTATTCCACCACCTCCTTGGGCAGGTCGATGCCCTCGGCATACATCTTCTTCTCCAGGATCGCGATCCGCGTCTCCAGTCCGGGAGTTTGAAGATCCGCGCTAAGACCCCACTTGAAGCGGGAGAGGAGGCGCTGTTCCATGCCTGCCATTTCCACCGGGGCCTTGTCGCTGGTGATCACCAGTTGTTTGCCGGCCTGGTGCAGTGCGTTGAAGACATGGAAGAACACATCCTGCGTCTTCTCCTTGCCAGCGAGGAACTGCACATCATCGATGATGAGCACGTCCATCATCTGGTAGAACTGGGAGAAATCGCCAACCGTGTTGTTCTTCACCGCCTCGATGAACTGCTGCGTGAACTTCTCCGCAGGTACATAGAGAATGGTCTTGTCCGGATGGTGCTTCTTGATCTCGATGCCGATGGCATGCGCGAGGTGTGTCTTGCCCAAGCCGACACCACCATAGATCAACAACGGATTGAAGGCGGTACCACCCGGCTTTTGCGCAACGGCATACCCTGCACTTCGCGCCAAGCGATTGCAATCGCCCTCGATGAAGTTGTCGAAGGAGTAGTTCGCGTTGAGGTGGCTTTCCACCTTGATCTTCCGGAGTCCGGGGATCACGAACGGATTCTTGATCGGGCTGTTGGCCACATCGATCGGCAGTGACACCGGCGGGTTCTTCGTTTCCCGCGCATTGCTCGTTGGCATCTTCACCGTGTACGGATGCGCGCTTTGGAATCCATTCTCCATGATGATGGAGTATTCCAGTCGCCCATCGGTACCCAGCTCCTTGCGGATGATCTTCTTCAACAAGCCGATGTAATGCTCTTCAAGCCATTCGTAGAAGAACTGCGAAGGCACCTGGATGGTCAGGACATTGTCCAGCAACTTCAAAGCCTTGATCGGTTCGAACCAGGTCTTGAAACTTTGCGGGTTCACGTTGTCCCTGATCACCGCCAGGCACCGTTCCCATGTCTTCTCGGGATCCTTCTTCATGGATGGTGTTGCGCGTGTTAGGGTTGGGGGTGAAGGTGGTCCGTTGTTTCCGTCATTGATCGGTGATGATCATCGACATCCGTAACGGGGGGCAAATATGGATCGAAGAAAGTGAAAAAAAAACGGCGCACGTCGGATAACCGACGGGAAAATTGCGCAAAGACGTTCGCAAGGTCGGGTCGTTCTGAATCGCTTGGTGGGCGCGGGTTTGCAGAAATCGCGATCGTGTTGTATTTGTGCAGGGTGCAATGCATCGATCAGGGGATCGAAATCGTCCTGTCGTCGTTCCGACCGGGATCGATGCAACACTGATCGAGCGCATGCGGTGAAGGTAGGGCACGGTGCATGCCGAAGGCAAATGCATTCGAGGGTGATCGCCGGCCAGTAACTTTCCCGCATGTTCGTGCAGGAAACGAAGCTCAGGATCCGATATGCGGAGACCGATCGGATGGGATATGTGTACTACGGTCGATATGCCGAGCTCTTCGAGGTGGGACGCGTGGAAGCCTTGCGCAACGTGGGTTTCAGGTATCGCGACCTGGAGGATGCGGGAGTGATGTTACCGGTGCGCGACCTGCGCATCACGTATCATAAGCCTGCGCGATACGATGATGAATTGACCATCCGGACAACGATCACCGCGTTGCCTTCGGTGCGCATCGACTTCGGGTATGAGGTCATCGATCACGGCGGAACGCTCCTAACGGATGGAAGCACGACGCTGATCTTCGTTGATGGTTCAACGATGCGACCGCGTCGCGCGCCGGAGGAATTGGTGAAGGCCCTTGCGCCTTACTTCGCTTGATCGGTCCGTAGCACGTCGATGCCCGATGCGATCCAGCGATCGATGATCGTGTGCACCGATCCGACCGGAAGCGCAACGACACCTTCGCATCGTTCATTGAACGTGCATTCGCCGAGCACGCCGTCGATCTGGGCAAGTTCCTTCTTGAGACGATCGAACTGCGCGTGATCGCACGCGAAGTGTACATTCTCCCGAACGACGTGTTCCACGATGATCGCTTCAGCAAGTGCCGATCGGGCCGCTTCGCCGTAGGCTTTCACCAAACCCGCTTTGCCAAGAAGTGTTCCCCCGAAATACCGAACGACGACCACGGCTGTATTGGTGAGTTCCATGGATCGTATCGCGCGAAGGATCGGGCGTCCTGCCGTTCCGGATGGTTCACCTGCATCGTTGACGCGATGAACCGCGGCGTCGGGGCCGAGAACGAACGCATAGCAGAAGTGGTTCGCGCCGTGATGTGATCGCGAGATGCGTCCGAGCGCGATGCGGAATTCTTCTTCGTCACGGATCGGGAATGCGATCCCGATGAAGCGACTGGCCCTCTCACGCAGTGTCGCTTCGCATTCATTCGAAATACTGCGGTAACGATCAATGGTCATTCGTCACAAAGGATGAGTCCCATGGCGATCACGGCAAGGATGATCCCCGACCATTGCATTCGCAACAAGCGTTCTTTGAAGAGGATCAGGCTCAGCGCCGTGCTGAAAAGGATCACGCCGATGTTCATCAACGGGAAGACCGTGCTTGCCTGGAATCCGCTTCGTGCCAATGCGCCGATGACGAAGTAGAGGCTTGCGTAGTTCACGGAACCGAGAACCACACCACCGATCAACGAACGAGGAGCAAGCAATGCGCGTTGCTTTCGTTGACCGATCAGCACGAGCGCGCCGATCATACCGGCCACGCCGAATGCCATCATCGGGAAGACGCCCTCGGTAGCGATCGTCAGCATGGTGCGTTGGACGTAGCTCAGGGTGATGTCGATCGCGGCACTGCCGAAGAAGAGGAGCACTGGTAACAACCAAACACCCCGCGCGCCCTTGCCACCGGAACCGAAGGAAGCGGAGGCGACGGAAATGATCGCCAGCAGGATACCGATCCAACCCATGACACCGGGCCGATCGTGGAGGACGACGACCGCGAAGAGCACGGTGAGCACCAAGCTGGTCTTGCTCGCTACGGAAGTGGTTGCCACTCCCGCGCGCACCGTGCTGCGCGCCGATAGGTAGAACAGGCCGATGAATAGTGCGCCGAGGCCAAGAGCTGGTAGCAAGAGTGTGCGTGGAACGGGTTCAACCCACGGCTGAACCACGAGTGCCCCGATCGCCATAGCGGTGAAATAGTTGATCACGATCGCCGGAAGCACCGGCACATTCCGCAATTCAAACACCTTGAAGACCATGAAGAGGAGCGCCGCGAAGAGCGCCGCGAGCATCACCAGGAGCATGAAGGTCCGGGATAGCTGCGATGCATCGTGTTCACATACAGATCGACCTGATCGTTCGCTGAACGAAAAGAAGTGGTCCGCTCCATACCGATCGATGGCGCCTTCGTGCCCGATCCGAACAAGGGTGTTCCAGTGATCACGCGTGCTTCATCCCAAAGGGAACGACGGATGAAATGGCCGAGCAGTTCGGCGCCACCTTCCACCAGCACGGATCGCACGCTCCGGCCATGTAGTTCGGTGAGTAGACGATCGATCGGATCCTCATTCATCGCCACTATCACTTGCTCCGCCTTAATGTCCGTTCGCTCGGACCCGGTGAACAACAAGGTCGGGTGGGAGCCGTCGAAAACCCTCGAACCCGCTGGAGTACGTTGATCGCGATCGATGACGATGCGCATCGGTGAACGACCCGACACATGCCGCACATCGAGCGATGGGTCATCATTCATCACGGTCCGGCTGCCTACGAGGATCGCTTGTTCCTCACTCCGCCAGCGATGTACGAGCACGTCGGTATCCGGTGCGCTGATCCGTTGAACACCACGATCGCCGCGCGGATGTTGATCCAGGTAACCGTCCGCACTTTGCGCCCACTTCAACACGATGTACGGTCGGGATCTCTCCATCGAAGTGAGGAAGCGTCGGTTCATCCAACCGGCTTCGTCCTCCAGCACTCCTTCGGTCACGCTGATCCCGGCTGTACGTAGTCGTTCGATCCCTTTGCCGGAAACCGCGGGGTTCGGATCGCGATGCGCAACCACCACGAGCTTCACGCCACGTTCGATCAGATGCAACGAGCACGGAGGTGTCCTTCCGAAGTGATCACAAGGCTCGAGGTTGACGTACAGCTCGGCGTTCAAGGGAACCGCGTGTTCACCGAAGTTGCGCAGGCACTCCACTTCAGCGTGCGGCCCACCCACTTGCTTATGCCAACCTTCCGCCAGCAGCACATCGTCCTTAACGAGTACTGCGCCGACCATCGGATTGGGCGCCACGGTTCCAGCACCAAGCCGTGCCAGGTCCAGACAGCGATGCATCCAGCGGGTGTGGTCGTTCATTACAGAGGTCGGCAAAGTTGGTCGATCGCACGTCGGTCAGGCGCTCGGGCACCTTCTACTTTTGTCGCCCATGGACATTTCCGCAGTGGACGCTCCTGTGTCTTCCGTGCTCGCCGCTTTTCGCGAGCGGCTTTGTGCGCAGTACGATGCAGGGGAAGTGAGTGCGATGACACGGATGGTGTTCAAGGAACACTTCGGATGGGATCCAGCCATGATCGAGATCCGGAAGACCGAGATCCTGTCGGGATCCGACCGCCGCCACTTGTTGGGGATCCTGGATCGATTGACGGAAGGCGAACCCTTGCAGTACATCCTTGGTGCGGTGGAGTTCCAAGGCATGCCCCTGAAGGTTGATCAGCGAGTGCTGATCCCGCGTCCGGAGACGGAGGAGTTGGTGGCGGCGATCAAGGAGGAGCGGATCATTCCTGCGCGTGCGTTGGATGTCGGCACGGGGAGCGGTTGCATCGCACTGTCCATGAAGAAGTGTTACCCGATGGCAGAGGTTTTCGGGATCGACGTTTCCCAGGACGCGCTGGACGTTGCGCGCATGAACAGCGAGGACCTTGCACTGCCTGTGAATTGGATCTTGGGAAATGTGCTTCCGAACGCATTCGTCCTTCCGGATCGGATCGACCTGCTGGTGAGCAATCCACCGTATGTGCCGAGGGAGGAGGAGGAGTCGTTGGCTGTGCATGTGCGTTCACGCGAACCGCATGTAGCGCTATTCGCACCGGCGAACGATCCACTGGCGTTCTACAGGGCGATCGCGACGAAGGCAATGGACGCTCTGGTTCCTGGTGGACGCATCCGTTTCGAGGGACACTGGAAGTACAGCGCCGAAGTGGCCGATCTACTTCGCTCCATGAACTACAAGGACGTTCGCTTGGTGAAGGACATGAGCGGGCAGCCACGTTTCATCCACGGCACGCGATGAGGGTCAGGCTTATTCCCTGCTCCGCGTTCTTGCTGTTGGTTTCGGCATCGTTGGCGCAGGAACCTGTTTCTGTAGAGCACCACGCCGTGTACCGGGTGATCTTCAACTTCGATTTCCGGCGCACGTACGTGAACGCGGATCCTGTGCATTTCTATGGATTCCGTATCGGCGCGCAACGCGACCGGGACATCATTGCCGTAGGGTTCTATGGGATCGGAGATGCGTACATCCAACCGGCGGTGGATCTGCCCGGGATCGGAACGCGGGAACTTCGCACCAATTTCGACTACGCAGCACTCACCTATGAGCGTCTGCTGATCGATTCCAAAAGGTGGCAGGTCGGCGTACCCGTCAGCATCGGTCTAGGGAATTATCGCAAGAGTTATGTAGGCGATGATCGACGCATCGTTCCGTACTCCACGAATGAGTTGGTTCCCTTGGAAGCGACCCTGCATGCGGACTATGACCTGTTCTGGTGGATCTTCGTCGGCGCAGGCGGCGGATACCGGTATGTGCTGGCTGCGGACCCGGAAGCCACACGGGCCTTGAGCGATCGGACCTACTACCTCAAGGTCGGGTTAAGGGTGGGTGAAGTGGTGAAACGAGCACGGAAGAAGTTGAAGGACTGACATGGAACGGAAGGAAATGAAGGAGCGGATCGGGAAGTTGAGCGAGGAACTCGCACAGCACAACCACCGGTACTATGTGTTGGCCGCTCCGGCCATCAGCGATCATGAGTTCGACCTGAAATTGAAGGAGCTCGAACGGTTGGAGAAGGAGTTCCCGGAGTTCGCATCACCCAATAGCCCGACGCAGCGCGTGGGTGGGGACATCACCAAAGGCTTCCCGACGGTCGCACATAAGTACCCGATGCTTTCGCTGGGGAACACCTACTCGCGGGAAGAAGTGGCGGACTTCGTTGCACGGGTGGAGAAGTCGGTGGGCACCACGACCTATTCCATGGAGTTGAAGTATGACGGCGTGGCCATCAGCCTCACCTATATGAATGGTGAATTGGTGCGTGGCGTGACCCGGGGCGACGGTGAGAAAGGCGAGGAGATCACCGCGAACATCCGCACGATCAAGACCATTCCGTTGAAGCTTCAAGGAAGCGGCTGGCCTGAAGAAATGGAGGTGCGCGGCGAAGTGATCTTCACCAAGGACCGCTTTGATGAGTTGAACCGGCAGCGTGCGGAGGAAGGAGAGGACCTTTACGCGAATCCACGGAATACCGCTGCGGGTAGTTTGAAGCAACAAGACCCGAAGGAGGTGGCCAAACGTGGTCTGGACAACTTCATCTACTCCGTGCAGTCCGATGCATCGATCACCCGCAGCCACTTCGAGAATCTCGCGCATGGTCGGAGTTGGGGTTTCAAAACGCCCGATCCCGAACGTCGATTCATTGAGCGCGCCGCGAGTGTCGAAAGCATCATGGCCTTCATAGATCACTGGGAGAAGCACCGGAACGAGTTGGAGATGATCATTGACGGCGTGGTGATCAAAGTCGATGATCTATTGGTGCAGGAGGAATTGGGCAATACGGCGAAGGGTCCGCGCTGGGCGGTGGCGTACAAGTACGCGCCGGAGCAGGCGCTCACACGGTTGCGCGGTGTCACCTTCCAGGTCGGTCGAACAGGTGCGGTCACGCCTGTGGCCGAGTTGGATCCGGTCGTGCTCGCCGGTACCACGGTCAAGCGTGCTTCGCTCTTCAACGCCGACCAGTTGGAACGGCTTGACCTCCACGACGGGGACATGGTGATGGTGGAGAAAGCGGGCGAGATCATACCACAGGTCGTGGGTGTGGATCCAACGAAGCGACCTGTTGGCGCGAAGCGCGTCGTCCTTCCGGAAACCTGTCCCGAATGTGGCACCGTTCTTCAACGCGTGGAAGGTGAAGCCCAGCACTACTGCCCGAACGAGAACGGGTGTCCGCCGCAGATCACCCGACGCATCGAGCACTTCGTATCCCGGCGTGCAATGAACATTGATGGACTGGGCGCTGAGACCGTAGAGGAATTCTTTCGCGCCGGACTGATCCGCGACGCCGCGGACCTGTACGATCTCACCGAGAAGCAGATCCTTGACCTGGGCAAGGGGTGGAAGGAGAAGAGCGCCAAGAAGGTGATCGATGGATTGATGGCCAGCAGGCAGGTTCCGTTCGAACAGGTGCTCTTCGCGCTGGGGATCCGGCACGTGGGCGAGACGGTAGCGAAGAAGATTGCGCGGACCACCGGTGGCTTGGACCGGATCCTGGCGATGTCACGGGAAGAATTGACGGCGATAGATGAAGTGGGGGAGGTGATCGCAGGCAGCATCATGGATTTCATGGCCGTGGAGGCCAACAGGTCCATGGTGGAACGGTTGCGCAGCCACGGACTTTCGATGGTTGCGGAGGATACCGGGAAGCCCGCGTTGAGCGAACGGCTGAAAGGCCTTTCCTTCGTGGTGTCGGGTGTTTTCCGCAATTTCAGCCGCGATGGCATCAAGGAGGCGATCGAGCGCAATGGCGGAAAGGTTTCCGGTTCCATCAGCAGCAAGACCAGTTACTTGGTGGCCGGTTCGGACATGGGACCAGCGAAACGCGCCAAGGCCGAGGACCTGAAAGTGCCGGTGATCGACGAGGATGAACTCACGCGAATGATCAACGAATGAAGCTGTTCGATCGGCTCAAGGAATGGATGGGTATCCGCAAATTGTTGCGGGATCTTCCTGTTGGTCGCAAGCCGATCGCACGCAACCTCGGCATGGCTCGCAAGGTGGCGATCGTCTATGTGGTGGAGGACGAGGCCGCGCACAACCACGTGCGGAACTACGTGAAGCGGATCAAGGAGGAATTGGGCCTCAGCAACATCATGGCCTTGGGGTATTCGGACCAGAAGGTGATGCCGCATTACCTGCACGCCAAGTTGAACTTCAACGCCATCTGCCAGAAGGACCTCAATTGGTACCGCATCCCGCAGGGCAACACCGTGCAGAACTTCATGGCGGAGGAATTCGAGATCATCATCGACCTCACCATGCAGGACCGCTTGCCGATCCAGTACATCATGGCCAAGAGCCGGGCGCGCTTCAAAGTGGGGCGTTGGAGTGAGAGCAACAAGAAGATCCTGGACATGATGATCGACATGGCCGGATCGCAAAGCCTGCCGCAACTCATTCAGCAGATCCATCACTACCTGTTGATGGTGAATGCCAAACCAGAACCCTCACTGAACTGATGGACGAACGTTTCCGTGGCCTCGGAGTAGCGATGGTCACCCCATTCCGAGATCCTTCGACCGGCTCAGGAGGCCTGATCGATTACGCTGGACTGGAACGCCTGATCGAGCACATGATCACCGGCGGTGTGGATTACCTGGTGAGCATGGGTACCACTGGTGAGAGTGTTACGCTGACCAAAGCGGAGAAGCACGAACTGCTGGCCCAAACGATCGGCTTCGTACACAACCGCGTTCCGATCGTGTTGGGTGTCGGTGGGAACAACACCGCCGAGGTCATCGAAACGCTGAACGGTTTCGAGATGGATGGCGTGGATGCGATCCTGAGCGTGAGTCCTTATTACAACAAGCCCACGCAGGAAGGCATCTACCAACACTACAAGGCGATCGCGCGATCGAGTTTGCGGCCGATCATCCTCTACAACGTACCGGGCCGCACGGGAAGCAACATCACCGCGGAGACCACCGTGCGATTGGCGCGCGACTTCGCCAATATCATCGGCATCAAGGAGGCCAGCGCGAACCTGGATCAGATGGGTTCGATCCTCAAACACAAGCCTGCGGACTTCATGCTCATCAGCGGCGATGATGCACTCACGCTTCCCATCATCGCCATGGGCGGTGTGGGGGTGATCAGCGTGGCGGGCAATGCGCTGCCGCAGGAATGCAGCATGTTGGTGGATGCGGCCTTGAAGGGTGATCTGACCACTGCGCGCAAGGAACACCTTCGGTTGATCGAGGTGATCAACCTCCTCTTCGTGGAAGGAAACCCCGGCGGTATCAAGGAAGTGTTGAAAGTGTTGGGCGTTTGCGGCGATACCATGCGTTTACCGCTGGTGAACATCAGTGAAGGCACGGCGAAGAAGCTCTACCACGCGCTGGCCGACGCGGATGTGGTCCGGTTGTAACGTCCGTCCTGAACGTGGATTTCCTCGCCCTCGATTTCGAGACCGCCACCACTGCTGCGGACAGTCCGTGTGAACTGGGCATCGCCATCGTGCGCGGCGGCGTGGTGCGCGAAGTGCGGAACTGGTTGGTGAAGCCGCCGCAGTGGCCGTATTTCAGTCCATGGAACATTGCGGTACATGGGATCCGCCCGGAGGATGTGGCCGACGCTCCGCGCTGGACGGAGATCTGGGAAGAGGTGCATGCCATCCTGTTGGGTGCGACGGTGGTCGCCCACAATGCCGCCTTCGATATTGGAGTATTGCGCGCCACCTTGGCCGCTCACGGTCTGGTGCATCCCAGCTTTCAATACTTCTGTAGCGTGACCATGGCGCGCAAGGTGTGGCCCGGCCACGCAACGTATGGCTTGAAGGCCTTGTGCGATCGGCACGGCATTCCGCTGAAACACCACCGCGCTGGCAATGATGCCGAAGCCACGGCAGAGATCGTTCTTCGCGCCCTTGTCGATGGCGATACCATCGATTCGTTCCAACGGCGTTCACGCTTCAACCTCGGCGCGTTCTATCCGGGTGGTCATCGAACGCCGGGAGGGAAGGTCACGATGATCGGATCATGACCGCGGATCACGGGTAGCGCCTAATTTCAACCCGTGGACCTCGACAGCCTTCATTTGATCGGACGCTTGGGAAAGCCTTGGGGGCACCAAGGCGAGCTCACCGTACACCTGGATTCCGTGGATCTGGAGGATATCATACACGCGGGTTCGCTCTTCGTGGATATCGAGGGTCAGAAGGTGCCATTCTTCTTCAGTCGCTTGCATGACAAGGGGCGCGACATCTTGGTGAAGTTCGATGACTTCGATGATCCGCAGAGCGCATCGGTGCTGGTGGGTCGGGATATCTACGCGCCGCCGGGTCTGCTCGCCGACGGCAGTGATGAGAGCTGGGATCCGGAAGAGTTCATCGGGATGTTGGTGCGTGATGAAGAACACGGCGAACTCGGCGAGGTGACCGGCATTGATGGCACGGACAAGAACCCGGTGCTCGTGGTCCTCGGTGGTGGCCGGGAGATCATGATCCCGGTTGCGGATGAAATGATCCTGAACATGGATCCGGAGGAGAACGTCCTCCTCGTCCGCACGCCACCCGGACTCATCGACCTCTATCGGGCGGATTGAGGGAATGCCCGAGCAGCGGTTCCGGTTCAAGCAATTCTCCATCGAGCAGGATCGGTGCGCCATGAAAGTGGGCACCGATGGGGTGACCCTAGGGGCATGGACGGAAACCCATGGTGCAAAGAGGATCCTGGACATCGGAACAGGTACAGGTCTGCTGGCGCTGATGATGGCGCAGCGCGTTCCGGAGGCGCAGATCGATGCGGTGGAGATCGATGAGGCCGCAGCAGAGCAGGCGTCAGTGAATATCACGGCGAGTCCATGGGCCGAACGCATCCGCGTGCATTGGATGGATGCGCGGCGCTTGCACACCAAGGAGCCCTACGATCTGATCATCTGCAACCCGCCTTACTACATGGGTGAGATGGCCGCACCGGATCCCCGCTTGACCGTTGCCAAGCACGGAGCGGAATTGACCTTCGATCAGCTCGTCGATGTGGTTGATAAGCTGCTGGCCGACCGCGGCCGGTTCGCGGTGATCGTGCCTTCGGATGGCGAACACCGCTTGCGGTTGGCTGGGGAACGCGTGGGTCTATCCGTGTTCCGGCGTGGCCCACTGTGGTATCTGGAAGGACGGCCGTTCAAACGCGTGCTGCTTGAACTCTGGCGTGGCGCACCACAGGATCCGCATGATCCGGTGATCGTGGAACGCGCGCCCGGTGAATACACCGAAGCGTACAAACAATTGCTCGCTCCCTTCCTTCTGAAATTCTGAGGCGCTCAGACCTCGACGTCCTCCTCGACGAAGGAAATACCCAAGCGATCCAATTCGTCCAGGATCGGATCATACAATACGGGTGTGATGGGCAACAGAACCCCGCGTTCATGGATCTTGCCGTTCAGCACCAGCTTACACGCCATAGCGATCGGCAGTCCCACTGTTCGGGCCATGGCAGTGTGTTTCTGATCCTGCCCGATCACTGTCAACGAAGCATTGATCTCCTTGTGCATGCCCTCACTTGCGTACCGGAACCGGTGCCACATCACCACCATGTCCTTGTCATCGGGCATCAACTTCCACTTGTCCTCCAGCAGACGCTGCAGTGTTGCCGCCGGCGAAAGGCCGGCTACCCCGATCGTCCGGTCGCCGAAGAGTGCCAGCCAATCCATCTTGCGCATGGCCTCACCTTGGGGATCAAGGCCCAATGTCACGGCCATGGCAGCGCGTGTATCGCCATTCGCCACATGCGGAAGGAACGCATCGATGTAATCCTTGAACGTGGCATCGGCGCCTAGCTCCATGGCGAATGAATCGTCCGTGCAACCGAGCGCGACAAAGGCATCCCACGCCTCGCAATAACCAGCCTTGCGTAGTGTCCCGCGCAAGAGCGTCGGGATCCCATCCAACCCATAGGTCTTGCGGTACTTCAACGAGTCGCGGTTCGCGTAGCCATCGAAACCACCCACACCGGCCACATCGATCCGCACTGTTTCCTTGAACAGCCGGTGGTAGGGGATGTACTTCACCTTGCCATCACGGATGTAGCGCGCCGCTCCGCCTTGTCCGGCCAGCAACACGTTCCGCGGATTCCAGCTGAACTTGTAGCCCCACGGATTGTCATCGCTTTCCGGGGCCACCAGACCACCAGTGTAGGACTCGAATGCTTCCATGCGGCCTCCTTCGCGACGTATCCGATCCAGGATCCGCATCGCGCTCATGTGATCGATCCCGGGGTCGAGCCCCATTTCATTCAGGACGATCAGGCCTGCTGATGCGAACTCAGGGGACATCTTCCACAACTCGTCCGGCACATAGCTCGGTGTGATCACATGTTTCTTCAGCCGCAGGCAATCCCTCAGGACATCCATGTGCATGAACGCTGGCAGCATGCTGATCACCAGGTCATGGTCTGCGATGAGCTTTGCCCGGGCCTCGGCCTCCACGGCGTCAAGGGCCACCCCTTTGGCCACTTCGGGTCCTTCTCGCACCATGGAGTGCGCATGCGTCGCATCCTTATCCGCAACCGTTATCCGCCATTCCTGTTGGTCCGCGTGCTGGATCAGGTAATGGATCAAGGATGCCGCACTGCGGCCCGCACCAAGTATGAGGATCTTTCGCATCCGATGATATTCTATCCGGGTTCGATCGGTCCGCGAAGATGCGATTCACATGCCGGAGGCGCTGATCCGTCGGAGCATCACGGCGATTCCTTTGGCACATGCCTTGCCTCCGGAGGACGCGATCTACATTCGCGAACCCACACCACAACCCATGAAAAAGTTCTCCGCTTCCGTTCTTCTTGTCCTCTGTTCGATCGCCCCGGCTGCGGCACAAACGAACGACCTTGTATTCTTCTCGGATGATGGCAGCAAGTTCACCCTCATAATAGACGGCGATGTGAAGAACGCCGAACCGGCCACACGCGTGGTGGCGACCGGGATCCGGAACGAATCGACCATGGTCATGGTCCGGTTCGAGGATGCGACGATCCCGCAACTCAAGAAGCCGGTCTACATGCCGCTGGGCAAGGAATACACTATTATGATCACCACGAACAAAAAGGGCGAACGCGTGTTGCGCCCGACAGGTGAAGCCGCGCTCGGAACCGCTGCGAAAGAGGAACCGGCCAAACCCCGTCCATCGACTTTCGTGGATGATCCGTCCCCGAGGACGGACACGCAGGAGACCACGGTCGTGCAAACGGAGCCTACCGAGGAACTCCAGCAGGTCACGACGATCACGGTGGTGGATGAGGGATCAGGTGGTGGCACTACCGATGGTGTGAACATGAGCATCGGGGTGAACGGTGTCGGGATCAACATGAATGTGGGCGTTACTGAAGGGACGGGCGGCACCAACACCACCACGCGTACTACACAGACCGTTACCACCACCACCACCACTACCGGTTCAGCTAGCGTTAAACCTGCATCGAAGCCGACCGCTGTTGTTGCTGCAAAGCCCGTTGAGGAACCGTACCGCATGCCCGGCTACACCGGTGCCATCGGTTGTGCCATGCCGCTGGGCGGTGGTGAATTCGAGGATCTGAAGAAGAGCCTGAGCACAAAATCCTTCGAGGAGACCAAACTGAACATGGCCAAACAAGTGGTCGCGGATCGATGCCTGAGCGTCGAGCAGGTGAAAGGGATCATGGGACTCTTCAGCTTCGAGGCTTCGAAACTCGAGTTCGCCAAGCTGGCTTATGACCATACCCATGACATCGGCAACTATTACAAAGTGAATGATGCCTTCACCTTCGAGAGTTCCATCGAGGAGTTGAACGAATACATCCGCTCACGCTAACGAACGATCGATCAGACGACCAATACCACATCCATGTACCGCCTTGCACATAGCGCGCTTTGCCTTCTCGCCGCCACCCTCGTCGGTTGCAGCGGCTCCAAGTCGTTCTCCAAGAAGGGAACGAAGTTGGACGAAGCCGGGCTGTACGCCGAGGCAGCGGTGATGTTCGAGCAGTCGGCACAGCGCAGCGCGAAGAACGTGGATGCCAAGATCGGCCTGAAGAAGACCGGCCAAATGGTGCTGAACGACAAGCTTTCCTCGTTCTTCAAATCCGTCGCGATGGGCTCGGCCAAAGGGGACGCGGTGTCCACGTATTTGGAAGCGCGTGCCTACCAGGATCGCGTCCAACGATTGGGTGTGGTGTTGGAGATCCCCGACCACTACAAGGAGGACTTCGAGCGGGTGAAGGATGAATACCTCGTTGAGTTGTACAACGAGGGGCAGGGCTTGATGGAAAAGCAGGAGTTCAAGTCTGCGGAAGTGGTCTTCGCCAAGATCGCCCGTCTCGAACCGAACTATAAGGATGCGAGCAGCTTGCGATCCATCGCCTTCCTGGAGCCGCTGTATCGTGCCGGCAAGGCGGATCTCACTGCCGGTGCATACCGCAAGGCCTATGGTTCATTGGATCAAGTGGTGAGCAAGGACGCCGGCTACAAGGACGCATCCGCCCTGAGACAGGAGTGCCTTACCAAAGGGCAATACACCATTGCGGTCATGCCGTTCACGGGGAGTGTGAAGCGAACGGACATTCCGCAGAAGGCACAAGCGCAGGCCATCACTGCACTCACCGAGATGCGTGATCCCTTCTTGCGCGTGGTGGATCGTGAGAACATGGAGCGCATCCTGCAGGAACAGCGCCTGAGCCTGAGCGGTGTGGTGGATGACCAGACCGCCGTCCGTGTGGGGAACCTGATCGGTGCGCAGGCCATCCTGCTCGGCACGGTGGCTGATTACCGTGAAGAGCCCGGGGAATTGAGGCGTAGCACGAAGGATGGTTTCGAGGCTTACCGCGTGGAGCAGATCAACAAGGAAACGGGGGAGAAGTCCTTCATCACCAAGTACCGACCTGTGCGCTACAGCGAGTACTTCCAGGAGAACAAAGCGATCATCTCCTTGAATTTCCGACTGGTCTCTTTGGAAACAGGGGAGGTGCTGGCCAGCAAGATGGTGGACCGTGAAGTGAAGGACCACATGTACTACGCCACGTACGACGGGAATCGTGATCAGCTCTTCCCGGCACAGAATGGTGTCGTGCATCAGAACAATGCCGCGCGGAATGAATTGCGTGGACTCTTGAACGCCCCGAAGGAGGTGAAGTCCTCTGCCACCTTGGGAGGCGAACTGGTGCGCACGGCCACGGCGCAGGTCGCATCGGTGGTGCAAGCTGAACTGAACTCCAAGTTGCCATGAAGCGCTTGCTTCCCTTGATCGTCCTGGTCGCCATAGTAGCGTGCAAGGGCCGGCAACGAACGCCGACCGGTCCGGTGCCTGTGGAGACTACAGAGGCTCCGCGCCCGGAGTGGGTGCGGTCGCGGCCGGTGAGCAGCGCGTACTACATCGGTATCGGCTTGGCCAGCAAGGCACGCCCTGATGTCATGGAGACCGCCAAGAAGAACGCGCTGAATGATCTGGCTAGTGAGATCAGCGTGACGGTCGAAGGCAATAGCCTGCTCTACACCTTGGACCGCAAGACCCGGTTCGATGAGTCCTTTACGAGCACTATCCGGACACGGACCAGTGAGCAGATCGAGGGATTCGAGTTGATGGATACCTGGGAGAACGGCACGGAGTACTGGACCTACTACCGGTTGTCCCGCTCTGAGCATGCACGCCTGAAAGCCGAACGGAAACAACGGGCCATCGCCAATGCCACCGATCTGTTCACTCGTGCGCGAACGAGCATCGGCGGAGGGGACCTCCGATCCGCTATGGATAGTGATCTGCGGGCACTCATCGCCATGAAGTCCTATTGGGGCGAGAACGATGTGGTGGAGATCGATGGCAAACAAGTTCCATTGGTCAATGAGGTGTATGGTCACCTTCAGCAGATCACCTCTTCCGTACGCATCGCAGTACTTCCGGAGCGTTGTGTCCTGGAATACGGGAACCACTTCCGCCGTGAAATGCTCATCACCGCAACCCACGTCATGGACGGTCGGACGCGCGAGCTCCCCCAATTGCCCTTACGCATTGCATACCCGGGTAGCACGGGCCCTGTGAAGGAAATGAAGAGCACTGACACGGAAGGGCGAACACGATCCACCGTACAACGCGTGGAGTTCGGTAAGGCGGGTATGGAGATGATCGTCGAGCCCGATCCGGCGGCCCTGGTCAGTTCCGAATTGGACAAGGACCTTGTGAAGCTCCTGCTCGCAGGACTCACGATCCCGGCAACGCGGACCCCGATCGATGTGCGCATGCCGCGCGTGTCCATGAAAAGCCAGGAGAACAACTTGGGCCAACCGGTTGGCGATGCAGGTCTTTCCGCAGTGCTTCGTGAGGAACTGACCGGTCGTGGATTCCGGTTCGTGGAAAAGGATGCGGATGCCGATGTGATGCTCACGCTCAATTGCAGCACGCGCGCCGGTGGGGAATCGAGCGGATTCTACACGACCTATTTGGATGTGACCTATGTGTTCCGTGACCGCAAGACCCAGGAGGTGGTCCATGAAGGCACACGGCAAGGCGTAAAGGGTGTGCAATTGAATTTCGAGAAGGCAGGCCTGGATGCATACAAGAAAGCCGCGCAGGACTTGAGGAAGGACCTCGTTCCGGCCATACTTGATGCCATGCAATGATGGCGGCAAGCGATCACCGGTTAAGTTTGGCACGCGATCGGCAAATCCACCTGCAACAGGGAACAACCCTGTGAATGAAACAAACGCCAACGCCTGGCTAAGGCGCAACACATGAAAACCTTGATGACCCCCCGTTCACTTTCGATCCTGATGACCGCTGCGATGCTCGCGGTAGCAGTGACCGGTTGCAAGAGCAAGAAAAAGGCTGCTGAAGCCGCCCCTCCTCCTTCCGGTGAGGTCGAGGTGAAAGTCGAATGTTCCGGCCCGGAGTTCTTCACGGACAACAAAGTCTTCCGTGCCAACGCCTTGGGCGAAAGCATGGACCAAGCCACGGCCAAGAAGAAAGCGATGAGCAACGCCCGTGCTGATCTGGCCGCTGCGATCAACACCCGTGTCAAAGCGGTGGTCGATAACTATGTGAACAGCCGCGAGATGCAGAACCGGGAGGAAGTGGGCGAGCGTTATGAGTCCTTGGCCCGCGAAGTGGTGGACCAACAGCTCACCGGTGTGAAGACCATCTGCGAGAAGACCATGCGTGTTAGCGCGACCGGCAACTACAAGACCTACGTGGCCATCGAACTCAGCGCTCAGGAACTGCTCTCGGCATACAATGAGCGCCTGAGCAGCGACGAACGCCTCCGCGTCGATTACGACTACGAGAAGTTCAAGGAGACCTTCGAGAAGGAAATGGAGCAGATGAAGAAGTAAGGTCCACACGGGATCCGAATGAAGCCCTCGGCGCAAGCTGGGGGCTTCACGTTCCACGGCACACCTTTGCACCCATGAAGGATCGTTCATTGGTCATCGGATCGGGTGCCTTGCTCACGGCTGTGGTCCTGGGCGCATTCGGGGCACATGCACTGAAGAGCCGCCTTGATGCGAATGATCTGGCGGTCTGGCGCACTGGGGTGGAGTACCAGTTCTATCACGGGATCGGCCTCCTGCTGATCGGCGGGCTGCGAGCGCATCGGGGCCTCTGCTGTCCGGTGGGCAGGACGGTGCCTCTTGTTCGGGATCGTGCTGTTCAGCGGCTCACTCTATTTATTGAGTACCAAGGATTTGATGGGGAACACGGAGTGGATCCGATGGATAGGGCCGATCACACCATTGGGCGGAGCGTTGTTCATTGCCGGATGGGCGATCGTTCTTCGATCAGCACTGCGTCGTTGATGATCGACAGGTTCCTTCTTGACCGAAGACCCTACTTTTGGCGTCCAATTCCAATCCACAGGAACATGAAAGAGTTCGGTAACAAACCGAAGAAGGCGGACCTTTCCAGCATCGGACTGGGCCGTGTAGGAGACATCTACTGGAACCTTGAACCAGCCGAGCTGGTGGAGCACACCATCGTGAACGGCCAAGGTGCGCTCGCCGATTCAGGTGCGCTCGCCATCGAGACCGGTGAGTTCACTGGCAGGAGCCCCAAGGACAAGTTCACGGTGAAGGATGCCAAGACGGAGAACACCGTGTGGTGGGGTGATGTGAACTTCCCGATCGGTGCGGCAGAGTTCGATCGACTGCATGAATTGATGGCCGCGTACTTGATCGGTCGAGAGGTCTATGTGAAGGATGCGTACGCCTGCGCCGACCCCGTTTACCGGATGAACATCCGCGTGGTGGCCGAGTTCCCGTACAGCGCGATGTTCGCCGGGAACATGTTCCTGCGCCCGACCTCAGCGGAACTCGATGAGTTCACGCCGGAGTGGACGATCATCTGTGCGCCGGACTTCATGGCCAACGGAAAGAAGGATGGCGTGCGCCAGCACAATTTCGCGGCGATCGACTTCAGCAGGAAGATGATCCTGATCGGTGGCACCGGATATACCGGGGAGATCAAGAAGGGCATCTTCACCGTACTGAACTACGTACTGCCACAGGAGCGGGGAGTGTTGAGCATGCACTGTAGCGCTAACATCGGAGAAGGCGGTGACACGGCTGTATTCTTCGGGCTGAGCGGCACAGGGAAGACCACACTGAGTGCTGATCCGGACCGTCGCCTCATCGGTGACGATGAACACGGCTGGAGTGATATGGGGGTATTCAACTTCGAAGGAGGATGCTATGCGAAGTGCATCGACCTGAGTGCCGAGAAGGAGCCCCAGATCTGGCAAGCCATCAAGTTCGGCGCGATCCTGGAGAATATCGTCTTCAAAGGAGAAACCTCCGAGGTGGATTTCACGGACAGCAGCAAGACGGAGAACACGCGAGTGAGCTACCCCATCGACTACATCGATAACATCGCCGTGCCCAGCACAGGCGGGCACCCGAAGAACATCTTCTTCCTCACCTGCGATGCGTATGGTGTGCTTCCGCCGATCAGCAAGCTCACGCCGGGTCAGGCGATGTATCATTTCATCAGTGGTTACACAGCCAAGGTGGCCGGTACGGAGGCTGGTGTGACGGAGCCGCAAAGCACGTTCTCCGCATGTTTCGGCAAAGCCTTTCTTGCCTTGCATCCCGCCAAGTACGCGGACATGCTCGGCGAGCGGATGAGAAAGCACAACGTGCGCGTGTGGTTGGTGAATACCGGCTGGAGCGGCGGTGCTTACGGAACCGGTGAGCGGATGAAGTTGAAGTTCACGCGTGCCATGATCGGTGCGGCCCTGCGCGGCGAACTTGACAAGGTGGAGTACATGGAGCATCCGGTGTTCGGGGTGAGCTACCCGGCCTCGTGCCCGGAAGTGCCGAACGGGATCCTGGATCCGCGCAGCACATGGACGGACAAGAACGCATACGACGCGACTGCGGACAAGCTGGCGAAACAATTCAACGACAATTTCGCCAAGTATGCCGAAGGTTGCAGCGCTGAAACACTTGCTGCCGCGCCTCGTTCCGCAGTGAAAGCTTGATCGGAAGGGATCATATGTACGTGACAAGCCCTCTCCGAACTTGGAGGGGGCTTGCTCTTTGCAATGTTCGCGGATGATGGGTCATTGAATGAATAGCAGCAGGTTCTCTTCGATCGGTGCATTGCTGTGCGGCGTCCTGTTCGCTATCGTCACTGTTGGACAGAACGGGCAAGGTTCGGCATTGATCTACCCGGAACGATTGCGTGCCGATGTGGAATACTTCCGCAAGGTCATCCATGGGACGCACCCGGATCCGTACAGGTATTGTACGAAAGAGGAGTTGGATCAAGTCTTCATGGCCGTCTTGGATTCCGTTTCGCGGCCGATGACGCGAGAACAATTCCTGTTCACGCTCCTGCCCGTCTTCCATCGGATCGGTGACGCTCGCTTGGCCCCTCGCTTGGATGAGGCTACGGAGGATCGGCTGAAACGGCATGTATCCCTGCTTCCGTTGCGTGTCAGGGTACTTGATGAGGGCCTATATCTGGACGAGGAATTGAAGGGGTTCCAAAGTTTCAGTCCCGGCAGCCGGATCCTTTCCGTGAACGGGATCGAAGCGGAACAGATGCTAGCTGACCTCGGTCGCTGGGTCGTGACGGATGGAGCCAATGAGAGCCTCCGGACACGACTCGTGGAACGGGATTTCCACGTGCTGTTCGCAATGACGTATGGAGCTTCTGAGAGCTATGTGGTGGAGGTGATGACACCGGATCGGGAACGAGCGAAGGTCACGATCACAGGGCTGACCGGAGAGGAGATCGAGCGCTCGCGGAAACCTGTCGGACCCGAATTGCAGCCCTGGCGATCGAAATGGGAGAATGACAATTCCACGTTGTGGTTTGTCATGCGCTCCTTGACGCGAGCCGATCTCGGCCGCTCGAAACGGTCCGTGTCAAAGGCCATCGACCGTATGCTGGCTGAATTGGAACAGGAAGGTGCCAAGACCCTGGTGATCGACCTCCGCGGAACACAAGGTGGGGACCCGGAAGTGGCCTCGCAGGTCTTCGCCGCCATCGCCATGGCCCCGTTCAAGTTGTTCCAAGCAATGACAACGAGGCACGTCACGGCTACCAATGGGGAGTTCGCCATTGTCGCACCCGACGATCATTATGCCTCCGTGAAGGACTTCGAGTTCCCGAGATCCGAGGACGTAGCAGCGCTTCGTCCTGGTGATGACCGGCTTCGGTTGGTCCAACCTCATGCAAAGGCTTTTCAGGGCAAGGTCTATGTGGTCTGTGATGGCGCCACACGGGATGTCGCGGCGGCCTTCGTGATGCTCGGTCGCCGGCAGGGACGTGTGCGTGTGGTGGGAGAGGAGACGGGGAGCAATGCCGCGAGTTTCACGAGCGGTGAGGAATTGCATGTGGTCGCCGCCAATTCAGGGCTTCGGTTGGACATTCCCTTGGTCCGGTCGGTTCCAGCGGGAGAACCGTCGGGACCATCGGACAGGGGTGAGATGCCACATCACAGGGCTACCGAGCGACCGTGGGGGATCGCCAAGGGGAAGGACACGATACGATCGGCCCTTCTTGAGATGATCCGTGAGTTGCAATGAGGACATTTGCTGTGCTGATCGTATCGGCATGCATCGGTGCGTGTACCGAGCGGCCAGTGATCACTGCGGAGAAGTGGGCCGCAACCGATAATGATCACGCCGAACATTTCGCGATCCTTCGTCGCGGCGATGAAAGGATGTTGCTGGTCTTCGGCCCGGGTGGTCGCCAGGATACCATCGGGCGCTATCATCTGCGAGGGCATGACAAGCCAACTGACGATGCGACGTTCACAGCATTACCGGATCCGGATCGGATCGCAGTAATGAGTTCGACGCACTTGGTCTACATCAGGGCGCTTGATCTTGTGAATAGGATTGTCGGTGTGAGCGGAACCGATCGTGTGCGCGATCCTGTGGTTCGCGGCTTCATCCGGGAAGGATCGATCCGCGAGGTCGGCTCTGCGGATGGCGTGGATCGTGAGAAGCTGTTGGCTGTTCATGCGCAAGTCGTCCTCGACCATCCTTTCGGACGCGCTTCGCGCAGCGCGGCCATGGAAGGGATCGTACACATCGAGATCACGGAATACTTGGAGGAACACCCACTCGGACGCGCGGAATGGATCCGCTTCTTCGGTGTGTTATTCGATCGGGAGCGGACGGCGGACAGCCTTTACGAAGCCATTGCAACGCGATACGTGAATGCGTTGATCATCGACACCGGTGCGCCGCGTCCGAGGGTCTTCTTCGGCAGTCATTGGCAGGGGCAATGGTATGTGCCACCGGGGAACAGCTACATGGCCCGACTGATCGAAGACGCGGGAGGGATCTATGCCTTCGCGGACAGGAAGGAGGCGGGGAACATTGCTGTGGATGTGGAGACCGTGATCACCGAAGGGCGCAAAGCGGATCGCTTCGGCGTGATCATCGGCAACGGTGGGAAGCCCACAGCGGACTTGATCGCCGGTGGCGACCGACGGATCGCATCACTTCCGTCCGTTCAGAAGGGCAGCTTCGTGCTCGACTCCGAGATCTCGGACATTTTCGGCCAAGCCCTGCTAGAGCCGGATATCCTACTCCATGATCTTGCGTGTGTGATCGACCCGGATCGCTGTGGCGATCGTCCGCTTCGCTATGTCCAGCGCGTTGTTCAATAGGGGATCCCCAGCCTGCGGTAGATGAAACCCATCAACCACGCCGGCCCGATCATGAGGAATTGCAGGTCGTGCAGGAAGCTCGGCTTCTTGCCTTCGATCTTATGCCCGATGAACTGGCCGATCCACGCCGCGACGAACAATACGGTGCAGATGGCCCACAGCGGCCACGGAGCATGATCCTGCAAGTACTTGCTCAGTGCGAGGCAGGCGTAGCTCCAGATCGCCATGCCGATGGTCAAGGGAATGGACCGCGGTAGATAGAAGCCGAGAAGGGCCGAACCGATCATCAGCTTGGCCCAAGGCACCCTTCCGACATAAGGCAGTTCATACGGAGGAATGCTTGCCAGCAGACCTACTACACAGAAGAAGATCGTCGGCACGCAGATCCAATGGATCAACTTGTTCGTGGCGTTCCGGTGGCTTTCACCATACCGATCGAACCACTGTTGAATGCTACGTGTTGCCATGGTCGAGGTAGCGTTCGTTGATGATGCGAACATGATGCAGTTCATGACCGGCGATGGCCCAGCCGAGTGCGCGCACGCTGAAAGGATCGCCACTCGCAGTGCCGATCCGGATGGCATCCTTCGGTGCAAGTCCTTTGAACAAGGCCACGGTGGACCTCCGAAGGAGTCCCATCTCTTCCACGACATCATTCAACCTTCGCGTAGTACCGGATGCGATCTCTGCATAGGCGTTCTCCTCAAAGCCAGGGAGGGGAGTGCCATCGCCGCGCGCGATCCGCATCGCGCGGTACGCGAAGACCCGCTCGCAATCGATCAAGTGCTGGAGCACATCGACCAGTCGCCACTTTCCCGGCCCGTAGCTGAACAACGCGCGTTCATCGGTAATGAGCCGTGTGATCTTGGATCGTTCACGCTCGGCCCCTTCCAATGCAGCGAACACATCATCACCAGAACACTGATCGATGTAAGTCTTGTAATACGGCGCGAATTCTTTCGCTTCAGGACGTCCCCATGCGTTCATGACCACAAGATAGACGCGGATCCTCCGTCAATCGTCCTCTTCGAGGGTGGCCTTCAACGCAAGGAGTTCTGCGCGGGCCTTTCGATCCTCCATCATGATGCATCGAAGCGCACCGGCATCGCACGCCGAGATCGCTTCCGCCGTCCGACCTGCTTCCGCGTACATGACCGCGAGTTGGTAGTACGTGGGGATGTGTTCCGGCCGATCGGTGAGCAGTTGTTCCAACCAGATCATGGCTTCGGGCGCGCGGCCGAGGCGTTTCAATTCCAACGCCACGGCATAGCGCAGGAAGGAGTCGCCCGGTTCGTCAGCGAGCAATGCTTGCAATTGGGAGAGGCGGTCGGTGTTCATGAGGTGAATGGATCCGCAGCAGGTTCATGGCGCATGGTGGTGGTATCGCTGTTCCGGACCATCCGGCGGTGTTCCATCAAGTGCTCCGGCTCGGGGATCGGCGCTACTTCGCAAAGTACGGTTCGCACCGCCGGTCGTGCGACTTCCCGGAGCGACCAGTTCCATGGGCGGCGATCGATCGTGGTGTTCGGGCCCTACCGCATCAACGCCCCAAGTCGTCATCCACGCCCAGCGCCGTGATGATCCGCTCGACTGAAGCCGTATCACTTTGGATCATGTGGAGTTCGATGCTCCGGTCACCAATACGTTCGATGCCTGCATGTTCGGCCTCCGCTCTGGCCCACGCATTCGGATCGCCACCAACGAAGAGTACACGACCCGGTGCCGGACCGCCATAGGTGTTGCGTAGCCATGTGCGTCTATCGTATCCAGCGCCGTACACAGGTGGAAAGCCGGTGAGCACCGGACAGGCGTAACATGTGAAGTGTGCTTGGAAGTGCGCGCGATGATCCACTCGGATCCCCGGCCAGCGGATCGGGACGACAAGATCCGCGTGATGATCCTCGGCGAGTTTGCTCACAAGCGCGCAGCGTTCACGGAGAAGCGCGATCGGTTCCTCGCGCACATATGCACAGTCCTGTTCCACGAGTTCGCGTTGGATCACGGAGTCGATGGGTATCACCTTGAACACCGTCGAAGCCGCGAGGACGACCACGCATGCAAGCATCCATGTGGATCCGATCCGGATGTCCTTCGCAACCATTGCTGCGAGCACGCCAAGGATCAACGGAAGGGCCAAGAACATTCGAGACTTCGGGAAGAAGACACTGGTGCAGCCCTCATGCACCTTCAGGATCCCCAAGGCCAGGATCATGCAGATCGCGATCGTAAAGAGTGAAAATACCTCGAGTGTGCGGCCGCGACGGATCAGGAACGCCAGACCGAGAACCAATAGGACCGGAAGAGTGCCCGCGGCAATAGATGCGAACGGGATCACATGCAGAATGTGTTGGTCGAAATGCCTCAAACCGTTCAGGATCCGGTCCGCGCTGAAGGCGAGATCCGATGTCGTAAGCGGATGGATCAGGCGCTCGGGGTGATCAGCGTAATACGTCTGGGACCATTGATGCAGGATGAATAACAACCCTAAGCCTGCGATCCCTGTGATCCAGAATTCCTTCGACCGGAAGTGGTGCCCGCTCAACCAAACCACGATCCCGGCCACGACGGGCGCCGTATTCGGATTGCACCAGATCGACAGCGCAAGGACCAGACTCGTCAGTAGGAACCTCGGGAACAACCGCCGGATCCCTTGGGTCCACGGAACGAAGCCCAACAACGCAAGGCCATGTACGAAGCCACGGGACTGTGTGGTGATGAGATCCCACTCCAAAGGAAGCAGCAGTGGTGTTGCTGCGATCAACAGTGCGGCTGTGCTGAACCCCTTTCGTTGACACCAAAGGGCGCACGACCAGAAAGGCCACAAGGCAAGCAGTGATGTGACAATGGGCAACACGATCCACGGATCCGCGCCGATGCGAACGAACGGCGCAGCAAGGAGCGCCTCCAGCATCGGGTTGTAATTCTGGCCGTACAGAAATGGTTCGCGGAAGATCCCATGTCCATAGTCGATCGCGACCTGTTGGATCAGGGCGTCATCGATGCCGATGTAGCGAAAACCAAAATGGATCAGGACCACTAGGCGCACTGCAAGCCCGAGTGCGAGCAGGGCCCACACCCCCCAATACACGGTGCGATCAGCGGGCACTTTCCACATGGGCGATCTGTCGGGCATGATCCGCGGAAGCGATCCAGGTCCAGAACGCATCACGACGCAACCAGGTCATTTGCCGTTTGGCGTAGTTGCGTGTGTGTTGCTTGATCAGCGCGATCGCTTCGTCCAGGTCGAACGTGCCATCGAAGTGATCGAACAGCTCGCGATAGCCCACCGTGCGTAACGCATTCAACTCGCGGTGGGGTAGGAGGCTCCGTGCTTCCTCCACCAATCCTTCCGCGATCATGCGGTCCACGCGCGTGTCGATCAGCTGGTACAATTGCTCGCGCGGGACCTCCATAGCCACGTGAATGATGCGCAGGTCAGTGCGGTCGCTCGGCCCGGTGCGTTGCGCACTGTACGGCTTTCCGGTGAGCAAGCAGATCTCCAGCGCGCGTAGAATGCGGTGCGGATTGTTCCGGTCGATGCGTTCATGCGTTGCTGGATCCAAGGCGTGCAATTTCTTCAGCAAGGGATCCAAACCGTGTTCTTCCGCACGTCGTCGTAACGTTTCGCGCAAGCGCGGGTCGCTCAGCGGTAGTGGATCAAGTCCCTTGGTCAACGCATCGAGGTAAAGTCCACTTCCGCCGACCAGAACGGCGATCCCCTTCTCCGCGATGATCCGTTGAAGAACAGTTTCGGCCTCACGCGCGAAACGTCCGGCGCTCCATGTCTCGGTGATCTCCAGATGTCCAAGGAAATGGTGCGGCACGCCGAGCAGTTCTGCTTCCTGTGGACGTGCAGTCCCGATCCGCATTGCCCCGTAGAACTGTCGTGAATCGGCACTGATCACCTCGGTGCCGAAGTGATGGGCCAATTGCACTGCCGCATCGGTCTTTCCCGAAGCCGTCGCACCGCCGATCACGATCAATGTCCCCTTATCCATACCGGGTTGTGGAAGTTGCGAAAGGAACGCACTCCGGACGGAACCTGCGGGCGCCTGCATCCAACCGCTATTTTGCGCGCTCATGGACCACCTGGAGATCGAGACCGCGCAGAACGTCGTGGTGCATCACGAGGTGGCCAGCATCGGTGACCGTATCGTGGCGTGGATCATCGACCGATTGGTGGTCATCGCCTGGATCATCGTATGGATCGTCATCGCGGCGATCAGTGACTCCAACACCGGAACAGCCTTGGTGGTCATCATCATCATCGCGATTCTGCCGCTTGCATTCTACAACCTTGTTTGCGAATTGGTCATGGACGGCCAGAGCATCGGGAAAGCCGCGCAGAAGATCAAGGTGGCACGGAAGGACGGTGGCCATCCGGGCTTGGGGCAGTACCTGCTGCGCTGGATCCTGCGGCCTATCGACCAATTCTATGGATTGGGGCTTTTGGTGATCCTGATCAACGGCAAGGGCCAACGTTTAGGCGATCTGGCCGCAGGCACCACGGTGGTCTCCTTGAAGCAGCGCGTGCAATTGAAGGACACCTTGATGACAGACGTGAGCGAAACGCACCAAGTGCGATTTCCAAGTGCCAACCGGTTGACAGATGCGCAGGCTGCCATGATCAAGGAAGTGATGAACAACTTCCGGGCGGGCAACCGGTGGGCGCTGATCGAGGAGATGGCGGAGAAGGTGCGGGTCGTGATCGGCGACCGAGGCGACGGTATGAAGCCGCTCGACTTTCTACAAACCGTCCTGAAGGACTACGTGTACCTCACCGGGCAACAAGGCGCCGGCACCGGGCATTTCAGAGGGGAGCGTGAGCGCAGCGGTGGCCGCTGATCACCGCATATCATTCACCTCCACGCCCGGGTACCTCGCCTTATCGAAGACGAAGAGTGCGTCAGCCAACGTAGGATTGGTGGTGAACTTCTTCAGTGTGTACGTGACCACGTTGCCATCCTTGTAAAGGACCTGCACGCTGCGCGGCTCGCCCTTGGCCTTATCGACTGTGAGCACCACCGTGTGGTAGGCTTTCTTGGTGGCATCCAGCGGGAAAAGCTTGATCACTTGCGTCATCACCCCATCGGCACCGGCCTTCTCTTCCACGAACTGGCTCTTGAAGCCCTTCTCGTACTGCGTGAAGATCTTGCTCGGATCGAGTTCCTGATCCATCTCCGCGGGATCGCTCAACGTCACCTCGTTCGTTGCCGTGCTGTACGTGTGCATGATCGTACCGTCGTTGATGATGATGTTCTTGTCCAACACCAAACGGAACTTCTTGCCTTTCACCTTCATGTTACCCTCCTGCTTGATGTCCAGCTTGTCCTTCGTGCTTTGCAAGCGGCTGGTGAAGTCGGCTTCGAAGCTGGTCCACGCTTTTGCTTGGGTCATCAAGCGGTCCACAATGGCCTTGCTCTTGGGGTCGTCCTGTGCGACACTATTGAAAGTGAGCAACAGGGAAGCAGCGAGTACGAGTGTGGACTTGATCATGGTGCGAAGGTATCGGCGGCCGCAGTAGTCAAACGCCATGCCACCGGAATTGAATGGCGAGGATCAGGACCGACCTATTTCCCCTTTTGCCAGTTGGGGTGGGCCTTCATCACCTCCTTCACTTTCTTTCCCTTCAGCATGGTGCCGGTGCATTTGGGTGAACCGCATTTGCAAGCCCATGTGCGCAGGAGTTTTGGCGTGTACTTCACATCGAAGTTGAAGCCGTAGTCGTAGATGATCTCCTCGCCGGGCTTGATGCTGCGCTTCGCTTCGATGAGCACGCGGTCCTTCTTCGGATCGGGCTTCTTCTTGTCCTCGCTGTGGATGAAGGCCTCGGCATTCGGCTCGCAACCTGTGTTGATCCAGCGCGCCACATTGCCGCGCACATTGGCGTTCACGATCCAGTGCTCGTTCAAGGTGAACAGGAAGGTGTGCCCCGAATCGGTGCCCTCCTTGTACTTCTCATCGGCCTCCGCGTGGGTGAGGAACTGTCCCAAGTATTCCACGATGTGCTCGCCTTTCCGGATGGGGGCGGTGGCGAACACACCATTGCCATGGATCTTGGAACGACGACGCGCGATCTTCAATTTCTTCTTCGACATGAATGCTGGTCTGCTTTTCGGGGCGCGAAGGTGGTGATCATTCTTCAGAAAGAATGGAACGCGGATGACGCGGAAAGAAATGATGTTCGCTGATCGAGGGTTGATCAGCGTTGATCCGCTCCATCAGCGTTATCTGCGTTCCATTCAGCCCTTATCAGAAGTAGAGCTGCACCACGAATACCGCCGTGATCACACACACCAGATCCGCCGTGAGCATGATCCCTAGTGTGTAGCGGCTGTCCTTCACATTCACGCTGCCGAAGTAGAGCGCCACCACATAGAAGGTGGTCTCCGCAGCCCCTTGGAACAAGCAGCTGAGTTGTCCGGCGATGCTATCCGGTCCGTAGGTCTTCATCGCATCCAGCATGAAGCCACGCGAGCCGCCAGCGCTGAACGGACGCATCAGCGCCACCGGGATCGCATCGATCACTTCCTTGTCCACTCCGGCACCGCTCATCACCCATGCTAGGCCATCCATGACCAGGCCCATGAGGCCGCTGTTGCGGAAAATGCTCAGTGCGGCGAGCATCGCCAGCATGTATGGAAGCACGCGAAGACCCGTCGTGAAGCCATCTTTTGCGCCGTGCACGAAGCTGTCGAACATGTTCGTGCCTTTCTCGCGGAAGTAGCGCTCGACGATGAATGCATAGCCGACGATCAGACCGATGATCCCCAGCAGCATGCCATTGCTGAGGTTATCCGTGAAGTGGAACTTATCCGATCCGGACAAGCCACCGATGTAGGCCATGAGCACCCCGATGATCGTGCTGATCAACAACACGCTGAGCATCACCGGCAGGTTGAACAGGTTGATCCGTTGCTTGGCGGCCACGAGGAAGAGCGCGGCCAAGGTTCCCACGAAGCTGGTGATGATGCACGGGATCATGATGTCCGCCGGGTTGGCGGCGCCCTGCGCAGCGCGGTAACCGATGATGCTCGTGGGCAGCAGCGTGAGGCCAGCAGCGTGCAAACACAGGAACATGATCTGGCTGTTCGTTGCCTTGTCCTTGTTCGGATTGTCCTCCTGCATGCTTTCCATCGCCTTCAAGCCGAAAGGAGTCGCAGCGCTGTCCAGACCGAGGAAGTTCGCGGCGAAATTCAAGGTCATGAATCCGTAGGCCGGATGGTCCCTGCGCAGATCCGGGAACACACGGTGAAAGACCGGCGAGAGGAAGAGCGCGACCTTCTCCATGGCGCGCGAATCGATCAGCAGATTCAACAACCCACAGAAGAAGGTCAAGTAACCGATCAGCGGCAACCACAGGTCCATGATGGTGTTGCGGCATGTAGCGAAGAGTCCGTCGGCGGGTTGCTTGCCGCGGGTCAACTTCACAGTGCCGGTGCTGCTGAGGAGGTAATGGTCATCACCGGCGGCCACACCGGCTTCACCGGCGGTGCGCAGTTGCGCCATCATCGCCGTGCCGTGGATCGCCATGGTGTCCAATTCGGCGACCACCAATGATTCGCCCTGCTTGCCGTTGATGAGCGTGCCGAGGCTGTATTGCCTACCCGCTGCGAGCATGATCAACACATACCCGATGCTGAGCAGAAGAATGAAGGTCCAGAAGCGACTGAGGGCCATACTGCAAAGAAGGGGAGGTGTATCCCCGACACGGCGCGTGATCCCTGCGCTCGGTGAACAGCCTACTGTGGACGATGCCTAGTTACGAACTGCGCGGTAGGTACTCCGTGATCCTTGAACATGGATCCTGAATCGATGTCACAATTTCAAGAATCGCGCGGAACGCACAACTCCTGAACCACTGATATGCTGAATGAAATAGCTTCCGGAATGAAGGTCATGCACATCGAAGCTATCGGACCGACCTAGCATAGCGAAGGAGTAAAGTTCTCTTCCAAGGGGATCGAGTATTCGAATACGACCAGCTGCCTGTACATCCGGGGGAAGCTCCACCCACACCCGGTCCGCAGTAGGGTTAGGAAACACCTTCAAGTCACGCTCATATGCTACCTCTGGCAGGCCCACCGGTGTGCTACAACTCTCCGTGTAGTCACCACCGTCCCATCGGGCCACGTATCCGTACGGCACTCCATCAATGGTAGAGAAGTTCCCTGCCACATAGAGCGTATCACGCCAGATTGCAGCACTGACGATGCTCTGCTCAAAGAAGCCTCCGTAACTGCACCAGCGGTCGCCCGTCCATTTCGCGATGTTGCGCGCCGGTGTGTCGCCCGCAAAATTGAAATTGCCAACTGCGATCAGATCGCCATCGTGGAAGAGGAAGTCACGCACTTGAGGATATAAGTAACTCGGGTCATCCAGGTCCATGAGCATCCCGCCGCCAAGATCATCCCAAGTAGTGCCATCGAAAACGGCGATGGAATTGCCCGGCGCGCCTTGGTACTTCCGAAAATAACCCGACACATAGAGCTTATTGTCATGGACCAATATCTGCTTGATCGGTGCCGCAGCCTCGAACCCAGGCACGGGCTCCCATTGGGAGCCGGTATAGCGCATGATCCCATAGTATTCCACATCAATTGTATCGACCGTGAAAAGCCCGGCCATGTAAAATTGTCCTTGAAAACTAACGACTATGTTCCCTAGGTTGTTTGAATAGTAAGGAAGATCATAGAATGGTTGGAAGGGGTGAAAGTGTTCACCATCATATTGTACAAAGCACGTCTCCGGGAACGTGTCGCAGAACTGGGTCATGTAACCCGTGTAGTAGAGCGTGTCATCCACCTCCGAGGTCATTTGCCAAATGCCACCGAGGAAATCGCATTCGAGCGGTTCCCAGTTCATTGTGGCCTCATTCAACCGTGCGTTATTGTGAAGGAATGTGGTATCCGTGAGCATCATGCCAAAGCTGCCGCTCGCATAAAGTTGGCCTTGATAACGCCTGAAACGGTCGATCGGGCTCACCCACTCTTGCCAATCGCCATCCACGGTTTGCAGACGGTTCGCCAAGCTATCCCAGCGCTGCCCATCCCAGGCCGCAACACCCATCACATCCACCGAGTCGTTGCCATTGTGTACACGCCGGAACCGGCCGCCTACGAGGAGTTTATCCGAAACGGTATCGGCGTAGATCGTGTGGGGATCAGGAGGCAGACCACTGCCCAATAGGCCCCAGTTCTGGGCGAGAGAGGGCATTGATCCAAGTATTTGGGCTATCACAAGGGGCAAAGTGTATGCACGGCATAGCTTCATCGATGGATGATCTTGACGGCATAGGTCGAAAGTCCAACGGTCAACTTGACCAAGTAAGGCCCGATGGCCTGCGCAGAGAGATCGACCACCGTCCCATTGCTTATCACCCGTGTCGGACAGACTACGATGTGGCCCAAGGCATCGAAGACCTCGATCCGAGGTGAATGCGGTACCTCTGATCCGCAAGGGATCAACCAAACGCCATTACCTAGGTCAGTAGCAGTGATGGCCGTTCCGTGCATGGCCGTTTCAGGAACGCTCACGTTGAGTGAGATGGCGAAGGAGCACACGAAACCGTCCGGTTCGTTCGCGGACGGATCGACCGGCCCGGTGTAGTACCCCCAACCGAACGAGAGATAACCGAGTCCGCCGTGCGTTCCGCTGGCATTGTTCAGGTGGTTGCCGTCGTACCAGTCAAGATTCGAATTCTCATCGAACTCCTTCAAAGGGAAAGTGAATTGGTTACTGTTGGTGCCGCCCACCACGTAAAGTTCATCCTCACTGGCTGCAATGCTCCAAGACCTATCGCTCTTTGTTCCCCCTATGTATGATGACCATACCGGCAAGCGGTGCTTGTTCAGGAGCATGAAGAAGGCATCGTGATGCTGGGTGTCCGGGTCATTGCCCAGCAAGGTTTGACTGAAGAGGCCGTCGTTTGTTGTTGTATTCACTCCAGTGAATGACCGTGTATGACCCGTGATCAAGAGTTGGTCGTCTGGCGCAACTGCCACATCCACCAAGGCATCGCCGCCTTCCCCACCCACCAATGTACCCCAAGTAAACTTATCTGAGCTGTCGTCAAAGCGCAGCAGATATCCATCAGACTGACCCGCGAGCACATTTCTGTATAGCACCCCTCCACCAGGGTTTGGCAAACGTTCCATATTGGGGTAATTCCCAATGTCAGCACTAAGCGTTACACCGGTGAGAAAGATGTCCAATCCGCCATCGTCACGTGTGCTCTGTGCAATGGCCGTACCTCTGTCTGTGCTTGCGCCACCCCAATAGGTGGAGTACTCCAATTGGTAATTCGATCCGATATCGAGGCGTGCGATGTAAGCATCGGTACCACCGGCAGGTGTGTCCTGATAGTAAGAACCCGTCAAAGGAGAGGGCACCACATCAAGCGTGCCCCAAGACCCGCCGCTGGAGCCTGTGATGTACAGGACCTTGTTGAAAGGCGCGATGCTGCGACGCGTGATCATTAAATCGTGTAGGTGTATGGATTGGCTTACCCATGTTCCGAACGGGCTGCACCACAACACCTCATATGAAGGATTGAAGACCATGAAGAAGCCACCTCCATTCCCCTTGGTGTAGGCCCCGCTAGGCGTCACATATGGGTAGCCAGAAATTGGCTCATCTATACCCGCTTGGAGGATCCCGCCAACGGCCAACGTGCCATCGTCATCCACATCAATGCACAGGCCCTGCTCGCTGTACCCGACGAAATCGGATCCGTGGGTGGTGGACCAACACAAGAGGCCATTCTCTTGCCGATAGGCAGCCACTACAGATCGTTGGCTGCTTGGACTATTGGCATGAACATAGGCGCTGGCTGCAAACGGATGTGGCTGGTTCCAAGTACGCCCGACCGGGAAATCTCCACAGAACGTGACGCCGGTGATGAAGGCGAAGCGCAGGTCGGGGTTCTCACCCTTATAGACCGAGATTCCTTGTGCCTTGTCCTGCCCATTGTGGAAGTTGGATGGAAATTCGCTCGTATTGCTGCCCCCATGCCAGGTGGCCCAGATAATTTGTTTATTGACCTTGTCGAATTTCATGACCACCATTTCCTCCGATCCAAGGAAATTCGCTTGGGCTGGCGCAAATATTTGGAAGCCAGTCCCGACCGGGAAATTGCTGTCGTATGCATATCCGCACATGTACGGATGGCCTTCGGCATCCAGATCCACACTGGCTAGTTCGTCGGGCATGTTCCCTCCGACATAGGTACTCCAGAGCAGATTCTCAGGCTCCAGATCCTCGGGGCCGCCACCAGCCATGATCTCGGGCACAGCGAAGAGGAGCACCAAAGGGTATTCGGGATTGTAGTCACCGAAAATGAGGCGCGCGGTATTTCCTTGTACAAGCAATTCCCAGTCAGCCGTCCACGATACAGATACGATCGCATTGCCGATGAGTTGGTATGCGAATGCCTCCCTCAATTCAATCCATTTTTCAGAAAGGTAGGCCTTCAACCCCCCTTGCCAATCGAGGTGGAGGCTATCGCTACCGATGAACTGAATATAACATTATCTGGATCGGCCCCCGGATACAGCGTGATATAAAGCTTGGTACCAACCTTATTGCTGCTCCAGGAGAGATCAACGTTCGTGAAGGCATGGTGCCAGACCACGTCGCCTATGCTTTCCACTCCTTCCACTTCGCCGGGCAAGGCCCCTTTGTAATAGTTTGAACGGCCCGGGAACGGATTGAACTCGTGGATACTTGGCGTCAGCGCTGAGGAGTCCGCAGGATACATATCGATCCGGTAGGTGGTATCCGATGTGGTGGTGTCAAGATCGTTCGAGGACCATGCGAAAGATGCCGTTCCGCGATCATCGAGATAGATATCAGCGACCACGCCGCGTTGGTAGTGGGTGATCTTGCTCGGGGCTTGGACACCGTCCGTACCTAGCAATTGGCCCAGGTTCTGTAACCACGCATGGCAGTGAGCGGGTTTCTCACCCCATAGATCCCTAGGCGCCATCTGAGCAAGGATCGGCATGGGACCGCAAGTGAAAATGGCGGCGATCATGATCAACCGAATTGCAGTCGGTACTGTTCGCGTCCCAACCGATCCACTGGGAGCCACATGATCCGGAACGTATTGCTTCGCTTCGAATGAACAGATCAGATCTTTCATAGTGTCTTGGGTTTGTTCACAACGAATCTCGGTGCCCTCCGATCTAATCCGTACCGGCAAACCCGATACCCGGTATCGGCGATGCCGATACCTTCGCGACCAAACATCCTGTCCATGAATAACAAGGAGATTGCCTTGCGCATCCGTGATCTGCGCATGCGCCGCAAACTGACTCAAGATGAGGTAGCGGAAGTGCTGGGTTTGAAACAACCGGCCTACTGCGATTTGGAAAATGGCATCAGCGCGTTCAAAGCTGTCCACTTGGACAAGCTGGCGGGTTTCTACGGTCTGAGCTTGGACGAACTCTTGCACGGCGATCAGCCTACGTTGAATATGTGTGACAACGCCTCGCACGGGTACTTGCAAAGCCACGTGCAAAACACCACGAGCGAGGAACTTCTGAAGCGGATCTGCGACCTGTTGGAGACAAATACTTCAGTTATTCGTGAGCTGGCAGTGCTCATTAGCCACCTCAACCGGAGGGGCGATCAACCTGGGTAGCGCGAGTTTAACACCGCCGACTTAAGCACACTCAACCCATACACCATCGGCAACTTGCCTTCCATGCCTATGATCCGGAACATCCCGTCGTCGCCTTTCACCGTGTTGGCGAAAGAATCATGTGGTGATCCGTCCAGTTCAAGGAAACGTTCGATCATCAGTCCTTCATTCAACAAGACGGTAAGAACTTCCGCGAGATCATGGTTCCAGCCGTAGGAGGGAAGTTTGATCGCCGCACCCTTCTCGGCGTACGTGCCTTCCTCTACCTCGGCGATCACCTCGCGATTGAAGTAGGAGTACGCCACATGGGTGAAGTTGTTGTCGAACATCCACACCACCGGATGGAACTCCACGAAGACCAAACGCCCGCCGGGTTTGAGGTAGCGCCTGATGTTCGCGGCCCAGGGCTTCAGGTCCGGGATCCATCCGATCGTGCCGTAGCTGGTGTACACGATGTCGAATTGGCCATCGAGCTCCGGCCGGTGATCGATCACGTTGCTCAGGACCCAGTTCGCTTTCAGGCCGCAGCGTGTTGCCAATGCACGCGCTTCATTCAGTGCGACGTCCGAGATGTCCAAGCAGGTCACTTCCGCACCCATGCGCGCTAGTGAGATGGTGTCTTGTCCGAAGTGGCATTGTAGATGGAGGATGCGTTTGCCGCCCACATCGCCAAGTAGGTCGATCTCGATAGCCGTCAAAGAACTGTTCCCGGCAACGAAGCCTTCCACATCGTACATCCTCGACGTCAGGTGATGCGGAACCCGCGCGTTCCACAAGGCCCGGTTGGCCTCGAATGCATCCTTGTGATCCATGCAGCGAAACTAGGGCAGTTGCAACTCCCGCATATCACCCTTGTCGGTGAGCCAGACGTACTTCACAAGTTCTTTCACATCCTTCGCTTGAAAGGCTGGAGGTAACTGGCATTGTAGCACCAGGTTGTAGGTGTATTGCACGGGCGGCTCGGTGATGTCCGGGTGCAGCACGATATCGAATCGACCATAGGGCACCTTGTTGTAGAACATCGTCTTCGGCTTGCGGATGTCGTTCACCGCCTGACCACGGCGCTTGCTGTTCAGGCTCATGCTGCTGTGCGCTTGGTAATCGCGATAGCGCTCCAGGGGGAAGAAGGCAGCGTTCTGTTCGGCCGCGTTGCGGTGGCTCTCCTCCAGCTTCATACCCAGTTTGCCAAAGGCATCCAGCTTCTTCTGCATGGCTCGGAACGCGATGGTGCGCAGGGTGTCGAGGCAGGCTCCTTGATCGCGCACGCTGTAATCCACTTTCACCAGATCATAGATCTCCTCCTTGGCTGCGGCGGTCACGATGCGGTCCAACACCTTGGCATCGCTGAAACGCACGTGGATGTTCTTCTGGATCTCGAAGCCTGCTGGGATCTCCTGGTAGTACTTGCTCCAGCCCTTGCGAAGGGTCTCGTACTCGAAGACCGGCACGAAACTGAGCATGTCGATGAAGACGTCATCCACTTTCAACTTGTCTCTTTTCAACCTTGCTTGCATCCCATCGATGCGCTCATTGATCAAACTATCGGCCTCTTCGGCGGTTTGGCCCACTTGGCTCACGTGGAAGATGGCGAGGTAGCTGTCCGCCCGCGCATTCATCATCGCGTTCACCTCCAACACCAGCATGTTGCCTTGGATGGTCGCCTTCACCGGTTGTTCGGCTTGCTGGAAGAAGACGCGTGTGTTGGCGTCGTAGAGCAGGTTGCCGGCTATCTGTGCCGAAGCGGAAAGGCCGAGTGCGAATACGGAAAGAGCGAAGAGAGACCGGGTCTGGTGGTGCATGGTGCGTTGAATTTGCACCAGCGGTACACCGCGAATGGATCGAAGTTCATTCGATCAACGATCGATCACGTGGATCGCGCTACTCGTAATGCTTGCCCACCATGCGTTGGAACATACGGCCGGGCAAGAGCTTCTTCGCCAGCACGCTGATGCGCTGCATGCCTTGCGCGACGATGTACGTGGCCTTCGGATGTTCGGAGTCGATCACCTTTGCCACCACACGCGCGAGTTCATCCGGATCACGGCTGTAGTGCAAGCTGCTGCCCAGCACCTCCATGGCCTTGTTGTAGCCGGGTGTATGTGCTTCGGAGATCTTCTCCGGACGCAATCGCCCCGAAGCGATGTTCGTCTTGAATTCACCGGGTTGGATGGAAACCACTTGGATGCCGAAACACTTCATCTCGATCGACAGCGCCTCACCGTACCGATCGAGCGCCGCCTTGCTGGCACTGTAGAAACTGCGGTACGGCAACCCGAAGTTGGAAGCGATGCTGCTGATGTTGACGATGAGCCCGCGGCCTTGGGTGCGCATCGCAGGGAGTGCCGCACGACACACCCGGTGTGGTCCGATCAAGTTCGTATCCAACACCTTTTGCGCCATCTCCGGCGTGATGTCCTCCGCCGGGCCTTGGATCCCGATGCCCGCGTTGTTCACCACCACATCGATCCTTCCTTCGCGTTCCAGGATCCGATCAACAGCCAGTTGCACACTCGCGCTGTCGGTCACGTCCATGGCCATCATGGTGTAGCCCGCCATCACTTCATCCGTCACTTTCCGACCGGTGCCGTAGACCTTGTGACCCTGTGCCGCAAGCCTTTCACAAATGGCCTTGCCCAAGCCGCTGCTGCCGCCGGTGACCAGCACCACTTTTACGAAGTCCGACATGGGGGAAAGGTAGGAGGAGGGTTGTTCGTGGGAGGTTCGTTGGTCGTGTGGAACGTTGATCGGCTGGATGGGAAGAAGAACCGATCACTTGTCTCGAGCCTGCCGGACAACCATCAACCTTCACCACGAATAACGACCAACGAGTTACCCCCAAAAAAGAGGGGCAAGCGACCCGTATCGCTCCGCATCGACCGCCTACCCTTGCTGCCTTCCGGCCCTGGGGGGTTAAGCGGGAGCTGGACGTACAGAACTTGCCCCGGCGCAAATGTAGGGCGGGGAGGAGGAAGATCGGAGAGCGCGGTCGGGGAGGTGGGCATCCATTGGGCGTGGGGTGAATGCGGGGAAGTGTGAATGCAGTCTCACGCGGAGGCGCGGGGGGCGCGGGGGAAATTCGAATGCATGTTCACGTCCCTCCTTCGTCGGGACAGGCTCCGGCGCAGAGAACGCAGAGGATGAGCGCGTGGTCCTTACTAGAGAAATGATGCAAGTCCGAGGCATACGTGCGCATCCGCTTTTGAAACTCTCTGCGTTCTCTGCGCCTCTGCGTGAGGTATTTCTTCCAGTCTCTCCGCAGAACCTCCGCGTTCTCTGCGCCTCTGCGTGACGTATTTCTTCCAGTCTCTCTGCAGAACCTCCGCGTCCTCTGCGCCTCTGCGTGAGGTATTCCTCTTTCTGCTCCTACTACTTCACGAACCGCGCGATCAGTCGCTCCCCATTCATGTCCGATGTGATCACATAGACTCCACCGCTCAGCGCGCTGATGTCCACCGAAACGCCATTGACGCCGACGGAAACATCCGGTGCGTAGCGCGCCAGTTCGCGGCCGCGTATGTCCGTGATCCGCACGTCCACTTGTCCTGCTGCACGCGCGTCGAGCCCGATCGTCAACGCGTTGGTTGCGGGGTTGGGGTACACCGACAACTCACCGGAGGCGGGCTTGAAGTAGGCGATCACCTTGCCATCACGTTGGAAGGAGTGCTTCCAATGCGCAGCGGAGGAAGTTTCCGCATCCTCGCTGTAGCCCCAGTGATCGAAGACGAAGCCATCGGTCGGTTGCAAGGTGAGATCGATGGCGTTGCCGTTGAAGTAGTAGCCGCTGAAGGGCAGCTCCGGCGTGATGGTGTTGATCAACAGCGATCCGGCACCGGGAGGGAAGACCTCGAAGCGCAGCCGTGGTGCGTTCGGGAACGCGTAGTAGTCCAGCACGCTTTGTCGGACATACGCATCGCGCGCAGCCGCGAAATGCGGAATGATCCCGAACGCATGATCCAGGTAGACCTGGTACCAGCAATCCCAGCGCGCGTAGTGGCGTTCGATCTCGCTGCTGAAGGTGTTCGTGATGCGATCGATCTCCGCTTGGAAGTTCTCCGGGCTCATCGCGGTGTTCATCAGATCTGCTAGGCGGTTCAGGAAGGTGCGCCTGAACTCCGTGTTGCTCATCAAGCCGCGGAACACTTCGGTATGCACGGCACCAGCGCTGTGCTCGAAGACCCATAAGAACATGTCCAGGTCCTCGTGGATCCAGCCGTAGAGTTGCATGGTGGCGTCCAGGTCGTACATCACGTACCGCCACTTTCCTTCGGTGATGGAGGGCTTCCAGTACTTCAGGTTGTTGCTTGGCCAATCCACGTTGCCGGCCTGTATCTCCAAGGCGAAATAGTCCTTGCAACTGTGCAGGTCCAGCAGGCCGTCCACATGCGCCCAGTTCGCCGGATCGTTCAGATCCTGCGTATTGATGAATTGCATCAGGTTCCAGAAGTGGATGGTATCCCCTTGGAGGGACCAGTTCTCCTCCTCCATGATCAGGACCGAGTCCGGGTTCTGGCCGTAGTTGTGTTCCAAGTGGTGCGCGTCGATGCGTTCGCGGATCTCCACCATGCCCCAGTACTCGCCGTTGATGTACAAGGCCGCAGGCCGGAACGCGAGCTCATCGATGTCCAGGTCGTTGTGCAAGCTGATCTCGTGGAAGAGCGCATCGCGGAAGTTGGCCAGACAGAAATCGCCACCGGCGTTGCGCAGGATCAATGTGCTATAGTCCTCCACCCCGGGTCGCTCGGGGAAGAAGGGATAGTGCATCACATCCTTGCCGTACTTGCCTTTGGCGGAGATCCGCAGCGGGCGTTGCGGATTGTTCCGCGAGCGGCGACCGCCGTGCATCTTCACATCCACCTGCTGCACGAAACCACGCACACCGTTCGGTTCGAAGAACTCGAAATGCACGGGCAAGGAACGTTCGCTCCAGAAGTTGGCGCCGTAGTGCGGGTACTCCGGATCGGCGTTCGGGCCAAGCATGTACAAGCCCAGATCCTCGTTGAACATGCTGTCGGGATCCACCGACAACGAGACGACGGGCAGTTCATGATGCACGCCGATGAGGTACGTCGCTGTCACTACATCGCTTGGCAACCAACCATCGCGGTACGTGCGCGCAAGCACGACCGTTGGACTTGTGAACTCGACAGGACTCGAAGCGATCGGCGAACCTTGGTCCGGGTCGCGCCCAGTGAAAGTCCAATGCACCTCACCTGAAGAGGCATTCGCCGAAACACTCACACTGCCCCCATAATACCCTGGCGCGCGATCGAGGACGGGCTTCGGCGCGTAGCCCGGATACAAGGCCGAGGTGTTCGCTGCGCCCGGCGTGGGCACCGCGAAGAAGTGCGCGCCTGCGCCGTTCGCATCACCGCCGAAGGAATGATCCAGATCCAGTTCCGGCACATCCATGACCTGCACCGGTTGCAGTGCGAGATCCGAGAGCACGATCCGCTCGCCTTGGCGATCGATGCCGAAGGGGAAGCGACCGGCTTCACTCCCCGCGAAGAGGACGATGTACGCATCCGGATCCAGCACCATCATTGGCAAGCGCCACAGTGCGGGTTCGGAGGGCTTGTCCGAGAGATGGTAGTCGTGCAATTGGACGGGCGATGCCCCCGCGTTGTGCAACTCCACCCAATCCGGATGATCGCCTTCCGGGGCTTGCAGCACCGCGTTGTTGGCGGAGCAGACCTCGTTGATCACCAACTGTGCGCGCAGGTCCGTGGCGCAAAAGCCGATCCACCCGATCATCAGGAACAGAACCAGGATCCGGAAGAGCTGACGCGCTATCATCAACACAAGGACACGAAAATACTGTCGGACGTGCGCTGGGTCACATGAGGATGCGTCGTTACCAACGATCACCTGTTGCGCGAAAAGGGCTGACTGTGTGGCAGCTTCCTAGAACTTCGGACACGGAATGATCCGCGGCTTCCGGCTCTTGGGCTTCTTTGGCCACTCATAGATCAAGCTGATCTCGTGGGCACCACCGCTGCGCATGCTGAGCTTGCTGATGGTGACGTCGTAGCTATACATGAAGCGCAATTGGCTATCGGTCTGGTAGCCCGCCATCACCACCATGGCTTCGTTGTTCCCGTAGCCCGGTTGGTACGCTTTCACGATGGGCAGGCCGCGGTACCACAAACCGCCGGTAAGTTGGCCGTGATCGATGTACCACCCGATGTCGAGCTGGTCCCACTTGCCTTGCATCTTGTACAGGGTTGTGATCGTCATGCGCGTATTGCTTTTGCTCAAGTGCCTACCATCCGTGGCGAAGCGGTAACCCGCATGCACGCTCACGCGGCGTTCCAACGGCGCATCGCCATCGATCATCAAACTCATGTTCGGACGGTTCAGGTGGTTCACGCTCACACCAGCCCAGAACGTTTCGCTGTAGTACATGGTACCTGCCGCCACGTCCAGGTAGTTCACGCGCTCGATCAGGTTCGGTTCGATGGTCTGCGCCGCGTTGTCACGGATCACTTGGTCGGCGAAGAGGTAGCCGCTAGGATCCACGCCGCGCATGGTATAGCCCAAACGCAAGCCGCCACGGATGGCGCGCTTGTAGTTGATCCGCGCCTCGTAGCTGTACGCCAGGCCCACCGTGGTACTGGTGAGTCCGGTGCTGCCAGCCTTGTCGCGCAACACCATGCCTCCTATGCCAGCGTTCACCGTGCTGAAGCGGTGGTCGTACGCGGCCATGTACGTTTCGTACCCCGGCCCCACACCCGGCCACTGCAAGCGGTAGTTCAAGGCGATGCGGTCCTGGTGCGTGTTGCCGGTCAGCGCAGGGTTGAGGTATTGCGCGGCCGCGTACCACTGGGAGAATTGCGGATCCTGCGCATGCGCGATCGCGACGTATACGAAGGCCAACAACAGGGCGAGGAGGCGCGCTGTCCTCATCGGAAGAGGGTGAGATCCGTGAGTTTCTGCACTTCCTTGCCATCCACGAAGCGGACATAGGTCTGCACCGCGTACACATCCTGCGGACTCAGTTGGTCGCGGTAAAAGCCGTCCCATCCGCGCATCACATCGTTGCTTTCGAAGATCAATTCACCCCAGCGATTGAACACCCGCATGCGGAAGTCCTTCACGAAGCGGACGAAGGCGTAGAACACATCGTTGTGGAGGTCGTTCGGATCGTAGCTGCCACCGTTCCCACCGTTCCCGTTCGGCGTGAACGCGGTCGGGATGGTGATGTCATAGACCGGCGTGATGGTGATGTTCGTGTAGGCATCGTCCGTGCAACCGTGGACATCGGTGACGGTCAGACCCACCTCGAATGTTCCGACCTCGATGAAGCCGTGCGTAGGGTGTACTGCGTTGCTCGTGCCGCCATCACCGAAGATCCAGCTCCAGCTATTGATGTTGCCGCTGCTCACGTCGGTGAAGGCGATGCTCGCGTTGTCCGCCGAGGTGTTGTACGTGCTTGCGGTGAAGCCTGCGACCGGTGGCTGCCACGCGATCACTTGTCCGGTGGTCGGGCTGGTGCTGGTGCAACCCAGTGCGGTCGTCACAGTAAGTCCGATGTTGAAGTTGCCCGCTTGATAGACCACGGTCGGTGCGGACGCCGGATCCGTGTTCCCGTTCCCCAGATCCCACAGGTAGGTGATTCCCGGGCCCAGTTGCAGATCGGGGAAGTTGACCGTGAGTGGTGCGCAGCCTTGTGCGAACTGCGTCGGCAATTGAACGACCGGTGGCGTTTGCACACGCAGTGCGATGGTGCGCGTGAGCGTGTTGCCGCATTGATCGGTCACGATCGCGTGCAGGTCCTGATCATTGCTGAAAGGCACCGTGAACGGACCGGTTCCGGTACTGTTGAGTTCCGGCCATGTGATGGTGTACGTGCCAGCGTATCCGCCGAACTGCGCACCGACCGTGGCCGGGTTTCCGCCGGGGCAGATCGTCGTGTCGCCGTTGGTGGTGAAGGTGGCCGTGTTCAAGTTCAATACGTGTACGAGAAAGGACAGCGCAGGAGCGGAGCAGCCCATCTGGTCGCTCACACTCAATTGCACGGTCTGTGAACCGGTGAATATTACCGTGATCGGATCGCCGGTACCGAGCGGACCCCAGTTGTAGTTGATCGTGCCCGTGCCACCCGTCACTTCTGCGGAGAGCGTCGTTGGCACGTTCACGCAAATGGTATCGGGCACGGAGGCTATTACGCTGAAGGGCGCGGGTTGCGTGATCACCCCGGAGCCCTGCACCATGCATCCGTTCGCATCGGTCACGGTTACTGCCACGTTGCCCGCAGGTACAGAGGTGATGGTGGCACCGAACTGGCCGGTGCTCCATGCGTAGCTGTACGCCGTGGTGCCGCCGCTCACTTGCACGTTCGCGGTGCCGTTGTTACCACCGTTGCAGGTGACGTTGGTGGTGTTCAATCCGGTGATCACCAAGGTGGCTGGCTGGGTGATCGCTGCACTCAAGGTGGTGGTGCATCCCAACCCATCCGTGATCAGCACGGAGTACGTTCCGGGACCGAGGTTGGTGGCCGTCGCTGTTGTTTGCGCTTGTGGATCGCTCCACTGGTAACTGTTGCCGGTGAGCGCAGGGCTCATGGCGATGCTGCCGTTCGCGGCACCGTTGCACATCACGTTGTTCGGCGTAAGTGCCGCGTTGATGAAACTGTTCGACAGCGCCAAGTACACGGCATCATTCACCGGAGGACAGGTCGTGTTCCCCGTGGTGGTGATCGTCAACGTCACACCGCCGGATAGGATCTCTGCCGTCGTCGGCATGTAGTATCCGTTCACGCCCTGTTGAGTAAAGGTGCCTGATCCACCACTCCACACAGCGCCGGTCGCGTTCGTCACCGAGCCTTGCAGCGCGACCGGATAGTTCCCTCCGCAGACCACTTGGTCCGGGCCCGCACTCACTTGGTTCGGTTGGCCGGTGGCATTGATCGTCGCCGTACCGGATTGCGGCGCACAACCATTCGCATCGGTGACGGAGAGGGTATAGGTGCCTGCTCCGGCGGTTATCGAAGGGGTGGTCGCGCCGTTGCTCCACGTGTAGGTGTACGGAGTGGTGCCGCCGGTGACGGTACTGGTGATCGCACCATTGGCCATCCCGGCACACGTTTCATTGGTCGGGTTCAAACCCACGAGTACGAGTGTGGCGGGTTGCCCCACGGTCGTACTCAATGAAGCGGTACATCCGAATGCATCTGTTACGGTCACGCTCCATGTTCCCGCAGGAAGCGCGGTCGCGTTGGCCGTGCTCTGCGATGCGGGATCGTTCCATGCGTAGGTGAATGTCGGATCGTTCGGTGTCACGCTGGCCGTGCCGGTGGTCGATCCGGTACACAGCGCATTCGTGCTGCTGATCGCCAGGTTCGCGAAGCTGTTCGGAAGAGCGACGACAACTTGATCACTCGCAGGCGGACAATTCGAGTTGCCGGTGGTGGTGAGTGTAAGCGTCACGGTTCCGCTGGTGATGTCCGCCGCGCTCGGGTTGTAGCTCACGTTCGGCCAGGTGCCGGAGAAGGAGCCGTTCCCGCCGGACCATGATCCGCCCGTCGCATTCACCACGGTGCCACTGAGTGCGACCGGGTAACTGCCCACGCAACCGATCAGGTCAGGGCCCGCATTCGCTTGGTTCGGCTGTGCAGCCGCGTTGATCGTGGCCGATCCTGCTGCGGGTGCGCATCCGTTCGCATCGGTGACGCTCACGGAATACGTGCCGGCACCGGCGGTGAGAACACTGCCTGTTGCGCCGTTGCTCCAGGTATAGGTGTAGGGTGCAGTGCCGCCCGATGCGTTCGCGGTGATCGTACCGTTCGCCATACCGGCGCACGATTCATTCACCACCACGAGGTTCGGCAAGGTGATCCCGGCCGGTTGTCCGATGGTGGTCGCGAATGCGGCGGAGCAGCCATAGCTGTCCGTGACGGTCACGTTGTAATTCCCTGCGAGCAGGTTCGTGGCCGTGGCGTTTGATTGCACCGGCGTGGTGGACCATGCGTAGGTGATGCCCGCTTGAGTCGGTGCGTAGGTCGCTGTTCCGGTCGCGGTGTTGTTGCACAATGCAGTCGTGCTGCTTACCACGCCGTTCGCGAAACTGTTCGGGATCTGGACGAAGACCTGGTCCGTGGCCTGCGGGCAGCCTGTATTGCCCACCGACGTCAGCGTCAACGTCACACCATTGGTCTGGATCTCACTTGCGCTCGGGTTGTAGGTCACGTTCGGCCACGTCCCTGCGAAGGAACCTGCGCCACCGCTCCATGCGCCGCTCGTGGCGTTGGTCACGCTACCGTTCAATGCGACGGGGAAGGCTCCCACACAGCCCACTTGATCGGGACCTGCATTCACTTGGTTCGGTTGTGCACCGGCCGTCACGGCGATGGTTCCGGTGGCAGGTGCGCAGCCGTTCGCATCCACAATGGTCACGGTGTAGCTACCCGCGCCAACGGAAAGGGTAGGCCCGCTTCCACCATTGCTCCATGAATAGGTATAGGGTGAAGTGCCACCGCTTCCACTTGCGGTCACGCTGCCGTTGCCAAGTCCTGCACAGGTTTCGTTCGTCGCGGTGAGGCTACCCACGGTCACCGCGGTCGGTTGCGTGATCGTGGTGTTCAAGGTCGTGGAGCATCCGGATCCGTCCGAGATGTTCACAGTATAGGTTCCTGCGATAAGCCCGGTGGCGGAAGCGGTGTTCTGCACCGGTGTCGTATTCCAACTGTAAGAGAACGACGGGTTCGTTGGCGACACGGCCGCTGTTCCGGTTGCACCACCGTTGCAATTGACATTGGTGCTGGATGATCGACGTGTTCGCGAAACTGTTCACCAGCGTCAATACCATTTGGTCCGAAGCGGGCGGACAGCCCGTGTTTCCGGTAGTGTTCAGGGTCAGCGTCACACTTCCTGCACTGATCTCGGCAACGGTCGGGGTGTAGGTGATGTTCGGCCACGTTCCGGAGAAGCCGCCCGACCCACCGCTCCACGAACCGCCGGTAGCGTTCACCACACTACCGTTCAAGGAGATGGGTGCATTGTTCACGCAGGCCGATGCATCGGGTCCAGCGTTCGCTTGGTTCGGAAGTCCGTTGGAACTGATCACCCCGGTGAGGACCGGCGACACGCAGTTGTTCACGTCGGTCATCGTCACCGTGTAGCTGCCAGGGCCACCGGCAATGCTCGGCGTGGTGGCGCCGGTGCTCCATACATAGGTGAACGGTGCGGTTCCCGTGGTCACGGATGCCGTCGCGGTACCGTCGGTGTTGCCGATGCATGAAGCGTTGGTGGTCGCAATGTTCCCGTAGAGACCGGGGATCACGGTGACCTGGTATACATAGGTCTGGAATGCGGGGATCGGGCAAGCGCCGTCATTCACATTCACAATGAAGGGGAAGTAACCGGAGGTTCCAGCGGTGGCGTTCCAACAAACCGTACACGTGATCGGATTGAAGCCATTGAAGGTGAAGGTGGCGCCCGGCAGATTCTGCTGGATATTGCTGAACGCATCCAGTACGTTCGGCAGGTTGGGGTCGCTGATCACGAAGTCGAAACAGAAATTGCCGGACTCGCAGACCTGGATCGCGCGTGGTCCGAGTTGAACGGCGGTGCCACTCAGGTTCTGGATCAAGCCGGTCGATGCATCAGGAGGATCGTTGGTGCAGGGGTACGCGACGAACTGCATGTCGCGCATGATGCTGCCGACAAGTACACCGTTCACCCAATGGTTCACTTGCACCACCACGACCCAGTTGCCTTGCGTGGCCAGGGTGAAGTTCACTTGGCCTGTCACGGGATCAAGGGTGAGGCCGGGGATCGGCGTGTTCCCGGTGTTCGGATTCACGTATGGGATGGGTGCACCGTTCAGGCCCATCGCATCGATCAGGACGTAGCTCAACGAATCACCCTCTGGATCGAACGCGCCGAAACTGTAAGAGATAGGATAGCCGAGACAAACGAAGGGGATCGCGGTGTTCGAGAACTGCGGGGAATCGTTGCATGGCGATACGGTGGTGTTCAACACGGCGCGGATGTAGGTGCGTTGCGTCCCCGGGTTCTGCAGGTTCACGATCGCATTGTTCCGGTAGATGTTCGTATAGGAGATCGTCCACGAATCACACGGCGCCAAGGTGATCGTGCCGGTGTAGATGTATTGCTGGATGCCGGGCAACGAGCCACCATTGCAGGTGCTGTTCGGAAGTTCCAGGTCGCAGAGTTGGGAGATCTCCACTCCACTGGGAGTGCTCACCACCAGGCTTGTGTTCCCGCAAGGACTCTGGAACGCCAGCGTCACGTTCGGGTCCACGTTGATCCCTGCGCAGTCGCGGTACACCACCATGGTGATCTCGTACTGGTTGTTCCCTAGGCAATGCCAGTAGATCTCCCCACCGGAGAAGTGCGTGGCCGAAGCGGACACGGACAGCACCGTGGTGAGACTGAGCAGGAACTTCCGGAGCATGCGGGGGGTAGGGATCAAACCACCCGTTCCTACGGCACATGCTTGTTTCGGTTACTGTTTCGCGAGGTGGGGTGCCCCTCGGGGCCCTGCTTCAGCGGCCTGATCACGCCATTGGACCGCGCGATCACCAAGCCGTGTCCTGTTCACGGGTCGATTGGTCGAATGGGGGAAAGTCCATGCACATCCGGGTGTTCCGGACGCTGCGGATCGGATACACGAAGAGATCAGATGTCCTTACGGTCCAGGTCCTCGAAGTTCACATCGGTGAACGGAGGCGGAGGGTCGGCGGAAGGCTGGTCGTTGTTGCCTTGCTCAACGTGGTGCACGAATTCACCGGTGGACCGCAAACGATCGATCTCATCGTACACATCCTTCAAGCCATCAATGAACTTGTCGAAGTCCTCCTTATAGAGGAAGATCTTGTGCTTGTCGTAATGCGCCGAGCCGTCCTCATGCGTGTGTTTCTTGCTCTCCGTGATGGTGAGATAGAGGTCGCGCCCGCGGGTGCTCTTCACATCGAAGAAGTAGGTCCGCTTTCCGGCGCGGACCGCTTTGGAGTACACGTCCTCACGATCGTCTCGCATGGTTGTACGCCCAAAAGGGGTGCTGGGCGCACCCAAATATAGAAGTGTTCCCCGTTCAAGCAAGCACAAGGGGCTGGAAGTGAAGGGGTGGGACCTGATCGAGTGCATGAACCATTGATCCTGGATCCGTGGGTCGGAGCCGCACACCTATTCCAAGGTCTCGCGTGCTTCCTCGAGCAATTGCTCTTCGTGCATACTGGCGTACACACTGCCACGATCGATCAATTCCGCGTGCGTCCCTTCCTCTACCACACGTCCATGGTCGAGGACCAGGATGTGGTCGGCATTTCGCACCGCGCTGATCCGATGGCTGATGATGATCGTGGTCCGGCCCTTCATCACCTCCCGGATCCCACGCAGGATGGCTTCTACGGTGGCGGTGTCCACGGCGCTCAGCGCATCGTCGAACACGAGGATCCTTGGACGACCGATGACGGCACGTGCAATGCTCACGCGCTGCTTCTGCCCACCGCTTAAGGTGATGCCTCGTTCGCCAAGGATGGTGTCGTATCCCTTCGGGAATTCCGCGATGTCCGCGTGGACCTGGGCCACTCGCGCAGCCGCGATCACACGATCGTCCACGTTCTCCGACGGATCCAACCGGAAAGCGATGTTGTTGCGGATCGAATCGCTGAAGAGGAAGACGTCCTGCGTCACGAAGCCGAGTTCGCTGCGCAAGCGTTCCAGCTTCACACGGCGGATCGGAACGCCATCCACGAGCACATCGCCCGCATCCGGATCGTAGGTCCTTCCGATGAGGTCCACCAAGGTGCTCTTCCCACTTCCGGTATGTCCCACCACCGCGAGCGATCCACCCACCGGCACATGGAACGAGACGCTATCCAACGCCTTGATGCCTGTGGTGGGATAGGTGAACGAAACATCCTTGAAGGTGATGGCGCCACGGACCTCGTGCAGCTCATCGGCTTCGTTCGTGATGTTGGGCGCGGTGTCCAGGAACTCATTGATCCTCACCATGCTGGCCGAGGCTTGTTGCACCAGTGATGTCACCCAGCCCACCGATGCGAACGGCCAGGTGAGCATGTTCACATAGATCACGAATTCCGCGATGTTCCCGACGCTCACGGTCGGATCGCCTTGGATCAACTTGATCCCGCCAACAAGGATGGTCAGCACGGTACTGAGTCCGATCAGCAATTGGATGGCCGGCATGAACAGCGCATCGACCTTCGCCTGCGAAAGGCTGCGCGTGCGGTACTCCGCCGCCGCTTCCCGAAAGCGACCCACGGCCATCGGTTCCTTGGAGTAGGCCTTCAGCACGCGGATCCCGCTGAAGCTTTCTTGCGCCAATGTGCTCAACCGACTTTGCTGCTTCTGCACATCCGTGCTTTTCCGGTTGATCACATCGCTCACATAGTAGATCAGCACGCTCATGATCGGAAGCGGTGCGAGCGTCCACAAGGTGAGTTCGGTGTTCACGTGCAACATGAAGCCGATGCACATCACGAAGAGCACCACGAGGTTGATGGTGTACATCACCGCAGGCCCGAGGTACATCCGCACCTTGCCCACGTCCTCGCTGATCCGGTTCATCAGGTCGCCGGTGCTGTTGCGCTTGTAGAAGGCGCGATCCAGTTGCTGGTAGTGATCGAACACATCGTTCTTCAGGTCGTATTCGATCAGACGGCTCACCACGATGATCGTTTGCCGCATGAGGAACATGAAGAAGCCACGGAGCAGTGCGAACACCAGATAGAGGATGGCCAACACACCGGCGACTTTCACGATCGCGATCGCAAGGCCCGCGTTGCTCAGGTCCGAGAACCAGCCCTGCAGATCAAGACCCGTCCAGCCGGTCCAAAGCCCGAGCAATTCAGGAACGGCCATCTCCCGCTCGGAGAGGGGCAGGTCGCGCTGCGTGAACCCGGCCGTGACCATGTCGATGGCCTCACGCACCACCTGCGGCGCGTACACCGCGAACAGGTTGCTCAGCACGATGAACACCGTGCCCAGGACCAGATGCCACGTGTACTTGGCGAAGTACTTGTTCAGCTTGAGCAACGGTCGCATCGGCCCGGGAGGGAACTTCCTACTTTTGCGCGGCCTTGCAAATGGCGCTGCGGTTCGGAAGCGCGCCAAATGTAGGCTGGAGGAGTAGGAGGGTCGGGGTGCGTTGACCGGTTGGCTTAGGCGGACAGCGGCGTTTCCCGATCGAACAGGACCGAACGAACGCCGAACAAAAGCAGCCACACAAATGCTCAGTACCAGTTCCAAACCCGCCCAAGCCGAGGTCGTGCTGGGGCGCATGGAGAAGCACGATCATGAAGAGGTCCTCTTCTGTTACGATCGCCCCACGGGCCTGAAGGCCATCATCGCAGTTCACAACACCACCTTGGGTCCTGCCTTGGGTGGTACGCGGATGTGGCCCTATGCCAGCGAAGCCGAAGCGTTGAACGATGTCCTGCGGCTCAGCCGGGGGATGACCTACAAGAGTTCACTCGCGGGGCTGGATCTGGGCGGGGGCAAGGCGGTGATCATCGGTGATTCCCGGACGCAGAAGACCGAGGCCATGTTCCGCCGGTTCGGCCAATTCGTACACAGTCTCAACGGCCGGTACATCACCGCAGAGGATGTGGGCATGAGCGTCACCGAGATGGTGAACATCAAGAAGGAGACGAAGTACGTTGCTGGTCTTCCGGAGGAAATGGGAGGCAGTGGCGATCCCAGCCCGGTCACCTCGTACGGCGTCTACTGTGGCATGAAGGCAGCTGCGAAGACCGCCTTCGGCAGCGATGACCTCAGTGGAAGGAAGGTCTCCATTCAAGGTGCCGGGAACGTGGGCAAAGGATTGGTCACGCTGCTGGTGAAGGAAGGCGCGAGCGTGTTCCTCACCGACATCCATGACGAGAAGTTGGCGGCGGTCAGAGCGGAGTTCCCGACGATCACGTTGGTGAAACCGGAGGTGATCCATGACCTGGATGTGGACATCCATTCACCGTGCGCACTGGGCGCCACGATCAATGACGAGACGTTGGAGCGGCTCAAATGCAGCGTGATCGCCGGGGCGGCCAACAACCAGCTCGCCGATGAGACCATCCACGGCAAGGCGGTCATGAAGAAGGGCATTCTCTACGCTCCCGACTTCCTCATCAACGCCGGAGGGATCATCAACTGCGCATGGGAGATGAAGGGGTACAACCGGAAGGCCGCACTGAAACAGACGGAGGGGATCCAGGACACGGCCCTGCGCATCTTCAAGGCAAGCGCCGACCTGGATATCCCTACCTACCTCGCAGCGAACCAAACAGCCGAGCATCGCATCACCAGTATTCGCGAAGCGGGCCTTCGCTACGCTTCCCCATGGTGAACCGCCGTTACCTGAGGATCAAGGTCTATCAAGCGCTTTACGCCCATTGGCAGGGCGATCGCACGAGTTCGACCCGCTTGGGGAAGGAACTGGTCCAGGGGATCGACCGCACCAATGACCTCTACTTAGGCCTGCTGCTTGTGTTCGGTGAATTGCGTCATGTGGCGGAACAGCGCATGGAGGAGCGGCGGAAGAAACATCTGCCCACCGAAGGGGACCTGAATCCGGATCGGCGCTTCGTGGACAACGTATTGATCGCCGGTATCGCCACCAGCGATCGCCTTCAACAGGAATGCGACAAGCGCCGGATCAGCTGGGTCGGTTTCCGCGAGGTGTTCACAGCGTTGTACAAGAGCATCGAGGAAAGCGAGGAGTTCAAGGCCTATATGCAAGCACCATCGCCAACCTTCAGCCAACAACGTGAACTGGTGGTCCGCCTCTTCAGCGAGATGATCGCCAATGATGAGCATCTGCAAGAGGTCTTCGAATCGCGGAGCATCTTCTGGATGGAGGATCTGGATCTTGCTGCCACCATGGTGAAACGTGGACTGGAGAGCTGGAAGGAGAGCGGCCATGCCGATGATCTTCTGGATGGACTTTCCTTGGACCCGGCGGAGGAGAAAAGCTTCGTGGGTGACCTCTTCCGTCGCACGATCGAGTTGGGTGATGAGCACGAAGCGCTCATTGCCGAACGCGCCAGCAATTGGGAAGCGGACCGCATCGCGCTGAGCGATATGATCCTGATGAAGATGGCCCTTACCGAAGTGCGCATCTTCGAGCAGATCCCGATCAAGGTGACGATGAACGAATACATCGAGATCGCGAAAGCATACAGCACCCCGAAGAGCAAGAACTTCATCAACGGCGTGCTGGACAAGATCTTCATCGAGATGAAGGCGGATGGTCGCATCAGCAAGGTGGGTCGTGGACTACTTGAAAGTTGAATGATGCTGCGCACCACATCATTCCTTTCATGATCGCGGTCCTCTTCGTGGGGTGTCGCCTTACGGACCACAGCGAGAACGAGGGTGTGACCACCGATGATCTCACCTTCCCCGTCTCCGGCTATGAAAAGGTTGATGAAGCGGACATGCCTCGCATCGTGTTCGACCGGACCGAGGTGGCCATGGGACGGATCACTCAAGGACAGCGGGTCGAGCAACGGTTCTCCTTCACCAACAAAGGCGCTAGTCCGTTGGTGATCACCGATGTCCGCAGCACATGCGGATGCACGGTCGGTAAGGATTGGCCGAAAGGTGCGATCCCACCGGGCGGCACCGGATCCATCACCGTGACCTTTGATAGTGAAGGCCGCGAAGGCATGCAGCACAAGACCGTCACGGTCCTCGCTAATTCATCACCGCCCAGCACGGTACTCACCCTCACCGGTGATGTCGTGGGGCCGATACCAAGCAACCGTTAATCCTCAACCAACCGAATGACCGCTTCCATTCTACTACAAGCCGCCGCACCCGAGGCCCAGAACCCGGCAACTTTCTGGATCATGATGGGCCTCCTCATGGTGGTCTTCTGGTTCTTCATGATCCGCCCCCAGCAGAAGAAATCGAAGGACGCGCGCAAATTCAGGGAGTCGCTGGAGAAGGGGACGCGCATCGTCACCATCGGTGGCATCCATGGCAAGATCCTGGAGGTGGCGGACACCACCGTATTGGTGGACGTGGACAGCAATGTGAAGCTGCGCTTTGAGAAGAGCGCCATCGCCATGGACAATTCCCAGCAGCTGAACGAGGCCACAGCGAAAGGCTGATCCATACGCCACGAACAACGACCCCTTGGTTCCGCGATCATGTGGAAGGTCGGATTGACCGGTGGGATAGGGGCGGGGAAGAGCACCGTGGCCCAAGTGTTCTCTGTCCTTGGCGTGCCCGTGTTCCATGCCGACGAAGAGGCGAAGGATCTTATGGATTCCGATCCGGTATTGCGGTCGGCGATCACCGAACGCTTCGGGGAGAAGGTCTACGCCGACAACATTCTTGACCGGCGCGCGTTGGCCGCCATCGTATTCAAAGACGTGCGTGCGCTTGCCGATCTCAATGCAATGGTGCATCCCGCGGTGCGTCGTGCATTCAACCGGTGGACCGAGGAGCAGACCGGTCCTTACGTGGTCATGGAAGCCGCGATCCTTGTAGAACACGACGGCTACAAGGCGTTCGACCGGGTGATCACAGTCACCTGTCCGGAGGCAATGCGTGTGGCGCGGGTCATGCAACGCGACGGCGTTACGCAAGCGGATGTGCGGGCCCGAATGGCGAACCAAGCCACCGAGGAGGAGCGCCTCCGGATCGCGCACTTCGTTGTCGCGAACGACGACACACAACTCGTGATCCCGCAGGTGTTGGCGATCCACGAAGAACTCCTGAAGTCGGCAGGCGCATGAAGCAGGTTGAACGCCGACTTCCGCTCAGCACGGTCACGCTGGTCTTCGGCGCATTGAGCATCCCCCTCGCCTTTGCGCGACACTTGTGCTCGCTGGCCGTGATCCTTGGGGTGTATGCATTGATCTTCGGATGGTGGGGTCAGCGCCGAGCAGCTGGACACCTATTGCGCTACACGGCGGTAAGTGTGAAGCACTCACGCATCGGTGCGCGTTTGGCGATGGTAGGAACCGTCTGCGCTGTGATCATGTGGGTACTGTGGGCCTCGAATTGGCTATTGACCTAGCCTTTCGAACACGGGAGGTCGAGGAACCGGATCGGGATCAGGCCCGGAGCGCTCGCTGAATGGGCACCACACTGGACTGTACATTCTCTTCCCCGAACGCATCGATGTAGCAAGCCAGCAAACTCGCGGTGGCTGCGGCATCGGCGAGCGCGCGGTGCGCCGAGTTGAACTCGATGCCGAAATACCGGCAAAGGCTGCCCAGATTGTAATGCTCCAAGGTGGGTACCAAGCGGCGTCCCAATCGCTCGGTGCATAACGTCGGTCGCTCGAACGGCATACCCGTGCGCGCGAACTCATGTGCCAGCGCGGTCATATCGAAGCGCACATTGTGTGCGACCACGATGCGATCCTGGGTGAGCGTTTCCAATGTGCGGACCACTTCGCTGAAGACCGGTGCGTTGCGCAGCAGTTCATCATCGATCCCGGTGAGCTTCTTCGTGAACCAGGGGACGCGGCACCGCGGATGCACCAAACTGTCCCAGCGCAGCCGCTCATCTCGACCGTTCATGGCCAGCACAGCCACCTCCATCACTCGTCCATTGGTGGGATCGCCTTCGGTCGTCTCCACATCCAGCACAGCATAGTACGATCCACTCATGGCGCCGTCATACGCGAAGGGTATGGGTGGGGTTGCCAGCGGCTGAACGAAAGCCGATGACCGATGGACGACGCGTGAATGCACGGGGAGCGTAATGATGATCGGTGCGAAAGCTAATGATCGGGATCCATCATGAATGGGTATCCGGGCATGTGGAACTCGAAGTTCGACCGGACCGTCACCATTTTCAAAAAGTACCGTTGAAATGACAGGAACCCGGAAGCATGGCGCTGAACGTATCCTTCAAACCAGGCATGAAGCAGTCGCTGCTCGCAGCGCGCTATTTCAACACCACTGCGGAAGAGGCGATGGATGGCTTGATCGCTTCGGCGACGCCGAGACAGTACCTGATCTCCGTGCAGGATGGTACCTCCCTGCGCGTTCGGATATGGTCCGAGATCGGGCTGGAAGAAGAACAGATGGGGGAATTGCTCGATTGGCTTCGCGGTGTCCAGGGCGATATCCGGACCATCCAGTCGGGTTCCACGAATGCGCACGATCACGCAAGCGTCGTGGAGAAGTGGGTGGCCGAAAGGCACGGCATCGCCGATCTCTTCCTTGAACAACTGGATCCGACCACGAGCAGCAAAGCCGATATGGAACCGGATCTCTCGTTGGGTGTTCTTGGTGGCCGCACCGTGATGATCTCCACGAACACCTTGATGTTCAGTCGGCTCCAGGAAGGGGTCTTCGGACTCTCCATCGCACAACGCGGGAGCTATTTGATCGAGCAGCTCCGGCGCGCTTGATCCATTCAACCCAAGCGAAGTTGGTATGGTTCATCCGTGGTAGACACGGCTGGCGATGATCACTCCATCGCGCAATTCCAGGACCTCACCGACAAGCAGGTCCGCTTCCCCATCCACGTGACGGATGTATTCCATGAAGACCGTCCGCTCATCGGCCACGAGCTTCTTCAACTCATACCGCAAGGAGGGAAGGCGCTCGAATGCATTGGCCCACCACGCACGCAACGCGTCCTTCCCTTTGATCAGTCCCTTGGTCTCCGGTTGCCTCACTTGCAACTTCGGACTGAAATGTTCGGCATCCTCGGCATAGAGGTCAAGCAACGACTCCAGGTCGTGCGCATTGAAGTCCTCGATCCAGAGGTACGCGATGCCTTTGTTCGCTTGCGCGTTCATCGGTGCTAATGTGGGAAGATCAGGCGGTGGTCCAATTACCCACAAAGGATGAATTTGAGGAATGGTCGTCCGGCGCCTCCGCAACCGATATCCTTGCAGAATGACGGGAGCAGCGGAGCGGGTACGGGGTCATCGGGAGTTGGTGGATCTGCTTCGGATGGCCTATTCGGCGGAGAAAGCGGCAGCCTTCGCGTACCAGGGCCATGCGGGTTCCATCAAGTCCGAAGTGGACAAGGCCGCCATCCATCAGATCGAACTGGATGAGTGGGGCCACCGGCACGAGGTGCTCACGATCATGCAGCAGTATGCCATTCCGGTATCGAAGTATTACGAGTTCCGCTTCCACGTCATCGGCAAGGTGATCTCGGGGTCCTGCTATGTCATCGGTTGGTTCATGCCGTTCTACTTCGCCGGAAGGCTGGAAAGTGGGAACGTTTGCGAATACTTCCGCATGATGCACTTCTTCCATGAACTGGGGATCTCGGAACATGATCGGGTGCTCTACGACATGGGGATCAAGGAGAAGGAGCACGAAGTGTACTTCCTCGGGCGGATCAAGAACAAGAAGCTGCTCCCTTTCTTCGAGCGGATCTTCAATTGGGGCGCGCGGAAGAGCTTCAATGACGTGGACCTCGAAACGAAGTACCCTGTCGAGACCTCGGAAGCGTATTGCAAGAAGTAGATCGCGCTGCGGGTGAAGTGATGGAATGATCACTCCGGTTCCGGCCAACGGATCTCCTTCACCTCCAATTCCTGCTTCGTCTGCCCGAGTACGAAGCTGGCACGTTCGCCCACGCACTTGCCCATGAGCGCACGCACGATCGGTGCAGTGAAGGCGGATCGTTCTTCCGCCACCGAAGCCTCATCCACACCCACAATAGTGAAGGTGCGCACGGTGCCTTGCTGAGGACCATTCAAGTAGGCCACCTTCACCAGCGCGCCGAACACCAATTCCGAGGGGGCTTCTTCACTTTGCACCGCGGGCCGCGCCGTTACGATGCGTTCGTTCAGGAGGGCGAGGCGGCCATCGATCTCCGCCTTTGTGCGACGGCGCTCATCGTCGCTGCCGGTTGCATTGGCACGATCCAGCTCCAGTTGTTCACGCTCTTCCAACATTAGGCGCATGCCACGCGCCGTCACGTAGTTCGTCACCCCATCGGGCAGCGCGGCACGAGGTGGTATGAAGGGCGCTTCCTCCTGATCATCCTCTTTGACGAAGCCGCGGCTCATGGGGCAAAGATCCACTACTTTCACAGGAGCGCTGTAACACCCCGTTCCGATGCATCACACATACACCACCTTGCTCGCTGTTGTTCTAGCTGTCTCCGCATCCGCCCAGCAATCCGGCGAGTTGGACCTCACGTTCTCCGGGGATGGCATTGCCACGATACACTTCCCACCGGCCGGTTCCGATCTGGGTGTATGCATCGCGGTGCAGCCCGATGGTCGCATCGTTGTGGGTGGATCAACGCAGCAGCAAACTGGTGTTGGGGGGATTGCCATGGCGTTGGTGCGCCTCATGCCCGATGGCAGCTTGGACAACAGTTTCGGCACCGGCGGACGGGTGACCACCACGCTCGGCAGCGGGTCCACGATCGACGACAAGATCTTGGGGATCGCCGTGCAGGCTGATGGAAAGATCATCGCTGTGGGCCAGACCTTCGTGAACGGTGGCGGTTACCAAGCGGCGATCCTCCGCTACAACTCCAATGGCACCTTGGACAACACCTTCAGCGGCGACGGTATTCGTGTGGACGACATCGGAACCGGTAGCGATGACGGATTCTTCGACGTGGCCGTGCAGTCCAACGGAAGCATCGCCGTGGTGGGCACCGCGCTCAACACCGTAGGCTATGATGCCGTGGTGGCCCGCTACCTCACCGATGGCGTGCCGGACAACAGCTTCAGTGGTGATGGCTTCGAGATCCTGGACATCGGGGGCGTAGAGAACCGTGCCTCCGGATTGGCGCTGCAGGTGGATGGCCGCATGGTGATCAGCGGGGAAGCGGGGGACACGTTCGGCAACAGCGAATTCATGTTGGTGCGCTTCACCAGCGGTGGCGCGCTCGATGCCACGTTCGGCACAGGAGGAGTCGTTGTATCTGCGCTCACCACGAATGCCGATTGGGCCTATGATGTGGCGGTGCAGGCGGATGGAAAGATCATCGCCAGTGGGATCGTGGCCACAGCGGCATTCCTTGGCGATGTCGGCATTGCCCGCTACAATTCTGATGGGTCGTTGGATAATTCTTTTTCCGGTGACGGCTGGACGAACGTGGTGAATGGTGCGTACAGCATTGCGCGCTCGGTGGTGGTGTTGCCGGATGGCCGGATCGCCGGTGGCGGTATCGCGGGCGACGCTCTTGGTGTGGTGATGCTCTTGCCGAACGGATCGCCCGATACCAACTTCTCCGGCGATGGCATGGTGGATTCGCAACAAGGGAACTCCACCTACGGCAACGCGGTGGCCATACAGCCCGATGGGAAGTTGCTACTCGTGGGCAGCTCGAACTTCGGCGCAACACTGGACGACATTGTTGTGCTGCGCTACCACACGGGCCTGGTCATTGGCGTGAACGAACTTTCGATGGCGCTCGGAGAACCACTCGTCTTCCCGAACCCGATCGGCAGCAGCGCCGACCTCACGTACACTTTGCAAGCCGATGAACGCATCACCGTCACTTTGTTCGACATGGAGGGTCGCGTGGTACAGGTCTTCGCGGATGGCATTGTGCAGGGTGCGGGTGAGCATCGGATGAAATTGGATCTCTCCAAGGATATCGCCCCGGGCAACTACCGGATCAGGATCGCGGCAACAAGCGGTGTAAGTTCCAGCGTGCAGGTGGTGAAGGAATAGCGCGGCACACCGCCACGCATCACGATCGGCTGAAGCACTTCGCTCACTTCGGCGCCAACTTCCCGTACACCACCGTATCGCAGAACGCGCCATCCCAGAAGATGTTCTCCGAAAAGTGGGCCTCGCGCACGAAACCGTTCTTCTCCAATGTGCGCACCGAACCCACGTTGCGCGGCTCGGTCCACGCTTCCACACTGTGCAGACCGAAGGCGTCGAATCCATGGTCCATCACCGCGGCGATGGCTTCGCTCATCAGGCCCTTGCCCCAATGGGCGCGTGACAGCGTGTAACCCAGTTCCGCGCGGTAGTGCTCTTTGATGATGCGCCAAAGACCGATGAGGCCGATGCATCGGTCATCACCTTTCATGGTGACGGCCCATTGCGCGCCTTCGTTCGCACGTTGGATGTCCTGGATCTTCGTGATCAACGCATGTGCGTCGTCAATGCTCACCGCCATGGGCCGGTGTACATAGCGCATCACTTCGGGGTCGCTGCGCATGGCGAAGAGTTCCGGAGCATCCTCCATGCGGACTTCGCGAAGCACGAGGCGCGAGGTGGTGAGGGTAGGGAGTGAGGTGAGGTCAAGGGTGAGCATGGCGGCCGCAAAGGTGGAGGAGCAAGCAGTATCGGTCCGTTCGGTTGCCCCGCCCTTCTGACACTACAACGTTTGCTAGAGCTCCGCGAAGTAATCCCGCCACTCCGGGTTCATAACCTTTGATCAAGGCGCTCTTCTTCCGTCAAAACCCACCCTTCAATTGCTTCTCCCGTTCGATCGCTTTCACCATGCCATCGATCTTCTCGTAGTACACGAGCTTGTCAAGGTTGTACTGCGCCGTGAAGCTGCCCGCGTAGTGTTTGCTCTTGTGCTTGGCAATGCGGCCTTTGATGTCGGAGGTAACGCCCACGTACAGCACGCCGTCGCGCTTGTTGGTGGTGATGTACACCCAGGCGGTCTTGGCCATCGTTCGCGGTCGTCAGGTTGCAAGCTCGCTTCGGCTGGCCAAGGGGCCAGCCTCGCGATGACCGGCTCCGACAATATTATCGAAGCCGGTCATCGCGAGGGCCGCAGGCGTGAAGCGATCTCGCAGGCGCGAAGCGCAACCGCTCACGCTGTCAACCGCAGGCGCGCACTGGGCGCAACCGCTCACGCTGTGAATCGCAGGCGCGCAGCGCAACCGCTCATGCTGTTAATCGCATGCCCGAAGCGATCTCGCAGGCGCGAAGCGCAACCGCACGCGCTGGAAACAGAAAGCGCGCAGCGCAACCGCTCATGCTGTCAACCGCAGGCCCGAAGCGATCTCGCTAGGCGCGCAGCGCAACCGATCGTGCTGTTCACCGCAGGCGCGAAGCGCAAACGCTTGTGCTGGGTCGTCACATGGCGGATCCGGGGTCTTGTCGTTTACGGATGCTACCACCCTGTGAAACCGCTCGGGGGCGGTAGCGCTTTCGAGGTGTGCGGAGACAGCCCTGAAGAATTGTCGGCGTGATGTCCCGGATCCTCCTAGGTTTGACGGATCGGACCAACGAACCCACCATGATGCGTAACCTCCCAATGATCACCCTCATGCTCGGCATGGCGGTGGGTACCTCCACGAACGCGCAGAACTGCGCATTGAACCTCCACGATGGTGCGAAGAGCACCTTGAGCATACAGACCTTCAGCACGCCGATGTTCGTGGACCCGAAGTTCATGAAGATGAATGACGATAAGAAGGACGAGGCCGTGGCCGCCTTCAACGCCGGTGTGGCCGCAGGAACGGTACCCGCGGCCTCCGCCTCGGATATGGTCTTCACCTTGAAGAAGTCCGTAACCGATGCCGGCGATGAGTACGCGATCGGCTACAACGTGGCCGGCGTGGATTACTTCAGCTACGTGGTGTGCCGCAACGATACCCTGTTCATTGCCCGCAACCGCGGCGTGGTGTTGGTGGGCCCCCCGGATAACCCGATCGGTTTCACCATCCAGGGCGTGCAGCGGATCCCCTTGCACATGAAGGTGGGCGATGTGCTGCCGTCCTATGAGGATGTGAGCATGCTCTTTCCCCTACCAAGGCGGATGTGAAACTGAAGAAGAAGGTGTTCTCACACATGACCACCAATACCAGCCATGAGTTCGGCTGGGCCACCGATTCGCAGACCGGCGAGACCGGCTTCGGCAACTACACGCGCACCACCACCAAGGCGGTGTACGACGACATCGATGTGGACGCGCGGCAGACGCTGCAGTTCAGCAGCCACAGCCTGCAAGGCATGAACGCCGTGGTGACCGGTGAGGAGGACGTGACCGTGGATGGAAAGACGTACAAGGCCTACATCATCGAATCGGAATCGTGGACCAAGGGAGAGATGAAGACCACCTACGAAAGCGCCGATGCCGCAGTGGCCAAGGCGGCGGATGCCGCTGCTGCGAAGATGCAGGAGAAAGGGGAGCGCAAAATGGTGAAGCGGTCGTTGACCAACGAACTGGGCTACGTGGTCATGTACAGCAAGATGTGGTTCGTGCCCGAAATGGGCGGCGCGGTGCTCACCGAGAGCTACGACCCCAGCGGTGGCATCACCACCTTGGTGCGGTTGGAGAAGTTCGAATAGCGCGGCGCCCGGGCGGAGGTTGAACGGTCCGTTGTGGTGTGATGAGCAAGGAGGATCGCAAAGTGAGTTCCGTCATGGCGCGTCACCTGCCGAAGCATTTCCTTGTGGTATCCGATGTGATCACACCAAGGTGCTCGCGTTCCCACTAACAACCCATTTCCATCATGGCGAACTTCGAAGTGTACACCGACAAGGCGGGGCAGACCCGTTTCCGTTTGAAGGCCGGCAACGGCGAGATCATCCTCAAGAGCGAGGGCTACACCACGCGCCGCGCGGCGCTGAACGGCGTGGCCAGCGTGAAGAAGAACGCACTCGTGGCGTTGCGTTTCGAGCGCAAGGAGACCAAGGCCGGTTCCTCCTTCAATCTGAAGGCCACCAACGGCCAGGTGGTGGGCACCAGTGAGGTTTACAACAGCGCGCAGGCGCGAGACAAGGGCATTGCCAGCGTGCAGGCCAACGCGCCGAAGGCGGAGGTGAAAGGGTAGGAGCGGACTTCTGGTTGCCCCTCACTTCTTCTCGAACACCAGCCACTCGCTCTTGGCTCCCAGTTGCAGGAGCAAGTTGTTGATGTCGTGTACGAAGGCATCATCGCCGCAGACATAGAAGTGCTGGTCGAAATTCCCGACCAGCGTTACCAGCAGGTCGCGGTCGATGCGGCGTTCGTGGAAACCGATCACGTGTTCGCGCGTGAAGACCATGAGGAAACGCTTGCCGAGCAATTTGATGAACTCCTCGTCCAGGATCACATCGGAGGCGGTGCGGTTGGTGACGAGCAGGGTGTTGTCCGCCAGTTCCCCTTTGCGCGCCAGATCCCGCAGGATGGCCACGAAGGGCGTTACGCCTGCGCCACCGGCAATGAAGAAACCGGGCCCTTGGTAGGTGATGGCGCCGAAGACCTCGTGCAACAAGAGCTCATCGCCGGCGTGCAGTAGGGCCATGCGCGCCGTCACGCCCTCACGGTCCGGATAGATCTTGATGATGAACTCCAGCCGCTTCGCCGTGGGCAGGTTGGTGAAGGTGAAGGGTCGGCGCTTCTCCGTCCAGCCCGGTTGGTTGATGGCGACCTTGGTGGCTTGGCCGGGCTTGAAGATGTACTTCCGTGGGCGCTCCACCACGAATCGTTTCACGTTCGGCGTGATGTACTCCGTGCGGATGATCTTCACCACATGCGGTCCTGCGGCGCTTGGCACCGGCTCTCCTTTTTTCGTCTGTGCTCCCTCCTCCATGGTTCAAAGATGGCGATAGGGGATGGGCGGCCCAACGCGCACCGCCCATGTCAAGGTCCCGCACGCCGCGCACGCCACGCGAGTCCGTAGCGCACGGCGAGAGTGAGGAGCGGACCGCCGATCACCACGAACCACCGTGGGTGCGTAGTGGTCTACCAAGCCTGAATGACGAAGCATACGAAGGCCCATGCACCCAACCATTCGCGCCGCCGCGTTCGGACCCGTGCGGAATACCCGGAGAACCGTGCGCGCCCGGCACACTTCAACCGGCAAGCCAGCCATAGGGGCTTCCCCCTAACTTCGGCGCCCTTCGTTCATTCCTACTCCATTCCGGATCGTCCCAGCCCATGAGGACCATTGCCATCGCTCTCCCCGCCATGCTCACTGCCAACGCTTTTGCGCAATCCGCCGCCATCGCCTACACCGAGTTCGACCTGGACAACGGGTTGCACGTGATCCTGCATGAGGACCACAGCACGCCCATCGTGGCCGTGAGCGTGATGTACCACGTGGGCAGCAAGAACGAGGAGAAGGACCGCCGCGGTTTCGCGCACTTCTTCGAGCACCTGCTCTTCGAGGGATCGGAGAACATCGCACGCGGCGAGTTCAGCAAATACGTGGAGAAGGCCGGCGGAGTGCTGAATGCCAACACCAGCAGCGATCGCACCTATTACTACGAGGTGTTGCCCAGCGACCAATTGGAACTGGGCCTGTGGCTGGAAAGCGAACGCATGCTGCACGCCCGCGTGGACCAGAAGGGGATCGATACGCAACGCGAAGTGGTGAATGAGGAACGCAAGCAGCGCTACGAGAACCAACCCTACGGCACCATCCTACCGGAAGTGCTTTCGCGCGCGTACAGCGTACACCCGTACCAATGGCCCACCATCGGCTTCATGGAGGACCTGAACGCGGCGAGCGAAGCGGACTACAAGGCCTTCTACAAGAAGTTCTACATCCCCAACAACGCCGTGCTGGTGGTAGCGGGTGACATCACCCCGGTGAAGGCGCGCGAACTCGTGGCCAAGTATTTCTCGGAGATCCCGAAGGGAGCACCCGTGGTGCAACCGACGATCGTGGAGCCGCCGCTGGAGAAGGAAGTGCGGGATGTGGTGTATGACCGCATCCAATTGCCCGCCGTGGTCATGGCCTACCGCATCCCACCCGCGGGATCCACCGACTTCTATGCGGTGGACCTTCTGAACAACCTCTTGAGCCACGGCAACAGCAGCCGCTTGAACAAGGCGCTGAAGGACGACAGGCACATGGCCGTCTACACGGGCGCCTTCAGCCTGCCCTTCGAGCAAGGCGGACTTGCCATCATGTACGCCATCGCCAACGCAGGGGTGGAGGTGGAGGCCCTGGAGCAGGGGATGGAGAGCCAGATCACGCTGATCCAGGAACGCGGCGTTTCCGAAGCGGACATGACGAAGCTGGTGGCGCAGTTGGAGACCGAGGCCGTGCAGGACAAGAGCCGCATCGCGGGCATCGCGAACAACCTCGCGACGGCGTACCTCCTCCTGGGCGACACCAAATTGGTGAACACGGAACTCGAACGCTATCTGCAACTCACGAGCGCGGACCTACAGCGCGCGGCCAAGACCTACTTCAACCCGAAGGCGCGCGTGGTGTTGCACTATCTGCCCGCCGGCCAACAACAACCTTGAACCCGACCTCATGAACGCACGCACGATCCACACGGGTCTCTGCCTCGGCGGGTTGATCCTGCCCCTCCTGATGAACGCACAACTCGATCGGAGCCATCCACCGGCGCCCGGCCCCACACCCAAGGTCTCCCTCGGGGCGCACACCACCTTCAAACTGCCGAACGGTTTCCAGGTGATCGTGGTGGAGAACCACAAGCTGCCCTTGGTGGGGGTACAGGTCCGGTTCGATATCCCACCCATTACGCAAGGACAGGCCTTCGGCTACATCGATATGATGGGTGATCTGCTCGCTGCGGGTACGGCCAAGCGCGACAAGGCCACGTTGGATGCCGATGTGGACCGCATGGGTGCCACCTTCTTCACCAACAGCGAGGGCGCGTACGCCAGCGGGTTGAAGCGCCACCTGCCCGAGTTGTTGGACCTGCTCACGGAGGTGGTGACCAGCCCGACCTTCCCGGAGGCGGAGATCGAGAAGGCGAGAAAGCGGGAAATGAGTTCGGTGCAACAACGCAAGGATGATGCGTCGGCCATTGCGGATGTGGTGGGCCGCTCGGTCACCTTCGGGCGAGGGCACCCGTACGGTGAAGTGGTCACGGCCACGAGCTTGAGCCGGATCTCCGTCAAGCAACTCAATGCATATCACCACACGTTCTTCCGGCCGGAGAAGGGCTACCTCGTCTTCGTGGGTGACATCACGGAAAAGGAAGTGCGCGCCCTGTTGAAAGGCGAGTTGTCCAAATGGAAACCCGATGCGGTCCGTTCAACGCTGAACGAGAACGGTATGGAGCACATTGAAGGACTGGGTGATGTGCGCTACCTCGACAAGCCTGCCGTTCCGCGTGGTGCTCGCCGGGTGCTGATCGTGGATCGGCCCGGGGCGGGGCAGAGTGTGATCCGGGTGAGTTTCCCCCTGAACCTGCAACCAAAGGATGAACGAGCGCTCAGTGCCCAAGTGATGAACACCATTCTGGGGGGCGGTGTCTTCAACGCGCGGTTGATGCAGAACCTGCGCGAGGACAAGGGCTGGACCTATGGGATCTACTCCACCATGGAATCGGATCGCTTCAACGGGCACTTCCACATCACGGCCAATGTGGGGACTGATGTGACCGATAGCGCAATTGTGGAAACGCTCAAGGAAATGGAGTTGATCCGCGCCAAGGGTGTCACGGCAGAGGAACTGGACCTCGCCAAGCGGTATATGGCCGGCAGTTTCGCAAGGAGCCTGGAGGATCCCCGGACCATTGCACGCTTCGAACTGAACAAGCACCTGAACGGATTGGCCGATGACCACTATGCCACCTACCTCAAGCGCCTGGATGCGGTGACCATCGCCGATGTCCAAGCTGCGGCGGAAGCCTTCATTTATCCGGACAATGCCGTGATCCTGGTGGTGGGCGACAAGAAGAAGCTGATGTCCAAGTTGGGTTCCTTCAGTTGGTCCACCGGCCAAGGTGTGACGGAATTGGATCACAACGGTGCGTTCTGGGTGGAGGAGTTCGAACCCGTTCCCGGCCTCACCGCCGAGCAGGTGATCGAGGATCACTTGAAGGCCATCGGCGGGAGGGAGGCCATCGCCCGGATCAAGAACATGCGCATGGAACTCACCACGGAGATGAATGGCCGGCCGGTGACCGTGGTGCAGTGGTACGGACCCGACGGCCAATTCAAGTCCGTGACCAAAGCCGATGATCTGCTCATGCAGGAGGATGTGTTCGATGGAACACGAGGGGTGCGCTTGAGTTCTGCGGGCGATCGGGAGATCGAGGACATGGAACTGGGTGAATTGATGTTCAATGGCCATGCGATCCCGGAACTCCATTATCCGCAGACGACGGAGCGCGTCATTCTTTCTGGAAGGATCAACATCGGTGGCAAGCCGATGCACAAGCTCTTCATCCAACTCAACACCGGAGGTACCGTGGGCGATTACTACGATGCGAAGACCGGCCTGAAGCAACAACGCGTGGATCGGAAGATCGCGGATGGCCGGACCTGGACCATCACGACCGAGTACAGCAACTACCAAGCTGCCGGTGGCGTGCTGTTCCCACGGACCATCGTGCAGACCGGTGGGCCGGGCGGTGATCTTACGCTCACGGTAACGGCCATTGATGTGAACCTGGACCTCAAGCCCACGTTCTTCGCCATCACCTTGCCGCCGCCCGTTGTGCCGGTCATCATTCCGTCGTCGGAGGAGCAACCGTCGATGGACATCACCCCGGCGGAGGATTAGGGTCCGAGTGGCGTGGCCCGTTCGCGATACGTCGATGGATACGGCCTTCCGTTGGTACCTTCGTCTGCCTCACAAAGCCGGTGTAGCTGACCGTGCTCATAGGTACAATGGATCATGAACGTGACCTTCGGGATGGACACTCGTTCTCTCCACGACCATGATCATTCCTGGAAGTGAAGGAAGCGTGAATAGTATGGCGTAGGGATCGGGTCATCAGGTTGAATTGAACAAGTCATCACATGGAAAAGAACACACATCACGACACAACGGAAGGCACTTCGAGCCATAAGAGCAACGGTGAAGGAAAGTGCCCGGTGGTCCACGGCGCCATGCGCAACCCGGTCGCCGGGCGCGGCACGGGGAACCGCGAATGGTGGCCGGACCAATTGAACCTCGGCATCCTGCACCAGCACGCACCTGCATCGAATCCCTTGGGCGCTGATTTCAACTACGCTGAAGCCTTTTCGAAACTCGACTTCAAGGCGCTGAAGGCGGATCTCACCAAGGTGATGACCGACTCGCAGGAGTGGTGGCCCGCGGACTGGGGCCACTACGGCGGACTCTTCGTCCGCATGACCTGGCACAGCGCCGGAACGTACCGCACTGCGGATGGTCGCGCAGGGGGTGGCACCGGCAACCAGCGGTTCGCGCCGGTGAACAGTTGGCCCGACAACGGCAACCTGGACAAGGCGCGACGCTTGCTCTGGCCCGTCAAACAGAAGTATGGCAACAACATCTCCTGGGCCGACCTCCTGGTCCTTGCTGGCAACGTGGCCATGGAGAGCATGGGCTTTAAGACCTTCGGTTTCGCAGGAGGCCGTGCGGACATCTGGCAACCCGAGGAGGACATCTATTGGGGTGCGGAATACGAGTGGCTCGCCACCAGCGACAAGCCCAACAGCCGCTACTCCGGCAACCGCGAATTGGAGAACCCGCTAGCGGCCGTGCAGATGGGTTTGATCTACGTGAACCCGCAAGGCCCGGACGGCAATCCCGATCCGTTGGCCAGTGGACGTGATGTGCGCGAGACCTTCAAGCGCATGGCCATGAACGATGAAGAGACCGTGGCCCTCACCGCAGGCGGTCATACGTTCGGCAAGATGCACGGCGCGGGCGATGCCGCACTGGTAGGACCCGAGCCCGAGGCCGCACCGCTCGAAGCGCAAGGCTTCGGATGGATCAGCACGCACGGCAGCGGCAAAGGCGCAGACACCATTACCAGCGGACTCGAAGGCGCGTGGAAACCGAACCCGACGAAGTGGGACAACGGCTATTTCGATATGCTCTTCGGCTACGAATGGGAACTGACCAAGAGCCCCGCCGGTGCATACCAATGGGTGGCCAAGGACTGCAAGCCGGAGCACATGATCCCGGATGCGCACATCGCGGGGAAGAAGCATCCGCCGATGATGACCACGGCCGATCTCTCGTTGCGCTTCGATCCGATCTACGAACCGATCTCGCGTCGCTTCCACAAGGATCCGCAGGCCTTCGCCGATGCCTTCGCACGCGCGTGGTTCAAACTCACGCACCGCGACATGGGACCGAAGAGCCTCTACCTCGGACCCGAAGTGCCGAAGGAGGAATTGATCTGGCAGGATCCGATCCCCGCTGTTGATCACAAACTGATCGACGCGAAGGACATCGCGGACCTCAAGGGCAAGCTCCTCGCCTCAGGTCTTAGTGTGTCGCAGCTCGTTGCCACGGCATGGGCCTCGGCCTCTACGTTCCGCGGCAGCGATAAGCGCGGCGGTGCGAACGGTGCGCGCATTCGTTTGGCTCCGCAGAAATTCTGGGCCGTGAATGATCCGGCAGAACTCGGCAAAGTGATCAGCGCATTGGAGAACATCCAGAAGGAATTCAATGCGTCGGCCAAGGATGGAAAGAAAGTCTCCCTAGCCGATCTGATCGTGCTCGGCGGTTGCGCAGCTGTGGAAAAAGCAGCGAAGGATGGCGGACAGAGCATTGCGGTACCCTTCACGCCAGGTCGCATGGATGCATCACCCGAGCAGACCGACGTGGAGAGCTTCTCCGTGATGGAGCCGCAGGCCGATGGCTTCCGCAACTGGCAGAAGAAGACCTACAGCGTCCCCGCCGAAGAGATGCTGATCGATCGCGCGCAGTTGCTCACCCTGAGCGCGCCGGAGATGACGGTGCTCGTCGGTGGCTTGCGCGTGCTCGGTGCCAACACCGGCGGCTCGAAGCACGGCGTGCTTACCGATCGCCCGGGCCAGCTCACGAACGACTTCTTCGTACACCTGCTGGACATGAAGCATGCATGGGCGCCGAAGAGCGGTGAGGAAGGCATCTATGGATCACACGACCGCAAGACCGGCGATCGGAAATGGACCGGCACGCGCGTGGATCTCGTCTTCGGTTCCAATTCGCAATTACGTGCGATCTCGGAAGTGTACGCGCAGAGCGATGCCAAGGAGAAGTTCGTGAAGGACTTCGTAGCGGCGTGGAGCAAGGTGATGGAGTTGGATAGGTTCGATGTGAAGTGATCGAACAACTGATAAGAATGAAAAAGCCCCCGGCGGATCCGGGGGCTTTTCATATGGGGAATGCACAGCTACTTCCCGCCTGTGAGCTTCCAGCCCAGCCAACCCATGGGGAGGTAGGCACCCACAAGGTCAAGTATGTTGAACCACATCGGGGAGGGTAACATCAGGATGTTCGCGATGCCCCCGACGAGGAAGAACACCCCAACGATGATGGCGAGCGAGAGCTTCTTGCCCACGCCGAGCCCGGCTGCGATCATGGCGCCCACGAGTGTCCCGAGCGCATGCGCGAGGAAGGGTGCGATGAAGTGTTTGGCGGTCATCACGGACATCGCTGCGGTAAGACCTTCCATGGTGGTGAGGTCCGCACCTTCGGGCGGAGGGATGATCATCGGGCCGATGGTGATGATCCCCATGTTCACCACGCTGCCGACCACGAGGCCGAGGATGACGACGAGGATGTTGCGGAGAATGGGGTTCATGAGGGATCGTATTTGAAGGGGCGACGAAAGTACAGGAAGCCCGGAGGGGTGTTGCGGCGGGTAGGAGGAGGTCTGTTGGCAGTAGGCGGTTTGCAGTCGGCAGTTGCCAGTTTGCAGAACGCAGTAGGCAGTTTGAAGAATGCAGTAGGCAGTTTGCAGTAGGCAGTTGCCAGTTTGCAGAACGCGGGCGCTAGGTTGAAGAACGCGGGTGCGAGAACGAAGAATGCGGGCGCGAGAACGAGGAATGCGGGTGCTAGGTTGAAGAATGCGGGCGCGAGAACGAAGAATGCGGGAGGGAGAATGAAGAACGCGGGCGCGAGAACGAAGAATGCGGGAGGGAGAACGAAGAATGCGGGTGCGAGTTTGAAGAACGCAGGAGGAGAACAAAGATTGCAGTCAGCAGAGCCCAGATTAGGACGAGAACGCAGAAGGCGGATGCCAGTGCGAAGCTCAGGGCTTGGAACGGGTGAAGTGGAGGCTGCTAGCCTGCTTGAACAAGGGGCTGGTGGCTCCGAATGGACATGAATGGACGGGGCGGCGGCGGCGGTGGGCGGGGTGGTGGACGGACTGGACCGGGATCGTTCGTTACGTGTTGAGGATCAACCGGAGGGAGTGGGCGGAACAGGGCTGATCGACCTACTTTTATCGCCATGGGCAGCGTGCTACGGAAGAATTCATCCACCGATCATGCGGGGTTGAAGTACAGGCCGTCCCTTTGCAGTGGGAAGAACGATCCTCCTAGTATGGTAACGCTTACGATCATCCGCAGTGTGGTGTTGAGTGCCGCGATGGTGGTGATGGTGGTTGGTGTGCGTGCTCAGGTCGCCGGAGATTACGTGAGCAACAGCACTGGCCCTTGGGGAGCAGCCGGTACGTGGAAGGTGTATGATGGTGTGAGCATGGCATCCTCACCTTTGGCCATTGCGATACCTAATGCGAACAAGACCGTTTGGATCAGATCCGGCCATACCATCACCGCGATAACGGGCCCTTACGCCTGCGCCAACCTCACGGTGGAGGCGGGTGGCAAACTGTTCAATGATGATCCTCTTAACGTAAATTCCTTGGTCTACATCGGCATTTACGACTCTTACCTGAACAACTATGGCGAGATAGGCAATGGGGGCATCTACGATGGGATCAGTTTCAACATCGAAGGCGCCAATGTCACCATCAACGGCAACGGGATCTTCAACGCGGCCCGGCTGAACAAGCGCGGGAACTTCCATGTGATGACGGCGGCGAGCCAGATCACGACCAACCTGACCATCAATACCAACATCAACCTGATCTTTGATGGCACGGCCCTTTTCAACTACGGTGATTTCATTTCATCCGGCGGGTCCACCTTCAACGTCACGATCAGCCCAGGGTATGTTGTTGCCTTGATAGGGGCCAATGGAAGCGTTGCGATCGATGGATCGGCCGGTGCCGATGCGAGGGCCCTGCGTGGAGCATTCACGGTGAAAGGCACGCTAACGATAGGAGGCACGTTATACCTCACCACGAACAACTCAACGGGCAACAGCTGCAGATTCGCTATCGACCCTGGTGGAATGGTGGTAACGCGCACCATCAATGCCACTGGGTCCGGACTAGGCAAGGACACGCTTCTGCTGAACGCTGGTAGTACCATGGAGATCACCGGAACACCGGCGGCTTGGACGGCCTATTCCACCATGAGCAACACCTACTTGCTGAACGCAGCCAGCCAAGTGATCTACTCCGGGGCGGGCAACCAGGACGTGCGGAACCTGACCGGTGGGTATGGTCATTTGCGTGTGACCGGCACGGGCACGAAAGACTTGCGGGGAGTCACCTCCGTGAAGGGCAACCTCGCGATCGACAATGTGTCCGGAACCCCTGATCTGGATGTGACGGCGTCGAACCATACGTTATCGGTCTTCGGGAACTGGACGAACTATTCGGCAACAGGTTTCAACGAGCGCAACGGGGTGGTGAACTTCAACGGGACCAACAACGTCCAGACCATTGCGACTGCGGGCGGTGAGAACTTCTACACTTGGCGCTTCTCCAAGAGTACAGCGTTCCCACTGGTAACCATGAACTGCAATGTGCAGGTTGCGAATGCGCTGGAGTTGAACACGGCGATCCTTGACCTGAACGGGAACGAATTGGCGATCCTGAATCCGGCCGCAACGGCGATCACGTCCTTGTTCGTATTCAGCAATCAACGCCACATCATCAGTGAGCGCACGGACAATCTCTCGCGGGTCCGTTGGGACATCGGCGCCACCACCGGCGCACACCTTGTTCCGTTCGGAACGGGGATCGGTGGGAACTACATCCCGTTCACCTTCAATCTCGCAGCGGGTAACGCGGGAAGCGTGACCATGGCCACGTATGGCACCCCGCAGAACAATCTGCCTTGGCCGGTGATGCCGATCGCCGTATCGAACCTCACCAGTTCCGTTACGGGACTTGATAACTCCGCAGCCACCGTGGATCGTTTCTGGGAAGTGGACGTGACCGGTACGCCGACAGCTGGCTTGACCTTCACGTACACGCCGAGCGAATTGCCGATCTCCCCGTACGATGATCCTCTTTCGTTGCGTGCGCAACGCTGGAACAGTGGGGGACCCTTGTGGGAAACCCAGATCGCAGGGAGTTCGGCGGCGTATTCCGCCACGACCGATCCAGTGGTGAATGCCTTCGGCCCGTTCACACTCACACCGATCGTTTCACCGCTTCCGCTCGAGTTATTGTCCTTCACCGCACGGCTGGTTGAAGAACACGTGCAGTTGGATTGGACCACGGCGAGCGAGCGGAACAATGCATACTTCACCGTGTATCGGAGTGATGATGGCGAGCGGTTCGAGGAAGTGATGCGCGAGGCCGCTGTGGGTAACAGCTTCGGGGCGCGAGCCTACTCGGCCATCGATCCACGACCCTTGAACGGACGCTCGTACTATAAATTGAGGCAGACCGATCTGGATGGCCGTTGGTCGGAGAGTGCGATGGTGCCGATCCTCAACGAGCAGGGCGGGGGGCAATTGCTCCTTTTCCCGAACCCGGTCGTGGATCAGTTGACCGTACTTGGACTATCGGCAGCGGCCGGAGAGATCGTGATCATGGATGCGACCGGACGTGTGGTGATCCGGATGCGCAAGCTGGAGGATGTGGACCGGATGACCATCCCTGTGGGAAGCTTGCCCCAAGGGAGCTATGTGCTCCGCACCGTGGGGGGCACCGGTGTTCCCGCCGCCCGCTTCATCAAACCGTAGCGCTGGCTTTTCCGATCCGGATCGCAAGGAATCGTGGCGATCACTTGGAAGATCGAATTCCGGGGATAACTTCGGGCTGCCTGCGACCCCCTAATTCGCATGTGATTCTTCGTTAACCCCCAAAACCCGGATCATGAAACGACTTCTTCCACGCTGGACCTACCTATTGCTTGGTGGCCTGCTTTCCTTGGTGCAGAGCAACATCTCCGCACAATTCAGCTATGGGACCATCGGATCGACCTACACGCAGGATTTCACCTCGCTCGGCACGGCGAGCATCACCATTGCCGGGGGGGACCTCGGAGCATTCAATGCAGGTGTTACTGGTTGGTATTTCTCGGAGACGGGGACAGCCGCGAACACGACCATGACGGCCGGTACCGGATCGAGTGCGACCGGGGACTCCTATCACTTCGGCCCGGCTGCGTCAACGGAGCGCGCGATCGGTGGGCTCTTTTCTGGTTCATTGACCCCCCGATTCGGATTCTATCTCACGAACAACACGGGGCAGACGATCAGCTCGTTGCAGATCGCCTACACCGGTGAGACGTGGAGGATCGGCGCAACCGGTCGGTTCGATAAGCTCGATTTCCAGTACAGTACGGATGCGACTTCGCTCACGACCGGGACATGGACGGATGTGGACAACTTGGACTATGCCAATGTTGCGGCGGTATCGACCGGTAGTGGGTCCATGTTGCAAAGCGCGCCCATCGGTTTCACGATCACCGGCCTGAGCATCGCAAATGGCACAACGGTGTTTCTGCGTTGGAACGACTTCAATGCAACGGGGTCCGATGATGGCATGGCCGTGGACGACTTCTCCTTGATCGGTACCGCGGCGGCGAGCATCGTGGTGGACGAGACCGGGTTCACGGGTGCCTTCGGCAACGAGATCGTCGGGAACAGCACGACGTCATCATCATTCACAGTGAGCGGCACGAACCTCACCAACCCGCTCTTGGTGACGCCTCCGACCGGTTTCGAGATCCGCACCGGGGTGGATCCGTTCTCCACGAGCGCGATCGATCTGGGAAGTGGCAACGTAGCGGTCACCACGATCGATGTGCGTTTCACGCCGTTGGCGGGGATCGCCTATTCGGACAACGTGGTGTGTTCCAGTTCACCTGCCACTACACAGAACGTGGCCGTGAGCGGGACGGGGATCGCACCTGCTGCGCCCACGCAATTGGTGATCACAAGCATCAACGGAGGGAACAACGTGGTGGAGAACCTGCCGTTCAGCATCACGGTGGAGGCGCAGGACGGCGGCAACATCGCACAGAACGTATCAGCCAATACCGGTGTGCAGGTCAATTTGATCACCGGCTTCGGGAACCTCGGAGGAACCGTGACAGGTACGATCCTCGCTGGCACGAACAACGTGGTGATCAGCGGGATCACCTACGACCTCGCCGACTTCGGCGTGGAGGTGGAGGCAGCGCGCACTTCGGGTGATGTGCTCACCAGTGGAACATCCGCACCCTTCGACGTATTGGGTGCAGCGCAGGACCTCGGTTTCGCGAACGTTCCGATATCCGGCGTGGTCGGTGTGAACCTTGCGGCGTTCCAAGTGCAAGCCTTGCGCGGTGATGCGAGTGTGGCGGATGAATTCGCCGGGCTGGTCACGATCAGCATCCAAAGTGGGCCGGGTAATATCGCCGGGACACTGGCGGTGAATGCTTTGAACGGTATCGCCACATTCAACGATATCAACTTCGACGCGCCGGGTGGATACATCCTTCAAGCGGTGGCCAGCGGATTGAATCCCGGCAACAGTCCGTCGATCCCGATCACGAACATGCCGACGATGACGGAACTGGTGGTGCCACGATACATGGGAAGCAAGAGCGCTTCTTCGACCAATGCCAACCGCACTCCCTTCGCACTTTGTGTCCAGTTCGACAACTTGGTACCCAATACCCTGTATGACGTGCGGGCGGGTCTTGGACTGACGAGTGATGCGGCCACGACCTATGGCGCCGGGAATGTATGGAACGGCACTACGTACGGGACTTCGAACCTTTCCGGAACATTCACCTCCGATGGATCCGGAAGCAGCGGACCGTATTGGCTCTTTGTGCAGCCCACCGGCAACGGTACCCGATTCGATGGCGGCCAGGTACACAACCTGCGGATCTCCACCATGATCAACGGCAACCCATCGCCGTCGAGTCCGCAGTTCATCAGTGCGAAAACGATCACGGCGTTGGATATCGCTACCACGGCACGTACCCCGGCCACTACCGATGATGGTGCGTATGTGCATGGAAGTGCAGGCGTTTGCCTCACCGGTAAGTTCATCCTGGTCTATGACAACGTTGCGGGAACGGGCGATCCATTGTCCTCTTTCCAAGCCATGACGACCACACCCTCGGACAACACGGTTGGCAGTTACAGCGGCCATCCCACCTCGATCGGGGATATCTATAAGCAGAACGGGACGAGCGTGATCGGTGATTATCCTGCCGTGGTGCCCATCGGTGCGAACAATACCAATGGTGTGCGGCGGATCGAAGCGAGGGAACAGGACAACTCCATCTTCGGTGCCATCACGGATGCCGATGGGAACTGGCCCGGTGGCGCGGATTTCACCACCATCGCACGACGTGGCGTCGGGTCGATCGGTATCGCCGATCCGCTCTTCCTGCCGGATGCGGACCTTGACGGAGTCTGCGACGACGAGGACAATTGCCCAGCCGACGCCAATCCGGCACAGACCGACACGGACCTCGATGGCTTGGGAGATGCCTGTGATGTATGCCCAACCATATTCAATGGCACGCCTGGCGATGCCTGCGATGATGGCAACCCGAACACGGTGTATGATATCCTCGGGGCTGCCCCGGCCTGCGGTTGTGCCGGAACGCCATGTACCGAGACCGTGACCATAGAAACAGGAACCGATGGCGGTGGCTACCGATGGACCTTGCGGAGTTCGTTGAACAATGCCATAGTGCAGAGTTCAACTGGTTACCCGGCGTACGAATCCCCACTCGCGAGCCCGGACTACACCGAGACCACTTGCCTGCCCGATGGCGAGTTCTACTTCGTGTTCGAGGATGAGGATTGCAATGGCATCGCGAATGGTGGATACATCGTGCGTGTTTCCGGCAAGCGCGTGATCGACAACCGCAACAATATCAACAACGGTTGCACGAGCGAAGTTGCGGGGAACACGGGCGTGAACGTCCCGGTGGGTAACGACCGATTGATCAGCGCGAGCTGCGACCGGTTGGAATTGCGTCGCGGCGTCAATGCGAATTGCTCGGACAGGCTCACGGCGGATGACACCCCGAACGGCACCAGCGGCAATGTGTACCAGTTCTGGATCTATGAGCCGAATGGTGGCCTGAGCATTCGCTACCCTGCGAACGGCCCGGGATCCAATCAGGTGAGCATGGCCAACCTCCCTTCACTGGTGAGTGGCACGATGTACAATGTGCGTGTGCGCACCCGGATCAGCCCGGGCGTATGGCGCGCATGGGGCAGCGCGTGCCGCATGAAGATCGACAACATGCTAGGCCAGTGTGGTGCGGCTGGCTTGGTGGATGATCCGAGCAACGCCAACCATAGCTGCGGAAAGACCGTGACGCTACCGCCGAACAACAGTTCGAGTGCGGCCAACCGTGTGGTATGCATGCCTGTGACACGGTACAACAACAACTGCGTGAACGCGCAAGCGAACAAGTACCAGTTCCGCTTCCGCCTCCCAGCGGAGAACGTGGTGATCGTGCGCAACAGCAACACCAACTTCACGCACATGTTCACCAGCAGTGGTTTCGAAACGTGCAAGACCTATGAAGTGGAAGTGCGCGCGAGCTTCGACGGTGGCGCTACGTGGTGTCGTGGAGGTGTGGATCCGATCAATGATCTTACTCCTTGGGGTCCCGTGTGCGAAGTGTACACCGGTGGCTGCGATGAGGAGATCGTTGGCAACACACGCGTAGCTGCGGATGCCGGAACGACGCATCTGTACCCCAACCCGAACCGCGGCGACCACCTCTTCCTGAACCTCGATGCGATCGAAGAGGGCGTGAACACGGTGAGCGTGGACATCTATGACACCTTCGGCAAGCGAGTGAGCACACGGACGCTGGCGGTACAGGATGGCTTCATCAACACAGTGCTTGAACTGAACGGCGAACTGGCCACAGGACTGTACATGGTACACGTCACCGCAGGGGATGCGGTGTACACCGAACGGCTGGTGATCCAGCCGTAACGGATCCATCGGGGCTCCTGCCCTGAAGAAGTATGGAGGGCCGCCCATTGGGTGGCCCTCTTTCCTTTCCGACCTTCGCCGCATGCTCGGATTACAATTAGCAACGGATCGCCGCTGGGCGGAACTCGTGCGCGCTGACCTACCGGCACTGCTCACGGATCACGCGTGGTGTGAGCAGAAGGCGGCAAGCAATGCCATCAGCATGATCGTGCGCTATCCGGAGAACAGCGAGTTGGTTAAGGAACTGATCCGCATCGCCCAGGAGGAACTCGACCATTTCGGCCAAGTGGTGGAGCGGATCCACGCACGGGGTTGGACGCTCGGTCCGGAACGAAAGGACGACTACGTGAACGAGCTCGCCCGCTTCATGCAGAAGGATGGCTCCCGCGAGGAACGGCTGGTGGATCGCTTGCTATTCAGCGCCATGATCGAGGCACGGAGCTGCGAGCGGTTCAAGCTCCTCACCGAGGAATGCGCGGATCCGGAGCTGCGCACCTTCTACCGCGACCTGATGATCAGCGAAGCGGGACATTACTCCACGTTCATCGGCTATGCACGCCGGTACGGTGGCCGCGTGGATGTGGATGCCCGGTGGGCGGCCTACCTCGCCTACGAAACGGAAGTGATCACGCGATACGGGAACGCTCCCACCATGCACGGCTGAAGCACATGGCGAAATTGGATCACCGCGAGATCACGGCCGAGATCATCTCCATCGGGGATGAATTGCTCATCGGACAGACCGTGAACACCAATGCGGGCTGGATGGGCGAGCAGTTGGGCCTGATCGGGATCCGGCCCAAACGCGTTCTGACGATCGGTGATGACGCACAAGATCAATTCGGCACTTACAACGGCTTCATCGGATGTCGTGCTGATTGCCGGTGGGCTTGGGCCGACGAATGATGATATCACCAAGCATGCCCTCTGTGAATTCTTCGGCACACGCCTCATCCGCCATCCGGAGATCGAAGTGCGGATCGAGGAAATGTTCGCACGAATGGGCCGCTCACCCAAGGACCTGCTGGAGGTGAATCGCGCCCAAGCGGACCTTCCTGAGCATTGCACGGTGATTCCCAATGATCGGGGAACCGCCAGCGGTATGTGGTTCGAGCGGGACAGCAGGGTTTTCGTGAGCATGCCCGGCGTTCCTTATGAAATGAAGGCGATGATGTCCGGACGATTACTTCCGATGTTCACCGAACGATTCGCTCCGCCCACGATCATCCATCGCACCGTGCTCACCACCGGGCTGGGCGAAAGTGCGCTTGCCCAGCGCATCGCGGATTGGGAGGACGACCTCGCAGCGGACGACATCAAGTTGGCCTACCTGCCGAGCCCCGGCCTTGTGAAGTTGAGGTTGAGCACCTATGCGAATGAGGACCCTGGATCCGCGCGGTCCAGGATCGATCACCGGGTATTGCAGCTATACGCACTGATCCCCGAGTTGATCTTCGGAACAGGGGAGGAACGTCTGGAGCAAGTGGTCGGCACCCTGTTGCGGGAGCGAAGGCAGACACTTTCACTCGCGGAGAGCTGCACCGGCGGCTACCTCAGCCACCTGATCACCTCCATCCCGGGCAGTTCAGCTTACTACATCGGGGGAGTGGTGAGTTATACCAACTCGGTGAAAATGGAGGAACTCGGCATTCCGGGCGACATGCTTGAACTGAACGGCGCTGTGAGCCAACCCGTAGTGGAGCGCATGGCGCTGGGTGTACGAGCGGCGCTTCACTCCGATTGGAGCGTGGCGATCAGTGGCGTAGCCGGCCCTGACGGTGGTACGGAGGAAAAGCCGGTGGGCACGGTCTGGATAGCGGTAGCAGGTCCGGATGGTGTGCGGTCCGTGCGCGGTTCATTCCCCGGTACGCGCGATCTGGTGATCAAGCGCAGTGCGGTGGCCGCGTTGGATCAACTGCGCAAGCGGCTCTTGTGAATCCCTAGGGTTTCTGAAGGATGCAGACGTACCCAAGGGCATAGCGGTCCTTGGTCCTTCTCCTGTTCCGCTCAAGCCAGCCTGTCGAGCGGACCAATGAGGCGAACATGCGGAAGATCCGGTTCGACAGGCCACGGGGAGCGAATTTGTTGAGTGTATCCATCAACACGTCCGCATGTCCTCCATAGGACTCCATGTGAATGATCTTCAACTTCGCTTGTTCCGCCATGTAGGATACCCCAGCAGCCGAGGGGTGGTTGAATTCGTGGGGGTATTCGCTGAGCCAATAGGTCAACGGCCAACTCAGGAACACCCGGCCGCCCGGCTTCAACACCCGGAAGAACTCCTTCAAAAGGTCATGCGGCGCTTGTACATACATGATCATGTCGGACGCCACAATGGAATCGAATTCCGACTCCGCGAAGGGAAGTGGGGTGCCGTCGTTCAGGTCCACGAAACGGTCCAGCGATCCGGTTCCATGCGCACCGCTTTCCCAGTCCACGCAGATGTTCTCGGTCATCCTCGGTTTGTACACTTCATAGTACGGCACCGGCCCGCATCCCACATCCAGGACACGTCCGTGAATGTGCGCTTGGATGAGCGGGATGTAACGCTGGTGCTGGAGTTCAGCGATATAGGTCGATCCACCGAAGAACTTTGCGCGATTGGTCACGAACTTCACGGTGCTGGGGTCTCGGACAACGCGGATAGGGATCCAATTCTCGGGATTTCGCATGGCCGTCGGCAGGGGTGAAAGATATCGGGGTGTGGCTGCCCAACGCAGGGTTCACCACAGAGGCGCAGAGCACACGGAGAAATGCCGATCACTGGATCGGGGTCTTTCGGACGGTCGTCCGGTGTCCATTGGCCCGGCCAGCATGGGGGACCTACGAGACCGAACCGTCCTGCGCTCACTCCGAGTACTCTGTGCCTCTATGGTGATGACACCCGACCATTCATGGAACCGATCCGTTTCCTACATTTGCGGCCCGCAATAAGGAAAGCCATGTCCAAAGTCTGTCAGATCACCGGGAGGAAGGTCGTTACCGGTCACCAGGTGTCCCACTCGAACATCAAGACCAAGCGCACCTTCGCGCCGAACCTCCAGGACCGTAAGTATTTCCTCGTGGAGGAGAAGAAATGGGTGAACCTGCGGGTGAGCACCGCCGGCATGCGTACCATCAACAAGATCGGCCTGGCCGAAGCCCTGAAGCGCGCACGCGCCAAGGGATTCCTCACTGCCTGAGCCTCAACTCGTAGAACCCAGCACCAATGGCCAAGAAAGGGAACCGCGTCCAAGTGATCCTGGAGTGTACCGAGCACAAGACCTCGGGGCAGCCGGGCACCAGCCGCTACATCACTACCAAGAACCGCAAGAACACCTCCGAGCGCATCGAGTTGAAGAAATTCAACCCGATCCTCCGGAAGATGACCGTTCACAAAGAGATCAAGTAAGCCATGGCAAAGAAGACCGTTGCAACCCTGAAAAAGGCGGACGCCAAGACCTTCACCAAGGTCATCCGCATGATCAAGAAGGAATCCGGTGGATATTCCTTCGTGGAGCAAGTGGTCCCCTCGGACGAGGCGGACAAGCTCATCGCTGGTAAGTAGTACTCGAGATCATTTAGCGAAAAGGTCTTCCTGGCGAGCCGGGCGGACCTTTTCAAGTATCTGGACGGACCATGGCCCTTTTTGGACTTTTCGGGAAGCGTAAGGAAGCCGCGGTTGAGGCGGAAGAAAAGCGCGTGCTCGATTCGGGGCTGGAGAAGTCCCGCGAGGGATTCCTTGGTCGGATCGCGCGCGCTGTCGCAGGCAAGAGTTCGGTGGATGATGAGGTACTGGACCACTTGGAGGAAGTTCTGGTGGGCAGTGATGTCGGGGTGGAGACGACCCTTCGGATCATCGAGCGGATCCAGCAGCGGGTGAAGCGGGACAAGTATGTGGGGACAGGCGAGTTGAATGGTATCCTTCGGGAGGAGATCGCCGCCCTGATGAAGGATCCGGTGCCGATGGACCCTTCAACAAAGCCCTACGTGATCATGGTCGTTGGCGTGAATGGCGTGGGCAAGACCACGACGATCGGCAAACTCGCGCACGCCTTCAAAAAGGAAGGCAAACAAGTTGTGCTTGGAGCGGCGGATACGTTCCGGGCGGCGGCCGTGGACCAATTGCGGATCTGGAGTGAACGGGTCGGGGTCACGCTGGTGCAGCAAGGCATGAATGCCGACCCTGCAGCTGTGGCCTATGATGCCGTGGAGAGCGCGAAAGCGAAGGGGGCCGATGTGGTCATCATCGACACTGCAGGTCGCCTGCACAACAAGGTGAACTTGATGAACGAACTCACCAAGGTGCGCAACGTGATGCGTAAGGTGATCCCCGATGCGCCGCATGAGGTGCTCTTGGTGCTTGACGCCAGTACCGGCCAGAACGCCATTGAGCAAGCCAGGCAATTCACCAAGGCCACCGACGTCACGGCGTTGGCGCTTACCAAGCTGGATGGCACTGCGAAAGGCGGCGTGGCCATCGGCATCAGCGACCAGTTCAGCATTCCGATCAAATACCTCGGGGTCGGTGAGGGGGTGGACCATTTACAGATCTTCGACAAGCACGCGTTCGTCGAGGCGTTGTTCAAGGGCTGAATGGCATGGTGCCCCGGTGGGATGGGCCGCCTATATTCGTCGCCACCAACAACCTACCCATGGAACAGAATCAACCCGTTGCGCCTCCTCCAGCTGGAGAGGACAAGACCGTGGCCATCGTGGCCTACCTCACCATTGTGGGGTTCATCATCGCTATTGTCCTGCATGGACAAAAGAAGACCGCTCTGGGAACCTACCATCTCCGGCAGATGTTGGGGATCATCATCACCGGCTTCTGCCTTTGGGTCGTGACCATGCTCCTCGCCGTGGTCACCCTTGGCTTTGGACTATTGCTCTATCCGCTCGTGGGGATCCTGATGCTCATCCTTTGGATCATGGGCCTGATCGCCGCCGCGAACGGGGAGATGAAGCCTGCCCCGATCCTGGGCGAGAAGTATCAGGAGTGGTTCAAGAGCGCGTTCAACTAGATCGACACTCGTTCAAGAGCGCCCCGCGACGAACATCGCGGGGCGTTCCATTTCATCCCTCTCCCGGTCGTCTAGCTTTGCCGCCCCGATGAAAGCTCGCACCCTCAAGCGCACCAAGGTGAACGTGGTCACGCTGGGCTGCTCGAAGAACACCTTCGACAGCGAGGTGATGATGGCCCAGTTGAAGGCCAACGGCATCGCCGTGGACCACGAGTCGGAGAGAGGCGATCACAACGTGGTGGTGATCAACACCTGCGGCTTCATCGAGAATGCCAAGCAGGAGAGCATCGATACGATCCTGAGTTGGGCCAAGGCCAAGGACGAAGGGGCCGTGGAGAAGGTGTACGTGTCCGGATGCCTCAGCCAGCGCTATGCTCCGGAACTCATGGAAGGCATTCCGCAAGTGGATGCATGGTTCGGTACGCGCGATCTGCCACGGCTGCTGAAGACCTTGAAGGCGGATTACAAACACGAGTTGGTGGGTGAACGACTGCTGACCACACCAGCGCACTACGCCTACTTCAAGATCAGTGAGGGCTGTGACCGCAAGTGTTCTTTCTGCGCCATCCCATTGATGCGCGGCAAGCACCTGAGCACGCCCCTGGAACAATTGGTGACCAACGCCAAAGGATTGGCCACACAAGGGGTGAAGGAGTTGATCCTCATCGCACAGGACCTCACGTACTACGGGCTTGATATCTACAAAAAGCGGAACCTCAGTGAACTGCTCGCGCAACTCAGCGACGTGGAAGGGATCGATTGGATCCGCCTGCACTATGCCTTCCCGAGCGGCTTCCCGATGGATGTGTTGGACGTGATGCGCGAACGCAGCAACGTGTGCAACTACCTCGACATGCCGTTGCAACACGGCAGCACGAAGATGCTCACCCGCATGCGTCGTGGTATTACGCAGGAGAAGACCGAAGCGCTCGTGAACACCATCCGCGAGAAGGTGCCGGGTATCGCCATCCGCACCACGCTCATCACCGGTTTCCCGGGTGAAAGGCAAGCGGATCACGACAGCAATCTGCAATGGATCGAACGGATGCGCTTTGACCGACTGGGTGCCTTCACCTACAGCCACGAGGAGGACACGCATGCATTCGGCATGTTGGACGATGTCCCTGCCGAAGTGAAAGAGGAACGCGCGCAAGAGATCATGGAACTACAAGGCGGCATCAGCTTGGAATTGAACCAGGCCAAGGTGGGCAAGGTCTTCAAGGTGCTGGTGGATAAGGCCGAGAGCGGTCATTACATCGCACGAACGGAGTTCGATTCACCGGAAGTGGACAACGAGGTGCTGATCCCGACCGAGGGGAACCACCTCCGCATAGGCGACTTCGCGGATGTCCGGATCACCGAAGCCCGGGAGCATGAGTTGATGGCGGTGGTTATCTGACCGCCTCCTTTTCGGCGTACATACCCCCGTGCCGATCGATGCATTGCCAGAACAATGTGCGCGGTCGTCCCGATGGAAGGCGGGCGGGATCCACGGAAGGAATGGAAAGCGAACGGGGACCTGTTGTTCGTCATGGTCGTGTGGCGCGAATGGTGTGAAATTGGTCCTATCATTCCCACAGCCATGATCAACACGCTACTTCTCCTGTTCGCATTCCACCAGCCTTTCATGTCAACTGCATCAGTCCCGGTCCTCACGGGCGGGAACGATGTAGCCGTCGTGGTGCATATCAAAGGACTCGATGATGCCATGTACGGCCGTTTGGCGAAGGTGATCGCTAGCGAACCTTCCGCATCGTTGGAGTACGGGTGCGTCTGGTCCGGTATAGTGGTATTCAAGTTCAACGATACGGCCTTTGCGGAGCGGGCTGATGTGGTGAGCCACGTGAGCCGGATCATGGACGACGCGCGAATTTCCGCACCGGTGGAAGTGCTGCATGTCCACATGGAAGCACGCGGACCGGGGAAGTGCTGAGCGCGGTCCAGCTGATCGACGCGGCTACCTTCGGCGCCTTATGCCTGCGCACCGGATCCTGTACGCTGCCACACACCGGTTCTCCAAGCTCGTGGAGGATCACGCCGCAGGTGATCCGTTCTTGGATGACTTCAGGCTGTTCCCGCCCACACAAGCTGGACTGGAACAAGCCGCTTCCGCTCGTGCGTTCTCTGCGGAACATCGAACCGTATTGGTGAAAGCACTTCACCGGCAGTATGAAGGCATCGACATCGAAGGTCCGGTCCGGGAGAACATCGATCGGTTGTCTCAACGTGATGCGCTCACGGTTACCACAGGTCACCAGCTCTGCCTGTTCACCGGACCGCTCTACTTCCCATTCAAACTGCTCAATACCATTCGGCTGGCACGAACGCTGTCGGGGGAATTGAAGCGTCCTGTGGTCCCGATCTTCTGGATGGCCTCGGAGGATCATGATCGTGCCGAGATCGATCATGCGTGGTTGGCAGGGAAGAAGATCCAATGGCCGGGCGCTTCGGGTGGCGCGGTCGGTCGTCTCACCTTGGTAGGGATCGAAGCGGTTCTTGCCGAGGTGGATGGGATGCTTGGCACGGGCATGGATGCCGATCGCGTGCGCGTAGAACTCCGCCGTTGTTACACACCCGGTTCGACACTTGCGGAAGCGACACGGCGTTTCGTGCATGCCTTGTTCGGTCGCTTCGGACTAGTGATCCTCGACGGCGACGACCGCGAGTTGAAGAAACTCTTCATGCCGGTGATGCGCGAGGAGCTGCTGAACGGGATCACGCAACGCAGTGTGTCCTACGCCGATGAGCGGCTGAAGGAGCGGTACCCGAGCCAGGCCCATGCGCGCACCATCAACGTGTTCCACTTGCGACCGGGATATCGGTCACGCATTGAGGCTGATGGCGATCACTATCAGGTCCTGGACGGTGGGCCGCGCTTCACCTTGGATGAACTACTGCTCGATCTGGAAGTGCGACCGCAGGACTATTCACCCAATGTGCTCCTCCGCCCGGTTTACCAGGAAGTGGTCCTGCCGAACATCGCTTACATCGGTGGGGGTGGTGAGTTGGCGTACTGGATGCAATTGAAATGGCTCTTCCAAGCGGTTCAAGCGCCGATGCCAGTGGTGTTGCTGCGGACATCGGCCGCGTTCCTTTCGGCAAAGCAGGAAAAGCAGCGCGGTGAGTTGGGCCTGTCGATCGAGGACCTGTTCAAACCCGCTCATGAACTGCGCGACCGTGTGGCGCACCATTTCTCGGTGTTGGACACCGATGTGGTGGACGAGCAACAGGAGTTGGACGCTTTCTTCCAAAGACTGCGAACGCGGACCGCGGCGGTTGATGCCACGTTGGGTGCCAGCACGGATGCCGCACAGGTACGCGCGCAACGACTACTGATGAATTTGCAGGGCAAGATGGACCGTGCGCTTCGGCGGAAGGAGAAGGTGCATATCGATCGGTTGGACGGGGTGTTGGAAGCACTCTTTCCAGCTGGTGGACTGCAAGAGCGCCGGGACAATCTCCTGCCAATGCTCGCCGCTCATGGTCCGGAGCTGCTGGATCGGCTGCTGGAAACACTGGATCCACTGGCCATGCGCTTCACGGTCCTTGTTGAGGACTGAAGTCCTACAACGAGGCATATCCCTGCTGGCTACCTTCGCCGCCTGCCGCAACAACCATGGCGCGGTGTACTCCTTTGCCGGACAGCATCCTCATTCTCGACCACGGTTCCCAATACACGCAACTGATCGCGCGTCGCGTGCGCGAATTGAACGTCTATTGCGAGATCCATCCCTTCTCCAAGGCGCAACAATTCGCCAACGACCCGAACATCAAAGGGGTCATCCTCAGTGGTAGTCCCAGCAGCGTACACGAACCGAACGCACCGGACACGGATCTCACGGGGATCCTCGGAAAGCTCCCGGTCCTCGCGGTCTGCTATGGCGCCCAGCTCATCGCCAAACGGGCAGGGGCGATCGTGGAGCGCAGCAAGATCCGCGAATACGGGCGTGCGCACTTGAGCACGATCAGTGATCACCGCTTGTTCGATGGGATCGAGGCTGGTTCGCAGGTCTGGATGAGCCACGGCGATTCCATCACGGCGCCGAGCGAGGCGATGGAAGTGTTGGCCAGCACCAAGGATGTGCCGGTCGCGGCCTTCGCCTTGAACGATCAACTCACGTTCGCGGTGCAGTTCCACCCGGAGGTGTACCACACCACGGATGGCGCGCAACTGCTCCACAACTTCGTGATCGGCATTTGCGGATGCGCAGGCGATTGGACACCGCATGGTTTCGTGCAGATGACCGTGGATCGGCTGCGTGCGGATCTCGGAAGTGATCAAGTGGTACTCGCCCTCAGCGGCGGTGTGGACAGTTCCGTGGCAGCACTCTTGTTGGATCGCGCCATCGGCGATCAGCTCCATTGCATTTTCGTGGACAACGGCTTGCTGCGCAAGGATGAATATGCGCGCGTGCTGGAGAGTTACCGGCACTTGGGCTTGAACATCACCGGCGTGGATGCCCGCGAGGATTTCATCAGCGCGTTGAAAGGACTGGAGGACCCGGAGACCAAACGCAAGGCGGTCGGTCGGACCTTCATCGAGGTGTTCGATCGTGAAGCGCATCGGATCACCGATGTGAAGTGGTTGGCCCAAGGAACCATCTATCCGGATGTGATCGAAAGCGTGAGCGTGAACGGGCCGAGTGTGACGATCAAGAGCCACCACAATGTGGGCGGCTTACCGGACCGCATGAAGTTGAAAGTGGTGGAACCATTGCGCCTGCTCTTCAAGGATGAGGTTCGCCGCGTGGGCAAGGAGTTGGGCTTGGACCCGAACATCCTCGGTCGCCATCCATTCCCGGGTCCTGGCCTTTCCATCCGCATCCTTGGTGAAGTGACGGCTGAACGGGTCGCGCTCCTGCAAGAGGTCGATCACATCTTCATCCAAGGACTGCGTGATGAAGGATTGTATGATCAGGTGTGGCAAGCGGGCGCGATCCTGCTACCGGTAAAGAGCGTAGGTGTGATGGGTGATGAGCGCACGTACGAGAACGCGGTCGCGCTGCGCGCGGTGACCAGTACGGATGGGATGACCGCCGATTGGTGTCACCTCCCGTACGAGTTCCTGGCACGGATATCGAACAGCATCATCAACCGCGTGAAAGGCGTGAACCGCGTGGTCTACGACATCAGTTCAAAGCCACCTGCTACCATCGAGTGGGAATGATCCAACTGCGAAGCATCCTGGTCGCGATCCTGATCGCCGCGCAAACCGTGGCGGTCGGACAGGATACGCGCACCATCGATGGCCGGAAGTACGTGGTGCACATCGTGGAGGTCGGCCAAACACTGTATGCCATCTCGCGCAGCTATGCGGTGCCGGTGGATGCGTTGGTGGCGGCGAACCCGGGTAGCGTGGATGGATTGCGCATCGGACAGGAACTACTGATCCCGAAGGATGCCGTGATGCGCAAGGAGGCGCGCATGGCCCCGACGCTGGAGAGTGGTGGCGAGCTGCGCCATACGGTGGCACGGAAGGAAACCGTCTTCGGCATCGCACGCAAGTACGGTGTGGATGTGAACGATCTCCTGGCGCGCAACCCCGGCATTCAAACCGGATTGCAGGAGGGAACGGAACTGATCATTCCCACCACGAAAGTGATCGGCGTCAGCGAGCCGGCTCTTCGCCCTGCGAATGGATCCATTGCCATTGATCATCGGGTGCAGCAAGGTGAAACCCTTTACTCGCTCGGGCTGCGTTATCGCGTGAAGCCCGAGGAGATCCTGGACGCCAACGGTGGTCTTCCATCAGGTCTTCAAGCGGGATCCACGATCCGCATTCCCAAGCCGCTCGAGGTGTCCCGGACCGATACCACGATGGTGGGAACAGCGCCTGTCCGGGAGAAGTACCATGTGGCCTTCCTGTTGCCGTTCGCCGTCGGACGCAATGACAGCACCCTGGAGAGCACGGCTCTTGCGGAAGGCGATCCACGCTTCTATGAGCCCACACGGATCGCGGCGCAGTTCTACGCTGGCGCTCAATTGGCTCTGGATTCATTGGTGGAACTGGGATTCAATGCCGATGTGGATGTGATGGATGTGGGCGATGACCAAAGCCAATGGGGACCGGTGCTGAAGAGTGACGCCTTGAACGATGTGGACCTCTTCATCGGCCCGTTCCATCGTACGGCCATCGAGCAACTGACCCGCGCCCATCCGAAAGCACAAGTGATCTGCCCGGTGCCGCAGACAAGCAAGGTGATCCTCGGCCAACCGCAGGTGAGCAAGGTGGCACCCGTTCGCAGCGACCTCTTGAAACATGGCTGCCGGTATGTCGCGAACCGGTTCGCGCGGGAGAACATCCTCCTGCTCCAGCCGGACATCCAAACGGAGAAGGAGATGCAAGGCCAAGCACTTTCGGCGATCAACGGTTCGCTCGCCTTGCAATCACTGCGCTACCGCGATTCCGTCCTGGTCGTTCGCACCGGACGCCGTGATATCGGGGATCTCGCTGCGCGCTTGGAGACCGGCCGCACGAACGTGGTGGTGGTGCCGAGCGAGGACGTGGAATACGTGACCACCGTAGTGAACCGCTTGAAACCGCTTGCTGCCAAGCAGGCCATCGTGCTGGTGGGTATGGAAGCGTGGTTGGACATGCAAACTGTCGCAGCCCAGGATCTTGATCTCCTGAACTTCCATTTCGCTGCAGCATCCTTCATCGACCCCACGGCCAGCAAAGTGATCCGCTTCACCCGTGCCTTCCGTGAGCGATTCCACACGGACATCGATGAATATGCATTGCTCGGTTTCGATGTCACCTTCCACTTCCTTCACGAGTTGATGGAGAATGGACCGAACGACACAGAGGAGGCACAACGGCCGGTCCCGGAACTGTTGCACATGGGCTTTCGCATGAGCCGCACCGGACCGGAGAACGGATCCCGGAACGACTATGCCGTGATGCTCCGGCAGAAGGACCTGAAGTTGGAGAAAGCGCCGTGATCGGCGATCAACCTATAGCGTCATTCACACCCGGGAGGCCTAGGCGGTGCAGCATCGCATAGTGCGAACGCAATGCGGAGATCAACGTCGGATTCTCCCTGTAGGCCACGCCGAATTCCTCTGCCGTGCGCTTTACGATGGGTGCGATCGCAGGATAGTGGACATGGGCAACGCGCGGGAACAGATGGTGTTCGATCTGGAAGTTCAACCCACCCACGTACCAGCCGATCCACTTGTTGTCCCGACTGAAATTCATGGTGGTCTCCAACTGATGCACGGCCCAGTCGTTCCGGATCGTGCCGTGTTCATCCGGCAACGGATGCGTGGTTCCTTCCACCGTGTGCGCGAGTTGGAACACCAGGGTGAGGATCATGCCCGCAATGAAGTGCATGATCAGAAAACCCGTGATCACTTGCCACCACGCCACGCCGAGTGCGATCGGTAACCCGATGATCCCCGCGAAGTAGACGACCTTCATCGCAATGATCCGGGCCAAGGACATGCGCCGTTCTTGTCCATTGCCGGGATCCACACCATCCCGAGCGAACTGCGCGAACTGAATGAGGTCCTTCGCAAGAACCCAGTACAAGGTGAGCAAGCCGTAGAAAAAGGTGGCGTAGATCCACTGGATGCGATGGAACCAACGGCGTTCCGTGTGGGGAGAGAACTTCAACACGAGCCGGTCCTCGATGTCCTCATCCACATGCGTGACATTGGTGTAGGTGTGATGGAGGATGTTGTGCTGGAGCTTCCAATTGTGCGCACTTCCGCCACAGAGGTTCAACGTGTGCCCTAGCCACCAATTCACGCGTTCGCTCTTCGAGAAAGCGCCATGATTCGCATCGTGCATCACGCTCATCCCGATCCCCGCAAGGCCAAAGCCCATGAGCGCCCAGAGGGCTAGACCGATGCCATACGACGGCTGAAGAAGGAGCAGGACGAGGAAGGGAACGATGTACAAGGAGATCAGGATCGCCGCCTTGGTGATCAACGTCGCATTCGCATGGCGGCTCAAACCGTGCTCCTTGAAGTAGGCTTCCACACGAGCTTTCAGAGTGGGGTAGAAGGCGCTGCGTTCCAGCGGAACGAACTTCACAGGACCTTTCTTCCCCATTGAGCGTTGCTGATGTTCTTATGGATCCAAGTCCATACGATGCGCGGCGAAAATAGGTCTTCGTGATGGGTGACAGATCTCCGGATGGCACAATACATCGCCCTCCGCTCCGCAGGGACAGCTCATCTTCGGAAGATCGTGAACCAATGCACTTCGAGACGGTGCGGTATCAACTACTTCTTCGCGACGGCGTTGTTGATGGCCCATGTCAGGCCCTCGCGGAACACCTTTTCACTCGCTGCTTTCAGTTCAACGAACGTCGCACCTTTTTCGCCCCACCTGTTCGGCACCGGGAAGAACACCGTTGGGTAGCGCGCGTGCAGATCGGATTGCTGATCCACGTTGAGCATGAACACCGCACGGTTCTCTTCGATCCAGAGTGTCATGAAGATCCGCGACGGTTTCCCTTTCGCATCGGGAACCCGATACGCGCCCTTCCCGAAGTGATCGTGCTCGGTTGCTCCGGGCAACGCGAGCACAAGATCACGAGCACTGGCCGCGTCCATCTTCGAACTAATTCCCGAGCAACACTTTCACCGCAGCCTCCAATTGTTGGTCTCGTCCTTGGCTCACCACACCTGGATCCAGCGTTTGCATTACGTCCGGTTCCAATTGCTGGTTCTCCAAGTAGTTGCCGTTGTTATCCACCATACCCACTTGCGGGATGCCGAACCACATGCCATTCTGCAGGCTTTCCCACCAGACGGCTGTGCCAGTACCCGGTACCGGCATGCCGACCAATTTGCCGATGCCCATCGCCCGATAGGTCACGGGGAACATGTGCGCGTCGCTGTAGTTGCTCTCGCTCATCACCACGCAACTCTTCCGTTGGTACTTGGCCGCCGGCTCGGTGCCCAGCTTCTGTCCGCGCGGAAGGAAGGTCATGTAGGTCTTGCCGTTCAGGAAGGTGGCGAGGTCATCATGCAGCCAACCTCCGCCGTTGAAGCGCGTGTCCACGATCAAACCCTTCTTGTTGTAGTAGCGGCCGAGCGCTTCTTCATACACCGTGCGGAAGCTCCCATCATCCATGCCCTGTACGTGTACATAGCCGAGTTGTCCACCACTCAAACTGTCCACGATGTGGCGGCAGCGTTCCACCCAACGGTGGTACAGCAGGTCGTAGTCACCGCCCGCCGGTAGCGGCTTCACGGTCTCGTCCCAGCGCATGTTCGTCTTCGGGTCGAACATGCCCAACAACATGGGACGATCGCCTTTGCGGTTGAAGTACTTCGCCCAGTCCACGTCCGCCGCGATCACCTCACCATCGATCTTCTCGATCACCTGGCCGGCCTTGATCTTCGATCCCTTCTGGATCAACGGGCTCTTGTCCATGATCTCCGTGATCCGCAAACCCGGTCCGGGTTCGTTCGCATAGAAGCAACCAAGACTCGCGGTCTCATCACCGTTCGGATCGTTCGGTCGGTAGCCACTGCCGGTGTGCGATGCGTTCAACTCACCGAGCATCTCGCTGCACAGCTCGGCCATGTCGTAGTTGTTGTTGATGAAGGGCAGGTAGCGCTGGTACTCGGCCTTGTACTTGTCCCAATCCACGCCTTGCAGGTCCACGCGGTAGAATTTCTTCTTCACCTGCCGCCAGATGTGCTCGAAGAGATAGGCCCGCTCGGCGTTCTCGTTCAACGCCATCTCACCACTGATGCCAACGCCTTTCTGCTCGCTTTTCTCGATCTCCACCTTGGTAATACCGCCACTGCTCAGGAAGAAGAGGTTCTTGCCCTCTTTGTCCATTTGCAGATCCCCGATACCGTCGGCCCCCAGCTTCACCAGGATCTTGGTCTCGCGTGTGCGCACTTCGGTCTGCCAGAGGTCCCAGCCTTTCTCATTGTGGGCGAGGTAGTACAGCTTCTCACCATCGCTGCTGAGCACCGCACCACCAAGCTGAGATGACACGGTGGTCAAGCGCACCAGCCTGTCGTGGATGCCGGAGAACTCAATGGTGATCGGATCCACCTTCTTGTCCTTGGCTTCCTCTTTCTTCTTCTTGTCCTTCTTCTCATCCTTGTCTTTTCCGTCGCCTTCCTCCTTCTTCTTGTCCTCATCCTCCTTCGCGAGCGCGGCCTCCTCCTTCGTCATCTTGTACTTATCGAACGCCTCCTGCGTGAGGAAGATGGCGTAGGCATCCGATTGGCCACCCCAACTGGCGTGGTTCTTCATGCCATCGCGATCGCTGTAGAAGAGGATCGCCTTGCCGTCCATGGCCCACGTGGAATGATAGCCGCCATAGCCGCTGCGCGTCAGGTCGATGATCTCCTTGCCGCCCTCGGCGCTCACGATCCCCACTTGTCCGATCCACTGTTCGGCGTGCAGGAAATCCACTGCGAACCACTTGCTATCCGGGCTCCACTGGTACCATTGGTCGCCATCGCTGTAGCTGTAGTTCTTGTCGCCAGGGACGATCAAGCGGGTCAATTTGCTCGCGATGTTCAGCACCTTCAAGGTGGTGCGTTCTTCCAAGTAGGCCACCTCCTTTCCATCCGGTGAATAGTTCGGTTGGAATTCCTCGGCCGGGGTATTCAACAAAGCCTCCTCCTTCAGGACGGTCGCATTGAAGAAGTACTTCTCTTCCTTGCGGACGATCGTGGTGGTATAGAGATCCCAACTTCCGTTGCGCTCCGTGGCGTAGAGCAGCGTGCGGCCATCGGGACTGAAGCTCACATTGCGCTCCTGTTCGGGTGTGTTGGTGATCCGCCGCGTGGTGCCTTCCGCCACGGAGGTCACGAAGACCTCGCCGCGGTGGATGAAGGCCACTTCCTTGCCGTTGCTGGAAACGGCGAGTTCCTCGGCCTTGTTCACGGGAACCGTGCGCTCCGGCAAGTAGCGGCCATCGGTCACGGCGTGGATCATCACTTTCTTCGGCTCGCCGCCATCGGTCATCGTGTACAATTCACCGCGATAGCCGAAACAGAGAACTCCGTTATCGCTCATGCTAAGGAAACGGACCGGGTTGTCCACGAAGCGGCTCACTTGCGTGCTCGCTCCACCCGTCGCGGGCATCTTGTGGATGTTGTACGATCCCTTTTCCTCGGTGAGGTAGTAGATCGTGTTGCCGTCCTTGCTCCAGACCGGATCACGATCCTCGCCACCGAACGTGGTCAACTGCTTGTATTCCTTGGTGCTGGGGTTGAAGGTCCAGATGTCGCGGGTAACGGAAGAGGTGTGGTGCTTCCGCCAATTGTCCTCATAGCCTTTGCGGTCGTGGTACGCGATCAAGGTACCGCTCGGGTTGTATCGCGCGTTCTGCATCGCCATCGTGCTCAACTGCATCGGCCGTCCACCCTTGGATGGAACCGTGTACAATTCGCCAAGACCACCCACGGGGAACAATTGATTCTTCACATCGTCCTGGCGGTTCGCGTAGAAGATCACCTGCGAATCATCCGCGTTGAAGTCGGAGGCCACTTCGCCATTGCCGTGGTAGGTGAGCCGGATCGGCATGCCACCGTTCGCTGACATCACAAAGACATCATTGCTGCCATACCGCGTGCTGGTGAAGGCGATGCGCGTCCCATCGTGGCTCCACACAGGCGTGTGATCGTACGCTTCGTTGGTGGTGAGCGGAACGGCATTCCCGCCACCGACCGGTACGCGCCAGATATCACCCTGATAGCAGAAGGCGATGGTGCTGCCATCCGGCGAGATCGCGGGCTCACGGAGCCACAAGGTCTCGTCCTGAGCGAAGGAACCGATGGCGAGGATGCAAGCGAGAAAAGCGGATGTCGTGCGAAGCATGGGTTGAGGAATGAGCGGCCAAAGCTATCCGGACAAGCGGTTCGACAATGAATGAGTTGAGTGGCGTGGAATGACCTTGAGGGATGGACCGTTGGACGAAGGTTGAATGAACGTTGTCCGTGATCAAGGCCTCACCGGTACATTCACGTCCTTATCCTTTCGACATGGAAATGATGCACCACGCCGTGAGTTGGTTCGAGATCCCGACGACGGATTTCGACCGCGCCAGGAAATTCTACAGCACCATCTTCGATTACGTCATGCCCGAGATGACCTTTGGCCCCGTGCGGATGGGCTTCCTGTTGCATGATCGCGACGCCGGCGGCATCGGCGGAGCGATCGTGTACAATGCCGAGCATTACACCCCGCATGCCGATGGAGTGAAGCTCTACCTGAATGGCGGACGTGATCTGGGTGTGGTCCTTGATCGCGTCCCCGGCGCAGGGGTGAAGTGATGATCCCGAAACGTATGATCTCACCCGACATGGGCTACATGGCGATGTTCACTGACAGCGAGGGGAATGTTCTCGCACTGCACAGCAAGGAATAGATGAGGACGATCGGACCACTCGCCCTTGCGTTGTTATTGATCACAAGCTGTGGCACGCAACACCGCGAACCTGCTGCTCCACCCGCTGTTGAACCCTTCGTCGTCGGTGAGATCAGGACGTTGCACTCGGATGTGCTTGGTCAGGATCGCACACTCAACATATACCTCCCCGTGAGTTATGGCGATAGCACGTACGCCTATCCGGTGGTCTATCTGCTCGATGGTTCTGCGGATGAGGACTTCCCGCACATCGCGGGCCTGGTCCAGTTCATGAACCTGTACAACCTGTATCCGCAGAGCATCGTGGTCGGCATTGCGAACGTGGACCGGAAGCACGACTTCACCCACGTGACCCAAGGCGACAGCGACCTGGTCTGGTTGCCCACGGCCGGAGGTTCGGCGGCGTTCATGGAGTTCATGGCGAAGGAGATGCAGCCGTTCATCACGGAGCACTATCGCACGACCGATCATCGGACCCTCATCGGGCAATCGCTCGGTGGCCTGCTCGCGACCGAGGTGTTGTTCAAGAAACCGGAACTCTTCGATGACTATGTGATCGTGAGCCCGAGCTTGTGGTGGGACAATGGTTCGCTATCCACGCAAGCGGAAACTTGGGCAAAGGCGAATGCAACTTCACCCAAGCGTGTATTCATCGCCATGGCCAACAACGATGATTGGTCGCAGGTGCAAGTGGACAGTGTGCTTGCTGCATTCAAGCGGCATACGCATCCGCCGTTCCGGTGGTCCTATGAATTGTCCCCGCACGAGACGCACGCCACGATCCTGCATCGGGCAGTGTATCGGGGCTTTGAATTCCTCGGCACCGAGCAATGATCCGTTGCTGCTGCGTTCCTTTGGGATCGATCAACCCTTGGCATGAACCTCTTCCGCAACTTCAAGTCCGTTACCAAGACCTGCTATGGCCGGGGCAGCTTCGGCAAGCTCGGCGAGATCCTGGAACCCATTCGCACTGTCACCCCGGGCCAAGCCCCGGGGTTCATGGTCTTCGTCGTGGATGACTACTTCGCCGACAACTCCGACTTCAAGAAGCGCATCCCGAACAAGGCAGGCGATGAACTCTTCTTCATCAGTACACTGAAAGAACCCTACACCGAGCAGATCGACGCCCTGCGCGATGACATCGTGAAGCGTCGTGGTATGCCAGCGGGGATCATCGGCATCGGCGGCGGCACGGTGATGGACATCGCGAAAGCGACCGCACTGATGTTCACCAACGAAGGCAGCAGCGTGCAGTACCAAGGCCTCAACCTGATCAAGAAGCCGGGCATCTACCATTGTGGCGTGCCCACGATCAGTGGCACCGGCGCGGAAGTGAGCATGACGGCCGTGCTCACCGGTCCGGTGAAGAAGCTCGGCCTGAAGTGCGACTGGACGGTCTTCGACCAGATCGTGCTTGACCCGGACCTCATCGCCAGCGTGCCTACCGACCAGTGGTTCTACACCGGCATGGACACCTACATCCACAGCGTGGAGGCCATCACCGGAACGAAGAAGAACACCTTCGCCGAAGCGTACAGTGAGAAGAGTTTGGAGATGTGCCGCGAGGTCTTTCTGAAGATGGACCGCACCAACGTGAAGAGCGATGAGTTCCTGATGGTGGCCAGCTACATGGGCGGACTAAGCCTCACGTACAGCGAAGTGGGCGTGTGCCACGCGTTGAGCTACGGCTTGGGCAAGGTGCTGGAGATCCACCACTGCATCGCCAACTGCATCGCGTTCGATAAGCTGGAGGATGTCTATGGCGAGTATGTCCAGGAATTCAAGACGATGGTGAAGCACAACAAGGTGCACATCCCGCAAGGCCTCGCGAAGGATTGGAGCGAGGAGACCATCAGTGCCATGGCCGAAGTGGCCTACAACCTGCCGCACATGTGGGACCACGCCTTCGGACCCGATTGGCAGAAGGTGCTGGACAGGGAACGGATCAAGGGGTGGTATAGGAGGATGTGAGTTGCGATCCCAAGAGGTCGCTCTTCCGGTCAATACTTCACAAACGTTCCGGATCCGACAACACCGGTCTCGTTTCGGACTTGATAGATGTAGTTTCCGGAGGCAAGCTGGGATACATCAATCGTTTCATATTGCGACCTCAATCTGATCGCGCGGATCAGATTGCCGAGTTGATCAACTATTTCAATTTGCGTAGAGGAATTCAGGGATCTCGAGATCAGGGTCAATGTTGAATTCGTTGGATTCGGGAAGATCTCCACTTCACGAATTGAGGTGATTTCGTTGACGGCGGGCGGCAACGAAGTGGTAAGGGTTCCTGTGAGACTGTACACGTAAGCATTAGGGTCTCCATGTGTTCCGCTCAGTATCATCTTGGTTCCTGCCGGTGTGTTATAGATCGGATATTGTTGTTGATGAATCGTGACAAATACGGCAGGAACCTGCTCTTCTGCCGTGAATAGAATGTTGTCGGTTCCCTCGTCGATGATCTGCGTGACACCATACACAGTACTCGTAGGAGCCGGGTAGAAGTGCGTATACATGAATTCGATGTCGTCGTCCAAGTCGAACAAATGTTCCGATATATAAAGGATGCCCATGCCATCGTTGTAATTCGGATTCAAGTCCATGGCCATTGAGAAGGACACGGATTTCCAAAATGTATGGTCAAGATGGAAGAAGTTCAGAGCCATGTTAGTTCGGTCAATGAGAACGTATTTCATGCCACTTGCCTCTAGGTCGACCATAAGAAGTTCGTTGGTTTCCGGACTACTGGAAACACTCGCGTTCACGTAGGTGTGCTCAAGATCAAACTGAGCATGCATTACGGATGGCGCTAGAAGAGCCCCGATCAAAAAGAGGCCCTTAGTCACTCCGTATTTGAGTGTGAGTTGGTTCTTCATGAGAATCATTGATCCGGTGAATGTAGAATTCCAAGGTGACCCTCACTTCAAGAACCCGCCATCCACTACCAGCAATTTCACCGGCCCCACGGTGCGCGAACGGTGCGAACTCAGACCATCGGACACCGCGTAGGATGAACCAGCCTTTAGCACCGTCGTTTCGCCGTTCTGTAATTCATTGATCAATTCGCCTTCAAGCACGAAGACCAAGTGCCCGAGTTCGCACCAATGGTCGGCGAGGTAGTTGGCGCTGTACTCGATCATGCGGATGCGGAGATCGCCGTGCTGTTGGACGCGCATGGTGGCGGTGCCGGAAGTTCCGTTCACGACGGTGGTGGGAACCTGCGACCAATCGGTGATCCGGAAAGGAATGTGAAGGCTCATGATATGTTCGGTGCGGGGTGGAACGTGCAATTGTACTCCCAATTGGTGTCCTCCGAGCGGGATGAAGTGTCTGACGGACTGCCGCGTAAGTTCGCCCTCGCATGAAGTCCATTCGGCCATACGTCGTACTTGGCCTGCTCACTTTTTTCTTGTTCATACTGGAACTCGTCACAGGATCCACGGCACTGAGCGTGCGTGAAGTGTGGGCCGCGCTTGTGGACCCGTCCGCGACCGATCCGGGAGTGGCCGCAGTGGTGCGCGAAGTGCGAATGCCACAAGCCATCACCGCGTTGCTTGCGGGGATGGGACTTGCCGTCGGTGGCCTCTTCATGCAGACCATCTTTCGCAACCCGCTCGCCGGTCCATCGGTGATGGGTGTGAGTTCCGGTGCAAGCCTCGGTGTCGCGGTCGTCATGTTGGCACATCCGCTCTGGGCGTCGTTGCCGATCCCGCCCGACGCGGCGTTGATGGGGGCTGCGATGGGAGGTGCGTTGGCCGTGCTCTCCCTCGTGATGTTCGCCGATCGACGTGTAGGTGATGGTGTGACGCTGCTGATCGTCGGTCTGCTCATCAGCTATCTCTGTTCCGCACTGGTCAGCGTGTTGCAATCCACGTCCAGTGCCCAAGCCTTGCAAGGGTTCGTCTTCTGGGGAATGGGATCCTTCGGAGGTGTTTCCTCGGATCGGCTCCTTTGGCTCGCCATCCCCGTAGCGACCACGATGGTGGTGGCGGTGTTCTCCCCGAAGACATTGAATGCACTGCTGTTAGGCGATGATCATGCGACCACACTCGGCGTGGACACGCGAAGAAGTCGCCGGCGATTGTTGTGGATCACGGGCATCGTGGCTGGCGCGGTCACGGCCTGTTGCGGCCCCATCGCCTTCATCGGCATGGTCACACCGCATCTTGCCCGAGGCATGCTCCGCACGAACGATCACGCGAAACTCATTCCAGCCACAGTGCTGTGCGGGGGGGCGTTGGCCCTGTTGTGCGATCTGATCGCTCGATCAGGTTTCATGGGTGGATCACTGCCGCTCAATGCGGTCACATCCTTATTGGGCGCTCCGATGGTCGGGTGGGTGCTGTTCAGTGGTAAACGATGGGCAGGCTCCGCATGAAACCGCTGCTAGCCATAGAAGATCTGGTTGTCGGACACCCGGGCGTGGTCCTGCTGAAGGATGTGTCGTTCACGCTGAAAGCCGGTGAGGTTGCGGCGATCGTGGGTGTGAATGGGAGCGGGAAGAGCACCTTGCTTCGGACTGTTCTTGGGTTGTATCCACCACTAGCCGGATCGATCACGATAATGGATGAGGATCTCGCCGCATTGAGCGTCAAGGCACGTTCGCGATCGATCGGTGCGGTGCTCACCGGCCGTCCGCGGATCGGTGCGATCGATGTGCGGACCGTGGTCGCACTTGGCCGACATCCATGGACGGGCCACATGGGCCGTCTATCCGCCGTGGACCATGAAAGGGTGGAGAACGCGATGACCTCGACCGGAACACAGGACCTCGCCAACCGGACCTTTGATTCTTTGAGCGATGGAGAAGCCCAGAAAGTGCAACTCGCTCGGGCGGTTGCACAGGATACGCCGTTGCTGGTATTGGATGAACCGACGGCGCACTTGGATGTCGTGAATCGCGTGGTACTCGTCACGCTCTTGCGCGAGATCGCCCGATCACTTCAACGCGGGGTGTTGCTTTCCACGCACGACCTTACCACTGCCATGGATCTATGTGATCGGATCCTGGTGATCCATGACCGAGCACTATGGTCTGGCACTCCGGCTGAAGCGATCACATCGGGGATCCTGTCCCGGGCGTTCGCTGCGGATGGATCGCACTTCGACCCGAACACATCGACGTTGCGCGGTACAACGCATTGAACGAGAAGACCCCGGCCGTTCGGCCAGGGTCTTCTCGTTCATCGGTGCGTTCCTACTTCTTCAGCGCGTCGCGGATCTCCATGAGGAGTTTCTCCTCGTTAGAAGGTCCGGCCGGGGCAGGAGCGGGTTCGGCTTTCTTCATCTTGTTGATCGACTTGATCACCAAGAACATCACGAAGGCGACGACCAGGAACTCGATGGTCACCGTCACGAATTCGCCCCACTTCACCGCCACCTCCTCTGCGGCGGCTGTCACCACGGTGCCCGAGGCATCCTTCACCTCCGCGACCTTACGTGTAAGGATCCATTTGTAGCTATTGAAGTCCACTCCGCCGGTCAGTTGGCCGATCAGCGGCATCACCATGCCGTTGATGAATGCCGTGGTGACCTTGCCGAAGGCTGCGCCCATGACGAAGGCCACGGCCATATCGACCAGGTTGCCCTTCATCGCGAAGTCCTTGAATTCTTTCATCATACCCATGTTCTTGGTGGTGTTGGTTTCACGTCAATGATAGACACTGCGCCACACTCGATCAGCGCGGACGGAAATGGTATTCCTCCGAGCGGTCGTTTCCTTGTTCGGTGCCTGTTACCCGAACGTTCCAGGTGCCGGAATGGTCACGGATATAGGTGATGCATTGCGGGAAATCATGTTCCGCATTCTCGAACATCAAGGTGTCCACACCGCTCACGTCCGCCGTGAATGGCACCCATGTGCCATTGTTCTGCGAACCCACGCGAGCGGAATAGACCACGCGATCATTCACCATGCTGAGCCGCAAGTCCTCGATGAAGACCGTGTCGCCATTGGCGATCACGTGCCCGAAACCTTGAATGGCCGTGTCACCTTCAGCGGACCAGCGTTCGTAGCTCGTGTAGTGCGGCGAGGTGGTGCTATCCACCCACACCCCGATCAATGGCCGGTACTTTCCGAGTGGATCGGTGGTTACCGTGGCGGTGGGTTGTTCAGGCGAACCGCAGGCCCACAATGAAAGCGGCAGCAGGATATGGAAGATGTGCTTGCTCATGGTCGAAGGAACCCGGTGATCGCGTCCCGGATGGCGTCCGGGATGGTCACTTTGTGTCTGTTGTTGTAGTCGTACATCACTTGCACGCTGGTGCCGCTCGCCACGACCTCGCCCGCCGCATCGTTGATCACATACTCCATTGTGAAGCTTGTGTTCCCCAGATGGCTGCAGCCGGTACGGACGGTCAATTGTGCGGGCCAGTGTACGGGCTTCTTGAAATCGCACGTGGTACTTGCCAGGATCACGCCGATGCCCTGATCGAGGTGGGATCCCAGTATCCCCGTCCGTTCCAGGAAATGCATACGCGCACTTTCCATGTAGCGGAAGTAGACCACATTGTTCAAGTGGCCGAAGGCATCCTGCTCGCCCCAAGCCACGGTGATCTCGTGTCGCAGCGTCAGGTGATCGGTAGAGGTGCTCACCGCAATTCCTTCAGCAATTCCTTGTGCTGGCCCTTCAAGCGGTCCACGTCCTTGGCCAGCTTCTCGATCTTCTTCTCCATCTCCTTCTTCATCTCCATGCCGCTCGCGCTCTTGAAGTTGAACATGCCCATGCTCCGCTCCATCTGCTTCATCTCGCCTTCGAGCTCCTCGATCTTCCGCTTGATGAAGCGGCCTTCGCGTTCCAGATTGGAAGGCCCATCGGGGCCGGACTTCAGTTCCTCCACATGGCCTTGGAAGCGCATGCGCTGCTTCTCACCGGCTTCCATCTTCATCGACTCGTAGTGCTTGTCCAGCACAGCGCGGTAGCGGACGTTCAGCTCATCGAATTGGCGCGGTGATACGCGACCCGAATTCATCCAGCGAAGTGAGAAGGCTTTCAGTGCTTCGACATCCGTGTTCCGGTTGCCGGTGTGGGTATAGGCTTGGATCTCGGCGATCAATGCTTCCTTGTCCTTTGCATTCGTCGCTTGCTCCGCGTCCTGCTGCGCGAAGGTCTCCTTGCGCGATTGGAAGAATGCATCACAAGCCTCACGGAACTTGTTCCACAGTTTGTTCTCGTCGCGAGGGCCAGCACTGCCTGCTTCCTTCCATTTCTGTTGGAGGTTCTTCAGGCGGTCGGCGGTGCTGCGCCATTCGGTGCTGTCCTTCAACGTCAGGGCTTCGGTCAGCAACGCCTGCTTTCGCTCACGAGCTGCTTTGTACTGATCCTTGAGCTGGTCGAACCAGGCGTTCTTCGCATCGAAGAAACCGTTGCACACATTGCGGAACTCCTTCCAGATCTTTTCGTTGTCCTTCCGCGTGGCGAAGCCGATGCTCTTCCACGCCTATTGGAGTTCGATCACTTGATCGGAGTAGGTCTTCCACTCCTTGGAGGAGGAGGCCTGGACCGATGCCACCAGTTCGGTGACCTTTTCAACCAACGCTTGCTTGGCCGCGAGGTTGGCCTCGTGCTCGGCCCGGCGTGCCTTGTAGTGCTCGTTGATCTTGTCGTACACGGCCCGTGTGGCGGCTTGGAAACCGTCACGGATCGCTTCCCATTCCTCTTTCTGGACAGGTCCGATGTGGTGCCACTTGTCCTGGTAGTCCCGGACCAGTGTCTCCAGTTCCTTCATGTTGTCCTTGGTGGCCAAGGATTCCATGTCGCTGATCAGTGCGGACTTCAGCGCGGTGTTCTTCCGCAGGTCGTGGTCGCGGAGTTCCTTGTAGATCCGGATGTGGTAGAAGAACTCATCCAGCAAGTGGCTGAAATCGGTCTGCAGGTCGCGGTAGGCGTGCTGCGGAACTTGGCCGATGGTCTTCCACCGCTCCTGTAATTCCTTGAACCGTTGGAAGGCCGTGCCGATGTTCTCCTCACCAGCGATCAAGGCTTTCAATTCCTCCATCACGCCTTGCTTCGCGGCAAGGTTGTCGGACTCCTCCTTCGCCTTCTTCCGCCGGATATCGTTCACCCGTTGGTTGAACTGGTCCAGCAACTGCTTGAAGCGCTTGTCCTCCTCATCCGTCAATTGAGCGGATTCGATCGGTTGAGGCTCGTCCGGTGCTGCGGCACTTCCAGCCTCCGCATCCGGAGCCCCGTCCGTGGTCTGTTGTTGGGCAAAGCTTGCTACCAGGGCCTCATAGGCCTCTTTGGTGCTTTCGACCGCATCCGCGGCAGCTTCCACATCCTCCTGCCCGATCAATTCCTCGAGCCTGCCTAGCAGCTCCTGCTTCGTAACCATGCGATCATTCGGACGACATGGGCCCGAGCGATCAAATATAGCAGGATGATATCTCTTGACCGGTCAGACCGCTAGCCCGAGTAGGCAAACGTCGTCCACCTGATCCTCGGAGCCCTTCCAGGAAAGGAAGGCTTCGTCCAGCAAAGTAGCCTGCCGTTCCAGCGGCAAGTGATGGATGCTGTTGAGCAGATCCGTCAGCCGGGCCGTCATGAATCGCTCCCGTTCCGGCCCGCCGAACTGGTCCACGTAACCGTCGCTGAAGAGGTAGATGCGGTCCCCGGGCTGATAGGCCAAGCGGTGGCAAGTGAATTTCCGCTCCAGGTCGTGGTGGGCCCCGCCGATTGGTTTTCGGTCGCCGTTGATCACGGTAAGCTGACCTTGATGCAACCAGTACAACGGCCGGAACGCACCAGCGAAGAGGATCTCCCGTTGGTGCCGGTCGATGCGGCAAAGTGCGATGTCCATGCCATCACCGCCACCTTTCTTCCGGCCTTGTTGGTGCAGTGTGGCCACCAACCGCGTATTGATCATGGTGAGCAATTCCGCCGGATCCTTGTCCGCATTGGCGGGCACGATCTCGTTCAGCAACGAGCAGCCGATCGCGGCCATCATGGCGCCGGGAAGCCCGTGGCCGGTGCAATCCGCGGCGGCCACGAAGCATTCATCCTGCCCGATAGGGTGGCACCAGTGGAAATCGCCACTTACCAGATCCTTCGGCCGGTCGATGATGAAGGACTCGGTGAACAATGCGGCATAGGCGCTCGGCGGCGGTACCAAGGCGCGTTGGATCTTGCCTGCATAGGAAATGCTATCCGTGATATCCAGGTTCCGGGAGACCAACGCGAAGCGGTCGGCTTCGGTCTGGCGGACCCACCGGCCCACGTAGCGGAAGAGGACGAAGCCAGCGATCGCGAACAGGACCAATGCCATGATGATATTCCGGATCAATGCGGCGTAGGCCGAAGCGGTCGCATCGGAACCCGGAGCGGACACGAGGATGATCCCGGCGGTCCTACCATCTTCGGTGACCAACGGCTTGAATGCCACGAGGATATCACCAGCAGTGGTGACGTTCCCTCCGGTCTTGTAGGCGCTCAAGATCGGTTGCGGATCACTTTTGAATGCGGAGCGGAAGTCGGGTCGGTCTTCAGAAGTGCAGACCAGTTGAAGTTCGCGCTTCAAGCTGTCGTAGGCCAGCACTTGGATCGGAAGCTTGCTAGCGTTCCGTTCCACCGCCTTCCGGAGGTGGTCGTGCATGACGTAGTACCACGCGTCCTGTGTGTTCTTGATGAGCATACCGCGCCCGTCATACTTGGCGAGCAAGGATTCCACGTGCTTCGCGGAGATCTGGTCCGCAAGCCCGGACGCGATCGTGCCCGAGCGGGCAAAGGCCTCTTCGCGTTGGTTCTTCAACTCGTACCAGTGTGCTACGCCGATGAGCGAGGCGCAGAGCACGAACAAGGTGCCGTACAGGATCACGAGGATCCTGCGCGATGTTCGATGAGGAGTGGTGTTCAAACGCGGTGCGCCAGAGCTGCGAGGCTCCGGCGATCGTTGATACGAGGATCGCGGTTGAAAGGTGACAGGGGCAACGCATCAGGGAATGGCGCTGGGGCCGGTTCGCGGCGGCCCGACGTCCAGCGTTACTTTGGTACGACCCAGCGATGATCCGCAGACGCATGAACCACGGCCTTGCCTGCCTTGCCTTAGTGGTCGGGAATGCGGCCTGGGCCCAGACGACGACGAGCGTGCAGAATGGGGATTGGAGTGACCCTTCGACCTGGGACTGCAACTGCGTCCCGGAGGTCGTTGACGCCGTGGTCGTGCATCAGGTGCGGATCGCGGGCAACACCTTCCTTTTCCAACGGGTGCATGTGATGCCCGTGGGCAGTTTGGTGATGGACGCGTTCTTCTCCGTGGCGATCATGGATACCGTGATCAACGACGGCCTCATGGACCTCATCGGCGACATTGATGTGGACTGGGCGCTCTTCAACAATGCCACCATCCACATCGAAGGGGTCATTCACAACGATGCACTGTTGGTGATGGGCGGGCCGGATGCGCTGCTCACTACGGACAACATCGGCAACTACGGCACGATCGAGGGCGAGGGCCGCATCTGTGTGGTGGGCTTTTCCGAGAACACCGGCACCATACAAGGGCAGATCGACTTCTGCGACCTGACGCCGACCGTTTCATCGTCGCCCTTCATCGACGTGAACACAGGTACGGTGGCGGGCTCGGTCACTTTTTGCGAGGCCGGGAGTTGCGGGCCGACCCATGTAGCCACGCGTGTAGGCGGGCTCGCGGAAGTGCGTATCGGACCTGTCCCAGCGCAGGACGTGCTGGTGGTAGATGCACCTAGTGGTGCGAGCATTGCTCTGCGCGATGCGATCGGCAATACCGTGCGGTCACTTCTGCTTCAAGGCGATGGCCCGTTCCTGATTGAGGTCACACAGATGTCTTCAGGCGCTTACGTCGCGGAGATTCGCGTAGGTGCGGAGCGGCGTATGTTACGATTGCTGATTGAGCGTTGAACTTGCCAACGATACCAAAGAACTGATCAGTGTAAGTGACCTCCATGAAAGCCTACACCCAGCGCCAGTCCCGCACCAGCGACTAGTCGTGCGGACTGTACCTCTGAATAGGCGAAGTGTCGCCTCCTGTGCTATGACCAAACGCCCAATCCATAATCCAAACCAACGGCTCGCCTCCGAGGAATACAGTAATAATGAAGAGCGCCAATAGTACCATCATTGAACGCCAAAAGAGCATCCGTACGATTGGCCTTTTCCACTCCTTTGTGAGCGGATCTTTTTCATCAAGCCAAGAAACGAAAGCGCGCCACATTTGAAGGATCTCGATAGTTTGTCTGTGCGGCAGATAGTCCCCAAGTAGGGTCTCACCCCAAGAACGGATACCTGTGATCCGTCGGCGGAACGAAGGTCTCTTTGATCGTGCGCGGGCTTACCCAGCGGATGAGGTTGAGGTAGCTGCCGGCCTTGTCATTCGTGCCGCTGCCGCGCGCACCACCGAAAGGCTGCTGACCCACCACTGCACCCGTGGGCTTGTCGTTGATGTAGAAGTTGCCGGCCGCGTGGCGAAGCACCTGCATGGCTTGTTCGATGCTTGCCCGGTCGTTGCTGATCACCGCACCGGTAAGGGCGTATTCGCCCGTGGCGTCCACGAGTTTCAGCGTGTCCATCCAGCGGTTGGTGCTGTACACGTAGATCGTCAGCACCGGCCCGAAGATCTCCTCGCACATCGTGATGCTCTTCGGGTCCTTGGTCACAAGCACAGTGGGTTCGATGAAGTAGCCGACCTTCTTGTCGTATTTCCCACCAGCGATCACCTGGATGTTCTTCTTGTCCTTTTTCGCAGCATCGATGTAGCCGCTGATCTTGTCGAATGACTTCTCATCGATCACGGCGCCGATGAAGTTCGAGAAGTCGCGCGGGTCGCCCATCTTCATGTCAGCGAGATCGGCCAACAATTCCTTCTTCACCGCAGGCCATAGGCTGTCCGGGATGTAGGCGCGGCTTGCAGCGCTGCACTTCTGGCCTTGGAATTCAAATGCGCCACGGCTCAACGCTGTGGCGACCACCTTCGGGTCGGCGCTGGGGTGCGCGATCACGAAATCCTTGCCTCCGGTCTCGCCCACGATGCGCGGGTAGCTGCGATAGAGCGGAAGGTTGTTGCCGATGGTCTGCCAGATGTGTCGGAAGACCTTGGTGCTTCCGGTGAAGTGGATCCCGGCGAAGTCCTTGTGCTTGAAGATGATCTCTCCTGCGGTGGAGCCACTCACATGGATGAGGTTGATCACGCCCGCAGGCAGTCCCGCCGCCATGAAGACCTCCATGAGCACCTGCGCGCTGTAGCACTGGGTGTCGGCGCACTTCCACACCACGGTGTTGCCCATGAGGGCGCAACTGCTCGGCAGGTTTCCGGCGATAGCGGTGAAGTTGAACGGCGTGAGCGCGAACACGAAACCCTCAAGTGCGCGGTATTCCAAGCGATTCCAGACGCCCGGTGAACTCACGGGCTGGTCCCGGTAGACCTGTTGGGCATAGGCCACATTGAAACGCAGGAAGTCGATGAGTTCACAGGCCGCGTCGATCTCGGCTTGATAACAGTTCTTGCCTTGCGCCAACATGGTGGCGGCGTTGATGCTGGCCCGGTACGGCCCGCTCAGGAGATCGGCTGCACGCAGGAAGATCGCTGCGCGCTCCTCGAAGGGCATGTTCTCCCAATCACGCTTGGCCTTGAGTGCTGCATCGATCGCCGCCCGCACATGCTTGCCTTCTCCCAAGTGCGCCGACCCCAAGTTGTGTGCGTGCTTATGCGGGGGACCCATCCTTCGCAGTTCCTTGGTCTCGATCGCATGACCCGCGATCCACATCGGGGCATCGATCCGGGTGCGCAAGCGACGATCCATCTCGGCTTGCAGTTCGGCCCGTTCCGGGGAATCCGGGGCGTAGGACTTCACGGGTTCGTTCTTCGGTACGGGAACGGAGTACTGGCTCATCTACTAAGGATTATCGAGTTGCTGTGGGCGATTGCCTGTCCGCCATGTGGCGATGATCTTTCGAGGGCGAATTTACCAGCGCGGGTTGAAAGGGGGTGTGGATCCCTCGGATGGCATGTGCGACGCGATCGCTCACCCACAGGGAATGCCACTACCTGCCTAGTTCACCAGGAATGGCGAGGCCAACTGCATGGTCGGGATCTGCACATGGAACATCAGGCCATCCCGAGCACGCAACATGCGGTAGTTCCCTTCCATGCGCCCGAAACCACTGCGCAGATCGCACGCGCTGCTGTAGCTGAATTCCTCACCAGGCGCTAGCACAGGGGTTTCACCCACCACACCCGGGCCGTCCACTTCACGCACCGGTGCAAGGCTGTCGTGGATGGTCCAATGGCGATGGAGCAATTGGACGGTCTCCTCACTCCGGTTGCTGATGGTGATGCGGTAGCTGAAGATGAACCGGCCGGCCTTCGCGTCACTGTGCGCCTCCTCGTACCGCGCCCGTGCGGTTATGCGAATGCCGTGTGTCACTGCCGTAGCCATGGTGCAAGATTAACGCGCGGCGTGAGAGGATGTGCATGCCGATACCCAACTTCTCGTTGGCGATGGCCGGAACTCCGCGTGATGGATCCGGGATCCCCCAGAGCTTCATCGGGTCATCCCTATTCCACATCACGCCTGTGTACAAGTTCGTCGGATCCAGCCGGATAGGTTCTTCCAACCGCCCTACCGTTGCAATTCCGAAAGAACACACATGCGCCATTTTCCACTGCTCGTTGCTTGCTTTTCCGCACTCGCTTCCATTGCCCAGTACAATGGACCGGAAAGCGTGGAATACGATCCCATTGGTGATCGATATTTCGTGAGCAATACCGGTTCCTCGGTGATCAAAGTGCGCTCTCAAGCTGGCGTGGTCACGGATTTCGTAGCGGTAAGTCCCGCGCCGTACGGGCTGGAGATCATGGGCGACACGCTCTTCGCGTGCAGCGGTGGAACGGTGAAAGGCTACCTCCTCAGCAATGCTTCGTTGGTCTTCAACCGGAACCTCGGCGGTACTTTCCTCAATGGCATCACCACGGACGGCCATTTCCTCTACGTCACCGATTTCTCCGGCACCAAGATCTTCAAGGTGGATGTGGCCAACAACAGCCACACAACGCTGGTGGCCAACACCGCCGGTACCCCGAATGGAATTGTTTGGGACGAGGTCGGGCAACGGCTCGTCGTCGTGTTCTGGGGGAGCAACGCGCCCATCAAATCCTATGATCGGAATACCGGCGCCAGCACCACGCTGGTTGCGGGTACCGGCGTCACGAACATCGACGGGATCACGATCGATTGCTTCGGGAATTTCCTGATCGCTTCCTGGAGTCCGGCTCGCATCACGCGTTATGACCCCTCCTTCGCGGGCGCCGGAGTGGATGTTGGCGTTCCCGGATTGAACAACCCGGCGGACATCGATTTCGACTTCGTGAACCAGCGCATCTGCATTCCGAATGCGGGAAACAACACGGTCACGTTGCACGTGGTGTCCTGCATGATGGGTGTACCGGATGTGCCCAAGGTGCTCGAACTGCGAGCCATTCCGAACCCGACGACCGGACTGATCCGGATCGAACCAGCGTTGACACAGAACGAGGGCTACCTGCTGCTCGATGCGCGCGGCCTGCTCATCGGTGGTGGAAGCCTTCGCGCTGGGGCCATGCTGGATATCAGTGCGCTACCGCGTGGCCTGTATACGATCGAGTTCCCGCGCACACGGCAGCGCATGCGGGTAGTGCTGGACTAGTTCGAGTCCCCCATTCGATCGGAATTGCTTCTTCCGGAATTCGTGAGCGACAGAACGACTGAATACCGACCGCGCCTTCGCATCTTCGCCCACCAACCCAAGCACCGTGGCGAGCAAGACCCGATCGATCAAGAAAATTCTCGTGGCCAATCGCGGGGAGATCGCCCTACGCGTGATGCGTTCCGCCAGGGAGATGGGGATCGCTACCGTAGCGGTGTACTCCGAAGCCGATCGCAATGCGCCCTTCGTGCGTTTTGCCGATGAAGCGGTTTGCATCGGTCCGGCGCCGAGCAAGGAGAGCTACCTCGTCGTGGAGAAGGTGATCCAGGTCTGCAAGGACCTGAACGTGGATGCGGTCCACCCGGGATATGGATTCCTGAGCGAGAACGGCGAATTCTGTCAAGCCTTGGAGAAAGCCGGGATGATCTTCATCGGACCCACTGCGCATGCCATGTTGGTCATGGGCGATAAGCTCGCAGCGAAAGCAGCGGTGAAGGATCACGGTGTCCCGTTGGTTCCCGGAACCGAGGGTGCAGTGAACGGGTTGGATGAAGCGATGAAGGTGGCGGAACGGATCACCTTCCCGATCCTGATCAAAGCGGCAGCCGGTGGCGGCGGCAAGGGCATGCGCATCGTGGAGAAGGAAAGCGAGTTGAAGGAAGGCCTTGAGCGCGCGATCAGCGAAGCACAGAACGCGTTCGGTGATGGAAGTGTGTTCATCGAGAAGTATGTGGCAGGTCCACGGCACATCGAAGTGCAGATCCTGGCGGATACGCATGGCAACACGTGCTACCTGTTCGAGCGCGAATGCAGCGTGCAACGGCGACACCAGAAGGTGATCGAGGAGGCACCGAGCGCCGTGCTGACCCCCGAACTGCGCAAGCGTATGGGAGAGGCCGCCGTGGCTGTGGCGAAGAGCGTGGACTATCGCGGCGCGGGCACGGTGGAGTTCCTTTTGGACGAGAAGATGAACTTCTACTTCATGGAGATGAACACCCGCTTGCAGGTGGAGCATCCCGTGACCGAGATGATCACCGGCCTTGATCTGGTGAAGCTCCAGATCCGCGTGGCGGAAGGGGAGAAGTTGCCATTCAAACAGGGAGACCTGAAGATCCTTGGCCACGCCGTTGAGGTGCGGGTCTACGCGGAAGATCCGGCGAACAACTTCCTGCCGGACATCGGAACACTCACCACCTACCGTCCACCTCAGGGACCGGGGATCCGCGTGGACGATGGATTCGAGGAGGGGATGGAGATCCCGATCCATTACGACCCGATGATCGCGAAGCTGATCACGCACGGTGCCACCCGCGAAGAGGCGATCGATCGTATGGCCCGCGCCATCGACGACTACGCCATCAGCGGTGTGGAGACCACCTTGCCGTTCTGCCGCTTCGTCATGGGGCACCCGGCTTTCCGGAGCGGGAATTACGACACGCACTTCATCCGGGATCATTTCACCCCGGATGTATTGGAAGGCAAGGACCCCGAAGAACGCAAGGCTGCGGTCCTGGTTGCTGCACATCTGATGCAGTTCCGCCAAGTGGGCAAACCACAGGAGGCCGGACCGGTGCAAGGCGCAAGTGCTTGGAAACTAAAGCGTCGTTGAGCGGGTAGAAAGGACTAATGTGGTCCGACCCGCGTTGTAGCTTCACAGGCGGAAACGCCATGAGCATGCTACGCGCTTTCCTTCTTTCAGCTTTTTTACTGGCCACCGCCTTTGTGACCCGGGTGCGGGCGCAAAGCGCGGGACCGAACACGGTCTTCAAGGCTGTGGTCATGGATGGGGATACGATACCGAGCGTGGACCTGCACGAGGCTGTGGTGGAAGGACGATGGACCCCCAAGGACCGACGTGAAGCAGCACGTTACGACCGTCTTACGCGGAATGTCCTGAAGGTCTATCCCTATGCCCATGTCACCCGCGAACTCCTCAGTGAGTACCAACGGGATCTCACCCTCATCCGGCGCGCCGGGGACCAGGACCTCTATGTGAAACTTGCCGAAGCAGAGCTTCGAGCCGAATTCGAGGCGGAGGTGAAGGACCTCACCGGTAGCCAAGGGCGGGTATTGGTGAAGCTCATCGATCGTGAAACGGGCCGAACCTCTTACGACCTGGTGAAACAACTGCGGGGTGGGTTCACGGCCTTTATATGGCAGGGTATGGCCCGGCTCTTCGGGCAGGATCTTCGAAGCACGTATGATGCGGATGGCGAGGACCGTATGATCGAGGTGGTGGTGCAGCGGATCGAACGCGGAGACCTGGTCGCTGCGGTGCGTTCTGCACGAACGGCCAGTGCGCAGGCCCGCCTTACCAAACGGAAGGCACGCTTGTACAAGCGGTACGGCATTGAATCGCCCCAAGCGGATCTTTGATCTTGTGGCCAAGAGGGTCGTCTAGAACGACAACTCCATCACGTGATCATCCATCACGTAGCCTTGTCCGATGTCGATCACTTCGTTACGTAAGATCCGGAATCCTTGGCGCTGATACCAGTGCCTTGCGAGGTTGAAGCGGTTCACGTTCAGTTCGATCGCCGTATCCCCCGCGTTCTTCGCCGCTTCGATCACCGCATTCAGGAGTGCATACCCGGCGCCCGAGCCATGCAGTTCGGGTAGGACGTAGAGCTTGTGTAAGCGCGTCGATCGAGAAGTTCCGTAGTGATGCTCGAAACCCGCGAAGCCGATCGGGCGATCATCCTTCGTGCAGATGAAAAATTGATGTCCTTGACGTAGCTGCTCATGCAGGACCGGGATCGAATACATGCGGTCGAGCATGTATGCGAGCTGGTCAGTGGATAGTATGCTCGCATACACGACGGGCCATGTCCGGTGCGCGATGTCGTGGATCACGCCGAGTTCATCCGCCGTGCATTCCTTGATGATCATTCCTCTGGCCCGATCGGCACAGCAACGACATGTTCACTTCGGCCATGCATCACCTCTTCTCCTTGTAAACCACGAACACGTTCTCATGCATGGTCTCCCAGATGTTCAGGACGGCGATCCTATCCACGTGGAAGCCGATCCGCTGGAACTCGACCAGATCGTCCAAATAGCCCACCGCATAGTTCGTTGTGGTGTCCTCGATCGCCATGCGTTCCAATACCGGCCATTGATCATTGTAACCTCCAGGTAACACATAGGGGTTCAGTCTCGGAACGATGTCGTTGTACGTGCGGAAGCCCATGGATGCCGCACCTATGAACACTGCGCCGTCATAGCTCCGTAGCGAGTGCATGAAGTCCGCGTAAGCATACTCTCTTTCAATGATCATGGATCGCACGGAGTTCCACGTTCCGGGGACAAGCAGGAAGCACAAGACCCATCGCGCATTCCACCAGGACGCTGGCTCCATCGCCCTTCGGAAAAGCAAAAGTGCCATGACCAGCAGGGTGATCGCGATCCCGGGAATGAGCGCGGGTTGCACCAGTGCTGAAAGGAAACTCGCGTTCTTCTGGTAGAACAGGATCTGTCCGAGGACCCCGGTGATCAGGATCAGGGCCAAGGTCCACCTGATCCATCGACCACGGACCGACCGGGGATCCGCCCCTGATGAATGTTCGAAACTCCCGGCGATCACCAAGAGCGCAAGGGGAAGAAGGATGACCAACTTGCGGGTGGGATAGTCGTTGATGAACGCGGTTTGTGCGAAGAATACGATCGTGAACGCGGCAACGATGATCAACGCTGGCGACCACCTGCGCAGCGATCGACGGAACAGAAAGAATACGCTTCCAAGGAAGATCAGCAACAACGCCGGGTCCAGGCGGAAGATGTTGGCCTGCACCGTGTTGTACAGGTTCAGGAGGAGACCCAAAGGGGACAGGCTAACACGGTGTTGGAAATTGTCTTTGGCCACAGCGCTTTGTGCGAGTTCATTGTAGCCCTGCAACCAAATGAGTCCGAGCAGGAGCGTGATGCCTGCAACAACGCCGATGACGTGAACGGACACCAACTTGATCGATCGCTTGACGCCGCTACCTGTCCGGAGCGTGATCAACGCGATCGCCAACCAACACGCAGGTAGTATGAACGCATTCGTCGGGTAGGTGAGAAGGACGAGAAGCGCGCTTCCGGCTCCATGCAGAAAGACTCTGCGTACGCTGGGCTCCTTTTCCAAGGTCCGGGACAGCCAGAGCATGGTGATCAGCATCATGGTCATGCGCGCGCATCGTCGGTTCCACCATGATGCTGGCGAAGCCGAAGGATAGGTCGCTCACCATGATCAACGGCAGGACATTCAGCAGTATGCGATCCGTAGTGATCCGCGAGAGCAGCGCGTGGAAGCACAGCAGCGCGACCAAGGCGAACAGGACCGATCCCATACGCAAGCCCATGTAATTGTCGCCGAACGCCACCAGCCCGAGGTAGGTCCCCACGTTCGTGATGGTGGGGATCCCGGTGATCCGGAACGGGTGATCCACGAATGCATCTCCGCGCTCGTACAGGTCGTAGGCGGGGAAGACATAGAAGCCTTCGTCCTTCGGGAGGTAGTCGGTGAGGTCCCGAACAGGCGGGTCGATGTCGATCACCAGCAAGCGCAAGAGCGTGATCAGCACGGCAAGCAGAAGTCCGGGTGGGGTGGACCGGAGCCAACTCATGGCATCACCACATCGATCACATCACAGATCCGGTCCACGTCCTGGTCCGTAAGGTCCGCGAAGAGTGGAAGCCGGACCAAGCGGTCTGAAAGCGCATCGCAGTATTGGAGCACGCGACCATCGTGCTTGGCGCTGTAGAACGGACTCCGATGCAGTCCCTGATAGTGGAACACCGCCATGATGCCGCATTCCTTCAACCCTTCGATCAACCGTGTTCGGGTAGCCAGATCCCGGCAGACCAGATAGTAGACGTGCGCGTTGTTCGTCGCATCGGCAGGGATGACCGGTGTGGAGAAATGCCCACGCGCCTGAAGCGGTTGCAACCTGCGGTGATAGTGTTCCCAGATCGCGCAGCGCCTCCCTTGGATCGTATCCAAGGCTTCCAATTGCGCAAAGAGGAACGCAGCCGTGATCTCACTGGGCAGGAAGGAACTTCCCACATCCACCCAGCCGTACTTGTCCACTTGACCACGGAAGAAGGCGGACCGGTTCGTGCCCTTCTCCCAGATGATCTCGGCGCGTTGCACGAAACGCTCATCGTTGATCACCAACATGCCGCCCTCGCCGGAGATGATGTTCTTGGTCTCGTGGAAGGAGAACGTGGAAAGATGGCCGATGCGACCGAGCGGAACGGGGTCCTTGCCCTTGGGTCGATACCTAGCATCCACTGCGTGTGCTGCATCCTCCACCACGAACAGGCCGCGGCGTTCCGCGATGGACATGATCGTATCCATATCACACGCCACACCGCCGTAGTGTACCACCACGATCGCTTTTGTGCGTGGTGTGATCAACGCCTCGATCGCTGCGGCATCCATGTTCGGATGGTCAGGCAGACTGTCCACGAACACGATGCGCGCACCGCGCAACACGAAGGCATTCGCAGTGGACACGAATGTGAAAGCAGGCATGATCACCTCATCACCTTCCTTGATGTTCAGCAGAAGCGCAGCCATTTCCAACGCATCCGTGCAGCTATGCGTGAGCAAGCATGAGCGGAATCCATAGCGCTTTTGGAAGAACGCATGGCACAAAGCGGTGTACTTGCCGTTGCCGGAGATCTTGCCGGTGGCGACCGCATCCTGTATGAAGCCGATCTCCTTGCCGGTGAGATGTGGTCGGTTGAAAGGGATCATCGGCAACGAAATTGGGAACAATAACAGGACAGTGCGTCGAAGGTGCGGTGAACGACGCACATGATGCGGACCCGATCAAGTGCGCCAAGGATCCGTGACGAACCCCGATGGAACGCCGCATTCGCGCATGATCGGCCGGTCATCCCTTCTTGGGCCGATAGTGATGGATGCAGGTTCGCTCGATCACTTGGAAGCCAGCACTGGCATACAAGGCCATCGCGGCCTTGTTCTCCTCTTGGGTCACCACGGTGATCCGGTGGTTGCCAGCCTCGCGTACGGCCACGAATGAGGCATCCAGCAATGCACTGCCCACGCCTTTCCCTCTTGCTCGCGCATCCACGGCGATCAACCCGATGCTCGAACTCGCATCACCGTGTGCTAGGCTCACGAAACCGGTAAGGCCGAGTTCATCCTGCGTGACGAGAACAAGTTCACCGGGTCGCTCCAAGGAATTATCCAACCACCGCATGTACAGCCGCTCGAATTCTCCATTGGTGAAGGCAGGGTCCACGCGGAACCGGGAATGGATCCCGCTTTCCAACGCGAGCCGCTTCAGTTGATCATTCGCCTTTCCTTGGAAACGTTCGACCGGGATCCGAGGCACCACAGGGGCCTCGGGTATTTCACGTTCAAGTACCACCTTCACGTCCATCAGGGCCAAGCCCGGTAATGGATCGGAGGAGAGCACATGGATGAGATCGAACCCTGAACCTTCCACTTGCAGGTTCTCAAGGCTGAACGCGTCCGGGGCGATCCTTGCCCGGCCCACCTCGTACCCGAAGAAGTCCGAATCCCAGGCCAGCCGCTCGATCATTCGGTGGTCCGTTCGATGATATAGAGCGGGCGGTCCTTCACCCCTTCGAAGGTCTTGCCGACATACAGCCCGACCACGCCGAGGGTGATCATCATGCAACCGGAAAGGAACCAGATGCTGGTGATCAAGCTCGCATAACCGAGGACGGTGATATCCCCCAAGGCCCACTGCACCAACGTGTACACGACCAATACCAGCGATAGCACGGCGACAATGACCCCGAACTTCACCAACAAGCGCAGCGGCTTATCGCTGTACGCTAGGATGATGTCCATGGCAAGCCGGAGCATCCTGTTCAGGTTGTAGCTGCTCTTCCCCACGGTACGTCCTGCATGTTCAACATCCAGTTTGGTGGTCCGGAAACCGACCCACTTCACCATGGTGGGGAAGTAACGGATGCTTTCCCGCAACCGACGGACCTCCGTGATCACTGCTGCGGAATAGATCCCGAAGTTGCCCACGGTCTCGTCCTGTTCGGATCCGGTGAGGTAGCCAAGTGTGCGATAGAAAAGTCGCGAGAAGAGCTTTTTGAAGAAGCCGTCCTTGCGGTCCACACGCCGAGCCAGTACCACATCGTACCCCTTCCGCATTTCCTCCAGAAGACGTGGTATCTCCTCGGGACGATCCTGAAGATCGCAATCCATCACGACCACGGCATCTCCGCTCACTCGATCAAGCCCGGCGGTGATCGCGTAATGCTGCCCGAAATTCCTGCTGAGCTTGAACCCTCTCACGTGATGATCGGCTTTCGCCTCCGCCACGATCACATCCCAACTGCCTTCGGGGCAGGCATCGTCCACCAGGATCAATTCCCAATCGACCCCGAGCGGGATCATCACCGCGCGGATCCGCGCCACCAACTCCGGCACCAATGCTTTGCTCCGATAGACCGGACTGACCACGGAGACCTTCATGTGCTGCGTGCGGGCTGTGTTGTTTGCGCTGGCAATGTAGCCAAGCCATCGCTGGATGTGGCTCGGTCGTACAGAGGATCCGCTGCCGGTCCCGAAGACCCGAACGGATCATCGGGGTACACCTATCCGTTCATCCGGAAGCGGACCAGGAAGCGGAAATACTCCAAGGTGGTACGCGCCAGTTTCATGTTCGACTTTCCGATCCGTTTGCCGGAAGCCAGGATCATGGGCACTTCGATCACGCGGGCTTCCACGCGGATCAGCTTCAGCAAGAGTTCCAACATGCAGATGAAGCCCGGCTCGCTGATCAATCCCGTCCAGCGTTCCTTCACCTTGCGCAATGCGGGAACCCGGTACACGCGGTAGAAGCTGCTGAGGGTGCTCACCTTCAGATCGAAGATGGAGCGGAACAAGAAGTTGGCCGCAGCGGAGAGCAACTTGCGTAGCACGGTGGTCTTCTGGAAGCCGCCGCCCTGTGCGTACACCGATGCCAGCACGAGATCGTAGCCCAAGCCCGCGATGGCGAGCATGTCCGGCAGGATGGTGATGTCCGATGTACGATCCGCCTCCATAGTTACCACTAGGTCGTTGTCGTTCGCTTGTAGAAGGATGTGTTCGAAGCCCACCGCGAATGCATGCCCCGGACCACGATTGATCCCATCGCCCAAAATGGTCGTCCGCTCCATCGGGAAACAGGTCGTGATCACATCGCGTGTGCGATCGCGCGAACCGTCATCGGAGAGGATGATGCGGACATCGGTCCGTGCGACGTAGGGCGCGAGTTCGAGCGCGAGTTTCGGAATGTTCTCCTCCTCGTTGTAAGTGGGGATCAGGAGGAAGACCATCTACGGCACAGGTTGACGGCGTTGCCATTCGATCGCGAGCTTCAAGCCCTCCTCCAGCCCGAACTTCGGCTTGAACCCGAGCATCCTCGAGATCTTCGAGATGTCCGGTACCCGGCGAAGAACATCCTCGTAACCGCCGCCGAAGGAGGAGTAGGGGATGAGGGTGAGCTTGGGCTCCGCATCCTCCGGACGGATCAGTTTCCAGATCAAGCGGGCCAGTCCTTCAATGGTCACCTCGGTGGATGGATCGGAACCAACATTGAAGACTTCATTCTCCGCTTCGTCCTTTTCGATGCAGAGATGAAAACCCTGGATCGTATCCTCCACATAGGTGAAGGTCCGCGTCTGCTGGCCGGTGCCGTGCAATTCAATGGTCTCGTTGCGCAGAGCCTTGCCAATGAACACGGATTGTGGGCCGCCCCACCAGGTCATGTTCTGGTTCGGGCCATAGGAGCCGAAGAGCCGCAGAATGGTGTACTTCAACCCCTTCTCCTCACCCGTTGCAATGAGCTTGTGTTCGCTGTGGATCTTGGATGCAGCATAGGCCCAACGCTTCACCTTGGTGGGACCAAGGACCAGATCGCTCTCTTCGCTGAACGGGATTTTCGGGTTCTTCCCATACACATCGGAGGTGGATGCGAAGACCAGTCGCGCACCGAGTTCAAGTGATCTCGCGATCACATTGGAGGTCATCGTGTTGTTCTCCTCGATGGTCCGATAGCTGTTCGTGTAGCGCGGGATCTTCTGGCTGGCGAGGTGAACGATCGTGTCCCCCTCCAAACCTTTCAACGCATCCGGGTCGCAGAGATCGGCTTCGAGGAAGGTGAAGCGTTCATGACCAATAACCGCTTCCAAGTTGCTCCTGCTCCCATAGCTGAAGTTGTCGATACCGATGACTTGATGTCCGGCGTCAAGAAGCCTGCGTGTCAAATTCGAGCCGACGAAACCGGCTGCACCGGTGATGATGATCCTACGAGGCGTCATTCGAGAGGGAAAGAGTGGAGTGGTGGGGAAAAGTACAGGATGGTCGACTTTCAAAGATCCAGAACGAATGCGGCATGATCAATTCCCTCACGGCGATCGATCAGCAATATGCGCTGGGGTATCCGCGTGTCGACGCGTTGTACCATCGCGTTCATTCCTTCTTCGAAGTGCAGATTCAAGAGCAACGCATCCCGTGCATCACGGAACAAGAGGATATGGTCGTCGGACGATCCGGCTTCCACCAGCTGCGTGATGCTCTTCGCTGCTGGCGCGAGCTTTTCCGGACTCGCGTTTCCGCGATGACCGTGCGCGTGCAGCCAGAATACCGACGAGATCATGATGGACATCTGCACACAACCAACTACTACGGCGCTGATCCGTGCCCACTTCCTTGGCCAACGCCACCATTCCATCCAACCGTAGGCCATCAGGAGAATGACCGCAGGAGCGGAGAAGATGACGTAGTAGTAGCGCATGCCGAAGGTGTGCCCAGCAAAGGCGGACATGACCAGTGCATACAATGGCCCGCTGATCACAAGGAGGATCAGAAGGAGATGTCGCGTGGATCCCCCGCACCATATTCCCACGGCCAGCAACGCAAGCGGTATCGACAATGTTAGCGCCATGACCCGGAGCGGCGGCCCGATGAATTGCAAGGCATTGCCTCCCAACCAAAGCCACTGGACCATGGATTCCTGGATCAAACTGCTCGGCGTGGCGGCTCGTATGAAATCGTCGAACCCGGGGTCCTGCTCGATGGTCGTGCGGTACAGATCCTGGACCTCGGCCATGTTCGCAAGGCCTCGCGATCCCCCCATCATCATCCAACCGCCAAGGATCAGTGCGGTGATCAATGCGGAAATGACCAGTCCTCTCCAATGCGCCGATGATCGGCATGACATCAAGGTGTAACCGGCGTGCGCCAAAAGGATGTACACCGTCAAGTAATGGGTGAGCAGGCCGCAACCAGCGATCACGCCATATAGTAGCACCGTTGCTCCCACAGGTCTCTGCTGGCGTATGATCCGAACGAAAAGGACTGTGGACCACAAGGAGAGGATGGTCGCCATACTATACGAGCGCGCCTCTTGGGAGTAGTCCACGAGTAGTGGTGTGAATGCCGCGATGGCAAGCGCGATCACCGCGACATTTTCATCATGGAAGATAGACCTCGCTGACCAGTACACCACAACGAGCAGGATCAGCCCAAGGCACAACGACAATGAGCGGACAGCGACGTTGCTGTTCCCGAACACATCGGTCCATGCATGGAGTACCACGAGGTACAGTATGCCGTTCCCACCGTCCGTCGCGATGCATGCACGTCGCACCCCCGCAAGATCATCATGCTTCACAAGACCCGCGCGCTGAAAGGGAACATACTCCGGGATGAGCGCAGGGTGAAGGCCATTCGCCTCAAGCACGGAGAACGTTTCATCGTAACCCGTGGCGAACCGATCCAGCGCATGCATCCGCACGCCCACGGCCGCAAGGGCTATGGCGGCTATGGCGAGATACCGTTGTGAGGTCATTCCATGGAAGTGGTGTGCGACCTTGGTTCAACCTAGAACGATCGGATGCTGTACTGGTTGTCCATTGGCCGATGCGAACGCTTCGCGAAAGAGCGATCGAATGATCAACGGAAGGCCAGTGCCACCACCAGGTCCTTGCTCCCTGCTGTATAGGCATAGAAGCCTTCTCCGCTCTTCACGCCGAGTTTGCCTGCGGCGACCATTTGCACGAGCAAGGGACAAGGCGCGTACTTCGGATCACCCAGACCCTCGTGCAACACACGAAGGATCGCCACGCAGGTATCCAGCCCGATGAAGTCGGCCAATTGCAGCGGACCCATCGGATGGGCCATGCCGAGTTTCATGATGGTATCGATCTCCGCCACGCCACCCACGCCTTGCCACAACGTCTGCACGGCTTCGTTGATCATGGGCATCAGGATCCGGTTCGCGACGAAGCCCGCATAGTCGTTCACCGTCACCGGCACTTTGCCGATCGCCGCGCTGAGGTCCACCACGGTCCTTGTTACCGCATCGGAAGTGTTGTACCCACGGATCACCTCCACAAGCTTCATCACCGGCACCGGGTTCATGAAGTGCATCCCGATCACTTGTTCCGGACGCTTGGTCACCGCTGCGATCCGCGTGATGCTGATGCTGCTGGTGTTCGTGGCAAGGATGCACGACGCGGGTGCTGCTGCGTCGAGATCACGGAAGATCTTCAGCTTCAGGTCCACGTTCTCAGTAGCTGCTTCCACAACGAGTTCGGCACTCTTCACACCGGAAGCCAATTCAGTTCGCGTGGTGATGTTGCCCAAGGTGGTGGCCTTCCGCTCCTCAGTGAGCGTTCCCTTGGCCACTTGGCGGTCCAGGTTCTTGGTGATGGTGGTAAGTCCCTTATCAAGACCGGCCTGCGCAATGTCGATGAGGACCACCGTGTGCCCGTTCTGAGCGAAGACGTGTGCGATGCCGTTGCCCATCTGGCCGGCGCCGATAACAGAGATGTTCATGAGGTGAAGGAATGGATGGCGAATGTAGAGGCGACGGCAAGTAAGGGCGAAGCGTGCATCGCACTTACTTGCCGTCGCCCTTCAGGATGATGAGCACGGTGTACGCCAGGATCTTCAGATCCACGGCAAGGCTCATGTTCTCGATGTAGAGGATGTCATACTTCAAGCGTCGGATCATCTGCTCCACGTTCTCGGCATACCCGAATTTCACTTGGCCCCAACTGGTGATGCCCGGACGCACTTTGTGCAGGTGCCGGTAGTGCGGAGCCATCTCTGTGATCGCATCGATGAAGAACTGGCGCTCCGGCCGTGGTCCCACCAGACTCATCTCACCCTTCAACACATTCCAGAACTGGGGCAGTTCATCCATCCGTGTGCGGCGCATCCAGCGGCCGATCGGGGTGATCCGCGGGTCCGATGCACTGCTCAGTTGCGGGCCGTTCGATTCCGCACCGCAGATCATGCTGCGGAACTTGATGATCCAGAATGGGCGCCCGTGCCAGCCGATGCGTTCCTGTTGGAAGAAGACGGGGCCTTTGCTGCTCCATTTCACCAGCAGGCCAAGCACCAGGAAGAGCGGGGAGAGGATGATCAGTGCGATAGTGCTCACTGTGACATCGGTCATCCGTTTCAGGGAGAATTGCCACGCTGGCATGATCTCGGGGTTCACCGCGATCAGCGGCGTGCCGAAGATGCTCGTCATCTTCACCGAGCCTGATAGGATATCATACATGTCCGGGATCACCTTGATCCGGACGCCGCTCCCTTCCAGTTCGTTCATGATCCTGCTCATGTGTTCGTGTTCCCCTGAATCCACTGCGATGATCACCTCCTCCACGGAGTGGGTGATGATGATCTGCCGCAACTCGTGCCACTTGCCCAAGCGCGGTTGGCCCACCGTCGCCAGCAACTGATCACCACCATTCACATTCACGAAGCCGATGAAGCGGTTGCCGGGCGACTTCTTCATCCCTTCGATCTCGTGATAGATCGCCAGCGCTTGTTCGTTCCCGCCGACCAGGATGGTGTTGAAGCCGATGCGCCGGTCGTGGACCTTGCGCACCGTGGCACTGGTGATCAGGAAGCGCAGCGGGAAGGTGATCCCGAATTGCAGGATGAACAATGCGATGAACGACCGGTAGTGGTACTTCGTGCTCGGGACCTCATCATCCAACAGCAGGACGAAGAAGATCACCAACACGCCAAAGAGTGAGACCAGCAATGTCTGGCCGAGTTCCTTCGTTCGGAAGCGGCGGTAGACCTCACTGTAGCCGCCAACGAGGGTGTACAGGCCGAACCAGAACAACGGGACCAGAACCAGACCCTTGAAGTAATTGCCATCCCAGGTCAACGGTACTTCGTAGCCCGCCTTGATGGGATCCAGGTACAGTTTGCGGTAGGCGAAGAAGAGCGTCCATGCGGCCGCGCTGCCGAGCACGTCGGCGATCACGTATTTGGCCACTTGGGTCCTTCTGCCGTTCATGGTTGCAAGCGAAGGAGTTTCACATTGTCCAGATAGACCTCCGCAGAACCTGATCCTTCCGGCAATTCGGCCTCGATATAGATGTCCCGCTCCGCGATCGGGCTGTTGAAGAACGAGCTCAGGTCCACATACAATTTGTTCCAGGGCATGGACCCATCCGAACGCAAGGTCGCGGGCACATACAAATAGGGCTCGGAGCGCGCTGAACCATTGTAGGTGTAGAGCAGGCCGATGGTGATGAGTACGCTGTTCCGGTGCTCGATCTCCAGGAACGCCGGTCCTCCGTAGCTATCGAAATCCTCGTCGGTGTACACGCGTACACGGCGGTGTTCCGGGTCAAGGCGGAACCCGGCACATGGGCTGTTCTCCACATAGAGCAGTTCCGGATGCTCTGCGGGCAGATAACGTGTAAGGAGCGTATCGCTGTCCGTAGTGGTGTTCAATTGGAAGAAGGTGTCCTCGAACCCTTCGATCCATAGATCCGCTTGTGGGATGTACTCGACCACCGGGTTCACCGTCGTGGTCCCTTCCTTGTTCAGGGAGATGTTCGAAGTCCACGTGGTATAGAAAGGATAGCGAAGCCGGTCATCGAAGGTGCCGTTCCGCTTGATCGCCGGTACCACATCGATCCGGTGTTGCCCTTCGGAAAGAATGGGTACACGGGCAGGCAATTCCCACACGCCGACAAAGCTCTCGTCGATGCTCACCCACACATCCGTGATCTTCGTGGTGGCCGATCCCTGGGCGGTGGTGGTGGTCAGGGATACCGCAGGGATCTCCAGATACGCGGGGACCTTGTCCCCCTTGTTGCACGCCGCAAGGAGAATCAGGAAAGGAGCCAATACCGCGTACCGTAGAGTCATACTATCAAGCAGGCAACGCAAAGTCCGGTCGATCAGTATGTACGGTTCATACATTTCGTACAACCATGCCGGCGAGCACTTGGTGTGCCGTCTCCAATGCGGCACAGGCCTGCTCTATGGTCACCACTGGCGTTGAGCCATCCTGGATCGCCTTGGCGAAGGCGGTCAATTCCTCCCGGATCGCGTTGGTCTTGGGGATCTCGGGCTTTTCAAAGGCGATCTCGCGGCTGCCCTTTCCCTCACCGAGGTCGATGGTCACTGCGAACGGATCCGGTTCGCCATGAACCGTCCGCATCCTGACCACCTCCGTTTCCTTGGTGAGCATATCCACCGAGATATAGGCGTCCTTTTGGAAGAAGCGGCACTTGCGCATGTTCTTCAAACTGATCCTGCTGGCCGTGAGATTCGCCACGCAGCCGTTCGCGAATTCGATCCGTGCATTGGCGATGTCCGGCGTATCGCTTACCACGGCCACCCCGCTGGCACTTACCTGCGCCACCGGACTTTGTACCACGCTTTGTACGATGTCGATGTCGTGGATCATCAGGTCCAGCACCACGCTCACATCCGTGCCGCGGGGATTGAATTGGGCCAACCGATGCGACTCGATGAACATCGGATCCTTGAAGTAAGGCAGCGCAGCTTGAAATGCTGGGTTGAACCGTTCCACATGTCCCACCTGCACCACACGTTCCACCTTCGTGGCCAAGGCCACTAATTCGCGTGCTTCCTCCACCGTGTTCGTCACCGGTTTCTCTATGAAGACATGCGACCCGCGCTCCAAAGCCGCCTTTGCCAGCTTGAAGTGTGAAAGGGTGGGGGTGACGATATCCACAACATCCACTTGCGCCAGAAGATCCTCCGCATTCGGGAATACCGTGGCACCGAACTCCTTGTGGAGCGCCTCACACTTCTCGGGATGCGGATCATGAAAGCCCACCAATTCGAAGGCGGGCACCTCGAGCAATTGTTGGACGTGGATGCGACCCAGATGGCCGGCACCCAATACCCCTATTCGAATTCGTTCGTTCATCGATCCATTCGTCACACCATTCCGGAAAGGCCGGCAAAAGTAGCCGTCAAAGTCTGGCCGACGCATCGCCTACTTTTGGCGCCGTGGGATCGAATAGCGCGGACAATTACCGCCACCAGGGCATGCGCCGCAAGTTGGTGGAACATTTACAGGGAAAGGGGATCACGGATACGGCAGTGCTGGAAGCCATCGGAAGGGTTCCTCGACACTTGTTCATAGACGATACGGCCTTCCTCAACAAGGCATACGACGACCACGCATTCCCCATCGGCTGCGGACAGACCATCTCCCAGCCGTACACGGTCGCGTTCCAGTCGGAATTGCTCCGGTCCTCCAAGGGAATGAAGGTTCTGGAGGTGGGTACGGGAAGCGGATATCAATGTGCCGTGCTGTGTGAACTCGGCCTCAAAGTCGTCAGCATCGAGCGGCACCGTCCACTGTACTTATTGACCAAGTCGCGCATGCGCGACCTGGGTTACAAAGCAAGCCTGCACCATGGCGACGGCTATAAGGGAGTGGAACGGGAGGCCCCGTTCGATCGGATCATTGTAACGTGCGGAGCACCGGAAGTGCCAATTGCATTGCTTGCTCAATTGAAACCGGGCGGCCGTGCGGTCATTCCGGTAGGACTGGGGGAGGTACAGCGCATGGTGGTGATCGAAAAGGACATGAGCGGTCATTGCAAGGAAATGGACAAAGGCGCCTTCCGGTTCGTGCCGATGCTTGCGGATAAGGCGTGATCCGCCTTGCCCGAATTGTTCACATGATGTTCACAACGATGGGCTTGGCGCTTCACTACCACGCGTCAACGAAGCCCATGTCCAGTATTGTTCGAGTTCTCTTTCCGGACATGAGTAGTTGGTCTTCAACGGATTCATGGTTCTGGAGCAATGCGGCTCTACTTCATGTCGATCACATCGGTATTGACTTTCGTCATCAACGATCTATCGTTGACAATGCAACGGACGGTGCATATGTTTGCCCCCCTCAAGACCAGACTTTTGGTCGAGGTAGATAAAAGGAAACCAAACCAAACCCAATGAAAAAGACGATACTGTCCTTTGCACTGCTGGGGGTCTGCTCGATCGCGAGTGCCCAGCTCTCCACCCGGGAGAACCAGGATACCCGGTACAAGTTCGGTGGACGACCTGTGGCAGGCGATATGGCGCTGACCTTCGGGATCACCATCAACAACACCGAGATCGGTGGCAAGACCGTTCCGGCCTGGAACCTCTTCAGCCGCGGCAACCTGATCACCGCGAAGAAGTACATCCGGGACGATGTGGCCATTCGTGCGGGTATCGCACTGTACCGCGATTCGCGGTCCATCAAGGGTGACGTGGATTCCATCCCCGGCCAGCCTTGGACGAACTCGGCTTACGAGTTCAAATCCGCCCAGCGTCAGTACATGTTCGTACCCGGTATCGAGAAGCACTTCAGCAGCTCGAACATCTTCGACGTGTACACGGCAGGTGACCTGTTCCTCGGTTTCGGTCGCGACAAGTCGATCGACAGTCAGACCAACACGGACAGCCAGACATCTTCCATGACCAAGACCACCCCCTACACCATCGTTGGTCTGGGCGGCGTGATCGGTGTGAACGTGTTCGTGCTCGACCTCCCCATCAGCGTTGGTGTGGAGTACGGTATGAGCGCTTTCTGGATGATGGGCAACAAGACCAAGGTTGAAGTGGAGGAGTTCAACGGAACTTCCTACGAGTACTTCACCGTGGAGGATGCCAACAACCTCGATGGCTCTGCGTTCAGCGGAAACGGTGCACAGTACAGCAGCGTGAAGCAGAAGTACATGCGCATGGACAGCAACGACCAGGTGCGTATGGTGGTGAATATCTACTTCAACTAAGAACCACTACGTAACCACACAGCAGCAATGAAGAAGATCAAAGCGATAATCCTGCTGCCACTGGCCGTAGTAGTCATGTTCTCTTCCTGCACGATCTATTCGAAGTCCATCGCGGGCACTTCGGTGGAGACGCAGATCCAATTCCGGATGGAGGACCTGGAATACATCGGTGATGTGAGCGGTACCGCTACGCAATCATTCCTGTTCGGAGTGTTGCCTATCGGCGGTCGCCGTTTCCATGTGGCCAACATCGGCGGCGGGGGTCTCATCCCCCAGGACCGTATGACGAACAATGCCTTGTACGACGCGTTGATGCAGCGTGAGGACGCCGATTTCGTCCTGCCGCTCTCCAGCAGCTCCGTGCGCGACCAGATGTTCATGGGCAACCGCACCACGCTCACTGTGCGTGCAAAAGCCTTCCGCATCAAGTCCAAGTAAGGTTCTCAACGACCGATAGTGCAGAGGCCGCGAGCGATCGCGGCCTCTGTTCATTTGGTCCCGGCCCTACCTTTGGCACCACCCATTCCATGATGACATCACGATCGATCCTAGGGACATTGGTCCTCGTTGCCGCGCTCACGGCCTGCAAGCGGGAGAGCACCATCCCCATCCTCACGATCTCTCCGGCGAACCACGACATCGCCGCGACTTCCGGCGACGTGGTCGGTTTCGTGATCGGTGGACGATCGGAGAATTCGACGCTTGCGCGCATCCTGATCCAGTCCAAGCGAGGCAACGGATTCACCACCACGGTGAAGGACTCCAGCCTGAGTGGTACCCGGTTCGTTTGGAATTGGGAGTATCTGGTCGCCCACGCCACCGATCCCTACAACGAACTACTCACCTTCACGCTCTTCGATGCCAACGGTGATCAGATGTCCACCACGCGGAAGTTGTATGTGAGCTTGAGCCAGACCGTGCTACAGGAGACTTCGGGTCATTTGTTCTACACCCGGAGTTCGGCGCTGCATCCCGAAGCCGCGTTCGATGTACAGGAGCGGGTGCAGGTACTGTACACGGTGGATAGCGCGCGCCGCGATGTGCAGGACAACACCATGGGGGGGGCGGATGACCTTAGCCGCTCATGGATCTCCCCCGCAGGTGGACGCTTTGTCCGCTTCAATGGATTCGACTACGCCAATGCAACTGACGTTTCCCTGCGGAATGCATTCAACTCAGGGATCCCTTCGGAGCAATTGGACAACTTGACCACGGGCGATCTGATCATCACCCGGTTGGGCAGCTTGGCCCCGAATAATGGGTACTATGCCGTCCTCAGGATCACCGATGTGATCGACGAAAGTGGTTCGGACAACGATCGCTACACCTTCAACCTGAAGTGGGCCTCCTTCGTGGAGTGACGCGTTACTCCGTGGGGTAGGCTCGAACGAGTCCCATGCGACCTGTCCTGACCTCCGACGATCTGCGCAAGGCGGATGCTTGGACGATCGCGAATGAGCCGATCACGTCCTTGGCATTGATGGAGCGTGCGGCAACGGCTTGCACGGGCCGGATCCTTGAATACTTCGCAAGTCATCCGGACGGCAAACCGCCGATCGTCGTCTTTGCGGGCATGGGCAATAACGGCGGCGATGGGCTGGTGATCGCTCGTCAATTGAAGGCCGCTGGGTTTCCTGTTCGTGCGGTTCGGGTGAAGCACCGGGCTACTGCGAGTGCGGACAACGAAACGAATTGGCGTGCGGCACAGGAAGCCGGAGTTCCTTGTTCGGAGATCGATACAGCGCCCGATGGCGCGTGGGTCAATGACGGGGAACTCGTGGTGGATGCCCTCTTCGGTACCGGCTTGCGAGGACCGTTGACCGGTCTCGCGGCGGATGTAGTCCGGGCGATCAACGACAGTCATGCACCGGTGATCGCGATCGACCTTCCATCCGGTCTGGTGGCCGAGGACAATTCGGACAACGATCCAGCAGCGATCGTTCAAGCGAGATCCACCCTGACACTACAAGTTCCCAAGCTGGCTTTGCTCCTTGCGGACAACGCACGGTACGTGGGAGAATGGGAAGTAGTACCCATCGGGTTGGATGAAGAGTTCATTGCCAAGATCCCTGCGCTGTATCACGTGATCGAAGCGGCGGACATCGCCGCGTTGTTGCCATCTCGCGAACGCTTCGCGCACAAAGGCACCTTCGGCCATGCGATGCTGATCACCGGAAGCACCGGGAAGATGGGTGCCGCCGTCCTTTCGACGCGCGCGGCGACGCGAAGCGGTGCAGGCCTTGTCACCGTGCATGTTCCGGCTGACGGTCTTTCGATCCTGCAATCAGCCGCGCCCGAAGCGATGGGATCCGCGGACCTCGATCCGGACCGGATCACTGCACTGCCGGTTCTCGAAGGCATGACCGCCATTGGCATCGGACCCGGACTTGGAGCCGCCGAGGACAGTCAGCAGGTGGTGAAGAAGGTCTTGCAGTTCGCGGTGTGTCCGATCGTGGTCGATGCGGATGGATTGAACGCCATCGCGGCCAATCCGACCTGGGGTGCGTTCCTTCCTTCCGGGACGATCCTCACCCCGCATCCGAAGGAGTTCGATCGACTTGCAGGCACGCCATCGACCTCGAGCTACGATCGTCTTCAACGTTGCCGGGAACTTGCGCAGCGCTGGCGGTGTCACATCGTCCTGAAGGGTGCGTGGACGGCGATCTGCGACCCGAACGGAAAAGTGTTCTTCAACCCGACAGGAAACCCCGGCATGGCCAAAGGCGGTTCGGGAGATGCGCTCACTGGACTGCTCACTGGCTTGTTGGCGCAAGGACTTGATCCGTTGCGTGCGTGCTTGGTCGGTGTATACGTACACGGCCTCGCCGGTGATCTCGCTGCCGAGCGCCAAGGCATGGACGGCATGACGGTGAGCGACCTCATCGAGTCGCTGCCTGCGGCGTGGCAACAGCTGCGGGATCTCTAGAACAGATCGTCCACCGGGCCTTTGCCTTCGCGTAGGATAACCGGTGCGCCATCGCTCACATCGATAATGGTGCTGCCTTCCAAGCCACAGACGCCTGCGTCCAGCACGAATTCCACCTGATGGCCGATGTGCTCATCGATGCGCTCCGGGTCGGCGGTGTAGTCGAGTAGCTGGTCGGGGTCGTGAACGCTAGCGGCCACGAGCGCGTGTCCCAATTCATTCACCAAGGCCATGGGAACCGGATGGTCCGGCACGCGGATACCGACCGTGCGGCGGTTGTTCTTGAACAATTTCGGGATGGCCGCGCTGGCCTGAAGAATGAACGTGTACGGACCCGGCAGCGCACGCTTCATCAATCGGAAAGTGGCGGTGTCCACGCTCCGTGCGTAGGCGCTCAATTGGCTGAGGTCCGCGCAGATCAGCGAGAGTTCCGCCTTGTGCGGCTTCACGCCTTTCAAGCGCGCCACTTCCTCGATCGCGCGCGCACTTTCGGAACTGCACACGTACGCGTAGACGGTATCGGTGGGGCAAATGATCACAGCGCCGCTGCGCAGCGCTTCCACCGCCGTGCGGATCTTACGCGTCTCGGGATGCGTGGGGTGCAGCGTGATCAGCATGCGGCGATCACGCCTTCGCCATTGCGGCGGCTGCCTTCTTGTGGTCGGCGAGGAATTTCTCCAGGCCGATGGTGGTGAGCGGATGATCGAAGAGGGCCACGATTGCGCTGAGCGGACAGGTGGCCACATCGGCGCCGACCTCCGCGCACTGGATGATGTGCATCGGGTGGCGGATGCTCGCCGCGAGGATCTCCGTGGTGTAGCCGTAGTTGTCGTAGATCGTCCGGATGGTATCGATCAGTGCGACGCCGTCGGTGCTCACATCGTCCAAGCGACCGATGAAGGGAGAAACGTAAGTGGCGCCCGCCTTCGCGGCCAACAGTGCTTGTCCGGCGGAGAAGATCAAGGTGCAATTGGTCTTGATGCCTTTGTTGCTGAAATACTTCAGCGCTTTCACACCATCGCGGATCATGGGCACCTTCACCACGATGTTCTTGTGCAGCGCCGCAAGGCTCTCGCCCTCGCGGATGATGCCGTCGTAGTCCGTCGCGATCACCTCGGCGCTCACGGGGCCATCCACGATGGTGCAGATGTCCACGTAATGTTTGCGCACGCGATCCTCGCCGCTGATGCCCTCCTTGGCCATGAGCGAAGGGTTGGTGGTCACACCGTCCAGCACACCCAGATCCTGGGCTTCCTTGATCTGGGCCAGGCTGGCCGTATCGATGAAGAATTTCATGCGGCGAAGGTAGGCGGCGGGTTCAATGGAGCACTTGCCTTCAGGTGCGCCCCCATGCTAAGCGCCAGTACCTTTACCGCGCATGCTCCTGCTTCTTCCCGTGTTCTTCCTCAGCCTGCTGGTTTCGGCCCAGCCGAAGTAGAAGCAGACCACGTCGGCCTCGGGACCGCCCAATGCGCCGTCAGGCAGCGTTGCACTCCCGAGGCCCGTCATACCTTCCGCCACCAAACCAGGCCAGAACCATGATCCCACGGTACGCATCACTCATTCTCGCATCCGCCATTTCCACGGGCCTGCTCGCACAACCCACCCTCACGGTGGCCACCAGTGTCCCTATCGGCGGGCAGATCTTCGCCACCAATACGGCCAATGACTTCGTGGGCGTCGGCACACCAGGAGCCAACTTGAGCATGGGCTATTGGAACCTGCTCGCCCCGAGCACGGGCATCCAGAACATCTCGTACTTGGCACCATCGGTCACGCCCACCTCGGCACAGATCCCCACGGCCACGCTGCTTTCCACGGATGGTGGCACCGATACGCTCTTTTGGCAAGTAACCGCAGCGGGACTGGAGATGGTGGGATCGCGCACCGCGCTGGAGGGTGTCCTGGATTTCAATGACCCGAGCCTTGAATTGAAGCTGCCCTGCACCTTCGGCACCACCTGGTCCGATGTGATCGGTGATACGTACACGGTGAGCGGCTTTCCGGTGACGCGCGTGGGTACAGTGACAGGAACCGCTGATGCGTGGGGTTCGCTCTCGATGCCGCTTGGGGGGCAATTGACGGACGTGTTGCGCGTGCATGTGCGCCGCGATGTCCAGGACAACTCCGCGATCGTGAACACCTCGCGGATCTCGAACATGTACTACTTCTTCACCACCAACCTCGAATTTCCCTCCATCAAGTTGATCGAGGATTCCACACGGATCGGCACGGGTGCCTGGGCGGTGACGAAGCGCCAGCATTCCATCGGCAACCCGGCGGTGGTGGGCATTGATGAAGCGGATGCGAATGCGGTTTCCTTCGTCGCCTACCCGAACCCGACGTCCGGTCTCTTGAACGTGAACATCGGCGAGGCACTGGTGAGCACCCGCGTAGAGGTGTTGGATCCCGCCGGTCGCTTGGTGAAGACCTCCACGATCCTCGGCGGAAGCGGACAGTTGGAGCTGGGTTCTTTGCCCGCAGGCATGTACTCCATGCGTGTCTTCTCCGGTGCGCAGTTGCTCGGCGTGCGCCGGATCACCGTGCTATAGGCGAACACGACTTCCCAATGGAACCCTTCCTTCGCGGGAAGGGTTTCTTTTTGGACGATGGAACGATCGATCGAACCCCCAACGCCGCCACCCGGCCCGAAGCTGGCCTTGGCGCTGGCCCTGTTCACGCTGGTGGTCCTCGGCGGGGGCGGCGCGTGGCTGATCGTGTCGGTGCAGGAGCGGTCGTTGGTGGATCTGCTGATCGGGAGTTCGCCTTGGTATGTGCAAACGATCATCGGGATCATCGGCGGATGGCTGATCGCCATCGGCGGTTGGTGGATCATCACGCGAACATGGCTCGAACCCGTTCGCGTACGCTATACGAATCTCATCGGACCGCTCCTGACCGGCCGATGGATCCAGATCATCGTTTCGATCTGCGCGGGTGTGGGAGAGGAGATCCTCTTCCGTGGATGCCTACAGCATTGGCTGGGGATCACGCTCACCGCATTCGGATTCGTAGCGCTGCACGGATACCTGAATCCCCGGGACCTTCGCGTATCAGCCTATGGTCTTTACATGAGCGCGGCGATGATCACCCTCGGCGTAGCAGCGGATCACTTCGGCCTCATCGCGCCGATCGTCGCACACACCGTCATCGATATCGTCCTTATTGATCGGCTGGTGAAGGATTGGCGGAACGGTGTAGGCTGAACGATCCGATCACTCCTGCGCATACTTGTGCGGGTCGGTGAAATCATCATCCATCTGTCGTTTCACGCGGTGCATCTTGTGGCCGATCATGGCCAGCTCGCGGTGGCCGTTCTTCACCAACCATTTCATCGCGTCCTCATCGCCATCACCGGTGAGTGCGAGCTGCTTCAGGACATGCATGCCGTGGCGCTCCAACCAATCCAAGGCGCCCGTATCGCCTTCGATCCCGCTGATCACCGCCATCAAATGCGCATGACCATGGTCCAGCAACCACTTGCGCGCGTCCTGTTTGTTCCGCAGCGCGTAAGTGAAAAGCCCGAGTTCCGGATAGCCATTCTTCACCAGCCAATCGCGCAGTGCCGCATTACCACTTATCGCCTCGCCCCATGCAAGGAGGATCTTGGCGGGGTATTCAGTGCGCATGGGTCTTGTGGAACGGATAGGCAGCGAAGTTATTCGTGATGGAGCCGGGTATCTTGGGCCCTGAACCGATAGACCATCACTCGCATGAGCCTGAAGACCATGTTACGGGAGGACGCATTGAAGGACCACGTCGTCGTGATCACCGGTGGTGGTACCGGACTCGGCAGGGCCATGGCCGAACACTGCCTTCGGCTGGGAGCTCGCGTGTGCATCACCGGCAGGAAACTCGACGTGCTTGAAAGGACGGCGGCGGAGATGTCCGCGTTGGGCGGAGAGGTCTTCCCATTCTCCTGCGATGTGCGCGAGGTGGAACGCGTGGGGGCGCTGCGTGATGCGGTCCTCGCCAAGTGGGGCCGGGTGGATGCCCTGGTGAACAACGCGGCAGGCAATTTCATTAGTCCCACGGAGCGCTTGGGAAGCAAGGCCTTCCAGACCATCATCGACATCGTGCTGATGGGCACGGTGAATTGCACCTTGGCCTTCGGCAAGCAGTGGATCAAGGCGGGGGAAAAGGACAAGTGCATCCTCAACATCGTTACCACCTATGCATGGACAGGCTCGGGCTATGTGGCGCCCAGTGCGTGCGCGAAGGCGGGTGTGCTGGCCCTTACCCGATCACTGGCAGCCGAGTGGGGGAAATACGGCATCCGGAACAATGCGATCGCGCCCGGACCTTTCCCCACCAAGGGAGCATGGAGCCGCCTGCTCCCCGGTGAACTCGTGGAGAAGTTCGACATGACGAAGAAAGTGCCATTGGCGCGAATGGGCAGGCCAGGGGAATTGGCCGACCTGGCCACCTACTTGATCTCTCCGTACAGTGGCTACATAAACGGCGAGGTGATCACCATTGACGGGGGTGAATGGTTAAAGGGTGCTGGGCAGTTCAACCTGTTGGACCAGATCGAACCGGGCATGTGGGACGCCATCGAACAATTGGTCCGCGGCACCAAGGGAAGTTAGAAGTCCGTTGTTCCAATACATTTGCGACCAAAGCAACCCCTTACAACCATGAAGAAGATCCTGATCAATGCGTGCTTCCTCCTGCTCTGCGCAGGGGCCATGGCACAAACCGCACTTTCCACCACGTCCATCAAGGAGCCTGCGAAGGTGACCAACGGGCAGCAACGCGCACAGGCCTATGCCGCCGCGCTGGGCTTGGACGATGCGCAGACCATGAAGTTGGCAAGCATCTACACCGAGGTGGGCGAGAAAGCCGAGGGCATGTACAAGGAAAAGGAAGCGATACAAACACGCATCGACGAGATGTACGCCCCCTATGACGCGAAGGTGGAATCCATGCTGACCAAGGAGCAACTCGTGAAGTTGGAAGAGATGAAGAAGGCAGGCTGGACGGCCGGCTGCTGTGCACCCAAGGAAGGCGCCGCTTCAGGCTGTGCAGGGCACGGCAAGCAGGCTGGTGGTGCGGGATGTTGCGCCGGCAAGGCCGCAGCAGGAGAGAAGAAGTAGGCCCGAACATTCGGGTACAATTAGAAGGGGTGGCCTCGGCCACCCCTTCTAATTTTCCGTGCGATGTGGCCTAATCCGTGACCACGACCAGGTATTTGCTCACACTCCAGAACGCGTTCGGATCGGTGATCACCAGCTTCTCGAAACCGGCCTCCCATCGGTAGCTCCCATCCGGATGGCTGGTGGCCAATTTCGCTTTCTTGGCCATCACCGGCACTTCCAGGGTCCTGGTCACATCCACTTGCATGAAATAGTCCTTCGGCAGGTTCGCCGTATTCAGCTTGTTCACGGCACCAAGACCAGCAACGCCACCTTCCTTGGTCAACACGCCGTTGGCACGTAATTCCTTCGCCGTTCCCACGGCGTACCACGCCACGTTCATTTCATTGCGCTGCATATCCGCCAGTTGGGACTTGTCCCGGTACATGGCGATCAGGGTGGCCAAAGAGGCATTCGTGCTGGCCAGTTGTTCCTTCAGGGTTCCGATCTCCGCATCCTTCTCCGCAAGGCTGCGCTCCAGATCGCTCACGGTCCGTTCCAATTCGGCGATGGCAGCTGTGGAGGTCTTGGCCTGTTTGCGTAGCTGCGCCAGCAGGTCCTTGTTCTCCGCGAGCAGGCCATCTATGCTGGCGATGTCGTCCATGATCCGCTTCTCCATGTCTGGCTGACCTTCGCCATCGGGCGCCACCATCATTTGCCCTTGCTTGTTGCGGATGGTGCGCAAATTCTCGCTGATCCGGTTCATGGTACCGAAAAGTGCGTTGATGGTGGAGTCGCGCTCGGTCACCAGTGCGGCGTTCCGGCCTGCATCCTCCTGCAGCTGTTGGTATTGGGGGCTCTCCTTCGGGTCGGATCCGCACGCATTCAACAGAACGGTGAGGATCATCAGGCAAAGTGCGGTTCTCATGGGTTGTGTTTCGGGTGGATAACGTGCGGGTCTCTCCGGAATGTACGCGCAGGAGGATCCCGGGCGGAAGTTATCGCCGTGCTGCGAACGTGAGTGCATGAATAGGCGTAGAACGGTTGGATGTCCCTCCAACACAGGAGATTGAATGACCGGTCCAGCCGGTGGTCTATTTTCGGCGTGCCTATGAAACCCGTGCGATCACTTGTACTCGGTTTCGCGGTGGTCCTTTCTGGATCATCCGCGCTTGCGCAATCGGACACCAGCCTGACAAGGGAATTCAAGAACCTCAGCGCCAAGGAGCGGGCGCGCATCGCGAAGAAGGAGCAAGTGGAGGCGGCGGCCGATCCGCGCTACCAAGCGGTGATGGCTCAAGCGGAGAGTCGGTTCCAAGCGAAGCAGTACGATGAGGCCTTGGAAAGCTTCAAGGAAGCCAGAACGCTCAGGCCTCTGAACGTGTATCCCAAGGTGAAGATCCAGGATCTGCAGGTCCTGATCGCCAAGCGTGATCAAGCGTTATCCGAGCCGCTCCCACCATCCGTTAAGGGTGTCGCTCCACTTCAGGGCACATCGGATGTGGTGCGCAGCGATCCGCATCAGACGGCGGTTGTTGAAACCCATGGACCGGACACAACGCAACCGCGAATGACGCCACCGGCGCACGAGACCCGAAAAGATCCAGCAGCGCGCAGTACGACCGTTGCGCCCCAAAAGGAACCTCTAAGTATTCAGGGAGGTACGGAGTCCCCACTTCCGGATGGAATGGAGGAGCGTACTTACGTGGAAGGGCGGGCCGTGGTACTGGAGCGGAGACTTGTGCGCAATGGACGGCTGGAGGTCTACCGAAAGGTCACTCATCCCTGGGGTCAAGTGGTCCACTTCCGCGACGGCATTGCCATTTCGGAACGCGAGTGGTCCGAGGTCTTCCACTGAGCAGCCCTAGAGGCCCTTCTCCACCAGTTTCACCGGGAACTCCAGCAGGGCCCTGTAATCCCGCCCGGCCTCGGCCATGTCCAGATCGCGTGGGGAATGGTGCCACTCCAAGAGCAATTTCGAGGTGCCGGCGGCATGCATATCCTCCAAGCGCTTCAAGAGGTCCAACAAGTATTTCGCGCTGCTTGTGTTGAAGTAGTTGAGCGATATGACCACCGTGGTGCGCGAAGCGGGTTGGGCACAGTAGCGCTCCACGGCGTCGAAAACAGGGGTGTAGAACCGATCCGCATTCTCCGGGATGGAGGACCCCGAGATCGTCAATAGACCTTGCGTGGGATCCAAGTGGACCGTTGGGGTCTTCTGGGTCCCTTCCAGTCGGAAACCGTTTCCATCTCCGGGCATCGGGGCGAATGTAGTGGGCGGAACATTGCGTTCGGGTTTGGAGGACCGGCTGAGGCTTGTAACTTTCAGCGGCCCACCGAACAGAACCCCCATGCCCCTGAACACCATCATCGTTCCTTATGATTTCTCCGATTGTGCGACCGATGCGCTCCGTGTAGCGGCCTCGATCGCGCGAGGCACCGGTGCCTGCATCGACATCGTTCATCTCTATGAGCAGATGACCGATTTCCACACGGAGAACCAGAAACTGCGCGAGGAGATCGAGGCACGGCTCGAGAAAGTGCCGCAACTGCCGTTCCTGGAAGGACTGGAGTTGAGGAAGTTCATGCTCCGGCAGATCTCGTTGACGGAGATGTTCAAGAACGAGCGTATCGCGCAAGCGGACCTGATCGTCATGGGGTCGCATGGGGCTACGGGTCTTCGAGGTATCGTGGGGTCCAACACACAACGGATCGTGCGGACGGCACCCATGCCCGTCCTGGTGATCAAGCATCATGTCCAGGAACTCCAAGTGAATGATCTGGTCTTCGCATCGAATTTCTCCGAACTGGATGTGGAGAAATTCGAGGCCTTCCGGCCGGTCATCGATCTCTGGGACCCCCGGATCCACCTGCTCAAGGTGAACACGCCGAAGAGTTTCGAAAGGAGCGCGGATAGCAGCAAGGCCATCGATGGCTTTCTACAGCGTCATGAACTGCGAAAGTTCACCGCCACCATTTACAATGACCTGAGTGTGGAGGAAGGCATCCTCAATTTCGCACGGGAGATCGATGCGGACATGATCGCGATGGCCACTCACGGTCGCAAGGGCTTCTTCCACGTGGTGAACGGGAGCCTGACCGAGGATATCGTGAACCATACGACCTTCCCGGTATTGAGCGTGAAGTTGTAGCCTTGCGCACCCCCTTATCTTTGTCCAATAAGCCGATCCATGAAATTCCTGCATAAAACGTTCGAATTGAAAAGGAGGGAGATCATCGAGGTCAACATCGATGTCCCGACCAAAGTGAAATTCCTCACCGGGCAGGATATGAAGGCCTATAAACGGGGGAAGACCCATTCGTACTACGGTGGGCTCTTCGAGGAATCGCCGGTGCGCTTCGTGGTGCCCTTCGAGGCGGTATGGAACGTGGTGGTGGAGAAGGGGTCTTACCGTGAACCGATCGAGGTGCATGCGAAATGTGGCGTGATCGCTCCCAACAGCACGGTGCGATCGAGCATCGCCACGGACGCGCCTGCGCATGTGCGTGAGGCGGAGGAGATGAATGCGGGAGCCTTGGACCGCACAGCAGCCGGAACGGATACGACAGATACGAGCGAGGACTGACGTACCGATCGATCGGAAGCACCGTTTGTAGAGCGATGGCCGCGCGCACCGAACACGAACGATTGGAGGAAGTCCTATTGGGACAGTCAACCTTGTTGTTCGAGGTGCATGGGTGGTTGGAGGATGAGCAGAAGCGTGATGATGTGATCCGTGCCGTGGTGCGTTCTTCCCGGAAGCAAGCTTCGGTGCGGCTGGCTTACCCCGACCCGGCCCGGGTCTTCAGCTTGGCATCGATCAGGAGCCTGTGCATCCGATACCGGTTGCGCTTTCTGGAGGGAGCTTATTTCAAAGGGGAGATCCCCGGTACAGCAGTGCGGGCCATTCGTGCGTTGGAGGAACGAACGTCGACCCCGATCACGAGTTACATGGTCATGGCGCCTGCGAGCCGCTTCAAGTTGTGCGACAGCGAAGTGGATCCGTTGCTCTTCGTTCCACTTGGGAACGGGCTGTACTACCTGGTACACAAGTGGGGTGGGGACTTGGCGCCGTGGCGGCCATACGCCTATTGGACGGTACGCGGCCCGCTACAGTTGATCACGACGATCGTTCTATTCGCATTGGTGATCACGCTCTTGATCCCCACCGGATCGATCACACCGGACCGGACCGTGTTCTTCAGCGGCCCGCGTGGGATCATGTTCGCTTACACGGTGATCGTCATGGGGGCCTTCACCGCCTTCGGCTGGTTCGCATTCTTCGGCCAGTTCAGCGCACAAGCATGGAGCAGTCGGTATTTCAATAGCTGAGTGCTATTGCGACGTGCGGGCGGGCACGGGGTCGACCTGTTCGGTCGGCCTGCAAATGCAGGCAGTTCTGAACCATCGCTTCAACTCTTCCCGTTGTTCAGGGAGCAATCGCCGGAACGCCTTGCGCAGTTCCTTCCGGAACGTGCGTGCATCGGCGTGGCTGATCTTGTCCAGCACTTGCTGGTAGTATGAAACGGGGACGTGGTTCATGTGCTTGGTGGTACTTGAAAGCACGGAACGGGATCAGGCCCGGCCGGGTTACATCCGTCGCGCCACAGGACCGGTGCAGGTAGTGCGCCTATTGCGGAAGGAAGAGGAAATACACGGTCCCGATCTGCGGGTCGGGTGCGGAACTTCGGGCGTTGAACGGCGTGCTCTTGGCGGATCGGATGGCCTGTTCAAGCATGCAATCATCCACGTTGAAACTCTGTGCCGCATCCAATTCGGCCTTGCGCACTTGTCCGGAGCGATCCACCTGTACGCGGATGGCCACCCGTCCGCGATCCTTGCACAGGTATCCGGGGATCCCATTCCCACGCACACGATCCTTGAGATCATACCACACGGTGGTGGCGCCTTCCACCCGCGCGGGTGCCACCGCCTTGTCCATGTATTGTTCCTTGTTCCACTTGCTCGGATCGAGCTCGGGTATGGTGATCTCCTCGCCGCGCTCTTCCCGCTCCTTCGCAAGCCGATCGAATTCGGCGCGTTCCATTTCGCGGAGTTCGGTCTCCACTTTTTCCGACAATCGTGCTTGAGAAAATTGCGGTTTGATCTCCGCCGTGATGTTGCTGCTGAGGTTGGTGACCTTCTCCGGCACTCCGGTCTCCCCGCTGATGATCCGTTCCACTAATGCATCCGCCTCTTCCTCGTTCATCACGTCGATCCGCATCTCACTGATCTCGTCCTCGGTCGGTGTGGATCGCAGTTGTGCGAACGTGAGTGCGAACAGGATCACGGAATGCAGGGTGAGTGTGCCGATGATACCGACCTTGTGTTCTTCGAACCAATCGAGCAGGGCAGAGATCATGGGGCACTATATCCGGATCATTTGGGTTCCATTCGGGACAACGGTCCCCTCCGATCCCTACTGCCAAGATACGCGGGGCGCACCCGATCGTTGTGTGCGAATACGCCATGGTGCTGGCCAACGGTTGTTCCAACGGTTCCCTGCCCCATGGACCCAGCCCAGCGGAAGGCCACGGTGCGTAACAAGCGCCGGATCTCTTGCATTCGCGCCGGGCAGTGCTGCACCGCTGAGAAAGGCCAGCGCTTGATCAAGCGGAAGATCGAGTTCAGTGTGTACGGACCGATCCAACCAACAGGACGTTGCCGCAGCCGGATGAGGAACCCATGCATCTCCTTTGCGTTCGGCGAAGGGCGTGCCCGGTGCGTGGGTTGCCATGACCGCATTGATCGCGTCGATCTCTTTTCTCCATTGTGCCGGAACAGCGTGCAGCACCGCATTGTGCTCCATGATGGATGCTCCCGCGACCAAGCAGCCAAGGGATCTCAGCTGGCGGGGTGGTGGCAATGCGTTCTCGCCCCGGATGTGCTTCACCGGCCTTCCGCACCACAGCGATGAAGAAGCCCTCACCGCGCACACGATCAGGATAGCATCGATAGCCGATCACGCCATCCTTCCCACTACGGACCACACCCCACGATCCGTCGGGATCCAATTCGAGACAAGTACCTCCGTCCTCCAGTAGTGGTCGTAGTTGCGCCTCGTTCTCTGACGGCTCCCACGTGCATGTGCTGTAGATCAAAGTGCCGCCAGGAGCGAGCGCGTGCCACGCGAGAGGTACGAGTTGCTGCTGCACGGATGCACATTGCTGGACCAACTGTGGAGACCATTGACGGCGTGCGAACGGATCCTTCCGGAACATTCCCTCACCGGAGCAGGGCGCATCCACGAGGATGAGATCGAAGAGGTCCGGTAAGGATCGAAGGACGTTCGCATCGCAGCCGGTGATCATGGAGTGGCCTGCTCCGAACTTCCAGATGTTCTCTGCGAGCACCAGCTTGCGCAGATGGTCCCGCTCATTCGCCACCAACAACGCACCATCGCCGAGCAATGAAAGAAGATGCGTGCTCTTTCCGCCGGGTGCTGCGCAAAGATCCAACGCGAGGATGTTCTTGGAAAGAAGTCCGGCAGCCGCAACCGCTTTTTCCAGAAGCATCGATGAAGCCTCCTGCACGTAGTACGCTCCGGCGTGGAAGAGTGGATCCAATGTGAAGGCGGGGCGCTCAACCACGTATCGACCGGTCGTACACCACGGAACAGGATCGAGATCCGCTTCGAATGGCTTCTTCGGGTTCAGCCGGATCGAGGTAGGTGCGGGCGCATTCAGCGCTGCTTCGAGTCCCGGAAACGACTCACCGAGAACGGTGCCCAAATGATCGATGAAGCCGACTGGAAGCGGTTCATCACCGGAGGTCTTCCCATGTGAGGATCGATGGCTGCGCCGCCGCATGGCCACGATCAACCCGCGTGTGCCACTTCCCGGAGGATGGTCTCCTTGCGATCCGGTCCGAGCGATACGATCGTGATCGGTACGCCGACCGCCGCTTCGATCGTTCCGATATAGCGCTGGAGTTGAACTGGCAGTTCTGCGTCCGAACTGGTGTCGCCCCAACCCGCCATGTCGATGTACTCCGGTTCGATCCCTTCGGTGATGTCGAAGGGCATACGGTCCACATTGCGACCATCGATCCGGTAATGCGTGCAGATGCGGATCGTATCGATGCCGTTCAATACATCCGCTTTCATCATGGCGAGCTCCGTGATGCCATTCACCATGACCGCGTAGCGCAATGCGGGCAGATCCAACCAACCGCAGCGGCGCGGACGACCGGTGGTGCTCCCGAATTCATTCCCCGCGGTGCGAATGCGTTCGCCGGTGGCATCGTTCAACTCGGTAGGGAAGGGGCCGCTACCTACACGGGTGCAATAGGCTTTGAAGATGCCGGTGACGGTGCCGATCCTGTTCGGTGCTACACCCAGGCCCGTGCATGCGCCGGCACTGATGGTGTTGCTGCTCGTGACGAATGGATAGGTGCCGAAGTCGATGTCGAGCAGCGTTCCCTGCGCGCCTTCCGCGAGAACGTGCTTGCCTTCCCGAAGCGCCTGATCGAGGTAATGTTCGCAATCAACGGTGTTGAAGGTGCGCAATTGGGCCACGGCATCGAGCCATTCCTTTTCTGCTTCCGCGGTCGCTCCCGGATGATCGTACAAGGAGAGAAGACGTTCGTGTTTGCGCACCAATGCTTTGTAGCGGTCCAACAGATCCGTGCGCACAAGGTCGCCCACACGCAATCCGTTGCGCCCGGTCTTGTCCATGTAAGTGGGGCCGATACCCTTGAGCGTGCTGCCGATCTTGCCCTTGCCTTTGTCCAATTCGCTCGCAGCATCCAATGCGCGATGGGTGGGGAGGATCAAATGCGCGCGCCGCGAGATCAACAGCGAGGACCGCACATCCACGCCGGCGGCTTCAAGGTTGCGCACTTCCTTGAGGAAGATCACCGGATCGATCACGACGCCATTGCCCACCAGGTTCACGGTCCCTGCGCGGAACACACCACTAGGAATGGTGTGCAGCACGTGCTTCTGTCCTTCGAAGATCAAGGTGTGCCCGGCGTTGGGGCCACCTTGAAAACGGGCGATCACCTCGTATCGAGGAGCGATCACATCAACGACCTTCCCTTTGCCCTCATCACCCCATTGGGCGCCGAGCAGCACATCCATTCTTCCGGCCTTCACGGTTCAGCCTTTCAGTTTGGAAACAGCTTCCTCCACCGTTGCGGTGATGATGAAGACCGAATCCAGTTTGGTGACCACGAACAGTTGGCGCACACTGGAACTCACCCGCGCGATCAACGAATCACCACCCGCATTCCGCGTACGCGTGAGCACGTTGATCAGGATGTTCAATCCGGTGCTGTTCATGTACTGGAGGTCACCCATATCCAGCACCACGGAACTGTGTCCGGCATCCACCTCCTTGTTCAGGGCGGTCATCAAGCGGTCCGCTTGCTGTTGGTCCATCAGGCGGCCTTTCAAATGGAATACGACTATGCCCTCCTGTTGACTGATCTCAAGATCGAAAGTGGGGCGTTCGGTAACGGTCATGATCGCTGGAGTTTGGCACTGCATGTAGCGCAGGTGCCGTGGAAATGGAGTGTGTGATGATGGATCCGGAAACCCATCGCTTCGGAAACGCTATTCCGGATCTGCTGGATGCGCGGGTCGCAGAATTCGAAGACCTCGCCGCACGCATCACAGATCACGTGGTCGTGCTGGCGATAGGCATGGGCCTTTTCGAACCAGCTCTGTGCGCCGGTGAAGCGATGCCGCCGCACCAGGTCGCATTCCAACAGGAGGTCCATGGTGTTGTACAGGGTGGCCCGGCTCACGCGGTATTTCTTGCTCTTCATGCGCCCATAGAGGCGCTCGATGTCGAAGTGTCCTTCCTGGGCATAGACCTCGCTGAGGATCGCGAACCGTTCGGGGGTCTTGCGATGCCCCTTACGCTCCAAGTATTCCTTGAAGATGCGTTGCACGTTGTCCTGGATCTCGGTCATTACCATCGACGGGCGAAATTAGGTCGTATTGCGGGAGTGGTTGATGACGCGGTGTGGTAAGGCGCTGAAGCGCGCGCTGATCAACGATCCACTCGTTCCACGCTCCTTACACCACGCACACGCTTCAACTTCTCGATCAGCGATCGGAGGTGGTCCGTATCGTGGACGTAGGCCATGACCTTTCCTTCGAAGATGCCGTCGTGGCTTTCGAAACTGATGGAACGCATGTTCACGTTGTGCTCATGGCTGATGATGTTGGTGATCTTGTTCACCAGCCCCACATCATCGATCCCGCTGAAGGTGATCCCGGCCAGGAACTCCACCGTCTCCTTGCCCTTCCAGCGCGCCTTCACGATGCTGTACGCGAAGTTGCTCATGAGTTGCACCGCGTTCGGGCAGTTCACGCGGTGGATCTTGATGCCTTCACTCAGCGTGATGAAGCCGAAGACGTCATCCCCCGCGATGGGGTTGCAGCACGAGGAGAGCTGGTAGTCGATCTTCTGGAGATCGTCCCCGATCAGCAGTGCGCCCGGCGTTGCCCCACGGATCTCCGCCACCACTTCTTCCAACGTGCGTTCATCGATCGGTCGCTTCAGTTTGGGCAATTGCAAGCGACCATTGCGAACCGTGGCGTCGGTGATGTCCTCCAGCACATGTTTGCCCCGTGCGATCTGGTAGTACAGGTCCATTGCGGAGCGCGACCCGTACCGTTCGATGAGTGCGTTGATGTTCGTGGCATCCACCTTGGCACCCCATTTCCGCAACTGCCGCTGCATGGCTTCCCGGCCCACCACGGCGAGCTTTTTCTTCTGGTCGCGCAGGGCCTGTTTGATCCTGTGCTTGGCTTTTGCGGTCTTCACGAAACCGAGCCAATCCTCCTTCGGTTGCTGCTTCTTGCTGGTGATCACCTCGATCTGGTCTCCGCTCCTCAACGTGTGGCTCAAGGCCACCAACTTGTGGTTCACCTTGGCGCCGATGCATTGGCGCCCGACCTGGCTGTGGATGTGGAACGCGAAGTCGAGTGCGGTGCTCCCAACGGGCAGGTTACGCATCTCGCCCTTCGGGGTGAAGACGGTGATCTCATCGCTGAAGAGGTTCAACTTGAAATCATTCACGAAATCCACCGCATTGCTGCTGGTGTCCTCCAGCACATCGCGGATCTGGTTCAGCCAGGCATCCAACGCGGAAGCGTTCTCGCTGTCGTCCTTGTATTTGTAGTGCGCCGCAAGGCCCATCTCGGCGATCTCGTCCATGCGGCGGCTGCGGATCTGCACTTCCACCCAACGGCCTCCGGGACTCATCACCGTGGTGTGGAGGCTTTCGTACCCGTTGGCCTTGGGGAGGCTGATCCAATCGCGCAACCGGTCCGGGTTCGGCTGATAGAAATCGGTCACGATGCTGTACACTTTCCAGCAATCCGCCTTTTCCAATTCCTGCTTGGTGTCGATGATGACCCGGATGGCGAAGACGTCATACACCTCCTCGAAGGTCACATGCTTCTTGAGCATCTTGTTGTAGATGCTGTGAACGCTTTTGGGTCTGCCTTTCACTTCGTACGTGAACTCCTCGCGATCCAAGGCTTGCTTGATGGGCAGGATGAAGCGGCTGATGAAGCGCTTGCGCACGGCTTCACCCTTCTTCAGTTTCTGGCTGATCTCCGCGTAGGTCTCCGGTTCCTTGAAGCGCAACGCGTGATCCTCCAGTTCGCTTTTGATGTTGTACAACCCGAGCCGGTGCGCGAGCGGTGCGTACAGGTAAAGCGTTTCGCTGGCGATCTTCAACTGTTTGTCGCGCGGCTGGTGGTCCAGCGTGCGCATGTTGTGCAAGCGATCGGCGAGCTTCACCAGGATCACGCGAACATCCTGCGCGAGGGTGAGCAGCACCTTCCGGAAGTTCTCCGCCTGGATGCTGTCGGTCCCGAATTGCAGCCCGCTGATCTTCGTCAAGCCGTCTATGATGGTGGTTACCGTTGGACCGAACAGGTCTTTCACATCATCGAGCGTGATGTCGGTGTCCTCCACGGTGTCGTGCAAGAGCGCGGCCACCACGCTGGTGGTCCCCAAGCCGATCTCCTCCGCGCAAATGCGTGCCACGGCGATCGGGTGGTAGATGTACGGTTCTCCGCTCTTGCGACGCTGGTCCTTGTGCGCCTCCACCGCGATGTTGAACGCCTTGCGGATCAAGCGCGTGTCCTCCGCGCTGCGTTGTCCTTTCACTGAGCGTAGCAGTCCGCGGTACCGGCGCAGGATCTCTCCGCGCTCGGTCGCCTCATCGACCCGCGGCACTGCGGCCAAGGCCTTGGTCGTGGTAGGTCCGGAAGGACTGCTCATGCTGCGAAAGTTAGGCAGGCCGCGATCACCGCGCGGGAAGGATGGTGCCTTCCACCGCGCCGAATCCGATGCGGACGCCATCCTTTTCGCAGTGTCCGCGGATCACCACGCGGTCTCCATCAAGGATGAATTTGCGTTCAGTGCCGTCCGCGAGCTTCAACGGCTTGGTTCCTTTCCACGCCAGTTCCAACAAGCTGCCGTAGCTCTCCGGAGTGTCGCCACTGATGGTGCCACTGGCCATGAGATCGCCTGCGCGGACGTTGCAACCGTTCACGGTGTGGTGCGCCAACTGCTGGGCCATGCTCCAGTACATGTTCTTGAAGTTGGTCCGGCAGATCACCGTTTCCTTTCCGTCCGCCGGGGTGATACCGGCCTCGAGTTGGATGTCGAAATGATGTTCCCCGTTCTGCTGCAAATAGGGAAGCACCGCCGGTTCCTGCACAGGTGATGGGATCCGGAAAGGCTCCAAGGCATCCAACGTGACGATCCACGCGCTCATGCTACTGCCGAAATTCTTGCCGAGGAAGGGTCCGAGTGGAACATACTCCCACGCTTGGATATCGCGCGCACTCCAATCGTTGAACAGTACCGATCCGAAGATCCTGTCCTCGGCTTCCGCCGTGGTGATCCGTTCGCCCAGCTCATTGCCATCGAAGGTGATGAAGCCGACCTCGAGTTCCATGTCGAGCTGGCGTGATGCCCCGAATTCAGGCGCCGCCTCCGGCGATGGTTTGTACTGTCCCATCGGTCTGCGGATCGGCGTTCCGCTCACGACAATGCTGCTGGCCCGGCCGTGATACCCCACGGGCAAATGGAGCCAGTTCGGCATGAGCGCATTGGCCGGATCGCGGAACATGCACCCCACGTTGTACGCGTGCTGTCGACTGCTGTAGAAGTCGGTGTAGTCGCCGACGTGAACAGGGAGGTGCATCGTTGCAGATCCGATCGGGATCAACGCGCGATGGAGCAACGCAGCGTTGTCGCGTATTTCGGAGTTCTCCGTGCGCAACAGTTCGCTGAGCCGCGCACGGAGCCGACGGATCCCTTCCTTGCCCGATTTGAGCATCGCATTCAACGTGGCCGACTTCAGTGCTGTGCGCTCGATGCCCATGCGATCCAGTAACCCAGCATCCGCGAGTTCGGCGAGATCGACGACCATTTCACCGATCCGGGTACACGGGCGTGGACCACGATCCGCCGTGGAACAGATGCCGAATGGAAGGTTCTGGATCGGGAAATCACTGTGGTGGGGAACAGGGACCCAAGAGCGAAGCGTGGGATCGTTTGCGGGAATATGCATGGGGCAAAGGTGGCGAGCCGCCCCGATGTGCAACGGATCACCATCTTCACAGCGGGGATATGGAAGTGAACAAGAGAGCAATGGTCATTGGCATCGTGGCGCTGCACATGGTGCTTCTCGCGTGCTACACCTTCCCCGGAAGCATGATCCCGGAACGACTCCGGGTCATCGGCCAGTTCTACGCGCGCCCGCTGTTCCACCAGCAGTGGCGGCTCTTCTCGCCGGATCCACCGCTGTGCTCCTGCCACGTGCAAGCGCGTTGGGGCACTCGATCCTGGGGACGCATTGAACGAGCGGAGGATGGGTACTTGCAACGTCGGGTAGCGCAGGCGATCGCGCGGCACGTGCAAGCCGAAGTGGCGATGGGGGATACCGTTCCAGCCGTGGAGTTGGTCCGTGCGATGAACTCCATGGCCCTGTACAGCGAATTCGATCCCGGGGAGGGAGGGTGCCGACGCAGATCGAATTCCGCTTGGTGGAGCAATGCGTGACGGATCCGAAGCGACCAGCGCATCGCACGGAACGGATCACGAACCTCCGGACCCGATGAAGCCGCAGCCTTGGACGGTTCGACTCTTCCAGCGCGCGCTCATGGTGTGGGTGATCGGCTTCACCCTAAGTGCATATTGGGGCTGGGATGCCATGTACACCATGGGCCGTTCGCCGGTCTACGCGCCACCGGGCTTGCTGAAGTATGTCACGCATGGCTTGGCTTTGTTGCCGAACGGGATCGGTGATGTCCTTGTGCTCGCGTTGGTCCCGTTGCTTGTCCTGTTGTGCGTGTTCGTTCTTTTCCGTGGATCGAGCTGGTGGGTCGGCCTTTTGATCTGGATCATTCACCTGAACCTGATGAACCGGGCTTGGTTGGCGGGGAGCGGAGGCCAGCAACTCATCGCGAACCTGCTGTTCTGGAACATTTTCCTGCCGAGCAAAGAGGACTCGTTCGGTGTGGCCGCCACGAGTGCCTTCTGGATCATCCGCTTACAGTTGTTGCTGGCCTACCTCGCCACCGGCCTGCACAAACTCACGGGCATACATTGGTTGGATGGCACGGCGGTGGGGATCGCGGCGTCGGATCCCGCCTTCGGTCCGCTGTGGATCGCGGATCATCCTACGCTCGCCATGGTGGCAACGTGGTGCGTACTGCTCTTCCAGTTGACCTTTCCCATCGCGGTCTGGTTCCGAAGCACGCGCCTCATCTGGATGGGTATCGGCGTGGTGTTCCATCTGGGCACAGCCATCTGGATGGACATCCCGGAGATGGGCTTGGCCTTCATCGCCGCGTATGCCATCTGGCTTGATGAGGACACGTTCGCTCGCTTCAAGTTGAAGCGACCTTCGACCATGGAAGCAGGATCAATGGTCGGCTGATCCGCCGCCACCGATCCGGAAGCTGGCGCCCACCACGATCGCATGCTGTACGAACCAGAAATGCTGGCTCGCATGATCGGCATCGTTGCCGGTGGTCAGCACATGGGTCAGGTCGATCCATCCGGCTTTGAGCGTGTTGCGGATATAGACGTGCTTTCCCAACCACACGTGGAATCCGGCTTGCGCGCCGACGCCCACACCCGCCACGTTGAACCGGTTGTTGAGCCCTTGTCCGAAAAGCCGCACATCGCTGCGTGGGATCACCGGGCCGGCATGCACGCCTTCGTAAGCGTTCAAGCGGAAGGTGTTGTTCCGGCCGGCCCAGAGCCGGTCGTAGTGATCAAGGTCAACACTTAGCAGGTTGAGTCCATCGGTGTGTTCGTACTTCAGGAAGTCCTGGGTCAGTCGCACGTCACGTGATCCTTCCGCGGTAGCATGCTGGATCGAACGCGTACCGTTCACATAACCATCCATACGCACCGTCTGGTCCTGCACCATCACATACTTCATGTGATCGAGCCCCAAGGAAACGCTCCAGCGATCGTGGAAGAACCAGCCCGCCCTGTAGTTGTACTGGGGGATCCAGATGTTCTTCGGGTTGAAGTAGTCCTTGCCGAAGGGCATCGGGCGGTCCTTCGCCTCCACATGGCGTAACGTGAAATCGTAGTCGGGTCCATCGAAGTGGATGTCGCTCCAACTGTACCATGCCCGGTTATAACCCCAATGCACGAAGAAGGTACCCTTGTCGCCTTGCTGTGCGTTGCTTGGTCCACAAATGCCGATCACGGTGTGAACGAACAACGCTGCGCGGACGATCATCCACATAGTTGGATCGGATCGTTGGATGGATAGCGGAAGCCGCATCGTCGCGGATCGAACATGTCAGGAGTGCGGATATCGTCCTCGCCACTGATACAATCGTTTTGGAGGTCGTGGATCACATGCACCCTGCCGATCCTTCGGAATTCCCTGCCGGATGTGCTGATCCCTGTCACATCGTAGAAATAGGTCCCGGACGGGTACGGGCTCCCGTTCGCCCTGAGGCCGCGCCAGCCCTGGTCGTACAGTTCATTCCGGAAGATCTCGTGCATCTGTCGATCCAGAATGATCATCCGCATGGATGAGATCCAATAAGTAACGGGGTTGAATACATCGTTGATCCCATCCGCATTGGTGGTGATGGCGTTCGGCATCATCACACAAGAACTGTCCTCTTGATAGCGCCAGTTGTGTATATCGTTCCCGCCAAGGCAGACATCTGAGCCGTACTTCTCCTTGGTGCAGCCAGAAGTGACCAATGCCACTACAAGTGCTGCACGGAATTGGATCCGTAGTGTGTTGGCCGGTCCGGACATCAATCCATCATTTGTAGGTCCTCGCGTAGGGATCAGCTTGGTACCGCCCAACCGTACAACGGCTTCAAGCGCATCATACCACCTACCTGGAACCGCACACGCTCCAATTCACCGTTGTCACCTCCACTGAGCAACGCGGTGTCGATCAGTTCCACGATCTGTTTGCATTCGCTCTCCCGCACGCCTCGTGTGGTGATCGCCGCTGTACCTACGCGGATGCCGCTGGTCACGAACGGACTCTTGTCATCGAAGGGCACCATGTTCTTGTTCACGGTGATGTGCGCTTGTACGAGGAGGTTCTCCGCGTCCTTCCCGGTGATGTTCTTGTTGCGTAGGTCGATGAGCATGCAGTGGTTGTCCGTTCCACCGCTCACGATGTTGTATCCTTTCTCCAGGAATGCGGTGGCCAGTGCCTTTGCATTCGTGATCACCTGTTCTCCGTAGGTCCTGAACTCCGGATCCAGCGCTTCCGCGAAGGCCACGGCCTTGGCGGCGATCACATGCTCCAAGGGTCCGCCTTGCGTGCCCGGGAAGACCGCGCTGTCCAGGATCGCACTGAGTGGACGCACTTCACCCTTCGGGGTCTTCAGTCCCCATGGGTTCGGGATGTCCTTGCCGATCATGATCAGCCCGCCGCGTGGGCCGCGAAGCGTCTTGTGTGTGGTGGTCGTTACCACATGGCAATGCGGCAACGGGTCGTTCAGCAGCTTCGTAGCGATGAGTCCGGCCGGGTGGCTGATGTCCGCCATCAGGATGGCACCCACTTCATCGGCGATGGCCCGGAAGGCCGCATAGTCCCAATCCCGGCTGTACGCACTAGCGCCGCAGATGATGAGCTTGGGGTTCTCACGCCTCGCCACCTCACGGACCATGTTCATGTCCACACGGCCGATGGACTTGTCCACGCCATAGAACGTGGGGCGATAGAGCTTCCCACTGAAGTTCACCGGACTTCCGTGGGTCAGGTGGCCGCCGTGGCTCAGGTCGAACCCGAGGATCGTATCGCCGGGCTTGATGCACCCGAGCATCACGGCCGCATTGGCCTGCGCCCCGCTGTGCGGCTGCACATTGGCCCACGCCGCACCGAAGAGTTCCTTCACGCGGTCGATGGCGAGTTGTTCCACTTGGTCCACGATCTCGCAGCCACCGTAGTAACGCCTACCAGGCAAACCTTCGGCGTACTTGTTCGTCAACACCGAACCCATCGCTTCCATCACCTGGTCGCTCACGTAGTTCTCGCTGGCGATGAGTTCCAGGCCGATGGTCTGGCGCCATTTCTCCTTCTCGATCAATTCGAAGATCCGGTTGTCACGCTCCATGGGTCAAAGGTTCGGTGATGTTGGGTTGGTACTCGGGGGAAGCGGCTGTGATCGAAGCGTCGCTGCACCAGCGACCAAATGTAACGGGCGCTTGGTCTCAGGCTGTTCTTCGCCAGGACGCAGCCCAGACCACGAGCAATGGTACCGGATACTGTAGCGCATGAAGCAATTTGATGGATACCGCCTCCAACGGTGGGGACCAACCGGCCAAGGCATGGAAGAGGAGGGCGAGGGATCCGATGACCAGGAAGGTCAAGGCAATGGGCCGACCATACTGATGATGCCCGAACCGGACACGGGCCACGGCGATCGTCAGGCCCAGGATCGCCGCCATGAAGCCAAGCGAAAGCAGCCACTTGCACAGGCGCAGGTCAGAGGCATCCCATCCATGCACCCAACTGCGGAACATGCTGTGCGCATAGGTCCGGTCGCGATGGTGCTCCAGGAAGTCGAGTTCATAGTTCAGGTTGACGAACAGGAATTCCCGGACAGCGCCTAGCGCTACGGCCACCGCGAGCAGAAGACCGCCCAGGACATTGGCGCGCTTCATGCCGAACGGGCCTTCTTCAACCCGCTGAAACGGGTGACCCACAGGTACCACAAGAGGAAGACCCCGCCATACACCACCACATAGAAGGTGTAATCATGGTTGAAGTTGAGCAGGTCATAGCTCTTGGTCACCACGATGCAGAGCACGACAACGCGGATCGCGTTCATCAGGTGGATGAGCAGGATGCCACCCGGTATGAACCAGGCCTTGTGCCGCCACGGTCCCGGGAATGCGATGATGAAGATGGCAAAGACCGCGAACAGGGATACCCCATTGCAGGGATCACCGATCCAGAGATGGGAACCTCCTTGCACGCCGATGTACCGTTCAAGATCCACGCGCGGTTCGGGAAGCATCTCGTACCCCAGACCCTCCAACATCACGGTGGCCGCCCAGACAAGACCGTTGATCACCGTGCGGTCCAGCCGGCCCCATGGATGAAGGACCTGTTCATAGAAGAGTTGCCAGAGCAGGTACGACCCGATGCCAAGGACCAGAAAACGAAGAAGAGGATCATTCCACGTCCGTACCAAGCCGGAACGCAGCGCATTCATGACCGTTAGCGCGACTTGCCGCGCACGTTGCGCATCCGGGCGGCTTTGCCGCCGCCATATACCAGACCGGCCACGATAAGAGCGGTCAGGCCACCATCTATCGGGATACATGGTGGAGGCCAACAAGGAGGAGGGCCACCCACGGGCTGGGCCATCAGGACGGCCGCCATCGGCGATACCATCGCAATGAACAGCAGGGCGAAGCGTAACATTCTGTACATGGAGCCTATTGGAACAAGGTTGCCAAAAGTAGGGAATGGGTCGGGACTATGCACGGGATCCTCTGAACATTCATACACAGTGCTTGTTAGCGGCCTCTATCCGGAAACTCCTTCGCCTATATTTGCCCGCATTCCATGGGCCTTTCATGGGTCATGGTGACCACTTGGCAGATGGTGGTCGAAATCTCCGGATGGCATCCCCAAAGTCTCAGCAGCGCGGCAGCATCATCGATGCCAAGGACCTGCGCTATTTCATCCGGATAGCGTCCAAGAACTGGTATTTCGTCGCCGTGGCCATGGTGTTGGCCAGTGTACTGTCCTACCTGTACAGTTACAAGCTGCCCGATGTGTACGGTGCGCGGACCCAGATCCTGCTGAAGGACCGCGAGACCTACGGTTACCAGAACGAGATGTATAAGAGTCTGGGGTATGCCGGGGTATATGGGGATCTCGTGAACCAGAAGCGCGTTCTCACCTCGTTTGACATCGTTGACCGTACGTTGGACCGGTTGGACTTCGACGTCTCCTACTTCATCGTAGGGCGCTTCAAGACCACGCAGCATTACGGAACGGTGCCTTTCACGGTCCACCTGCAACCGATCAACTCGCGGTTGTATGACAAGCCGATCGATATCCACATCATCGATGTCGAGCATTACGAATTGAGCTTTGACAAGGGTGGCGAAGTGGTGAAGAAGAAGTTCCGGTTCGACCAGGAGGAGCGCGACCCGGAGTTCATCATCAAGGTGGACCGATCGCCGTACATCACCGAGAGGACCGTTGTCGACCTAGCGAGCATTGACTACCAGTTCGAGCGACACGAGAGGTCCAAGCTTGTGAACCAGTATGTGAGGGCCATCACCGTGGAGAATGCCGATTTCACCACCATCCTGGATATCACGGTGGAGGATGAGGTGGCCGTACGGGCCAAGATGTTCCTGGACAGTCTCTCGCGCCAGTACATCACCTATACCCTGCAAAGTGAGTTCGACATCAACGAGAATACCCTCAATTACATCGACAAGCAACTGGCCGAGGTCACGGTGATCCTGGAACAACACGAGGACGAACTACAGAACTACAAGGAGACCAAGAACGTGCTGGACCTCGACCGGGAGGAAACCCAATTCTTCGCGGAGATGGTCAACTACGACAAGATGCGCCGGGGGATGGAACTGGAGGTGCAATCGTTGAACGCGCTGGAATCCTACGTGCTCAGCAGCGAGGACGAGCGCTTGTTGCCACCGGCCACCTATATCATCGACGATCAGTTCCTGCGGGAGACCCTGAGCCAATTATATAAGACCCAGTTGCAGCGGAACGAGATGCTCTATGAGGGCACCACGAGCAACCTGGCCATCGCGCGGATCGATTCCGGATTGCAGCTGACCCGGCTCAACCTCCTGACCTATATCAAGAACACGCGGCAAGCGAAGCTCGGCAGGATCAGTGATGTGAGCGCGCAGGTGAGCGACTATGAGCAGATGATCCGTGCCTTGCCCAAGAGCCAGCGCGACATCCTGAACATCCAACGACGGTTGCAAGTGAACGAGAAGATGTACCTCTTCCTGTTGGAGAAGCGCGCCACTACGGTCATCGCACGCGCCGGTATCGTGCCGCAGACCAAGGTCATCGAGTCCGCGCGAAGTCTCGGGGTCGTTCGGCCGGACAAGGTGAAGATCTTCTACACCTTCATGTTGGGTGGGGTGGTGGTGGCGCTCATGGTCGTGTTCGTTCGGGTCATGTTCTATGACCGGATCGAGAACGCGGACCAATTGAAGGAACTCACCCCCTTGCCGGTGTATGGGGAGATCATCGCGAGTGAGAAGGCCGAGCAGAACTACGTGGTGGTGGATAGCGATCCGAAGGCGGCCATTACCGAAAGCTTCCGAACGGTGCGGACCAATTTGGAATACATCCCGGCCACCGAAGGCGCGGGCAAGGTGGTCATGGTCACCAGTTACCGGCCGAACGAGGGGAAGACCTTCTGCTCCGTGAATCTCAGTGCCATCCTGGCCAAGGCGGGCAAGAAGGTGCTCCTGTTGGAATTGGACCTGCACAAACCGAAAGTGGCCACCAGTCTGGGCATGAACAGCACTATCGGCCTGAGCAACGTGCTGATCGGAAAGGCCGCATGGAGGGATGTGGTCATGCCCACGCAGTTCGAGAACTTCAGCGTGATGTTGAGCGGTCCCACACCGCCGAACGCCTCGGAACTCGTGCTTAGCAAACACCTCGAAACCTTGTTCGCAGAAGCGCGGCTGGAATACGACTACGTCCTGGTGGACACACCGCCGGTGGGCCTGATCACGGATGCGTTGTTGATGATGCGCTACACCGATGCCACCCTCTTCGTGTTGAACACCCGCTTCGCGAGCAAGGATCATGTGAACAACGCGCTGGAGGTCCTGCAGGGGAACCCGAACAAGAACACCGGCTTCATCCTGAACGGGGTTCGGATGAAGAAGAGCAAGTATTACTACAACACCAACTACGGGTATGGCTATCGCTATGCCTATGGATATGGCAGCGGGTACGGCTACGGCTACGGCTATGGTCGAAAGCGGAAGGGCAAGGATGATGGAAAGCCGACGGATGCATGATGAAGGAGGAGGGGGCCATGACGCCTGAAGGGGGTGCGCATGCGGCGGAAGGGCATTGGGATGTGGTGATCGAACCCTCCACCCCGTGGTGGCGCCTGAACTTGGGGGAGATCTGGAGGTACCGCGACCTGTTGGCCGAGATGGTGAAGCGCGACCTCACCGCCATTTACAAGCAGACCATCCTAGGCCCGATCTGGGTGCTCCTGCAACCCTTGATCACCTCCCTCATGTTCGCGGTGATCTTCGGCTTAATGGCCCGCATGGCCTTGCCGGGTATCCCACCCGTGCTCTTCTACATGTCCGCCGTGATGCCCTGGTCCTTCTTCGCCGGGGTGATCAACAAGACCGCCGCCACGCTGATCACCAATGCCCCCTTGATGACCAAGGTGTATTTCCCCCGGCTGATCCCGCCGCTCTCCTCCATGGCCTCCTCCGCCTTCACCTTCCTGGTGCAGTTGGCCTTCTTCTTTGTCTTTGCCGCCGTGTACCGCATTTCCGGCAGTTACGCGTGGGCACCGGGCATCGCCCTGCTGGCGCTCCCCTTGTTGATCATCCTGGAGATGCTACTGGCCTTGGGAACGGGGCTGATCGTGGCCGCGCTCACCACCAAATACAAGGACCTCAACTTCCTCATCGGCTTCGCCGTGCAGCTACTGATGTATATGAGCCCGGTGATCTTCCCCTTGGCCAAGGTGGCACCGGACAGCCCCGTGCGCCCCCTCCTGGAGGCCAACCCCATCACCCCGGTGATCGAAGGCTTCCGCGGGGCCTTGTTGGGCACGGCCATGGACTGGAGCACCCTGTGGTACTCCGCCATCTGCGCATCGGTCCTCCTCCTTGCCGGCCTCGCTCTTTTTCAACGGGCGGAACGGTCTTACGCGGATGTGGTGTAGAACGCTGAAAGATGAAACGAGGCAACAGGGTTGCACGTCCGGACATTGATCACTTCATCACCGGCCACCCGTCAGCAGATCGCATTGATCCGCGCATTGCGTTGCGATCCGCGTGACCAGCGTTCAATTCACAAATTCCAGTTACTGACCACCAGCCGCGAAATAGTCCCGTCGATGCAAGGCAACTCATTTTCCTTTTCATCCGATCGTCCGATCGAGCCATCACCAGTAGCCTAATTTCGTCCCGGATGGAACAGGAACCCTTGATGGTGCAGGTGCAAGGCGTGGGCAAGCGCTATCGCTTGGGCACCACCAACCGCCAGCAGCTCACGGATGATGTGAAGGCTTGGACCGCCAAGCTGCTGGGCCGCCCGGACCCCACGGTCCCCGTGGGCGCGGCGGTGGACCCGCAGCGTATCGGGGAGGATTTCTGGGCATTGCGCAACGTCTCCTTCGAGGTGCGCCGCGGCGAGGTGGTGGGCATCGTGGGCCATAACGGTGCCGGTAAGAGCACCATGCTCAAGCTCCTCTCCCGCATCACCCTCCCCACCGAAGGCACCATCAAGATGCGCGGCAAGGTCTCCAGCCTCTTGGAGGTGGGCACCGGCTTCCATCCCGAGCTCACCGGCCGCGACAACATCTACCTCAACGGCGCCATCCTCGGCATGCGCAAGGCCGAAGTGAACGCCAAACTGGACGAGATCATCGCCTTCAGCGGCATCCAGCATCATATTGACACACCTGTGAAGCGGTACAGCAGTGGCATGCGCGTGCGGCTCGGCTTTGCCATAGCAGCGCACTTGGAACCGGAGATCCTGATCATTGATGAAGTGCTCTCCGTGGGCGATGCCGATTTCCAGCGCAAGAGCATGGGCAAGATGAAGGACAGCGCCGCCAGCGGCCGCACCGTCCTCTTTGTAAGCCACAACATGACCGCCATGCGGTCGCTCTGCTCCCGCGTGATCTGGCTGGATAACGGGCGTGTACGCATGCAGGGTCCCACGGAGGACGTGGTTGGTGCGTACCTATCCAACTTCACTGCGGACCAAACCGAAATGGTATGGTCCGAACTTGATACAGCTCCTGGGAATGACATGGTAAGGTTGAGGTCCGCACGGGTGAGGCCGGATCCCGACAATGGGACCTTCAGTTGGGATACGGACGTTCTGTTCGAAGTGTGCATCGAGAATTTGAAGGCCGACGACGGGCGGCATTTGAACATCAACGTCCAAGTGCTGAACAATGACCAATTGGTACTCTTTGCCACGAACTTGCGTGAAAATACGCCGGATGCGGATCTTGGTCCGGGCATCCACAAGGTGAGGTTCGCGATACCGGGTAAATTGTTGAACCCGGGCGATTTCCGGTTCAACCTGATGGTCCATTACCAAGGGAAACTCCAGTTCCAAACCCACAGTATCATCGGCTTTACCCTGCCCGAACCCGTCAGAAAGGGCGCATGGCATGGCAAGCGGGCCGGCCTGTTCCAGTTTCCCGTGACATGGCAACATGAACGGACCTCGGCCGGTGATCAATGATTCCCATGGACGACCTTTCGTCAAAGCAATTCCTGTTCATTGTGGGAGCGCCGCGGAGCGGAACGACCTGGTTGTTTGAAATGCTATCGGAGCACCCTTCGGTCGTTTCGTTGAAAAAGGAACTGACCCTGTTCTCCAGCTATCTCGCCGCACCTGCGAAGCGCTTTGAGGACGAGGTCCAGCGGTATGAAAAGCACAATTGGAGGCAAGGTCTGTCGCTGCTTTATGACCGAGCGGATTTTGAACGCGGCATGAGGTCGATCGTGAACGATGTCTATTCGCGTGTGCTTGACCTGAAACCGCAAGCCACGCACATACTCGACAAGCATCCGGGGTATGCCCAGCACTTACTGCTCATGGACCGGCTAGTGCCGAATTGCCGGTTCATCCACATCATTCGTGATGGTCGTGAAGTGGCCGTGAGCATGATGCGGGCCAAGCGGACCATGAATTTCGGGGCCGGGGAGGTGAAGGGGGCCGCAACGGATTGGGCAACCCATGTAAGGGCGGCCATGCAAGCGGGTAAAAAGCTCGGTGCCGATCGGTATCATGAGGTCCGCTATGAGGATCTGATGTCGGGAACAACTGAACATCTGGAAGAGATCTTCCGCTTTGCCGGCCTCCCGGTGGAGCACGAACAGGTCAATGCCATTGCTTCAGAGAACCAGGCGTCGAAAAAACTCGTGAGCCGCGGGGATCCGTCCTTGAAGGCCTTGCGGAACGTGCCGGGCGGTATCTGGAAGAACAAACTTGCCTTGGAAGAGCGTTATCTCTTGGACCGGTACGTGGGCGACCTACTGTGTGAACTGGGATACGCCGAACAGGGGTGGTGGGCCTTGAGCATTCTCGATCGCGTACGTATGTCCGTGTATCCTTTGCGGGTCAAGGCTGGTGAGAGCCTTCGGGCATTGCTGCGGATCTGGTCCTCGCCGATCGCTGGACCTCCACGGCGGTGATGCACCAGTTCACCGGGGTAGCTTGCCGCCCGCATAAGCCGGTGCATTCCGCAGTACGCGCTCCTCCTGAACCACGCACCGATCCACGTCACCAGGACCTTCCTGCCGCCACGTGCCGCGCCACTTTCCACCATCCGCTTCCAGTGCATTGCATTGGACCCTACTTGGTGAAGAACGGTCGTTCCAAGGTTGATGAAGCGCGCAGCAGAGGGCCGACGTAGGCACTTCTTGGAGCCTTTCTTCGATCAGGTCGAGCGCCTCTTCAAGGATCGATCGACACATTCGGAACAACAGACCCGGGCATGGTAGTCGTTGTTCAGGATCTTGCTGATGGTACACGGGTCCATATGCACCAGGGCGGCCAGCTTGTAACCCCGGAGGCCCAAGGCATCCATGGCCGCCCGCACCTTCTCCCCATCAAGCATGGGCCGGGGCGGGGATGTGGGCCGGGACCGCCTTCCCAAGGGGACGTGACGTAATGATGTTGCGCCGTGACGTAATGATGTTGCGCCGTGACGTAATGATGTCGAGCCGTGACGTAATGATGTCGAGCCGTGACGTAATGATGTTGCGCCGTGACGTAATGATGTCGAGCCGTGACATAATGATGTCGAGCCGTGACGTAATGATGTCGAGCCGTGACGTAATGATGTCGAGCCGTGACGTAATGATGTCGAGCCGTGACGTAATGATGTCGAGCCGTGACGTAATGATGTCGAGCCGTGACGTAATGATGTCGAGCCGTGACGTAATGATGTCGAGCCGTGACATAATGATGTCGAGCCGTGACGTGATGATGTCGAGCCGTGACGTAATGATGTCGAGCCGTGACGTGATGATGTTGAGCCGTGACGTGATGATGTCGAGCCGTGACGTGATGATGTCGAGCCGTGACGTAATGATGTCGAGCCGTGACATAATGATGGTGCGCCAGTTGAGCAGGGGGTTGGCCCATTGCTCGGCTTGGCCGGGAATGAACCCGCGGACTTGCCCTGTATACATTGCGGGTCAAGGCTGGTGAGACCATTCGGGCATTGGCGCAGGTCCGGCCCTCGCCGATCGCTGGACCTCCGCAGAGGTGCCGCATCGGACCCACCGGGGTATCTTGCCGCCCGCATAAGCCGCTTCGCAGCGCCCTCCTGACCACCACCATCCACCCCACAAGGCCAAGGTCTCGCGGACTTTGTTGAATCGGACGTGAGTCCTGGGACTTGGGCTGAGGTCTGGCGGACTTGGGTTGAGGCCTGACGGCCGGGTTGAGGTTTGGCGGACTTGGGTTGAGGTTTGACGGACATGGCTCCAGGTCTGCGGACTTGGGTTGAGGTTTGACGGACTTGGGTTGAGGTCTGGCGGACTTGGGTTGAGGTCTGGCGGACTTGGGTTGAGGTCTGGCGGACTTGGGTTGAGGTTTGACGGACTTGGGTTGAGGTCTAGCGGACTTGGGTCGAGGTCTGGTGGACTTGGGTTGAGGTCTGGCGGACTTGGGTTGAGGTCTGGCGGACTTGGGTTGAGGTCTGGCGGACTTGGGTTGAGGTCTGGCGGACTTGGGTCGAGGTTTGACGCTGCGCCTGGGTGAGCTGGTGGACTTGGGTCGAGGTTTGACGGACTTGGCTGGAAAGCCATGGACCCTGCCCGGTAGGACATCCTTTCCGGGCCAATGCCGGTGAGACCGTACGGACCGTGCTGCGGATCCGGCCCTCGCCGATCGCTGGACCTCCGCAGAGGTGCCGCATCGGACCCACCGGGGTATCTTGCCGCCCGCATAAGCCGGTGCATTCCGCCGTAGGCGCTCCTCCATGAACCACGCACCGATCCACGTTACCCGGACCTTCCTGCCGCCACGGGAGGAGTACCTCCACTGGCTGGACAAGGCCTACAGCAGCCATGTGCTCACGAACAACGGCCCCATCCACCGGGAGTTGGAAGAAACCCTGCGTGCCCGTTTCGATGTGCCCCATTTGCGCCTGATGGCCAACGGCACCTTGGCCCTGCAATTGGCGATCCGTGCCTTGGGCATCACCGGCAAGGTGATCACCACGCCGTTCAGCTACGTGGCCACCACCAGCGCCATCCTCTGGGAAGGCTGCACACCGGTCTTCGTGGACATCGACCCGAAGACCTGCTGCATCGATCCGAACTTGATCGAAGCCGCCATCACACCGGATACCTCAGCGATCCTGGCCACGCACGTCTATGGCATTCCCTGCGATGTGGAGGCCATCGATGCCATCGCCAAGAAGCACGGGTTGAAGGTGATCTACGATGCCGCCCATGCCTTCGATGTGGAATACAAAGGCAAGAGCATCCTGGCGTACGGGGATGCCAGCACGCTCAGTTTCCACGCCACCAAGCTCTTCCACACCGTGGAGGGTGGCGCGGTGATCCTGCACGACGAAGAGGCGGATAAGCGGCTGCGCTTGCTGCGCAGCTTCGGGCATGTTGGCGACGAGCACTTCTCGCTGGGGATGAACGCGAAGATGAGCGAGGTGCATGCGGCCATGGGCATGGCGGTATTGCCGCACATGGAGAAGAACAATACCGAACGTGCGCGGTTGTGCGCAACCTATGATGCGCATGTACGACCGCTACCGATCATGCGGCCTGAAGTACCAGCCGGAACTACGCACAATCACGCCTATTACCCTGTGGCCATGGCGAATGGGAAAGTGCGTGAGGAACTGAAGGAGCACATGGCGCGGCAGGGTGTGTTCACGCGCCGGTACTTCTATCCTTCTCTTGATGCGCTTCCTTATGTCGTTTCGGCGCCATGCGTACAAAGCCGCGACCAAGCGGACCGGGTCTTGTGCCTCCCGCTGTTCAACGGCATGAGCGAGGAACAGGTGAAGCGGGTGGTCCTGGCCTTGAGGGCATTCTTCAACGGGCCTGTTCCCGCCGAGAACTAAGCTGATACGTCATGAAGATAGCCATCATGCAGCCCTATTTCCTGCCATATATCGGCTATTTTCAGTTGATGAATGCCGTGGATGCGTTCGTTGTCTATGACAATATCGAGTATACCAAGAAGGGATGGATCAACAGGAATCGGATCCTGCTGAATGGCGAGCCGACCTATATATCCCTCCCATTAAGGAAGAGCCCCGACCATGACCATGTGCGAGACAAGTTCATAGCTGAGGATTTCCACGAACGGGACCGGGCCAAGCTGATGCGGAGGATCGAAGGTGAATACCGGAAGGCGCCCTGCTATGAATACGTGCATGAGTGGTTGGATCAGATGCTGGAAGCCGGGACCGGGAACCTGTTCGACTTTCTTCTTCATTCCCTACGAATGGTCAAGGAAAGACTTGAGATAGGAACTCCAATGATCTTGTCATCCACAATAGACTGTGACCACACCTTGAAGGGAGCGGACCGGGTGTTGTCCATTTGCAAGGCCCTCGGTGCTACCGGGTACCTGAACCCGCAAGGGGGCGTGGGCATCTATGATCCCGAACGATTCCGTGCCAATGGGGTCGACCTATCATTCCTGTTCGCCCATTCCACTTCATATGATCAGTTCAAAGAGCCCTTTGTCCCATGGTTATCGATACTGGATGTGATGATGTTCAATCCAGTGGAGCACATCAGGGAAATGTTGCTCAACTATGATCTGGATAGGCCCGACCAGTCCGAGTGAGGACTGCTGCTATCCGGGTGATGCATTCAACACGGCGAACAAACCGTCCGCCATCGGTTCCGGATCGGTAAAGGCAGATGAGGTGGTCGATCGGGAACCGACCAATACATAGCGGCCCCCTGTGCGGGACGGTCAAGCACGAGTTTCCATCACACCGCCTTGGCCAGCTTGCCGAGCAGCAGAGCCGCCCGCTCTTCCAATTCCTCTGGAACGGGTTTCTCACTGATCTCAAAAGAAGCAGGACCCGTGTACTTCGCCTTGATCCCAAGCCGGGTCCACAGCTTATCGACTATTTCACGCGGAGCACGACAGAGGTCCGCATAGGAAACCCGTTGGACATCCTCTCCCGGCAGGGTCGCCGCTATGTTCCACGGCCTGCTCCGTATACCAGACCTGGGCGACCACTTGTTCCCAAGGCGGCGGATCCATGATGGCCGCATACGCACCGGGCTTATAGGAATACCACATCGACTCGCTGCCTTGGTGCGCCTCCCGCGCCTTGAGTAAGGACATCGCATTGTGCAGGATGTCGCGATGGTTGAATAGGAAGATGCTGCGCGGGGAAGATCGAATCGCAGGAGCGGGATATGCCAGTTCAACTCCATCGCCTTCATGATGACAGGCTTGCCGGACCGGAATTCGATGGCGGCAAGGTCCCTCACCAACTCCCGCTTTTGTGCGGCATCCGGCGATCTCACCAGTTCGGATTGGAGCTCGCCGAACTTGAAATATTTGCGCCAGAGGTAATTGAACTCGTGCGGTGAGGCCGCCCCTCGCGACTTGCCCAACACGCTGTTGAAGGCCAAGGGGTCCTTTACCGGAAAGATCTCGCCCTTGCTGTCCAGATCATACAGGATGCGATGCACGATCGCCCCGATGTATGGGTCCTCATAGAACCGGGAGATGATATTCGTCGGATAGGTGAGCTCTCCGGTCGCCGCCAATGATTGTAGCAATATGGTACTTCCTGCACGCGCACATCCGACAATGAACACGACCGGCCTTTCAGGAACAGTTGGAGCGTCGATCCGACCACGGCCTTCGGCCATGTATGTATTCAGCGCACGCAACAGCTCCTCCAACTGCGGATCACGGCGGTGCTCCGGGCTGCGCTCCCCCGATCCCCATGTGTTTCCTTGGGGAATTTCCTGTTCCATGATCACTTATGGGTTGGTCAGTGGTGGCGTTTTCAGAACCGATGGATATCCCGGTCTTTGCTCCTTGATACGATCACGGTCCCCGCCTGATCTGGTGCGATGGGATCACCCTGGCCGCTAATGATGTGTTGGACCAAGGGCATCAACTCTTCCGGTGTATAGCGGTGATCCACGGGCAAAGGAAGCATGTCCGCACCCAGCCGCTTCTCGATCTCAAATCCGGTGTTGCTCCTTGTCACGACATCGGGCCAAAAGTGGGGAATGAAGAACCCCCGCTTTTGCAGGTGCAGAAGGGTCCATGGGCCTTTTCGGCAGGAATGGATAGCAGAAGGGCACTGCCTTGGGAGCTAAAGTAAGTTTGAGGCTATCAAAATGTCCGAGACTTTCGGCCAGGAACTCAAAATTCAACCGCCTACGGGCTTTGGTGGAAGCCATGTCAACACCTCGTAACAGGCCCTCGCTTACCGAACTCATCCGGTGAATAGCGCATGGCAAGGAAGCCTCATAGCGCTGGTAGGCCGCATATGCCTCTTGCTGAAACCCCATGGACCGTAACATGCCATGATCCATGCTGATCGCGGTGAACCGTGGAGCGTTCAAATCGATGGAATACGGAGCGAAGAGGTATGCGCCGTCAGGGACGCCAAAATACTTCCGTGCCGAGGTGAATGACCAATGGGCGTAGTGGATGCCATGAAAGAAGTCGTGGGTATCATCAATGATCAAGCGATCCCCGAAATGATGCTTCAGCCGTTCGGTCAGGTCACCACATAGACCGAAGTAGTTGGTCCAAAGGAAATATTCATCACTCCCCAACTGAGGTAGCGAAATAGGCTCCAGAGCTTCATTGAGCGCATAGAACTGTGTGCTCACATTCAGTTGCTTGAACGGTTCCAGTGTGGCATTGCAGGTGTAGTAAGGCACATGGACCAATACTGGTTTCAACTCACTGAGATCACCATAAGGCAGGCCCGGCCTGTGGAGAGGCCATGGCATCCGGATGCGGGGAAGCACCATCATGCGGCAGCTCCAACTCGAAAAATCCTCCTAACGGCTTCATGCCTGTTCTTGGATCGTGATCACATCGATGATGCCGTACCAATTCATGCCGTGCCACGATGGACCGGATGGCCGCTGGGCCGTTGAACATCAACACGTCGATGACCGAAAGCGCTGGATCGAATGCATGGGAGGCAGCAAAGCTACCCGGATCACCTCAGGGATCAGTGCATGGCTTCATCGCTTTCCATTGGGCGGCAGGACCAGAGATGCATCACCATGGAAAGGTGATCTTGGCGCATGCGTGGCACACGATGTTCATGCGTATAATTCCGCAGGTCAATGAACGGATATGGTACCAAGAGGAAAGCCCTCCTTCACATCGGTTGGCCAAAGACGGGTACGACCACGCTCCAGAACCATGTGTTCAAGACGGTAACGGGGTACCGCTATTTGACCAAAGTGTCTTTTGATGCGGAAAAAGAAAGGCACTTCTGGGAGTTGGTCTATCATGTGTGCTATGCGAGTGCTGAAAAATTCGGATCGATGAATGGGCGGGTATTCGAAGACCATCTCAAATTTGAACAAGAACTCTTCGGCGATGTGGATGAGTCGGTGCCCTTCATCCTCTCTGAAGAGGGTTTCCTATCGTCACTCTTGAAGCCATCGATCCATCAGCATCATGGCTATTCCACGGCTTCATTGCGGCAGTTGGTCGATCGGCTCGAAGTTGGAGGAGTATTGGAACGTTTCGTTCGATATCCTGATCACCGAGCGTGAGCCACTCGAACTGCTGCATGCGTACTATGCTCAGATGTACCACATCCTAAGCAATGTGAGCGGACTATCGACCTTCAAGGACTACATCCAAGCTGGCGTTTCCAACGAGCCAAGCAAGGATCTCGGATTCCGGTATTTGAAACCCGGAGTGGTCACGAAAGCCTTTGTGGATGGCTTTGGTGCCGAGCGGGTTTTCACCATCCCGATGAAGGAGTTGTTCGAGCCGGGGTGCGTGCGGCTTGGCTTGTGGCATCCCTTCCTTAAGCGATGTGCCCACCGGATCACAAGAGCGCGAGAACAGCCGTTCCGTGGGGAAGGATACCAAGATCACCCACCGAAGGCCCATCTGGGTGAAGAGGAAGCCGTTCAAGCTCCGTCCTTTCCTGTGGGGGGTCAAGAACATGTACATGGTCCGGCACGCAACGCATGAGAAGTTGGAGGTCATGGTGAAGATGACGCCGGAGGATAAGCAGTGCCTCGAAGACTTTTCTCTCGGGCAACCGGTGAGCGCGGGTAGTGGGCCATGGGAAACCGTGCGCACACCTCGGTATACCGCGCTCCCGACCTCATGGCCCCCCACAAGCAGGGGGCTTGTTGCAAGCGGCGCGCGAACATGGCGATGGATGGATAAGCCCGATATTCGCGGTTGAAATGTCCGATCAATCTGTTGCGCGCCAACCACTGGTCAGTGTGGTGGTGGTCACGTATCAACACGCCGGCTTCATAGCCCAATGCCTGGATGGGATCCTGATGCAGAAGACCTCCTTCCCGGTGGAGATCCTGGTCGGCGAGGATGAAAGCACGGATGGCACGCGGGAGATCTGCGCACAATATGCGGCCGAACATCCGGACCGGATCCGGCTCTTCCTGCGTTCCCGGAAGGACGTGATCCAGATCCTCGGCCGCCCGTCCGGTCGCGCCAACTTCATGCACCTATTAAGTGAAGCCAAAAGCAAATACGTTGCACTTTGCGAGGGAGACGACTTCTGGACCGACCCGCAGAAGTTGCAGAAGCAGGTGGACTTCTTGGAGGCGCATCCGGATTTCGAGCTCTGCTTTCACCGGGTCCTTGCGCGATCCAGGATCCAAGGCAAACCCGACCGCCTGCTTCCGGACAAGGTGACCAAAGAGGAATTCTCCACCGAAGATCTGATCGGGCCGTATTTCATGCACACCTCGAGCTTGGTGTACCGCCGACCCGACCCGTCGGACCTGCCTGCCTGGTTCAGGACCACCATGAGCGGGGATATCCCGCTGCTCTTCCTGCTTTCACTAAAGGGCAAGTTCAAGCTTATTGATGGGGTGATGTCCGTTTGGCGCCAACACAACAACAGTGTTTCCGCCCATCACTTGGGTTATGATCGCGTGCGCGGGATGATCCATATGTATGAGCTTCTCAACGCACACACCAACTTCAGGTACAATGACCTTTTTCGTTCGGCCTTCATCCTGGAGCTTGGCCAGTTACCTGAAATGGCGGAGTTGAAGGAACTGCGTCACCAGGTCATGCCGTTCTCGAAGAAGATCCGGTATTTCGTCCGGAACCGCTTCTCTTGGCTACGATCATCCAAGACCTCATAGCCCACCGGATCCCCTGCCATTCATCACTTGACCCACCAGCCCAAGCACCGTCCTCGCTCAAGACAAATGCTCATGCATCCGAAGGTTTCCATTGTCGTCACATGCTATAACCTGGGGTCCTATCTCCCAGAGGCCTTGGAGAGCATTGAGGCCTACTCACCCCGGACCGACATCGAGGTGATCATTGTGGATGATGGGTCCACGGACGAGGCTACGAACCGTGTACTGGATGCCTTGGATACGGAGCGTTACAGGGTCATCCGCCAGCAGAATACCGGCTTGGGCAAGGCGAGGAATAATGGGATCCGCGTGGCACGGGGCGAATACATCATCCCCTTGGATGCGGACAATCAACTGTTCAGCGCCCAGATAAGCCGGACGATCGAGCTGCTGGACAGCGATCCAGGGATCGACGTGGTCTATGGTGACCTTCAATATTTTGGTGAACAGTCCGGCCGGATCCTGGTAGGACCTTTCGATTTCGCACGGATGTATCGAAAGAACTACATCGATGCGTGCGCCGGCTTTCGGAAAAGCCTGTGGGAACGCTTGGGCGGTTATGATGAGCACATGCCGGTGATGGGCTTTGAGGATTGGGACTTTTGGTTGAGGGCGTCCGTGTCCGGCGCCCGATTCCGGTACGTGCCCGAAGTATTCTTCAACTACCGTGTGCGCCATGGTTCGATGCTCACGCATGCGAACGTGGAGAGGTCGCGCTTGGTGGAATACATCTTCAACAAGCCGGAATTGCGCTTCCTGCATGACCTTCGCTTGGAGCACATGCGCTTGTTGGAGATCGCGAGCAAGCCGCCATTGACAGGCAGGGAACATCTGGCCATGGCGAAGGCCTTGTTGTGGGAACGCCTGAGGAAGCGCTGACCGATCCTCTTAACAGCGAAATGGAACGGCCGATAAGGAAGAGATCCGCATGACGCACATTCGCATCGCCATCGCCACGGCCACACCGCACGAGAAGACCGAAACGTTCATCGCCGCGCACATCGAGCGATTGAAGGAGGTGGTCCTTGTGCTTACCGGCGGTTCATTGCCGGAGGCGGATGGTAAAGGCGATCCGTTGCTCGGTAGCTCGAAGTGGGCCGTCCTCTTGTTCCAGTTCAAGCATTACATTCTGCGGCAGGATAGGGCTACACAATTGCGCCGCAGGATCATCAAACGTCTCCGCGAACAGCGGGTGGAACTGGTGCTCGCGGAATACGGGGTGACGGCCATGGGCATCCTGCCGTGTTGCCAGGAACTCGGGATCCCACTCGTGACCTACTTCCTCGGGTTCGATGCGTACGATCAGGATGTGCTGAAGAGGATGGGCCACTACCAACGCCTGTTCGCCATGACGAGCGGATCCATCGTGGTGAGCCACGCCATGGAGCGGCAGCTGCTCGCACTTGGATCACCTGCCGACCGGACCGTGGTGATCCCCTGCGGCGTGGACCTTGACCGGTTCAAGGCGACCGACCCGTCGCTTGCGGATCCGACCTTTCTTGCCGCTGGCCGGTTCGTGCATTCGAAGGCCCCGAACCTGTTGCTGTCCGCCTTCAAGCGCGTCATGGACGCTCGCCCACATGCCAAGCTCATCATGGTGGGCGATGGCCCGCTTTGGGAGAGCTGTCACCATTTCGCCAAGGCCGAAGGCATGCTCGGGAACGTGGAATTGGTCGGTCGTTTTGATCATGCGGAACTGGCCCGGTTGATGGCCACCTCACGTGCGTTCGTGCAGCACAGCATCAGCGCCTTGACCGGTGATGCAGAAGGGATGCCCGTGGCCGTGATCGAAGCCATGTCCACCGGCCTTCCGGTGATCGCCACGCGCCACATGGGTATCGCGGAAAGTGTGGTGCATGGCGAAACCGGCCTGCTCTGTGAAGAGCACGACGTGGAGACCATGGCCCGCCACATGATCGCCGTGGTGGATGATCCAGCACTGGCCGGGCGGATGGGCGCGGCGGGAAGGATGCGTGCGCAGGAACTGTACGGGATGGACAAGAGCATCGGCCACGTGCAGGAATTCCTGGAGAAGGCCGCGCACCGAGCGAAGTTCACTTCGCGATCATGAGCGTCAAGGACCCCATCCGTATCGCCATCGCCACGCCCAGTGCGAACGCGTGGAGCGAGACCTTCATCGCCGCACACATCAAGCGCTTGCAGGGCGTGCGTGTGGTGCTGGTGGATGGCGACCTGCCGAACCGGGTGCTGGATGGACCGATGTTGCTGCATCGCCATGGACCACGCCGCATCCTGGACCATGTGCAAGCCCGGCTCATGGGCGGCAACACGCAGGACCTGCTGCGCAGGCGGATCGCCGCATTGCTCCGTCGTGAACGCATCGATGTGGTCCTGGCCGAATACGGCATCTGCGCCGATGCGCTCGTGGATCCCTGCACGCGTGCCGGTGTCCCGCTGGTAGCACACTTCCACGGGTATGATGCGCACAAGACGAGCAAGATCGAGGAGATGGGCCACTACCGGCGATTGTTCGCCTACGCCGCAGCAGTGGTGGCCGTGAGCCGCGCCATGGAACAGCAACTGCTGGCGCTCGGCGCACCGCGTGAAAAGCTCTTCTATAACTGCTATGGGGTGGATGTGGACCTGTTCACCGCCGGTGATCCCGGCAAGGCCCCGCCACACTTCGTGGCCGTAGGACGATTCGTGGAGAAGAAAGCGCCGGACCTCACGCTCACCGCGTTCGGGATCCTGTTGACGCGGTTCCCGGATGCGCGATTGACCATGGTCGGGCAAGGGCCGCTATGGGAAGCGTGCAATGCGCGTGTGCAAACCTCCGCGTTGCGCGATCGCGTGTCCTTGCCCGGCGTGATGAGTTCTGCGGAGATCGCGGAACTCCTGCGCGGTGCGCGCGCCTTCGTGCAACACAGCGTGCGCGCGGCGAGCGGGGATAGCGAAGGCACCCCCTTGGCGGTGTTGGAGGCCATGGCCTCGGGGTTGCCGGTGATCGCCACGCGGCACGCGGGTATCGGGGATGTGGTGGTCCATGGCGAGCATGGCCTGCTCTGCGCCGAATTCGACGTGGCCGGGATGGCCGCCAATATGGAGCGGCTTGCTGGGGATGCGGAACTCGCTGGTCGCATGGGAACAGCGGCACGCACGCACGTGGAGCGGAACTACCGCGTGGAGGATAGTGTGGCGGCGCTGCAAGTGATCCTCCAACGGGCCGCGTTGAAACCAAGCGCGTAAGTTCACGCCCCGGATCAGTCTTAGTTACGCATCCGTATGGAACGGTTCCGCAATAAGGAGGAAGGGCAGGGGAAGTACTGAGGGTGGCCGCCGCATCGAAAGGATCAATGAACGGTTGCACCTCATCGTCCCATCCAACACTACCGCTGGTATCCTCCGAGCGCCTGTGGATGAAGAGAAGCTGGTACGACGCAGTTGACTGTGGATCTTTGCTCGACTGAAGAACGCCATGCCGCCTCGCATTACGATCGTCACACCGAGCTTCCAACAGGCGGCCTATTTAGAGGAGTGCATCACATCGGTGCTTGACCAAGGGTACCCGGACCTGGAGTACATGGTCATTGATGGTGGAAGCACGGATGGGTCGCGAGCGATCGGAGAACGCTATGCCGACCGACTTACGTGGTGGTGCAGCGAGAAGGACAAGGGGCAGGCGCACGCCATCAACAAAGGTCTGGAAAGGGCGACGGGGCGGATCTTCGGTTGGATCAACAGTGATGATCTTTTGCTGCCCGGTTCGCTGGAGTACGTGGGAAATGCCTTTGCCAATGATCCAGAGCTTGTGGTGCTGACCGGTGTTCGGCGATCACTTCAGCCGGACCATAGTGCGGTTGCCATGCCTCTGGATGACCCGGACGATCCCGATCGCTTGTTCACGGGACCGCTGATCAACCAACAAAGCACCTTTTTCCGCATGGATGCCATCCGTGAGGCGGGCCTGCTCGAAGCGAAGTTGCAGTGTGTGATGGACTACGAGTTGTGGTTGCAAGTGCTCTTCCGCAGGGGAACGACGGGTGTGCGCATCGTTCCGTGGGAACTGGCTGTGTTCCGTGCGCATCCGAATAGCAAGACGGCTACGATGGCGAGCAGGTTCCTGGATGAACAGGCCTCCATTCTTCACGGACTATGTCTATCCACAGGAGAACAGGCCTTGGCCGATGTGCTGGCCATTGGCCACGCGATAAAGCGCGACCTCCGTGCAATGCCGGTGGGTCCGGAAAAGGCCCGCCTGGTCCGTGATATGGTTGAGCGCTTTCTACTGAAATGGCATCATACCATCTATTCCGGATCCGATCTTCGGATGATGCGCTCGTTCCGAAGGGTGATCCCGAACATCGCATCGGAGGATCCGATGATCCGGAAGTGGGTCACCGCATTGGATGATCAACTTCGCGCCACGTCCTGGTTCTCCTTCCGGTTACCCCGCAAATGGAACCATCTCTTCGGATGAAGCTGAGTGTGGTCGTTCTCGTGTACAACAAGGCACCGTTCCTTCAGGAGTGCTTTGATAGTATCCTGTCACAGTCCTTCGGTAATCTCGAATTGATCGTGGTGGATGACCGGAGCACGGATAATGGGTTGGAAGTGCTCAGGGGGATCAAGGACGAACGCATGAAGCTGGTTCCCTTGGAACGGAACTTGGGGCCCGGGGGCGCAGCGCAGTATGCCATGGACCTTGCGCAAGGCGAATACATCATCCGCGTGGATGCCGATGATATCTGCCTTCCGGATCGCTTCGCCAAGCAGGTGGCCTTCATGGATCGGAATCCCGGACTTGGCGCCAGTGGAGGGCATATGCGTACGTTCGGGGACGAGAGCGGTGTTTGGCGTTTTCCCGTCGGCCAGGATGCGTGTAAGGCGGAGATCCTGTTCGGGAATCCGGTTGCGCAGGGGACCGCGATCATGCGCACACGGATCCTGCGTGATCGTAAGATCCGATTCGAGGTGGAGTGGCCACGCATCGGCGAGGACTGGATGCTCTGGGCCCGGCTCCTGCTGCACTGCGAATTCGACAACTTGGATGAACCATTGATCATGTATCGCCGAGGTGACCAGAACAGCAGCGTGGGTCTTGACCGTGTGTCCTACCGGAAGGTGATCCTGCGCGATGTCTTCCGGGTCTGGGACATTCCCTTGTCGGAGGAACAGTGCGACCTGCATCTCATGAGCTTGCGATCGTTCGTGGATCCACCATCCAGCGAAACGATTCTTGCCTTCCGCAATTGGATGGAGGACCTCAGCGCGATGAATCGCGCGCGATCGCTCTTTCCGCAAGAGGCATTTGAGCTACGCTTGCGCCAAGCATGGGACCAACTCTTCTACTCCGTAGCGCGATCCGGTGTCGGGCCCGCCTTGGCGCATTACCGCTTGGGTCCGGAACGTGATCCGAAGCGATTGATCTATCTGGCGAAGTACACGATCAGCCGCTGGTTGGGGCGGGTGTCCTGAACATGCGTGTGAGCGTCGTCATACCGGTCTACAACAAGGCGCCATTTCTTCAGGAGTGCTTGAACAGTGTGTTCGCGCAGCGCTTCCCGGAAATGGAAGTGATCGCCGTGGATGATCGCAGCACCGATACAAGTCTTGATCTGCTTCGTTCGATCCAAGACCCGCGACTGCGGATCATCGCACTCGAAAAGAACCTGGGTCCTGCCGGTTGCGCACAACGCGGGTTCGATGTGGCCACCGGCGAGTACATCGTGCGGATGGACGCGGAGTGGAGCTGCTGCATCAACCGGGTGTGGTGCGGAAGGCCACGTTAAGCGATGCGGAATGTCGCGCAGGCGTGCTGTTCCGCATTCCCATGTTCCAGCCCACCACCATTTACCGGCGAAGTGTGTTGATCGAACACTCGATCCGCTTCGAGGATCCTTGGCCCCGGTATGGCGAGGACTGGTTGCTGCAACTGCGTCTTCTGCGCGTCACGCGCATCGCGAACATGAACGAAGCGTTGGTCCGTTACCGGGTCGCTCCGCAGAACCTGGCATCGCAGCGCGGGGACATGCGTGATCAACGCACGCTCTTCTCTGCCATACTTGAATGGTACGGCCTACCCTATGATGAGGCCCACTTGCGCCAGCACCTGCACGCCGTGAAGTACTACCGTGAAGCATTGACTCCGAAGGATGTCGCTGACCTGAAGACATACTTGGCCGAGCTTCGCAGGATCGTTGATGCGCGCGCACTGTTCGACAGCACTGACTTCGATCGCCAACTGGATCTCGTCTGGAACGACCTCGCTTTTCAGCTGCCGCGTTTCGGCAGGGCTAGCATCATGGCCTACTTGCGGTTGGACCACCGCCGGTCTTGGCCGAAGCTTCGCTACCTGCTCTCTTCCTTCATCAAGGGTCGTGTCTATCTGCCGGAAGTAGGGGAGGCCTGACCATCCTGTACTTTGCGGCGCAAGCCGGTTCCCGTGAAGGTCAGCGTCATCATTCCGTGTTACAACGTGGCCCAACACGTCGAGGCAGCAGTGCGCTCGGCATTGGATCAGTCGTATGCGGATCTGGAGATCGTGGCCGTGGATGATGGCAGCACGGATGGGACAGCAGGGATCCTCAAGAGACTGGAGTCGACCACCGATGGGAAGCTCAAGGTGATCTCGCAGAGCAACGCAGGTGCTTCCGCAGCGCGCAACAACGGCTTGGCCAGTACCACAGGCGTGTGGGTCCAGTTCCTCGATGCGGACGACGTGTTGTTCCCGGACAAGATCGCGCGGCAGATCGCACTTGCCATGGATCAGCGTGCGGCTGTGATCATCGGCTCCTATCGCAACCGGTATGACGGATCACGATCACCGGAAACCGTTACGCCGTTGATCGGAGATCCGTGGGAAGCCCTGATCCGCACGCGCATGGGCACCACCAGCGCGAACCTGTTCCGTCGCGATGCCATAGTGAATGCAGGAGGCTGGGATGCATCGCTCCGGAGCAGCCAGGACTACGAGTTGCTGTTCCGCATCCTGAAGTCCGGTGCGACCGTGGCATGGGATGAAGTGATCGGTTGTGAGGTGCTCAAGCGGAAGACTGGATCCATCAGCCGGACCAACGAGCGCGAGAACTGGTCGCGCTACCTGGATCTGCGTTGCGCCATGCGCGATCATCTGCGGCAGGTCGATCCACAACATCACGCGTCCACCATCGCCATCGCCGATCAATATCTGTTCATGGCCATCCGCGTACTTTCGAAGCATGATCGCCAGGCCGCTTTCGATGCTTTCAAACGCATGCTTCCGGAAGGATTCAAACCGGAACGGAACGTGGCCACGACAAGCAGCTATCAACTCGCCTATCGCCTCTTCGGTTTCCGCAATGCGGAACGATTGGCCGGTCTCATAAGCGGAACGAGGACATCATGATCCGCAACCGGCAGGACCTTCAACACTACCTCGAGGCCGATCGACTCGGCTTGCGACGCGGCACCACATCACCAACGCGGTATGACGAGGTGTGGATCTTCCAACGCCTGCTGCGCCGTGTGGAATTCCTGACGAATACGAGCGGTGGCCTTTTCCGGAACTTGTTGCGGAAGTACTGGTCGTGGCGCTTGCACGAACAAAGCGTGCGCTGTGGCTTCGAGATCCCATTGAACACCTTCGGGCCCGGACTTTCCATTGCGCATCGCGGCACCCTCATCGTTCACCCGGATGCACGCATCGGCGCCAATTGCCGGATCCATATCGATGTGGTCATCGGCACACGCCCCGGTCCACCGCCTGAACCCGTACCGCGTATCGGGAACAACTGCTACATCGGGCCGGGAGCGAAGATCTTCGGCGATGTGGTGCTCGGCGATAACCTCGTGGTCGGCGCCAACGCGGTGGTGGACCGATCGTTCCCCGAAGGACATATGACCATCGCCGGTGTACCCGCCCGGAAGATCAGTGACACCCCGAGCGATGAATACATCATCGCTACCCGAACGCGATCCAACGCATGAAGAAACTGCTCGTGGTGGTGGGCACCCGCCCCAATTTCATGAAGGTCACGCGCTTCCGGAACGTGGCGCGTGCGCAAGGCGGGTTCACCGTGGAACTGGTGCATACCGGACAGCACACCGATGATCGGATGAGCACGGTCTTCTTCGAACAATTCGGCTTGGTACCCGATCATTTCCTCACGCTCCCGGATGGCACACCGGCTGCGCGGATGGGACACATCATCGTGGCTTTGGAGGAAGTGATGCGCGCCAGCCGACCAACGGCCGTGGTGGTGGTGGGCGATGTGGACAGTACGTTGGCTGCGGCCATCGCCGCGAACAAACTCGGGTTGCCGATCGTGCATCTGGAAAGTGGCTTGCGCAGCCGGGACATGGGCATGCCGGAGGAAGTGAACCGCATCCTCACCGACCGCATCGCCGATCATTGCCTCGTGACCGAACCGAGCGGAAGGGAGAACCTGATCGCCGAAGGCGTTGCGCCGGAACGCATCCACATGGTGGGCAACACCATGATCGATACACTGGTCGCATTCGAACCGCGCATCCAAGCCTCCACGGTCCTCGATGATCTTGGAATACCGGATGGAGGCCATGTGCTCATGACCATCCACCGCCCCAACAACGTGGACGAACCGGCGCCGCTGGAACGCCTCGTGGACATCATCGCGTTATTGGTCGCTGATCACCGCGTGGTGTTCCCGGTGCATCCCCGCACCACGCGCAACCTGGAGCGCTTCGGGTTGATGGAGCGGGTACGTGCCTTGCGTGGCGTGGTGCTCGTTGAACCGCAGGATTATTTCGCCTTCCAGAAGTTGATCGCCACCAGCGCCTTCGTGATCACGGATAGCGGCGGCATACAAGAAGAGACCACCTATCGCGGCGTGCCGTGCCTCACGCTGCGTCCGAGCACCGAGCGACCGATCACCGTGACGGAGGGCACGAACACATTGATCACCTTCGATCTGGACGCACTCGAAATGGCCGTGTCGTCCATCCGCGCGGGGTCGTACAAGAAGGGGAGGATCCCCGACCTATGGGACGGACACGCCACCGAACGGGTCTTCCAAGCCTTGGATAACGCGCTGTGATCCTCTACGTCACTTACAACGATCAACCCTCCGGTGTGTACTGGAGCCAGGTCACCGATGTGGTGGACCACCTGAATACGCTTGGTCCGGATCATGTGCAGCTGGTGGCCTTGATCTCCTTGCGGAACTACTTCCGTTCGCGGAAGGCGATCCGTGCGCGACATCCCGGAGCCCTTGTGTTACCCATGGTGCCGCGTGCACACAACTGGCGCATCAACTGGATCTGGTTGTGGATGTTGTGCAGGATCAACCGGCCGTCCGGGATCATCGGTCGCGGCATCTTCGCTTCGGCGCTGGGCCTGCGTATGCGCGACCGCGGACTGGTGGATCAGGTCTGCTTCGACGCCCGTGCCGCGTACGGCGCCGAGTGGCAGGAATACCGCGTGGTGGATGATGATCGGTTGATCGCCGAATGCGTTGCGCTGGAGCAGGAGGTGGTATCGCAGGTGGATGTGCGGATGGCGGTGAGCAACGCGTTGGTGGATCATTGGAGAAAGGAATTCGGCTATCGCGCGCAGCGTCACGTGGTGATCCCATGCACCTTGGGTCGAAGCCTGCAAGTGGAAGTGGAGCCGGAAACTCATGGCCTCCGGGCCGGGTTGGGCTGGGGCGCAGGTGATACGGTACTGGTGTACTCCGGCACCTCCGTCGGTTGGCAATCACTCGAGTTGGCAGAGCTTGTGGTACGGCCGTGGCTCGCAGCCGACCGGACCCATCGCATGCTGTTCCTCAGTCCGGAACACGCCGTGATCGATACGTTGTGCGCGACCTTCCCGGACCAAGTGGTCCGCCGCTGGGTGGCTCACCAAGAGGTGAGCGCGCTTCTTCGGGAATGCGACATCGGCCTGCTCCTTCGCGAGCCGCGCGTTACGAACCGGGTCGCCTCACCCACCAAGTTCGCCGAGTATTTGAGCGCCGGTCTCTCCGTGGCCATCAGCGAGGATGTGGGTGACTTCAGTGCCATGGTGCGCGATCGTGATCTGGGCCAAGTGGTGCAAGGCGCGAGTGGCTTGATGATGGCCCGCCCCGATCCTGATACGCGCGCCCGCTTGGCGAAAATGGCGCGGCTGCAATTCACGAAAGAGTCCTTCGATCCCCAGTACAGGACGATCCTTGGTTGCCTGCTTACCGAACCCGTGGTCGCCCCGCCCTCGCCATTCATGGGACCCGGTGACGATGTGCTCGTCTCCATCATCGTACCCTCGTTCAACAAGCGCGGCTTCATCGGGGACATGATGCGATCCGTGTTCGCCCAGACCGATGAGCGCTGGGAGCTGATCCTCGTGGACGATGCTTCCACCGACGGCAGTCCGGCCTATTTGAGGGAGTTCGCCGCGAAGGATGCGCGGGTCACCGTGATCGCGCTGGAGACGAACCAGGGCGCGAACCATTGCCGGAACCTGGGCATCGAACGGGCCACCGGGCGCTACATCATCTTCCTCGACGCGGATGATCTCCTGGCACCGCGTTGCGTGGAACGCCGTCTCGCAGTGATGGAAGGCAGCGGCTTGGATCTTTCGGTGTCCACAATGGAGGTCTTCCGCGAACGGCCCGGTGATCATGGTCAACGCTGGATCCCGCTCTCCATGCAACCGCTCTTCGATTTCTTCCGCCATGATCTCCCGTGGCAGACCATGCAACCGATCTGGGATCGCGCATTCCTGCAACGGTTGGGCGGGTTCGATACAGCCTTCAGTCGGCATCAGGATGTGGAGTTGCACACGCGTGCGTTGTTGGTCCCGGGCGTGCGGTTCCGGATGCGCGATACCGGACCGGATTGCCACTACCGCATTGCGGAAGAGCGCAAGGTCATCGACCCGCGCCGGTTGTTGAAGAGCTTCGCCGAATCCGCGGTGCTCTACCGCAACAAGTTCCTGCCGGATGCCAAGCGACTTGGCCGATCCGCACTGTTGCTCGGGATCATCCACCGGACCTATTTGCAGATCCTGTTGCACACCAAGAGCGGGCGCATCGATCGGGTAGCCTTGGCGGAGTTGGAAGCGATCCTGTTCAGCCCCGATCAGGGTATGCCCATACCGGCCTTCAAGCGCTGGCTGTTCAAACTCACGCGCTGGTACAACTTGCTACGGGTGCGTGTGCCCGGTGTGAACATGCTGGTGTACGAACTGCTCACTGCGGGTCGCGACAGGACCGATGCGTGAAGCCACTGTTGACGCGAGCACTGCTGCCATACCGGCTGGCGATCCCGAATTTCATGGACCGTTGAAGGGTCCGTTCCATTGCACCGCTCAACGCGAATAGCAACATCGGGAGACGGCGAACTCCGCATCGGTGGCCAACCGTGTTCCGCCGGTGGTGCAGCTCAGGTATCCCACCACACGCACACTCTGGTCCTCATTGGCAGAACTGTTGGTCCACTCCCAATTCCCCACCATTGTATAGAGATCGAGTTCCACTCGCCGGGTGCAGGCGGCTGCCCACTCACCCCATGTGCAGAGGCGCCGGTTGTCCATGGCGCAATTCACCGCAGCGGTGAAAAAGTCGGTCATCTCCCGTTCGGTCTGCTCAATACAGAATTGGTCACCCACCGCCACCATGCCCGCCGGGCACGTCCTGCGCACATGCGTCGGTCCGTTCAACAATTGAAAGTGGTTTCCCTCGAACACCAAGCTGGCCATGGTGCCTTCGGTCAATTGGTCCCCGAGCAGTGGTACGCCGGGCGAGATCTCCACGGCATAAGGCCCGAAGCCGTTCACCGTCACACTCACATCGCCTGGTGCGATGGTCGGTGTGCGTACGTTCAATTCGGTCCCGGCGGAAGGCTCTCCGCTCAACCCGGGCAATTGCACATTCCACTGGATGCCGGTCACGGTAGTGGCGAACCTGTGTCCACCACCTTGTTCAGTGGCTGCGTCCAGAGCATCTCCCGGATCGCTTGCTGGTGCCAGACCAAGCACCTGGCGCTGGGTGCCTGAGCTACCCACGAGTTCCACCGGACGGTCCACGCGCACTTGGGCCTGTAACGCGAATGCACAGAGCGCTTGCGCGATCACGATGAGCGTACTGGGAGTTTTCATCGGGGATGGAAGCAACAGCGGGTATCTCCTATTGCGGTCGCTGGCACTCCGGCGGAGCGTTGGCTCTTACACGAAGTGCGACCCACCTGGTCCACGGTCTGGGTGTGGTTGGAGGTGTCGTCCATCCATTCCCATTGATCGAACATGCCGGTGAGCTGGGGCAACACAAGCACGCATGCGGCGTAGTATTCATCCCAGGTACACAGCTTTCCGCCACGCATCGCACAACGGTCCGAAGCGGTAAAGAAGAGCAGGTTGGGCACGGAGGATCGCTCGATGCAGAACCGCTCGGTCACGGCTACGGTATTTGGCGGACAGCCGCGTTCGGCCGCGCTCAAGAGAACGAAATGCCCCGCCACGTACATCACCTCACATACACTTCCCTGGACGATCTGCCCAACGACCGGCGGCAGCCCATCCGGGCGCTCGAGGGGAAGCGATGCGAGGCCATCAACGGATACCAGCAGGTTGCCGTCCATGTTCGCATCAGCCAAGAACCGCAACAGCATACCATCCCGGTACACGGTTGCTGCCGGGGCAGCGGTGAGCGAAATGGTGTTACCCAGTAGTTGTGCCGTGGTCCAGTGCCATCCTGTGCGCACCGCGCCGTCAAGCGTCACCAAGGCCGTGTTGTTCAACGGGGCACCAAGCCCAACTACCTGTTGTTCGGAAGCCGGTCCATTCAGCCTCAGGGGCACGTCCAACGTCACTTGCGCAACTGATCCACCGGCCAAAGCCAGAACGAGTGCTATGGTGAAGGTCGTTCTCATCGCGACATGCAACACCGATATCGGGTAGGCGTTGCGGGCGCTGTGTGATGCCCGTGCCGACAACCGAAACCAACATTCCCCGAACCATCATCACCGTACCCTACCCGCTTGGCGTTGCCGGTGTTGTTCGCAGCACAGTCCACCCACTCATAGTCGGAAACAGTGCCGATGAACCCGGTTTGTGCCTCGCAGCCATGTACCCATTCCGCGAAGGAGCACAGTCGTCCGCCGTGATTGATGCAGTCGTTCATGGCCACAACGAATGAAAGTGGAGAACGGCTGGAGTCTTCGATGCAATACTCACGCCCACCCACGTGGAAGCCCGCAGGGCAGGGGAGCGTGGATGCCCCGATCAATTGGAAATCCAGTCCATCGTACATCAAGCGCACCGGTTCACCCGCGTGCAGGTCGGCACTATCCAGCGGCAGGGTACCGTTCTTCAGGATCGATCGCGGACCGTTTCCGTTGAGGTTGAGGGTGGGGCCGGCGGAACACGTCGAATCAGGCACCAAGGTGATCACCATCCCTGCGGTGTAACCCGAAGGAGCAGGCGTCAGGTTGGCGATCAGGTTTTGGCTGCCACTGCTCATCGCGAAGGTGGCCGCATTCGCGCGCACGGCGTCCACGCTCATGCCGGAGCCGGGTTCCGTGGGGTCAGCCAGGCCGGTAACCTGCCGCTGGGCATCCACCGGACCGTTCAATTGCAGGTGTACCGGAACGTCCAATTGCGCCTTTGCGCCGCCGGCAAGGCAAAATCCGGCCGCAAGGATCGCGCTCCTCATGGTCGGAACAGATCGATCCGGCGGCTATCACTATCGAGTATGGAACTGTCCGAAGCCATATCCGGAAGTTCAACGTCCGATCCACCGAACTGCCACATGTGCGGCCCGGCCGGTTCGCATGCGGTGCCAGCGCTGAGGGTTCTGCGGGGAAGCAACATGGGTTGCGCCTCCCGCGTGGTACACGACCGGGAAAGGGCAAGGCCAAGGGAGGAGCGGAGGAACATCGCAGGCCAAATCTATCGTTTCATCGTGACCCCCTCTCCAGCACGGTGAAGGCGGGATCCGAGCGCTGCATTCCAAGAAGCATGGAATACCGATCAATGGCCAACGACTCCTCGATCACCGGATGAACTTTCCCCGAGTTTGCGGGCGATCATCGCCGTTACTCTGGCACCATCCGCTGTGTACAAGTGGTGAAGGTCCGTGTAGGTCCACGCATCACCGTTCGCACTCAGGTCCAGCTGGTCCACCTGTTCGTGTCGGGCGATGAGGTCGATCAATCGGTTGAAGTGAGGCATCAGTTCGTTCTCCATTTCAAGCATGGCATCGGACACGGGCAAGCGCACCAGGAGCACCCGGCCGTGTGGCTTCAAGAGATCGATCGTCATCAGCAAAGCCCCGATCCGCGCATTGGATGGTACCGCGTTCGGCAACCGCTCGTTCCGGTACTCCGCGAGTTTTTCGGTCCGCCGATGCGCCACGGATGCGGGGTCCATCGGAACGCTCACTTCCAACCAACCGTCCTCATGGAGCAAGAGTCGTTTGTCGTTCGCCCTCGGATCGGGCACCAATATGCCCAACAATGGCTTCGGATACACCGTGAGCAGATACTCGATGTTGGGGTGCATGTTCACGAGATCCATTTTCGCAAGGAAGTTGGAGGATTCATCGAATTCGATGCGGCCTCGTACACGGGTAGCGCTCAGGCTCCATGGATCCACGGCCAACACGAATACGCCATCCTTGGCGGCGGGGTCCAGCTTCTTCCGGATACTGTTCAGGTAAGTAGGCCCGTACGGCGACAACCCCATGGCGAAGGCATAGTTCATGGTCTTCACATGGATGCCGGCTTCGGCCAGGACACTGTCCAGGACGTGGGGCTGGATCCCCTGTGCGGCCCGTGACGTGCCTAGTACGAGGCTTGTTGCGGGTGGTGTGGTGAATCGCAGGTAGTATTCGTCCGTGCTGCCGTCCGCACGGAACAGGATGGCTAGCAAGGCCGCGATAGGGATGAGGAGGAAGAGGGCCAACCGGCGGAGGAAGGGCAGTGTCTTCATCAGAACTGGAAGTAGATGAATTCATGGCCCATGCCCGTGAAACGGAAGATCAGGAACAGGACGCCGTAATACAGGGTCCATCGGGCCCAGGACCGCCACCTTGCACCGATGTGTTGCAAACCATAGCTGCCATGCCGCCCGCTCCATTCCACCACCAGGAAGAAAATGAGCAGGGTGATGTATTGCTTGGAGAATTGGTCCGGGACGGAGAACAGCGAAGGTGAGCACATGCGCACCAGGAGATCGATCGCCTCCTCCACGTTCGCCGAGCGGAAAAACACCCATGCGATCACCACACAACCGAAGGTGAAGAGCATTCCCACCAGCTCACGGGCCGATGGCAGCCCCGAGTTGCCCACTGGGGTCGCCACATGCCGCCGGTTGCGTCCGCTGATCAATAGCGGAAGGAAGAACAGGGCGTGCAGTGCTCCCCATGCCACGAAGGTCCAGTTGGCACCGTGCCAGAACCCACTGACAAGGAAGACGATGAGGGTATTGCGGATGCTCAGCGCCAAGCCACCGCGACTTCCACCCAAGGGGATGTACAAGTAGTCCCGGAACCACGTGGAAAGCGAAATGTGCCAGCGCCTCCAGAATTCGGCGATGTCACGGCTGAAATAGGGGAAGGCGAAGTTCTGCATCAGGTCGAACCCGAAGAGCCGCGCGGTGCCCAAGGCGATATCCGAGTACCCCGAGAAATCGCAGTAGATCTGGAAGCTGAACAGGACCGCCGCGAACAACAACGTACTTCCACCATGTAGTTCGTAATGGTCGAAGATCGGATCGGCAAGGGTGGCCGCATTGTCCGCGATCACCACCTTCTTGAACAGGCCCCAGAGGATCTGCCGGAGGCCATCAACGGCCTTGGCCCTGTCGAAAGAACGGTCCCTTTGGAATTGGGGAAGGAGGTTGATCGCCCGTTCGATGGGACCGGCGACGAGCTGCGGGAAAAAGCTCACATAGGCGAAGAACTCCACGATATCCTTCGCGGGTTCCAACTGTCGGCGATACACATCGATGGTGTAGCTCATGGTCTGGAACGTGTAGAAGCTGATGCCTACCGGCAGCACGATATCCAAGTGGGTGAGCGCTAACGGACGGCCGAAGAGCGAGAACAGTCCCTCCAGGTTGCCGGCGAAGAAATTGAAGTACTTGAAAGTGCCGAGGATACCCAGGTTCACGATGATGCTGGTCCAAAGCAGCCCTCGGCGGATCCGGGCCGATCCGGTAGCATGCAACCGCAGGCCCACGATATAGTCCACCAGTGAGCTCAGTACGATCAGCCCTAGGAAACGCGGGTCCCACCAACCATAGAAAACATAACTCGCAACAAGGAGGAACACGTTCTGGGAGCGCCGACGGCGGAACACGAACCAATACCCCAGGAAGACCAGGGGAAGGAAGATCGCGAAATCGAGCGAATTGAAAAGCATTGCGATCTATTCCGCTAGGCTGGTCGACATGGGCACCATACCTGGCCTAGCGGACGATCCGCAGGATCCATGCGCGATCCGGTTCCCGTTGATCAATTGTGGTCGAAGGCATGCAAGCGGCCGCAAAGATGCTCCGGAAAAGGTTATGGCGACGAAGGGTCGGCTACATCAACCGCGTCGGTTCAAGCCATGCGAAATGTGCGGGGGGGTGCGGATCCATTGACAAGGTTCGGGAGGTTGTCCGTGGTTCAACGGCCGAACCATTGCCGCACACGGTTCGCCTTCGCGAAACCGAGCACCCGGTGTAATACGATGTACATCCGGCCCGTAGCGGGTGAAAGTTGAGGGGCGAACCCTTCGGGGAAGAGCCTACGGTACTCGTCCGTCGCGTGCTTCGGTGCATACGGATAGAGGGTCCGCAGACTGTCGAAGAGCACTTGCAGGAAGGGTCGCAGGTCGCGATCCGGCATGGTGCGCGCCACATGAGCGATGATCCGTTCGCGCAGTGCGATGAACCGGATCCATGTCGCATCCAACTGGCTTGTGGAAACGCTTCCGGATGCTTGCAGGTGGATGTGCGTACCCACTTCGGGATCGAAGGCCACCTGCACTCCCTGTTGCAATAGGCGGAACATCAGGTCGTACTCCTGGCTGCTCTTCATCGCCGCATCCCAGCCCCCCACGGATACAAGCGCCTCGCGCTCCCACAGGTTGGTGGGTGTACCACCGAGTTCGTGTCGCATGTGGTCCAACCACGGATCCCTGTTGTCGGTCACTTGCACATCAATGCGCTTCAAGCTTCCATCGGCAGCGTAAGTGTGTGCGCTGCCCACGATCAAACCCGGAAGGTCTTGCTTCTCCAACAGCGCCACTTGGTGCGCGATCTTACCCGGGAGCAACTCATCATCCGCGTCCATGAACTGGATGTAACGCCCGGTGGCCACCTTCCAACCCGCATTGCGCGCGGCGCATGCACCGGCGTTCGCTTGGTGGATCACACGGAAGGGGAAGGGCGATCGTGCAGCGGCGGCTTCCAAGAGCACACGGGTGCCGTCCGTGCTGCCGTCATCCACGGCGATCAGTTCCAATTCCGGATGGGTCTGGGCGAAGAGCGAGTCCAAGCAACGGTCCAGAAAGCGCTCCGCATTGTGGCAGGGGAGTACGATGGAGACTTGCATGGGCACCGGGGGAGGCCCGCGAATGTAGCCGCACCGGGGAAAGGCGTCGAGCGCGGGGATCCGCGTCTTGGCAAGAATTAAGACGCTGATGTGCGCCCCGATCCAGCCCGTACGAACACGGCTTCCTACATTCGCCGCCCATCATTCAACCGCACATGACCATACGCATTGCCACCGCCGTGATCGCCACCACCTTCATCGTGGGTTGCTCACAGGGCCAGAAGGAGCGAGTCGCACTGATCAACGAGATCGATTCCGTGAGCTATGCCATCGGTGCCGACATCGGTGCCAATTTCAAACGCAGCAAGCTCGATAACGTGAACCTCGAGGCCTTGTCCATGGGCTTGCGGGACGGGATCGACAGCATGACCACCTTGACCCCGGAGGAAGTGGAGGCGGTGATAAAGGGCTACATGATGAAGATGCAGGAGGAGAAGATGGCCGAGGAACGCATCAAGGGTGAGGCGAATCGCGTAGCCGGTGAGACCTTCCTCGCCGAGAACGGCAAGAAGAATGGCGTGACCACCACGCCGAGCGGCTTGCAGTATGAAGTGATCAAGACCGGCACCGGCCCCAAGCCCTTGACCACGGACATGGTGAACGTTCACTACAGCGGCACACTCATCGGCGACTCCATTCCGTTCGATAGCTCGATAGAGCGCGGTACACCCGCCACCTTCGCATTGGACGGCGGCCCCCGCAGCGTGATCCCCGGCATGATCGAAGCCCTTACCATGATGCCCGTGGGCAGCAAGTGGAGGATCTTCATCCCCAGCGACCTGGCCTACGGCTCACAAGCCCGGCCCGGCAGCCCGATCCCCGCGAACAGCGTCCTCATCTTCGAATTGGACCTGCTGGAGATCGCGAAGAAGTAGGAGGGAAGGTTGTTGAGCCTGCCCCGGGCGTGACCCGGGGTTGTCCGTTGTTCGTGGGCCGTTCCACACGGCCCACGAACAACGGACAACTTCTTTTCAGGGCTCCTTAGGCAACGCCATCCAGTGCGTCACCTCCAGGAAGAACCGGTTGCTCGTGCCTTCGCCGAGCCAGAAATGCGGCGGACCATCGTAGCCGGTCTTGCTCACGTTCTTCACAAAGAAGTCGTGCGCGAAACGCATCACCACCACCGGGCGAGTTTCCGTGGCGCCCGTCTTGCCCGGCAGGTACACGGTGTTGTTGGGCAAATAGCACAGCACGCGTTGGCCATCATCGGGCAAGCGGTCCTGAACGGAGATCCAAGGGGAGGACATGTGCGGCCTTTCTGATCGGCCGGGCAAGATAGCCCGCGTTCAGACCTGCGGTTCCAACGGAACACTCTCGGAGAGGACCGCATCCAACGTGATCTGCACCGCGCGCTTCGCCAACACCTTGGTGCGGTCATCGGCATCGGCGTACATCTTGTCCGCTTCCTTCTTCACCAGGTAACGGAGCAAGGCCTCGTGGATCTCCAGCTTCGTAGCGCTCACCACACCGTGGCGGCTGTGGTTCCATTGCCAGAGCAAGCGCAACGCCAGCCGCAGCGAGGAACGATCGTGCGAGCGACCGCCCTGAACCACGTGCGCATTCCCTTGGGCGCGTTGCACAAGTGATCTGATGATGGTGCGAATGCACGAGACCAAACTCTCCACGGTGATGGCGCCGGTGGGTCGTTCGATCAGATCAACGGGCCGGATGGTATCATCACGGAGGTAGTCCATCTGGTGCGCACGCGGCATCACCTTGTTGAACTCCGCCATCGCCGCGTTCACCGTACCGGCGTGGATCACAAGCGTGCCGTCGCAACCATCCAATGCTTCACGTTCCTTGTCGGCCAACATCTCCAGATATTCCTTCTTCAGCATCAGCGGATCGCGGGAGGGAAGGATGAAGGACGTAGGCCCGATGGCGTGGCACCCCCGCTTGTGCGCGATGCCGATCGAATACAGCGACAGCGCACGCAGGAAGGAGGCGTTCAATCCGATGGTCTCCCGATCCGGGAACACCGGCACATCCGGTCCGTGGAAGAGTGCGATGTGATCCGCAGCGTAGGCCTGTGGGTCGATGCTGAGACCGGCCCCGTGGTGCATCAGTTCGAAGAGGATCTCATCCATCTCCAGCGCTCCGGCAATGGAATCGATCATCACCGTGGCGCGAATGCTTCCGCGCGGCAGGTCGGCGTCCTGTTCAAGGGCATCGAAGAGTTGGGACCACAACCGCGCTTCCAAGTGGCCGTGGACATCGCGAAGCAGAAGGTAGAGTCCTCCCTGCCGCTCCTTCAGAGCCGGCAGGACGTGTACGCGCAGCATGGCCAGATCGAAGAAGGCGGCCGGTACGGGTTCATCCCCCTCCAGCACGCTGCTCTCCAGCACCCACAACGGGCGCGGAGCCACCATGAGCCGGGTAGGGGAGTTCGGGTTGGCGCGCACCCGGCCTTCTACCGGATCCAGGTAAGCAAGGTCCATGCGTGCGGCGCGTTCCAGGGCGCGGTGGGCGCGGACGATGCTCCACGTATCATTCGTGGTGCAATTCCACAGGTCGGCGATGTAGCTCTTGGCTCCGGCGTTCAGGCCGTGGATCAGGTCGCTGCGCAAACTGCCGCCGAGGAATTCCACGCGGCGCTCCATCAGCTCCGGAGGCAAGGGGTCCACGCGCCACGCGGTGCGGCGCACGTGCTCGGTATCCGCCAGCAGATCCACATCACCGGCTTGCAGTTGCTTGCGACGCGCCGTGCGCAACGCGAGGACATCCACGCGCCGCCGATCGAAACGATCCACGAGGTCGTGCAGGAGTTGTTGCACACGCGGTCCCAGCGTGCGTTCGGTCGGCAGGGTGATCATGTTCTGGTCCAAAGGGCGAACGTTCTACGCCGATCCGATCGGTGCGGTTATGGGGTCGACGGAGTAGCCTCTCCCAGCACGAGGTCCTTGTCCTCCATCGCGAGCCGCAGATCCGGATCCATCGCCGCCAACGCCTTTATCCGCGGATGCATCACCGCGAAGAAGACCGGCGGCAGCAAACTCATGAGCATCATTCCCGGATAGCCCGTGGGCAATTGCGGTGCGCGGTCCACACTGCGCAACACGTGGTACGGTCGGCTCGCCTTCCAATGGTGATCGCTGTGCCGCGTGAGTTCGAAGAGCGTGAGCCGGCCCAGCCGATGATCGCTGTTCCACGAATGCACGTGCTGCACCCGGCGGTAATGGCCTTTCTCGTCGCGCGTGCGCCGCAGGCCGTAGTGCTCGATGTAGTTCACCGTCTCCAACAACAGGATACCGATCAGCGCCGCCGCCACGAAGGCCAGCACCGTGAACGGACCGAAGACCCAAGCGATGCCCGCCAACAACGCGACTTGCCACACCAACGCATGCAGCATCTCGTTGCGCAGCCCATACGGCGCGTGTCCTTCCTTCCGCAGGCGTTCCGCCTCGATCCGCCACGCGCTCACGAAACCGAACACGATGCTGCGGAACCAGAACGCATACAGCCACTCGCCATACCGCGCGCTGGCCGGATCATCCGGTGTAGCCACGCGACGGTGATGCCCGCGGTTGTGTTCAATGATGAAGTGCATGTACAAGCTCGTGAGCAGCAACGCCCGCCCGAGGTCGCGCTCCCACCGTTTCGCGCGGTGCCCCAGCTCATGCGCCACGTTGATGCCGTAGATCCCGCAGAGGATCCCCATGCTCGCCACGCGCCCCGCGATCTCCCATGCGCTCAGGCCCGCTTCCCCCACTTGGAAAAGGAAGAGGATCAGGATGCCCCACTGCAACGGCACCAGCACGTACAGCAGCGCATCGAAGAGTGGATCGGCCAACGCCGCGCGTTCCTCTTCGTCGTTCAGGTTATCCGGTGGGTGCGGCAACAAGGCCTCCAGCAGTGGCACCAGAAAGAATGCGTGCAGCGGCAGCGCCCACGTCCACCAGCCGTGACCCAGCAACCCCACAATGCCCCATGCCGGTGCTAGGAAGGTGATCAGGTACCGCAACGCGCGAAAGCGCACGCGGCGACGGTTGGCCAAGGTGATCGTGGGCGCGGTGATCTCCATTGGATCAAAAGTAGGGGGGAGGCGCAGCGATCTCCTCCCGCGCAGCCACCCCATCATCTGCCGAAAGCGCACACCACCATCCCATGGTTCAAAACCAGGACCCGTTGAACACCAAAACCCATCCTCCCCGCCGTTTGTTTCGAAGCATGTACGTGCCTACCATGACCATCGCGGAAGCCATCGCCGAAGCCAAGGCGGACCTCCATAGCGTGCAGAACAAGACGCTGCCCCTCATCAAGGAGCAGGAACGAAGCCATCGCAAGAACCGCCATGGCGGCGACATCGTCGGCCGCCGCGCCTACACCAGCCCCGGCAAGAACAACTGGCTCTGCGTCACCACCACCAACAAGAAGCACACGCTCCAGAACTTCCTCATGTACATCCACGCCAAGGATGGCTTCTTCGCCCTTCAGCCCAGCTACGAAGGACTCAGCTTCCTCTTCACGCCGCACTTCCTCATGCGCTACCGCGAGCGCAGTGGCCATGTGGTGCGCCCACCGCCATCGAGAACCTCACCACTTTCTTCTACCGCAACCCTGCCACAACCGCCATGCGCACCGGCAAGGAACACCAAGGCTTCCCGGCCTTCATCGGTGCCGTGCCGGATGGCTATGTGCTAGGCACATTGCATTATGATGAAGGCTACCACCGCGGCCGCACATTCGTTAGCCACAAAGAAGCATTCCCCAACCAAGCGGAGCAGTGGGAGGGTCTGGCGGCATTGTATGAGTTGCAAACACGCCAACCCAAACTGTTCGCGCAACTGAAAGCTGGGGTGATCTGAGCAGCGCAGCATCCTCACCCCGTCCACCCCGTCCACCAACAAAAAGCCCCACCATCCGGCAGGGCCTTTCGTTATCGTTGCTGAAACCGGTCATCGCGAACCGCGAGGAACGAAGCGGGAAGCGATCTCGTTAAGCGCAGCCACCGCGATCGTCATCTGCAGGTTCGCGCGTGCAGCGTGCAGCCTCCAGCGTGTAGCCAACAGCCCACCTCCACACCCTACGGCCCCGGCACCTCCGGCACCTCCTCCTTCGTCGTACCTCTATTCACCACGATCCGCGCATCGAAGTACTCCTGGTGGAACACCGGATCACGGTCCTTGAACTCGTTCATCAGCTTGTCCATCCGGTTCGTCAGTATCGTCGTCCCCTCGCGGATCAACCCCTCAATGCGCTCCGCCGCACCCTTCCGCACCGTGATCGCCACGCGCGGCGCGCTGATCACCAGCTCGTACGCATCAATGAACGGTTGCAGTTCCGTCATGTCCAACGGTAGGATCCCGTAAGGCGCCAAACTCCCGATCACCGCGTTCGCGTCGCTGTGGATCCCTTGGCACTTCTGCCCGACAATGGAGTCGCGTGGGGCGATCAGGTCGCTGTAGCTCACATCCATCTTCTCGCGCAACACCGTATCGCCCACGTCCTCCGCATAAGCGAACATCTGGTCCGCCAAAGGATCTACCAGAGCCGCCACCGTGGCACTGGCCGCGCTCATGCACCATGTCCAGCTTGCTGAAGATCCGATAGTGTTGCTGCCTTGAACGGGTACAGGGCGTGGTGGGAACGCCAGCCCGATATCTTCACGCCTTCCATCCGGGTAAGAGCACTCCTCCATGGCCAACCATTCGTTCCGCCTCAACGACCTGATCGAGCAATACTGCGCCCCGGAGTGGCGGGAGCTGATGAATTCCCGGAACACCCGGAACACCTACCGCAAGGGGGAGGCGATCTTCAAGCAAGGAGAGGTGGCGGACAAGATGTACATGATCGAGCAGGGCCGGATCAAAGTGGTGGCCAGCTATGTCGAAGGCCGGGACCGGATCGTGCGTTTGGCCGCCGATGGTGAAGTGCTCGGCCACCGCGGTATCGGCACGAACCTGATCTACACCGCCAACGTGATCGCCCTCTCCGAGACCGAGGTCAATATCATCCCCATGTCGCTCTTCCTCAGCGTGCTCAAAGCGAACAACCTGTTCTGCTATCATTTCCTGCTCTTCTTCGTGGACGAGCTGCGCGTATTGGACCAGCAGGCCCGGGACATCCTGAACATGACCGTGACGCAGCGCGTGGTGAAGGCCCTGCGGATGAACATGGACGCGTTCGGCTTCGATGAGCGCGACAAGAAGCGGTTGGCGTTCACCATATCACGCAAGGAGATCGCGCAGATCGCGGATACGACCTATGAATCGGTGATCCGATCGCTGGCCGAACTGCAACAGCAGGGCCTCATCGTATTAACAGGGAAGCAGATCAGGATCCTGAAGAAGAAAGAACTTCTCGCGCTGCTTAACGGTTGAGCTGTAAGTCAAGCCGAGCGAGGCGCCATAGGGCCAACGCTCATCACCGACCACCCGGCAGCGGCGCCCCGGAATACCAAGGCCGCCTGGATCCAGCAGGGATCAGTGGTTCATCCCTTTCTTTCCCGGGAAGTAGCTCCCTGAGGAACGAATGGCCTTCCGGCTCCAATTCCAGATCACCACTTGGTACCCGCGCCAGATATAATCGATCGGCGCCACCAAGAAGTGGATGAAACGGGTGAAGGGGATGATGGCGATGATGAAGAACGCGGAGAACATGTGCATCTTCACCGTCCATGGCAACGCGCTTACCGCAGCCACATCAGGGTTGAACGCGAAGATGGAGCGCATGTAGGGCGTGATCGCGGAGGCGAACCAGGAGGTGCCCCAGTTGTTGGCCACGGCGACGATCAGTCCGCTCAGGATCTGCACGAGCAGGACCACATACACCAACATGTCCATGCGGTTGGTCACCATCATCACCTTCCGGCTTCCGAGGCGACGACGGATCAGGAGCACCAAGCCGAGCAAGGTGGCAAGACCGAAGGCGAAAGCGCTCATCTCCAGGATCAGCAGCCGCACAGGCTCGCCATTCCAAGCCAGTACGCTTCGTGGAAAGAGGAAGGCGGTCAAGTGGCCGAAGAAAAGCCACATCAGCCCGTAGTGGAAAGGTTGGCTTCCCCAGAACAGCTTCTTGCGCTCCAGGAATTCAGAGGAGAGCGAGGAGACCTGGAAGCCCCGGTTGATGTACCGGTAGATCGATCCGATCAGGAAGATGAACAGCGCGATGTAAGGGAACGCGACCAGCGTCAAGGTGTTGACGACCGCAGCACCGGAATCCCAAGCGAGTTTGAGCCCCCATGCCACCGCCACCGCCACTGCGACCATGACAAGGAACACCATGGCATAACTCGGTCCAGGGTCGCGGCGCGATGCCGAGTTCCAGCATCGTTCGCTGTGCTTTCAGGTACGTGGTGATGGCCACGTACAGCACCACTGCCGCTACCAATAGTCCCACTGGCAGGTAATAGCTTCCTAAGTTCGCGGTGAGCATCAACATGTTCAGGTCGTTTTGAGGGTCTTGGGATGTGGGGTACTGCACGTTCCGCAGGTAGCAGCGCCGTGGATGAATGCTTGCGAGGCCGGGAGTTCGTTCACGTGGTTCTCGACTTCGATATGTTCGCTCAACAGGAGGGTGAGCAAGGCGTTCAGCGCGTTGCCGTATACGTTCCCGTCCTCGCAACCTTGCAGCACGATGGCGTTGTGCTTGCGCAGGAGCATCTTCTCCCGCATCGCCATGCGTGCTGTCTCGAATTCCTTGAGCATGATCCGAAGGGCAGGCATCACGATGCGCACGCAGAGCTCATCGCGAATGGCATGGTCCTTCATCAAGGGCAACAGGGTCAGCACGTTCACCAGGTTGTCCGGCAGTTCGCCTCCGCAATCGTTCTGCGCTTCGGCCTGTTCCCGTTTCATGTTCACCAGGAACTCGCCACGTTTGTAATCCTCACCGAAGATCACATAGCCTAGATCGGGGTAGCAGATGGCTTGCACGTGGAAGGTCCGGGTATAGATCTCCTCCTGGTCGTACATCGCGGTATTCTCCACCCAAGTCGCGAAGCGGTCCAGATCGGGCACGGCCTCCGGACAGGTGGCCATCAACATGTCACGGCATGCCTGCACGGCCCCGGGCAATTCAGGGCTGGGATACCGGAACAATCCGGCCATCAGGGCATAGCGTTCGGCTTGCATGATCACAGGCCGCGTGCGGGCTTCATTTTGAATCCGAATCCGGTCTCGCCTTTCACGTCGGCGGTCGCTTCGATCATCTCGATGCTCTCCTCGCGGTGTGCGGGTGGGATCACGAAACGCTCGTTGAAGGTGGCCAATGAGGTCAGCCGGAAAATAGCGTCCGCTTCACCGGGGTTGGTCCTGCCGATCTGCAGTGCTTCCTCCACTTCCTCCTTGGTCAGGTCGCCCACGGTGGCATCCCGGCGGTGGATCTTCACCGCGAGCAATTTGCGCAGCACGTTCCGCACCTTCTCCTCATCACCGGCGGTGAAGAGGCTGGCGAGGTACTTCATGGGCAGGCGGGAGGTTTCCACCCCGCCCCACAAGGACTTCGTGGTGGAATCATACACGCCATCGCTGTCCACGCTGGCCATTGCGGGCAGCATGGGCGGCACGTAGAACAGGTTCGGGAGGGTGCGGTACTCCGGGTGCAAGGGCAGTGCGATCCCCCACTCCTTCACGAATTGATACACCGGTGACAGTTGAGCGGAACGGATGGTGGAGTCCGCGATCCCGTTGGCTTTTGCCGCTGCGATCACTTGCGGATCGTTCGGATCAAGGTAGATGGCCAGCTGGCGGTCCACGAGTTCATTCTCCGGGCAGGAGGCCACGGCCTCGATCATGTCGGCATCGTAGAGCATCACACCGAGGTAGCGGATGCGGCCCACGCAGGAGTGCATGCAGGCAGGTGCCTGACCCGACTCAAGGCGCGGGTAGCACAGAATGCACTTCTCGGATTTCCCCGTGTTCCAGTTGTAGTAGCTCTTCTTGTAAGGGCAGGCCGTAACGCACATGCGCCATGCCCGGCAACGCTCCTGGTTGAGCAGCACGATACCATCCTCACCACGCTTGTACAGGGCGCCTGATGGACAGGAACCCACGCAGGCCGGGTTGAGGCAATGGTTGCAGATGCGCGGCAGGTAGAACATCATCATCCGCTCCAACTGGAACAGGCTCTCCTGCTCGGCCGGTGAGAGCTCCTTGAAGTTCACATCCTTGCGGGCGTAGTCCTGTGATCCACCCAGGTCATCGTCCCAGTTCGGCCCGGCCTTCACATCGATGTGCTCACCGGTGACCAAGGAAACGGGGCGTGCCGTGGGCTGGTCATCGCCTTCAGGCGCGGTGAACAGGTCCGAGTACTTGTAGGTCCATGGCTCGTAGTAGTCCTCCAGCACGGGCATGTTCGGGTTGTGGAAGATGTTCTTGAGTCCCTTCCACTTGCCGGCCCCGCGCAGCGATACGGAGTTGCCGTCCTTCACCCAGCCGCCCTTATAGACGTCCTGGTCCTCCCATTTGGTGGGGTAACCGGTGCCGGGCTTGGTCTCCACGTTGTTCCACCACATGTATTCCGCACCCCGGCGATCGGTCCAGATGTTCTTGCAGGCGATCGAACAGGTATGGCACCCGATACACTTATCGAGGTGGAACACCATTGAGATCTGTGATCTGACGTTCATGGTCTTGGCTTTATCGTTGTTCAGAATACGACCTTGTCCATTTTGCGCACCAGTACGTGGGTGTCACGGTTGGCGCCTACCGGCCCCAATAATTGAAGTGGTAGGAGAACTGGCCATAGCCCCCCATCAGCAGGTTGGGCTTCAGGTGTACGCGTGTGAAACTGTTGTGACCACCGGCCCGCCTGTTGCCCCGCACTTGGGACTTCGGCACCGAGTAGGTCCGCTCCGGTGAGTGGTACACGATGCATACCCCGCGTGGGATCCGCGAGCTGACGCAGGACCTCGTGCAGTAGACCCCGTGGTCATTGTATACCTCCACCCAGTCGTTGTCCTTGATGCCCAGTTCCTCCGCATCCTTCTCGTTGATCCAGCACGGTTCCATGCCGCGGGAGAGGGTGAGCATCCGCAACGTGTCGCCGTAGGTGGAGTGGATGTGCCACTTGCCGTGCGGGGTGAGGCAGTTGAGCATCTTGGCCTTGCCGTCGTTCACCGTCTTGCGCAGGTCGCCATAGACCTGTGGTGTGGGAGAGGGCTTGTAGGTGGTGAAGTGCTCACCGAACATGATGTAGCCATCATGGTCGAGGTAGGTGTGCTGCCGACCTGTCACCGTGCGCCAAGGCATCAAGCGGTCCACGTTGTAGGTGTAAGCGGCATAGGCGCGGCCTTCGTTCATGAGGCCGGACCACAACGGCGAGGTATTGTACCGCCGGGGCTGGGCCTGTAGGTCCTTGTAATCGATCCGCACGTCCTTGCTGCCTTCACCCAGATCGGCCAGCACCATGCCGGCCTTCACCTCCATGTTCTTGTAGGCGCGGTCGTTCAGCATCCCATTGGTGAGGGTGGAGAGCTTCAACACGGCGTTCACGGCCTCCACATCCTCCTTCAAGGAAGGCAGGTCATGGCCGTCGATCCGCTGCACGTGCCGCTTGTCCTCCTTCATCTCCGCATACACGTCATCGGCCATGTACGAGTTGCCGTGCGCGCCCAGCGACTTGGTCTTCATATTCCCACCGAGCGAGATGTACTTGTCGTAGATCTTGGTGTAGTCCCTCTCCACGGTAACGATCTTGTGCATCGTCTTGCCGGGGATGGGTTCGCATTCACCCTTGCTCCAGTCCTGGATGTTGGTCTGCGTGATCTCGTCCGCACTGTCATGTTGCAGCGGCACGTTCACGATGTCCGTCAGGGGCGTTGGCAGGTGGTGCTTGGCCATTTCGCTCACCTTCTGCGCGATGATCTGGAAGATCTGCCAGTCGGTCTTCGCCTCCCACACCGGTGGTACCGCCTCGGAGAGCGGGTGGATGAAGGAGTGCATGTCCGTGCTGTTGATGTCCGCCTTCTCATACCAGGAGGCGGTGGACAGCACGATGTCCGAATACAACGCAGAGGTGTCCATCCGGAAGTTGATGTCCACTACCAGGTCCATCTTACCCGAGGGCGACTTGTCGCGGTAGACGATGTCCTTGACCATAGGGCCAGCGACCTCATCGGCGATGTCGTTGTGGTGCGTGCCCAGGTAATGGTTCAGCATGTACTCGTGGCCCTTGGCGCTTGACATCAAGGCGTTTCCGCGCCAGATGAACCAATTGCGCGGGAAGTTCACTGGATCGTCCGGGTCGGCCACGGAATGCAGCAGGTCGCCGGACTTCAGGCGGGACACCACATGGTCCGCGATCTCCGCAGACGTGTTCGCACCGGCGGCCTTGGCCTCCTTCGCGATCTCCAGGTTGCTCTTGTTGTACTGCGGATAGAAGGGCATCCATCCGTTGCGCACGGATTTCACGATCCAGTCCGCTGAGTGCATCCGCGCAAGCGGGTTGGCATCATCGGGAATGCTGTTGTAATCGGCTTGGCATCCGTCGTAGCGCCATTGGCTGGAATTGATGTAGTGCCAGATGGGACCCTGCTGGAGCCTGTTGGCACCGACCCAGTCCTTGGCCGCCATGATCGTGCCCCAGGAATCAACGGGGGCGAGTTTCTCCTGACCCACGTAGTGGTTCATGCCGCCACCGTTCTTGCCGTTGCATCCGGTGAGCATCTGCGCCATGATGGAAGCGCGGTACATCAGGTTGCCATGGAACCAGTGGTTGATGGCCGCGCCCACGATCACCATGCACTTGCCCTCGGTGGCTTCGGCGGTGGAGGCCCACTCACGGGCGAACTTGATCACCGTCTTCTTGCCGATGCCGGTGAAGATCTCCTGCCATGCGGGCGTGTAGGCCTGCTCCTTGTCGTCGTAATCCTTCGGGTATTCGCCTGCAAGACCGCGGCCCACGCCGTACTGGCCCATGGTGAGGTCGTAGATCGTGGCGACGGGGATGCGCTTTCCATCCGCACCGGTGAGGTATTTCACCGGGATGCCGCGGAGGACCTTCTTCTTCAGGCCGTATTCCACGAACTCCACTTGGAGCACTTCCTCGGAATTCTCCAGGAAGGTCAGTTCGGGATCGTACGGCTTGCTGTCCGGACCGTTCTCGTACTTCAGGTTCCAGTTGCCCGGCTCCTTGTCCCAACGGTAGCCCATGGTGCCCTTCGGCGTTACAGGCTGGCCGGTGTTGGCATCCAAGCAAAGGAACTTCCAGTCGCCGTTGCTGATGTCCTTGAACTTCTCCAAGCGGTTGGCACGCACCATTTTCATGGGCTTGAAGTGCGAACCGTTGGCTTCGAGTTCCACCAGGAAGGGGCAGTCCGTGTAGCGCTTCACATACTCATGGAAGTAGGGCGTGCGCTTGTCCGAGTGCCACTCCTTCAGGATCACGTGGGTGACGGCCATCCAGAACGCGCCATCACTGCCGGCGTGGCAGGGGATCCACTGGTCGGCGTGCTTGGCCACCATGCTGAAGTCCGGCGACATCACCACGGTCTTCGTGCCGTTGTGCCGTGCCTCGGAGAAGAAGTGGATGTCGGGCGTGCGGGTCATGCCCAAGTTGGCGCCCATGCTCACGCAGAACTTCGAGTTGAACCAATCGGCGCTCTCGCAGACGTCGGTCTGTTCGCCCCACACTTCGGGGAACGCGCACGGCAGGTCGCAATACCAATCGTAGAAGCTGAGGTTCACACCGCCCATGAGCTGCAGGTAGCGTGCGCCGGAAGCGTAGCTCATCATGGACATGGCCGGGATGGGCGAGAAGCCGATGATCCGGTCCGGACCATACTTCTGTACGGTGTGGATGTTGGCTGCGGCGATGAGCTCGAGCACTTCGTCCCAATGCGCCCGGCGGAAGCCGCCCTTGCCACGGGCGCGTTGATAGCGTTGGCGCTTCACCGGATCGTTCTGGATGTTGGCCCAGGCCTGCACCGGATCGTTCCCCGTCAGTTCCTTCTCCTTGCGGAAGAGGTCCATCAACGCACCGCGCATCAACGGATACTTCACGCGGATCGGGCTGTACAGGTACCAGGAGTAGGAGATACCCCGTTGGCAACCGCGTGGTTCGTAGGGCGGAAAGCCCTCCTCCAGAAGCGGGTAATCAAGGGCCTGCATCTCCCACACGACGATGCCGTCCTTCACGTGGATGTTCCAGGAACATCCGCCGGTGCAGTTCACGCCGTGGGTGCTGCGCACCACCTTGTCATACTGCCAGCGGTTGCGGTAGAACTCCTCCCACTGTCGGGACTTGGGCGAAATGATGTCTTCTATCCAGCTCATGGTGTTCCGTTTTTCTTCAGATGGATCGCAGTTGCCGATCGTAGATGTCGTGTTTCACTCCTTTCTTCATGCGCCCACGCCAGTGGAGGCCGATCAACGCCAGCAGCGCGATCAACCCACCGCCTCCGTATACCATGAAGGGCATGTATGCCGACTTCGGGGCCTGTTGTGCGCTCACCTTATCCGCATTCTCCAAGAAGGCCACCAGCGAATGGATCTCGACCTCGGTGAGCGGCGAGTTGGCATAGGTGGTGGCCATGGCGGGGAAGGGTGGTGCACCCAGGATACCGGCCACACCGGCATTCCCCATGCGCCCGAACACACCGGTGAGGTCCTTCGCGAACCCACCGCCCAACATCACTTGGTCATTGGTCACATTGTGGCAGGAGATGCATGCGGCACCTCTGTTGGCAAAGCGCGTACGACCAACGAACAAGGCTTGGCCCGTTTCGCGGTCCGCATCCGTGTACTCCACAGGTACTTCCGCTGTAGCGGCTACTTCGGTGGTCCCGGCAGGTGCCGTTGCGCTGAAGGTCTGGAAGTAGGCGATGATCTGGTCCACATCCCCAGCGCTGAGGCTCTGGTCGGGCATGATCATGCCATTGAACTCAGTGGAAAGGGCCACCGCATCCGCATCACCGGACTTGATCACGGTCTGCGAGGACTTGACGAAAGCGTGGATCCACTCCTTCGTTCGCCGCTCGGTGACCCCGGTAAGATCCGGCCCCACCAACCGACGGCCCATTTGGTGACAGGCTGAACAGGTCTGTTTGAACAACTGTTCGCCATTCTGTGCCGCTGCAGGGAGATGGACGAGCGGTGTGATCAGAAGGAACCCAAGGATCTTGGTCAGGTGTCGCATTAGTGGAAATGATTGGTGGTCGGTTGCACGGTGCATTCGGGTCTTCACGGTGACAATGTTCAGGGGTGTGAGGCAATGCGAATATGACAGGCGTCATATTGTAATTTGAAAGTGATGGTGGATCATGATGGCGGATCACGGCGGATCGTAATTCCCGGCATAGGGACGCGGCCGTGGACCCTCCGATCCGGATGCTGTGCAGCGATCCCGGGATCCGCTTGAAACCTTGAACCCATGCGGCATGTGTGCGGATCATCCGTGATGGAGGAATACCTTCCTGCCTGACCAACCTCAGGGAATACCGCGACCCCTGAAGCTAGATTGCGCCGTTATTCCCGATCGGCCATGACGCCCCCTCGTAAAGCATCCGCATCGACCTATGCCGTCATGGGCAGCATTTGGATCGTGCGCGATGGCCAAGCCTTCCTCGGTAGGGGCAGGGTGGCCTTGCTCGAAGAGATCGATTCCACGGGGTCCATCAGCGAAGCTGCCAGGCACATGGGCATGTCCTATAAGAAAGCGTGGAGGTTGGTGGAAGCCATGAACACGTTGGCGGCGGTCCCCCTTGTCATCCGCACCAGTGGAGGATCCGGCGGTGGAGGCACGACGCTTACGGACAAAGGCCGACAACTTGTTCATTCGTTCCGCTCGATCGAGAGCGAGTACCGGGTCTTTCTCGATGATGTCCTGCTTCGTAACAAGTTGTAAGAACGAAATGGAACCGAGGATCATGGACCATGGATCACAACAACCCGTGCTATAGAACATGCACATGACCGACACGACCATCATCGTGCGCTACTTCGGCCTGCTTGCGGAACACACGGGCCATGGTGAAGAGCGCTTGCAATTCCCCACAGGGACCACCGTGCAGCACGTGCGCGGATCGCTCTGCGAAAAGCACCCCGCGCTACGCTACCTCAAGTATCGCGTCGCGGTGGATACAGCTCTATGTACTGATGACAAGGTCATTGATGGTTGTACTGAACTTGCCCTGTTGCCGCCCTTCGCTGGTGGTTGAAGAACGAATAGAACATGGGACGCTACGATCGACAGATCACACTTGAACAAGTTGGCCTTGAAGGGCAGGCACGCCTTCAGCATGCCGCCGTGCTCGTGGTCGGTGCTGGCGGATTGGGCTGCCCTGCGCTACAGTACCTGGTAGCTGCCGGTGTCGGCCGCATCGGGATCATGGACGGCGACACCGTGGCGATGACCAACCTGCATCGCCAAACATTGTTCAACGCTGGCGACGTGGGGCGCAAGAAGGCGATCGTGGCGGTGGAACGCTTGAGCGCACAGAACCCCGATCCGGAACTACTCGCTCTTCCTTTTCATCTGTCCCCCGCCAACGCGCTCGATACCATCAGCGGCTACGACCTCGTGTTGGACTGCACCGATGACATCCCGACACGCTATTTGGTGAACGACGCGTGCGTGCAAGCCGACAAGCCTTTCATCCACGGGTCCATCCATCGCTTCGAAGGACAGGTTTCCGTGTTCAATCACTTGAACGGCCCCACATACCGATGCCTCTTCCCCGACCAACCGGAGCGGGACCAAGTGCCGAGTTGTGCGGCCACGGGAGTGCTCGGTGTGGTCCCCGGAACGATCGGTTGTTTGCAGGCCACTGAAACACTGAAGGTGATCTTGGGCATGGAGGGGATCCTCAGTGGCAAGCTCTTGATCCAGGACTTCATCAGCCAGACCGTGCGCACCATTTCCTTCCAGCGGGATGCGGTACAAGTGCGCGTCGCTATGCAACGAGATATTTCTGCGGAGCAAGATGAACGACGCGCATGCGCCACCCAGGAACACGACGGCATCACCGCTGAAGAAGTGCAGCAGGCCTTGGATCGCAACGAGCGATGGCAATTCGTGGATGTGCGCGAACTGCACGAGCAGCCGCATGTGGATCGCCTCCAAGGTCATCGCATCCCGTTGCACGAGTTGGCCATCCGCATCGGGGAGCTCGACCCTGCGCTACCCACCGTGGTCTATTGCCAAAGCGGTGTGCGCAGCAAACTGGCGGTGAAGCTGCTCCGGGAGCACGGAGTGGCCGAAGCACATTCACTGGAAGGAGGAGTGCTCGCGTGGATGGCCGAAGTGAAGGAACTCAATACGTGAATCATGTCAACGACTGAAAAGACCACCAAGCTGAAGAACATCTTCATCGATGGAGCGATCACACCCGAGCGCATTGCGACCTCCATCGCCAACCACCAGACGAAGACCGGGATCGGTGCGCACGACATCTTCCTTGGACAGGTCCGCGCGGATACCATCGGCACCTCCATAGTATCGGCGATCGACTACACGGCCCACACGGAAATGGCCAACACGGAAATGCAGAAGATCCGCGAAGAAGCGTTCGCGCGTTTCGATCTCACCTGCATGCACGTGTACCACAGCCTTGGTGCCGTGAGCGCTGGTGGGATCTGCTTGTTCGTGTTCGTGTCCTCACCACACCGGCAGGCCGCTTTCGATGCGTGCAGGTATGTGGTCGAGAACATCAAGGAACGCCTGCCGGTCTTCGGCAAGGAGCTTTTCGCGGAAGGCGGACACCAGTGGAAGGAGAACCGTTGACCGTTAAGAAGGAACCGATACGAGGAGAACGAAGCACGCATGATCGACATCACACATAAGGCCAGCACCTTGCGGGAGGCCACCGCCCAAGCCATTGTACGCACCAGCGCCGAGGCGACCATTGAGGCGATCCGGAACAGGACCGTGCCCAAGGGCGACGTGTTCGAAATGGGCAAGGCCGCCGGGTTGTTGGGCGTGAAGAAGACCGCGGACCTGTTGCCGGACTGCCACCCGATGCCGGTGGAATGCGCCCGCGTGGAATACGCGATCGAAGGCTTGGATGTGATCATCACCATGTACGTGAAGACCATTTACAAGACCGGCGTGGAAGTGGAAGCGATGCACGGTGCCTCTGTGGTGGCGCTCACCCTGTACGACATGCTCAAGCCGATCGACAAGGGCATCGAGATCCACAGCATCAAGCTACTGGAGAAGAAAGGCGGCAAGAGCGATTACACCGACCGCTTCCGGCGCGACCTGAAGGCCGTGGTGGTGGTGTGTTCGGATACCATCGCCGCAGGGAAGAAGGAGGACCGTGCGGGCAAAGCGATCGTGGCCAAACTGGAACAGAGCGCAGTGGCGATCGATGAATACGTGGTGATCCCCGATGAGGTGGAACGCATTCAGGCCAAGGTGAAGGAGGCGGTGGCACGTGGTGCGGACATGGTCATCTTCACCGGAGGAACCGGTCTGTCCGTGCGGGATGTGACGCCGGAAGCCCTCAAGCCCTTGATCGAACGCGAGATCCCCGGCGTGAGCGAGGCCATCCGAGCGTACGGCCAGCAACGCACGCCGTACTCCATGCTCTCTCGCTGCGTTTCCGGCGTGATCGGTGGAACGCTTGTGCTTGCACTGCCCGGTTCCACACGAGGGGCTTCGGAATCCATGGACGCCGTGTTCCCTCACCTGCTCCATATCTTCAACATCCTCATCGGCGCACGCCACGATTGATCTCGGTTTCCCGGACCGGCCATGTTCCATTACAACAGCTCCCATAAGATCATCACCGGGATCATCATCATCCTGTGGGCGGCCTTCCACTTCACCGCGCGGGACAGTGACGCTGCACGCTACGACAATGGCCAGATCAAATACAGCGGCAGCGTGGTGAACGACCTGAACCACGGCCGATGGACCTGGTATTACGAGAACGGCAAACGTCGCATGGAAGGCCAGTTCGACAAGGGCAAACGCCAAGGCATCTGGACCACTTGGGGAAGCGATGGCACCAAGCTGACGGAAGGGATGTACGTGAACGATCGGCTCAATGGGGAGTACACCCAGTGGAATGCGGAAGGGAAGGAGGTCTCACGCATCCATTACGTGAACGATGTGCCGGTGGAACGGGACACGATCGCGGTACCGCGACAACTGTAGCATCGCTTCCGCCTGTACCGTTCCTTTTGGATTTGGAGCGATGGTGTTCGGCTCCTGAATATGCGGAGCGTTGATCCGCAGCCTGAGCCGCAACGATCGGATCAAGGACAGGTGGGATGTGGAGCATGAACGACGCGAACACGCCGCATGCATGCAATTCCCGGATCGGATCATCCGCCACTCTTGCATGAATGGGGATCGTCGATCGGCCAGGATCGGGACCATGCATTCCGCGTTCGATCCCGCAATACCTTGGCCGACCGGAATGCGCCGTTCCTCTCTATTCTCCAAAAAGCTCCGCGTGATCGCGGGGATAGGCACGTTGGTCCTGTTGCTTGCGGGCTGGACGGCCGCGACCACACCTATCAAGGGTCCACACAGTCCGTTGGAATTGTCCATTCTTCGCAGCGGGATCGAAGGGCTGGAGGTGCAGGTCGGTACATACTTCGTCACGGCAGGGCGCTGCGCAGGTTGTCATGGTCACGATTCACTCGGCGTTGCCATGGTGGCTGGTGATGGCGAGGACGTGAACGTGGTGGACGATTGGCGCAGCAGCATGATGGCGAACAGCGCACGCGACCCCTTCTTCCTTGCCAAGGTGGAGCATGAGGGCCTGGAATATCCCGGGCACAAGGAGCAGATCGAGCACAACTGCATGAAGTGCCACGCCCCATTGGCGGTCTTCGAGCAGCAGATGCTGGGCAACCCGCCGTTCACCTTGGCACAATATGATACCAGCGTGATGGCGCAGGACGGGGTTTCCTGCTTGGCCTGTCACATGCAGAACCCGGATTCCGCCGGGCGTTTCTTCTCCGGGAACCTGCGCTACGACAGCGCTCGCGTCTGGGGGCCGTACGGCCAGGACCAGATCAATCCGGACATCATGCAGTACTTCGTGGGCTACACACCAGACCAGGGCTCGCACATCCTGGACGGCCGGGTCTGTGCCGGATGCCATACGGCCATCAACAGTACACTGGATCTGGATGGCAACTTCACAGGAGGCTATTTCTACGAGCAGACCATGTGGCAGGAGTATGAGAATTCCATCTATTTCGGGACGGACCAGAACTGCCGTAGCTGCCACATGCCGCGGATCCAGGGTCCCGTCGTGCTGGCGTCGGAATACCTCTTTCTGGCCGGCCAGTCACCCTTCGGCAAACACCACCTCGCGGGCGGCGGCACGTTCATGCTGAAAATGCTGAAGGATCACATCGAACCCTTGGGTATCCCCGCCACGGCGGCGCAATTCGACAGTACCATCGCACGTACACAATACCAGCTCGAACACTCCGTGGAGTTGCATACCGGGGTCGCGACCCGCACGGACGACTCCCTCTTCGTGGACGTACACCTCACCAACATCATCGGCCACAAGTTCCCCAGCGGCTTCCCGAACCGGCGCGCGTTCGTGCAAGTGATCGCGCTCACCGCAACCGGCGACACCCTCTTTCAAAGCGGTCGATGGGATGGAACCTATGAGCTGTACGGACATGACGCGGACTATGAGCCGCACCATGATGTGATCACGCAGGGCGATCAGGTGCAGATCTATGAGTTCGTGATGGGGGATGTGAACGGCGATGTGACCCGGACCTTGCAGCGCGCGGCGATCCGGCTGAAGGACAACCGCCTCGTGCCGATAGGCTACAGTACCTCGCACCCGAGTTACGACACCACGGCGATCGCCGGATCCGCGCTGACCGACCCGGACTTCAACCACCATGCGGACGGCGTGGAGGGCAACGGCGGCGACATCGTCCATTACCACATCGCGACGAACGGATATGCCGGCGCGGTACAGGTGAAGACCAAGGTGTACTACCAGCTTGCCCCGCCGTTGTGGAATTCGGAAATGTTCGGCCATAACGCACCGCGCATCGACACCTTCCGAACGATGTACGAGAATGCCGATGGCACTCCCGATCTGGTGGCGGCGGATTCACTGACGGACATCGGGACAGGCATCCATGCGGCACGCAACATCGCTCCGCAGGTCTTCCCGAACCCCACGCGTGACGGCATCGTCATCGTCACCGTTCCGGAAGCCGTGATGATCGTCGCTTATGATGCCGCAGGCCAGCGTGTGCCGATGAGAGCTACACGGCGTGGCGCGGACTGGCGTTGCGAACTTCCGGAACAAGTGGGCGTGTACCACCTGATGATCACGACCCCGCTGGGAGATCGCATGGTCCGCGTGGTGCGGACCGCGCCATGATGCGTTGTGCCGACCGCTCCTAGCGCACCACGCGGACCGTCCGTGTGCCTTCATCGGTGTGCATTATCACCGTGTACCATCCGGCCGCAAGAGCTTGCGCTGCGGCGAGCGGCACGGAGTGCGGGCCGGACGATAGTTCCGTGCTCCGCAGGAGCGGCAACACCACCCTGCCCTGTGCATCAACCAGTTCAATGCTTACGGCCGAAGCGCGATGCAGGGTGAAGACCACTTGCGACCGATCGCTGAGGGGCGACGGCAGCACGCGCATTTCCATGGGATCGGGTGCAAGGTCGTCGATACCGGTATTGATGCCGACATCGTAGCGCGCCAGCGCCACATCAATGTCCGAAGTGGTCACCGCGAAACCCGCGAGCACCGCCTTGCCATCTGACTGTAGCAGCAGCGCCTGCGCGCGATCGGTGGAGGGGCCGAAGGCCGTGGTGACGATGCCGCTGCTGCCGAAGGTCGCATCAAGCACACCCGCCGCCGTGTAGCGCAGCAGCATGAAGTCATCATCCACGCCATTGTTGGTGTAGCCGCCCACCAGGAATTTGCCGTCCGGTTGCAGGACCACCCCGAAAGCCTCTTCACTGTACCCGCCCAGATCGGTGATCAGCACCCCGGCGGTGCCGAAGCTGTTGTCGGGCGTTCCATCGGGCATCACTTGCACCAAGGCCACTTCGTAGTCGTAGGTGGTACCGTTGTCATCAACCACCGTGCTCGCCACCAGGATGCGGCCGTCCGGTCGCACCACCATGGAATTGGGGTGGCTATACCAATTGAGCAAGGATACCGTGGCGATCCCATCCCCACCGAAGCTGTTGTCGGGCGTGCCGTCGGGGAGATAGCGCACCAGGGTACAGCCGGGGAAGGTCTCCGTGTAGCCGTACGCGAGGATCCTCCCATCAGCCTGGAGCGCGACGCCGAAACCCTCTTCCCACCGGCTCGGGTCCACGTTGGTCACCTGTTTGCCATCGCCGTCGAAGGAGGTATCGAGCGCGCCGCTCGGAAGGAAACGGGCCACCGCGATGGCCTTATCGATGGAGGGCCATATGCCCGCATAGCCGACGGCCACGATGCGGCCATCGGGTTGCACGGCGATGCCGCGCACAGCGCCTTGATCACTGTTGCTGAGGAAATCGTAGATGGCCACCACACCCGAACCATTGAAGGAGAGGTCCGGTGTCCCATCGCTGTTGAGGCGATAGACCGCAAAGGCGTAGTCCACGCCCACGAGGATCTTGCCATCAGGCTGTATCGCGATGCACAAAGGCTTATCAAAGGCGGCCACGACATGGCCGTTGGTGCCGAAGGTGGGATCGGGGGTGCCATCCGTGAGGTAGCGGGCCACGACCATGGCCGTGCTGCTGCCCTGCTGGGATTCCGCGGCCACCACCAATTTACCATCGGGCTGCTGCGCTATTGCCATACCAAGATCACCGCCGATGTTCGGGTCCATGACGTCCGTGCCATCCACGCTGAATGTCACGTCGAGCACACCCGCACCGGTCACGCACGCCACGCCGGCATCGAAGTCGATGTTGCCACTGTTCAAGGAAACACCTCCCACCACCATCGCCCTGTCCTGTTGGTCCACGGCGATGTCGGTGGCATCAAGGCGGTGCGGGGACACATCGATCGCGCAAAGTCCGGCGATGCCGAAACCATTGTCCCATTGACCGGAGGCACTGAGGTGCGCTGCGACGGTCCCTTCCGCTGATCCGGCAACGACATAACTACCATCAGACATCCGGTCGATCGCGGCCAACTGGCCACCCCACTGCCCCGGATCGAGCGTGGTCGTGCGGTCGATGCCGAAGGAGGCGTCGGGCGTACCATCGGGCAGGAAGCGCTGCACCAGGAAGTTCGTGATCCATTGCCCCAGGACCGTGCTGCCGGCAAGGGTCACCGTACCATCCTCCTCCACCACCATGTCGTTCAGGTGATCCGCTGCGATACCGGGGGCGGAGAGCAGGCTCCCCGTTCCATTGAACGTAAGGTCCGGCGTGCCGTCGCTGTTCAGCCGGACCAGGAAGATGTCCTCGTCCGTGCCATTGTACACGTAGCCGCCCACCACGATCCGGCCGTCAGGCAGCACGGCCATGCCGCGCACTTCATGCGGGTATGCATTCACCTGCACCGGCAATAACCCATCGCCGTCGAAGCTCGTGTCCCGATCCCCATTGGCGAGGTAGCGCAGCACATTGCACGGGCCGTAGCCCGAACAGGCCACCACGATGCGGCCATCGTCCAGTACATCCGCGTACGCGTTCACGCTGTACACGTCCAGGTCCACCACCCAGCCGTTGTTGCCGAAGCCGGTGTCCAAGCTGCCGTCCGCATTGTACATCGCGAGCGCCAGCCGGTTGAGGCCGCTCGAGTTGATGAAGGTGAAGGAACGCCCCACCGCCAGAATGCGTCCATCGGGCAGCAGGACCAGATCGGAGATCTCGCTATCGCTGCCATTGCTGACATCCCATCCGATATCGCCTGCGTTGATGGCCGTGCTCACGATGCCATCACTGCCAAAGTCCGTGTCCAGGATCCCATCGCTGGTGTACCGGGTGAGCAGGAAAGCGCCCGTGAACGAGTACAGGTAGTTGGCGTGGCCGCCGCTCACCACTTTCCCGTCGGGCTGTACCACCACGGCGTTCATGCGTTCGTTGCCGTGGCCCAGATTGGAAAGCACACGGCCACCAGTGCCGAAAGTGGGATCGAGCGAACCGGGTTGCGCGAACAGGAAAAGGGAACCGCCCATCACGGAGATGAGCAAGGTGCATCGAAGCGTTTTCATGTGGAATGGGTTGAATGGATCGATCCTACGCCTCCAGCCGAACGCACGCTCGAAGGATAGAGATCCTCGCGAATGCGAACGTGACGATCGTCATGTTCGCATTCGCGAACGTGTGTTATCGCCGTTCGCTGCGAATGGTCCCCCCGATATTCCGCAGGATCGGATCGCGGCCATTACCAATGACGTAGTACCGATGACGCAGGGCACTCACTGGACGCGGCGACGGATCGAAATTTCTACTGCGGTAGTGCGTCGCGCATTCATCAGCGACACCGCGGTTTCGGAGGCGAGTTCATCACCTACGCTGCGCGGCAAGCTGTTGCAGGATGCTGACCCGGCACGATGAACCAGCTACACCCCGGAGTACTCCACCTTCTTCCCGATCGAGGTGAGGCCCAGCATGGCATCCTTCGAGGAGAACACGGTCTGCAGGTGCGCGAGCTCGGAGCTGGGTCCCTTGGCCTCGTCGATCAAACGATCCGCGAGGCGCAGCGCGATGGGCGCCTTGCTTGATAGGATCTTCTTGATGCGCGCGGCCTCTTGCGGGTCCAGTCCGTTCGGCTCCTGGTCCATGGTCAGCAGTTCATCCACCCCATGTTTCCCGAAGAACTCCGCGAGCGCACTCCATTTAGTCGTTAACTCAGGGTCGCAGCGCTGTGGTAGGGCTTCACGCCCGTCCAACAGATCCGCCAAGCGATCGCGGTCGATCACGCGGTCCACCAGACCGATCTCTTCAGCCTGCGTGGCGTCCAACATGCGACCGGTGTGGATGAGGTATTTGGCCAGGCCCTTGCCCACGCGGTCCACACTGCGTTGGGTGCCGCCAAGGCCGGGGTAGATCCCGATCCCTGTTTCGGGGAACGCGAGCTTCGCTCCGGGCAACGCGAGGATCAGGTCGGCGCATAGGGCCAGTTCCAAGCCGCCGCCCAAAGTGAGGCCATTGAGGACAGCCACGACCTGCTTGGGAGTGGAGTCGATCCGTGCGAATACTTCCTGGCCGTACTTGGTGAAGCGATCGATCCCTTCCAGATCGCCCTTCTTCATGTGATCGACGAAGAATTTGATATCCGCCCCGGCCATGAAGGCCTTACCGGAACCGATGAGGAAGATCGTGGAGATCGAAGGGTCTTCATCCGCCTCCTTGAACTTCGCGTCCAACTGGCGCACCACCAATTCGTTCAGCGCATTGCTGTCCTCCGGACGGTCCAGTTCGATCACTGCGATGCCGCCCTTCTTCCGCAGGCCCACGAAGCCCATGCGCCAGTATGCCGAGCCGATGGAGCTGGGGAGCGGTGTACCGTAGCGCGCGGCCATGGCGGCCACAAGCCTGCGTACCTCGGCATCACCGTAGCGCGCCATCAGATCGATCGGACCCTTGCGCCAACGGAGGCCGATGCGCGCGCCGCGGTTGATCTCCACCGCACCGCAGACCTGCTCATCAAGCAGTTGGGAACAGACCAGGAACACCGTGCCCAGCATGCGCTCCGAGATCGTGCGGGCCTTCGCCTCGTCCGTGTCGGCTTCACCCTCCAGCACCCAAAGCTGCTTCGCCTCGGCCTGCTGCTTCAATCGATCGCTCACGGCGTACAACGGACCGAAAACCTCCAGCGTGCGCTGTGCGTGATAGGCCACGGGAACACCGGTGGCGTTCATCAACGCAAAAGGTCCCATGCCGATCCCGAAGGTGCGCATGCACACGGCATCGATCGTGGGGATGTCGGCCACGCCTTCATCGAGCAAGCGCGCAGCCTCGTTGAGCCATGGGACGAAGTAGCGGTTCACCACGAAGCCGTTCGCATCCTTGCAGGTTATCGCGTCCTTTCCGGAACGCTCGCAGAAAGCACGCACGGCATCGAATACTTCGGACGATGTATGCGCTCCGGGGATGATCTCCACCAAGCGGTTCTTCGCCGCGTGGTAGAAGTAGTGCAGGCCGATGAAGCGTTCCGGATGCGAGACGAACGTGGCGAGGTCGGTGATCGAGAACGAGGACGTGTTGGTGGCCAGGATGGTGGTCGGCGGAACGATGGCGTCCAGCGTGCGGAACAATTGTGCTTTCGCATCGCGGTCCTCGAAGATCGCCTCCACCACGAGGTCGCAGCCCTTCATGTCGTGCAGGTCGGCGGTGCCGGTGATGCGCGCCAAGGCGTCGTTCATGAGCGCTTCGCTGAACACCTTGCGCTCGACGCCTTGAGCCAGCATCGCGCGGATGTGCCCCAGGCCTTTCTCCACGGAAGCTTGGTCGCGGTCGGCCAGCAGGACGGTGAAGCCTTCCTGCGCGAATTTCTGCGCGATGGCCGCACCCATGGTGCCTGCACCGACCACGCCGACGGTCTTGATCGTTCTCATAGCTGGTCTTCGTTCAGCGGTTCGTCCACTTCGCCGCGCGCTTCTCGATGAAGGCGGTGATGCCCTCGTTGGCGTCGGCGGTGTTCATCAATTGGTTCACATAGAGCTGTTCTAGCGCGGGCAGGAAATTGCCGAGCACATGGTTGAATTTCACACGGGCGGCCTTCACCCCGAAGCGCAAAGAGGAAGCACTCTTGGGCAGGATCTGCGCAACGATGAAGGCTTCCACGTGCGCTTCGAGCGCGGCACGGTCCGCAACGACCGCGTTCACCAGACCGATCGCATGTGCTTCCTGCGCATCGATAGTACGTCCGGTGAGCAAGAGGTCAGTGGCACGCGAGAGGCCGATCTTCTCCGGAAGGATCACCGATGCCGGAGGCGGAAACACGCCGAGCACGATCTCCGGTTGCCCGAGCCGTGCGCTTTGGTCCGCGAATAGGAAGTCGCACATGATGGCCAGTTCCATTCCACCTCCGAGGCATTGGCCGCTGATGCGCGCGAGGGTCGGTATGGACAAGTCGCGAATGGTGAAGAACAGCGCGTGGAACGAACGCAGCATGGCGGGCGCCATGTCCTTCTAATGCTCTTCCACGCTGGCGCCGAAGGAGAAGTGCTTGCCGTTGCCCTCGAAGGTGATGAGCTTGACGTCCGGCTTGTCCTTCAGTCCGTCCAGAACTTTCTGCAAGCTCTCCATCATCACGTGGTCGAGCACGTTCCCCTTTCCGTCGTCGAGAACGATCCGCGCAACCGCGCCGTCGTGCTCCATCATCAGTCTTGTCTTCTCCAATTGTTGCGTCGCCATCGTCGGTGTCATCGCTCGTGCTGTTGCATTCTTAGTTCGTGGTGATCATTGCTTCACCGCTTGGTACTGGGGCGAGATCGCCTTGTCCAATTCGTCGTTCCACGGATGCCCTTCTGCGAGCATGCGGCGCAGCTTGATGAAATCGACTTCGCGGTTCTCCTTGGGCCCGTCGTTGAAGGCACGGAAGCCGGAGCGGGCCTCGGTCATCATGTTCAGCGCGAGCCATTCGCGGCTGCTCTCCTTGTTGCGGTCCCAGCGGTCCAGCTTCACCTTGCGCACCTCGCTGATGGTCTTGTTCATGCAATTCGGGAAGGTGTGGAGCAGCTTGGCGATGAGCCCGTTCACAGCCGCGTCCAGCATCGATAGGTCCACTTCGCCCTTGGCCATGATCTCCTTGGCCTTCGCCAGTTCATCGCCGCTCTTCATCGTGCCGAAGACGATGCGGCCATGGTCGTCCGTCACGCGGTCCAGGCGCACCAAGGGGTTCGCAATGAACTTGCCGTCCACTTTCAATGCCGGTGCGATCTCGCAGATCACGCCGTTCCAATAAGCTTGGTGGGCGGTCCACGGTTCGCATAGGGTGAGCGAGACCATCGCCCGTTCGATCCCGGTGAACAAGGGCAGGAAGTCCGTGGCACCGCCGATAGGTGCGCTGCCGTGCTTTGGCCCCGCTTGCCCGAAACGCGCCAAGTCGCTGGCCACGCTGAAATCGCAGGCCATGCCGATCTCCTGCCCGCCGCCGATGCGCATGCCGTTCACGCGGCACACGACGGGCTTGTCGCACATCAGGATGGCCGAGACCATGTCGTTGAAGAGCCGCATGTACTGTGAATACTCCTGCGGATTGCCCGCGTAGTATTCCGCGTATTCCTTGGTGTTGCCGCCGGTGCAGAAGGCCTTGTCGCCCACGGCGGTGAACACCACGGCCACCACGCTGCGGTCGTTGGACGCGGTGCGGAAAGCGAGGATCACCTCCTTCACCGCCGCCGTGGTGTACGAGTTGTACTGCTTCGGATTGTTCAGCATGATCCACGCGTTGAACAAGCCCTTCACAGGGCTGCCATCGCGGTCCAGGCAAGGGCGTTTCTCGTAGATGATCTCGGTGAACGTGTGTTCAACGATGTTGTGGCTGTGCAGTGCTTCCATGGTATGCGGAGGGATCCGGTTTCAATTGCTGTGATCGGGCACGAGTACGATGCGCTTCGTGTATTTGTGGGCGAGCGAGTTGCGGAAGACCTCGTTGATCTGCGACAACGGGACGGCCTCCACGAAGTCGTGGATGTCGAGCTTGCCGCTGGCGATCAGGTCCACCACTTCGGGATAGAGCTCCGGCTTGCAGCCCCAGGTGCCGATCAGTTTGGCATCGAAGGCCATCAGGTTGCTCAGGCGCACTTCGAGCTTGTCCATCGTGAAGCCCACCACGCTGAGGGTGGAGGTGAAAGTGATCAGGCTGAAGGCCAGTTCCTGCCCTGCCGTGGTGCCGGAGTATTCGAAGATCTTCCAGCCGTGCTTGGGTGCGCCGAGTTCCGCGGCCAGCTCACGGACGCGCGCCTTGATGTCCTTGCCGCTCATCCCCTTGGTGTTGAGGGTGGAGTTTACGCCGTGGGCCTTCGCCCGCTCCAGCTTCCCATCGTCGATGTCCAGCGCTAGCACCTTCGCGCCCATGATCCCGGCGATCAAGGCACCGTACACGCCCACGCCGCCCACGCCGATCACGATGGCGAGGTCGCCCGCTTCGAGTTCGCTCTTCCGCACCACTTGGTAGGGCGTGGAGATCGCATCGGCGATCACGGCGAGCGTTTCCAACGGGTAGCGTTGCAGCAGATCTTCCGGCAGCACGCAGAGGTAGCGGTGCGGCACGACGACGTGCGATGCGAAGCCGCCATGCAGGTCGTTGCCGGGCATGATCTGCTTCTGGCACATATTGCTCCGACCCTTCCGGCACAGGTCGCATTCGCCACAGGGCAGCACGGCGGGCACGATCACGTGGCGGCCCTTGAGGTGCGCGGGGCCTTCCACCACCGTGCCGCTGATCTCGTGGCCGAGCGTCAACGGCAGTTCCTTTTTCGTGCGCACACCATCGTTCCAGAAGCCGAGGTCCGTGTGGCACACGCCGCAGCCGGCCACTTTCACCAAGGCCTCATCGGCAGTGATCGTCGGCAGTTCAATTTCCACTCGCGCGAAGTCCTCCTTCAGCGCGGTCATCTGCCATTGTTCCATTGTTGCCATATGATCAGTGCTCCGTGTTCTCGAAAAGGATGGCGTTGCCCTGTCCACCGCCGATGCACGCGGAAGCGATGCCGTACCGCACCTTGCGCGCCTTCATCTCGCGGGCAAGTGTCAGCGAAAGGCGCAGGCCGGTGGCGGCCAACGGATGGCCCAATGCGATGGCGCCGCCGTTCACATTGCAGATCGAACGGTCCAGCCCCAGTTCGCGCTCGCAACCGATGAACTGTGCAGCGAAGGCTTCGTTGATCTCGAACAGGCCGATGTCGGCGAGCTTCAGTCCGGTGAGTTCCAACAGCAGCCGGATGGCGGGCACAGGGCCTAAGCCCATCGTCCGCGGATCCACGCCGCTGGTGACCGATGCCACGATGCGGGCAAGCGGTTGCAGCTTGCGCGCTTTCACGAATTCTTCGCCCGCCACCACGACCGCCGCAGCACCATCCACGATGCCGCTGGAGTTGGCCGCGGTTTGCACACCCTCCTTGTCGAATGCGGGCGGCAACTTCGCCATGCCCTCCAAGGTGGACGGCCGGATGTTCTCGTCCGTGACGAATCCCTTCACGCCTTTGGGCAGGCCGACCTTGCGCGGCCGAAGTCCCTCGATCTCGAACACCGTCGCGTCGATCGGCACGACTTCATCCTTGAACCAGCCCCGCTCCGTGGCGGCCACTGCGCGGTCCACGGAGAGCTTCCCGAAGAGATCCGTTTCAGCGCGGGTGATGCCGTGCAAACGCGCAACGTTCTCGGCCGTGTTGCCCATGGGCACCGCAGCGCTGTCGTTGAGCGCTTCCCACAGCAGATCCTTGAATTCCACGCGGCCCAGGGGATAGCCCATGCGATTGCCGAAGGAGACCGTTGGCGCGAGCGACATGTTCTCCGTGCCGCCGCACAGTGCCACACCGGCCTTGCCCAAGGCGATCTGGTCCGCAGCGGCGGTGATGGTCTCGAAGCCTGATCCGCAGATCCGCTGCACCATCACGGCGGGCACGCCTTGCGGAACACCGGCGTACAGCCCGATGTGGCGCGGTAGGAAGTAGGCATCGTAAGAACTCTGGCCGATGTTGGCCATGATCACCTGATCCACTTCGTCCGGACGGATGCCCGACTTTTCCATGGCTGCTTTGCTTGCGAAAATGGCCAGGTCCGTTGGTGATACTTGCGCCAGTGTGCCGCCCAGTTTTCCGAATGCCGTGCGTGCTCCATGGAGCAGGTACATGCCATCGTACTGTATGCCGAATCCCTTTTTGTTTGTCGTGTACTGCTTTCATGCGCGTTCCTTCTTCTCGTTGGTATCGGCCTTTGCCACGGTGTCCGGTTGCTGCGCATGCTTGCGCGCATAGAGTGCGGCACCGAGCGAGACGATGAATTGGGGATGGTCCGGGATGACCACTTCCTGCCCGAAACGCTCGGAGAGGATGGTCTTGAAGTAGGGGTGATAAGCGATGACGCCGCCGACCAGATAGATCGGAAGGTCGGGCTCCATGCGGATCTTGTAGATGCGGTTGGCAACGCTCAGGTAGATGCCCTTGGCGATGTCCTCCACGGGCATCTCCTCGAAGATCCAGCTCATGATCTCTGTCTTCGCGAAGACGGTGCAGAAGCTGTTGAGCTCCTTCATCGCACCCGAGCGGCCGGCCAGTTCGCTCATGTTGCGCAGGTCGATCTCGGCGCGTTCGGCCACTTCCGTGATGAAGGCGCCGGTGCCCGCCGCGCACTTGTTGTTCATGTAGAAGTCCTCCACCTTGCCGCCGTCGCTTGCACGGATCAGCTTGATATCCTCGGCGCCGATGTCCACGATGTTCTTGCGTCCGGGATAGAGGGCATCGATCGCGAAAGCCGCACAGCTCACCTCGGTCTTCGTGCTGTCGGCGTTGGGGAAATGCTCGCGGCCGTAGCCCGACGCGCAGACCCCTTCCACGGTATAACGACCTTCAATATCCTTGAGCGCGCTGTACAAGGCGTTCTTGTCGCGGTTCAGGGTGCGCAGCAGTTCGCGGTACACCACCTCACCGGCCTCGTCGATCACGCTGATCTTGGTGTAATAGGAGCCGATATCGACCCCCACGTAGTGCCCGCCGGCACTGGCCTCCTTGATCGCGCCGGTGCCTTCGATGGCGAACATCCCGGCGAGGGCCAAGGGTTCCGGCGTGTCCAGTGCAGCCCCCTTCTTGGTGTGCGACAGCACCATGTTGGTGAAGAGCAGGTTGAGCGGCGTGCGCACGTAATGCTTGCGACCGTACTTGACGAACTGCCCGTTGAAGTGGTCGATCTCGGTCTGTTGGTTCTTCATCATGTCCACCGCCAATGAGGGGAAGTGGTTGCCGGCCTTGCGCAGGTAGCGCATGCACAGCTTGATGAAGTTGTCGCCGAAGCGGATGTCCTCCGCCTTGGCCACCTGCACGCTCTCCTCGATCACATGCTCGATGATCTCCGCCATGCCCGGCTGCTCCATGGCCTCGCGGATGGTGAGGCGCGAAAGGCCGCACAACGCACTGAGGGAGGAATTCAGGATGGTCTTCTCCCACACCTTGTCCACGAGGGAAAAGGAATCGACCACCACCGTGTCCAAGTGGACGCTGGAGAGCGTTCCGGCGAAGCGCTCCGCGAAAGCGCCCTGGGAATCGTCCACGGAGGCGAGGAAGTTGGGTGCGTTGAAGAAGGTGACGTTGACCGCGTTGGGCCTAGCAAGGTTCCCAGCGAAATTGAGCACCATGCGGAAGGTGCGCTGCTCGCCGAACATGTCGATCACAGGCTCCTCGACATCGATGCCGTTCTGCGCACAGATGATGTAGGGCTTGCCATCGCCCGCTGACAGCAACTCTTCGATCACCGCTCGGGTGTGGTAGACCTTGATGGCCAGAATGATGACATCCGGTTTCAGCGCAGCGAGTTCGCGCGCCGTGTCGAAGGCCTCGTCCGGCATTTGCTGCTTCGCCATCTTGCCCTCCAGGTGAAGGCCCTCCTTCCGGATGAGCTCCACGCGCTCCTTGTTGCGGTCGCAGACGGTGACGTGGCAGCCCGCCTCCTTCAGGTGGACGGCAAGGATCTGGCCCACCGGCCCCATGCCGATCACGCCCACCCGCAAGGTCCCGTTCTGGTCTTCCATGGTGATCAGGTGAGTTGTTCGATGAACGCCTCGATCTTGGTGTGGCTCTGGCCTTCACTGTAGAAGCGCAGATCGCACAGGTCGCCTTCCAGCACCAGCGTCTCCACGTTGGCCTCCTTCTTCAAGCGCTGTGGCATGCCGAAGCGCGCATTGGAATTGTTGTGGCAGGTCTTCGCGTCGTGGAAGATCACGCCATCGATCTTGTAGTCCTTGACCATGCGGCCGAGGATCGCCGTCTTCGCTTTCTCGCTGCGGTTGATGAAGATCTCCGTGTAGGCCAGCGCGCTGGACGCGAAGGGATCGCGCTCATCAAAGGCATCGAACACCCAGCTATTGCAGTAGGTGGAGGCCACGACCGCCGCTTGGTTCTTCGCGAAGAGGTCGCTGAGCGATCGGAGCTTGCCCCAGATCGGCATGCCGTCCCAATAGATGCGACAGGCCTCGCGGGGGATGGCGCCTTCGCCCTTCGCCACCATGCCCTGCAGTTCCTTCAGCAGCAGCGCGTAGTAGTCCTTCGCTTCCTGCGTGCCGCGCAACACCACGATCGGACCCATGTGGATCGTGGCATCGAAGAAGAGCATCGGCGCCGGGCTGTTGATCGCGGTGGCCAGTGCTTCCTTCCACAGGTCAGTGGCCTCGCGGCTGAGCCGGAGCGTTTCGCGGAAGCGGTCGATGTCGAAGCGCGTGCCGCTGATCTTCTCGCACACCGGCACCAGTTCCTTGAACTGCGCGACGACGTCCGCCACATGCGCCGGTGTCACCTCGTCCACGTGCCGCGGCGGCGTGATGCCGAAAACGGGCACGTCGTATTCCTTGGCGAAGAAGCTGAACCAATCCTGCACCTCGCGGCACTGGTTGGTGTTGTACACGATCAGGTCCGGGCGCGGCACCTCCTTCAATCCGTAGTGCTTCTTCAGGGGCGTTTCGCCGCTGAGGTGCGCACCGATGTCGCTGGTGAGGTAGGAGCAGATGTCGCCAGCGTATCCTTCTTTCACTGCAACCGGGATGTAATCGCCAGCCGTTCGTGTGGCACCGAGCAGGGCGCCGTGGTTCTCCGGGAAGTACACCTCGAATCCGAAAGCGCGCAACAGTTCCGCAGGACCCACGCTGGTACACCAGGCCACCGGCTTCTTGATGCCCTGGAAGTACGCCCCCATCAGGCGCTTCAGTTCGGTGGTCGCTTCTATCGTGCGCATCTCAAGCGATCTTTCTTCCTGCGGTGTGGATGTCGTCGAGTTTGATGATGTACACTTCCTCATCCAGCGCGTTCTCGGCACCGTAGAGATTCTCCAGGTGCGCGCGGTAGGCCTCCACCACCTTGCGCGGTGCCACCTTCATGCTTGGTGTAAGGGTGTTGTTGGCCAAGGACAGTTCATCGTCGATGATCATTGCGGCCTTGATCTTGGCGAATTTCTGGCCGATGCCGCAGTTGGCATCATGCAGGCAGCCGTGCAAACAGTTGCGCAATTCGTCCAAGCTGCGCGGGCAGAAGCAGCCCTCCATAGGGCTGATCGCATAATCGGGCCGTTCCAATTGTTTCTTGTTCGGGAAGAGCAGCGCGATCGGATACTCCTGCCCGCTGCCCACCACCATGGCGAAGGAGATGTAGTGGCACTTGAACTCGATCAACTTCTCGAGGTCCGAAGGGATGACCTTCTCGCCGTTGCTGAGCTTGAAGATCCGGTCCTTGCGCGTGATCAGCTTGAGGCCGTCGGGCGTGGACTCGCCGATGTCGCCCGTGTGGAAGAATCCATCATCGGTGAAGAGCCCGGCATTGGCCTCGTCGTTCTTGTAGTAGCCGCACATCACGTTGGGTCCTTTCACCAGCACTTCACCATCATCGGCATACCGGATAGTGATGCCGGGCAGCGGGTTGCCGACCACACCCGTGGCGCGTTTCCGTACCGGGTCGGTCAGCGTGCAGCACGGCGATGTCTCCGTGAGGCCCCAGCCCTCGATCACCGGGACGCCACGGCGCTCGAACTCCTCGCTGAGCTTTTGCGGAAGAGCCGCTGCCGCCGTGAAGATGAACTTGAGCCCCGCGTGGAAGAAGATGCGATCGACCTCCGGGTCCTGCCGGGTGAGTTCCACCAAGCTCTGGTACACCTTGGGCACGCTGAAGAAGACCGTGGGCCGCACCAGCTTCCAGTTCTCCATGATCTCCATCGGATCCTTGCCGTAGCCCGATTCCAGATACAGTGTGGCACCGGTGCGCAACGCGGTGAACAATTCGAAGATGCCGCCGAAGCTGTGATGCCAGGGCAGGTAGCTGAGGAAGCGATCGTCCGGACCAAGGTCCCAGAGCATCGCGAGGGCGGCCTGCTGTGAGAGGATGTTGCGGTGGCTCAGTTGGACGCACTTCGGCGTTCCCATCGTGCCGGAGGTGTACATGTTCAGGCACAATGCGTCCGGGTCGGCGTTGGGATCGAGGACCTCGGCGCCCTTGGCTGGAGGCACCAGCAATTCGCTGAAGGCGACCAGGTTCTTCCGCTCGGGGCGCGTAACGCGATCGAAACAGAACACATGGTCCAATGGCAGATCGGGATCGAGCCGGTCCAGTTGCAGTTCACCGGCCACGGCGAGGAATCGCGCATCGCTGTGCTTGATCAACAACTCGGCGGTCTCCTGATGGAAGAAGGCGAAAATGGGTACGGCGATACCGCCCGAGGCCATCACGGCCAGTTCCAGCCGCAGCATCTCGGAACGGTTCGGCGAGAAGATCACCAGTTTCTCTCCCGGCTTGAACCCGAAGCGCGTGCGCAGGTTGGACGCGATGGCGCGCACGTCGGCGAAGAGCGCTTTCCACGTGATGCCTTCATAGACCCCGTTCCGCTTCTCGCAGAACACCTGCCGCTCACCGAAAAGTTGCGCATTCATCTCCAACAACGTAGCCACGTTGGGGATCAATGCACCGGGAGGTAGTTCGGGTCCGCTGAGTTGCATCGCTTATCGGTTTGGTTCCGTGACTTGTTCTTCGGTGGTGGGCCTATAGGACGTTAGAGAGGTCGTCGCCCGACCATGGTTTTGATTCATCCAGCTTCCATCGCGCGCTGTGCTTCCTTCTCGCGCAGCTTCGCATCGCGGTACCCGCCCCAGAGGCACGCACCGATGGCGCCCGCGTAGATCGCATCGGGATGGGTGCGTACTTCGAAGCCCTTGCTGCTTTCGGCCAAGGCTTCGTTGATCGCTTGGATCATGCCCTTGTTGAGCGCCATGCCTCCCGTGAGCACGATGGGGGAGACGGCCTTCAGCGAGCTCATCAATTTGATGATCCGCGCAGCGATGCTGACGTGGATGCCCTTGATGATGTCCGGCGTGGAGATGCCGCGCGAGACCATGTTGATCACGTCCGTCTCGGCCAGCACTGCGCAAATGCCGGAGCTCACCTCGGGCTGCGTGCTCGTCAAGGAGACGTCGCCCACTTCCTCGATGCTCAAGCCCAAATAGCGCGAGATGTTCTCCAGGAACTGGCCCGATCCCGAAGCGCATTGCCCGGTCATCTTGTAGTCCTCCACGCGCGCCTCGGTGGAGATCCGTACGGCGCGGACGTAGAGCGCGCCGAGGTCCACCACGGTGCGGGCCTCCGGAAAGAAGAAGTTACCGCCGCGCGCATGGGTGGTCATGCCGTAGAAGTGGCCGCGCTTGCGCTTTACCATGTCGCCTTCGCCGGTGCTGGCGAGGTAGGCGATGTCCTCGTACTTCAGCCCGTTGCGTTCCAACATGGACTGCACCATTTCGTCCCCTAATGCTGCAGGGTCGCGCTTGCGGATCTTCTCGGTGCGCTTGTCCAGTATTTCGGGTTCCCCATCGTAACCCATGAGCACCAGCTTGATGAAGTTGCTGCCCACGTCGATCCCCATGGTGTATGTGCTGTGCTTCATTGTTCCGTTCTATGCTGTTCGCGGTTGTGGTTCCACGGTCCGTTGCGTCAAGTTCACCTTCCGTTCCTTCAGGTAGTCCATCACCTCGCGGTAGTGATCCGCTTCCGCCCCTACCATCTCCGGCGGGCTGATCCCCTTGCGCGTGTACTTCCCTTGGAGCACGAGTTCGGCCACCGCCGTGCAGGTGTAACCCGTGGTGCGCGCCATCGAGCTGGTGCCGCTTTCGCGATCGAAGTGATCGAGCAGGTCGTGCGTGGTGGTCCCTTCCTCGTTCTCCACCGTCACGCGCATCACCGTGAGGTCCTCGTCGTTCGGCTTCATCTTCCACTGCGGGAAGAGCAGCGCGCTCGTCACGCTCAATGGAGAGACTTGCGTTCCGTCAACCTCGATAAGCTCACTGGAGAATAGACCGGTGGCGCGGAATACCTTCATCAGTTCAGCATGCCCCGGATAGCGCAGCGTGCGCTCCACCATCCGCGGCACTTCGGGCATGGTGGTCAGCAGGGTGCGGAGGCCATCGGTGTTGAAGGCTTCCAGACGGCCCACACCGTCCATGTCGATCGCTTCGATCCCGCTCAACGCTTCGCGCACCACGTTCTTCCCGTCCTCCCGCATGTGTACCGGGCGGGTGTACTCCTCAATGACATCGGCGGGCGAGAAGACGGCCTTGTAGCCGAAGGGCCACTCGGGTTCCCGGGGCAGTCCGCCCACTAAGCATTCGTAACTGGTAAGCGGGCTCTTCCGGTGATGATGACCGGCGATGATGTTGCACAGACCGGGCGCCACGCCGCAGTCCACCACGGCGGTGACGTTCTTCTCACGAGCCAGTGCATCCAATGCCAGTGCGTCCTCCGGGAAGAACGAAATGTCCACCACGTCGCGACCGGCTTCGATCACCGTGCGCAGCGTTGCGAAGCCCAATGCTCCCGGCACCGCGCCGATCACCAGGTCGAAGGGCAACACCGCCTTGGCCAATGCGCGGTGGTCGGTGATGTCCAGAACGAGCGTGGCGATGGGATGCTGATGCGCGAGTTCCTTGAGCGCTTCAGGGCTTCGGTCGGCACTGGTCACGGCATGCCTGCGGCACAGATCGATGGCGATCGCCTTTCCGATCAGGCCGGCACCCAGGACCAATACCTTCTTCTCGCTCATCTTGTGTTACGCGACTTTCGCGCTCGTCTTCTTTTGGCCGGGCAGTTCCGCCTTCACGTTGCGCCGGGCGAACATGGCGCCGCCGAGCGCGCCCATGAAGATGGAATCCGTGTGGATGTTGATCTTGATCCCCTCGCCGTAGTTCTCACGCACCAGTTCGGTGAGGTACTTGATCACGGCCTGGTTGCGGGCCACGCCACCGGTGAAGGTGAACTCGTTGAACACGCCGCCAGAGCGGGCGATCAATGACATGGCGCGCATGATGATCGCCTTGTGCAGGCCGCCGAGGATGTCCTCGCGCTTCTCGCCGAGGTTGGTCAGCTCGCGCAGTTCGGCCCCCGCGAACACCGTGCAGGTGCTGCAGATGGTCACCTCCTTCTCGGCCTTCAGGGCCAGCGGCCCCAGCTCGTTCAGCGAGATGCTCATCTCATCGGCGATGTAGCCCAGGTAGCGCCCACAGCCCGCCGCGCAACGGTCGTTCATCTGGAAGCTGGTCACCAGTCCGTACTGGTCCACTTGGATGGCTTTGGTATCCTGCCCGCCGATGTCGAGCACGGTGCGCGTGTCGGGGAATACGGCATGCGCGCCGAAGGCATGGCAGAGGATCTCGGAGCGGATGCAGTCCTCGGGGAAGGGAAGCAGCGCGCGGCCATAGCCGGTGCCGGTCATGTTGGCGATGTGGAACTCCAGACCGGCCACTTCGTCGATGCGGTCGCGCAGGGAATCGGCCACGGTGTTGAACTGTCCTTTCAGCACGTACATCTCCTGATCGAAGGCGGGGCCGTCCTCGATGGGCGTCACTTGCGGCTCGTCGGGCAGGTCGGCGTACTTGTCCTTCAGCAGCTCCATGGCCTCGTGCACCAGGGTCTTGAAGTCGAACTTCACCACCTCGTTCTCGGCCGGGGTGATGCTCTTGTCCCAAAGGGTCATCAGCGGCTCGAAGAGCTCGGGGGCGAGCTGGTTCACCTGCTCGTTGTACTTCTCCGAGACGATGTCGCGGAAGAACTGGTTCTTGGAGCCCAGGTCGTTGTACAGGTAGTCGTGCTTGATCTTCGGCTTGAAGGCGCGGCGAATGGAGCGGAGGTGGCTCAGGAACTCCTGCTGTTTGTCCTCCTCGGTGAAGTACTCGCTGCAGGTCTTCACCAGTTCATCGCCCAGCTTGTCCAGGCGCACCTTGAACTGCTCGTAGCGGAACACGCTCTCCAGGTCGTTGATGTACTTGCGGTAGGCCGGCTTGGCCTTGAGCTCGGCCTCCAGGTTCTTCTTCAGCACGGAGAAGCGCGCATCGTAGATCGCCTCGTCGCGCGCGATGTCGGCCGCCACGGAATAGTTAGCGCGGGTGTTGGTGATGCCCCTTCCGATGATCTCATCCTTCTCGTTGATGATGATCGCCTTGGAGGTGGTGGATCCGAGGTCCACGCCTAGATAGTACTTGCTCATGGCCGGTCGTTTATCGTTGCACGTGGGTTTCAGACTTGTTCGGGTGTGGCTTCCTGGGACAGGATGGTCTTGCGCTGGGCCAGCATCTGGAAGTAGGACTCGAGGCGGTTCTTGATGTTGGCGTAGCTGAAGTAGCGCGGGTCCACCAGGTCGCTCTCGATGAAGCCCACCGGGATGCTGCAGCGCTTCTCGATCTCGCGCATCATCAGCAGCTGGCCCGCGGAGAACGAGTTGCAGCTCTTGATGGAGTTGATCAGGAAACCGTCCGCCTTGTATTCCTTGATGTATTTCTCCAGCAGGTCCACGCGCTGGGGCAGGCTCAGGTTGGTGTAGCAGCCCATGCAGTAACGGGCCAAGCTCTCGATGGGGTTCTTCGGATCATGGCGGAAACCCTGATCATACACGCCGCCGACCTTCGTGTAGGTGGAGGCCACGATCACCGCGCCCATGTCGTAGAAGATCTTCCAGAACTCCCGGAAGTTGGTCCAGTTCGGCGGCCCTTCCACCACCAAGCGGAAGCGCTCCTCCTTCATCTCCCCTTCCGGCGTGATGGGCAACAGACCCTGTTCCTTGCGGGCCATGATCTCGTCGTGCAATTCCTGGTAGTATTCCAAGGCGCGCTCGCTGCCGCGGAACGCAGTGAACAAGGGGCCCATGTAGTAGACACCGGCGAAATAGGAATCAATGGGGGAGGGCACCGTCTTGGCCGACTGGAGCACATTCACCCAGAGGTCCTCCGCCTTGGAGGAATTCTCCAGCATCTTCGAAAGACGTTCACGGTCCAGTTTCTTGCCGGCGACCTTTTCCAATTTGGGGATCACCTCCTCCTCCAACTGCTTCACCATGTAGGTCACCTGATCTTCGGTGATGCATCCGTCCTCTTGGTAGGGCGTGTGCAGCATGGCGATCTCCACGCCGGGGTACAGGCGCTCCAGGTTCTCGAACCACTTCATGAAGGTGAAGCAGCCCGTGTAGCTCAGGAGAAGCAGGTCGGGGTCCGGCAGCTTTTCCCCGGTAGGCCCGATGTTCCCATTGAGCATCATACCGATGTCGCACTTCACATAGGTGCAGACGTCCTCGCTGAAACCCGCCTTCTCGGCATCCTTGATGTAGGAGGCGGACTTCTTCCGCATGCCCGATTGCAGGGCGTTGATCTCCGGGTATACCGGGAGCATGTCCATGGCCAGGATCAGTTCCGTGAGGTTCCCCGGCACGAAGGTGTAGACCACCTTGCGGCCTTTTTCCTTGGCGGTGCTCAGCTCCGTGAAGAGCTCCGCGAGCATCTCCTTCTGGATGAGCATGCTCTTTTCCTTGACAGCTTCGATCGCCTGTGCCATTGGATGCTGGTGTTATGGGATTGTGCTTGTGCGTTGGTGGGTCAGACCCAGAGCTTGATGGAATCGGAGAACGTGCCGGCCTGCTCCTTGATCACCTTGAACTGGCCGGTGTTCTCGTGGAACTGGAAGTTGATGTGCGCCACGCCGGCAGCGTCGCAGAACTTTTGCAGCTCGGGACGGTCCAACAGCGCGGGATCGCAGAAGCTGGCCGCGCAGAAGATCACGCCGTCGGCCTCGCGGCGGCGCACGAGCTTCACCAAGCGCGCGCCCTTGGGGTTGCCTACGTCGTACACGGCGGAAGAGGCCGGGCTCTTCGTGAGGAACGCGGTAACGATGGCGCCCAAGGGATCTACCGTGTTCTCGTCCACATCGCCCTGCGTCCAGCGCGAGCCGAGCATCAGGTCGTCGTCCACGATGTAGCAGCCGGCCATCTCGATGGACTTCAGCATGCCGATGGGCGGTTGCTCGCAGAAGGAACCGGTGATCACCACGCGGATGTTGTCCATCGGCTCGCCGTGGTCCTCCTTGATCAATTGCAGCACCTCTTCGAGGATGACGTTGTGGTCCTCCACGGGCATCGCCAGCCCGGCGCGCAGGATGTAATAGGTATCGACAGCGGATAGGCGCCAACGGGAATTGCTGCCGGATGTTGTAGATCTCCTCGATCATCCGCCGGTTATGGTTGTACAGCGCGATCGAATGGTTGAGCCGTTCGGGCGTGATCTTCACCCCGTTCAGCTTGAACATGTCCTGCTCCACTGTCTGGATCAGCTCGCGGAAGAAGGTGCCGCCGATGTGCTCGGTGAAGTTCTGCGGATAGTCGAAGTAGCGGGTGAACTTCCCCTTCTTCGCCAGCTTGAACATGCCGGAGAGGTTGCGGACGCAATCGCAGATCGCGGGGAAGAGGAAGCCGTCGAAGCCTTCGAGGTTGCTGTCGAGCGCCATCTCGATGACCCCTCGCGGCAGGTGGCAGATGTACGATTGGTAGTAGGCATCGCCCTTGATGATCCGCTTGCGGTCGCCCGCGCCCATGATGCCCACCGGCAGCGCGTTGGCCGCGTGCAGCACCTCGCGCGGTATGTAGATCGGCAGGTAGCCCACGAGCAAGCGGTCCGGCGCTGCGGCCCGCCACTGCTTGGCACGGGTGAATTCCAGATCGAAAGCGACCTCTTCGCATTCCGCCAGGATCGCGTCCAGGCGTGCGGGTTTCGTCAATTGTTGGGCCATCGGCAGTGAGGTTGGCGCCCCGTTGCAAGAGGGGCAACGCGGGGTCAAGGTAATTCAACATTCACCCCGTAATATGATATGTATCATATAATTGTCGGGTGCTTGGCCCGACATTGCCGATCTTGGAACAACCGGCCGGATCCCGTTCCGGAACGTGCCCGCCGGATCGGCCCATCTTCCGGATAGAACCCGCTGCCACGGAGCGATCGCCATGAACCCGTTGATGGAACCAGCCAAGGAGCGATCATGCAAGCAGGATACGGGCTGTGTGGTACTTTCCGCCGGACGATCCGGTCGGATGGGAACGCCCAAGGCGCTGCTCCCGTTCCCGCCGGGCGGAACATATATGTCCCATGTCATTGATGCATACCTAGCCTCCGGGATCGGCACCATAGCCCTGGTCGTTGCACCTTCGATCCCCACCGAGCCTTATGAGCGTATGCCCGGAGTGATCATCGTGCGCAACCCCGACCCCGATCTCGGACGTTCCCATTCCCTTCGCTTGGGGTTGGCGGCGCTTCCGAACGTCCGCCATTGTTTCATCCAGAACATCGACAACCCGTTCGTGGAGCCGACCTTGATCGATGCCCTCTATGCGGCGCGTAATGAAGCGCCTTACATCACCCCGCAGCATAAGGGCCGAAGCGGCCACCCGGTGCTCATCGATCGCTCAATGATCGAATGCGTGTTGGCAGGGTTCGGCAGGGACACCCCGCTCAACCTGTTGTTCTCAGGCTTCGATCGCCACCGCATACCGACCGACGATCCTCGCGTGCTAGTGAACATCAATACACCGGAGGATCATTCCAAGCACTGCACACCCGGCCTTCACCATGCTTGCTGATGGACCTTTACGACCGCACGATCCAGGTACGGGACGGGAAGGAGCCCGCAGCCCTGTGCATCATCGTCTCCACGCGTGGATCGACACCACGGCGGGTGGGTGCAAGGATGCTTGTGCTGGCCTCCGGGAACATCCACGGCACGATCGGCGGTGGGGAGTTGGAACGCTCGGTGATCCAGCAGGCCTTGGAGGTCATCCGCAAAGGGCATCCGGAGTTGCACCGCCACGACCTGGTGCAACACCACGGCATGTGCTGCGGGGGCAGCGTGGACATCTACATCGAACCGGTGATGAAGAAGAACACCCTCTACATATTCGGTGCGGGCCACACGGGAACGGCCTTGGCGAAACTTGCACAACAGACAGGTTTCGAGGTCTTTGTGGTGGACAACCGCAAGGACCAGTTCCGGGACTTGGCCGATACCCCGATCAACAAGTTGCCGGTCGCGCACGACCAGGTGCTGCCCAGCCTCCCCTTCGATGAACGCAGCTACATCGCCATCATGACCTACAGCCATCCGATGGACCGCGACATCCTCGCCTTCTGCCTGAAGAAGCCCTTCGCCTACTTGGGCATGATCGGCAGCCAGCGCAAGGTGGAGATGACGCGGAAGATGTTCCAGGAAGGCGGCATCGCCACGGCGGAAGAGCTCGCCCGGGTGGACATGCCCATGGGGATCGACATCGGCGCGGAAGGACCCGAGGAGATCGCCGTGAGCATCCTCGCCAACCTGATCCGCGTGAAGAACCAGATCACCGCATCATGAGCAACGGACCCACCGCCATCGTCACCGGCGCCGCCAAGGGCATCGGCCACGCCATCACCGAGCAACTCGTGGCGGAAGGCTACCACGTGGTCGCCGTGGACATCGATCACGCCGCAGGCCATGAGCTGACGAGCGGATTCGGCAAGGACAAGATCACCTACATCGCCGTGGACATCCGGCAGGAGGAGGCCGTACGCGACCTGTTCGAGCAGGTGACGGAGCTTCGCGGAGAGGTGGACGCTCTGGTCAACAACGCGGGGATCATCCGCGACAAGCCGATCTGGAAAATGCCGCTGGAGGACTTCCAAGCGGTGCTGGACGTGAACCTGCAAGGCACCTGGCTGATGTGCCGCGAGGCCGCCATCCGCATGCGCCAGCGCAAGGCCGGGGCCATCGTGAACATCTCTTCCCGCGCATGGCTCGGCAATCCCGGCCAGAGCAACTACGCGGCCTCCAAGGCCGGCGTGGTGGCCCTCACCCGCGTGCTCGCGCTGGAACTGGGCCCCTCCAACGTGCGCGTGAACGCCGTGGCACCGGGCCTGATCGATACGCCGCTCACCCAAAGCCTCGATCCCGAAGTGCTGCAACGCCTGATCGCAGCGCAGCCCACGCGCACCATGGGGCAGCCCGTCGATGTGGCCCACACCGTCGCCTTCCTGCTTTCGGACAAGGCCCGCTTCATCACCGGCCAGACCATCTACGTGGATGGCGGCAAAAGCATCGGCGCCGGACTCTGACCACGAACGAACACGCCATCACGATGATCCTCCGTTCACCCACGCTCACCGCAAACCGCTGAACCATGGAACAGGCCCGGTTCACGATCAATGGCAGGGAACACCACGTGCTGGTGGGCCCGCACGAAATGCTTTCGGAAGTGATCCGCACGAAGATCGGGCTCACGGGAACCAAGATCGGCTGCTCGCAGGGCAGCTGCGGCGCCTGCACCGTGCTGGTGGACGGCGAACCGGTGCTCAGCTGCATCACGCCCGCCATGCGTTTCGAGGGTGCCGCCATCACCACCGTGGAGGGCCTTTCCACCAACGGGGAACTGCACCGCCTGCAACAGAAGTTCGTGGAGAAGGGCGCCGTCCAATGCGGCTTCTGCACGCCCGGCATGGTGCTGACCGCGCTGGACCATGTGGGCCGCAAGCCGGACACCGACGTGGAGGGGATCAAGGAGGCACTCTCCGGCAACGTGTGCCGTTGCACCGGGTACAAGAAGATCATCGAGGCCGTGGCCGAATACGCCAAGGAGCAGCTAGGGGAAGTCGCACCGCCCGCACCGGCACCGACCGGCATGGTGGGCACGGGCCGCCCTTACATCGAGGCCGCGCGCAAGGCACAGGGCATCGCCGATTACGCCGACGACCTCTCGCCGAAGAACGCCCTCCACGTGAAATTCCTGCGCAGCCCGCATCCCCACGCGCACATCCTCGGCATCGATACCGCCGAGGCGATGCGCCTGCCCGGCGTGCATTACGTGGCCACCGGCACCGAGCTGCCCATCCCGTTCGGAGTGCTGCCGATCTCGCAGGATGAGACCGCCATGGCGCTGGGGAAGACCCGCTACATCGGCGAGATCGTCGCGGCCGTGGCGGCGGACACGGAGGCCATCGCCACGGCGGCTTGCGCCCTGATCAAGGTGTCATACAAGCCCATCAAGGCCTTCCTCACCATGGACGACAGCTTGGCGGATGTAGGGAAGCATGAGAAGATCCACGCGTACACGCGCCATGGCAACAACGTGCATAAGAAGGCCGAGCTCCGCTTCGGCGACCAGGCCCAAGGATTGAAGGACGCCGAGGTGGTGAGCGCGATGACCTTCAGCATGGAAGGCGTGAACCACGGCTTCACCGAGCCGCATGCGGCCAACGCTTTCTGGGACGAGAACGGATTGACGATCACCACCGCGACGCAGGTGACGCACTACTTGCACCGCGCCTTGGCGAAAGTCCTGGAAGTGCCGCTGCACCGGGTGCGCGTGATCAAGCCGCAGGTCGGAGGCGGCTTCGGCGGCAAGAGCGATCCCTTCCCGCATGAGATCATCATCGCGCACATCGCACGGCGCACAGGGCGTCCCGTCCGCGTGCGCCTGAGCCGCGAAGAAGTGTTCCTCACCAACCACGGTCGGCACCCTTCGCGCATGACCATCCAGTTAGGTGCGAACAACGATGGGGTATTGAAAGCGCTCGATGCCAACATCACCATCGACGGCGGTGCGTACGGCAGTTTCGGCGTGGTGACCAGCTACTACAACGGGGTGCTGCTGCAGGCACCGTACAAGCTGGACAACTTCGGCTTCACCACCCACCGCGTATACACCAACAAGCCGCAGTGCGGCGCCATGCGCGGCCACGGCGCGGTGAATTCGCGCTTCGCCGTGGAATCGCTTATTGACGACATCGCGCACCGCATCGGCATGGACCCGGTGGAGATGCGCATGAAGAATTTCTTGGAACCGCACACCCTCACCGTCGGTGAGTACCGCATCACTTCCAACGGCAGCCGCGAATCGATCCAGAGCGTGGCGCAGCGGTCGGGATGGAGCGAACGCCACGGGAAACTGCCGTACGGACATGGGCTGGGCGTGGGCTGTAGCTTCTTCATCAGCGGAAGCGCGCTGCCTATCATCCGCAACGAGCTGCCGCAAAGCACCGTTCACCTCAAGCTGGATTTCGATGGCCGCGTACTGATCACCTCGGGTGCCAACGACATCGGACAGGGCAGCGATACGATGCTCGCGATCGTGGTGGGCGAAGTGCTCGGCCTCGACATGGAGCACCTCTTCGTCCTCGGCGCCGACACGCTCCTCACGCCCGTGGACCTCGGCAGCTATTCCAGCCGGGTGACCTTCATGGCCGGGAATGCCGCCAAGGACGCGGCGGAGCAGTTGCGTAACGCGATCGCGGAAGCGGTGTCGCGCCGCCATGGCATCGCAGCGGAGGAACTGAATTTCGAGCACGCACGCATCCGCAGCAACGACCGCACGGTGGATCTTTCGTGGATCGAAGCAGTGGACCTGATCACCGCCGGAAGGGGCGCGGTGAACTACAGCGGCAAGTACATCAGCCCGAAGCTCGGCGGCGATTTCAAAGGCGCCGGCGCGGGCCTCAGCCCGTCGTATTCCTTCGGTGCCTGCGCTGCGGAAGTGACCGTCGATCCGCGCACCGGCCGCGTGAAGATCCTCGACGTATGGGGCGCGCACGACTGCGGCAAGGCCCTGAACCCGCTCGCCGTGGAAGGCCAGCTCGAAGGCTCCTGGCACATGGGCATCGGCCAGGCCATGAGCGAGGAGATGCGCTACCACGAAGGCCTGTTGATCAACAACAACTTCCTCGATTACAAGATGCCCACCTCGTTGGACACGCCGAACCTGCACACGGCCATCATCGAGACGAATGATCCGGAAGGCCCGTTCGGCGCGAAGGAATGCGGAGAGGGCGCGCTGCATCCCGTGATCCCCGCCATCGCCAACGCCATCTATGACGCGGTGGGCGTGCGCATCACCCAACTGCCCATTCGGCCCGAACATGTGCTGCAGCTGATGAAGGAGAAGAAAAAGGAACAGGAGGCCGCACCCTTATCCGAGCAACCATGATCACCGCTGAACGCCTCTTCCTGAAACCACGGACCGCTGCGGAAGCCGTGGCCATGGCTTGCGAACACGCGGACGACTTCCGCTACCTGGCTGGTGGCACCGATGTTCTGGTGAATTCCTTCCAAGGCACCGACGGCACCAGCTGTCTGATCGACCTCACGGGCATCGCAGCGCTGAAGGAAGTGACAACGAAAGGCGACCACCTGCGCATCGGCCCCATGGTGCGCCTCTCCGCATTGGAGGAGCATGCGGTGATCCGCGAAAGCTTCCCCTCCCTGATCGAGGCCGCGCATGCCGTGGCATCACCGATCATCCGCCGCAGCGCCACCTTGGGCGGCAACCTGCTCTGCGAGAACCGCTGCTCCTTCTACAACCAGAGCGAATGGTGGCGCGATGCCGTGGGCAATTGCCTGAAGTGCGACGGCGACGTCTGCATCGCCACGGGCGGACGCAAGGCCTGCTTCTCCAAGCTCGCCAGCGACACCGCACCCGTGCTGATCGCCATGGAAGCCCAATTGGAGGTGGTCACCGCCGAAGGGACGCGGATCATCCCGCTGGAAAGCATTTACACCGGCGATGGCGTGGACCCGCGCAACCTGCCGCCCACCGCGCTGATCCAAGCCATCCTGCTGCCGCTCGGCCGCGAATTCCGCGTTGCCTTCCGCAAGCTCCGCCCCCGCGAGGCGGTTGACTTCTCCTCCCTCACCACTGCCCTGGCCATCGATGCTGCCGGGAAGGTGCGGATCGTGCTGGGCGCCGTGGACCCCGAGCCGGTGATCGTGGACGGCCTGAGCGCCGATGCTCCAGCCGATCTCATCAAGAAAGCGGTGAAGCATGCGCGCATCATCGACAACGACCCGTACCCCCGGCTTTACAGGAAAGAAATGATCACCGTGTTCCTGGAACGCAGCTTCGAGGAGTTGGAAAAGCACTGAACCAGAACCCGACCACAACCATGCACAACGCGATACGATCCCTGTACGACGAGCACGAGATGATCGTCGAAGCCACAGAGGTGGCCAAGGAAGCCGCAGCCCTCATCGGCACCGACGATGCCCGCTACGCAAGCACCGTGAAGAACCTGATGGACTTCTTCCGGACCTACGCGGACGGATACCACCACCACAAGGAGGAGGAAGTCCTCTTCCCCCTGATGCTGGAGAGCAACGAGATGCTCGGCGACGGCGTGCTGAAGGAGATGCTGGAGAACCACGCCGATTTCCGCGAGATGCTCGATGGCATTCAAAGGATCTGGAAGCGGGCCGCCTATCCCAAGTGCGCGACGGGCTGGCGCGCTACAGTGAAGCTCTGCTGGACCACATCGCCGTGGAGAACGATGAGGTCTTCCACATGGCCATGACCCTGTTGGACGACAACACGCTCGACCGTGTCGGCTTCCAGTTCGAGGACCACGACCGCGAGACCGGCGCGGAGCGAAAAGAGGAGCTTGCCCGGATGGTGCGGGAGTTGCGGAAAGAGTTGGCCACGGAAGGGTAGGACCCTTGCCGATCCGGTACCGTTGGCCCGGATCAGGTATCCGTTAGAAACTATGGAGCGATCAGGGCAACTCGAAGCGGGTGCTCCACTCCTTGCCCGAGCCGGTCTCCCGTGCAAGCACCATCAGGAAGCCGTCCTTGCCTTCCTTCTCGATCTTCCGTGCGATCACCTTGGACTCCGCGCCTTCGGATGACGTGATCGGGTCTCCGGGTCGTGGCATGAAGGGATAGCGGATGGTGATGCGTTGCTCGGCATCGGTGACCAGTTCCATGGCGCTTGCGAAGATGATCTCCTCGATCTTTTCGCCCACCACCTCGTCGTCCACTTCGCCCTTGGCCTTCGGGTCGAGCAGGTTCACCCATTTGTGGAATTGTACTGCGGCCCGTTCGGTCAATTCCTCGCGGATGGCGGGCGGGAAAGGCGACCTTAAATGGTCGCGGTCCGAGAACCAGAACGCGATCGTCTCGTGGAGTGCTGGGCTTTTGCGAACGACTTCCAGCGGAACATTCTCCTTCACTTCAGTCATGGTCGGGTGTGTGTGTGATGCACGTTGGTGCGAATGCGGACCGGAGCGTCCTTCCTAGCGGGGAATGCCGACCGCCGTGTGCGGTCCGAACGAACGCGCAAGGTATTCAACGCTATGATCCGTGATCACTGATCCATATCATACAATCGCTTGTCACACGTCATGGGTTGCAGGCGGAACGGCCCACACTTTCACACCCGAATCCAACGCCTTCCGGCATGTTGCGCACAGACATTCCGGACCTCCGCACACCGATGATCCATTGTTCGAATACACCGGATGCATGTGGGCAGTTGTAAGCTTTCACCGATAGCCAACCGAAAAGATGAACACGATGGAGAAGGCCACGGGCAAGTCACATCGCATGCTGACGTTGAACACGCTCGCATTCACCCTGTGCTTCGCAGCGTGGATGTTGAACGGCGTGCTGGTCACCTACTTGGTGGACAATTCCATATTCCACTGGAGTACTGTCCAAGTGGGTTGGCTCCTTGGCATTCCGGTGCTCACCGGTTCCCTTTTCCGGCTGCCCATGGGCATTCTCACGGATCGGTACGGTGGCAAATGGGTCTTCACCCTGCTGCTGGTCGTTGCCGCCGTCCCCATGTACCTCCTTTCCTATGTGGACTCGTTCATGGGTTTCGCCTTGATGAGCTTTGGTTTCGGGCTTACCGGAGCAGGTTTCGCCGTGGGGATCGCGAACACCTCGGTATGGTACCCTAAGAAGCAGCAAGGCCTTGCGCTGGGCATTTTCGGCGCGGGCAATGCGGGTGCGGCGCTCACCACGCTCCTTGCACCCACGTTGTTGCTGTACTTGACCCAGGACGGAGCCGATCTGGAGGGATGGCGCCAGTTACCACGTCTCTATGCCGCCTCCTTGGTGGTCATGGCCGTCGTATTCGCCCTGTTCACCGAGAACCGCAAGCCGTTCACGGAGCCGCGCACCGTAGGCAAGCTCCTTAAGCCGCTACGGGATGTGCGCGTGTGGCGGTTCGGCCTGTACTACTTCCTGGTCTTCGGCTGTTTTGTGTCCTTCGCCCAATGGCTGGTCCCTTACTACGTGAATGTGTACGGGATCTCCTTGGTACTGGCCGGGCTGTTCGCATCCTTGTTCAGCTTTCCTTCCGGGGTGATCCGTGCCTTGGGGGGCTGGATGAGCGACAAGTGGGGCGCACGCCGCGTGATGTATTGGGTATTGAGCCTCTCGGTCCTGATCAGCCTGTGCTTAGTGGTGCCCAAGATGCAAGTGGTATCGCCAGGCCGCGGGGTGATGGCCCTCAAAGCAGGTGAGGTGGAACAAGTGAGCGACACCTTGGTGAAGGTCAGTGGTCGGGACTATCCGCTCACAAGGAGAAGTCATGACTTTGAGAATGCGGACAGCAGACAGATCATCATGCCCACCAAGGCCACATGGCACCAGCCCATGGTGAAGGTGGGCGACAAGGTGGCGAAGCGGCAGCTCCTTGCGAAGGGGGTGACGCAGATCTATTTCCAAGCGAACATGTGGGTATTCACCTTCTTGGTCATCTTCATCGGTATCGTCTGGGGTATCGGGAAGGCCGCCGTGTACAAACACATCCCTGAGTATTTCCCTTCGGAGGTGGGTGTCGTGGGTGGCATGGTGGGCGTGATCGGCGGTCTTGGTGGCTTCTTCTGCCCGATCCTCTTCGGTTACCTGTTTGATACCACCGGCCTGTGGACCAGCTCTTGGATGCTCATGCTCTTCATCTCGATCCTGAGCCTGTGGTGGATGAACACGGTCATGACGCCGCATGTTGCGCCGACAGGCAACCTAGAACGAGGATCCTACCCGAACGAGAACGAACCCACTCCAACCCCTTCACAATATGGCCACCTGGATCGAAAAATGGACACCTGAAGAACCGGATTTCTGGCGAGACCATGGCAGTCGCATCGCGTGGCGCACGTTGACGATCACCACCATCACGCTGATCCTCTCATTCGCCACGTGGTTCATGATGAGCGCCATCGTGATCAAGCTGCCCGGCATCGGCTTCACCTTCACCACGGACCAACTGTTCTGGCTCGCCGCTATGCCCGGGTTGGCCGGAGGAACTTTGCGCATTATCCATTCGTTCCTGATCCCGCTGTACGGCACACGGCATACGATCACCATATCCACGCTGATCAAGCTCATTCCGGTCATCGGCATCGGATTCGCCGTGATGGACCCGACCACGCCCTACTGGGTATTCATGGTGCTCGCGCTTACAGCTGGTTTCGGGGGGGGCGACTTTTCCTCGTACATGCCCTCCACGAGCCTCTTCTTTCCGAAACGGTTGAAGGGAACTGCCTTGGGCATCCAGGCCGGCATCGGCAATTTCGGGGTCAGTCTTGCCCAGTTCATGACCCCGGCACTGCTCGGGGTGGCCCTCTATGGTGCGCCCCGACTCTTCGAGAAGTTCGATGCGACCACGAACGAAGTCGTCATCTCCAAGGAGATCTACTTGCAAAGTGCCAGCTTCTGGTATGTGCCCTTTATCATCATTATGACGTTCCTCTGCTGGCGCTACCTGAAGAGCGTACCCGTCAAGGCCTCCATCCGTGAGCAATTCGACATCTTCAAGGACAAGCACACGTGGTATTGCACCATCACGTACTTCATGACCTTCGGCACCTTCTCCGGATTGGCCGCCACATTTCCCATGATGATCAAGGCTCTCTATGGAGGATTCCACGGATTCCCTGACCCATTGACGTTTGCTTTCTATGGCCCGCTCATCGGTTCGGCCAGCCGTGTGCTCTTCGGGTTCGTCTCGGACAAGACCGGCGGGGCCATTCTTACCACTATCACCGGGCTCGGCCTCATTGTCTGCATCGCCCTGTTACTCAGTCTGGGCTTGTTGGCACCCACCTCTTTGGACCAGCTTCCTGGTTCATCGGGGTCATGTGCGCCATGTTCTTCTTCACCGGTATCGGCAACGCGTCCACGTTCCGGCAATTCCCGATCATCTTCCAACATTCCCAGCGACAGGCGGCAGGGGTGATCGGCTGGACGGCGGCTATCGCGGCATATGGCCCGTTCATTTTCTCGGTGATCATTGGTGCGGTCATCACAACCACCACCAACGCGAACGGCTTCTTCTGGGGCTTGTTGGCATTCTTGGTGATCGCCACATGGGTGAATTGGCATTTCTACAACAAGAAGGGCTGCGAACGCCCCAGTTAGGATCCTGAATTTGAAACGAACCGCTATGAACCGCCTTCAACGTACCTCGGCCTTCTCGAAAAGAACGATCGTCCAATTGGCACTCTGCCTGTGTACCGGGCTGGCGGTCCTGATGCCGCAGCATGCTTTCTCCCAACTCACTTGGGGGGGACAACTCTTACAACGCAGTGAGTTCCGCAACGGCTATGGAAAGCTGATCGACACGATCCAGGACCCGGCGTTCTCCATCGGCCAGCGTACACGGCTGCAAGCCACGTACACCCATGAGAAGGTGAGCTTCTTCGTGAGCGTGCAGGACATACGGACATGGGGGAGCACGTCCCAGACGAACACCACCGACGGATTTCTTTCGGTACACGAAGCCTGGTCGGAGATCAAGCTCGATACGAGTTGGACCCTGAAACTCGGGCGCCAGGAGCTGAACTATGACAACGCCCGATTCCTAGGTAACCTGGACTGGGCGCTACAAGCCCGATCGCATGATATCGCACTGCTGAAGTTCGAGAAGAACAAGATGAAACTGCATCTGGGTGCGGCGTACAATGCGGCGCAGGAATCACTTACCCATTCGCCTTACGCCGTAGCCAACCAGTACACAGTGGCGCAGATGCTCTGGATGGAACGCAGTTGGGACAAATTCCGGTTGAGCTTCCTGTTCTGGAACAACGGCCTGCAGTACACCAAAACGGACAGCCTTGGTGCGTTGACCGAGCAAGGTGTGCGCTACACGCAGACCATCGGCCTACCCACCATTCGCTACGAGAGCGGTGGCCTTACGCTTTCAGGTTTCTACTACCACCAGATCGGCGAGGACGTGGGCAAGCGCGTAGTGCAGGCTTATGATGCCAACGTCCAGGTCTCCTACAAGGTCGATATGAACAAGGAGAAAGGCTCGGCGCTGCTTACCACCTTAGGAGGGGAACTGCTCTCCGGCACTGCGCAGGACGCCACGGACAAGGTGAACCGATCGTTCGCTCCGATGTACGGGACCAACCATGGCCACAATGGCTATATGGACTATTTCTATGTGGGTGGCCGGCATGGGAATTCGGTGGGCCTGATGGACGTGTTCCTGCGGGTTCGCTACGACCTGAACAAGCGCACCTTCCTCTCCATGAACATCCATGAGCTGCAGGCCGCCGCCAACGTGATGAAGAACGGCGAGAAGATGGACAACAGGCTCGGCAACGAGATCGACCTGAGCATGGGCCACCTGCTGAACGATGTGGTGTCTCTTCAAATGGGGTACTCCCAGATGTTCGCCACGAAAACACTTCAGCAGTTGGGATCCGCGCCGGTGATCGCGGACATGCAGAACTGGGCCTACATCGCCGTCCTGGTGCGGCCCAACATGAAGAAGCGCTTCACAGGGCTGCAGTTCTGATCGGCGGGGCGCTGTCGGGTCCGGGTGTTGATCCCGGTTTCCCCTGATGAAGCTCATGTCGCGTTCATCAAGACAGTGCGTCCTTTGGCACCAGAAGGAACCGAACGGATGCCTTATACGACCTGCTTTCCGTCCTACATTGCGTTCCTCGTTATACCCCACAGCACATAACGCCATGAAGATCATCGACCCCGAGACAGGAACACGATTGGACAACAAAGGTCCCAAGCTGGACCCTAGCCTGAAGAAGACCGACCCGCTCCAGCGGAACGTGGAGAAGGGACTGGAGGACGAGGAGAATTCGCCCATGGACCCGCCGGACGCATACGGTGGAACGGTGATCGAGGACGTTCCCTATGAGGCCATGCACCCGTTGCTCCAGCGCTACATGGACGATCACAAGAAGGGGGTGGAAATGGTCGAGCGCTTCGACAAGGCCCTGGCGCGATACAAGGAGCAGCAGTACCGGATGGACGAGGAGATCAGTGGGGACTTCCACGACTTCTTCGAATACTTCGATGACCACTTGCTCGACCATAACCGGCGCGAGGAAAGACAACTGTTCCCCTTGCTGCATTCCAAGCTCGTCGCTTCGGGCGAGCACAGCATCGACGAGACCCCACGCACGGCGATCGACCTGATGGAGGACGACCACGTGAAGTTCATCCAGCTCGGGGCATTGTGCTTCAACATGCTCGGCCTTGCGGCGCACCTGCACGATGCCCGCTCGGCCGCGTTCGTGCTGGACGCATCCTGCAACACAGGCAGGGAGCTCACGGAATTGATCCGCCTGCACATCCACCGCGAGGACAACATCCTGTTCCCGCTGGCGCACAAACTGATCAGCACCGAGGAGTTCGACCGCATTGCCAAATGACCCTCTGATGGACGACCGGGGCAACATGTTGACGGACACCTTCGGAAGGAGGCACGATTACCTGCGGATCTCCCTGACGGAGCGCTGCAACATGCGGTGCTTCTACTGCATGCCCGAGGAGGGGATCCCGCTTCGGCCGAAGGAGGAGTTCATGCGGCAGGAGGAACTGCTTTCCATCGCGGGCACCTTCGTTTCCATGGGCGTGCGCAAGATCCGGCTTACCGGTGGCGAGCCACTGATCCGGCGCGATGCTGCGGAGATCATCGAGGGATTGTCCCGGCTCCCCGTGGAACTCGCGATCACCACCAACGGCGTACTGGTGGACCGCTTCATCGACGTGTTCCAACGGGCCAGGATACAAAGCGTGAACGTGAGCCTTGATTCGTTGGACGCCGAGAAGATGCATCGGATCACACGGCGCGATCATTTCGAACAGGTCATGGCCAACATCCGCCTGCTCATGCGGGAGGGTTTCGATGTGAAGGTGAACGTGGTCCTGATCCGCGGCACGAACGACGACGAGATCGGGGATTTCGTGCAATGGACGGCGGAAGAAGGCGTCCGGGTCCGCTTCATCGAGTTCATGCCCTTCGATGGGAACCGGTGGGACTGGAGCAAGGGCATCTCCTTACAGGAAGTCCTCGACACGGTTGGTACCCGGTTCGGAGCAAACAACATTGAACGGCTTACGGATGGCCCGCACGACACGGCGAAGCACTACCGGATCAAAGGACACAAGGGCGACTTCGCGGTCATCAGCACCGTGACCAACCCGTTCTGCGATTCGTGCAACCGGCTGCGGCTTACGGCGGACGGCCGCATGAAGAACTGCCTGTTCTCCGGCACCGAGACCGACCTGTTGAGCGCTTACCGCCAAGGAGAGGATATCACCGATCTGATCCGTGATACCGTCCTGCACAAGAAGAAGGCGCGCGGCGGTATGGATACGCTGGACGAATTCAGCAAGCCGGAGAATCACGCACGGAACCGGACCATGCAGGCCATTGGCGGCTGATCCGGAGACGCACGTGCGAGTGTTACCAAGCCATTGAAAAGGCTGGATGGATAGGGGAGGGCTACTCTTCGTGACCATCATCACATCCACACTTGATCAACCGTCCGACCTTTGCGGAACACTGCATGCCACCCGATGGCATTAACCCGGAACGACATGAACTACTGCATCACACGCACCATCGACACCACCGACATGGCCGCTTTGAAGGAACGCGTCGTTGAAGCGCTGAAGACCGAAGGCTTCGGTGTGCTCACGGAGATCGACCTGCAAGCGACCTTGAAGAAGAAACTGGATAAGGACCATTTGCCACACCTTATCCTGGGTGCGTGCAACCCTGTCTTCGCCGATCAAGTGGTCACCTTGGAACCGCACATCAGCACAATGCTGCCGTGCAATGTCACCATCCGCCAATTGCCTGATGGGAAGCATGAACTGGCCGCGATCGATCCCGCTGCGGCGATGGGGGCTGTGGGGAACCCGGCCGTGGAACCCATCGCAGCGCAGGTCCGCGATGCATTGACACGCGTGTTGGAAAAAGTCTGAGCTTCCGAACTCACTCTGCCTCCCACTCCGCCCAACTCGTGGCCGTCTCTTGCAGGCGCACCCGGTGCAAGCGTGCTGGTGCCGGGATCACCTCTAGCAGGCGCGCCACGAATTCAAGTTGCATCTGCGCGGAAGATGATCCGGGTCCACTTGGATCGACTTCTCTTACTTTTGAAGTATGGCCAGCCATGACCAGTACATCCGGCTTGACTCCCTCCCTGAAGAGGTGCGGAAAAAGGTGATCGCGTTCATTGCGTCGCTGATGGAGCAGTGGGACCGACAGAAGAAATCGCCCGGATCGCCCGAAAGCGATACGGGAAAGGTGCGGGTGTTCGGCATCGCCAAAGGCATGGCCACCATATCCAAAGACTTCGATGCACCGCTCGATGACTTCAAGGAGTACATGGAATGAAGGTGTTGCTGGACACCCATGTCTTCCTTTGGTTCATTCTAGGGCAACGGCAATGCACCACTGCCAGCAGATCGATCATCGAGGATCCCAAGAATGAGTGTCTTGTGAGCATTGCCACCTTGTGGGAGATCGCGATCAAGCACATGCTCGGAAAGTTGGAGTTGCACAGGCCGATCGAGGATTTCTTCAAGACGTTCACCGCTGGAGGATTCGTTCCTTTGCCGATCACCATGTCGCATATCCTTGAACTTTCCGCGCTTCCCATGCACCACCGCGACCCCTTCGATCGTATGTTGATCGCACAAGCCAAGGCCGAAGGCATGCTGCTGCTCACCGCTGATCCGTGCTTCGCGCTGTACGATGTGCCGCTCGTGAAACCCTGATCGATCACTCCGCCTCCCACTCCGCCCAACTCGTGGCCGTCTCTTGCAGGCGCACACGGTGCAAGCGTACTGGTGCCTGGATCACCTCTCGCAGGCGCGCCACGATATCCAAGAGAACGTTCTCGCAGGAGGGTTGCCACGGGGTGAAGCGCACCCGTGCGAACAATTCGTGGCCTGCGACCACCGCATTGCGGTCGCCCTCGTGCAGCACCAGCGCATGGTCATAGTGTTCGATCACGGCCTTCGTCACCAGTTTCTTCAGCTCCGCGAAGTCCATGACCATGCCGTCCTTGGGATCGCCGGGTTCGTTGCGCGGTGTACCGTTCAGCGTGACGTCCAACACATACGAATGGCCGTGGATCTGCGCGCACATCCCATCGTGGCAACGCAGCGCGTGGGCCATCTCGAAGGTGAAGCGCTTGGTGACACGAATGAGGTCGTGTGCGAGTTCTGCGCTCATGACAAGGGTTCGAAATGCGCGGTGAAATGCCGCAGGAAACGCGGCTCCTTGATGATCTTCAGGCCACGTATGTACTCGCGCCGCTTCATGATCTCGGCGAAGGTCTCGATGACGTACTCGATGTGGCTTTGCGTGTACACGCGCCGGGGAATGGCCAGGCGCACCAGTTCCATGGGCGCGGGTTGCAGTGATCCATCGGCGTTGTAGGTGCCGAACATCACCGAGCCGATCTCCACGGTGCGGATGCCCGCCAACTCGTACAGCTCACACACCAGCGCTTGGCCCGGATACTGTTCCGGTGGAATGTGCGGATAGAGCTTCTTGGCATCCACATACACCGCATGGCCACCGATCGGCAGCATCAGGGGAACGCCCATCTCATGCATCTTCATCCCGAGGAACAAGGTGCTCTTGATCCGGTAGTCCAGGTAGTGCGGGTCGAAGATCTCCTGCAGGCCGATCGCCAGTGCTTCCATATCGCGACCGGACAACCCGCCGTACGTAGCGAAGCCTTCGGTGATGATCAGCAAGTTGATGCAGGCTTCGGCCAGCGCTTCATCCTTCAATGCGAGGAAGCCGCCCATGTTCACCAGCGCATCCTTCTTGGCGCTCATCACCGCGCCATCGGCCAGTGCGAACATGCGTTGGGCGATCTCGCGGTAGGTGACTCCTTCCATGCCCTCTTCGCGGTGCTTGATGAACCAGCTGTTCTCCGCGATCCGGCAACAGTCCAGCAAGAACAATACACCGTGCCGTTTGCAGATCGCCGCTACGCCTTCCGCGTTGGCCATGCTCACCGGCTGGCCACCGCCGCTGTTGTTCGTGACCGTGAGGATCACCGCGCCCACATGCCCTTTGTGCTCTTTCAGGAGGAGGTCCAAGGCGGCCACATCCATGTTGCCTTTGAACGGATGCTGGAGTGCCGTGTCCTTCCCTTCGGCAATGGGGATATCGATCGCGGTGGCCCCGCTGAACTCGATGTTGGCGCGGGTGGTATCGAAGTGCGTGTTGCTGATGAAGACCTTGCCCTTTCCACCCAAGTGCCCATAGATGATGCGTTCCGCAGCACGGCCCTGGTGCGTGGGCAGGATGTACCGCATGCTGGTGAGATCGCGCACTTCCTTCTCCATGCGCTCCCAACTGCGTGAACCGGCGTAGGCCTCATCGCCCTCCATGATGCCCGCCCACTGCCTGGCGCTCATGGCGCTGGTGCCGCTGTCGGTCATGAAGTCGATGATCACATTGTCCGAGCGCAGCAGGAAAGGATTGTAGTGCGCATCCTTCAAGTATTGCGTGCGCTCCTGTTCGGTGCTCACGCTTATCGGCTCCACGCTCTTGATGCGGAAGGGCTCGATGACGGTCTTGTGTTGCATGGGGAGTTGATCAGAAGATCAGACACTTCGACTTCGCTCAGTGCCGGCTGTCAGAAAATGGAATGCACCGAAGATGGATGTGCTCTGAAAAGTGTTTGCTCAAAGGGTTTCGAAGCGTGCCTGGAAGAAGCGCAGGTACTTGGGTTCATAGGTCATGCGCAGGCCCTTGATGGAAGCCCTGCGTTCGTAGACACGCACGACGCTCTCGGCGATCACGTCCATGTGCGCCTGGGTATAGGCGCGACGCGGGACGGTGAGGCGAACGAGCTCGAGTTCCGGATAGCAGTGGTCGCCGGTCTCCTTATCCCGACCAGCGCTGACGATGCCGCGTTCCATGGTGCGCACACCCGCATCGAGGTACAATTCCGCAGCGAGTGTTTGCGCGGGGAATGCCAGTTGCGGCACATGCGGCAAGAAGGCTTTCGCATCCAGGAACACGCCGTGCGTACCGATCGGTTTCACCATGGGGATACCAGCGGCCTGCAACTTCTTCCCGAGGTAGAACACCTGGCCGACGCGTGCGCGGATGTGGTCCTCGTCCACCGATTCCGAAATGCCGATCGCCATGGCCTCCATATCGCGTCCGGCCAATCCGCCGTAGGTATGCAGCCCTTCGAAGATCACCACTTGGTTACGCGCTTCCTCGAATACGTCCCATTCGTTGGTGGCCAGGAAGCCGCCGATGTTCACCAGTGCGTCCTTCTTCGCGCTCATGGTGGCGCCGTCGGTGAGCGAGCAGAGCTCCAACACGATCTCCGCCGTGGAGCGATGGCCCTGACCTTCCTCCAACAGTTTGATCATGTAGGCGTTCTCGGCCACGCGTGTCATGTCGTGGATGATGCGGATGCCGTGCTTCTGCGTGAGTTCGCGCACGGCCTTCATGTTGGCCAAGGAGAGTGGTTGCCCGCCCGCCATGTTCACCGTGGTGGCGATGCTGACGTAGGGGATCTTCGCCGCGCCGTGCTGGTCGATCAATGCCTGCAGCTTCTTCAGGTCCACATTCCCTTTGAACGGGAAGGTGCTGTTGGCATCATGCGCTTCGTCCACGATGATGTCCGCGAAGGTGCCGCCGGCCATCTCCTGGTGGAGCTTGGTGGTGGTGAAGTACATGTTGCCCGGAATGATGTCGCCCGGCTTGATGAGGATGCGCGAGATCAGGTTCTCCGCGCCGCGCCCTTGGTGCGTGGGGATGATGTGCTTGTAGCCGTAGTGCCTCTGGATGGCCGCTTCGAGGTGGTAGAAGTTGCGGCTGCCGGCATAGGCCTCATCGCCCATCATCATGCCCGCCCATTGGCGATCGCTCATGGCGCTGGTGCCGCTGTCCGTGAGCAGGTCGATGTACACGTGCTCGCTCTTCAGCAGGAAGGTGTTGTAGCCCGCTTCCTTCAAGGCCTCCTCGCGCTGTTCGCGGGTGGTCATGAAGAGCGGTTCCACCATTTTGATCTTGTAGGGCTCGGCCCAGGAAGTGTGTGTGGTTGACATGCAAAGTCAGGTTCTGTTCCGTCCGGCGGAACGGTTGTTCGTTGTTGTTCGTTGGAAAATGGTATGCCCCGGATCAACGTGGCTCAAACCGGCCGCAGTTCGGGTAATAGCAGATCGCGCAACTCCAAGGCATGGCGCTCCAGATCGGCCTTGAAGGCATCCAATCCGGGAATTCCGTGGCGACGCAATGATGGGATGAGTTCGTGGTAATAAGCGATCCCGCTCAACAGGTTCGTGCGGAACTGGTTGAAGTACTTGAGCTGTTTCTCTGTGATCTCCTCGCGCACCTGTTCGATCTCGCGTTGCAGGTATTTCACGTAAAGGATCAGCTCATTCACGAACATGTGCGAACGCAGGTTGTCGTTCAGCAGTGACAAGCGGCCGTAGATGTGATCCACCATGGTGTTCAGCGATACCACGCGAGAGAAATACGCCAGGTTCGGACCGGGGCAGATGGCCACGGCCTCCAACTTGTGGGCCGGGGTCATACCATCCTTGATGAGCGCGCTCGCACCCAGTCCTTCGCAGAGACAGTCCTTCGCGGTGATGCGCTCCAAGGCGCGCGCATAAGCAGCCCCGCCCAGGCCCATACCATTGAGTTGTTTGATCTTCAGGTCCTGGTACTGTCGTGATGCGGTGCAGATGGGTGTAGCGGTGAATTCCACATCGGTGGAAAGGAATTCCTTGTAGCAGGGACTGCCCGGCCTGTTCTTCGCGATACGTGCCCTGCGTTGCGCTTCGGAGGTGCTCGGCCTGAAGTTGTGGAAGGGGATACCCAAGGGCGATGCCCAGCTCATGTAGTAATCGTCCGGCTTGGCTTCGGTGAGCTGTTGCAGGGTCTTGTCATCCACATTGGTGGCCTCGGGTACGAGCAGGAACGGGCTTCCCCAACCGGTGCCATCCATTTCGTAGAAGGTGCGCAGGAATCGATCCTCTTGTACCGTACCGATACCGCCTTGCACGGTGATGCGAATACCGGGTGGAACAGGGAACGCGCTGTGACCACTTTCCGTCAGTGCCTTGTTGCACAGCTCGGCGACCTCCACCGCCATGGCTTCGCGTTCTTTCTTGAATTCTTCCAGGATCGGACCCAGCAGAATGCCATCCGTGGCGAAGGCATGACCGCCGCAATTCAATCCGCTCTCGATCCGGTACTCCGAGACCCACACGCCTTTCTTCGCGAGGATCTTGCCTTGCACTTTCGCGGAACGCAGATCGCTCACTTTCAGGATCACCTTCTTCTTCAATCGCCCTTGCGCATCGGGCAGGAGATCCGGGAACTGCGCGATGTACGCGTAGAGCCTGGGGTTGTAACCCGCGCTGAGCACCACGGCACCGGTGAGCGTGCTGTTGGCGAAGCCGCGGAACGCCGCCATGGCATCCGCATACTCGGCAGGAAGCGGTTCACCTTCCTTGGTGAATCGCGGGCGATCGATCTTCGCCATGATGTTCACATCGATGGCGCCTGCCTGGATGGTCCGCCGGAGTTCTTCCTGGTAGTTGAGCTTCTTCGGACCATCCTCCATACCGACCATCTCCTCGTACATCACTTTCACCAAGTTGCCGTCGGGCAGCATCTCGAAGTATTTGGTGATGTCGGAACCGGGTTCGTAGGGGGCGGTTCTCAATCGCTCGATGTTGCGTTGCACGATCCGATGCAGCAGATCGAGATAGGCTGTGATGCGCAGTGCGCGATGGTCCAGCTCTGTCTTCGGGATGGGCACGAATTGTTCGCCTTCCATTCGGCAGTGGAACTCACGCATGCGCTCCACCAACTCGTCCTCGATGATGGACACCACGGAACTGATGCCGAAGTGGGCCACCTTCACAGGTGTGTCGATGGTGTAGCCCAGACCCATCACAGGGATGTGGAAGGTGTGCGGGGTGGATGGGATCGGTGATCGGCTCATGGTCTTGGAGAGGTTATCGCTACGCACCAGTATCAGGATGATCGATCATGAGAGAAGTGGTCATATTGGACAGGCGGTTACGGGGAATGGGTGCAGCCCGGGTGCTTCGGGCTGTCAAAGGTCGTGGTCCGAGGCAAATGGACCGCTGACCTTCATCATGGAAACTTGGATGCCGGTCGATCGACATTCTTGCACCTTTCGGTCTAATAGGCGAGTGTCGGGAATGTGCGACTGGTGGATATTCCATTGCGCGTAACGCCGTTCCTCACTGGCCATGAAAAAGGTCCTTCACCAGCTTGCGGACCAGCCCGATGAAGGCAGCTAACCAGGCCAACTGGGCCACATAGATGAAATACGTCGGTATCGGCATCAGGAACTCAAGGTTCATCGCTTTCGCCACCATGAACGTGCATGCCGTGTACATGCCCAAGGGGAAGACCGCACCCCAATAAAGCGGGTCATAAGTGAGGGGGAATTTCTTATAGATATGCCTCCAATAGGCCAGGATGATCAGCATCGGTATCCACCAGGTGCCGGTGGCCCAGTAGAAGATCGAGAAGCCCTTGAGGAATGCCAACGTTGAGAGCAGGAAGGGTGCGTGGGGCACGTTAAGGATCAGCAGCGATCCAGCCAACGTGGAGATCGCCATGGCACCCATGTTGATCCAATAAGGCGGTGAAAGGTCGCTCGGGGAGAATTTGAAGAAGGTGTAGCGGTAGAAGATCAGCGAGATCATCCAGATGTACTGCATGCCACCCCATAACCACATGGAGAATGCGAAGAAATTGATGATCAGCTTGTGCGTCTCGAAGTGCATGGATAGCTGCGCGCTCAGGACGGCCAAGGCTTGCGTGGATACCACTGCGAGAAGCCACGCCCCATTGATCCCGACCTCCAGCGGTGGCTTATCCTCCTTGATGGTGAAGGTGATGAAAATGGTGTAGGTCACGATCAACCAAAGGACGATCCCGACCAGCCATAGGATCAATGCCATCCCATAATTCCCGCTCAGTAATACGGACTGGGAACCCAGCACGCATGTGGCGGTGACCAACGTGAAGAAGCCTACGCCGCTCGTATGGCTGAAGAGGTCGTGCAGGAATTCCTTCCGGTACCTGACGAAACGCAATACGGTAGCTACAAATAAGACCGTATAGGCTACGATGTTCAACCCGAACAGGACCCTTGCTATCAGGGGCATCCCCAACAGATGGGAGGCGATCGAGACGATCCCGGTCGCCATCACCATCGCGAAATAGGCCGGTGACAAGTTCCTGATCATCCCCATCGCTCGGGATCGAACCGAGGAGGGTGGCGCGTTGGCCTTGTGCGTATCTCTGTTCATGGTGTCCGCAGCCGGATTCTCGAAGCTTCATGGTGCATTTCGGACCTGGACGATCCGGATGTGTCCGGTCCTTCGCTCCTCATGGAAGCCCGGTCCTGTCGATCCCGGTTCCAATGCGCACCGACGTTGAACGGCTCGGCGATGGCCTGCTCGCAGATGGCCTGGGCCACCAGTACCAGGTCGCGCAGTTCATATAGATCCAGGGAATGCCCGCCTCCGGCCCATTGGTCCACTACGAACTGCTGGATCCGCGCTATGCTGCTGGACGCGACCTGCAACCCGGCATCATCGCGGACGATACCGACGCGGTCCATCATCAGATCACGCAATTCCCCGAGTGCGGCGATCACCGCAGGGTCCTCGTCGGCAAAGGAGGAGCGCCCCACTACTGCGTCTTCGGGAAGAATGGCGTTCCGTTCCGATGTCATCACCGATGAAGCCGCGTACCGCGGGATCACCAAGGCTTCCAACAGGGAATTGCTCGCGAGGCGGTCGGCACCATGCAGCCCGCTGCCAGCGCATTCACCCAAGGCGTAGAGCCCGTTGAGCAGGGTACGGCCTTGCGCATCGGTGCGGATGCCACCACAGAGGTAATGGGCGGCAGGCATCACGGGGATGGGATCCTTGGTGGGGTCGAGGCCGATCCCCATGCAATGCTTCATGATCATCGGGAACTCGCGGGCGAAGCGCGCCGCGCCGATGCGTGTTGCATCCAGCCGGACATGGGGCACGCCCTGCTCGCGCATCACCGTGTGGATGGCGCGGGCCACCACATTGCGTGGGGCCAGATCGGCCATCGGGTGCAATCCTTCCATCAGGCGCGTGCCATCGGGACGCAACAGCACGGCGCCCGCACCGCGTACTGCTTCGCTGATGAGGAATGCTCCCTTCCGCTGCGGATCGTACAAGGCGGTGGGATGGAATTGCACGAAGGCCATATCGCGCAACGGCACACCTGCTCGCACGGCCATCGCAACACCACTGCCCGTGGCGCCGATCGGATTGGTGGTGTGCCGATAGACCTGGCCTGCGCCGCCCGTGGCCAATACCACCGCATCGCTGAAGTGCTCGCGGACCGCGCCGGTGCGTATGTCGATCGTACGCACACCGTTGCAACGGCGACCATCGGGTCCATCCGTCACCAGCAGGTCCAGCGCGAACAGGGTCTCGGTGACCGTAATGTGGGCCGTGCCCTTCACTTGTCCCTGTAATACCCGGACCAATTCAGCGCCTGTATGATCGCTGTGGTGGACCACCCGTGGGGTCCTGTGCCCGCCTTCGTGCGCGGCATCCAGGTGCCCTTGCGCATCGGTATCGAAACGCGCGCCGATCGCCAATAGCTCCCGGATGCACGTGGGTCCTTCACGGACCACGCGTTCCACCACTTCCGGATCGCACCGGCCCGCGCCCACGGCGAGGGTGTCGTCCCGGTGCTGTTCCCACGAATCGGCCGGATCGATCACAGCGGCGACACCGCCTTGCGCGGCGTGCGAATTGCTCGTCTCCGGAGGCGCCTTGGAGAGCATGTGGACCTCCACCTCGCCCTTCTTCATCAACGTGGACAAGCGATGCGCGAAGGCCATGCCCGCTACGCCGCTCCCTACCACGATCACTTTCAGCGGCCGCTTCATCCCAGTTGCATCATGCGCCGCAGCGCGATCTCGGCCCGTTCACGGACGTGTTCGTCCAGCACGATCTCCGGTGATCCGTGCAGCAGCGCGGAATAGACCTTTTCGACCGTGTTCATTTTCATGTACGGGCACTCGCTGCAGGCGCAAGTATTGATCGCATGCGCCGGTGCCGGTATCAATTCCTTGTGCGGCGCTGCTTCCCGCATCTTGTGCAGGATCCCCGCCTCGGTGGCCACGATGAAGGTGCGTGCCGGATCGCGTTGCACGAACTCCAGCAGCGAAGAGGTGGATCCCACGTGGTCCGCTTCGGCCAGGATCTCCGGCGGGCATTCGGGATGCGCGATGAGCTTCGCATCGGGGTGCTTGCCCAGCAGCAGCTTCAACTTGTCGATGCTGATCTCCACATGCACTTCGCACACGCCGTCCCACAGCAGCAGTTCACGCCCGGTGACACGCTGCACGTACGCCCCCAGATGCTTGTCCGGTGCGAAGATGATCTTGCGGTCCGCAGGAATGCTGTTCACCACGCGCACCGCATTGCTGCTGGTGCAGATGATGTCGCTCATCGCCTTCACCTCCGCGCTGCAGTTGATGTAGCTCACCACCACATGGTCCGGGTGCGCATCGATGAAGGCCTTGAACTTCTCGGGCGGCGCTGAATCAGCAAGGGAGCAACCGGCTTCCAGGTCGGGGAGGAGCACCGTGCGCTTCGGGTTGAGGATCTTGGCGGTCTCCGCCATGAAATGCACGCCTGCGAAGAGGATCACATCGGCAGTGCTGCGATCGGCGGCTTGCGCCAAGGCCAAGCTATCGCCCACGAAGTCGGCCAGCGCCTGGATGTCCGGTGTCTGGTAATAATGCGCGAGGATGATGGCGTTCTTCTCGCGCTTCAAGCGCTGGATGTCCTCCAACAGGTCGAATGAAGGTTCTCCGGGAAACACCTGGGACCGCATCTTGAATCAACGCGTTCATGGAGAAGCGTTATGGATCGGACAATACAGGAGGCGTCCGCATCCGATCCCGACATATGCAGGTGCCAACAGGCCCAATGCCAAACAGCCCCAATGCGGGCATAGGCAACCGCCATGACCTGACGGACCCGATGATCTGTGCTGTAGGATCGACATGGATCGAAGACCTGCAAAGGTACCTCACCGCTGGCCAAGAGATATGATATGTATCATACTCATAAGGCAGCCCAGTGTACTGGTGGCAAAGCCACACGTGCCGTTCAAGGATCTTCCGGGTGCCCTGGCCACTTTGCCGATCCCGTTCCGGCATGGTTCGCGTGTCTGGCGAAGGAGGAACCGGCTCATCAACCACCGCTCCGCTTCGATCCTGTCCCTACAGACCATGTCAGGTTCTCAACACGTACTTCGGAGTACCTTCTTCTCTGTTCAACCTGAACGATGAACGTTTGTTCACACTTACTGCCGGAGGAACCACCTACATATAGATCACCTTCACCTCGATCGTCCGATCGCTGTTCAGATCAAAGCTGGCTTTTGAGAAATTCGGCCTGTTCCTCAGCCCGATCGATGTGTAGTTCGAGAAGCCGATCCCTTCTACGGGGAGCATGAAGCCCTTATCGATCTTGCCGTTCTTGTTCTCGTCATGCAGGATGTTCACGGCATACCTGCCCTCGGGGATATTCTCGAACCGCACAGTACAAGTTCCATTGATGATCTCCGCCTTCAATAGTTTGTAATGGTTCTCAAAGTCTTCATCCGGTATCGTCCCGTCCTTGTTGTACAACGCGAACTGGACTTCTCCGGTGGAATTGCGCAGCTCATTCACCTCCACGGTCAAGGAAAAGGATGCGTCATCAGGGGCCATGGATGAACTGAGCAAGAGCAGCATGGCCAACGAACCAGTGATCAATGCTCGCATATCAATCCGCGATCTTTCTATTGAACCGCTTCTTCACCGTATCCACCGCATAGTACACGACAGGCACCAGGAACACCGTGAGGAACATGCTGCTGGTAAGGCCGCCGATCAGCGCCCAGGCCAGACCGTTCTTCCATTCGCTGGCGGTGCCGGTGGCCAGTGCGATGGGCAGCATGCCGAAGACCATGGCCACGGTGGTCATCATGATCGGTCGTAAACGCGTGGTGCCCGCTTCGATCAGGGCATCGCGGAAGTGCATGCCGTGTTCTTTCAATTGGTTCGTGCGGTCCACGATCAGGATGGCGTTCTTGCTCACGAGCCCGAGCAGCATGATCATGCCGAGCAAAGTGAACAGGCTCAGCGTGGACATGGTGAGGTTGAGCGCGAGGAAGGCGCCGATGATGGCCACCACGATGCTGAACAGCACCACGAAGGGATACACGAAGCTGTCGTACAGCGCCACCATGATCAGGTACACGAGGATCAGCGAGGCGAGCAACGCGCCGCCCAATGCGCCGAAGCTGTCGTTCTGCCGTTTGATGTCGCTGCCCCACGCCATGTACACACCGTCCGGCAAGGGGTTCACCTTCACGTAGGCCACTACCTCATCGGCCACGGTGCCACTGCCTCGGCCCAATGCATCGGCGGTGAGGGTAACGGCGTTCATGCGGTCCATGCGCTCCACCATGGCGGGCGGTTCGCGCCGCACCACGGAAGCGAATTGATCGAGCTGCACCGCAAGCCCGGCGGGTGTTACGAAGCGCGTACGCGCCACATCCTCCGCGTTCCGGCGATCGATGTCGTCCAGCCGGATGCGGATGGGATATTCCGTGCCACCGTCGTACAAGATGCCATCGTCGTTACCGGCCAGTGCGTTGCGCAAGGTGGCCCCGACAGCGGCGGTGTTCAAGCCGTACATGGCCATGCGGTCGCGGTCCAGTTCCACTTGCAATTCGGGGCTTCCCGCTTCGATGCTCAGACGCACGTTGTTGGCGCCGGGCACGCCCATCAGCGTGTCCTTCAAGAGTTGCGCGGTGCGCATAACGAGGGCGTGATCGACGCCGCTCAACGTGATCTCCACCGGTGCCGTGCGCGGGATCAAACCGATGGCGGCCATGGTGAAGTCGATCCCCGGGAAACTGTCCTGCAAGGCTTGGCGCACATGCTTCATGTAGGCATCGGTGCTGATGCCGTTGCGTTCCTTCTTGGGCAGCAGCGCAATGGTGAGCTCGGTCTTGTTCTCTGCGCCCACGCCCATGCTGCCGATGCCGGTGCTGGGGCCGCCCACGTTGCTGAACACGGAGTTCACTTCGGGCTGTGTAAGGAGGAAGCGTTCCACGGAAAGCGAACGCAGGTTGTTCTCTTTCAACGCCGTGTTCTTGTCGAATTCCAGCGCGAGACGGAACTTGCCTTGGTCGCCGGTGGCGATCAGTTCCTTGCCCATGATGCCTTGTTTCATCATGATCCCCGTGCCCGCGAAGAGTGCGAGCAGGATGCCGATGAACGCGAGCTTGTGGCTCAGCACCCAACGCAGCGCACCGGTGTACCAAGCGGTGAGCCCGTCCAGCCAATGCTCGAAACGGATCAGGCTGCGCGTGTAGAAATTCGTTGGCTTCAGTTCCTCTTTCTTGCCCATGCGCGATGCAAGCCAGGGAGTCAACGTGAAGCTGACGAAGAGCGACATCAAGGTGCTCACCACCACCACCACGCTGAATTGCTTCAGCAGATCGGCCACGAACACTTGCACGAACACGATGGGCAGGAAGACCACCACGTCCACGAGGGTGATGGACAATGCGCTGAAGCCGATCTCCGCACGGCCTTCGATGGCGGCGGTGACCTTGTCGTGCCCTTTGTCCAGGTACCGTTGGATGTTTTCAAGCACCACGATACTGTCATCGACAAGGATGCCGATGATCAGGGACATGGCCAAGAGGGTCATCAAGTTGAGCGTGTAGCCGAAGAGGCCCATGGCGACGAACGCACTCACCAATGACGCTGGGATCGCGACGAGGATGATCAATGAATTCCGCAGGCTGTGCAGGAAGAGCAGCATGATGAACGACACGAGCAGCACGGCCAACCCGAGGTCAACGAGCACGCCGTTCACCGCTTCGATGGTGATGTCGGTGCTGTCGTCCGCGAGGATGAAGCGCGTGTTGTTCGCCTGATCTTCTTTTTCGATCCGGGCGAATACCGCACGCAAGGCGCGGCTTACATCCACGGCATTGGCATCGCCTTGTTTCTTGATCAACAAACCGATGCCGCTTTCGCCGTTGTACCGGCTAACGGAACTGATCTCTGCAATGCCATCGACGACGGTAGCGACATCCTTCACGCGCACCACGGAACCCGGCGCAGGTTGCGCTACGACAACGTTCGCCAACTCGGGCAAGGTGGTGATCTTGCCTGCCAATTTCACGGTGGTGCGGTCGCGCTCGGTGCGCACATCACCTGCTGGGATCTCGCGGCCTGCACGCAGAATGGCTTCGGTCACCTGCGGAAGCGGAACACGATGGTGCAGCAATTTCGCCTGATCCACTTTCACTTGGATCTCGCGCTGTTCACCGCCGAGCAAGGTGATCTCCGCTACGCCTTTCAATTGTTGGAAACGCGGCAGGAGCTCGTCCTGCATGCGTTGGTAGAAGACCGGTGCGGGCAGGTCGCTCAGGGCGCTCACGCTCATGATCGGCAGGTCGTTCGGGGAGATCTTGGACATCACCGGCGGCTGCAAGCCTTCGGGCAGGTCCTTGCGGATGTTGTCGATCTGCCGCTGCGCGTCCTGCATGGCCAGGTCCAGGTTCGCGCCGTACTTGAAGTTGACGATGATGATGGACGCATTGGCCAGCGAGCGGCTGGCGATGTAGTCCACATGCTCCAGCGAACTGAGCGCATCCTCCACCGGACGCGTCACGCTGTTGGCCACTTCCTCCGGTGCCGCGCCGGGATACATGGTGCGCACGGTGATCACCGGCTGGTTGAAATCGGGCATCAGCTCCACGCCAAGGCCGCGATAGGCCACGATGCCGCCCAGGAGCAGCACACCGAAGATCACGATGATCAACGATGGACGTTTGATGGCGATCTCGGTGATGGTCATGTCGCTCGTTCGTTCTGCTGTTGGTCGTGAACGCTACTTGGTCTTCACGGGCACGCCGTCGCTGAGGTTGATGAAGCCGCTGATGACCACCAGATCGCCGACGGCAAGGCCATGGACCACGGCCACTTGTTCCGCGTTCCCTGCACCGGTGGTGATCCGTTCGCGCACCGCACGTCCGTTCCGCACCACGTACACTTCGGGTTCCAAGGTGGATCCGATGATCGCACTTGCGGGGATCACCGGCGAAGCCACGGCATCCATGGGAACGGAGCGCACCGTTGCGGCCATACCGGGCTTGAGACCCTTGGTATCCGTGCCGTTCAGCGCGATGCGCACCGGGAAGTTGTGGGACATGTCGCCGCGACTTCCCACGCTGGCCACCACGCCGTTGATCCGCGTTCCGCTGCCCGATGCAAGCACATCAACACGTTGATCTTTCCGGAAGCGGCCCAGCTCCGCGCCCGGCACGGCAATGACCAACTCCAGCGCGCGATCATCGCTGATCATCGCCACGGGCATGGAAGGGTTCAGCACGGTGCCCACATCCACGAAAAGCTGCGCGATGAAACCGCTGATCGGCGCAGGGATCTCCGTGCGTTGCACCTGTTCCTGCAAGGTGCCGAGTTGGATCCTCGCTGCTTGCAAGGCGAGTTCCGTCTTTTCCAGTTGGACGCCTTGCACCGCATCTTCCGCAGCCAGCACCGTGTAGCGTTTCCGATCCTTCTCCAATCCATCCACCTGCACTTGCGCAGCGTTCAATTGCCTGCGCAACAGGTCGCCGTCCAAGCGCGCGATCACCATGCCCTTCTCCACCCACTGTCCTTCCTGCACTGGCACGGCGACCACACGCCCGGGTACTTCGGCCATTACTTTTCCTTCGCTCACGGCCTCGATCGTGCCGCTGTAGCGCACGCCTTCGGAAAGGGCGATGGAGCGCACGGTGTCCACCACCACGTGCACCGGCGCGTTCCGGTCGAAGCGGTACACCTGCTCCTCCTGGGTGCGCTTGTTGCTGGCCAGTTTCCATACGGTCAACGCCAACAAGGCGACGATCACGATCCAGGGGATGATGCGTTTCATGGCTGTTCTCTGTTGAGCAGCACACCGTTCAGGCGCTGCCATTCCAATTGTGCCTTGCGCAGGTCCACCAAGGCGTTGAGGTAGTTCATCTGCGCTTCGTGCTCGCCCTGTTCCGCAAGGATCAGGTCCGGCACGGTGGCAAGGCCCTGCGCATGTTGCGCCATGGTGCTCCGCCGGATGCGCTGGGCCAAGGCTAGTTGCGCCGTGTTGTTCACGATCGCTTGCTCGGCGATCGTGAGCTGCCGTTGCACGCTGCGCCGCTCCACGTTCTCCTTGTCCTGTAACGCATCGCGTTGCAGTTCGGTGCGCTCCAGCTCGAACTGCTTGGACTTGATGCGATGCGCCAGCACGGTTCCCTGGAACAGGGGCACTTGCAGTTGAAGACCGAGGTATCCGATGGGGTAGAAGTTGAAATGATCATCGGTGTCCAATGGGCCGAAGCCGGTGGTTCCGTAAAGCCCTTGCCCGCTTATTCCGGGCAGCCGTGCGCGCTTCAGGGTGCGCAGTTCGGCGTTTCGCAAGCGCAAGGCTTGGTCCGCCATGCGGCGTTGCGTGGTGCTGCCCGTGGTGGTGCTGGTCACTTCCGCGGCCGGTGCTGTCGTGTCCACGGAAAGTGATGCATCCAACGGCATTCCGGTCAGGACTTTCAAGCCATCGAGCACCTGTTCGTATTGGCCCTGCACTTGTGTGCGTTGCGTGGTCAGCTGGTCGCGTTGCAGCGCGATGCGGTCCACGTCGGTCCGCCGGGCGAGCGTTTGCCCGTGCAGCAGTTCCAGCGTTCGCACCAAGGCAGCGGCATTCACCACGTTGCTGTCCAGGAAGGCCAAACGGCTTTGCAGGATCTGCGCATTGTAGTACACGGCGCTCACCTCCATCACCACATCCTCACGGGTGCGCTCGTGCTGGATCGCTGCCATGGCCGCGGCCTCCTTGCCCACCTGCACCGCACTGAACGATGCCGGATCGTACAAGGGAACTTGCAACACCAGATTGGCCACCACGTTCTGCGGGGTGCCGAACTGGATCTCGCGGTACATGTCCGCCGGACCACCGAAGATGGAGGCCGGCATCAGCTGGTAGGGGAGGTCCGTGTAGTATTTGTAATCCACCACGCCACGCAGTTTCGGGAGCAGGGCGCCGCGCAGTTCACCGGTGCGTTCCTCCGCGATCCGCGTATCGATCCCGGCCATGAGGATGCGGCGTTCGTTGACCAATGCGGAATCGATGCACTGCTGCAACGACATCACTTGCGCATACGCTGGCGCAAGGCTCAGCAGCATGGCGGCCACGACCGGCCAGCGGCGGTTGGAACTTGGTATGTGCAGCGGCACGGACATCGTTCACTTCTCCTACTCGAAATAGTTCCCGTAGGTGCCGAGATAGCTCTTCATGTCCGCCAACTGCGTTGCATCGCCCGCGTCGAAACCACTGAAGCGTTGGTGGATCGGGATCAGGTAGTTGTGCAGCTGTTCGTGCGCTTCACCGGTCATGGTGCAACGCTCGAAGATCAAGCCGAACTCCTCTTCCAGCGCGGCTTTCAGCGCCTTGGCATCACCGGGCATGGCGGTCTGCTTGTCGATCAGCGCCACCATGTTCGCGACGCCCGATGTGGTCTCGGGGTTCGCTTTCCAGCGCTGTCCGTTATCGAGCGTGACAGTGGTTGTTGAAGATCCTCCTTCTTCGACCTTCGCGTCCTCGCCATGCTCGTGGTCGGAGGTTGCAGATGCGGCAGCATCGGCCTGCCCATCGTGTTCGTGCTGTTGGTTGCACCCGAAGGTGAAGAGCGCAAGTGCTCCGGCGATGAATGCGAGTTTGTGGTTCATGGTCGTTCGGTGGTTGGTTTCGGTTGGTGCTGTTGTTGCGAGCGGCCTATCCATGCCGCTGTGAAATAGAAAACGCTGGTGAGTACCGTGCGGAAGATCATTGCAACAATGGTGCGCGGCTCATGAAGGCCACCCTGGGACACGTACCAAGCCAAGCCCAAGGATGTCCCGATCAGGATCACACTGGCCATCCACAGGGGATAGCGCGCCCAGAGCTTGTGCGCGAGCAGGCCGATCGCGGCAGCGAAGTAGCCGATGGACGCGAAGAAATTCGCGAGCACCACGAACTGCACGTAGTTGCCTTCCTTCTCGCGCATGCCGAAGAGATCGAACAAGACGGAGGTGCTCAGGAACAAGGTGATGCCGCCAAAGAGCAGCAGCACCGCGATCAATGTCCAGCGTATCCAGATCGCATTTCGCGTTGTTTTCATCGTGTGGAGATCAAGGTGAGTACAGTGTCGATCAACTTGTTGCCGACGCGTTTCACATCGGAGTTCTTGCCCGTCATGCGCCATTGCAGCATGTGCAGGCGGAAGGTGCCCATCACGATCTGCACCAGCATGTCGGTGGGGATCGCCCGGGTGAAGGCGCCTGCTTTCTGGCCAGTGCTCACGACGGCCTTCAGATGCCCACGCATCACTTCCATCAATGATCGGATCGCTTTGTCGATCGCCGGTGAAGGCTCCATGAAGTTGGTGGCGAAAATGGCCATCAGGTATTCCGGATGCGCCTTGAAGTAGGTGAAGTGGCTGTCGAACATCGCGCGCAAACGCTGGTCGGGCAATTCCTCGCGTTCGGCCACCGCTTCCATGCGCTCCTGCACCGATGCCGTGAGCAGTTCCAGCATCTTCACCAGAATTTCCTCCTTGCTGGTGAAGTGCCGGTACAAGGCGGCTTCGCTGAACTGCATGCGTTCGGCCAGGCGCTTGGTGGTGAGCTTGGCATAGCCGTCCTCGCTGATCAGCTGCCCTGCGGCGGCGATGATCTCGATCTGGCGTGCTGTGATATCCGCTTTCATTGGTGATCAGATGGAACGCAGATGACGCTGAAAGGCATGATCAACGCGGATCAGAAAAGCGGGTTGCGAATTCTGAAGGTCAGAAGCTCTTGTGAACTTCGGGCTTATGGATCGTGCGATGTTCATGTTCATTGCTTTACTGCGCTCTTCCTGATCCAGAACTAGTCGCAGAGCCGCTCACTATCCTTGAAACGATCCCCTTTTGGTTCGTGAACTCTGCCCACAACACACCAGCCAAGTGGATCGCGATGAACGCCACCAAGTAGTAGATGCCAAGTACATGGACCTCCTCCATCGGCTCTTTCCATTCTTTCGGCCCCCATTCAATGAACAAGCCGGTGGCCAATGAGACGACCACAAAGGCGTAGAAGACGAGGTAGGTCCACTTCTTGAACCGGTCCGTTGCCGACAAGCCTTTGCCCAGCGGGTTCTGGAACTTCATCCGCCCGAAGGCGGGAAGCATGAAGCGGAACGCGAACAAGCCCACCATCGCATAGCCCGTATAGATGTGCCAGTCCCACATGGGCTGCCTGATCTTCTTGGCCAGAACGATCGCTTGATCCTCGGATATGTGCTGCTCCGTGTTGGCCAGCTGGTCCTGGATGATGGCCGCGACGTTGTACTTGTTCATCCACGTCAGCCGCAGGAAGATCGTGATGAGCAAGAGCAGGAATGACACGGCGATGGCCCAATGGACGATCCGGTAAACGGCGGGGTAGCTTCTCGTTTCCATGGTGAACGGATCTTTTCAAGCTGTTTCCTTCGTTGCGATCTTCATGGTGTAGAACGAGATCCCGAGCCACACTACCGAGGCGGTCATGGCGAGGGCACCGACCAGCACCAGTGCCGGCGGTACACCGAAGTACACTTCAGCCAGTATGCCTATGGGCATCAGCAGGCCGGTCATCGCCAACCACGAGATCGCTTTGGCATGGTCCAACTTTCCGCTGAAGTGAAGGAGCAGATAGCCGATGATCACGTTCAGCACGGCGAACAGGTTGCCATGCACGTGCGCCAGGCGCGACTCGAAGTGCTTGCCGGTGGAGTAGGAGTCCACCCACGCCTGCTTGTCCGGCGCGAAGTCGCGCAGGTAGATCAGCAGGAAGCCGTAGAGCATGAAGCCGCCCATGATCAGGAACCCGATGGCGATGTTGTTCTTGCCGTGCATGGTGATGGGGTGTTGGTGCGGGAACAAAGTAAGTTAGTGATCACTAACCTGTGCGTGACATTCGTCACCGATGGGCACCGCGTCGGGATACCGCTATCCGAGCGCTGCTCCCGGACCGCAGTGTGCGCGGCACTTAGCACGACCGATACCTTCGCACGACCACTTCGCGCCCATGCCAGAGCATTTCACCCCCACAGGCCATTTGGCCCATCTGCGGATCACCGACAGCGAGCACCAGCATGACGCCCGCTATGGAAAGGACGCCGCACAGCGGACCGAGATCGCAAATTGTTTTGAACTGGCACAGACCGACCTGGCGAGTGCCGGAAAGCACATCCGCAAGCAGGCCCTCCGCTACCCCGACAATCCGATCTTCCGCAATTACCTGGGCAAGTGGCACGAATTCCGGGGCGAGCGCGAAGAGGCGATCGCGGTGTTGGAACAGACCGTTGCGCAATTCCCGGAGTACCTCTTCGCCATTGTGAGCATGGCCACTATGCGGACCATGCAAGACCGCCCGGAGGAGGTCTTGGAGTTCCTGGGGCCATCGCTGCGCATCGAGGACCGCTTCCCGGACCGGAAGGTGTTCCACATCAACGAAGTGGAGGCTTGGGAGAACGCATGCGTGCAATACCTGCTGAAATTGGACGACTGTGAAGGGGCGCTGAAGCGCGTGCAGGCCCTGCGGTCCGTAAGCGACGACAAGGCATGGATGGATGAACTGGAGACGATGATCACCATGGGGCTGATCGTAAAGCGGCACGCTGCGGAGCAGAAAGAACTGCAGCGGATGCCCCGGATGGTCTTCGACATGCAACCTGCAAGCCCCCATGCGGGCAAGGAGCTCCGACTGCACCATCCGGCGTTGCACGCACTGATGGAGCGCTCCATGAACATATCGCCGGAGCTCGTGCAGGAGCTGCTTGCATTGCCGCGTGGAACGTTGGTGCAGGACCTGCGGGCCATCGTCCAGTACAGCATCGATGATTTCCACCGGACCAAGCAAATGGCCGAAGAGGGCGAGCTCTTCACGGAGGAATTGAGCTTCGTGCTGCATGCCTTGCTGCTCCTCGGCGAGCTACCGGGCGCGGACAGCCTGGAAGTGGTGCTGCAGGTGTTCTCGCAGAGCAGCGAATACCTCGATCTGCATCTGGGCGACGGTCTTACCGAATACGCATGGGAACCCATTGCCAAAATGGCGGAAGGACATTGGGACCAGCTTAGCGTCTTCATGCGCACTCCTCGCCTGCATCCCTATGCGAAGGCGGTGGTTTCCGATGGAGTGAACCAGGCGGGCCAGCACCGGCCGGACCTGATGCCGCAAGTGGAAGCCTGGTACCAGGAGCAGTTGTCGTTCTTCCGAGCAGCGAGGTGGGAGGATGAGGTGATGGACGCGACGCAGATCGGCCTGATGGTGGGCGACATCCTGGACCTTGGACTGAAGAACCTGCTGCCCGAGATCGAAGAATTGTTTCATCTGGGCATGGTGCCGAGCAGCATCAGTGGTGATCTGGAGAAAGTGCGCCAGCTGTTCAACGAGCCCCGTTCAGGACATCATAACCGCCCTCTGCTGTCCATTGCGGAACGCTATGCCGAGCTGGCCGCGATCGAGGAGCGCATGGCGGACGATCCCTATGGTGAGGACGACGATGAGATCGAAGACGGCCTGGACGATGCGCCCTTGGTGCGGCTACCTATAGTCCGCCCCGCTCCCAAAGTGGGACGCAACGATCCTTGTCCTTGCGGCAGCGGCAGGAAGTACAAGAAGTGCTGCGCGAACGAGCAGGTACCCGCATAAGATGCTTCTCCTGGTCCTGCCGAACGACCGGCCAGGCCCGCCATTCCGCCATTGTGCGTTCCGCAGGTCGAAGCATGCGCCATATTCGGACAATCACATCCTTTTATCGGTCCGTCGCGCTACCTTCGCCGCGCCATGTTCTCCAAAGCCTGCGAATACGCCTTCCGCGCCACCACGTTGATCGCCACGGCGAGTGCGGCCGGTGAGCGCTTGAGCCTGGAGGCCATCGCCAAGCGGACGGATTCGCCCAAGGCTTTCACCGCCAAGGTGCTTCAACAACTGGCGCGCGAGGGCATCCTCGTTTCACGCAAGGGGCCCAACGGCGGCTTCGACCTTCCACCTTCCATGGCGAAGAAGGTGAAGCTGAGCCACATCGTGAAAGCGATCGATGATGACACCGTCTATCGCGGCTGCGGCATGGGACTGAAGGCGTGCAACGCGCTGAAACCGTGTCCGCTGCACAGCCAATTCGAAACGATCCGCAGTGATCTGCGAACGATGCTGGAGCAGACCACGGTGGATAGCCTGACCACCGGGATCATGAACGGTTCCACCTATTTGAAGCGGTGACGATCACATCCGGATCGAACATTCCATGACGAACGAACGCAGCGACATCATCACCCCAGAGCACATCCGATCGCTCGTGGACACCTTCTACGGCAAAGTGCGCGTGGACCCCATGCTCGGCGGCATCTTCAACGGCGTGATCAAGGACCGCTGGCCGGAGCACCTGGCCAAGATGTACCGCTTCTGGGGCACTGTGCTGATCAATGAGGGTTCGTACACAGGCGTGCCCTTCCGTCCGCATGCCGGCCTGCCCATTTCCGAGGAGCACTTCACGCGTTGGCTCAACCTCTTCAATGGAACAGTGGACGAGCTCTTCAAAGGGCCTGTTGCCGATCTGGCCCACAGTAACGCTGAACGCATGGCCGAGATGTTCCTGATGCGGATCGAACGCCTGCGCGAGGATCCCAGCACCTTCATCCAATAGAGACCAATGCCTACGACCAAGCCCATCAAACGCCACAAGAGCCTCAAGCCGCTGAGCCGCGATCACCATCACGGTCTGTTGCTCTGCTGGAAACTGCGCACGGGACTGCAGAAGAACGTGGACCCTGCGCGCATGATGGCGTACTGCCAACGCTTCCATGCGGAACACCTCGTGCCGCACTTCGGCCTGGAAGAGGAAGCGATCTTCCCGATCCTGGGCAACGACCACGAACTGGTGAAGAGCGCCCTGGCGGAGCATCGCCGATTGACCCGGCTGTTCACCGGCACCGACGACCCGATCACCCGCATCTCGCAGATCGAGGAGGAACTGGAGGCGCACATCCGCTTCGAGGAACGCGTGCTGTTCACCGCGATCGAGGAGGTGGCCACGGACAAAGAGCTTGATCGCATCGACCTGATCCATTCTTCGCTGGACTCCACGGAAGTGCGCGATCAGGTGGAGGATGCGTTCTGGGCGTGACCACGATCGGATCCATGGCGGATAGCTTTGTGATCGATCGTTCACTCCTATGCCACAACAGATCTCAGAGCGCAAGTTGACCGAGCGCGTCAAGGAATTGGCGTGCTTGTACGCGGTGGCACGCATCGCGCAAAGACCGGACGATCCCCTTCCGGATCTTGTTCGTGCGGTTGTCGCTGCCATTCCACAAGGGTTCCAGTTCCCTGAAGCGGCCATGGTCCACGTGCGGTTGGATGAGCAGGAGTACGGCGCGGCGGGAAGTGCGGAGCGCCTTTCCGCGGAATTGACCGTGGATGGTGAAGCCCGAGGCAGGATCGCCGTTTCCTATTCCGCCGACCTCGACCCGGAGGATCATCCGCTCTTCCTTCCGGAGGAACAGCAGTTGCTGGACAAGCTGGCGCAGGAACTCTCCTTGATCATCGAGCGGCACGAACGACGCGCGCAGCAAGCACTGTTGCAGGCGCACTTGCGCAGCAACGATCGGTTGGCCATTCTCGGGGAGCTCACTGCAGGCATCGCGCACGAACTGAACACACCACTGGGCAACGTGCTGGGCTATGCGGAACTGCTGAAGGAGAATGAGATCGCACCGGAGCGCAAGAGCGACCTGCAACGCATCATCGACTCGGCGTTGATCGGTCGGGAGATCGTGAAGAAGCTGATGTACTTCTCCTGCGAAATGCCCGCGCAGTTCCAACCAACGGATGTGGAGCAGGCGATCCGCGGAACGGTGCGGCTGATCGATCGGCGTTTGCAGGAACGCGATGTGCAGATCACTTGGGACCTGGCCCAAGATCTCCCCGAATTGCGCCTGGACACGGTGCAGTTCGCGCAGGTGATCACGAACATCATCCTGAACGCCGTAGGAGCCATGCCGTCCGGTGGGCGCATCACCATCGCTTCCCGAGAACATGATGGCAAGGTGGAGATCACGATCACGGATACGGGAATAGGGATCACGGAAGAGAACCTGAAGAGGGTCTTTCAACCCTTCTTCACCACCAAGGCGGTGGGCGAAGGCACCGGATTGGGATTGGCCGTTGTGCATGGCATCATGAAAGCCCACCAAGGCGACGTGTCCGTCAGTTCCGAGATCGGTGTCGGCACTACGTTCACGCTTACTTTCCCCATGCCATGAAGGAACGGCCGTCGGTCCTGCTCGTCGATGACTCCCGCGATATGCTGGAACTGCTTCGCCGCTACATGAACAACATGGGCCTCACGCCCTTCACCACGAACAATGTGGTGGACGCGATCGAGGTGCTGGAGCAAGGCCCCGTGGACCTGGTGATCACCGACCTGAACATGCCGGACGTGCATGGCACGCAGCTCGTTCGCTACATCGCGCAGCACTTCCCACAAGTGCCGGTGCTCGTGGTGACCGGGTATCCCGATGTGCAGGTGGCAGTCGATGTGATGAAGATGGGTGCGGTGGAATTCCTGGTGAAGCCGGTGACACAGGATGAACTGCGCAATGCGGTCGAGAAAGCTCTCGGGGCCAACACCACGCCACCAGCGGACGAGCCTGCCGGAACGATCGGTATTCCGGGCGTCATCGGTCGGTCGGTCGCCATGCAGGAAGTGTTCCGGGTGATCGAACGCACGCGGAACAATCAGGCCACGGTGCTGGTGACGGGCGAAAGCGGAACAGGGAAGGAAGTGGTGGCACGCGCGATCCATTACAACAGCGATCGCTCATCGGCTCCTTTCCTGGCGGTGAATTGCGGCGCGATCCCGGACCAGCTGCTGGAAAGCGAATTGTTCGGCCATACCAAGGGCGCCTTCACCGGCGCCACCACCAACCGGGCGGGCTTCTTCCAAGCGGCCGATGGCGGCACCTTGTTCCTGGACGAGATCGGCAACGCTTCAGCAGCCGTGCAAGCCAAGTTGTTGCGCGCCATACAGGACAAGGAGATCACCATGCTGGGGGCCACGAAGTCGCAGCGCGTTAGTGTGCGGCTGATCTCGGCCAGTAACTCGAACCTGTTGGAGATGGTACGCACCGGAACTTTCCGCGAAGACCTGTACTACCGGTTGAACTTGATCAACATCCACCTGCCTGCGCTACGGGACAGAGCAGAGGACATTCCGCTGTTGATCCACCATTTCAACAGCAAGTTCTGCAAGGAGATGGGAAAGAAACCCTTGCGTATGTCCGCCCCGGTGCTGGATGCTTTGCAGGGGTACTCTTGGCCCGGCAATGTGCGCGAGCTGGAGAATTTCATCCACCGCTCGGTGATCATGAAGGACGGTGCCATCGCCATGGACGATCTGCCGGAAGCCATGAAGGCAAGTGTTCCTGAACGGACAGCGAGCAAGGAACTTCGATCCATCGCCGAAATGGAAAAGCTCCATATCCAGCATGTGCTGGAGGCCACAGGTAACAACAAGACCAAGGCGGCCGAGATCCTGGGGATCGACCGGAAGACGTTGCGGGAAAAGTTGAAATAGGACCGGTACATTTTGGACCGGTCGAGGAATACCACCCCGCTTTCAGCAAAGCACTTGCTGCGGTGATGCGGACCTATGCCAAAGATCATTGGTTGCTAAGAATCACTGATATCAACGCTTTGCAAAGGAGTACATATATCCGGCACGGGACCTGTTCGCGATCGGCACAACACATGACCCCTGAGGGGCCATGTCCAAGTCCCTGTCACGTCCATCCGATCGGTCCACTGCCTTTCGTTCCATCTGCATCAATTGCGTACACGATGGCAATTGTGCATTCCAGTATACCGCAGCGACACCCATCCTGTCCTGTGAAGAGCATGAGGTGGAGCGAAAGCAGGAACCGGCCCGCATCCTGGTGCCCAGCATTGCACCTGCGCCGGCCATACCCGGGTTGTGCGGATCCTGTGTGCATGTTGAACAATGCGCCTTGCGCGACCCTGAGCGCATCACGTACCACTGCGAACATTACGAATGAACCCCGACAAACCAGCAATGACAACCGCAACCGTTGATAAGACCGTCCGCAAGGAAGGCATGTACGAAGTCGTCATGGAGCAGTTCGCCCATGCCGCCGATATCATGGACCTCGACCCCGGCGTCCGCAAGATCCTGGCAAAGACCAACAGCGAGATCGTGGTCCACTTCCCGGTGAAGTTGGACAACGGCAAGATCGAGGTCTTCACCGGCTACCGCGTGCAGCACAACAACGCGCTGGGGCCCTACAAAGGCGGCTTGCGCTACCACCAAACGGTGGACATCGACTCCGCACGCGCGCTGGCCATCTGGATGACGTGGAAGACCGCTTTGGCCGGCCTACCGTACGGCGGTGCCAAGGGAGGGATCCAGATCGACCCGAAGGTTTACTCGCAGAACGAACTGGAGCGGATCACACGCCGCTTCACCTACGCATTGGGAGACAACATCGGGCCTGACCTGGACATTCCAGCGCCGGACATCAATACCAATGCGCAGATCATGGCGTGGATCGCGGACACGTATTCCTCCACGAAATCCCCTGCCACTCGCTTCGCCAACCTGCACGTGGTGACCGGAAAGCCCTTGGGCGCCGGTGGCCTGGAAGGTCGTGATCGCGCCACCGGGTTCGGTGTGGTGGTTACCCTGAAGGCTTGGGCCAAGCGCCGCAACAAGTCCGTGAAAGGCATGAAGTACATCGTGCAGGGCTTCGGCAACGTGGGCTATTGGACCGCGCACTTCCTGTTGAAGGAAGGCGCCACCTTGATCGCCGTGCAGGACGCCACCGCCACGTTGTTCGATCCCAAGGGCATCGATCCGGAAGCCTTGTTGGCGCACAGCGACGCGAACGGACGCACGATCAAAGGATTCACCGGCGCCAAGGAAATAGAGCCCAAGGAATTCTTCGGGCTGGACTGCGACATCGTGGTACCGGCTGCACTGGGCAACCAGATCACGGGTGAGAACGCCGGTTCCATCAAGGCGATGGTGGTGGCCGAGGGCGCCAACGGCCCAACGAACACCGAAGGTGAACGCTTGCTCCGGGAGAAGAACATCGACATCATTCCCGACATCCTCTGCAACTCCGGTGGCGTGATCGGCAGCTACTACGAATGGTTGCAGAACAAGCGCAGCGAGATCTGGAAGATCGCGGAGGTGCTGGAGATGCTCGAGGAGAAATTGGAGGACGCCTTCACGAAAGTGGCCGATACGGCTGCGGAGTTCAAGGTGGATTGGCGCACCAGCGCGTACATCGTGGCCCTTCGCCGGTTGGAGAAGGCCTACAAGGAGCGCGGCATTTTCCCATAGGCGATGGAACGCATCGGGATCTTGAAGGAACGGGCGGACCGCCGGGTGGTGGTGCTTTCGCCAGCCGGGGTTGAACGCTTGAGCGGCAAAGCCACCGTGTTCGTACAGCGTGATGCTGGACGCGCGGCCGGTTTCACCAACGAAGCGTTTGTGGCGGCGGGGGCACAGGTCATGGATCGGGAGGAGGAAGTCATCACCGGGGCGAATGTCCTGGTGAGCTATGACCATCACCACCTGGGCGGGCCGCTCAATGGGGACAAGACCTTCATTGGTATCTTCAATTTCCTAAGCGTGCCGTCCGAGTTGGACCTCTATCAACACCAAGGAGTTACCGCCTACAGCCTGGACCTTATGCCGAGGACGACCCTGGCGCAGGCCATGGACGTCCTCTCCTCGGTGGGGTCCATCTCCGGGTACCAGGCCGTATTGCTGGCTGCGGAGCGATCATTGGCCACCGTGCCGATGATCATCAGCGCCGGCGGCACGTTGCGCCCAGCGAACTTCCTGATCATGGGTGCGGGGGTCGCGGGTCTGCAAGCGATCGCCACCGCACGCCGCTTGGGCGCTGTGGTGAAGGCTTATGATGTGCGCAGCACTTCGAAGGAAGAAGTGGAAAGCCTTGGCGCGGAATTCATCGAGGTGGAAGGCGCGGTGAACGATCGCAGCGCAGGAGGCTATGCCGTGCAACAATCAGAAGCCTTCCTGCAACAAGTGCGCGAGCGTATCGCGTCCGAAGCGGCGAAGGCCGACGTGATCATCACCACCGCACGGATCCCCGGAAGGAAAGCACCGACCCTGATCACTGAGGACATGGTGATGGGCATGAAGCCCGGTGCCGTGATCGTGGACCTGGCGGCCGCATCGGGCGGCAACTGCACACTCACAGTGCCGGACTGCACGGTGATGCGCAATGAGGTCACCATCCTCGGCCCGACCTCGATCGAATGCAGTTGTGCGCACAGCACCTCCTTCCTGCTCTCGAACAACTACAGCGCCTTCATCGAACACTACCTCGCACACCGCGAGAAGGCCGATGAGGACGAGATCCTGCGTTCCACACTGGTGGTGCAGAACGGCGAACTGGTGAATGAGCGTGTCCGCGCGCTCACCGCCGCAACCCTTTGACCCATGGACTTCAGCTATTCGATCACCCCGATCGACGGATTGTTCGTTGTCGCGCTCAGCCTGCTCTTGGGCTTCGAGGTGATCAAGAACATACCGGCGGTCCTGCACACGCCCTTGATGTCCGGGTCCAACGCGATCAGCGGCATCATCCTCATCGGCGGCATCATCCAATTGCTCAACACCACCACGGAAAGCCCGTGGACCATGGCGGCGGCGTGCCTCGCCGTGCTGCTCGGCACCATCAACATGGCCGGGGGCTTCTTCGTCACGCACCGCATGCTTTCCATGTTCAGCGTGAAACGCAAACCGGCCAGCGGCCCACGACCATGAGCATGGCCTTGGTCTATCTCGCATCGGCCGTAGGGCTGGTGCAAGGCTTGAAGTTCATGGGCGATCCGGCCCGTGCCAAGCTGGGCAATACCGTGGCTGCGGCAAGCGTCGTGATCGCGCTGATCGCCGTGGCCATCGCCCACAGCGGACCAGGCACAAGCAGCTTCACCATCGCCTTGCTGGTGGGGCTCATCCTCCTCGGCACGGTGATCGGCAAGGTGTGGAGCGATCGCGTGGCCATGACGGCCATGCCCCAGTTGGTGAGCATCTTCAATGCGTTGGGCGGTGCATGCGCCGTGGTGCTGGGGTTGAACGCTGTGCATAGCGAAGGGCCGGTGGACAGCAAGTTCCTGGGCATCGTGCTCATCCTCGGTGGGGTGTTCGGCGGTACCGCTTTCACCGGCAGCATGGTGGCGTACATGAAACTGGATGGACGCAAACTGCCCCGTCCGGTGAAGGCGCACAAGCACGTCGCGCAGGTGCTTTTGTTGACCATGAGCGCCATCACGCTTTCCTACCTCATTGCCCCCAGCGACTACTTGGCGTTCCCAACGCTGCTGCTTACCATCTCCATTGCAGCGCTGCTCTACGGCATCTTCTTCACCCTGCCCATAGGTGGTGCCGATATGCCGGTATTGATCTCCTTGCTGAACGCATTGACCGGCGTGGCCACGCTCATGGCCGGCCTTCTCTTCCACGATCCGGTGATGCTCATCGGCGGCATTCTCGTCGGCGCCACCGGACTGTTGCTGACCACGCAGATGTGTACCGCGATGAACCGTTCGCTGGGCAATGTGCTCGCGGGGAGCTTCCGCTCTTCCGGAGCAGTAGTGAACGAGGCCGAGCAGGAGATCAAACCCATCACCGCCGTGGAGACCGCATCCTTGTTGGCCTTCTGCAAGCAAGTGGCCGTGGTGCCCGGTTATGGGATGGCTGTTGCTCAGGCGCAGCGTGAATGCTTCGCCTTGCAGGAACAGCTCCGACAGAACGGCGTGGACCTGCACTTCATCATCCATCCTGTAGCGGGAAGGATGCCGGGCCACATGAACGTGCTGCTCGCAGAGGCGAACATTCCGTACGCATCGGTCATCGACATGAGCGCCGCGAACGGCAAGATGGAATACTACGATGCGGTGCTCGTGATCGGCGCGAACGATGTGGTGAACCCCGCAGCGGAGAACGACCCCACGAGCAGCATCTACGGCATGCCGATCATCCGTGCCTACAAAGCCAAACAGGTCATCGTGATGAAACGCGGCATGGCCAAGGGCTATTCCGGCGTCACCAATACGCTCTTCGACCGCGCCAATTGCAAAGTCCTCTTCGGGGATGCGAAGGAGAGCCTGCTTACGATCATCAATGAACTCAAACGTATCTGACATGGAGAACCCACGCTTGATCATCTGCGCCAAGGAGCGCCAACTCCTCATGAGCTGGATCATCGGCAGCACGCCCGCCGACATCACGATCAGCCATAGCCTGAACAAACTCTACACTGAACTCGAGCAAGCAGAGATCAGGGAGGCCGACGACCTGCCGCATGATGTGGTACGCGTCAATAGCATCGTGACCATCCAAGCACCTTCGGGAAGGAAGGAGGGCTTGCAACTGGTGATGCCACTTGATGCGGACCTGAAGGCCAACAAGCTTTCCGTCTTCACCGTGATGGGCTCCGCGTTGGTGGGTTATCAAGAAGGCACCACCATCCGCTGGAAATTACCGAAGGGTGAAGAGACGATCTACCTGGAGAAGGTGGACAACTCGAAAGTGTCGTCGAAAGTCGGGGGATGATAAGGACCGGTAGGGGAGTATTGGAGAACTTGCATCCAAAAGCGAGTGATGGATCGGCGGCGGACTTTCTGCCTCCTCCGGTCACCGCTTGAAGAGCGCCCTCGACATGACCACTCCTTCCATTCTCCTTGGTGCGGCGTTGCTCCTTGCAACGTGCAGCAGCTCGGGTCCGGCCACGAACGTCGGTTCCACGGGGTACGACCTGAGCAAGCCGACGTCCATTTCCGTCCTGCCGGACACGCTGCATGAAGTGTCCGGCGTTACGGACATCGATGCCCGCACGGTGGCCTGCATCCAGGACGAGAACGGGATCCTCTTCCTCTATGACCTGGCGACCAACGCGATCAGGGAACAGTTCCAGTTCCACATCGATGGCGACTACGAGGGCGTGACCCGCGTAGGCGATGCGATGTACATCCTGCGCAGCGATGCCACCTTGTTCGAGGTGGACGATTACCGGCGGAAGGACTTCACCCTGCGCACGTACTCCACGGCCATCCCCGCGCGGAACAACGAGGGCCTGTGCTATGATGAAGCCAACAACAGGCTCCTGATCGGGTGCAAGAGCAAACTGGGCAAGGGTCCGGAGTTCAAGGACAAGCGGGCCATCTACGCCTTCGACCTGGCCACGAAGACCTTGCTGCCCGATCCCGTGTTCGAGTTCGATGTGCAGGCCATCAAGGAATTCGCCATGGCCAGGAAGATCGACCTGCCCACGCGAAGCCGGAAGAAAAAAGGAGTTCCCGTGGATGAGCCCATGCTGAAGTTCATGACCTCGGCGATCAGCGTGCATCCGATCCGCAACGAATTGTTCCTGTTATCGGCCGCGGACCACCTGTTCTTCATCTTCGACATGAACGGGAAGGTGCTGCACATGGAACCCTTGGACCCGAAGGTGTTCAACAAAGCCGAAGGCATCACCTTCCTGGACAACGGCGACATGCTGATCACCAACGAAGGGCAGGACCACAAGCCGACCTTACTGCGCTTCACGTACCGGAAACCTTGACCTTGGCATCCGGGACCGGCCGATGGATCAGCCCACCCCACAGGATCACCGCTCCTAGAACACCACAGCCCCCGCTCTTTCAAGCGGGGGCTGCGTCCTCGGTGTCACCTACTACCGCCGTCGGTGGCAGGGATGAACGTCCGGTCGATGGACCGGGGTCTTACTGCTTAGGCGCGGCGAATCCCTTGGCGGGATCGCTGTAGGGGCTCACGTAGCCCCCGGCGCCCAGGCAGTTCACACGGTACCAGACATGGGTGGCAGGGGCCAACCCCGTTCCGGCGAAGCTCGCCTTGGAGGTCATCCCCACCAGCGTCCAGCTACCACCCTCGTTGGGGTCGGTAATGGAGAGTTCCACTTGGTAGTAGTACGCCCCATATTCCGGCTTCCAACGCAGATCCACCGTGCCGGGCAGTAGGCCCGTACGCGCGCGCAGGTCGGAGGGACCGGGCAACGGCCCGATGGGATCCCCTTCCTTGCGCAGCTCGAAGCCCGTACTCAGGATCTTCGCGGCATCGCCATTGGCGGTTTGCGAAACATCCATGGCCAGGCGCACGATGAGCTTGTCCAGCTCGGCTTCGGCCAGGTTGCGGAGGAAGATGTTCGTGCGGTCGCCACCGGCGGCCTCCACGATGGCGGCCTCCAACGTTTCCCGTCCGGCCTTCAGCTCAACGAGCGTCGGACTCGGCGAAGGGAAGTCAGGATTGCCTGTCATCTTCGTCTCCAGCAACAGCGCCTTTGCCACCTTGTCGGTGGGCCTGAGTCCGGTTAATCCAGCTCTTGCGGTTCGCATGTGCTTTATTGGAGTTTTTGTGCCGTGGGTGCCTTCCTGTCTCCCACCACCTGATCGGCCGATCGGGTGGTGGGCCTTCGGTCGGGCCCTGCGACGGTTTCCTAACGGTTGATCGCATACCGATGATCGGTCGGTATTCAATAGCAGTAACGCCGCTCTGGGCGGATTATTGCGCAGGCCGTCGCCCGGAGAGCCCGGTTATCAAAGGAAATATTCCGGAAAACGACCGTTAACCCGCTCCGGGCCACCGTTCCTGTGGTTCCGGATACCGTTCCCCGGTTCACACGCTTCGCCTCACTGAAGGTGCTTTTTCCGTGCAGATCGAAAGGTGCGGGGTGATGAGACTGTTAGGATAAGTGTGTCAATTGGGTTCGAATGATTTTCTTCAACCAACCAGACACCGATGATGAAGACACCAAGGACAAGGAAGCCCCGGAAGGGCAAGCACGATGTGGAGTTGACGGCCTTCGAGCAAGAGGCTGTTAAGGGTTTGTATGCTGGCAAGCCTTTGCTGGGCGCGGATGGCGTGTTGAGCGCGATGGTCCAGCGGATCGTACAGGCCAGCCTGAGCGGTGAGGTGCAAGCACATCTTGCACAGCCCGCAGAGACGAGCAACCGGCGCAACGGATACACGGCCAAGCGCTTGAAGACCAGTGTTGGCGAGGTGGACATCGCCACCCCGCGTGATCGGGCGGGCACCTTCGAGCCGCAGTTGGTTGGCAAGCGACAGCGCGTGCTGAACGCGGAGCTGGACCAGAAGATCCTAGGACTGTACAGCCTAGGTATGAGCTACCGGGACATCAGCCGCCACCTGCGGGAGATCTATGGTGTGGAGACCAACGAGGCCACGATCAACGCCGTGACCGAGTTGGTGGTGGAAGACCTGCGGGCCTGGCAGAGCCGCCCCTTGGACCGCCTGTACGTGCTGGTGTGGATGGACGCAGCCTTCTTCAAGATCAAGCACGAGGGATCTGTCCACAACCGTGCTGTGTACACTGTGCTGGGCGTGGACATGCAAGGGCGCAAGGACGTACTGGGCACGTACATCGAAGAGACCGAGGGCGCGCGCTTCTGGCTGGGCGTGCTCAGCGATCTACAGCAACGAGGCGTGCAGGATATCCTGATCAGCTGCACGGATAACCTCAAGGGCTTCCCCGAAGCGATCGAGGCGATCTACCCTCGTACCGATGTGCAGGGCTGCATCGTGCACCAGGTGCGTAACTCCATGCGCCATGTGAGCTACAAGGAGATCGAGGAACTGGTGGCCAGCATGCGCACGATCTACAAGGCGCCCAATATGCAAGAGGCCGAAGCAGCACTGGAGACCTTCGCCATAGGCTGGGAAAAGCGCTACCCGCGCGTGGTGGAGAGTTGGCGCAGCAACTGGCCCCGCCTGAGCAGCTTCCTGCGCTACCCCGAACCCATCCGCCGCATGATGTACACCACCAATATCATCGAGGGTTACCACGCCCAACTCCGCAAGGTCACCAAGACCAAGCGCGTCTTCGATGGCGACAAGGCATTGCTCAAGCTCCTATACCTGGTGCAGCAACGCATCGCCAACGAGCAATGGGCCAACCCCCTGCTAAACTGGCGAACCATATACTTGAGCATCGAGATACTCTTCAAAGACCGCTTGACACACTTAGATTAACAGACCCGGGGTGATCGGTCGGGACATCCCGGAACAGGGCGGAACACTTCCTGCGAGCCTCGGATAGGTGCGCGTGGTCCATGGTTTTCCACACGTGGTCAGCGCTTTTCCTTCCGCGCCTTTTGCTTTTCCACGCGTGGTTCGCGCAGGACGGCACGTGCTTTCCGGAGAACCGCACGCGAACCGCCGCTGTGCGCCCGTCCTTTTCCAAAAGGTGCCCGTGGTATTCGGCGATCCTCGCGTGCTCTTCGGAAAACCTCCCGTGGTTCTAAGAAAACCTCCCGTGGTTCCGTCCAACCTGTCCGTGGTTTTCGCAGGACCACACGTGGTCCTGGGCATTCCTCCCGTCCTTTTCCCGGAACCACGGGAGGGTAGCGCGGAAGTGCGCGTGGTTCTTCCAAGACCGCACGCGGTCAGCGGCGGGGTGCGTGAGGAAAGGCGGGGATCGGGCGTGGTTGTGCTCAATTGCCGTGCTTCCATAGCCACGTCGTGTTCACGGGTCCTGAAAGTTGCAGGGGTGGAAAGCGTTCGTTCCATTTGTAGGGAAGCGAACGACGACATGAGCGAAGCGACATCAGCGAAGAAACGCAGCCGACCGGCGAAGGAGAAGGGTGAGGAAAGCACCAAGCCTTCGACACCGCTCGGGGCTGGCGCCAACGGCCGCAAGCCAAAGGCCTTGAAGCCCGAAAAAGACAAATCCCTCGAAACCTGGATCTGGGATGCCGCCTGCTCCATACGCGGTGCCAAGGATGCGCCCAAGTACAAGGACTACATCCTGCCGCTCATCTTCACCAAGCGGCTGTGCGATGTGTTCGATGACGAGCTGGACCGCATTGCCGCCGAGGTAGGCTCGCGCGAAAAAGCGTTCCGCTTGGTGAAGGCCGATAAGAAGCTCGTGCGCTTCTACCTGCCGCTGGAACCGAAGGAGCCCACCGATGCCGTGTGGTCCGTCATCCGCACCCTCAGCGACAAGATCGGCGAGGAACTCACCACCCACCTGCGCGGCATCGCCAAGGCCAACCCGCTGCTGCAAGGCATCATCGACCGCGTGGACTTCAACGCCACCACCCACGGCCAGCGCGACCTGGCGGACGACCGCCTCAGCAACCTCATCGAGGCCGTGAGCACCAAGCGCCTTGGGCTCAAGGATGTGGAGGCCGACATCATCGGCAAGAGCTACGAATACCTCATCCGCAAATTCGCCGAGGGCGGCGGGCAGAGCGCGGGCGAGTTCTACACTCCCGGCGAAGTGGCCGAGATCATGGCCCGCGCGCTGGAGTGCGAGCCCGGCATGGAGGTGTACGACCCCTGCTGCGGCAGCGGCGGGCTTCTCATCAAATGCGAGCTGGCGCTGAATGAACGGATGAAGGAAGGCGGCACCGTATCGACGGAAGGCGGACTTTCCAGTCCGCCACATACACCCGGGCGGACAGGAATGTCCGCCATCCCATCGAAGTATGCGCCCCTCCAGCTCCACGGACAGGAGTACGTGCCCGAGACCTGGGCCATGGCCAACATGAACATGATCATCCATGACATCTGGCCGATCGAGATCGGCGACACCTTCAAGAACCCCAAGTTCAAGGAAGGCGGCCGCCTGCAGACCTTCGATCGCGTGGTGGCCAACCCCATGTGGAACCAGGACTGGTTCACCGAGGCGGACTATGCCAACGACGAGTGGGACCGCTTCCCCTCCGGCGCGGGCTTCCCCGGCAAGGCCAGTGCGGTGGTTGTTGGGGCGTGCCCCTCCTCAAATGCATACGGTGCCGACTTAATTCTGCGATCACCCAAACGAATGCCGATATAATCGGAGCCATGGAACCGATTCTCCTCATCGCGATACTCCTTCTTCTCATCGTCGCCGTATTGCTCCTGATCCTCCGTCGGCAGAAGCCCGATGACCGAATGGACGGCTTGCTTCAAAGGGTCAACTCCTTCAACCAGACGCTTGGTTCATTTCAATCGAGCCTGAAAGAGGACTTCCGCTTAGGCCGTGATGAACACTCTAACCAAGCAAAAGAAACCAGAGCTGAGTCAGCCACGGCGTTCAAGGAATTTCGACTTGAGGTTGCTACTGCACTCGACAAGTTAAGTACTGACAACACTGCCGCACTCGACCGAATCAATAAGACATTGACCGATAAAGTAGCCGCTCTCATTGAGGCTTCGGAAAGAGCGACGCGACTCGCAAGGAGGATTTGGGTATTCGGTTCAAGCAACTGTCAGAGCAGGCCAAGAAAGACTCCGACCAACTACGTGAGAATCTCACAACCTCACTGAAGTCGTTCAATGATCTCCTCCGGGAGAAGTTTGGCCAACTGGAAACGAAGCAAGGTGAGCTGATTCTGAGCACGGAGAAGAAGCTTGAAGAAATGAGAGCCACAGTGGATGAGAAGCTCCAAAAGACGTTGACCGAAAGAATTGGCCAGTCGTTCGAGATGGTCGGCAAGCAGCTGGAAAATGTGCAGAAGGGACTTGGTGAAATGCAAACACTTGCCCAGGATGTAGGCGGCCTGAAGAAGGTCCTAAGCAACGTTAAGATGCGAGGAGGCTATGGTGAAATCCAACTCGCGATGCTTCTCGAACAAGTATTGGCACCGGAGCAATACGAGGCGAACGTCAAGACAAAGACTGGTTCGAACGACGCAGTAGAATTCGCCATCAAATTGCCAGGGCGTGATGAAGCTTCATCGGTGGTCTATTTGCCTATCGACGCGAAGTTTCCGAAGGATGCTTACGAGCAGTTATTGGCAGCTTACGAACTTGGTGATGCAACAGGAATTGAGATTAGTGCGAAGGCATACGAGGACCGAGTCAAGTCCATGGCCAAGACCATACACGACAAGTACATCGACCCTCCAAACACAACAGACTTTGCAATCATGTTCCTTCCGTTTGAGAGCATGTATGCGGAGGTTATCCGGAAACCTGCCCTAGTGGAGGCACTGCAACGAGATTTCAAGATCCTTGTCGTTGGCCCGATGAATCTCGCGGGACTCTTGAACAGTTTGCAAATGGGATTCCGCACACTGGCCATACAACAGCGCGCCAGCGAAGTATGGAAAGTCCTTGGCGCTGTGAAGACTGAGTTCGACAATTTTGGAGGACTGCTAGAGAAAGCGCAGAAGAATCTTGCTACTGCGAGCAACCAGATCGATGAGGTGGTTGGCCGCAGGACGCGAGCTATCAAGCGCACACTCAAAGACGTCCAAGCGTTGCCAGCGGCAGAAAGTCAGCAGCTCATACTGGAAGTAGCCACAGGAGAGGTCACTGATGAAGATGAAGCTTAATGCCACGCACATTGAAACAGTGGAGGTTCAAGCACCGTGTCCGTTCATGAAGATCAGTCGTATCCATATCAGCAACTTCAGGTCCATCACGCAGGCTGAGTTCAGCACTTCGAGCATGAACATCTTCGTCGGACAGAACAACTGCGGAAAGACGAACTTCTTCGAAGCCCTCGAATTCTTCTTCAATGGTCTTGGTCGAGGCGGGAGTCTATCCGACGTTCACCACAAGAGAGACACGACAAAAGAGATCGTTGTCGAAGTGGAGTTCACCGGAGCGTTGGCCGGTGCTGAGCAAATGCAGAAAGCGGCGAACAAGACCAAGATCCAGAAAGCACTTGATGGGTCTGATACTGTCGTATTCAAGCGCACTTCAACTGACCCCAAAGCCCGCACCATGTACGTAAGAGGGCTGATGGTCGAGCCTGGTACCGGGTTCGACGCTGCGCTCAACGAGTTCCTCCCTAAGTTCGAGTATATCCATACCAAACAGTACTACGACGCTGTCGCCAAATACACCAAGACATCTCCGATTGGCATCATGCTCTCAGGGGTTCTCGCAACCGTGCTTCAAAAGAACAGACAGTATCAGGCATTCCAGCAGAAATTCGCCGACCTCTTTGAAGCGAAGGACTCTCAGGTACGAACCGAATTCGTGACCATTGGCAACAAAGTCAAGATCTATCTGGAAAAGCAGTTTCCGGATACGACAAAGGTCACATTCGAGGTAACGCCTCCCGCCTTCGATGACCTCCTGAAAAACTTTGAAACCACCATTGACGATGGTGTTGAGACCACGGCCGAAGAGAAAGGAGATGGCATGCAACGTGCGTTGATGCTTGCCATCATTCAGGTTTACTCGGACTATCGCAAGGAGAACGAAGATCTCGGAAAGTCATTTCTGTTCTTCATTGATGAGGCGGAACTACACCTTCACCCGGCAGCCCAACGTAAGCTCAAGTCCTTACTCCTCGAGCTGTCTCAAACTGGCGACCAAGTCTTCCTGAATACTCACTCCTCCGTGTTGGTTGCTGACGATGCCGTCGACCAGAAGATTTTCAAAGTGGAAAAGGACAATGGTGAGACCGACATTGTCGAGGCTGTATCAGCCGACAAGCCTTACATCACATTCGAGTTACTCGGTGGCAGCCCTTCAGACCTCTTGTTGCCGCGCAACTTCTTGGTGGTTGAAGGCGCAAGTGAGTATGAGTTCTTCACAAGGCTGATCAAGCGGCTATACGGTGATAGGCCGAGAATTCAGATCATCAAAGCTCAAGGGGACATTGATCAGGCACAGCGGTCCATCAACTCAATTGAAAAGGTCTTCACACCCCTAGGTACGAGCATCTACCGCAACAAGGTCATTATCCTCATCGACCAGCCACATCCAGACCGCCGTGCAGGTGTGACCGCATTCGTCAACGCAAATGCTCATCTGCGTGCAAATGGCCAGTTCTTCGAATTACCGGCTAGAGATATTGAACAGTGCTATCCGAACCAAACTGACCCTGTACGTGGCAACTGGAAGAAGACACAAGTAGAAGTCGATGCAATGGACAGTCGCAAGAAGACCCAGCTTGCAAAGCACGTTGGGAACACCATCGCGCAGGTCCAATTGAAGCCGAGATGCCTGACTGCTACAAGGCTCTGACGGAGTGTTGGGCCAAAGCCTTCGTCTAGGTGCTCAGTGAGTTTGAACTAGCGGAACACATTCAACATTTCGGCAGTAGTTTGTTCATCCACTGCTGATAGAATCCCCATCAACACGAATGCCCAAGTGCAGTCTGAACCTATGAGCTTCATCAACGCCGATAAGACCCACCTCTGGAAGGAGGACGTCGAACGCTCGATCGACTTCTACAATGATTGGTTCATCCGATTCGCGCCGGAGACCTTCCGGAAACAGCGCGAACGCACTTCAGGGCAAGTCATATTCGCTTTGGAAGTGTCCGACTACTTGAGGCAATTGACACCTGAGCGGCTCATCGCACATCCGGGCATTCTGCCGGTTCTTCGTATGGCAGCCGCGCCTCCTTTGGCACGCGACCGGCTCGTTGGCTTGGCTCATGTAAGTAAGACTCTGATCAATGCCATGGAAGGCAGTGAGGTGGAGACGGGCCGGATCCCACCGCGGATGCCAAAGCAGCGCCTCTCAGATGAACTGGGCCGCATTTGCGACCTGCTAATGGAACTGGCGGATGGCGACCTCTTCACATGGTTGGAGAATGGCACAGAACCGACGAAGCCTGCAATAGAACGGGCATCCGTCGTTGTCGCGGATAGATTGTGTGGAGCAGCTTCTGACCCGATCATTCGGAATGCACAGGAGCGGAGACAGCTAGACTCCCTGAAGAAATGGTTGACCAAGCGGAAGTATCGATTCATCCCTGTTGAGCGAGTGGTTGGATTTGGTTCCATGGAGCCGGGCACCTTCACATTCCGACTCAACGTTCCAGTTGGCGAAGGCGAAACGTCCTACAACATTCCCGTAGACTGTGCTATTCAGCCGTTGTGGGCGACAACTGGCGACATGCCTTTGTTGATGGAGGCCAAGTCCGCAGGCGACTTCACCAACACGAACAAACGGCGCAAGGAAGAGGCACAGAAGATCAGGCAGCTACGTGAACGCTATGGGGCTAATGTGCGGTTCCTCCTGCTCCTGTGCGGCTACTTCGGTCCTGACTATCTCGGTTACGAAGCAGCCGAAGGGATCGATTGGGTCTGGGAGCATCGCCTGAACGACCTCGCACAGGTGTTGAAGGACCCAAGCGCCGGTTCCACCTCGGTCGTAGAAGATCCTGCCGTGGCCTATGTCCCGAATGCCGTGGAGAGTCTTCGGCTGAAACAACAGGTGGAAATCGATGGGGGCCGCTCGGCGATGGAACGGAATCAGATGGGCCAATTCGCTACTCCATTGACACTTGCTGTCGAGGTGGTGGAACGCGCGGTCGGTCATCTTGAGTCCAAGGAAACGGTTCGCATGCTCGAACCATCATGCGGTACTGGTGCGTTCTTCTCAGCTCTTCGGCTCATAGCGCCAACCGCTCCGCATTTTGAATGCACGGGGGTTGAGGTCGATGCTCTCTTCGCGAACGCGGCCAAGGAACTCTGGGGCGGAACAGGAGTGGTGATCGAACAGGCCGACTTCCTCGAGTTTTCCGCTCGCGTGGACCAGAATAGCCGCTTCGATCTGCTCTGCGCCAACCCGCCCTACGTGCGCCATCATCATATGAGCAGTGAACAGAAGCGGGCATTGCAAGCAAGGGTGGCCAGCGAACTGCAACTTGCATCGAGCGGCTTGACCGGTCTGTATGTGTACTTCATTCTGCTGTCCCATTCAGTCCTTGCCGAAGGTGCTGTGGCGTCTTGGCTGATACCGTCCGAGTTCCTGGTTGTGAACTATGGTCGAGTGCTGCGCGAATACTTGACCAAGAAAGTCCAACTCATCGAGGTATTCCAGTTTGATCCGGAGGGTACACAGTTCGGTGATGCTTTGGTCTCATCATGCATTGTCACCTACCGTAAAACCGCTCCGCGTGCAGACCATAAAGTCTTGCTCCGCTTCGGAACGAGCATGCGTCAAGCATCAAGTGAGCGCACAACAACGAGCGGCGAGTTGGCATCCGGTTCTCGTTGGCACATGCTGGAAAGCGAAGAAGCGCAGCCAGTGGACGAGGCTCAGGTCAGCGTTGGTGACCTCTTCAAGGTGCGCCGTGGAATTGCGACCGGTGCAAATGACTTCTTCATTCTCACACGCGAGCAGGTGCGCGAACATGACTTACCCAACGCCCTGCTACGACCTGTGTTCACAAGCCCGCGTCAACTGGAGAATGAGGTCATTGAGGCGGATGTGCGCGGTACCCCTCTTGTGAAAGAGCCGTTGTACTTGCTGGACAGTAACATGCCCTTGGCAGAGATCGGACAGCACTACCCAACAGCGCATCGCTACTTGGAAGAGGGTCGGGAAGCAGGCGTAGCAAATGGCTACCTGTGCAAGTCGCGTGACATTTGGTACCAGCAAGAGAAACGAGAGCCCGCACCTTTCTTGCTGTCCTACATGGGCCGCTCAACATCGAAACGCTCTTCCCCTTTCCGATTCTTCCTGAACCGCAGCCGAGCCATCGCTACCAATGGATTCCTCTGTCTCTATCCAAAGCCAGCAATTGCAAGGTTGCTTCAAGAGGATCCACGACGCGAATTGGAGTTGCTTGAACTTCTCAACTCGATCAGTGCCGAAACGCTCAAACGGGGCGGTCGATCATATGGCGGCGGGCTTCAGAAAGTTGAGCCTAACGAACTCTTAGGCCTTCCAATCCCTGCTAGACCTGACTGGCTGGTCCTCGAAGAACAACTCACCCTAGTCTGATAACACCAAGGCAATGAACAAAACAACAGAGTACACCGCAGGCGTTCGTGGGATGGTTTCCTTGGCTACAGCCAAGAATCCAAGCATTGGCATTTACCAGGAGCATTTCATCAATGGGAACTTCGACTATGCTGTTCGACTTTCAAACGGCAGAGTTGTCGTATCGGCTGAATCTGCTCAAGACTTCGAGGCACAGCCCAGCAGCATCACGGATGAGATGATACAGCGCGTGGCCGACTCCTTCAAATCTCTTTAATTCTTAACAAGCGCTCCACTGATGAATGCACACAGAGATACCGTGCTCATCGACGAGGCGCACCGCACCACCGGCGGCGACCTGGGCAACTACCTGATGGCCGGGCTGCCCAACGCCAGTTACATCGGCTTCACCGGCACACCCATCGACAAGACGGCCTACGGGCGCGGCACCTTCAAGACCTTTGGCGGCGCCGACGACAAGGGCTATCTGCATAAGTACAGCATCGCGGACAGCATCGCCGATGGCACCACGTTGCCGCTGTACTACAACATAGCGCGCAACGAACTGCTGGTGCCGCACGAAACGCTGGACAAGGAATTCCTGAGCCTCGCCGATGCCGAAGTGTAGGCTTCCCTGAAGTTCGGCCAGTCATTACTGGAGGTGAAGACTTGATCCGGCCCGCCAGGGGCTACATTCAACACCACGTAGCCATGAGTAAAAGCAAGTTCACATATCGGCCTCCCCCTTCCTACGCCATTCGATCCTGGAACTGAAGGGATCTTTGGCATCCCGTCCCGGCCACTGGCTCATCCCACCCCAAGGATCGCGATCAAGGACATCACGCTGATCAGGATCCACAACAGGATGCCCAGCACCATCGGTTTCACGCCCACGCTGCGCATGGTGCCCAGAGTGAGGCTGGCGCCGATGAGGAAGAGCGTGAGCGTCAACCCGCGTTTGGCCGCGAGCGTCAGCCATTCGTACACAACGGCGTACTGCGGGAAGTAACTGCTGAAGACCATGGCCCCGATGAAGAGGCCGATGAACCAAGGCATCTTCACCTTGCCGCCGCCTTTCATCACCAGCGCGGTGATCAACGAGAGCGGAACGATCCAGAGCGCGCGCTCCAGCTTCACCGTGGTGGCCACTTGTAGCGCTTCTTCGCCGAACGCCGCGGCCGCGCCCACTACCGAACTGGTGTCGTGGATGGCGATGGCGCACCACAGGCCGAACTGGTGCTGGGTCATGTGCAACAGGTGGCCCAACAACGGAAAGACCAGCAGGGCCACGGAGTTGAGGATGAACACGGTGCCCAGCGCCACGGTCATTTGTTTGCGGTCCGCCTGCACGATGGGCGATACCGCAGCAATGGCGCTGCCTCCGCAAATGGCGGTGCCGCTGGAGATGAGGAAGGCCGAGATGCCATCCACCCGCAAGCGCCTGGCGAGGAACCAGCCGAATAGGAGGGTGAGCACGATGGACGCCACCGTGAATGCCAGACCGTCCTTGCCGGCAGCCATGGCGTGGTGCAGGTTCATGCCGAACCCCAGGCCCACTACGGAGGCTTTCAACAGCCATCCGGTGGCGGTGTGGTTCCACTTCGCGAAGGGATCGCCGATGGTGAGTGCCAGCACCAGGCCAAGCAGCAGCGCCAAGGGCGGACCCATGGCCGGGCTGAGGCAGAGCAGCATGGCCACGATGAAGACCGCTTTCCGGGCACGCGGGTCAACGTGCAAGGGCGGATCCATGTCCAGTGGCCCGGACTGTTCCGGCCCAGTGTTCCGCGTGGATGCAGGCATCTGCCCTTTCATGTTCGGCACGACCCGAAGGATGTTCCGGGGCGTAAAGGATATTCCACTAGCGCACGCACCGATGCATGCCTGTACGTTGCGTTTTCCTGACCGGTCGGGTCAACCGCACTTCGTCCCGCCGCAGCTCTTGCACTTCAGGCAGCCCTCTTCGTAGTACAACCCGTCGGCATCACCGCAGTCGTTGCACTTGCGGCCGGTGGCTTGGGTGCCATCGGCGATGTAGCGCTGCAGCGCGCGCGCCACGCCGTTCTTCCACGTGTTCAACGTGGCATCGTAGAGGTTCAGGTTCGCAATAACGTCAACGACCTGGGGCAGGGGCATGCCCTCACGCAACATGCCGCTGATCAGGATGGCGTAGTTCCAATACTCCTTGTCGAAGCTGCGGCTGAGGCCTTGCACCGTTGCGCGGAATTCCTCGCCGTCGGCGTACTCGAGGTCGTACACGTTCTTTCCATTACGGGCACAGTGGCGCTTCACCACCCACCCGTTCTGCACCCAACGCGGGAGTTCGAACACGCCTTCCGCCTTTCCGGTGAAGATCTCGTAGGGCCTGCCGTCCAGTTTGCCCACTACAGCGATCCATGGTGTCGTCTCGTTGTTGAAGCGCAGGATGTCCGCTTCCAACCGTTCCGGGCGCTTCACGTGGTGGACCTTCTCGTCCTTCGCTTTCTCGGTGGTCGCCACCAGCACGCCACTGCGACTTCCATCGCGGTACACGGTGATGCCCTTCAAACCCTTGTGCCAGGCATCGAGGTAGATGGCACCGACCTCTTCCGCCGTAGCGGTGGAGGGCAGGTTGATGGTGCTGCTGATGGAATGCGTCGTGTATTTCTGTACCACCGCTTGCATCCGGATCCTGCGCTCGCGGTCGATGTCGTTGGCCGTGGCACCGTGGTACGGGCTCTCTGCGGGATCCTTCTTGCCGGTCACCTCCATCCAGTCGAGCAGGCGTGGATGGTGTACGGTGAATTCCTCCCACTGATCGCCTTGTGCATCAGTGAAGCTGACCACCGCATTCGGATCGCCGGGCATCACTTTGCGTCGACGCGTATAGCCGAGCATGTACACCGGTTCGATGCCGCTGCTGGTGCGTGTGAGCAGGCTCAGCGTTCCTGTTGGGGCCACGGTGCTCAGGCTGATGTTGCGCCGTCCGTGCCGCATCATGCGGTCATGCACTTCGGGCAATTCCTTCTCCAGCATCGCGGTGAATTCAGAGGTCCGTTCCACGGCGGGATCGAAGGCTTCGAAGGCACCGCGTTCGATGGCGAGGTCGATGCTGCTGTCGAACTCCGCGCGGCACTTGGTGCGCAGGATGTCCTCCACGGCCTCCAACGCACCATCGCTGTCGTACTTCAGGTTCAGCGCCGCGACCGCATCGGCCAGGCCGGTGAAGCCCAGTCCCGTGCGACGGCCCTTCTTCCCTGTATCGCGCAGCAGTTGCCAGGTGGAACGCTCCACTTCCTTCACCGCATCGGCTTCCGGATCGCTGTCGATCTTGGCAAGGATGCGATCGACCGCCTCGAGTTCGAGGTCCACCAGATCATCCATCAGCCGCTGCGCCTCGTAGGTCACCGCGGCGAAGCGGTCGTGGTCGAACCAGGCCTTCGCGGTGAAGGGATCGTTGACGAAGCTGTGCATGTTGATCGCGATCAAGCGACAACTGTCGCCGCCCTGCATGGCGATCTCGCTGCACGGATTGGTGCTCTCGTTGCGGAAGCCGGGATAGACCGAAGAGGTGGAGTAGCTGTGCTGGCGGTCCCAGAAGATGATGCCGGGTTCAGCGCTATTGTGCGCGCAGGTCACCAGGGTGTTCCAAAGTTCACGGGCCTTCACCACGCGTGTCACCTCGGGTTCCTTCGCTTCCACCGGCCATTGCAGGGTGAAGTCCGCATCCGCTTCCACGGCTTTCAGGAAGGCATCGCTCACGCGCACGCTCACGTTGGCGCCGGTCACTTTCGTGAGGTCCTGCTTGATGGTGATGAATTGCTCCACATCGGGATGCGCGATGTCCATGGTGAGCATGAGCGCGCCGCGCCGGCCTTTCTGCGCCACTTCGCGGGTGGTGTTGCTGAAGCGTTCCATGAAGGAGACGGCACCGGTGCTGGTACGCGCCGCGTTGCTCACACCGGCTCCCGACGGACGCAATGTGCTCAGGTCGAAGCCCACGCCGCAACGGCGCTTGAAGAGCTGGGCGAGTTGTTGATCGTTGCGGAAGATGCCGCCGTACGAATCGAGCGGGGAGGGGAGGACCACGCAATTGCTCAGGGAGGCCAAGCGGTACGGATCGCCGAGCGAAGCCATCACGCTACCCTGTGGCACCACATCACGGAACCCGTCGAAGAGGGAGAAGATCCGCTCCTCGTTCAACGTGGCGCGCTGTCGACCATAGGTGGAAAGGAAGGCCTGCTTCTTCGCGTCGGGCACTGGATACTTCGCTTCGATCCGCGCGAACTCCCGGGCCATGCGCCGGTGCATGGCGATCGGCGAGTCTTCGATCAATACCCCATCGCCATCCCGCAAGGCATACTTGTTCAGCCAAGTGGTCGCCGCCAGTTCATCACCCTTGAAATAAGCCAGCGCGTTGGCCAGTACCTCCTCTTTGGTGAAGGTCGATCCGCGCTCGGTTCCGGTGGGGACAGTTGCTTTCAAGGGGCTGGTGAGTGTCGTCATAGAGGTTATGAATAGGATGCCGGAACTAAAAGTGGACGGGTGGCCAAAGCTGCTGATCTTCGGCATCAGAACGCGGACGTGTTTTGCTTCGTTTTCCACGATCCCATGGTGTGAATCCCATCGCACTCCGGAAACACTTGACACGTCAGGGAAGGATGCGTTGGATGATATTTGTCAGGGTGGATCTTCCGATGATCGGGGACCTTTGGCGCGCAATCCTGAAGAACCATGGAACCCATTATCGAACAACGCCTCGCCGACCTCGTGCTTGATCAACCCGCTACCGCCAAGGTGCTCGAATCCTATGGCTTGGATTACTGCTGCAAGGGTGGTCGTAGCCTTCAACAGGCCTGCGCGGAGAAAGGCTTGGATGTGAAGGAGGTTTCCGAAAAGCTGGAGACCGTCCTGCGATCAGCGACCCCTAGCAACGCAGGTTTTCGCCCGGACCAATTGTCCATGTCCGGCCTGATCGATCACATCGAAAGCGTGCATCACGCATACGTGAAGGCCACCATCCCTTCCCTGTTGAAGCACACGGAACGCATCGCCTTGGTCCACGGCCGGGAGCACCCCGAATTGCTGGACGTACGGGACCACTTCGCCGCCAGCGCCGGTGAGTTCACCCAGCACATGGCCAAGGAGGAACTCATCCTTTTTCCGTGGATCAAGAAGACGGAACAGGCCCTGTTGTCCGGAGCGCCACGCCCCGCACTTCCCTTCGGCACGTTCAGCAACCCCATTGCGGCCATGGAAGCGGAGCACCTGGCCGAAGGTGATCGCCTCGCGCTGATCCGCGAGATCACCAACGACCTGACGCCGCCTGCGGGTGCTTGCACGACCTACCGACTGACGTTCGAGGAACTGAAGCAATTCGAGGAGGACCTGCATGTGCATGTCCACTTGGAGAACCACTTGCTCTTTCCGAAGGCGATCGCCTTTGACGGCGAGTCGAAGTGATCGGCGGGCCGTGACCCCGCCATTGCATCCTCCTCTTGACCGGGATCACCGAATGGTTGTCCTGCCCCAGCGAGCGCATCCTTGCATGCCGACGTTCGTGCGTGGATACACGAACGGAAGGTGTTGTAGCTGCACACGCACCTCGCCGGAAGGTTCTGCTACGAAGGTTGTGTAACGGTGCATCTCCGTAACGCTGCGGACGTTGATCGACTTGTCATTCATCAACTCCTTATCGGCCCGTAAATCCTACCTTCTGCCAATGGATCGTAGCGGCGTGTTGCTGGGCGCAAGGGCGATCGTGGTCGAGGTCGGCGAGCTCGTGGCTTTCACGGGTCGCTTCTTCCGTGAAGCATTCCGACCCCGATTCGAATGGCGCGAGCTGGTACGGCAGTGCTACCTGAACGGATACCAATCCCTGCCGTTGGTCGCCATCACGGCCTTCATCATGGGCTTGGTGCTCACGGTGCAATCACGCCCGACCCTCGCGCGCTTCGGTGCCGAGACCATGCTGCCGGCGATGGTGGCCATCTCCGTGGTGCGCGAGATCGCGCCTGTGATCACGGCGTTGATCTGCGCCGGGAAGATCGGTTCGAGCATCGGGGCGGAGCTCGGTTCCATGAAGGTGACCGAGCAGATCGACGCGATGGAGGTATCGGGCACCAATCCGTTCAAGTTCCTTGTGGTCACGCGGATCTGGTCCACGATCCTGATGCTTCCCTTGCTCGTTATCCTTGCCGATGCCATTGCGATCTGGGCGTGCTTCATCGGCGTGAACATGAAGGGGGCGGTGTCGTGGCAGTTGTTCCAGCAGCAGGTCTTCGATTCGCTCGTCTTCAGTGACGTCCTGCCGGCACTTATCAAGTCGGTCTTCTTTGGGCTGGCCATCGGCGTGGTGGGCTGCTACAAAGGGTACAACACGGAGAAGGGAACGGAAGGCGTCGGGCGATCCGCCCACTCGGCGGTGGTGGTGGCATCACTGGTGATCTTCATCCTCGACCTTGTTGCGGTGCAGGTCACCGAGATCATGGGACTGAACTGATGGAAGGAGCGATCCATAGCAAGATGAAGCCCGCGGCCGGTGTCGGACCGGAGGTGGTGATACGCATGCGTGATCTGCACAAGGCGTTCGGGGCGAACAAGGTGTTGAAGGGCTTCGACCTCGACGTCCGTCGCGGCGAGAACGTGATGGTGCTGGGAAAGTCTGGATCCGGAAAATCGGTCCTGATCAAGTGCATCGTTGGTCTGCTGCGCCCGGATCAAGGACAAGTGATGGTGCTCGGACAGGATGTGTACGCGCTGGGCCAGGATGATCTGGATCATTTGCGTGTGCGCATCGGTTTCCTTTTCCAGAGTAGCGCGCTCTACGACTCCATGACCGTGCGCGAGAACTTGGAGTTCCCGTTGCGCCGTCACTGGTTCGCACAAAGCGCGGAAGAGCGTGATGCGCTCGTGAAGGAGGCCTTGGAGAACGTCGGCCTAGAGCACACGTCGGACCTATATCCGAGCGAACTCTCCGGTGGCATGCGGCGGCGGATCGGACTTGCGCGCACGCTCATCCTCAAGCCCGAGATCGTGCTGTATGATGAGCCCACCACGGGTCTGGATCCGATCACCGGCAAGGAGATCGTGGAACTGATCCTGCGTCTGCAGAAGAAGTACGGCACCTCCTCGGTGATCATCTCCCACGACCTCAACGTGGCGAAGCTCGCGGCGAACAGGATCGCTATCCTCATGGATGGTCGCAACTATGTGGAAGGCAGCTATGACGAACTTCGATCCATGCGGGATCCAGTGGTCCAACAATTCTTCATCTTCATGTGATGGCGGAACTACGCGGTAGTGCATTCAAACTCGGAGCGTTCGTGTTGGCCGGGATCACGGTCCTGGTGGTGGGGCTCTACCTGTTGGGATCCAAGCGTGATCTCTTCAGCCGGACCATGGATGTGCAAGCGCGATTCAATGAAGTGAGTGGGTTGCGCGTAGGGAACAACGTGCGCTACGTCGGGATCGATGTCGGCACGGTGGAACGCATCACCATCCTCAGCGATACCTTGGTGCTGGTGGACATGATGATCCGCCTGGACGCGGCCGAGCACATCCGGTCCAACGCGATCGCACGCATCGCGTCGGACGGGCTGATGGGCAACAAGCTCGTCAGCATCGAACCGGGGGAAGGCAACGGTACCCCGCTCACGGACGAGATGGAACTCCGGACCGGAAAGGGACTGGACACGGACGCGATGTTGCGCTCCTTGGGCCGATCGAATGACAACGTGGTGGTGATCACGGAGGAATTGCGCGACCTCACCGAGCGGTTGAACAGTGAGCACGGCTTGATCCGGATGATGAGCGACAGTACGCTTATGAACGATGTGAGCTTTGTGGTCGCGGAGATCCGAACGGCAGCGACCAACGCACGCCTGCTCACCGAGCGCACGAATACCATCGTGCATGACATGCAGAACGGACAAGGTGCCTTGGGAGCGCTGATCGGCGACCCGGTGACCGATGGGCGGGTGCGCGATCTGATCGCGAACCTTCGCTCCGTCTCGGATTCGCTCTTGTTCGTGAGTCAGCGCTTGGGAAGTTTCGCTGCCGACCTCGATCGCCCCGGTGGGCTAACGCACACCCTTACCAAGGATACCACCCTGACACGTGACGTGAAACGCGTGGTATCCGCCCTCGATACCAGTTCAACTTTGCTGAACGAGGATCTGCGCGCGCTCCAACGGAACTGGTTCTTCCGCAGGTACTTCAAGGAGAAAGCGAAGGGCAAGGAATAGCAACGTCGTCACCCGTAGCGGGGAAGCGGATCCGCCGAACCCTGTCGCCGCTCACAGCTTCTCGAAGGCCGTCCGAATAATCATGTGGCGCAGCCCTTCATCGTAACAGCGCGGTCTGTTTGCGGAGATGTTCCCCGAACCGGCGGAAGACCTCATCGGTTTCCATGCCCTCGTCATTCGCGAAGTCGAAACAGATATCGATGGAATGGCCTTTGTCCGTGCCGCGCGCATCGCGGCTGCTCTCCCCAGCGGAAGCCATTGCGCATCGATCGGCTTGCCCGGTGCGGCCCGTTCCTCGGAATGCACCTCCCCATCATTGGTGGCCGCACTGTGGAAGAAATAGCCCAGGTCCGTGTGGATCGCGTCGCGACTGATCGCCATGATGTCTTCCCGGATCGCTCCTGATCCAACGATCCATGCAAGACCACGCCCCGATTCACCTCATGGACCTGATGCCGATCAGCCCGCCCACGGGACATGCGGCGCATCTTGCATCACGAACACACGGTCATGGCACACCTCCTTCTTCCCACGGACTTCAGTGACACCTCGCTAACGGCGGCACGTTTCGCATTCGCGCACTTCGGCGGTTCGCGATCAACGGCTACCCTCGTACATGCGTACCTCACTCCATCCACCGCGCATGCGATGTTCCCGGAAATGGCGAGTGCGGCAAAGCGACAAGCCATGGCCCAGCTGCTGACCTTTCAACACAAGTGCCAGACGCACGCAGGAAGTACGCAACTGGTGCGCAAGGCGACCACCATGTGGTTGCCGGAAGCACTGGATCGACTCGCGAAGGAGAAGGGTGGAGATTGGATCATCATGGGAGCTCACGGTGTAGGTGAGAACAAGTTGGTGGGCAGCCAAGCCATGGATGTGGTGACGAATGCGCACTTGCCAGTGATCATCGTTCCCGGGCAATGGGAGCCGGAACCGATCAAGCGCATCCTGCTGGCCTATGATGGTGGGCCGGTGGATGCCGCCGCGCTGAAACCACTGCTTGCATTGGCGAAGCGGAAGAAGGCACACATCGTCATCGCGCATGTCCGCACCAACGATATCGCCTTTGAACCGAACGCGGACCGAGTGGCCTTCGCCAAGCTCCTCGGCAGCGCGTTGCACTCCTTCGTGGTGGTACAAGCCGCCGAGATCGCGCCCACGATCGATGAGCTCGCGCGCACCGGCCATATCCAACTGGTGGTGAGCATCCATCGCAAGCGTGGATCCTGGAAAGGCTTGTTGCACCGCAGTAAGACCAAGCGAATGGCGCTGCATACATCCATCCCTTTGCTGGTGTTGCGGTGCGTGGGGTAGGGCTTCGGCCTTGAAGGGATCACTCGTGCTTTACCGATCCACCTTGGCGGATCCTCAGTGTCCTTTACCTGCGCACTGGATCGTTCTAGCGCGAAGACCGTTCAATTCGTCCACACCGCGTAGCCCTTCCTGCGCAGTTCCAGCGCCAATCCCTTTTCCACCTCCAGCGCCTCCGCGCGGCTCAGCGGACCGATGTCCTGGTAGAGGCTCGGCCTCAGGTAACGCCCGTACTTCTCCACGATGTTGCTGGAGAGCTTCTGTCCCTTCGCATTGCGGTAGCCGCTCTTGTGTTGTGCGAGGCGCTGCTGCGGCGTCTTGCTCGTCATGCCCACGTACAGGCATTCCAACACACCGTTGAATTGCGGGTTCGCTTCGCGGAATTTCCGGTCCTCCGTGAACACCTTCCGGGAGAGTTCGATCACATAAACGCGGTAGGCGACCTTGGGCATAGCAGACCATTCAATTCGTTCAACTCGCCGATGCGATGGTCCACTTCCGCATCGATCCGTCCACTCGTGCGGGTTTGTGAAGGCGCGAAACGCCACCACGATCGTCACTCGGCCACCATCCCCACCACCTTCTCCACCACATCCTCCAGGCTCGGCTTGCTGAAGTAGTCACCGTCGCTGCCGTAAGCAGGACGGTGGGCTTTCGCGGTGAGCGTTGAAGGCGCGCCATCCAGCCACAGGTAGCCGCCTTGCACTTCCAGGATCTGTTGAAGGATGTACGCGCTGGCGCCGCCGGGCACGTCCTCATCCACAACCAGTAGGCGATTGGTCTTCTTCAGGCTCTCCACGATCAAGTGGTTGCGATCGAAGGGGAGGAGGGTGCGCACGTCGATCATCTCCACGGAGATACCGAGCGCGGCGAGTTCATCGGCCGCCTTCGCGCAGATGTTGAACGTGCTGCCGTAGCTCACCAGCGTGATGTCCGTGCCTTCACGCACCACTTCCGGAATACCGATGGGTACGGTGAATGCACCGAGGTTGCTGGGCAGGCGCTCCTTGCTGCGGTAACCGTTGAGGCATTCGATCACCAATGCGGGATCATCGCTTTGCAGGAGCGTGTTGTACATACCCGCAGCCTGCTGCATGTTGCGCGGCACGCACACCACCACGCCACGCACGCTGTTGATGATCATGCCCATCGGGCTGCCGCTGTGCCACACACCTTCCAAACGGTGCCCACGCGTGCGGATGATGAGGGGGCATTTCTGGCCGCCCTTGGTACGCCACTGCACAGTGGCGAGGTCGTCGCTCATGCCTTGTAGGCAATAGAGCAGGTAATCGAGGTATTGGATCTCCGCCACCGGACGCAGGCCGCGCAGGGCCATGCCCATGCCTTGGCCAAGGATCGTGGCTTCGCGGATGCCGGTATCGCTCACGCGCAATTCACCGAACAGCGCTTGCATGCCTTCCATGCCTTGGTTCACGTCGCCGATCTTGCCGGTGTCCTCCCCGAAGGTGAGCAGCAGTGGCTCCTTCTCGAAAAGAGCTTTGAAGTTGTCGCGGATGATGATGCGGCCATCGACCTGTTCATCGGTGGCGTATTCGGCCGGCACGATGGGCACGTTCAAGCAGCTCTTGGCGCTCTCGCTGTAGAGGTGCGATCCGTAGCGATCCGCGTTGGCGGACATCGCGTTGGCGATCCAGGCACGGAGCGCCATGGCGGGTGCGTCTGTCATTCCGGGCTGCGACCCGGAATCTCGAGATGGCGGCTCGGAGGCCGCCATGACGGACCGCCATAGTAGCGCACGCCGTGCAGCGCTGATCACTTCCTTGCGGCCCGGTGCCATTTCGGCTTTCAGTTCAGCAGCGATACTTGGATCGATCGCCTCGATCATCGGCAGCACTTCATCGCGCTCGGCTTTGATCTCATCCTGGAACGCCTTCCACGCCGCCTTCTGCGCATCCTTCGCATCGGACTTCGCCTTCGCTTCGATCGCATCCAACTCCTCCACCGTGGCGATCGCTTCACCACCGGGACGTGCGTTCAGGATCCACTCCCGGAACTTCACATTGCAGTCATACACCTTGTACCACTCCAACAAAGGCACTTCCTCCTTCGGCGCACCGGTCTTGTCGTCGCGGATCCAATCGGTCACGGTGTTCTTGTAGCGCTCGTGACTGCCACTGGTGCTGTGGCCTTGTGGTTGCGTCACCTCTGCCACGTGGATCAGGCAAGGCACTTGCTCCTCGCGACAAAGCGCGATCGCCTCCTCATAGGTCTTGTTCAGGTGTACATAATCCCAACCCTTCGTGTTGTGGATCCGCAGGCCATTGTTCTCGGCTCCGCTCGAACCGCCTTCTTCCTTGCGGAATCCTTCCAGCACTTTGCTGATGTTGCCCTTGGTGGTCTGGTAGGCCTTGCTCACACTGATGCCCCAGCCATCGTCCCACACGCTCATGGCCATGGGCACTTGCAGCACACCAGCGGCGTTGATGGTTTCCCAGAAAAGACCTTCGCTCGTACTCGCATCGCCGATGGTGCCGAAGGCGACCTCGTTGCCTTTGTCCGTAAGATGTGTGTAGCTGTGCAGCGCGGGGTTGTTGCGGAAGACCTTGCTCGCTTGTGCGAGACCCAGCAAGCGCGCCATCTGCCCGGCTGTGGGGGAGATATCCGCTGAGGAATTCGGCTGTGCCATCAGGTTCTTCCACTCGCCGTTGTCGTCCAGCGATCGTGTGGCGAAGTGGCCGTTCATGCTTCGGCCCGCGCTGCTGGGATCGGCCTTCACGTCAGCGTGCGCGTACAGTTGCGCGAACCATTGCTGCACGGTGAGCTCACCGATGGCGAACATGAAGGTCATGTCGCGGTAGTAGCCGCTGCGCCAATCGCCGTTGCGGAACTGCTTGGCCATGCACACCTGCGCCAGTTCCTTGCCATCACCGAAGATCCCGAACTTGGCTTTGCCGCCCAGCACTTCCTTCCGCCCGATCAAACTGGCCTCGCGACTGGTGACGCAGAGTTCATAATCGCGCAGGATCTCCTCGCGCAGTTCGTTCAAGGAGATCGTGGCTTCCGGTTCGGTCCTCGTTCGTGACATGATCTTTTCGGTACGTCGCGAAGGTAGTCCCGAAGAACTTTTATCGATGTGAGGATCGATGGCTCACAACGGACACCTCACCAACATGCTGGAACCGGACCCACCGATGATGCCCAGCACTTCAGCAACGAGCAACAAGACCAGGAGAACAGAGGTGAACAGGGAGGATCCCTTTCGCTTACCGTTGCGCCAACCGCTCCAGCCGGACCTTGTCCTTGATCACGACGTCCCTTCCTTCACTGGCGATCATGCCATCCTCTTTGAGGTCGGTGATGCACCGGATCAATGATTCCGTGGCTGTGCCCACGATGGAGGCCAGATCCTCCCTACTGATCCGCACGCCCAGTCCGCTGCTCGCGGATCCCGCGTAGCGTTCGTGAACACGAAGGATCGCCTGTGCCACACGCTGCCGGACACTCGCGTAGGCCAGTTGTAACAGGTGCTGTTCCTTCTCCTTCACGTCATGCGCCAGCATCTTGATGAAGCGGATGCTCACGTCGCGATCCTTGTACAAGAGGGCGAGGAGGTCCTCGCGAGGAATGGTCGCCACCTCGCATTCCTCCAGCGTCTCGGCGGTCTCCAGTGCATGGCCGTTCTCCAATAGACCCATGTAACCGATCATCTCTCCGGCGGCATGCAGGCCGGTCACCAGTTCCTTGCCGTCCTTGTTGATCTTGAAGGTGCGCGCCTTCCCCTTCACGAGGTAGGGAATGCCGCGCAGTTCATCGCCTTCGTGGAACAGTACCTCCTTGGCGGAAACGGTCCGGGTGCGGCGGTCGAGGCTCAGGTCCTTCAGCGCATCCACGCCGCGTGCCTGATCCATGAATTTGTTGAATCCTTCGAATCCTTCATCGAATCCCTTGCGGAAAAACTCCACGCGCTTCAACCGGCCTTCTATCGCATTCAGCAATTCCGTTTCCTCGAACGGTTTGGTCAGGTAATCATCGGCGCCGAGTTCCATGCCCTTGCGCACGTCGCCGCGTTCGGCTTTTGCGCTGAGGAAGATGAAGGGCACCTCCGCTGTGGCGGGATCGCGCCCGAGCATGTGCAGCACGCCGAAACCGTCCAGTTCGGGCATCATGATATCACAGAGCACGAGGTCGGGAACGTCCTTGCGCGCGAGGTCCACACCGCGCCTTCCGTTCTCGGCTTTCAGCACCCGGTAGTTGGCGAGTTCCAGGATCTCCGCGGTGTTATCGCGCATATCGGCATCGTCCTCGATGAGCAGGATGGTCTTCATGGTCTTAAATGGTCTGCGGTTCGGTCTTCGGGGTGATCGCGATCAGGGGTACTTCAACATGGAACACCGTGTTGCCCGGTTCACTGGTGAAGGTGATGGTGCCTCCTAGGAGATCAAGGTAGCGTTTCACGATGTTCAGGCCAAGACCGGTCCCTTGTATGGTCATCACATTGCCACCACGGAAGAACCGCTCGAAGAGGTGCTGCTGGTCCTCCATGGGAATACCCATGCCCCGGTCCTGCACGGTGATCCGTAGCGAACCGTCGTGGATCGTCGTGCGCAACATAGATCGGCTTGTTCTCAGGGGAGTACTTCACCGCATTGGTCACCAGGTTGGTGATCACATGCCCGAGCATTTGCCGATCCGTTCCGATCGTCCGTTCCTCTCCACTGTGATCGTAATCGATGGATTGTCCGGCCTTGGCCAGCCCGCGCAGTTCCTCGATCTGCTCGATGCAATGATGAATGATGTCGAAGCTGGTCGGGTTCACCAGGGTCTGGCCCTGTTCGATGCGTTCCAGTGAGAGGAACTCGTTCAGCATGGAGGTGAGTTCACGGACCTTGGATCGGATGCGCTTCACATGCTTGTCCACTTTCTCATCGCCGGTGGCGTATCGGCCGATCAGGTCCACACTACCCATGATGGTGCTTAGGGGCGTGCGGAATTCATGGCTGGCCATGGCCACGAAGCGGCTCTTCAGTTGATGCAGTTCGCGCTCCTTCTCCAAGGCGGCCCGAACGCTTTTCTCGGCTTCGCGGAGTTCTGCGGTGCGTTGCTCCACGCGTTCCTCCAGATCCTGCTTGCTCCGGTGAAGCGCTTGCTCCGCTTCGTGCCGCAGGGTCACGTCCGTGATAAGGCCCATGACGTACATCCGCCCTTTTACGTTGAAGTGGTTCAGGCTTACTTCCACCGGGAAAATGCTGCCGTCCTTGCGTTGCCCCCAGAGATCCATGCCCATGCCCATGCTGCGCGGCACGGGATGCTCGGCGTAGTTCGCCCGGTGGTGGACATGGTGCGCGCGCGCCGCATCGGGAAGAAGGTCCTCAATGGGCCTGCCTTTCAACTCTTCACCGGTATGTCCGAACATCTCGTTCAGACGGGGATTGTGTAGGAGGATGGTCCCTTCGCGATCCACGACCACCAAGCCCTCCGCCGCCGTGGTGAAGAGCAATTCCCCCACATGTCGTATGTCCATCGCCACCTGCCGCATGCCCTGATCAGTATTGCTGGCCAAGGTAGCGACGGCGATCATCGCGGCGGTCCTGCCGGTGAAATGCTGACCCCACCGGTGCGCTCGTCATAGACCCGCCATTGGCTCATGGGCTTCGCGTACAGGTTCACGGTGACCGCGCGCCCCGGACCTCGGTTCGTGAACCGGTGGATGGATGAGCCTTTGGTGAACCGATCCAGATCGCCGGGATGGAAGTGTGCTTCGCTGACCGGTTTCAACCCACCGTTCGGCTCAATGGAAAAGCGCTCCTCCACCAATTCACCGATCACCGGATGCACCCACGCCGTTTCACTGTTGAAATCGTGGATACTGGTGCGTTGTCCGGGCTCGTAGCAGATCACCAACAACTCGAAATCATCGTTCCGTAGGATGCAGGTGCGTGTATAATGCCGCGTATTCCAGCGGAAGTAAGGCTCCAGGTCGCGACTCGGAATGGCATACCGCGCGAGGATCCCCGGGTACGAATCAAGGTCCCTGTTCCGCAACAACTCGCGGACCAGATCACGGATCGTGGTGATCGGCTGGGGGGACATGGCTTGCTTGCGCACGGTCAATGGATGCGTGCAAACCTATCGGGCCGGTATGGCCCCACCCCTGATGTTCGTCAGGTGCGGATGCACCTTTCCGTGGCGCGGATCACTGGTAGTATGAGTACCGGATCAAGGACCTCTCGGCGATGGATGACCGGTCCTACCGGATAAAGGTGGCGTGGATCCGTTCAGCTCCGATCGTCATCGCGATGGTGTAATGGCCCTTCGCCAACTGGGAAGTTCCCACCCGGATCTCCTGCTCACCTTGGGGCATTGTGCCGTGCATGATGGTCTTCACCAAGTGTCCGGCCGCATCCATCATTTCAATATGAACAACGGCGCTGCTGCTGTTGTGGATCAACAACCGCACGTGGTCCGCCCCCGGCAGGCCCATCACTTCCAAGGTGTTCACTACCGGACCGGTGGCGGTTGTAACGTGGGTGGATGGATCCACCAACCACACCTCGAATACACGCGCTGCGGCATCGCTCTGCGTTCCGTTGTTGATGAAGAAGATGTTCGCAGCGGTGCTTTGGATGCCCCCACGATGTGCCCGATGAGAACGCTGTCTCCGATCAAGAGGTCCGAGCGAATGATCCCGACCCCCGACTGTACAAGGGTGGGCAAAGGAATGAACTCCGCACTCGCGCCCAAAAGCCCGGGCATGCTCCCGATGGCGAATTCAGTCATCGCGCCATTCGCATCGCGGCTTACACGGCTGATGGTGTTCACGAAGGGCACGTTGGTGTCCTCGGTCAAGTTGGCCCCAGTGTAGTGGTAGCGTGACATGCCACCGAAGAAGACGTTGTCCATCCTGTTCATGGTGCTGTCCCACAAGGCCACACGCGCGGTGTGGTATTGGTTCAGCAACTGCTCGAATACGGGCACTACGTTCCAATCCGCTGCGCGCACATCCACGGTGTTCAACCAAGGGATGTTATTGTTGTGTTGGAACACACCGGAGAAGATGGTGTAGCCCAATTCGCCGTTCGGGAACCGTTGTGGCAGCATATTGTAGTCGCGGCGATGCAACTCCATGGTATCCAAGACCTCCGTGTGATCGGCTATTGACAGGTCCACGCCGTCGTCGTCGATGCGGAACCTGCGGATGGCATCCGTGTATTCCTGAATGAAGCCGGGGCCTTGGTTCGGACCCATCGGATTGTACCGGCCGATGAAGCGTTGGCCACCGGCCAGGATGAAGTGATCGCCGAGAAGACCGAGTTGCCCGCCGGTCACTTCCAAGCGCGTATCGGTGATCTGCCGGAAGAAAGGGCTGATGTTGGCGCCGGTCCGGATGGCGTTCATCACACCCGGCAGGTCTATCGCGGTGAGCTTGGGGTATGTGATGTGGTCATTGGCGGTCGCGGAGAATCCGTACCCACCGATCACATACAGGGTGGAGCCGCGTTGCAGGAACTCCGTGTTCGTGCTTTGTAGTTGCTCCGTCAAGGCCGTGGGCAGGCTGGTGATCGATGCGGACCACACCTGATCCGAGATCGGATCCACGACATAGGCCATCGTGTTGTTGTCCGCCGCTAGGAAAGCTGCGAAGGGTTGCCGCTGGTGCAGTCCGTCCGTCCGCCCGCCGATGAGGAACCATTGGCCCGCATCCTGGCCCCAAGCAAAGGATTGGAGCCCTGGCATACCGGGGATGAGCACTTCCTGGAGTTCGACAGTGCGCCCACCGATGTCCTGTGCGGTGGATGATGCGATGACAAGGAGGGCGGAAAAGGCGAGAAGTGTCCGGCGCATGCGTGCTATGGTTGCGCGCAAAGCTGCTCGCGATCATGGACCCGTCCTGTGAGGATCATCACGGAAACATCTTGAGCCCCTGACGATCGTCCGCACTTTCGATCCATGCCCGCGGTACATTGCCTGCATGTTCGAGGACAAGGAGCTGGAACGCGCGTTCAATGAGGTGGTCATGCGCCGGCACATCCCAGCGGGAACCGTGCTGATGAGCCCGGGTGATGTCATCACGCATGTCCCCATCGTGGAAAAGGGCAGCCTACGGATCCTTGCGCAGGATGCGAACGGGCGTGAACGCTTCCTGTACCACATCCTACCCGGAGAATCCTGCGCGATCTCGCTCACCTGCTGTTCATCCAAACGGAACAGTTCGGTGTTGGCCGTGGTGGAGGAGGATGCGGATCTGCTGCTTATCCCATCGGATCGCATGGATGCATGGATGGTGTATCCGGAATGGCGACGATTCGTAAGTGACACCCAGGCGCAGCGATTCGGAGAACTGTTGGAGACCATCGAGGTGGTGGCCTTCCAGAAATTGGACGAGCAGATGTGGAATTACCTCACCAAGCGCGTGCAAGCAACCGGCAACACCATTTTGAAGGCGACCCACCAGGACATCGCGGATGAACTCAATTCACCGCGCGAGGTGATCACGCGCTTGTTACACCAACTACAGGCACGAGGTCGTGTCTCGTTGGCGCGTGGCGCGGTGGAGGTTCACCTCTCTTCGGAGCCGAGTTCCATTTCACAGGAAGGGTTGGACCGCGGCCTGTAGCTGGCTGGCGCTCTGCACACCCGACCGGCGCCACACGATGCGCCCGTTCTTGAAGATCGCGATGGTGGGTACCCCTTGCACCTGATAAGCCTGCGCGGCTCCCGGGTTGCGGTCCACATCCACCTTGATCACCGCCGCGCGATCACCGATCGCCTTCTTGAACTCATCGAGGATCGGTCTCATCGCCTTGCACGGGCCGCACCATTCCGCGAAGAAGTCCACCACCACGGGCTTGTTCCCGCTGATGAGTTCCTTGAAGGAGGAGGGTGTTGCTTGCGTGTTCATCGGATCTCTTCGTATACGATGGGTTCTGTGCCTGTCTCGTTGGTTCGCCGCGACGGGGACGGTTGGCACTCGTCCACCCCGCAACACCCGATGTTGAACACGGCCTGTATGCCGAAGAAGGCCGCTGCGAACCACGCCACCGGCTCGTTGCTGGAGATCGCGGCGAACACGAAGATCACCGCGAACACCGCGCGCAGCACCCGCATGGCGTGCCAACCCCGAAGGATGCGGTCCTTGATCATTTCGGTGATCGGCTTTGCACGTTCATCCACGAACCGCCATTGTGCGCGGTGTAACCGTTCCTCTCCAGTACGGCAACCGCACTACCACTGCGCATACCGCTTTGGCAGCAGGCGACGATCGGCCGTTGCTTGTCCAGTTTCTTCAGGTCCTTTGCCAAGCGGTCCAGCGGGATGTTCGTGGAGCCGCGCACATGACCCCGCCGGAATTCGTCCGGTGTGCGGACGTCGAGGATCAGGGCACCGTCGGAGATCATCCGGGTGATATCGACTTTCGGGCCGAGGCCAAAGAGGGAGCGTAGCATGGTTCAGTGGGTGTTTTCGTTCGTGTTCTTCGGTTTGCGGATATCATTCAGCGTGGACCCCAGAAGTCCACCGAGAAAGGTTCCGTACAAGGTGCTGTTGAGCGGGTGGGAGGTGATCGCACAGGATCCGCTTGCGCAGCCCACTTGCGACCAGTATACCCATCCGCCGATGGCTCCCACCACCGCGCCGATCGCTATGAGGAGGTACTTCCGTTTCATTTCTTCCTGGTGCTGAAACCGAATGGGAGGTACAACGGACACACACTGATGGTACTCGTTAGCGCGAATACAGCGGCCAGGATCATGAGCAGGATACCGATCGTGCCAGTGATCACCTCCATGAAGTACAGCGCAGCAATGACCACGGCTGCGATCACGCGCAGGATGCGGTCCCAGGAACCCATGTTCGCTTTCATGCCACAAAGATCCGCCAACCGGACTGCGCGACCGGTGATGATCATCACCATCAGGCCATCTCCGTTGCCAGAGCGACCACATGACCATCGGGATCCGCGAAGTAGGCGACGCGATGGCCCCAGTCGCGATCCGCCAAAGGATCCACGGTTTGTGCGCCCGCTTTCTCCGCCGATCGTATCGCGGCGTGCAGGTCCGCGCACAGGAGGTACAACTCGCAGCGCGGTGCGCCCTGCGCCGTGGATGGATGCGGCAACGGGCCGGAGATGATCCGCGCGATCCCGTTCTCCGGCATCAGGCCCAGTTTGCACCCGTCGTTCAGTGTGAACTCCGTCATGCCCGGTACTTCCAACGTGGGTGCGCGGTCCAGCAGGATCCGATAGAATGCCGTGCTGCGTTGTTGGTCCTTGACGAACAGGATGAAGGTGGCGTGAAGCGTCTGCATGATGCCACGAAGATCAGGGCCAGACAAGGATCGCCGACGATAACGTGGGAGTTGGATCCTCCGGGCGATCGCTGAACCTACTCCTCTTTCGCAGGAGGCGGCGCTTCCAATAGCACGACCTGCAATTTGCGGATGCCGTACTTGACCTTGAGCAGTCGGCGGCTTTCCTCGCCCTCTTCCGTCGTGCCGAAGAGCAGCACGTCGAAGTCCGTGTCCGCGATGTCCTTCAGCTCCGGGTACTGCGCGCGGAGTTGCTCTTTCAATTGAGTCTTGGTCGTGGCCTCGGTGGTCTCGAACAGCGGCGTGATGTAGACGACGGGACCGTTGCGCCAATTGCCGATGGCGTGGCTGTAGATTGTGTTCTGTGCGTGCAGCGCGAAGCCGCCGATGATCGCGAACAGGGTTAGAAGAGTTTTCATTTTCAAGTGCCGATGTCGTTCCAGGTATTGGCGAGATTCCGGGTCAAGCCCGGAATGACGAGCGCCCCAATGCCCGACAAAGATCATGCTCAATGCACATCGATCTCATCCAGGAACAACCAACTCTGTTTGCCAGCACCTGGAAACCCTTCCGGGATAAGGCCGGCGTGCTTCACCACCAACCGCACGTACCGCGCTTTCACGGCCTTGTTGATCACGAACTCACTCCGACCGACCGTTGCCTTTGCTTCTGCAGAACCCAACGGCGAATAGTTCTTCCCATCGCTGCTGATGCTGACCTCCACTTGCTTCGGCAAGTGGATCCAACTGTAGGTCTCGTTCAACGCGCCGATACCGATGTGGCTGATGTCCTGCTCGCTGCCCAGATCCACGGTGATCGACACATCTTTCAGCCAGCCCAGCCATTCGGTGTTCACGCGCTTCTCTTGCGCGGTGATGCCATCCACCAAGGTGAAGGCCCCGCCTTCGTTGTAGCGCTCGGCAGGCGGGGGAGTGGCGGTGATCTTCTGCGCTGTGGCGAGGTTGAATACGAAGTATCGCGTACTCGTCGGATACGGCGCGCGAAAGACACCCCCAGTGGTATCAACAAGGGAGGCACGGACCAGACTAGTGTCGTGTATCTCAATGGATGAAGGCCAAGAAGGGTTCTGGACGAATGTGTCGCCTATAGACCATTCGATTAGCAAGGGGAATCGTGCCGTAGGTTTCTTGAAGTCAATGATGATCGCACCTGAACCGTCGCCTTGGCGCGGAACAATGCTGACTTGATACAAGCTCTTGCTCGCATTCACACCCATCACCTCCAACCTCGCGAACTCCAACTCCAACCGTTTGATGAAATCCGCCTCATCGCGTTTCTCCTTCGGCGTCCACAGCACTTCGGCCAGTGCCAGCATCCGCGGCACCGCCATGTACTCCACGTGCTCCGGCGTGAGGATGTACTCCGTCCACACGTTGCCTTGCGCGCCGAGGATGTACTTCGCCTGGTCGGCTTTCAGTTCCGCAGGGATCGGCTCGTAGCTGTATACCTTCTGCACGGTGGTGTAGCCGCCGATCGCCAGCGGTTCGTTCGCCGGATCGCCTTGGTAGTGATCGAAGTAGCAATGGCTGCCGGGGCTCATCACCGCATAGTGGCCAGACTTCGCCGCAGCCACGCCGCCTTCCGTCCCGCGCCAACTCATCACCGCCGCGTTCGGGGCAAGGCCTCCTTCCAGGATCTCATCCCAGCCGATGATCTTCCGCCCTTTGCTGTTCACGAACTTCTCGATGCGCTGGATGAAGTAGCTCTGGAGTTCGTGCTCGTCCTTCAAGCCTCCGGACTTCATGCGTGCTTGGCATTTCGCGCAGGTCTTCCAGCGCTCCTTCGGGCATTCATCACCACCGATGTGGATGTAATCGCTGGGGAAGAGGTCCATCACTTCGGTCAGCACATCCTGTAGGAATGAAAAGGTGCTGTCGTTGCCAGCGCAGAAGACGTCCTCGAACACGCCCCAACCTTTCTGCACTTCGAAAGGACCGCCTGTGCAACTGTATTCGGGATAGGCAGCCAGCGCCGCCATCGCATGTCCCGGCATCTCGATCTCCGGCACCACGGTGATGTGTCGCGCCGCCGCATACGCTACCACTTCGCGGATCTGGTCCTGCGTGTAGAAGCCGCCGTAAGGGATGCTATCGTACTCGCCCCGACCGTATGGACCGATCTGGCTGCCGCTTCGCCATGCGCCCACCTCGGTGAGCTTCGGGTATTTCTTGATCTCGATCCGCCAGCCCTGGTCATCGGTGAGGTGCCAGTGGAAGCGGTTCATCTTATACCTCGCCAACAGGTCGATGTACTTCTTGACGAACTCGACCCCGAAGAAGTGACGGCAGACATCGAGGTGCATGCCCCGCCACGCGAAGCGCGGGTGGTCCGTGATGGTGAGGCAGGGGATCGCCGTTTCGCTTCCTTTCGGTGGAAGCAATTGGATCAAGGTCTGGATCCCGTGGAAGACCCCGGCGCGATCCGATGCAAGCAGGTCGATACGCTCTGGTGCGATGTGCAGGCTGTAGCCTTCGGCGGGCATTTCGCCATCGTTGGAGATCGCGAGCGCGATCACTGGTCCTTCGATCGTGCGCTGCGGAAGGAGCATCGGAGCCTCGGGCAGCAGGGTGGTCAGCACATCCCTCAGGTAGGCCCCTTCGGGTTTCAATTCCTTGCTGTCGATGAGGATGCTCACCGCGCTGGTCACCGCGAAGTAGCCTTGGCCCATTATCATGGACGCCGGGCGCGGGATAAGGGGCGGCTCCGGGTTGGTCTGGGCCGAAGCGCACGAGGAGAACAGTAGGAGAGCCGGAAGGAGGAAACGCATGGGGTACGTCCCGGTTTTGCGGGAGGGTAAAGGTGGGAAGGAGCGCGCTGGGGTGCAGGAGTCTCACGCGGAGGCGCGGAGAACGCGGAGTTGAGAGGCGTCATGGTTTTTCCCTGCGCCCTCCGCGCCTCCGCGTGAGATGCATTTGTATTCCTCGTTCCCTCCCTTGGCTCATCCACCGGAAAAGCCCATATTTGCGGCCCCAATTCCGGGGAAACAAACACAAACAGCGACATGCCAACTCGCATCCGCCTTCAGAGGAAAGGCAAGAAAGGCCGGCCTTACTACCACTTGGTGGTGGCCGATTCCCGCGCCCCGCGCGACGGGAAGTACATCGAACGGATCGGTGCCTATGATCCCAACCAGAACCCTGCGTTCATCGAGATCGACAACGCCAAGTGCTTGGATTGGCTCCAGAAAGGAGCTAGCCCTAGCGACACTTGCCGCGCGATCCTGAGCTACACCGGTGTGGTGTACAAGAACCACCTCCTGAACGGGGTGAAGAAGGGCGCGTTCACCCTGGAAGAGGCCGACCGCCGCTTCGATATCTGGCTGAACGAGAAGACCACCAAGATCGAAGCGAAGCGCACTGCATTGGCGAGCGGCAAGACCGACGCTGAGAAGGCACGCATCGCTGCCGAGGTGAAGAAGAGCGACGTCAAGGCCGCTGCCCTGAGCGCCAAGTTGGCTGCGATGAGCGCCGCTGAAGTGGCTGCTCCTGCTGTGGAAGAAGCCGCTGCTGAGGAAGCGCCTGCCGCTGAGGAAGTGCCTGCTGCTGAGGAAGCTGCACCTGAGGCGCCTGCCGCTGAAGAGGCTCCTGCTGCTGAGTAAGCATTAACGCCTACACATGGAAGCCCTGGCATTTGCTGGGGCTTCTTCACTTCAAGTGGATCCGCTCGGCTATCCACTTGGCCACGACGTTCTCGATCACTGCCGGTGCTCCCATGGTACAACTGCCCGACGATGTGCGCGACGGGCGGTGTGTGGATCGGATATGCGCATCGTTCTTGAGGAACGTCTCATCCATTCCGATAGGGGTCAGGTAACGCGGATCATGGCCCGCTCCGAGTTCGATCAACCACGGACAGCCATGGGCCGCATGGCGTTGGTCACCGTGCCGGTAACCGATGGATCGCGCATGGTCGGAGCGCTCCCTTTGATCCCGGAAGCCGCGGGTTTTGGTGCGCAGTATGAGCCGAGAAGGGAAGCCAGCGCGATCACGCCGGGTCATAGAAGGACTCCGCTCATTGCGCTACGTTGAAACGTTGCACACGTTGGAAGCGAGCGTTCCCGATACGTGCGAAGTAGATGCCCGGAGCGAGTTTGTCCACATCCAAGGTGCCGTTCCAACTGCTCCCTTGCGCATTCACGCGTTCGGTGATCACTTGCTTGCCGTCCATGGCGATCACATCCAACACGAGGCCGTCCGTCGAGGGAAGGTCTTGTGCATTGATGTTCAAGATGCCGCCTGCCAGGAACGCGGTGAAGGTTTGCCCGTGGGTGGTTCCTTCTTCGACACCGAGGAACTCATCTTCCACGTTGAAGGAAAAGATGCGTGTGCGGATGTTCCCGCCGGAAACGAAATACTCGCCCGTGAACCAGAAGTTGTTGCCGTCCGGGTCGAGGCTCAAGTGGCCGTAATCCCCGAAGCGTTCCGTGCCGGTTTGTGCACCGGTCCCGGCGATCGCATTGGTCTCGCTGAGCGTCATTTGGCCGAGCGGATCACCAGCGAGACGGCCGGTATATCGGATGCCGCAGTAAATGCTGTTCAGTTCATCCGCGACATTGTACGCCAACCCGATATCGCCGAGGTCGTTCATGCCGATGCTGGCTGGAAACGATCCGCGGCATCAGGCGCCCATGTGCCTTGCTGGTAAATGGTCCAGTTGCCATCGTTCGCGTCACGCAATTCATACCAGCGCACGCCGCAATGATCGCCGCCCACATCGGTGCCGTGGCATAGCATCACGCTATTGTGGTCCACCCACCGCGTGTGCTGCGCACGGAAATACATGTAGCCCATGCCGGCGTCCAGCTTTTGCGTGGTGTTGGGTTGTGCGATGTTCTCCCAACCCGTTCCGATGTTCGTGTCGAAGGCGGCGGTGTTGAGCGTCTGGTGCTGCACCACGGTGGTGTTCGCCACGTTGGTCCAATCGGTGTTCATGCGGTAGATCTTGATCCGGTCCGCCGGTGCTCCCCACGCATTGTCCTCCAGGTTGAAGAACCAGCACGGCGTTCCGTCAGGCGGCAGGTCACCATCCGCATCGGCAGGCATCACGCATTTGAAACCGCTGCTCACCACACCCGGTGCGCTCAAGGCGACCATGCGCGCATTGGGATCGCCGGCCAGCATTGCCGTGCGTTCGAACACGACCGCGGTCTTGGTGCTGTTGCTCGTCATGTAATACCCGTCCCACCACACGCTGAACTTCGGGTAATCCGGGAACTGCGAAAAGGAGAACGAGTAAGCGTAGTAGCTGCCCAGCGGATCGTTCGTCTGGGACACGGCGATCAGCATCCGGTTCGGGTTGTCGTTGAATTGCGAAATGAACCAGCGGTCGGCGTGCCGATCATAGAGCACGATCGGATCACCGTCGTTCGTGCTGCCGGTCCAAAGCGTACTCAGGTTGTAAGTCGCACTCGCCGACACACCGGTCTTGTGCCACACCTTGTACGAAGTGTTCACCGCTTGCACGTAATAATCCGTGCCCGCAGCGCCGGTGGGGTCGGGCGGATAGCCGGTGCCATTCGATCCCGGGAAATTCACGCTGGGCGCGTGCATCATGCGGGATGCGGGCGTGGTTTGCACGACCGGATCCACTTCATCCAACGCGGCCGGGTTCACCACCGGAGGTCGCTCAGGTCGTTCATCCACTTCGCGGCGCTCCTCGGCGCGGCTGTCCCTTTCCTCCACATGCGGCCAATCCTTCACCGGAGGCGAGATCAGGAAGGAGGTCGGCGTGGTCACCGTCACCGTTTGGCCGAGGGAATTGGTGAACTCCTGCGTGGTCGGTGCGGCCTCTTGCTGCTGCGCGAAAGCGGCCGTAGTGCAGATGACGAGACTGAGCGAAGTGGTACGGATAAGGGACATGATCGGGATGATTGATCGGCAAAGTAGCGTCCCGTCACGATCGGTCCCACACCGTTTGCCGGTCCGTAGGGATCTCAAGCGGCCCGCTACCGGGTCGGTCGGCCACCGAATGGATCGCCGGTCTCCAAGCGCCGCATCAATTCCGCAATGCGCTTTGCGCGGGTGAGTGCGGTCTTTCCGCTTCGCACCCAATAGCACATGTTGCGTTGCATGCCTGGGTTCAATTTGTCCCACGCGGCCTTCATCTCGGGTATGAAGTCCAGCGTCTCCGCCAGTTCCTCTGGGATGTCCAGTTTCGCGGGTTCAGTGTTCAGCCAGACCTCCACCTTCACTGGTTCACCTACCTTCTTGATCTTGGCCGCACGCCGGATGTCGCCGCCGAGGATGATGATGTGGTAGCCGCTCTTCGTGGGCATCAATGCGCGATCCACGGCCACCCCATTGATCTGGCATTTCACGCGCACGTTGCCACGCTTGCCGAAGAGTTTCGCCACGTCGTGCGGGAACTCCACGTAGCTCCACGCAAAGCGACCGGTCATGCGCTCCAGCGGCGCGGTGAACTTCCAGATCTGCCGGGGTTTCTTCGCTTTCATTCTCTGGTCGACCCAGAGGGTCGACGGTACGGGTGCTTCGATAGAGGTCTGAGGATCTCTATCCGCCCGCCTTCTTGGCCCGGTATCCCTTCTCCGATAGCCATGCCAGCACCTTATCCCGGTGGTCCCCTTGCAAGAGGATCACGCCGTCCTTGGTGTTGCCGCCCACACCGCACTTGCTCTTCAGTGTGCGCCCGAGGTCATCGAGATCGTTCGGTTTGCCAATGAAGCCCACGATGCGCGTCACTTCCTTGTTGCCTTTCAAGCGGTCGAGGTGGATACGCAGATCCTGCTGTGCAGGAGGAAGTGTAGCCGGTTCCCGCGCGGTGCTCGTGTTCTTGTTGGTGCTGTACACCAAGCCGCCAAGACCGCTGGGTGGGCGCTTCTTCATGGGTGCAAAGTTCTACCGCAAAGGACGCAAAGAGCACAAAGGGAATACACTTGGAATTCCTTTCCTATTGGTCTACCACAAAGGACGCAAAGAGCACGAAGTGAATGCACTTGGATCTCCTTTGTGACCTTCGTGTCCTTTGCGGTACTTCTACTTCCACCACGTGATCAACGGCCGCGTCATCTCCAGCCCGAACCTTCGCGCCTCCTCCAGTTTGAACGGCCCGTGCATCTTCAGGTAGAGGTCGAAGGTGATCGGCCCTTCCTGGTCGGCTTTGAAGTTGGTGTGCCAGTAGTTGTTGAGGGCGTAGAGGTAGATGGTGCTGCTGCTGTGCGCCTCGGTCTTCCAGGCCTTGTATAGCTCGGGGTTGGTGCCGCGACCGGGAATGGTCTTGCGCTCATCCACCATTTCGCCCACTTCCCACAGCGCACCTTGCGGGCACACAATGGTGACGCCCTGTACTATATCTGATACGTCAATCCAACGGGGAGCAGAGAAGAAGTCATTGTTCGAGCCAACCATCCTGTTATGCTCCGGAGTTATCAAATCCTCACCCATACCTAAGCGTACCAGTGGGTTTCGGAGATTTAGCTCGAACTTCAAATGGATCGCCCCCTTGGAGCGTTGCGGATTTTTGACAAGCGTAAAGCGAAAATGCAAATCGTTGACATGGTCCATGGCTACTAAGGTCAGGCTATCGCCGAAGTTCGATCGTGCTTCGACTTTCCAACTCTCAACGATAAGACCACTATCGACTCTGGCAAAGTCTGAAAACGAACATCTCGACGAACTATCAGGGTCAGAGCCATTTATGAACTCCCACTTCAGACTTGATCGCAGCAAGGTCCTGCCATACTGATCATCTACAACACCGTTTTGGAACGAGATCTTACCATCCTGCACGTCACATTCCGGGTGACTTGAGAAAGGCAGCCATGCATTTACCTCTTCGCCAGGTTTCAACGGGACGGGCCTATAGAGCCTAGTTCCATTCGCCTTGATCCAATAGACCTTGAATGCAATATTACCGTTCGAAAGATGTTGGACTGGCACTCGATAACCGTCGTCGCTTTCTAGGGCTTCGATATTGGAGCCAGCTGGAGGTTTAACTTCCACGAGCCCCAATCGATCCCAAGGAAGTGTATTGACTACTAAAAGTTCTCTGCTTTTCGGATCATGGGGGGATATGATCCTCTCGATTCGTTCGACATACCACCCCGCACTATCCGCGAAGGCCTTCTTCACCCGCCATTGGTCCGTGGTGAAGTGCGCATCCGGATCGCTGATGCTGCACCACGCGCCCCAGGTATGCTCGTGCCACATCACGATGCTGCGTTTGGCGCGGTAGAGCAGGTGCGGGTCGATGGGCTTGTTCAGGATCTTCGCCGCGTCGATCAGGTTGGAAAGTCGCGCACTGAGCACGCGCACATTGCCTTCCTCCTTCGCCGTGCTGTAGGCGCCATCTTCCCAGTAAGGCGTGAAGTCGCCGCTCCAGGTCGGGATCTGTTTGCCGTGCTTCCTGTCGAACTCCGCCATCATATCGTTCACGTTGGAGACGATCAAGCGCGGTGAACTGTACTTCTCGTTCCATTCGCGTACGAAATCGCTGATGGTGCTGTCCACAGGTCCGTTGTCGCTTACGATGTTATAGCGCCACTGCACCATGTCGTAGGGATAGCCCTTCGCTGCGAGCTCGTTCATATAGGCGGCGATCTTCCGCGTGCCGCGTTCTCCTATCGCGCCAGCCGTGAACCCGTGCCAGCCGCCGTAGCCCTGACCGGCCGTCCACACGAGGATGCTGTCCTTGTCGGTCGTGCCCTTCCACCAGTACGGCTTGTCGCCTTGCTCGCGCAGCGTGCTGCCGATGCGGTCGCCGCCGTCGGGCATATCGGGGATGTAGTTCGGCCCCTGGCTCAAGTAGCGGATGCCGTGCGCGGCGTAGGCATCTACCATGCTCCAACTCATGCCGGGGATGTCCGTCTGCATCGCGCTGTTGATCGGCAGTCCATACCACGCGCGCAGCGAGTCGGCGTACTCCACGATCCAATGCATCTCCTCAGGCGTGCACAGGCCGGTGAGGATGTTCGCGTAGTTCGCGCTGAGGGCGATGCTGCCACTCTTCACGGCAGCGATGAAGCGCTGCTTGTTCGCTTCGCTCGCGATGCCCAGGAAATTCTCCACGGCCCAGAGGCTCTCCACATTCCACACGAAGCGGCTGTCTTCTGGATAATCCTTGGTGTGGTCGATGAGATCGAGTGCCTTGTAGATGTTGTTGTTCTGGATCACCTCCACTTCGCTTTGCAGGTGGCTGTAACCGATGTCGGTGTGGCTGTGGTGGATGAGGTGGATGTCGCGCGGGATGATCGGTTTCAATTGGAGGAGGGTATCCACCATAAGCCGGTCGTTCAGATGAACATCGATCCTGGCATCCTTTCGGGTGCCGAGGGCAGCGGCGACCGGTACTTCGAAAACATGCAACCCGTTCGTTACCTCGAAATGCTTGACGGATTCACCGTTGACGCGAACTTCCATGGGTGTCGAAGGCCCGAAATGCATCACCCTGATCGATAGTGGCTGGGCAGCAGGCTCGTCGTTCAACAGGAAGGGCAACGCTTCCACCTCCACCTTCTCCTCGAACGTGTACCGGAAGGTCATGAACCAGTCCGGGCTGTCTTGAGCGTGGCCCACCACTTTCAGCGTCAGTGGTTGACCAAGGGTGCAATACTTCCGGAGCACGCGCAGGTGCGCGAAGCCGTGCGCATCGCCGTGGCGATCGGCCTTCGAGAATTCGAATACCAACTTCACCCCGTCAACCCCGTCCACCGACCAGGTGGCGGGCTGGGTGGAATGATGCGTAGTGAACGTGAGCGCCTTCTCCTCCCCAATGAACAGATCGAAACTGCGATCGCCGCCGCTGGTGGTGCTGTTGTGCGCGGCGATCCAACTGAAGTAGAAGTACTGGGTGGACTCGCGCTCGGATGCAGGCACAGGTGCTGTTTCCCATGCGATCGCCTTCCGGCCATCCGTGCATCGCGTTAGCAACGCGGTGGTGGCGTGCTCCGGGTACACGCTGAAGTAGGAGAGGACCTCGCCTTCGATGTCCTTCGCGTATCCGTTGATCACGTGCTGTTGGCCGAAGACAGGGAGGTCCACCTGCGCGCTGGCGATCGATGAATACAGCAGAGCGGTACTGATGAGGACACGCATGCCTCAAAGATGGAAGGGAATGCGATCAATATGGTCACGTCACGCCGGGCGTAGGGAGGCTCTGCGACCGAAGACCCGGAGTCTCACCAATGCCCCCTCATGAATGCGCATTTGTGAGACTCCGTCGCTTCGCCGAGCCTCACGAGGCCGGGAAGGGCGATCGATGATCGCCCGGCCTCCGGAGTGACGATCGCGTGGGGGCTCACCGCGAGCGATCAGAACGCGTAGCGCAGGCCCACGGTCAACACGAATGAACGCGTGAGCCCATCCGGTCGTGTTTCGCGGACCACGAGCGGTGAACCGTAGGCGGCTTCCAACGCAAGGGCGTCGGTGAGCCGGTAGCGTGCATCCACCGTGAGGTTGAGCGTGAGCCCGTCCGATCCATCAATGTCCACGCGATCCGCTTCATCCCCCGTTGGGCTGCGGCGGTCCTTGGCCAAGTGCATGATGCCGAGCAGTCCGGGTTGTAACGCAAGCTTACCCACCGGGAAGGCGTATTGGATCCGTGCCACGGCGTCGTCCTTTCGCTCCAATAAATTCGACTCGAAGTATTTCGACGCGTTCTCATCGTCCAACCACGAAGCGTGTGTGAATCGGTTGTTGTTCGCGTTGCTGAACACATGCTGGTAAGCGAGCGCGGCTACCCAACGGCCGTGCCGGGCATTGATCCCCATGAGCAGGTCTGTGGTGCCTAAGCCGGTCTGGTAAGGCATGGGGAAGGGCACTACCACGTTCAGTGTAGCCGCGCCCACGGGAATACCTGGCGCGTTGGCATCGGTGGATCCTGTTGGCAGGCGAACGCCCAGCATTCCCGATACGTTCCGCTCTTTCTCTTTTATGAAAGCATAGGACACTGTAGCGATCACATCGCCGACGCCGCTGTTATCGCCCAAGTTCCCGGAAGCACTGATGTACGGCACCTTCAGTTGAACGCCGAAGCGATCCGTGATCCCGAAACCAATTTCCGGAATGACCTGCACGATCGTGGTGGACTGCTCACCCACCGCGTAGCTGAAGGTCAGCTTCGCATAGTTCCTCCGTTCTCCAACTCCGGCGGAGTCCGTGTGCAGTTGACCGATCGGTCCGGCTGTACACACGCCGGCATCGCTGCAACCCTGCGCACTGATCGTATTGAACGGGATGCAATTTGCAAACAGGAGAAGGAGGATGGTTGTGCGCATGTTCGAGGGGCCAGGATAAGGAACGAACAGGTTCCGGAAATGGTATGGAGGTGTCGGGCGAATGGACACATCCTTACACGCGGCTACTTTTGGCGCACCAACGAAAGACCACATGCCAGGCACGGAATTGTTCGGTGACGAGGAGCGCAAGGAAGTGATGGACGTCCTGAATACGGGCGTGCTCTTCCGATACAACCACGACGATGCGCGCAAGGGCCATTGGAAGTCGAAGGATTTCGAAGCGGAGATCGCGAAGTGTACTGGCGCGAAGCACGCGCTGGCGGTGAGCAGCGGAAGCACCGCGGTGAGCACCATGCTTGCCGCATGCGGCGTGGGCTATGGCGATGAGGTCGTCGTTCCTCCCTTCACCTTCATCGCCACGATCGAGAGCGTGCTGATGGCGGGTGCCCTGCCCGTGTTCGCTGAGATCGATGAGACCCTATGCTTGAGCGCGGAGGGCATTCGCGCGGTGTGCGGTCCGAAGACCAAAGCGGTGCTGCTCGTTCACATGTGCGGGGCATCCGCTGATCTCGACGGGATCATGGCCGTGTGCGCCGAGAAGAAGGTGATGCTGATCGAGGACACTGCACAAGCCCTTGGCGCCACCTACAAGGGCAAGCACCTCGGCCTCTATGGGAAGATGGGCAGCTTCAGCTTCGACTTTTTCAAGATCAACACCTGCGGTGAAGGCGGTGTGATCATCACGAATGATAGCGCGTTGATCAAGACCGCAGAATACTTCAGCGACCACGGTCATAACCACGAGGGCAACAACCGCGGCATGGAAGCGCACCCGATCATGGGCAGCAACTTCCGCATGGGCGAGATCAACGCGGCGATCGGATTGGCGCAAGCGCGCAAGCTGCCATACATCATCAGCCAGCAGCGGAAACACAAGTCGATCATCCAAGAGCGCTTGTCGAAGATCCCCGGACTCTCGTTCCGCAAGCAATGCGACGATGCCGGTGACAGCGCCACATTCTTCCACCTGCTGATGCCCGATGAGACCACAGCGCGCGCCTGCGTGAAGAACCTCGGAGAGGCGGGGATCGGTGTGGGGTATTGGTTCGACAACATGTACCACTACATCAAGCAGTGGGATCACTTGAAGGATCTGAACATGCCCTACCGCATGGTAGCACATGAGCTTGGGCTGCCGCAGGATCTGAAGACGCTGAAGTTCCCGAAGACCGATGCGGTCATGAGCCGCTTGATCAGCTTCAACATCCGAGTGACGTGGACGGAAGCGGAGTTGGATGCGATGCTCGTGAAGATGGAAGGAGCTGTGAGGAGGGCGATGGAAGGTGTTGCCGCGTGACCATGACCCCTGATCGAACCATGCACAGTCCGAAAAAGCTCGGTGCTCTCGCGGCAACCGCCATCTGCGGGAACGACATCACCAGCAGTTGCCTTTACGTGAGTGCGCTGACCATTGGCTACGCGGGGCCATGGGCCTTTGTCGCGTTGGCGCTTGTGGCCGGTGTGCTCTTCCTCTACCGGAAGATCTATGGTGAAGTGGTCGGCGCGTTACCCTTGAACGGTGGAGCGTACAACGTACTGCTCAATACCACCAACAAGACGAACGCGAGTGTGGCTGCCTGTCTCACGATCCTCAGCTACATGGCCACAGCGGTGATCAGCGCCACCGAGGCCATGCACTACCTGCACAACCTGGTGGAAGGACTGCCGCTCATCAAGGCGACCATCGGTGTCCTTGTCGTTTTCCTTCTGTTGACCATCGGGGGGATCGGGGAATCGGCCATCGTTGCGATCATCATTTTCATTACGCACCTGGCGACCATGGGGCTGCTCTTGGTCGGTGGTGCGTTCTTCCGGGCCACGCATGATCTGTCCATCGCCAGCTTGAACTTCTCGGCACCACTTCCAGGAGGAGCAGGAATTGCGACCGCCTTGTTCTTCGGGTTCGGCGCGGCCATGCTTGGGGTGAGCGGCTTCGAGAGCTCGGCCAACTTCGTGGAGGAACAGGCGCCGGGTGTTTTCCGCAAGACCCTGCGCAACATGTGGCTCGCGGTCACCATCATCAATCCGCTGATGGCGCTCCTTGCAGTGATGCTTCTTCCGCTCGCCAAAGTGGGTGAGAACTCCAATGCGCTGCTCTCGTTCATGGGCATGGAGATCGGTGGTCCGTGGCTTTCCACGGCGATCTCCATCGATGCGGTCCTTGTGCTTTGCGGGGCCGTGCTCACCAGCTTCGTGGGTGTGGGCGGATTGATGCGCCGGATGACGCTCGATCGCGTGCTTCCTCAATTCCTTCTGAAGGAGAACAAGCGAGGCAGTTCACCGCGCATCCTGATCCTGTTCTTCCTGCTCTGCCTGTCGGTCCTGATGATCACCAACGGTGAGGTCGGCGCATTGGCCGGCGTCTATACCATCTCCTTCCTCACCGTGATGGCCTTCTTCGCCTATGGGAATTTCCTCCTGAAGATCACCCGGTCCCGGTTGCCCCGCCCGGAATCCGCTGCGCCCTTCGTGGTCGCCATTGCACTGATGGCGGTGGTGGTGGCGCTCTATGCGAACGTGCGCTTGCATCCGGAACTGCTCGTGGTCTTCCTGCAATACTTCATCCCCGCGATGCTGACCATCTACATCTTCCTGAAACGGAACGTGATCCTGGAGTACCTGATGGTGGTGGTCTCCAGTTTCCTGGATTCGCTTCAACACCTCGCTGCGGCGAGCCGCTTGCGACTCTCGCGCACGATCCGGGAACTCACCCAGCAGGAGTTCGTGTACTTCACCAAAGGGGATGATATCTCCGTGATCAACCGCGTGATGATGTACGTGGAGGACAACGAGATCACCAAGAAACTGCGCGTCGTGACCGTGCTGAAGGATGATCAGGAGGTGTCACAGGATTTCCTGAACGACATCGCAGTGCTCGATCGTGTGTACCCGGATATCGATATCGACTTCATCAGCTTGCGCGGCATCTTCGGACCTGAACTGGTGGAGCAACTCAGCAACGACTGGAAGATCCCGAAGAACTTCATGTTCATCGGCTCACCCGGAGATCATTTCCCTTATCGTGTGGCCGATCTCGGCGGCGTGCGCCTGATCATTTGAGGTGAACGAACGAAGCCGGTGATCGCTGTGCAAGCGTTCACCGGCTTTCGCTCGTTGAGGTGTCGTGCGGTCTACTTCTTCCGCTCACGCATGTGTGCGCACGTCGCATCGCACGTGTGGCCTTTCTCACCGTGCATGTAGGCATGCTTGCCATCCTTGCAGGCTGCGGTACACACGTGGGCCTTCATTTCGCCCTGCTGCTCCATTGTTTCCTCCTTCGCTTCACCACTTGCCGCCTTCACTTCCTCCTTGGCTTCCTTCATCTCACCATGTCCGTGGCCTTCATGTCCGGTCATCGCGGCGCGATGCATCTTCATGCACTCCTCGGTACAGGCGTGCCCTTTCTCACCATGTGCATACATGTGCTTGCCATCCACGCAGGCTGCGGTGCAGGTGTGTTCCTTCAGCAACTCCACCGTACCTGTTGTTGTCGATGTGGCAGCTGGTTTCTCCTTCGCCGGAGGTGTGGTCCTGTCCTGCGCTTGGGTCGTTCCCAGGAACATCAACATGGCCGGTATCATCATCAGGGTCTTCATGGTCGTTGGGGTTTAGGTGTGATCGTTCTCATGTGAAATGCCACCATCATCATGCCATCATTCAAGTTGGGTCGCGGATGATCTCCTGGTTCAGGTAATGGAACGCGATGTTTGCGCTGTTGCTGTCGGGAGACGTCGGATATCCTTACAGTTCGTCCCCAAGAAGTGCTGATGGGAAAGAGCGGGACTATCTTCGGAGCATGACCAACCGGACGATCCTATTGAGTGCATGCATGGCGATCACGCTCCCGGCGAGCGCCACGCAATGGCAAGTGGGCTCCGGGCAGACGTATACAACGCCCAGCCAAGTCTCCACGTTGGTGGGCAATGGTGATACGGTGAACATCGCAGCAGGAGTTTACCCGAGTGATGTGGCCCGCTGGCAAGCGAATGACCTGTTGCTGCGCGGAGTAGGAGGGATGGCGCATCTGGAAAGCAACGGCATGGCGTGGGGCGGCAAGGCGATCTGGGTGATCCAGGGCGATCGCACGCGTGTGGAATGGATCGAGTTCAGCGAATGCAGCGTGCCCGATAACAACGGCGCGGGCATCCGTCAGGAAGGACATCGCCTCACCGTGCTGCATTGCTATTTCCACGATAATGAGAACGGCATCCTCGCGGGCGATGTGAACCCGAGCACGATCCGCATCGAGCACTCGGAGTTCGATCACAACGGCTACGGTGATGGCTTCTCGCACAACCTCTACATCAATCATGTGGACAGTTTGATCTTCAGGTACAACTACAGTCACCACGCACATGTGGGGCATGAGTTGAAGAGCCGCGCGCATGTGAACGTGATCGAGTATAACCGGTTCAGCAATGAAGCCACCGGCGATGCCAGCCGGGAGATCGATCTGCCGAACGGTGGTACCGCGTATCTCATCGGCAATGTGGTGCAACAAGGACCGCAAGGGCAGAACAGCAACATGGTGGGGTACGGGCTTGAAGGCTTGACCAACATCACACCACACGAACTCTATGCGATCAACAACACGCTGGTGAACGAGAAGACCGTGGGCAGCTTCTTCAGCGTGGCAAGTGCGGCCTACATCAAAGCCTACAGCAACATCCTTGCGGGTGGAGGAAATTTCATGGTGGGCGCATGGCCGACGAGCATCGATACGCTCGCCAACCTTCGGAGCACCATCGCGGCCGTGCAGTTCGATTCGCCAGCGGTCTATGATTACCATATCACCACCTCTTCACCCGCGCATCAGTTCGGTTTTCCCGCTGGCATTGCGAGTAGCGGCTATCCGCTGGTGGCATGGGAGGAATACGTGCATCCGGTCAGCAACATCACGCGCTGCATGCATGCGACGTTGGATGCCGGAGCCTTCGGGACGTGTACGACGGGGATCGCTCCGGACCGTAGCGCCACAAGGATCACAGTGTGGCCGGATCCGGCGCGTGAGGTGGTGTACGTTGCTGATGTGGTTCCCACTGCACTCGTGCGCGTCTACGGTCCAACAGGACAGCTCGTCACCGTGCCTTTCACACAACAGGGCGAGCGGATGGAACTCCGCACCGCCGCGTTGCCGAGCGGTTTGTACTTCTTGCGTATTGACGAGCGGTCGTTCCCCTTCGTGATCGAGTAGGAGGGAGCTGACGGTGCTCAGTCCTGCGCTGGCGCGGGCCTGATACCTTGGATCAAGGACCGATCACCAATGACCGACCGCACCAAGCTCACTGCCATCAAGAGCCTCCACACCGCGATCTGGCTCTTCTTCAACGGGGTCATCTTCTACATGCTGTACGCGGTGATCATGGATCGTATCGACCGATGGTTCTGGATCGCCTTGGGCTTGATCGGGCTGGAGGTGCTGGCTCTGTTACTCTTCCGCTGGTCCTGCCCGCTCACGGTGGTCGCACGGAGATACTCCGCATCCACCAAAGCCAACTTCGATATCTACCTACCGCATTGGCTGGCGAAGTACAACAAGGAGATCTACACCGTGATCATGGCCGCGGTGCTCCTTGGCATGGTCGTCCGTCTTGCTTCGTGATCACTCGCGCACCACGCGGATCCTTTCACGGAGCTCGGGCAATTCGATCACGTACAGACCGGGTGAAAGCACGGATAGATCAACGCCGTTCGCGTAACGGCCTTGCAACACCATGCGCCCGCTTGCCGAAAGAACCCGGTACGCAGCACCCGGTAACCGGTCCGATCCAGAAAGTCGCACCGGCCCGGTGGTGGGATCCGGGAAAGCGACGAGTTCGCTGCCCGGTGACGATCCCTCCGCAATACCGCTGAACGTACACGTTGGTGCCCATCCGAGTTCCGGCGTACGCGGATGATGGATCAGCGGAGAAGTGCTGGGGGTGAACGCCGTGACCGTCGCTGCCAAGGTGGTTACTGGTGGATCCAAGATGCTGGCCGTGAGGTTGGCGTTGTCCGTGAACCCGCAGCCCTCGCCGTTCGCATCCAATTCGATGCGGGTGAACGCACCGTTCACGAGTACCGTGCTTCCGCTCATGGCGAACCGCGCGAAACGATCATCGATGTACAGTTTGCTCCAAAGCGGTTGGCCGTTGGGATCAAGTTTGGCGAGGATCCCCAGATAATTCGCGTTCGACCCGCACACCAACAGATCTCCGCCGGGCAGTTCGTGTACATCGGCGAGGAATAGCCCGGTGCTGATGTCCTCCAGTTTGCGGCACCAGATGATCGTGCCCGCAGGATCGATCTTCATCAGTACCCCGAAGAACGCGGAGCCGAGTGTGGCATAGCCGGACACTACATAGTTGCCGTCGGCCGTCGCCGTGAGCCCATAGAATTCCTGCGTGAAGTCGCCACCCAGTTCATAGTACTTCATCCAATTCACGGAACCCGGGTCATTCATGAAGAGCATGGCTTGGAGGTGATCCGGTGCGGCATCCGGCCTTCCGGTTCCACACACCAGGTGCTTCATCGGATCGGTGGTGGGCAGCGCGTTGTACACCCTGAATTGCGCCGCAGCGCTGATCCGCGTCCCTGAAAATGTGGTGCCCGTTGCTTCACCTTCCACGCGGTACACATGATCATCATAGGTGCCGCCGGGATAGGAATAGAGTGAGAAATCCGGACCGCGCGGCAGGATGCGGATCACTTGGTCCTGATCGAAGGTGCCGAAGTTGTCGATGTACTTGTACCACTGCACAGCGCCCGTGAGAGAGGTCTTGAACAGACAGGGAAGCGATTGCGAACTGTAGTAGTTGGTGCCGCCGATGAGGAAGCCATCATTCAACTTCTCCGCATCATTGAAGAAGGTCAAGGGCGATTGCAAGCGGTAGCTCACCGAACTCAACGTGGACTGGTCCGCAGCGGTGAACAGCAGTTCCACGCGGCTGGAGTCGTAACCGAACGCACGGTCGCACACGTTCGCGGTCAGGCCTCCACCAAGATCAAGCGGACGGAAGCTCCGCGTGATGTAGGGCGGGTTGAGGACATAGGTATGCACTGTTTGCGCATGGGTAGGAGCGCATAGGGCACTGACCAACAACAGAAGGAGGGAGTGGCGTGGCATGGCAACAGGATCTGGTGCCGTGAATGTACAGCACGCATCACGGGTGCAGGAGGATCGTTGTGGACCTTTTGCATGCCCGTGAAGTGATGCGTTGATTCCTTCGCGATCCACCTTCCTCCGGACCGTTCGCCCCGGTTGGTTCCGACCGGTGGATCGGCGCAACACGTCCGCCATCGATCTTCCGCCTGAACCGAAGCAAGGATCCTTCACCTTTGGCAGATCCCTTCCCCACGTATTCCCATCAACACCATGCGCCTACTTCTGTCAGTCGTCGTGCTTTCAGCCTTCACCTTCGGTGCTAGGGCCAACGTGGGTAATTACACCTTCGGTGCTTCCAACACCACCTACACGACCATCACCGGAACCGCGCTGGTGACTGGAACGTGGGACGACACGAACTCATCGCTCCTTGCGCTGCCCTTCACCTTCACGTACAACAACGTTCCCTACACGCAGGTCGGGATCAACTCCAATGGCTTCATCACATTAGGCGCGTTGACCACGACGGTCTATTGCGGCTTGCAGACCAGCCCTGCGAATTCCATCGCCGGCTACGGCACCGACCTCGTCAATGCTTCGGCTTCATCGAGCGTGCGCTATGGAACGCTCGGATCGGCTCCGAACCGACAGTTCGTGGTGCAATGGACGGACTGCGATCATTACGGCAACAGCCAACAGAACCACATCACCTTCCAGGTGATCCTGAACGAAACGAGCAATACCGTGCAAGTGGTCTTCGGCCCTAGCACCGTTGCCACCACGCTCGGTCCGAACGCATGCAGTGATACCAACACCGAATCGGGCAACGTCGGTCTGTTGGGTTCGTCCACCGCGGACTTCAACCTGCGCAAGGTGACCAACGGCAGTTCGACCTGGATCCAATCCACAGTGGGCACGTTGATCAGCGATGTGTGCAACCTCTCGCCAACGAACATTCCCGCGAGCGGCCTCACCTGGACATGGACCCCGCCGCCTTCCGTACCGATGGTCTTCGCTTCCTGCACCACACAGTTCATGAACAACGGCCAGGTGGATGGCCAAGGATCGCAATTGAACAACATCCTCCGCGTGAACGTGGTCACCACCGGAGATCTTTCGCCGTTATCGGTGTCGTCCTTGGCGCTTTCGACAACGGGTTGCACCAACGCCAGCGCCGATCTCTCCGGCGCGCGGGTGTACTTCACCGGTGGCAGTAACGCCTTTTCCACCGGCGCGCAGTTCGGGAGCACATCGAACAACCCGAACGGGAATTACACGGCGAATGGATCGGCCGCATTGCTGGAAGGCAACAACTATTTCTGGATCTGCTACGATGTCCGGCTTACTGCGGTGTTGACGAATACCCTAACAGGATGCTGCACGCAAGTGACCGGTTCCGGCGCGATGGGTGCGCAAGTGCCCAGCATCACCTGTCCTGCGGGTGCGCAAACCGTCGGCGCACAATTAGGAACATGGACTCCGGTGGCATCATTGGCTTCGCAAAGTAGCGGCGGCCTCATGCTATTGCTCAGCGATGGATCGGTCATGGCGAAATCCCAAGCGGGTGGGGGAGATGGTGTTGGAAGTACGTGGTTGCGGTTGAAGCCGAACGTGAGCGGTAGTTACGTCAACGGCACGTGGACCACGCTCACCACCATGGGCAGCACGCGCTTGTATTTCTCGTCGCAAGTGCTGAAGGATGGTCGCGTGTATGTGGCCGGAGGTGAATACGGCACCGGTCTCACCAATGGTGAAGTGTACGATCCTGTCGCGAACACGTGGACGAACACTCCTGCACCGGGCGCCAACGTGAGCGATGCCAACTCGGTCATGCTGGAGGACGGCCGTGTGTTGCAAGCCTTGGTAGCCGGGAGCTTGCGCTCCACCGTGATCTATAACCCAACAACCAACACCTTTGCCGCCGGTCCTACCTGTTTGGGCATCCACAACGAATCATCGTGGGTGAAGCTGCCCGACAACAGTGTGCTCTTCGTGGATCGCTTGAGCACCAACGCCGAGCGTTACATCCCTGCTTCCAACTCGTGGATCGCGGATGCCACCGTACCGGTACAGCTCTATGATCCCTTCGGTGATGAGACCGGTGCGGGACTGCTGCCCGATGGCCGTGCGTTCTTCATCGGCTCCACCGGGCACACCGCGTATTACACGCCGTCGGGTTCCGCGGTGAACGGCACCTGGCAAGCGGGCCCTGATACGCCCAATGGATTGGGCGCGCCCGACGCTGCAGCAGCGTTGATGGCGAACGGCAAAGTGATCTGCGCACTCTCCCCCGCCCCGACCTCTGCTGATCACTTCCCACCGCCGACCTACTTCTACGAGTTCGATCCAAGTACCAACCAGTTCTCGTTGTTGAGCGCACCCGGTGGCGGCACCAGCGTGAACCAATCGTCGTACGTCACCAACATGCTCGACCTGCCCGATGGCAATGTGCTCTACAGCAAGCAGGGATCATCGCAGTACTATGTGTACACCCCCGCCGGTATCCCATTGGCCTCCGCCAAGCCGGCGATCGCGAGCTACGATCAGGTGAGTTGCGGCACGTACAGGATCAAGGGCACCGGATTCAACGGAGTTACCGAAGGTGCCTACTACGGCGACGATTGGCAGATGTCCACCAACTATCCGCTCGTACGTCTCACCTCGGGTAGCAACGTGTACTACGCGCGCACCTTCAATTGGAACAGCACGGGCGTGGCACGCGGCAACCTCGCCGACAGTTGCAGCTTCACGCTGCCCGCCGGTCTTCCCAACGGCACGTACGCCATGGTGGTGGTCGCCAACGGCATCGCGTCCGATCCCATGAGCTTTACCACAGGAGCCGTTCCCGCAGCGAGCATCACGCTCACTTCGGGCAGCAACCCCACATCGCCCGGAGCACCGCTCACGTTCACGGCTACCACATTGAATTGCGGTGCATCGCCGATCTACCAATGGAAGATCGATGGCGGGAACGCTGGAACGAACAGTTCCTCCTTCACCACCTCCGCGCTCACCGATGGACAAGTGGTGAGTTGCGTAGTGACATCGGTCCTACCGTGCGCGAGCCCGACCGCGGGAACGAGCAACTTCGTCACGGTGAACGTCATCGGCGTTCGCATCGCGGCCAAGGTCTTCCTGGAAGGACCATACGATGGAGCGAGTACGATGAGCGATGATCTGCGTGTCGGCGGCCTCGTTCCGCTCACGGAACCCTACACCGCGCTGGGCTATGTGCATGTGGGTGGAGGAGGAGAGACGATCTCGCCGGCCGTGCTTACCGTCACGGGCAACAATGCCATCGTTGATTGGGTGGTGATCGAAGTGCGCGACCCGACCACACCAACGGACGTGCTCGCCACCAAGTGCGTGTTGGTGCAACGCGACGGCGATGTGGTGGCCACGGACGGATCTTCGCCGGTCTCCTTCTCGCTCGTCGGCGGCAACTATCAGATCGCCGTACGCCATCGCAACCACTTGGGGTGCATGACGGCCACGCCGGTTGCCTTCGGTGGCTCGCCGATCACGGTCGACTTCACGCTCAATGCAACCGCTACGTATGGGTCCGAAGGGCGCACTACCGTCGGTGCTGCCATGGCGCTCTGGGCCGGCAACGTGTTGATGGATCCGATCATCAGGTACGTCGGTTTCGGCAACGACCGCGATCCCATCCTGGTGCGTATCGGTGGTTCGATCCCTACTGCAACCACCGCCGGGTATTTCGTCGAGGACGTGAACATGGATGGTACGGTGCGCTACATCGGCTTCAACAACGACCGCGATCCCATCCTGGTGAACATCGGCGGATCCATCCCCACGAACACGCGCGCGGAACAGGTGCCATAAGAACGCGCGAAGTGATGTGTGGTCGGCGGCGCGATCGCTGCTCTTGGCGATCCATCGCCTCGTTCGTGCGCTTGTCCAGGTCGGCGAACAATGCTTTCTCGGGTCCGTCGATGATCCCGCGTCCGAACGACCATTTGATGGTGCCGCACTCGACGATCCGACACGCAAGCCAAGGGACGGATCTCCGCGCGATGCCCAGAAGCACGGAACCGTAAGCGGGGATCGCGTGACGCAGATCCACAATGCGCAACCTCAACAAAAGCCCTCTGGCGTCCCAACTCATGGTCGGGGCCCAGGATCCGCATTCCGCACTCCTGCTGGATCGCCTAGGTGCTCGAACGGCGGTGATGGACGTGGGCTGGCGAAGGGCCGATCCGCGAATGAGGCGATTATCCAATTCGCGATCGGCCCGAACCGGCCCATTCGCTGTTTCACGCATCCACTCATGGCCGATCGCTCTCTTCTACCTTGGCCACCGAAGGTGAACGCATACCACTCCTCGATGCCCGGCAACCCCTTTCCAGTTGATGGCCTGAGCGATGCGGAGGTGCTCGCTGCACGCGCGAAGCACGGCCGCAACATCATTGAAGAACAGGAAGAGGATTTCTTCTGGCCGGTGGTGAAGGACATTGTGCTGGAACCGATGTTCCTCCTGCTGGTGGCCACCAGTGCGATCTACTTCGCCCTCGGAGAAGTCCCGGAAGCGCTCTTCATGGCGGGAGCCATCGTGCTGGTCTCGAGCATCTCGGTGTACCAGGACAGTCGCAGTCGGCGCGCGTTGAAAGCCTTGCAGGCGTTCACCCGGTCGGAGGCCACTGTGGTACGCAATGGTGCCGTGGTGAAGATCCCTTCGGAGGACGTGGTGATGGGTGATCACGCGGTGGCGGAGGAAGGAAGCCTGCTCGCTGCGGATGGTGTGATCGTGCAGAGCAACGATTTCAGTGTGAACGAATCGATCCTCACGGGTGAAGCCTTCGCTGTGGCGCGCAGTGCGCAAGAGGAATTGGCCCAGGTGAGCAAGGGCACACAAGTGGTCTCGGGCCTCGCGCTCTATCGTGTCACGGCGGTCGGAAAGTCCACGGCCTTGGGCCGGATCAGCACCTCGTTGAAAGCGATCCAGGTACCGCCCACGCCACTGCAACAACAGATCACGCGCTTCGTGCGCAACATGGCCATTGTGGGTGTGGTGGTGTTCCTGCTGGTGTGGGTCGTGGCCTTCCTCCGCAGCGGATCATGGTCGGAGAGCCTGCTCACCGGTCTCACGCTGGCCATGTCCATCCTGCCCGAAGAGATCCCTGTGGCCTTCACCACTTTCCTCGCGTTGGGCGCATGGCGCTTGGCGAAACAAGGCGTGATCGTCAAACGCGCCACCACGGTGGAAACGCTCGGCTCCGCCACGGTGATCTGCACGGACAAGACCGGCACCATCACCGAGAACCGCATGACCTTGGCGCACCTGTATGTGCATGCGAACAAGGAACTGTTGGCACCCGGCGCATGGACCAGCACCGAAGCCCGTCGCGTGATCGAGGTGGCCATGTGGGCGAGCGAACCCGTACCCTTCGACCCGATGGAAATTGCGCTGCATGCCGCCTATGCGCGCAACACGGAGAGGGATCGTCGTCCCGAGTTCAGGATGGTCCACGAGTACCCGCTGGGTGGACGACCACCGATGATGACACATGTGTTCGCGAACACCACGGGCGAACGCATCATCGCCTGCAAGGGCGCACCCGAGCGGGTCTTGCGGCAAAGCACCTTGAGCGAGGTGGAGAAGAAGGAGGTCGTAGCGAACGTGAATGCGCTCGCCGCCCAAGGGCTGCGCGTGCTCGCGGTCGGTGAAGTGGAGCATGGCAATGGGGAATACCCCGCCGATCAGGAAGCCTTCGCCGTGAACTTCCTTGGACTCGTGGCCTTCGAGGATCCTCCCAAGGCCAACATGGCGGAGGTGTTCCGGCAATTCGATGCCGCGGGCATCGCGGTGAAGATCATCACCGGCGATAACGCGCTCACCACGGCCGCCATTGCGAAGCAGATCGGGTTCAAGGGTGCGGAAAGGATGATGAGCGGTGATGACATGATGAAGCTCGGGGATACCGGGCTTCGCGAAGCGGTGAACGACACCACCATCTTCACGCGCATGTTCCCCGAAGCGAAGCTGCGCATCATCAACGCGCTGCAAGCCGAAGGGCACGTGGTGGCCATGACCGGCGATGGCGTGAACGATGGCCCCGCGCTGAAGGCCGCGCACATCGGCATCGCCATGGGCAAGCGCGGCAGCGAACTGGCGAAGGAGGCGGCGGCCATCATCCTCACCAACGACGATCTGGGCAGCATGGTGGATGCCGTGGCCATGGGCCGCAAGATCTACAGCAACCTGAAGAAGGCGATCCAGTACATCATCTCCATCCACATCCCCATCATCCTCACGGTCTCGTTGCCGGTGTTCCTCGGTTGGGTGTATCCCAACATCTTCACGCCGCTGCACGTCATCTTTTTGGAACTCATCATGGGGCCCATATGCAGCATCGCCTACGAGAACGAGCCGCTGGAAAATGATGGTATGCGTAGGCCGCCGCGTCCGCTCAGGCTCACGTTCTTGTCATGGAAGGAGATCTCGGTCAGCGTTTGGCAGGGGCTGGTGATCACCCTCGGCACGTTGGGTATGTACCGCTTGGCCGTTCTTCAAGGGCACTCCGAAGAACTCGTGCGCGCACAGGTCTTCACCACCTTGGTCATCGCCAACATCGGGCTTTCGCTGGTGAACCGCTCGTTCACCGCATCCGTCCTCACCAGCTTCCGTAATGGCAACGGCATCCTCATGGCGATGCTCGGGATCACCGTCGCGTTGCTGGTCATCATCCTTGTCGTTCCGACCGTGCGCGACTTCTTCCACATGGCGCGACCCGACCTCGTACAACTGGGCACAGCGACCCTCATCGGTCTTGCATCCGTCGCTTGGTTCGAAGTGTACAAATGGGTGGGAAGGAGAAGGGGTGATTAGCGGATGGGTCAATTGGCCGATCAGCATGTGCTTCGCGATCGACCACCCGGGATCGTGAGGGGACCCACCCGTCCACCAATTGCTCCAGCACTTCCGTGCGGCCCTTCACCTGCTTCGATACCGCCTTCGTGTACGCGGGCATCACGTTCTTCCGCAGCGCCGACACTTCGTACGCATCGAGATCCAGCTCCTCGCGCATCCGTTCGTTGAAACGTTTGTCCATCACCAGTTGCAAAGCGGTGGCCTTATCGGTGTTGGGTGCGCGCGAATACAGGATGCGCAAGTGGTGCGCTCCGGTGCTCATGTGTTCGGCCACTACCTCGCGCGTCACTTCGCTCGCGACACCCAGGCAGGTGGTCAAGGCCTTCTCATCAACGCCCATGCGTTCCATCTTCTCCTTATCCAACTTCGTCATTACTTCCTCTTCCAGATCTCTGCTCATATGCTCTCGTTTTTGGTTCGACTCCCTATGGGAACGACTGCATCCGGGGATGGTCACATCATGGTGAATGGGATGGATCATGAATGCAGTTCATCCGCAGATCTCGCAGATGTGCTCGCTAACGCTGCGCAAATGCGGCCATGTTGATGAGCGGGACTGCCGTTAGGCAGGCCATCTGCGAGATCTGCGGATGCCTTTTGCATTTCCCTGTGCTCTCCGTGCCTCTGTGGTGAGATACTTTCGCCACAATGCAACTCCAGAACTACGCACACGGCCAGTGGATCGCCGGCACCGGTAAACAAACCAACCTCCTCGACGCCTCCACCGGCGAACTCATCGCAACAACCTCCTCCGGCGGCCTCGACTTCGGTGCCATGTTGAAGTACGGACGTGAAGTAGGCGGCCCGCCCCTGCGCAAGATGACCTTCCCCGAGCGCGGACGCATGCTGAAGGCCCTCGCCATGTACCTCATGGACCGCAAGGACGAGTTCTACCAGGTCAGCTACAAGACCGGCGCCACCAAGGCCGATAGCTGGGTGGACATCGAAGGAGGCATCGGCAACGTGTTCGCCAACGCCAGCTTAAGAAAACAGCTCGGCAACATGCCGTTCTATGTGGACGGACCGCCCGTGCTCACCAGCCGCACCGGCACCTTCATGGGCCACCACATCATGGTGCCGAAGGAAGGCGTGGCGGTTCACATCAACGCCTTCAACTTCCCTATTTGGGGCATGCTGGAGAAGTGCGCCGTGAACTGGATGGCCGGGATGCCCGCCGTGGTGAAGCCCGCCACCGTCACCAGTTTCCTTACCGAGAGCATGGTGAAGGCGATAGTCGCCTCAGGCATCTTGCCTGAAGGCGCCATCCAACTCATAGTTGGTAGCGCCGACGGGCTGCTGGATCATGTCGAGAGCCAGGATGTCGTCACCTTCACCGGTAGCGCCACCACGGGCCAAATGCTTAAAGCACACCCGCGCATCATCGCCGAGAGCGTGCCCTTCAACATGGAGGCCGACAGCCTGAACAGCATCGTGCTCGGTCCCGATGCTACGCCTGATACCGAGGAGTTCACGCTCTTCATCAAAGAGGTCGGCAAGGAGATGACCCTGAAGTGCGGCCAGCGCTGCACCGGCGCGCGGCGCATCATGGTGCCCGAGAACTTGGTGGAGGATGTGCAGATCGCCTTGGGCAAACGCCTCGGCGGAACCGTGATCGGCGACCCGCGTGCCGATGGAGTGCGCATGGGTGCCCTCGCCGGACCGACGCAACTGCGCGAAGTGCGCGAGCAGCTCGCCAAGCTGATGGAAGGCAGCGAGCTGGTGTACGGCGATCCCGAGCAGGTGAACGTTACCGGAGCCGATGCCGACAAGGGTGCCTTCATGAGCCCCATCCTGCTGCTGAACAAAGACCCTTGGAAGAACCAGGTGAGCCACAACGTGGAGGCCTTCGGTCCCGTGAGCACACTCATGCCTTACACAGACCTCGATGATGCGGTCGCGCTTACCAAGTTGGGTAAAGGCTCACTTGTGGCGACGATCGCAACGAACAACGATCAACACGCACAACGATTTGTGTGGGGCGCCGCCAGCCACCATGGCCGCATGCTCGTGATCAACCGCGACATGGCAAAGGAGAACACCGGCCACGGATCGCCACTGGCCACACTGGTACACGGCGGTCCCGGACGCGCCGGTGGTGGCGAGGAGATGGGCGGCAAGCGCGGCGTGCTGCACTACCTGCAACGCACCGCCATCCAAGGCAGCCCCAGCACCATCACCGCGCTAACGCAGCAATACCAGCAGGGTGCCAAGCAACACCTTACGCCCAAGCACACCTTCCGCATGCACTTCGAAGAGCTGAACGTGGGCGATACCGTGATCACCGAAAAGCACCTGGTGACCCTAGCCGACATCGACAACTTCGCGGACCTCAGCGGCGACAAGTTCTACGCCCACATGGATGCCGATGCCCTCGACGGCACCGTCTTCACCGGTCGCGTGGCGCACGGCTACTTCATCCTATCGCGTGCTGCGGGCTTGTTCGTTGATCCGCCGAAAGGGCCCGTCCTTTTGAACTATGGTATTGATGAAGCCAGGTTCACGAAACCTGTCTATCCCGGAATGACGATACAGGTCAGGTTCACGGTGAAAGAGAAGGTGGACCAAGAGAAGCGCGATGATGCGGACGTTGCGAAGGGCATTGTGAAGTTCCTCGTTGATGTGTTTGACGAGACTGGGGAAACCGTTGCCATCGCTACCATCTTGACAATGGTCAAAAAGCTGGACCAAGCATGACAACCTGCACCGGAATGTTCGTCACTGCGAGCAGAGCGAAGCAGGCGACGATCCTGATGATGGTGAAGAAGCTCGATCAACGCTAACGCCCACTAACTTTGGTCTCATGAAAGTCCCGATCCAGGTTGTGAATGACACCCAGGGCAACGCGCAGGCGGTTCTGGTCCCTTTGGATGAATGGAACGAAATGGTGGAGAAGATGCGCCACTATGAGCAACTCTTCAAGTTGCGCAGTTCCGTGGGTAAGGCACTTGACCAAGTGGCGCGCATGCGTTCCGGCAAGTTGAAGAAGCGCTCACTGAAGGACGTGCTGCGTGAAGCATAGGGTCATCCCCACGCCGGAATTCGAGAAGGAGTTGCGGCCGCTTCTCAAGCGGTACCGTTCGCTTGGCAAGGACCTGTTCAAGCTGGAGAAGGAACTGGAACTGCGGCCTCACACGGGCAACGGCCTTGGGCACGGGCTCTACAAGGTCCGGCTGGCGATCACCAGCAAGGGCAAAGGCAAGAGCGGCGGTGGCAGGGTGATCACGTACGTGATAACGGAAGATGCCGAGGTGTACCTGCTGAGCATCTATGACAAGAGTGACTACGACACAGTGGATACCAAGGCGATGAAGCAAATGGCCGCTGATTTGCGGTCCAACAAAGGGAAGCGATGAATGCACGCACCGTGCACATGCAAGTTGAACGGTTGCGAAATCCCGTGTTGGCGGGATCCGCATGGTGATCGATACATCGGCCGCACAGAAGGTCATGGCCAAATATTTCCCGGCATGAGGACCAAAAAGCTCGATCTGGAAGGCCTCGACCACATCGTTGGAGACCGCCCGTTCACTGATGAGGATTCGCGCGCCATCTCAGCCTACATACAAGCCGAAAAGGCCAAGGCCGCTGCGAAGCGCCCAGCAAAGCGCACACGTGCTGCCGCTAAGCGCCCACGTCCGGCGAGTGCCCGGTCCAAGGCTGTGAAAGGCAAGAAACGCACGACTGCCTGACCATCGGCCACGTGGCGCACGGGTATTGCATCCTCTCATGTGCTTCGGGCCACATCCTGAGCCCTGAGCTTGCCGAAGGGTCGAAGGGCGTGGATCCACCGAAAGGGCCTGTGCTGCTGAACTACGGCATCGAGGAAGCGCGCTTCACGAAGCCTGTTTACCCCGGCTCTACGATCCAAGTGAAGTTCACCGTGAAGGAGAAGGAGGGCCTGTTGGCCCGGGATGGAGAAGAAGGAACTGAAGGAGGATTCGCCGAAGGGGGCGGATGTGGCTTCGGGGATAGTTAAATTCCTTGTCGACGTCGTAGACGAAACGGGAGAGACAGTAGCGATCGCCACCATCTTGACCATGGTTAAAAAGTTGGACCAAGCATGAGGTCGACCACACTGATCTCTGTCACTCCGAGCAAAGCGAAGGAGGTCAAATTCCGTGTTGATGTCGTGGACGGACCGGCGAAACCGTCGCTATTGCCACCATTCTCACCATGGTGAAGAAGCTCGACCAGAGCTAGCGTCTGCGTAGATTTGAGCAAACGAACAGGACCATGTCACAGCTCACCTACCGCATCCTGATGACCCGCGAGCCGGAAGGCGGCTTCACGGTGAATGTGCCGGCATTACCGGGTTGCGTCACCTTCGGTGAGACGATCGAGCACGCCATGGCGATGGCCAAGGAAGCCATCGAACTCTATGTGGAAACGCTGCAAGCGGAAGGCGAACCGGTCCCGGACGACAGCCAGACCTTCGAGTATTCGCTTGTGCTCGCTTCCTGATCGGCGATGACCAAGGCGCCGTCGCTCTCACCTGATGAGATCATTCGTTTACTGCTAAAGCACGGATTCGAGCTAGCACGTACCAAGGGCTCACACCAGATCTTCAAGAACCGCACGACGGGCAAGATGACCGTGGTGCCGATGCACAAACGCGACCTTCCCAAGGGTACCATGCTCTCGATCTTGAAACAGGCGGGTATCGACAAAGAGGAACTGCTTTGACCTGGACCAACCACTTTCTACATATGGGATCCGTGTACCGCGGCTCCATTTGTCATCCCGCGCGGGTCGCGGGTCAAGTGAAGTTCACCGGGAGGAGAAGGAGGGCCTGTTGGCCCGGGATGGAGAAGAAGGTGATCACCGCCGATTCGCCGAAGGGTGCGGATGTGGCTTCGGGGATAGTCAAGTTCCTTGTTGATGTGGTGGATGAGACCGGAGAGACCGTGGCGGTGGCTACTATTTTGACGATGGTGCGGAAGTTGGATCAGAGTTAGGAACGTCACATCGAGCGTTGTCGAGATGTGGGCGTTCCGGCTCGGAGACTCGCCGTCGGGCCATTCGCGAAGTCCTCGTCCGCCGGATGGCGGACTCGGAGCTACTTGCTCCTATCCCTCACGCGAAATGCGGATCAGATAGCAAATCACGGTAACTGTTCCGTCCTGACTTGTGTTGGTACCGTACCACCAATGTTGACTAGGATCGGATCCCTGTCGTTGCCGCTACCGGTGTATTTCACCACTCCGTCCAGATTGACGTCATCGCGATAGTAACCCGGTACTGTGTTGGTCGGAATTGTTCCACCGATACGCACGAGTACTGGGTCACGATCGTTGTTGGATCCCGTGTACTTCAGTTCGTTGTCCCAGAGCGTGTTGCCTGACCACAGAGTCAAGTAGGTGCCGTTGGACTTCCTTGCTTCTGTACCATATGTCGATGTCGATGCACTTGTGAAGTCCACAACCGTCGCCGTGCTTGAAAGAAACACAGCACCTGATGTCATAGCCCCTAAGTGGTTCCTATGCCGGATCGTAATGTAGTAGCTGCCTTCTGGTAGGCTGAAGCCGACCGGCGAGACACCGTCTTTTCCAACTATGTCCCCATCACGTTGGATCAAGCCACTCCGGGTTTGCAATACTTGCACAGGGTTTGACCCACTACGTAGTTCGAGGACAACCCAGTCCACGATCGCATTGCCTCCACTAACGGAGAGTACCGCCGGAACTATGCTCTCACCACCACCGCCCAAATGCGGATAGCCTAACCCCGTGTATGGTTCCGTCAGTGGAATCAGCCCGTGCGTGCGCAAACTGTCGTGCATCATTTGCTCTCCCACATCGTATGGCCCATCCAAGAACGCCCTTGGCGCAACCTTGAGGAGCGGATGGACCACTATGCTAGTTGTGGCAGATGCGTTGCAGCCCAGGCTATCGACGCCAATAACCACATAATCGCCCGTTGTATCGGCTACGACGACTTGTGTCGTGTCTGTAGAGGACCAGAGGTAGTGTACCACACCCGAGGAACCGGTCGCATCGAGCTGCACGCTGGTTCCTTCATAAACTGTGGTTGGTCCTATTGGGTCAATTGCAATCGTAGGAGGATTCGCGACTACCACGTATGCTGGTGCTACCAGCGTATCGACCTTGTCGGACCAGGTTGTTATAAGAGTGACGGAGTAATTACCCGTGTTCGAATAGGTGATTTGTGGCTGCAAATCTGAAGAAGTGGAAGGACTGCCACCGGGAAACTGCCATTGACGACTAATTGGGCTTCCGCCAGAAACATCTGTGAAGAGAATGGCCCCCTGACCACAGATAATGTTGTCGCTTGCTTGAAATGCGGCTTGATACACGTTCGGATTTTGCTCAACAATGAAGACCATCTGATCACTGTGCCCGTTCAGGGTAACAGTAATAGTAGACACCCCGACTTGTGAACCGATCAAGCCCCCGCTAACAGGTGTGAGGATCTGTGGGTCACTGATCAGATAACCCAATCCCGCAACCCCGGTGATATCTCGTACTATGCCGTCGTTGTAATACCCTTCGACGGTTAGTGCGTAAACCCCGCCATGTGATATCCATAGGGAGTCAGTGATGAATCGCACGCTGTCTAGAGATGCTTGCGGCAGCACATTGAGAAAAACGGAATCAACCGAAGCAAGTCCCTGCGCGTTGATACTTAAGCATGATACTCTCCAGAGCCCACATGCCGCCTGGGGCACAGTGTAGTTCCAACTCAATGCGATGCCCGAGGTGTCCATCATAGCGGTTTGCTCGAAGCTGTTTCCTGCAGCAGCAGCGAGGTATGTATGATCGGACAAGGAGTTGTCCACGACAATCGTAACAACGTCTCCCGGACTCACCGTTGTTCCGTTCGTTGGCTGGACAATGACTACCGAGTCGGGCCACAGAGGTGCGGCAAACCCAGGAGTCACTACATCCAACCACCATGGCAAATGCAAATACATTGGTTGCCACCCCTCGTGATTAAATGCGCTTGTAGTCGGATTCACTCCCAAGTTGGAAATAATGTGTTCGACGTTTTCGGTATTGGACTTGGCTTCCATGTGAGTGACGTTCCCACGCTCAATGGAGTTCTGTCCCGCTTGCTGAGAATTTAAAGGAACAATTGGGTCACCATCGAATGGATTATACAATCTTGATACAAGGCCCTCTGGGCCGTTGATGAAAAACGGAAACCCATCAAACTCTGGATTCATTAGTAGTGTTATGTGAATGGGCCACCAGTCCTTCTTGGCGGCATCGTAAATCGTACTAAGGCTACTGTAGTTTAGCGCGGGTATCGATAGCGTGCCCGGATCGCCTAGGTTGTATCCTCCATAGAAGTAGGGACTAGTTGACTTTAAGTCCTCCACCCCTCCTTCATTCGTGGGCATATGCCCCAATAACGCCATTGCCTGCTGGGTCACTAGCCCATAGGGACTGCGGAGAAGATCTGCTGCTTGAGTTCCGGAGTTAGGCGTGTTGATTGTGGTCAACGTTCTTATCTCACCGCCATAGTCATCGTTCAGGATCCATCGTCTCGACAGAATCCCTCCCATGCTGTGAGCGATTACATCCACTTTGCCGCAAGAGAAAAGTCGATTTCGAGCCTCCTCAACAGCGTTGCGTATGTTATCTCTTACTATAAGCGCATTCACTTCAAACGACCGCGCATTTGTGAGCTTATAGTTGACCCGCCAGGTTAGAATATTCTCCGCACCAAAATGTTCCTTGAAGGAATCATCCATTGCCTTGAATGACCCATACTCACCCCAAATTCCATGCACGAATACCACTGGGGGCGATGTACTTGTACAGGCATCTTGACAAGTGGGATGTTGTAGTTGTTCAGATTGTAAGCAATAATGGTATCCTGTATGTATGGTGAGTCTGTCTCACTTAAGTACGTGGGATGGGTAATAGTTGCCTTCCGTTGAATGCCCACCGGACTTTCGTAATCCGCCGTCTGGAAAGTGCAGTACCTAGCTGGAATAGGTGAACCACTCGCCATTCTGAACAATATGTCGCTCATGTTGACCGTGCCACCATTGACTTGTAGTTTGACTATGGTCGATTTAGTGCCATCAGCACAAATCTTCATAGGTGGTGGTTGTGGATTGCCAGAAACAGCAGTTGCCAACAGTCGTTCAGTAATGGGTATTCCCGATGAGGGCTTGTTATAAACTCTCATGGTATAGCCAAGGGTGGGCGCTCCGGCTTGGTTTAGCTGAAAAGTCTCTCCCGCTATGACTAGTGTTCCAGACCGCGCCGTACCCCCATTGATGCTTGCCGTATAGTTCACGGTTCCACTGCCGGTTCCACTTGTGCCAGAGGTAATGCTCACCCAACTCAGGCTTTCAGTCGCGGTCCACGCACAACCAGATTGAGTGCTCACGCCTACTGAGTAACTACCACCACCAACAGGGATAGTGAGGTTGCTTGTGGGGCTCAGGCTATAGGTGCAAACTCCAGCTTGCGTGATCCGGAATGACTGTCCCCCGATGGTCATCGTCCCCAACCTAGACGAACCACCGTTGCTTGTTACCGTGTAGTTGACGGTGCCGTTTCCCGTGCCACTTGCACCAGAAGTGATGCTCACCCAACTCAAACTCTCTGTGGCGGTCCATGCACAACTTGCGGGCGCAGTAACCGAGACTGAATAGCTCCCTCCCCCGTTCGGCACCGAGTTATTGTTGTTAGGGCTAAGCGAGTACGTGCAAGACACATTGCTCATAACGAACTGCCTCGTGTAGTTGTGGCTTGAAGCCGTGTGATTGTAGGAGGTCGGCGTCGAGGTTGTGAAGCCTGAAGCCGTACAGGTGATGCTAGTCGTCACGTTGGTCGTCAACTTGTACTGATAGAACCCTGAGCTACTGCGAGTGCTCCCATTCCCACCAGAGAAGGAGATCAGCGCACCATTGATGTTCCCCAAGAACGCGCACGAACCGGCGTCGTCACATATCCGTCCACCCACCACTCTGAAGTTTGGCGCCGCTGGAATGGTCAGGTACAAGCCATTCACCCAACCCGTGGCTTGGCTGCAATTGTTCGGCAAATGGATCTGGTACCAAGTGCTCCCGGACACGCTTGATGTACTCCCGGTCCTGGCCACGATGGAGCCCGCGCCGTAGTATGCGTTCGAACCGAAATGGTCACATAAGTTGTCCCACCAGCAGTAGTGCGCACACCAAGTGGTGTGCTTGCTGTGTTGACAGTGGCGTGGTTCGTGGATGTGGCAGACTCATGGATGCGCATATAGAACTCACTAGCCGCCATGTAGCCATAGTCCGGATTATTGTCCGTGCTACTGGTCTGAGGCAAGCACACCCTGATCCAGTTGTAGAAGGCATCACCACTGTTCGTGGTCAAGGACTCAGCCCCGATCCGCCCATCAACTGGAACGCTCGTAAGAACGGAACCCGAAGAATTTGCCGTGGTCCGAACGTTCAAGTTGAACCCGCCGGAACCCTGCGAGTTATAGTAGACCTGCGGGAATTGTGTCGCCTGACCGGAGGCATCAGCCACGGCCAAGCAGGCCAACAGAACTACGGTCTTGATGTGGAACTTGCAGATGGGTTGACGGTGCATGGCGCCTTGGGTTTGCGTTCGAGATCCATCACCACCCAACTCAACCACACAACACCTCACTCAGCACAACTTCAGCACACAAGGATCAATTCGCGAGGAAGTTAGAGGATTCATAGGCAATGGCGTCCGTCCTGTTGAAAAGTCCCATGGAATGCCCAGGATTACCGAAGGCTACCCGAAACTGAACTTGCTCCCTTCGTGGTAGTCTTCCACGCAGTCAATGGCCAGGCACTTGCGGTTCATGTGCTCGGCAACCTGGGCATGCAACAGAGCTAGAGGACTACCAGCTCGGCTAGCTTGGCCGCCACGTCTGCCATTGGCTCCTCTGCAGTGCTCAGGCCGCTTCGGGAACCAAGCAAGGGACTGACATCACGGAGGTCTTCATATGTCGTATTATGAACGATGGGAACTAGTAGGTCGCGTGCCAAGAGTGCCGAAAGTTCCTTGTCCGCAATGCCCTCACCTTTGAGCCGACGAAGCAGCGCGGGGGTCACAAGAACGATTCCAACCCGTGACTTCGCCAGTCCCTTGTCGATTTCACGGAGCAATGATGAGCCTAGAAGCACGTCCTTCTCGCTGAACCAAACAGAGACGCCGCGGGTCTCGAGTAGATCATGCAGTTCCTTGGCCGCCCCGTTCCTATCATCCCAAGCGTGACAAAGAAAAACGTCCCGAAGGTCAGGAACGGCCGATCGCTTCTCGACGTTTTCGCGGACCGGTGTGAGCGTCCGCACCTCGGAAGGCGTGTACATCACAGGCGAACCTGCTCCCGACCAGCGAGGTTTAACGCTTCTACCAGAACCTCCCCCGCTACTGCGGCCGCCCGTGCTACGCCCAGAGGAGGCGTAGGGAGTGGTGTATGTCGGGTATGAGTGCGAATATGAACCATAGCCGCGTGAACGGCTACTACATGCGGGGCAGGCCGCTGCCCCACTCGCCGTGCGATGTCCATATCTAGGTGCTGTACATCTTGCCATGTCCTTTATCGTTTACTAAGTTGTCTATGTCCTTCTCCACTAACGGCGTTCTGTTTGGCCAGTAGCGCCTTTGACCGTCTGGTCTCATACTCCTGCCCGATCTCCGTACGGACCTTCTCTAAGAGCACCTTGTTCACATCGATGGGCATGCCGCACTTGGGGCACTCGATCTTGGATTCAGCTTTCGATTCCATTCAATGGCAATTCAGTAGTTGAGCTATTGTTTCAGGCGGTCGTGAATGTACCGCAGCCGCCCGATACCACAAGGTCTGAAAACGCAACCAACCCCGGCTCCTCCGCATTTCTGCTTCGGGGCCGGGGCTGGCGTGTGTGATCGCGATCTATGCGGGGCGGCCCAGCACCACGTCGCTGGGGAGGCCTTCCTTATCGATGCCCAAGGCCACGATGCGGAACCAATAGCTCTTGTATGGCTCCAGGCCGGTGACGATGAAGCGCTGGCGGCTCACCTGCCCCGCGGTGTTCCACGTGGTCACCCCCAGGGTGGGGTCGCTGGTGGCCTGCTCAATGCGGAACATGCGCGCGGCCACGGTGCGGCCCCACCGCAGCTTCACCTCGCCGCTTACATCGGTGGCGCTGGCGCGCACGTTCTTGGGGATGCCCACCTCCGTGTGCGACTCGGGTTGTTTGGCCAGGGGGAAGCCGCTGGTGGTGAGCAGCTCGGCATCGCCGTCGCACTCGGCCCGCACGTAGTCCGCTGTTACGCGCAGCACGTCCTGCACCTGCAGTACCACGGCGTTGCGGTGCGCGCGGTCGGTGCTGCTACCATCGATGGCGGCGGTGATGGCGGCTTGGAGCGAGACGCTCAAGGCGGTCATATCCACAAGGCTCATGGGCAGGTTGGGGAACTGCGCGTTGCCGGTGAGCTTCGCGATGATGTGGTTGAAGAAGGCCAGCAAGGCTGGGGGCAGCATGTTGGCAAGTCCGATCTTGATGTTGGCTCTCATGGCGTTCGTTGGTTGTTCCGGCCGTGGTGCATTCCGCGGCACGATCCCTTAACGCGGCGCAGGTGCAGGCCTTGTGCGGCCTATCGCCGTGGCCGATACGGTATGGGAAACTCCCATACGCTATCGGGAACTACCATAAGTCGGCCGGGCACCCAAGGCGAGGCAGCGGGGCACCCGGTGCCGGGTGGTGGAGCACCTCGTGCTAAGTGGTGGTGCACCTCGTGCTAAGTGGTGGAGCACCTCGTGCTAAGTGGTGGAGCACCTCGTGCTAAGTGGTGGAGCACCTAGTGCTAAGTGATGGAGCACTTGGTGCTAAGTGGTGGAACACCCAGTGCTAAGTGGTGGAGCACCTGGTGCTAAGTGGTGGAGCACCTCGTGCTAAGTGATGGAGCACCTCGTGCTAAGTGGTGGAGCACCTCGTGCTAAGTGGTGGAGCACCTAGTGCTAAGTGGTGGAGCACCTAGTGCTAAGTGATGGAGCACTTGGTGCTAAGTGGTGGAGCACCCGGTGCTTGCTGGCGCAGCACCTAGTGCTAAGTGGTGGAGCACCTAGTGCTAAGTGATGGAGCACCCGGTGCTAAGTGGTGGAGCACCCGGTGCTTGCTGGCGCAGCACCTAGTGCTACGTGGTGGAGCACCTAGTGCTAAGTGGTGGAGCACCTAGTGCTAAGTGGTGGAGCACCTGGTGCTAAGTGGTGGAGCACCCGGTGCTAAGTGGTGGAGCACCTGGTGCTAAGTGGTAGCTGGTCCAAGGCGTGATGGTGCTTCACTGGTTCCATGGTCGCGAAGGTTCCAGAGGCTTCACGTCCACCTTGTTCCGGATGATGAGGCACGGTCGGTCCTGCGGCGGCCACGATGCACTATCCGGTGCAATGCTGCGTTGTCGTCGCATTGGGGAGCACGTGATCCTCTGCAACACCACCCGCCATGACCAGCACGGAACTGGGAGATCGATTACGCCTGATACGGCTGGCTTTGCGGCTGACGCAGCGGGAGATGGCCGCGTACATCAACGCCTGTCAGTCCAAGATCAGCGACATTGAGAATGGCGAGCAGTGGCCATTGTTCGAGGAGATCGGCCAGCTGGCGCTTGCGCTGCACTTCAGCTTGGATGTGCTGAACGCTCCGGGCGATTTCGACCTGAAGGCGTGCTTGGGCCTGCGGTGACCAAGGCGCCATCGCTTTCGCCGGATGACATTATCCGTTCGCGGAAGATGTCTCATCCCGCCCCAGCGGGAAGTACGGTTTCGAACTCGCGCGGACTTTGGTTGAAGTCTGGCGGACTTGGGCTGAGGTTTGAGAAAACTCAGTGAAGGTGCGCTGGACTTCACCCGAACCTTGTCGGCCCTTGACCCCGCAATTGCGTTAATGGGTTGGATCCGCCCCTTATTACAGGCTCGCCAGCGCGCCGCTTCGCATTGTCCCTCCGGCGCCGGAACCATGGCGCCGCATCCGGTCGGCGAGCATCTCCACCTTACCTGGTCAAGCCATTCCCGGAAGCTCCCTGCGCCACTGCTTCGATAGCCCATCGGATCCAGTCCTTTTCCACGAGATCCTAACTTCACCGGCCAACGATCCCTGATCCGTGACCAACTGTTCTCCTCATCCATCCTGTCCGTATCCATTCCAATGAACGAAGCCGTCCGCGCCCTCGAACCCAAAGCCCTCTGGAACCATTTCGCCGACCTGAACGCCGTGCCGCGAGCGAGCAAGAAGGAGGAACGTGTGACGCAGTTCATCAAGGAATTCGGGGAGAAGCTCGGGCTGCCCACGCACGTGGATGAGGTCGGCAACGTGATCATCAAGAAGCCCGGAACGAAAGGCAAGGAGAAGATGACGCCGGTGGCCTTGCAGAGCCACTTGGACATGGTGCATCAGAAGAACAACGACACGCCCTTCAACTTCGATACCGACGGCATCCGCATGAAGGTCGACGGCGATTGGGTGAAGGCCGATGGCACCACGCTCGGCGCGGACAACGGCATCGGCGTGGCCACGATCATGAGTATCCTGGGATCGAAGGACATTCCGCATCCGCCACTGGAGGCGCTCTTCACCATCGATGAGGAGACCGGCATGACCGGCGCATTCGAGCTGAAAGGCGGACTGCTGGACGCGCACATCCTGCTGAACCTCGACACCGAGGAGGACAACGAACTCACCATCGGTTGCGCCGGTGGCGTGGATGTCACCGCCACGGGCACGTACGCCAGCGAAGCCGCTCCGCAAGGCATCAAGGGCTATCGCCTATCGGTGAAAGGCTTGACCGGCGGACATTCGGGCACGGAGATCCACCTCGGGCGCGGCAACGCGAACAAGCTGATGAACCGGATCCTGCTCGAGAACGAAGGGCATGGCATCCGCGTCTCCACGATCGAGGGCGGCAGCCTGCGGAACGCGATCCCGCGCGAGAGCGCAGCCAGCATCGGTGTGCCTGCGGACAAGGTGCAGGCGTTCACGAAAGACTTCGAAGCAATTCGCGACACGTTGAAGTCCGAGTACAAGACCACCGATCCGGAACTGAAGATCGAACTCACTCCTGCCGACCTGAGCGGTAAGGTGATGGCCGCTGCGGACCAAGGCCGTTTCCTCCGCGCGGTGCAGGCCTGTCCGGGTGGCATCCACCGCATGAGCCCCGATGTGAAGGACCTGGTGCAGACCAGCAACAACGTGGCCCGCATCGAACTAAAAGATGGCAAGTACACGGTGATGTGCCTCACGCGCGGTTCGGTCACCAGCGAGAAGATGGACGAGGCCAACAGCATCAAGGCGGTCTTCGAATTGATCGATGCCAAGGTGGAATTCGCCGGTGGCTATCCCGGCTGGGTCCCGCGCCCCGAAGCCAAGATCGTGAAACTGATGTCCAGCATCTACACCGAGCGCTTCAAGAGCGAGCCGCATGTGCTGGCCTGCCACGCCGGCTTGGAGTGCGGCATCCTCGGCACCAATTATCCGGACATGGAGATGATCTCCTTCGGCCCCACCATCCGCGGCGCGCACTCGCCCGATGAGCGCGCGCAGATCAGCTCCGTGCAGAAGTTCTGGGGATATCTGCTGGAGACGTTGGAGCGCATTTGAGCCCTACTTCATTCCGGACCCGTCATCCCGACCGACGAGCGGGGAGTGGATCCCGGTGGCTTCCACACGCGCCCGCAAAACCGGCCTGCACGCGTCAGCTTCCCCACCATCAAGGGCGCGCTCTCACCGGTCCGTCGTGGTGGTGAAGCAGTGAGGTTGTACTTGATGGTGGACCAATTGGATCACGTTCAAAAGGGATCAACACGATTTGTCGGCAAGGCGAGCCCCGATCGGTTCTTGTTCATTAAAGGATATATTTGTCCTAAATAAGGGCTCCGTCATTTCGCAGGGCTCAACGATCAACTCAACAGGTCATGTCAACATCAAAGGCAAACGCCCAATGGAAGGGAACGATCAAGGAAGGGAAGGGCGCCATGCGCTTCACCGGCTATGAAGGGTCCTACACCTTCGCTTCACGTTTCGAAGGTGGCAGGGGCGCCGATCCGGAAGAGCTGGTAGGTGCGGCGCACGCTGGCTGCTATTCCATGTACCTCTCATTGCTGCTTACAGAGGAAGGGCTTAAGCCCACGAGCATCGACACCGCCGCACAGGTCACCATGGCCAAGGACGATACGGGGCCGCATATCGCCTCGATCGCCTTGGACTGCAAGGTGGCATGCCCGGGATTGACGGCGGATCGCTTGAAGGAACTGGCGGCCCTGACCAAGGAGAAATGCCCGATCTCGCGATTGTATGCGGGAGGATCGGCGAAGGTCACAGCGGTAGCTCAATTGGTACAATGAACATGATCATGGGAACCATGGTAAAACCCCAATTGAGGCCGATCCAGATCGGCGGGCAATTCAAGACGCTCGAGGTCACCGCAGAGGCTGGCGCCGTGATGCCACCACACCACTGCACCAGTGAGGCCGTGGTGGTGGTGCTGGAAGGCGAAGCCACGTTGGTGATGGAAGAGGGCGGTACGCCGTTGGTGGCGGGAACGAGCTTCCTGATCCCCGCCGGGAAGACGCACACGCTCAATGTGGCTCGCACATTCAAAGCGACCGTGATCATGGGGAGCAACGCTACCTTGGAGTTCGAGGGCGGTAAATAACACGATGATGTACAACTACGATACTGTGACCGAGGCGATCCAGGGCCTCAAGCAAAGGGGCTACTCGTTGGACTTCAATGTCCAAAGGGAAAAGGAGTGTCTGATTTGCCACGCTCCAGCGCTGAACCTATCGGCGGATGACTTCCGGATCGATGAGGTGTACCGGTTCGAAGGCGACTCGGACCCGGGCGATGAAATGGTGGTGTACGCCGTTTCCTCGGATCGTCACCACGCCAAGGGCACGCTGGTCAATGCTTATGGCACCTATTCGAACGGGGAGGTCGCAGCGATCGTGAAGCACCTCCATCGGCACCACCGCTGATGCTGCATGCCGTGGCGGAGGTGAACGACCACTTGAAGAACGAGACTTGGATCGAACATGCACAACCAATAACACCGGACCATGGACACTGAACACGATCACCTCTTCCCCCAAGCCACACGCGAAGGCATCCAGATGCAGGCATCGCTTGCACCCGAGGCCATGGAAGCCTGGCGCAACTTCAGCAGGACGGTATTCCAGGATGGAGCCTTGCCTGCCAAGACCAAACAGTTGATCGCCTTGGCCGTGGCGCACGTTACGCAATGCCCGTACTGCATCCGATCGCACACCAAGGACGCCATGCGGAAAGGAGCCACCAAGCAGGAGATGATGGAAGCCATCTGGGTGGCGGCTGAAATGCGCGCAGGTGCCGCCACCGCGCATGCGGCCATTGCCATTGACGAGATGCGGAAGCAGGAACAAAAGAACTGAGACCGATATGGATCTGCGCGGCGCAACAGCGGTGGTGAGCGGTGCGGGCAGCGGCTTGGGCAGGGCACTGGCTGCGGCCTTGGTATCAAAGGGCGCAACGGTCCATGGTTTGGGGCGCACCGAAAAGAAGCTGCTTGACCTGAAGGTGGAACTCGGCGACCAATTCGTACCCGCCGCTCTGGACATCGCGGATGAACAAGCCGTGCGCGCATGGGTGGAACGCACATTCATCGGGGATGCATCACCGGACATCCTGGTCAACAATGCCGGTGCGGGCTACTTCGCGAAGATCGATGAGCTGCCTTCGGAGCGCTGGCGTGAAATGATCGATACGAACTTGAACGGCCTGTTCCACCTCACTTCGGCCATTGTGCCGCACATGAAGCGGAAGGCCGGTCCTGCGCACATCATCAACATCGGCTCGATCTTGGGGAAGGTGGGAGGTGCCGAACGCAGCGGATACAGTGCCACCAAGTTCGCAGTGCAGGGCTTCAGCGAGTCCCTTGCACGTGAACTCCGCTACAACGGCATCAAGGTCACTTGTGTGAACCCCGGCAGCATCAGCACGCACTTCTTCGAACGGTCGGGGATCGAGGCGCATGACAACATGCTGCATCCGGATGATGTTGCACAGCTGATCATCCACCTGTTGGAAACGCCCGACAACCTGCTTGTGGACGAGATCACCTTGAGGCCCTTGCAGCCGGGAAGTCCCCCAAGCACGTTGAACCCGGCCAAAACCCACCATCACCATGGAACATGAAGTAGAACTATTGAACAAGGAGCAAGTGACGCACGATGTGGTACGGCTCACCATGCAACGGCCGGAAGGCTATCGTTTCATTGCCGGGCAGGCGATCGAGTTCGGCTTGGACCGACCTGGGCTGGAAGGCAAGCGATCACCCTTCACCCTGACCGGACTGGACAGTGACGCGCACCTCACGCTGATGATCAAGTGCTACCCGCAGCACCACGGCATGACCGAACGCATCGCACAGTTGAAGGTCGGGGACCGGATCATCATCAGCGATGCGTGGGATACGGTGAAGCTGCAAGGCCCGGGTGTGTTCATTGCGGGTGGCACGGGGATGACCCCTTTCATCGCCATCCTGCGGCAGAAGAAGGTGGATCGCACCTTGGCGGGAAACACGTTGTTCTTCTTCAACAAGAAGCGGGAGGACGTATTTCTGGAGGACGAATTGAAGAGCCTCTTGGGCCCGGAGTTCCACAGTGTGCTAAGCGAAGAGGAAGCGCCCGGCCATCTCCATGGCATGGTCAGCGCTGAACTGTTCAAGCAACACCTGCGCGATGCGGGCCGCCCGTTCTACGTATGCGGGCCGGAGGGTTTCGTGAAGGCCGTGCAGGGCGCGCTCACCGGTTTGGGCGTGCAAGAGAAGATGCTGGACCTTCATTTCTAAGCCGGTCCACATTCACGGATACTACACTGGGATCCTCCTCCACCCAGCGCGATCCCTTTCACCATCCCACACCCTTCTCCGAGCCAACTCCTTTCTGAACGATGGACATCCGCATCAAACGCATCTACGACCCACCAGCGAAGGATGATGGCTACCGCTTGTTGGTGGACCGTGTGTGGCCACGCGGCGTATCAAAGGCGGATGCGCACTTGGACGATTGGTCCAAGGACATCGGGCCAAGCACGGAACTGCGCAAATGGTTCGGGCACGAGCCGCCGAAGTATGCCGAATTCAAGAAGCGCTATGTGAAGGAACTGAAGGAGCACGCTGATGAATTGGAGCGTATCCGGAAATTGGCGCGCAAGCAGCGCGTATGCCTCTTGTACGGGGCGAAGGACGAGGAGCACAACCAAGCGGTGGTGCTGCGCGAGGTGCTGCTGGGCACACACTGATGCGGTGTTGGTGGATCGCGCAGGACCAAGCCCAAGGCTTGATCGGCCATGTGGCTGCTTCAGCTTGAACAGGAGGGGGCGTGAACTGTGGCCGATCCTTGAACGGCGCCTTGCCGCTGGGTTGCCAGAAATTCACCTCGTCGAAGTCGCTCCTACCTAACCAACACACTTGCCAGATACTTCCGCCAGCACAGCGAGGGATCGTGCCGAACTTTGACCGATCGCGATCAACCACGAGCGAATGAGCCTGGCCTCCAAACTTGACAAGTTGCATGCTCGTGCGCGAGCGAACCGATGGCTGGGGTACTTCGCCGTGTTCTGTCGAGTGGCGCTGGCAGCTGGTTTCCTGCCTGCGGGCATGGTGAAGATCATGGGTGAGCGGTTCACGGGTCTACCCGTGGAACATCCCATGGGACATTACCTGGAGGCCTTGCACCTCACGGGCTATTACTATACGCTCATCGGTATCGTGCAGGTATCAGCGGCCATTCTTCTGCTGATCCCGCGCACCGCGACACTCGGTGCTGTCATCTATTTCCCGATCATCCTCAACATCTGCATCCTGTCATTGGCGCTGCGGTTCGAGGGCTCGCTGATCACTTCGCCCCTCATGGTATTGGCGAACCTGTACCTGCTCTGCTGGGACTATCACAAGCTGAAGTACATCCTTCCCTTCCATCACCGTCAGGCGAACGCTGCACTCCTCGTGTCAACGGTTCGCGACAACTCCTTTCCCCTCAAGTTCTTCGCGGGGGTGGGTGCGACCATTGTCATCGTAGTCCTTCTCATCACGCTCGGGTATAGCATCACACCGCGCATTCGATTGTCCGATTGCAAGGAGCAATGCAAGGGAAGCAACAAGTGCAAGGCATGCGAGGATTTCTGCGCGTGCATTCATGTACACGGCCAGCCGCTTGACTCCTGCCTGGCCGCATACAACGCGGCTGCGGAGGAACCCATCGCAACTCCGTGAACTTGGGGGGCGTTCAGGGCGGACCATCATCGTCAGGTCATGGTCCGTTCGCACATTCACACCAACGGACAACCGACCTTCGCCTCGCCCGCGTCACGCACTCACCTGATCCCCTCGCGACCGGAATGAAACACGCCGTTAGCGGCACGAAACGCATGCGATCCACGCTCTCCTCTCTCGCCGCCGTTCTGTCGGCCCTCCTTCCGCTTGCCCTCACCGCCCAGACCAACGGCATCCGTTGCGAGAGCACGTCGTCCGTCAGTCCCGCCATCCTGCAAGCCGCACAGGGCTATGCGGGTGTACGCGACGCCACGCGCTATGTGAAGCTCAAGGTGATCATCGCCTCGCAGACTGGGCCCGGTGGTGATGCCAGCACACCCAGCATCGTACAGCGCGACCTCGATGGCATGAACGAACTCTATGCGGAGAACAACACCGGCATCCAGTTCGATTTGTGCGGTCCCGTGCAAGTGGTGGACAACGATAACCTCTATGCGCTGTGGAATTTGGATCCCGCCAACTTGAACCCGTATTACGAGCCGGGCTACATCACGCTGGTGTATTGTGCGTTGCTACCCAACGGCCTCGCTGGTTTCAACATGGGCGACATCGTATACCTGCACGGTGGGGGCAGCATCCAAGTGGCAGCGCATGAAGTGGGGCACGCGCTCGGCCTGATGCATACCCACGATAGCGTCTTCGGTGCGGAGCTCGTGGACGGCAGCAATTGCGGGGTTGCGGGCGACTTCATCTGCGACACGCCCGCCGATCCCAACCTCTCGTTGCCGGGAATGATCGCGTATGCCAACTGCACCTACATCGGTACCGCGTTGGATGCCAACGGAGACGCCTACCAGCCTATCACCAACAACATCATGAGCTACGCGCCTTGCGCGCTCAGCACCTTCACACAAGGTCAAGCGCAAGTGATGCAGTACGTGCTTGACAACGTGAAGACGAATTTGCGCGTGAGCTACATCCCGATCGCCATCGCGCCATTCGATACGCGGCAATGCCACAACACGGGATCCATCGCGCTTTCCGCCACCCCCGGTCCGGGCAGCTTCGATGGTCCGCTGGTGAGCGGCACCACCTTGAACAACGCACCGAACACGCCGGGCGAGTACTACGTCACCTACACGCCGCTCACGCCACCGATGGACAGCAGCACGTACATCGATCAGGCGTACACGATGTACGATCGGTACCTGAACTACAACTACAGTTACACCGTGCTGGACAGCTTGGTGCAAACCCTGCGTGCCGGTGCCGATGGTCGCCTAGCGCAGGTGGACTTCCTGCTGCACGATGACCTGCCCAACAACTTCCGCCTGCGTGTGTACAACGGGGTAGGGGTGCTGCTCCACGAAAGCACACTCTCCGTTCCTGCTATCGTGGACACCTCCTGGCTCTCCTTCCCCGTGGCGGACCTCGTGCCCATCACCAATGAAGCGATGTACGCACTGGAACTCGTGGCGGACCATGCCTTCACGCAGGTCACCAGCTTCGGCGCGAATTGGGCCTATTACGATTACACGCGCGGCAGCAGCAACGTGGATGCCTACCGCGATGCCGCCTTCCGCACGTGGGTGCATGCGCTTCCGTCGTGCCAGAGCGCCATCCGCTATTACGAGCTCTATCAGGTACCGCCGCATACCATGCTCAACCTCGCGGATGCGTATTGCGCCAGCGAAGTGGATACCGTATGGCTCATCGGCGACAACAGCGGTTCGCTCGATGCCGACATCTGGATCGAAGGCATACATACCAGCGGCTTCGTGCCATCGGCGCTCGGTGAAGGCACGCATACGTTGCAGTACATCAACACGGTGTTCGGTTGCACGGACACCACGGTCTCCATCATCGCCATCACCTTGCCAGCCGCACTCAGCATTCCCGCGCTCAATGCGCCGCTCTGCCTCAGTGCCGATCCCTTCGTGTTACAGGGCGATCCGTTCGGCGGCTACATCACCGTGGATGGCGTGCGCGACAGCCTGCTGAATGCCAGCGCACTTGGCGTAGGTCCGCACATGGCGCAGTACACCTATGAGGAAGTGTTGGACACCGTCTCGTTCTACGACCAGGCCTCCGGCCTCGGTGGCTACAGCTCCGGCGCGCAAGGCACTGCCGATGTGGGCATCGCCATGTGGCAATCGTTCACACCAGCGTTCAGCGGACGCTTGGAGCACCTCATCATCGGGATGTACGGGAACCAAGGACTCTTCAGCTACGCCGTGCGTTTGCTGCACGGCACCGGGCCCGATGGCCTCCTCATCGGTACGGATACCATCACCGTTGTTGGCTCGTACCCGGACATGCTCGGAAGCATCCATCCCGAGGTGTTCCGTGATTCGGTGTACACCATTTGGATGGAGCGCGTCGCGGATGCGCTCCCTACTGCGGACCAGGTCTATTACTTCACGGATGGAACACTGTACGCGCGCGGCACCGGGCAGTACGGTACCGAGGCGGATATCGATCTCTACTTCCAGGAGACCGTTTCGCACGTCTACACTTGCGGGGATCCCATCGCCGTGCCTTTCACTGTGGAAGCATGCACCGGCGTGCAGGAACTCGCCGAAGGCAACTTGCTCATTGGACCGAACCCGTTCACTGATGCGATCACGTTGCGCGCACGTTCGGATGTTCGGTACGTGCTCTACAACGCGGTGGGTGCCGAGTTGCTCTCGGGCACAACGCGCAGCGGGACGCTCACCACCTTACCCACCGCGCACTTGGCGGCAGGGCTGTACACGTTGCGTTGCACGGCGATGGATGGAACGGGTGCGCGTACAGTCGCGGTGGTGAAGGCGCAGTGACGATGCGGCCTTGGTCGGCCCACTTTAGCCGGTCGGTTATTCGGCAAAAGCCGGAGTTATCAATTCCCTTCAGTTGGAATGATCCCCGCGCTATCGGAGGCGCCGATCTGTTGATGTTGCATGACGGCATCACTTCACTTCGCGTCGACATCACTACTGTGCGACAAGAACCGGATGTCGCATTTACGAGACCCGGTCAAGCCTAGGGTCGGTGGAACGGGTCTCCGCACTAAGGGTGAATTCACACCGATCGGGTTGCGCATGTGCGACCCTGCCAGCGGTTCTGGCGATAGCTCATCAGTCCATATAGCACAATGCCCATGGCACGCAGGACCGCTGCCGTCCCTGATCACCGGCGGGCGGGAACCAGGGTGAGAGGTCCACTTTGTGCGGAAGGTTCGCGCCCTTCGGTAGCCCGTTCCATTGCTCCACCGTGACGGATGGTAGGCCGGTGGTATCCGGCAGATCCATGCCCAGACCCGGATGATTTTTCTGGGCGACAAGCGCTGCGGAGCACCACATCATACACACCAAGAGCGGCATCCGAACGTGCAACGCAATCCTGCATGTTCCATGGAAGGTGATCATGGTGATGGTGGATAGCAAGGCAGCGTTCGGTGGAACGCGATGGCGTGAAGTGTCGGACCGGAGAGGACCAAGGTCCAACTCGGCAAGAAGGATAGCGCGTTCCGTCGCAATACCTTACAACCATGCTACGCACCATGCCCGGAACGAAACCTGAAGGCCGCCCGGCTGTGGAAGCATGGCTCACGCGCGTAAAGCCGGAGTTGCAGCCCATCGCATACCGCATCGATGCCTTGATCCAAGAGGCCTTGCCGAACGTGGTGTGTGCGGTAAAGTGGAACGTGCCCTTCTATGGATCGCGAGGCCACGGCTGGATCGCAAGCATCAATTCATTCAACGCGCACGTGAAGCTCTTGTTCTTCGACGGTCCAAAACTCACGCCCACGTTACCCGTGGGAAAGGGGAACAACGCCATCGACTACCGCTCACTTGAAGAGCTCAACGAGAAGCAGGTGAAGGCGTGGTTGAAGCAAGCGAAGCAGTTGCCGGGCTGGTTGAAGGCGGAGTAGGGGACGTGATCGCGAATGCGTGGGCCGGAACCCGGAGAGGTGATCGTACAAGGCATACTTTCACGGGATCACCCACATCCACTCGGCATGAACTTCAAGTCGATCCTGCTGACCCTCGCGGTCATGTGCTGCGCACCAGGTGCGATGCACGCCAATTTCATAGCGGCCACATCGGCGAACTACACCAGCTACCTGGGTGGATTGGTGGCGGGCGACACGCTGTCCCTGGCGCCGGGCAATTACACGTCCCAATTGAACCTGAGCAACCGCAACGGGAATGCCGGCGCGCCCATCGTGATCATGGGCGCGGGCAACAGCACCGTGTTCCTGGGCAACGCCTGCTGCAACACCATCAACATCACCGATTGCTCCTACTTGGTGATCCGCGACCTGAAGATCGATGGGCAGAACATCAACTACATCGACGGGGTGAAGGCGGGCGGCGGAGGCACGCACTTCGCGCACCACATCACGCTGGAGGGCCTCACCATCGTGAACAACGGGGGCAGCATCGTGGGCGACAACCAGACCGTGGGCATCAGCACCAAGTGCGCGGCGTGGGGATGGACCATCCGACGATGCACGATCATCGCGGCGGGCACGGGGATCTACCTCGGCAATTCGGACAGCACCAGTCCATTCGTGGGCGGCGTGATCGAGAACAACCTGGTGATCGACACGAAAGGCTACAACCTGCAGATCAAGGGACAGCTGGACAACGTGCGCGACCTCTTCCCCGGCACCGCCGTGGACGGGCAGGTGACGATCATCCGCTACAATGTGTTCAGCAAGGCCAACGGCAGCACCCCCGTCGGCGTGGGCGATGGATCGCGTCCGTGCATCCTCATGGACAACTTCCCCTCCACGGGCAACGGCGCGAACGACCGTTACGAGGTGTACGGCAACTTCTTCTACAACAATCCCACGGAAGCCCTGATGCAGATAACCGGCAACACCACGGCCTACGCCAACGTGTTCGTGAACCATGTGGCGCCATCGGGCTACGGCACCGTGGTGATCAACAACCACAACGGCTTCGCGCCGCGCACCATGAACATCTTCCACAACACGGTGCTCTCCACTTCCGCTGCCAGCGGGATCAGCCTGTCCGGCGCGAACGCGGGATTCCAGCAGACCTGCACCGCCAACGCCGTCTTCAGCGGCGGCAACCCCATCACCGGGTTCACGGCGCCGAACACGGTGGACAACATCACGGGCAGCTATGCCAGCGCTGCGAGCAAAGTGAACTCACCCTCCACCACCTTGGCGTCACTGGACCTGTACCCCTTGGCGAGCCAGTTGCAAGGAACCTTGACGAGCAACGCGCTGTACCTCGGTTTTTCCGATCACGACCTGGACTTCAATGGCGATGCGTACGACTGGACCTATCGGGGCGCGTACTCCGGTTCAGGGACCAACCCCGGCTGGCAGCTCCAACTCGCCATCCGCGATCCCCTCGCACCAACCGCTGTCCCGGAGCATCAAGGCATGAACGACTTTCTAGGGACGGTCTTTCCGGATCCGGTGAACGATCGCTTCCAAGTGATCCTCGATCTGGAACAAGCGATCACCCTCGACCTGGTGCTAACCGATCTTGAAGGACGACCCCTGCAACGGATCTGGTCCGGCATCATGGCACCCGGCGAGAACCGCGTGGGCGCCGATGTCAATGGCTTGTCGAGCGGGTTCTATCTGCTGATGGTACACCTGCCGGATCGCACGCTCACACGGAAATTGCTGGTGCAGCATTGATCGCGGATCGATCCACGGGAAGTGCTTTGCGAGCTCGGGATCGCTCACTCCTTCAGCAAGCGCGTACACGGTTGCCGGCCCTCCACGGCGATGCGTTCGAGGAGAGGGGACCCGGCGGTAGTTGAAGCAGGCGAAGTAGTTGCCGGATTGGTTGAAGGTGGAGCAATGATGGCCCTGCTCAGTTTGAGCCCGGAATGGCTGCATCCACACAGAGGATGATATCCGCTTGGCCGCGGTACTCACCTTCGAGGCGGCCCAACTCTCCCTGCACCACGGTGGCGATGGTCACCACCTTCAGTTCGGGATGCGCCCGTTGCAAGTACCACACGATGCCTTCGTGGAAGTCGGAATGATAGCTCCCGTTGAAGTGCAAAAAGCGCACGCCCTTCCTGGCGTGCTGCGCGATGAAGTGTGCCATGGTGGCGTCCTTCAAGGCTTGCGCCTTCACCACGTCGGGGGTGCCGTGGTCGCCCAGCATCTCCAGCATTTTCACATAGCCGGGCAACGTAGCGTCGAAGGGGATGGGCAAGGGTGCCATCCACTGGAGTTGCGCAGCGGGTACGGTATCCAGCGCTGCGAAGCCGCCCTTGCTCACGGCGCGCGCGAAGCGGCGCGGAACGTTGCACGCCACGAAGGGTAGGCCTTTCTCCTTGGCCAGATCCACCAGCGGTGCGTAATCGGTGGCGTGGTTCTTCCACAACCGGGCAAGCGTGTCGAACGCCGCTTGATCGATCTCGCCGCGCAAGTAGGCATCCAGCGTGGCCTGGTCATCCGCCTCGATCATCTCGGCGCCCATCACCAGTGGTCCACGCGCGGCGAGGTCACGCGCCACTACGAGTTGCAACCAATGCGCAATGGGATTGTTGTGCTGCTCGCCGAACAACACCACATCGGCACTGGCCACCGTGCGTAGGAACTGCTTGTGCGACATCTTCTTGCCCGTCGCATCGAAGAGCGCGTAGGCCGGTCGCAACTGCGCGCTTGCCACGCTCATCCAGGCACACGCCGCGATCACTACAACTCCACGAGCCGACCAGCTATTCCTGTAGCGCTTGCTCATACCGCGAAGTACGGTGATCCTTGAACGCGTTCTTCGCCGGTCCTCATTGCTTCACCATGCGCAACACATGGATCGTTCCTTGCGCATCCATCAACTCCACCACATGGATCCCAATGGGCAAGCCATCAACGCGGATGGTGCCATTGATCGGCACACCCTCTTGCAACAGTGCTCCCGAAACGGAGTGGATGCGATACTGCCTGATGAGCGCCGCACCTCGGATGTGTCCGACGTCCTTTGAAGGAACCGGAACCAGCGCGATGCTGTTCCCGTGATCGGTGTTCGCATCGATCGCAGTGGTGTACGGCATGCCCACGTAGACCATGAGGTAATTGTCCGCAGCCACGCGCAGCACGCTGGGGTCGCCGCCTTGGATGTTGGTGGGCACATAGCCGTTCCACACGCCGCCGTTGGGCGAGCTGTTGTACCAGATGCTGCCCTGACCGGCACCGTAGAAGCGCAGCTCGGTGGGACTGTCCACCATGTAGTTACCGGTCCAGTTGTGTTGGGGATCCGACGGGATCACCGGCACGGCGTTGAAGGTGATACCATCCGGGCTGAGGTAGTGGTAGGCACCGGCCTGCGGAGGTCCGGCGGGTGCGAGGTAGTGCCAGCCGGGTCCGAAATGGATCACAGCAGGATCGATCACCGCGTGGTCCACCACATCCACGCGCGCACCGGGCTCGAACTGGTAGTGGATGCCATCGGCGCTCACCGCGGAGTATGTGTTCACCGTGGAGTCCAAGCCCATGGGCATGCCAGCGCTGGAGGAGTAGTAGATGCGCAGGCTGTCATTGCCGAAGACGGCCAGCGTGGGGTCGAACGGACGCTGGTAGTTCGGCGGCAGACCGTTCAACACGATGGGAGTGGGGGTGTTCCACGACGCTCCATTGTCGTAAGAGAATTTCACCGCCACGCGGTCCCAACTTGGTGATGGGTTGGGCTGTCGGAACCATTGGAACGCCGCGATCAGCGTATCGCCCTGCCAGCGCACCACGCTGGGCACGCCGGAGGAATCCTGGAACACGGCGGGCGGATCGAAGGTGGTCCCATCATTCGACCATGCGATCATGAGCGGGCGTTCCCATGGGAAGGACTGAGCGCAGAGTGCGAAGGGCGCGAGCAGGACAATGGCGGCGATCACGTGGCGCATGGATCGAAGGTCGGTCATTTTGAAGTGGCATGGGGGCGGAACCACGTCGATGGGGCACGCGACCGGGGATGGGATGAAAAGCGATCTTCGCCCCGATGAACGATCAGGACCTTGTGCGGCAGCTTCGCCAACTACGACGTACCGTGGTGATGTTGGAGACCGAACTCCGCAACGAGCACTTGGATGTGGAACTCATCGCGGAGATGGACAAGCAGTTGGACAGCCTCGGCCTCGATCCGCGCTGTGCGGGACAACGCGATCTGGTGGATCGTCTGCGTGAAAGCACCCTCACCCCACGCCCCGAACTCTTTCGTGATGCGGTGCGCGTATGCGAGAAGTTGAAGGATGCGATCGAGGAGGTAGTGGGGCGCTTAGGGTGATGTCGCGAACCCTCCGGTAGCAGGATCGCCTACCCTCTCACCACCGCCGCGCGAGGCTCGTCAACCATACGGGTCCATGTCGAGTCCGGATGGATCGGTGTTATCTTTTGCACGCGTTCGTGCGGGAGAGTCCGTGGGAGGGATCACCGATCAAACCCATCAGCCATGGAAGATCCGAACATCTCGACCAGCAAAGGCAAGGTCAGTCTCACGGTGTGGGTGGCCCAGATCATTCTCGTGATCGCCTTCGGCCTCATGGGCGTGATGAAACTCGCCCTGTCCATACCGGAGCTTGAACGCATCCTCACATGGCCCGGTTCCATGCCCGAATGGTCCGTGCGCATGCTAGGAGCGTTGGAACTGGCCGGTGCGCTCGGGTTGGTGCTCCCCGCGCTCACGGGGATGTACCCGTGGCTCATGCGTTGGGCGGCCTTCGGCTTGGCCGTCACCATGGGGTGCGCCTTGGGCTATCACCTCATGCTCTTCCAAGGGATGATGATGATCCCCAGTTTGGTGCTCGGAGTGCTCGCCACATATGTGGGCGTGCGCCGTATGTGATCTCAGCTGCGGAAGCGCATCGCGGTGCGCAAGGCATCCGGCAGCGCGGGGATCTTGCGCCGCTCGAACAGGAAACTGCTCAGGTCGGCGATCTCCTGGAAGATGTGGTGGCTGTTCAACGCACCGCTGAGGTATTGCTTGCCGGTACTGCCCCCCGTGCCCACGCGCAACCCGATGGTCCGGTGTACCATGCTCACATGCCGGTAGCGCCAGTTGGCCATGGCTTCATCAATATCCATCAACCGCTCCAACAACCGGAAGGGCATCTGGAGGATCGGCTCATCGCGGTAGAGCATGATGAAGACCGCGCTGCGTGCAGCAGCGGGGGAGAGGTGCCGACCCTCACCCGTCTCGAAGAGCTTTTCCCACAGAGCGAGGTTCCCTTCTTCACCTTTCACCAGCGAGCCGGCGTAGATCGACTTCAAGGATTCCCAGAGCGGTGTTGCACCGGAAGGCCAGTACGCGGCATCGAAGAAGGGCATGCGCGCCAGCCAACCATCAATGAGTTCGAAAAAGGTGGTTTCTCCTTCCAGCGCTTCGATCTCCGCTTTGTGTTCCGGCTTCAGCTGGCTGGTGTAGTACTGCTTGCCGAAACGCGCTTCCATCCGCAGGCCCAGCCGTGCTTCGAGGATCTTGAACTGCATGCTCTGGAATCCGCTCGCCGGGCGGAGCATGTCCCGGAAGTCGAGGAAATCCAGTGGGGTCATGGTCTCCAGGATGTCGATCTTCTTCACCAGCACCTGAAGGATGGTGTGTACGCGCCCTAGGCGATGCACCGCCACGCTCAACTCACCACCATTGTCGTCCACATGCCCATCGGCGAAGAGTGCCATCACACTACCCACCTCGTGCAGGATCTGCTTGAACCAGAGTTCGTAGCTCTGGTGGATGATGATGAAGAGCATTTCATCATGCGCGGGCGTGCCATGCTTGTCGCTCTCCGGCGCTTGGGCGCCCAGGATCTTTTCCAGTTGCAGGTAATCGGGGTAGTACACGTTGCTCATGATGTTCCGGTTGCGGCCAAATGTAGCCGGGGTTCCGTCCGGCGGTCACACCTCCGTTGGTTCACCTGAAGAACAAGGAAGCGCGCCCTTGCGAGCGCGCTTCCTTGCGGGACCGGGTTCCGATCATTCCTGGTGCGTGGGCGCTGCCGTATGCTCTTGCCGTTGCTTCAGGTACGCGGCACGTTGGTTCTTCTTCAGTTCCTCCCACTTCGCCGCCTGGTCCTTCGTAAGGACGGCTTTGATCGCTGCTTGCTTCTTGTCGCGCGCTTCGATGGTGCGCGTACGCTTGGCGGCGGGTTCCAGGTTCTCACGGTTCAGATCCTTCATCGCTTCGCTGTGTTCCTGCTCGATCTTCTCCAAGGCGGAGACCTGTTCGGGTGTGAGTCCCAATTCCTTGATCATCCCCTCGGAGGTCAGGCGGGAGATCTGCAGCGCTGGGGCTTGTTCCTTGGTTTGTACTGGTGCGGTGGACTCTTGCGCCACCAACAGGCCGGTCATAGCGATACAACCAGCGGTTAGGAGGATCCTGATGTTCATGCTACGAAAGTAGGCGGAAGAGCGGCATTCGCATACACTTCGTGCGGATCATATTGTGCCGAGTGTTCGGATCGTGTCGCCACCACACGGTCACCACGCACAGCCCCGATGCCGCCATGGTGCTAGCTTGCGGCACATGTTCCGGTCCCTGCCTGCTGCGGTTCTCCTGTTCTGCAACCTCACCGCGCAGGCCACGGACCTGGTCGTCCCGGTCCGCGATGTCCCCGGCTTCTTCGCCAGTCTTCCGAAGGATGTAACGCGGGTCACGTTCTCGGCTGCTGCGGTGTACAACTGCAATGCGGATATCGTCCTGCCGGACCGGCCGCTTCTGGTGATCGATGGAGCGGGGGCGAAGCTCGTCCTCGGGCCGAACAGCAATGGCTTCACGCGGCGGATCGTGGATCAGAAGGATGCAGAGCGCCGCACCGGAAGCCGATATGTGATCCGTGATTTCGCCATGATCGAAGGCGGGCGAAAGGCCATCGACCTGCAAGCCACCTTGGGAAGTGTGGTGGAGGATTGCAGGCTCACGGGCCAGAGCGAAGTGGCCATCGATCTGCGCTTCGCGTTGATGACGCGCGTGGAGAATGTCCTGGTGACGAATCCGGCGAAGCTCGGGTTCGTGGTCCGCACGGGGGATTGGCCCGGAGCCACGTGGAGCAATAGCCAGAGCAATCACACCGTGCTGGAACAATGCAGGGTGTATGCGGTCGCCACCACGACGCGGGCGTACAGCGTGCTCAATTGCAACGGCGTGCGGATGAACGATTGCATCAGCGAAGGTGCGGCATGCGACTATGATCTGTTCCTGAACGCCGTGATCGATGGCAACGAGGATTCCCCGGCGCGCAACTCGGTGGTGAAGCAGTTCGCTCTTTCCAACTTCCATGTGGAACATGCCGTCCGCAAGGCGAGTATCCATGTGAACATGCCGCCCAAGGCCAGTGTGGACCTCTCGCAGATCTATTGGAACGGCAAGATGCCAGCGCCCGTGATCGAGTACATCAGCGGGCAGTTGAACCTGAGCAACATCGGATGGTGGGCCGACGATTTCGTGATCGCCACGCGGGTATCGGCGCCACGGATCAACGTGGATCGATCGCACAATGCACTCTCCGTGGAAGGTGGTGTCAAGGGCGGTGGAACGCGCGCCGGCGTGCTTCAATTGAAGGACGCGCTTCCGGGCAATGAAGTCCTTCATCTGGACTATGTCCGGATCGGAAGGTCGTCGAATTGATCGGCGCTAGCCCGCGACCACACGCACGGTTCGTCCTTCGAAGAGGACTTCCTGCCCTTCACGGATCTTGCAGGTCTTGCGCAGTTCCACCTGCCCATCCACCTTCACGCGTCCTTCGGCCACGAGTTGTTTCCCCTGTCCGCCGGAATCGCACAAGCCAGCCAACTTCAGGAGCTGGTTCAACTCGATGAACTCCCCGCGCAATTCCACCGTGATCGGATCCATGGTGCAAAGGAAGGATGGTGGCGGCGAAATGCAGAAGCCCCGTGATCCATGAGGAACACGGGGCTCTTGCACACAGGGTGATCGTCCTACTGTTCCGACTTGGTAGGCCGCCCATTGCTGCGCGGACCCTTGCCACCGCGCCGGTCCATGTGCTTGGCTTTCATTTCCTCCTGTTGCTTCTTCCAGGTCGCGAATTGCTCGGTGGAAAGTACCGCCTTCATTTCCGCTTCATGCGCATCGCGCATCGCCTTGCGCTTCTCCTGCGCGGCTTTCCGGGCCGGGCCGGCCTCTTGTTCTCGTGCGGTCCGCATCCCCTCCGCCTGCTCGGCGTACTTGCGGTTGATGGCTTCCACTTTGGTGATCTGTTCCGGGGTGAGGCCAAGGTCCTTGGTCATCCGTTCCGTTCGTATTTGCGCCCGTTCGGCGGGTGTCCTTTGCGGCTTCTCCTTGTCCTGTGCATAGGCTGCGCTCGTAAGGATGGTAAGGGCGGCAATGATGATGGTCTTCTTCATGATCGGTTGTTGCTGGTTCGCCTCTATGACGTGATCGGGGATGCAGGGTTCGATCCGATCACGCACATCACCATCTTTGCCGACCTCGCATGCGACCGATCCACCACTTCTTCTTGCGGATCCTGTGCGGTTGGCGCATACAGGATGACCGACCGAAGGATCTTGCGCGCTACATCGTGGTGGTGGCGCCGCACACGAGCAACTGGGATTTTCCCGTAGGCCTTGCCGTGCGCAGTTTGGCGCGGATGGATGACGTGGGATTCCTCGGCAAAGCATCCCTCTTCAAGCCTCCGTTCGGTTGGTTCTTCCGCGCCGTGGGCGGTTACCCGGTGGACCGCAGCAAACACAACAATCTGGTGGATGCCGTGGTGGCGATGTTCGATCAGGGCCTCATCACCAAGATCGCGATCGCGCCTGAAGGGACACGTAAGTACCAACCCGATTGGAAGACCGGATTCCATCGCATCGCTACCAAGGCCGGGGTGCCCATCATCCTTGCCACCTTCGACTACGCGCAGAAGCTGGCGATCCTCTCCGCACCCTTCCCCTTGACCAATGACCCGGTGGCGGACATCGAACGGATGAAGGATTGGTTCCGGCCGCACAAAGGGAAGAACCCGATGGACGGTGTTCGCTGATGGTATGATGGTTGCAAGCCCGCGTGCCATGATCAAGGGATCCTTCACGGTGATCGCGGTGCTTTTCGCTGGACTTGTTCCGGCCCAACAACTCTTCCCAGCGCTTTCCGGTGAAACCTCCGATGGGAAGGAAGTAACGCTGCCCTTGGCCAGCGGCAAGGGCTACACCATCATCGGCTTGGCATACAGCCAAAAGGCACAGCCCGCGTTGGAGGAGTGGTTCGAACCGGCCTATCTCCGTTTCATTGCAAAGCACGGATTGTTCGCTGGGGCCTATCAATGCAACGTCTATTTCGTTCCGCTCTTCACCGGGTTGAACAAAGCGGCTTATGAGCCGAGCATGCGGAAGTTCAGGAAGAGCGCCTCACCCCAAGTGGTGGATCATGTCGTCTTCGCGAAGGCTGAACTCGATCTCCTGAAGGATGCGCTCGGGCTTGCCGACAAGGACGCGCCGTACTTCTTCGTGCTTGATAGGGAGGGCCGGATCATACACCGGGAGCAGGGCGCTTTTACCGAGGAGAAACTCGAAGCGATAGAGGAAGTGATGCTTCGGTGACAGCCTGCACGGACCGGAATACCATCCACCTCTACATTTGCCACCCGAACAACCAACGCAATGACCATGCTCCTACCGATCACGTTCTCGGCCCTGATGGGTCTCGCATTCACTTCCTGCGCTTCGTCAACGGACGGAAGCGGAGTCGCCGCCAGCAACACATCCAACCAACCCAGCACAACCACCGTGGAGAATCCAGAAGACGGCATTTTCGCCAAGATCCAAACGACCAAGGGCCTTATCGTGATCAAGCTTGAATACGAAAAGGCCCCGATGACCGTGGCGAATTTCGTCGCGCTCGCCGAAGGCAAGATGAAGAACACCGCGAAGCCCGAGGGTACGCCCTACTTCGATGGGTTGAAGTTCCACCGGGTCATCGCCGACTTCATGATCCAGGGTGGCGACCCCACCGGGACCGGCAGTGGTGGTCCAGGCTACTCGTTCGCCGATGAGATCCACCCGGAACTCAAGCACACCCGCGCCGGTACCATGAGCATGGCCAACTCCGGCCCGGCCACCAACGGAAGCCAGTTCTTCATTACCCACAAGGACACGCCATGGCTTGATGGCAAGCACACGGTGTTCGGCTATGTGACCAGCGGACAGGACGTGGTGAACAAGATCGAGCAGAACGATGTGATGCAGACCGTGCGCATCGAACGCGTGGGCAAGGCGGCCAAGGCGTGGGATGCCATCGCCGTGCTGAACGCCAACAAGGATAAGTTCCGTTCGCGCTAGCGCCGGCCTCTTCCGGAACCATTACCACGGCCACCGCTTCTGCGGTGGTCGTTCCCTTTTGCACCACGCGGTGCCTTCGCGTTCGTGTCGTAGGCAGGGCCGGTGATCCCCGCAGGCAGTGGCATCTTGCGCACCGCGTAGCCGATCAAGCCTTCGATCCGCCCGAATTCGCGCATCTGCTTCTCGTTGATGAAGGTGACCGCAGTGCCCTTGCGGGATGCGCGTGCCGTACGGCCCACGCGGTGGACGTAATCCTCAGGATCGTTCGGCACATCGTAGTTGATGACCAGATCGATGTCGTCGATATCGATGCCGCGGCTCACCACATCCGTGGCCACCAGGATCCTCAGTTTCCGGTTCCGGAAAGCGAGCATCACCTCTTCACGTTCGGTCTGCTCCAGGTCACTGTGCATTCCGCGTGCGTTGAAGCCCTTCTTCTGCAAATGCCGGTTCAGGTTCTTCACTTCGATCTTGCGCCCGGCGAAGACGAGGATCGTGGTGGCCTCGTTGGTGTTGAGGATGTGTTCCAGGATCGCGGCCTTCTGCATGTCATACACCACGTACGCCTGTTGGTCCACGCCTTCCGCTGGTTTGCTCAGCGCGATGGTGATCTCCACCGGATCATGCAAGGCTTGTTTGGCCAAGGTCCGGATCGCGGGCGGCATGGTCGCACTGAACATCAGGGTCTGCCGGTCCTTCGGAAGAAAACCGATGATCCGGTTGATGTCGTCCACGAAGCCCATATCCAACATGCGGTCCGCTTCGTCCAGCACAAGGAACTCCACACCCTTCACCGGCACATAGCCCAGGTTGAGGTGGCTGAGCAATTTGCCCGGTGTGGCCACGACGACCTCGACACCGCCGACAAGGGCTTGTTTCTGTTGATCGAATGTGGAACCATCGCTGCCACCATAGAGCGGAATGGAAGTGATCGGCGTATGGTAGGCAATGGCCTGTAATTGCTGATCGATCTGCAAGGCCAATTCGCGCGTGGGCACGACCACCAGTGCGCGGATCGATCCTTCCACACGCGGCCGATAGCCGGTGATCACATCGATCACGGGCAACAGGAAGGCGGCCGTCTTTCCGGTGCCGGTCTGCGCACACGCGATCAGGTCACGGTGGTCCAGCACGGCCGGAATGGCCTGTTGTTGAATGGGTGTGGGTACCTTGATGTTCATTGCAGCAAGGCCCTCGAGAAGGTCGTTGCTGATACCGAGGGAATGGAAATCCATGGAGGCCGTAGTGCGCGGTTGTTCCCGCGCTTGGGGCGGCGAAGATAGCCGCGTGATATTGGGGATCAGGATGCCAGTCGCTGCTCCATCCTGTCCGGCGTGAACACCAGACGGACCGTTGTTCCCGAACTGCCGGAGTATATCATTCTCCCATTCAATTGTTGGGCGAGCGAATGCATGAGACCGGTTCCGATGGAGTCGAGTTCCCCCCTGCCGGTCGAGGGGCCCATTCCGATGCCGTCATCGCTAAGGGTCAATTCCATCGTTCCATCCGTGTTCCGCAATCCGATCCGGATCGAACCGGTCTCACGATCCTCGAAGGCGTATTTGATCGCATTGGTGATCAATTCATTCACCAAAAGGCTCAAGGGCATCAGGTCCGCAGCATGCATCGCGATCCGATGCGCATCAATGAACACGGAGATGCGGTCATGACAGCCGTAGGCCACCAATGCGTTCCGGGCCAACTCCTCGAAATGCGGCTGCACCGGGATCGATTCCTCTCCACCCACCTTGTGCGTGGCTTCATGGACCAAGGCCATGGCCTTCAATCGGCCTTGCGCTTCTTTCCAAGCGCGGTTGGATCCTTCGGGAGCCTGTATAGCGAACAGGCTCTCGATCACTTGCATGTTGTTCTTCACGCGGTGATGGATCTCCTTGATGACGATGTCCTTTTGCTCATCGCTCATGAGCGCCTCCGCCAAGCGCATATTCTGGCGCTGCAATTCCAGGTTCTTCGCATGGTTCTCATCCTTCTGCCGTTGGATCAATGCGGTCTTCAACCGGGAGCGGCGCGCGGTCCGGATGTTCATCCGGGCAATGAAGAACAAAGCGACCGTGAGTCCAACGAAGAGCAGCACGATGAACAGCAAGAGCCTGTTGGAGATCCGCTGTTCCTCGATGGTCGCTTCCTTCTCTTTGTTCTCGATCGCCAGATCGGAATTGAGTTGGTCCTTCTTCTCCAATTCATACATCACCTGCATTCCTGCAAGGACCATGTTGCTTTCCGCGCGCTTGAAGGAGTCCTCAGCGTTGTACAACCCTTGCAGGCCATGCAACGCGGCCTCGTCGTCGTGCCGGGCGAGGGCGAGTTCATACCGGGTTCGGAGAAGTTCAAGTTGCAGGTCCGGGCAAATGGTAAGATCGAATAGCCCTGATGCCAGGTTCATCATGGCAATGGCATCGGCATGCCTGCCAGCGCGCGGATGCACGCGCTTGCGCCAGGGCAAGTTCAATACGATCATCCGGTGTCCCGGATGCGTTGATGACCCGGCCGGCCATCACCAGATAGGGCCAAGCATCCAGCGGTTTACCTTGAGCCATCAAGGCCTTGGCCATGAGCATCCGCGTACGTGCCTGGATCATCGCCCGGTCCGGGTTCGTGGGCGTGGTCAGCGCCAGTTCGGCCATTCGCAAGGCTTCGTCAGTACGACCCGCCTCCACCATGGTACGGACCAGGAATACGCGTGAACGAAGGATCAGGTCAGCATCCTTGGTCGCCACCGCGATGGCCAGTGCGTTCCGGGCCTCTTCCAACGCCTTGTCCATGCGTTGGTTCACCCGGTATGCAGTGGAAACGGCTTGCAGATCCTCCGCCATCCGTGCGGGATCCTGTAAGGATCTGGAGATCGCTAATGCGGACAACGTGGTGCGGAGGTGATCCGCATGAAGTCCGATGGCGGCCTGGATCCCTCGCGTAACCGATAAGGCTTCGTGGAGGAGGAGTTGGTCCCCGCTCTGCTCGGCAAGCCGCACGGCATTGTGTGCATGAGCCAACGCACTGGTCGGATCCGTGGACCGGGTCCGCAATGCCAATTGCATCAAGGCGCCTACCCGTTCCTGAGTGGAAGCATCGGTATCAAGGACATAGCGTACGCTGTCGCCCAAGTTGGACGCATGCAAGGCCGGCCCTCCGAGCGAACCAAGGATCAGAATAGCGACAAGGCGAAGTTTGGACATCGGGGCCTTGGTACGTTCGGCATCCGTTCGGGTTGCACGCTAGGCCGGTTATGTTTACAGCATGGCGGTAAGGGTGGAGATCTGTGTGGCGTCCATTGAGGAAGCACTTGTGGCCCATGACGCGGGCGCAGATGGGATCGAAGTCTGCACTTGGCTGGCTTGTGGTGGGGTAACCCCCAGCTCCGGACTGGTGGATGCGATCCGAGCGATGGTCACACTTCCTGCGCGTGTTCTTGTCCGCCCCGGTCCCGGAGGATTCCAATACACCCAAGCGGAACAAGCGGTCCTGCTCACCGATGCCGAGGTGTTCGGTGCAGGTGCGATCGGCCTGGTCTTAGGTGCGTTAACTGCTTCTGGTGAATGCGACGCTTCGGTCATGTCCGCAGTGAAACGGCTGGCTCCTGAGAGCGAGATCACCTTCCATCGCGCCATCGATCAGGCTACGGATCCGATCCGGATCGTGGAGTCGTGCATCGAACTCGGGATCGATCGGATCCTGACCTCCGGCGGTGCCACGCTCGCGGTCGATGGTGTTGAAACGATCAAACGGATCATCGCGTCGGCCGGTGAAGGATGCGAAGTAGCGATCGCTGGCGGTATCGGACCTGGTAACGTGGTTGAATTGGTGGAGCGTACCGGAGCGAAGGAGATCCATTTCGCAGCGCAACGAGCGAAAGCCTCGATGCAGAACAAGGTCGCCATGAGCAGCACGAACGTCGGCGTGAACTTCGAGACGGTACCCGACCAGGCCAAGATCGAAGGCGTGCTGAATGCGCTGGTGAAAGCGGGGTTGCGATGAGATGGTTGTTCGTTGTTGGTTGGTTGTTGTTCGGCGTGTGTGTGGCGCGCAGGAAGTGCATATCCCGTTGCATGATGGATGGACCTTTTGCCAAGTAGGGAAGGAGCAGTGGTATCCGGCGGAAGTACCCGGCGTGGTGCATACCGATCTCTTGCGGAACGGCTTGATCCCGGACCCCTACAAGGGCAACAACATCGACAGCGTGCAATGGATCGAGAACGAGGACTGGATCTACAAGCGCACCATCGTCGTCACGGACACACTGTTGAAGCATGAACATCTCGATCTGGTGTTCAAAGGACTCGACACGTTTGCCGAAGTGTATTTGAACGATTCGTTGGTCGGGAAAGCGGACAACATGTTCCGCAGTTGGGAGTGGTCCGTCAAACCCTTGTTGCACCTCGGTCTGAATGAACTGAAGATCATCTTCCGCAGCCCGATCAAGGAGGGGGCGAAGCTCCGTGATGCGTATGGCATCCAACTGCCGCACGACAACGACCCGAGTGGCGTAAGCCCCTACATCCGCAAGGCGGCCTACCAATTCGGCTGGGACTTCTGCCCACGATTGGTGACGAGCGGGATCTGGCAGGAGGTGGAGTTGAGGGGGTGGAGCGTTTCCCGATTCACATCCTTCGGTGTTTCGGCGATGCCAGTCGGCGACTCTATTTCACTGTGGCTTCGCGCGGATATGCCATGGCTCAAGGATGGAAGCGTGCGATTCTCGCTTGATGGGAAGAGATTGGCGGAAGTGCAGATCGGGATGGTGGATGGAGTGGGGTTCGGTGGGTTCTCTGGAAGAGTCCCGCTGATGGAAAGATGGTGGCCAATTGGGGTGGGTAGCCGGCCTATGCACACCTTGAGCGCAGAACTCCTTGATTCGAAAGGCGAGGTCATCTCTCGCGCAGAAAAGAGGACTGGCTTCCGCACCATTGAATTCATAGAGGATCCGGATGCGATTGGTCGGTCATTCTTCTTCCGGGTGAATGGCTGTGACATTTTCATTAAAGGCTGCAATCTTGTTCCGCCAAGCATGGTCCTGTCCTCAACAGGTGATAGTGTGTGGGCCGCTTTGGTGGTTTCGATGCAGAACGCGCACATGAATATGGTTCGCGTTTGGGCCGGAGGCGTATACCCACCCGATGCGTTCTTCGATGCGTGTGATACGGCGGGCATCTTGGTTTGGCAGGACTTCATGGTGCCGAACATGCCACCAGGTAATCGCAGATTCATGGCATCACTGATTGATGAATCGCAGGAGCAGTTTGATCGGATAGCCTACCATCCGTGCCTTGCGATATTCTGCAACGACAACGAACTCGCCGTCGCTTGGGAGAATTGGGGATGGCAGGGGCGTTACAACCTGCACGGGGTCGATTCGATTAGAGTTGCGACGGACTATAATGAGGTGCAGCGGGTACTCGCAATTGCGCCGCGCGGCAATCATTTCCCATTCATTTCGAGCTCCCCCCTCAGCAACTGGGGCTCCGCCGAAGGCCTCCGCTCCGGCGACCTCCACTACTGGGGGGTGTGGCACGGCGATTCAACCTTTTCCTCGTTCAAGAATAATGTTGGCCGCTTCGTGAGCGAGTACGGCTTCCAGAGCTACCCGGATAGCGCGTTGCTGGCCAAGTACATCGACCCGGACAGTCTCTATCTCGGAAGTCCAGCAGTCGCGCGTCTTCAGCGCAGCTACAAGACGGATAAGCCGATCTGGGATGCGATCGAACGGGAACTAGGAGAGGAGAAGCCCACCACGTTCGGCGGCTTCATCGAAGCGAGCCAGCGCGCACAAGCGAAGGCATACGGCATGGCCATCAAAGCGCACATGGATGCACAACCGCATTGCATGGGCACCTTGCTTTGGCAACTGAATGACTGCTGGCCCGGGCCGAGTTGGAGCATCATTGATTACGATGGGAACCCCAAACCCGCCTATGAGGTGGTGAAGGAACTGTACCTGCGGAAACCGTGAAGGCTCCGTAGGATCCCGCGCCGATTGTAAAGTGCGCGAGCACCGGTCGTAACCATCCCGAAAAGCCGCCCAAGTGAAATACTACCTTAGCCGCGAACCTCCTACGACCTCAATCCTAACCAAATGAACCGATCCGGACGCTTGTCTTCAACCTTGTTGGGCCTTCTGCTTCTCGGTGCCGCTCCTTCGGCCATGGCCCAAGGGGATTGCCAGAATACCGCTCAATACCCCGGTAACTCCATCATTCCCGATGCCGGTGGCTTGGTGACCACCATCTCGACCTGCAGCTTCGAGGCGGAGTATTCCGTTGTCACGTCCATTGAGGCCGGGGCCACCTATCGCTTCCGGTTGGAGAGCGGCGGGTACATCACCGTGCGTGAAGGAACGTTCAATGGACCTGTCGTCGGGCAAGGCTATTCCATCGTGGATGTGACTCCCACCGGTACGGTTGACCTGTTCGCGCATTGGACCATCGATGATGCCTGCACGACCCAGACCAATTGCGTGGTGACCTCCGTGCAGTATTTCGGGACATGCGCGCCGCCCTTGGCCTTCGCCACCTTGGTGGAGGACTGCGATCTCGGCACCTACACCGTGCAAGTGGATGTGGTCTCCCTTGGCAGTGGTGCGAGCGTGAACATCACCACGGATGTCTTTGGGGATATCCAGACGATCACCGGCGTTGGACTCGGCGTTACGGAGGTTGGACCTTACTTCTTCGGTGAACAGGTACTCATCACGGTGGAGCATGAAACGGATCCGGCCTGCAACCAGGACCTGGGAATGTTCCAGGAGACCGGCGAATGTCCCGTGTACATCTTCTGCGGTCAACCTGCGCAGAACTTCGCCTATTGCTATTCGAACGATGAAACGAAAGTGTGGAACTACACTTCGCTTGGAGGTAGTGGAACATTGCTGCTCACCTTCATCAGCGGGAACGTGCAGTCCAGTTTCTACGATGTCTTCACGATCTACGACGGAACGGATAACACCGGGACGGTCCTCTACCAGAACTCGACCGCGACGAGTGTGAACCTGGCAGGCTTGATGGTCTCCTCCACCACGGGTTCCTTCCATCTGGAACTCGTCACTGATGGGTTCACCTCCTGCGGGGATGCCGGACAGACGGAGTGGAACTGGCAGGTGCGATGCTTGAATTGCCAGATGCCATCGGCGACAGCCACCAACTTGGACGACTGCTTGAACAACGAATTCAGTGTGCCGGTAAGTGTGACGAGCACAGGCGATGGTGCCACGGTGACCATCGTGTACACGGTGAACGGTGGCCTCCCCCAGAGTTTGACCGGTATCGGCATCGGTGAAACGGTTCTCGGGCCCTTCGTGATCAATGATGTGATCGTGGTCTACCTGCACCATGAGTCGGACCCGGATTGCGTTGTTCCACTGGGCACATACACGGACAGCGGAGATTGCCCGAACTTGATCGTATGCGGTACTCCTCCATTGGTGGAGACCTACTGCTATGTGGCCAGCGACCTGCACAACTGGTCGTACCAATCCATTGGAAGCGGCACCCTGCGGATGACCTTCCACCACGGCACCATCGAGAGCAATAACTATGATCACCTCCGGATCTATGACGGAGCGGATGCCACAGGTACCTTGATGTTCGATCATACGAACTTCTTGACCTATAACCTCGGTCCGGTGGGAAGCAACATCAACGCTAATACCTACCCGTTCTATGGGATCCAGATCTACTCCACCACGGGAGCCATCTACATGGAAATGAGTTCTGATCCATCCGTGCAATGTGGCGAACCCTTCCCGGCGACGGACTTTGATTCATGGGAATGGGATGTGGTCTGCCTGGATTGCACGATACCGGAAGGCACTGTGACCATTGTGGATGATTGTGCGAACGATGAATTCAGCTTGGATGTCGATATCACAAGTACAGGTGATGGCACTACGGCATCGATCGACTACACCTTGAACGCTGGACCGGTGCAGAGCTTGGCCGGTCTTCCACTAGGCATCACCACCCTCGGACCCTTCGCCTTCGGCGATATCGTGAACGTGACCTTGGCACACGAGAGCAACAGCTTGTGCAACATCCCGAAGGGTGATTTCACGGACACCGGTACCTGCCCGGAGCTGATCACGTGCGGTACACCGATCAACCAGAGCTACTGCTACGCGAACAACAATGATGTGCGTTGGTATTACCAGGGTACGGGCACTTTCCCGCTCGGCATCTTCTTCAACTCGGGCACCGTCTTCGCTGGTGATCTGGTACAGGTCTACGATGGTGGAGACATCAATGCGCCGTTGCTGTATTCCGGCAACGGCACCGCAACGAACGTGACCGGCCTGTTCTTCTACACCACGAACGTGGATCACCGGATGACCGTGCGGATCCTCGCGAACGCATTCACGGATTGCGCTACCAGTGCGACCCAGGATCCTGTTGATTGGACAGTGGACTGCTTGGATTGCGTGCCGCCCACGGCCACCTTCAGCATCGTGCAGGACTGCGAGAACTTCCAATACTTCGTGGATGTGGTCGTGACCGATCTGGGCTCGGACCCGGACCCGGTGATCTCGAATACCGCGGGCGTGCCTAGTGACACGATCACCGCTATCGGAACATACCAAGTGGGTCCGTTCACCTCGGGCACGCAGGTGGTCATCACCATCGAGAACGACGCGAACAGCCTGTGCAACATCTATTCGGGTACCATGGTGAACCCGTTGTGCCCAACCATATTATGCGGCGGCACACCTCTGGCCCAGAACTATTGCTACACGAATAGCGAGAACAGCGCGTGGGCATACGCCACTCCGGATGGATCGGGCACCATTAACGTGAGCTTTGTTCGCGGCACTATCGAAACGAACATTTTCGATAACCTCATCATCTACGATGGACCGGATGCCACAGGTACCGTCCTGTTCATGCATGGGGCGACAACCTCGAACCTCGGCCCAGCAGGAAGCGCCGTGAATGGTACGGCGTGGATCTATGAACCGGTGAACGTCACCACTACAGGTCCGAACGTCTATATGACTCTGACCAGCGACCCCTCCGTAGCGTGCAATACAGGCGGAACACCGAACACCAGCTACGATCCATGGGAGTTCAATGTGCTGTGCGTGGGCTGCTCCACGCCAGGCGTTTCCTACAACCTGATATCCGATTGCCTGCACCGGAACTACAGGACCGAGGTCATCGTCACCGCGCCACCCGGTGCCGATGGTATGACCATCGAGAACATGATCACCGGGCAGAGCATGACGGTGACGGCCGCAGGTGTCTATGAATTCGGACCATACTTCCACGACTCCCTCAGCATCTTCGGCGTGACCGACCTGGCAAGTCCTGGCTGCACTTGGTTGAGCGATTCCCTCACCTTCCCGAGCGACAGTTGCATCATCCGTTCCTGCGGCTTCGACAACTACGAGTACTGCTACGAGAACAGTGAGGACCGCTGGTACACCTATCAGTCCCTGCAACCGGTGCCCACGACCATCGCATTCCTCTGGGGCCAGATGCTCACGGGCGATCGCATCGTGGTGTACAACGGCCGAAATGAGAACGCAACGGTGATCTACCAAGGAAGTAACGGCGGCAACCTGTCAGGGTTCGCGGTGAATTCGCAGAACACGGAGCACATCATCACCTTACGGATCCAATCGAACGCGACGGGATCCTGTGACGATGGCCAAGCCACGGTTCCTTTGCGCTGGACGGTCGGTTGCGGTGCGGTCGGTATTGATGACGTTTCGCCGACGGGCTTCTCGGTCTTCCCGAATCCCACGGAAGGCGTGCTCTACATCAGTGTGGGTAGCGAGGTCACCGGCAACGCACGTGTGCGTGTGTTGGACATGAGCGGCCGCCAGGTCTTCGATGAACCGATGAACCTGCGCGCGAGCAACACGAGCAGCATCGACATGCGGGGACTACAGACCGGCCAGTACCTGATCCAATTGGTCACGTCCCAATGGACCAAGGTGCAGCGTGTGCAAGTAGCGCGCCGTCATCACGAACCAAAGAGAAGCCCCGGCGAAAGCCGGGGCTTCTTCAATTGTAGGCGACACGTGCATGGTGCGCTCGGTGGTCGAGCCATCAACAATGCAGCCGACCGATCACCGCTTCGGTAGGTGTGCGATGTAGTTCGTGGCGCCGCGGAAGTACTCGCAGTCCTCGTAATAACGTTCGATCGGCAATACCTTTCTGGAAGGAAGGATGTGGGAGATCTGGTAATCCAGCGGCGTCAGTTCATCCCAGAAATCGTGGAAGTAGGTGCGCGAGTTGATGTTCGCCGATCCGAACTCGAAGGACAAGGCCTTGATGAGACCGGACTCCAGGCTCTTGCGTGCTCCGCGAAGGACATCGAGTTCGTGTCCTTCCACATCCATCTTCATGAAATCCACTTGCTCGATCCCACGCTCAGCCACCACGTCATCAATGGTCACGGTATCGATCTCGGTCGGAACGAACTCAACGTCGGTGAAGAAGCTGTCGCGACGCTCATGGACCGAAGCAATGCCGCCATGTTCCGCACTCGCGAACAAGGACATCCGATGCACCGAGGAACTCACCGCGAAAGGGATGAGTTCGCTATTGGACAAGGCATGTTCGCCGATCGCCTTCTGGTAGCTCGGTTGCGGCTCGAAGAGGATAAGCCGTGCCTTGGAAAAGTGTTGCTTGGCCAGGACCGACCATTCACCCAAGTGGGCTCCTACATCGAAGAGAACGGGTTCGTCGGTGTGGATCACCGATCGGGCCGCAGTGACCTCAGCAGCGATGGCCCAACCCGTTCCGGCCCCTTTGCCCAACAACACCCCCAGATATGTTTCGGCCCATTGGGAGAGCAACGCTGTACGCCTGTTGGCGACAAGCCGGCTCAATGGTCCTGCGAGGTTCTTGGCTAACCCGTCCATATTTGGATGGTTCCTGATGCGGACGGTTGTCGCGCGGTTGATCCCGCGCTCCCCATCCGTGCGGAAGGTAGGTTGCTGATCAGCACCTTCGACAAGTTGAATACCAGAGCGGGCTTCAATGCGTAAGGGAACGCACATCAGCCAAAAAGAAAAGGGCCCGCTCTTTCGAACCGGCCCTTTCACTAGAGGAGCGTATTCAGACTATCGGCCTACGATCAACTTCTGGGCACTGCTACCCAAGTTGTTCGCGGCGCGCAACAAGTACATTCCTTCAGCCAGCCCCATTTCCGCTGCACTCAGTTCGATCATTGCACCGCCATTGGGCTGGACTTTGTTCCGGTACACCACGGCTCCTCGCAGGTCGGTGATCGTGATCTCCGTTGCTGTGCTTTCCATGCCGATCACTTGCATCGAGAAGTGATCATTCGTCGGGTTCGGGAAGAGGGAGATGAAGCCTTCGTTGGTGAATTCCTGCACACCCACTGGGACACCGATCCAGATATCGTCAATGAACAGGTTACCGGAGAACTCCGAGCTGACGTAGCGGAACCGGAAGCGAACGTTCTGGGCCAACAAGGATCCCGGCAGGGTGAGCGTGCGCAACGTCCACGCTTGCGGTGGAACCGCCATGTTGTTGCCATTGGTCACAAGCTGGGTTCCGGTGATCGTGGCACGATCCAACCAGGTACGGCCGCAATCCGTGCTCGACTTGATCTCGAGGTATTCGGTGATCTCCGCCGCAGTAGTGGTCATCGTACTGTACGCATACCGGAAGGACAGTTGCGCGCTCGGTGCACCGGAGAGGTTCAGAAGCGGGGTAACGAGGTCGTCGTAATCCCCTTCATTGTCCCCATCGATCAAGTCCAACTGGTTCCGCGAGCCGCTGTTCAGCATCGCGCAGGATGGGCCGGTCGCACCACCACCGGTGAACCGCTTCCAAGAAGTGAGGTTCGCCTCGTAGTTCACCGAAACATAGGGGTTGAGATCCTCACCCTGCATGGTCTCGAAACTCTCGTAGTAAGGGGTGATCGATACATCCGGGCCACCGATGAACACAGCGTACTGATCGGTCTTCGAGGTCGATCCATGATCATTCGTCACCGTCAGCGTAACGCTCTTGTAACCCGTGGTGGAGAATTGCACCAAAGGATTCTGCGCGGTGGAAGTGGACGGCGTGCCATCCTGGAAGGTCCAGGACCAGCTGGTCGGGAACGCACGAGCGGAGTTGTCATAGAAACGCACATTCGTATTGGTGCAGGACATGGCCGGGAATGGAATGGCCGGATTCGTAGGATCCGTTCCGACCTGAGCATAGAAATCCGCCTCAGGCGGGCAGGTCATTTCATAACCCGCTGCCACACCCGTGGCCTGGAGGTTCGCAGCGGTCCACAGGATATCGCGCTGGGAAGTGGGGGAGAGCAGTGCGGCGCGAGCCCGGTCTCTTTGACCATTTGTGAACATCCGGGAGCAATAGGAATACTCCATATAGTTCTGGTAGTTCTCATAGATGGTCGGATCGCAATCCTTTGATTCTTCAGCGGAAGGACAGCACGACCAACCTTTCGTCAACGGGGTATCCTCAACGCCGTCATCTCCGCACACAGCTTGCATGTGGCAGGGAGGAGCCCCCTCAGGGACGCCATTATTTGTTCCCCATACGTGCGCAAGGCTCAAGTAGTGGCCCACCTCATGGGTCAGTGCCCTGGACTGGTTGACGTTACCTGTACCATTGGATGAACCATCACCAACATACTGCTGTAGGATAACAATGCCGTCCGACCAACTGGGAGGACCACCCGAGAAATAGCCTGCGGCACCGCTCAAGATGCCTTTGACCACCCAGACGTTCAGGTACTTGCTACGGGGCCATGGCTTTTCCTTCGAGGTACTCTCCCCACGGAATGTTTCGGCGGAACGGTGGCGGATGATGCCGGTCGTACACTGCCCGAGCGGGTCGATCGAAGCCAATTTGAACTCGATGTTCATGTTGGCGATGTTGTCCGCGAATGCGGGGATCACAAGAGATGTGTCCGCATTCCGCTTGGCCCAATCCCTGTTCAGGATCTCCATCTCATTGAGCACCTGCTCATTGGTGATGTTCTCCCTGCCATTCAGGTGCATGATGTGGAAGACCACCGGGATCACATAGGTCTGGTCCTCATCCCGTTGGATCGCGCTGTTGGCGATCAGTTGTTGCAACTCCTGCTCGAAGGCCGCTTCGCGGATCAGGAAATCGGGGTCCTCGGCAATGGCGCGGGCGCGCATGATATCCGTGGCGCAGAGCACGGTGGGTTGCTGGGCCCAAGAGGTGGTAAGCGCGAGCAAGGCCAGCGTAGCGAGTATCGGTCGTTTCATCGGTTCGAAAATGAGGGGTCCGGTTTTGACGGACGCAAGATAAGTGCGGGACCGATCCGCCAAGGGTACCGTTCCTGAACCCCGCCATGCCGGTGCCTGTTCTTGGAAGGACCCGTTTGCGGCAATATCCTTTCCTGGTAACCAGTTGCAGTAGATCCGGACCCGCTCAGATGCAGGCCGGAGTTGTATAGAACGCACGAATGTTCGTTCAACTCATTCCGTCCAGCACCTCCTTGATCACTCCACATGCTGTTTCCACTTCCTCCTGTGAAATGGTCAACGGCGGCGAGATCCGGAACGCAGTGGGGCAGGAGAGGAACCAGAAGCCGAGCACGCCGCGTTCCAAGCAGCCCTTCACCACGCGCTGCACAAGGTCCGCATCGCCGAGATCCACCGCAAGCATCAGCCCTTTGCCGCGAACCTCTTTGATAGCTGGGTGAACGAGCAAGGCCTTGAACGCTTGGCCCATGCGTTCCGCATTGCTAGCGAGATCCTCCTCGAAGAGGATGTCCAATGCGGCCATGCCTGCCACACACGGCAATGGATGTCCGCCGAAGGTGGTGATGTGTCCCAGCACAGGATCGCTCGCCAACATCGCCATGCGGTCCCTCGAAGCAACGAAGGCACCCATCGGCAATCCACCGCCCAGTGCCTTGCCCAGCACCAGAATGTCCGGAACGACGCCGCTGTGCTCGAACGCCATGAAGGTTCCCGTGCGGCCGAAACCGGTCTGCACTTCATCGAACACGAGGAGCGCATCGGTCGCATCGCAGCGTTCGCGCAAGGCGCGCAACCAAGCCGGATCCGGGATCCGCACGCCGGCATCGCCTTGGATCGGTTCCACCACCACCGCCGCGGTGTTCGCGTCGATGCGAAGCAGTTCTGAAGGATCGTTGAACGCGATGTGGTGCACCTCCGGAAGCAGCGGGCGACTGCGGTACTTCTTCACTTCGTTGTCGGTGAGGCTCAGCGATCCGTGCGTACTGCCGTGGTAGCTCTTGCGGCAGCCGATCAACTTCGTTCGACCGGTTACACGCTTCGCGAGTTTCACCGCCGCTTCGATCGCCTCCGTTCCGCTGTTCACGAAGTACACACTGTCCAAGCCATCGGGCAGCGCAGCGGTGAGATGCTCTGCGAATTCCACTTGCGGCGCTTGAACGAATTCGCCGTAAGGGATCACATGCAGGAACCGGTCGCATTGCTCCTTGATCGCGGCGATCACCTTCGGATGCCGGTGCCCCACGTTGTTCACCGCAAGGCCGGCGACGAGATCGAGGTAGCGGTTGCCATCCTTCGTGGTGAGCCAACAGCCTTCCGCGCCCACGATCTCCAGCCCCATCGGGGTCGGACTCGTTGGAGCAAGGTTTTCACCGAGGAATTGGATCGGATCCATGGGGGCCGTTCACTCTAGGAAGGGTCCCAAATGTCGCAAGCGTGGCGCTATCGCCGACCGTCGGGTGGCGGACCGCGCTGGTCACCGCGCCGATCCTCCATCTTCTCCTTGAACCGACGCAGGACCTCCCGATTGAAATCGCGCTCCGCTTTTACGAGTTGCACGGTCTTCACCGCTCCGATGCTCTTGACGAAGCGATCACTGAAGGTGCGCCCCAGATCCAACTCGCGTGTGCGAATATCCAAGCCCTTGTTGAGCACTTCGCGCGCCTTCGCTTCGTCCAGCGCTCCATCGCGGCTTGCGGACTTGTGCAATTCGCGCATCTCCTTGTGGAGCTTTTCCCGCGCATCGTCGTACTCGTTGTAGATCGGCCAGAAGCGCTGCGCCTCATCCGATGTGAGGCCCAATTTGGTGGTGAGGTAGGCCGTCTTCTGCGCCTTGATCTCCTTCAAGCGATCCGAGGAGAGCGGCGGCATGTCCTCATCCTGCGCCGTGGCGTGGAACGCTGGCGCCAACAGAAGGAACAGGGTGGTGATGCGCAACAAGGTCTTCATAGCTCTTCGATCAAAAGGTCCAACGGAAGTTCTTCATGCTCCAGGTACGCGGCCATTTCATCCGGTGTGAATCCATCGCCGACAGCGGCCATCAGGGCAGGCGCATCATCAATGGCAGTGTACAGGTCGGTCTCATCCAATGTGTACGGATCGAGCTCGTTGGGTGCAACATCGATCGTGGCAACGCCATTTCCTTCTGTGATGGATGCCGGACGAAGAACGAAATACAATGGACCGGCGATCAAGAGCGCGATGGTGGCGATCCCCGCGAGTTGCACGGGCCACGAGAAGGATCGAAGCCATGTGCCGATCCGCTCCACCAAGCTCGTGCGTTGCGCGATCCTCGCTTGCACTTGGTGCGGGAACCGGTCGAAGAATCCATCGGGCACCACGAACGGATCCACTTTCGGGATCGAACGCAGCATCGGCGCGTCCTTCAGTTCGTCGTGTTCGTTCGCGGAGTTCATGGCGTTCGGGGCTAGGACGTTGAAGGGTCGGTCTTGGTTTGATCGGTGGTGACCCATGCTTCGATCTTCTTCACCGCGATGTGGTAGCTGCTCTTCAATGCGCCCACGCTGGTGCCCGTGATGGTGCTGATCTCCTCGTACTTCAATTCCTCGAAGTATTTCATCGTGAACACCGCGCGTTGCTTGTTCGGCAAACGCATGAGCGCGCGCTGCAGTTTCTGCTGGATGATGTCACCGCTGAAATGCTCGCTGCTGTCCAAGGTGGTACTGAGTCGGCCCCATACGGCTTCATCGTTCGTGAACAGCCCGCGCTTCATGCTGCGCAAATGATTCAAGCATTCGTTGTGCGCGATGCGATACAACCAACTGTACAACTTGCTGTCCGCGCGGAAGCGATCCAAACCGTGCCATGCCTTGATGAAGGTGTTCTGCAACACATCCTGCGCTTCATCGTGATCCGTGATCATGCGCCGGATGAAGCTGTAAAGTCTGCGTTGGTACTGGTTCACCAGCAGGTTGAACGCATAATGTCGACTTTCCTCCTTGCGAAAGAGATCGAGCAGTTCGGTATCGGAGAGCTCGCTCATTGGCCTTCCGCGAATGCGGGTGAGGGGCATTTCTCTCCTCTCCTTGTCATCTCGAGCAGAGCGAAGCGAGGGAGAGGGGCTGGGGGTGAGGTCCTCACTTCCGCTTCATCACCCTTCCCACCGCGTTCACGATGTCCGGCACATCCAGTCCGTACTTCTGAAGCAGTTGGTCCGGGGTGCCGCTCTCGCCGAAGCTGTCGTTCACCGCCACATATTCCTGGGGTGCCGGTTTGTGCGTGGCCAGAGCTTGCGCAATGGCATCGCCCAAGCCGCCGTACCGGTTGTGTTCCTCGCAAGTGACCACGCATCCTGTCTTCCCGACCGAGGCTAGGACGGCATCCACGTCCAGCGGTTTGATCGTGTGTACGTTGATCACTTCCGCGCTCACGCCGTTCTTCTTCAATTCCTCTGCGGCTTGCAACGTGCGCCACACCAAGTGACCGCACGCGAAGAGGCTCACGTCCGTGCCTTCGATCAGGCGTTGTGCCTTGCCGATCTCGAACGGCAATTCATTCGGGATGAAGACCGGCCACTTCGGGCGACCGAACCGCAAATACACCGGGCCTTCGTGCGCGGCGATCGCGATGGTGGCTTGCCGCGTTTGGTTGTGGTCACACGGCACGATCACCGTCATGCCGGGCAGCATGCGCATCAGTCCGATGTCCTCCAGGATCTGGTGCGTGGCGCCATCCTCACCGAGGGTAAGTCCTGCATGGCTCGCGCAGATCTTCACGTTCTTGCCAGCGTACGCGATGCTCTGCCGGATCTGATCATACACGCGTCCGGTGCTGAAGTTGGCGAAGGTTCCGGTGAACGGGATCTTGCCTCCGATGGTCATGCCCGCAGCGATACCCATCATGTTCGCTTCGGCGATGCCCACTTGGAAAAAGCGCTCCGGGAATTCCTTCTGGAAGGCATCCATCTTCAACGATCCCGTGAGATCGGCGCAAAGGCCAACCACGTTCGGGTTCGAGCGGCCGAGTTCGAGCAGACCGGCGCCGAAGCCACTGCGGGTGTCCTTCTGGTCGAGGATGGGGTAGGAGCTCATGTGTTGATGTGTTCAGAAATTGATCGTGATGGATCGGCCGCTTTCGATCACGGCGTCCTTGGTGATGCTGTATTCGGCCTCCTTGGCGTTCCGACTGCGGTAGAGCACTTGATAGCTTCCCGGTTGCAATCGGAATTGCCCACGTACCGCCCCTGGGTCCAGGTCAGCGACCCAGATCAGTTCATCGCCCTGCTTCAGGAAGATGGAACCGGGGCCCGGCACGGAAGGCAGCACATTCAATACACCGGCACGCGGTACGACGATGTCCGTCGTTCGTCCTTGTTCCACTTTCACATTCGGGATCAACGTGCGTGGAAGGGTGAGCACTTCGAGATCATAGGTGCCCACGCGGAACCGCTGCGTGGTGCCAAGGTCCTGAGCGTGCAAGGTGTTCAGGTCGCCGCCTCTTCGGATGATGCAGCTGACGGTACCCACATCGGGTGGTCCGCTACCCATGCGCAGTGCGAGCGAACCCATGCCAGCATCCACGGCGATGTTCGTGTGAACGCCGGGCTTCACCGTGACGTTCTCGCGGATCGACGGTGGCAGCGTATGCACAACGACGCGGTAGGTGAAGATCGGATCGATCGTCAATGTGTCCGGTGTCCCGTATGCGTTCATGGTGTGCTCCAAGTGATACTGCACTTTACCGGTCTTCTGGTCGTAGAGTGTCACCGCCACATCGGTCTCGGAAGGCTTGCCGTCCGTGGCCATCAAGCTGATCTGCGCCGTGGTGCTGTTCAGCGCTTGGGTCACCACCACTTTCAACACGTGCTCCAACAATTCCGGTGTACTCGCATCGAAGTAGTTGCCGACGCATTGCAAGGAGTAGCGATCGTTCTCCGTGAGCCCCACACCGATCACGAAGGGCTTCAACACAATGCCCTTCGCCTGCAACGCCCGGCTTACCGCGCACGGATCCTCATCACACGCTTCGATCCCATCCGTGATCAGGATGATGATGTTGCGCACCGGACGCGCACCGCGACTCTTGTCCAGTGCAGGGAAATCCTCTGCGGCCTTCTCCAACGAACGCGCGATCGGAGTAGTGCCAAGGCACTTCGTGGCCATCAACTTCTGGCGCATCGGCTCGATGCTCGATCCACTGAACGGCACTTCCAGTCGTGTGTCGTTGCAGTCCTGCTTGCCCGGTTGGATCGGGGTCTGGTGCCCATAGAGCCGCAACGCCAATTCAAGGTCCGGCTGGCCTTCGAGTTCCTTCAAGGACTTCAACAAGACCTCCCGCGCGGTATTGATCTTGGGTTGGTTGCCCCAGAACGCGTTCATGCTGTTGCTCGCATCGAACACGAAGAGCATGCGCGTGAGCGGAGGACGTGGAGCGCTGTCCTGCGCTTGCAGGAACGTCGGTCGCAGCAGCAGAACGGCGATCAGCGCGAACGCACCGTACAGGAACGTTCGCGACAACGGAGAAGCGGAGGAAGGACGGTGCATGCGGCCTTCGCGGGGGAAAAACGTGCCACGCTGGCGGCGTTCAACGTTCATCGCTCAATAATCTCCCAACGTCTCTTCCAGTTGTGATAGTGCGCTGGCGCGCTGTTCATCGTTCGGTGCGATGCCGTGCCACGCATGGCTGTTCATCATGAAGTCGACCCCTTGGCCCATCTCCGTGCGCATCAGGATCATCACGGGCTTGCCTTTGCCGGTGCGGCTTTTCGCAGTAGCGAACGTCTTGAGCAATGCATCCATATCGTTTCCATTGGTCTCCAATACGTCCCAGCCGAAGGCGAGCCATTTCGCTTTCAAGTCGCCCAACGGAAGTACATCATCCACGTCGCCATCGATCTGCCGGCCGTTGTAGTCCACGGTGCTGATGAGGTTGTCCACTTTGTTTCCAGCGGCGTACATCGCGGCCTCCCAGATCTGTCCCTCTTGCAGTTCGCCATCACCATGTAGAGTGAAGACCAATTTGTCATCACCGTTCAACTTCTTGGCGAGCGCCGCGCCGATCCCGACACTGAGTCCTTGCCCCAATGATCCACTCGCCATGCGCACACCGGGCAATCCTTCATGCGTGGTGGGGATGCCCTGCAATCGGCTATTGATCTTGCGGAAGGTGGCCAATTCCTTCACCGGGAAGTAGCCACTGCGTGCGAGCACGCTGTACCACACCGGGCTGATGTGCCCATTGCTCAGGAAGAAGAGGTCCTGGTCCTTGCCGTCCATGTCCCACTTTGCGGGATCGTGCCGGAGCACATGGAAGTAGAGGGCGGTGAAGTAATCGGCACAACCCAAGGAACCGCCTGGATGCCCGCTCTGGCAGCCGTGTACCTGCCGGACGATGTCACGGCGGACCTGGCTGGCGATGCGTTGCAGTTCGCTTACGGTGGTTTCGGGGGAAGTGGCCACGGAGGGTGAAGATGTCATGGCGCTGAAGGCTGGCCAAAAGTAGCCGGGGTCGGGTGGCGGCTTGGCCCGTGTGAAGAACTTTTGAAAAGTGCGGAAGCCGTTGATGGGCGTGCCTTGATCAGCCAAGGATCGAGGTCATCGAAACCGTCGGACAACGGATCGCGTGGTTCGTCCGTTACTTTAGGGTGACCGGGACTTTGGTTTTGGACCGGTCTGTAATTGGGCAGGGGCTTTCGGGCCCCTGTTCAATTTCGGGGGGTCGCGCCAAGGCGAAGCGGCTACATTCGCGGCCCGAAAAGGAAAAGCAGCCATGGGATTGAAGTGTGGTATCGTCGGCCTGCCCAACGTGGGCAAGAGCACCTTGTTCAACTGCCTCAGCAATGCGAAGGCGCAAGCGGCCAATTTCCCGTTCTGCACCATCGAGCCGAACGTGGGCACCATCACCGTACCGGATGCGCGGTTGAACAAGCTCGCCGAACTGGTGAAACCCCAGCGCATCATTCCCACCACGGTGGAGATCGTGGACATCGCTGGGTTGGTGAAGGGTGCCAGCAAGGGTGAAGGCTTGGGCAACCAGTTCCTCGGCAACATCCGGGAGTGCGACGCGATCCTGCATGTGCTGCGCTGCTTCGATGACCCGAACGTGATCCATGTGGATGGCAAAGTGGATCCGGTCCGCGACAAGGAGGTGATCGACATCGAACTGCAACTGAAGGACCTGGAGACCGTGGAAGCGCGGATGAAGAAGTTGGAGAAGCAGGCGCAGATCGGGGAGAAGGAAGCAAAGAAGCGATTCGAACTGCTCTCGCGCATTCGTGAGGTCCTGCTGAAAGGACAGAGCGCACGCACCGCGTTGGCCGCGAACGACGATCCTGCACTGGTGGATGAGTTCCAATTGCTCACCACCAAGCCTGTGCTCTACGTGTGTAACGTGGATGAGAAGAGTGCCACCACCGGCAACGCTTACGTGGAAAGGTGAAGGCCGCCTTTGCACATGAGAACGCGGAGGTGATCTTCGTGACCGCTGCACTGGAAGCGGAGATCGCCTCCTTGGAGACCGCCGAGGAACGCGCGATGTTCCTCGCTGACATCGGGCTGGAAGAACCCGGCGTGAACAAGTTGATCCATGCCGCTTATCATCTGTTGAAGTTGCAGACCTACTTCACTGCGGGTGTGCAGGAGGTCCGTGCTTGGACCATCCATCAAGGCGATACCGGCCCGAAGGCGGCGGGTGTGATCCACAGCGATTTCGAAAAGGGCTACATCCGCGCCGAGGTGATCGGGTACGATGACTACATCACCCACGGCAGTGAAGCCGCTGCGCGGTCGGTCGGCAAGCTGCGCACGGAAGGGAAGGAGTACCTGGTGAAGGATGGCGATGTGATGCATTTTTTGTTCAACGTGTAAGGCGAATTCACGGCGTCGAAGTGTGGCCGCACTGATCGAGTCGATTGCTCGGCTCAATACACTTACTTCGGGGAGCCAAACCCGAACGCATGCGTCTCACTGTACTCTGCATCCTTCTCTGTTCCAGCGTTGCTATCCGCGCACAAGTGGCCATGCCCGCGATCTCCCATGCGGGTATTTCGGAATTGAATGCACTGAGCCAGCATCTCTCCGATCCACAGAAGTTGACCGACGAGACTCAAGGACGCTTCCCGACCGCGATGGTACATGGCCGTTGCACGGTCGGCTTTCTCGGGAAGGTGGATGCGAGCTTCGATCCCGCGTCGGTTTCTTCCAATGCGGTGAGTGTTGGATCACGTGTAGGGGATATCGTTTCCTTTCGTGTGGATGCCTACCACTTGTCCGCCGTGAATGACATCCCCGGCCTCGCCTACGCCGAACTCGCGGGCTGCGCGGCACCGCATTTGGATCGCGCCGTTCGCGCCACGCGTGCCGATAGCGTCCAACGCGGCATCAACCTGCCGCAGAGCTACACGGGACGGAATGTGCTGATCGGGGTGTTGGACTGGGGCTTCGACTATACGCACCCGATGTTCTACGACACCACGTTGACCACCTCACGCGTACGCGCTGCGTGGGATCAATTCCGTCAAGCGGGTCCGGGACCCTCCGCATTCGGTTATGGAACCGAACTCACGAACACACCGGACCTCATGGCTGCGCAATCCGACACGGCGAATATTTACAGTTTCGCTACGCACGGAACGCATGTGAGCGGCATTGCCGGTGGGAGTGGAGCGGGCACGCAATACCGGGGCTTCGCATTCGATGCGCAGTTCGTGTTCTGTACGTGGCTGATCGATGCAGCCGGTGCGCTGGATGGATTCGCGTGGATGAAGAGCGTGGCGGATCTGGATCAGAAGCGCTTGGTGGTGAATTGCAGTTGGGGCTTGTACTACATGGGCACGCTCGATGGTAATTCGCTCATCAGCCAAGCCATCAACCAGCTCTCACAACAGGGTGTGGTCTTCTGCAATTCGGGTGGCAACAACGGCGATGTGAACTTCCACTTGAAGAAGAATTTCGGCGGGGACACCTTGCGTTCCATCATCCAGATCTACCCATACAGTGCGCACCCGAAGATGTGGGGGCAGAGCATTACGATGTGGGGCGATGTCGGTGCGGAGTTCGCTGCGGGCATCACCATCACGAACAACGCGAACCAGATGTTGGCGCAGAGTCCGTGGTACCACACGAGCACACAATCGGCTTATGTCGATACGATCATAGTCATCGGCACGGACACGGTCTTCTACAACATCACCGCCGATGCCGCGCACCCGTTGAATGGCCGTCCGCACATGCGACTGCGCGTGAAGAATACGAACGGCGCGTTGAAGATCCAATTGAAGCAGACCGCTGCAACCGGACTCGTGCACAGTTGGAACGTGACCGAGTTGAGCAATGGTGTGGGCAATTGGGGACAGGCATTTCTTGGTGGAGTTGCTGGAACGGTCGCCGGTGACAAGAACTACGGGATCAGTGAACCCGCGTGTACCGAAAGCACGATCACCGTTGCTGCATACAGTTCGGAGTATTACCTCGGGCAGAACAATACACCGGTGGGGGTGCCATCGCGACGTTCTCGTCCTTCGGACCCACCTTCGATGAGCGCGCGAAACCGGACATCACGGCACCGGGCGTGAGTGTGATCTCCTCGATCAGTTTGTTCACGGACAACAGCTATACGCTAGCAGCCGTCGCCAACTTCCAAGGACAGGATTATCCGTTCGCGGCGTTCTCGGGAACAAGCATGTCATCACCGGCCGTAACCGGGATCGTGGCCTTGATCCTGGAAGCGGATCCCACGATCACGGCTGCGGAAGTGCATGCCTTACTGAAGGCGACCGCACGGACGGACAACCAGACCGGGACGATCCCTCCGGGTGGAAGCACGCGCTGGGGTATGGGCAAGGTGAATGCATACCGGGCGGTGAGTGAATTGCTGGGTGTGGTGTCAGTGCCTTCGATCAGTGACACGGACATACTTGTGTGGCCGAACCCGGCGCGATCCATCTTGAATATCAGCACCGGCCGCAATGGTGTTGCGCTGGTCACGATCATGGACATCGCAGGTCGCGTGGTGCGTTCCGCTCGTCATGCGGATGGAAACGCCATCGTGATGGATGTTCTGGATCTACCGTCAGGGACTTACAGCATCCGCGTGGAGCAAGCCGATCGCTCCTTTGTTTCGCGTTGGGCGAAACTGTGACCGCGTGGATCATGGCCTGCTTACCTTGACAGCGCATTCGATCAACCCCGTGCATATGCGAACACGATCCGTTCTCACCGCCGCGTCCATCGCCTTCGCATTCACTTGTGCGAATGCCCAGACCACCACCGGCAGCTTCATGCATGGCGGCGTGCTTCGCGACTATCGTCTCTACGTTCCTGCGATCTACAACGGAGCCACGCCGGTCCCCTTGATCTTCAACCTGCATGGCTATACCAGTGATGCCGTGCAGCAGGAATTCTACGCGGACTTCCGGCCGATCGCGGACACCGCGAATTTCATCCTTGTGCATCCCAACGGAACACTTGATCCGCTCGGCAACCGGTTCTGGGATACGTTCGGCGCAGGTACCGTGGACGATCTCGGCTTCCTCACCGCGCTCATCGACACCCTCAGCGCACACTACAACATCGACGCCGACCGGGTGTACAGCACCGGCATGAGCAACGGCGGTTTCATGAGCTATGACCTGGCCTGCTTCCGCAGTACACGCATCGCCGCCATCGCATCGGTTACTGGGAACATGCTCGCTTCGCGCTTGGCGAGTTGCGCCGCCGTGCATCCCACACCGGTCATGCAGATCCACGGCACTGCGGATCCCACCGTGAATTACAACGGTGGCAGCGGGATGTTACCGATCGAGGATCTGGTGACGCACTGGGTGCAATTCAACAACTGCTCGCCCACGCCTACGATCACGCAGGTACCGGATATCAATACCACGGATGGCTGCACCGCGGAACACCGCGTGTACACCGGGGGTGATGCCGGCAGCACCGTCGAGTTCTACAAGATCATCGGGGGTGAGCACACTTGGCCCGGCAGTCCCGTCGTCATCGGGGTGACCAACCAGGACTTCAGCGCGCGCGTGGAGATCTGGCGTTTCTTCAGGCAGTACAGGTTGAGTGCGCTCACCGGCATCGAGGTGGCCACATCCGCCCGATCTCCTTTCACGATCACACAGGATATCGCCGGCGATCTGGTCATCCGGTTCTCGTCCTCAAGGGATCGCATGATCACCCTCTTCGGCGCAACGGGCCAAATGGTGGCGCAGCAACGTTCAGCAACGGACCTGGCCCACGTCGCGGTCCGCACTCCGGGCGTATATCTGGTCTCCGTGCTTGAGGGCGACAAGCGCAGCACGCAGCGCGTGGTGTGCTTCTAGGAACCGGGGCTGCTCGGTCCGTGGTCCGTGTTCGACGCGTTACCCAAGCGACCGAAGTAGCCTCTGCCTCCACCTTGGTTGAAGAAGTTGATGAAGAGCGCGATGTAGCTGAGGTAGAAGATGGATTGCAACGACACGAGCAGTTTGCCCATGCCGGTGACCGGATAATAATCGCCGAAGCCGATGGTGGAGGTGATCATGAAACTCGCGTACACCGCATCCGTCCAATGCGCAAAGGGGATGTTGAATGAGCGGCCTGCGAAATGGATCAATGCGAAGGTGAAGACCACCTCTTGGTAGTTGAGGAAGAGCAGGAGCTTGGATCGCCGATAGGAACGAGGAGATTCGAACAGATCCGACGCGAAGAGGAGCGTGGGGATGTACATGAGGGTCTCCACCATGAACCAGACGGCCAGCCAATAGGCCAATGGGTGCTGTTCCCACCCCGCATACATCACCACCAACGGGAACCCGGTCTTGGCCAGAACGAACACCTCCGTGGCGAAATCCTGGTACAACGGCCCGCGCCGCCAGAACAGGTGCTTGATGTACATGCCCGGGAACAGGAACTGCGAAAGGCTCAGGAACAAACGCACGGCCTTCTCCAACCCCGCGTCCTCTTCATAAGTGTTATGCCAGATCGAAGTGAAATTCGTCCAGCGCGCGTGCAACGTGCTTTGTCGCGGCGTATCCTTCGCTTGGCCCCGGCCGACTATGAGCTTGTTGAGGGTGCTGCGCATGGCTTGGATCCGGATCGGATCCTGCGCAAAGTAATCCCGCGCGTGCCAACCGGATCGGCCTGTTCAAGCGGGATCGGTATGCGTGGGGTCGATCAGGGACCGAACGGCGTGGAAGGAACGATGGATCTCCCGGCGGAGTAATGGATGGAAACTCGCGGATCGAGCGTGACCGGGTCAGGCCGCCCGGCGCCATTGCTCCACACGCCACATATACCCACGACCCCAAGCGATGTGCGGGGTGTCCCTTCGGCCCGTGTGTTCGAATTCGGTCTTGAGGAGTGCATCCCGCCATACCAGCGATGAACGCAAGTGCCCGAAACGCCGGTACCCTGCGGACGCGTCATAGAACGTACGGAAATAGACCAATGCTTCGCTGCGGCGGTACTCACCGGCCACATAGCCATCGTCGATCGCTGCGGCGTACGTATCCGGATCGTTCTTGTACGTGTCCGGGTGGAAGAGCTTGTCGTAGTTGTGCAGTTGGAATTCGCGCAAGGCGTTCAACAGGTCGCCGCGACGCAGGTAACGGTTGATATACTGTTCCATGACGTGATGCTGGAAGAAGGAGGCCGGCCCTTCCGCATCGATCTGCATCGCGTTCACCCCTTCGGTGGTGGGGTACCACAGCAGCGGATAGATGGTCACACGACCTTCCGTGGCGGTCACCACGTAGATCCATTGCAGCCCTTTGCGGGTAGTGAAGTGGCCACTGCGCCGGATCAGGTCCTTGCGGCCCGCCTTCGGGCAGAGTTGTTCCAGATCAGCGTGCTTCTCAGCCACATGCTGCAGAAGATGGCCCACATCCTTGCGGGCGGCAGCAGCCACCTGCGAAAGGTTCATGTGGGAGCGGATCATGGCGGTGCATACGGTATCGGCACCCTTCTACGCCTTGGCCGCGCATGTGGTTCCGCCATGGCACCCGTGCTGTGCGGGCGCCACACTGATCTCTGCCGTTCCATTGATAGGCCCCGGCATCCGACTGTAGTACTACAGCCTAATTTCCACCCGATCCTTCCGCATGACCCTTTGCCCTCTTGCGCGGATCATGCCGACCCACTAATTTCGACATGTCCAAAAAGCATTGGACAACCCAACCCACTCCAACATGAAACGCATTTTGCTCTTGGGTGCCCTCTGTATGGGCGCCGCCATCGGTCACGCCCAGGACGCTACCGGCTTGCTAGGCGAAGTGTTCTCAGTGAAGCGGATCGTGAAGACCAACCTGGTGGGCTACGCCTTCCTCTCCGTGAATGCGAACTACGAGCAGAAGACCGGCCCCAACACCAGCGTGGGCCTGCTAGCCGGGTACAAGCTGCCCAGCACCATCCATGTGGAGGCCATCGGGAACCTCGATGGGGAGAACCAGACCTATTCCGGTGATGTGGAGCCGAAGGGGATCTTCGTGAATCCCTATTTCCGCTACTACACCGCACAGACGTTCAAGGGCTTCTACATGGAGGCCTTCCTGCGCTATTTCAACTACTCGTACCTGGTACCTTATGATTATGACAAGAACGGCGGCACCATCCACGCCAACTTGGACGGCACCGCCAGTGCCTTCGGCGGCGGCTTGGCCTTGGGCGCACAGTTCAACCTCGCACCACGCGTCTATCTGGACATCAACGCCGGCTTCGGCGTGGCCACCGGCAGCGCACATCTGGAGACCAGCGACCCCAACCTGGAGCTGGCGGACTACCAGAGCATCAAGCGCAACATCGAGAAATACCAGGACCGTGCGGATGTGCAGGTCTTCCTCCTAGGCGATATCCTGAAGGATCCCACAGCCGTCGCCGATGACATCCACGCCGAAGCGGACTTCAAGAACAAGATCTTCCCCATCGTGCGCGGGGGCATCTGCATCGGGTACGCGTTCTGAGGTGGATGACTTTTCAGGAAAGGGGCTGTCTCGAAAGAGGCAGCCCTTTTTCCATGCACGTCATTCCGAGCGCGCCATTGCGAGCGAAGCAACCTCATCCCGCGCAGCCACCATGATCGGTCTGACTCACACCGTGCAAGCCCGGATAGCCACCGGCAAGCCCATTTTCACACCGTCCAAGCCCGGATAGCCACCGTCCAAGCCCACTTTCGCACCGTGCAAGCCCGGATAGCCACCGTGCAAGCTCACTTTCGCACCGTGCAAGCCCGGATAGCCACCGTGCAAGCCGAGATAGGCATCCTGCAAGGTCAGATAGTCATCCTCCAACTCCAGATAGCCATCCGCATCGGTCAGATAGGCATCCGCTAAAGTGATTATCGCATCCGCTAAGTTCATTATCGCTCCTGCCAAGCCCGGTTTCCCATCCGCCAAGCTCAGAACGCGATCCGTCCACGGTGACCCCATGCCCGTGCCTTAACGTACAGCGCCTCGTTCCGCCCGGCGTCGTTGCGAGCGCAGCGAAGCAGCCTCGTCAGCGCAGCCCCCGTGATCATCAGTCACCACCATCGTCACTCCCCGTAGCCGTCACTGCGGCCCGTCATCCCGGCCTGTCATCCCGGCCTGTCATCCCGGCCCCGAGCCGGGACGGGACGCAGTCTCGTTCCGCGCAGCCAACGCGATCGTCATCCTGCCACAAGTGAACCGCAGCCTTGCCCAGCTCCACAGTGCGGCTATCTTCACCGCGCACCGCACCACAGAGATCCGAGGTGTTCGCAGTGAGGTGTTCACATTGCCCCTCGTTCACCGATGTAGTACCGTTCAGCCCTAACCCATCCCCATGAAGAAGTGGTTCCTTCCCGCACTCGTTGTCCTCGTGGGCGTCGTGCTCACCTGTATCGCATTGTTCAAAGGCGGGGACGGCGATCTGGCCGTGGAGATCAAGAAGGCCCCGTTCATCATGCCCGCCGTCCACAACGTCTATGCGGACCCCGAGGCGCTCGACGGCAAGTACTACCTGTTCAAGGCCAAGCTCACCAACACCAGCAGCACCACCTTGGAGGATGTGACCATCAAGTACCGCATACCCGGCTTCATCGAGTGGACGGAACTGGGCGTCATCGGCCAGATGTTCCCCGGACAAAGCGGCGTGGTGGCCTGCTACCCCAAGTTCAACGAGGACATCACCCAAAAGACCACCCAGAGCATGGAGAAGGTGGAGATCGCCATTGACTGGGACGGTGCCAGCGATGACGATACGGTGGAGGAGGAGTTCGGCTTCAAGATGATGAGCCGCAACGAATTCGCGTACTCCAACATCGCGGCCTCGGAGATCAGCGGCTACAGCGACCTGTTCGACAACAACGACCTGATCGCATGCTTCGTTACGCCCGGCGATCCCGTGGTGAAGTACTACACGCAGGTGGTGCAGGAGAAGGTGATGAAGGGCGAGGCCGCCAGCGTGAGCGGGAAACCGGAGGACGCTGCGCGCTTCCTCATGAGCCTGTACGAGGCCACGCGGATGGCCCACATGGTGTACAGCGGCACCAAGGGCATTCCCACTTCGGCGGACGATGTGAGCAGTTTGGTGCAGACGCTGCGCCTGCCGCGCGAGGTGATCACGGGCAACACCGGACTGTGCATCGAACTGAGCTGTTTCTACGCCAGCGTCATGTCCGCCGCGGGCATCGATCCGGTCATCTACCTTATTCCCGGCCACGCCTATCCCGGCTTCCGCATGCAGGGGCAGTACTACGCCATCGAGGCCACCATGATCAATGGTGAAGGACTTGGCGGCATCGGCACCGCGCAGCAGGCCTTCCAGAAAGGGCAGGAGGAATTGCAGGAGTTCATCAAGCAGGCACAGGCCGGCAATCCGGCTTACACCATCGTGGACATCCACGAGCTCAACCAGAAGGGCGTGCGCTCCATGGCCCTCGCCGATGACACCTTCCTGAAACAGAAGATCGACCAGATCGCGCAGAACTTCGGCACACTGCAAGGAGGCGGCGAGCAACTGCTCGCGCTCAGTAAGGGCAATGGCGGAGGCGGCAACGATGGTGGGGGCGGCAACGATGGTGGCGGCGGGGGCGGTGGTGGTAACGATGGTGGTGGTAGTGTGAGCGGCCAGCGCACCTCAGGGCCGTTGTCCTTCGCGGTTCCGCGTGGTTGGTCCGTGCGCAACAGGCCCTTCCCACAGTTACCCGTGTATACCCTGGTGGCCGAATCCCCCGATGGCATGGCCAACGCTGCGGTGTACGACCTGCGTGCAGGCAGCGTGGAGGAGGCCATGGGCCAGCTCCAGCAGCTCTTTGCACAATATGGCAGCGAGCTACAATACCAAGTGAACGGCAACCATGTGGAAGGGGCCACCTACTCCAACATGGGCACCTGGATGTGGAGCGGCACGGTCGGCCGTGGTCCCCAAGGCATCCGCTTGGTCGCCGTGGGCGCCAGTGACATGGCCGTGCAGCAATACAGCGGCCAACTGGGTTCCATCCTTTCAAGCATCCGTTGATCCCAAGCATCATGAAGAACCGCATCCTTTCCCTCGCCTTCCTGTTGGCCGCCGCGTGTACCGTGCGCGCGCAGGACATGCAGCAGAAGATCGACATGGCCATCAACGGCCTGGGCGATGCCACGATCAATGTTTCCATGACCCTCGCCGCGCAGCAGTGGCAGATGTGGAACCAGAACTTCGGTAACGATCCCGCCGCCCTCAAGCGCGACATGGAACGTTCCATGCCCGCCTACTTCCTGGAGGATTTCAAGCTGGAGAAGAACGACATGGAGCGCAGCTTCACCGTATCGCTCAAGGCGTTCGGCATCTGCAAGGTGGACAAGAAAGGTCGCTGGACCCTGGAGACCGATCAGAAGAATGCGCAGATCACCGAACTCGGCGATGGGAAGTACATGATGGTGCAGAGCCCTAAGGAACTCGGCGGCACCGTGCAACAGACCACCATGATCACCTTCCCCTCCGAAGCCTCGGACATCAAGCTGGAGAAGGATGCCTTCGGCAAGACCATCTTCAAGTTCGGGATGGATGCGCCCGCGAGCGCCGGTAGCCTGCTGCTCTGGATCGGCCTCGGACTCCTGCTGGCCGGTGTGGTCTGGCTGGTGCTCGTGCTCCTCCGGTAAGGGTCCGGGTGCGGCCTGCCATCTACAGCCTAACCTTCGCCCCCGAGACCTACAGTTCGTGTTGATCCTCCTTGGTTCCTTGATCTAGGCGGTTCGACAGTAGGCTACGATCCTCAGCGCGTCCTTTGGCGCGATCTTCAATTGCGCAGGATCTCCCCATCCCCGGCCCGGCATCCACCGTGTTGTTCAGGTGGGCGGCCAACGCGGCTTTGTTGCGGATCAGCACGCGGCGGGTCTTTCAGCGTTCGAAACCCTACGATCCTTGGCTGCGCCGAATTGGTCCGGATCACAGATCCGGCCAGCGGTAAGAGATCCACGGTAGCAGGGCGCCGCTTTCAACCACATACTGTCGATCCTTCGGTGCCGTTACTATCCACGGAGAAAGGTTCATATCACACCTTCGCAAAGCCATGGTCGTCGCCTCCATGTCCCTCGAGGAGAAACTCGCACACGTCCGTGTCGACTACGCGAGCATCATGCGGAAGTACGACCGCATCATCACCCAATTGCGGCACACCATCAAGGCCAGTCGCGACAAGCATCCGCGCATCCACCAAAGCGAATACTTTTCTCCGCGCCGCATTGAGTGGGTCGTCACGGTGCGCAGCACCAAAAAGCAGGATCACGTCTTCATGAGCGCATGGTGGCAGCTCGCTGGGGTCGGGGTCGAGGCCTTCACCCTCGCACCCAACGCGGCCTTCTACTTCGATACCCACTTCTTTCAACGCTACCGTGTACGCGAAAGCGAGATCAAAGCGGTGGCCGAGAACATCAAGGGCTTCCTGCGCACCAACTACGACGTTACCACCAAACGGCTGGATACCTACCGACACGGCTTGCAGGAGGCCGCTGGTGTGGCCGCAGAAGGGCTTTTCGTCGGCACGGTGCGCCCGGGCAACATTATCGCGTGCGACACCTTCCTTTCCAACGAAATGCTGCGCGAGGATCAGCAGGCCCTGCAACGGGAACTGCATTTCCACGCACACACCAAACACTGGCCCGCCGCGCGTATGCAGCAGTTCGGCCGCTGGCTGGACGAGAAGTTGGGCGAGTTGGGGGAGGAGTAGTGACGAGAACTGGATCCGGAAATCCTTCAACCGGATCCAGAAACCGGTGCATCCGACCCGGAGGCCGGCAACCCGGAGCACCAGCGGATCGACACGGATCCACCTAGTGGCCGGTTGCCTCTTGAACGTGGCAACTCGCCTCTATCCTTCACAGAACGGAGGCCCGAAGACGGATGGTCCGAGCGAGCGCGGCTCCGGCAATGGCGTGGCTGAAGACGGTTGGCATCGGGCAATGTTAGGGATGTGCGCCACGCCAACTTACCATAGCCGCATTCGTGTTCAGATCCCGGATGATCCAAAGGAAAGGGATCGCGCCGCACGTCAAAAGGCGGAAGGGCCGGGCCTTAGTGCTGAGGTCGAGTGGTGAGGACCGGATAACCAACAAAAGATCCGAACCAGTTGTGGTGATCGTCGGGATCGGGGATAGGTAAGGATAACGTCGGGAGGGCGACCCACCTTCCAAATGACTCCGAACACAACCTCTACGAATTCCCGTCCGCGACGACGGATCCTGCGCAAAGCCCTGCTGCTTTTAGTGATCATAGCCATAGCTGGTGGGGCTTACGCTTTCTACCTCTTCAACCTTCCGCATCGCGATGTGCAAGCGACGAGCACCGATGCGCAGGTGGAGGTCTCCGCGTTGGTGCAGGAATTCCTGACGGATGCTTCAACAGCGAATGCGAAGTACCTCGGAGAGGAAGGGGAGGGCAAGGTGCTGGAAGTGCATGGCCTCGTAAGAGGTGTGGAGACCGACCTCAATGGACAAGCCGTGGTCTTGTTGGAGAGCAGTGATGCCCCAGCGGGTGTGCGCTGCTCCTTCACCACCACGACCAACGCCCAAGCCGCAGCCCTGATCGCTGGCGAGGCCGCCACCATTAAAGGCGTCATCCGTGCTGGTGCCTCCTACGATCCCGACCTCGAACTGTATGAACATGTGGTGCTCGAGAAGTGCGCCGTTGTTCAAAGCCATTGATCACTTCGAACCTTCAAACCAACGAACAACCCACCATGACCATCAAGCAGATCCTTCTTCTCGCCGCGCTCCCCGCCACCTTCGCTTTCATGGCCCCGGCTGGTAAACTCGTGAGCCGTGCGGTCCACATCGAATTCTTCTCCACCACCCCGGCCGAGGATATCCGCGCAAACAACTATACGGGGACAGGCGCGATCGATCCTGCTTCGGGTGATGTGGTCTTCAGCATACCCATGCAGAGCTTCGAATTCGAGAAAGCACTCATGCAGAAGCACTTCAACAGCCCCGATTTCCTTGATACCAAAGCCTACCCGAAGGCGAAATTCAAAGGCTCCATCGTGGATCTGGGGGAAGTCGACTTCACCAAGGACGGTAGTTATCCGTTGAGCGTGAAAGGGGAGATGACGATCAAGGACAAGACCAACCCTTTGACCACGACGGGTACCATTACCGTGAAAGTGGGAAAGGTGAGCATCGAGAGCAAGTTCCCGATCATCCTCGCAGACTACGGCATCGCGTTCATCAAAGGCAAGCCGAGCACCAATGTGGCCAAGACGGTAGAGGTGACAGTGAAGGGGGAGTTCGCTACGGAGTAGTAGAGGGAACCTTCTCTCTGACGGGACGGTTCGAGTGTGGACGTCGATCAGAATCCCCCCATCCCCGGCCCGGCATCCACCGTGCTGTTCAGGTGCGCTGCTAAGGCCGCTTCGTTCGGGATCATTACCCTACGCGCCTTACTGCCCTCGAAGCCACCAAGGATCCCGGCTGCTTCCAATTGGTCCACGATCCGGCCTGCGCGATTGTAACCAAGTTTCAATTTGCGTTGGATGAGGGAGGTGCTGCCTTGCTGCGTTTGCACCACCAAGCGCGCGGCGTCCTCGAACATGCTGTCGCGGTCGCCATCGTCCAGGTCGCTGCCGCCTTCGCCTTCCTCGGTCGGCACATCGGGGAGGATCAGCGCCTCGGGGTAGCCGCGTTGGCCACCGATGAACTCGGTGATCTTGTCCACCTCCGGCGTATCCACGAAGGCACACTGGATGCGGATCAGTTCGTTGCCGGTGCTCAGCAGCATGTCGCCGCGACCGATCAGCTGGTCGGCGCCGCCGGTATCGAGGATGGTGCGGCTGTCGATCTTGCTCGTCACGCGGAAGGCGATACGCGCCGGGAAGTTGGCCTTGATCGTACCGGTGATGATGTTCACGCTCGGACGTTGCGTGGCAATGATGAGGTGGATGCCGATGGCACGCGCGAGTTGCGCGAGACGCGCGATCGGTGTTTCCACTTCGCGACCGGCCGTCATGATCAGGTCGGCGAACTCATCCACCACCAGCACGATGTAGGGAAGGAAGCGGTGGCCGTTCTCCGGGTTCAGGCGGCGGCTGATGAACTTCGCGTTGTACTCCTTGATGTTGCGCACCTGCGCTTCTTTCAGTAACTCGTAGCGATCGTCCATCTCGATGCACAAGCTGTTCAGTGTGGCCACCACCTTCTTGGTATCGGTGATGATGGCATCGCTGTCGCCGGGCAACTTGGCGAGGAAGTGCCGCTCGATCTTGTTGAAGAGGGTGAGCTCCACCTTCTTCGGATCCACGAGCACGAACTTGATCTGGCTCGGGTGCTTCTTATAGAGCAGCGATACCAGGATCGCGTTCAAGCCCACCGATTTCCCTTGGCCCGTTGCACCGGCCATCAGCAAGTGCGGCATCTTGGCGAGATCCGTTACGAAGGTCTCGTTGGTGATCGTCTTGCCCAACACGATGGGCAGGTCCGCCGTGCTGTTCTGGAACTTCTCGCTGGCGATCACCGCGCGCATCCCCACGGTTTGCGGCTTGCTGTTGGGCACTTCAATGCCGATGGTGCCTTTGCCGGGGATCGGCGCGATGATGCGGATGCCGAGTGCTGCGAGGCTCAGCGCGATGTCGTCCTCCAGGTTCTTGATCTTGCTGATGCGCACACCCGCTTGCGGGATGATCTCGTAGAGCGTCACCGTCGGCCCGATCGTCGCCTTGATCTTGTCGATGCCGATGTTGTAGTGGCCGAGCGTCTCCACGATGCGGTCCTTGTTCGCCTCGAGTTCCTCCTTGGTCACCGTGAGTTCACCAGTGCCATGATCAACCAACAGGTCGATGGGAGGTAGCTCGTAGCTGCTCAGGTCGAGGGTTGGGTCGTACTCCCCGAATTCCTTCAAGCGCTCTTCGATCTGGTCCTCGCTCAAGGTCTTCTCCTCGGTGTTGGCCACCACGCTCATGCCGTTCAGGTCGTCCATGCCGCTCATCACAGGGGAGACCACGGGTTCCACCACTTCGTTCGGGGTGGTGTCCAATTCCAACGCAGGGCTTGTCACCCCGGGCTGCGACCCGGGGTCCTCCATTACCGGCTCCTCGACTTCCTCCACCTCCAGTTCAAGCTTCGGTTTCACAGGCTCTTCAATGATCGACGCGGTCTCCATCACCGGCTCGTTACGGAATCGCACACCGGGCTTCGGCACTACGACCGGCTCGGGTTCCACGACGTTCTCTTCCGCCTCCTTCACCGTAGGCTTCAATTTTTCCAACAGGGTGTTCACCCATCCGAAGGACAGGTTGAAGGTGTACACCGCGAAAGCACCAGCAGCGAATACGAGCAATGCTCCAGCGCCGAACTCACCCAACAAGGTCGTAAGATTCCGCGTGATCACCACGCCCAACCCACCACCCAGGAAGCTGTATTCGCCCCGGAAGAAGAAGCCGAACAGTGCGGGCATCCACACTGCGGCCATCGCGGTCCAACCCAACGTGCGGCGCACAGGCAGCAACCATGTGCCGAGCAGGATGCGTACACCAGCGATGAAGCTCCACATTGGAAGCGCAAAGGCCGCAAGCCCGAACCATACATGGATGAAGCGATGCGCGATGATCGCGCCCAACTTGCCGAGCCAGTTCTCTGCTCGGATATCCGTGCTGAAGATCTCCCACCAACCACGCGACATCAGGTCCTGGTCCACCCGCCAGGTGAAGAGGAAGGACACGAAGGCCGTGAAGAGGAAGAGCGCACCAAGGGTCAGCGCCAAGCCGAAGACCTTATGGGTCCGCTCATTCGCGAAGAAGGCTTTGAAGCGCGACCAACGGCCTTCGCCATCACTGTCGGCGGTCCTCCTGCTTCTCCGCTTGGGAGCGGGTTCCTCTGCCTTGGCTTCCTCGCGGAGCCGGTTGCGTTTCTCGTTGGCCAATGTGAATGCGGAAATTCCTCGCACATGCGAGGGGGTGCGATCAAAAGTATCGGGGCACCCAAGGGGAACGGGGCGAAGGCCCCGGCTATTATCAACAGGGCGGGGTTGGGGAGGGAGGTTGGCCGTTGTTCGTATTGAAGGTTGCTCGTAGATAAGCGCATCTTATCCGCTCGACCTCAGGGCCGAACAACGAACAACCTTCAATACGAAGAACCTTTCCACTTACATCGAGAACGTGCTCAACACCTCGCCCAATTGTTGGTGGAGCACTGCGGGGGCCACGGAATCGAATTCCTTCTGTGTATCGAACTTGGCCAGATCCACGGTTCCGGGGGTCACCGAAATGGCATCGAGATGCATCCGGATGCCGTTCTGGACCATCTCATACCGAAGCAGTACACCCGGGACTTCCGCGAAGGGGCCGTACCAGTTCGGGTTCTTCATTTGAATGGCTTCCGTGTACCAGAGATCGATCTCCGGTTGGAGCATCCGATCGAAGACCGCGACGGCACGCTTGCACGGGTAGCCAGCGATGGTGTCCACATCCTGCGTGAAGAGGATCGTCGGGCTACCATAATCACTGTTGAAGAGGTCCATGTCCCGCGGTTGCAAGTGGGCCACGATCTTCTTGCCCATCATGCTCATATGGTAATCCATGGATCGTCCCTTGTTATCCACCTGCATCATGGTCCGGAAGATCCCCATACCCGCACTGAGTTCGGCCACCTGCTTGTCTTCGGTGAAGCAAAGCGTGGTGCGCTCCGGCAGCATCCCGGCCATCAAACCGTTCGGGTCATAGCCCGGGAAACTGAGGGCGTACTCGATGGTGCCCTCCTCGACACCTCGGTTGAGAAGGCTTGTGCCACAGCCCGTGGCCAACAAGAGGGCGCTTGCGCAGGAGATCAGGAGCTGGTTTCGCATGGTCGGAATTCTTGACGGTGGCCGTGTTACGCTGGGAGGCAGGCCTGGGTTCGGAAGGCTCCGCAGCCCCGGCTTACCTTGCGCCGCGATGGACTTGCGATTGATCGAAGCGGCCTCGGAGATCGGGGCTGGCACCCGTGGCACCAGCATGGGCATGGCCGCTCTGCGTGTGGCGGCTTGGAAACTGGGCAGCGAGTTGTTCGGCCATGCCGAAGAGAGCATTCTGCGGGATGAGAACGACGTGCTTTACGAGGACGATTCAGCCTCCAACGCCCACCACATCGATGGGTTGATCCGCTTCGAAAGTGATCTGGCCTACGAAGTGTACAAGTATCTGAGGAATAACGTCTTCCCGATCGTGGTCGGAGGCGACCATTCAATCGCGATCGGGTCCGTTTCGGGAACCAAGATGGCCTTTCCGGACCAGCGTCTCGGCGTGGTCTGGATCGATGCCCATGCCGACCTCCATACCCCTTGGACAACCCCCAGCGGGAACGTCCATGGAATGCCCTTGGCGCTGCTGATGCAGATCGAGAAGAAGGGTAGGAATCGTCCGCGTGTTTACACCATGGACACCTGGGACCGGCTCCGGAAGATCGGGGTCAGCGGCCCCAAACTCCTGCCCCGCGATCTGGTCTTCATCGGGTTGCGTGATCATGAGCCAGAAGAAGAAGCCATCATCAAGGAACACGGGATCAAAGTGATCACCGTGGAACAGCTTCGGAAGCAGGGCGGGACGAAAACGGTGCAGGAAACCTTGAAGCACCTGACCGGTTGCGACCGTCTCCACATCAGCTTCGACGTGGATAGCCTCGACCCCAGCATCTCCGTGGGGACGGGTACGCCGGTGCCGAATGGCCTTTTCCTGAACGAGGCCCGCGAACTCCTCAGTGGCTTTTGCGCCGATCCCAAGACCGCCACTTTGGATGTGGTGGAGATCAACCCGGCGCTGGATGTGAAGAACGCCATGGCCGAGGCGACGCTGAGCATCCTCGAACCGTTGTTCCCCATTCTACGTGGCCGGTGAGCCAGTCCGCAGCCAACGTCATTCTGGTCCGGCCCACGGGTTTCCGGTTCGACCCGGAAACGGCTGACACGAACGAATTCCAGCGCCAACTCTCCGATACCGACGTGGCTCAAGCGGCAGCCGAGGAATTCGATGGCCTTCTGGGATCCCTGCGGCAGTGCGGCATTGGCATTACGGTCCTCGATCCGTTCGACCTTAAAGCGCCGAATGCGGTCTTCCCGAACAACTGGTTCAGTACACACGCCGACGGCACCGTCGTGCTCTATCCCATGTGTACGCCTTCGCGCCGCGCCGAGCGTGACCCGGATCTTGCGCGATCGTTGGCACGCGAGGGTTTTCGGATCGGGGCGGTGGTGGACCTGAGCGCTTGGGAACATCAAGGGAGGATCCTGGAAGGCACTGGGAGCCTGGTTCTGGATCGGGTCAAGCAGCGGGCGTTCGCATGCCTCTCACCACGCACACACGAAAGCGCGTTGAGTGCATGGAGTGAACGCTTCGGCTACACCCCGATCGCCTTCACGGCCACCATGGACGGGCGCTTGAATGGTCAACCGGTGTATCACACCAACGTGATCATGAGCATCGCAATGCGTTTCGCCGTGGTCTGTTTCGAAGCCATGCCATACCCGGCGGAGCGCCAAGAAGTGGAGGAGAAGTTGGCGAAAAGCGGCCGCGAGATCATCGCCCTCAGCTTATCCCAAATGCACAAGTACGTGGGCAACCTGCTTGAGCTGAAGGGGATCGATCCGGGGCCATCACGCAAGAAAACGTCATTCACCTTCTTGAGTGAAACCGCATTCCATGCACTTCAGCCGCACCAACGGATCGCGTTGGAGCGCCATACGCAACTGATCCCTGTTCCCATCCCGGTCATCGAGACCGTTGGAGGCGGTAGCGTGCGCTGCATGCTTGCGGAGAACTTCCTCGAGGTCGTTCGGTAAGGATTGTGAACACGGGCTGCGGGAAAGTTCGCCCGCCCAGTCGGTCCGGCGGAACACCCCGGATGCTTCCTTCGGCATCAAAGCCAGATATCATGCGAAGAAGAAGTGCGCTCCCGGTCATTCTGGCCATGGGAACCTTTGTGGCCAGCGGGTCACTCGTTCTTGGGCAAAGCACGGCTGCGCGGGAAATGGCGGATAGTGCGTACGCGTTGGTGGATCGCGATGCCGCGTTGGCGAAAGAGGTGGCCCTGAAAGCGATCTCCATGGCGAAGCTGGCATCCGATCGCGGGAGTGAACATGACGGATTGAACGCGCTCCGGTATGCACACTTCCTTTCCGGTGAATACAGCGCTTGTCTGGAGCGCAGTATGGAAGCGCTCAACCTTGCGCGCGGTATGGGCAGCGAACGCGCCATGGGCGATGATCACGGATGGATCGCCACGGTCCTGATGGAGACCGGAAGGCAGACCGAAGCATACGCGCACGCGCAGCAAGCCATGGTACACATGCGCCTATCCAAGGACAGCACGGCCATCGCCAACGGGCTCTGCGACATGAGCAACGCCATACGGACCGCCGGGAAGGAACAGGAGGCCATGGTCGTGCTGCGGGAAGCCATCAGCATCTATGTCGCCATCGGCGATCCTTCCGGTGAAGCCTTCGCGAACGGATTGCTTGGCAACCTGCTCGTGGAGCGGAAGCAGTGGTCCGATGCGTGGCCGTTCTTGAACAAAGCCTACCGCCACACCAGTGAACATGGAACCGATCTGGAAAAGGCGTGGCTCGAGCGTGATCTGGCCACATCCGCACTGAACATGGGAAGAACGGCGGATGCAAAACGATACCTCGCCGATGCCGAGAACCGGTTGAACAAGTTGAACGCCTTGCGCGAGATGCCCGAGGTGCAGCGCGTCCGCATGGAGTTGCTCCAACGGGAAGGGGATCTGGTAGGTGCGCTTGGCACTGCGCGCAGCCTCATGCGGATGAAGGACTCCTTGAACAAAGCCGATCTGACCGAACGCTTGGCACAAGCGCTCACCGGAGCGGATGTCCTGGCTGTACAAGAACAACTCGGTGCATTGTCGGTCGAACAGCGCTTGGCGGAGCAACGGATCAATGAAGCGGATGTCCGCATCGGTCGCTGGCGGATGGCCGGCGTGGGAGCATCGGTTCTCCTGTTGATCATTCTTGTGTTGCATCTCGGCTTGGTGCGCAAGCACCGCTCTGTGCGTGTGGAACTGGAACGAACGGCGGACCAATTGGAGGAACTCCGCGGACATCGGATCCCGCGCGCCGGAGAGTTGCCGGTGTAACCACCAACAGCAGGCCGCCATCCTCCGTGGTGGTTCGATGGCAAGTCCTTCCTTTGCGTCCCATGTCACTGGATCCTCTTCAATCCGTACTCGCCTCTGCGGTTCAAGCCGCGTTCACGCACCATTTCTCGAAGGAATTGGATGTCAAACTCATCGGCTTTCAACAGACCCGGCCGGAGTTCGAAGGCGATGTGACGATCAACGTTTTTCCATTCCTGAAGCTGAGTGGAAAGGGACCTGAACAGACCGCACAAGCGATCGGCGAACATCTCGTAGCCAACGTTCCAGTGGTCGTTCGGTTCAATGTGGTGAAGGGTTTCCTCAACCTGGTCATCGCGGATACGTACTGGCTGGAATTCCTCGGCAATGGGGAAAGCGACCACCTCAGCTTTCCCTCGACCGGGAAGAAAGTGATGGTGGAGTACAGTTCGCCGAACACCAACAAGCCGCTGCATCTCGGACACCTGCGCAACAATTTCCTCGGACATAGCGTGAGCCGGATCCTGCAAACGGCGGGCAACGAAGTGGTGCGCGTGCAGGTGATCAACGACCGCGGCATCCACATCTGCAAGAGCATGGTGGCTTGGCAGAAGTTCGGCAACGGCGAAACACCGGAGAGCAGCGGGACCAAAGGCGACAAGCTCGTGGGGAAATACTACGTCGAGTTCGATCGCGAAATGAAAAGGCAGATCGAAGGATCGATCACCAGTGGAAGGTCGAAGGAGGAAGCAGAGAAGGAAGTACCGATCCTGCTGGAAGCGCAAGCCATGCTCCTGAAATGGGAAGCGAACGACCCTGAAGTCCGCGCGCTGTGGGAGAAGATGAACGGCTGGGTATATGAGGGATTCAATTCCACATACACCCGCATGGGCGTGGAGTTCGACAAGCTCTATTACGAGAGCCAGACCTATGTGCTGGGGAAGAACGACGTGTTGGAAGGCCTGAAGAAAGGCGTGTTCTACGAAAAGGACGGCGCCGTATGGGTGGACAACACTCCGGAGGGACTCGATGAGAAAGTGCTGCTGCGTCGTGATGGGACCAGCGTGTACATGACGCAGGACATCGGTACCGCGATCAAGCGATTCGAGGAATATCCGGGCTTGAGCAAATTGATCTACACCGTCGGCAACGAGCAGGACTACCACTTCAAGGTGTTGTTCCTCATCCTGAAGAAGCTCGGCTTCTCGTGGGCCGATGAACTCTTCCACCTCAGCTACGGCATGGTGGACCTGCCCACCGGGAAGATGAAGAGCCGCGAGGGCACCGTGGTGGATGCCGATGAGTTGATGGAGGAAGTGGTGAACGAGGCGCGCGCTTCGGGTGAGCAATTGAGCAAGCTCGATGAGTTCAGTGAAGAGGAAAAGACGGCGCTCTTCGAGATGATCGGCCTCGCTGCGTTGAAGTACTATCTGTTGAAAGTGGATCCGAAGAAGCGCATGCTCTTCGACCCCGCCGCCAGCATCGATCTACAAGGACACACCGGACCATTCATCCAATACACCTACGCGCGGATCCGATCATTGCTAAGGAAGGCCGGCACCATGGGCACATGGTCACATGAGTACATGGTCACTTGGCCCTTGCTCCCCGAGGAACGCAACATCATCAAGCTGCTCCACCAATTCCCCGGTGTGTTGGCGGAATCGGCTGCGCGATTGGATCCATCGTCCATCGCCAACCACGCCTACGAAGTGGTGAAGGCCTACAACACCTTCTACCAATCGATCCCGGTCATGAAGGAAGAAGATGTGTCCAAGCGAGCCTTCCGGATCATCCTGAGTGCCGCTGTGGCTACGAACACGAAGAAGGCCATGTGGTGTCTGGGGATCGAAGTGCCCGAAAGGATGTAGGTTCAATCGTGCAGCAGAGCTGCCGCCTTCCGCGCCACGCGGATCCCGATCGCGACACCCATTCCTCCCAGTCGCACTGCCACGCTCACCCGCGGGCTGATGCGTTCGATCAAGGGTGCTTTGCTCGTCGCACCAAAACCCATCACGCCGCTCCACCGTCGCACGATCTTGAATTCACGTCCCGGAAGGATCACGGTCCGCAAGAGATCCTCCAACGCAAATTGGATCTGCTCGGTCGTTCCATCGTTCGTTGTGGTCTCACCAGCCACATCCAGGTTCCTTCCGCCGCCGAGCAACACGGCACCTTGGTAGTCCCGGAAGTAATAGAAGCCTTCGTCCACATGGAAGGTTCCGCGTAAGGCCAGTTCGGGAATGGGCTCGGTCAACAGCACTTGCCCACGTGCGGGGATCACATCAAGATCCGGCAGGATGGACGAGGTATATCCGTTCGTCGCCACCAGCACTTGCCCGGCCTCCATATGTGATCCGTCGCGTAGCGAGATCATTACGCCCAATGGGCCGTCCTCCATGAATATCACTTCCGCATTGGGCCGGAAATGAACGCCCTCGGAACTGACTTTTCGCAACAGGGTCTCCATCATCCTTCCGGTATCGATCGGGCTTTCGAAGGTGGTCCTGACCAAGTGGTCCACCCCGGACAATCCTGATCGACCGATCATCTCATCGGACCATTGGAAAACGGGACCATTGAATATCGGTCGCAGTGCCGCGTTCAATCCATCGAACCCTTCCGCCACGAGCGGGTACAGGGGACCACCGGTCCGATAGATCTCATGACCACCAGAACCCTCGAAGCCGATGTTCGCATCGCCGAGCTCGGCGCGCAGTTCATTCAGCCCGCGCCAGCGCTCCTCCACCCGGTTCAAGGCCGCGTCCATTCCCTCATTCCGGATGTCCGCAAGCAATTCGCTCGGGCTCCCGAAGCATGCGAAGCCGGCGTTCTTCACACTGGCACCGCTGGGATAAGGACCACGCTCCAACACCACCACATGATGGCGGGGATGGCTCCGCTTATGGAACAAGGCCGTGAAAAGTCCGACGATGCCACCGCCGATCACCACCAAGTGTGGCCGACGGTGAAAGCCGCCAACCTCCCAGACGCTCAAGCCCATGTGAGTAGGGTATGCCGTCAAAGTTGTCGTATTTTGCCGCGTCTTTCCTGCCTGCACAGGAACGTATCGACCAGTATGCCGATCCACCACGTCCTCCGCGCGGCACTCTTTGCCCTGTTCACACTGCCATTCCTCGGTGCTAGCGCACAGGTGGATGTGGTGATGGTGTACGGCACCGTGAAGGATTTCAGTACGGCCAAGAAGCTCGAAGGCGTCGCCATCACGGTGTTCAAGAACGGGGGCAAGGTGTTGGAGATCCCCACCAACGCCAGTGGCAAATACGAAGTGAACCTGGATTACGGCGCAGACTACAAGGTGATGTGCGCCAAAACGGGCTACATAAGCAAGAACATCGCGATCGATACGCGGAACATACCCGAAGAGGACCGACAAGGTGGTCACGGCATGAACATCGACTTCACGATGATGGCCGACATCCCGGGTGTGGACTACTCCGTGCTGCTGGAACCCTTCGGCAAAGCCAAGTACAACGCCGCCGTGGGCAACATCGAATTCGATGTGGAATACACCAACGGCATGCGCGATGCACAAGCACGTTTGCTGAAGGCATATGAAGAGCGCAAGAAGCGCGAAGCCAACGTCGAGGCGGATTTCGCAAAGCTGATGACGCAGGGCAATGCGGCCATGACCGCAGCCGACTTCAAGAAGGCCGTGGACAGTTTTGCCGAAGCACTCACACTGAAGGTCGGCGACGCGGTGGCAACGGCCAACTCAGCGATGCGCGCATGCGGTTGGAAGCGGCCGATGCCGAGAAGGATCGCGCGGCGAATTACGCGGCACTGATCAAGGAAGCCGATGGCCTTTTCGGGAAGAAGAATTACGAGCCGGCCAAGGCCAAGTACCAAGAGGCAAGTGATGCCAAGTTCGACGAGCCTTATCCCAAGCAGAAGATCAAGGAGATCGATGGGCTCCTCGCCGATCTTGCGAAGAAGGCGGAGGAGGAGCGCAAGGCGAAGGAACTGTTGGAGAAATACACCGCTGCGATCGCCGCAGCGGACGCAGCCTTCAAGGCAGAGAACTGGGATCAGGCCACTACCAAGTACACCGATGCCGGGACCTTGAAACCCGACGAGCGCTACCCCAAGGACCAGATCGCACTGATCGCCGTCAAGAAGGCCGAGGCCGCCAAGAAAGCGGAAGAGGAGAAGAAGGCCCGTGAGACCCAGCAGAAGTACGATGCTGCCATCGCCGCCGGTGATGTGGCGTTCAAGGCATCGAGTTGGGATATCGCCACCACGAAGTACAACGAGGCTTCCACCTTGAAGCCAGAAGAGAAATATCCGAAGGACCAACTCGCTGCCATCGCTGCGAAACGCGATGAGGCCGCAAAGAAGGCCGAGGAGGAGCGCTTGGCGAAAGAGCTTCAGCAGAAGTACCAAGCGGCGATCACCGCTGCGGACCTGGCCTTCAATGCCGCGCGCTATGACGAGGCGGAGGCGAAGTACACCGAAGCAAGTGGATCGAAACCCGAAGAGAAATACCCGAAGGATCAATTGGCGGCCATCTCGAAGAAGCGCGAGGAATTGGCGAAGAAGGCAGAGGAGGAGCGCTTGGCAAAGGACTTGGATGAACAGTACAAGGCGAAACTGGCCGAAGCCATGCAGGCCTTCACCGGCGACAAACTGGATGATGCGATCGCGCGATACGCCGAGGCCAGCACGTTGAAGCCGAAAGAACAATATCCCAAGGACCAGATCGCCGCCATCAACAAGAAGAAGGAGGAACTAGCGAAGAAGGCCGAGGAGGAGCGCAAGCAACGGGAACTCGATGCACAGTACCAAGCGGTGATCACGGCCGCGGACCAAGCGCTTGCGGCGGAGAACTGGGATGTCGCCACCGCCAAGTACACCGAGGCTTCTGGTCTGAAACCCGCAGAGAAATACCCGAAGGACCAATTGGCCTTGGTCGGTAAGCGCAAAGCCGAAGCGGAGGAGCGCAAGCGGTTGGAAGCGATCCAAGCGCAGTATGATCAGTTGATCACAGCAGCCGACGCCGCGTTCGGAAGTGAGTCCTATCCGGCCGCCAAGGCGAAGTACCAAGAGGCTTCTGCGTTGAAGCCCATGGAACGCTACCCGAAGGACCGGATCGCGGAAGTGGATGCCCGTATCGCGGAGCAGGCCCGAAAGGCGGAAGAGGAAAAGAGGAACCGCGAACGCGAAGCGAAGTACAGTGAACTGATCCTGCGTGCCGACCGGGCCTACGACTCGAAGAAACTCTCTGCGGCCTTGGTGGATTACCGTGATGCATCCACCTTGAAACCGGAAGAGCAGCATCCGAAGGACCGCATCGCCGCGATCGGATCAGAACTGGATGCAGCGGCATTGGCCAAGGCCGAGGAGGAGCGGCTGGCGCGTGAAATGGCGGACAAGGACAAACGCTATGCGGAATTGATCGCTTCAGCGGACCGCGACTTCACCGCGAAGAAGTACGAACCCGCACGCACGGCGTACAGCGAAGCACTTGGTGTGAAGCCGACGGAGAAGCACCCGGCGGATCGCTTGGCGGAGATCGAGCGGATCCTCGGGGAGAATGCACGGAAGGCGCAGGAAGCGCTTGATGCTGCTGATCGTGATGCCGCTGAACGAGCAAGAAAAGCCGAGGCCGATCGCCTCGCGGCGGATCTGGCCGCAGCTGAGAAGGCCCGCGCGGATGAGGAAGCACGGCGGCTGAAGTCGGAAGCCGAGGAATTGGATCGCCGGTACCGCGAAGCCGTCTCAGCAGGGGACCTGGCTTTCTCCAAGGAGGAATTCGAAAAGGCACGCACGAAGTTCACCGATGCCTTGGGTGTGAAACCCACGGAGACGTATCCGAAGGACCGCTTGGCCGCCATCGACGATGCGATCGCTCGGAAACAAGCCGCGCTCTCCGAAGCCGATCGCTTGGCCGAGCAACGCCGCCTTGCGGAGGAGGAGCGCAAACGAAAAGAACTGGAGGACGCTGATCGCGCGCGTTTGGCCGCAGAACAAGAACGTGATCGGCTCGAAGCTGAACGGCGTGCGCAAGAGGAACGTGATGCGGAAGCCCGTCGGTTGGCAGCGGAGCGTGATCGGATGAGCCGCGAGAGCACCAAGGAAATGGAGGAACGCTACCGGAGTACGGTCCTTCTGGCGGATGAAGCGCTCGGCGCGAAGAAGTATGCGGAGGCACGCGGGATCTATGCGGAAGCCAGCGATATCCGACCGGATGAGACCTATCCACTCGCCAAGATCGACCAGATCGATCGCATGGTAGCCGAAATGGAACGCTTGCAACGAGAAGCGGAGTTGGCCGCTGAACGGGCCCGACTGGAAAAGGAATCACAACGCGAAAGACAAGCGACCACCGTGGATCCGCGCAAGGAACAGGAAGCAGAGCGATTCCTGCGCGATGCCTTCGAGCGGGAGGAGCGCGAGAAATGGGAGCGGATCCGCAAACTGCGCGAGGACCTTCAAGCGGAGGATGCGGCGAATGCGGGTGAAGCCGCAGAACGGCGAGGTGGCGCAGTGCGCGACAAGGAACGTATCGAGGAAGGCTCGGCCGGGCTGTATCGCGGTGATGAATCACGGCGACAGTTGAGTGCGGCGGAGGTGCAGGCTTACAAGGATGAACTGGATCGCATCGAGGCTGAACGTCGCGATCGCTCCACGGCGTCGAGCACCCAGCAGCACGACATGTCCCTTGGTCGACAGGAGCGGATCATGGAACGTGAAGGCACCTTGCAGCAACGCCAATCGGAGGCTGCACAGGACGTGGTCTCCGGAACGGAGCAGTTGCGCGTGGCGGAAGCGCAGCGTATGGCCCAGGCCAATGAGCGCACGAACACCGAGCGTGAGCGGGTGGAACAGGTGATCCAGCAGGAAGCGGATCGCCAACAGCGCGGGGCCTTGCTGACGCAGGAGCGTCGTGATGTGATCGAGGACGAGAAGCGTGCGGTAGCTGCGCGTGACGCCGCCTATGCCCAAGCCAGTGAGCGAACACGTGCCCGCGCCAAGGAGCAATTGGATGCCACGCCGAAGGACCAGCCACGGGCCTTCGCGGATTACAACCGGAACAAATTGGCGCAGGACTACCCGCCAGGGGTCACCGAGGAGAGCTCCACGGAAGGCAACAAGGTGATCATCCGCCGTATAGTGGTGGTGGGCAACAAGGGTGATGAATACAGCAAGGTGATCGCGAAGTGGGGGACCTTCTATTTCAAGAACGGCCAGAGCATCACCGAGGCCATCTGGACCAAGGAGACCGAAGGGTAGGCCCTCACCTTATTTCTTCGCCTTGCGCTCGCGCAGCTTCAACACCAGGTCCTCGATCTGGTCCGCCGTCAGGCTCTTGCCCACGAAGCGGCGGTCACCATCCACCACGAAGAGCTTCGGTGTGCTGAAGACATCGTACGTATCGGCGTAGTTGAGACTTTCAATGGTGGTGAGGCCGGGGATGAATTTCCGCGGATCCTTCTTCGCCTCGTCGAACACATGCCAGGTCAGGCCCACGTTCACCCAATCGAGGTTCTTCTCGCGGATGAACTTCTTCCAGTCCTTCATCAGCGTTTCATCCACGGCCTTGGCCACGGCATACACTTCGATACCAAGCGGACGCAGGCGTTCCGTGTACACTTCATGGATCTTCGGGAGTTCCTCCTTGCAATGTCCGCAGTGCGGATCCCAGAAGATGATCACCACGTATTCCGCGGGTAGGTCATAGAAGTTGATCCACTTCTCCTCCGTGGTGTCCGTAAGCGCGAGGTACGGTGCCTTCTTCCCCAACACGAGCGGAGCCATCTTGTGTGCGCGCTCGCACAGCTTCACCATCTTGTCGGCATCCATCCAGTTCACCCGCGTGGTGCGGCCGTGATCCGGGCAGTAGTAGGTCTGGGCCATGTGTACGAACACCGCATCCATGCCCATGATGTCGCTGCTCTCGAATTTGTTCGTGATGTTGTGGACCATGTACTTGAACACATCGAGGCAGGTATCCGTTCGCGCGATCAACTCATCCGCGAGGCGGTCGATGGTATCGGGCACCTGCGGCACCACCTTGGTGATGTATTCCTCGAACTTGTTCGCGAAGACGGGCACGCGCACAATGCGGCGATCCGTGAGGTCGAAATTGTCCCAGTAGTGCGCGCGGTAATTGTAGTAGGCGGCTGCGCTGTCCACACTGCCATCCGGTTTGTGGGCGGGCGGCAATTCCACCACCATGCTCATCTTCACCAAGCTGGCTGCGAGTGTGCCGGGGTTGTTCGCCACAAGGTCGCGCTGGTACTTCTTCACATCCACATCCAACTGCTTCATTTCCTCCCGCACGGCAAGTCGCGCTTCTTCGTCCTTCGCCACATCCAGTCTGGCCTTCAACGCATCGCCGCGCAGCTTCTGGTCATTCAGGTAGCGGATGTAACCGATGAACAATTCATTCTCCTTGCTCTGCTTCACCTGTAAGGTACCCAACAGATCAGCCTTGGTGGTCGTGAGCTTGATCACCGGTTCGTTCACGATCATCTCGAAGTACTTCGGGCCGGGCACCACCACCGCGTACACGCCGGCTTCATATCCTTTCGGACTCTTGAACACCACGTTGCCCTTTCCATCGGCCTTGGCGGTATCGGTGTAGTAGAGTTTGTTGCCGTAGTAGTTGGCCAGGTATATGGTGTCGCCTTTGGCCACGCCGCCGATGAGCACTTCGATCGTGCGCTTGATGGCACCGGTCGCCGCCGGTTTCTGCGCGAACGAGGCGGTGACGGTGATGAGGGCGGTGATGGCGAGGAGGATCGTCCTTCGGTTCATGGGCGCGAAAATAGGATCGGCGTCGGCGGGTCTTTCAAGGACCGTTCCACGGAACGACGGACCTTCAACGTGGACGGCGTCCGCTTGGCCGTTAAGAGTTGTCAATACGATCCGCCACCGTCGGCACTTGCAAGGGTCTTGAACTCGCTGGTGGTGTGAAAGGTGATCGAGGGATTGTTCCGCTTCTCCAGATCCAACATGTACGCGCTCGGCGCCATGAACACAGGGTTATCGTCCTTGTCCTGCACGATCTGTTGCGCCTTCACGCGGATGAAGCGATCCAATTCCTCCGGGTCAGTACTGGTCATCCAGCAGGCCATGTGCGCCGCGATCTGCTGGAAGGCGCACTTCGCTCCGTATTCATGCTCCAAGCGATAGGCGATCACCTCGAATTGTAGTTCGCCCACGCAGCCCACGACCTTCTTGTTCCCGGGTTGTTGGGTGAAGAGTTGTGCAACCCCTTCGTCCGTGAGCTGGCGGATGCCTTTGTCCAGTTGCTTGCTCTTCATGGGATCCAGGTTCACCAGTTCACGGAAGAGTTCCGGGGAGAAGGCCGGGATACCACGGAAGTTGAAGGAAGCACCGTCGGTGAGTGTGTCGCCGATCTTGAAGTTGCCGGTATCGAACAGGCCGATCACATCACCGGGCCAAGCCTCGTCCACGATGGTCTTCGCAGCGGCGAGGAAATTGGTGGGGGTGGAGAAGCGTACGTTCTTGTCCAGCCGGACGTGGTGGTAATAGGTGTTGCGCTGGAATTGGCCGGAGCACACGCGCAGGAACGCGATGCGGTCGCGGTGGTTCGGATCCAGGTTCGCGTGGATCTTGAAGATGAAACCGCTGAAGCGCGGATCATCCGGTGCGATCTCGCCTTGGTCCGTCGGTCGTGGACCTGGCGGCGGCGCGATCCCCACGAAGGCATCGAGCACTTCCTTCACCCCGAAGTTGTTGAAGGCACTACCGAAGAAGACCGGCGCGATGCGACCCGCACGATACGCCTCCGTACTGAGCGGTTCGTACACGCCCTCGATGAGATCCACATCCTCCCGCAAGGAGGCCGTGGCGTCCTCCACCGATGTGATCGACCATCGCCGGGTCATGCACGTCGTTGATCCGCACGCTGCTCTGTTCCACCTTGGTCTTGCCGGGGTCGAACATGCGCAGGCCCTTGCTGTATAGGTCATACACCCCTTGGAAGGTGGCGCCGATGCCGATGGGCCAGCTCATGGGCCGCACCTTGATGCGCAGCTTCTCCTCCAGTTCATCCAACAGGTCGAAGGGATCGCGGCCTTCGAGGTCGAGCTTGTTGATGAAGACGATCACCGGTGTGTTCCGCATCCGGCACACTTCCATGAGCCGCTCGGTCTGTGCTTCCACACCTTTCACGCAGTCGATCACCAACACCACGCTATCCACCGCAGTAAGCGTGCGGTAGGTATCCTCCGCGAAGTCGCGGTGACCGGGCGTATCGAGCAGGTTGATGAGCTTGCCACCGTACTGGAAGGTCATCACGGAGGTGCTCACGCTGATCCCCCGTTGCCGTTCGATCTCCATGAAATCGCTGGTGGCCCCGCGACGGATCTTGTTGCTCTTCACCGCACCGGCCGTCTGGATGGCACCGCCATACAGCAGGAATTTCTCGGTCAGCGTGGTCTTTCCAGCGTCCGGGTGACTGATGATGGCGAAGGTTCGCCGGTGTTCGATGGCTTCGTGCAGATCCATATCGGCGCAATTCCCACAACGGGGCGGCGAAAATAGGTCTTGGTCGAACGTGGTTCCGGACCGAGGTGCATGGACGCCTAGTTTTGGACAAACCCTTTTGGAACCATGCTACGAAGACCATCCCTGCTTTTCGCGCTCCTGCTCGTCGGGATCGTACGAGCGCAGGAAACCGCTGTTACGCTTCAACTGGAGCAGATCGCTACCGGCCTCACGCGCATTTGTGACATCAGCCATTGCGGTGATGATCGGCTCTTCCTGACGCTACAGGCCGGGGTGATCAAGATCATGGATGCGAGCAACACCGTGTTGCCCACGCCGTTCCTGGACATCACCGACCGTGTGCAGAGCACGGAGAATGAACAGGGCCTGCTCGGTCTCACGTTCGACCCCGATTACCTCACGAATGGCTTCTTCTATGTGGACTATGTGACCGGAAGCGGGAGTGGCACCACCCGTATCTCACGATTCTCAGTGACGGCGGATCCGAACGTCGCCGATCCGAACAGTGAGCAGATCCTTTACACCCGTGCGCAGCCCTTCTGGAACCACAATGGGGGTGATCTGGCCTTCGGACCCGACGGATACCTGTATGTGGGCTTCGGCGATGGAGGTAGTGGAGGCGACCCGAACAACAATGCGCAGAACATGAACATCGCTTTGGGCAAGTTGATCCGCATCGATGTGAGCGGACCGACCGGTTGGAGCGTTCCGCCGGACAATCCCTTCGCTACCGCCACGGACACGCTTCCGGAGATCTTCGCCAACGGCTTGCGCAATCCGTGGCGCTGGAGTTTCGATGCCGTGACCGGCGACCTGTGGATCGGTGACGTCGGACAGGACGCCGTGGAAGAAGTGGACTTCTGGCCGGCGGGCGACTTGACCGGACCGAATTTCGGCTGGCGGTGTTACGAGGCGAACAACGCATACAACACCGCTGGTTGCCTGCCCGCAGCATCCTATGTGGCACCCGTGGCAGCACATCCGCAGAGCCAACAGAATTGGTGCTCGGTGATCGGGGGGCGGGTGTATCGCGGACCCACCTACTGGCGCGTCGAGGGCAGGTACATCTACACGGACTATTGCGGTGGGCAGTTCTATACCCTGGAGCGGAACGACCTCGGCGCGTGGGTGCGCACGCAAGTGTTGGGTAATGGTGGCTTTGGGTTCTCCTGTATCGGGGAGAACAATTCGCTTGAGATGTACGCGGGCAACAACAGCAATGGCCGCTTGTACAAGATCAAGGAGGTATGCACCGCACAACGGCCGACCATCAGCGCGAACGCCGGTGTGATCACGAGCACGACAGCCACTGCCTACCAGTGGTACCGATCCGGCACGGTCGTATCCGGAGAGACCGGCCAAGCCATCACCCCGACCGTGGAGGGCAACTACTATGTACTGGCCACTGTGAACACAGGCTGCCAGTTGTTCTCGGATACCCTTTGGTATTCACCGGTCGGCGTGGAGGAGGTTGAAGGCGTTTCCTATGTGGTCCGACCCATACCTGCGGATGACCGCATCTGGATCGATGGTGCGTTGCCTGCCGGTGCGGTGATGCGACTGATCGATGCAAGTGGAAGGGTCGTGATCGAGAAACGTGCGGGCAACTCCGCCACGTTCAGCATCGGTCTGGAAGGTGTTGTGGAAGGCGTCTATATCCTGCGTGCAACGCGCGTGGATGGTTCCGCGATCCTCCAACGATCGGTGACGATCGCGCGCTGATCGGAACCTCTTGCCCGAAGCCCCTGTGGAGCCATTCTCCAGGGGCTTCGTTCTTTCCGGGAACTCCGCCGTGTGCGCGGTGTGGGAAACGTCCTTCCCTCTATCTTGCGCGGACCAACCCCGATCGCCCATGCGCATACCCGTACTCCTTTTCGCCCTTGGACTCTACTCCTCGATCCACGCGCAGACCACGCTCTTCAGTGAAACCTTCGAGAGTTCACCGACGATCACCTTGAACACGACAGACCAGGGTGGCGTGAGCAATTCACCGGACAACACCTGGCTGATCAACAATGCCTACACCGGCGGCGGTGGGACCGTGGTCTGCATCGGCTTTCCTTTTCCATTCAGTGTGCCCAACACACCGGCGCAGCCCGGTGGTGTTACCAGCCCGAACGGGAACTACTTGCACATCACCAGTGTGGCCGCGCAGAACAGCGGCATCCTGAATAGCTGCTTCCTTGCGGCCGATGGCTTGTGCGCGAACGCCGCGAGCCACTTCGCACGGATGTCCACCGATGTGGCCACCGGGCCGGAAGACATCACCCTTTCCTTCTGGTGGCTTTGTTCCGGTGGAACGGCCAACTACGGCGAAGTGTACTACAGCACGAACAGCGGTACGTCCTGGACGCAGCTCACCACACCCATCAGCCAGTACCGCAACCAAGGCAATTGGGTGCAGCAGAGCATCACGCTCCCGGCCTTCTCCAACCAGGCCACCCTGCGTTTCGGCTTCCGCTTTTTCAACGGCACCACCACGAGCGCACAGGACCCTGCCTTCTCCGTGGATGATATCCGCATCGTTTCCGCCACGGCGGTTCCCAACAGCATCACTACGGGAACCATCGCTTCCACGACCTATTGCCAAGGCGCACAACTCTCCGTTCCATACACGGCGGTCGGCGCGTACACCGGCGGGAACATCTTCTCCGCAGAATTGAGCGATGCATCCGGAAGCTTTGCCGCACCGGTCGTCATCGGCACATTGGCCTCCACGGTCAGTGGTTCCATCAGCTGCACCATTCCTGCACTCACGCCGGTGGGTACAGGGTATCGCATCCGCGTGGTCAGCAACATGCCATCGACCACGGGAAGTGAAATGCGGTCGGACCTCAGCATCAACAGCGCACCGTATGCGGGGGCTGATGATGCGATCACGCTTTGCAAGAACTCCGGGCTGTACGACCTGATCATCTTCCTGGACGGCGCATCGAATTGTGGTACGTGGACCGGACCCGGTGGCGGTGCTTTCAGTGGAACGCTGAACACCAGTGCCGACAATGCCGGTGCCTATACCTACACCACCAACTGTCCCGGTGGTTGCCCGCAGGACGCGGCCACGCTCACCATCACCTTACAGGATCCAGCATCAGCCGGGAACGATGTTTCGGCATCGCTTTGTTCCACAGGTGCGGCTGTTTCCTTGTTCAGCTATGTGAACGGCGGCGACCTCACCGGGATCTTCTTCTACAACGGCCAAGGAACCAACGGATCGTTCCTGAACACACCGGGCGTGTATGACCTCGTGTATGTGGTGTACGGAAGTGCGCCCTGCGCTAACGACACAGCCGAGTTCACCTTCACCGTGAATGCCGCGCCACAAGCAGGCACGAGTACCACGGTAACGGTCTGCCAGAACGCAGCACCCTTCGCGCTCTTGCCCTTGCTCGGCAACGCGCAGGCCGGTGGTACGTGGACAGGCCCAGGTGGTCCTTCCAACGGGATCGTGAACCCAGCCATCGGTCCGGCGGGATTGTACACATACACCGTTGTGGGCCTTGCACCCTGTGCGAATGCGCAAGCCTTCGTGGCGGTAGTGATCGATCCGTGCCAAGGGATCGGAGATATCGGGAACGTGGATCACGGTATGCATTGGATCGGGCAAGAAGGAGTGGACCATGTGATCCGGATCGAATCGAACGGATCGCCGCGGACCTCGAACTGCTCGATGTGCTGGTCGCAGTTCGCGTCTCAACGGCGGACCCTTCGAGGCCGGTGTGGTGCGCGTGCCGATCACTGCTGCGGCAGGCATCTATTTGCTCCGGCCTACAGGACAGGCTGCTGCGCTCCAGCTCCTGCATCGCTAGGCCTGTGCAGAAGTTGTGGATAAGCTGAAGGGTCGGAATTCTTCCGCCTGGAACGCGTGGGACTACGTTCGCGTCACCAACGTTCTTTGAGCTCGGCCATCCGGAGGTCCGATCGTATCGGGGGGAATTCGGGAAGCGGCTGATGGGGTTCTCGGCCACATCGAACCTGGTAAGAGGTCACGCGCCGACCACAAGGTAGTTTGCCAGACAGGCATCGAACCGCCGGACAGAGCGCGAGCATCGTCGCAAGAGGATCTGAGGCGCCGGAAACAGAACGAAGGGCATGCGATCAAGGCCACGGCCGACATCGGATGGGAGCGGGGGGCCCCTACACGGTGTTCCCCGCTCTGTTTTGGTACCCATCCGATCGTTCTTCTTGATCGCCGCTCGCAACGATCGATCGTGGATAAGTGCGACCCGCAGCGCCCGCGCTCCGCATTGCACCCCGATACTTTTGGATCACACCGTTCATTGAGAGAATGAAGAAGAAAGACCGGAAGATCTTCGTACTCGACACCTCCGTGATCCTGTACGACCACTCGGCCATCACCAGCTTCGAGGAGCATGATGTGGCCATACCGATACAAGTACTCGAAGAACTCGACACCTTCAAAAAGGGGAACGATACGATCAATTACGAGGCGCGGGAATTCATCCGGCACCTCGACGAGATAGCCGACCGTGATGTGCTCACGGATTGGATCCCGCTGAACGGCGCCACGCATGGCAAGTTCAAGGTGGTGGCCAAGCACGACCTCAATGGCGTGGATGCCACCAAGGTGTTCCAGGACGGCAAGGTGGACCACCAGATCCTCAACGCCACGCTCACCATCCAGCGGCAGAACCTGGATCGGAAAGTGGTGCTGGTGACGAAGGATATCGCGCTCAGGCTCAAAGCGAAGAGCCTCAACATCGCCAGTGAGGATTACCTCACCGGCAAGGTGCGCAACGTGTACGAGACCTTGTACACCGGTCGCACCGTGGTGGAGGATTTCAAGGAGGAGAACATCGATGCCCTCTTCGAGCGCGGCAGCATGCCCGTGGCGGAACTCGGCCTCGAAATGCCCAAGGGCAACCACTTCTACATCCTCAAGCACAAGAAGAAGAGCATCCTCGCCAAGTTCGATCCGCGCAGCGGTTCCGTGGACCGCGTGGAGAAGAAGCACGTGTTCGGCATCGGTCCGAAGAACGCGGAACAAGCGTTGGCGATGAGCGCACTGCTCGATCCGGAGATCAAGCTCGTGACCATGCAGGGCTCCGCAGGAACCGGCAAGACGCTGCTCGCACTCGCGTGCGCACTGGAGCAACGCCGCGAATACCGCCAGATCTACGTTACGCGGCCGGTGGTGCCGCTGAGCAACAAGGACATCGGCTACCTGCCCGGTGATATCCAGAGCAAGTTGGATCCTTACATGCAGCCGATCTGGGATAACCTTAAGCTGATCAAGGGTGGCTTCGACAAGCACGACAACACGCCCAAGCGCATCGATGAGATGCTGGAGAACGACAAGATCTCCATCGCCCCGCTGGCCTACATCCGCGGTCGCAGCCTGAGCAATATCTTCTTCATCGTGGACGAAGCGCAGAACCTCACGCCACTGGAAGTGAAGACCGTGATCAGCCGCGCGGGGGAAGGAACCAAGATCGTCTTCACCGGCGATATCCACCAGATCGATACGCCCTACCTCGACAGCGAGAGCAACGGCCTCAGCTACCTCATCGACAAGGCCAAGGGCGATCCGCTCTTCGCGCACATCACGTTGGAGAAAGGCGAGCGTAGCCCGCTGGCCAATCTGGCGAACGACCTTTTGTAGGAACGGACCGCGCGCAACGCCAACGGCCCCGGAATTTCCGGGGCCGTTGTTACAATGTCTTTATCCGCCGCTTACCGTGCCATCGCCCGTGCCGGATCGCTCCACGGGCTATTGCCCGCCGTGCCACGTGCCCGCACCCGGTACCAGTGGAAGCTGCCACTGGCCAGGCCCTCGTCCTTGAACTTGCTCTTGGTGGTCATGCCCAACACAGCCAGTTCGCTTCGATCAGCGGCTCCCCTGTTGCGTTGGAACTCGTACTCGTGCGTACCATGCACGGGGGTCCCCAATCCGCTTGGATCTCGCCCACCTTATCGGTGAGGTCCGCGCGGAGGTTGGACGGCGCTTTCAGGTCGCCGATCGGCGTGGGCTTGCGCACATCGAAGCCCGCGCTATAGATCAGCGCCTCGTCGTGGCTCACCACACTCTCACCATGTACTGCGATCTGCGTGATGATCTCGTCCAGTTCCGCCTCCGCCTCGTTCTTGGCGAAGGTGGCCGCTTTGCCGCCATCCAGCGCTGCGGCAATGGCGTTCTCCAACTCAAACGGGCTGCCAGCAGCAGCACCAGCAGGGGCGGCCGCCCGGGGAAGGCGATGTTGCCCGTCAACTTACTCTCGATGAACAACGCCTTCGCGACCTTGTCCAGGGCGCTCAGGCCCGCCAAACCGATCTTGATCGTCTTCATGTGGTTGAACAAGCGTTAGGTTATGCTTGCTGCATATAGAATGCGGAAACACCCCTGCGTATTGCACACGCACCTTCGCAGCCTCTTGCTGGGCGGTGCTTTCAAGCTCAACCGCCGCAACCGTTCCTTGGGCCATTCCGACCGTTCCTTCGTGCCGATCGCCGCTGCTCGTGTGGATCCGACCGTTCCCGATATTCAGGATGTTCCGGGGAGCAATAGCCCCGCGCCGGATGGCATGCCGGGCGCCCCGGAGGGGGTCCAACCTGCCTGAAAAGCCCTCCGGAACGGCTTGGGAAGCATGTGGTTTGCTCTGGATAGAATGTGGTCTGCTCTGGACAGTATGTGGTTTGCTCTGGACAGTATGTGGTTTGTCCTGAACTGAATGTGGTTTGCTCTGGACAGTATGTGGTTTGTCCTGAACAGAATGTGGTTTGCTCTGGACAGTATGTGGTTTGTCCTGAACAGAATGTGGTTTGCTCTGGACAGTATGTGGTTTGTCTTGAACACAATGTGGTTTGCTCTGGACAGTATGTGGTTTGTCTTGAACAGGTTGTGGTCTGTCCTGGATAGAATGTGGTTTGCTCTGAACAGTATGTGGATCGTCCTGAACAGTTTGTGGTTTGCTCTGGATAGTATGTGACCCAAGCTGAGGAGTATGTGGTTCTGCTCTGGACAGAATGTGGTTTGCAGCGGAATGAATGTGACCCAAGCTGAACAGTTTGTGCCCCAACGCAGTTCACATATGGTTCGGAGCAAACCACATTCATGTTGGAGCGGAAAGGGTGTGGTTCAGAGGGGGATTGGTTTCGGACTGGCCTCCGTGCCCGGACCTGGCTAGGTGTGAAGCGTTCCTCGCTCGGCACCATGACTTTCGGCTATCTTGGCGGGAAAAAGAAAGCCGCTGCCATGGGTGTATCCGGGGTCATCGCTGCTGCAGGTCCTCCTTTCCGCGCGCCAGGGCCAGCACGGAGCGAGAACTTCGGAGTTCCGGTGGCGGCTTGTGCCGCGAGGAACACCCTGCTGCGATACAGTACACAGCCTGCAAGCGGCACCGTGGGCTAGCAGGTTTGGGATACCCGCAATGCTGCACCCGGAGTATACAGCGGGGAACTCTTGCGCGAGGGCCGTTCGATCCACACCGAACGACTGGTGATGGCAACCTTGAAGAGAACAGTGCTTCGCATAACCCTGCACACAGTGGGCGCCTTCTTGGCGGCCACTGCGTGGTATGCGGGCAATGGAACTTCACGGTGGATCCCAGCTCCAAACCCAGGGTCGAGTACCAGAGCACGGGTTCCATCCTGCTTAACGAGGACGGAACATTGATCGCATCAGGATCAGGCGCTCCCCGGCGAGTTCAGCGATAAACGCTGGTGCGACCATTACCGGATGGCACCCGCGACGAGACCTTCTACAACAGCGGCCTGGGGCGGACGACTCACCACCTGGCGGGATCGGTTCTATGTGGGAACACAAACCGTGACGCATTCTGCCCACGGTTACCAGGACCCAATTTCATTGGCCTGAACTTGGGGCCATACTTCCAGTTCCTTACAGGGCGGCGACTATCTAATGGCTACCACGATGGCCGGATCCGCCTTTGAGCGGCGCGTACATCTTGGCGATGCATCCGTGGTTTCGAGGGCCCTGCACAACCTGATCGGTTCAACAACACGGGTTACCTCGATACCCCCGCACGCGCATCGCAAGGGCGCCAACAATTGCAGGTCTATCCCGGTTCGGGAACTGCCCAACGGGCAGTTCATCTGGCTCCAGCACCGCACGCAATTCGAGGGCAAGGAAGTGGATTTGGATCTTCAAGGTGAATGCGGATGGCACGCCGGACACCACCTTCCGCACCGGGTTTTCGTTGGTGAAGCGCCTCGATTTCTACCATTGAGCGATGGCCGTGTTTATGGGGAGGCAACTTCCAGCGCACCGCTGCACCACAGGATACCCTGCGCCTGGTACGCCTTCCCGCCCGATGGTCCGCTCATCCCAGCTACCATTACGAGTTCACGGCAGGGGAAGGTTTGAGCACACCCTTCGGGCAAACGTCCCATGCGATAATGGCTTGGCGGAACGGATCCATTACTGCATTGGGTCATTTCAAACGGGTGAACGGCCAGGTGCGCAAGGGACCATGATCGACTCGACCGGCCAATTATCAACACCTTCGCCAACGCAGGCGTAGGGCCTTACACCAACCAGGGCTTACGGCTACGGCTGTTTCTAAATGGCCTTCAACGCTGATACCACGCAGGCCCATATCTGCGGAGTACAACGGCTACAACGATGGCACCACCAACGCCACCGGCCAGCGTTTTGTGACACGCCTGAACGTTGTGGACCCTGAGCACCGGTGTGGATGAACCGGTTGCACAGATGGCTCCTATGTTGACATACAACCCAATCCCGCCAGTACTTGGGTGGCCTTCACCAATACCAAGTCCCGGACAACACCGGCTTGCTGCAGTTGCGCGTGGAGATGCAGGCGGTCGTGGTACACAGCCTGCAAGCGGCGGGCACCGTGGGCCACAGGTTTGGGATACCCTGCAATGCTGCACCCGGCGCATACAGCGTGGAACTCTTGCACGAGGGGCCGTTCGATTACACCGAACGACTGGTGATCCAACCTTGATGAGGAACAGTGCTTCGCATACTCTGTACACGGTGGCCGCCTTCCTGGCGGCCACCGTGACATGCTCTG
>JADJKO010000002.1 GCA_016705955.1 Flavobacteriales bacterium
GCCACAGGATACAAGGTGTTCGCGGTGGAGCAGACCCTGGGTGCTATTCCCTTGAATGAGCTCGGTCCGGTGGGGGAGGACCCCATCGCGCTGGTCTTCGGAAATGAGTTGAACGGGGTGTCCGAAGCTGTGGTGGTGGCCTGCGACCAGTGCGTGGTGATCCCCCAGCACGGCAGCAAGCACTCCTTGAATGTGTCGGTCTGCGCGGGTGTGGTCCTGCATCATCTCACTGGGAACCAATAGGGAAGAGGCAACCGAAAGGCCTTCCACGGGTCTAAGTGGACGGAACCTCACAGACGGATGAGGCCGTACAAGCGCCACTCTTCTATATTTGGCTGCCCGCCGAACGCTCATGATCAGGATCTCTCCGCGCTTTTTCCTATTGGCCCTCGCGTTAGGCCTACTCGCCATCGGTCCGGTGAGTGCCCAGTATTTCCGGCAGTCGAACTACTGGAAGACCCACCGGCAAGAGGTGGAGTTCGGCTTGGGGATCTCCAACTTCCTAGGTGAACTGGGTGGCAGGAATCAGATCGGATCCCCCTTCGTGTGGGACCTGGAGTTGAGCCAGACACGCCCTGCGGCCTCCTTGGCGTACCGCTATTACCTCGCGCGACAACAATCCTTGCGTTTGCGCCTGACCTACGGTGTGCTGGCCGGCAACGACAACCTGACCACGGAGCCCTTTCGCCATAACCGCAACCTGAACTTCAAGTCCGATGTGGTGGAGCTCAGCCTGGTGTATGAGTTGCATCTGTACCGGGAGGAATTGGGACACATCTACGACCTGCGTGGGGTGAAGGGCACCAAGAGCGGCCGTGTAGGACTGTATTTCTTCGGCGGGGTCGGTGCGTTCTACTTCGATCCGCGAGCGCAGTTCAACAATGCATGGGTACGCTTGAAACCCCTGCATACCGAAGGTCAGGGCTTGCCGGGCGGTGCAGAGGACTACAACAACATCCAAGTGTGCATTCCGATGGGTGTCGGTATCCGGCGGGCGCTCACGAAGCAGTGGAGCGCTGGACTGGAACTACAGTACACGAAGACCTTCACGGACTACATCGATGATGTGAGTACGAAGTACTACGACAACGCGGCGATCCTTGCCGCGAATGGTGATATCGCCGCTTTCCTTGCGGACCCCAGCTTGAACGAATTGCCATGGGACGCTACCGGCACCAACGCGCAGCGCGGTGATGAGACCGACCTCGACGCCTACCTCTTTTTGAAGTTCACGGCGGACTGGAAGATGTACAAGTACAAGAGCGGCAGCAAGAAGTACCGCGCCCGCATCCGTCGCCAGAAGATCGTGTTCTGATCCGTACACCTGCGGATCCACGCAGAACGCCCCGGCCAATTGGTCGGGGCGTTCTGTTTTGGGGTGGGCCGGGGAATGCAGTAGGCAGTTTGAAGAACGCAGTAGACAGTTTGCAGTCGGCAGTTGCCAGTTCGAGGAATGCAGTAGGCAGTTTGCAGTCGGCAGTTGCCAGTCCGAGGAATGCAGTAGGCAGTTGGCAGTCGGCAGTTGCCAGTTCGAGGAATGCAGTAGGCAGTTTGCAGTAGGCAGTTGCCAGTTCGAGGAATGCAGTAGGCAGTTGGCAGTAGGCAGTTGCCAGTCCGAAGAATGCAGTAGGCAGTTGGCAGTCGGCAGTTGCCAGTTCGAGGAATGCAGTAGGCAGTTGGCAGTCGGCAGTTGGCAGTCGGCAGTTGGCAGTCGGCAGTTGCGAGTTCGAGAAGTGCGGACGCGAGATTGAAGATGACGGGTGTTGGTTTGAAGAACGCGGATGCTCGTTCGAAGAATGCGGAAGGAAGATCGAGGGTGGCGCACCTACTATACCGGCTCCGGGGCCGCAGGGTCCGCCTCACCACGCGCGAGCCAGCGCAAGGCGAGACTTATTCTATGTCATTTGCAAGTGTTTTTCGGTTGCCGTTGTCGAAGTGAGGTGTGGAACGAAGGGCTGGCCTCTGCGGATGACCGCGCACACGCGATGCAGGATCTTATTCCGCACAGCGTTGACCACCAGGATGGGCTTCTTGCCTTCGGCCACTTTGCGTTGGAAGTAGGTCTTGAGTTCGCCAGCACGCTGCGTTTGCCAGCGCCGCCATGTGCAGCATGGTCTTGAGAGTCTTGTTGGCTTGATGCGACACGCGTGTTCGTCCGCGCACACTGCTGCCTGAGCTGCGCTCGAAGGGCGCTACACCGGCATGGCAGGCCAGCTCGCGCGGGTCTGTGAAGCGATGGAACCCGTCGGTGAGGGCGATGAGATAGGCTGATAACTGCGGACCCACGCCTGGGATGGAGCGCAGCAGATCGTATTGCTCGCTGGTGTGTTCATCGCCCCTGACCTGTGCCATGATCAGTTGTTCCACACGAAGCACCGCGCGATCCGATGCAGCGATCAAGCGCTTGTCCAGTTGGTTGAATGCTTTCTTGATGTCCGGATCCATATACCGGTTCAGATCACTGATGTGCTTCTTGTACATGGCCCGCACGCGCACCAAGTGCTGCCTGCGGGTGAGCAGGTGCTTGAGCTTGTCGAGCTTCAGGTTCTGGGCCGTGAACATCCGTGCCCGTTCGCGGAAGGTGCGCGCATACTGCGCGATCCGCAAGGCATCGACCTTGTCGTTCTTCACGCGCTTGATGCCCATGCTCTGCTGGATGTCGCGCGGATGCGCCAACCATGTGGGCCACTGTTGCTCCACTACCAGGTTCAGCATCATCAAGGTGTAGTGGCCGGTGGGTTCCAAGCGCATCAAGCTCTGTTCGATCTCCACAGCATGTCGCTTGCGCCAAGCGGCCATCAGCTTCATCACCGCTTTGCGGTCGTTACCCACTTGGGCGCTCTCCAAGTGCGTGCCTAGTTCATCGAGCAGCGCAAAGTCGAGGGTCTTGCTGCTTACATCAATGCCGATCCAGTGCTTCATGTTCGTTTACTTTTTGGTTCAACACATGATCGCTGGAGAGGCTGAGTTGACAGGTCCGATGCTCCATGACTCTAATAGGCCCTTACGCCTGAAATTCTATCCGAGCCTAGGACCTGAGAAGGCCAGAGGTACCCATAAGTCTCTTAGGGCTTGTGCCCTAGCTACGGAGTTGGTTCACCCCTGGCCCGGCTCAGTTCTCTTCAGTGATCTATCCCAGACAAGGAACGAATCCTCATCGATGGGCAAGACTAGAGCCTTCGGAGGTTTTCGCAAGGGGCCGCGATCGCGGTTCAGCCTACCGAGGTCCAGACTCAGATGGTGTGGTCCGGATCGCAGATCCGAACCAGCAAATCCGCGCTAGCGGGGGCGATCAGCGGACACCATGCAACGGTCCAAGACCTATGGCCCGAACCTCGGGTGGGGCTTCCTGCTGGTATGCCTCACCTGGTACACGACCACCAGATGCCCGCGCACTTCATACACTACGCGGTACGGGAACTTGTGTACCATCGCATGCCGGAAGTCCCCTTTGCGCTTCTGCCCGGACGGGCTCAAGGCCAAGCTCTGGTAGCATGCGTTCAAGGCTTGTAGGAAACGATGTCCCAGACCTGGTTTTCCTCGTTCGTAGTAGGTGAAGATCTCGCCGACCTCTTCGGTGGCCTCGGGCAGGACCTGTACCGTGTAACTCATCGCTTACCGCCCTCACGCGCAAGGCGCATGGATTCCTCCACGCTGTGGGGCTTGCTCTCTCCGCTCAGGTAGCGAGCGCGGCGGCGCTCCAGTTCGGCCACCTCGTCATCCGTGAAGTCATCCTCCACTTCAGGCACCTCGGTCTCGATGGCCTTGGCCACGCGTTGCAAGGCTGCTTCATCCCAGATGAGCATCAAGCGGTGCATGAGGTCCAGCTTCTTTGATGCGATGTCCATGGCGTTGTGTTTCGTCGTGTAAAGTTAGGACGACTTCATTCGTTCGGGGTCCTCGGGAGGCGGGGGCCAGTGAAGCCACTTACCTACGATCCCGGCTCTGGTTCCGCAGGGTCCGCCACTCGCGCACCGGCCAGCGCACGGCGAGACCCGGCGGAGGTTTTCGTCTCGGGGCCGCGATCGCGGTTCACCCTGCCGAGGTGTAATCACGGTTCACCCTACCGAGGTCTAGAGGTTGACGATGAAGGGTGCTGGTTTGAAGAACGCGGATGCTCGTTCCGAAGAATGCGGAAGGAAGGTTGAGGTAGGGTGGCGCACCTACGATACCGGCTCCGGGTCCGCAGGGTCCGCCTCACCACGCGCGAGCCAGCGCACGGCGAGACCCATGCGGAGGTTTTCGTCGCGGGGCAGCGATCGCGGTTCACCCTGCCGAGGTCTAGGGTCCGCCACTCGCGCACCGGCCAGCGCACGGCGAGACCCGTCGGAGGTTTTCGTGGAGGGGCCGCGATCGCGGTTCACCCAGCCGAGGTATAGAACCAGCGAACATCCCCGCTAGCGGGGATTAGCGCAGACGCTGCAATGACCTAATGACCTAAAGGTTGAAGACTACCAAAGCCTTCCTTTTGAGTAACTCGAAACTCTGCATACTTCGACCAAATACGTCAGGAGCGAGTGATTAACTCTAATACGAGCAGCGCCATTCATATCACGGAGCTTTCTCCAACTCTTGGCACTTGGGCGCAGTACCGGTATTGTTTGAAAACCCACTCGCGCCAGCTTCATCATCCCATCCTCCAGTTTGGCACTCCTGACACGAACGAATAGCCTGCGCGTCAAGTCGTTCCTCGAAAGGTTGAGCATTACGTGAACGCTATCAATATCTCCCTGAGGTAATCGAATTGCCAGGGAATCGAAAAGCCGAGTGCTGTCAACAAGGACTGTTGCGGTTAAGTAGCGAGGAACGAAATAGGCGTCACTTGTAGCCAGCAACTGCCTATGAAGACTGTCCAGCAGATCCAATTGCTCGTTGAAGATCAGCCGCCCTACTTCGTCGAAGAAGCGAACCAGCACCTTCTCGGACTGCAATCCATGGGACCGCCTTCGATATTCTACCATCGAATGCTTGCATCCTTCGGAAAACCTGTCGTTAAGCAGTATCTCACCGCCAAACAGGCCGTAGTGCCCATACGAAGAGATCGGATGTGAAGAACGCGGCGTTGATCGGAGGACAAAAAGCCCGTTCCGGAAAAGGAAAATGTCACAACTATCCGGACTCAGATCAGTTGCGACTCGCATCATCACACACGTCTGGCACGAGACCTTGTTGCATAGGACAAGGCTCATGGCAATCACAAAGTGTCTCACTGAAAATACTCGGAACCGTTGCAGGGTTTGCCGAAGGTGACCCTGCAATACGAATAGCGCGGTGTGTCGAGAAGATGGTTCGCTCGTGCAGTGCATGACCACCCGAAAGTAAACGAAGAAGCCCCGCTCTTGCGAACGGGGCTTCTCATCATTCAGTTGAAGTGGCTCAGAGCCCGAGCTGTCCATTGAAGTTGCGGAACTCGAGGTCCTTCATCGCCTTGTCGCGGAGGCTGGCGTCCTGCTGCACGGCCATACCGAGGTGGTTGCGCACCATGTCGCCGTTGCTTTGGCGGGCACCGATGATGGCCATGAGGTAGTGGCCCATCGCGCTGTCCTTGTCGGAACTGGCCTCCAGGATGCGCTGTGCACCGGCGGCATCGCCACCGAGGGCTTTCGCCAGCGCAGCGTTGAAGCTGTTGGTGCCGCTCATGTTGCTGTTGGCGCTACCGTAGTCGCCGTTCTGGATGTCGATGATGCCCATGTTGTACTTCACCTCCGGACCGGCGGCGGTGGCCTTACGGTAGAGCTCCATGGCCTTCTTGCGGTCGCCCTTCAGGCGCGCCACCACACCGAGGTTGTTGGTGCTGATCGGGTTGTCCGTGGTGCTGTTGGCTTTTTGGAATTCGGTCTCGGCCTCGGCCATCTTGTTCTGCATCATGAGGATGTAGCCCGCGTTGTTCGGTCCGCGGTAGTCTGCGGGGAAGATGCGGCTGGCCTCGCGGTAGATGCGGAGCTTCTCGTTGAGGTCGGTGGTGAGGGTGGCGCTGAAGAGCAGTTCCTCCACGTTGAGGGAATCGGGCATGCTCTTGCTCATGGCGATGAGTTGCTCATCGCTCTTGCCCCCGAGTTCGTAGTTGAGGCGCATTTCGCTGCGGCGGAGCTGCGGGAGGATCTGCTCGGCGATCTCCTTATAGGTGGCGGCCATGTTGCGGATCTCCTCTTCGCGCTTGGTCACGTCGGGGTACATCTCCAGTACGCGGAGCACGAGGTCCTTGTCGGGCACGGTGCTGCTGGCCTGCATGGCCTTCTTGAAGCCGTCCCAGTCCTCCCCACGCGGGTTGAGGCCATAGAAGGTCTCGAGGCTGTCGCTCTTCAACTTGGCACGCTTGATCTCGCCTTTGGCCCATGCGCTCGCGCTCTTCGCACGGTCGCTGGCCAGATTCTCGTTCTTGCTCAATTCACCCTCGGGGCTGGCCCATGCATCAATGGCCAAGCCGGTGAGGCGGACGTTACCTGCTGCCTGTACGCCCTTGATGAAGGAGGACAGTGCTTTCACGTCGGCATCATTCAATTCACCCGGACGCACCACGCTGGCATTCACCAGATAGTTGATGGTGGCATCCGTGCTGTGGGTGGTGATCCGCTGGAAGGCATCCGGCGCCATGAGGACCTTGTCGTCGCTCATGAGCAGGTACGGTGTGGTGATCACGCCGTCGGCGATCTTGATGGGATCGAAGGGCACTTCCTTCTTGCCCTGTTTGCCGAGGATCTTCACCATGAGTTCGCTGGTGCTCATGGCCGGGGTGTAGGCCACCTTGGCGCTGTAACTGAAAGCCTTGCCGGTCTCGTAAGGGATCACGGTGAAATTGCCCACGGCCTTGTCGCCCTGGAAGCCCACCATCTTGTAGGGGGTCTCGCCACCGACGTAGGTGAGGGTGGGGGTCAATTCCACCAGTGCCTTGCGGTAGAAGTATTTGCCCGGGAAGGTGCCGTTGATACTGACGGCCACGGAATCGCCTTGGACAATGAGGGGATTCGGGTCTACCGTGTACTTGATGTTCTCGACGTACTTCTTCATCTTGCCCAAGCCACCGCAGCCTGCGATGACCAACGAGGCGGCAGTGAGAAGGGTGAGGCCTTTGAAGTGGCGCTTTTCCATGAATGCGATCTTGTTGTGATTTCGGCCGCAAGTATAATCACTGCTTTTCGTGATCATAGGATTCCTGCCCCCTTAACTTCTCCACATAGCGCCGTGCGCATCAGAGGGTTGCAACGCGGTGGTCGGATGTGGACGGCGCGTCGATCAGATCGAGCAGTCGGTCGAAAGCCGTAGGGTCGTGCAATAGGTCCTGATCGGCGAGATCGACCACGAGGACTTTGGTGCGCGCGCTCTTCTGGAGGTGGTCCATGTAGTGTTCCTGCAATTTCAGCAGGTATTCCGCGCCGATCTGCTGCTCGTAGGATCGTCCGCGCACGCGGATGCGCTCCCGCACGCGCTCCAGATCCAAGTGCAGGTAAACGATGAGCTCGGGTTGGGGCAGGTCGCCGTACATGATCCGGTACAGGTCGCTGAACAGCGCATATTCATCGGACACCAACGTCGCGCTGGCGAACACCAACGATTTGCCGAGTGAGTAATCCGCCACGGTGCAGTTGGCGAAGAGGTCCTGTTCGGTGACCCGTTTCAACTGGTGGTAGCGCTGCGCGAGGAAGCTCAGCTCCACGCTGAACGCATAGCGCTCCGGTTGTTCGTAAAAACGGGGGAGGAAAGGATTGTCGTCGAACTCCTCCAGGACCAAGCGGCCGTTCCACCGTTCCGCAAGACGGCGGGCGAGCGTGGTCTTGCCGGCGCCGATAAGGCCCTCGATGGCGATGTAGGAGTAGCGCATGGCGGGTCAGCGTCGCTCGCGAAGGTCGTTCAAGAGATCGAGCACGGTGCGGTGGAGGATGGGATGCACCCAAAGTGGGACCATGTCCGCCGCGGGCGATAGCGCGAAGGCGCGTTCGTGCATGCGCGGATGCGGAACTTGCAATCGGTCGCTGTTGATCACGCGATCACCGATGAGAAGGATGTCGATGTCGATCGTTCGTGCGGCGTAGCGCTGTGCCATGTTCCGTTCACGCCCCAATTCCTGCTCAATGGCCAGCAAGGACCGGAGCAGCGCCGGTGGATCGAACACCGTTTCCACAAGGAGAGCCCTGTTCAGGAACAACCGTTCATCCGCGAACCCCCAAGGTTCGGTCCAGTGGTCGCGGCTCCGGCCGAGAACGGCGCCCACGCGTTCTGTGATCATCCGTTGGGCGGCATCCAGCATGCGCGGCGGATCGCCCAAGTTGCCCCCAAGAAGCAGAAGGACGCGCGATGCATCGGACATGCGGGCAAATCTATCCGCACGGGCCTCCCATCCATCGGTTGTCCCGTTTGTGTAGTTCGATCCGGACAATAGAAGGTGTCCCGGTAGTTTCGATGCCGAGAAATACAACCAACCCCTCCACATGCGCCAGTTCTTCAAGTTCGTTTTCGCCTCCATGCTCGGCACCTTCCTGATGGGGATCGTGCTCATCTTCATCTTCATCGGCATGCTCGCGGCGCTCGGCGCCAGCCTTGGATCCAGCAAGAAAATGACCACCGTGAAGGATGGTTCGGTGCTACAGCTCACCTTCGACCAAGCCATCGTGGACAGGGGTGCGGAGAATGACTTCGACCTGGACCTGGGACCCTTCCAAGGCGAGAAGACCATCGGGCTGAATCATGTGCTAGCAAGCTTGGAGCACGCGAAGACGGATGATCACATCGAAGGGATCTTCCTCGACCTGAGCTTCGTGAGCGGTGGTTTCGCCACGCTGAAGGAGATCCGGGAGAAGATCCTGGAATTCAAGAAGGAGAGCGGCAAACCGGTGGTGGCCTGGGCGGAGATGTACAGCCAAGGCACCTACTACGTGGCCACGGCCGCCGATGCGATCTACCTCCAACCCAAGGGCGAACTGGACTACCGGGGATTCCAAAGCGAGTCCATGTTCCTGAAGGGCATGTTCGAGAAACTGGACATCGATATCCAGTTCATCCGCGGAAGCAACAACCGCTTCAAGAGCTACGGGGAGATGTACACGCAGGACAGCATGAGCGCGGCGAACGAGTTGCAGATCAAGATGATCCTGGACGACTTCTGGGCGGATCATCGCGCTGCGGTGGCGGCGAAGACCGGCTTGGAAGCGGCGCGTTTGGACCTGATCGCCGACAGCTTGATGGTGCGGAACGATGATGCTGCGCTGGAATTGAAATTGGTGGATGGATTGAAGTACCGCGATGAGGTGCTGGCCGACCTGAAGGAGCGGATGTCGTTGGCTGCCGATGATGACATCGCATTCGTGAGCCTCGGGAAGTACACCCGTTCGTTCACCGAGAAGAGTACGAAGAGCAAGGACCATGTGGCGATCATCTACGCGGAAGGCGGGATCTCCAGCGGTGATGGTGAGGATGGGATCGGCAGTACGACGTTGAGCGCGACCATTCGGGAAGCACGGGAGGACAGCACGGTGAAGGCGATCGTCTTCCGCGTGAACTCACCGGGCGGTAGTGGACTGGCGAGCGAAGTGATCTGGCGCGAAGTGAAACTGGCCAGCGAAGCGAAGCCGGTGGTGGTGAGCATGGGCAATGTCGCCGCTTCCGGCGGATATTACATCAGTTGCCCCGCCACGAAGATCTACGCGGAGCCGACCACGATCACGGGATCCATCGGTGTCTTCGGGATGATCCCCAACATGAAGGGCTTCTTCAAGAACAAACTCGGCATCACCTTCGATGGCACGAAGACGCACAAGTACGCGGACATGATGACGGTGAGCCGCCCATTAACGGCCCAGGAGAAGCGGATCATCCAAGGCTATGTGGATGACTTCTATAGCGGCTTCGTGGAGCGGGTGGCGGAAGGCCGCAAGCTCACGCATGCGCAAGTGGATAGCATCGGGCAAGGGCGTGTGTGGAGCGGGGTGGATGCCAAGGAGCGCGGGCTCGTGGATGAGCTCGGTGGATTGGAGGATGCGATCAAGGCCGCTGCCTCATTGGCCGGTCTGACCGATTACGCAAAGGTGGAATTGCCGAAGCAGGAGGACTTCTTCAAGAAGCTCATGAAGGAATTGAACGGCGACGCCCAAGCGTGGGTGGCCAAGGAGTATTTGGGCGAGGACATGCAACTGCTGGAGCAGTACAAGCGGATCCGCGATGTGCGCAACTACAGCGGCATCCAAGCGCGCATGCCCTTCGACCTGGTGATCCAGTAAGCGACCAAGGGTATGGAACCACGAAGGCCCCGGATCTCTCCGGGGCCTTCGCTTGCCCTAACGATCAGTTTCCTGATCTACCAAAACCTGAGGGCTGTAACGGAGGTCCAGGAAAAGAGTTTCAGGAGGTGGATACCGGAGGTTCCGTAGTGGTGCTACCCTGTTCTTGGATGACCGGAGCGGGATCGTCCTCATGCTTCGATCTCCACGTGGACGCCGCTGTTGTTGCGGACATTGAGCACACGACCATCCTCCCAGATCAGATACTGCCCTTTGATCCCCATCAAGCGGCCGCCCACTTCAGGTACCTTTTCCAAGTTCACGCTGGCCACCTTCGGCGGGTAGGCCAACACTGGAAAGCGGATCACAACCGGTTCTTCTTCGTGCAACAGGTGCTCCTGTAGATCCGTGCGCAGCGCACCGATGGCCTGCGCACGTGCCGCGGTCAATGCCTCGGTGTCCGGCGCGACCTCCTTCAGCATGGCGCGCCAATTCGTCTTGTCAGCGAAGATCCGTTTCAGGTCCACTTCGATCGCGCCGGCGAGTTGGCGGTAAGGAACACGCGAGATCACGAGCGCTGCGACGGCTCCTTGATCGATCCAGCGCGTCGGCACTTGAGTGGAACGCGTCACGCCCACTTTCACGTTGCCCGTGTAGCTCAGGTACACCACATGTTCCGTGGCGTGGTGCGCGATCTCCCAATCCGCATCGCGACCTTCGCCCAAGTGCGCACGACAGAGTTCGGGATGAATGATGCACTCCGCGGCTTCGGGAGCTGAAGTGAAACACGGATAGCAGAAGCCTTGTGCGAACAACTTCTTCACCCGCTTACCGCAACTCACACAGCTGAGGACCCCGGTGGCGCGCACGGCGAATTGCTCGCCTATGTACGGCGCGAGTTCCACCGCGGGCGAGAAGGGGAGCGCGTAGTGGACGGTCTCCTCCAGTCCGCTGAACATCTTTCCAAGGGGTTGGCCGTCGCTCATTTTGCAGTGGTTACCTTTTGGGCGGAAGATAGCTTCCCACCATGCCCTTCAACGCCCTGTTCTCCTTCCTGATCAAGAAGCGTTTGCAGCAGATCGAGTTGTTCCGCGACAACCCGGCGATGGCGCAACTCGAGGTCTTCCATTCACTGATCCGCTCTGCGCGTTACACAGAGTGGGGCAGGAAGCACGACTACGGTACCATCACCGATCCGGACGAGTTCCGGCAACGTGTTCCGGTGCAGGACTATGAGGATGTGAAGCCCTTCGTAGCGCGGTTGCGCAAGGGCGAACAGAACCTGCTTTGGCCCACGGACATGAAATGGTTCGCGAAGAGCAGCGGTACCACCGGAGATCGCAGCAAGTTCATTCCGGTGAGTCGTGAAGCGTTGGAGGACTGTCATTACAAAGGCGGCAAGGACCTCATCGCATTCCACTACCAACAATACCCCGAAAGCAAATTGTACCACGGCATGAGCCTCGTGGTGGGCGGCAGCAGTGCGATCGAGAACTTCCGCACCGATGCGTACAGCGGTGACCTCTCCGCCATCATCATCCGCAACTTGCCGATCTGGGTGGAAGTGCGCCGGACACCGGTGATCGAAACGGCGCTGATGGAGAACTGGGAGGAGAAGATCGAACGCATGGCGCGGGAAACGATGCGTGAGGATGTGCGTTGTATCGCCGGTGTGCCGTCCTGGACCTTGGTGTTGCTGCGCAGGATCCTGCAGCTCACCGGCAAGCGGAACATCCTCGAGGTCTGGCCGAACCTTGAATTGTTCATGCACGGCGGCGTCAGTTTCCGGCCGTATCGAAAGCAGTTCGAGGAACTCATCCCCTCGCCGACAATGAACTACTTGGAGAGCTACAATGCGAGCGAGGGATCCTTCGCGATCCAGGACCGCAAGGGTGGTGACGACATGTTGCTCATGCTCGACTACGGGATCTTCTACGAGTTCATGCCTTTGGAGGAATTGGGAAGGGAGAAGCCCCGTACGTTGTTGTTGGGCGAGGTGGAGACCGATGTGCAGTATGCGATCGTGATCAGTACGAATGGTGGCCTTTGGCGATACGTACCCGGGGACACCGTGCGGTTCAGCAGCACGAAGCCATACCGCTTGCAGGTGAGCGGCCGCACGAAGAGCTTCATCAACGCGTTCGGGGAGGAACTGATCGTGGAGAACGCCGATCGTGGTATCGAAGCGGCGTGCGAGGCAACAGGTGCGGTGGTCGCGGAGTACACGGCCGCGCCGATCTACATGGACTCCGACGCGCAGGGCGGACATGAATGGGCGATCGAGTTCGAGAAGACCCCGAGTTCGATCGATCGATTCACGGAAGTGTTGGATATCACCATGCGTTCGCTCAACTCGGACTACGACGCCAAGCGAAAAGGCGATCTCGCGTTGCATGCACCGTTGATCCGTGTCGTGGACCGTGGCACGTTCCATGCGTGGATGCGCGAGCGTGGAAAACTGGGCGGACAGAACAAGATGCCAAGGCTCAGCAACGACCGCGCACTGATCGGATCCCTCCTCGCGCCTGTTGCCGTATGAACCTGCTCCGACCATCCTTCCTCGCTTGCTTGTTGTCGCTTGTTGCTTCGGCGCAGGAGCCGGTCGCCTTGGAGAAAGCCTACGTCATTGAAGGCACCTTCGACACCTTCACTACGGATGAACTGGGGAACGTCTACGCCTTGCAGGGTGATGAACTGCGGTTGTTCGATGCACGAGGCCGTAGTTGGCTTCGCAACAGCACCAAGACCTTCGGTCGCATCGGCACCATCGATGCGTTCTATTCGCTCAAGCCGATGCTCTTCGCACCGGAGCAGGGCCAGATCGCCATGCTCGACAATACCCTCAGCTTGCAAGGGAGCGTGATCAATTTGCCGCGCAAGGGATTTCCGCAGGTCGTGCAGGCATGCATGAGCGTGCAGAACTGCTTCTGGTTCTTCGATCAACAGGAGATGGCCCTGATCCGCGTGGACAATCAATTGCGCCGGCTCGCGCACACCGGTCGATTGGACCAGGTGCTGGGCTTCACCGTGGAGCCGCTGGACCTCCAGGAGCTCGATGCACGCCTTTATGTGAATGCCGGTAGGAAGGGCATCCTCGTCTTCGACCTGTTCGGTACGTACATGAAGACGATCGGGATCACCGGTGCGCGCTGCATGCAAGTGCGTGACAATGCGATCCTGTTCATGGATGGGACGGGGATCCACCGGTACGACATGCGATCCTTCGCGATCGTGGATATCGCAACCACCCATCCGGCGGAAGAAATACGGGCACTCCGGGCGGAAGGAAGTCGCGTGTACCTACTGCTGGCGGACAGGATCGAGGTCCTGCAAGCAGCGGACGCGGACCATTGATCCGCACGACTTTTCCACAACGCCACATGCGATGACATGTGCCGGTATCTTCGCCATCCGTTCGCGCTTTCCTTTTGCGACGGATCCCGATCACTCATCACCCGCAACGTTCCCATGCACATCGCCATCGCAGGCAACATCGGCTCCGGAAAGACCACCCTCACACAACTGCTCGCCAAGCACTACAAATGGGAGCAATTGCAGGAGGCCGTGGACAACAACCCCTACCTGTTCGACTTCTACAAGGACATGGCGCGGTGGAGCTTCAACCTGCAGATCTTCTTCCTCAACTCGCGCTTCGAGCAATTGTTGGAGATCCGCAATAGCGGGCGCAACGTGATCCAGGACCGAACGATCTACGAGGATGCTTACATCTTCGCCCCGAACCTCCACGCGATGGGCCTGATGACCACGCGTGATTTCGAGAACTACCACAACTTGTTCCTCAACATGGAGCACAGCATCCAGCCGCCGGACCTGCTCATCTATCTGCAAGCGCCGGTGGAGAAGCTGGTGAAGCAGATCGCGGAGCGTGGCCGGGATTACGAGAACTCCATCAGCATTGAATACCTGAAGCGGTTGAATGAGCGCTATGATGGATGGATCGAGAAGTACGACAAGGGCAAGCTTTTGATCATCGACGTGGAGGAGAACGCGTTCCACAACGATCCGGAGGATCTGGGTCGCATCATCAACTCGATCGATGCGGAGATCCACGGCCTTTTCCCGATGGAGAAAACATCAGTGAAGTCCAAAGCCGAGGTGAAGGCGCCTGCAAAGGCAAGCGTAAAAGTCACGGCCAAGGGTGCACCGAGCAAGAACGGAGTGAAGGAAAAGACAACGGCGAAGAAGCGTTGAGTTCTTGTTTGAGGGTGATGACTTGGCCCTACTTCAAATGGGGAGGGGCTTGGGACAATAGCTTCGCCATACGGTCGTTGTGAACCTTGGTAATGATGGTTATGAAAGGAACCCGCCCCAAGTTCCTGCAACTAGGACTCTTCGTACTGGTATTCTGGGCGAGCCAGGATTGCAGGTGCCAGACATGGAGCTTCAACGATTCCATGACAACGTTGTACTGTCCTCCGGATAGGATCGGAACCGTTCGATTCCGATCCACAGGGATCAATACACCTCCGGACCTGGTGATCTGCACCCATGCCTTGGAGGAGTGTTACCTGCGCATACTGCGTGATTTCTCGGATGGGGCCTACCATGACACAGTTTCGTTCTTTGCCGGTGATTTTGGTTCGAACACAGATGGGAACATTGAAATAGTCGATCTCGATAGTGATAGCGATTTGGATATGGTGGGCTTTTGGTCCCCGCATGCGCCCTACACGCCTGAGCAAATGTTCGCCATTCGTGATGTAGGAGGAACTTTTGAGTATTCCGTTATTGGTGGCGCGGTTCCTTCTACCGAAGGATTTGACTCGCACTACAGTGTCACATCATTCGATGTGAACTCGGATGGTCGAATGGATGTGATCCTAAAGGGCTACGAAGCCGATCTGTATAACCCGAGCTACACAATTCCTCGCAGCTATTTGCTGATGCAGGATGGGAACGGTGAGTTCGTGCTAACGACCCCGACTCTACCGCTGACCAATTATTCCCATCATGCCGACTTCGATGGTGATGGTTTGCAAGACCTCTTCTTGTTGGTGGAGGAGGGAAACGTGTACTTGCACAACAATGGCGACGGATCTTTCACGATAGCTGATACCCTGGCATGCCACTACCCTCCCACGGATGGTCCAGGGCTTGATTTCAATGGGGACGGGATGGAAGACTTTCTGGTCAGCAGTAACTTCCTCGATGGGCACCTGTTGATCCAGGGGTATCCCGGGAACAACGGCGATTGCGGCGATCCGGTGATCATGTGCGAATACTATTCAGCCATTGTAGGTTATTGGCAGGGGTTGATCGTTGCGGACTTGAACAATGACCAATTCTTAGACCTCATATACAAGGATGGTTCGCCTTCTGAATTGGTAGTGAACTACCGCATAGCACTGGGCAATGGAATTTGGCCAATGAACGCGCCAACGGAAGTACTAGTGACCACAGACAGGAGGGCCATGTACATACATGACCTCGATGCGGATGGTGATCTCGACCTGGTGTTCCACGATTTCGACTGTGTCTACTGGCTGGAGAATCTCGCGATCTCACCGGTGGGTGTTCCAGCGAATGAAATGACGGATCTGATCATCTCCCCGGTTCCCGCGAGCGACTTGATCCATGTCCGATCCTCTGATTCCACGCTATCAGGCAGCATTGAAGTCATTGACGGAACGGGAAGGAAGGTTCTCATCGCTCCGCTTTCATCGCCATCCGAGACATTGGATGTTAGTCATCTCGCGCCCGGGGTCTACTTCGTTCGACTGCTCGAGCGTTCCGGGAACGCCATTGCGGTCAAGTCGATCGTCGTGTCTGATCGATAGAGCGGTTCACTGAACGAAGAAGCCCCGCACACTGTGCGGGGCTTCTTCGTTAATAAGACGATCCTTCAGCGTGCACTTACCCGGAGCGCAGCCCCTCGGGTCGGCTCGCGATCCAAGTAGAGCCGCTTCGTAGCGAAGGGTGCACTATCGTCGTATCCTTTCGCCGAGATCCGATCAAGCGCGATCCCCTGCTGGTAGAGGGCTTTCGCAATGCTTTCGGCCCTTGTCCGCGCGGATTTCGACTTGGTCTCCATCGGAGCATCGAAGTCCACCGCGGTTGCGCCGATCTCCACCTTCAAGGTCGGATACGCTTTCATGATCCGTCCGAGGTTCTCCAATTGCACAACGCTCGCGCGAAGATCCACATCACCTTGGTCGAAATACACCACGTCGTTCAGCGCGATCCACGCACTCTTCTCAGCCGGGGCGTTGTTCTTGATGAAAGCGATCAGATCACTCTCCATGCCGGGGTCGGCGCCTACCACTTGTTCATTGGTCCCTGGTAGTGTGAAGGTGAACTCCGAACTACGCACAATTGACACGCTCTGCTGCACTGAAGCGGTCGACGCCATTCCATTCGCCTTCGTGTCCATGACCGGTGTTCCGTGACCGTTCATATCCATTGTCGCTGACGGAACATTTCCGGTATTCGGCAAGTGCGGTGCAATGATCAGTGCCACCAGTGAAGTGAGTTTGATGAGGATGTTCATGCTCGGCCCGCTGGTGTCCTTGAAGGGATCGCCCACGGTGTCACCGGTAACCGCGGCTTGGTGCGGGAGCGATGGCTTGTCAGCCTTGTGCTTGTAGAACATCTGGCCGTCGATCTCCACGCCTTTCTCGAAACTCTTCTTCGCATTGTCCCAAGCGCCACCGGCATTGTTCTGGAACATGCCCATGAGCACACCGCTCACCGTGATGCCGGCGAGCAGACCACCCAGCGCTTCGGCGCCCAGTCCTGGAGCGAAGCCAACAATGATCGGGGCAAGAAGCGCGAGTGCGCCAGGCGCCACCATCTCACGGATCGAAGCCTTGGTGCTGATGGCTACGCACTTCTCGTATTCAGGCTTGGCCGTGCCTTCCATGATCCCGGGGATCTCGCGGAACTGGCGACGTACTTCTTTCACCATATCCATGGCGGCCTTACCGACGGCGCTGATGGCGAGTGAGCTGAAGAAGAAGGGGATCATGCCGCCTACGAACAGCATGGCCAGCACGTTGGCCTTGTAGATGTCGATGCCATCGATGCCGGCCATGCCCACATACGCTGCGAAGAGTGCGAGTGCGGTGAGCGCTGCAGAAGCGATCGCGAAGCCTTTGCCTGTGGCCGCAGTCGTGTTGCCCACAGCGTCCAAGTTGTCGGTGCGCTCACGCACTTCCTTGGGAAGTCCGCTCATTTCAGCAATGCCACCGGCATTGTCCGCGATGGGGCCGAACGCATCGATCGCGAGCTGCATCGCAGTGGTCGCCATCATGCCTGCTGCGGCGATCGCCACACCGTACATTCCGGCCAGCGCGAAGGATCCCCAGATACCTGCGGCGAGGATGATGATCGGCAACACAGTGCTTTCCATGCCCATGGCCAGACCGCCGATCACGTTGGTGCCGTGACCGGTTCCGCTCTTCTGTACGATGCTGTTCACCGGGCGACGGCCCATGCTCGTGTAGTATTCCGTGACCATGCTCATGAGCGCCCCGACCACCAGACCAAGCACGATGGCGAAGAATACGTTCATGCTCGTGATCACGGTGATATTTCCGTTGCGGATGAACTGCATCTCCGCCGGCAGCATGTACTGGATCACGAAATAGCTCGCCGCTGCGGTAAGTAGAATGGAGAACCAGTTGCCTTTGTTCAAGGCGGCCATCACGCTATCGCTGTCCTTGTTGATGCGCACGAACAAGGTGCCCACGATAGAGAACAACAGGCCGAGGCCCGCGATCACCATGGGGAGCAGGATCGGGGCCATGCCACCGAAATTGTCCGCACTCACCACTTCACGACCGAGTACCATGGTAGCGAGCATCGTGGCCACATAGCTGCCAAAGAGATCGGCACCCATGCCGGCCACATCACCCACATTGTCGCCCACGTTGTCGGCGATCGTGGCCGGGTTCCGCGCGTCATCCTCAGGGATGCCCGCTTCCACCTTGCCCACGAGATCGGCGCCCACATCGGCTGCCTTGGTGTAGATGCCACCACCCACACGCGCGAAGAGCGCGATGCTTTCGGCACCAAGGGAGAAGCCTGCGAGCACTTCCAGGCACTTCATCATGGCGTTGTTCCATTCTTCCGTACCAGCGGCGATGTCGCCAACGTACATGTGCAGGAACACGATGAACAGCGAACTGAGACCGATCACGGCCAAGCCTGCCACACCAAGTCCCATTACGGTGCCTCCATTGAAACTCACTTTAAGAGCCTTCGCCAAACTGGTGCGTGCGGCCTGTGTGGTGCGCACGTTCGCCTTGGTGGCGATGCTCATACCGATCCATCCGGCGAATGCACTGAAGAAGGCACCGATCAGAAAGGCGATCGCGATCACCCAATCGCTGTTCTCATGCAACGTACCGCTCCACGCGAGCAGCACAGCGGCGATGGCCGCGAAAATGCCGAGCACTTTCCACTCCGCTTTCAAGAAAGCACTCGCTCCTCGGGCGATGTAGCCAGCGAGTTCCTGCATGTTCGCATCACCGGCGTCCTGCTTGTTCACCCACAAGGCCTTACCCACCATCACCAGCAGGCCGATCACGCCCATCAGCGGGATGTAATACATCAATTCACTTCCCATGTCTCTTCGGTTTCTTGTATGTTCTTGTCGTTCAGAGCCTTCGCCGATCTTCGGTGTAAGCGGCCGCGAATGTAGCCAATGACCGGTTCCTGAGGAACGTCGCCATTTCCTAGCGCTATATGCCGCACGGGTGCCTTCGGCTAGGTTTGCAGAGTGACCCCCGATCTCCATCGTATGCGGATCGCTCCGACGCCGAGCGGTTTCCTTCATGAGGGGAACGCGATCGCCTTCCTGATCACGGCGCAACTTGCCAAGCAGAATCACGCGCGGCTGCGTTTGCGGATCGATGACCTGGACGCGGAGCGCGAGCGACCGGCATACGTCGATGACATCTTCGCTTCCCTGCGCTGGCTGGGCATCGTCTGGACGGATGGTCCGCGCGATCGGCACGATCACGAACGCAATTGGTCCCAGCAGCATCGGATCACACGTTACATGGATCATCTGGAATTGCTGAAGGAACAGGGTGATCTGTACGCCTGCCGGTGTTCCCGATCCACCTTCCAGGAACACCAATTGAAAGGGAGCAGGCGATGTGATTGCCGGGCGAGGAACCTTGCCTTCGGTAGCCCTGATGTGGTGTGGCGGCTCCATCTTCCGCAGGATGCCCTGGTCCGCATGGAACAGGTTTTCGGGGAAGCGATCATGTTGACCCCGGCCGACCTGATCACGGACCCGGTGCTTCGTCAACGTGCAACTGAGGAGGGTCCTGGGCGTCCCGCCTACCAGATCGCATCCTTGGCCGATGATGTGGACCACGGGACCACGATCATCGTTCGGGGGAATGATCTTCTGCCGAGCACGGCGTGCCAACTGTACATGGCGGACCGCTTGGGCTTGGGATCATTCAAGCACGTACGCTTCCTGCATCATCCGCTGATCACCGATCCACAAGGGCACAAGTTGTCCAAGTCGGAAAGTGCATTGGCCTTGAAAGCGATGCGTGGGATCGAGGGCGCTGCGGATGGACTGCACCTACGTGCGAACACCATCCTGGGTGAATTGGCCAAAGCGGCCACGCAGGATCACCACTGATCGATCCCGTAGCGCGCGATGGAGAGCGCGGTGAGCAGTGCCGCGAGGACCCCGATCATGAGTGCGGCGAAAGCGAATCCTTTACCGCCCTGTTCATATCGCCGGATGCGACGCATGGAAAGTGCCACAAGAACAAGCGTGACCACAATGGCGCCGACCAGCAACCAGAGGTTCTGTGAGAAACCAAGCCCCACAGTGACCAAGGCCATGACCAACGCGGGGATCGCCAACGCGTTCAATTTCTTCCGTGGCATCAGGTTCTCCTCCTCTTCCTGTACATCCGCTAGTGCGATGGATGATCGTGCCGACCACACTCCTTCGCCATGAACCAGCGCCGTTGTTCTGGATGGCCGAGGGGATGCGATGAACCCAGGACCGGCATTCGTTGTGGCGAGCAAGCGGTCATCGATCGCGATCAGTGGCGATGGATGGACCATTGATCTCACCTTGATCTCACGCATGCGCATTGCGGTGCGATCGTTCTCTGATGTATTCCTGTGAAGGTCGATGTGCCACCCGCGCCGGTGCGTTCGCTTCTGGAAGCGACCTTCCTGCACGACATCCTGTTGCATTCCACAACCGAATGCGAACAGGATGATGAGCGGAAGGAGTTTGCGCGCGGACATGGATCGAATGTAGACGGCGGCGGCTCAGCGCATCAGTCGGAAGGCATCGCCATCGAACAGGCCGAGGTCGCTCATCTTCAAATGCGGGATCACGAGCAGGGCCATGAATGACAGGGTCATGTACGGTGCCGTGAGAGTACTCCCAAGTGCCTTGGCCTCTCGATCAAGCGTCGCGTAGGCATCCGCCACCGTGTAGGCATCACCGTCGGACATCAATCCTGCGACCGGGAGTGGGAGAACACGATGATGATCGCCATGCGCCAAACTCACTCCACCGCGATGTTCGACAACGAGGTTGATCGCCGCGCACAGATCCGCATCGTTCGTGCCCACCGCCACGATGTTGTGGCTGTCATGCGCCACGCTACCAGCGATCGCGCCGCGCTGGAATCCGGTACCGGTGATCCAGCCCACAGCAACAGGTGCTTCGGTGTAGCGGTTCACCACGGCGATCTTCAACAGGTCCTTGCTGGTGTCGGCGATGCACTGTTCACCGGAGACGGTCGGCGGGATCCAACGCTTATTGGTGATCAGTTGTCCGTCCAATGCTTCGATCACTTGCAGATCCTCGCTCTGGGCATCCACGCGAAGATCCTCCATGGCGATCGCCGATCGCATGAAGCGGTTCACCCGGTCCACCTTCACGCGCTGGATCAGACTACGACCTTCTTCGGCCACCAAGTTGCCTTTGATGAAGGTCCGCTTCACGCGGAAGTGGATGAGATCCTCGACAAGGATGAAGTCGGCGGGATCGCCCACGCGCAATCGACCCACGGGTAGGTTGTAGTGCTCTATCGGATTGATGCATGCCGCGCGCAGCACCTTGAACACATCGATCCCGCGCTTCACGGCACGTTCACACAACAGGTTGATGTGGCCTTCCACAAGACCATCCGGATGCTTGTCATCACTGCACAACATCATCCGTTCGGCATGATCATGCAGCAGATCGATGAGCGCTTCGAAGTTCTTCGCGGCGGATCCCTCACGCACGAGAATGTGCATGCCGTGCTTCAACTTTCCTTCCGCCTCTTCGCGCGTGAAACACTCGTGGTCCGTGCTGATGCCTGCTTTGATGTACCGCTCGGCCAATTCGCCATGCAGGCCCGGCGCATGTCCGTCCACGGGTTTCCCCAAGCGGTGCGCATGCGCGATCTTCTTCAGCACTTCAGCATCGCCATTCAGCACGCCGGGGAAGTCCATCATCTCGCTCAAGTAGAGCACCTCCGGCCGTTCCAGCAATTTGCCCACGGCATCGCTGTCGATGCGCGCACCTGCGGTCTCGAACACCGTGGCCGGAACGCAACTGGGTGCGCCGAAGAAGAAGTGGAAGGGGACCTCGCGGCCGTTCGCGATCATGTAGTCCACGCCCTTGGTGCCAAGCACGTTCGCGATCTCGTGCGGATCACTGATCGTGGCGACCGTGCCGTGTGTGACGGCCAAGCGCGCGAATTCACTGGGCACCAACATCGAACTCTCCACATGCACATGCGCATCAATGAAGCCAGGAAGAAGGAAGCCGGGATCCGCGTTCTCGGTGTGCTCGATCGCGTTGATCCGGCCATCTGTGATGTGAACGGTCGACGGGATGATCGTCCCGTTCTCGATGTCCACCAGATTGCCGGAGATGCGCATGCGGTTCGGTTTGGATCGCTTCCTTCCACTCGGATCCCAACGGTCCGGCGGCGCTTGTGACGAATCTAGTCGTGCGGGATCATCCGTTCCCGAACATCTCGCGCACCCGCTCGAAGAAACCTTTGTCCTTGGCGGAGGGGCTAGGATGGAAACCGGGGCTGTGCCGCAACTTCTCCAAGGCAGCCTTTTCCTCCTTGCTCAGGTTGGTCGGTGTCCACACCATTACATGCACCAAAAGGTCTCCGTGGCCGCGGTGCTGCAAAGAGGGGAGGCCTTTGCCGCGAAGCCGTAGTGTGGTCCCGCTCTGTGTGCCGGGTTCGATCTTCATCTTGGCCTTGCCGGTGACCAACGGCACTTCGATGCTCGTGCCGAGGGCTGCATCACCCATGTTGAGGTATACCTCGTGGTGCAGGTTGTGGCCATCGCGCTTCAACTCCTTGTGCGCTTCCTCCTCGATCACCACCAGCAGATCGCCGGGAATGCCACCCGCAGGGGCCTCATTGCCCATGCCACTGATGTTGAGTTGCATGCCTTCCTCCACACCCGCAGGGATCTGGATCGGCACCACCACTTCCTCGCGGACCAAGCCGTGCTCGTCGCTTCCGGGTGCCCGCTTGCTCACGGTCTGGCCCACACCGCCGCACGTTGGGCAGGTGGTCACGGTCTGCATCTGCCCGATGAAGGTGCTTTGTACCCGACGCACTTGACCATTGCCGCCGCAGGTGCCGCACGTTCCGTACTCGCTGCCTTTGGCGCGCACCAGTTTCGTCACCTTGATCTTCTTCTCCGCGCCGTGTGCGATCTCCTCCAGATTCATGCGCAACCGCACGCGGAGGTTGCTGCCCTTCACCGTGCGTCCACGACCGCGTTGGCTGAAACCACCGAAGGATCCGCCACCGAAGGCATCACCGAAAACGTCGCCGAACTGGGAGAAGATGTCCTCCATGTTCATGCCGCCACCATGGAAGCCACCACCGCCGCCACCTCCGAAACCGCCCGGGGCATTGTGGCCGAACCGGTCGTACTTGACCTTCTTATCCCCGTCGCTCAGGATCTCGTACGCCGCAGCCGCGTCCTTGAACTTGTCCTCGGCGCTCTTGTCGCCGGGGTTCTTGTCCGGGTGGTGTTTGATCGCCTGTTTGCGGTAGGCCTTCTTGATCTCCTCCGCACTCGCGTTGCGGTCGACACCCAGAACTGCGTATGGATCCTTTTTGCTCATCGGGTTCTGCTTGCTATCGGCTTGTTGGGCGGATCCTGATCCGCCCCTACGAGCCGACAACCACTTTTGCGTAACGCACCACCTTATCGTGCAACGTGTATCCGTTCTCGATCACGTCGATCACCTTCCCTATCAGGTCCGGGCTCGGCGCTGGCGCCTTGGTGATCGCTTCATGGCGATCGGTATCGAAGGGCTGGCCTTTCACATCGGACATCGGCTTCACGCCCTGTGCTCCTAGGATGTGGATCAATTTGCTGTGGATGAGGTGGAATCCTTCGCGTACCACGGCGATGTCGTCGGTCTGTTTGTTGTTCGCGATCGCGCGTTCCATGTCGTCCAGGACCGGCAAAATGTTCTGCAGTGCGTTCTCGCTGGCGAATTGCATTAATTCCAAGCGCTCCTTCGCAGTGCGTTTGCGGAAGTTGTCGAACTCCGCCGTAGTGCGTAGCCACTTGTCCTTCAGGTCCGCTGCATCGGCTTTTGAAGCGATCAGCTGTGCGGTCAATTCGCTGATGTCCTCGCGACCATTGTTATCCGCATCGTGCATCACATGTTCAGCAGCCGCCTCGTTCGCCATGGAAAGCGGATTGTTCCGATCCGCCCGCGCCTCTTCCGTGTTTGCTGCATTTTCCGTCGCATTGTCAGCCGCGCTCTCCGCAGGACTGACATCAGGTCGTTCCGACATGGTCTTTCGTTTCTTTTTGAAGATCATTCCGTGTTCGTCAAGCCGGGTGCCATGGATCATTCCGGCAATGCGGCGCGAATGTCGGGGACTTTTTGGCAGCGACGCGCCGGTGCGATGAACAGGAATGAAGAAGGCCGCGTCACGATCGTGACGCGGCCTTCTTCTCACCGGATGATCCTGATCAGAGACTCTTCACATGCTTGTCCAGCTCCTGATGGAGGGCCATGCCCCGGAGATTCTTGGCGATGATGATCCCATTCGGATCAACCAGAAAGCTCATGGGGATGGAACTGACTCCATACAGTTGGGCACCCTGTGATTGCCAGAACTTCAGATCGCTCACATGGTACTTCCAACCAAGCCCGTCCTGGGCGATGGCCTGCTTCCATGAATCGCGGCTGCGATCAAGGCTCACACTATACACCTCGAAGCCTTTGGCATCGCTGAACTTCGCCTTGGAGTATTTCTGGTAGGCGGCCACCACGTTCGGGTTCTCGTTGCGGCAAGGTCGGCACCAACTCGCCCAGAAATCGATCAGGACATACTTGCCTTTCAGCTCGGAGAGTTTCAGGACCTTGGTGCTGTCCGCGTTCATAAAGGCCAACTCCGGGGCCTTGTCGCCGATGTTGGTGCCCACCTTGGCATTGCCGGGGAGCGGGGCGGATCCGCCGGAGTTCCTGTTGGTGAAGCCATAGATGGCAAGGATGCCAACGGCCGCGAGGGTGATGATGCGCATCTTGGACATTACGGTGGTGAATTGCATGGTGCGAAGGTAGGTGGGTGTGGTGCGGCGCTGGTTTGCGAAGATCGTGCCGGGATGGGAAAGCAGAGGTGGTCGTTCAGATCACTTCGATCCGCGCGCCGATGGCATTGAGGCGGCCTTCGATATTCTGATAGCCCCGGCGGATCTGTTCGATGTTGTCGATGGTGCTGGTTCCCTCCGCGCTCAACGCGGCGATGAGCAAGGAAACACCCGCGCGGATATCCGGGCTGGTCATGCGGATGGCGCGCAGGGGCATTTGGAAATCGTGCCCGATCACCAACGCGCGGTGCGGATCACAAAGCGTGATCTGCGCACCCATCTCGATCAACTTATCCGTGAAGAACAAGCGGCTCTCGAACATCTTCTGGTGGATCAGCACGCTACCCTTCGCTTGCGTGGCGGTGACAAGCACAATGCTCAACAAGTCGGGTGTGAAGCCCGGCCACGGGGCGTCCGATACGATCATGTTGCTGCCGTCGATGAACTTGGTGATGGCGTAGCGGTCCTGCGCGGGAACGTGGATGTCATCACCCTTGCGTTCCACCACGATGCCGAGCCTGCGGAAGACCTCCGGGATCACACCGAGGTGGTCGTAGCCCGTGTCCTTGATCGTGATCTCACTTCGTGTCATGGCGGCAAGACCGATGAAGGATCCGATCTCGATCATGTCCGGTAGCATGCGGTGCTCGGTACCCCCGAGTTCGGCCACGCCATCGATGTACAAGAGGTTGCTGCCGATGCCGGAGATCTTGGCGCCCATCCGCACAAGCATGTGGCAGAGCTGCTGGATGTAGGGTTCGCAGGCCGCGTTGAAGATGGTCGTTCGCCCTTCGGCGAGAACGGCTGCCATGATGATGTTCGCCGTGCCGGTCACGCTGGCCTCATCAAGCAGCATGTATGCGCCCTTCAAGCGTTTCGCCTCGGCCAAGTAGAAGCCTTCCTTCGCATCGTACTTGATCGCGGCGCCGAGCTTCTCGAAGCCGGTGAAGTGGGTGTCCATCCGGCGTCGACCGATCTTGTCGCCGCCGGGTGCGGGGATGTATCCCTTTCCGAAACGGGTGAGCGCCGGGCCAGCCACCATCACGCTTCCGCGCAAGCTTCCACCCATTCGCTTGTACTCCGGGTCGAGGAAGAACTCCAGGTTCACGGTCTTCGCGGTGAAGCGATAGCTGTCGGCTCCGAGCTTTTCCACCAACACGCCCATCGCGCCCAATAGGTCGATGAGCTTGTTCACATCCACGATATCCGGGATGTTGTGGATCGTGACCGGCTCGCTGGTGAGCAGCACGGCGCAGAGGATCTGTAATGCTTCGTTCTTGGCGCCTTGTGGGACCAATTCACCTTTCAATCGGCGACCACCTTCAATGCGGAAACTTCCCATGATGCGAAACAACAACGCAGGTGAGGTGCTGAGCGAGTTCAGTCAGCTTCGCTTTCAACAGGTGGTTGTCACCATGAATAGGCTCAGGGGCAGGAGCAGGCCCAAGTATTCACCTTACAGGACCGAGATCACGTCAAGCGCAGCAACCGGAAACACTTGCTCCTGCTCCTGCCTATTGCCCCTTGATCTCAATACCGGTTCTTCTTCCTCCGGTGGCGCTTGCGGTTGTTGTTGTTATTCCCGCTGCGTGGCTTGCGGTTGTCCACTTCATTCCGCGGTCCGGCCTGGTGCGCGCGAAGCAGATCGGCGGTGTGGGCGAGTTGCGCATCCGCGGCGAGTTTCACCTTGCCCTTGCTCAGTTCAGCGAGGTCCTTCAGGATCACCGTATCTGGCACCGTGTCCCGGTTCCACACCAGGAATTGGCGCTTCATCAGGTTCGCGATGACCAGACTGTAAGCATCCTTCTTCTCACCCGCCTCCAACTCCGCGCACTGCTTGATCATGCGCTCCACCGTCCTTCCGTAGTGCCCGAATTTGACCGGCGCTTGCGGATAAGGAACGCGCTCCGGCTTGCTGTCGAGTTCTTCCGGAGTTGGCATGGGGTAGGGGGCATCCACGTCGAGCTTGAATTCGCTCATGATCCAGAGGTGATCCCACAAAGTGCGCTCGAAGTTGTCACTTATCCGCAACTGCGGATTCAACCGACCGATCACCTGGATGATGGCCTTGGCGGTGCGTGTGCGTGCCTCGCGCTCGGGCATGTCCATGCAATGCTGCACCATGCGTTGCACGTTGCGGCCGTACTCGGGAATGATCAAGCGCGGACGCTGGGTATTGTAGTCGAAAGGAACTTCCATGAACAGGACTATGGTTGCGCCGGACCACGCAGGTCTGCCGGGGTCGGACGGCGATGCGGGACGAAAGTAGGCAAGGAGCCGGAAGTGCCCACCTACTTTCGCCGCGATCAATAGCGCATGTCCACGCCCTTCGTCATCAACACGCGCTTCAACATGTACCGGCCGGTGGCGTTGGAGCGGCACGATAGGTTCGGAAGACCGACCGATACTCTGGAGTGGTTGGAGCGCCGCTTCCAGCTCTTCGAGGCCTACTGCTTGCCCTCTATGAAGGCGCAGACCGATCAGGACTTTTCCTGGATCGTCTTCTTCAGTGATCGCACTCCTGACAAATGGAAAGCACGCATCGAAGCGATCCAACGCGACTTCCCGCCTTTCATCCCTGTGTACACAAAGGATGGCGAAGAGCAACCCACGCGTTTGCGCACTGAACTGAAGCGCATGCTTCATCCCACAGACACGCACGTGATCACCTCGCGGATCGACAACGACGATGCGTACCACCGCACCATGGTGGAGAGGATCCGAAAGGAACTGGCGGGCCAGGACGATGCCTACATCGTGTTCCTCAACGGGCTTCAGGTCGATATCGACCGAAGGGTGGTGGCGCACCAACGCAAGGCAAGCAATTCATTCCTCGCGCGTATCGGAAAGTTGGGGACCGGTGATCCGCCCACGGTGATGGATGTGTTGCATCAGGATGTGGAACTGACCGGACGATCACGCAATATCGACACCGACCCCATGTGGCTGCAAGTGATCCACAGCGACAATGTGACGAACGATCTCAGTTCGGGACGCGTGTTGTTCACTGCGGACCTTCAGAAGGACTTCGGGATCGTTCCGGAAGTGCGGATCAACGTGTTGCGCTCTGCGTGGGTGGCCGTTCGGTACCGGCTATTCGTTGGTCCAGCGAATCGAGTGAAAGGGATCCTCGCGCGGTTGTTCGGCAAGTGACCGCGACCTAGCTCGCACCGCGGTACATGCGCACCCATTCGGGATCCTGCATGTCGCGCAACAAGCGGAAAGCATCCTTGCCGAAGTAGGGTCCGTGCCAATGCGTGTGGATCGGTGAGCGATACGCTTGTAGCAGGATCTGTTGGCGTGGCGATGGCGTGAATTCCTCTGCGGACCATCCCAGTCCTTGCCCCGGTATCAGCGCATCGCGGTAGCGCAGTTTCCACAAGTCGTTGATCGAGCGGCATTCGAGTCCGACATGCACCGCGCCATTCTCGCCCCAAGGACCGCAGCCCTTGATCCCGTACTCCTCGAAGAGATCGATGCTCTCGATGTTGGCCGGGCTTTCCTCGATGCCGGACACTTGCAGGATGTACGGTCCGGGTCGCATCGGGCGGCTGTCCACCACTTCGCCTTGGTACACGGTATAGATGAAGAGGGTGTAGAGTTCGCCTTGCGTGTTCGGATTCAATGAGAAACCGAATTCGCGCTTCGCGACGACCGGGCTTTCATCAGCGAACATGAATGCGCAGCACAACGCCGCGATCACGGCAGCGAATACGCCTCTTGCAAGGATGATATGAAGGCCCTGTTCAGACAAGTCGACGACTTGAACGGGACAGCGAGTGAAGGGGTTCCGGCGTCTACTTTTGGATCACCGATAACATAGCCGACATGACAACCGCGAAGGCCACGATCAGCTTGGTACTCGTCTCTGCCCTCATGCTCGGATCCGGTTGCCACAAGGACGGATCCGAGGCACTGCCTTCGTGCCTCCGCGCCAAACTCGAGCAGGGAGGTTCGGATTGTGTGGTGAAGGTGGAAGAGTACCTCTTCCAAGGACGCAAGGTCTATCGCCAAGTGGTGGATGGTTGTGCGGACTTCCCCACGACCGTTGTCAACGCCAAGTGCGAAATGGTGTGCTCGTGTTGCGGGATCACCGGTATTCCGGAAGGACCGGTGGAGGAGTTCGCGCAGCAAGCGACCTTCGTGCAGGTGGTGTGGGAGCGTTAGTCGTCTTACCCCTCCACCACCGTCAACCGCGCGAAGCGCAACAACAACTGCTTCTGCCCGGCACTCGGGAAGAAGACAGTGGCCTTCAGATCCGGTGCGTTGCCTTCCACCTTCAGCACCTTGCCTTTGCCGAAGCGCTCGTGCTCCACGGTCTGGCCTTCCTGAAGATCTGGTACCAAGCCGCCGAGCGTGCTGGTGGCTTCGAGCGGCGCACCGCTCGTGGAAACACGCTTGAGGTTCTTTCGTTGCGGTTCGGGTGCGCGGCTTTCCTTGATCGGTGTTGAAGCGGTGCGCGGTGCTGCTTTCCCGATCCCCGGCGCGCGCTTCTCTCGTCCATAGACCGGCTTGGAAGAACCTCGGTCCTCTGTGGGTGTGTCAAAGGGTGCAGATCCACGCGCCCAAGGTGGTCTGCGCTCTAAGCCGCCAAAGAGTGAAGCGCGTTCGTTCTGGCGCGGCATCTCCAAGTATTGCGCATCGATCTCCTCGATGAACCGGCTGGGTTCGCTAGCCGTGAGGTTGCCCCACTTGTAGCGGCTCACGGCGTAGCTCAAGGTGCAACGCTTCTCGGCGCGTGTGATGGCCACATAGAACAAGCGACGTTCCTCCTCCAGATCAGCACGGCTCTGCACGGCCATCAGATTCGGGAAGAGGTCTTCTTCCAAGCCGACCACATGCACGTACGGGAACTCCAATCCCTTCGCACTGTGGATCGTCATCAGGCTCACGCGGTCGTTGTCGTTGGGGTCCACGTTGTCGGCGTCGGTGAGCAGCGCGACGTCGATCAGGAAATCACTCAACGTTTTCGGCAGGTCGGTGCCTTCGGCGTTCGCATCGCTGAACTCCTTCATCCCCGCGAGCAGTTCCTGGATGTTCTCGTAACGGCTCACGCCTTCCGGCGTCTTGTCGGAAAAGAGGTCCTTCAGGATCCCGCTGCGCCGCGCGATGTCCTCGCCGAGCACCGCTGCGCTGTGTGTCGCGAGCATCGTCTGGAAACCTTGGATCATCAACACGAAATCCGCGATCGCCTTGCGTGTGCCGCTGTGGAAGTCCAGTTCAGCGAGGTGCTGTTGGATGAGGTCCCAGATGGAAAGCTTGTTCGCCGCCGCAGCGACCAACAACTTGTCGATGGTGGTCTGCCCGATGCCGCGCGTGGGGTAGTTGATCACACGCTTCAGTGCTTCCTCATCGCGCGGATTGCACACCAACCGGAAGTAGCTGATCAGGTCCTTGATCTCCTTGCGCTGGTAGAAGCTGGTGCCGCCGTAGATGCGGTACGGGATGTTCAGTTTGCGCAGCGCTTCCTCCATACTGCGGCTCTGCGCGTTGGTGCGGTACAGGATCGCGAAGCCCTTGTTCGGCACCTGGTTCTGCATCTTCGTTTCGAAGATGGTATGCGCCACGAACGCGCCTTCCTCGTTGTCGCTCAACGAGCGATGCACCTTGATCTTCTCGCCTTCGCCGTTGTCGGTCCAGATCGTTTTCTTGATCTGTTCCTTGTTCTTCTCGATCAGCGAATTCGCTGCACCGACGATGGTCTTCGTGCTGCGGTAGTTCTGTTCCAGCTTGAAGAGTTGATGGTCCTCGTAATCACTGCGGAAGTTGAGGATGTTCTGGATGTTCGCGCCGCGGAAGGCGTAGATGCTCTGGCTGTCGTCGCCCACCACGGTGAGGTTCTCGTGCCGCGCGGCGAGCGTCTTCACGATGCTGTACTGCACCGCGTTGGTGTCCTGGTACTCGTCCACCAGCAGGTATTGGAAGCGGCCCTGGTACTTCACCATCGCATCGGGGTGATCGCGGAAGAGCAGTGCGGTGTTGTACAAGAGATCATCGAAATCCATGGCACCGGCGCGGAAACATTTCTCCGCGTACATCCGATAGATGTCGCCCATGCGCTCACGACCGACCGCCGCATCACCCGCCACCAGTTCGGTGTTGGCCAAATACTCCAGCGGACCGATCAAGTTGTTCTTCGCGATGCTGATGCGCCCGTGAACCTGGCTCGGCTTGTACAGCTTGTCATCGAGTTGCCACTCCTTCACGATGCCCTTGATCACGCTGCGGCTGTCGTCGGTGTCGTAGATGGTGAAGTCCTTGGGGTAGCCGAGCTTGTCCGCTTCCACGCGCAGGATCCGGGAGAACACGCTGTGGAAGGTGCCCATCCAGATGTTCAAGGCTTCGCTCCGCCCCACGATGGTGGCGATGCGCTCCTTCATCTCCTTCGCCGCTTTGTTGGTGAAGGTGAGGGCGAGGATGCGGAAGGGATCCACGCCCTTGGCGATGAGGTGCGCGATGCGGACGGTGAGCACGCGTGTCTTTCCCGAACCCGCACCGGCGATCACCATCATGGGACCTTCCGTGGCCACCACAGCGGTGCGCTGCGCGGGGTTGAGGCCGTCGAGGTAATTCATCACGGGCCGAAGGTAGGAGCGTGTGGTGGTGAGGTGCGAAACACGAACGTGTTGCGCGTATGAACGGAGCTTCGCGACCGAGGCGCTTTGCGGGAATGGTCGGACGCTTCGTCTGTTTGCTGAACCCCTCCGCGAGATCGTTCATCCCCTCTGTTAAAATGCTGAGGCGCGCTGCTTGTTTGTTCAACCCCTCTGGGAGATCGTTCAGCCCCTCTGTTAAAAAGCTGAGGCGCGCTGCTTGTTTGTTCAACCCCTCCGCGAGAACGTTCAGCCCCTCTGTTAAAATGCTGAACCCCTCTGCGTGTTTGTTGAACTACTCCGGGAGAATGTTCAGCCCCTCTGCGAATATGCTGAGACTCTTTGGTTGAATGTTCAACCGCGCTGGGAGAATGTTGAGGCGCTCTGCTTGTTTGACGAACCGCTCTGGGAGATCGTTCAGCTCGTCCGCCCATTTGTTCACGCACGCGGCGCGTTGGCCTCGTGTTGCTAGCGGGAACGCGTGAAGGGGATGCCGCTGACCTGAAGGAACTCCGGGCTGCTGGCGCCGAAGAGGCTCTTGACGTAATTCTTGACGGCGAGTGCGACATCGACGAGGCCGGTGGTGGGATCGTAGAGTTCCTTGTCGCGAGCGATGCGTGCGTTGCTGAGGTCGGTGTAGGCGTTGACGACGGCGAGGTTGGCGGCGACCATGGTGGTGTGGAGGGCGGTGAGGCCAGTGACCTTCAGGTCTATTTCGTTCGGTGTGTACCCGGCCTGTGCTGCGAGGAGTTGGATGAGCTTGTCGAAGTTCTCGATGCGGCTATCGAAGCTCATCTGCGAGGCGGAGTTGCTGGAGAAGCTTTCGTCCTCGGGCGTTGCGGGGTCGTCCGGCACATCGGGGGCCTTGGGCTTGGCGCGGCTGCCGGTGAGCTTGCGGGCGATGGTGCGGACATCGGCGATGACCTCAGGAGGAACGGCGGACGCCTGCACGGCGTTGACGATGCGCGTGACGAAGGCGGAGAAGGGATCGAAGATGGCTTCGCGGCTGTTGACGGCTGTGGTCCACGCCGCGAGTGCGGTGTTGACGTCGGCGAGCCGGGTGACGGCTGCGCCGTGCTTGGTATTGAGGCCCGCGAGGGTGATGGCGGGATTGGCCGGGTTGTAGGTGGGGCCGTAGCCGGTGGTGAAGGAGATGAGGTCCTGGAAGTTGGCGACGTTCTTGGCGTTGCCGGATTCATGGAAGGTTGCCATGGCTGTTGGGTTTGTGGTACAACCGCGGTGGTGTGGGGCTTAGTATGTGCAGGGACGGGGAACTGAGGAACGGTTGGGGGTGGGGAAGGAACGGTGGGGGCAAGCGGTTGCCTTTCGGCCGTTGGCTCTTGGCTGGTTTGGTGGACGGGGTGGACGTGGTGGTTGTTCGCGGTGGAGGGTGGTTGGTGTGGAGCAAAAGGTCCAGAAGCTGTGGGCGCTACGAGGAGGGGGGATCATAGGCTGCTGAACTCGTCAATGGAGAGCGATCAGCGAGGAGCTTGCGCGGGATCGAAAAGGAATTCGGATACCTTGGGGCATGATCCGTTCGGCAAGGCGCCTTGGTTGCATCGGTGATGATCGGGATGCGCGATCGCGGCTCCGGACCGCAGGGTCTCCGAGGACGGAAGACCCATGCGGAGGTTTTCTTCAGGTAGTGCGATCACGGAAGACCCTGCTTGGGTGTAAATGCGGAGGTTTTCTTCGGGAGGTGCGATCACGGAAGGCCCTGCGCTGGTGTAAGGTTCAGAAGCTGTGGGCGCAATGAGGAGGGATGACCGGAGGCGGAGGTTTTCGTCAAGGGGAGGGGTCGTGGAAGACCATGCGCTGGTGTAATCATGGAAGAAGACCATGCACGGCTCTGATCATTTCCAGGACTTGCTTGGTGCAACCATAGACACTAAGTTTGTTCTCTAGAAATGACCAAGCCCGGCGTGAACACCGGGCTTGGGGCGTGAAACTCCGGGCTTATCACCCAGTGCGCTTCGACCTTAATGAGAGGTCTGGCAGGCTAAAGTGAGGGCACGTTTCCCGTCACCCTTCGTTTCGACGCAGCATCATGTAGGACCGCCTTATGGCGGTCCTCGTGTTTGCCATTCATCCTAAATCAAGATTAAGTTCTTCCTCTCTTGACGCCTCAGTTAGATCGAGGCGCTCAAATTCATCGCTGAGCGGTTCTCGCCCTGGCCTAGGTTGATCTAAACCGGCGTCCCAGTACTCAACCAACCCCCAGTATATGTTGTGATTACCAACAGCGGTTCGGAATGGAATAGCCTTTCCTCCTTCGTTCTTCAGACCCTGCAAGGCGTTTCTAACGGAGAGCTTTACGCGCTTTTCCGTTAGTTTAGGGAAGGCCAAAAGACCAATCTCAACGAGTTTGTTTGCTCGAACAAATCGCCCTTCGTCCCGCAGAACACGCAACGCGAAATCCCTCCACCCACCATAGGCCGGAGCCGATATGCCAACGGCAACACCGTGTCGGCTTCTTAATGGGTTGTCGGATCCGTTCTTTCCGCGAACCGAGCTAAGTTGTTCAATGGCATTATCTAGTTCTTCGATAGAAAGCTGAATCCTTCTTTGCTCCTTAGCAAGCTTATCTCGCTCAATACGAAGTACTTGAATGGCGTCCATGGTTGTCTGTGTTTCTTAGCGGTCGCAATGTAGATCCAGAGACACAACACAGACAAGGACATTATTCCCGGAGTTACTAACAATCTGGGTTGTTGGTTGTTGGTTGTTGGGTGGGACAATGTCCGGATTGATGGCCTATGTTTCCCCGGCAGGGTGAGGACTCATTGTTGTCTTCTTTAAACGTTGCCAAAACGAATGGAAGACTGCTATTCTTGATCATGGGCATAACCTACTCTGGTGAATAGACCTGATACCGTGTGCTCCGTCCACTTCCTTCTGCGTTCAGTCTTCTGGCATTCACCGCTTCCTTCAGATCCCGTGTCGCCGTTGCGGTGGAGATCCGTGGATAGAAGGCCATGTACTCGCGGCGTTGGAAAGCGCGCGATGCGTTCCCTTGGTGTTCCAACGCATGGAGGAAGCCTGCCACACGATCACCGGCGGACTTGACGGGATCGGAAGTAAGGAGCACTTCGGCCAAGGCTTCCTCGATCCGCTCCAACATGTAGTTGATGAAGTCGCCGCAGTCGCCACGGCGGTCGGCGAATTCCAGCGCGGCATGGTACGCGGGTTCGGCACGGTGGATGAACGCTTCCACCGGCAGGTACCCGAAGACCGGCCAATGTGCCATGAGCAAGCGCCGTTGCCAGAGGCGAGCGAGTCGGCCATTTCCGGCGGTGAAGGGCCGCAGGTACACCATGCCGAAGTGCAATACGCAACTGGTGAGCAAGGGCGGGAAGTCGTCCTCCTCGGCATAGCGGAGGAGGTCCTGCATGGCGACGGGCAGGCCCTTGGCCGGTGCGGTGCGCAGCGGTTGCGGTTCGCCGTAGAACACCTCCATCGGGCCGGTGCGGTAGCGGCCGGCATCCACAGCAAGGCCGTGCATGAGCACGCCGTGCGCTTGCCGGAGGTCCAGTTCCGCGAAGGGGTCGAGGTTCGTGAGCAGGTCGTAGGTGAGGTGTGTGTTCAGGGCTTCGAGCGCCGCCGGTCCTTGGGTGCTTGCCGAATGGTCCTCAGCGATGGCCGCCACGGGGTGCGGATCGAGGAGGCCGCCCTCGATCGCCAGGGTCGCGTGCACCGTGCTGGCCCGGTACACCTTGGCCGAGCCTTCCGGGGGGTGGTGAAGGTGCCGGGCCTGCACTTCACCCAGTTGCTGGTGGATCCTGGCCAGCAGGTTCAGCATGCGGGGGCTGATGGAGTGATAAGTGATGCTTCCGACGTCCATGATTCAGATCATATGATGCGAACAAATGTACGGTTGAGGGTTTCAGTTGTCGGGTGAATTCACCGCGTGGAAGGGCCCTGATCCGGGGCTCTTTTCGTACCCCTGGACCCGCGCGCAATCCTTAGAGCAGCAAGGCCAAGGGCGCGTGACCCGGGACCTGTTCGGACACGAGTACCGCGAGCACGTCCCGGTGCCCACGAGAAATTTCAATGCACACCGGTTGGTGGAAAAGGCAATTCAGCTACTTTCGCACCCCGTTTTCGCAGAGCTATGCGCGCAAACGCCTGAAAGCCAAGAGAAAGCACCAAATGCCAACCATTCAGCAGCTCATTCGCAAAGGCCGGGAGACGCCGGTTTACAAGAGCAAGTCGGTCGCACTGACCCGCTGCCCCCAACGTCGCGGCGTGTGTACCAAGGTGTACACCACCACCCCGAAGAAGCCGAACTCGGCGCTTCGTAAGGTGGCCAAAGTGCGTTTGGTGAATGGGTATGAGGTGATCGCGTACATCGGCGGGGAAGGCCACAACCTCCAGGAGCACAGCATCGTGCTGGTTCGCGGCGGTCGTGTAAAGGACCTGCCGGGTGTGAAGTACCACATCGTACGTGGCGTGTTGGACACCAGCGGCGTGGAAGGCCGCAACCAGCGCCGGAGCAAGTACGGCACGAAGAAGCCCAAGGCCGGTGCAGCACCAGCCAAGAAGAAATAGACCTCGACTCCGCTCGGTCTGACAATACACAAGATCGGTCTGACAACACACAAGAAAAGACTCCGCTCGGCCTGAACAATTAGAAGGAATTGCAGTCATGCGCAAGAAAGCAGTCAAGCACACCACGCTCCCCGATCCCAAGTTCGGCGACGTGCAAGTGACCAAGTTCGTGAACAACCTGATGTACGACGGCAAGAAGAGCAAGTCGTTCGACATCTTCTACAACGCCATTGAAATGGTGGCCGAGAAGAGCGGGGAGGACGGCTTGGAGATCTTCCGCAAGGCCCTCACGAACGTGACCCCCCAAGTGGAGGTCCGCTCGCGTCGTGTGGGTGGTGCCAACTTCCAGATCCCGCAGCAAGTGCGTGAGGAGCGGAAGCACAGCCTGGCCATGAAGTGGCTCATCGGCTACGCCCGTTCACGCAACGAGCGCAGCATGGCGCAGAAACTGGCGAATGAGATCCTCGCTGCCAGCAAGGAGGAAGGAGCAGCTTTCAAGAAGAAGGAGGAAGTACACAAGATGGCGGAAGCCAACAAGGCGTTCAGCCACTTCCGCTTCTGATCAATCGGTAGAGCAAGAGAGCAATGGCCAAGAGGGACCTGACATTCACGCGCAACATCGGCATCATGGCGCACATCGATGCCGGGAAGACGACCACGTCCGAACGCATCCTCTATTACACCGGCCTGGTCCACAAGATCGGCGAGGTACACGATGGAGCGGCGACCATGGACTGGATGGCCCAGGAGCAGGAGCGTGGTATCACCATCACCAGTGCGGCCACCACCACCAGCTGGGACTACCGCGGTGACAAGTACAAGATCAACCTGATCGATACGCCGGGCCACGTGGACTTCACCGTGGAGGTGGAGCGCAGCTTGCGCGTATTGGACGGTGCTGTTGCGCTGTTCTGCGCCGTGGGCGGTGTGGAGCCCCAGAGCGAGACCGTGTGGCGCCAAGCCAACAAATACAAAGTGCCGCGCATCGGCTTCGTGAACAAGATGGACCGCAGCGGTGCGGACTTCTTCAGCGTGGTGGCGCAGATCCGCGAGCGTTTGGGTGCGAACCCGGTTCCACTTCAAGTACCCATCGGTGCCGAAGCGGAGTTCTTGGGTGTGGTCGATCTGATCAACAACCGCGGGATGGTATGGAACGAGTCGGATCAGGGCATGACCTGGAACGAGGTTCCCATCCCGGAGGATCTGGTGGATACCGTGAAGGAGTGGCGCGACAAGTTGATCGAAGCTGTGGCCGAGAGCGACGACAAGTTGATGGAGAAGTATTTCGCTGATCCCAATTCCCTCACGGAAGCGGAGATCATGAATGCGGTCCGCATCAGCACGATCAACATGAGCATCACGCCGATCCTCTGTGGCAGTGCCTTCAAGAACAAGGGGGTGCAGACCATGTTGGATGCGGTGATGGCCTACTTGCCGAGCCCGATGGACATCGAAGCGGTGATCGGGATCAACCCGGAAACCGATGAAGAGGCCATCCGCCATCCGGATCCCGATGAACCATTCGCCGCGTTGGCCTTCAAGATCGCTACCGATCCGTTCGTGGGTCGTCTGGCATTCTTCCGCGCCTATAGCGGTGTGTTGAATGCAGGTAGCTACGTGTTGAACACACGCAGCGACAAGAAGGAGCGGATCAGCCGCATCTTCCAGATGCACTCCAACAAGCAGAATCCTGTTGAGCAGATCGCGGCCGGTGATATCGGCGCAGCGGTCGGCTTCAAGGACATTCGCACGGGCGATACGCTCTGTGCCGAGGACCATCCGATCGTGCTGGAGAGCATGAGCTTCCCCGAGCCGGTAATCGGTATCGCGGTGGAGCCCAAGACCCAAGCGGACCTGGACAAGATGGGCGCTGCTCTGGCGAAACTCGCCGAGGAGGACCCGACCTTCAAGGTCCACACCGATGATGAGACCGGCCAGACCGTGATCAGCGGGATGGGCGAATTGCACTTGGAGATCCTCGTGGACCGCATGAAGCGCGAGTTCAAGGTGGAGTGCAACCAAGGCGCACCGCAGGTGAAGTACAAGGAGGCGATCACCGCCATGGTGGAGCACCGCGAATTGTACAAGAAGCAGACGGGTGGTCGCGGAAAGTTCGCGGACATCCATGTGCGCATCGAGCCACAGACCGATCCGGAGAAGACCGGCCTGGAGTTCGTGGACGAGATCAAGGGTGGTTCCATTCCGAAGGAATTCGTCGGGCCGGTTTCCAAGGGCTTCGAGGCTTCCCTCAAGAACGGTGTGCTCGCGGGCTATCCCATGGAGAGCTTGAAGGTGACGCTGTATGATGGATCCTTCCACAACGTGGACTCCGATGCGTTGAGCTTCGAGATCTGCGCGAAGTCCGCCTTCCGTTCCGCCATACCCAAGTGCAAGCCGGTCCTGTTGGAGCCCGTGATGAAGATCGAGGTGGTGACACCCGAGGAGAACATGGGTGACATCGTCGGCGACCTCAACCGTCGTCGCGGTACCATCGATGGCATGGAGGACCGCGCCGGAGCCAAGGCGATCAAGGGCAAGGTGCCGTTGAGCGAGATGTTCGGCTACGTGACCTCCTTGCGTACCATGAGTTCCGGACGTGCAAGCAGCACCATGGAATTCAGCCACTACCAGAATGCACCCAATAACGTGACCGAAGCCGTCCTGGCCAAGGTGCGTGGTAAAGTCCCAGCCAAAGCATAGACCCGATGACCCAGAAGATCAGGATCAAGTTGAGGTCGTACGACCACAACCTCGTCGACAAGAGCGCCGAGAAGATCGTGAAAACGGTGAAGAGTACCGGTGCCGTGGTAAGCGGTCCCGTGCCTCTACCAACCCACAAGCGGATCTTCACCGTGCTGCGCTCGCCGCACGTGAACAAGAAAGCGCGTGAGCAATTCCAGTTGTGCAGCTACAAGCGCATGATGGACATCTACAGCTCGTCCTCCAAGACGATCGATGCCCTGATGAAGCTCGAACTGCCCAGCGGTGTGGACGTGGAGATCAAGGTCTGATAGAAACTGTAAGGACTCGAAATTTCGCGCCCCAACAATAAGAAGCCATGAGCGGATTGATCGGTAAGAAAATAGGGATGACCAGCTTGTTCGACGCGGACGGCAGCCTTGTGGCATGCACCGTGATCGAGGCGACCCCGAACGTGGTAAGCCACGTGAAGACCATGGAGAAGGACGGCTATGAGGCTGTCCAACTCGCGTATGGTGAGCGTGGCATGAAGAACGCCACCGCTCCGTCGGTCGGTCACTACAAGAAGGCCAACACCACGCCCAAGGTGAAGGCGCACGAGTTCGTGGCCTTCGAGAACGAATTGAAGCTCGGTGACCAAGTGGGCGTCGACCTCTTCGAGGAAGGCTCCTACGTTACGGTTACCGGCAACGGCAAGGGCAAAGGCTTCCAAGGTGTGGTCAAACGGCACGGCTTCAGCGGTGTCGGCGAGGCCACCCACGGACAGCACGACCGTAACCGCGCTCCCGGTTCACTCGGCGGAAGTTCGTACCCCGCTCGCGTGTTCAAGGGCATGCGCATGGCAGGCCGCACAGGCGGAACGAAGATCACCACCGAGAACCTGAAGGTGGTGAAAGTGGACGCGACCAAGAACCTGTTGTTGCTCAAGGGTACCGTTCCCGGTGCCAAGGGTAGCATCGTGATCATCTGGAAGTAAGATGGAACTAGACATCTTCGGAAAGGACGGCAAGTCCACCGGCAAAAAGGCCAAGCTCAGCGACGCGGTGTTCGGTATCGAACCGAACGACCACGCGATCTGGCTGGACGTGAAACAACATTTGGCCAACAAGCGCCAGGGTACCGCCAAGACGCTCGAGAAGAGCGAGGTGAGCGGCAGCACCAAGAAGTTGCACCGCCAGAAGGGCACCGGTGGCAGCCGTAAAGGCTCCATCAAGAGTCCGCTGTTCCCCGGTGGTGCACGCGTGTTCGGTCCGCGTCCGCGCGACTACCACTTCAAATTGAACAAGAAGGTGAAGGACCTCGCCCGTCGCAGCGCCCTCACTTACAAGGCGAAGGATGGTTCCTTGAAGGTGATCGATGCCTTGAGCATGACCGCCCCGAAGACCAGCGAATACGCTGCGCTCCTGAAGGCCTTCGAACTCACCACGCGCAAGAGCGTGTTGGTGGTGAATGCCAAGGACGACAACCTGTTGTTGAGCGCCCGCAACCTCCAGCGCACGCGTGTGGTGGTGGCCAGCGAGCTCAACACGTACGATATCATGAATGCCAATGGGCTCATCATCGCGAAGGACGCGATCGCCGCATTGGAAGCAACCCTCAGCAAATAAGCCATGGGACCGATCATCATCCGACCGATCGTCACTGAAAAGATGACGGCACAAGGCGAGAAGGAGAACCGTTACGGCTTCGTCGTCGCTCCGACCAGCAACAAAGTGCAGATCAAGCAAGCGGTGGAGAAGGAGTACAGCGTGACCGTGACCGGCGTGCGCACCATGATCTGCGGTGGCAAGCGTCGCACCCGTTACACCAAGAACCTCATCCTGCGTGGCCGCACCTCTTCCTACAAGAAGGCGATCGTGACCGTGCAGAAGGGTGAGGCCATCGATCTCTACAGCAGCATCTAAGCCATGGGCATCCGCAAACTCAACCCCGTCACCGCTGGCACGCGCCACCGTGTGATCGTCGACTACGAAGGGATCACGACCAACGTGCCGGAGAAGTCCTTGACCAGCGGCACCAACAAGAGTGGTGGCCGTAACCACACGGGCAAGATGACCATGCGCTACATCGGCGGTGGTCACAAGCAGAAGTACCGCATCATCGACCTGAAGCGCGACAAGCACGGCATCCCTGCGGTGGTGAAGACCATCGAGTACGATCCGAACCGCAGCGCGCGCATCGCCTTGGTGAACTACGCCGATGGCGAGAAGCGTTACATTCTGGCACCGAACGGCCTCGAAGTGGGACAGACCCTCATGAGCGGTCGCAGCGGTGTGCCTCCTGAAGTGGGCAACACGCTTCCACTCGGCGAGATCCCCTTGGGTACGCTCGTACACAATGTGGAACTGCAGCCCGGCAAGGGCGGCTCCTTCGCCCGCAGCGCCGGCACCTTCGCTCAACTGAGTGCACGTGAAGGCAAGTATGCCACCCTGAAGATGCCGAGTGGCGAACTGCGCATGGTCCTCGTGGCCTGCCTCGCCACCGTAGGCACCGTGGGCAACAGCGAACACATGCTGCAGAAGAGCGGCAAAGCAGGCCGTAGCCGTTGGCAGGGTCGTCGTCCCCGCACCCGTGCGGTGGCCATGAACCCGGTCGATCACCCGATGGGTGGTGGCGAGGGCCGCGCATCCGGTGGACACCCACGCAGCCGCAAGGGTCTCCTGGCCAAGGGCAAGAAGACCCGGAAGCCGAAGAACCGGTCGAATCGTTTCATCCTCGAACGCATCAACGCCAAGAAGGGCGCCTGATCCTGAATAGATATGAGTCGTTCACTCAAGAAACCACCGTTCGTCCACTACAAGCTGACCAAGCGTGTGGGCGAAGCACTGACCTCGGGTAAGAAGAACGTGATCAAGACCTGGTCGCGCGCTTCCACCATCACGCCGGAGTTCGTTGGACTCACGATCGCCGTTCACAACGGCAACAAGTTCATCCCCGTGTATGTAACGGAGAACATGGTCGGTCACAAGCTCGGAGAATTCTCCCCGACGCGTGTGTTCCGTGGCCACTCCGGTAACAAGCAGAACTGATAGACCATGGGAGCTCGTAAGAAAATAGCAGCGGACAAGCGCAAGGAGGCCATGAAGACGGTGGCCGTCGCGCACCTGCGCAACCTGCCCACCTCGCCGCGCCGCATGCGCCAGGTGGCCGATCTCATCCGCGGTGTGGAAGTGGACAAAGCGTTGGGCATCCTTCGCTTCAGCACACGCCACAGCAGCCGCGATCTGGAGAAGTTGCTCATGAGCGCGATCGCCAACTGGGAAGCCAAGAACGATGGCCGCAAAGCGGACAGCGCTGGCCTCGTGGTGAAGAGCATCCAAGTGAACGAAGCACGCGGATTGAAGCGCATGCTTCCCGCTCCGCAGGGCCGCGCCTACCGCATGGTGAAGCGCAGCAACCACGTGAGCCTCATCGTTGATTCAACCACAGCAGCCTAAGTCAAGACAGCGACCACTATGGGACAGAAAGCACATCCTACCGGACAGCGCCTCGGCTACATCAAGGGCTGGGACAGCAACTGGTACGGCGGGAACGACTACGCCGACAAGTTGGTGGAGGACGAGAAGATCCGCCTGTACCTCATGGCCCGCCTGAAGAAGGCGAGCGTGAGCAAGATCGTGATCGAGCGCACGTTGAAGCTCGTGACCATCACCATCAATACCGCCCGACCTGGTGTCATCATCGGAAAGGGTGGTGCGGAAGTGGACAAGTTGCGCGAGGAGCTCAAGAAGCTCACCGGCAAGGACGTCCAGATCAACATCTTCGAGATCAAGCGTCCGGAATTGGATGCCCGTCTGGTCGCTGACAGCATCGCTCGCCAGTTGGAGGGCCGCATCAGCTTCCGCCGCGCCATGAAGATGGCCGTGGCCAGCAGCATGCGCATGGGTGCCGAGGGCATCAAGCTTACGGTGTCCGGCCGATTGAACGGTGCGGAGATCGCACGGACCGAGAGCTACCGCGAGGGCCGCGTGCCGTTGCACACGCTGCGTGCCGATATCGATTTCGCGATCACCGAGGCGCACACCAAGATGGGTCGCATCGGGATCAAGTGCTGGATCATGCGTGGCGAGGTGTTCGGTCGTCGTGACCTGAGCCCGAACGTGGGTCAGCCCAAGGGTGGACCATCCGGTCCGCGCATGGGTGGCGACCGTCCGGAGCGTCGCGAGCGCCGTGGAGGAGCAGGAGAACGCCGTGGCGGTGATCGCCGTGGTGGAAACACACGTAACAGCTAAGAGCCATGTTGCAACCGAAGCGCAGCAAACGCCGCAATATGCACAAGGGCCGCATGAAAGGGCAGGCCCAACGCGGACATCGTGTAGCCCTTGGATCCTTCGGACTGAAGGCCATGGAGAGCGTATGGCTCACCGGCCGCCAGATCGAAGCAGCCCGCGTGGCCCTCACCCGCTACATGAAGCGTGAAGGTCAGGTGTGGATCAAGGTGTTCCCGGACAAGCCGGTTACCAGCAAACCTGCTGAGGTGCGTATGGGTAAGGGCAAGGGTTCACTGGACCATTGGGTGGCGGTATGCCATGCCGGTCGCATCATCTTCGAAGTGGACGGCGTGCCGATGGCCACCGCCCAGGAGGCGTTGCGTTTGGCGGCCCAGAAGCTGCCGATCCCGACCAAGTTCGTGACACGCGAGGATTACGACGGTCAATAAGCGGAAGCCATGAAGAAGAAAGGACTTGAATTGAAGGACCTGAACGTGCAGGAGCTACAGGACAAACTGAAGGAGGAGCGTACTGCGCTCACCAAGGTGCGTTTCAGCCACACGGTCAGCCCCGTAGAGAACCCGATGCAGCTGCGCTCCAAGCGCAAGGAAGTGGCCCGCATCCTTACCGAACTGCGCAAGCGCGAACTCACTGCGAAATGAGCAACGAGACCACCACCATCGAACGCAACCTCCGCAAGGAGCGTGTGGGCGTCGTGACCAGCGACAAGATGGCCAAGAGCATCACTGTTATTGTTGAGCGACGGGTGATGCACCCCAAGTACGGCAAGTTCGTGAAGCGTTCCAGCAAGTTCATGGCGCATGACGAGAAGGGCGATGCCCACGTCGGCGATACCGTGCGCATCGCGGAGACCCGCCCCATGAGCAAACTCAAGCGCTGGCGCTTGGTCGAGGTCGTAGAACGCGCCAAGTAATATCCTAGAGCGATGATCCAACAGGAATCCAGATTGAACGTAGCCGACAACAGCGGCGCCAAGGAGGTGCTCTGCATCCGTGTCCTTGGTGGCAGCGGTCGGCGTTACGCACGCATCGGTGACACCATCGTGGTGACCATCAAGCACGCCATCCCGAACGGGGGGGCGAAGAAGGGCACCGTCCACAAGGCGGTGGTCGTACGCACCAGCAAGGAGACACGCCGCAAGGACGGGAGCTACATCCGTTTCGATGACAACGCCGTGGTGATCCTGGATGCCGCTGGTGAGATGAAAGGCACACGCATTTTCGGGCCGGTGGCCAAGGAGCTGCGTGAGAAGAAATTCATGAAGATCATTTCTCTCGCACCCGAGGTGCTCTGAGCCATGCAGAAGAAGCTACATATCAAGAAAGGCGATATGGTGAAGGTGCTCACCGGAGTGGACCGTTCCCGCGAGGGGCGTGTCCTCGAGGTGAACCGCGAGCGCGGCACCGCCATCGTCGAGGGTCTCAAGTTGAACAAGAAGCATAGCAAACCCAGCACGGCCAAACCGCAGGGTGGCATCACGGAACAGGAGGGTCCTATCCACCTGAGCAACCTGATGCTGATCGATGCGAAGTCCGGTGTTTCCGGTCGCGTGGGTCGCCGCCTGGACAAGGACGGCAAGCTGGAGCGTTATGTGAAGACCAAGAAAACAGCAGCCAAGTCATGAGCTACGTTCCAAGGCTCCGCGCCAAATACGCCGCCGAGGTGGCACCGCAACTCCTGAAGGAGTTCGGATACAAGAGTTCGATGCAGGTTCCCGCATCGTGAAGATCAGCCTGAACCAGGGTCTTGGTAGCGCCGTGGGCGACAAGAAAGTGGTGGAGGGTGCCATCGTGGAAATGACCACGATCGCCGGCCAGAAGGCCGTGCAAACGATCTCCCGCAAGGACATCAGCAACTTCAAACTGCGTAAGGGAATGCCCATCGGCGCGCGTGTCACCCTCCGTGGTGATCGCATGTACGAATTCCTCGATCGCTTGATCTCGGTGAGCCTGCCCCGTACGCGTGACTTCCGTGGCGTGAAGGCCTCCGGCTTCGATGGTCGCGGCAATTTCACCTTCGGCGTGAAGGAGCAGATCATCTTCCCGGAGATCGACATCGACAAGGTGACCAAGGTCCAGGGTATGGACATCACCTTGGTGACCTCCGCGGATACCGACGAAGAAGCCAAGGCGCTGTTGGGTGCTTTCGGTTTCCCTTTCTCTGATAAGGACAAGAAATAACGAAGAGATCATGGCCAAGGAAAGCATGAAAGCCCGCGAGCGTAAGCGCGCAAGTATGGTGGAGAAGCACGCCGCCAAGCGCGCCAAGCTGAAAGCCGCTGGTGATTGGGAAGGTTTGCAGAAGATGCCAGCCAACGGCAGCAAGGTGCGTATGCACAACCGTTGCGGCCTCACCGGTCGTCCGCGTGGCTACATCCGCCTCTTCGGTATTTCGCGGAACGTGTTCCGCAACATGGCACTGGAGGGCAAGATCCCCGGGGTAACCAAGTGCAGCTGGTAATAACGCAGGGGCGATGCATGCATCGCCCAAACAAGAAACGACCATGACCACCGATCCGATCGCCGATTACCTGACCCGCTTGCGCAACGCCATCCAGGCGAACAAGAAGGTCGTTACGGTGCCTGCAAGTAACCTGAAGAAGGACATCACGCGCATCCTGTACGACAAAGGCTACATCCTCTCCTGGAAGACCGAGGAGGACGGTAAGCAAGGGCTGATCAAGATCGCCCTGAAGTACGATGCGCAAACGCGCCAGAGCGCCATCCGCGAATTGAGTCGCGTGAGCACGCCCGGTCTGCGCAAATACGCCCACGCGGAGCAACTGCCCCGTGTGCTCAACGGCCTCGGCGTGGCCATCATCTCCACCAGCCGTGGTGTGGTCACCGACAAGGAGGCCCGTACGCTGAACGTGGGTGGTGAGGTATTGTGTTACGTGAGCTAAGAAAGAGGACCATGTCACGCATTGGAAAAGCACCGATCGAACTCCCCAAGGGTGTGGAGTTCACCATCAGCAACAAGAACCTGGTGACCGTGAAAGGTCCGAAGGGAACCTTGGAGCAGGCGGTCGACCCGAACATCACCTGCAAGCTCGAGGGCACCACGGTGACCTTGACCCGCCCGAGTGATGCCAAGCCGCATCGCGCGAAGCATGGCCTTTACCGCGCGCTCATCGCCAACATGGTGAAGGGCGTGAGCGATGGTTATGTGATCGAGCAGGAACTGGTGGGTGTGGGTTACCGCGCCGTGGCCAAAGGCCAGCAGCTCCAGTTGTCGCTAGGTTTCTCGCACGGCATCACCCTCGTGGTGCCACCGCAGATCAAGTTGGCTGCTGCGCAGGAGAAAGGAAAGAACCCCATCATCCGCCTGGAGAGCGCGGACAAGCAACTCATCGGTCAAGTGGCCGCCAAACTGCGTGCGTTGCGCAAGCCTGAGCCCTACAAAGGCAAGGGTGTTCGCTTCGTGGGCGAGCAGGTGCGTCGCAAGGCAGGTAAGGCCGCTGGTAAATAAGCATAGTCATGGCATTCAGCAGGAACATCCGCAGGGACAAGATCAAGAAGCGCGTTCGCAAGAACTTGTCGGGCACGCCCGAGCGTCCGCGCCTCACGGTCTATCGCAGCAACACGGGCATGTACGCCCAGATCATCGACGACCTCGCCGGCCGCACGCTGGTGAGCGCATCGTCCTTGAAGGACAAGAAGGCCAACGGGATCCCCAAGATCGAGCAGGCCAAGATCGTCGGACAAGCCATCGCCGAGAAGGCGAAGGCCGCCGGCATCGAAATGGTCGTGTTCGACCGCAGCGGTTACCTCTATCATGGTCGGGTGAAAGCCCTGGCCGATGCCGCACGCGAAGCCGGCCTCAATTTCTGATCACCATACCCCATGTCTGAAACGAACATCAAGAAGGTCAAGAGCAGTGATCTCGAGCTGAAGGACAAGCTCGTCGCGCTGAACCGTGTCACCAAGGTGACCAAGGGCGGTCGCACGTTCACCTTCGCCGCCATCGTAGTGGTGGGCAACGAGAATGGAGTGGTGGGTCACGGTCTTGGTAAGGCCAAGGAAGTGCAGGAAGCAATTGCCAAGGGCATCGACGATGCGAAGAAGAACCTGGTGAAAGTGCCGGTGATGAAGGGAACGATCCCACACTCACAGGAAGGCAAGTTCGCCGGTGCGCAGGTGTTCCTGAAGCCTGCCGCACACGGTACCGGTGTGATCGCCGGTGGCGCCATGCGTGCTGTGCTGGAGAGCGTTGGTGTGACCGACGTATTGGCGAAGAGCAAAGGCAGCAGTAACCCGCATAACGTGGTGAAGGCCACCATCGAGGCCCTCACGAACATGCGCGATGCGAACCAGGTAGCCCGCCAGCGTGGGTTGAAATTGGATCGCGTCTTCAACGGATAACGACAACGAGGCCGAGCGATCGGCAACAACGCAATGAGCAAGATCATCATCACCCAGACCAGCAGCCAGATCAAGTGCCCCAAGCGGCAGAAGGATACCCTGCGTGCGCTCGGCCTTGGCCGTATTGGCAAGACCAGGACCGTGGAGGGTACCCCGCAGGTGCTCGGCATGGTGCGGAAAGTGGAGCATTTGGTGAACGTGAAGCAGGCCTGAACATTTAAGAGCGAACGACCATGGACCTGAGCAGACTGAAACCGGCCGAAGGAGCCACCAAGAAGAACAAGCGTATGGGTCGCGGCCAAGGCAGCGGCAAAGGCGGCACGTCCGGCAAAGGCCACAAGGGCCAGAAGGCCGGTACCGGTTACAACCGGAAGCGTGGCTTCGAAGGCGGTCAGATGCCTTTGGTGCGTCGCCTGCCCAAGTTCGGTTTCACCAACCCGACGCGCGTGGAATTCAAGGGCATCAATCTGGATGCCCTGCAAACTCTGGCCGAGGCGAAGGGTCTGAAGGAGATCGATCCGCAGATCCTGCGCGCTAACGGCCTCATCGCCCGCAACGACAAGTTGAAGGTGTTGGGCCGTGGTGAACTGAAAATGGCGCTCTCGGTCACGGCGCACGCATTCAGCGCAACAGCAAAGGCCGCCATCGAAGCGAAAGGCGGAAGGACGGAGATCATCGCGGCCATAGCTCCTAAGACCGAGGCATGAAGAACCTGATCGACACGATCAAGAACATCTGGCGCATCGAGGAGTTGCGTACGCGCATCCTCATTACGCTGGGCCTGTTGTTGGTTTACCGCATCGGCAGCTTCATCATCCTGCCCGGTGTGGATAGCGCGCGCATGACCGACCCCACCACGAGCGGTGGCGGTATCGCGGAGATCCTGTCCATCTTCACCGGTGGTGCCTTCACCCGTGCGAGCATCTTCGCACTGGGGATCATGCCGTACATCTCGGCGTCCATCATCCTGCAGCTCGCGGGTATGGCGGTGCCTGCGGTGCAGAAGCTCCAGAAGGAGGAAAGTGGTCGTCGCAAGATCAACCAGTGGACACGTTACCTGACCATCCTGATCTGCGTCGCACAAGCTCCTGGTTACATCTACACCACGATCGAAGAGGCCGCGCGTGGTACGGGCGCCCTGTGGGTACCTGCCAGCGTGGTGATCCTCACCGCAAGCACCTTGTTCGTGATGTGGCTCGGTGAGCGCATCACCGAACGTGGGCTCGGTAACGGTATCTCGCTGATCATCATGATCGGGATCATCGCCCGCTTGCCCCAGAGCTTCGCTCAAGAGGTGGTCGGTCGCATGGGCCCCGGTGGTGGTGGCTTGGTGCTGCTCCTTGTTGAAGTGGTGTTGTGGGTGCTCATCATCGCCGGTTGCATCCTGCTGGTGCAGGGTACGCGCCGGATCCCGGTACAGTTCGCCAAGCGCGTGCAAGGCAACAAGCAATACGGCGGTGTTCGGAACTACATCCCACTGAAAGTGAATGCGGCCGGTGTGATGCCGATCATCTTCGCACAGGCGATCGTGCTGATCCCTATGTATGTGGCGCAAGCCTTCGAGCAGCCACCCCAATGGTTGATCAGCATCGCGAACAGCAGTGGGTACGGCTACAACATCATGCTCTTCCTCATGGTGGTGGCGTTCACGTACTTCTACACGGCGATCACCGTGAACCCGAACCAATTGGCGGATGACATGAAGCGCAATGGCGGCTTCATCCCCGGGATCAAACCCGGTAAGCATACCGCTGGCCACATCGATGAATTGCTCTCGCGCATCACCCTGCCCGGTGCCATCTTCCTCGGCATCGTGGCGATCCTTCCGGCCTTCGCGGGTATGGCGGGGATCAAGCAGGGTTTCGCGCAGTTCTTCGGTGGTACATCGTTGTTGATCATGGTGGGTGTGTTGTTGGACACATTGCAGCAGATCGAAAGTCATTTGTTGATGCGGCACTACGATGGTCTGATGAAGAGCGGACGCATCAAGGGTCGCAGTGGAGGAGCAGCGTACGGCATGGCCGGATAGGACATGGGGAAGAAGCCCCTTGTCGATCTGAGCGATGACGAGATCGCGGTGTTGAAGGAGAGTTCTTTGCTTGTTGGGAAGACCTTGGCTGAAGTAGCAAGGCACATCGCCCCCGGTGTCACCACGGCTGAACTTGACCGCTTGGCGGAAGAGTTCATCCGGGACAACGGAGCGGTACCCGGATTCAAGGGCCTGTACGGCTGTCCGAGCACACTGTTGATCAGTGTGAACGAGCAAGTGGTACACGGACTACCGGGGGACCGGGCACTGCGCGACGGTGACGTGGCCAGTGTGGATTGCGGTGTGTTGATGAACGGATTCTACGGCGATAGCGCATACACCTTCACCATCGGTGAGGTGGCCGAACCGGTGATGCGTTTGCTGAGTGTGACGAAGGAGTGCCTGGAGAAGGGGATCGAAGCAGCCGTGGAAGGCAATCGCACCGGCGATATCGGATTCGCGATCCAGCAACACGCCGAGAGCAACGGTTACGGCGTGGTGCGCGAACTGGTGGGCCACGGTTTAGGCCGGAAGTTGCACGAAGCACCCGAAGTGCCCAATTACGGGCGGCGTGGGCACGGCGTGAAACTGCGCACAGGGATGGTGCTGGCGATCGAACCCATGATCAATATGGGTGTGAAGGAGGTGAAACAGCTGAGCGACGGATGGACGGTGGTGACACGCGACGGGAAACCGAGCGCGCACTTCGAACACAACGTCGCGGTAAAAGCCGGAAAGGCAGAGGTCTTGTCAACGTTCAGTTACATCGAGGATGTGCTGAAGCGGAAAGGGAAATTTGTAACGACGTAACGTCGACCCTCTGGGTCGACACAGAAGAGAAGAACGAAAGGAAGGAATGAGCAAGACGGGGACCATAGAGCAGGATGGCGTCATCAAAGAGGCGCTGAGCAATGCCATGTTCCGCGTGGAGCTTGAGAACGGACACGTGATCGTCGCCCACATCTCGGGCAAGATGCGGATGCACTACATCCGGATCCTGCCAGGGGACAAAGTGAAAGTGGAGATGAGCCCGTACGATCTGAGCAAGGGGCGCATCACCTTCCGGTACAAGAGTTAAGAACACAGAAGATCATGAAGATCAGGACTTCCCTCAAACCACGCTCAGCGGACTGCAAGATCGTCCGTCGCAAAGGGCGTCTGTACATCATCAACAAGAAGAACCCGAAGTTCAAGCAGCGTCAGGGCTGATAAACGCACGAGCATGGCACGTATAGCAGGTATCGATCTACCCAAGACCAAGCGAGGTTGCATTGGTCTCACATACATCTACGGCATTGGCCGCAGCACCGCGCTGGAGATCCTCCAGAAGGCAGGCGTTGATCCGGACACCAAGGTGGATGACTGGAGCGATGAGGAGCAGGCGCAGATCCGCCAGTTCATCAACGAACACGTCAAGGTGGAAGGCGCGCTGCGCAGCGAAACGCAATTGAGCATCAAGCGTTTGGTGGACATCGGCAGTTACCGTGGCCAGCGCCACCGTAGCGGGTTGCCGGTCCGTGGCCAGCGCACACGCACGAACAGCCGTACCCGTAAGGGCAAGCGGAAGACCGTGGCCAACAAGAAGAAGGCGACCAAGTAGGGACGCATCATGATGCGTCCGAATTGGGCGCAGATCGAGAACCCCCGAAAAACTGAACAGACAATGGCAAAGCAATCAGAAGGCAAAGGCGGCGCCGCCGCTGGCAAGAAGAAGAAGAAGAAAGTGGTCGTGGAGGCTTTTGGGCAAGCCCATATCCGCGCCACCTTCAACAACTTGATCATCAGTCTCACCAACAACAAGGGTGAGGTGATCAGTTGGTCCTCTTCGGGCAAGAACGGCTTCCGTGGCAGCAAGAAGAACACCCCTTACGCCGGCCAGGTGAGCGCCGAAGAGGCTGCTCGCGAGGCGCACGAACTGGGCCTGCGCAAGGTGAAGGTCTTCGTGAAAGGACCCGGTGGTGGTCGCGAAAGCGCCATCCGTGCCCTGCACAACAGCGGTGTGGAAGTGACCGAGATCGTCGATATCACACCCATGCCCCACAACGGCTGCCGCCCACCGAAGAAGCGCCGCGTTTAAGATCGGAAACCCGTAGGGGCTATCGCCCCGTTGTTGGTGTCCATAAATGGAAGGACACCCAAATAGAAAGGAAAAATGGCACGTTATACAGGACCCAAGACCCGCATCGCCCGGAAGTTCAAGGAGCCGATCCTCGGACCGGACAAGTGGATGGAGCGCAAGCCCCACAGCCCCGGCCAGCACGGCTCACGGCCAAGCGCCGGAAGAAGGAGAGCGAATACTCCGTGCAGTTGCAGGAAAAGCAGAAGGCCAAGTACACCTATGGCATCCTCGAGCGCCAGTTCGAGAAGATGTACCACATCGCTTCGAGCAAGCGCGGGATCACTGGTGAAGTACTGCTCCAGCTATGCGAAGCACGGTTGGACAACACGGTGTATCGCTTGGGTATCGCCCCAACGCGTCGTGGTGCACGGCAATTGGTCAACCACGGTCACATCACGGTGGATGGCCAGGTGGTGAACATCCCGAGCTTCACACTGCGTCCCGGCCAGAGCATCGCAGTGCGTGAGAAGAGCCGCTCGATGGAAGTGATCACGAACAGCATGAATGTGAACAGCAAGCGTTTCGATTGGCTGGACTGGAACGGTACCAACTACACCGGCAAGTTCATCGCCCTTCCGGAGCGTGCGCAGATCCCGGAGAACATCCGCGAGCAACTCATCGTGGAATTGTACAGCAAGTAAGAGCTAACGGATCGTCGGTCGTCCCTTGTCAGGCGGCCGGAACCGAAGGACGGAAGCGAAGGAGAACTGACAACGGACAACGAACTCAACGAACAACCCCAAGACAACATGCCCATTCTCGAATTCCAGCGGCCGGACAAGGTCACGATGATCGAATCGGATGACAAGCACGGCACTTTTGAATTCCGCCCGCTTGAGCCCGGTTATGGTATCACCATCGGTAACTCCCTGCGTCGTATCCTCCTCAGCAGCCTCGAAGGCCATGCCATCACGGCTGTCCGTATCGACGGTGTGGACCACGAGTTCAGCACCATCAAAGGTGTGATCGAGGACATGACCGAGATCGTGCTCAACCTGAAGCAGGTGCGCTTCCGCCGCCAGCTCGATGACAGCAGCACCGAGCGGGTGAGCATCACCATCAACGGGAAGGACAACTTCACCGCCGCCGACATCGGCAAGCAGACCACCGGATTCCAGGTGTTGAACCCGGAATTGGTGATCGCGCACATGGAAAGCAACGTGAAGCTCCACGTCGAACTCACCATCGGCAAGGGCCGTGGCTACGTTCCTGCTGATGAGAACAAGGCGGAGAACGCACCGATCGGCACCATCTACATCGATAGCATCTTCACGCCGATCAAGAACGTGAAGTACACGGTGGAGAACACCCGTGTGGAGGAGAAAACGGATTACGAGAAGCTCACCATCGAGCTCGTGACCGACGGCAGCATCAGCCCGAAGAACGCGCTGCAGGAAGCGGCCAAGATCCTGATCCACCACTTCATGCTCTTCAGCGATGAGCGCATCACCCTCGACGTGGAGGAGCGCGTACAGGAGGAGCACTTCGATGAGGACAGCCTGCACATGCGCCAGTTGCTGAAGACCAAGTTGGTGGACATGGACCTGAGCGTGCGCGCACTGAACTGTTTGAAGGCCGCGGATATCGAGACCCTCGGTGATCTGGTGGCCTACAACAAGAACGACCTCTTGAAGTTCCGCAACTTCGGGAAGAAGAGCCTGACCGAACTGGAGGATCTTGTGGAGAACAAGAACCTGAGCTTCGGGATGAACCTGAGCAAGTACAAACTGGACAAGGAGTGATGTAGGGGCGAGGCGTGCCTCGCCCTGTACAGCACACCACAGAGGAAAAAGTCATGAGACACGGAAACAAGAACAACGCACTAGGTCGCAAGAAGGCCCATCGTGGAGCCCTGCTGAGCAACTTGGCGGTGGCCCTGATCGAACACAAGCGCATCGAGACCACCTTGGCGAAGGCGCGCGCGCTGCGCATCTACGTGGAGCCGCTGCTCACCAAGAGCAAGGCCGATAGCACGCACAGCCGTCGTGTGGTCTTCAGTCACTTGCAGGACAAGGAGGCCACGGCTTCCCTGTTCCGTGATGTGGCACCGAAGATCGCGGAGCGCGCTGGTGGCTACACGCGCATCATCAAGTTGGGCAACCGCTTGGGCGATGCCGCCGAGATGGCCATGATCGAACTGGTGGACTTCAACACGATCTACGTGAAGGAGAAAGCTGGTGCGGAAGCCAAGAAGACGCGCCGCAGTCGCCGCAGCACCGGTGGTGCGAAAGCGAAGGCCGCTGACACTACGGAGGAAGCAAAGCCCGAGGCTCCGGCTGAAGGTGGTGAGGAGGAAGCGAAGAGCGAGTAGTCGCAGAACACTGATCCGATCGAAGGGCTCCGCAAGGGGCCCTTCGTCATTTCAGATAACGCACGCTCATGATCTCTGCGGCAATTCGCGGCGATCTCCTCCGGTGTTCTCTTATTGATCACCATACCGATAGGCGGATGGATCCGATAAGATCGTCCGGGGTGTACCCTTCGGTCCGCAGGATAGCGAGCACACAATGACAGAGGACACCCTGGCTGTTCACGGTCGGGGTGTTCAAAGTACGGGCCTGCTCCTGCGCTGCGCGTAGGGACGGAATGGGTCATCTTCGTCAACCCATGGAAGTAGAGTCCTCATTCACCGAAAAACTGATGGCCAGCCCTGCGCTGCCCTTCATGGCATTCCTGTGCGTGCTCTTGCTCTTCGGTTTCCTCTGGTTCCGGCGGCTCGCACGGACGTTGCAAGAGCATTTCGACAAGCAGGAATTTTCCGGCGCCACGCGGTTCGACCTGGAGGAGGCGCGTTCCACGGCCATCGCTTCCCGACAGACCGCGAAGTTCTTCGGCCTCCTGCTCTTCGGTGGCTACCTCGCCTACGTGGCGATCCAAGGCACGCCGATGTACGGCTACGCGATGGAGTGGCTCAACCTCGCAGTGCGCTGGACCCATGTGATCGCCGGCATCATGTGGATCGGAGCTTCGTTCTACTTCATCTTTTTGGAGAACAATCTCAACCGCACCGAAGGCTTGCGCGATGAGCTCGCCGGCAACCTCTGGGCGATCCATGGCGGTGGCTTCTACTACGTGGAGAAGTACAAGGTGGCGCCGAAGGAGATCCCGAAGCACCTGCACTGGTTCAAGTACGAGGCCTACTTCACCTGGCTCAGTGGCGTGTCGCTGCTGTTCATCGTGTATTACGCCGATGCGCGTTCGTTCATGATCGATCCCACCATCGCGGAGCTCTCGACGGCGGCGGCGTTGGGCATCGGCATTGGATCGATGGTGCTGGGTTGGGTGATCTACGATATGATGAGCAGATCGCGACTTGTCTTGCGACAGGACCTCTTTGCACTTGTCGGTCTGCTGGTTCTTGGTGTGATCACCTATGCGCTCACGCATCTGCTCAGTGGTCGCGCGGCGTACATCCATGTGGGCGCACTGCTCGGGACGATCATGGCGGGCAACGTCTTCTTCACCATCATCCCCAGCCAGAAGGCTTTGGTGCGCGCGGCGAAGACCGGTCAACCGCTGGATGCATCACTGGGGAAGAAAGCCGGACAGCGCAGTTTGCACAACAACTACATCACGTTGCCGGTGGTCTTCATCATGATCAGCAACCACTTCCCGAGCACGTTCGGGCACAGTGGCAATTGGATCGTCCTGATGGTGATCACCGTGGCCAGCATGGGCATCAAGCACTACTGGAACCTGCTGGAACGCGGCATCAAACAGACGTGGGTGTTGGTGATCAGCATCCTGGCCTTGGTGATCTTGAGCATGGCGATCTCACCCGCCTTCGAGGACACGCTGGACGCTGCCATCCCCGCTACCTTCGAGGAAGCGAACGCCGTGATCCAAACCCGATGTATACAGTGTCACAGCGCCAACCCGACCGATGATCAATGGCCTAATGCACCAAACGGCGTGATGTACGATACTCCGCAACAGATCCAAGCCATGGCCGACAAGATCATGACCCGCGCCGTGCGCACGCACTCCATGCCACTGGGCAACAAGACGAATATGACGGAGGAGGAGCGGACGGTGTTGAAGCGGTGGATACTTCAAGGAGCGAAGACACCATGACCGCGGCACTCATATCAACCGCAGAGATGCAGAGGGCGCGGAGAATGCGGATCCCTCTGCGTTCTCTGCATCTCTGCGGTTCATCGCATTCGGTTTGATGGAGAGCGTAGCGATCCATAGCAGACGTGTGGTCCTTCCCAGCGGTGTGCTCGAAGCCACGCTCATCATCGCCGATGGCAAGATCTCCGAGGTTCTCCCCGGCAAAGTGGAACGCGAGAACATTCCCTTCGAAAGCGTCGGCAACAAAGTGATCATGCCCGGTGTGATCGACGCGCACGTCCACATCAACGAGCCGGGCCGCACGGAGTGGGAGGGGTTTGAGACCGCGACGAAAGCCGCTGCTGCCGGAGGCATCACCACCATGATCGAGATGCCGCTGAACGCCAGCCCCGTCACCACCACGGTCGCTGCGCTGAAGTTGAAGCTGGAAGCCGCGAAAGGCAAGCTGCACGTCAACGTCGGTTTCTACGGCGGCGTGATCCCCAGCAACATCGACGACCTCGATGAACTGCTGAAGTCTGGCGTCTTCGGCATCAAGGCCTTCCTCACGCACTCGGGCATCGATGAGTTCCCGAACGTCACCGAAGCGGATCTGCGCAAGGCTTTGCCGATCCTGAAGAAGCACGATGCGACCTTGTTGGTACACTGCGAGTTGGAGGATGCGAACACGCAACACGTAACCCATCAACCCGTAACAGATCCGCGTAGCTACGCCGCCTATCTGGCATCACGGCCTCCCCATTGGGAAACCGACGCCATCGCCCTCATGATCCGCCTCAGCGAGGAGTACGACGTCCACGTCCACATCGTACACGTCTCTTCCTCTGAAGCGCTGCCCTTGATCCGCGACGCGAAGAAGCGCGGACTGCGCATCACCGCCGAGACCTGTCCGCACTACCTCGTGTTCTGCGCGGAAGAGATCCCCGATGGCGCCACCGAGTTCAAGTGCGCACCACCGATCCGTGAACGGGCCAACAACTCGCTGCTCTGGGAAGCGCTGAAGGATGGCACGCTCGACTTCGTAGCCACCGACCACAGCCCTGCACCGCCGGACATCAAGGAGCATGCGAGCGGCAACTTCATGAAGGCCTGGGGCGGCATCGCGGGCTTGCAGTTCCTCCTGCCTGCGTTCTGGACCGGTGCGAAGGAGCGGGGCTTCACGCTGGAGGATGTCGCGCGGTTGCTTTGCGAGCATCCGGCGGACTTCCTTGGGCTGAAGCCGAAAGGCCGCATCGCTCCCGGCTGCGATGCTGACCTGGTGATCTGGGATCCGGAGGCGAGCTTTGTGGTGAAGGAGGAGGATATCCAACACCGGCACAAGCTTACGCCGTATCACGGGAGCACCTTGAATGGGGTGGTAGAGCGGACGGTGGTGGGAGGGAGAACAGGATATAGAGTAGGTAGATTCGTGAACCTTGGGTTACCCTCATTACATCTGTGATGTCGAAGCTGAGATGCAACTGCGGCCATGTGATCGTCGATCAAACCGATGACTTGCCGTACAAAGCCGAGATCGTTCCTGATCAGAACTATGGTGCCATCTTCGATGCGGTAACAGATTCAGTTTGCAAGGAGGACACGTCATCAGGCCAAGCGGACGCCTTCACGGGTGTTTGGATCGCCAACACGAAGCGTATGTATCAGTGCGAGGTCTGTGGTCGGATCCTCATCCAGACCGGATCCGGGGATCGATACATGTCGTTTCTGCCGGAAGATCAGGAGGGAAGGAACATCATTGGTGGGATTACTGCGAGCGATGGAAAGAACTGAAAGAGCCCCCGCCTTCACCCACCTCATCGACCTCGCCGCCGAGCGCTTTGGGGGCCAGGTGTTATGGTGTACCGATGACTTCTTCGCCGAGAAGGAGAACCTGATCAAGCCCAGCACGCCGGTCTTCATCGCGGACAAGTACACCGACCGCGGCAAGTGGATGGACGGCTGGGAAAGTCGCCGCAAGCGCACGGAAGGTCATGACCAAGCCGTGATCAAGCTCGGTGCCGCCGGGGTGATCAAGGGCTTCGATGTGGATACGGCCCACTTCCTCGGCAACCAACCGCAGTCGTGTACCATCGAGGCCTGCTATGCACCGGATGGGAACTGGGAGAAGGCGGAATGGGTGGAGGTACTTGGCAAGACCGTGCTGAACCCGGGAAGCCAACACTTCGTCGAAGCGGTTGTTGGTTCTTCGTTGTTGGTTGATGGGCTGCCGACCACAACGCCGAGCAACCAACAACCAGCAACCAACAACCAATTCACCCACGTCAAGCTCCACATCTACCCCGATGGCGGCGTGGCCCGGCTCCGCGTCTACGGCGAGGTGAAGCGCGACTGGTCAACGGTGAAGCCTGACGAGATCGTCGACCTGGCCTCTGCGCAGAACGGCGCGCTATCGATCCAGTGCAACGACATGTTCTTCAGTCACATGAACAACCTGATCATGCCCGGCCGTGGCGTACACATGGGCGATGGCTGGGAGACCAAGCGCAACCGCACGCCCAACAACCGCGACTGGGTGATCGTACGGCTCGCGCACAAGGGCATCATCCAAAAGGCGCTGATCGATACCTGCCACTTCAAAGGCAACTATCCGGATTCTTTCACACTGGAAGGCTGCAACAGCGACAGGGACGATCTCACCAACGCACAGTGGAGCACCATCATTGAACGCACCAAGCTCCAAGCGGATTACGAGCATCCCTTTGAAAAGGAGGTCGTTTGCAAAGCCCCGGTGTCGCATGTACGTTTGAGCATCTTCCCCGATGGCGGTGTGAGCCGCATGCGCTTGTGGGGAACGATCGTGTGAAACGCGAATAGATGAACTGCCACGACGCTATCGACGCAACGGGAGCGCAACGTTCTGATGAGCTGCCCTGTTTTAGTTGCGTAGCGTATTCGTCGCGCCGTCGCGCCGTCGCGGTTAGCTCTTTCCCATGACCATCGACCAACTCAACCGCCTCTCCGAAGCCGATGCGACCACGGCCTTCGAGCAATGCTGCGGTGCTGCGCAATGGATGGAGCGCATGGTGTTCGCGCGTCCTTTCGAGCAACTCAGTGAAGTGCTGGAGACCAGCGATACCATCTGGGAGGAGTGCGACGTGGACGATTACGAAGAAGCCTTCACGCACCACCCGCGTATCGGTGATGTGGAAAGTCTGGCGAAGAAGTACGCGAATACGAAGACCTGGGCTGCTGGCGAGCAGAAGGGCGTTGACGGCGCCGACCATGCCGTGATCGAGAAGCTCGCTACAGGCAACACCACGTACGAGGAGAAGTTCGGCCACATCTTCATCGTATGCGCCACCGGTAAGAGCGCTGCTGAAATGCTCGCGATACTCGAAGCGCGGATTAAGAACGACCCCAAGGACGAGATCCTGATCGCTGCGGGGGAGCAGAACAAGATCACGCGGTTACGGTTGAAGAAGTTGTTGGCGTGAAATGCAATTGCACCGCAACGACGCGACGACGCAACGGGAACGCCACGGAATGCATGAGAATGAAATAGCGGAGGGTATCGTGGAAGGAGCATTCAGGGTGCATCGATGGTTTGGCCCCGGATTGCTGGAGAACGCCTACGAGGCGTGCTTGGCTTATGAACTGATCGACATGGGCTTAAAGGTGGAGCAGCAGGTGCCATTGCCGCTGGTCTATCGGGAGGTTCGCTTGGATGCGGGCTACCGGCTGGACTTGTGGGTGGAACGGAAGGTCATTGTTGAGGTAAAGGCGGTGGATGAATTGCATCCGGTGCATACCGCACAGGTGCTCACCTATTTGAAACTGACCGGGAACACCTTGGGCTTAGTCATCAACTTCCATAACGCCCTCCTGAAGAATGGGATCCGTCGTATCGTCAACAACCTTGTCGAGTAGCGAATGCAGTTGAACCGCCACGACGCAACGGGAACGCCACGTATCAGGGTGGCGTTGCGCATTCGTTGCGTCGATAGCGCCGTTGCGGTTAACCTTTGAGCAATGTCCACCATTTCCACACACGTCCTCGACACCGCCCGTGGCACACCTGCCCGTGGCGTTCGCATCACCCTGCAACGCTCCACCGCAGAACACAAGTGGGAAGACATCGCCATGGGCAGCACCAACGCCGATGGCCGCATACCTGACCTGCTGCCGAAGGACACCAAGCTGGCAGAAGGCATCTACCGCATGCGCTTCGATGTCTCGGCCTACTTCAGCGAGCACAAGACCAAGAGCTTCTACCCGTACATCGAGGTGGTGTTCGAACTTGCGGCGGATGGGCACTACCATGTGCCGCTGCTGTTGAGCCCATGGGGGTACAGCACCTATCGCGGCAGCTGAGTTCTTCACCCTCGCGCGTTTATCACTTTCGAACACTCGAACGCATTCCATGAACTCCAGCATTTCATCCAAAGACAAGTCCCGCATCCTCGCCTCCCTCGGCAAGGCCAACAAAGCTTTCCAGCAGATCTACCCCGGCGACAAGCCCGACCGCCAGCCCGTTCATACCGTGTACGGTGGCGCGGATCTCTTCAAAGCGGATACCGCGCAGAAGATGTCCAACGCCGCGCTGAAGACGTTCACGGAGAACGCCGCCGACTTCACCGAGTTCGCACGCGCCATCGAGCTGCCCGGCCATGACAAGCTGCCGAAGAAGTTGTCCGATCAGATGAAAATGGAGAAGCGTTTGGACAAGCTCGCTGCGAGCAAGAGCCAACAACATCTCTACAAGGCAGATCCGAATTGGCTGGCGCACGCCACCTACAACAAGGTGATCCAAAAACTGCGCACCGAAGCGCTGGAGGATTTCCGAATCGACTTCGAGGACGGTTTCGGCAACCGTAGCTGGGAGGAGGAGGACGCCACCGCTGCACAGGCTGCCGTGGAAGTCGCGAAAGGCATGAAAGCGAAATCGCTGTCGCCTTTTATCGGCATCCGCATCAAGCCCTTCACCGAGGACCTGAAGGAACGCGGCGCGCGCACGCTCGACATCTTCCTCACCACGCTCGCGAGCAAGACCGGCGGCAAGCTCCCGAACAACTTCGTAGTAATGCTACCCAAAGTGTCGATCCCCGAGCAGATCTCCGCGCTGGTGCAGCTCTTCGAGGTGATCGAGGCCAACACCAAGATCACCAGAGGCGCATTGAAGATGGAGATGATGGTGGAGACCACGCAGGCCACCATCGGCGCCGATGGCAGCAACCCCCTACGCCGTTTCGTGCTCGCCAGCAAGGGCCGCATGATCGCCACGGCCTTCGGCACCTACGACTACACCGCCGCCAACAACATCACCGCGAAGTACCAGGACATGGGCCACGCCGTTTGCGATTTCGCGCACATGATGATGAAGGTCGCGCTCGGCGCCACCGGCATCTGGCTCAGCGATGGCGCCACCAACGTCATGCCCATCGGTCCGCATCGTGGTGCGAAGCTCACCCCAATGCAACGCGCGGAGAACAAGGCCGTGATCCACCGCAACTGGAAAAAGGCGTACGACCACACGCGCCACTCGCTCTGGAAGGGCCTCTACCAGGGCTGGGACCTCAACCCCGCGCAATTCCCCATGCGCTACGCCGCCGTCTACAGCTTCTTCCTGGAGAGCTACGACGATGCCGCCGCGCGCCTCAAAGCCTTCGTGGAACGCGCCGCCCGCGCCACCCTCACCAGCGATGTCTTCGACGATGCCGCCACCGGTCAGGGCCTGCTCAACTACTTCCTGCGCGGGTTGAACTGCGGTGCGATCAGCGAGGAGGAGGCGTTGGCCACCGGACTCTCGTTGGCGGAGATCCGGACGCGATCGTTCTTGAAGATCCTGGAAGGAAGAAGGGAACGCAGATGACGCAGACGAAGCGCGCGGATAACCGCAGATCTGAAATCGCTGATAGGCACGTCGAACCCTGAGCTTGTCGAGGGGTGGGCGTGCCGGCTCGAAGACTCGCCGTCGGGCTATTCGCTACAAGTCCGCACTCGGCGTTCCTCCTCGCTTGCGGGCTTTCCGCTTCTATCCCTCACGCAAAATGCCAAACGCGTCAGGGCATGGCTATGAGATCCTGTCTTGGTCTTCTGGAATGTCACACGCATCGGTATGCGTAAGATGGCCGTCTTGGTCACTCACGCGTGATAACACGTTGCCTTGACGATAGACTATCTGAAGGCCATGCTCTTGCTCCCAATCGCATTCAGCGCTAATCTGAATGTAGATGAATTTGTCTCGACGGTGCCGGCGGGAAACAAAGATCTCGGACGGGTGAACGTATGCCCAGACAGCTTCAGGAGTTGCGACCTTACACTCGACCTCACCTTCGCCCACAGCGTCAACCATGCGGCGGTAGTTCTGGAAGACATAGGGCTGGCTGCCAATCGCACATCGGAACCCAAGGCGAGAAATGCGCTGACTGCGTTCTGCACATCTTCTGTGTCCGCCTCGGTCAGACCGTAAAGAGTGAATGTCAGTGGGCGGTCATCGAAGTATGGAACGCTTATCGGCGCAGATACGAGCCACTCTGGGATATTGGAATCGGGACGCAGCGGGCCGAGTTAAGGGATGTTCACCGTAAGTAGTGTTTCGGTTGCAAAGGAAGGCTAGGCATAGAGCGACATCAACACCTTCTCCGGCGTGTACGGCGCATCGTCCCGAAGCCCCGGGACCATGCACGCTTCGGATAGGGAAAGCACCGCACTCATAAGAACTCCTTCTTGAACGCCGCAGGTTTCAGAATGCGGGTCTTTCCATGCTTCTTCAGCACCAGCAGATCATCATCGCCGGTGACCAGCAGGTCGGCTTTGGCGGCTTTGGCGAGGGCGAGCAGGTAGTCGTCCTTGGGGTCGCGGCAGATCTTCTGGATCGGCGTCGGCACCGTCGTGCTCTCTGAGACCAGACAGAAGTCGGCGAAGAATTCGCGGGCTTCGGTCAGCGTGAAGTACTTGCGGAATTTGGGTCGTTCGACCACATCGAGCAGTTCGGCCAGCTGTTCGTTCGAGGTGAACACTTGGAACCGATCATCCGCCAGCATGGATGACAGCCCGGCGAGCTCGCCACCCATGAACGAACTGACCAACACGTTGACGTCAACGACGAGCCTCACTATTGCGCTTGTCATATCGTTCCTGCCGGACGTCCTCAACGATGCGTGCGATCTCGCGCGGGCTCATTTTCACCTTGCCCATGATCGCTGCCATCCGGGCTACGGCATCCTTCTTCCGCTTCAGCGCCAGTCGTGCGGCAACCTTGTCCGCCTCCTTGTCGGATAGCTGGTCAACGATCAAGAGCAATTGATCGAGCGTGATGGAAACCTTGGCTGTGGTGTCGAATGACATGACCCTTGTTGTGTTGCTCAAAGATAAACGCGCTTGCCTCGCGCCCGAAGTTGAACCAGCATCAACGTCGTTCCTCCTCGCTTGCGGGCTTTCCGCTTCTATCCCTCACGCAACTGAACTTCTCACTACATTTCCTCGCATAGTCGATTACGATGAGCAGCCAACCTCCAGAGCGTATTGCGATCGATCACGACGACTACCACGCTGAGCATGTGGGTCGAACGGCCGAGGGACACCAGTTCTTCCTGACAACACCATTTGAGGCAGCCATTGGAGATAGTGTCGGCGGTGAATTCGTTGCGTTATACCTGTTCGATGAAATGGGGCGGTTGATCGAAGCGCGCATTGATGCATTCGGCCCACGGGCGACGTTGGATGACGATGCACGAAGGACCATGTATGAAAAGCGGTTGAAGGAACTCGGTCCGGTGACATTCGAACGCATTGAAGTCGCCCCATTTGCTGTTGAGCGTTTCGGTACGACATTCGGGCTGGTCCTTAGGCCGCCTGAGGATGAGATCGAAGTTTGGGCAGTTGAAGTACAACCCGGCAACTACATGGCTTTTTTTGAGCCTTGGGATAGTGGCGAGTACGACACCTGATCGACTCACATGTACAACCCCATCAACACCTTCTCCGGCGTGTACGGCGCATCGAACACCATGCGCGCATCCGGCCGGAAGGCTTTGATCGCGTTCTGGATCGCGAAGTACACCCCGATCCCGTACATCAGCGGCGGTTCACCCACGGCCTTGCTGCGGCGGATGGCCAGCGGATGGCCGTCGGTCGGTAGCGCCTCGATCGTGATCTCCTTCGGTACGCTGTGGATGTCGGGCACCTTGTAGGTGCTCAGCGCGTTGCTCAGGAGCTTGCCTTTGTCGTTGTAGACGATCTCCTCCATCGTCATCCAGCCGAGGCCCTGCACCAGGCCGCCTTCGATCTGGCCGATGTCCACCGCATCGTTCATGCGCTTGCCGAAGTCGTGTACCAGCTTCACCGCGTCCACCACGTAGGTGCCGCGGATGCAATCCACCGTGACCATCACCGCAGCAGTGCCATAGACGTGGTAAGCGAAAGGATGGCCTTTCTCCTTCGCCTTGTCGAAGTGGATCTCCGGCGTGGCATAGTGGCCGCTCTCGCTCAGGTTCACGCGGTCCCAGTGGCAGGCGTGGATCAGTTTCTTCCAATCAAGCTCGGTGGGCTGGCCGTTGTTCAGCACCGCTTCGTTCACGATGGTGATCGCCTCCGGCGTGCTCTTCAACATGCGCGATGCCTTCTCCTTGATCCGCGCGAGGATCGCGTTGCAGCCGTTCTCCAGCGCCTTGCCGTTCAGATCCGCCGTGGCGCTGGCCGCGCTGGGACTGGTGTTCGCCACGCGCGTGGTGTTCGTGCTCTCCAGCTTCACGCGTGATGGATCGATCGAGAACACGGCCGCCGCCACTTGCACCATCTTGGTGTTGAGGCCCTGGCCCATCTCCACGCCGCCGGTGCTCACGCCCACGCTGCCGTCCTGGTACACATGCACCAAGGCACGCGCATGGTTCATCGGCGTATTGGTGAACGAGATGCCGAAGCAGATCGGCATGATGGCCATGCCTTTCTTGTGCGTCTCACTCTTCGCGTTGAAGGCATCGACCTCCGCTTGTTGCTTGTCGAAGTCGAAGGTCCTGTCGGCCAGTTCCCAAGCAGGTGTTGCGTTCACATGTTCCGCGATCTGGCCGTAGCTGAACTCGCTGCCTTCGTGCATCAGGTTGCGGCGCTGGATCTCTCGCGCGCTCACACCCAGTTCCTGTGCAGCCTTCGCGATCGCGCTTTCGATCACGAACATGCCTTGCGGACCACCGAAGCCACGGAACGCCGTGTTGGGTGGTAGGTGCGTGCGACAGCAGTAGGCCGTCACCTCCACGTTCGGCACGAAGTAGCTGTTCGTCGCGTGGAAGAGCGTGCGCTCCATCACCGCAGGGGAGAGGTCGGCGGCAGCACCGGCGTTCTGGTGGAAGGTGGCTTCGTAAGCCACGATCTTCAGGTCCTTGTCCAAACCGATCTTGAAATCGCTGCTGTACGGATGCCGCTTGCCCGTCATGCGCATATCGTCCATGCGGTGCATTGCGAGCTTCACTGGTTTCTTCAAGAGGTAGCTCGCCAGTGCCACCATCGCAGCCCACGCCGATGCCTGATCCTCCTTGCCGCCGAAGCCGCCGCCGAGACGGGTCACGTCGACTTCCACCTTGTGCATGGGAACACCCAAGACCTTCGCGACAGTGCGCTGCACGGCGGTTGGGCCTTGTGTGCTCGATGAGATCCGGATGCTGCCGTGCTCGGTAGGGTAGGCGTAGGCACCCTGTGTCTCGATATACAGGTGTTCCTGTCCGTTGGTATCAGCTCGGCCCTCGAATACGTGAGCACACTTCGCCCACGCTTGCTTCGGATCGCCCAGCTTGAAGGTGCGTGGCGGGATGATCAACTCGCCTTTCGCTCGCGCTTCCCGGGGATCCGTGATCACTGGTAACTCCTCCAACTCGACCGTGATGAGCTTGCGCGCTTGGATCGCAGCGTTCTCGGAAGTGGCGATGATCAGCGCCACCGGCATTCCCCAGAAGTGGATCTCTTTTTCTGCGAAGAGCGGCTCATCCGGGATGATGCCTCCGATCTGGTTCTCGCCGGGGACGTCGGTGTAGGTGAGGATCCTGATCACTCCGGGATAAGCTGTAGCCTCGGATACATCGAGCTTCTTGATGTTCGCGTGAGCTGAAGGAGCATCGTACGGCAAGGCGTACAGCGTACCCTGCATCACAGGGATGTCATCGAGGTAGATCGAACGCCCCGTGACGTGGCCGCTGCTGTCGATGTTCTTCATGCGACCAATTCCTTCAGCGCGAATTTCTCTGGGAACAACTCCATGAAGTGTGCGAAGACCAGTTGTCGCAAGAGCAACCGCTTGTACTCCGCAGTGCCACGCGCATCACTGATCGGCGCGATCTCATCGTTCATGATCGTGATAGCTCCGCGAACCGTCTCCGGCGAGATCGACTTGCCTGCTAGGAAGGCTGATGTCTTCGCCAAATACTTCGGTATCGGCGCTACGCCGCCTGCACTCAGGTAAGCTTCACAGATCTTGTCGCCTTCCATCTCCAGCCGGATCGCGCTGTTCACGGTGGCGATGTCGAGGTAGGTGCGTTTGCTCACTTTCTCGAAGTTGAAGCGCGTGCTCTTGGTCGGCAACGCGAAGCGTACGGAGGTTAGGATCTCGCTTGATGACTTGTCGAGGTCTTTGTAGCCTTTGTAGAGGTCTTTGAGTTTTTTGGAGCGGCGGTTGTCCGTTGTCAGTTGTCGGTTCGACTGTCGCACAGGTCCGTGCGCGCTGGAGGGTGCGACGGATGAACTGACAACCGACAACTCAATATCGCTATCCAAAGCCAGAAAGAAGATCGTGAGATCCCCGATCGGCGAAGCATTCACGAAGTTCCCGGCCAGCGTCCCCATGTTGCGGATGGGCGTGGAGGATACGAGCAGCAGTTGGCTCTCCAAGTTCGGAAAGTGATGGAGGAGCTCCTTCGAGGCCAATAGGTCGTTGGCCGTGCATGCTCCACCGATGACGCACTCGTCGCCTTTGAACCGGATGCCCTTCAGCGCTTCGTCATTGAACACTGATCGCACAAGTGAGCGATGCATCGTGTCGTGCTTCTGTACGTACAGGTCGGTTCCACCGGAGACCAGGATCGAGTTGTCGGTATTCGGTTGTCGGTTTGTCGATCGCACGGGCTCGCGCTGGTTGTTTGTTGTCAGTTGATCCTGTCGCACGGGCTCGCCTGCGTTGGGATGTGCGACGGATGAACTGACAACCGACAACTGAGCTTCGGTACGCATTCTTTCCAACCGATCCTTGATCCCTGTGAAGTAGGAGGGCAGGAATCCATTCTTCACCGACCAGCCGATCGGGTCCTTCCCATCCTTCTTCTTCAGTTGATCAGCAATGATCCCCGCAGCACGCTCGATCGACTTGTAACCCGTGCATCGGCAGATGTTCCCGTCGATGGCGCGGGTCGCGAGATCTTGTGTGACCGTCTCCTTCGACATGCAACAACCACTCAACGACACCACGAAGCCCGGTGTGCAGAAGCCGCATTGGGTTCCGCTCTCGTCCACCATCGCTTGCTGAACAGGGGAGAGGGTGTCCATGTTCAATCCTTCGACCGTCACAATGTGCTTGCCGTGAACGTTCGCAAGTGCGAGCAAGCAGGAGGTCATCGAACGGTACTCGACCCGATCGCCTTTCAATTCACCAACAAGCACCGTGCAAGCCCCGCAATCACCTTCGCGGCAGCCGATCTTGGTGCCGGGGAGGTGTTGCTTGTAACGGATAATGTCGAGCAGCACCGTGCCTTCCGGTTCGGCACACGCGATCATTGCGTCGTTCAGGATGAAGGACACCATCACTCAGTATTCGATCTTCTTCGTACTCGCCTTCCACTTCTCGAACGCCACTTGCGCTTCGTCCCGCATCAATTGTTGCGTGAAGAGTTTGCGATCACCGATCGGTCGCTCCATCTCCGCGTAGATGAAGGCATCATCAAAGTGGATCGCGGCGGCATCGGCTTTCGTGTTCGCGTAGTAGATCGCCTTCGGACGCGCCCAGTAGATCGCGCCAAGGCACATCGGGCAAGGCTCGCAGCTGCAATAGATCTCGCAGCCATCAAGCTGAAAAGACCCCAATTCCGCGCAGGCTTTCCGGATGGCGACCACTTCAGCATGCGCCGTCGGGTCGTTACTCGTGGTCACCTCATTCGCCCCATGTGCGATGATCACCCCGCCCTTCACCACCACACAACCGAAAGGACCACCTTTGCCGCTTTCAACATTCTCCAATGAGAGGCGAATGGCCTCCTCCATGTGTTTTCGATCTCCGCTCATGCTCTGGTTGACAAGGATACCACTGGATCGAGCGCTTATCAACACCTGTGGATGATCCATCCCTGACGCGTTGGCATCGACGAATATCTTTGCGCACCCTGCCGGACCATGCTCATCAGTCACCGACCCGAAGCCATTCTTCTACTTGCGGACGGAACGGTATTTCGGGGTCGAGCGATCGGAGCGCGTGGGGTCACTGTAGGAGAGATCTGCTTCAATACCGGGATGACCGGCTATCAGGAGATCTTTTCCGATCCGAGCTATACCGGCCAGATCATGACGATGGCCTCGCCGCATATCGGGAATTACGGTGTGAAGGTCGGCGAGGAGGAAAGCGGAAGGCCGACGATCGCCGGTCTGGTGGTGAAGAAGTACAGCGAGGTATGGAGCCGCCCCGGTGGCACTGGATCGCTTGATGACCATTTGGTGGAGCATGGCGTTGTGGGGATCAGTGATCTGGACACACGCAAACTCGTGCGCCATATCCGGGATCATGGTGCGCAGAATGCGTTGATCAGTTCAATGGAAATGGATCTGAAGATCCTTTCCGCCCGGTTGAAGGAGGCGCCGGACATGAGCGGTCGGGAACTGTCCAGCACAGTGAGCACACGCGAAGCGTATGAGGTGGGACCGGCAGACGCTTCCTTCCGCGTGGCATTGGTGGATTATGGCGTGAAACGGAACATAGAGCGCTGCCTCACCGAGCGTGACTGTCGTGTGCGTGTGTTCCCGATGACCACATCGGTTGCGGAGATGCTCGCATGGAAACCGGACGGGATCATGCTGAGCAACGGCCCCGGCGATCCCGGCGCGATGCCGTCCAGTGTGAAGCAGGTGAAGGAGATCGTCGCGAGTGGACTACCGGTGTTCGGCATTTGTCTCGGTCATCAGTTGTTAGGCGAGAGTCTGGGTATCGCCACCGAGAAGATGCATCACGGTCACCGCGGCATTAATCACCCGGTGAAGGACCTCACCACCGGGCGCGATGAAGTGACCTCCCAGAACCATGGTTTCGTGCTGCGTCGAACGGATGCGGAGAAGAACACAGCCGTGGAGATCACGCACACCCACCTGAATGATGGCAGCGTAGCCGGGATCCGCTTGAAGGGAAAGCCGGTCTTCAGTGTACAGTATCACCCCGAAGCCGGGCCGGGACCCTATGACAGCCGGTATCTCTTCGATCGTTTCGTTCAACTCATGAAGGAGCATGTGCGCGTTGAGCGCCATGCGCCGCAGAACGCCTAACCCCAACTGATGAGCCTTATTGCCAAGATCCATGCGCGCGAGATCCTTGACTCACGCGGCAATCCGACCATTGAAGTGGATGTGTGGACCGATACCGGACATACCGGCCGGGCAGCAGTGCCGAGCGGCGCAAGTACCGGTGCGCATGAAGCAATGGAGCTGCGCGATGGCGACAAGAAGCGCTACCTCGGCAAAGGCGTTCGAAAAGCCGTTGAACATGTGAATGGAACGCTCAATACCGAGTTGAACGGCGCGCTCGTCACCGAGCAGACCATGATCGATCGCGCGCTGATCGGATTGGATGGCACACCGAACAAGTCGAACCTCGGAGCGAATGCGATCCTGGGGGTGAGCTTGGCGGTGGCTAAGGCCGGAGCGAGTGAGACCGGATTGCCGCTGTATCGATATGTGGGTGGCGTGAATGCAGCGACCATACCGGTGCCGCTGATGAACATCCTCAATGGAGGAGCACACGCCGACAACAAGGTGGACGTGCAGGAGTTCATGATCATGCCCGTGGGTGCGAAGCGCTTCAGCGATGGCCTGCGGATGGGTGCCGAGATCTTCCACGGATTGAAGGCCGTGCTGAAGAAGAAAGGATTGAGCACCAACGTGGGTGATGAAGGTGGATTCGCACCCGACCTGCCGAGCAACGAGGATGCACTGAAATTGGTGATGCAGGCGATCGAGCAGGCAGGCTACAAACCCGGTGAGGACGTCGTGCTCGCACTCGATTGTGCCAGCACCGAGTTCTACGATGCGAAGAAGAAGCGCTACACGCTGGAGAGCACGGGCGATGTGTTGACCAGTGACGAGATGGTGGCGATGTGGGCCGATTGGGCCAAGCGCTACCCGATCGTGAGCATCGAGGACGGCATGGCCGAGGACGACTGGGCCGGTTGGAAGAAGTTGACGGACACCGTTGGTGATCGCGTGCAACTCGTCGGTGATGATCTCTTCGTCACGAATACGACGCGCCTCGCCGAAGGCATCGAGAAAGGGATCGCGAACAGCATGCTGGTGAAGGTGAATCAGATCGGCACGCTCACTGAAACGATCGAAGCCGTGGAGATGGCGCACCGTGCGAAGTACACCAGCGTGATGAGCCACCGCAGTGGTGAGACCGAGGACAGTACCATCGCGGATCTGGCCGTGGCGCTCAATTGCGGCATGATCAAGACCGGCAGTGCCAGCCGGAGCGATCGCATCGCGAAGTACAACCAGTTGCTGCGGATCGAGGAACAACTCGGCCCGGCTGCGGTGTATCCCGGCAGAAGCCTTCGGTACGTGAACTGAGCTATTGGCTCAGTGTGATGTAGCGATCGAGCAGCACTTGCTCCAAGGCCTGTCCATCGCGGATCAGCCGAGCATTCTCCACCGCGGCAGTCGTGGTGTCGCGCAGTTGTAGGACGCGCTTGCCCAGGTTGTCGAAGACAAGTGATTGCTTCGAGTCCGCGATCCCGAATCCATCATCGAAGGTCCAGAAGGCGAAATGCTTCGATCCACTGTCGAACAGGTCCTTGCTCCATTCGAAGCGATCTGAAGGAAGCCCCAGTTGTCCAAGCAACGTCGCAGCGACATCCACGTGACAACCGAATGTCCTGTCCTGCTTTCCGCGTAGTTGCGGGATCAACGCACCGCCGGTGATGAGGAAAGGAATGCGATGACGCTCCGCAGTGTGATTACCACGGTTGTGCGGTAAATAGTGTCCGTGATCGGCGACAATGATGATCAATGTGCGGTCGTACCACGGTTGATGCTTGCACGAATCCATGAATGCGGCAAGCGTGCGATCCGAGTAGTGGATGCTGTTGCGATAGAGCTGCGCATCCGACCGGCCTGTGAATCCTTCATCCACCGGGATGTCGAAGGGCTCGTGGCTGGAACTGGTCATGACGGCGTGGAAGAACGGCTCGGCTTCATTCCGTGTCGTGCGCGTATGGAATGCGAACAGTTCCTCGTCATACGCGCCCCACTCCGTGCGCTTCACGATCGGGAAGGAGTTCTCATCATGGATCCGGTTGAAGCCGATGGTCTCCAAGTACGCACGCGTGTTCGCGAACGCGACATCACCAGCGTAGAAGTAGGTGGAATGGTATCCCACGGAATCCAACACGTTCACCATGCTGGGTAGGCGATCGAACTTGCCGTACTGGCGGATGATGGTGGTCTTCGGCTGCGATGGGAAACCGCTCATCATCGCACACAAGCCTTGTTCGGTGCGGAAGCCGGTGGAGTAGAAGTTGGTGAAGAGCAAGCCGTTCTTCGCGATCCGATCGAAGCCCGGTGTCACGCCAGCATCACCACCAAGGACACCCACCACATCCGCGGTCCAACTCTCCAGCAGGACCAAGATCACGTTCGGGCGCTCCGTGGAGAGGATGGTACGGCGCTCACCATTCGAGGAAGCATGCAGTTCGGCGAAGCGGCGATCGGCTTCCTCCTTCGGCATGTAGGTGTACGGGTTCGAGCCGATCTCCGGCGGCTCGGCGAACAGTACGATCACATTCCAAACGCCATTCAGCGCACCCAGATTCAGGACCGGATGCACCGAGTGATAGGACCAGCTGCGATCGATGGGATAGTCCTGCACGCCGCCGCGCATACCGATGAAGATCGCCGAAGGGAATAGCACCACTGCCGCAATGCGCCCCCATAGCGGTGAAGCCCTGAAGGTTCGGCGGTGATCCATCCGGGAAAAGAGGAACCAGCCGACGGCGATCTGCGCCAAGAGGATCACGACCAATTGGCCCGGATGCGCACCGCCTGCTGCTGCCATGGCCTCATCCGGATAGATCAGGTAGGAGAGTGCCTTGTGATTGATCTTGGTTCCCCACGCACGGAACAGCGCCAGGTCCGAAACGCTGATGATCGCGCTGATGACCAGGAACACGCCGATGAGGATCCTGTTCGCGCGGCGCAACCAGGCGATCTCCTTCCAAAGAAGTGGAAGACACAACAACGCAATGGGCAGCGTGAAATAGCACGCTGCAGCGAGGTCCATCGGCAGCGCCCGCTGGAAACTGAATAGAATGGCCGAGCGCGAAAGAGGATCGGTCCAAGCCGGTTCGAAGAAGACGAAGCAGGCCTGTTGGAGCAGGAATACCAGCATCCAACACAGGAGCAGCACGAGGAGGTAACGGAGCAAGGCGATCATGAGGCGATCGGACGCGGCGTGAACATACTTCCCGGCACGCGAACGATCAATGGACCACCAAGGTCCCGATCCGTTCCGGGGCAGCGCCCGTGGATGGGGTGAACCGGAGGTGGTACGTTCCTGCTTTCACGCCGTGCAGGTCGAAGATCGCGGAAGTACCATTCAACCGTTCGGAACCCGCTAGGCGACCAAGATCGTCGAGAAGATCGATGATGCCGAAGAGGCCCGACCGCGGATCGCTCACGGTCACAGTGCCACGGGCGGGATTCGGTGCGATGGACCACGCGGTGGCAGCAACATCGGATCCGTGAATTCCTACAGCGCTCTTCCGCCATCCAAGGGTGTATTCACCTTGCTGTAGACTGTCGATCGTGATGCGGCCGTATCCATCCGTAGCACTGCCCAGCGTGTTGATCGAACTCGACCATTCGATCCACGGCATACCGGCATCCGCGCGGTAGAGCGCCACGAGGCTATCCTCGCGGAAGGTGAAGCCGAGGGTGTCGTGCATGAGCCCGCGATCCAAATTTCCTGCGGTGGTATTGCGACCATCGTAGAAGATCCGGCCGGTGATGCCAGCAGGGAATCGGCCTTGCACGCGCCAATAGCGGTCCGGCGATACGATGTAGGCCCAGTTGTCCTGCACCGGTGTATTGTCCGGGCCGACCCAGTATTGCTCCACGCGCATCACTGCGGTATCGGACATTGCAGGGATCACCAATTCCATGTTCGCCAGCGGGATCGAATGGAATCCTCCAGTGGTGATGGTGTCCGTGCTTCCGGTGATGGCAAGACCGATCCGATCATCATCGTTCAGCCAGTAGCTCCGTGGTTCGAATGGGCAAGGCACATCCACCTCGGAGGAGGCACCACCGATCACGATCGTCGTACGGTGCTGTTGGTCCGGCGTATCACCCATCATGACCATTGTTACCGGAACGTTGTGATACAATGCCGCAGGACCCCGGACCTTTTGCCCGAATGTGATGTGGGCGTTCCACTCATTTCCGATCGGTGCCACGTCGAACGCATTGATCTCGAACGCCGCCCAACCGGGCTGCTGCACGAAGTCCGCAAAGAAGTCGGTGAGATCAACGCCGGTGAAAGTCGTGAGATGGTCGCGGAGCATATCGGTGTTCACGGGCTCGAAGGCATGCGTTTGCAGGAAATCGGTCAGGCCTGCTTTGAACAGGTCATCACCCAGATAGCTGCGAAGCGTATGGATCATGTCCGCTCCCTTGTTGTAGCTGTGTTCGCCGTAGGTCCATGCTTGCGGTACGCTGTCCAACGCCCACCACCCTTGGTCCAGCAAGTGCGCCTGATGGACCATCTTCTTGTGGTTCGCCCGGACGATGCTCATGTATGCGCGTCGTCCGTTCACCCGCTCCAGAAAGAGGTAGCTGAGGTATTCCGCGAAGCCCTCGTTGATGTACATCTCCTCCGCCCGGTCGCAGGTCACCAGATCCCCGAACCATTGGTGGCCCAACTCGTGCGCCATGATGTTCTGGTAGGCCAATGAACCATCCGCGATGGATTGCGGGTAGTGGATGCTGGTGCTGTGCTCCATGGCACCTTGCGGGGTGAGCACGTATCCTACTTTGTTCCAGCTATAGGCGCCGAACCATTCCTCATACAGATCGAACGCATCCTGCAAATGGGTGAATGAATTCTTCATGTTCGTGGTGTCCGGTGGCCGGGCGACGAGCGCCACCGGGATCTCTGCACCGCCAAGGCTTGGGAACGTATCACGGACCACGACGTAATTGCTGGCCGCCACCGATGCGAGGTAGGCAGGCATGGTCTCGGGCATCAGCCACTGTTGCAACCGGGTGGTTGGAGAGGGTAGGCTTTCCGCGATCAACTCCCCATTGCACCATGCATTCCAACTAAGTGGTGTGGTAATAAGGAATTCATAGCTGTTCCGTTCCGTGAAGTTGTCCGCGCACGGGAACCAGGCCCGTCCGTACGAGTGCGGTACGCTCTGGAAGGCCACACCGAGATTGTAGCTGTATTGCCCCGTGGTATAGAAGCCTCCGAAACCACTCGCATCGGTTACCGGGTCGCCGTGGTAATGCACGGTGAGATCCACGGTGTCCGTGGTGCCCACAACGGATGCCAACGTGATGTCCAGGACCTCACCGACATGCGTGAAGGACAGGCTGCCGAGCGGAGAGGTCACGGAATCCACGGTGAGGGCGAGAAGATCCAGCGGGAAGTGATCCGTGCCATCAGCCCGCGGAACCGCCTTGATCGCACAGTGCCCTTCTATCACTGTGCCTAGAGCCAAGTTCAACTCGATCCGCTGGTGGAGGATGTCCAGCGGCCAGAGGATCACCGCATCCTTGGTGTGGAATAACCCATCAGGTCCGGATCGCTTGGTGGAAAGGCAGTCGTGTTGACCGAAGGCTGCACCGACCGCGAGAATGCCGACGAGGATGGCGATGGATCGGGGACGGTGAACGGTAGGAGGGAAAGGCATGGTTCAAATGTATCCGCTGCGGTTGCTAGGTCCCGGTTAAGCGGAATAGGTGTTGTGATCCCTAACTTCGATCCTGCGCTTGGGATCCCAACCGCCTTGAATCCCACCATGAAACCGAGCACCGAACTCTACGACCTGATCAAGTCGCTCACCAAATCCGAGAAGCGTTTCTTCAAGTTGCATTCGGCCTTGCAAAGCGGCGACAAGAACTACCTGCGGATCTTCGATGCGATAGACAAGCAGAAGACCTACGACGAGGAAGGGATCAAGAAATTCTTCGCGCAGGAGACCTTCATCAAGCACCTGCCTTCCGAGAAGAACCACCTGTACAAGGTCATACTCAAGGCGCTCCGGGCCTATCACAGTGACAGCACGGTAAGCGGCATCCTCAAGCAGGAGATCAAGAACATCGAGATCCTGTACCAGAAAGCCTTGTACGACGAATGCAACAAACTGCTTCACCGGGCCAAGCGGATCGCGAAACGGAACGAACGGTTCTATTACTGGTTCGAATTGTTGAGTTGGGAGAAGATGCTGTTGGAGGAGGCCTACGAAAGCGGTGAATTCACCAAGGACCTGAACGCGCTGATCGAGGAGGAGCGCGATGTGATCGAGAAACTGCGCAACCTGGCGGCCTACCACATCCTCTATTCGAAGATCAATCACGTGTTCCGAAGTGGCGGTTATGTACGGACGGATGAAGAGCACGCCATGGTGGAGGAGATCAGTGAGCACCCGCTGATCAAGGGGAAGAACACCGCGCTCTCGCGCCGTGCGGCGACGATCTGTTATTACACCCAGGGGTTCTGTCATTGGGCCAAACGCGATTGGCGCACCAGCTTGGAGAAGTTCCGGAAAGTGAAACAGATCCTGGATGACAACCCGAGGATCAAGGCGGACCTTCAGAAGCGGTATATCCGGACCCTGCAGTACATCATCAATGCCGAGATCGAGTTGATGGAACTGGCCGAAGCGCGGGAGAATATCAAAGCGTTGCGTGCATTGCCCGAACAGTCCGGGTTCGGGAATATCAACATCGCCACGCAGGTCATCGTGGCGAGCTATCTCAGTGAGTTGCGTTTGCTCAACCGCGCAGGTGAACACCGCAAGGCGGTGGCACTATCCGATGATGCGATCGCCGGCTTGGAGAAATTGGGGGACCGGTGGCACAAGGAGCACGAGCTGGAGGTATACTGGAGTACGGCCTGCGCGCATTTCGGTGCGGGCCAGATGAACAAGGCGCTGTTCTGGTTGAACAAGGTGCTCAATGATCCCGAGCCCACCTTGCGCCAGGACATCTTCACCTACGCACGGTTGTTCAATCTGGTCGTACACTACGAGCTTGGCAATTATGATCTCCTGGAGTACATCGTCCGTTCAACCTCCCGATTCCTGACCAAGCGCCAGCGCGCCTATCAGGTGGAGAATCTGTTGATCGACCATATCAAGAAGTTGGCGCGCATCACGGATCCGTCAGCCAAGCGGGAGATGTTCCGGAGCCTCTACGGTCAACTGGTGGAACTGATGAAGGACCCGAACGAAAGCCTCGTGTTGAAATACTTCGATGTATTGGCGTGGGCGGAAAGCCATGTGGTCGGCCTTCCGTTCAGCGAAGTGGTGAAGAAGCACGGTAAGGCGGTGAAGACCTGATGCGTTCTAGCGCTGTTCGCTGACTTCAGGAGCGACCCGGATGCGCGTCACCTTGAATTCCGTCCGGCGATTGGCCTGGTGTTCGTCCTCGGTGCATTCCACGCCATCCGTACAACGGTTCACGAGCTTTCTTTCGCCATAGCCCTTGTAGGTGAGACGGTTCGGATCCACCCCTTTCCGGATCAAATAATCGACCGCGCTTTGTGCACGGGCATCGCTCAGGACGAGGTTGTACAGGTCCGTAGCGCGGCTATCCGTGTGTGATCCCAGTTCGAAGCTCAGGTTCGGGTTGTCCATGAACAGGCGGGCCACCTTGTCCAACTCGATGGCGGCATCCGGGCGGATGTCCCACCTATCATAGTCGTAGTAGATGTTCTCGATCAGGATCGGTTTGTCCATCACGACACGCTTCATCCTGAATTCCTCCGTGTACGTCCGACTCGTGCGCTGCCCCACGGTGCTGACGTCCCTGCTCTCGGTGAAGACCCCGTCCTTGCTTCCTTGCAAACGGTAGAGGCCATCAACGGACAAGGGGATCTCGATGGAGCCGTCCTCTTCGGTGAATAGTTGCAGCGGCTCCGGTTCGGTGGGCCTGAGCATCCGCACTTCCACATCGGTCATGGGTCGTCCCGTTTCCTCATCGACGAAGCTGGCGGCCAGGATCAAGGTCGGATCGTGTGCTTGGAAGCTGTGGATCCTGTCACTGCCGGTGCGGTTGCTGCTGAGGTAACCGCTGCGGCCACCGGGCAGCAGGGCCAGGCTGAAGTCGTCGAAGGTGGAGTTGATCGGATAGTTCATGTTCACCGGCTTGCTCCATTCACCGTCCACTTGTGTGGTGTGGAAGATGTCCAAGCCGCCCAAGCTGCGGTGGCCATTGGAGGAGAAGAAAAGTGTGTCCCCCGAAACCGTCGGGAACATCTCATTCGCCGAGGTGTTGATCGTCGGACCCAGATTGCGCGGGTAACCCCAACCTTCCTCCGTACGCTCACAGGCATAGATGTCCGTGCCGCCCATGCCGCCGGGCATGTCGCTGATGTAGTACAGTACTTGTCCATCCTTGCTCAGTGCTGCATGACCGGCCGAGAAATCCATTCCGTTGTATGCGAAGGAGTGGAGCTGGCCCCACGATCCATCCGCTTGGCGTTCGGCCCGGTACAGCATCAGGTGGCTGGTCGATGCATCGTCCTTGTTCAGCCGGAATTTGTAGTAATCGCTTCGGGTGAAGTACATCGTCCTGCCGTCCGATGTGATCACGGCGGGGCCATCGTGGAAGCGACCATTCACTTCACCGGGAACCGCCTCTGCGACCCGGTTGCCATCCACACCGCCCGAAGCTGTGTAGAGATCGAGGAAGGATGCGCCATTCCAAGGATTCGCTTTCGATGCATCGGCTTCGCGCTCACCCGCGAACATGATCCTGTTCCCGTAAGGGATCGCGGAGAATGCACTGGTCACGCCGCTGATGTTCAATGGCGTGATCGTGAACAGTGTGGTATCCTCGAAGAATGCGTCCCGGTCGGCGATGGCAAGACCCAACTCGCGCACCACGGCATCCTCGGGACTTTCGGCGATCACGCGCTGGAACAGATCCGCTGCTCCGGCGATCCGGCCAAGGCTCTGTAGTGTGCGGCCATACGCTAGTGCTTCCGCTCCGTTCAGCGGGTTCATCCGATCGGCGTAGGCATACCATTGCGCGGCCTTGTCCGTCTTGTTCAGTGCGCGGTAGGAATCCGCCAAACGCAAGGCCACGGACCGCTCATCCGATCGTTGCATCACTTTTTCGTAGCCCAAGGTGGCATCCGCATAGGCCATACGCTCGTAGGCCTTGTCGGCTTTCACAAGCTGTTGTTGGGCACAACCCGAAAGGAGCAACGCCGCGACCAGCACCGATGTGATCCGAATGGAGGTGATGGTGCGCATCAGAAGTAGCGTGGGGTTTTGATCTTCACGAGGTTGCGGCCGAAGTCCACACCCAGCATCACCTCATGGCTACCGGAGGTGTAGGTGCGCAAACGGGAAGTGGTCATATCGTAGGCGTAACCGATGCGGATCTGTGGGTTCACTTGATACTCGACCATGCCCACCAGCGCATCGCCCGTGCGATAACCCAAGCCGAACCACACGCGCTCCCGGTAGAGCAGGTTGCAATTGACATCCGCTTCGATCGGTGCGGAAGGCAGGTACTTGATCATCGTGCTCGGTTTGATGTCGAAGGATTCGCTCAACGGGAACACCTTTCCGGCTTGCAGGTAGTAGTGCTGCGTGAAGTAGTGATCCACGGCATCGTTCGCATTCATCGAGAGCTTCCCATCGGAAGCGTAGATCGTGGGAACGCTCAGGCCGATATAGCTGGTCGCGTTGTGCCAGTAAAGACCGAATCCGAACTTGCCTACGGGTGCATTCACGATGTCGGTCTGGTAGAGCGGATCGTTCGCATCCCAATAGCGCAGATCGCTCAACCGTGCGGAATAGACGGATACACCTGCGCGGAGACCGAACGCCAACGAGCCATGGTTGCCGAGGTTCAACCGGTAGGCGTAGTGCCCGCTGATATCCAAGTCGCGACTGATGCCGATCTGGTCATGAACGATGGAGAAGCCGAGTCCCATGGTATTGCTCATCAATGGGCCGTCGATGGCGACCATGCTTGTCCGTGGCGCGCCATCCACCTGCAACCATTGCGTGCGGTGCAACATGCTGCTGCTCACGTACCCATGGCTACCGGCGTAGGCCGGGTTGAGGAAGAGCCCGTTGAACATGTACTGGCTCACCATCACTTCCTGTTGCGCGGAAGCGCCGAAGGCCAGAAGCCCGATCAACACGGCGAGGAGATGCTTGAGTGGCTTCATCTGCTTGCTGTTCTATCGGCGGAGGTCCACATAGGACTGGAGCACGCGCTCGCCTTTGTTGATGGTGAGGATCACGAAGTAGGTCCCGTTCGGGAGTGGGTCCCCTTGGGTGTTCTCGCCGCGCCAGTCGTTGGTGTAGTTGAGCCGATCGTAGACCACGTTGCCCCAGCGGTTCATCACCGTGAGGATGTTGCTCGGATAAGCGTCCAGGCCGTGTACCACGAAGGCATCGTTGTAGCCGTCGCCGTTGGGTGTGTAACCCGTGGGCATATCGAGGTCATCGGGTTCCGTCAGGGTGAAGGTCCGCGTGATCGCGCACCCGTTGGAATCGGTGATCGTGACGGTGTACGATCCTGCGCTGAGACTTGAGATGTTCGCGCTGGTGCCACCGTTCGACCACTGGTATTGGAAGGATCCCGATCCACCGAAGGGCGATACGCTGATGCTTCCATCACTACCGCTGTGCGTGCTGATGTTGTGCCCACTTGCGTACATGCTGATCAATGAGTCGACTTCGATCGCCGGACTCTCGCCCACGGTCCACTGACCATTCCAGGTGCAGCCGTTGGCATCCGTGACAAGGACATTGTATGCGCCAGCGTTGATACCGTTCAGATCCTCCGTGGTCGCCGCATTGTTCCATTCGAATGAATACGGTGCGGCCCCGGTCATCACCTCCACATCGATCGCACCTTCACCACTGCCATTGCAAAGCACATGGGTAACCACTCCCTGTGCCACCAGTCCGGGCGTAGCGATCACATCGCCGTCCGCAGTAGTGGTGCAGCCATTCATATCGGTGATGATCACGCTGTACGTCCCGCTCGCCAAGGCGCTGAGGTCCTCGCTCGTGCTGCCGTTGCTCCAAGAGAAGGAGTAGGGTACGCTTCCCCCGTTCACGGAAAGATCCGCGGTCCCTGCGATATTGCCGCAATCAGCATTCGTGGTGTTCACGGAGGCCTGGAGTTCCAGCGGTGCGATCAATGTGATGCATGATTGCGCTGAACAACCGTTCGCATCCACTGTGGATAGGCAGTAGGTGCCTTCTGCGAGATCGCTGATGGATGCCGCATTGCCCATCGCGCCATTCGGTCCGGACCACGCGAGATCCAATGCTCCAGCGCCGCCGGAAATATTCGATGTGATGCTGCCATCGGATGCGGAAGCACAGGAGATGTTGGTTCCGGAGGGGAAGGCGAAGGCCGTGAGTTGAGCGGCGATCGCTGGTGGGACGGTTACGATGGCGTCCTGGATCGCGGTGCAGCCGTTGACGTCCGTGATCGTTGCCGTGTAGGTGCCCGCCGCAAGACCATTGATCAATGGCTCGTTCGAAGCGAAGCCGCTGGGTCCGGACCATTGGATGCTATTCCCGCCGCTCCCGCCGAGCACGGTCAATTCAAGTGCGCCATCATTGGTGCCCGGACAACTCGTGCCGTATCCATTGTAGTCCGTGATCTGGATCTGACCCGTCAACGCGGAATCCGGTTGTGTCAGCACGACCGTAGTGGAGAACGCACACTGGTTCGCGTCGATCACCACGAGTTCGTAGTCATAGGTGCCTGCGGGCAATCCGGTGATGTCCTCGGTATTGAACGCAAGGCTGTCCGGACCGCGCCAGTCGAATGTGTATGGACCGCTTCCACCGGAAATGGTCGCATCGATCCAACCATCGCTCGCTCCGAAGCAACTGATGTTGGTTCCGCTCGGATGGATGCTGATGTCCAGCGTAGCATCGATGCCGGAGGAGGGTTCGGTGAGCGTGATGAGCGTATCGAGCATGCAGCCGCTTTGATCGGTGATCGTGACCACATATTCACCGGCGGCGAGTGAATTGTTCGAGAGGCTGTTGGAACTGAATCCATCCGGTCCGTTGATCACCACTGAGAACGGTGTAGTACCGCCAACCGGTGTCAGCTCGAGCACGCCGCTGTTATCGCCTTGGCATTGCAGGTTGTACAGGCCGAAGAACGAAACGTAGGACCCGCTGTTGATCGGCGCGGGACCGGGAACCTCCGATGCGAAGGTGCCAACACATCCCAACGCATCGGTCACGGTGAGCGTGTAGGAACCGGTAGGAAGTCCGGCGATGTCCTCTGTGGAAGAGGTGTATCCGCCCGGACCGCTCCAAGTGATCGCGTAGGGTGCAGCACCACCGTCAAGGGTGAGGTCGATCGCGCCGTTCACATCGTTGGCACACCCGTTCGGTGTTGCGTCGAATGATGCGTTGATCGGATCCGGTGATGTGAGCGTGAACGTATGGATCTCCGTGCAAACGTTCGCGTCGGTGACGGTCACGGAATAGTCTCCTGCACCGAGACCGCTGACGCTGGCGGATGTGCTCGAGAAACCATCCGGCCCGCTCCAGTTGATCGCGTACTGCGGTGTGCCTCCTTGGATGTTCACGGACGCACTGCCGTCATTTCCATTGCAGCTCACCGGGTAACCGCCAAGATCCGCGATGTCCACGGTGATCTGGATGACCTCTGGTCCGGTCAGCGTGATCGATGCCGAGCCGACACAACCGTTCGCATCGGTACCGACCACCGCGTAGTCGCCGCTGATGAGTCCCGTGATCGCTGGGTTTGTGCTGGTGTAGGCATTCGGCCCCGACCACTCGAAGCTGAAGCCGGGAGTACCGCCCGTGGCCGCAGCGCTGGCCGTGCCGATGCTCGTTCCAGCGCACGGCAGGTTGTAGTTGCCGTTGAAGGTCGTAGTGGAGATGACGATGTCGATCGGGTCCGGTTGGATCAACTCAACACTTGCCGATGCGCTGCAATTGTTCAGGTCCGTAACGGTGATCGTGTAGCTCCCGGCGACGAGGTCGGTGATCGTGTCATTGGTCGACGCCCAACCGTTCGGTCCGGCCCAATCAATGGTGTACGGTGTTGATCCACCCGAAATGAATGGTTCGATCACGCCATCACTCGCACCGTTGCACGAGACGTTGGTGCCACCGGATTGTCCCGAAGCGGTCAGTTGGAGATCGATGGGTGCTGGTGCAGTGAGCGTATAGCTTGCACTCAGCACGCAACCGTTCGCATCCGTGATGTTCACCGTGTACGGACCAGCGCCGATACCGATCAAGTCCTCGTCCGTGCTACCGTTGCTCCAGTTGGTGTTGTACGGACCGGTTCCTCCGCTGATGGCAAGGTCGATGCTTCCATCACTCGCGAGTGTGCACGAAACGTTGTTGCCGTTCACGGAGGAGAGTTGAGCCGAGAGGTCGATCGCGGTCGGTGCGACGAGGGTGGTGTTGGACGTGGAGATACAGCCGTTCGCATCGGTGATGGTGGCCTGGTACGTTCCGGCAGCCAAGGCGGTGATATCCTCCATTGAGGAATTGAAACCGAGCCCATCCGTCCAAGCAATGGAATACGGTGTTGCTCCACCGGTGATCGAAAGGTCAATAGCCCCATCGGTCTGGCCGGCGCAGGAGATGTTCACCCCGCCGTAAGCAAGCGCCTGCATTGAACTGCCGAGCGGCGTTGGTTCGGAAAGAAGGGCATCACCACTTGCGATGCAGCCGTTGGCATCGGTCACGTTCAATGTGTACGATCCCGGGGCGAGTGAAGTAGGATCCTCATCCGTGGAACTGAAACCATTCGGTCCGCTCCAAAGAGTTGAATAGGGTGCGGTTCCACCGGTGATGGTTGCTGCGATCGCACCATCCGAAGCTCCTGTGCAGGTTACGCCGAAACCGCTGAATAAGGTCGGGTTGATCGCCGTGCTCAACACATCCGGACCGGTGAGCGTTAGTGAATGTGTCGCGGTGCAACCATTCAGGTCGGTCACCACGGCGGTGTATTGGCCAGCGATAAGTCCGGCGGGATCCTCATCCACGCTGGAGAACGACGCAGGTCCTGTCCATGAAACCGAATATCCGCCACTACCACCATTGATGGATAGGTCGATCGAACCATCACTGGCGCTCGGACAACTGGTTCCCCAGCCGCCATTGTACAAGCTCGTAGTGCTGGACAATACCATGGAGCCGGGTTGGTCCACCACATGATCGCTGGCGATCGTGCAACCATTGCCATCGGTCACGATCACATGGTAAGTGCCAGCAGGTATCGCGGTCGGATCCTCCACGTTCGACGTGTATCCGTTCGGACCGGTCCACGCATAGGCGAGTGCTCCCGTTCCACCGGATGCGGTGAGATCGATCGCTCCGGTCGGACTTCCATCGCAAAGCGCTGGTGTGATCATGGAACTCGCGATCAATTGTGGTGGATCCACCATGTATATGGTGGTGTCGAATGTGCAACCCAGAAGATCGTAGGCGTGCAGGGTGTAACTGTCCGGATCCACGCCGTTAAGGTCCTCCACGCTGGTCATGTTGTTGGCGGCATCGTACCAGCGGTGCGTGTACGGTGCCATGCCACCGCTCATCGTCAGGTTGATGCTGCCGTTCGAAGCACCGAAGCAGGTGATCGGAGTGACCACTAGATCGACGATCAATGGCGAGGTCGCACCAATGATCTCCACCGGGAAGAACTTGCTCTCCAAGCAACCGTTGTTATCACTGACCTGTGCTTGGTAGTTGCCGGGGACCAATCCGGTCGCTGTGGGGCCGGACTGTGGTGGTGTCGTGTTCCACGTGATCGTGAATGAACCGCTGCCCCCGCTCACGTCGATCGTGGCCATGCCATCAGCGTCACCGAAGCACGTGACGTGCTGCACGTTCTCGAAGATGGCCGAGATGGGATCCTGAGGCGCATTGATCGTAACGCTGCGGTCAGTGGTGCATCCATTCGCATCGGTGATCGTGCAGCTCCAGGTGCCTGCTGTGAGGCCGGTCGCTTGCGCGGATGTTTGGACCGGGGACGTGTCCCAACTGAAGGTGTAAGGCGCGGTTCCCCCGGAGGCGCTCACCGTGGCGCTGCCGCTCGATCCATTGTAGCAGGGCGGATCCGTTTGGCTGATGAGGCTGCTGCCCAAGGCGGAGGCCGGACCGGAAATGGTCGCATCAGCACTCGCTGTGCAGCCGTACCCATCGGTGACGGTCACGGTGTAGTTCCCTGCACCGAGGTTGGAAGCCGTGGCCGTGTTCTGCGATGGCGAAGAGTTCCACGAATAGGCATACGGTGGCATGCCGCCGGTGATGGACGCGATCGCCGATCCCGTGAGACCTCCGTAACAGAGTACGCCTTGCACATTCCCGATCGCGGGTTGCAACGCAGTGGATTGGTTCAGGGAGAAGCTTCCCGTGGCGCTGCATCCATTCGCATCCGATACGGAGACGTTGTAGGAACCAGCGCTCAAGCCGGTGATATCCTCTGCGAAGGATGTGAACCCGTTCGGGCCTGTCCACTGCGTGGTGAACGGTCCCGCTCCACCGGTGATGGTAAGATCCAATGTGCCGGTGCTTCCTCCGAAGCAGGCGATGTTCTGCCCGAAGGGAAGGACCGAGGGCATGAGCGAAAGCTGGAGCGCTGCCGGACTGCCGATGTCGTACGACGCAGTACGCGAACAACCGTAAGCATCCGTGGCGATCACCGTGTAGTTGCCGGACGGAACATTCACCAGGTCCTCGGTGCTTGCGGAGAAGCCATTCGGACCCGTCCACGCGTAGGTGTAAGGTCCGAAACCACCGGACAGGGTGATGTTCGCCGCCCCATTCGAATTTCCTGTGCAAAGTGGCTTGGTGATCACGCTGGTGATCGTCGGGTTGCTCACACGCACTTGGCGGTTGATCGTCCGTGAGCAACTTCCCTCGGTGATCACCACACTGTAGATCGTGGTGGTGGCCGGCGTTGCGATCGGGTTCGGACAATCGGTACAACTAAGACCAGTGGCCGGGCTCCAAGCGTAGCTCGCGCCGCCGGTGGTGTTGAATTGCACCGATCCGCCTTGACAGATGGTGGTGTTGCCGGGCGATACGTCCGCGATCAGCGTGTCCACGATGTTGAACTGGAGTGAATCGAGGATCGCTCCTGTGCAGTACGGGTTACCCAGGATCACACGGATGTACTCCGTGGGTTCCGCAGCACCATCGGCGATCGGGTTCACGGGTTGTTCCGCGAAGGCCTCGCCAGCAGGGATGGTGATCGTTTTGACAACGGTCGGATCCACGTCGCCGATGGCGGCGTAGTCCGTTCCGTTCGTGGCCGTTCCTTGGAGATAGTATTCAACGGTGAGCGGTGTGGGCAATACCGGCTCACGCGTGAACCGGATGAATCCCGAATTGCAGCCCTCCACCATATCTCCCCCTCCACTTGCCGTTCTGCTGGACAAACTGAGGTGCGGGCTGTGGATCCGCTCTACGAAGACCCAGCTATCGAACTTCCGATCGCTCGCATCCGCCACGATCAGCTTCAAGTGATACGGCTGGCAGGGTTCCACATTGGTTCGCGCCACGAGGTTCTGCGTGTAGCCGTCCATCTGCAACTGCTGGCCACCGGCGTTGTACTGATAGTGGTTGCTGTTCTGGCCGCTGTTCACGTTGTTGATCGCCACGGCCGTGTTGGTGCCGGGGATCAGCGCGATGTTGTGATCGCTGCCGATACCGGGATCACCGGAGATCCCCGGACCACTGATGAAGAAGCCGAACACATCGTTGTACTGCGATCCGACCCATTCGTTGTATTCCTCACTTCCGAACACGAACTGGAAACTCAGGCTATCACCGCTGGGGATCACATCGAACTCGAACCGGCACGCGTCGTAGGTCGTGCGGCCTGTGACGGTGTTCAACAAGGAGCTACCGCTCGTTCCTTGTTGGAAGGTCTTGTTCTCCACACTGTTCGGGCCGATGGCCTCTGCGATGCGACCGGAGGAGAGCAGCACCCCGCTCTCGAGACCGAGCAAAGTGCCTGTGTAGCTGAATTCGCCATAGCCCTCGCTGTGGCAATTGATCGTCGGGTTGCTGATGCGAACACCCGGCCCGCTGATCGCTTCAGCAAGTTGCTGTAGATCCGTTTGGGCGTTCACCGTGAGTTGCGCTTCCACGCGCGTGGTGGAAAGCACAAGGCCGGTGCAAAGGCCGGCGAGGAGAAAGGCGTGTATGTGGCCGCGTGTCATCATCGGCCTCATCGGTTCCGCATTTCGGCGCAGGCCTGTTCGGCCCATGCCAGGTCGTGATCCACGATCTCGACGCGTTTCCCGGACATGCGCGCGTTCATCAAGGGCATCGCGCGTTGCTTGGTCTCTTGGATCGATGTGGTATTGCGATCCTCGATCACAATGATCCCTGCGGGAACGCAGGCGAAGACGATCCTCAGGTCATGGTGTGCATCACATTCGCGTTGCAGCGCATCGCGGTCATCGGAGGTAAGTCCTTCTACTTGGATCGCGAATTGGTGGGGTTGCGCTTGCCGATCCTGCGCGCATAGACTCCCGATGGAGCAGAGCAGAAGGAGTGATAGTGCGGATCGCGTCAAGAGCATACACGTCGTCATGGCCCGTTCGTTCTCACGGAAGTACACGGGTGAGTGGCCCGGGTATTCCAATTCGGGTCGTTTATACCCTGAGCGTGTACGAAAGGTTGCCGGACCCGTGCTCAGGCCCAAGGGGGAGGGATCGTTCGGATCCCGTCACCGGAAAGAAAGAGGACTCAAGTAGTACGCTGGCGGTGGATCTCGTGCAGCGCGATGCCTGCGGCCACGCTCACGTTCAAGGAGCCGATGGCACCCGCCATGGGGATCTTCGCCAGATCATCCGCCATCCGGAGCACGGCGTCGGAGATGCCCACGTCCTCGGCGCCCATCACCAGGATCAATGGCCCCTTCATGTCCGTGGTGGTGAGGGTGCCGTTCCCCTTTTCGGTACAGGCCACGATGCGCAGTCCGTGTTCGCGTCCGCGTTTCAGTCCATCGGTCAATCGCGTCACGCGACAGACCGGCTTGCGCAACAAAGCACCCGCGCTGGTCTTCACCGCATCACTGCCCAAACGGGCGGTGCCCTGCTTGGGGATCAGGATCGCATGCGCGCCGAAGCATTCCGCACTGCGGACGATCGCGCCCATGTTCCGCACATCGGTCACGCCATCCAGCGCGACGATCAGCGGAGTTTCTCCACGCTCGTATGCCATCGTGATCACCTCATCCAGGTCCTGTTCGGCCACGCCGCTCAGGAACGCGATCACGCCTTGGTGTTCGGTCTTCGTGAGCCGATCCAATTTCTCCAACGGAACAGGTTGCCACGGGATACCACGCTCCATGGCCAAATTGCGGATCTCCTTGATCGGATCACCGCCCGCATCACGCCGGAAGAGGATCCGCTCCACGTTCTTCCCGGCGCGCAGGGCTTCGATCACCGGCCACGTCCCGCAGATCAGGTCTTTATCCGCCATGCGGCGAAGGTCGCCACTTCGCTTCGCTCGTGGTGACCGGGTTGCCAATGAAATTGATCCAAATGCGTGAACTCAAGGGGCGGTCAGCAGGAGCAGGAGCTTGAAAGGCACAGGGGCAAGCGATCTTTCAGGAGGTGAGCGCGTGATCCTTTTCTCGAAGCCACTCATGACACCTTCGTAGCCCGATCACTTGCTCCTGCCCCTGCCAACTGCCTACTGCCTACTGCTTACTGCCAACTGCCAACTGCCTACTGCCTACTAATTCTGATAAACCCTCCCGTTCCGCCAGCTCTCCACGTTCCGGTACCACGCGCCTTTCAGCACGGGGTCGCGCTGCAGGATCAGGTCGTTGTCCGTGAGGTCGCTGCGCCGCCGGATGAAGTTGAAGGTGAGGCTCATGATGTTGTTCTCCTCGCCGTAGGTCCACGTTTCGCCGTTCGCATTGCGGTAGATCGTCGTGGGCGTCCCGAAGATGATGTGGACCAACCCGCGATCCGTGCGCCACCCTTCCATCGCTGCGTTGAAGTGGCGGTTGGCATTCTCCACCCTTCCGTAGAAGATCCGGATGGCTTCGCGTGCGCGTTCGCGATCACCCGTCGCGTCCAGCCAGAAACGCTCCACCGCCTTGCGCACGTTGTCCGACTTGGCGATGCGGTCATACTCCTGCGTGGAGGTGATGTAGCGCAACGGCTTCACCATATCGATCGCGCGATCCACATACGGGAAGCTCTGGTCGAGGATGATCACCGAACATCCGTTCGTGCTGTCCGCATCCACAGGTGTGAACCGGAAAAGTCCGATGTGGTCCGTGGGTACGGTGAAGCGGCCGGTCGTATCCACTTGAACGGTGAAGCTGCTGTCCGCAACAGGATCCTTGCGCTCCAAGCGATCCCCGCTGAAGACCGGTGGTGGGAGGGAGGCATCCACCGGAAAGCGCGCGGCGCGCAGGGTTCTTCCCTTCCAACGGTCCGTGCGCATCGCCACGGGTCTGCCGGGATGGATCTGATCGGCGAAGAGCGGTAATCCGTTGGCCGGATCGATGGGCATGAAGTATTGCGACCCTGCGGCGGGATCCGCTTCGAGCCGGAGCGTCACCTCACTTTCGTTGTCCCGGTTCATGTCCCGCGCCACGACCTTCAACAAAAAGGAACGCGATGGATCCCGCTGCAATTCCATGCGGCCGATGAGTTCCTCGTTCACGCCTTGTTGCGTGGCCACATCATTCACCATGGTGCTGGCACTATCCAACAGGTTGCGTGGATCCTTCTCCGCGAAGGTCCCGTACGCGATGCGGACTTGGGCCTTGTAGGGCGCGCCCCCGCCGTCACTTTTGTACAGCAGGTCCTCGGTGTGCAGCTTGAAGAAGATCACCGTGTGCTCCGCGTCCTCGTGGTACACGCGCGCTTCCAGGCGGAGGTTCGTGGGTCCCTTGCCGTAGAGGTAGGCGAGGTTGTCGCGCTGCACCGCGCTGCTGGAACTGCCACACGCGTGCAACAGCGCCGCGAGCACAAGTGCTGCCCCGAAGGTTCCGATGATGGATCCAGCCCGCATCATTCCTCCAAGGAGCGTTGCAACAGTTTCTCGTGCAATCCTTTGTTCGTCTTCGCGCCGAGTTCCTTCAGCATTTCCACTTGCCGCACGAGACTACCGGATCCCTCGCTCAGTTTCCCCAGCGCTTTCTCATAGCTGTCCTTCGCGTCGTTCACGTGCTTGCCGATGCGACCGAGGTCCTCGGTGAAGCCCACGAACTTGTCGTAGAGCTTTCCGGCGCGGTCCGCGATCTCCATGTGATTGCGCGCCACGCGCTCGTTCTTCCAGATGCCGTGGATCGTGCGCAAGGTGGCCATCAAGGTGCTGTGCGTCACCATCACCACTTGGCGGTCGTAAGCCTCCTGGAAGATCTCCGGCTTTTCGCGCAGCGCGAGCAGGAAGGCCGGTTCGATCGGCACGAACATCAGCACGAAGTCCACGCTGTTGACACCATAGAGTTTGGTGTAGTCCTTTTCGCCCAAACCCTTGGCGTGCGCGCGCAAACTCTCCACATGTTGCTTCAGGAAGCGATCCCGATCGGCCTCTTCGGTACTCGATGCGAAGCGCTCGTAATGCAACAACGATACCTTGCTGTCGATCACCAGGTGCTTGTCCTCCGGGAGCATCACCACCGCATCCGGACGCAACCGTGAACCATCCGCGAGCGTGGTGCTCTCCTGCATGCTGTACTCCTGATCGCGCACCAGCCCGGAACTCTCCAGCAATTTCTCCAGGATCATCTCGCCCCACGCGCCTTGCGCTTGTGAGTCGCCCTTCAGCGCCTTGGTGAGGTTGTCCGCGTCCTTGCTCAAGCGCAGGTTCTGCTCCACCAACTTGGCGAGCTCGCTCTTCAGCAGGTGGCGCTCCTTGCCCTCGGCCTCGTATGCATCGCGCACTTGTTTCTCGAAGTCCTTGATCTTCTCGTGTAGCGGCTTCAGGATCGTATCCAACTTCACCTGCTGTTGCTCGTTCAGTTCCTTGCCGCGTTGTGTCAGCAACCGGTTCGCGATGTTCTCGAACTCGGTGGTCATGCGCGCTTGCAATTCCTCCAACTCGGTCTTCTGTTTCTCCAGGCGTTCCAACAGGCCAAGTCCTTTCTGTCGCTCGGCGGCGAGTTCCCGATTCAAGCCGATGATCTCTTCCGTCCGGTCGTTCGCAGCGACTTGTTGCTCGTTCAAGCGCCGTTCAAGGTCCTGCTTCTCCGCGCGGTGTTGTTCCTGTAGCGGCGCCATCGCCCCATCGCTCCGTTGCCGCGACCACCACGCGTGGACCACCGCGCCCAGCAAGGCACCGACCAGTAAACCGAGAAGAAGGCTCAGGGGATCCATCTGCTGACGAAGGTAGATCGGGCGGGTATGCCACACCCGGAAATGCCAACGGCCCCGGAACTTCCGGGGCCGTTGTGCAATGTGTCTTTATCCGCCGCTTACCGCGCCATCGCCCGTGCCGGATCGCTCCACGGGCTATTGCCCGCCGTGCCACGTGCCCGCACCCGGTACCAGTGGAAGCTGCCGCTGGCCAAGCCCTTGTCCAGGAACTCGCTCTTGGTGGTCATGCCCAACAGGAGCCAGTTCGCTTCGATCAGCGGCTCCACGCTGTTGCGTTGGAACTCGTATTCGTGCGTGCCATACACCGGATCCCAATCCGCTTGGATCTCGCCCACCTTGTCGGTGAGGTCGGCGCGCAGGTTGGACGGCGCTTTCAGGTCGCCGATGGGTGTGGACGGCTTGCGCACGTCGAAGCCCGCGCTATGGATCAGCGCCTCGTCGTGGCCCGCCACACTCACCACGTAGCCTGCGATCTGCGTGATGATCTCGTCCAGTTCCGCCTCCGCCTCGTTCTTGGCGAAGGTGGCCGCCTTGCCGCCATCCAGCGCTGCGGCAATGGCGTTCTCCAACTTCAAGCGGGCTGCCAGCAGCAGCACCAGCAGGGCGGCCGCCCCGGGGAAGGCGATGTTGCCCGTCAACTTACTCTCGATGAACAACGCCTTCGCGACCTTGTCCAGGGCGCTCAGGCCCGCCAAACCGATCTTGATCGTCTTCATGTTCAGGAACAAGCGTTAAGTTGTGCTTGCTGCATATAGAATGCGGAAACATCCCTGCGTATTGCACACGCACCTTCGCAGCCTCTTGCTGGGCGGTGCTTTCAAGCTCAACCGCCGCAACCGTTCCTTGGGCCATTCCGACCGTTCCTTACGTGCCGATCGCCGTTGCTCGTGTGGATCCGACCGTTCCCGATATCCAGGATGTTCCGGAGAGCAATAGCCCCGCGCCGGAGGGCATGCCGGGCGGCCCGGGGAGGGTGAGGTCGGCCTGAAAAGCCGACCTGAACCGCATAGGAAGCATGAAGTCTGCGCTGAACACAATGAAGTTTGCTTTGGAATGAATGAGGTTTGCTCCGGACTTCATGAAGGTTGCTCCGGACTTCATGAAGGTTGCTCCGGACTTCATGAAGGTTGCTCTGGACTTCATGAAGGTTGCTCCGGACTTCATGAAGGTTGCTCCGGACTTCATGAAGGTTGCTCTGGACTTCATGAAGGTTGCTCTGGACCTCATGAGGTTTGCTCCGGACTTCATGAAGGTTGCCCCGGACTTCATGAAGGTTGCTCTGGACTTCATGAAGGTTGCTCCGGACTTCATGAAGGTTGCCCCGGACTTCATGAAGGTTGCTCCGGACTTCATGAAGGTTGCTCCGGACTTCATGAAGGTTGCTCCGGACTTCATGAAGGTTGCTCTGGACTTCATGAGGGTTGGGCCGAACAGAATGTAGTCCAACGCATTCTTCATGTGGTTTGGATCAGACCACATTCATGTTGGAGCGGAAAGGGTGTGGTTCAGAGGGGGATTGAGCTTGGACCGGCCTCCGTGCCCGGACCCGGGGCTAGGTACGAAAGGTGGCGCGCCCCGCAGGGTCTGTTAATCTAAGTGTGTCAAGCGGTCTTTGAAGAGTATCTCGATGCTCAAGTATATGGTTCGCCAGTTGAGCAGGGGGTTGGCCCATTGCTCGTTGGCGATGCGTTGCTGCACCAGGTATAGGAGCTTGAGCAATGCCTTGTCGCCATCGAAGACGCGCTTGGTCTTGGTGACCTTGCGGAGTTGGGCGTGGTAACCCTCGATGATATTGGTGGTGTACATCATGCGGCGGATGGGTTCGGGGTAGCGCAGGAAGCTGCTCAGGCGGGGCCAGTTGCTGCGCCAACTCTCCACCACGCGCGGGTAGCGCTTTTCCCAGCCTATGGCGAAGGTCTCCAGTGCTGCTTCGGCCTCTTGCATATTGGGCGCCTTGTGGATCGTGCGCATGCTGGCCACCAGTTCCTGATCTCCTTGTAGCTCACATGGCGCATGGAGTTACGCACCTGGTGCACGATGCAGCCCTGCACATCGGTACGAGGGTAGATCGCCTCGATCGCTTCGGGGAAGCCCTTGAGGTTATCCGTGCAGCTGATCAGGATATCCTGCACGCCTCGTTGCTGTAGATCGCTGAGCACGCCCAGCCAGAAGCGCGCGCCCTCGGTCTCTTCGATGTACGTGCCCAGTACGTCCTTGCGCCCTTGCATGTCCACGCCCAGCACAGTGTACACAGCACGGTTGTGGACAGATCCCTCGTGCTTGATCTTGAAGAAGGCTGCGTCCATCCACCAGCACGTACAGGCGGTCCAAGGGGCGGCTCTGCCAGGCCCGCAGGTCTTCCACCACCAACTCGGTCACGGCGTTGATCGTGGCCTCGTTGGTCTCCACACCATAGATCTCCCGCAGGTGGCGGCTGATGTCCCGGTAGCTCATACCTAGGCTGTACAGTCCTAGGATCTTCTGGTCCAGCTCCGCGTTCAGCACGCGCTGTCGCTTGCCAACCAACTGCGGCTCGAAGGTGCCCGCCCGATACGCGGGGTGGCGATGTCCACCTCGCCAACACTGGTCTTCAAGCGCTTGGCCGTGTATCCGTTGCGCCGGTTGCTCGTCTCTGCGGGCTGTGCAAGATGTGCTTGCACCTCACCGCTCAGGCTGGCCTGTACGATCCGCTGGACCATCGCGCTCAACACGCCATCCGCGCCCAGCAAAGGCTTGCCAGCATACAAACCCTTAACAGCCTCTTGCTCGAAGGCCGTCAACTCCACATCGTGCTTGCCCTTCCGGGGGCTTCCTTGTCCTTGGTGTCTTCATCATCGGTGTCTGGTTGGTTGAAGAAAATCATTCGAACCCAATTGACACACTTATCCTAACAGTCTCGCTCCTTTTCCACGCGCACGTGCCACACACGGAGCGAGACCAACTGCGGAGGTTTCCGGTGGCGGCTCACGCCGCGAAGGACACCCTGCCGAGGTACAGGCGGCGGCGGCGGCGAACCCAAGGCCCGCCGCGTGATCACACGGCCACCAGCACAGGTGCGTAGGTCATCAGCCTTGCACCTACAACCGAACCCTGCGCGTGATCTGGTGAGCATCCTCTACACCATGGCTGGCAACACCGGTAACGCCAAGCTGGTGGTGCGCGATATCCAAGGGCGGCTTGTGCAAGAGTTCACAGTAGGTGGTGAGCAAGGGCAGGTGCAATGGGCTTTGCAGCGCATGGCTCCAGGTGTATACACCATAGCGTTGTTGCAAGGCGACCGGCCATTAAGCGTTGAGCGACTCGTAGTCCAACCATGATGGGATCCTTGGCAAACACAAGTTTGCTGACAGTGGTAACCAATCTGGTGACCACTGTCGCCCTTGCGCAAATGCCATTTGCCTTGGACACGTCTTTCAGGACGACCATACAGGACCAGTATGTGAACTCCTTATTGGTCGTGCAGGATGGGAAGGTCATTATATCCGGGAATATCAGATTCCCCGGCGACATGAGCGTCCGCGCGGGGGCTCGTCTTGATCCGAACGGAGCACGTGACCCTTCCTTCCCCAACGTGGTTTACATGGGTGGGAAGTTGGTCCCATGGAACGATCGGGTTTACAGCGGCAACGCGTCGATCGTTCGGCGCCACCTCTTCAACGGCAGTTTGGACCCTGCGTTCATCATGATGAACAGCGGCCCATATTTTCTCTCCCTTCAAGGCGGGGACTACCACGTATACCCCGATGGGCGTGTGCTGATCAGCGGTAAGCACACGCTGAATGACGTGGCGCGCGGCTTCGTGGGCAACTACAACCTGATCTGGTTCAGCAATACCGGCTACTTGGATACTACGCGCGTGCATCGCAGGGGCAATGGGGTGCTTAATAGGTTCAAGCAACTCCCGGATGGCGGATTCATCATCAGCGGCAACTGCACGCAGTTCGATGGTGAGCCGGTAGATGCGGTCTTCCGCACAGATGCGGATGGTGTGCCGGATACCACCTTTCATACCGGCGTGTATACAGGTATTGTAGGGAGCTACCTGCCCTTGATGGATGGTCGCGTGTATGTTGGAGGACGGTTCAAGCGCTGGCAGGCACCACAGGATACGCTGTTGCTTGTGCGCTTCATGCACGACGGTTCACTGGACCCGTCATTCAATATGCCGCAGTTCACCTTGGGGGCCTTCCCGGTGAGCTTGGGTAGGGGTGTCACATACCTCTATCCATGGGATGATGGCCGGATCATCGCTGCCGGCACCTTCCATTACGTGAACGGTCTGCCGCGTAGTGGCATCTGCATGCTTGATAGCACAGGTGCCGTGCTCGATGCTTTCGATGATTGCGGCATAGGACCGTTCACGTATCAAGGCTTGACCTCGGCTTCCGTCGACTACGTTGTAAGGGACACGGCGAACAACTTCCTGTATCTGAATGGCGCATACACGGGCTATAGCGATGGCATCACCAACGACACCATGCAACGCTTCGTAACGCGCTTGCATGTGGGAGACATAACCACCAACATTACGGCGAAGCCCGCATTGCAGTGGAGCGTGTACCCCAACCCCGCGAGTGAAGTGGTTACGCTGGCAGTTGAAACGTTGCCCAGGAACGTCACGGTTATCGTCCGTGATGCGCTGGGGAGGGAAATGCAGCGGCACAGCATGGTGAGTTACTACACCACTCTTGATCTGAAACCCCTTCCCAATGGCATCTACCACATCGAACTCTTCTCCGATCGCGAACGCATCGGAACGCAACGGGTGGTGATGCAGCACTGAGCCTTCATCCGCGTTGCCCCGCTTCGTTCGTTGCGAAGGGGTCAGTTGCACCGGCCCTCAATTATCCAGCACCACCACCAGCGTCCCGATCGGTACCTGCTCGTAGAGGTCGATCACATCCGCGTTGCGCATGCGGATGCATCCTTTGCTGGTCGGGCTCCCCACGGACTTCTCGTTCGCCGTGCCGTGGATGTAGATGAAGCGTTCGTGGCTATCCACTTCGCCGCCCTGGTTCACCCCGGGTTCAAGTCCGGAAAGCCAGAGCACGCGCGCCGTGATCCAATCCTTGTCGATGCCTGAGAAGTCAGGATCGGCCAATTGCCCCGTGAATTCGCGATCACGAAGGATGCCGAACGGCGGAACACCGTCCCCGAATTTCTCGCTTACGCGGTGCAAGCCAGTGGGTGTTCGGTAGGTGTCCTGTTGCGAGCCGAGTCCGTTGCTCGCCGTGGCGATGGCGAATTCCGCGATCAGTTCGCCGTTGCGCACATGGAAGAGCCGTTGGCGTTGCACGGAGATGTACAGCAGATCGCCATGCAGGTCCTGCCCCGGGTAGCGCGCGGCCATGTAGTCCATCAAGAGATCGATGAGGCCTTGCTTGGGGTGGGAATCCGGTTGAACGGACTTCGCGCCGAGCGAAACGAGTGCGACGAGGACGAGCGCGATGCATGCCGGGCGTGCCATCGCTGCAAAGATCGGTGCTGTTCATGTCAAGTAGGGAAGAGGTCGCTTAGTTGTAGTCCTCACGCGGAGGCGCGGAGAACGCGGAGGGTCCGCCCTCGGCGGATCAGGTGAGGCATGCTCCGCGTTCTCCGCGCCTCCGCGTGAGACCTTTCTTCCCGCTTGCTCGTTCCGGAATTGCTCCGCGCCTCCGCGTGAGACCTTTCTTCCCACGTGCTCCTTCCGGAATTGCTCAACTCGCGAGGATCGCCTTCGCGTAATTCGCCCAGCTCATGTTCTTCGTCGCCTCCACCACGTTCTCGCGCGGGATCGGGTTGTCGATCGCCGCGTTCATCACACGCACCATGTCCGTGATGTCCTTCGGCGTGGCGAGATAGCCATTGAAGCCATCGGTGATGGTCTCCGGGAAGTGGCCCACGCGTGTAGCCACGGCGGGCACTTTGAAATTGTAGCTGAGGCTTTCCACACCGCTCGGCGTCGCGGTCTCGTAGAAGAGCACCACGGCATCGGCCGCTTGGAAGTAGGGTGGTACGTCCTCGTTCGGGATGAATCGATCCACCACCAGCACACGATCCCGGATGCCCAGCGCATCGATCATCGCCAAGGGGTCGTAGTTCCGCTCATCGTCGGCCTTCTTCAAAAAGAGCTTCTTCAGTGTGCCGAAGACCACGTTCTTCACTTTCGTGCTGAACTTGCTTTGGTCCACGGTCTGCCAGAAGCGCTCGCCCACCACCATCAGGCTCACATCATCACGCTGCTTGGCCAGTTGCGCAAAGGCCTCGATGCAATGGTGCAGCCCCTTGTACTTGCGGATGAAACCGAAGAAGAGGAAGACGTGCTTGCGTAGGTGGTGTTCGGTCTTCCACGCTTCCTTGTCGAATGCCGGGTCGGGTTTGAAGAGGGAGTAGATCGGGTGGTAGAGTTTGAGGATGGCACGTTGTCCGTTGATCGTTGTTCGTTGTCCGGTCAGCGTCAAGCCGAACTCCTCCGAATTGAAAAGCGCTTTCAATTCCTCCGCGGTCTTGTACGCATGCACGATGAAGGAATGCCCGTGCCGCAGCGCCATGCGCGTGAGCCGTGCATCCAACGCGCTCTGTTCCTTGGCAGCCACGAAGTGCAGGTCGAAGAGGATCTCGGCTTGCGTGTGCTTGCGCAAGTATGCGGCGATGCTGTTCAGCGGGATGCCCTGCGTGGGATTGTACCATTGAAGGATGACCTTGTCCGGCTTCAGGTCGGCGATGGCCTTCGCGGTGATGCGCCACGTACTCGGTGCGTTCCAATTGGTGAGGTAGTGAACGGGGATGTCGTAGCCCTCTAAGAAACTGCTGCGACTGGCCTTGTCCACGAACTCGCGCGGGATGATCGCGGGGTACTGCTGCGTCCAACTCACGATCGTGACCTGCGCGCCTTCATCGCACAGCGCACGCGCCAACGCCGTGTTGTACTGCGCAATGCCGCCCTTGAACTTGGGACCTGGGCCGAAGCAGATGATGTGCATGGAAGATCTTCACCGCAGAGGCGCTGGGTCGCAGAGCTACGCTGAGGCTAGGGCTGATGAAAATTGATTTCTTGGCTGTTCTCCTTTGCGCCTTCGCGACTTTGCGGTGAATGTGCTTATATCTTCTTCAGCGCCGCTTCATACACCCTTCGCATTCCTTCCTCAATGGAGATCTTCGCTTTCCAGCCGAGGTTCTCCTCCACCCAACTCATGTCGCAATAGCGGCTGTGAACGCCCACGGGTTTGTCGAGCAAGGTCTTGATGGTGGGGGTGTATCCGGCGAAGCCACTGAACACTTCGATCAGTTCCAAAAAGCTGGTGAGCTTGCCCATGCCGATGTTGATCGCGCGGCCGTCGCTGATCTTGTCCATGGCGAGGAGCGTGAGGTCGAGTACATCATCGATGTGTACGAAGTCGCGACCTTGCTTGCCGGTGCCCCATACTTCGAAAGGGTTCTCCTTTCGCGCGGCGCGTGCAGCAATGGCGGGAACAGGGTAGGAGAGGTCCTGGTCCTCGCCATAGCCACTGAACGGCCGGATGCACGTGACGTGAACACCGTAGTGGCTTGCGGCGATCTTCGCGAGGAACTCACCGGTGAGCTTGCTCCAGCCGTAGGTCATGTCCGGCTCGCCCATACGTGAAAAGTCGATGTCACTTTCCTTCAGTTGCAAGGTGTTGCTTTCTGTTTGAAGGTCGATGGGATAAGCGGCGCTGCTGCTGGGGTATAACAAGCGACCGGGTTTGTTCCGACAGACGTAGAGGAACATCTCGGCATCAATGCTCAGGTCCTGCGCGACCAACATCGGGTCGCCATCGATCTTGCTGCGACCACCCACGATCGCCGCGAAGTGGAAGATGTCGTCGAAGCGGACGATGTCGATCCCGTAGTGCTTCTTGAACCACTCCGGGTCCTTGTTCAACTCGCGGAGGACATCCCGCAGATCGGCTTTCAGGAAGATGAGTCGCTCCTCAGTGCCATACAAGCGCAGATTCTTGATCTCCTTCGCCAACGGCTGTCCGAGCCACGTGTCCGGGTGTGTCCCCACGCTGAGGTCGTCGATGAAGAGGATGTGCGCGTTCGGGTCGCGGAAAAGGCGTTGGACCATATTGCGGCCCACGAATCCGCAGCCGCCGGTAACGAGGTGTGTGGACATCGGCGGCAAAGATGCGGCTTGCCCGTGAGTGCTCACACATTCGTGGGATCCTTGAACCGGCAGGTCAGCAGCGCGATGTCATCCAGGTACGGTTCGCTTCCTCGGTGCGACTCGAACGCCGACATGATCGCGGCGTTGATCTCCGTGGCTTGTGCTTGCGCAAGCAAGGTCATCGCTTCCTCCACCGGTTGGGTCTCGAAGGCCCGGCCATGGGCATCCTCCTGCTCCACCAAGCCATCCGTATAGCAGACCAGCACGCAGCATGGGGTCAGCTCGACCTCACCGATCCGAAGGAAGGGCAGCTTCGGCATCATGCCCAGCGCGATGCATCCGTCGTGCAGCAGAATGGTCTTACCGGGAACACGCAACATAGGGTCGTTGTGGCCCGCGTTGACGAAGCGGATACGACGCGCTCGCAGATCCACATGGCCGAGGAACAGGGTGATGAAGCGCTCACCTCGCGCATTGGCGAAGACGCGCTCGTTCAAGTGATGGACGACCTCTTCCAGATCGCCGATCCGGCTCAATGACGCGCGAAGGGTCGCGTGGAAGTTGCTCATCAGCATGGCTGCCGCGATGCCTTTTCCACTGACGTCGGCCACACAGACCACATAGCGATCCTCACCCAAGGGGATGAGGTCGTAATAATCGCCACCCACCAATTGGTGCGGCTGGTACCAGCCCGCCGCCCCGAGCAGCGGCGTATCCGGCAGGTCGTGCGGTACCAGCATCTGCTGCATCTGGGCAGCCAGCTCCCATTCGCGCTTGTCGCGTTCCTGTTGCAACTGACGCGCGGCCAACCGACGATTCTCCATGGCCACCACCACCAGGTTGGTGAGGGTCTGGATGAAGTTGAGGTGCTTCACCACCGGGCTCATGCGCTGCTCCTCCTCATCGATGTCGCCGATCAGCAGAAAAGCGAGCGGCTTTTCCTGGTGATATACGGGCACCGCCACGTCGAAGGCCCCTAGTCGACCTTCTATGTCGGAATTGATCGTCTGGATATCGGCGAAGGTGCCGAAGAGTTGTTCCGCATCCACGGCCGGGTCGCGGTCCGCGTTGCCGAAGCTCAGGATCCTGTCCCAACGCTCAGTTCGTTCATAAAGCGACAGACGTGTGATCCCGAGTTCGTCCTTGACGATGTGCTCGAACAATTCCAGCAACTGAGCGCGCGGCATGTTGTCGTTGATCGCCTTGCTCACCTCCAAGAGGGTCTTGAGCTGGAACTCCTTCAGCTCCAATCGCTCGATGATGCGCTCCAGCCGGGCCATTTCAGAGGTCCAGTTTCTTCGCGATCTCCGGAAGGCGTGCGCGCAGGGCGATCTCGCGCAGCATTTGCTTGGCTTCGCGTGCAGGTGATCCAAGGTAGGTCTTACCGCCTTCGACAGAGGACATGATCCCGCTCTGGCCGAGGATCACCGCGCCTTTGCCGACGCGCAACTTGCTCGGGATGCCGACCTGTCCCCAGAGCGTTACACCATCCTCTAGTACACACGCACCGGCGATGGCCACGTGCGCACAGATCAGGCAATCCGCACCGATGATGGTGTCATGTCCTACCTGCACGTGGTTGTCCAACTTGGTTCCACGCCCGATGCGCGTATCGGCACTCACCCCGCGATCGATCGTGCAGGCCGCGCCGATCTCCACGTCGTCCTCGATCACGACTTCGCCACCGGGGATCATCTTGTCGTAACCGGTCGGGCGCTTCTTGAAATAGAACGGGTCGGCGCCCAGCACCGCATTGGCATGGATCGTTACGCGATCACCGATCGTGGTGCGTTCGTAGATCACCACACCGGGGTGAATGATGCAATCGCGACCGATCCGAACATGCGGGCCGATCACCGCGCTTGGATGTACTTGGCTTCCTTCTCCGATCGTGATCCCCTCATCGGTCCAACCGCTACTCGGCCGGAAGCGCTTCACCAAGGCGTTGAAATCACGACAAGGGTCCGAACTGACGATGATCGCTTTGCCCGGAGGTGGCTCAACAGCCTTGTCGATGAGGATGGTCGTGGCGGCGCTGTTCAGCGCCTTGTCGTAATACTTCGGGTGGTCCACATAGACCAGATCGCCTTCGCCCACCCGGTTGATCTCGTTCAGGCCGGTGACCGGTCGCTCGGTATTGCCCTGTGCTTCGGCCCCGATGAGTTGCGCGAGCTGGGCTGCGGTCTGGGGTGGGTCGAGGAGCACGGCGGAAGGGTGAGCGCCAAAGGTAGCCGCGCTCTTCGATGTGCCTCTCGGCCGGAAAGAAGAAGCCCCGCTGGTGGGCAGGGCTTCCGATCGGACGTTAAGGATGGATCACTTCTTCACGCGATCCAAGTACTCCCCGGTCTCGGTATCGATGCGGATCATGGTGCCGGCATCCACGAAGAGGGGCACCATGATCTCGGTACCGTTCTCCAGCTTGGCGATCTTCATCACCTTGTTGCTGGTGTCGCCTTTCACGGCATGTTCGGCTTCGGCCACCACGAGTTCAACGGTCTTGGGTGGGCGGGCGAAAAGGGGGGCATCGCTCTCGAAGCCGACCTGCACCACCATTTCCTCCTTCATGTACTTCATGGCCTCGCCGAAGAGCGTCGCGGGTACGTACTCCTGTTCGAAGGTCACTTGGTTCATGCACACCAGATTTTCGCCTTCGCGGTAGAGGTATTGCAGTTCGTGTATTTCCACACGCAGCACTTCCATGGGTTCGCCGCTGCGCCAGCGGTGTTCGTTGAGCTTGCCGTTGCGCAGGTTTCGCATCTTGCCTTGGAAGAACGCGCGCAGGTTGCCGGGCGTGCGGTGCTGCCATTCCATGATCTGGCAGATGTCGCCATTGAAGCGGATGTAGGAGCCGATATTCACGTCCGAGGTCGAGGCCATGGGGAAAGAGTCCGTTATTGGGGCGGCGAAAGTAGCCAACGGGGTCCAACCATTTGCCCTTGTTCGGCTTTGCAAACCATCGCCGCCCGACCGGACTAGGAATATGAGCATTAGCCTTTAACGGTGCGCGCGTACCTCTATTCTCCGCACACGCTACCCGTTCATCCGTCCGCGCGTACATGACGCGCATCATCCGCGAGAGAAAATTGGCGCGGAATCCGTTGAGCGAAGATGGCATCTTCGGCGCATGAATGCGCCAAACGACAACAACCAAACCAACGTCCTCACTAACGAGGAGCTTGCTTCCGAACTACGTGAAAGAGGATTTGACGTACGCGAATACACTGATCCCTATGCTCATGGCGAGGTAGATCATCTCGTGGTGAGCGCGGGCATTGCCCGCCCGATCATCCCGAGATTTATGCTACTGGCGCGGTGAGCTTGTTGTTTATCGCCTCCACTACGCCTAACACGCGCTTAACATCGTTGCCGATAACATTGATACCCTGTGATGTGATGTCCAATTGTAGCGATGCGTAACGGGCGATCATGTACTGGGTGAACAAGGGTTTGTCCAAGTTCCACGCCACGCCGTAGAGCGCCTTGAAATCTGCCTGAAACTTGGACAGGTTTTGATCGAATACTGAAGCAGCCATAAGTAGATGGGTTTTGGTGAGCAACAAAGATAGGGGATCTACTTTGAAATAGGGGATACGAAGAAAATTATTCCTTGTACGTGTGTATCTCGTGCGGATGCGCTATACTTGTGCCATGAAGGATCGGAATCCATTGGCAAGTGAGGAGCAGGTAGATGCGGAGATCACCGCAACCGAGAAAAGGTTGAAGGTGCTCCGAGAGTACAAGAGGATCCTCCACGACCTTGCCTCCACCGGGTTGACCGCGTTGCCGCCGACCGCATTGCAAGGATCTATTGAACGCTCCACGGCCACAAGACAGACGGGTGTTTCCAACAAGATCGTTGCCGCCATTGAACAGGCCGGTCGCTTCGTGACGGTGCAACAGATCGCCGACCGCATTAACATCGCCGGGGGCAACGTCGATAACCTGCAAATCACCAAGGCCCTGTGGCGTCTGAAAAAGATGAAGAACGCCAAGGTCATGGCACACCCGAACGCCAAGCATTACGATCGCAATTTCACATGGGGCCTGAAGGACTTCCTTGACAAGTTCGCGCAAAGCCCCACGGTGATGCCCGGTCACGAAGCAGACACGGAGGCCGACAACGAAAACGAGAAACATAAATGATATAAAAGCACAACACCCCGCCGTGGAGGGCGAGGCGTTGCTTCAGGTCCCGTAGCTCAACTGAATAGAGCGTACAGTTTCCTACCTGTAAGGTTGAGGGTTTGAACCCCTCCGGGATCTCCAGTTTGTCAACCGAGTTCGCCCGTCGAACATCCCGCCTACCTACCAAGTAGGAACATGGGGTTCGGCTGGTGAGCCGGGACAAAGTAAGTGAAAATCAAACCCGGATCCAAGCCCCATGACCATCAACGATCTCCGCAAGCTGTCCGAAGACGAAGCCCGTGAACTATTCGAGCAGGTCATGTGGCCCGACGGACAACCCGTCTGTCCTCATTGTGGCAACTGTTCGCCCAAGCGCATAGGCAAGGTCAAAGCCAACCCAGCCAAGCGCGTTCGTGCGGGTCTGTATGTCTGCAAGGACTGTCCGGGTCGCCGTCAGTTCACGGTCACTACGAACACAGTGTTTCATGGTTCCAAGTTTTCGTTGACCAAGTGGTTGGAGATCATCACAAGCATGTGTTCCGCTAAGTTCGGGACCAGTACCCAACAGCTACGCCGCGAGAACAACTAAGCGCGTTCACTGCCTGACGGCAAGGTTCGATATGGGAACATAGAATGCCTATGGCATGCCGGAATGCGGGTCCGGGCGTGTATGGAGGAACCAACGGTCGCCAATTCGCTCAAAGGGGTACTGCATGCGGACGAAGTATTCGTTGGGGCATCCCCGCGCACATCCCGTGAGCACCGCGAAAAGCGCACGGACAAGCAACCCGTCGCGATCCTCGTGGAAAAGGACGGCCCCAAGGCCCACATCAAAGTGGTTTGCGATGTCACGCGCGATACCCTGCACAAACACATTCTCGAAGTTGCCGACCCGTCATCAACGATCATGACCGATGAAGCGTCCGTTTACAGGGGCATCGGGGAACACTTCGACGGAGGACACCATTCCGTGTCCCACGTCAAGGGCCAATACGCCAAGTTCGAGGACGGTTTGATCGTAAGCAATAATTCGGCGGAGGCCGTTGCCGGGATCATACAACGAAGTCTGTATGGCGTACACATACACGTCAGCCGCGTCCATCTTCAGCGGTACATGAACGAAAGACAATTCCAATACTCGTATCGCCACCTGCCCGATCTTGATCGCGTCAAGCTGGTACTGAAGGGGGCCGTAGGAAAGCGCCTGCTTTACAGGAGGCCCACAGGGAGCGACCCCCTACTTGGTGGCACACCCGAAGGGGGAACCGCGACCACCGCGCCCCCGCAAGCGTAGGTTCCGTCCGAAGTCGCGCAAAGCAAAGAAGCGCGGCCGTAAGAAGCCGCGCAAGGGCCGTCGCGCGGACCTATCTTCGCTGCGTGAGCAACAAAGCAAAAGAAGCGGCGGAAGTGATAGTGAATGAAAATGGCGCCACCCTACGGGAAGTCCTTGGTGCCATCCTGAAACTATCCCCCGGCGCCGTCAAACGGGTGAAGCGAAAGAGCGCACCCAAGCGAAAAGGGGCCAAGCGCTGACCGGCCCACAGGGTTCGGTGCGCTCATGCATCATGCTCAAACTAATGGTTTGCAAGGCCGCACAGGGGCAACCATTTGCCGGTTCGATCCAAGCCCCTACATTTGCGCCCCCAACGCAATTAGCAATGAAGAAAGGCATCCACCCCGAGAACTACCGCTTGGTGGTCTTCAAGGACATGAGCAACGAGTACATGTTCGTCGGCAAGAGCTGCACCCAGACCAAGGATACGGTCCAATGGGAGGACGGCAACGAATATCCTTTGGTGAAGCTGGATATCAGCCACACCTCGCACCCGTTCTACACCGGCAAGATGATGTTGGTGGACACGGCCGGTCGCGTGGATAAGTTCAAAAAGCGTTTCGCGAAGCACACCGCGAAGAAGGAGGAGCAGTAGTCCACTTTCTTTCCGTTAATGCGAAAGCCCTTTGAGCGATCAAGGGGCTTTCGCATTCAGGCCGGTGTCGCTCAGACCTTGTGCTTGTCCTCCTTGCATACGCCCTCGCGGATCTTCTCCAAGGCTTGGGCTATCCTGCGTTTGCGGGTCTCCTCCTTCTTGGCGTCGGTGATCCACTCCACGTATTCCTTCTTGTGGCTGTATGAGAACTTCTCCCACTGCTCCCACGCCTCCTTGTCGTGTTTGAGCACGGCTTCCAGTTCCTCCGGGACCACCAGCGCCTTGCGGTCCGGTTTCGCGTCCGTGAGTTTGGCACCGCTCTGGTTCACCTTCACGGCTTGCTTCACCAGATCAAGAATGGCCTTCTCGTTGATCACATCCCCTTCCTCCAACTTGATCTTGCGGATGCCCTTGTCCTCGTCCTTTTCCGGTTTGTCAAAGACCTTGTGCGTGTCCTTCAGTAGGGCGCCTTTGTGGAACCAAACGCTTACGAAGCTCTTGAAGCCGTGCAGGCCGATCATGATGCCGTCATGATCGAAATGAGGTGAGTTCCAGCGCCAATGTTCCTCAACGGTCTCATCCACCGAGTGGATCAGCTGGCGGACCCGGACAAGCATCCTTCGCTGCCATTCGGGTTGGTCAGCGATGTAAAGGTTGATCTGTTCCTGGGGTAACATGGAATTGAAATGGGGGCGAAAGCTAGTAACGACCCGAAACCACGATCAGCCCTGTTCGACGCAGCATCAACTACGTTCGATGATCGTCGCGTAGCCTTGGCCGACACCGATGCACAGCGTACAGAGCGCCAGACGCTTGCCGGTCTCCTGAAGCTCCAGTGCGGCGGTCTGCAAGAGCCGTGCGCCGCTCATCCCCAACGGATGCCCGAGCGCGATGGCCCCGCCGTTCGGATTGATCCGGGGATCATCATCCGCGATGCCCAAACTCCGAGTGCAGCTTAGCGCCTGTGCGGCAAAGGCTTCGTTCAGTTCGATGACCTCCATCCGGTCCAGCCGCAGGCCGGCCCTTTTCAAGGCCAGTTGGGTGGCCGTGACCGGACCGATGCCCATGATCCGCGGTTCCACCCCCACCACGGCACTGCTGACGATCCGTGCCAGAGGCTTCAGGCCATGGGCCTTCAGCGCAGCTTCACTAGCTACGAGTACCGCAGCTGCGCCATCGTTCAATCCACTGCTGTTGCCGGCGGTCACGGTGCCATCCTTGCGGAAGGCGGGTCGCAATCCCGCTAGGATATCCAAAGTGGTTTTGGGCTTGACGAATTCGTCGTGATCGAACAGGATCGGATCGCCTTTGCGCTGCGGAATGGGAACCGCCGCGATCTCCTTTCCGAATCGTCCTTTTGCTTGGGCGACTGTGGCCTTCTGCTGGCTCCACAACGCGAATCGGTCCTGGTCCTCGCGGCTGATGGGATTCGCGTCGAGCAGGTTCTCGGCAGTCTCTCCCATGGCATCCACACCGAAGCGCGTTTTCATCAGCGGGTTGATGAATCGCCATCCGAAGCTGCTGTCGAAGAGTTGCGCATCGCGCCCGTATGGGGTGCTGGTCTTGTTCATCACCCACGGGCCGCGGGTCATGTGCTCCACGCCGCCCGCGATGAAGAGATCCCCGTTGTTCGCAGCGATCGCGCGCGCTGCACCCACCACCGCGCTCATACCGCTGGCGCATAGTCGGTTCACCGTTTCGCCGGGGACGGTCACAGGCAATCCTGCCAGCAGGACCGCCATACGTGCCACGTTGCGGTTGTCCTCCCCGGCCTGGTTCGCGCAGCCCATGATCACGTCGTCGATCGCGGCGGGATCGAGGTCCGGATGACGTTGCATCAGTGCGCGCAACACGTGCGCGGCAAGGTCGTCCGCGCGGACCGGAGCGAGTGAACCGGTGAAACTGCCGATGGGCGTGCGGATGGCATCAACGATGAAAGCGTCCTTCATAGCGGATCGTTAGGGTTCTTCCGGGAACCAGGATTTGCCGGTGCGGAAGACGGTGCCTTTGAACAGGGCCACGACCTCCTCCCGTTGGTTGGTGATGGTGATGTGATAGACGCCGATGCTGCGCGAAAGACTCATCTCTTCGCTTTGTGCGGTGAGCACATCGCCCTCCTTCACGGGTTTCGTGTGACTGATCGAGGTCTCCACGGAAACCGCGTGGATCCCGTGGCTGTTGGACGCGAAGGCGAGGCAACTATCGGCCAAGGAATACGTGATGCCGCCATGCGCGATCGCGAAACCGTTCAGCATTTCATTGCGCAAAGTCATGCGGAGGGAGCAACGGCCCGGCTCGACCAGCAGCCGTTCGATCCCCAGCCAAATGCTGAAGGGGTCGTTGTCATACATCCGGGCCACTACGCGCTCGGCCAATTGCTGTGCGGACATGGCGACGAAGGTATCCGATGGTGGTCAGGCCTCATCGAAGAGGTCCTTGCTCAACACGCCTTCGTGGATCAGCAGCCACTTCTTCCGCCAGATCCCGCCCACGTACCCGGTAAGCAAACCGTTGCTACCGATCACCCGGTGACAAGGCACGATGATGGGCAACGGGTTCGAGGCGCATGCACTTCCGACCGTGCGGGCGATGGCTTTCCCGCCGATGCGGTCCGCGATCTCCTGGTAGGTGCGGGAATCGCCCCATCGGATCTCATCGAGGTGATCCCACACGAGCTTCTGGAAAGGGGTGCCCGGTCGTTGCAGCGGAAGGTCGAAGTGCTTTCGGCGCCGCTTCAGGAATGCTTCCATCTGCTTCTTCGCTTCCACCAGCACCTTGGGCGGTTTCGCGCGGCGCATCCGGATCGGATCGAACGACACCCGCGTGATCAATTCCCCATCACTTTCAATGTGGATCCGCCCGATCGGGGATTCCACGGCGATCACGTGGTAGTGCGTGAACAATTCGGGTTCACCAGTGGTCACAGGGGCGGATCGGCGCGGTGGCATGGCGGCTATCTTGGTCGCAAAGTACCACTGATGGCCTGGTTCACCGCTGATTTCAACCGCTTCTTCAAGGATCTCGCGAAGAACAACCACAAGGAATGGTTCGATGCGAACCGCAAGCGGTATGAGACGAGTGTGAAAGCTCCATTCGCGGCGTTCACTGAAGAGGCGATAGCGCGGATAGCAAAGCACGACAAGCGCATCGCGATCCAAGCGAAGGATGCGATCTTCCGGATCAACAAGGACATCCGCTTCAGCAAGGACAAGACACCATACAAACTGGAGGCGTCGGCCATTATCTCATCGGCGGGGCGGAAGGATCACAGCGATCCGGGGATCTACTTCGCATTCGGCCCGGAGAGCGTGAAGTTCTATGGCGGTTGCTACATGCCGGACAAGGACCGGTTGCACCGCATCCGCGAAGCGATCATGAAGGACGGAAAGGGACTCGCGAAGGTCACCGGTGCGAAGGCCTTCGCTTCGCACTTCGGATCCATCCAAGGGGAAGCGAACAAGATCCTCCCGGCCGAGTTCAAGGCAGCAGCGGTCAAGCAGCCGCTGATCGCGAACAAGCAGTTCTACGTAGGTGCTGAGCTACCCGCGAAACTGGTGGAGGATCCGAAGCTCATGGAAGTCTTCATGAACCACTGGCTGGCGATGCGGCCACTGAACGTGTGGTTGGTCAAGGCCATGAAGGGCTGAAAAGAAGAATGCCCGCCGTGAGGCAGGCATTCCACTTTCACCCGAACGTTCGGGTCACATGGCGGGCTTGCCCACCAATTCGATCTGCAGGTCGATGTTGTCGTTGAGCACTTTGTCCTTGGAACCGCTGCTCCAGGCCACACCGTACTTCTGGCGGTCGAAGGTCAGTTTGCCGCTCACCATGATCAGGCCGTTCTCTTCGGAAACGGTGATGTCCGTCACGGACTCCTCATTGGTCTTACCACGAACGGTCAAGTTGCCTTTGGCGGTATTCCCGCTTACGCTGGTGATCACGAAGGTGGCGTTCGGATGTGTGCCCACGTCGAAGAACTCCGGTGATTTCAAATGCCCATCCAGGTTCAGCCGCGTTCCTTGAGGTGAACCCTCGGGCGCCATGAACTGGTCCTGAATGGAAGCGATGCTGCTCATGTCCGCGGTGAACGAGCCGTTCAACACCTCCGTGCCTTTGATCGTGACCTTGCCTTCGGTCAAACGCAATGTGCCTTTGTGGTCCTTCACCCCGAGCATCACACCGGTCCAATTCACCACGCTTGCGGCGGGATCGAGCACCACGGTACGCTCCATCGCAGCAACGTTGGCGAGGCTGTCGGAAATGGCTTGTTCGCGGGCGGCCTTCATCTCTTCAGGGCTGGGTCCGCACGAGGAAAGGATCAGTACTGCAACGGCAACGGAGGGAATAACAAGGGTCTTCATAAAGGGGGTGATTCTTGGTTGAGCCGCAAATGTAGAAAATATATTCCATGGGAACTAATAGGTTATTGCATCGATGCTGCGGCGTTGGACCAGGATCAATAGAAAGTTCGCTTCTCCCTGGCCATGCGGCGAAGCAGCGGGGAAGGTCGGTAGCGATCCTCACCGAACTCCGCTTGCAGGCTTTCCAATCGCGACAGGCATTCCGCTGGGCCGATCTCATCCACCCATTTCAGCAGGCCCTTGGGATAGTTCACACCCTTGGTCATGGCGAGGTCCAGGTCATCACGACTGGCGATGTTCAAGCGAAGGGCTTCGGCCGCTTCGTTGATCAGCATCGCCACAATGCGGTCATGGATCGTGGTGAGCAACACGGCATCGTCGGAGGGTGCTTGAGATGCAGCATTCTTCGAGTGATCGAAGTAGCCGCGCCCTGTCTTGCGTCCGAGCCGTCCGCTTTCCACCTGCCGCTGTTGCGTGATGCTCGGCTGGTAGCGTTGATCATAGAAGAAGGCCTCGAAGACGCTCTTGGTCACTGCGAAGTTGATGTCGTTGCCGATGAGGTCCATCAGCTCGAAGGGTCCCATCTTGAAGCCCCCGACGCTGCGCACCGCGTGATCGATGGTGGCCATGTCGGCGATGCCTTCCTCGAAGATCCGCAATGCTTCGCCATAGAACGGACGTGCCACGCGGTTCACGATGAAGCCCGGGGTGTCCTTGCATTGCACAGCGGACTTTCCCCACGCCTTCATCAACGCCATCGCGTTCTTCACGATATCGGAAGTGGTCGCGATACCCGGCACCACTTCCACCAAGGGCATGAGCGGCGCAGGATTGAAGAAGTGCAGACCGATGACCCGCTCTGGCGCTTTGCACGCCCCGGCGATCGCCGTTACGGACAACGATGAAGTGTTCGTGGCCAGGACCGCATCAGCGGAGACCAGTGCTTCCAGATCCGCGAACAACTTCTTCTTGATGCCCAGATCCTCGATGATCGCTTCGATCACCATGCCGCAACCGGCGAGTTCCTTCAACTCCTTGGCTGGTGTGATCCGTCCGTGGATCCCATCGGCGAGTTCCTTGGTGAACTTGCCCTTCTCCACCAACCGGTCCAATGTCTTGCGCAGAACCGAATGCGCGTGATCCACAGCTCCGTTACGGCTGTCGAACAAGATCACTGCGTGACCTGCCTGTGCAGCCACTTGGGCGATGCCGCTTCCCATGGTGCCCGCACCGATCACGGCCACCTTCATTGCGTTGTCCATGGGGCGAAGATCGTTCTTGCGGTGCATGGAACTTCGGCCACCGCATGCGCGCCAGCCTTTCCTTTGCGGCCGACGATGGTCAAACGCCTCTTCGATATTCTCTCCTCCGCAAGCGCATTGGTGTTCCTATCACCGGTGTTGCTGGTCGTCGCGATCATCGTCGCGGTCACTTCATCGGGTGGCGCGTTCTTTCGGCAAGTGCGCGTGGGTCGGGGAGGGAAGGAGTTCGGCCTGCTGAAGTTCCGCACCATGCGACGCGGCAGCGAATCGAAAGGCCAGATCACTGTGGGTGGACGAGATCCGCGGATCACCGGTATCGGTTACTTCCTGCGGCGAACGAAAATGGACGAATTGCCGCAGTTGTGGAACGTTCTTATCGGCGACATGAGCGTGGTGGGCCCACGACCCGAAGTGCCGAAGTATGTGGCGCTATACACCGTTGAGCAGCGCGCCGTGCTTCAAGTGCGACCGGGGATCACCAGTTTGGCGAGCATCGCGTACATCAACGAGAACGAGGTGTTGGGCCGGAGCGCCGATCCGGAGCGCACATACATCGAAGAGGTGATGCCTGCCAAGCTTGCGCTCGATCTCCCGTATGTCCATGAGCATGGTTTGCTACAGGATCTGCGCATCATCGCGCGCACGCTGGGACGAATGGTATTCGGCTAGGGACGTAGCGTTCCGGTCCCGGCGCCATATCTCATCACTCAAATTCTGGCACGAGGCCTTGCGGGGTGGCGCGGATCACTCCTCCGGCTTTCCGAGCAGATCGCGCAAGCGCTCCAGATCATCCGAGCGCTCGTTGTCGCCCAACTTCTTGTAGCTGTTGGCGAGGTTGTTCAACTGCCTGCGGATGATGTCCATGTTCGTGCAGGGCGCATAGAACGAAGGGCGTGGTTCGATCTTCAATTTGGCCAGGAACTCGTTGATCTCGTTGCGACCGAGAATGTCGCCCTGACTGAACGCGTTGACATAGAAGAGTACGCTCTCCTCGCCCTGCTGGCCGCTATCCGCGCCGCCGATGCTCTCCTCGTCGAGGTAGGCCAGCACGAAATGGTTCGGCAGGTTCACGCCGCGCATGGGCAGGTTCAGATCCTCGGCAAGCACTTGGTAGATGATCGCGAGCGAGAGCGGATTGCCCTTGCGGCTGTCCAGCACCTCGTTGATGTAGCTGTTCTGCGGCGCGTGGTAGTTGCGCTTGTTGCCCTTGAAGCCATGGACCTGGAAGAAGATGTGATTGAACACGCGCACCTTCTCGAAGGCCGTCAGATTGTCGTTCAACTCCAGCCAGATGTCCTGACGAACGGCGGCCAACCGGCTCTTCACCTTCATCTCATCGAGGTCCGGGTAGCGGTAGCGGCTGATGATCAGCGCGCCCTCCAGCAGGTCCTCCCCACCGCTGTCGCGCCACGCCTTCAGGCGATCGGTCACGGAGGCGAGGTGGATGATGTGCAGCAGGTCCTCGATGCGGTTGCGAAAAAGGTCGCCGAAGTCATCGATCTCCCACGCGCGTTCCAACTCGGGCACGATCCCATCGCCCAACTCCACGATGCGGTCGCGCACCTGGGAGTAGATGGTCTCGTCGGGATCGTCGATCAACGTGATCAGCGCACGGATCTCGGGGTGGCTCATCGGCGGATCTTCATTTCGGAACTGGCCGAAACTAGCCGGAGCCGAAACGCCGGGAAGGCGAGGCCGCACGATGTTTCCACCGAGGGGCTGTTGATGCAATTTGAAGGAAGGAGCCGTTAACAGCGGGGTGTGGAAAGGTAGGTTGGGACAAGTGCTCCCTCACACCGTCGCCCTCTCCAGCACCTCCACGATCATTCGGTCGATCGCCGCATGGTGGTCCTTGCTGTACTCCTTGCGCAGGCGGTTGGCCACCACGCAGCACACGGTACACACACGGTGGCCCAGCATGCCGCCCAAACCATAGAGCGCGCTGGTCTCCATTTCGAAGTTGGCCGCGCGCAGCCCTTCGTGCTCGAAACTGCTCAGGCGTTCGTTCAAGCCATCGATGGAGGGCACGAGGCGTACCTGTCGTCCTTGTGGGCCATAGAAGCCACCGGCGGTGAAGGTGATGCCGACGGTGTTCTCGTAGCTGAGTTGTTCCAAGAGCAACTTGTCCGCACCGGCCACATAAGGAACGGGCAGGTTGTCCGGCCATTCGGTATGCGCGAGGAATTCGTTCAGCAGGCGCGTCTCGGCATCGGTGTTCTCATAGGCGTAATAGTGCAGCACATTGTCCATGCCCACACCGAAGGCGCTCACGATGCGGCTGTCCACAGGGATGTCCTCCTGCAAGGATCCGCAAGTGCCGAGGCGGATGATGCGCAAGGCGCGCTGCTCGCGTTTCGGCGTGCGCGCTTCCAGGTCCACGTTCGCCAGCGCATCCAGTTCGTTCACAACGATGTCGATGTTGTCCGTGCCGATGCCAGTGCTGAGCGCCGTGATGTGCGTGCCACGATACACACCGGTGTGCGCCACGAACTCGCGGTTCGCGGTGCGGTGCTCGATCTTTTCAAAATGCTTGCTGATGCGCTCCACACGACCTTGATCGCCCACCACGAGCACGAGGTCGCCGAGCTGCTCGGGACGCAGTGCCAAGTGGTACACGGATCCGTCCGGGTTCAGGACGAGTTCGCTGGGTTCGAGGACGGTGCCGGGTTCGGTGAGCGTGATGGCGTGCATGGCTTTTCTTGAGCGCGCAAAGATGGTGGCTTGCGCTCAGCGACCGGTGAGATTCGACAAGGCCCCGCGCCAGTTCTCCGGGATCCCGATCGTCCGGCTCTCCACATAGTCGAAACAGACCATCACGCTGCGGCCTTCTGCGCAGATCGTTCGCTCCTCCTTCTTCACCCGCACCACGGCGTATTCCAGGTCGAAGCTCTTGCTACCGATCGCGCTGCACCAGCATTCCACTTCGATCTCATCATTCAAATGCACTGGTGCGCGATAGTCCACTTCGTTGCGTGCAAGGATGAGTCCTTGGTTCTTCCAATCGTGACCGGGAGGGATGAACCGACGCAACAAGGCCATACGCGCCAATTCGAACCAATGGAGGTACACCGCGTTGTGTGCGTGGTGGGCCATGTCCAGGTCGGCGAAGCGTAGCTGGATGGGGACGATGGCCTTGTGTTCGGATTCCATGTTGGGAGCGGTAGGTGGTAGGTGGGAACGAAGATCGCGCTGTTCCGTTGGTCGAAAGACCTCCCTGCGCTGGATCCTGCGTCCTTACTTTGGAGGTACTCCAATGCGCTTCATTCCGATACTCACTGCTGTATTGCTGTCCGGATCCATGTCCGGACAACAGACGGTATGGGGGGAGGAGTTCGAGAACGGCTGCGTGCAAGGCTGCTATGCGTCCGCTTTTGTCGGACCGAATGGCGGATGGACGGTGACGAACACCGGCACCAATGGCGCATGCGCGAACCGATGGTTCATCAGTTGTGCGGAGAATGGCGGCGTGGTGGGCAGCTGCGGCGTGGGGTGCGGGAACAATGAAACGCTGCACGTGGGCAACGACATCTCCTGCGTTTCCCCGAACGGGTGCTTCTTCTGTCCGACCGGTGATTGCGGCGCAGCTTATGACGCGAGTTGTCCGGCGGGGATCTGCTCGTTCTGTTGTTCGTGCAATTCCGCACAAACGGATCAGCGCGCGGAGTCGCCGGTGATCAACCTGACCGGGATCACTGGCATGACGCTCACCTTCAAGTACATGGAAGGCGGTCAAGGGGCCAGTGACAACGCCACGCTGTGGTACTACAATGGGGCGGTGTGGGCGCAGATCGCCGACATGCCCAAGACGGTAGTCTGTTCCGGCCAAGGAACGTGGACGGCGTACAGCATCGCCATGCCGGTCTCTGCGGACAACAACCCGAACGTGCGCATCGGGTTCCGGTGGATCAACAACAATGATGGGAGTGGAGCGGATCCTTCCATCGCCGTGGATGATGTGCAGATCACCATCCCTTTCTCGCCACCGGGCACCGGCCTCATCGTGAACGAACTCAGCAACGGCCCGACCGGGGCGCAGGAATACATCGAACTGATCGTGGTGGGCCCGCCGTGTACCAACGTGGATATCCGCAACATCAAGGTGGACGACAACAACGGCACGATCTACAACGGATTCGGCACCACGCTCACCGGGAGTGGTGTGGCATTGGGTCATTTGCGTTTCGCGAACATCGCGCAATGGTCCGCTGTACCCACCGGCAGCATCATCCTCCTGTACAACAACACCGACCTGAACCCGCTCCTACCGCCGAACGATGTGAACGACAGTGCGCCGATGGACTTCCGCTACATCGTGCCAGTGAACAACGCGGTGATGCAGGGATGCAATTCCTCCCCGAACCCCGCGAGTTTCTCCGGCTATTTCACGTGCGCGTGGGTTGCGGGCAATTGGAACTACATCAGCTTGCGGAACGAAGGCGATGCCGCCCAAACGCGCGACGCACAGGGCCGTTACTTCCACGGGATCAGTTACGGCACCAACGGCCAGAGCATGAACAACGGTGGGCTGGACAACTTGCGGATCAGCGCCATGGACCACACCGGCCGGGTGATCTACTTCAACAGTGGCAACTACCGGGTGGCGGCCAACTTCACCAGTGCGCTCGTGGCGGGCAACGAAACACCCGGCGCTCCGAACAACGCCGCGAACCTGGCCTTCATCAACACGTTCGCATGTTCGTTGCCGATCGAGCTCTTCAGCTTCACGGCCGCGTCCTTGGAGGATCGCGTGCGCGTGGAATGGAGCACGGCGAGTGAAACGAACAACGCGGTCTTCGTGGTGGAACGCGCTGCGGATGCACAGCATTTCGAGACCGTTGGAACCGTTCCCGGCGGCGGGAATTCACTCATCCTGCGGAACTACATCTTCGATGATCCGCGACCGATCAACGGGGTATCCTACTACCGCTTGCGGCAGATCGATACCGACGGAAGTGGTTCGGTAAGCCAAGTGGTGGCGGTGGATCGTGGACGGGAAGAGCCGATCTCCACGTGGCTGGCGGATGACCTGCTGCATATCCGTGGCGCGGAAGCCGGTGCGCGATACGCGGTATATGATGCGCTGGGTCGTCGGTTGTTCAGCGGCAGCGTGACCGCCGATCCGCACATCGCCGACGCACCCGGTATTCAGCCAGGCACATGGCTGGTGGTCGTCGTCGAAGCGGAAGGTCGCGTGGACCGATCGCGCGTGCTGGCTCGCTAGCGGCTCGTCGAGCGGATCCCACCGTTTCATTGTTGCGGTTCTCAGGATCACGCGCCATCTTCGGATCATTATTCACCGCCATGGCAAGCAACGATCCCGTCAAAGGCCTCAAGGCCAAGATCCACCGGAGCGAACGCTACGGAACCGTACAGCGCATCTATACCATCAAGGATGAATTCAAGGGCAAGGATCCGAAAGCATTGGCCACCGCATTCCTGAAGCTGCATGCACTGGACCTGGGCTTGGATCCGGGACTGCGCGGATTAAGGTTCGAGATGGTGCGCAAGAGCATCATGGGCATGCATGTCATGTTCCAGCAATTCGCTGATGGCAAGCCCGTGAGCGGCGCGTGGGTGCGCGTGGATGTGAGCCCGGATGGAGAACTGCTCGGCGTGCAGAACGGTGCGATGCCGGTGGAAAGGTTGATGGGCCTGCGAGCGGTGAAGCCGAAGGAGATCACCGGAGCGAAGGCGAAGGCCATCGCGCGGAAGGCCGTGAGTGCGGGAAGGATCGTGGTGGAGGAATGCGAGCGGGTAGTGTGGCCGGTGAAAGGCAAGCCGCACGAGGCGTGGAAGCTGGTGCTCCGCACCGCGAACCCAACAGGACTCTGGCGTATGTACATCGACGCAACGAACGGAACAATTCTCGGCAAGCGGAACACGATGAAGCGCGCATGGGCCCAGGTCTTCGACCCCACGCCGGTGGCCGCGTTGGACAACACGCGGCTCGATCCGGACAAGGAAGTGCCCCCGGGCGCCTATCGCCGCGTTGAACTCCAAGGGCTTGATGGCAGCGGTTACCTCGATGGCGAGCATGTCAGCACCAAGCCCACGAAAGAACGTGTCCGACGGACCGATGGTGAATTCATCTTCAGCCGAACGCGCAAGGCTTTCCGTGAAGTGATGGCCTACCACCACATCGATGCGGCGGCAAGGCACCTGATCGAACTTGGATTCGAGGGTCTCTTCAAGAAGCCGATGAAGGTGAAGGTGCATGGCTATCGGGCTGACAATTCGGAGTACGATCCCGGTCGTCGCATGATCATCTTCGGCACTGGCGGGGTCGATGATGCGGAGGATGCCGAGGTGATCCTGCATGAGTATGGCCATGCCATCCAGGATGCACAAGTGCGATGGTTCGGGGAGAGTGATGAATGTGGTGCCATGGGCGAGGGCTTCGGGGACTTCTTCGCGGCGAGCTTCTTCCACGATCGCAAGCCCGCGCGAATGCGCCCGACCGTGTTCAATTGGAACGCGATCTCGTACAGCAAGAAGAACCCGCCGCATGAGCGCAGGCTGGACTTGAAGTTGAATTTCAAGCGCGATTGGGCGGATGAAGTGCATGATGATGGACAGATCTGGAGCGCGTGCCTCTGGGAACTGCGGGCGCTGCTCGGCCAGCGGCGCGCGGAGCGCATCGTCATCGGCTCGCACCACTTGTGCATGCGCGACAGCACATTCGCCGATGGTGCGCATGCGGTCCTCACAGCGAACGAGCGGCTCTATGGCAACCGGAACCGAAAGGCGATCCGCGCGGTGTTCGAGCGTCGCGGAATCCTGGATCCCGTATAGCGATCAGCGCGATGACGGCACCGGTCCCGTTCGCGCAAGCGGTGTGGCCTTGATCCGCGAGGCCACCGCACCGTGGATCACCTCCTGGATCTTGGTGCGGATCCCGAGTTCCAACAGCTTGTTCGTGGTCGCGTTCGGGTACACGCGGTTGCTGAGGAAAATGTACACCACATGCTGCTCGGGATCGCTCCACGCCATCGTTCCGGTGAAGCCGGTATGCCCGAAGCTCGCGTAGCTCACACAATCGCATGTCGGGCCGCCGGTGCCATCGCGTGTGGGTTTGTCCCACCCGAGTCCGCGACGATTGCCGCTTCCGTTCGGCGCGCAGAATTGGCACTTGGTGAATTCCTTCACGACGCTTTCGCTGAGGTAGCGCACGCCACCGTACGTGCCGCCGTTCGCGAGCATTTGCATCACCTTGCCCAGATCGTTGGCATCGCTGAAGAGGCCCGCATGTCCGGCCACACCACCTTTCATCGCGGCACCGGGGTCGTGTACGTCGCCCCATACTTGCCGCTGGCGGAAGACGACGTCGTATTCGGTCGGTGCGATCCGCTCCTTCGGGAAGACCTCCCACGGTTTGTAACGCAGCGTTGCCGCCCCCATCGGCACATAGAACGTCTCCTTCACAAAGACATCCAGCGGCTTTCCGGTGATGCGCTCGATGACCTCTTGAAGGATGTAGTAGCCCATGTCGCTGTACACGTACTTGCCTTTCGCTTCCAGCGGCGTTTGCAGCACCCAGGTGAGCAGGCTGTCGCGATATGTGTTCTTCAAATACATGCCTTCCGCCACGCGAATGCCGTGCGTTTCATTCGCGGTGTCGCTCACAAGACCGGGCTTCCATTTGCCATCCTTCAGGATCCGCGTGTAGAAGGGCACGAAGGATCGCAGCCCCGCTTGATGCGTGAGGATGTCGTGGAAGTCCATGCGCGCATGCGCCGTGTATTCGCCCTCGATCTCGGGTAGGTAATAGCCGATCGGTTTGTCCAGATCCAGCTTGCCTTGGTCCACCAACTTCATCAACGCCAAGGTGGTGCTGGCCACTTTGGTGATGGACGCCAGATCGTACAGATCATCCGTTCGCACCGCGCGCTTCTTCTCGTAGGTGGTATGGCCGTAAGCCTTGTTCAGGATCACTTCACCATCCACCGCCACCAACACTTCACAACCCCGATACGCTTGTGCTTTGATCCCACCGGCCACGATCTCATCGATCTTCTTCAGGTCGCGGCTCTGGATCCCCAGTGCTTCCGGGAAGGTGTAGGTGAACCGACCGAGTGGTCGCAACTCACGTCCATCACCAGCGGCGAAGAAGGAGCTCGCGGTGATCGGCAGGCGACCGTTCGCACCGATCCCGCCGAAGATCACCTGCGCCACGAGATCCTGTGTTTCGGCCGTCTCCTCGTACGCGGTGATCACACTAGCGAGGTAGTGCGCGCCGTATGCACGGGTGAGCCTGTACGGGTTGGCGAAGAGCGCGAAGACCGTCGGTTGTCGCGCCGCGATCTCGCGCACGATGTCCATTGCAGTCTCCGGGATCCCGAATTCCTTGTTCACCCGCCACGTGGTGTTGTGAATGCTCACGATCACGCGGTCATAGTCCTCCAACTTGCGCAATAGCGCAACGAGGCTGTCGCGCTTCAGGGCCTTGTCGCATCGGAAGGTCGTAACCTCCGCATAGCGCTGCAGTCCTAGTTGGAACGGATTACCCAGCGTGTCGCCGATGACCAATGAAGCGATGCGGATCTTGGAGAGATCACCGAAGGGGAGGAGCTCCTTGTGATCGTTCAACACCGTGATCGCGCTCGCATATAGTTGCCTCCGCAAAAGCTTGCCTTGCATGGTGTTCAGATCATCATACAGTCCTTCGGTCTTCACCGGTGTGCGATGCGACAACCCTGCCCACTCCTTCGCACGAAGCACTTTCAAGCACTTGCGATCGATCTCCGAGCGTGCGATACGATCGCTGTCCACTGCGAGGCGGATGCGCTCGATGGCGCGCACGGGATCCGGCGGGAAGAGCAACACATCGTTGCCGGCGAGCAACGCGCGGATCTCGATCTCGCCGGGCTTATCCGCATTCGCCACGCCCTTCATGTTCAGCGCATCGGTGAAGATCAATCCGTTGAAACCGATATGTCCTTCCAGTAGATCGCTCACGATCGGATGGCTCAAGGTGCTCGGCATTCCCTTGACGCTGTCCAGTGCAGGAACCTCCAGGTGTCCCACCATCATCGCGGCCAATCCTTCATCCACCAAGCGTTGGAACGGATAGAGTTCCACGGAATCCAATCGCGTGCGGCTGTGTGCGATCAATGGTAGTGTCAGGTGCGAATCGCTGTCCACATCACCATGGCCAGGGAAGTGTTTCGCTGTCGCGATCACGCCGCCGTTCTGCAAACCGCGCATGTAAGCGATGCCCTTGCGTGCCACGTTCTCGCGGTCCTCGCCGAAACTGCGGTCATTGATCACCGGGTTCGCCGGATTGTTGTTCACGTCCACGACCGGACTGAAGCTCACATGCACGCCGAGCCGCTTCATCTGCCGCGCGATCTCCGCACCCATCGCCTCGATCTGCGTTTCGTCCTGGATCGCGCCGAGCGTCATCTGGCGCGGAAAGCGGATCGTGCTGTCCAAGCGCATGGCCAGTCCCCACTCCAGATCCATCCCTAACAAGAGCGGCGTACGAGCAGCGGCCTGGTACCGGTTGGTGAGTTTGGCCTGTCGACTTGGGCCACCTTGGAAGAAGATCAAGCCGCCGATGTTCTTGTCGCGGATCATCTGCTCGATCTCCGCTTCATGCTTCGCGTCCTTGTTGCTGTAGGCGGCCACCATCATCAACTGCGCAATGCGGTCGTCGAGGGAAAGTGTGGTGAACACTGAATCGGCCCACGGCGAAGGGGCGTCGAGGAAGGGCGGCGGGATCCCGGCCGGGCGCGCGGTCGGCGGCGTGCCACCCAAGGTGAGCAGGCCGCCGATCAGCAGGAGAAGAGGAAGAAATGAGCGATGCATGAATACCGGCGCGAAGCTACCGGGGTGTGTAGGGGGGCTTGGGCATGGACCGGGCCAGTTTTGAACACCGCAACACGGGCAGCGCATGTCGTGTGTGCAACCGCAGAACGTCGCGAACCGGAGGGGGAGTGCAGTCGATCGCCGAATACCAACGCTGCGACAACGATCTTTGGCGCCCTATCGCCGCAAGGCTACCATGTCCGACATCATCCGGCTCCTTCCCGACCACGTGGCCAACCAGATCGCCGCAGGCGAAGTGGTGCAGCGGCCCGCCAGCGTGGTGAAGGAACTGCTGGAGAACAGCGTGGATGCCGGTGCGACGCTGATCACCCTCGTGGTGAAGGATGCGGGCCGCACTTTGGTGCAAGTGACCGACGACGGCAAGGGCATGAGCCCGGCCGATGCGCGGTTGAGTTTCGAGCGCCACGCCACCAGCAAGATCCGGCAAGCCGATGACCTTTCCGCGATCACCACCAAAGGCTTCCGGGGCGAAGCGTTGGCGAGCATCGCGGCGATCGCGCAAGTGGAATTGCGGACGCGCGAACAGGATCAGGAACTCGGCACGCGGATACTGATCGAAGGCAGTCGGGTGAAGACCCAGGAGCCGATCGCCGGTCCGGTGGGATCCACCATCGCGGTGCGCAGCCTATTCTTCAACACCCCGGCGCGACGCCAATTCCTGAAGAGCGATACCGTGGAGTTGAAGCACGTGATCGATGAGTTCCAACGCGTCGCCTTGGCGCATCCCGACATCGCTTTCCGCTTGGTGGTGAACGACCACGAGGAATTCAACCTCAGTGTGGGCAACGAACGCCAGCGCATCGTCGGGATCTTCGGACGCAAGTACGATGAACGCTTGGTGCCGGTGGATGAGAGCACCGAGATCGTGCGCGTGACGGGCTTCGTGGGCAAACCGGAATTCGCGAAGCGCACACGCGGCGAGCAGTACTTCTTCGTCAACCGGCGCTACATCCGCAGCAACTACCTCGAGCACGCCATCCGCAAGGCGTATGATGAACTGGTGACGCGCGACAGCTTTCCGTCGTGGTTCCTCTTTTTCGAATTGGACCCGGCGCAGATCGACATCAACATCCACCCGACCAAGACGGAGATCAAGTTCCGCGATGATCGCGTGGTGTATGCCATCGTACACGCAGCGGTGCGTCGTGCCCTCGGTCGGTTCAACATCGTGCCCAGTTTGGATTTCGAACCGGAACCAGCGATGATCGCAGCGTCCGGTGCCGGCCAAGGGGCCGTGCCATCATGGAATCCACGCGACCTCGGTGCGTTCACCGCGCCACCGCGTCCGAGCCCGGAAGGATGGCAGAAGTTGCTGGACATGGGTATGGTCTCGCCAGTGGAGGAACTGACCATCGGAACCAGGACCGCTCCGGAGCTGGAACGGAGGGTGTTGCCTTCCCGCGAAGCGGATCTTCCGGCCGGTGAACGGCCGGTGTTCCAATTGCACGGAACCTATGTGGTCGCGCAAGTGCGAAGCGGAGTGCTTGTCGTGGATCAGCAACGCGCGCACGAACGCATCCTCTACGAACGCAATTTGAAATTGCTGGAGGCGGGCGCAGGACCCAGCCAGACGGAACTCTTCCCGCGTCATGTGGAATTGAGCGCGACGGATCTCGCACTGGTGGAAGGCGTGCTTCCGGAATTGCGCAGCATGGGCTTCGACCTGGAACTCTTCGGTGGTCGAACGGTGCAAGTGAATGGCATGCCCGCCGAAGCGAGCGACGAGGATCCGGAGCGCTTGCTGGAACAACTGATCGAACAACTGCGCACAGCGGGAACGGCCTTGCGCAACGAGCGCCACGAAGCACTTGCCCGGAGCATGGCGCGAAGCATGGCCATCCGTGCGGGCCGCGTCCTATCGACCACCGAAATGCACAGCCTGATCGACCGGCTGTTCGCATGTGAAGTGCCTACGCACACGCCGGGAGGAAAACCCGTGCTGGTGACCTACGGCTTGGATGAACTGAACGAACGATTCGAACGCTGATGCGATACGGGACCGGACCGCTGGCCAACACGCCCACCGTGGTGAAGAACCTGGTGATCATCAATGCGATCATGCTGCTGGTGAAATACCTCGGCAAGGGGCAGTTGCTGGGCTTCCATATGGACACCGTGCTCGGGCTGCACTACATCAGTTCACCGGAGTTCAAGCCGTGGCAATTGGTCACCCACCTGTTCATGCACGGCAATTTCTGGCATCTCTTCATGAACATGTTCGGCCTCTTCATGCTCGGCGCTCCGCTGGAGTACCGCTGGGGATCGAAGCGCTTCCTGATGTACTACTTCATCTGCGGTATCGGTGCAGCGCTCCTGTACATGGGCGTGCAGGGTTGGAATTATCATGAACTGGCGCTTACACTAACACCGGAAAATCTTGCGCTGGTGAAGAGCCAAGGCCCGCAGGCGATGATGGATCTATACATGGGCGGCGTTGGATTCGACAACACCGCGATGAACGACCTCGCCATCCTGCTCTTCACGGACCTGGTGGGTGCATCGGGCGCGGTGTTCGGGATCCTTGTGGCGTTCGGAATGCTGTACCCCAACGCCGAACTGATGATCTTCCCATTGCCGATCCCGATCAAGGCGAAGTATTTCGTGATCCTGTACGGTGCTTACGAACTCTACGCGGGATACGCGCAACAGGCGGGATTGGCCGGGCACCAAGGTGATAACGTGGCGCACTTCGCACATATAGGCGGCTTGATCGTCGGCTTCATCACGATCATGATCTGGAAGCGACGCTTGCCCGATACCTAACGAACGCGTCGACGTTTTTCCATCGGAAGCGGATCTTTGTACCATGTTCGAGGAGTTCAAGAGGCAGTGGCGGACGGGCAGCATGGTGGTGCGGCTCATCATCATCAACCTAGTGGTATTTCTGATCCTGCTTGCGACGTATCTCCTTTTTCTTCCGGTCGGTGGCAATGGTCCGACGGCCGAATTGCTGCGCGATCACTATGTGGTGCAATGGCTCCGTTCCAGTGCCGATCCGCACTTCCTCCTCCACCGCCCGTGGACGGTGATCACGTACATGTTCACGCATACCGGTTTCTTCCACTTGTTCTGGAACATGTTCATGTTGTACTTCGGTGGGCGCTTGTTCGAGGACCTGCTCGGCGGCCGTCGGTTGCTGGGCCACTACCTGTTAGGCGGCATCGCAGGCTTGTTGCTCTGGGTCCTCATCACCAACCTGATGCCCGGCCTGAGCGGCGGTCCGGTCGGCTCGGGGATCATCGGTGCTTCGGCCGGAGTGCTTTGTGTCTTCGTGGGCATTGCGGCCTACCAGCCGCACATGCTCGTGAACCTGATGTTCATCGGGCCGGTGAAATTGATGTACGTGGCGGCGGTGTTCGTGCTGCTCGATCTCGTGGGTCTGGGTTCCGGCGATGGCGTGGCGCACGAAGCGCACATGGGCGGTGCATTGTATGGCTTGTTCGCTGCTATCCAATTGCGGCGCGGAAACGATTGGTCGTTGCGCCTAGTGAATGCGTTGGATAGTGTATGGAGCCGGATCAAGCCCGGTCGCAGACCCCGCATGCGAGTTGAGAAGCCATTCACCCGCTCGGCCAAGAGCAATGATGATGCATTCAACAAAGCGAAGCACGACCAACAAGCACGCATCGACTCCATCCTGGACAAGATCTCACGTAGTGGTTATGACAGTTTGAGCAAGGAGGAGAAGGATATGTTGTTCAAGGAGGGGAAGCGGTAGCGAAGAAGGGGGCAGGAGCAGGAACAGGGGCAAGTAATTTTCCAAAGGAGCAATGATCCGTCTTCAACAACAGGTAGGAACGTTAACCTCCAGAAGGATCGTTTGCCCCTGCCCCTGCCCCTGCCCCTGACCCAGACGGATACGCGCGAATGACAAGCGAAGCAGCAACGACCGATCAAGCACGGAAGCGCCCCTCACGCTGGCACCTGCCGTTGTGGTGGTTGAACCTCTTGGCGGTGGGTGTTTTGTTGATCACCTACCTCGCGCCGCATGTGAGTCCCGCCACGGCGTGGCCACTGGCCGTGTTGGCCTTCACCTTCCCGTTCCAGTTGGCGGTGCATGCCTTCTTCATCCTGTATTGGCTCGTGTTCCGGCGCAAACGGATGTTTCTCTCCGGGGTGGCTTTGTTGATCGGTTGGGGACATGTGTGGGACCACGTGCAATTGTTCGGGTCGTCCAGTGCGCCGGAGGAAGTGAAGGGTGAAGCGGTGAAATTGCTGAGTTGGAACGTGCGGCTCTTCGATCTGTACAACTGGGATCATTCGGAACGGACGCATGACGCCATCTTCAAGGTGTTGCATCGTGAGAACGCCGGGATCATGTGCCTACAGGAGTTCTTCTACAGCCCGGACAAGCAATTCATGCGCACGCGCGATGCGTTGAAGGCGGAGTTCCCGGGGATCCAGGAACATGTGGCGTGGGTGCATACGGCGCGGTTACAACAGCACTTCGGCATCGCCACGTACAGCCTGCATCCTATCGCGATGCGCGGCACGGTGGAGTTCAAACGGAAGTCCGGGAACATCTGCATCTGGTCGGATATCGTGATCGCGAAGGACACGGTGCGGATCTATAACGCACACTTGGCCAGCTACCATTTCGGGGACGAGGACTACAAGTTCCTGGATCGGCTGGAGGCCGGGACGGACGCCGATTCGATCAAGACGGGCGGTGGCAGGATCCTCGGTCGGCTGCGCGCGGGTGCGATCCGCCGCGCGGATGAAGTGGCGGCCATTGTGAAGCACATGGAAGGCAGTCCGCACCCGGTGATCTTCTGCGGCGACCTGAACGATGTGCCGATGAGCTACGCCTATGCGCAACTGGCCTCTGGTCGCGAGGACGCTTTCGTGGAGAGCGGCTCCGGCTTCGGTGGGACCTACATCGGAAAGTTGCCGCGCTTGCGGATCGATCACATCCTGCATGACCCGTCCATTGCGGGTTGGGATTTCCGGACGCTGCCGGAGGAGTTGAGCGACCACCACGCCATCACCTTCCGTTTCGCGGTGCGCTGAACCGAACGACAAGGACCGTGTACGGCATGCCGCAATAGCCCTACGCCATGTTGCGTTAACGGCTGAACAACCCTGAACACCATGAACCGGAACGGATATCTCCTCTTAACCACGCTTATCATTCTCACGATCGCCGGTTGTGGCCGATCGGCCGATCAAGAGTCGATGCGCAAGGAGAGCACATCAGCTACACCGATGGCCGCCGACGAAGGGGAGGTCGGAATGGCCAGCACGAACTCCGCAGCGGTGGATACGCGTACGATGAGTTCAAGTGCCGCTCTTACAACAGGGGACACTTCGCGCCGCTTCATCCGCACCGCCGATCTGCGCTTCCGCGTGAAGGATGTCGTGCAAGCCACCTATGCGATCGAGGATCTCGTCGCCGCGCAGGGCGGTCATGTGGAACACACGCACCTTTCCACGCGTGTGGATGAAGGCTACACCACGCCGATCAGCGCGGACAGCGTGCTGGAGACCACCAAGTACACGGTGATGAATACGGCGACGCTGCGTGTGCCCGCGGCGAAGTTGGACACCACCTTGAAGTTGCTCGCCCGCTTCGTGGACTTCCTCGATCACCGCACGGTGAAGGCGGAGGACGTGCGGCTGATGCTCCTCTCGAACACCATGACCCAACAGCGTGTGGCAAGGCATGAGCAGCGACTCACGCAAGCGATCGATGAGCAAGGTCGCAAGTTGAAAGAGACCATGCCTGCGGAGGATCGGCTGCTGGACCGGCAGGAACAGGCGGACCAAGCGGCGTTGAGCAACATGGGGTTGGAGGATCGCATCGCGTACAGCACCATCACGCTTGAACTGTACCAACGTCGATCCGTGCGACATGACCTCTTGCCCAACGAGCGGAACATCGAACAATACCGCCCCGGTTTCTTCTCGCAACTCGGCACAGCGCTCGCCGATGGTTGGGACCTGCTTACGAGCTTCGTCCTGCTCATCTCACGGATGTGGAGCGTGCTGCTGATCATCGTTGTCGGCTTCCTGGCCCTCCGCCGGATCTTCCGGAGGAAACCTCAAGGCGTGAAGTAGCGCGTTGGATCCAGGTAGAACATCTTCTTCCAGCCTTGCGGATCACCATCGACCCGCCACGGGTAGGGCAGGAGCGTGGTGATGGAGTAATGAAGGTGCGGCGGTTTGCCCTGTGCGTTGCCGGTAGCGCCCACAGCGCCGATGCGTTCGCCACCACAGACCCATGCAAAGCGCGATACGTGGATGGTATCGAGGTGGGCGTAGTAGTGTACGCGCCATTTCGGCCCGAGGACCAGCACAACATTTCCGCCACGCGAGAGCGATCCGGTGTACAGTATCCATCCTGCCGTGGCGGCATTCACCGCTGTTCCCTTCTTCGCGAAGATGTCCACGCCCTTATGCGTTCCCGAAGCACCCCACGGATGGAACCAGAACGAGCGCGGATGGAAGCTGTTGGTGTCGGCGCCTTGCACCGGCATGCGCAGCTGTTGCGGAATGCACAGCCCGGCGACCAGGACCACGAGGAGGATGAGAAGGATGCGGCGCATGATCCAATGATATCGTCTGGAACGCAGGAATGGTGGTGGAACGTGCGTGACACGCCCCGACTTTTCTACAGCGCAGTCCTAGCTTAGAGCGCTCGAACCCGCGAACATGACACCGAACCGCGTACTGTCGCTATGTGCTTCTACACTGCTACTACTGCCGGTTCTTGCGCAGCCGGAGTTGAATGGTTGCCACTTTTTCCGGAACCGTGAATTCCGCGCAAGCAGGCCACTCACCGCTGCGGAGCGCGCCTTGATCGATGAGACCATCGCGCGCAGCGACACCTTCGATATCCGGCACTACGACATCGCGATCGATGTGACGGACTACGCGGGGCACACCATCAAGGCGGGGACCACGATCACCTTCCGTGCCTTGATGGCTGATCAGGCCTTCATCCGGTTCGATCTACAGGACCTACCGGTGGATTCCGTGATCGGTGCCGATGGTCCCATGACCTTCAGTTATGACGGCCAGTTCGTCAAGGTGGGTTTTGAGTTCGCACCGATCGTGGGCGAGGAGCAGCAGGTCACCGTGTACTACCAAGGAATACCGGACCACGACCCGGACTGGGGCGGCTTCTACTTCGAGAGCAATTACATCTACAACCTCGGCATCGGCCTCAGTACCATCCCGCCGAACTTCGGGAAGGTGTGGTACCCGTGCTTCGACAGCTTCGTGGAACGCGCGAGCTATACGTACCATGTGAAAAGCTCGGGCACCTTCCGGCTGCATGGGCAGGGGGATTTCATCGGCGAAGTGCAATTGGGCGGCGACACCGTGATCCGCTCCTACGATCTGCCACAAGAGATCACCACGCACCTCAGCGCGATCGCGGTCGCTGATTATGCGGAGCACAATTACATCCACAGCGGCGCCAACGGAGATATCCCCGTGACGCTCTCGGCGAAACCCGCAGCACTCGCCGCCATGGTGGGCAAGTTCGGCGACCTCGATGCGGCCATTGATGCCTGCGAGTATTGGTACGGCCCTTATGCTTACGGCCGGGTCGGGTATGTGCTTACCACCGATGGTGCCTTGGAGATCCCCACTAACGTGGCCTATCCGGACTTCATGCCCGGTCAGAGCATCGGGCAGAACCGAAAGCTCTTCACCCATGAACTCGGTCACCATTGGTGGGGCGATGTGGTGACCCCGCACGTCCACAATGACATGTGGCTGAAGGAAGGCCCGGCCGAATACAGCGCGCACCTGGTGGAGGAATGGATCAATGGCCGTGCGGCGTTCGTGGCGATGGTGAAGAACAACCTGCTCAACATCCTGACCACCGCACACGTCGATGACGGCGGCTTCCAAGCGCTCTCACCGATGCCCGATCCGTACATCTACGGTACGCACACCTATTACAAGGGCGCAGCGGTGATGCACAACCTGCGCGGCTACCTCGGGGATGAACTCTTCCGCACGGCCATGCGCGAAGTGCAGGTGCAACTGGCGAATACGGACATCACGCCGGAACAATTCCGCGACGCGATGGAGCAGATCACGGGGGTGGATCTGCATCCCTTCTTCCAGGACTGGGTCTTCAGCCCTGGTTATGCGGTCTTCGAGGTCCGCTCCTTCAACGTATCCGGAAGTGCGGCACCGTGGACGGTGGATCTGCACATCGGCCAGAAACTCTATGGGACCACCGGCTACCACACCGATGTTCCGCTCGACCTCACCTTGATCGCTGCGGATGGTGCGACCCACGAAGCGCGGGTCATGGCCAGTGGTGCATCCTCCATGCTCCAGGTCGAGTGCCCCTTCATCCCGGTGATGGCGGTGCTGAACCGGTACCAAACGCTCAACCAAGCGCGGATGGACCATGAGATCACCTTGGTCCCGGGCGTTTCCTTCAGCAATGTGTTGCCCTACGTGGACTTCCGGGTGTACGTCGAACAGCTCGTGGATCCCACTTTGGTGCGTGTGGACCACATCTGGAGCGGCGCGGATGCAGGCTCTGGCGATCTCGGGTCCGGGATCACGCAGGTGAGCAACACGCACTATTGGAACGTGGATGGGCTTTGGCCCGAAGGCACGCAGTTGACAGGCCGATTGCTCTACTTCGGTGGTGCAGCCGGCCAGTTCGATCACGACCTGATCAACGGGGATGAGACCGGGATGGTGGCGGTGTACAGGCCGAACGCGGAAGTGCCATGGCAGGTCCACCCGGACCAGACCTTGAATGCCGGCTCGCTCACGAACGGAACCGGATCCATCGTCCTGAATACCCTGCTGAAGGGCCAATACGCATTCGCTAAGATGATCGGCGCCATCGGCATCCCCGAAGTGGAACAAGGCAGCTTCCACATGTTCCCCGTTCCGGCCTCGGATATCTTGAACATCCGCTTCGACGCACCGACCGATGAACTCCTGTTGATGGATGTGATCGCCGCGGACGGGAAACTCGCGTTGCGGCAGACGCGACCCGCGCACGCCGCCACCGCGATGGTTGCTGTCGGCGACCTGATCCCCGGAACGTATTGGCTGCGGATCACCACCGTGAAAGGCGAAGTGATCGGTACGCGCTCGTTCCAAGTCGCACGCTAGTGGAGGTAGGAGGACCCTTCAATACCATCGGCAGGCGGAAGCCGCTGTTCCCCGTTCGTCCGGAACTGGCGGATCTCCTCAAGCGTCATGATCGGATCGGTCGTTCCCCATTGGCCTATGATGACCTGGTCCGCTATGATGGCCTGATGCCACATGTTGGATCCGATGGCCGGGATACGCTTTGGAGCACGGTGCTTTATCGTCCGCAGGAGAAGCAGGAGATCGATCGGAAACTGGTGGAGACCTACCAGATGTTGATCGCGGATGGCCGCGCGATCGAGCACCTGCAAGTGGCCGGTGTGGATCTGTGTCCATACGGGAACTCGCAACCCTTCCGGGTGAAGATCCTGAACCGGATCAACGACAACCACGACTACTTCTATGTGAAGCGTACCGACGCAAGCCGCGTGTACGGATTGGAATTGGAGCACCTGCTCTCACCCAACCGCATGAACTATATGGTGGATGGCCCGACCCTGTTGGAGGAACATGTGATCGGGGTTCCCGGTGATACGTTCATCGCCGAACCCGGCAAGTATGGCGGAGGGGTGAACAAGGTGCGCCTGTGCAAGGAGTTCGTGAAGTTCAATGAGCGTTGTTTCGTGCGCTTGCTCGGTGATATGCGCGCGTACAATTTCGTGGTGGATGTGATCAACGATGTGGACCAGGTGCAATACCGCATCCGCTCCATCGATCTGGACCAGCAGTCGTTCGAGGGCCGCTTGCGGATCTACCTCCCGCAGTTCTACAAGGAGAACCTGCCATACGTGCGGTTGTCGCAGGAGGTCATCAGCATGGAGACCGCCGAGCAGTACCGCAATGAGGAGCGTTCACTGCTGCGGCGCCGGTGGAAATTGGCCCACGAGAACGTGGATGACCTGCTGAACGTGATGGCGGCGGATCACATTTCACTGCCAGAGCATGTGAAACAGCTCGGGGAGGAACTGGCCGTTCACCATGGCGACCCTGAGTTCAAGGAATGCGCGAACATGGGTGCTATCCTGCAACGGCATCTGCGGACCTGCTTGGGCGAGTCCAGGTATTCATAGACCAACATTCCTGAACGGACTACCAAGGGTCGTGTAACCTCCACGAACGGGAAGCGTACCCGCGTCCCGAACGTCCGGCTAAGCGGATGTTCCCAAACTTCAGCACATGATCCGCACGATCCTCATCAGTTCGATCCTTCTCGGTTCCACAGCCGCATTGCATGCGCAGGAACACCGGATCGAGTATCGCTGGCTGAACCAGCCTTGTAGCGAGATATTGAGCTGCAACACCGGTTGCTCGGCGTGCAATATGCCGACGAACGCTGATGGCTACTTCTTCGGCACCAACGCGGCCTTCATCGGGGTCTCCACCTGTCCGTTGCCCGTGAGCAGCGGTGATAACGCGGTGTACACCGACGGATGGACGGTGATGCCCACGGCCGATAGGACCGTGATCATCTCCGGGATCGCCACGGTGCCTGTTCAAATCGATAGCATCATCTTCCGCCATGCCATCCATCAGGATGGACCGACGCGGTTGAAAGTATCCTTCACGAACAATGCAGCGGTTGCATCCCAAGAGGTCCTCGATGTGGAGGTTCCGGCGCAGTTCGAGGATGTGGTACTGACCGATCTCGGGTGTGTGGAATTCCCGGAGGGCGCGCCCATGGGCACCTTCCAGATCCGTTTCACCCCTTACGATGGCGGGAGCGGTGGATGGGCCTTGGATGAGGTCCGGATCATCGCGAGCAATTGCGCTACGTCCACCCTCGGCATGGTGGAACTCCAGTCCAACACGCCGAACAAGCAAGGACCCTGGTTCGATCTTCTGGGCCGTCCCATCGCCCAACAACCCGCACCGGGGATCTACATCAACCCCACGAAGCGCGTGCGCGTATTCTGACCCCGATCACGCCGCCGCACCCGACCGCGGATGGAAGCGCAGGATGTTGCTGCGCAAGTACTCGCGATCCAAGTGTGTGTAGATCTCCGTGGTGGTGATGCTGGCGTGGCCGAGCATTTCCTGCACCGCACGCAGATCGGCACCGCCTTCCACAAGATGCGTGGCGAATGAATGCCGGAAGGTGTGTGGACTGATGGTTTTCCGGATGCCCGCCTTCACCGCCAACCGTTTCACCAAGTTGAACACGGCAACGCGGGACAATCCGCCTCCACGGTTGTTCACGAACAGGATGTCATCGGCACCTTTCTTCAAGGAGATGTGCATGCGCTCGCCTTTCGCGTAGAGGTCGATCCAATGCAAGGCTTCCTGCCCGATAGGGACCAAGCGTTCCTTGTCGCCCTTGCCCACGACACGTACGAAGCCGTCCGATGCGTTGATCCGAGATCGGTGCAGGCCACAGAGTTCGCTCACACGAAGTCCACAACCGTACAGTGTTTCCACGATCGCGCGATCGCGGTGTCCCATGGGTTTGGAGAGATCCACGGCATCAGCCATGGCGTCGATCTCCTTGATGCTGAGGAAGACCGGCAACTTCCGGCCTATCCGTGGGGCCTCCAGTAGAGTGGTGGGATCCACTTCGATGCGTCGTTCGATCCGAAGGTGCCGATGGAACATCCGTATCGCGCTGATCATGCGGGCTTGGCTGGAATTGCCCAGTCCGGTTTTCGCAATGCGGGTGGTGAATTCCTGTAGGTCGCTCAGGTCGAGCTTGTCCGGTGCACGTGGTGGGGCGTGTTCTTCCGCAAAGGCCCGGAGTTTGGCCACGTCGCAGATGTAAGCCGCCACCGTGCGATCGCTCAGGGCGCGCTCCAGTTTCAGGTACATGCGAAAGCCGCGGATCGCCAGGTCCCAATCCATCACGGCGAAGTTGGCCTGTGTGCCACCGGTTCCGGAGGATCCGGACATCGCGATGCCAACGCGCGCGTGTTCATCGCCATCTTCGCCAACGTGATGCAACGGATACTCATCCTCAACGGCCCGAACCTCAATCTGCTCGGTTCACGTGAAACCGAAGTGTACGGCGCGCGATCGTTCGAGACCTACTTCGAGGAGCTACGCACCAAGTTCCCATCGATCGTACTGGAGTACTCCCAATCGAATCTGGAAGGTGAATTGATCGATGCGATCCAACGCGCCGATGGTCGCGTGAAAGGCGTGGTGCTGAATGCGGGCGGGTTCACACACACGTCGGTGGCCTTGCGTGACGCGATCGCCGCAGTGAAGGTGCCGGTGGTGGAGGTCCACATCAGCAACCTGCTTGCGAGGGAATCCTTTCGCCACACCTCCATTACGGGCGGTGTGTGCATCGGCAGCATCATGGGCCTTGGCCTCGATGGCTACCGACTGGCGATCTCACACCTGCTTCAGCGCGACTGATCGAAGGCGTTGCGATCCAGGTCGGAGAAGCTCTTCCAGCCGAGAATGAAGCGATCGTAGGCGATGCTCCGGTGGTAGGTGCCGGTGAGGTCCGGTGATCGTTCCGTGAGAAGCAACGCTCTGCGCTGGTCCAGCACCTTGGGCAAGCGGCGGTAGAAATGACCGTGTGCGCGGAGCACCTGCCAGGTATGTGCCCCATGTCCTTCCAACAGGAACTTCATCGCGGCGAAGCCATCGAGGACCAAGCGGCGGAACAGCCACCACCACCACCAGCCATTGTGCAGGTTCTTGGTGAGCACGATGAGGCTGTTGCGGAAGTTGAGGTAGGTCTTGCGCGGACTTCCATATCCGAGTGAACCGCCACCCACATGGTAAACCACAGCAGTGCTGGAGTAACCGATCCGCCAGCCCGTGCGCCTCAATCGCCAGCACAGATCGATCTCCTCCATGTGCGCGAAGAGTTCGTCATCGAAGCCTCCTGCTTGGTGGAATGCTTCCGCACGGATCAGCAAGCATGCACCCGTGGCCCAGAACACTTCACGCTCGTCGTTGTATTGACCGTTGTCCTCTTCGGTGATCTCGAAGATGCGGCCACGACAGAACGGATAGCCATTGCGATCGATGAAGCCACCGGCCGCGCCGGCGTGTTCGAACCGGTTCCGCGTGGCGTAGCAGAGCACTTTGGGCTGGCACGCCGCCATGTCCGGATGCTTATCCAGGTAGGTGTTCAATCGCGAAAGCCAATCAGGGGTCACCTCCACATCGGTGTTCAGGAGGAGGTACCGATCGGCCTTTACTTGGGCAAGCGCCGCGTTATATCCACCAGCGAAGCCCAGGTTCTCCTTCAGGTCGATCACACGCACGGCGGGCCAAGTGTGTGCGAGCCACTCGCGGCTGTCGTCCGTGGAGCCGTTGTCCGCAACGATGATGACCGCATCACCGGAATACTCCAACACCGTTGGAAGGAAGCGTTCCAACCAATGCTTTCCATTCCAATTGAGGAGTACGACGGCCGTATTCATGAACTGGCGGCAAAGGTGCTACGAAGAGCTACAATGAAGCAGCGGGTCACAAGCGATCAACGCGGCTGGTTGAAGAATTCGTTCGCGCGTTCCCCGCTCTGGCTGCCCACTGGCGTGGTGTCCACGTTGGGCATCGCCACGTTCCTGCTGTGCAGGATCTGGTTCCATCGCGGATTCTGGATCTCGCCCGGGACCTCGCTGTGCAGGAGTTGGAGGCAGGAACTGACCAGATCGGGTTGGTAGAAGACGAAGCGCCGATTGGTGTATCGCCCCGCGCGGTAATAGTGCCAAATGGTGTACGGGTACGAATCCATCTCATTGAACCGGTCCATCATCGTGTTCGGCGGGCCGTACTTCAGGTACACGTAACCACGATCCGTTTCATAGCCCTTCTGCACCCGGCATCCATACAGCCGGTTCACCTTCACCACTTCAGCGCGGTACACACGCCAAGCCGCTTCGGGGTCGCTGCTGCGATTCGCCCAGAACCCGTAGAAGAAGCGTTGCATCAGGTCCATGTCACGGTCCTTCCATCGGTCGTCGATGATCTTCCGCTCCAAGGGTGCGGCGATCGGGCGAAGGCTACTGATGTGTTCGGCCAACGAATCCGGATCCGTGAACGCACCGGCGAATGTGTTCGTGATATCGAAGTCGGCCAATGATCGCAGGTCGTAGTTGAAGGAGATCGGGTTGTTGCGCTGGAAGAACGATTCCCGTCGAATGATCAGTTCGCCTTTCTTGTCACGCACTTCCAGCGCAGCGAGATAGTTCCCGCTGGCCAGTAGTCCGATGTCGAAACGAGCGAAGACGGGTTCAACAGGCACCCCTCGGGCGCGCTTCACCTGTTTCAGTCCCCCGGCCACAAGATGGGTCTCCGCATTTTCGATCTGGGTGGTCAAGAGGTAAAGGCTGTCCGGTCCGAACCGGCGGTCACTGCCGTACACCTCGGCGTAGAATGCTAGGGTGCCAATGCTCTGCGGAAGATAGTCGCTCAACAAGGGGACCACACGATAGCCGGATTTCGAGGGCTCGTCCTTCGATGCCTGGTCGAATCGTTCGGCCATGAGGATGTCGGAGGCGGAGATCCCCGGCGGCAACGTACCTACCGCGAGCGGGGCTTGATAATGTGTGACGGTCGTATCGGTACTGTTGAGGTCGCGGAGTTCGATGGAGAGAACGTACGAACCCGGCGCGATGTCGAAGAATTCCTGATGGATCAGGTCCACTTGAATGCTGTCCAAGCGTTCGGCACCAAGGATCTCCGTCTTAGCGAAGGCTTTGATCACACCGTCCTGCTCGATGATGGTCAAGGCTTCCACCCGTGCTTGGGAGAATCCGGCCTGGGTAAAGCGCGTCACCGCGCTGCCCGCTAGGATCGCCATGTTCACCTCCACGCGGGGACCCACATTGGGAATGTGGAAGACCTTCGTCTCCACAACCACTTCCAAGGCGGCGTGTAACGGACCGGCGGCCATGAGCAGGAGCGCGAATGGTAGGGATCGGAGCATGATGCACAAAGCTAGGTGCCGATGCTTGGGATCCGGTACCGTTCGTTGATCCAACGTGACCGAAGGTGGAGTTGCGGCTGATGGATCACGGGAAAGCGCGGGAGCGCCTTCGATGCTGAAGGAGAGAGTCGGGATTGCCCGAGGCGGACTTTCGCTATTGTGGGAGGACTTCGATGGATCAGCCGCTGCTCGCTTCCCTCGCCAGCTTATTCATTCAGGAAATTGTTCGTGCCACTATTGAAGAACGTCGGGATCGCCGAGGCGGGCTTTCCCTTGATGTGGGAGCTTCAACGCGAAGGCCACGTCGCTCCGCTCCGCGCTTTCTTGTTCGGATCGCTCACCGAAGCTTCGCTTCGTTCGCTTCCGAACAAGAAAGCCGCCTATCGGCGGCCTTCGCGTTGGCGGAGAGGGAGGGATTCGAACCCCCGTTACCCGTGAGGGTAAAGCGGTTTTCAAGACCGCCGCATTCGACCGCTCTGCCACCTCTCCGAAGGGCGCGAAATTAGGCGCCACTTGATCCATCGAAGCGATCTTTGCCCGCCATGGCCAACATCACACTGGAATTCCTTGGCACGGGCACCAGCCAAGGCGTGCCCGTGATCGGTTGCGAATGTGCGGTGTGCAGGAGCAAGGATCCTCGGGATAAGCGGCTGCGCACCTCAGGCTTGGTCAAGGTGAATGGATCCACGGTCCTGATCGACGCCGGCCCGGACCTGAGACAACAGATGCTACGGAGCAAGGTCACGCATTTGGATGCGGTCCTACTTACGCATGAGCATATGGATCACATCAGTGGACTGGATGATCTGCGCGCATTCAATTACAGGCAGCGGCGGGCCATGGACATCCACGCGAACGCAGCGACCTTGCGTGCGGTCGAAAGGATCTACCATTATGCATTCGATGAGGACCGGTATCCGGGTGTACCCGAGTTGCGGTTGCACCTGATCGACAAGGGTTCCTTTCGCGCCGCCGATATTGAGATGGAGGCTGTGGAGGTGATGCATGATCGTTTACCTGTTCTGGGTTTTCGCATTGGAGGGCTTGCATACATCACTGATGCGAAGACCATGGATCCCGCGCAATTGGAGCGGATCAAGGGGGTGGATACGCTCGTGCTGAATGCCTTGCGCCGCAAGGAGCATCCGTCCCACCTCAATCTGCGCGAGGCGTTGGAGTTCGTGGAGCGCGTTGGTCCGCGGCGCACCTTTTTCACGCACATCAGCCACCTCCTTGAACTGCATGCTGTGATGGAGGGCGAACTGCCCGCCGGTGTCTCACTCGCCTACGACGGTCTACTGGTCGAGATCCCTGTATAGGGCTACTTTGGGTCCGCCGGACTTTGCATACCATCCATCTGTTCCTCACTTTCGATCGCACCAACCCCCAGCCCATGAACTTTCGTACCCTATCGATCCCGCTGTTCACGTTGATCCTTGCGTTCCCCGCGATCGCACAAATCCATCGGGAGAAGGCCGAGGTGAGCTTCATCACCGACATCAAGCGAGTACCTGATGTATCCGCGCAAGCTGAATTGCGCGCAGGCGATGCGTGGACCGCGTTCCTGTCCGCACATCCGCAGTGGGTGGTGGAATACAACGAATCCAGTGGCATGCCGCGCATGGCCTTCGGGCCGCCGATCGTGGTGGCAGGCTCCACACCGGAGGAGCGTGCCATGGCGTTCATCACAGCGGAACTCTCGCGCTTCGGAGTGATCGCCGATGAGTTGGAACTTCAGGCCACCATCCCAGCACGACGCATCACCTATGTCCATTTCAAGCAAGTGCATGAAGGCACACCGGTATGGTCCGCGAAGGCCATGGTGAATCTGGATATGCAAGGACGCGTGATCGCCTTCGCCGCTGATCTTCTGCCATCCATTCCTGCGGATCTTCAACCGGTGTTGAGCGAGGGCGCAGCTACGGCAGCAGCCAATGAAGGTCTGACAGGGATCACTGATGCGGAGCTTCTGGGCCGTCGCTATCTTCCGATCCCCGGGATCCGCGCGGTGGATGTCCGCGTGGTGGAGGAACTCATGGTGAATACGGAGGGGAAGCGTCCGGGACATCACCGCTGTCTTGTCGATCTGCGTTCCGGTGAATTGCTCTACCGCCACGATGAGGTGGTGACCGAACATTACGATGGCTTTGAAGGGAATGATGATGCTGCTGACGTACAAGTGGAAGGAACGGTCCACCTCAACGGCGCAACGGTTCCGGCGGTCGTGCAAGGTCTTCCGGACCTGCAAGTGACGATCAACGGCAACAACCTGTTCACCGATGCCAGCGGTTTCCTCCCCACCGGGATCGCCGGGCCGGTGAGTGCGCAGATCCAATTGCGCGGTCGATGGTCACGGGTGACCACCGGTGGTACCACGCCGCAATTCACCACCACGCTGAATGAAGGAAGTAATACGGCAAGCTTCAATTCCAACTCGAATTTGAAGGAGCGCACCGCGTACTACAGTGTGAGCAATATCCACAACCACGGGAATGCGGTACTACCCGGGTTCACCGGAATGGATTCGGAACTGCCCACGCACGTGGATGTGACCGGGGACACCTGCAATGCCTTCTATGACGGCACCTCGATCAACTTCTACGCGCAGTCCGCCACATGCCGTGCGCTCTCCTTGTACAGCGATGTGGTGTACCACGAGTATGGCCACGGCATCAACGCGACCTATTATCAGTCGCAAGGAGGGATCTTCAACAACGGGGCGATGAACGAAGGGTATGCCGATGTGTGGGCCATCACCCTCACCGAGAACCCCGTGATGACCCTGGGCTGGCGCTTCGGCTTCCCGGATTCGTACATCCGGCGGTATGACGAGAACCCGAAAGTGTATCCGATCGATATCGTTGGGGAAGTACACCGGGACGGCGAGATCATCGCCGGTGCTTGGTGGGATACGTATCGCCTGCTGGGTTGGAACATGCCATTAACGTTGCAACTCTTTGCCGATGCCTTCCCTGGCTTACAAGCCACTGCAACGAACGGACAGGAGGGACAAGCCTACCGGGATGTGTTGTTGGCGGTCCTGCAAGCCGATGATGACGACAGCGATCTGGCGAACGGAACGCCGAACGGAGCCGCGATCGTGGAAGCGTTCGCCATCCATGGGATCACGTTGTTGAGCAACGCGCAATTCAATCACACACCGGTGGCGTCCGCGTTGGAGGGGAATACCATTCCGATCGCCGCTACGCTGAACCTGACCTTCCCGTTCAGCACCTATGTTGAAGGTGCCCAATTGCATTACAGGGTCACCAACAATTCGCCTTGGCTTACGGTCCAGATGGCGATCAACGGATCGAACTACACCTCGCAGATCCCCGCGCAACCAGGGGGAACCATCGTGGCCTACTACCTCACGGTCCAGGACATCTTCGGGTTCACCAGTTCGGTCACCCCGAACGGTGCGCAGTTCTCCGATCAAGGTTATCTGCCGAATTACGTCCTCGTCGGCTTCAACCTGATAGCCACCGAGGATGGCGATGATAACAGCGAGTTGGGTAATTGGACCACATCACCACAAGGCAACGCGACCACCGGACAGTGGGAGTGGGGGGTGTTGATCGGGTCCTACAGCACGCCGGGTGTTGCGTCCTCCATTGTGCAACCCGCGCAGCAACACACGCCGGGCGGCTTCTTCTGCTGGTTCACCGGGAACGCATCGGGACCCAATGCTGGACTTGGCGAGAATGATGTGGACGCGGGATCCACGATCCTCATCAGTGATCCCATCAACCTTGCTGGATACACCAACCCGGCCTTCACCTACTGGCGTTGGTACTCCAACAACAGCGGTGCGAATCCCGGAGCGGATTGGTGGCAGGTGTACATCAGCAACAACAACGGCAGCACGTGGGTGCCGGTGGAGGATACCAAGAGCAGTGATCGTAGCTGGCGCCGCAAGGCGTTCCGTGTGCAGGAGTACGTGACGCCTTCAGCAGTGGTCCGCCTGAAGTTCATTGCAAGCGACAGCCTTCGCCCCGGTATGGAGTTGAACGGCGGCAGTTTGGTGGAAGGCGCGTTGGACGACATCCAGTTGTGGAATGGTGCATTGAACACCTTGAATGTGGAGGAGACGAACGATGTGGTCACGATGCTGTACCCGAGTCCGACCAGCGATGTGTTGAACCTTGTGCTTGCGGATCGACCACTTCCGGGCTTGAGCCTCGCGGTCGTGGACCTCACCGGGCGTACCGTCCTCACGATCCCAACAGGAACGCAGAACGGCAACAGACATCAGCTCGACGTGCATGGACTTGCAGATGGACACTATCTCTTGCAGGTCCGATGGGAGGGCGGCCATACCGCGCAGCGCTTCAGCATCCTGCGATAGCGCAAGACGGTCATCCTGCTTGGAGGCCCCTGACCGATCGGTCAGGGGCCTCTTCGCTAGGGAACGAACACGCGAGCGCTCCGGAAACCATCACGCCCCTCCAGGCAGACCATATGGATCCCTGCGGACAGGGAAGAGAGGTCGATGGGAGCCGATGCGCCGGTGTTGCCCGATAATTCCATTCGTCCGAGCATGTCGCGCACGACGATGCGATCCGTGGGAGCCGGGTTCCGGAGAAGATCACTCAACGTGATCGGTCCTTGTGCCTCATTGATCGACGTGTACATGCTGCCGAACAGCAGTTCCAGGATCTCGTTATCGGTGAGCGCGCGATCGTAGATGCGGACATCATCGATCCACCCCGAGTAGGGTTGCGTACCGGTGCTCAATGCGCCGATGGAAGCCGGTGATTGCGGATGGAGGCCGATGGATCCACTCTTCGGTGCCGAGGCCATGAGCGCTCCGTTCAACACCACGCGCATGGTGACACCATCGTAGGTGGCAACGATATGGTACCAAACGCCGCCGAACAAGGAAGAGGGTCCCGTGGAGAGCTCTGATGTCGTTCCACCGGTCTGCAAACGAAAACGCAAGGAAGTTCCATTCACGAATGCCACGGACCAGATGTGGTCGGTGAGTTGCGGGCCCGTCGTTTTCGCAATGAGCGTGCGCTCCATGCCTGTTACGAAGTCCGCTTTCGTCCAGAACGAAATGCTGAACCCGGTGCCGGATGTGAGATCACAGGAACCGAGGATGATCCGGTCGTTCACGCCATCGAAGCGGGCTGCACCTTGATGATGACCACCTGTGGGATCCCATGTGGTTCCACCTGCAAGCGTTCCATTCGTTCCACCCCAAGCCTGCGCGATCACTCCACTGCTCTCGTCCAATGGCCAATGGAAGGCCGGGGGACCTTGTGCTGAAACCCCGGACATGAGCAATGCTGCGAGTACGGAGGGAAGTGATCGGTCCATGACACGGGCGTTTGCACTCCACAACGGCGCATCGTGGCAAGAGGGTTACGAAACGTCGATAGAGAACAACTGCGCGAGGACCAAGCGGACGATGTGATCGCTGGGGTCAGAGGTACGCTTCATCCGCAGCGTAGCACGCAGCCAAATGTCCGTATGCTGCGCGGATCCCATCGATGGTCGGCTGCTTGCCGGTGCGCGCCAGGATCCGATCGGCGAGGCAACCGTGTTCCAGGATGTGGCCGATATGACCGCGAGCGTTCTCGCTGAGATCACCATAGAGTTCCACGAAGAGGTGCTGCCACACCTTGGCCGCGACCATGCTTTCCTGTTTCATCAGGCCCAACATCAAAAGGTAATCCCGGTTGGTGATCATCATCCGCCCACCTTCCTTGATCGCGCCGAGCATCAGCTGTTGCAGGTCATCGGATCCCCACGCACGCTGTAGGTAGTTGCTCACCCAGCGCCCTCGAACCAATGCGCGCAACACGGTGATGATCATCTCGGCGACGGCCATGTTCGCGGACGGACTTTCCTGGGTGTCGATCACATGCAGGGTCACTACACTTCTGTCGAAGTTCGCAGTTGCTGCGCGGGAGTTGTACAGCACGGGGTCCAGGAGTCCTGTCGGATCGTGCGGTGCGAGTGCTTGCGCGATCGGCGCCATGATCACACGGTCGTGTTCCTCGCGATCGAAAACGGGTTCAGGCACGAAGGATCCCATGAGGTCGGTCAGCCGTTCGTGCGCGTGCAGTTGTGCATGCAACCGGGAGCAACTCGATCCGGTCACCCGCCCTTCGAGGATGGGCGACGCTGCGGCCAGGCTCGGGATCAAGGGAAGCAGGAGTCGCACTGCCGCATGCAGCTTCCCGAATTCACTGTCCTTCCCGAAGTGGATACCCAGATGCAGGCCCTGACTGTTGCTCCAGCCATGTTGAGCACACCCGAACAACTCATCGCAGATCCTACGCACTTCAGGCGTGAGGGCTTCACCCACGCTTCCATGACGTGCCGGATCGTAGAAGGGATGTGCTCCTCCGGGAAGGATGACCGCCTTGGCAGTATCCAACGCGGGAGCCCACGCATTGCGGAGGTTCACCAGCTTCCGCCCCCACTTGGAAGGGCGCCTCATCACCTTGGTGTTCCGCACTCCGAGGCCATGCCCCGCGATACCGGGGATCACCTCCAGATCCCTCCGGGCGGGATCCTCATCTGCAAGGGTCGGTTCCAAAAGCGCTTTGGGAACCGGCTGCACGTCGAATGAACCACTGTGTACCACGGCTAGGTCCACGATGAATCCGTAGGCATCGAACAGGGCGGGTGGTCGCTTTTGCTCGGTCATGAGGTGGTGTTCGCAAAGGTCGGTTTTGTGGGGGAACCGGTTCCTTTGGCCGAATGGTTGATAAGGAATCGGGCTTTCCAGTGGGATCGACCACACCGATCCGATAATTTGCCGTCGCGTCAAACGCAGGCCCATGCTCCGATATCTACCATTCTTCCTGTTCCCGGCAATTCTTAACGCTCAAGGGCAAGGCACCATTGCGGACCGGATCCAGCGTAGTGCAGCTGAAGGCAAGCGCTTCCAACCCGTCGAACTCTTCCAGGTGGTGGAGGCCGACCCGGCCGCGGTGGCCCTCTGGAGCGATGCCTGCACGAAAGCAACCGTCCTGGATCTGGACCGTTCGGCGGTGCGCGTGGTATTGGGTTCACGACCTGAACGCATCGCGTTGAGCATTCCGGATCCCGCAGGTATCCGTGTCCTTGATCTGGAGCGCGTGGAGATCACCGCCCCCGGATTCGTGGTGCGTGTTTCCTCCACGGGTGGAACGGTCCCGGTTCCTGAAGGCATTCATTATCGAGGGATGATCCGCGGAGTGCCGGGTTCGTTGGTGGCGATCAGCATCTTCGAGGAGGAGGTGATGGGGTTGATCGGTGATCCCAGCGATGATATCGTGCTTGGTCGCTTGGCCGGAGACGCGGAAGGACGACATATCCTGTACCGGGAAGGCGACCTGCGCGGTACGCCGAACATGACCTGTGGCACTTCTGACCAGGGTCCTGCATATGACCAGAAGGAGATACGACCCGAAGGGAATGCAAAGACGATCCGCTGTGTGAACCTGTACTGGGAGTCGGCCTACGATCTTTTCCAGAACAAGGGCAGCGTGGTGAATGTCACCACGTATCTAACGGGCCTTTTCAACCAGATGGCAACGTTGTATGCTAACGACAACGTGCAAGTGGTGTTGAGCGAGATCTACGTCTGGAACACCCCCAGTCCGTACGATGCCACCAGCAGTAGCGGACGCTTGAACCAGTTCGGCTCTACGCGCACGAGCTTCAACGGTGACCTCGCACACCTGATCGATCTCGGCGGTTACGGTGGTGTTGCGTGGCTGGGTTCGTTATGTGGTGGAACGAGTTCGCGCATGGCGTACAGCGGGATCAATACGACCTACTCGAGTGTACCGACCTACAGTTGGAGCGCTGAAGTGGTGACCCATGAGACCGGGCATAATCTGGGGAGCCGGCATACGCATGCGTGCGCATGGAACGGGGACAACACCGCGATCGATGGCTGCGGGCCAGCGGCCGGATACTCGGAAGGGTCCTGCCCGGCAGGCCCTGTTCCAACCAGTTCGGTTGGCGGCACCATCATGAGCTATTGCCATCTGGTCAGTTCGATCAAGTTCGCCAATGGATTCGGTCCACAACCGAAGGCCGTGATCGTGAGTCGTGTGAACAGTGCGAGCTGCCTCAATACCTGCGGAACGAGTTGCGATCCCCCCGAACCCCTCAGCACGAGCAATCTCAACGCGACCACTGTCACTCTTACATGGGCCAACTTCGGCGTGCCGAGCTACTCACTTCAATGGCGAACAAGCCCAAGTGGAGGATGGAACACAGTGAGCGGGATCCTCGTGAACAACTATGCGCTCACCGGACTGACGCAGAGCACGGCCTATGATCTCCGGGTCCTCAGCGTGTGTGCCGCAGCTAGTTCCGCGTATTCCGCGATCTACACGTTCACCACTCCAGTGCCCTGCCCGGATTCCTTGGAACCGAACAACAGCACAGGTGCAGCGCCCTTGGTCACGCTTCCGGCATCGATCAATGCACTGATCGCTTCGAGCGGTGATGCCGACTACTACCGCTTCACACTCACGGCAACGAGCACAGTGAACATCTACTTGAGCAACGTGGCAGCGGACTACGACCTGCGCTTGCTGAACAGCAGCGGAACACAGATCGCTACCTCAGGGAATAGTGGAACGAGTTCCGAGTACATCAACTATCCGAGTGCCGCAGCAGGGACGTATTACGTGCATGTGTATGGGTATAGTGGTGCGTTCAATGCATCACAGTGCTACTACCTCAGCATCTCCGCCTACGTGGCCTGCGCAGTGCCGCAAGGGGTGCAGGTATCCGGCATCACCTACAATTCCGCTGGCGTGTCGTGGGTGGCACAACCCGGAGGCAGTATGTACGACCTCCGTTGGAAACCGACCAGCAGTGGAACTTGGACGGACGTCTTCGCCCTCGCGACCAATTCGTACAACCTCGCAGGCTTGAGCCCGCTGACGAGCTACGATGTGCAGGTGCGTGCTGCGTGCCAGGGAGGGACGCAAGGAGGTGTCTCCGATTACACGCCGACCACCACATTCACCACGTTGGAAGCGCCGTGTGATGTGGTGCCGCGGACCGTGCTCGCCGCGCGCTTGTATCTGGATGGTGCCTATCGGTCGGCCAACGGCCTTATGGTCGACAGTCTTCGGATGTTGAACCAGATCCCACTAACCGAACCCTACACGGCCATGGGGCGCGTGATCACTGGTCCAACCACGACCACGGCGATCGTCCTCGGTGCCACCGGTAACAACGCTCCGGTGGATTGGGTGTTGGTGGAACTGCGTGCGAACACCTCACCGTATTCCGTCCTCGAATCACGCGTAGGCCTCGTGCAGCGCGATGGTGATGTCGTCGCTCCCGATGGCGTTTCTCCGCTCGGTTTCTGTGAGGATCCCGGAACGTATCGGATCGCGGTGAGGCATCGGAATCACTTGGGTTGTATGACGGCGAACGGATTCATACTGAGCGGGACCGCCACTTCCGTGGATCTCACGAGCAGCGGTACTTCGACCTACGGAACGAATGCTCGCCGTACGGTGGGTGCAGTGCGAACGTTATGGAGCGGCAATGTGATACCCGACGCCGAACTGAAATACACTGGCGGGACCAATGATCGCGATCCCATACTTCAAGCCATCGGCGGAAGCGCGCCAACCAATGTGGTGCTTGGTAACTATGCGGCGAGTGACGTCAACATGGATGGCCGCATCAAGTATGTGGGACAGGACAATGATCGCGATCCGATCCTGACCAACGTGGGCGGTAGCATACCAACGAATACGATCCTTGAGCAATTGCCGTAGTGGTACACCGGTTCGTTCCTTCAAGGCAACGGATCCGCAAGTAGGAGCTCCGGATATTCGAAGGGATCACTTGCGCCTTCGGCGTTACCGGTTCCTCCCTTACCCAACAGCGGCCGTACCGAATGGGCGACCATCGCATCCGCAGGGAACGGTTTGATCAATGCCTTGATGGCTTCTTCATCGGAGGTGTTGTTGATCGGTGCGAGCCATCGGTCCTCATCAGCCTCGGACAGGATCACCGGCATGCGCGGCCCATCGGCCTTCGGGTTGTTGTGGATCCGCTTCATCAGTTCGTTCCCTTCGGTGGTCACGATGCTGAAGGTGTGCTTGCTCTCGCCGCTCTCTTTGTCCTTCCATTCCTCCCACAGTCCTGCCAACGCGAACTGTGGGCGGTCCTTCAGGTGAATGAAGTACGGGTAGGTCTTCTTCCCGAAGTGGTGGTGCTCATAGAATCCTTCCACGAAGACGATGCAGCGTTTCTTCTGCGCTGAGTTGCGGAAGGCGGGCTTCTCGAAGATGCTTTCCCCCCGCGCGTTCAGTGTTTGGTTCCACAACTGCTTGCCTTGCACATCATCCTTCACCCAGGCCGGGATCAAACCCCAAAGGGCAAGTTGCGGCTCTCGCGGCTCGGCATCGGTGTACACGACCAGCTTCGGATGCGTGAACCCATTGCCATAGTGCAGGTCGAATTCCGGGAAGGGATCCAGCAGCTTCGCCAGCTTCTCCGCAGCTTCCTTGTTCCCTCGGCTCTTTGCGATCCGAAGGGACATCTCTGTACGCGCTTTCACTCCGTAACACATTCCTGCTCGTTCTCCCGCATAATGTAAAGTCGTGCCGTTGCTTTGCGTGTTCCTGATGAAAGCCACGCACCGTTACCTGCTTGTCATCAAACCTTCTCCGGAAGTATCCGCTGCGGTATCGGCTCTGCGCGAGCGGCTGTTCGCGCGGATCGGATCATTCGGCGGTCTGAAGTGATCCCGCACATCACGCTCTTCTTCGCGGATCTCGACCTGGAAGCTGCAGAGCCGATCATGGACGCGATCGACTCGGGGATCACCGGTCAACAAACATTCGACTTGCGATACAAGGGCATCACACACTTTCCGGACAAGCGCACGATATACATCGACCCATTGGAGAAGGAGGCCATCGCTGCGCTGCGCAGTCCCATCATTCAGGCCTTGAATGATCAAAGCGCCCTTCGAGATCATATCCGGGAAACGGATCATCCCCACCTCTCCATTGCGGCTGGATTGAAACCGGCCCAATTCGATGAGGCATGGTCGACCCTTGCGCCGCACGAATTCAGTGCTGCACACCGCGTGGCTGAAGTGTTGCTCCTTCGTAGGGAGCTTTCATCTGGTGCTGCGTATGTAGAACTTCGGTCGTTCGCCGGGTGACCGCCGTTGTATCCGCCATTACAGGTGGAACCCGACTTGGGTTGGGTCCCGATCGGGCAACTGTTCTGCCTGCATCGGTGTCCTATTCAACGTCCACTGGTTGGAAGTTCGCCCATATCGGGCCATGCCGTTCACTGGTGGAATTACCTTGCCTCCGATCCAAATAGCCCATGAAAACCACATTACCCTTCGTCCTCGGTCTCACTCTTCTCTGCTCGGATTCGTTCGGTCAGGGCACATGCGATTCCGCGTTGCCGATCAGTCCCGGGATCTACACGGTGCCCGCTCTCACAGGTGAGGCACCGACGCTTTTCTGCGTGGGTGGCGGTACACCGGCTGCTGGCGCGTGGTACCAGTACACGCCGATACAGGACACCACGGTGAACCTCACCACCGATGTTCTTGGCTATCCGAATGTGGACACGCGTTTCCATGTGTACAGCGGGGTTTGCGACGCGTTGGTGTGTGTTTCGGGGGATGATGACTCCGGTCCGAACTACTCCTCCATCGCCACTTTCAATGTTTCCGGTGGGGTCACCTACACGATCGCTTTCGACAGCTATTGGACGGCCAGTGGTTTCACCTTCCAATTGACGGAGTTGGATCAGCCCGGTCCACCCACGGGAATGGTCTCCTTCACCCCCACGCCGATACCGGGGATGAGCGGGATCATGGGTTTCGTGGACATGAACAATGATGGTCGGGATGATGCCATTGCTCCGGGCCAGAACCTCTTCAATATCGCCTACCAACAAGTGGCACCAGGGTTCACTATGACGACCTACCCCACCACGCCTGCGGACAACACCGCATCTTGGAGCTTCGCCATCGGCGATTGGGACAGCAATGGGTACCGCGACCTGCTCTATGGTGGCGGCAGCGGTGCCACTTTCATGAAAGCGAATGGCGATGGAACCGCATACACGGAGATCAGCTTTCCGCAATACATCTTCTGCCAACGAACCAATTTCGTGGATGTGAACAACGACGGTCATCTGGATGCCTTCAGCTGCCATGATGTCGATGCGAACGTGGCTTTCATCAACGACGGTAACGGCAACCTCGTCTTCACCCAAGGAGGTTATGGCACCACCTGCGGGAACTACGGTTCCATCTGGACGGACTATGATAACGACGGCCTCGTGGACCTCTTCATAGCGAAGTGCGGTTGCGATCCGGTGGATCTGCTCATGCACAACAACGACAACGGTTCGTTCTTGAACGTGGCGCCAGCGTTGGGCCTCGCGGATAGTCACCAGAGCTGGAGCAGCGCTTGGGGCGATTTCGATAACGATGGCGACATGGATGTGCTCATCGGCGCGAGCTCCAGTGGTTACCACAAGCTCATGCGCAACAACGGCGATGGCACGTTTACGAACGTGACCGCGGGATCCGGCATGGACACCTTCGGTGGTCAAAGCATCGAGTGGACCACTCACGACTTCAACAACGATGGTTGGCTGGACATCCTCGGCGGTGGTGCCATGCACTACAACAACGGGAACATGACCTTCAGCCACGATGCCACCGCACCGGCCAACCACGCCATCGGCGACATGAACAACGATGGCTTCCTGGATATCGGAACATCCGCCACCTATTACCGCAACAACGGCAACGGCAACAACTGGATCCGGATCAACCCGCAGGGCATCACTGCCAATAGGGATGCGATCGGCGCGCGTGTGGAGGTGACCAGCGATCTCGGTACGCAGATCCGTGATATCCGCAGCGGCGATGGCTTCCGTTACATGAGCTTCATCGGTGCACACTTCGGTCTTGGTTCGGATGAGACCGTGCAACAAGTCGTGGTGAAGTGGCCCGATGGAACACAGGACGTGATCGAGAACCCCGCGATCAACACGGTGCATGGTTTGATCCAAGGTGTATCCACTGGCGTTGCCGTTCAAACCGAAGTAGGCCTCACCATCGCCCCGAATCCGGTTTCCGATGTGCTCATGATCAGCGGCGTTCCACAGAATACTTCCGCGCAGGTGATCGATGCCACAGGAAAGCTTGTGCTCCAGGAGCGCACGCAGGGTGGTCGATTGCACGTAGGTGCATTGCCCGCAGGTGTTTACCAATTGATCCTCACCGATCAGGAGGGAGTGCATCACGCACGCTTCACCAAACAATAGGTGGATGGCGCACGATCCGTTCCTGGAACAACGGCTCGCGGACGCATTGGCGGATTTGGGAACCAAAGCCGAACCGAAGAAGATGTTCGGTGGGGTGGCCTTCATGATCCGTGGCAACATGGCCGTGGGGATCACGAACAAGAGCCAATACATGGTCCGCTTCAACCCGGTACGGCACGCCGAGATCGCGAATTGGCCTGGTGCATTGCCGATGACCTATGGCAAAGGCGACATGAAAGGCTTTCTCTTCGTGGATCCGGATGTGGTCTCCGATCGACGGTCCTTGGACAAGTGGGTGAAGCTGGCGTTGGAGCATGTGGCCACCTTGCCGACGAAGGCGTTGAATACGGCTGGAACGAAGAAGGCCGCAGCGAAAGCCCCTGCAAAGGCTGCGAAGAAGAAGGCGGCACGAAAGGTGAAAGGCTGATCTTTGGCCACTACGATCATCCCAGTGAACATGAAGAAATCCCTACTCTTCGCTCCATTGGCATTCGCGTTGAACGCTTCCGCACAGGTCGTGATCAATGAAGTGGACTATGACCAGGTCGGAACGGACAACCAGGAATACCTGGAGATCAAGAACGTTGGCACCGTCGATTTCCCATTGCAGTACCTCACTGTGGAGATGTACAACGGCTCTACCGGTACCGGAGTGATCTACAGGACCTTTTCCAACCCTGCGTGGCCGGCACTCGGTCCGGGGCAGTATTTCGTGATCTGCACGAATGCAGGTGCCACCGCTGGTTGCAATGAAGTGGTCACCCCCGCTACGAACTTGATACAGAACGGACCATCCGATGCCATCGTCCTTGTTTTGACCGAGAACCCGTCACCGCTCATCATCGACATGGTCAGCTACGGCGGGTCGCTTCCGGATCACACAGAGGGTACCGGCACCACAGCCGTCGACGTCAACAGCAATGGCGGCGTCAGCATCGGTCGTTGGCCGGATGGTTCGGACACACAGAACAACAACGCCGACTTCCGGTTGATGTGCACCACACCAGGCGCCACCAACGTCATCGATCCGGTGGCCTGCGACCTTAGCACGGGAGTTCTGGATATCGCCCGTGTTGGAGCGACGTTCACGGCACTTCTGGCTCCGGGTGGCGAACACATCATGGTCTTCGATCCGGATCGCGCTGGTGAGCGTCCGACCTTCGATGTCTTCACCGTGGATGGCTCCTTGGTAGCCAGTTCGGGTGTCGCGGCATCGTCCACAGGATCGTGGACCTTCCCCGTGAGCGCCCACCACGGCAGCATGTTGCTGATCAGGCTCACCACACCCACGCGTCAGGAAACGCGCAGGGTGATCGTGCCCTGAACGGCCTCCGAAAGGTCCGATCAACATCACTTGGTTGGTGATCCGCGCAGATGATCCACCGCGCGCATTCCTGCTCTCCGGATCTTGGCGCCATGACAGCGGCGGTGTTCGAGGCGCGATACCACAGGATCCTACGATCCAGGGAGCAGGGATATGAGGAATTGTCCGATTTCCTTGGTCGGCACGCCGATATCGGGCCACTGGTCCGGTCTGGTCTGCTCTATCGCCGGGAGGAGAACTCGGAATTCCAGCGTTACCACGGGTATGTGCCGACCCCAGCCGCCGAGGACCGCTTGCTCTACATCCAGGAAAAGGAATTGATCCTGGTGAAACCCGGGCAGAGCGCAGCCTTGATCTCCGCGTTGAAGAAGGATCCTTCACCGAAGTCGGCCTTCAAACCGACGTTCGCCGAACCGACACTGGAGCAATTCGCCGCGTGGCGCAGCGCTCGGGATCAGGCAGGTCGTGATGTATGGCGCACACAGCGATGCGAGCATTGGCACCAAGCACTGCTATCAGGATTCATGGACATCCGTTCCTTCACCAAGCGGACCGGGATCGGGGAAGGCGGCTTGCTTCGACTTGAATTATGCAAGCCCCGGATGGACCGTGCGCACGAACAAGCGCTGTCCATGGAACCGACCAAGGAAGGCACGCAATATCTCACGGTACTGGATCCGTGGGAACTGTTGCTGATCAAGCCCGGGATGGAGCTTCCGCTCTATGAGCGCTGCGAGCCCGAACAGGCTGCATACTGGATCGGCCTTCCGTAGGCCATCTCGATCCTTTCACCTTGTGATCTAGTCCTTCTTTTTGAAGGCCCCGTTCTGCCACGCCTGTAGGAACTGCGCCCAGGCGATCGGGTTGAACAGGTTGATGGAAGGCGTACCACCGCTGTAGTACAGGCGGGTGCGGTCCAAGGCCATCTGGTACTGGAAGCTCTGGTACGCATCCGGCGGAAGGCTCTCCATGCGCTGCACCATTTCCGCGGGGGAGAGGTTCTTCATCGTGAGCTGGTAATCATCGGCCGGCAAGCGCAGGGCGAGGAAGGCTTCCCGGAACTGCTCCCGCGATGGCCACGGATACACCGATAACTCGCGTAGCTGTACAGTGTCGCGGCCCATGACATGGATCATGGAGTATTTGTTCTCCGGCAGTCCCGTTGGGATCACGTATTGTGCTCGCATGAAGCCCACGGCACTGAAAATGAGCGTGTCACCTTCCTGCGCCACGAAGCTGAAGTAGCCATAGACATCACTCATGGTGCCCCGGTAGGTATTGCGCACCAGGATATTGGTGAAAGGCACTGGGGCCAAGCTATCCGTGACGACCACGCCGCTGAACTGGACCAACGCAGGTTGAACGGGCTGGGCCAAGGCCGAGGTGAGGGCGACAAGGAGAAGTGCGGAGAGAAGGGTGCGCATCAGGGGTTCAAAGGTAGTTGGACGAATTGCCGCGCTGGGCATGTACCGTGCCGCGAAGCCCGGTAGATTCGTGCGCCCAATCGCGAACACATGAGACCGATCCTTACCCTCGTTGCAATATCCTGCGTCACTTTTCTTTCCGCACAGATCACCATCGGCCCGGCCGATATGCCTTCTGCTGGGGATACCGTTCGCTATTGGAACACCTCCGCGATAGGGATCGACCCCGCACCGACCGAAGCTGGTTACATCTGGGACATGAGCATGCTCACTCCTGACGTGGAAGCCGCGGATACCTGCATCAGTGTCAACTCGACACCGTTCCTGTACCAGTTCTTCTTCAACAACATGATCCTGTACCCGAACTGGGCCGCGAACTACGCGGTGCGCGGGCAGGAGTTCAACTTCCAGATGTTGACCCTGACCGATGTGTTCGATTATTTCAAGAAGGACGCGACCGGATTCCGGAACGTCGGATTCGGAGCGAACGTGAACGGCATACCGACCAGTGTGCGGCGCACTCCGGTGGACTATGTCCATCGGTTCCCGATGAACTACGACGACATGGACACCAGTTACAGCGAGTTCACTGTGGCGGTGCCCACGCTTTTCAGTTTCACGCAGCAGCAAACGCGCTTCAACCATGTGGATGGTTGGGGTACCCTGTACCTGCCTGCCGATACGTTCGAGGTGTTGCGCGTGCGGTCGGTCCTTCAGCGCAGTGATTCCGTGTTCATCGAACAGTTCGGGCAAGGGTTCGCCTTCGATGAACCGGAGACCATCGAGTACAAGTGGATCGCCGTCGGTATGGACGAGCCGGTATTGCAGATCAACACCACAGGCGGACAGGCCACCACAGCGCGCTTCTTCTACGATCCGAATGACATCATCCTGAGTGTTCCGGCGACACCTGAGATCACATTCAGCGCACAGCCGAATCCTGCGCAACAGAGTGTGAGCTTCAGCGTACCAGCATCCACCTCCGGGGTCCTCGAGTTCCGGGATGCCACGGGTCGCCTTGTGGGTTCCATGCGTGTACCGAGCGGATCCACCACCGTGCGCCATGATGTTTCCGGCTTCGCGGATGGGACGTACGTGGCCACGTTGATCAGCTCGAGCGGTTCCAGGTCGACGCGGATGATCGTTCAACATTGATCACGGACACCACGCGCGAAGGATCGAAGCTCGCTTCAGTGCTGAACTGCCGCCCGTCAGGTTGGCAGGCCGTTCGTAACGGCACGCACTTCGATGGACCTGCGACTCGGCGACGCGGGATAACTTCGCCCGCGTTCAACAACCTACAACCATGAGAAAGTACCTCGGACTCTTCATCGCGCTCGGCGCCATCCTCCTCATCGCCTTTTGGATGATGGGCATGTATAACGGGATGAAGCGAGCGGAGATCAATGTCACCAAACAATGGGGGCAGGTCGAAGTCGCCTATCAGGCACGCGCGGATAAGAGCAAGAACCTGGTGGAGATCGTGAAGGGTGCGGCGGACTTTGAGAGCCAGACCTTGAAGGATGTGGTTGCTGCGCGTGCGAAGGCGATCTCGATCACGTTGACCGGCGACGATCTGACACCGGAGAAGATCAAGGCCTTCGAGGCCGCACAAGCGAACCTCGGTGGTGCGATCGGTCGGTTGCTCGTGGAGAATTACCCCACGTTGCAAGCCGTACAGAGCTTCCGCGATTTCCAAGCGCAGTACGAAGGCATGGAGAACCGGATCGCGCATGAGCGGCACAACTTCAACGAGGTGGTCGCGGACTATAACACGCGGATCCAGGTCGTGCCCGCCAGCCTCTTCGCGGGAATGTTCGGATTCCATCCCAAGGAGGGCTTCTCTTCCGATGCAGGCACGGAGAACGCCCCGGACATCTCCTTCAAGTGAGCGTTCCCGCAGCAGCGGACTTCCTGACCGGGGCTGAACGGAAAGCGGTCGCCGACGCGATCGGTGCTGCAGAACGCCGGACATCGGGAGAGATCCGTGTGCATCTGGAGGATCACATCGATGAGGAGATCCTGGAGCACGCTGCATTCATCTTCGGTGAACTGGGCATGCACCGCACGCGTGATCGCAACGGTGTGCTGATCTATGTGTGCGTCGCGGATAGGAAGGTCGCGGTGATCGGAGACAAAGGGATCAACGATGTGGTTCCGGCGGGCTTCTGGAATGACGTGATCGCTCGATCGGTCGCACATTTTGCTGCCGGTCGTCCCGGACAAGGACTCTGCGATGCCGTTACGATGGTAGGGGAGAAGTTGGTCCAATTCCATCCCTTGAAGTCCGATGATCGGAATGAGTTGAGCAACGAGGTGAGCATCGGCGGGCTATGAGAAAGGCATTCGCTCTTCTGGCATTTCTCTCCATAAGCTCATCTTGGGCCGCGAAGTTCGATTGCAACCTGGTGCCGCCCGCAGAGAACCGACAGACCCAACTTCTTTGGACCTACACGGAACTGCTTTCATCGGCCGATGCGCAGCGGATCAATGCACGATTGGTGGACTTCGCACGGGAAACGAGCAATCGGATCCTGGTGATCATCGTGGATACACTTTGCGGCACGGAAGCGTCGGATCTCGCCTTCCGGATCGGCGATAGCTGGGGCATCGGGGACCAGAAGTTCGACAACGGTATCGTATTCCTGATCAAACCCAACGGTGCTTCCAGCGAGCGAAAAGTGTTCATCGCCACCGGCTACGGACTGGAAGGCGCGATCCCGGACGCGACCGCGAAACAGATCATCGAGAACGAGGTGATCCCCAATTTCAAGGCCGGTGCGTACGCGGAGGGCATCGATGCGGCGCTCACCATATTGATGGGTCTCGCCAAAGGCGAGTTCGATCAGAAGAGTTACGGCCAGAAGAAGTTCCCTTGGCCCATCCTGCTTTTCGTGGTCTTCTTCCTGGTCGTGATGTTCTTCTCGTGGCGTGGTCGTGTGCGCACGTACGCGCGCACCAATAACGTCGATTTCTGGACCGCGATGTTCCTGCTCAGTCAGATGAACAGTCGCCGTGGTGGGGGTGGCAGCTTCGGTGGCGGCTATCGCGGCAGCGGCGGCTTCAGTGGTGGCGGGTTCGGAGGCTTTGGGGGTGGCAGCTTCGGCGGTGGTGGCGCGGGTGGAAGTTGGTAACCCACCCGGTCCTAGAACTCGATCACCGTATTCCTCCGCTTCGACGGCTTCTTCGGGATCTTGTCCGCATCCGTGTTGCAGTAGTAGCGCATGATGAACTGCGCGTCCTTATCACCGAGTTCCGCGCTCTTCCGCCAATCCGGACAGGCCTTGTCCTTGTCCTCCATGTGGTAGTGGCAATCCCCGCGGTAGTAATAGGCCACTTTCAATTCGGCACCGCCGATCGCGATGGCCCGGGTGAAACTGGCGATCGCCCCCGGATAGTCCTGGTTCTCGAATTGTAACACGCCGAGGCTCATCCAAGCACCGGGGATATCCGGGTTCAAGGCAAGTGCCGCTTGGATGTCCTGGATGCCAGCGGCTTCTTTGTACTGCTCACCGCGTACCACTCCACGCAGGAAGAGGCCATCCGCAAGAGTCGACTTCAATTTGATCGCACGTTCCAGACTGCGCAAGGCACCTTCGTTATTACGACCCATGTAATCGGCGCAGGCACGGTTGTACCATGCGTCCGCGTCGTTCGGGTCCAGATCGATGGCACGATCACAATCCTTCACGGCCTCTTTCAAATGGCCTTCGGTGATGTGTACCGCAGAACGGCTCACATACAAGCGCGCGTCGTCCGGATCCTGTTTCTCTGCCCGCGTGTAATCCAACAATGCACCATGGGAATTCCGCATGCGCTGCTTGATGTCCCCGCGCAATTTGTAGCCACCGCTCACCGTCGCATCGCGTTGGATCGCGCTATCCGCAAGCTGCAGCGCCTGGTCCAATGAGTCGATCGCATAGGCTGCGCGCGCCGATGCCATATGTTCCTCGGCGGATCGCTGGGCGTTCAAAGCCAGTGGAAGGAAGAGGAATCCCAGCAGGAAGTGTCGCGTTGTGCTCATGATCGTGGTCGGTAGCGAAGATCGTGCAAAGCCTGCACCCTTACGGCAGGGAATGTTCGCGATCCAGTGTCCAAGCCTCCGTGGGTGCGGCGAACAGGGGTTTCACCACAGGCCAGACCTCGCTGAAGACGTCGCTGTTCCGGTAAGCCTCCAGATCATCCGGGCATTCCCAGTGGCTGTACGTGATGAAGATCCGCGGGTCGGTGGTGTCATGAAGCAATTCCAATTGCATGCATCCCGGAAAGGATCGGATGCGCTCCTTCCAACCGATGAACAATTCCTGGAAGCGTTCCACATGCTCCGGAAGGAAGGTCATTTTCACAATACGGACGACCATCTCTGCTTTATCAACCTAAGCCTTCCGCACCGGCTCTTCCATCGGGAGATAGCCGAGCAGTTGCAGCATGCGCTCGGCACTTTGCTGCTCGGCAAAGACGGTGTCCACCAGCGTGCCATCCGCAAGGCGATCAATGAGGACGTGTTTCGGTTTCGGGATGAGGCAGTGCTGGATCCCACCGAACCCACCTAAGGTGTCCTGATACGCGCCGGTGTTGAAGTAACCGATGTATTGCCGCTTCTCCTCATTGTACTTCGGAAGGTAGATGGCGTTGATGTGCTGCTCGCTGTTGTAGTAATCGTCGCTATCGCAGGTCATGCCACCGAGGAAGACGCGCTCGTATTCCTCGTCCCAGTTGTTCACCGGCAGCATGATGAAGCGCTTACTGATGGCCCACGTGTCCGGCAGGGTGGTCATGAAGCTGCCGTCGATCATGTTCCAACGCTCCTTCTCGTTCTGCTTCTTCTGGTGTACGATGCTGAAGAAGGTGGCGCCGCTATCACTCACGGTGAAACTCCCGAACTCGGAGAAGATGTTCGGCTCCTGCACCTTGTTCTCCTCGCACACGTCCTTGATCCGCCCGATGATCTCGCCGATCATGTAGTCGGTATCGAAGCTGAAGTTGAGGCTGTTCTTGATGGGCAGCCCACCGCCGATGTCCAGCGTGTCCAGCGTGCGGCACAGCTTCCAGAGATCGCAGTACACGTTCACGCACTTGCTCAGTTCGTTCCAGTAGTAGGCCGTGTCCGTGATCCCGGTGTTGATGAAGAAGTGCATCAGCTTCAAGCGGAATTTCTTCTGCTTGCTGATGTTGCGCATGTAGAATGGGATGATGTCCTTGTACCCGATCCCCAACCGGCTGGTGTAGAACTCGAACTTCGGTGCTTCCTCCGCCGCGATGCGTATGCCGATGTCGCACGTGCCGTCGATCACCTCATCCAAGAGGTAGATCTCGCCCATGTTGTCGATGATCGGCACCACCTTGAAACCGCGGTTCGCCAACCGACCGATGCCTTTGATGTAGCGCTCGTCCTTGAAGCCGTTGCACAGGATGGTGCTGTCCTTGGTGATCCGACCGCGATCGATCAGCAGTTCGATCATCTCCAGGTCGTAGGCGCTGCTGGTCTCCAGGTTCACGCCCTTGGCCAGCACCTTGTCGATCACGTAGTGGAAGTGATTGCTCTTGGTGCAGTAGAAGTACTCATAGCTGCCGCTGTAGTTGTGTGTCTCGAAGGCGTTCGCGAAGCACTTCCGCGCCAGCTCGATCTTCTCGCCGATCTTCGGGAGGTAACTGATCCGCAGCGGTGTGCCGTGTTTGCGCAACACGTCCATCAGTTGCAGGTCGTTCCATACCAGATTATCGCCATCGAGCTTGAACTCGTCCTTCGGAAAATCGAAGGTCTGCTCGATCAGATCGACGTAACGGGTCTTCATGCTTCTGAATGCAATTGGCAGTGGGCAGTAGGCAGTAAGCAGTGGGCAGTCCGCAGTAGGCAGCACGGATACGTCGGCAAGGGACCTTCAACTGCCGACTGCGGACTGCGGACTGCCAACTGTGTGTGTGTAACTCTTTGCGCATGGGCGGGAGGCCGCCAGGATCCGGTGAGCACGCGCGCGGTCATCAGCGGAACGCGCGAACAGGGAATGCGCCACCCACAGCGACCAACAAGGCCGACCAAGTCTGATCGCAGATACCGATGATCCATTCGCGGGACATGGTGCAAAGTAAAGGAGCGAAGGAACGCCACCGGACGGTGAAGGGAGTTTTTGGAGGGGATCGGGATCGCGATGCGGTTCCGGGACATCGCTGGTCAAGTGTGCATGATGGCCGCCTACTACAACCACTTCTTCCTTCGGAACCAAAGCAACATGATGCCGCTGATGACCACCATGATCCCCACCACCACGAAGTAGCCATAGCGCATTTGCAGTTCCGGCATGTTCCGGAAGTTCATCCCATACACGCCTACGATGAAGGTGAGCGGGATGAAGATGGTGCTGATGATGGTGAGCAGCTTCATCACCTGCGTCATGCGCATGTTCTGCCCCGCGTGGTAGGTGTTCTCCAGGCTCGTGAGCATTTCGCGGAAGGTGCTGATGGTCTCCGCTACGTAGAGTGTGTGGTCCTGCAGGTCATTGATGTACCGCCGCGTGGCCTTATCGATGAGCGGGCTCTGGATGGTGTTGAGCCGCCCCGCCAATTCGCGTGTGGGCGTCACGTAGCGGTTCACTGTGATCAGCAGGCCGCGCAATTCCTGGATGGTGTGCAGGTCCGCATTACCCGGTTGCACCAATACCTTTTGCTCCAGCGCTTCGATCCTTCGGCCGAGGTCCTCCACGATCACGAAGTATTGGTCCACGATCACATCCAGGAGCGAGTACAGGAGGTAGTCACTTCCCGCGCGCCGCACGCGACCGAGGTCCTTCCGGATCCGTTCGCGGATCGGATCGAGCACATCCCCGGGCCGTTCCTGGAAGGAGATCACCTGCCCGTGGCGAAGGACGAAGCAGACCTGTTCCTGCTGGATCCCGCCGGTGGTATTGTCCAACTCGAGCATCTTCGCCACTAGGAACAAGGAGTCCTGGTATTCTTCCACTTTGGGCCGGTGGTCCGTATTCAGGATGTCCTCCAACAGGAGGGGATGCAGGTTGAAGCGTTCACCGATCGCGGAGAGCATCCGCTCGCTGTTGATCCCATCGATATCAAGCCACGAGACCTGTTTCGTCGGGTCGGTCTCCCTCAGTTCGCTGATCGAACCGAGTTTGCGTTCCTCGTATGCTTCCGCACTGAAGACGAATTCGACCAAGCTGGTCCCGGTCGGCAATGCATCCCCCACATGGATCAGTGATCCCGGGAGGAGCCCCGCTTTGCCCGAGCGACTACCTACCTTTTTCATCGGTGATGTGGCGCACGCTGATCGGTCCGTTGAAGGTGACGGTACGTTGCGGGTATGGCATCACGATACCCTCCTTGTCGAAGCGGAGCTTGAGGGAACGGTTCAGGTCGTAATGCGTCCGGCGCGAAGTGATCGGATCCTTCCCCCATACGTATGCCCGGAGTATCAAACTGGAATCAGCAATGGTGACCAAGCGCACGAGCACTTTATGCACACCTTGTTTCTTCTCCGTTTCCGTGCGCCGATCGATGCAATCGGGATGGCGTTCGGCCTCCTCGCGGACAATGGCCATGGCCTTGTCCAGATCGCTCTCGTAGCCGATCCCCAATTCCACGAATTCACAGGTGGCCTCGTCGCCGATGGAACTGTTCACGATCGTGGCGTCACCGATGATCGCGTTCGGAATGATCACGCGCCTGTTCTCGAAGGAGACCAGGACCGTGTGGCGAAGGGTGATGTCCTCCACCACGCCCACATGCAGTTCACCCACCTTGATCATATCCCCCACACGGAAGGGCTTGAACGAGACGATGAAGATGCCGCTGATGATGTTGCTGAACGCACCTTGGGCCGCGAAGCCGATGACCGCTACCAGGATGCCCGCACCGGCGAAGAGGGTGAGGGCGAGGTGCTTGAACGCGGGGATGGTGTAGATGATCGCGGCAATGGCGATCAGGCTCACGATGAAGCGGACGCCGTTCCGCAGGAAGCGGTAGCGCGTCCGGTCCTCGTTGCCGCCTTCACTGCGCAGGTAGGCCCGCTTCAACAGGATGCGGATCAATCTTTCCAGGACGAATGCCGCCGCCATGATCAACAGGATCTTGGCCAGCAACAACAAGTTGAAGCCGAGCTTATGAAGCAGGTCGGTGATCATGCGGGCCGAAAGTAGCAGTGGTGATCGATGCGCACGTTCACGCCCTCCTGGTCAGATCCCAACAAGTGAAGGCGGGATCACAGCGCCACCGCTCATCTCTTTGGCTTCTTGGCCGCTCCGGAAGACCTTCATGCCTTGGCCCTCCAATCGCATGATCCCGCCCGATACATGCAACAATGATCCTTCGCGTAAGCCCACCACCGGCATCTTCGGTTCCACGGACATGAACTCCGCGATGCGCTGATCACGCCCTTCGCCGCCGTGTCCGGGAATGGTCGCCTCGGTGTAATGTGGATTGATCTGGAAGGGCACCAAGTGCATGGCGCGCATCGTGGGCACTTCCACGATGGGCATGTCATTCGTGGTCATGATCGTGGGGCCCGCCACGTTGCTGCCAGCGCTCCAACCGATGTACGGCATGCCGTTCTTCACCGCACCGGTGATCGCCTTGATCAATTGTGTACGGTAAAGCGCCCGCAGCAGAAGGAACGTGTTTCCACCACCCACCGCCACCGCATCGGCACCGGACAACGCACCGACCGGATCCTTCTCCTTGTGCAAACTGAAGAGTTCGACACCGAATTCAGCGAAGACCTCGGCAACGCGATCCGTGTACGCATCCTGCTGCGCTTCAGCCGCTGCGAAGGGAACGAAGGCGACGCGCTTTCGTCCGCTCAAGAACGCACTTACATAGGGCCTGGGCCAAGTGAAGAACGCTTCACCGGGCATGGTGGAGTTGGAGAGGAGCAGAAGTTCCATGATCGGATCAAGGTATCACATCACCTTGCAACACGAGAATGAATTGCTTCGGTACGCCGTCGGTCTCGATCTTCACTTTGCGCGTGATCGGACCCATGGGCGCGCGGCCGTTGAAGGAGACGACCACTTCCGTGGAAGCACCCGGTGCAATAGCAGCTTCCGGCAATTCGGCGGTGGTACAACCGCATTCCGCTTCCATCTTCACCAACCGTAGGTCGTTCTTGCCGGCGTTCAACACGGAAAAGCGCACTTGGCGTGGTTCGTTCTGATGCAACGCGCCAACATCCTTGGTGATGCGTACGCCTTCAGAGTCGGACTCGCGCTGTTCCAACCCGATCGCTTCGATCTCGATCCGCCGTTCACGGCTCGCCTCCACGCTGTACACCGATCGTTTCAGATCCGAAAGCTCATCACTAACACCAGCCGCTGATCGGTCCTCGCCGAATGGCAATTCACGGATCGTGAGTTTGCCTCCATTCGTTGCCGCCCCGTTCATGTATGGCGCGAGACGGCCATCATCCACCGCGCGCAAATGATTGCGAAGGCTTTCGATCCGGCGCATGCTCAGGTTGCGGTTGTAATCATTCCGCGCCAGCGGACTGGCGTGCCCGCGTACTTCGAGGATCACCGCGCGGCCTTGTTCCAACACCGGCCATAGCGCGGTGGCCAGTTCGCGGAGTTCGCTGAACCCGTGCGCCACCTGTTCCACAAAGAAGTTCCGGATGGGTAGCGGGTCGGCATTCTCCTTCTCGTACTCCGACTCCAGCGCGTCGTACCGCGCGTACGTTTCGCCATAGGTCTGTTCCGTGCGTGTGTCCCAGCTCCGCGGATCCGGATCATCGTTGTGGAAGTACAATTTCAATGGGAAGCGGTCCTGCATGGAGAGCAATCGCTCGCTGGGTGTTTGTGTGCGGATGACCACCGTGCCATCGATCTCCTGGCGCGATGGTGCTTCGCTCACCAAGGGTGATTCGAATATGAAGCGGTACAGATCGTTGCAACAGGTTTCGCCTTTCGCCGCGAAGGATCCCTTGCGATTGCTCGTAAGCCATCCTTCACCACGCATGGGATCGTAGACGGGATAGAGGTCGTTCGCCGGGCTGTTGATCGGCGCACCGGCGTTCACCGGTGCCGCGAAGATGTCATCACCGTAGGCTGCACTGAAGATGTCGTAGCCGCCGAGGCCGGGAAGGAAGTCGGAGCTGAACCAGAGCGAATTCGTCACCGTGTCATACCAAGGGCTTCGTTCGTTCCCCATGGTGTTCACGCCGAGGTCGTGTACGAAGATGAATTTCACTTCGCCGTCGTGCAGTTCGCCTTGCCAGATGTCCGTCCCGCCGTGTCCGCCGGCGCGATCACTCACGAAGAGCAGGATCTCACGATCGGCCCAATGCACCACCATGGGTTGCGTGCTGAGAACATCCTCCCCGATACCGGGCAGCAGGTGTGCTTCACCGATGTTCCCGCTCGCATCCACCGGTGCGATGTGGATGCGGCACGGTACACCCGGCAGACAACGTGTGAAGAGGATCCACTGGTGGTCCGTGCTCCATGTGATGTTGGCGTTGTCGCCTTCGCCATTCACCGTGCTCCCCAACGCGATCGGCTCGGCCCATGGCAGCGAACGACCCACGCGGTGCAACGCAACATGATAAGCCGCAGTGTCCTTCACCACGCCATCCGCATCGAGCTCGCCGCGCAGTGATGCGAAATAGAGGGCGCTATCCGGGCCGATGCGCGCGCCGAATTCGCTGTCGTAGGTGTTCACGGGCTGCGGAAGATGTTCAATGAGAACGGTTGGATCGTGCGGCGCTGTGTCCTTCGCAAGCGCGCAACCGATCAATGCATTCTCCGCGCGCTGTGCGGTGAAGGACTTCTTGTCCTTCTCCTTCTGAAGCACCTTACGCCACGTTCCTTCTGCGGAAACGTAGTCGCCCATGGAGAGTTGCATCTCGCCGAGCCAGCGCAACGCTTCGGGGTGCGTACGACCCATGTCCTTGCGTTGCACACGATCATACAGCGCGGCGGCCTTGTCGTATTGGTGGCTCAGTCGGCACGCTTCGGCTTGTTTCCATTGCACGCTCATGCGACCACCATCGATCTCCAACGCACCGCCGTAGAAGCGGGAGGCTCCGTAGAATTCACCACGCTCGAAGGCTGCATCACCCCATGCCAGCCATTGCTCGAAGGATTGCGCGCGTGAAGTGAACGTGGCAGCGAAGAGGACAAGGAGAAAAGCGTTCCGCATCATCAGATCTGTTCCGGGCAGGCCTTGAATCGAACAGGAACTGCGGGCCTCTTTTTCCAGATGTGCACCACGGTGAATTCGATCGCGCCACGGTTCCTGCTCGCCGGCACCAACGCGCTGGTGTTGATGTCGTAGCTCACGCCGAAGGTCCAATCGTCGCGCTCCAAGCCGCCATAGACATAGCCTGCATCACCACCGCGTAGATGGACGCCGAGCAGTACGGCGCGGTTCAGTCCGTAGCGATCGAGCAGGATGTAACGCATGTTGGCGCCCATGATCAATTCGCGGTAAGTGCCTTGGTTCATCACCCGCATCATCGGGAGCACGTCGATGCGTTCACTTGCTGTGAAGGAGAACAGCATGTGGAACTCCGTACGCCGATCAAGCGGCACTGTCGGCTCGTTCAGGAATCCGATGCCGGGTTTCGTCAGGTTGAAGACTCCGAATCCGATCTGCATCAACCGGCGCGGGGCAGGGGTGAAGCGATAGACGACGCCGGTGTGCAGGTCGGGATGCACCAACCCGTAGCGTTTGAAATTCTCCCCGTTGTCGCGGTCGGGATCGTAGTAGAAGCCGTTGTACTGCTGATCGAAGGAGAGGCCACCATTGTCCAGCGTGAGCGAGGTGAAGCCGAGTTGTGCACCCACTGTCACGCCGTGCTCGCGGTTCGCGCCGAAGTGTTCGGTCCAACTCGCGCCGAGGCTCATGTGGAACTGGTTCATCCGGCTATCACCCGCGCGGTCATTGAACAACCATGCACCAACACCGAGTCCGCGCACGCCCTTGAAGTCGCGTGCATCACCGCCAAGCGCGAACGTGCGATAGGGAATGGTCACGGAGCGCCATTGCTGCCGGAACGCGGCGTGCGCGCGATAATCGCCATCGAACTGTCCGATCGCACCGGGATTCAATCCCATCGGCACATTGAAGAACTGGGAGAAGTGGATGTCCTGCGCGTGAGCCGCTGAGCCAAGTACAAGTAACACACTGACCAATAAGCGCCGCAGTTGGGTCAAGCGGACGGGGCCGCTTGCAGCGTTCAGCGTCATGCGTGCAGCGCTGCGCTGAGATGTGCGTGATCGCTCGCTCATCTTACCACCGTCACGTTCCCCTTTTTGAAATAGCGCTGACCATCCACGCACCAAACCGTAAGGTGATACACGAACACCGCAGGATCCGCAGGCTTGCCTTGGTAGCGCCCGTCCCAACCTTTCAGGAGGTCCTCCGTGCGGAATACGCGTTCGCCCCAACGATCGAAGACCTGGAAGTCGAGCCGTTCTATAAAGCGGCCGCGAACGAAGAGCGTGTCATTCACGCCATCGCCGTTCGGAGTAAAGGTGTTCGGAACGAAGATGTCCGGCTCGTCGCAGACCAGGTCATGCACGGTGACTTTCACGCTGTCCACGCGCGTGCAGATCCCATCACTCACCGTCACGAAAAAGGTCGTGGTCTGGTTGATGGTCGCTGTCGGGTTGCCACTGGTCGGATCGCTCACAGCGCTCGGTGGCGCCCAGCTATAAGTCACGCCGTTCGTTGGTGTCGCTGATAGTTGAACCACAGTGCCTGCGATCACAGTGGTTTGATCCACGGACGCACCGACCGTTGATCCGAACAACGGCGAAACACTGACCGCAATGGTGCTGGACCATGAGCAACCGCTTGGCGCGGTCACAGCAACGCCGTATGTGGTCTGCTCCACCGGCGCTACGGTAACGATGCTGGTCCCTTGTCCGGTGAGGATCTCCGTCGCTGGGTCCCAAACGATCGTGGAACCTTGATCAGCACCGGAGAGGATGAGCAAGGCCGTGTCTTCCGCGCAGATGCTGGTCTGCCCGTTCAATGCGATCGCACCGAGCGAAATGATCACATGCACGCTATCGCGACTGGTGCACACCGATCCTGAGGAAGCTTGCACGTAATAAGTGCCACTCACCGCCGGGGAAATGATCGCGATGCTATCCTGCGGCGTTGCGTTCAGCGTGTTCGTGAATTGCGCGTTGCTGCTCCATTGCCAAGAACCTACACTTCCTGATCCGTTCGCAATAAGCGTGAGGGATGCGATCGGTCCACAGATCAGCGTGTCGTTCATCGCTTGGATCATAGGAGCTGCTGCCGCGATGGTGACCTGACCAGTGGCAATGTCCTGTCCGTTGCAGGAGTTCGGATCCGTGGCCGTGAGCGTCACGGTGTACGTGCCCGGCTGGGCATAGACATGCGAAGGGCTGGTAGCTGGGGATGTCTGTGTATCACCGAAGTTCCAGAGGTAGCCCGTGGCGCCATTGCTGAGGTTGGTGAACTGCACCGCGTAGGGTGCGCAGATGGTGTCAGGCGCGAGAAAGGAAGCGATCACCAACGGTGCGTCGAAGTCGAACTTCAGCACACCGTTGTTGCAGCCCGTGCTGTTGTTGGTGGCACTCCATGCGCCGGGTGTAGTGGGGAAGTCATCGTGGTTCTGGCATCCTGCGCACACGCTTTGGTACACACGGCCCCGCCGATCGAACCGGCTCGTGCCACCATCCACATGCTCCGGACTTAGGTTACCGCCGTAATACGTAGCGTAGGTGAGGGCCTGCATGTTGATGTCGAAGACGGCCAGGTACAAGTCATTCCCATCGGTCGTGGACTGGTGCGCATCCGCCGTGACCGGCAGCCCTGCCGTGGTCAACGCACCACCCAATCCAAGTGTGTTGCTGCCCCACCCGCTGGTGTAGATCTTATCACACACATCCACCAGAAAGGCGGTCGGGGAGATGTCCGGTGTGCCATCTCCGCTGCCTACGCGCGAACTGAGCAGCACCGTGGCGAGATCGGGGTCGAGCTTCGTGATGAACTGGCCGCCTGCCGGGATGTTGTACGGCGCGTTGAGGATCATCTGCCCGCTCGGCGCGTTCGTCTGACCGAAGAGGTACACGTCGCCTTCCTCATCCAACTCCACGAAATAGGCTTGATCATAGTTCGCGCTGCCCCAATAGGTCAACGCCTCCAGCACGGTGCCGCTCCCGGATAGTCGAGCGACGAAGGCGTCGGCAAGACCACCGTTGTAGCTGCCTTGCACAGCCCCGGCGCTCACATTCAAGTTCGTGCTGGTTGTTCCTCCGCACACGAACAAGCGGCCCGCAGGATCGAACTCGCCGGAGAAGACGGCATCAGCACCGTTCCCACCCAAGTAGCTGCCATACTGCAATTGGGAAAGGTTCGGGTTGAAGCGCGCTATGTAGCCGTCGTGGCTGCCACCGCCGAAGGTGCTTTGCATGGCATCCGATGTGATCGGCATGTTCCCACTTTGGGTGCAACTCACCACCCACACGCGACCGGCCTCATCCAGCAACACTTCACCGCGTACTTCATCGGCGTAGTTGAACTTGAGTGCCGGAGCAGCATTCAAACCGTCATTCAATCCGCCGCCCAAGTAGGTGGATCCGATCAGCGCGCTGCCATCCGCGCTCAACCGCGCTACGATCATATCCGATCCGTTCGGATAGGAGAGTCCCAATCCCGCAGGCGCGGTTGCCGTACCTCCGGTGAAACTTCCATCGAATGCGCCCGGTGTGGTGGGGAATGTGGTGGAGCCTGTGGTGCCCAGAACGATCAATTGATCGTTATCGTCCACGATCATGCTGTGCGGCATCTCATCGCCGTTGCCGCCAAGGTAGGTGCTCCAAACAAGGAAACTTCCGGTGGTGTCGTACTTGGTGATCGCGATGTCCGTGCCTCCGTTGCTTTGCCCCGCACCACCGGCCCACGTGGTCTGGTACGCGCCAAGGGTGATGGGGAATTGGTTGCCGAAGGCCGTGCTACCCGCGTACAGGAATCCGGCACGATCGAAGGTGGCGGTGTAACCGAAGTTGTTGCTGAAGGATCCGGAGTATGTGGCGAAGTCCAGCGTCGGGTCGATCACAAGTGGCAACGTTGGATCGAACTTCCCCAGATGGAATCCGACAATACCTTCCTTCTTCACATACGTGCATTCAACTACCTGTTGCTCGCCATTGACCATCTGATAAGCGAGTGGAATGCGTTCGGTGATGCGGCCGAGAGAAGTGGAAACGATCAATGCACCATTGCGCACTGTAACGTCATCGGCACCGTCATACACGATACCCAAGCTGTTCGGATCGGAACCCGATGAAACCACGAGATCATACTTCAACCCGGCCCGACCACGATGAAAGATCGCGTCACAACCGGGTGCCACGTCCTTCATCACCAACCGACCGAAGGCCCGCGCGTTGGAGCCCCACTTTGCAGGATCGTTCCCGATGAAATAGTTGTACCGCCCTGAAGCCTCTTCATCGGCAATGGACGTGGTTGTCGTGCTTGCGTTCACAAAGCGAAGCCGGACCGCATGATGCCGCAACGAGGTCACCGGTGCTTCGCGGATATCACCGTGCGCCCGAACGAGAGCATCCGCGTCAAAGAGGTCCACCACCATGGCGCCGCGCTCGAACCAGAACGTCGCACCGCCCGCTTCGGCTTGGTAAGTCACGTTCTGCGGCCACTGCCCTTTGTTCTCGATGAAGCGTGATTGGGCGCAGGCTGTCCACGCGCCGCTTAGACCTGCGACCGATACAGCAACTATCCCAAGGCTCCGATGCATGCCCGACGAAAGTAGCCATCGCGTCCGCGCTTTCGGGACGAAGAGGAATGCTGTGCAGGGGAACGCAACGATCCACAACCCTGAAGTGATCACCCGAAAGCGACCACCAGGACCGATCAGGGCTTCGCCGACTTGACCGAACGAGGTGCAGGAATGCCTGTCAACTCGGTACCTGCTTTCGGCGCATCGCCTTTCACCACCATGCGGAATTCCACGCGGCGGTTCAAGCTGCGACCTTCTTCGGTCTTGTTGCTCGCGATCGGTTGGTTCTTGCCATGGCCGATGGGCAGGAGGCGCTCATCCGCGACTTGCTGACCGGCGAGGTACTCCACCACCGAGGCAGCGCGCTGTTGGGAAAGCTCGATGTTGTATTGGCGGCTGCCGATGTCATCGGTATGCGCCTCGATCACCAATTGCAATTCGGGGTGCTGGCGCATCAAGCCTGTGATCTGATCCAGGACGACTTCTGAACCCGGCTCAAGTGCCGCGCTCTTGTATGCGAAATGGATGGCACTGGTCCGGAGCTTTTTGTGATTCAGATCCTCCAGGGCGGAAAGATTCAGCTGACTCAGGTCCATCAGCTTCTCCTCCCGGATCGCGAAGACCTCTGCATCGAGGAATTGAAGCTCCTTCACTTTGCGGAACACTTGATAGAGTTCGTCCACGTTCTTCGTTTCACCCACGGAATAAGTGTACACACCCAGTTCGGGATCGAAGCGTTCGATCACACGGAATTGCTTCTTGATGGCGATGAACCGTGCATCGTCCAGATCGATCCGTTCCTTGCTTGCGAAAAGCTGGACCGAGAACACCACATCGGTGAGTGCCTCGCCCTCGAGTTCAGTGTGATCGAACGGCAGTTCCTGGTATTCGAAGGAGTGATTCTTACCCAAGGCGTCCTGGTACACTGACACCACTGCCATGTCCTCTTGGTCCTTGAACCGATCGATCACGATGATCTTCTTGCTGTTGCACTGGTGAGCCAGAACTCCTTGTGGTCCCGGTTTGGAGATCACATCCAGCTTTACTTCGTATTCACCTGCTTGCTTGAACACGTGGTTCAATCGGGAGCCTTCCTGCGTGGAGCCATCGCCGAAGTCCCATTGGTATTCACCGGGATCGATGTCCGCGAGGAAACCGGTGGTGCCGATCAGTTCCAGCGCGCGACCAGTGCGAACGGTATCCTGTGCATTGACCCACACCTGTTTGATGTCCGCGACCACAAGGTCATTCGAACTCAACGCGTAGAAGATCGCCCCGGTTCTTCGATCGACGAGAAGGGAGCGAACGGTGTAGTTGCCCGGTGCGGAGTAGCAATGCTGCGCCTGGTAGCCTTTGATCATCGTTCCATCGCCCATGTCCCAGACGTGATCCACCGGGATCGAACTGGTGGCCATGTGCGGCCGACGACTGAAGGCATAGCAGTAGTTGTTCCGCTGCTGTTCGGTGCAATCCTGGAATTTCGGAATGGTCCGCTTGACGAAGTGGATCGCATCGATACCTGTCCTGTTCGAGGTGAACAACGCCGAGTAGCCGTCGGGCATCAGCGAATAGCCGTGATCATTGGCCGGGCTGTTGATCGGTGCTGGCAATGCCTCCGGAAGATCCCAGTGGCCGTCCCGCTCACGGGTCAAATAGATGTCGAGCTTTCCTAGTCCACCTGTGCGGTCGCTAGCGAAGGCCAAGGTGCCATCGGCATTCATCCGTGGGAAGACCTCGTTCGCGACGGTGTTCACTTCCGGGCCCAATGATTCCGGCTTCGACCATCCAGCGGCGGTCTTCATGCTGCGATAGAGATCCATTCCTCCAACACCTCCTGGAATATCGCTGGCGAAGTACATCGTGCGCCCGTCCATGCTGAAGGTCGGATGCATGATGGAGTATTTGGGATCGTTGTGCGCAAAAGGCGTTGGAGCGGACCACATGCCATTCTGCAATTCGGAGAAGAACAGTCCGAGTTGTGCGCTCGCTCCGCGCATGTTCGAGAGCTTCTTCGGGAGCACTTGGTTCCGTGTGAAGCAAATGGTCTTGCCACCGTTGGTGAATGCGGCTGGGCCTTCATTCACCGGTGTGGTCAGGTTCTGGCTGAATAGTACGGGCTGGCCACAAACACCATCCTTGAACGGTACCCAGTACAGATCGGAAAGTGGCTTGTCCGTTTCTGCATCCTTGAAACCGATCACGGCACTCGACTCCCGGACAGAGACCATCACGAACCCGCTGTCCTGGAACACGGGTGCATAGTCCTCGCCGGTCGGGCGCACGTCAAGCGCGCGAACCTCATGGATGTATTGCGCTCCGGCCGTGAATGGCAGGAGGAACAAAAGTGCTATGGACCAGAACAGCCTCATCGCTTAGAAGTAGCGCGGGTCACGCACCCGCAAACGATATCCGAATTCATATTGGACCAACAGTTCATGTGAACCGCTGTGGTAAGGCCGGATGGCGGAAAGACCGAGATCATAGGCGTACCCGATCCGCCATTGCGGCGTGGGAAGTACTTCCACCGATCCGACCAGCGCATCACCCGTGCGATAGGAGATACCGCCCCAGACCTTGTCCTTGTAGATCACATTCGTGCTGATGTCGCCTTGCAGGCCGCTATCCATCCGGTAGCGGATCAGGGCGGTCGGCTTCAACTTGAAGTCGTCATTGATCGGGAATACGTGCCCCCCGGTGATCATGGGTTGCAGGTTGAACCGTTCGTTCGAGATGTTGTAGCCACCACCGTCGTCGTAGTGATGGATGAGCGCGAAGGGCATGGAAGCCCCGATGTACCAGGTCTTCGTGTAGTAGTACGCACCCGTGCTGAAGTTCGGCCGGATCGCGCCGCGGGTGAAGCCGGCGAATGAAGGATCGTTCTGGTCCTGGATGCTCACGCGTGACCAATCGGCGCGCAGAACAGTAAATCCGGCGCCGATGCCAAGAGATAATTTGCCATTCGGGAACCGGAGCCGATAGGAATAGTTCGAGAGCACCCCGGTTTCGTTGCTCACCCCGATACGGTCATTGAAGATGAGCAGGCCAAGGCCCACTTTAGAGCGGCTCACCGGGGCGTGAATGCTGATGGTCTGGGTGATCGGTGCACCATCGAAACCCACCCATTGTTGGCGGTGGGTCAGGGTAGCGGTAAGCGCATCCCTGCTACCGGCGTAGGCCGGGTTGATCACCAATCCATTGAACAGGTAATGGCTGGTCAGGGGCGTATGTTGCCCCTGTGCCAGTGCCGCAATGGCGATGGCGGTGATCGCAAGAATGCCCTTGATCGGATTCACCTTTTTATAATGACGTGACCGTTGTACGCGCGCTCACCTTTTAGGTTCAGGACGTAGAAATAGGTGTCATCCGGGAGTTGTCGGCCGTTGTTGGAGTGGCCGTCCCACTCGTTGGCATAGCCCCCGGTGTCGTACACCAACTGACCCCAGCGATTGAATACTTTCAATTCGCTTCCAGGGTAGGCCAACATGCCGGTGATGTACCATGTATCATTCATGCCATCACCATTGGGCGAATAGCCTTCGGGGATGAATAGGTCGTCCACGTGGATCAGGATGGTGTCGCTGATGGCGGCGCAGATCCCCATGCTGGCTGTGAGGATCACGAGGTTATCGCCGATGCCCAGTTCCCCGATGCCGGTCACTGCATCGGATGGTGAACTGATGGTAGCCGATCCGGAAAGCACCCACCATGACAGGTTCGCACCTTGCGTGGCATCGCCCTGCAACTCGGTGTTGGATAGCACCTCCAGGAATTGGTCCGGACCGGCGTTCACCCACAGACCCACGTTGGGGTCGAGGAAGGTGATGCTGACCATATCCGTTGATGTGCATGACCCATTGGTCACGCTCCAGATCATGTTGTACGTTCCATAGGATGAAGCGCTGATCCGGGCGTTCGGATCGCTTGCACTCGAGTTGATGGAGATGCCCACAGGGACACTCCAGGTACCCGTTCCATTGGAGGGGATCGCGCCGAGCACGAAGTCGCTGCCGCACACGGATGCGTCCGGGCCGGCATTGGCGATCGGTGAAGCGATCACATGGACCAAATGTGTGGATTGCGCTTGGCAGCCCCCGATGGATACCGTGTAGGTGACCGGGATGCCCCCGCTCAAATTCGTCGGGTTGAATTGCGAACCGATCACACCTTGACCGGACCATGTTCCACCGGGATCGCCGGTGACCAGATTGTTCAACTCGATAGCGATCGCGTTGTCGCAGATCGGGTCGGGCATGTTCCAATCCGCATTCGCGCCTGCAACGATCGTGACGGTCTGTGTCGCCATCGCCGGACAATCCCCACTGATCGAATGGGTGATGGTATAGGTGCCCGGTGCGCTCGCTGCGGGATCTATGGATCCATCCGCAGTATTCAGAACAAGGCCATTCGGGGTAGCGCTGAAGCTGCCGTTCAGATCAGCTGCCCATGGGGTTGGTGACATGCTGGTCGCGCAGTAGGTCGACTGGCCGAAGGAGAAGGAAGCATCTGATTGCGGATGGAACGTCACCGTCGCTGTATCGGCAGCGCTGCATGCCCCAACAACGACCGTCCAGATCAACTGGTAAGTGCCGGAAGTGCTCGCTGTGATGGTCGCTAGCGGGTTGGTCATCGCGCTGAACGAGATGCCCGGTGTCACGCTCCAACTTCCGTTGCCGGATGCGTTCAGTTGAGCGATCATGCCGCAGATCGTTTGATCCGGACCGGCTTCGCTCGTACACGTGACCGGGGTGCCGGCGCATGCGCAATTCGCACTCCATAGGTCGTTTATGGTCATGGCATTGCCATCATCACAAGCGGTTCCGATCAATGCAGTTCCACCAGCGACACCAAGGCAGTCAATGAGCTGACCGGCGCACGAGCAATCCAACTGGAAGATGTCGTTACCGGTAGAAGCGTTGCCATCGTTGCAAGTAGTTCCGATCAGTGCAGTTCCACCAGCGACACCAATGCAATCGATGAGTTGACCAGCGCACGAGCAATCCAACTGGAACATGTCGTTGCCTGTTGAAGCGTTGCCATCGTTGCACGGCGTTCCGATCAACGCAGTACCACCAGCCACACCAAGGCAATCGATGAGTTGACCGGCGCAAGCACAGTTGGCTTGATAGATATCGTTGCCGGTTGAAGCGTTGCCGTCGTTGCACGCGGTTCCGATCAATGCAGTTCCACCAGCGACCCCGAGGCAATCGATGAGTTGACCAGCGCACGAGCAATCCAACTGGAAGATGTCGTTACCGGTTGAAGCATTGCCATCGTTGCACGGAGTTCCGATCAATGCAGTTCCACCAGCGACACCAATGCAATCGATGAGTTGACCAGCGCACGAGCAATCCAACTGGAAGATGTCGTTACCGGTAGAAGCGTTGCCATCGTTGCAAGTAGTTCCGATCAGTGCAGTTCCACCAGCGACCCCGAGGCAATCGATGAGTTGGCCTGCGCACGAGCAATCCAATTGGAAGATGTCGTTGCCGGTCGAAGCATTGCCATCGTTGCACGCGGTACCGATCAGCGCAGTACCACCAGCCACGCCAAGGCAATCAATGAGCTGACCAGCGCACGAGCAATCCAACTGGAACCTGTCGTTGCCGGTTGAAGCGTTGCCATCATCACAAGCGGTTCCGATCAAAGCAGTTCCACCAGCGACGCCAAGGCAATCGATGAGTTGACCGGCGCAAGCACAGTTGGCTTGATAGATATCGTTTCCGGTCGAAGCATCGCCATCGTTGCACGGCGTTCCGACCAGTGCCGTACCACCAGCCACGCCGAGACAATCGATGAGCTGACCGACGCACGAGCAATCCAACTGATAGATATCGTTACCGGTTGAAGCATTGCCGTCGTTGCACGGAGTTCCGATCAGTGCAGTTCCACCGGCCACGCCAAGGCAATCAATGAGTTGACCAGCGCACGAACAATCGAGTTGGTAGATGTCGTTACCTGTTGAAGCGTTGCCATCGTTGCACGCGGTTCCGATCAGCGCAGTTCCACCAGCGACACCGAGGCAATCGATGAGTTGACCTGCGCACGAGCAATCCAACTGGAAGATATCGTTGCCGGTTGAAGCATTGCCATCGTTGCACGGCGTTCCGATCAATGCAGTTCCACCAGCGACGCCAAGGCAATCAATGAGCTGACCTGCGCACGAGCAATCCAACTGGAACATATCGTTGCCGGTTGAAGCGTTGCCGTCGTTGCACGGCGTTCCGATCAGCGCAGTTCCACCAGCGACACCAAGGCAATCGATGAGTTGACCGGCGCAAGCACAGTTGGCTTGGTACACATCGTTACCGGTTGTAGCATTGCCATCGTTGCAAGGAGTTCCGATCAGCGCAGCACCACCGGCCACACCAAGGCAATCAATGAGTTGGCCAGCGCAGGCGCAATCCAATTGGAACATGTCGTTGCCGGTCGAAGCGTTGTTGTCGTTGCAAGTAGTTCCGATCAGCGCAGTTCCACCAGCGACACCGAGGCAATCGATGAGTTGACCCGCGCAGGAGCAATCCAATTGGAAGATGTCGTTGCCGGTTGAAGCATCGCCATCGTTGCACGCGGTTCCGATCAACGCAGTACCACCCGCCACGCCAAGGCAATCGATGAGTTGGCCCGCGCAGGAGCAATCCAATTGGAAGATGTCGTTGCCGGTTGAAGCATCGCCATCGTTGCACAGCGTGCCGATCAGTGCAGAGCCACCGGCCACGCCAAGGCAATCGATGAGTTGACCTGCGCAGACGCAGTTCGCGCCATACACATCGTTGCCGGTTGAAGCGTTGCCATCATCACAAGCGGTACCGATCAGTGCAGAACCGCCAGCCACGCCAAGGCAGTCGATGAGTTGGCCCGCGCACGAGCAATCCGATTGGTAGATGTCGTTGCCTGTTGAAGCGTTGCCGTCATCACACGCAGTTCCGATCAACGCAGTACCACCCGCCACGCCAAGGCAATCGATGAGTTGGCCTGCGCACGAGCAATCCGATTGGTAGATGTCGTTGCCGGTTGTAGCATTGCCATCGTTGCAAGGAGTTCCGATCAACGCCGTACCACCAGCCACGCCAAGGCAATCGATGAGTTGTCCAGCGCAAGCACAGTTGGCCTGGTACACATCGTTGCCGGTTGAAGCGTTGCCATCGTCGCAAGTAGTTCCGATCAGCGCAGTTCCACCAGCGACACCGAGGCAATCGATGAGTTGACCAGCGCAGGAGCAGTTGGCTTGATACATGTCGTTGCCGGTCGAAGCGTTGCCATCGTCGCAAGTAGTTCCGATCAGCGCAGTTCCACCAGCGACACCGAGGCAATCGATGAGTTGACCCGCGCAGGAGCAATCCAATTGGAAGATGTCGTTGCCGGTTGAAGCATCGCCATCGTTGCACGCGGTTCCGATCAACGCAGTACCACCCGCCACGCCAAGGCAATCGATGAGTTGACCCGCGCAGGAGCAATCCAATTGGAAGATGTCGTTGCCGGTTGAAGCATCGCCATCGTTGCACAGCGTGCCGATCAGTGCAGAGCCACCGGCCACGCCAAGGCAATCGATGAGTTGACCTGCGCAGACGCAGTTCGCGCCATACACATCGTTGCCGGTTGAAGCGTTGCCATCATCACAAGCGGTACCGATCAGCGCAGTACCACCAGCCACGCCAAGGCAATCGATGAGTTGACCCGCGCACGAGCAATCCAACTGGAACATGTCGTTACCGGTTGAAGCGTTGTTGTCGTTGCACGGCGTACCGATCAATGCAGTACCACCAGCCACACCAAGGCAATCGATGAGTTGACCCGCGCACGAGCAATCGAGTTGGAAAATGTCGTTGCCGGTTGAAGCATTGCCGTCGTTGCACGCGGTTCCGATCAGCGCAGCACCACCAGCCACGCCAAGGCAATCGATGAGTTGACCCGCGCACGAGCAATCCAACTGGAACATGTCGTTACCGGTTGAAGCGTTGTTGTCGTTGCACGGCGTTCCGATCAATGCAGTGCCACCAGCGACACCAAGGCAATCGATGAGTTGACCCGCGCACGAGCAATCGAGTTGGAAAATGTCGTTGCCGGTTGAAGCATTGCCATCGTTGCACGCGGTTCCGATCAGCGCAGCACCACCAGCGACACCAAGGCAATCGATGAGTTGTCCAGCGCACGAGCAATCGAGTTGGAAGATGTCGTTACCGGTCGAAGCATTGCCATCATTGCACGCGGTTCCGATCAGCGCAGCACCACCAGCGACACCAAGGCAATCGATGAGTTGACCCGCGCACGAGCAATCGAGTTGGAAAATGTCGTTGCCGGTTGAAGCATTGCCGTCGTTGCACGCGGTTCCGATCAGCGCAGCACCACCAGCCACGCCAAGGCAATCGATGAGTTGACCCGCGCACGAGCAATCCAACTGGAACATGTCGTTACCGGTTGAAGCGTTGTTGTCGTTGCACGGCGTTCCGATCAATGCAGTGCCACCAGCGACACCAAGGCAATCGATGAGTTGACCCGCGCACGAGCAATCGAGTTGGAAAATGTCGTTGCCGGTTGAAGCATTGCCATCGTTGCACGCGGTTCCGATCAGCGCAGCACCACCAGCCACGCCAAGGCAATCAATGAGTTGACCGGCGCACGAGCAATCCAACTGGAACATGTCGTTGCCGGTCGAAGCATTGCCGTCGTTGCACGCGGTTCCGATCAACGCAGTACCACCAGCCACACCAAGGCAATCAATGAGTTGACCAGCGCAAGCACAGTTGGCCTGGTACACATCGTTGCCGGTTGAAGCATTGCCATCGTTGCACGCGGTTCCGATCAGCGCAGCACCACCAGCGACCCCGAGGCAATCGATGAGTTGACCCGCGCACGAGCAATCGAGTTGGAAGATGTCGTTGCCGGTTGAAGCGTTGCCATCGTTGCACGGCGTTCCCACGAGCGCAGAACCACCGGCCACACCGAGACAATCGATGAGTTGGCCAGCGCACGAGCAATCCAACTGATAGATATCGTTGCCTGTTGAAGCGTTGCCATCGTTGCAAGGCGTACCCACGAGCGCAGAACCACCGGCCACACCGAGACAATCAATGAGTTGACCAGCGCAAGCACAGTTGGCCAGGTACACATCGTTGCCGGTTGAAGCGTTGCCATCGTTGCACGGAGTTCCGATCAACGCAGTGCCACCGGCCACACCGAGACAATCGATGAGTTGGCCAGCGCACGAGCAATCCAACTGATAGATATCGTTACCGGTTGAAGCGTTGCCGTCGTTGCAGCTTGAACCGATGACAGCAGAACCGAACGGAACTCCAAGACAATCCTGACAAGAACCCTCCGCGATGCCGCAACCGCAGATGCCAGGTGCCACCTTGTTGGGGTCGTTGGGGCAACCGTCCAAACAGTCACTTGTTCCGTCGCTGTCAGTATCCGGATCCGTGACGGTCACCGTCTGATCGCAGGTCGCGATACGACCGCTGTTATCGGTTACGGTCCAGGTCACGGTGGTCGCACCGATCGGGAAGGAGGCAGGTGCATTGTTGGTCACACTGGCCACGCCGCAGTTGTCGGCGGTCACGGGCGTGCCGAGCGCCACACCGGTCGCCGTGCAACCGCTGTTGGTGAACACGTTCACCGCAGCTGGGCACACGATGGTCGGATCGACGTTGTCGGCCACGGTCACCGTCTGATCGCAGGTCGCGGTACGTCCGCTGTTATCGGTCACGGTCCAGATAACGGTGGTCACGCCGATCGGGAAGGAAGCAGGCGCGTTGTTGGTCACCGATGCCACACCGCAGTTGTCGGCGGTCACCGGTGAGCCGAGCGCCACACCGGTCGCCGTGCAACCGCTGTTGGTGAACACGTTCACCGCAGCTGGACACACGATGGTCGGATCGACGTTGTCGGCCACGGTCACCGTCTGATCGCAGGTCGCGGTACGTCCGCTGTTATCGGTCACGGTCCAGATGACGGTGGTCACACCGATCGGGAAGGAAGCAGGCGTATTGTTGGTCACACTGGCCACACCGCAGTTGTCAGCCGCCACGGGCGTGCCGAGCGCGACACCGGTCGCCGTGCAACCGCTGTTGGTGAACACGTTCACCGCAGCCGGACACACGATCGTCGGATCGACGTTGTCGGCCACGGTCACGGTCTGGTTGCAGGTGGCGGTGCGTCCGCTGTTGTCGGTCACGGTCCAGGTCACAGTGGTCACACCGATCGGGAAGGAAGCAGGTGCATTGTTGGTCACACTGGCCACGCCGCAGTTGTCGGCGGTCACGGGCGTTCCGAGTGCAACACTGGTGGCAGTGCAACCGCTGTTGGTGTTCGCCAACACGTTCGCAGGGCAAGTGATCGTGGGATCCTCATCATCGATCACAGTCACGAAATACACGCAATTCCGAATGTTGCCATGGATATCGCTCCAGAGTTCACGGATCCGGTGCGTGCCAACACCCAGGGTCAGTGTAATGTCACCGGTGGTCTCCACTTCGGAGGAGGAGCCATCGAAAAGCACGAAGGAATTGTAGTCATCCACTCCGCACGCATCCGTGGCGATCAGCGTGGGATAGGTGAACACATGTGCGCAGGTGCCGCTGTCAATGCTGCGCGACAGGTTGGAAGGGCAGTTCGTGATCACCGGACCGATCGTGTCTTGCACGATCACTTGGTATGCGCACAGGGCGACATCCTCAACCCCGTTCTCATGCACGAAGGCGATGGTATGATCGCCGACCGGAAGCGTTGCGGTCAACGACGCGCTGATCTCCGTCCAGCCAGTGGGATCGAACGTGGATAGCGGGGTGATGCTCACGACCCCGGCTTGGAGATAGGTCTTCTCTGCGGTTCCATTCCCCCAACAGTTGTCCGAATAGGCGATCGGGCTGGCCGTATGTGTGGCGCTGCATGCATTGGCCGGTGCGAAGACAACGCTGTTCGCCGGGCAGATGAAGGTCGCCGCCAACGTGTCCACACCGATGATCGTGGCAGTGCAGGTGGAAGAGAGGTTCCCAGCAGCGTCAACTGCTTGGATCGTGACCACAGCATCCTCAGCGAACGGAACAAAGGTTCCTGCCGCCGGTGTCTGGCTGATGGTCGGAGTTGCCGTGCAATTGTCGCTTGCGCTGAATTGCGCGATGAACGACGGAACGAGCATCGTGCATGAGCTTGTGGCGTACGAGATCATCGTCGGATCGATCACCGGGCACAGCAGCAACGGAGAGATGACATCTTGCGGCGTTATCGTGACCGTCGGGCTCAAGCCATTCCCGCATCCGGCCTGGCTCAAAGCGACCCTGTACATCGTGGGTACGCCAAGGTTGGTCCAGGTGATGTTGTTGGCCGTATTGTTGATCAAGTTCCAGTTGGTGCCGCCATCAATGGAATAGGCCCATCCGGTGATCGTCCCACTGTGGCCTGATATCGAAAGTGTCCCGCTCGCTGGAGCAGGGCAGACCGTACCACCACCCGTGAAGGTGCCGCCACCTGGCGCAGCGCCTACCGACACCACTACTGTGGCTGTGGCATTGCCCAAGCAAATGCCGGAGGGAACCACCGTGTACACGTAGTTCCCTGGTGCCATCGTCGCAGGGTTGAACATCCCACCGATCACCGGGCTTGGGCCGGACCAGATCCCTCCGGCTTGCGGACTGCCACCGAGTTGCAGGAACAGGTTGCTGGCCGGCGATGCGGCACAGGTGGAAAGCGTGCCATTGGTTCCGGCGTTCGGCGCCGCGATCACCTGGATCGCATTCGTGGTCGCGCTCGCGCATGAACCGCTGCCGACCGTGTAGGTAACGTTGATATTCCCCGCAAGACCGGCCGGGTTGAAGGTGGATCCGCTGACGCCGGTACCGGACCAAGTGCCGCCGAGATCGTTCCCATAGCTGTAATAGATCCCGTCCACTTCGAATGCAGCGCTGCCGGAAGCGGGTCGCGTGATCCGGATGTACCGGGCGGGACTCGTGAGCTGCAGTTCACTATACACGGCAGCGGTCGATGTGGTGGTGATGGAACCGTTCGAATTGGCCGGTGGACTTGCTGTGGTCCCTGAGGTGATGTTGGCCGAGGCCGAACCACCGGTGGATCGCCAGAGCACGCTGATGTAGGTTCCGGTCGGGACCGTCATCCCGAGATCGAGGGTCACGTATCCGGACGCGGTGTTGAATTGCGCATAGCTGCCTTGCACCGCGCCCACAGCTCCTCCTGGTGCCACCACGTTATTGGAGTTCGCCACCCCTGCGGCGCTTCCGCTCGCAGTAGGCGTGAGCAGGCTCGCAAGGTTGAACGGAGCGGCATTGGAGCATAGCGGTGCTGGTGGGGCCCAATAGGAGAGGTCCGCTCCACCTACTGATGGCAGCAGGCCCTTGTACATGAACCCGTTGGCGTTGCCGGGGCCAGCGAGGGTGAGGGACCCGCAGGAGAGATCCGTGTCGAATGATCCACCGATCACGAAATTCCCGGTGGCATCGGCCGTGATGCAGTTCCCCCGGGCATCATGCGTGCTCACGAATTTTTCGCTGCGAACAAAGCTTCCGGTAGAACGGAAGGTCGCGATGAACGGCTGCACTTTGGTATTCGGGGAGGTAAGCGTCGTGCTGCCGATGGTCACCGTGGACTTGTAGTTCCCGATCACATGCACCACACCGGCGCGCCCAACGGTCACTGCCGCACCGCCGGTCGTATTGTTGCTTCCAGTCGAAGTGCCTGTGGTCACCCATTCGTATTGTCCGGTCGCTGGATCGATCCGGCCGAGGAAGAACATATCGCTCGTTCCTGTGGAGATGCTTCCCACACCGGGGAATGTGGTCGGCGAGGCGGTGATACCGGTGATGTACAATGCATCGCAACCGGCCGCGAGGCCTGCGGAACCGAGCATGTTGTTGCCCGCTTCATCCACTGAGGTGGTCCAGAGATGGACCCCGGTGGTCGAGAAGGTCGAAACCCGGAGTTGCCGATCGGATGAAGCGACATGCGAAGTGAGCAAGGTTCCGCTGGTACCGTACCAGTTGCAAGTGGGATGTTGGGTATCATAGGCCACATGTGCCCTGTTGCCAGCCATCGTCAGGCTGTGCGCGATCTCGTTGTCCCCACTGCCGCCGGAGACGAACCCTTGGCCGACACCGGTGAGGTTGTACCCCACGAGGACCAGGTTGTCCTTGTCGTTCGGTAGGGCTGCGGGCATGGTGCCGAACGCGGTGGTGATCCTTCCTCTCACCGTTCCGAACACGCCGACCATGGTGGGTGACAAGGCGATCCCGGACGGACGGTCGTTTCCGCTTCCGCCCAATTTGGTCCGCCACCTCAAAGCGCCGGCCGGTGTGTAGGAGGCGATGAACCAGTCCGCGTTCCCCGAACTGCTCACGGTACCGGACCCGGCTGCCGAAAGGCCGTTTAGATCGATGGTCCCTTTGAACCAACCCGTTACGTACACGTTCCCGGCGGCATCGAGCGCCACACCAGTGGCACCGCTTTCACCAGAACCGCTGGGCGTGAACGCCCACTGCTGGATCCCGCTCGCATTGTACTTGAACAGGAACGCGTCCTGGGCTCCGCTCACCGTTCCAGCATTTCCGCTGATCAGCCCCGTGCCTTCGGTATATCCACAGCTATAGATATCGCCAGTGTTGCTCTGGGTCGCAACCCCCGTCACCTCCTCATCCGAATTGGTTGAAAGAACTTTTCCCCATTGCCAGGAATAGGTCTGGCCAAGGGTCACTTGTCCAACCAGAAGGCTGGCCAACAGGTTGATAAGTTGAAAGGATCGCCGTTGAGCGGTGGGCATCCGGAGGTGTCTGATTTCACATGGGCTGTCCAGGTCCATGTCGAGTTGTCGGTTTCAACGGGGCGCGCGGCCAGGGGTTTCATCGGGCGGATACCGATATTCGTCGACGGTGCGTTACATCAGGGGCGGAAGAGCATTGGTTGCAACTGCACGGGAACATGAACGGGGAAGAGGAACTGCAAGCTGTTCGGGCGTCGAAGACCGACCCCGAAGCGTTCACCCCGCTCTACAATGCCTACCACGGGACCATTTTCCGTTTCATCCAGCGCCGCTCACGGGATCAGGAACTTTCTGCGGACCTCACACAGCAGACCTTCTTGAAAGCCCTGATGGCACTACCACGGTATGAGCCGCGGGGCTTGCCTTTCCGGGCGTGGTTGTACCGCATCGCCTTGAACGAGCTGCGCATGCATTGGCGAAGGCGAAAGGAAGTACTGATCGACCTGAGCTATACACAGATCGCTGGGATCAGTGATGAACTCGGTCTCGTCTACGATGAGGACGATATGCGTCGACTCGCTACCGCCATGGGCAAACTTGATGAGGAACGCGCGCACTTGATCAACCTGCGCTACATGGATGGGATGAGCTTCGCTGAGATCGGCCAAGTGATCGGGGTGGCCGAGGATGCGGCCAAGATGCGCGTACACCGTACCCTCCATACCCTGCGCACCTACCTTGTTCCACGGGCATGAAGCATCGCTACCGCATATCACCCCAAGGGCAAGGGCCCGAACCCACGGACAATGAATTGGCGCGCTATCGCGATAGTGGGAAACTGCTGCACAACTACCAGCGCGCGCGTTCGCTCATGCACCGCAAACCGCTGTACAAGGATCCGAAGGCGTTCATGGCCTTGTTGCTGATCGTGCTCTTGGCCTGGTTCATCAGCGAGGTGGTGGATAAGCGCGATGCCCCGCAGGATCCATCACCACCCACGATCGTCGAACCCTAGCGCTCCAACTGGATGCGAGCGCTCTTGCGATCCACGGGATCATTCACCACAAGCGTGTAGGCACCCGAGGAAAGATGTCCGGGTAGATCAAGTGCTGATCCATTCACCAAGGCTCCGGACCATCGCGCTTGACGACGGCCTTGCGCATCAAAAAGGATCAACTCGTCCGAAGGCCCCAGATCCCAATCGCGCAGGTGTACCGTACCGTTCGTTGGATTCGGATGGACGCTCGGAGCGGCCGACCCGTTCAATGCTTCCGAAGTACCGGTGGAAATGTCCTGCAGGTTGAAGACCATGATCGCGTTCTTGGTGACCGGGCCGGGCGCGGAGATCTCACCGACCACTGCCAATCTTCCGTTGGCTAACAGACCACCGCGATCGGCCTGCGAAAAAATGGCACCTGGTCGATAGTGATAGTAGATCCCATTGGTGCCGAAATCCGTTTCGAAGGATCCGTCCGCATTCAATCGGACAACGCGGGTCTTGCAGAGCAGACCATTCGAACTGGATTGAGCGCCGCTGAACAGGATGTCGCCATCGGGCAGCAAGCTCACCACTTCGCCGAGAACGCCGGCATTGTCCATCTCGACCTCCGTCACGCCATTGTTCCCGAAACCTTCATTGATGCTTCCATCCGGATGGAAGGCCCAATACATGTTGTGCCCTGCTCCATCATGCACCCACAAACCGGAGGTGATCAAGGAGCCGTCCGGACGCATGGCGATGTGTTGGCTATACTCGTCGACAAGATCATTATCGATGAGGTCCATGGTCTTGAATCCGTTCGTTCCGAACCAGGGGACCAATGCACCTTGCAGATCCACGGCTGCCATGCACCATCCATGGCTGATGAATGCAAGTCGGGGGCATACGATCACGAGATAGCCTGATTCCGAGAAGACCATATCGCGCGCATAACAACTGAACGGGGCATTGTTGAGCAATGTCCGGCCATTCGTACCGAACTCCGGATCGAATGATCCATCAGGGAGCACATGGCCTACCACCGGCCATGCATCCTGCATTCCGGTGAAGTAGATGGAATTGTCCGGCGCGAGGATGGAACGGTAGATCGAGGTGTTGGGGGCGATCGTTTCCCGACGCACCCCGCCTGAACCGTAGGTGGCATCCAGCGCACCATTCTGGTCCAACATCACCAGGACCAGTTGCGTTACGGTGGTATTCCGGTATTGGCACACGAGGAGAAGCCTGCCATCAGGAAGTGCATGCCCACTGCTCACACCGACCATCGCAAGACTGTCGGGTCCTGAGAACCGGCCGCCATTCGCGAATCCACCATCGATCGTGCCGTTCGCGTTGAACCGTTGAGCGAACATGGTCAACTCCGAACCGATCTGATGGTCGCCCATCATCACGATCTTCCCATCCACCTGCTCGTCCATGCGCTTGATGATGATATCCAGGTATGATCCATAGTTCTGGACCACGGCCAAGCCGTTGTTCCCGAATTGTGGATCCGGAAGCGCTCCTTGGGCTATTACACCATGTGGGAGAGCAACCCAAGCAGCGAACCAGAACAGATCTCGTGACAAGCGCATGCCCCTTCATACGGAGCCGCGCTGGATTCGTTCTTCAGTTCACAATGAACAGGTACACGTTGGAGCGGATATTCGTAGGTGTGCTGCCACCGATCGTAACAAGTATGGGGTCACGGTCGTTCCCGGACCCGGTGTATTTCACGATCCCATCCATGTTCACGTCCTCATTGAAATAGCCGGGTACCGTGTTGGTAGGAACCGACCCGCCTATCCGGACCAGGATCGGATCGCGGTCGTTGTTCGCACCAAGGTAGCTCACCTGGTCGCAGAAACTGGTATCCCCCGCGCGGAGCACCCAGGTTCCGCCGATCTGCCGCCGGGCATCGGGGCCACCATACGTCGGGAAATCGGCAGCGGACATATCCACCGAGGTGGTCTCGTAGTATGTTCCGTTGTACGCGCCGGGTTCGTACTGAACGATACCCAAATGGTTCCGATGCGTCACCGCGATCCGGAGGTACCCGGGTATCCTCGGAAAGCGTACTGGTGAAACGCCATCCGACTCAACGATATCACCGTCCCGCTGCAACAAACAGAATCGTGTGCTGATCCGCTCCGTGGAACTGAAGCCGGCCCGCAATTCCAGGATCACCCAATCCACGATGGCATCCGGACCGGTCACGGTGAGCACAGCGGGATCCATCGTATCGCCCCCGGGTGCCGACCCCGGCATTACCGGTGCATGACTCATGGCGGTGTAAGGCTCGGTAAGGGGGATCAACCCCGCCACGCGAAGGTCATCACTCATCATTCCGGACATGGGATCATACGGTCCTTCCAGGAAAACGCGTGCGCTTACCACAATGGTTTGGCCGAGGCAGCCGCAATCCGGGTAGGGGAGCAGCACATCACTGGTGGTGTACGGATCACCATCGTCACATGAATTACTGGGCGTGATGGTATCGTCGTTGTCGTCGCAATCTCCGGCGTCCTCCACATAACCCGGTGGCTGTTCACACGCCATGATCGAGTCGGTCGGATCCCCGGCCTCATCGCCATCCAGATCACGGTACCACACGGTGGCGGCGCCGATGGAATCATCCGAATCGTTGCAATCATCCGCATTGGACACGTATCCACCAGGAGCCTCACACGCCATGGTGCTGGAACCCGCATCGCCAAGCTCATCCTCGTCGGTATCCGCGTACCAGATAACAGGTGTACAATCGTTCAGGCGTGCAACGCGGATCCGGGGGCTTCCGGCAACCGAGGTGAATTCGCCACCAAGCACCACACGATCGTACGGATCCGTGGCCAAGCATCGGACGATCCCGTCCGGTCCGGTTCCCGGGTCGAAACTCTCATCCAATGAACCATTCGAGTTCAGTCTGCACACGCGTGATCGAGGAGTTCCATTGAATGTGGTGAAGCTTCCAGCGACGAGCAACTTGCCATCGGGCCGAAGTGCCATGCCCAGAACGACCCCGCCGGTGAACCCGGATCCGGTGGAGTAGGTCCCGTCCACCGTTCCGTCATCATTCAAACGGATGGATCGCACCGCGCTATTGCCATTGTACGTTGTGAATACACCACCCAAGGTGATCTTATCATCCGCTGTTACCAGGACCGATTCGACCACACCGGCACTTACGCCGGTCCCCGGATCGAACGTGCCGTTGAGGCTGCCGTTCGGTTCCAGCACACACAGGCCCGCACGCGGCACGGCACCATAGGCCGTGAACCCGCCAACGACCATGATCCGATCATCCTGGAAGACCGCCACATGGAACACACCTTGGTTCAACTGCAGGAAGGTGTTGAATGAAGGGTCCTCCGCACCATTCGGTAGCAATTGAACCACCCGGGTTTGCGTAAAAGTTCCCATGTTCCCACCCAGGACCACGCGCCCATCCGTATGCAGCGCAACGCTGACTATCGCAAGCGCGAAGAATGGATGCACGAATCCTGGATCGATGGATCCGTTGGATAACAATCGCACAAGGCCACCACCGGTCGCAACCCCGTCGTAGGTGGTGAAGAGACCCACCACGATCAATTTTCCATCCGGTTGCAGGACCATGTCCATGACCGGCCCATTCAATCCACTACCAACTACGAACCCCGGATCCACTTGGCCGGAGGGTAGCAATTGGATGATGCCACCTGCTGGTGAACCATTGAAGGAGGTGAATTGGCCCCCGATGACCACCGAACCATCAGCACGCGTCACCATGGCGCTGACGGTGTTGTCCGCGCCATCCAACGGGTCAAAGGATGGATCTAATGTTCCGGGTTGGGCGTGGGCCTGGGTCACTACGAGAAAACAGGTAGCGACGCCGAGTAAAAAGGCACGCACCACCGGGGCGGGGCTACGGAGGTTCATGGTCAGGTTGGTAAGGGGCATTGAATGTAGGGAAAGGGCTTGATATCCCATTCTCCGGAAAGAACGCACGGCACCATCCGTCACCACCGGATCGCTCCGTGGTTTGTTGAGCTACCTACATTCGCCATTGATCAACACGACATGCTGAACCGCCTGACCGCCGTACTCTTTGTTCTCCTCGTTCCAACCTCCGGTCTCCGCGCACACGAGGGTATGTGGTTGCCGACGTTGCTCAAAAGCATTGAAGGCGATCTACAGTCCGCCGGGCTGAAACTCTCCGCCGACGACATCTATAGCATCAACCACGGCAGCATCAAGGATGCGATCGTGTTGTTCGGCGGTGGATGCACTGCCGAGGTGATCAGTCGGCAAGGGCTCATCCTAACGAACCACCATTGCGGCTTCAGCGCGATCACTGATCACAGCACGGTGGAGAACGATCGGTTGAAGAACGGTTTCTGGGCGGCCGATCACGCTGCTGAATTGCGCAACCCCGGATTGACCGCCACGTTCATCGTGCGCATGGAGGACGTGTCCGATAGGATCCTGTCGCAGATCACCCCGGAGATGGCGATGAACGAAGCCGCGCGCCGCGATCTGGCGAACAAACTCGGGAAGGCCATTGCGGATGAAGCGGTGGAAGGAACCGGGTACAAGGCGGTGGTGCGCCCGTTCAATTACGGCAACAGCTACTATCTCATCGTTACCGAGACCTTCAAGGATGTGCGATTGGTGGGTGCACCGCCCAGTGCGATCGGGAAATTCGGGGGCGATACGGACAACTGGATGTGGCCGCGGCACAATGCGGACTTCAGCCTGTTCCGGATCTACGCCGGCCCGGACAACGCACCAGCGGATCCCAGTGATGCGAATGTCCCGTTCACTCCGCGCCATGTCCTGCCGATCAGCTTGGATGGCGTTCAGGAAGGCGATTACGCCATGATCTTCGGATTCCCCGGCAACACCCAACGCTACATAAGCAGCTACGCGGTGGAGTACGTGATGAACACTTCCGATCCCATGCGCATCGCCATGCGGACCGCGAGCCTTGGTGTGATCGATGCCGCGATGCTGGGCAGTGATCGCACGCGGCTCCAGTACGCCGACAAGCAAAGCGGGATCAGCAACGCATGGAAGAAATGGATCGGGGAGTTGCGGGGTTTGAAGGAATTGAACACGCTTGAGAGAAAGCGCGAGTACGAGACGGCTTACTCCGCTCGTGCCATGCAGTTGGATTCAGTGCGGTACGCGGCGGCCTTGACGGAACTGGCCAGGCTCTATGTCGAATACACCCCTTACGCCACGGCGCGGGACCTCTTCGTGGAGATGGTCTATTACGGCCCCGAGGTGTTGCGTTTCACCGATGGGTTCAAGGATGTGATCGAGAAACAACAGGAACTGGTGAAGGAAGGCAAGTTGCAGAGCGCTGTGGGTGATCTGCTTACAAATGCCAAAGCCTACTTCGCGAACTACGATGTGGAAGTGGACAAGCGTGTATTCAAAGCGCTGCTACCGATCTACCGGAAGCATGTCCCTGCCCAACTCGCACCCGCCATCCTCAAGGAGATCGATAGCAAGTACAAGGGTGATGGTGATGCATGGGTCGATGCCCTCTATGCACGAAGTGTCTTTGCCGATCCTGCGAAGCTGGAGAAGGCCTTCAGCAAACCCGGGTCGAAGAGTGTGCGGAAGCTTCTGAACGATCCAGCCTTCAAAGCCTCGCGTAGCTTCTTCACCAACTTCCTGGATCAGGTCCGGCCAACACATGCCCAACTCAGCGACGGCATCGAGAGTGCCATGCGCACCTATGTGGAAGGCATGATGGTGCTCTATCCTGAGAAGACCTACTGGCCGGATGCGAACAGCACTTTGCGCTTGAGCTACGGAAAGGTGGAAGGAAGCATTCCCCGTGATGCGGTCACGTACACGTACTTCACCACACTGGATGGTGTGATGGAGAAGTACATACCGGGTGATGCGGAGTTCGATGTGCCGCAACGGTTGATCGACCTGCACAAGGCCAAGGACTATGGGCGGTACGCAATGAACGGAAGCATGCCGGTTTGTTTCACCTCGTCCTTGCACACCACGGGTGGGAACAGCGGAAGCCCTGTCCTGAACGGTCGTGGGGAGCTCATCGGCCTCAACTTCGATCGGACCTGGGAAAGCACGATGAGCGATATCCAGTTCGATCCGAGCAAGTGCAGGAACATCTGCGTCGATGCGCGCTATGTCCTGTTCATCATCGACAAATACGCCGGCGCGACCAACCTGATCGCGGAAATGGACGTGGTGAAGCAGGAACCTCTTCCCGGAATGATCCAACTCCCGATCCACCGATGAGCACGAGCTGGACCGAGGAAGGCGGCAAGCTGTGCCGCACCTTTCAATTCGCGGACTTCAGTGAGGCGTTCGCCTTCATGACCCGCGTAGCCATGATCGCGGAAAAACAGGACCACCACCCGGAGTGGACCAATGTGTACAACAGCGTGAGCATCCGATCGAGCACGCACGATGCGGGGAACGTGATCACCGAACGTGATCTGAAACTCGCGGACGCGATCGACAAGCTATTACGAGGAAGGAAGGGGGAAGCGGAAGAGCATATCCCTTCGGTCCCTATGAAATGAAAGAAGCCCGCTGATCAGCGGGCTTCTTTCATTTCAATGTGATCCGTTACTGACCGATCTGGATGGTCTGGTTCTCACCAGCAGCCTTCGCGTCGCCGGTACCTGGCGTCACGAATGCCTTGATCCGCAATTCGGTCTCCTTGGGCTCCGTGTTGGCCACCACCTTCACCGTCTTCTGCTGGGCGTTCTCCTGCTTGCCGGGGCTGTATTCCACCTCGATCTGGCCGGTTGCACCTGGCGCGATCGGCGCTTTGGGGTAGCTCGGCACCGTGCAGCCGCAGCTACCGGTAGCACTTTCAATGATCAAGGGCTCCTTACCGGTATTCGTAAAGACGAATACGTACTTGTTCTTGGTGTCCTGCTTCACGGTCCCGAAGTCGTGCTCGTATTTCCCGAAGGTCATCGTGGTCTTCGGGGTGTTGTCCACCACCGGGGTCGTGTTGGCCATCGGGTCGAAGCTGCCGTCCGCAGCAGGGGCAGCGGGTTCAGCGGCCACCACGTTGCTTGTGTTGGCATTGCTGGAGTCCGACTTGAGCTGGCCCCAAGCAATGGCACCGAGTGCCACAGCGATCACGGCGAGCAGGGCGATCTGGATCTTGTCTTTCATGGATATGGAGGTTGGGTCGTTGCGACGGGATATTCCGGGCGGCGAAAATAGCAAGACCGGCCTTCCATCGAGCAAGTCCTTAACGATCCGTTAGGAAAAAGCGGTCAGCGGGTCATCCCCAGCCGCTGGAAGGTGTTGTCCCCCAGGATCTCCAGCGCCCGCTGGAAGCTCCGATCCACGGGGTTCTCGGCATTGATCACCTGCCAGTAGGCGGCTGTATTCCACAGGTCCCTGGCCACCAAAGCCTTCAACCGGATGTTGATGAGCCCTCCCGACCGCTCCATGCCTTCAGGATCAGGCTCTATGCCCTCCTTCATGGCGTACGCCTCCAGGGCGGACACCATCACATCGCCCACGACGAATGCGTTCCGGAAATGCTCCACACTGGAGTACCGCTTCAATAATTCATCACGGTGCTCGTCCACGTAGTTCAAGGCGAAGGTGTTGAGGACCCCTTTGCGGACCAACTGCCCGAAGTACGCGGAACTCTGCGACGTATCGATCGGCACGAAGACATCAGGCATGATCCCGCCACCACCGAAGACCACGCGCTTGTTCATGGTATAGAACTTCACGGTGTCCTGCGGATGGATACTGTCCGCACTGGTCAACTCTCCGTTGGCCAGTCGTGTCCCTTTTTCCATGCGGTAAGCCTCAACCCCGTGGTCATAAGATTTCTGGATGCACCTTCCGCTTGGCGTGTAGTACCGGGAGACCGTGAGCCGCACGGCGGACCCGTCGGGCAGCATCACCGGCCGTTGCACCAATCCCTTTCCGAAACTGCGACGGCCGACGATCACGCCGCGATCCCAATCCTGGATCGCGCCGCTCACGATCTCGCTCGCGCTGGCGCTGCCTTCATCCACCAGCACCACCAACTTACCTTTCTCGAAGCGGCCTTCCTTGGTGGCGTAGGTGTCCTCACGCGGCGATGTGCGTCCTTCGGTGTACACCACCAGTTTCTTCTCGCCGAGGAACTCATCCGCCATGTCGATGGCGGTGCGCAGATAGCCGCCGCCGTTCCCTTGCAGGTCCAGGATCAGGTCCTGCATCCCCATGGCCTTCAACTCGTCCATCTTCTCGCGGAATTCCTTCATGGTGGTCGCGCTGAAGCGGCTCACCTTGATGTAGCCGACCGTGGGTGTGGCCATGTACCCGGCGTCCACGCTGAAGATGGGGATCTTGTCACGTGTGATCACGAATTCCAATGGAGCGGGTTCACCTCTACGGCCCATGGTCACGGTCACCTTCGTGCCTTTCTTTCCACGAAGGCGCTTCATCACATCGCTGTTCTTGAAGCCCACCCCTGCAGCGTTCTCGGTGTCGATCGTCAGGATGCGGTCGCCGGCGCGGATACCCAAACGCTCGGAAGGTCCTCCCGGGATCGCATCCACCACATAGATGGTGTCACGAATGATGTTGAACTGGATCCCGACCCCCTCGAAGTTGCCCTTCAATGGTTCGTTCACTTCTTCGAGATCCTCCTTCGGAATGTAGATGGAGTGCGGATCCAATTCCTCCAGGATCCGGACGATCGCCGCGTCCACCAGTTCCTGCTTGTTCACCTCATCCACATACATCCGATCGATGTGGTACAACAGCGATTCCAACTTCCCCACAGTGGTCGGATCGGCCTGTTGTTGTTGCTGCTGTGCGCGCAACGGAATGGAAAGTACGACGAGGAAGGCGAGCGCGACCGAACGGAATTGTTTCATGAGCTGGATGTGGGCGGGAATGATGGCAATGTAACGTAGGGGCACGGCTGGCGGTTGCCTGCGGCAGTTAACAACTGTCAAGCCACAACAGCCTTTCACCGCTGGTCCCGTGATGAGATGGTCCTGAACCGGACCACCAGATGATCCCCGTTCTCATCGGTGAGCGTCAAGGTATGCTCACCATCCGGGGCAACCGAAGCGAGGCGGTGTTCGCGTTGCGTACTGCCGAGGTAATTGCCGTCCAGGTCCCAGTGTACGGTTGCATCCGTGCGTTGATGTGCGAGTTGGAATACCACGCGACCGAGTTCACCATTCAATTGGACCGGAACGAAGAGTGTGGCACCCTGCTCCGGATAGATCATCTGCATCGGGCGCTGTGCGCTCGTTGCACCGTCGGCGTCCAACCACGGAGGAAGTGTTCGATACGCGGGATGCGTCGGCGCGTAGTAGTACTCCATCGCGGGCGGCAGACTGAACCAACTCACTTGGTGCGAACCGGGTCCGGGAGGAACGCGGTGGCGCGCATCGGTGTCAACCGTGATCATGTGGTGATATGGACAGGGAGCTGTGCGTACGGCTTCGTGAATGATCCAGCGCTCATCGGGATGCGCGCAATCAGGCCCGGCGCGGAAACCACTGGCAGGACACACCGCCATGCGCTCCATCGCGTCGTACGGCGGGTCGAACCCGGCGCCATCCGGAAGGGCACCGAACACTTCGAAGAGGAGCGGGGCGGCTGCGAGTGTTCCTGTGAGTCCGGGTCTTCCTTCACCACTGGCGTTGCCGGTCCAGACGCCGACGGCGTACCGGTCGGTGAACCCGATCGCCCACGCATCGCGATGGCCGTAGCTGGTGCCGGTCTTCCACGCGATCCGTTCGTTCCCGGCGAATCGTTGCCAACCGGATTCGGTCTCCGGCCGGTTCACCCCTTGCATGGCTTGGATGGTATGGAAGACCGAAGCCGCATTGAGTACAGGCTGTCCTTGCCACGTACGTTCTTCGCGCAGGACCACCGGCGGATGAACAGCACCTTCCACCGAGGCGGCACTTCCGCTGTACCGGATCGCGATGCGAGCAAGCGATGCGTATGCACCGGTGAGTTCCCAAAGACTGCTTTCACCGCCGCCCACGATCAACGAAAGCCCGTAGTGATCCGCACCGCGATCCAATCCCACGAGTCCCATTGCAAGGAACATGCGACGCGTACGCTCCACACCGTGCTCCCGCAGCGCTCTCACAGCGGGCACGTTCAAGGAACGGCTGAGTGCTTGCGATGCGGGCACTGCTCCATCGAAGCGTTCATCATAGTTGCGCGGCGCGAAACCCTCGTAGCTCGTTGGAAGATCGGCGACGAGTTGGTCGGGCATGCGCTCTCCGCTCTGCAACATGTCCGCGTAGAGGAAGGGTTTCAACAAGCTGCCAGTGCTGCGTTGCGCGCGCACCACATCCACCATGCCTGCGTGGTCCGCATCGGCATCCGGCTGGTTCCCCATGTAGGCCAGCACTTCGCCGGTTTCCACATCCATCACCAACACCGCCGCGTTGTGTACCTCGTTCGCCCGCATCACGGGACCATGTCGAAGGGCCATGTCGTTCACGCGTTCCTGTAACGCGCGATCGATCGTCGTAATCACGCGCTGTCCGGAGTGCCCTTCCACCAGCATGGTCGTTAGCAAGTGCGGCGCGATGCGAGGTAGCGCATGCGGAAACTCGGGCAAGGGTTCAACGCGCGCCAATGACCATTGCAGACTATCCAATGCCTTCACTTCGAGCAATCGATCCAGCAGGCGGTTCCGTTTCGCAAGAAGTGCATCGCGATTGCGACCGGGATGGATGCGCGACGGCGCGTTCGGCAACACGGCCAGTGTAGCGCTCTCGCCCCACCCCAAGGACTTCGCATCACGACCGTACCAGCGCCATGCTGCGGCATCCAAGCCGACCACGTTCCCTCCGAACGGCGCGTTGGCCGCATACAGCATCAGGATCTCCTCCTTGTCGTAGCGCAGTTCGATCCGCAACGCGATCAGGACCTCCACGAACTTGTTCCACCATGTGCGGTCGCGATCACCACGCGCCATACGCGCCACTTGCATGGTGATGGTGCTTCCGCCGCTCACGATGCGCCCGGCCTTCCGGTTCTGCTGCCAGGCGCGCACCAACGATCCTGGTCGCACACCCCAATGATCCCGGAAATGGCGATCCTCGAATTGGATCAAGCACATGGCGAAGCGATCGGGAACACTGTCGGTTGACGGCATGCGCCACTGACCATCCTTGGCGACGGTGGCTCCAAGCAACTCGCCGTTGCGATCCAGCAGCACCGTGCTGCGCGGCGTGGTGAAGAGCGGATCCATCGGCCCCCACTTCGCCCAAACAAGAACCAGGAGCAGCGCGACGATGACCCAGCGCAGCCGACGGATCGACCGCTTGATCCATGACAAGATGCGCGCGAACATGTGTGATCCGGATAACGAACGGCGAAGATCGTCTGTTGTGCGCGAGGGGTGAAGAAGGCCTGAATGGGCCACGGACCAGCTCCACGGGCGCGATGCACCGGTGAACCGTCTATTTTCGTGCACCCGTCCCCAGCACATGATGCGCTTCCTTTCCCTTTCCCTCTTCTTCGTACTCGCCACTCACTTGCCTGCCCAGGAATTCACCGGAGCGATACCGATGAGTTTGCGCTACGGGCTGGATCCGCACGCGGTGCCCACGTTGGAAGCAAGTCCGTTCGACGCAACCGCTGCGGCCATGGACGATGCTGTGCGGGATGCGGCGAACAAACTTCCGCTCTATGCACGCTTCGTTGTTGCTCCAGCGGATCTGGACCATTCAGGCGTGTGGACCGAACTGCCCGGCGGCGATCGCATCTGGCGTTTGCGCGTCGTGTCACCCGGTGCACATGCCATGGAGTTGTTCTTCTCGGATGTGTACCTGCCTCCCGGATCGCAAGTGCATGTGTATGATGATGCACGAGAACAAGTGATCGGTGGATCCACTGCCGCGCATGTGCAAGCCGATGGTTCATTCACCACGGACATGGTGTATGGTGATGCATGCACCGTGGAATACCATGAACCGGCCGCCGTGCGTGGAGAAGGGAGTTTGCACTTGGAAAAGGTCGCACACGCCTATCGCATGGTCGCGCAAGTGAAGTCGGGTACCTGTGAGGTGGATGTGAATTGCAGCGAAGGAGCGAACTGGGTGAACGAACGCAATGCGGTCGTGCGGATCCGCGTGGTCATTCCAAGTGGTGCGGGGTTCTGCACCGGCACGTTGGTGAACAACACCGCTTCCGATTGCAAGGGGTACATCCTCACGGCTTTCCATTGCACGGAGGAAAGCGTGACCACGAACTACCCGAGCTACCAGTTCCGGTTCCAGTTCCAGCGCACGGTCTGTGGCACAGGCTCCGCAACAGGAAGCGGGCTTACCGGATGCGCGCGTCGTGCGGGATCACAGGATCAAGGGGGTGCGTTGGGTTCGGATTATTCGCTCATTGAACTCACCTCCGCGATCCCGGGCAGCTACACGCCGTATTGGGCAGGATGGGATGCGGAAACTGCAGCACCGGTAGGCGGGGTGAGCCTCCATCACCCGGACAGCGACGTGAAGAAGATCAGCACCTTCACCGGAACCGCCAGCAGCGCCACGTGGGGCGGCACTGCGAATGGATCGCACTGGCGTGTGGTGTGGACAGCGACCGCCAATGGCCACGGTGTGACAGAACCCGGGTCATCCGGTTCCCCCATCTTCAATTCGGCGAAGAAGCTGGTGGGTACGCTCACCGGCGGCTTGTCGTGTTGCACAACGAATGCGTGTGGGAGCGGCACCAGCCTGACCGCACCGGACTACTACGGGAAGATGAGCTACCACTGGGGAGCGAGCAACCCGAACCCCACCTTGGAACAATTGCATTGGTGGCTGGCTCCGGTCGGAACCGCGACATCGCAGGAAGGAAGTGTGAACCCGTGCGAACCCATCGGGATCCCCGAATTGACATTGCCTTCGGTGGAAGTGTTTCCCAATCCGACCCGTGAAAGTGTGACCATCCGGTTGCCTCAGCAGGTGTCGGGTTCCGGATCGGTGGTGATCAGCGATGTCACGGGTCGTGTGGTCCACACGGAACGGATCGGGGGAACGCCGGTCCTCGATCTTGATGCGCGCGCTTGGCGGCCGGGCACGTACATGATCACGGTGATCGGCGGCACAACCCCGGTCGCCGCAGCGCGGATCGTGGTCGTGGACTGATCGGGGATCCCGTTCAGCGCAGCATTCCCGGATCACGCAGGCTCATACACTTGGATCGATGGTATGGACGAGCCAGCTCGTGTATTTCCGGGAACGGAAGGTCCGGAATTGCTCGAACGCATCCACCTATCTTCCCCGCCTGCACGATCCATGGTCGAATGAAGCGCCGCTTGCACGCGTTCCTGTTCTCATTCCTCGTGGCGTCCACCGCAAATGCGCAGGATGGCCACTTCGAGATCCTGCGAGGTGATCAGGTTCTGGGGCGCATCCGCGTAGAGCGTGTCATCACCGGGAACACCGTGTCCTATTCCATGATCTCGGCGTCCACCTTCGACCTGATCTGGAAACGGCACGTGCGCACGACGGTGATCACGCACTACACCGATGGCCGCGTCACGGGCTGTTGCAGTTCCGTGCGCATGAACAACGCGGTGCGGGATAGCAGTCTTCTGCGTTCCATCGGCGGTCGCGGGTTGTACTTCAAACACCCGACTTCGGTCCATGCCGATGACCTTCCCGCGAACGAATGGACGACCGCGCGCATGTATTACGAGGAACCAGCTGGGGAGTCGAGCATATTCGTGGAGAGTGCCTTGGCGGATTGTCCCTTGGTGCATTCCGGAGTAGGGGAGTACAGCCTCACGCTGCCCAACAAGGACCGCAACCACTATATCTACAGGGACGGTGTGCTGCAGGAGATCCGCGTGGATCGCGGCTTCTTCGTGTTGCTTTTCAGGAGGGTCTGAAGCGTGCGCATTGCAGATGCTGCATGGTGCATTTGATCCGCCTGTCGTTGCTGCGACCCCTGCGGGGTCGTTGTCTCCCTTTTTGTGCAATAGCTACATGCTGTGACCCCTCCGGGGTCGAACCACTTTTGCGGACCGACCTGCACGTTCGTTGACCCCGGAGGGGATCATAGCATGTGGATCTGATCGTGATGCTTTCGCGGACCGGCCTGCGTTCGTTGACCCCGGAGGGGTCATAGCATGTAGATCTTTCGCGGACCGACCTGCACGTTCGTTGACCCCGGAGGGGATCATAGCATGTGGATCTGATCGTGATGCTTTCGCGGACCGACCTGCACGTTCGTTGACCCCGGAGGGGATCATAGCATGTGGATCTGATCGTGATGCTTTCGCGGACCGACCTGCACGTTCGTTGACCCCGGAGGGGTCATAGCATGTAGATCTTTCGCGGACCGACCTGCACGTTCGTTGACCCCGGAGGGGTCATAGCATGTAGATCCCAACAGCATGCGTGATCCGACCCTGAAGGGGTCGCAGCCCTTGGAAATACCCTCGACTTGAGCTGCTTTAGCCCCGGATCCACCATCTGCGCCCGTTTTCAACGAAGATGAAAGAGATGCAGATAGCCGGAAGCTCTTGGGCGCCGGACCAGGCCTGACCTTGAAAGAGCTCAGCGGGCTGTACAAGGGCCTTATGAAGCAGCACCACCCGGACCGCTTCCAAGTGGATTCCGAGCGGGAGGAGGCCGAGGCGACCAGCAAGCGCATCATCTCAGCCTATAAGTTGTTGGAGGGGATCCACCCCGAAACCAACGAGTCCAAAGCGGAGGAGTTCGACCAGACCCTTAGCAGCGGCGTGACCAACTGGCAGTACAAGAACCTGGTGCTCCGCGTCAACTTCGGTGACGGCAGCGAGTACGCGTTCTATGGCGTGCAGCCGAACACCTACAAGAAGTTCGTGAACACCGATGGCACCGCGCGTTTCGTGCGCCGTCATCTGGTGGGCGCATGCCCACAGCGCAAGCTGACGAGCGCGGTGGCGGCCTGATCACACCCGATACGAAAGCAGAACGGCGACCAATTGGTCGCCGTTCGTGTTTGACGATGCCTTGCGCGTGCCTTTTCGAGATGCCGGGTCGAGCCCGGCATGACGGACGCGCTGGGGATGGGGGTTCCGCCCGCCGAACGGCGGGCGGAACCCCCATCCCGTGAGTTGTCACCCCGGGCTTGACCCGGGGTCTCGTGGGCTAAGGGTGCAAGTCGCCCACATCGTTTCACGCTTGCCTGGTCACTGGCAACTTCCATTCCCAACCGCCCTCACTGCGATGCCGTCGCCGGATCACCCGCAGCCACCACTTCCACCCAGCGGCCCATGCTGCGCGCATTCACCGTGTGGTCATACATCGCTTCGCAGAAAGCTCCCGGCAGATAGTATCGGCCGGTGTAGCTCGCATTCAGCAGCACGCGGTACGTGTGGCTCTGGCCTTTCCACAGATCGAAGTAGGTGAGCACGCGGTCATCGCGGATGTCCTGGTAGGTATAAGGACCTTGCGCTGCACCGCCGAGCGTGCCTTCCATGCGCGTGTTGCGGATCTCCCAACCGCTCGGGAAGAGTTGCGACAACGCGAGTTGCTGGTAGCCGCTCGCGACACCCGGATGCGTCACCGTTACCATCGCCATGAAGTCCGTGCCTTGTTCGATCCGCGAAGGATCGAGCGCCATGCCGTCCATGCGCGTATAGCTCACGCTCATGTTCAGCCCACTGCTGGAAGGCTTTTCGTTCCCAGCCAGCGGCGTGCCTGATCGCACCATGCGCACATAGAGCAGGTTCTTGCCGGTGTTCGATACCGACACGCTCGCGCGACCATCCGGCACAGGAAGGTCCACGCGGCAGATCGCTTTCTCGCTGAACTTCTCCGTGCGCTTGCCAGCCGCGGTGAGCGTGAAGCTCATGCCTTTGCCCAATTGGCTCTTCTCCGCCAAGCGCGCCACGGCCAACAAGCCGAAGGCCGTGCTCTGCGTGCTGTACCAACCTTCGCTGCTCAAGCGGCGCGAGATGCGTTGCACCACCGGTGCCGCGCGTTCCGTTTCGCCCATCGCGAGCAACGCTTCCGCTACCAAGGCCTCGTCGCGCAGGTCGCTGCCGTAGGTCCAGTACTGCTCCGTGTAGGCGGGGATCGTGGTGTCCACGCCTTTCACGATCGCTTGCGCCACGTCCTTGCGGCCGACGTACGCATACGCTGCGGCCAACATCCACTTGGCTTGCAGGCCGAGGTTGGATTGTTCGCGCAAGCGGTTCATCGCAGGGAGTTCTTGCGCTTTCGCCAGGGCGAGCACATACAAGCGATACGCTTGCGTGAGTTGCGTGCCCTGCCTGCTCCATCCTTCGGGCACCACACCGTTCCATTCGCGTGCTTGCTTCCGCTGGAAGGACAACCAATTGCTCTTCACATTCCCCGGCACGGCATAGCCGGCACGTTCCGCTTCCACAATGAAGTGGCCTGCGTAGATGCTCGTCCAGTTGTCGTAGTAGTCGCCACCCGGCCAGTAGTTGAAACCGCCGTCGTTGCGCTGGAACTGCGACATCTTCCGCAGTGCGGCTTCCACATTGCTGCGCGCCATCTGGTCACCACGCGCGGGCAGGTCCATGACCTTCGCGATGAAGAGTTGCGGGAAGGCCTTGCTCGTGGTCTGCTCCAGACATCCGTGCGGATAGTCGAGCAGGTATTGCAAGCGGCGTCCCATGTCCACCGGTGGAATGGTGCTCACCTCCAGGTACGCGGTGTTGGTGCCTTGCACGCCGAGCGGTGTCGGTGTCGCGCTCCAATCCTTGCCGGCGTCGAGCAGTGCTTCCGTCACTTCGGTGGCAGGCAGGTTCGGTTGCCGCACTTGCAGTTCGATCTTCTCGCTCGCGCTTTCACCCGCGCCGCTCACGCTCACCTTCATCTTCGCCACGCCGATCGCCTCCTTCACCTTCACGCGGAAGTTCACCACTTGATCACCCATCGTGGAGAAGCGGATCGTCTTCTGCGACGGTCCTTCCGGGATCAGGAATTCGTTCGGTTCGATCTTCACCACCACCTCCTTCACCTTCGCATCCATTGCGAAGACCGTCACCGGCAGATCGGCGGTCTCACCCGGTGCGAGCACACGCGGCAATGTGGCCAGCACCATCAGCGGCTTGCGCACGGGCACCGCTTTCTCCGTGTGCCCGTAGGCTTTCTCGCCGTCGGTCGCGACCACCATCACCCGTACACTGCCCACGTAATTACCGATGGTGAAGTCGTGCTTCGCCTTCTTGCCGCGTTCCAGTTTGAACGGACCAACGAAACGCACCACGGGTTTGAAACGGTTCGCGCGCGCGGCATCGCCCTTGCCGGCGTCATCGCTACCGCCGAGTGCGAGCACGCGCTGGATCTGTTGTCCGAACGCTCCGATCACCTGATCGTACAGATCCCAGGTGCGTACACCGAGTGCTTCGCGCGCATAGAAATACTTCCACGGATCCGGTGTCTTGAAGCGTGTGAGGTCGAGCAATCCTTCGTCCACGATCGCGAGCGTGTACGTCATGCCGCGCCCGCTCTTCTCGTTCACTTCCACACTGAACGGCACGTCCGTGCGGATCTCCTTCGGCAAGTTCACCACCGGTTCCAAGTGCGTGCCCGCGTCCTCCACCAGGATCGGGATCACGCCGTACAGGCGGATCGGCAGATCGTTCACCGCCTTTGCATGCGGTTGCAACAGTGTGACATGCGCGTACACGTTCGGCGCCATGTCGGCCGTGATGATGAAGCTGTGCCGCGTCTCCTTCGCCTTCAATTCCACCCACACCGCATCGAGCACGCGACTGCCGGTCTCCAAACTCACCAACGCGCGACCGCTTCCTCCGCTGGGGATGATGAGCGTGGCCTTATCGCCGACGTTGTACTTCTCCTTGTCGGCGTTGAAGCTCAACACCGCTGCTTGGTCCGGGTCCTGCCGGCGGCTGCGTCCTTCCCAACCCGGCCAATCGAGGTAGATCTGCACGGCGCTGGCGTGACCGCTCGCCGGGTCGGTGATCCGCACCGCGTAGCGGCCCCACTGTGGACGATCGATGCGGAATTTCATCACGGCCTTGCCCTTCGCATCGGTGGTGAGTTGCTGTTCCTGCTGCAACTCCACGCTCGGCGAACTGATGTAGCTGCTCGATCCGGTGATGGAACCATCCCACCACCAGTTGTAGTTCAGTTTGTACACCTGCGCCTTCAGCGCGTGGCCCGCGATCGGCTTGCCGTGCGCATCCACGCTCACCACGGCGAACTTGTAAGTGGTGTCCGTTTGGAAGGTGCCCCACGAATTGTGCAATTCGGGCAGCATCATGCCCACGTAGCTCGTGTACGGGTAGTAGGGGACGCTCACTTGGTCCATGCTCGCATCACCACCGGCCTCGAACACGCGCGTCACGATGTTGGTGTTCACCACGGCGGGAGCGCTGCGGCCCATGTTCAGTTCCAGGTCGAAGCTTGCCTCACCCTTTTCATCCAAGGTCCCATCGAAGGCCACTTGCTCCTCGTTCGGCACCCACGTGCGCAGGTCGTTGAACTGGTATTTTTCATAGCCCTTGAAATCCGGCCAGCCGTTGCTCATCGTCACCGTCACGCGGCTCTTCAGGTTCCGCGCGGGCGCGCCGTGCAGCCAGTGGGAGTGGAGTTGGACGTGGTTCCCACCGTCGGCGCTCAGGCGCAGCCCTTCCTTGTCCGCCGGGCCATCGGGGAATTCCAGCAGCACCTTCAAGCGGTTCGGTTTTATCGTTTCAATGCGAAGGCTCTTGTGGAAGGCCGTGCCGCCCACGCGCACCACCGCGTTCCAATAGCCCGTCGGCGCATCGGGCGATGTGGCACAGCGGAAGGCGTACACCCCGTTCACGCTGGTGGTGCGCACTTGCTTCTGGTCCAAGCGACCGCGTGGATCGCTGATCTCCAGCACCACCGGATGGTCCTTGGGCAGTTTCCCGCGCGCATCCTGCAACATGAAGCTGAGGTAGAGCGAATCACCCGGACGCCACACGCCGCGCTCGCCGTAGAGGAAGCCTTTCAAGCCGCGTTCGATCGCTTCACCTTCCACATCGTAGCTGCTCACCGAGAGCGAGGAGCCGTCATCCAATTTCAAATAGCCGCGCTGCGCTCCCTTGCTCGCGGTGAGCAGGAAGGGCTTGTGCGCACCGGCGGGGATCGTAGCCAAACCTTCGCCATCCGTGATGGTCTGCGTCATCACCTTGCGTTGCAGGTCCAGCACTTCCAGCTTCACGCCGCTCATCGGCTTGGTGGTGCGCATATCGCTCACCGCCACCAGCATGCTGCCGTCGTTGCCCACCTTGGCGATCAGCCCGATGTCCGAAGCGAGGATGTTCCTCGCCGCGCTGGTGTTGCGCATGTAGTAGCTCGTCTTGCACGGATCCTCGCGCTCCTGGTAGTCGTAGCCCTCGTCGTAATCGTAGTAGTCGTACTCGTCATAGTAATAGTAGTCCTGCTGCACATCATAGGCGGCCTGTTCCTCCTCCCAGCTCTTCTCGTGCGGCTGCTCCACCGGATCGCCGCCTTCGCAGGGGTACACGCTCTGGTGCATGCCGAAGCTGATCTCCACGCGGTAGATCGCGCCGGGCTCCGCTTTGATGTGATCCGCGAGGTCCAGGTAGAACGTGTTCCACCGCCCGAGGTCCGGCGCATCACCGGTCTTCAGGGAAATGGTCTTGCGCGAGATCAAGCGTCCCACGCGCGCCAGCTCGCGGTTGCCGTCCAACGTGTTCACCTGCAGGAATTGCGACACGTTGCTCTCGTGGATCCTGATCACACGCACATCCACCGCTTTCAGGTTCACCGCTTGGAAAGGCATCAGCATACCGTCCGTGCTGGGCAGGATGGTGCCTTTGCCGGTGAAGCGCACGGCGGGCTTCAACTCCTCGAACTCCAGGTCCACGCTGATGTCCTTGCCCAGCTTTTTGCCGTTCACGTTGCGTAGGCCCGCGCTCACGAAGCCTTGTTGGTTGCCGCTCAGCCGCGTGCCGGGGTACAGCACCAGCTTGTTGCCGTCCTGCGTGATGCGTACGTTCTTTGCACCGGCAATGTCCATTAGTTCGCTCATGTCCTGCGCGGGATCCAACGGGTCGCTGAATTGTAAGGTCGCGTACTGTTCGCCATCGCTGAAGGTGGTCGCGCTGATCAGCGCGAGATCCCCGATCGCGGGCACATCGAAGGGGAGCGTGGCGGCATCGCTGCTGCCGATCTTCTTGCCGTTCCAGGTGATGTCCACGCGCGAGGCCTTGTCGCCGCGCAGCACACTGTCCGCGGTGAAGCGGTGGTAGCGGCCGTTCGGCTCGTGCTCCCACGCCATCGCCAACGCGCGTCCGTCCTGTTTCGTGGTGAAGCATCCTTCCAGGTCCTGGTCCGTGGCGTCGTCGCTCGTGTACACGTTCACCACCAGCCGTTGCCACTTCAGGTCCGTGGTGCTGAGCGAACGCATGTCCGTCACTTTCACATCCAAGCCTTGCTTAAAGGTGGTCACTTGGAATTTGAAGGTCTGCAGGCCTTTGGGCACCTCGATCAACTTACCCAGATCGAACGCCACGGTATAGGTGCGGTCCTGTTCCAAGCGTTCGTTGGGTTGGAAGGCGAGGGTGAGGTCATCCTGCCAATGCACCGTGCCCTTCACCGAGGGGTCGATGTCGAAGAGCCCTTGGATGGCGGCCTCCGTGCTGTCCTTCCAGCGCTGCCCGGCCGCTACGCGCACGAGGATCGGCGCACGCGCGGAGATATGCCCCGCAGTGAACGCCGGGATGTAGGGCGTGAACGCGGCATCGGGTTCGATGCGCTCGTTGCCACCGCGACACGCGGCCAAGAGAAGGGTGCAAAGCAGGGCACAGTTGAACGCGCGTGAAATGCGGGCTGTGTGGAACATGGTGCGTGAAAATGTGGTGGAAGGTAGCGGACCGGTGGTGTTGTGGTGCGCCATCGGAAGATGCAACGAGGCACGCGCGTGGGGTATTGCGCGGGGGTGGAAATATCGTAAGGTGGTGCGTGGACCGGCACGCCGCTGAGCCAATGACCAGGAGGTTACTGCGCTAGTACCCTGTGCTGATCCAGTTCTTGCTCAAGCCGTTGATGGTACCGGAGCTTGGTCCACGCAACGATCGTGGACGATCTACCTTCTGTAATGCATGCCCCTGAACCAGTGATCGGCCTTCTTGATCGACGCATCGAGCTTGCTTGCATGCTCCGCTTTCTCCATGGCCAATAGTTCCAATGTACCGCCCACCATGGCGAAGAGCATGCGCGGCCGTGCCTGCCGCAACACGAAACCCTCGCGGCCATCCAACAGGATATCCCGCGCGGACCGGTGCTTGATCATCGGCTTTTCCGGTGTGCCCTTGCCGACCTCCACCACACTGATGATGGGTGTGTAGCCCGCAGTGCGCAGGGGTGCGAAGGCTTCCGTAGCGCGCTCCAGGATCTCCGCTTCGGTAAGCACGCGGCCATCCACGGCGGGTTCAGGTTGGTGCGCGGTACACCACACCACGCGGCCGTTCACGGTATCCACGTGCAACATCAAACGCGCATGGCGCTGGTAGTTGGCGTGACTGGTTTGCAGCAACGCGAACGCATCCGGGGTCAGTTCAAGGCCGGTGGGCAATTCCATGGCCGGAAGGTAGAATGGTGCTGGGCACCGAGGCCACGCGTTGGGATCTCGTGGGAGCAGTGGGGAAAGTAGGAGGACGGGGGTCACCCACGCCGCTGTTCGCGCAATCTGCGTTGGAACTCATTCACATTCTCGTGCAGCGAATTGCCTACGGTCAAGTCCAGCATCTTCGCTAGTGCACCCACATCCGCATATTGTATGCTGCGTGGATGTGCCGCATGCCATGCCACTGTAGAAGGCCAACTCTGGAAATCCAGTTCCATCTTCTCCGAAAGACCACCGCTGCTTGAATTGGCGGCACGGGTGATGGGAACGAGCCGCACGTATGGAAACCCTGTGAGCCGGGCCACACGGCGGTTCAGCACATGATCCAGGACCAAGTGCGAAACATCCTCATCCGGATGGACCTTCTGGTATGCTTGGCGATAACCCCGGTAGTCCACATGCACCCATACTTGCGGGGTGCGGTGCAAGAGGCTGGCATTGGCCATGTCCCACACGATCAAGCGTTCGTCCATTTCCTCCGGCGCATCCACTGCCACCTGCACCGCGCGCATGGCGCTATCCTGGTGGAATATTGGCATGACGTTGCCGATGAAACGCTCAATGGATGCAATGTCCCGAGCAGCGATGGGGATGTGAAGGCAGCGCGGCAAGCCGTACTTCTCTACGGCGATCATCACGGCGTTCGGGTCTCGCTCGCGCATGATGCACTACTCAAGGGCCCCCTTGAACTGGTACGCCGCTATCTGCTTGTAATGCCCCCAACGGTCATCCGGCCGGGTGTGGATGTGCCGGTGCTTCTCGAACTCCGGCCGCAACTGGTCGCGGGTATCGCGGTACACGTGCAGGATGGTATCGATGGGCAGGCTCTCCACCCACTCATGCTCATCGTGCGTGATGAAATCCCATAGCCGCCACTTCAATACTTGCTCCACCAACTCAGCTTGCCAGCGGTGATGGTAGTTCTCGGTCTTGAAGGGCCGCACGGCGAACTCCCCAAGGTCTTTCTGGTAACGCTTGAAGCGTTTATCCCAATCGCTGGTGATGCCGAACTTGATGCGCGCATCCACCGCAAGGAAGTAGAAGAGGGCGGGCTTGTGCTGGTCGATGTCCATCACACCTTGTCGTGTTCCAAACCGATGTCCCATTCTTCTGGATCGGCCATACCCACATGAACCAATCGGCCAACGAGGATCAGCGTAGCGCTACCAATTATCGCGGTGAGGCCCATCAATAGTGGTACCCAACAATTGGACTTCACGCTCAGAACCATGATGCCCAGTAATGATAGGCCCATTCCCAAGAGCGCAAACACAACGCTCCATAAGAGTCCATCGCGTAGGCCGATACGCGTACGGTTCAGCGACTCGAAATGAAGACATGCCTCGGCAAACCCGTGGTTCCCTTCTTTCTGTGGTATGTTCTTTTGTACTTCTGCGAATCGACGTAGCATTCGATGCACGATTTTGAGATCTTCGCGTTCCACTGCGGCTTCAAGTTTCAGACGATCTAGGAGGCGACGGGACCCCAGTGTCGGCACGTACCGCTGAACATAGTCAGGCTCTCTATCCCACCGCAATAGCATGCTCTTGCCCAAGCCAACCATCAAGCGAATGAGCGCTTGTGTCCTAAAATGAATGAAGACAGCCGGCAGCGCTGCCAATGCTGCTAGGCATTGTGCCAAGGTGCTGAAGTAGTAGAGTAGCGCGTTGTTATCCATACAAGGTTGTCATCGCTTGGCTTTCTCCATCCCCCTCAACACCACCATCGTCCCTATGCACACCGTCGTCACCCGCTTCAACAAGTCTACAACCTGCACCTTGTAGTCCACGAATCGGTAGGTGTTGAACTTCTCGAGGGGCGCGGGCTTAAATGATCTTTATTGGCAACAGCGTACACTGCTTGTCCAGCGCTACATCCGTTTTCTTGATGTAGCCATTGCGATTGGCCGGCTTATACAAGGCTATACATACACTACCCTCCTTACCGGACAGGTCGATATTGTCCGCAACGTTGATATGCAAGACATACTGCGAATGCGCTTCCACATGGAACCTGTACTTCAAACTGGTCATGTTCAATTCCATGTATCGCGAGGTCCCCGCCTGTACTATGCCAACACCGGTGGTGAATTGCTTGAATGGCATGAATTTGCAGATGACGGTCCCGCTAAAGCTCAACTCGTGCCACCCGCTGTCAATGCGGAAAACGTTCGTTATCGATGCTTCGTTGATCATCGAGAGATCTTCGTTGCCGTCCACGCTCAGGTATGTATTCACGCGGCTATGGAAGTATTGGATCTGCTGCCCCGCTTGGCGCCCATTAGTCATGAAATTAACATTCGCCACGCCTGCAATGGCCTTGTTAGCGGTACCTGAAGGTCCGTAGGAGTGCATGGCGCAGCTGGATAGGACGACAGAAGAGATCACGAGCACACTAGAATGAATAAGTGGGGTCCGCATGACTTGGTTTGTTGAGTAAAGAATCTGGACGCAATGCGTGGTAAGTTATCGTATGGCCGCCTCCATCCCCCTAACCACCTCCATCGACCCCACACTCACCGTCGTCACCCGCTTCAACAAGTCTATCACCTTCTCCTTATAGTCTGCAAACCGGTACGTGTTGAACTTCTCCCGGATCGTCGGGTCCTTCGGCGTTTTCTCCTTGTATTGGTCCAGCACCCATTCCAGGGCGCTGCGGTTGCCCAGCTTGTAGGCCCAGGCTTCTTTGGGGATGCCCTTCAGTAGCGTCAGCTCATCCAGCTCGATGATGCCTGCCTCCTTGTCGGCCTTCAGCTTCACCTTCACTGCGGGTACATACCCGTAAGGTGTCATGGGATCAGCGATCAGACCATCGATCACCGCTTGCTTCTTCTCCTTCTGGCGTTCTGCACTTCGGCTTCGCACCGCTTCAAGTGGAAAGAGTTGAACAGTTTCGAAGTTGATGTGCAGATCCATCAATTCCTTACCCCACTTGCTCCACTGAGTGAAATCCGGGTAAAGCGGTACGCGTGGGAAATCGCGCTTCAAGTTCCTCTCGTACTTGGCGCGGTACTGTGGGTCGTGGAAGACGGCGTACGCGTATTGGAACACTTGTTCCTTGCTGATCTTCTTGTTCCCGTAGTGTATCCGGAACCGTTCAAGCCCCCAGTCCGTCAAGTTGTCGTGGCGCATGCCATCGGCCCCATAGCGATACAATGGCAGCGCATGTGTTCCGCCAGCCGCCGGACTCACGAAGTTCATGTCGAATGGATCGCGCACAGCCATAACGCTGAAAGGTCTCGCCGTTCCGGTTATGAAGGTGATGGTTGGATTCGGCTGATCCAATCCTTTCCCGAACATCTGGTAGTGGTTGTCGGTCAGGCGATGGTTGACGAGTTTCTCCGTGTAGTGGTACATCCTTGTGAACGGTCGGTACATGGTACCCCGCACATGCTCCTTGGAGAACTGTCCCTTGGTGCCGCGCAACAAGTGGTCTTTCAGGCTGGAACTCCACTTGATGATGTCAGGATAGGAACGGTCGCCGCGTTGGACGAGGTCGTTGTATGCCGTGGTGAAGTACCGCATGCGCTTCACCAGGTCGGATTCACTGAAGTCGTACAACCACTCGTCGCGGTTGGTATTGATACCGAGCGAATGAAGGGTGAACAGCGCGTTGACCTCAACACCCGGTCGAGCGTCATGCTCGATGGTCGGAAGCAACGCGTTGAACTCATCACCCGCTTGTTCGACCCAGGTGTCCTTCACGTCCGGCAACAACTCCGCGAAAGGCATGGCACCAATTTCTTCCTGTGAGCGGAACCAGTCGAGCTTCTCGGCACGGTCAAGCTGGTCGCTGAGTTCGATGTACTGGATTCTGCACGGCCCAGTCTTCTTCTCCTGCCGTATAAGGAAGCAGATGGCAACGCCGGTCTGGATCCCGAACACATTGTGTTTTGTCCCAGAGATCTTTGGATTGTCGCGGACATCGCTATGGGTGTCGATCACATAAGCATGCGTGAACTCGTCCTTCACCGTGGCACGGAAGCCATCCAGTGCCTTGCCATCGATGTATGAACGATTGGTGACGAATGCGATGATCCCGTTCCGATCCACCCGGTCCATGGCCCAGCGGTAGAAGCGGGTGTACATGTCGTACACATTCGCCTTGTTCGTGGCGCGAGAACGCTTCGCGTAGGTCTCCTTGATCCGCTTGTCGATGAAAGTGTATTCGCGGTTCTTGTTGTTGTCGTTCTCGTTCTGCTGGTTGGCGTTGTACGGCGGGTTGCCGATGATCACACTGATCTTCTTGCTGTTCTGGTTCTTGATCCGCGTGGCGTTCACGCTGTTCAGGCCGAACATGTCCTCCTGCTTGCCACTGAACTGCAGCGCCCCGGTATTGTCCAGCGTATCCACAAAGCAGAGGTTGGGGAACTCCGCGTAGTAGCCCATCTTCTGCTTGAAGGTGTACTCGATGTTGAGGTTGGCCACGTAGTAGGGCAGTATGGCCACCTCGTTGGCGTGCATCTCGTTCTTGTACTTGTAGTCCAGGTCCTGCTTCGGTATGTGGTCTATGATGTCCGTGAGGAAGGTGCCCGTGCCGGTGGCGGGGTCCAGGATCTCCACGTTCTTGCTGCTCAAGGTCTTGCCGAAGTGCCGGTGCAGCAACTGGTCCGTGCTGCGGATCATGAAGCGCACGATCTCGTTGGGCGTGTACACCACCCCCAGCCGGTCCGCCATCTTGGGGTTGTACACCTTGTAGAAGTTCTCGTACAGCACTTTTAGGAACTGCTGCTTCTCGTGGTGGTCCTTGATGCCCGCTGCGGCGGCGTTGATCACCTCGTAGTAATGCTCCAGCGCGGCCAGCAGGTTCTTGCGGTCACTGTAGCTGAAGAGCGTGCCGATAAGGGCCTCCAACTGCTGGCCCATGTTGTTGTGCTGGTGGAAGTCGGGCTCGTCGAAGATCTTGTTGAAGATGTCCGCCGTGAGGATGTGCTGGATCATCATCTCGCGGATGTCCGCTTCGGTGATGTCCGGGTTGATCTCCGCCTTGCACAAGGTCCAGAACACCTCTGATGCGGCGATGAATTGGGCGTTCTGCTTTCGCGCCGTCTCGATCTTGTCGCGCAGTGTTTCCAGGATGGTGGGCAGGTCCGTCTTGAACTGGTCCAGCGCCTCTTCGAACTTCCGTGCCTCGGGGTGCTTGTGGTTCACAAAGGCGTTGAGGATGCCATCCAGCTTGTCGGCATCCTTGAAGGGGACGCGCATTACCTCACGTCCTTCCTGGATCAGAACGGCGGTCTGGCTGTCCTCAAAGAGGATGTTGCGGTCCGGGTAGCCCTTCTTGAATTTCTTCTCGATCTCCTCGTCGATGTCGTCCGCCTCGTCCTTGCTCTCCCAATAGCCGTAGTCCAGGCGCAGGGCGTTCTTCAGGGTGCCGTCCGGCGTCACCTTCCTGCCGAGCTTGCCTTCGACGCTGAGTTCAGTAATGAGGATGAGGTCCTTCTTCTCGGCGTAGTGATTCAGCAGGGTATAGAAGGCGCTGCGTATGGCGGTCTCCTTTCCGCTGCCGCCATAGTCGCGGATCTTCTGTACGCTGGTGTAGTACTTGTCTATGGCGGGGGAGGACATGCGGGCGGTTCTGCTGAAGGCGTGAATGTCCGGATCGCGACCGACTTATTGGCGGGCCTGTCAACAAGTTATTCGCGATGGCCCGTTTACCCCGATCGGCATGTCATTCGCTTTCGGCGACACATACCTCCCGAACATGGATGACCTGCGCAAGTGGTTGAAGGACTATTCTGAACTCAGTCCGAAGGAATGGACCGCGTTGAGCAAGGCGCTGGAACGTGTCCAGATCGGGAAGAATGAACGCTTTCAAACCGCAGGCAGAATTGCAGGGCGGATCGGCTTCCTACAAAGCGGAGCGATGTATGCACGATACGCGGACGAGCAACGGAAGCATCGTGTCGCCTACTTCAACATGACGACCGTGAATCGCATCGTTTGCGATCTACAGGCGTTCACTGCAGGCGGTAGGGCCACAATGGATATCAAAGCCGTTGAACCCTGTGATCTTTTCGTATTGGACCGTGAGCAGTTGTACAGCCTGTATGACCAGCACCAAGGCATCGAACGATTGGGGCGCAAATTGGCGGAGTACAGTTATGCCCGCGCCATGGACCGGAGCGGGCGCATGGAAAAATCCAATGAGGAACGGGTAGCCGACTTAAGAAAATTCTATCCGGAAGTCATCCGCACGTTCACCCGGTCCCAGGTGGGTGAGTACCTGAATACAGACAAGCACGAAGTGAGCCGTGCCCTGACCCAACTGAATGGTCACGCCAAAAGTGATGCGAAAACGCGATCGCGACCTGCACGACCGCCCGGACCTTTGTGAAGTTCAAAAAACGAACAACGAATGACACGCATACGAGAAACCCGCTATGAATATGGAGTGTTGAATGATATGTCACGTGCCTTCAACGCTACCCTCGGCGATAATACCGGCCGCACGACCACCCAGCGCACGCAGGATGGCATGTACAACCTCACCAATGGGAAGGTGGACCCCACCGGAGGTGAGATGCACGCGCTTATGATCGGTAGTGCAGCTTGTCTCGCATCAGGCAACAAGGCACTCAAAGTGGCCGGGGTGATCGGCTTAGCCGCTGTGGTGGCAAGCTGGTTCGCTGGTGAGGAGGACTAAGTAGGATGCCTTCACCGGAACGGGCACCCGGTCACGGCTACTGTTACAAGGTGCCCACAACAACAGCACTGATGAGCAAGAGCAGTAATAACAACAATAGCAGCAACCAGCAGAACCCCAACAAGGGAAGCAGCGGTACCAATACCCAGTACGACAAGGGCCAAGGGAATCGCGGTGGGCAGATGAACCCCAACAGAGGTGGAGGCAAAGGGAAGTAATGCCTACCGAACGTTTGATCGGAGGGCCGCACCGTGTGCGGCCCTCTCTTTTCTCGCGCCCTTACAAGTACCGCCTAACTTGTTCCCGATGTCCGGGATCGTTCGAGGCGCGTGCCCGCAAGGGTCCGTCCGCCTGTTCGAGCGCCGGGCATCGCTATTGGGTGCGGTTGTTCACTGGCCTTTGAGCTTACCGGCTACTAGCCTAGGCCAACGAACCGAACACCCAAAAGACCGCAACCACCAAACCGACCACGAGCCCAACGCGCCACCACGGCCAAAGCTGGTTGGGTTCCTCCGGGTCGTAGAGGAAGAGGTTCAACAGGTCAGTGAGGTAGCGTTGCACCAGTCGCACGGTGTGAAGTTCGGCACCCCGCCTACATTCACCCCATGCCCTCCGCCCAACTCACTGCGGCCCGCACCCTCCTGGGTGATGTTCAACTTGAGGCATTCCTACATGCCGTGCGCGATGAAGGCCGGGTACGTGCTGCGAACATGATCCTACCGGGGAAGTACAGTAAGGTGCTGGGCATTTTGCCGGGTTCGGATAACAGCAGAAACTCGCGCTGGGCAAGGCCGCGTTGGAATGCAAGGGCCTTTACTTCCGTGGCACTATGCCTGATCGGTTCCATGGCTTCGAGTCCTCGATCGCAAAGCCCATTGTCACCGCTTGCACCAACGCAAAAGCCCCGGAGATCGCTCCGGGGCTTTCACAGGTCGTGTACTGTCCAAGTAGTGGTCGTCTGCGTTATGCTGCTTTGCGGCCGATGGAAAGGGCCGTAACTGCGCTGCTCATTCCACTGCGCGTGGAAGTGCCGATGGCGCATAGCTTGAAGGAGTAGTAGGTCAGCGGGTCAAGTCCGGTGGCTTCATACCGGCTGTTGCTGGTAAGGGTCAGTGGTTGCCAAAGCTCACCTTCGTGCACATCGGCTCGACGGATGTACAATTGGTACATGCGGGCACCGCGCACCGGGGGCCAGCGCACGATGATGGTGCCATGCCGTGATCCTGTTCTGGCGCGTACGTGCTCCGGGTCCTTTAGTGCGGTGATGCGCTTGGAGGGGTCGCGCTCCGTGAAACCGGCGCTGTACACGATCGCGGTATTCCCTTGGGCCACCGCATTCACATAGCCCGCGAGTGCCTTGATCATCTCCTTCACCGTGATGAAGCGTTCCTGCTTGATGCAGTAGTCCAATCTGCTGCCGCCATTCAGGGTGCGCAGAGTCGACTGCTTTAGTGCATCACACGCAGCGCCGAAGTCGGCCATGCTAGGCAGGGGTGAGGGGAAGGCCGGATTGCCGTTCATCGCCGCATGGATGAGCCGGGCACGGTTCAGGACGGCTAGGGCGTTGAGCCCTCTGAGGTCGGTCTTGATCAAGCGCATGTGTTCCAAGTATGGATGGCACTTGAACGCGATGGCCGGGTTCACGGTTACATCCACTTGGAAGGTGATCGATGATCGCGATGCTGCGACCGGAGAATACCCGGTGTTGATCACAGTAGGGTGGATGCCCGTTGCGTTGTGCCGTATCGCGGGTGCGGAGGTCTTCCGCGCGATCGCGGAAGTACGCTTCCCATTCGCTCAAGCCGATCGCGCGTAGGCGTAACTCCGGACGGCCATCGCCCCATGAGGGTGTGCCACCGGATCGCGTGACCGAGCAATGGCGTGCTCCCACGTCGTGATCGCGTGGAGCGGAACCGTGATCGCATCGGTGATCTCTTCGATCATCCATTGAGGAGACGCGGATGCATTCCCGATGAAAGTGAACGTAGTGGCGCTTTCACCGGTCGCCTCGTGCTTCAAGGCAACCGCTCCTTGCCTCTTTGTGATCGCGATCCCGCATTTGGCGATCGCGGATCGCTTGGATCACCGTAGAATATGGAGCAAGAGCAGCGTCGGTGGAACTCCGGCACCCGTGGCGAGTCCCTATCGGGATCCCCCACTCAAGTCTCGGATCCCTGTCCGTCTAGCGACCACGTTCTATTACAAGGTGGAGTGCAACCGCTCCGCCCCCCTCACAACACCGTGAACCGCTTCACCACGCGCCCCGCACCGGTCTCCATCCCCAGGAAGTACGCGCCCGCCTTCAGCCCCGTCACGTTGATGAAGTGATCCGCTTGGATGCCGGGTCGCCCTTCCACATGCACCACCTTCCCCACGGCATCCGTGATCACGATGCCGAGTAAGGGTGTGGTGCTTCCGTTGTGGATGCGGATGGTTTCCTCCGCCGGGTTCGGAGAGATGCTGATCATCGCAGCGATCATGTCGCGGAGCCCCGTGGAGGTATCGATGGTGAATTGGATCACCGGCCGCCGATCATTGATGTCGGTGTTGTTGGTGGTGCTGTTCAAGGTGGTGGGCAGCGCGGTATTACCCGAGCCGTAGATCCGGTCCGGTACGATGGTGTTCTCCCATTCGAATACGCCTGTTGCGATCGGTGTCGCCGCAGCGGAGATGTCCCACTCGGTGAGGATCTCCAACGATCCACCGGTGTACACGAAGGGTGTGGAGAGCGCGAAGTCGATGTACTGCGGGCTGGCGGTGGCGGGAATGGCTTGCGCCGCATTGGTGTAGACCAAGGCCGCGCCGGTGCTCAGGTTGGTCCAGGTCTCGGTGGGTTGGGCATAGGCCGTGGCACCGGAGTTCTTCATGAAGATGCTGAATACGGCCGGACCGGCGGCGGAATTCGCCGTGCTCTTCATCCACCCCACCGTGGTGATGGTGGTGCCGGGCGTGAAGCCGACCGCGGCCAGCTCATCTTGCGTGTACAGGTAGGCGTACCGGCTGTAGCGGTAGAAGAGGGTGGAGGAGACGTAGATGGGACCGACGGCGTAGAGGGGTGAGGCCGGCGTGCCCGTGTTGATCTGGACCACTTGCGCATCCGATCGGAAAGCACTCATGGAAAAGAGGGCGAGCAGGAACGTGACAAGTCCTCGGCTGTGTAAGGTTGTCCTCATGACTTCAGGGTTTTCAATTGTGAAGGTGTCCGTGAGCAACGCGTTGCGGTCCACACAAACTTAGGCTCTATGCAAGCACGCGGTTGTAGCAGGAAAGCACGGTCTCGTAACAAAAGAGGTTGCCGCGTACCAAGGGCAGGTAGCGCACTTGCGCCGCCTACTTCAACAACCCCTCCGCCTCATCGGCCGGGATGATGTGTTCGTTCACCGCGCCCACCACGAAGGCATCCGCGAAGCCCTTGGCGATGATGGCCTGCCGCGCTTCCTCCGCGCCTTTGCGATCGGTGAAGTTGCCGAAGTAATAGCGCACCGCATCGGCGCTCGGTATGGCATCCACTTGGCCCAGGCCGATCAGTTTGTCCATGGTCTCCATCGGCACGTTGCCCACGAAGGTGCCCACTTGCACGCGGAAGCGGATCTTCTCCGGGTTGATCCCGCCACTCGGCAGCGTGCGCAGATCCTCGGGACCGCTGAGCTTCGCGCCGGTCTCTCTCATGCTCACGCGCTTGCCTTCGCGGAAGGCCACCAGGAATGCACCATCGAAGCCGTTGATCAGCATGCGCACTTTATACGCTGCCGCCTTGTTCACATCGGAGAAGGAGCCGCTGTAGTAGCGCGTCAGGCCATCCTCACCCTTCAAGGTCACCAGATCGCCTACATCCGAGAAGACGTTCTTCGAGAGCTTGTTCCGGAACGCGCCGATCTGCACGCGCATGATCACGTCGCGGTTCTCATCACCGGCTCCCATACCCACCAGTTTGGCGCGCTCCTCAGCGGTCTCGGCGCTCACATCGTAGAGCTTGCCGCCTTCCTCGGCCATCACCACGCTCTCGATGCCGAGGCCCTTCAGTTCCAACTCGCGGCGCAGCGCCTCGGGGATGGCATCGTAGTTACCCACCAGGTAGAAGGTGGTGTCGCCACGCTCCAATGTGCGCACATCCGGTATGCTCAGGATCTTCTGGATCAGTTCCTCGCTGATGCCTTCCACATGGCTGCCCACCTTCACCACATAGACGCGCTTCGTGGGTGGTTTCACCGGACGCGGAGGCCCGATGGATTCCACGCGGCTGGCCACCATGTTCACGTTGGCACTGTCCTTCCAGTTCAACCACGCCTTCAGCATGGTCTCATCCGTGATGGTCACCCCGCGCTGGTCCACGATGGCACCTACGGCCGAGTTCAGTTCATCATCGCGGAAGTCCGGTACACCATCGCTATCGCCATCCAGCGGACAGCCCTTGGCATCCACCGGCGTGCCGGCGGGCGTTCCCGGGCATTCATCCTTGAAGTCCGTTACGCCATCACCGTCCTCGTCATCCTTCAACACGATCAGGTCCAGTTCCGCATCGTTCAGCGGCGACTTGGACACCTTCTTCTTACGCGGCTCCATCGGGATGGTGTAGCCGATGCTGAACGAGCTGTACAGGAAGCGGTCGTTGCCGGACTTCCCGGCGCGTTCGCCGATGCTCTCCTGCGTTACGCCATCCACCAGATCGCTCAACGTGAAGTGCATGGTGGTGCCCACGCGCAGATCGAAGCCGTGCCCGATGTCCATGCGCGCGCCGATGCCCACCGGCACTGCCCACGTGCGTTCGAGGTACTTCCCGAAACCATCGGCGTTCTGTTCGCGCACGTCGCTCTCATAGCTGTAGTCGCGTTGGATCTCCACGGCATCACCGGCGTTGGGCGCGTTCTCCGCAATGTCCCGGATGGTGCCGTCGCTCCAGTAGTTGTATTGGCGGCCTTGGGCGTCGTAGAGGTCGGTCTTGGTGAGGAACTCCACGCTCTCGAACCCGAAGTTGATGTACGGCTCCACCACGCGGTCCTTGTTCAGCAGTTGCAGGAAATTGTACCGGAACTGGAACCCACCGATGGTGATGCGTGACTCGAAGTTGAGGTTGCGCGTGGTGCCGCGCTCGTTCACTCCCATGCGGCCGTGCAAGGCGTAGAGATCGGCTTCCAACCAGGAGGTGATGGGGGTGGAGGCGCGCAACTCATAGCCCACGCGGGTCACCAGCGGATTGCGGTCCGCGTGATCATTCCCCACATCACCGTAGAAGGCGAACATGCCCGCGCCGAGGCCGACCGTGGGCTTGAAGAGTGAACGGTTCCCGGTGGAGGTGCTATCGTCCTGCGCACTGGCACCGAGCACCCATACGCAAGAGGCAAGAAGCGCGAGGGTGCGGAGTGACGTTGCGTGCATGACGGACCGAATGTATCTACGGCCGGATCAATTTCATTGGACCCACTGCTGCTTGCTGATCACCAGGGCCTCCTGCACCGTGATCCGCTCGCCGTTGTTGTATGCGGTAACGAAGGGTCCGGGGAATTGATACCCGGCCTGTACGTAGGATATCCGGCGATCGCGGGCCTCCTTGTACTCCCCGAAGCTGCCGGTCACGTACTTGATCCATCCTTGGTGGCGCTCGATCTGGAAATCGCCCTCGTAGCGGTGACGGGCCTTGAAGTAGGCCTTGCCCACCTCACGATGTGCCGCCGTGATCTGCACTTTGTACGTGACCCCTTTCTCCGGCGCGGGGATGCGGCCGGTCGGGTTACCGCTTGCGGTGGCAGGTTTCTCTTTCACCTGCGCGGCGAGGGCTGCGGCTTCGCGGGCCTTGGCCTCGGCGGCCTCCTGGCGTGCTTTCGCTTCGGCGGCTTCCTTCGCCTTGCGCTCGGCTTCCTGCTTCTGGCGCAGTGCGAGATCCGGATCCACGCCGTTCAACTCGTTCATTGTACTTGGGTCATGCGCCATCAACTCCAAGGCTTTGGCACCGATGAAGAACTTGCTCGATCCGATCACGGCCTTCTGCGTCTCGTCGTTCAGCAGGTAGCCGAACTCGCCATCGATGGTGTACTCGCCATCCGGACGGTCGTTCGCGCGGAGCTTATACACCACGGTTACTTCATTGGAAGCGGGCAGGTTCAACCACACGAATTTCACAATGCGGTCCTGCATGGTGAAGATGGCCTCCGCACTGTTCTTCTCCATGGCGGTGAAGCCTTGAGGAATGGTCTCCTGCAACTTGCCGAACCCGCGGATGTCGCCTTTGTTCACCACTACCTCCACGATCATCTCCTTCTCCGACACTGGTGTGATCGTACGCCGACCACCTACGCCACCAAGGCCTTGCATAGGGGCTACGCCACTCGCGTTGTCGATCACCGCTACGGCGATCTTCCCTACAGGTGCACCTCCTGCGGCGCTCACAAGGTCCTGTGCGCTGGGGTCCTCCACGATAGTGGTAACGCTGACCGGCACGGCTCCGGGTGCGCCGAGATCCACCACCGAAATGGACATCTCATGGGTCTTGCGCTCGTTGTTCTCGATGTACGACAAGCGTCCGTTGATCTGCTTCACGCCGGAGGCAGCGGCATCGGCGGTAAGTGTATAGCTCACTTTGAAACTAGGGGACGCGGGCAATGACATCCAGATGAACTTAGCCTTCCCTTCGGCGAAGGTGAAGGAGGCGCCCTTGGTATCGATGGCCGTAGCGCTCAACCCTTCCGGCAGGTCGAGTTGCAGCTTCGCGAATCCGCTGAGGTCGCCTTTCGCAATGGTCACGGTCACGCGCACCTCACTACCCGGCGCCATGCTGGCCGGTACGTTCTGTGTCACCGAAAGATCCGCAAGGAGAAAGGTGTCCACGAGAAGGACACCGATGACATTGAAGAGGAGTACGAGGTTTTGCAGCATGATGGATACGCGTTGTGAAGCGTGCTAAGGCTCGCGTTCAAAAGTATCCGGGGTCACTGCGGCGGTTCGGCGTGGTACGCAGCGAGTACCAACAAGGGGGTGTTGACGGGCGCCGCGCCGATCCGCGTGCGGACGCGGAAGGATCCCTGCTGATCGGATCCTGCGAATGGATGAAAGGGATGTTGGAGCCGGCTAGAAGTTCGGCTTCAGCATGTACCGGCTGTAGAACGCATTGATGATCTCCACCGCTTCCTCCGGCTTGTCCACCAAGGAGAACAGTTCGATGTCCTCGGCATTCACGTTGCCATGCTTCTCTCCCATGGTCTGCTTGATCCAATCGTAGAGGCCCTGCCAATACTTCCTGCCGACGAGCACGATGGGGAAACGCCCGATCTTCTGCGTTTGCATCAAGGTGAGCGCTTCGAAGAACTCATCGAGCGTGCCGAAGCCTCCTGGCAACACCACGAATCCCTGTGAGTATTTGATGAACATCACCTTCCGCACGAAGAAGTAATCGAACATCAGGCTCTTCTCCTTGTCGATGTACGGATTGGGTTCCTGCTCGAAGGGCAATTCGATGTTCAGACCGACGCTTGTGCCACCACCGCGTTGCGCGCCTTTGTTCGCGGCCTCCATGATCCCGGGTCCGCCGCCGGTGATCACGCCGTAGCCGTTGCCGGTGAGCAGGAAGGCCACATCCTCCGCCAGCTTGTATTCCGGCGCGCCGGGCTTGGTACGCGCACTGCCGAAGATGCTCACGCAGGGGCGGATCCGTTGCATGGCCTCGAAGCCTTCCACGAATTCGCTCATGATCTTGAAGATGGCCCAACTGTCGTTGGCCTTCACCTCGCTCCATCCCTTGCGCTTGAACGCGCGCTTGATGCGGCGTTCGCTCTCTTCATTCGCCTTCGGTTGCTTCGTCGGTTCTTTCTTCATGTGCGATGCGTGTTCTCGTACAGCCCGGCTGCGTGCCAGGTGGTTCAGTGGGCCAGTTCGGCCTTCAAATATGGATAGGTGTGCCCTTTTCCCATCAACACCACTTCCTCCGGTGTGCCTCGCGCGACCACCATTCCTCCACCGGCTCCGCCTTCGGGCCCCATATCGATCACGTGATCGGCCACCTTCATGATGTCGAGGTTGTGCTCGATCACCAATACGGTGTTGCCTTGTTCCACCAATCGTTGCAACACGTCGATCAGTTGCTTCACATCGTCGAAGTGAAGACCGGTGGTGGGTTCGTCCAGGATGTAGAACGTGCTGCCCGTGCCACGCTTCACCAATTCACTGGCGAGCTTGATGCGCTGTGCTTCACCGCCACTCAGGGTGGTGCTGCTCTGGCCCAACTTCACATAGCCCAGGCCGACATCCAACAGGGTGCGCAGCTTCAAGTGGATCTGCGGTAGCTCCGAGAACAGCGCCGCCGCCTCTTCTACCGGCATCGCTAATACATCGGCAATGCTCTTGCCCTTGAAACGTACCTCCAGGGTTTCGCGGTCGTAGCGTTTGCCGCGACAGGTATCACAGGGCACGTTCACGTCCGGCAGGAAGTTCATCGCAATGGTGCGGACACCTGCACCCTTGCATGTCTCGCAGCGTCCGCCGGTGGTATTGAAGCTGAAGCGCCCGGCCTTGTATCCGCGGATCTTCGCGGCGGGCAGGTTCGCATACAGTTCGCGGATGTGGTCGAAGATGCCGGTGTAGGTGGCGGGGTTGCTGCGCGGCGTGCGACCGATGGGTCCTTGGTCCACTTCGATCACCTTGTCGATATGCTCCAAGCCCTTTATGGACGAATAGGGCAGGGGATGCGACTCGCTGCGGTAGAAGTGCTTGCTGAGGATGGGATAGAGCGTATCACCGATCAAGGTGCTCTTGCCGCTGCCGCTCACGCCCGTCACGCAGATGAAGGTGCCTAGCGGAAAGTCCACATCCACCTCCTGCAGGTTGTTGCCTTTCGCGCCGCGCAGTGCCAAGCGATGCCCATTGCCTTTGCGACGCTCCGCAGGTACCTCGATCCGCAATTCATTCCGCAGGTAGCGCGCGGTGACGCTATCGCCAAGCGCCAATTCCGTCGGATGCCCTTGCGCCACGATGCGGCCGCCGTGTTCTCCCGCACCCGGACCGATGTCGATCAGGTGGTCCGCGCTCATCATCATCTCCTTGTCGTGCTCCACCACCAGGATGCTGTTGCCGCCATCGCGCAGGTTGCGCAAGCTGCCGATCAAGCGTTTGTCATCACGCTGGTGCAAACCGATGCTCGGTTCATCCAATATGTAAAGGACACCAGTGAGCTGGCTGCCGATCTGCGTAGCGAACCGGATGCGCTGTGCTTCGCCGCCGCTGAGCGAACGCGCGCTGCGATCCAGCGTGAGGTACTCCAGACCAACATCCAACAGGAAACTGCTGCGCGCGGTGATCTCCTTCACCACTTCACGCGCGATCAACGCCTTCGTGCCTTCCAGCCGATCGACCAGCCCGGACATGGAACCATGCAGTTCGCCGAGCGGCATGTTGGCGAGTTCATGGATGTCCTTGCCGACGATGCGGAAGTGCAAAGCGGTCTTCTTCAACCGCGCGCCGTTGCATTCCGGGCAGGTTACCATGTGCGTGAAACCGGCGGCCCATTTCTGCGCGGCCTTCGGGCCGTCCTCCGCCTGTTCCAGGATGAAAGGGATGATCCCTTCGAACTGCACCGTGCGATCGCTCAGTCCCACTGCGCTCGAAACGCGCAAGGGCTCGTCCATGCCGTTCAAGAGCGCGGCGAGCACAGCGTCGTCCATCTCCTCGATCGGCGTATCGAGGTCGTGACCGAAATTGGAAAGCACCGCTTCGATCTGCTTGAAGACCCACGAGCCCTTATGGCTGGTGATCGGGACGAAGGCTCCTTGGCGAACACTCTTCTTCCGGTCGGGAACGATCTTGTCGAACGCGACGTCGGTCACTTGGCCAAGACCGCTGCACTTCGGGCACGCACCGTAAGGGCTGTTGAAGCTGAACAGGTTCGGCTCGGGTTCCTCGTAGGCGATCCCCGTGGTGGGGCACATCAGGTGGCGGCTGAAGAAACGCGGTGTTCCGCCTTTTGCTTCCACCACCATCAAGCTGCCCTTGCCGTATTTCATCGCCGTGGCAATGGTCCCGGAAAGGCGTTTGGTGTTCTCCGCATTCACCTTGATGCGGTCCACCACGAGTTCGATGTCGTGTACTTTGTAGCGGTCCAGTCGTGGGCGGGAGGTCAGGTCCAACACTTCTCCGTCGGCCCGTGCGCGCAGGAATCCTTGTCGCAACAGTTGCTCGAACAATTCGCGGTAGTGGCCTTTACGCCCGCGCACCAATGGCGCAAGGATCAGGGACTCCTTTCCCTCGTATCCCTCGGCTACCAGATCCACGATCCGCTGATCGCTGTACCGCACCATCGGCTCGCCGGTCTCATAGGAGAACGCATCGGCCACACGGGCGTAGAGGAGGCGGAGCAGATCATAGATCTCCGTCACGGTGCCCACCGTACTGCGCGGGTTGCGGCTGATCGTCTTCTGCTCGATCGCGATCACCGGGCTGAGGCCTGTGATCAGGTCCACATCCGGCCGTTCGATCCCGCCGAGGAATTGGCGTGCGTAAGCATTGAAGGTCTCGATGTACCGGCGTTGGCCTTCCGCGTGGATCGTATCGAATGCAAGTGAGCTTTTCCCACTTCCGCTCAACCCGGTGATCACCACCAGTTGGTCGCGCGGAATGCGCACATCGATGTTCTTCAGGTTGTGGACACGCGCACCGAGGACCTCGATGTGATCGTCCGGGTACGTATCGGGAATACCCGTTCCGGGTTCTACTGCGGTCTCCAAGGTCGGTTCACAGGCTTCACTACTGATCGGACATCACGTCGTTGAAGCCCTTGGCGGGAAGGAGAACGGTGTAGGTGCGCCCCTCACGATTGGACAACTTCATATCGCGCAACCACGGGTTCAGCAGCTTCACGGTCTTGTAGTCCGTGCCGTGCTCCTTGGCGAAGTCGGCGATGTCGGGGACGGGTCCGGTGACCTGGAGAGCCGTGGTGGCATAAGGAGGATACAAGTCCTTCTTCCGCAAGTGGAACCCATAACGCTCGGGGTCCTTGATGATCTCCTTCATGGCCAGGATGCGGAACACATAGCGCGAGGTCTCCTCGTTCAGGAGAAGGTCGAAATAGCTTTCCTGCTTCTGGCGCTCCAGTTGTTTGTCCACGCCACCTTGCCCGAGGTTATAGCTCGCAGCGGCCAAGGCCCAGGAGCCATATTTCGCGTAGCCGGCCTTCAAGTACTTGCACGCGGCCTCGGTGCTCTTCACCACGTTGTAGCGCTCATCCACTTCGCTATTCACCTCCAGCCCATGGCGCTCGGCGGTCTCCTTCATGAACTGCCAGTAGCCTGTGGCTCCCATCGGTGAGACCACATTGGTCAAGCCGCTTTCGATCAAGGCGAGGTACTTCATGTCCTCCGGAACACCTTCGCGGGCCAACACCTGTTCGATCAAGGGGAACCACCGGTTGGCGCGCTTATGCGCCAGCAGGGTATTGCTCTGCCAGTAAGTGTTCACGAGCAGCTCTCGGTCCAAGCGCTCACGCACATCGATCCGGTCCAGTGGAACGGGCTCGCCGCAGAAGGCCAGTTCGTTCGGCAAGGTGAGGCTGAAGACCTTGTATCCATCATTGAACTGGCGGAGGTGGTCCACGTCGTTGTCGCCTTCGGTGGCGGAGAAAATGAACAGATGCATGACCGCGGAACCTCCGATCAGGAGCAGGGTCCAGAGTGAGACACGCATCACTGTGCCGGTCAAGCCTTTCGGGATCTTCATGCTGTAGGTGGCTTGGTGCGATGGGTCAACAGGAGTAACGCTCCGAAGGTCAATAGGGCGTACGAAACGAAGATCACCGTGTGGAGGTTCGCCCACGATCCAATGAAGCGGAACATGACGAAGGTAAGGAACACGTTCACCAACGAGATCCCGATGAAGGTGAGGGCCACCTGTCCATCACTCAAACCCAAGTACCCGAGATGATGCGTGGTGTGGTCCCTTCCACCTATGAAGGGTGAATGCCCGCGCATGATCCTGTTGATCGACACCACCGTGGTATCCACGATAGGCAGCAGGAAGACGATCACCGGCGCAATGATCTGGCGCTCGGGTTCCCACGCGCCCATGGGCGAGGAGGCGTTCCAGAAGAAACGGATGCCGATGAAGGCGAGCAGGACCCCGAGGAATTGGCTGCCCGTATCGCCCATGTACATGCGGGACGGATGCCAGTTGTAGAACAGGAAGCCGCAAAGGGCGGCCGTGGTCCCGACGATCAGCACCATGTACACGGGATCCATCGCATCGGATACGATCATGCACATGCCGGCGGCGACAAGGATCGCGATGGAGACCACGGTCGTGATCCCATCCATATTGTCCAGCATGTTGATGGAATTCATCATGCCCACCACCCACAGGATGGTGATAGCCGTGTTGAGCCCTTGCGATTCGAACACATCGATCGAGGTGCCGGACGCGACGAGGATCACCCCGCAGATCACCTGCACCAGGAATTTGAGCAGCGGTCGTGTGTTGTAAGCGTCATCGGCCAGTCCCATGAGGAAGCCAAGCGATGTTGCGGCGAGTAGGCCAAGAAGCTCGGGTCGAAGAGCACTGCTGGTCTCGCCGGGGAAGAGCACACCATGCACGGTGAAGCAGACCAGGAAGAGGATGAAGAATCCGATCCCGCCGAAGGCCGGTTTCGAACTGCTGCTCCACCGCACCAGCATCTCGTCCTTCTCACGGATCCCCAAGGTGCGCGCGAAACGCATGAAGAGGGAGTTCACCAGCAGGCTGAAGACCAGGACCGCGAAGAAGAGTCCTGAATAGATGAGGAAGAGCTGCGTGCCGCTGTACATGGTCACGGAGCGGTTCGATCCCAGCCACTGTTGAACAGCGAACCCTTGCGATCCTTGTCGCTCACCAAGGGATCCGGATGACCCCAATCGATGCCAAGGTCGAGGTCATTCCAAAGGATGGTGCGTTCACGCGCCGGGTCATAGTTCGCGGTGCATTTGTAATGGAAGGTGGTATGATCCTCCAAGGCCAGAAAACCGTGTGCGAAACCGGGCGGGATCCAGAGCAGGCGGCCATCCCCGGCCTTCAGCAGCACCTTCACGTGCTTTCCGAAGGAAGGGCTGCGGCGACGGATGTCCACGCATACATCGAGTACCGATCCGTTCACGGTGCGAACCAGCTTTCCCTGCGCCATTGGCTCCAATTGGAAGTGAAGCCCGCGCAGGACGCCTGCATGTGAAATGCTCTCGTTGTCCTGCACGAACCGCTGCACCCCGATCCCGCCGTCCATGACCTGTTGGTTCCAGGTCTCCATGAACGAGCCGCGTTCGTCCGCGAATGATCGCAGGTGCAACAACAAGGGGCCCTCTATGTCCAGTGCCTCGATGGTCATCAGCCTTTCCCGAACAAAGCACCGAACCATCCGCGCTTGGATTGCTTGGACCGCTCCTCGTAATACCCCCCGGTATAGCCGTACCCATACCCATAGCCGTAGCCGTAGCCATAGCCGTAGTTGTACCCGTACTTGTTCCGGTCGATGTCCACCCCGTTCAAAATGCAGGTGAGCCGCTTGATGTTGTTCTCGTTGATCAACCGGTCCACGTTCTGCACGAATTGCTTCTTGCTGTAATCGGATCGGAAGATGTAGATCGGATAATCGGCGAGTTGGATCATGGGTAGGCCGTCCGTGACCAACCCGACCGGAGGGTTATCCAAGAGAACCACATCGTACCGCTGTTTCAGTTCCGTCAACACCTCGTTCATCCGTGGGCTGATGATGAGCTCGGAAGGGTTGGGGGGATGGGCCCGGCGGTGATGAAGTCCAGGTTCTCCAAGTTGCTCTTCCGGATGCAATTGTCCACCGTGTCCTTGCCGATGAGCACCGTGCTCATGCCTAAGGCATTGTCCACATCGAATCCTAGGTGGATCTTCGGTTTGCGCATGTCCAGATCGAGGATGATGACCCGCTTGCCACTGAAGGAGATGATACCGGCGAGGTTCATCGCCACGAAGGTCTTTCCCTCACCCGAAATGGTGCTGGTGATGGCGACCACTTTCGCACCGGGCGTGTTGTCCACGAACTGCATGTTGGTCCGAACGGTCCTGAACGCCTCGGCGATGAGTGATTTCGGGTTCTTGTCGATGAGCAGTTGCGAGATCGGGATCTCCTTCTTGTACTTGGGGATCATGCCGAGGATACCGATGCTCGCGTGGGACAGCTTGGCGATATCATGCAACGAGGTCACGTTATCGTGCATGATGTACCTGACCAGCACGATCAGGAAGCAGATGATCAAGCCGGTCACCAGATAGGAGCCCAGCACCATGTTCCGGTTCGGCGAAACAGGCGCGGGTGGGAGGGCGGCATTCTGTAGGATCCTGTTCTCAGGAACGAAGCCGGCCTTGCTGATCCGGTATTCGATCTCCTTCTCCAGGAGCATCGTGTAGTACTTCTCGTTGATGTTGAACACCCGCTCGATCCGCGCGTAGTCCAACTCCTTGCCGGGGATGCTGCGGAAGCGCTTGTCGTAGTCCGTCAATTGGACCATCAGGTCGTTATAGCGTGTCTCTGCCGTCTCGCGCAGTCTCCGCAACGATTCAAGAAGCACCTGCTTCTGCGTCGCGATCCGGGTTTCAATGGACTTGGAAGCGGGATGTGAGCTGGTGGCCTCAGCGTTCACATAACCCCGCTCGCGCAACAGGTCCTGTAGCTCCTTGATCGTACCCGCCAAAGGACCTTCGTACTTGGTCCCTAGGAGCAACGGGATCAGCTCGTGTGGCGCGATCTCCTCCAGCGGCTTGTCCGTGACCTTCTCCAAGGCCTTCAACAATTCGATATCGAGCGTGAGGTGTACCAGCTCATCCTCATATTGGGATGACCGCTCAAGGAAGAGGGGCGTTAATAGATCGAGATCCGCGACCCTGTTCTCGATCCTGAAATCCTGCAACTTGAATTCCGATTCGCGAAGTTCCTCGAAGACCGTGTCCTTCTGCGTCCGGATGAACCGGATCACGCTGAGCGCGCTCTCCCCTCGGCGTTCCACATCGTAGTGGATGAAGGTCTCCGCCATGGCTTGGGCGATATCCATGGCCAACCAGGGATTCTGGTTCTTGCAGGACACTTCCACGGTCTTGGCACCTGGGTCCAACACCTTCACGATCAGCTGCTGGCTGTACGTTTCCAGCAGGCGCTGCTTGGAGTTGATCTTGAAATAAAGGTTGATGTTCGATTCCGGGTCCGCCAGGATGGAGTGGTGCTTGAACTCCATCCGCCCACTGAAATGCGGGGTGCGGATCGGTTCCGTCCGGTCGAAGGAGGCCTTCACGGGAGTGCCCCCGACGGTATAGGAAATGCCTACGCGCCCGGGCTCGGAAAGGCTCACGAAGATGGGCACATCCAGCACCATACTATCCGTGACCACCAGGTCCAACAACGGGAAGAAGGAACCCGTGTAGTATTCCTCGGTGAGGATCTGCCCCCGGTTGAAGTAGCTCACCCGCAGCGGAAGTCGCTCCAGTGCCATCCCCAGAAAAAGCTGGGAGCGCATGAATTCCACATCGGCATACAGGTTCTTGTCCTCCCCGAAGGTGCTCATGCTCAATACCGTTGCTGCGGTATTGCTTTCACGCAATTGCAGGATCGACCTGGCCTCGTAGATCGGTGATGTGTACCGCAAGTACAACAGTGCGCTGGTCAGGGCCAGCAACAGCACGAGCAGGATCCACAACAGACTGCGCCGCAGGATGTACAGGAAGAGCCCCAGTTCGAACTCATTGCTGAAGTTCGTGATGCGCTGCTTGTAGCTCTCGAAGCTGACGTTCCGCTGGGTGATGTCCTCCCCGATCATGCGCGGTGCCCGGTTAATTGGTCTGGAACCCGCGTACCACCCCGATGACCAGGACGATGCTCGTGAGCAGTGCGATGAGCGGTTGCAGGTCGGATAGCACCTCCCGGGCCAGTTCCGGGTTCGGTTGCACATAGATCACATCGTCGCCCTGCATCACGATATCCGCATGTTTCAATCCGGAGATGTCGGACAGGTCGAACTCGTGAATGGTCCGCGTCCCATCCGGATGGTGCCGGAAGAGCTTCACTTTGCGGGCGTCACCGCGTTTGGCAAGCCCACCCGCTTGGGCCAATACCTCCAATAGGGTGGTGTTGTTGTTCTCCAGGCCAACCACCCTCGCCGTTCCGCCATCCCCCGGGAACACCACCACACGCCGGTTGGTGACCATCAACTGTACGTAGGGGTCGTTATAGTACTTCGCGAATTGTTCCTCCAACATGTGTTCGCCTTCGCGCAGCGTGAGTCCTGCCAAGTGTACCCGGCCGAGCAATGGAAGTTTCACCAGTCCATCTCCTTCCACATAGTAGATGAAGATGTTCCGGTTCACCAGATTCGATTCACGCGAGCCTCCTTCGGAGACGAGGTCGATCATCTTGAAGCCGTTGTTGGCGAACAAGCGGAACTGCAGGACGTCGTTCGGTTGGAGGATCAAGGCACGGCGCCCCGTGTCCTGGTAACTGCTGAATTCGTAATTCGTTGGGGTCTTGAACATGATGTCGCGGTTGATGGTGCAACCGGACAGGATGGCGGCCCCGATGAGGGCCAACCCCCACCTAGGTCTGAGTTTACGTTCCATAGGCGGGTAAAAGTAACGATCGGGGGCTGCCCGCATCAGGACAGGAGCGAGCGATAAAGATCAGCGGTGTCCTCCACCAGTCGGGCATAGTGGTACTTGTCCCGGACATGCACCCAGCCACCGGCCCCCATACGGGTGCGCATTTCCGCACTCTCCACCAGTTCCGTTAACTGGCGGGTGAGGTTGTCCGTGTCACCGGCTTCGCTCAACAATGCGGTCTGTCCGGGAAGCACCACGTTCTCAATGCCGCCTACCCGTGTGCTGATGACCGGGCGGTTACTGGCCTGGGCCTCGATCAAGCTCACTGGTGTGCCCTCATTGAGGGAGGTGAGCATGATGATGTCCACACCCGCATTCACGATGTCCACTTCCTTGATCCATGATGTGAACGTCACCGTGGCCGATGCGACCATGGGCTTGCCATTGACCCCATATCCGAAGCCGTGGCCATTGAAGATCGGCCCCATGGCCTGGCTCATGCCCAGATCACGGGTTAGTTGTTGCAACCGATCGCGCTCCTCCCCATCGCCCACGATGAACGCGCGCAGCTTCTTGCCGGTTTTCCTGCTCACCCGTGCCACCACCTCCAAGAACAGGTCGTGGTTCTTGATCGGGACCAAGCGCCCAACGATCCCCACGGCGATCTCATCATCCGCTACCCCATACACTTTGCGGAAGAGTTCCCGCTTGCGCCCTTGTTCCTCCTGGAACCGACTGAGGTCGAAGCCCAACGGGATCACGGTGACCTTTTCCCTTTCGCAAATGCGATGTTCTTCGACCAGTTCCCGGCACTGTAGGTCACTGATGGCCACGATCCGTGAGGACCGTTTGGCCAGGTACCGTTCGATATTCTTGTATAACGTCGTCCGGACAGGCCCGAAATAACTGTGGAAGACGTGCCCGTGGAAGGTGTGTACGATCGCCTTCACGCCGAGGTCGGCAGCGGCCATACGACCAACGGCTCCGGCCTTCGCCGCATGGGTATGTACGATGTCCGGCTTGAAGTCCTTGATCAATTTCTTGATCCGGCGATAGGCCTCGCGATCACGCCATGGCGCCACTTCTCTCTGCAATTCGGGGAGGATCTGCGGTTCCACACCGAGGGAACGGAGGATATGGTGGCTGCCTTCTTCCGTAGCCTCTTGGCTACCGCCCACGAGCAAGGTCTCGAACTCGGGCTGGAGGTAGCGGGTCAAGTAGGCCGCGTTGTGCGTGGGGCCGCCAAGGTTGAACCGGTTCAGGATGCGAAGGATACGGGGCATGGAGCGGTGGCGAAGGTAGCCGTCGGAATGGTCCCGAAAGCATCAGGAAAGGTGGGCTTTCCACCACGACATGAAGACGAGCATGGCATGTACGGTTGCCTGTGAACTCCCCGGATCCGGACCGTGGAACCGTTGGAGCAACCCATTCACTGCGGTAGGCCTGAACCCGGCAGCCGTCAACGCCTCCCGGTCGGAGAGGACTTCCAATTCCCCCAGTAATGGCCCCTTGAAGAGCGGCGTGAGCGGAACCTCGAAGCCGCGCTTGGCGCGTGATACCGTGACCGGAGGAAGTAGATGGGCGAAGGCTTCGCGGAGGATCCGCTTTCCTGATCCACGAGAGAACTTCTGCTGGGCTCTCAAAGAGAACGCGAATTCCACCACACGACGATCAAGGAAAGGCGTGCGCACCTCCAACGCATGCGCCATGCTGGTCAGGTCCACCTTGCGGAGCATGTCGTCCGGTAGCACGGTGCGCACATCGGTCCACAGGAGTCCGTTCAGGCCCGGGTTCCGGGCCAGGGGTGCGGTAATGGCCTTGCGGCGCGCGGCGAAGTCGGCTTCCGGACCAGGATCGTTCACCAAGGAAGCCGGATCAAGTTCATCATCCCACGATGCCAAGAGGAGGTACCGTTCCTCCTTGGTCAGTTCAGCCGATCGTGCGAAGCGATCCAACTGCCGGATACGATCCGTGATCCGGTTGTTCCGGGATTTCGGAAGTGCTCGCCACAATGGCGCACCGAGGATGGCCAGCCGCTCCATGATCCCCGGTGCGTGCATGCGCAATTCCGCTTGATGTTTCCGGTACCCCCCGAACACTTCGTCCGCGCCATCACCGCTTAGCGCGACGGTGACATGTTGCCGGGTTCGTTGGTTCAGGATGAAGCTCGGCAGTGCGCTCTGGTCCGCGAAGGGTTCATCCATGCTCGCCAGCAGGGCGTGGTAGCTCGCAGCGAGTTCTTCATTCCCCAAGGTGAACGTATGGTGCGTTGTGCCGAGGTGCTTTGCCACCGCTTCCGCGAACGGTGTCTCGTCGTAGTAGCGGTCGGTGAAGCCGATGCTGAAGGTTCGCAGATCGGCCTTGTGTCGTTTGGCCAGTGCCGAAACAATGCTACTGTCCAGGCCGCCGCTCAAGAAGGTGCCGATGGGTACATCGCTGATCAAGCGGATGTGCACCGCATCATCAAGCAACTCGCGGAGGTGCGCCACGGGGTCCGTGACGGCCGGTGTGTGACCTGCGGCTTCCTCCGCGTGGTACCATTCTTCCACCTGCGCGCCGCTTGGCGAAACGGTGATCGCGCAGCCGGGCTGGAGCTTGAACACACCTTGCAGCATGCTGTGCGGACCCGGGATGTAGTTGTGTGTGAAATACATCCGCAGCGAAACGGGATCGACGACGCGCGGCGCGCCCAACGCGAGCAGTGCCGTCAATTCGCTGCCGAACAGGAAGCGGCCATCGTGTTCGCACCAGAGCAAGGGCTTCACACCAAAGCGGTCGCGCGCCAGGAACAGTTCGTCCTTCTCTTTGTCGTGGATGGCGAGTGCGAAGAAGCCGTTGAGGTCGTGCAGGAACGCAGGGCCTTTCAATGCGAAGAGGCGCAACGCCACTTCCGTATCGGTATCGCTGCGGAACGAATGTCCATCGGCCACCAGCTTGGCGCGCAGTTCCTGGAAGTTGAAGACCTCGCCGTTGAATGCGATCGTGTAGCGCCCGCCCTCATCCGTGAAGGGTTGGTGTCCGCCGCTGCTCGTGTCGATCACGCTCAATCGCCGGTGGCCGAGGACGGCGCGGCCAGCGGTGTAAATACCTTCGTCATCAGGACCGCGATGCGCAATGCAGCGGAGCGCCGCGGCGATGCGATCACCGGTCTCGGGCCTGCTCGTGTCGATCTGGTATGATCCGGCGATGCCGCACATGCTACAATGCTAGACGCAATTGTGTCGACGTGGTGATCGTCGATCGTGTACGTCCACCTGTCGGGCGGATCATGATCCGCCCCTAAAGGTGGATCACCTCGCCGTAGGCCGCCGCCGCCGCTTCCATGATCGCTTCGCTCATGGTGGGGTGCGGGTGTACGGTCTTGATGATCTCGTGGCCGGTGGTCTCCAACTTGCGGATGCTCACGCACTCGGCGATCATCTCCGTCACGTTCGCGCCGATCATGTGCGCGCCCAATAGCTCGCCGTACTTGGCATCGAAGATCAACTTCACGAAGCCGTCCTTGGCGCCCGAAGCGCTGGCCTTTCCACTGGCCGTGAAGGGGAACTTGCCCACCTTGATCGCCATGCCTTTCTCCTTGCACTGCTTTTCGGTCATGCCCACACTGGCCACTTCCGGTGAGCAATAGGTGCAGCCGGGGATGTTGCCGTAATCCAAGGTGTGCGGGTTCTGTCCGGCGATCTTCTCCACGCAGATGATGCCTTCGGCACTCGCCACGTGCGCAAGCGCTTGCCCCGGGGTGGCATCGCCGATGGCGAAGTAGCCCGGGATGTTGGTGGCGTAGAACCCATCCACGGTGATCTTGCCTTTGTCGGTGACGATCCCCACTTCCTCCAAGCCGATGCCCTCGATGTTCGCCGCGATGCCGACCGCGCTCAGCACGATGTCGCACTCCACCTTCTTCTCTCCGGCCGCACTCTTGATGGTGACCACGCAGCCTTTACCTTTCGTGTCCACGTTGGTCACTTCGCTGCTCACCATCACGTCGATGCCTTGCTTCTTGAAGCTCTTCTCCAGTTGCTTGCTCACATCCTCGTCCTCCACGGGTACCACGTTCGGGAGGAACTCCACCAAGGTCACCTTGGTGCCGATGGCATTGTAGAAGTACGCGAACTCGCTGCCGATGGCACCACTGCCCACCACCACCATGCTCTTGGGCTGCTCGGCGAGCACCATGGCCTCGCGGTAGCCGATGATCTTCTTGCCGTCCTGCTTCAACGCGGGCAACTCGCGGCTGCGTGCTCCGGAGGCGATGATGATGTTCTTCGCTTCCACCACCTGCTTCTTCCCGTCGGCACCGGTCACTTCGATCTTCTTCCCGGGCATCACCTTACCGGTGCCCATGATCACATCGATCTTGTTCTTCTTCATCAGGAACTGCACGCCCTTGCTCATGCCATCGGCCACGCCGCGGCTGCGCGCCACGATCGCCTTCATGTCCGGCGAACCGGCACCGACCGTGATGCCGTAATCCTTCGCATGGGTGATGTATTGGAACACCTGGGCGCTCTTCAACAAGGCCTTGGTAGGGATACAGCCCCAGTTGAGGCAGATGCCACCGAGCGCCTCGCGCTCCACGATGGCGGTCTTCAAACCCAGTTGACTGGCGCGAATGGCGGCCACGTAGCCACCGGGGCCACTGCCGAGAATAAGAACGTCGTAGCTCATGATCGGATCTGGATGTCCGGCCTTTTTACCGGGGCGCCGAAGGTAACGATCATGGAAAGCCTGTGGGAAAGTCGGCGGGGGTGGGGGGCTTGCACATGTGAAAGCCACCTCTATCTTGGTCCCGAACCAAACCTCGATCGAATATGAGCGAACCTACTACTACAACCACTGCTGGCGCACCTGCGCGCCCAACCTTCCTGACGGTGCTGTGCATCCTCAGCTTTGTCGGCTGTGCATGGTATGCCTTCTCCGGTATTTCCGGCTACTTCACCCTGAAGGCGTTGGCGCCTGCGAGTGGTGCGGTCTCCCAGGAGATCAACAGTGCGATGGACGAAGCCATGGATAGCGAGCAAATGACCGATGCGGGCCGCGAGATCGCAGGTGCCCTTGGCGATGCCATGGGAAGCCTGACGGATTTCCACGCTATGGCGAACAGTTCCCTCACACAGGGTCTGTTGTGCATCCTGATCGTGGCTGGCGTATGGATGATGTGGAACCTGAAGAAGACCGGTTTCTATATCTACACGGCCGCGCAGCTCGCATACGTCATTGTACCATTCGTGATGGTAGGTGGCTTGGCGGGTGGCTTCATGGGGATCCTCGGCGCATTCTTCCCGGTGCTCTTCATCATCCTCTACGCGCTCAACTTGAAGCATATGAAATAGGGCTTCAGAACCCTATTGTTGAGGAACCCCGCTTGCAAGAGCGGGGTTCTTCTTTTCCGGGTGGGTCGAATGGAGATCAACGCATGGCGATCCCGCTGATCTCCACATTCACGCCACGCGGCAGTCCTTTCACGGCAACGGCTTCCCGTGCCGGTGGCACATCACTGAAGTAGGTGCCGTACACTTCGTTCACCGCAGCGTAATGCGCCATGTCGCTGAGGAAGATGGTCACCTTCACCAAGTGCTCATAGCCCAGGCCGGCGGCTTTCAGCAGGATGCCGATGTTCTCCATCACGCGCCTCGTCTCCGTAGTGATATCGCTGGTGTGGAGGTTGCCCTTTTCGTCCAGTGCGATCTGACCGCTGAGGAAGACCATGCCTCCAGAGGCGATGGCGGGTGTGTAGGGAGCGAGTGGCTTGGCGGCGTCGGGAGGGAAGATGGGTTGTTTCATGTGGCCATGCATCCATGTGCTCATGTGCTCATGGGTGACAACGAATATGCGAAAGACCGGGATATTGCTCAGATCGCAATATGGCCACATGGACACATGGATCCATGGCCACATGCTTCTTCTTCTGTTCCGAATCCGCAGCTTTGACCCTGAACCCAACGGGCCGAACAGCATGGATCTTCGACGACGCCTCACCCTCTATCTCTTCGGCCTCATCATCGGTGGCGGGATCGCCTACTGGACCTACGGCGAGCGCTTGACCAACGGGGCTTGGTTGCCTGAGGCGAAGGTGAAGAGCCGCTTGCGGAGCACCCTGCTTGCCACCACGCCTGCTGTTGAAGAACAACTCGGAGCGCGATCGCTGGATCTGGCCGCGATCCGCGCGAGTATGGAGGACGCCGATGTGGACTTCGGTGCTTCGCGAAGGACCGATGATAGCCTGATCTACTCGGTCACAACCAAGGTGAATGGCACCGAGTTGCACTTGGTCATCGGTGCTCTCCGCGATTTCGACAAGGACACCACGGCCACCCTGCTCGGGTTGCGTTAGGCCAGGAGCGATCCGCCTGCCTCGTATTCCTTCTGCACTTCCGGGTTCGTAAGGACCACGAAGCTGAAAACGCCCAATGCGGTTCCCAGTGGAAAACTGAGGCAACTCAATCCGGCGATGATCAGTGAACCGGTGCGGTTGATCCGCCGAGCGATCCAGCGCCCGCTCAACATCTTCAGGATACCGATGGCCTCGATGATCGCGAACAACACCCAACCTATGATCTGCAATGCGCTCCCCACGAACGCAGGCGGTGCGTCGGACCCGCCTTGCACCAGATCGGTATTGAGCATGATGCCCATGAGGACGAGGATCAGTATCACCACACCGATCAGGCAGGTGAATGCGCCGTACACATAGTAGAGGATGGAAAGGGTGCCTAGGTTGTGTTTCATGATCGATGGCTATTGACACATCGAACGTAGTGGGCGCGTGATCGTCGGCGAAGCATGATCCCGCCAACGGCATCCGCTCAGGATGGCCGGTACTAGGCGCTGGCCCTGCGTTTCCGCTCTTCCCGGATCAACCCGAGTTCCCTTCCGGTCTGCCCACGCGCGCTGGTGTTCTCCTCAGCGCGGCGGATGAGGTAGGGGAGCACTTCGCGCACCGGGCCGTAGGGCATGTACTTCGCCACGTTGTACCCGGCGGCGGCCATGTTGAAACTGATGTGATCGCTCATGCCGAGTAGTTGCGCGAACCAGATGCGGTCGTGATCGCGTGGTAGCTGCCGCTCTTCCATGAGGCGTGCTGCCAACAAGGTGCTCGCTTCATTGTGCGTGCCGGCCATCACCGCGATGCGGTCGATATGGTCCAGGCAGAAACGTAAGGCGTCGTCATAATCACGATCGCATGCGGCCTTGTCCGGTTGGATGGGATCCCGGTAGCCCATCTCCTTCGCGCGCTCACGTTCCTTCTCCATATACGCTCCACGCACCAGTTTCATCCCGACCTGGTACCCGCCGCGTTCCGCCCGCAGGAGGCTTTCGCGCAGGAAGGCCAGCCGGTCATGGCGGTACAGTTGGATGGTGTTGAAGACGATCGGTCGTTCCGTATTGAACCGCTGCATCATTTCCTCCACCACATCATCGATCGCTTGCTGCAGCCAACTGTCCTCGGCGTCCACCAAAAGTGGCACGCCAGCCGCGTGGGCAGCCTTCCCCAGGTCGAGCATCCGGTTCCTGGCTCTTTCCCATGAAGCTTGTTCGTGGGCGTCCAGTAACGCTCCGCTGGAAACGCGCTCCAGCAGATCGGTGGGTGAAATACCTGTGGGTTTGAACACCGCGAAGGGGATCTCCGGGTGCCCTTTCGCGGCCGCGATGCACCGGAGCAGTTCCTCCTTGGTGTGGTCCAGGGATCCCTCATCGTCCTTGCCTTCCACACTGTAATCGAGGATGGTCCCCACATGGCTCTTCCCCAGACGCGCGGCCGTCCTCATGCCCTCTTGCACATTCTCCCCGCCGACGAACTGCTGGAAGATGGTGGCCTTGATGAACCACTTGATCGGCAGGTGCAGGGCCAACGCCGCACGGGTCAAGGCGCTACCGATGCGCGTGAGGGTGGGGTCACCGATGATGCGGAACAACCAGTAGGCTTTCCAGAGGTGCCTATCGCTCTTGCCCGCGAAGGCGATGCGCGTATTGCCGAGTTCGGGAAGGGTGGCTTGCGTGGGAGCTGTGACCGGCACTGGCATGGGTGGTACGTTCCTTCGTTCCTTTGGCGGAAGTCGAAGGGCCGCAAAAGTAGGAATGACGAACATGCGACAGGAGGATGGAACGATCGATGCCGGCGGACATCCGGTGGTGATCGGCGCTGGTGCGCTCGGCGCCCTGAACAAGCGGATCGGCCATCTGGATCCATCGGCCTGTTTCATCCTAGGGGACGAGAACACCCTGCACCACTGCCTTCCGGAATTACTGGCCATGGTCCCTCGCTTGCGCGATGCCGAGACCATTGGTGTTCCTGCAGGCGAAGCCTCCAAGAGCCTGCCCGTGTGCAGCGATATCTGGCAGCACCTCACCACTCGCGCCGCTGATCGGAGTTCCATGCTTGTCTGTCTAGGTGGCGGGGTGGTCACGGACCTCGGCGGCTTCATCGCGGCCACCTACAAGCGGGGCATTCGCTGCATACACGTGCCCACCACGGTCATGGGCATGGTGGATGCCGCGATCGGTGGAAAGACCGGGATCGATGTGGGCGGGGTGAAGAACATGGTGGGGGTCTTCCATGATCCGGTAAGTGTGCATGTCCATGTGCCGTTCCTGCGCAGCTTGGGCAAACGTGAACTGCTGAACGGCGTGGCGGAGATGATCAAGCACGGCCTTGTGCGGGATGCGGATCATTACCACGCCTTGCGCGAAGCGCCGCTGCACGATCTGGATGCCTTGATCCCCTTGGTGGAACGCAGTGCGGCCCTCAAAGCGGATGTGGTCCGTGAGGATCCACGTGAGGCCGGTCCACGCAAGCAGCTCAACTTCGGCCATACCATCGGGCACGGTATCGAAGCCTATTCCTGGGAAGGTGGTCGCAGTGCACTGTTGCACGGTGAAGCGGTGGCCGTGGGCATGATCTGCGAAGCGTGGTTGAGCTGGCGCAAGGACCTGCTGGATCGCGAGAGCAACGACCTCATCGCGCAACACCTGCTTTCGATGTTCAAGCCCTTCCGGATCCAAGGAGGAGAGGACCATCGGATCATCGAACTGATGCGTAACGACAAGAAGAACAACGCCGGGCAATTCCGTTTCGCTCTGCTCACCGGCATCGGTAGTGTGAAGGTGGATGTGCCCATCACCGCCGCGCAAGTGCAGGAGGCCTTGGAACACTACCGGCTTCTGGTACGCGAGCCATGAGGCAAGCACGATCATCACGATGACATCGGTTACCATCACCACACCCAAAGGCCCGGTCCGCGCCACCATCACCTTGCCGCGCAGCAAGAGTGTGAGCAATCGCGCATTGCTCATGGCCTCGCTTTGCGGAGACCTCGGGTTGGTCTCGAGCCTTAGCGATGGCGACGACACGCGCGTGATGCACGACCTGCTTCGCGACACGCCCCGGCTGATGGATTGCGGTGCAGGTGGTACCACTTTCCGCTTCCTGTTGGCGTGGGCTGCGGTGCGGGAAGGGGAGGAGCATCTCCTTACGGGAACGTCGCGTTTGTTGGAACGCCCGCACGGCGATCTGATCAACGCCTTGAAACAGGTGGGCGCTGATATCGAGAGGGTCCCCGAAGGCTATCGCGTCCGTGGTCGCAAGCTGAAGGGCGGTGAAGTTCACTTCGCTTCGCCGATCAGCAGTCAGTATCTCAGTGCCTTGTTGCTTGTGGCACCACGGATGTCCGAAGGCCTTACGCTTCGCTGGACCGGCACGCGCCTCAGCGAGCCTTTCGTACACATGACGTTGAAGATGCTTGCGCACTTCGGCGTGTTCCCGCGCTTGGAGCTTGACGGTGTGCGCGTGGATCCGTGTGAATACACTCCGGCCCCGATCATCGTTCCTCCGGATTGGAGCAGCGCGTCGTTCTGGTACGAGATCGTGGCATTGTCGTCCGGCTCGGAGGTGACGCTCACCGGCCTCACCGATGATACCATGCAAGGTGATCGCGAAGCGCAGCACCTATGGTCGCCATGGGTGCGCACGGAGTTCACGGGAAAAGGAGCGGTGCTTACGCATCGCGCTGTGGCAGGTGTGTGGGAGGATCTTCCCAAAAGCTTGAAGCATGTGCCGGATCTCTTTCAACCCCTCGCGTTCACCCTTGCTGCCAAAGACCAACCGGCGGTCTTCACTGGACTGGACAACCTACGCGTGAAGGAAACGGATCGGTTGCGCATCGTGGCGGAAGCGATCGAGCACCTCGGCGGGGGCGCTGCATTCGCGGACGGCGCCTTCGCCGTGAAGAAGGGCATCACGCAACGCGCATCGGCCACCTTCGATCCGGACGTGGATCACCGCATGGCCTTATCTCTGGCGCCGCTGGCTTTGGTGCTCGGCTCTGTCACCATCAACGATCCGCAAGTCGTGAACAAGAGCTATCCCGGATATTGGGAGGATCTGCGGAGGGCGGGGTTCGTGGTGGAGTAAGCCTATTGCACCACCAACGTGGTGTGTGCGAACGGTATGTTCCGCGAACAAAGCACCACGCCATACAGTCCTGGTGAGAAGGAAGCGTGGATCACCATGTTGTGCTGACGGAAACCCGACGACGGCACGCGGCCGGTTGCATCCATGATGGCCGCGCCTGGATCATCATCCCATTCAAATTTGAACGGACCATCAGTCGGGTTGGGGAAGGCCTTGAATGTATTCGTTCGGTCGAATTCGGCCAAGCCATAGTGAATGTCGCATTCACCAATGAAGCCCTCGAAAGCGGTCGTGTCATTCAAGGTCATAGCCAAGTACGTCTTGTCGTCCACGTAATTCCATCTTGGGACCAAGCCGGAGGCACTACCCACTCCTTCAATGATCAATTCGGGTTCACCGCTTGTATGGAGACGCCCAACGACGATGGTAACCGAGGGTAGAAGAACACTGCAATTTGAGAACAATTGCCCGTACGGGCAGTGGAACTGCACGCAACGACCGTCGCCGACCCCTGCGGAAAAGTCGAAGAGCAATTCCTCGTTCGAAAGCAACGGCGGAAGGACTCGAACCCTTGCGGTCGGATGGCCACGGATCCCGCGTAACCATCCGGAGTGAACCAACAACCCCACACATCCAAGTTCTTCTGGACCTTTCGATAGGCTGCAGTCGAAACCGGTTCCGGTCAGGCGGTATCGGATGACCGAACTGTGAACATTCGACCAAGCGCAATCACTGGAGCCATGTGTAACTGTCCATACCGCATTGGAATCCGGAAACGCATGGTAGGTCTGCGCTTCAGTATTGCACGCGATCACAATGAGTGAACCGAAGCCAATGACCCTTGTGACATTCATTCCTTGTGCGTGATCGGGAGTGCATCCAAGGTAGGATGTTCCATATACATTGCGCCATTACGATCCAGTTAGCGAAACCGATCCATCACATGTCCTTCCCTTCCGACCTAGAGATCGCGCAGAAAGCGCAGTTGCAACCCATTTCCAACATCGCGAAGAAGCTCGGTATCGATCCCGAGGTGATCGAACCCTATGGCCGCACCAAAGCGAAGCTGCCGCTGGACCTCATCGATGAGGCGCGCATTGCGAAGAGCAAGTTGATCCTGGTCACGGCGGTTTCGCCAACGCCGGCCGGGGAAGGCAAGACCACCACCAGCATCGGCTTACATGAAGGCCTGAGCAAGCTCGGGAAGAAAGGCGTGGTGGTGCTGCGTGAGCCCTCGCTCGGTCCGGTCTTCGGGATGAAAGGCGGTGCGGCTGGCGGCGGCTATGCGCAAGTGGTGCCGATGGAGGACATCAACCTGCACTTCACCGGCGACTTCTCCGCGATCGAAAAGGCGAACAACCTGCTCGCGGCGCTCATCGACAACAACCTGCAGAACCGCAAGCACACGCTGAATATCGATCCGCGCACCATCTCCTGGAAGCGCGTGATGGACATGAACGACCGCGCGTTGCGCAGCATCACCATCGGTCTGGGTGGCACGGGTAACGGCGTTCCACGTCAGGACGGATTCAACATCACACCGGCCAGTGAGGTAATGGCGATCCTCTGTCTCGCCACGAGTTTCGATGATCTGAAGACACGCCTCGGTAACATCTACGTGGGTCAGCGTTGGGACCGCACGCCGGTGTACGCGCGCGACCTGAAGGCCGAAGGCGCCATGGCCATCCTGCTTAAGGATGCCATCAAGCCGAACCTCGTGCAAACGCTCGAAGGCAATCCGGCGATCCTGCACGGCGGTCCATTCGCGAACATCGCGCAAGGGGTGAACAGTGTGCTCGCGACGAAGATGGGTTTGAGCCTCGGTGATTACGTGGTGACGGAGGCAGGCTTCGGGGCGGATCTCGGCGCGGAGAAATTCTTCGACATCAAGTGTCGCGCTGCGGGGCTGATGCCGAGCGCGGCGGTGATCGTTGCCACGGTGCGTGCGCTGCGTTATCACGGTGGCGTGGATGTGAAGGAGGTGAACACCGCAGCTCCTGATAAGTTGAAGGTCGGACTTGCGAATCTCGGTCAGCACATCGAGAACATCGCCAAGTTCGGTGTACAAGCCGTGGTGGCGATCAACCACTTCCCTACGGATACGCAGGAGGAGATCGACATGATCAAAGCGTACTGCAAGGAGCGCGGCGCGGAAGCGGTGCTCGCGCAAGGCTTCGCTAAGGGAGGCGACGGGATGACCGAACTCGCGGAAGCAGTGATGCGCGTGGCCGAAGGTGGAGCGAGCAAGTTCAAACTGCTGTACGATACCGCAGCGCCGATCAAGGAGAAGCTCGCCACCATCGCCAAGGAGATCTACCGCGCCGATGGCGTGGACTACAGCGCGGATGCGGAACTCGCTTTGAAGCGCATCACCAAGCTCGGCATGGACAACGCGATGATCTGCATGGCGAAGACGCAATACAGCTTCAGCGATGACAAGGCGTTGCGCGCCGCGCCCACCGGCTTCCGGATCACGGTACGCGACATCGAGATCGCAGCTGGTGCGGGATTCGTTGTACCCATCTGTGGCGAGATCATGCGCATGCCTGGCCTACCCGAAGTGCCCGCCTCCGAAGGGATGGACATCGATGCGAACGGGGTGATCAGCGGGTTGAGCTAGGGCCGGAACGTTCGGCAGGATCCGTTCCTCAGAGCTTGATGAACGGCACACGCATGGCCGCACCATCGGCCGTGATCGCGTGGATCACGTAATGCCCAGCTTCGAGATCTCTTACATCCAGCCAGCGGTCGTTGATATACGATGATGGAAGAATGATCCGCCCTTGGAGGTCGAGGATGAGAACGGAGCGGAGCGGTTCCGAGCACGTGAAATGCAACCGATCCACGACCGGGTTCGGGAATAAGCGGAAGGCCATACGGTGAACGTTCGCGAGCCCCATTGGACCATCCACGATGACCGTTTCCTCATGGGTGCATCCATTCGCATCGGTCACTACCAGATCGTACGCGCCGTCTGCCAGACCTGTGATCGGGGACACTACAGTGCTCCCATTGATCGTGATCACGTACGGAGGCACACCCCCGAACACCAATGCATCGATGCTTCCATCGTTGCCGACCACTACGGGGCTTGCCGTGGCCTGAACGAACAAGGCAGGTGGTTCGATCAGTTGCAGTTCGCCTTCCGCAGTGCATCCGTTCGAATCGGAAAGGAGGTACGTGTATGTTCCCGCAATGAGTCCAGCGAGCGTTGCGCCCTCAGCACCTGTATTCCAAAGGACGGATTGGATGGATACGCCGGTGAGGTTCATCAACGCAATGGACCCGGTGGCCTCTCCAGCGCATAACGGACCCTGTGTAGTGTAGCCGACCAGCGGTGCAGGCATCACCACCACAGTAACGGTATCGCTCGTGGTTTGCACACCGAACGCATTCTGAACGATGGCGGAGTATTCACCAGAGGCGAGAATGGTGAGGTAGCGATCCGTGCTGCCATCGTTCCAGAGGTATTGTGCGTGCTCCCCCGCATCCAGGATCACGGAATCGCCGGAGCAGAACGTGGTGCTACCCAGCGCTGTGATCGATGCCTGGTAGGTGTCGCCTTCGGTGAGCGTGTACGGCTGATCGATGGGGAGCTGGTAGTAGGTGTCGGTGTGTCCGCTCAGGTATTCCACTTGCACGGAATCCACCGTGGTGTACTGGCCCAGGCCGAAGATGTGGTGCTGGGAATTCTGTCCGACGTAGTTCTCCCCACAGAGCGTGTACTGCGTGTAACGGTTCCCACCGGCGTACACCCGGATCCATGATCCGATGGCCATGCGGTTGGATACTGTTCCTTGCAGGGTGATCTTGATCCAGTGGTTGGAACCGCCGGCATTCATCCAGAGCATCGGTGGGCTCGGGGCCCGGTTCTGCACGACGATCTCATAGGATCCGTCGTTGTTGAGATCGGCACGGGCCACACCGAAACTGCGAACGGTGGTGTCCCCGATAAAGGACGACGTTGCTTCCGTGAAAGCAGCGCCACCTTGCGCATGGTAGAAGACATTGTTCATGATGGTGGCACCGATATGGTCAGCTGCTACGTAGAGATCCTGCCACGTGTCGTTGTCCACATCCGCCCAGACCGCACCCCAGGTCCACTTCCTGACATCCACACCCGAAGCGACGCTCTGATCCGTGAATGTCCCATTGCCGTTGTTGGTGATCAGCAGTCCATGTTTATCCAACAGACCGCTATTCGTGGTGTAGATGTCCAGATCGCCATCGTTATCGAAGTCCGCGACACTCGCGGACATCGGCTCATCCTCGGTGAAAGCACTACCCGTCGCAGCGGTCACATCGCTGAAGGTGCCATCGCCGTTGTTGCGGTAAGAACTGTTCGGGTGTTCCCGGTCGTTGATCACGAACAGGTCCGGCCAACCGTCGTGATCGTAATCCAGCCAGACCGCTTGGAAGGACAATTTGATGCCATCGCCCACACCGGCGGCGAGCGTCACATCGGTAAAGGTGCCATTGCCGTTGTTCCGGTACAGGTGATTGAGTCGTGCGTAAGTGCTCTCATCCCCGACGTTGGTGTACGTGCATACATACATGTCCAGGTCCCCGTCGCGATCGTAGTCCGCCCACGCCTCTCCATAGGTCTCCTCGGTCACTTCCGCGAAACCCACTTGAGTGGAGACATCCGTGAAATGGAATGCCCCGTCGTTCTGGAATAGTCGGTAGGGCCCGTAGCGCGTGGTCATGCTGATGTCCAGATCGCCGTCATTGTCATAGTCGACCCACAGCACATGCTTTGTTTCGCCCGGGGCTTTCACGAAGGAGGGAAGCCGGAACAATTGGCCGGAGATGTTCCTGTAGAACACCAAACTGTCGTTGGTCACGGCGAACGTCAGATCATCCCATCCGTCCTCGTCGAAATCGTAAGTGCTCAGTCCACTTCCGAAGATATCACTGTTCACAAGGATGCCCACGCCATTCGCCGCAGCCACGTCGGTGAACTGCTGCGCGCACGCGAACCGCAGCGGTGCGATGGAGAGGAGGGCCGATATGATCACCGATCGCTTCATCCCGGTTCGTCGATGCGGATCCGATCCGCTGGAAAGGCTCGCGGTGCGGCACCGCGAGCAAGGGTTCATTCACGCATGAATTTCATGTCCGTCGCCTGTCCTGGTCCGATGATGCGCAGCAGGTACAGTCCTGATGCGCCATCCGGCAGTTGGATCTTGTGATCACCGGCGGGCAAGTAGGTCTTTCGTTCCGTGAGGATCATCGATCCATGGAGATCATACACCTCGATGATGGCATCGGAAAGTGTGTTGGGTACGTGGAGCGTGACGGCCCCACCCGTTGGCACCGGGTTGGGGTAAAGACTGATGCGGTCGTTGCTCACAGGACCATTCACGCCGAGTTGAAGATCGATGGAGAAGTAATCGTTGATCGCATTCAGCGCCATCGGGTTCCCCGCCTCGTCCTCCGCATCGGTGATCGTGATGCCGATCGGTCCGATCGTGCTCACCACATCCCCGACATCGAAGAACCATTGGTAGGTGCTCGCATTCAACCAGGAGGATGCTCCGGTGTTCAAGGTGATCACCCCGGTCAAGGACGAAGGGCTATCGAAGGTGATCTGTGGCGCTATGGAGGTGTTCATGGACTCATCGAACAGCGTGAGGATGAAGAAGCCGGAAGGCCCCACGTTCTCGCCTGTGACCACGTATGTATTCGATGTGGTCAGGAGCGCTGCCGGGTTGCGCGTGTCCAGTGCGAACAGAACGGGCACTGTGAATGGGAACTGTGTGTTCCCGGCCGGATCCCTCGCGAAATCCACGGTCAGGCCGATCGCATCGATCTCCACACCGAGATCCGTCACGTTGAACATCGCGCGATACGTGGTGGGGTCGGTCCAATTGCTCTGCGACGAGGAGTACTGCAAGCCCGCCCCTGCTGCACCCGTCAGTTGGATGAAGGGTGCAAAGGCGATATCCATGGGCTCCGGGAATACGATATCGATGTGGAATCCTCCGGTGCCGGTCTGATCATCCATGACCATGAGGGTAGAAGGGACTGCGGCCTGCACCGTTGCACGGTGGGTGTCAACGATGAATAGATCCGGGAACTCCGTTTGTGAAGGTGGGTTCCCGGCGAGGTCCTCGTATCCGGCCAGCATCGCGTTGATCGCGAAGAGTTCCTCATCGGCGTTCAACAGGTTGTAGGCCTTCTGGTACGTGCTGTCGTTCACCCAGGAACTGTTGGTGATGTTCGGTGTGAGGGAGGCGAAGAGCGGATCATCATTCGTGAACACGAGGTCCGGCGTCAAGGCCGTGTTCAGCACTTCATCGAATTCCAAGGTGATGACCAACGCTGCGGAACCCACATCCAACAGGCCAAGGACCGGTGGTGTTACGGACATGGAATACAGCAACGGGTTGCGCGTGTCCAGATCGAATTGGGCATCGGCTACGGTGAGTTCCAGCGCGTTGCCCAACTCATCCGTGATCCCATCGATCGTCACCCCGACAGCGCTGAACTCCTCATCGCTGTCCACGACCGTGAATGCCGCGAGGTATTGCGTCGGACCCAGCCACATGCTGTTCAGTGGATCCGTCACCAATGCATTGGAAAGATCACCGCCTTGGAAACCGAAGGTCGGCGTGCTGGCCATGTCACACGCTTCGGAGAGGTCCACGAGCACGATGAAGCTCGCCGTTGCGGCCACCGCATCGTTGATCAGTGTGGTACTTGGTGAAACGGCTACCACCTGTGGGCGGTCCGTGTCGATGATGAACGGATGCGCCGCGAGGAAGACATCCTGTGCGCGTGCATCCGCGGAAACCGCATCCGTCACGCGCAGGAAGATGTCGTCCGATCGCGTCGCACTCGGCGAGACGAGGTACGAGAGCGAATAGGTTTGGCCATTCGTCCATTGTGCCTGCTGGAGTGCAAGCTCACTCAAGGTCGGATCCTGAACGAGATACGTGATGGTCGGCGCTACGCCGATATCCATCGGCCTGTCGAAGTTGATGTCCACTGTGATGGTGGAACCGATGTCCGCAATGTTGATCGCTGCATCCGTTGCGGTGACCGCAGTGACCTGTGGTCGATCGGAGGCGAAGAGTGCATTCGCTGCATTCACGGCATCGGGTCCCACCACTTGTCCGACGAGCCTGCCGGGGATATCATCCACCGGCACATGGATCCCGCCCCAGATGCGCGAAAGGCTGCACTGGTCCGATGCGTCGCGATAGGTGGCCCACTGCAAGTAGATATCCTCCGACGGCCCGTTCTCGAATTCGAGGAACTCGTTCATGGGCGCGTGGAAATTGCTCATGCCCCCCGGGAAGTACGGCGTGCCGGTAAGCAAAGTGAGGACCTCGGCCGCGCTGCGCGAGAAGGTGGAATGGCCCGATACGTAACCGGAGAACGGCGGCGTAACGAAGGTGGGTCGCTGGTAAGGCCACCAGTTCTCGGCGAGGATCCACCCCACGCCCGCGTTATCCGTGGATGGGTTCCCGATGTAGCTCGGCCCGCGCCAAGTGAACAACTTCACTTTGTTCAAGTGCTCGCCGGAGAGTCCGGAAAGTTCATCGCCGACGCCGACCAGTTCGATGAGCCCGGGGATCAAGGGCAAGCCGGCCGGATGGTAGTGCGGCAACCCCGGATCGCTGGATTGCCCACGGCCCGCCATGTAGCGGATGGCCGAGACCGGCCGCACATAATCATACCAGCCCTTGATGCTCCATGCGGAGATCGCGGCATCGTGCATGGCGCCACCCAACGCGAGATAGGCTTTCACGTCGTACTCCATTTCATCCAGCACAGGTCCAGTGCCCATCCAACGCCGTTCGAACAACGGATGGTCCATTGCGCTATGCAGAATGGTGAACCAGTGGCCGGGCGGCGTTTCGGAGTTCGGCCCATCGGCCCAGAACTCAGCAAGGATCCGCGTGAAGTCGCCGCGCTTGACCACTTGCGGTGTGTAGGGAACACCGGTCACCGGGTTCTGCGCGTAGCCAGGGCTGGGCGCACCACCATTGAAGTAATCGTAGAAAGCATGATATTCCGCTTCGGTGGTGGGATAGCTCTGTAGCCCGCCATTGGTTGCCGGGGAGATATCGACCATCACGCCATCATCCGGATCGAGGTGCGATTGCCAGATCGGGACCATGCAGAAGTTCCACTTGAAGAAGGAATCCAGTTCACCCGCTGCGTTCGTATCCAACTGCGTGGGAGGCCCCGGGTCGTGATAGACCGTGTAGGTGTTGCCGTCCCGCACGTGTTCGGTGGCCTGTGCCGGATCCATGGCGAAGGGCGTCACGTTCCCCCATTCATGTCCCACCGGCGCAGGGGTTCCCTGGATCGGGTTCCCGTTCTGGTCCACGGCGTTGGTCACCGTGATCTGCTGCCAGTGGTTCGGATCGATGATCAATGGGTTGCCCGGCGATTCCACTTGGATGGGCGGATTCACCGGCGTGTAGTACAGGTGCGCATAGTTCCCCGCTTCGTTGGATCCATCGGTGTACCCGTACGCGATGTATTGCTCGGCGATGTAGTTCCCCAATTCCGCAGGGCCACCTTGCACATAGTCCGTGGATGCATTATTCCGATCATAACCCAATTGGTCCATGAGCGCATCCAGGTTCTGCAAGGTGATGGCGTGTCCGGGCGACGATTGATACCGATGCGCGATCAAGCGGTACGCCGCGAAACTGATGGCCTCCTCCTGCGCGACGGAAACTTCCGCTGGCGCCCCAACGCCATCGAATGCGCACGTGTATGCACCGCGTGTTCGGCCTAGGAGATACGGTTCATCATCCGGCATGTACGCCGACCATGCGTCGTACATCGCAGCGGAAACGTGGAAGAGATTGCGCGCGTGTACCGGAGGTCGTGCAAGGTCCGTGCGGATCGCCGCGAGCAATTGCTCATTCCATTGCCGCGCGACCGACGGCCCTTGGGCACTGCTTGTGCATGGGTGAAGGACGGTGCCGAAGAAGAAGAGGATGGAGGCAAGTAGAGGTAAGCGTCCGGTCATGCGAGAACGAATTGGAGGATCATGGATGGCGGGATGGGATGAGGGCCGATCCCTTAAGCGACAACCAAGATAAGTGGACAATTCCCGGACGTGCGGATCAAGCCCGGTCCTTCGGAGGATCACGCCGATCCCCGCATGCGATCCCCCGGGCTGGATCAATGTTCTTCACTGAACATGCGCTTCGCCTCGAGAATGATCCCAATCGAGGTTCCTTACACTTGCGCCCGGAAAGATGACCACCTCCATACCCACCAGACTCGATACACCGATCGCCGTTGCGGAGCGGTTCGGTGATGATCGCGTGGAAGTCCGCATGAAACCGGGCGCCACGCTCACCATTGCGGGCATAGCCGCATTCATCGAAGCACGGCAGCAATTGGCTGCAGGTGTACCGATGCGTGCCATGATCGTGATGCCTGAAGATGAAGTGGACTTCGATATGTCGATGATCACCACGGACCATTACGAGAGCAGGCCGATGGCCGATTTCAGCAAGGCCATCGCGTGGGTCACGCGCAACGATCACAACGATCGGTTCTGCCGCTTGTACTTCGCGTACTTCCCGAGCCCGGTGCCGTGTGGCATTTTCCTGGAGGAGAAGGAGGCGCTCGCTTGGTTGGAGACGATGCGATAGGTCGCGCGATCAGCCCATCTCCTCCAATACGCGTTCGATCCGCCGGTCCGGAATGATCCAGATCAGTGCGACCAGCACGTAAATGGCCCAAGCCAGTACCGGCAACCAGAAGGAGAGGGGGATGGAGATCGAGTAGAGACCGATGGAGAGGTAGCCCTTCACATCGCGGCCCACGGCCTTCTTCAATACGGAATCCGGACCCTCCACGCGGATGATGGAGTTCTGTAGGATCCAATACGCGATGGCGGCCAAGAGCAGGATCGTTCCGTACAGCGCGGTCGGTGCTTTCCGGAAATGGTTCTCGCCCATCCAACCGGTGACGAACGGAACGAGCGAAAGCCAGAACAACAAATGCATGTTCGCCCAGAGCACGCGACCATTCACGCGGTTCGTGGCGTGCAGCATGTGGTGGTGATTGTTCCAATAGATGGCCAGGTACACGAAGCTGAGCAGGTAACTGCCCAACGCCGGCAACAGTGGTCGCAACGCGGAGAGTTCAGCCCCGTGCGGCACCCGCAGCTCCAACACCATGATGGTGATGATGATCGCGAGCACACCGTCACTGAATGCTTCCAACCGGTTCTTGGTCATGGGTGCAAGATCGGCAGTGAGCCGCGAAGGTGGTGTCTTGGCCACGCTGGGCCACCGGTCCGATCAATAACTCCGGCTTGTGTACCTGTTCTCAGGACCCACGCGGTGAAGACCGGCGATCCCCGGTGCTGCCGCACATGCGTTCCGGATCGTCGTTGGGATCTCCCGAGGGTGGAGGTGCGCACTTGCGTCGGTCACTTCCGCCCCGAATACAAGGTCGATATCCCGCCTGTGAGGGGCTCGGCCTTCGCCTCGCGCAAGCCACATGCTTCAAGGATCTTCAAGAAATCCTCGCCATCCGGGAAGGCATCCACGCTCTTGGGCAGGTACGTGTACGCCGCGTTGTCCTTGCTCACCATGCGGCCGATAGCGGGCATCACGCGGTGGAAGTAGAAGCGGAAGAGGCTCCCGAGGATGGTGTTCTTCGGCTTGCTGAACTCGAGGACGAACAAACGCCCATCGGGTTTGAGGACGCGTACCATGTCGCGGATCCCGCGCTCGAGGTCCTCGAAGTTGCGCACGCCGAAGGCCACGGTGATGGCATCGAAGGTGCCATTGGCAAAGGGGAGGGATGCGGCGTCCGCGCGTTGGAGCGTGATGCGATCCTCCATTCCGCGCTCTTTCACTTTTTCACGGCCGTGCGCCAACATGCCCTCGCTGATGTCCACGCCAACGACACTTGGAATTTTCTTCGCGGCGAGGATCGCGAGATCGCCGGTGCCCGTGGCGACATCGAGCAGGTGTTCCACCGGTTCGCGCAGGACGCGCCGGATCACCTTGCGACGCCAGCCCTGGTCGACACCGAGGGAACAGAGCCTGTTGAGGAGATCGTACTTCGGTGCGATGGCGTCGAACATGTGTTCGACCTGCTCACGCTTCGAACCATCAGCGGAATACGGCTTCACCGTCATGCGAGCAGGCCCAGACGTTCGCATTCGGCGCGGAAGGTGTTCCTGTCGATGGGCACCACACCCACCTCCTCACACACCAGGCCGCCGGCGAGGTTCGCCAATTGGGCGATCGCGAATGGCGACAAGCCTTGAGCAAGGGCCAGCGCCGCCACGGTGATCACCGTATCGCCAGCGCCGCTCACATCCACGACGCGACGCGGATGCGCCGGTACGCGGTGTTCTTCACCTCGACCATGGATGTACACACCGTGCTCGCTCATCGTCAACATGGAAAGCGCATTGCCCGATCGTTCTTCCAAGAGCTTCACCGCACGCTTGATGCTGCTGGGATCCTTGGGATCCACATCGGTCTTCAGGCCTTCGCGCAATTCCTTCAGGTTCGGTTTGAAGAGATCGGCGCCACGGTAGGAGAGGAAGTTCTTCTTCTTCGGATCCACTGCGACCGGAATGCCGGCCTTCTTCGCCAACGCGATGATGCCTTCGATCACCTTCGCCGTGAGCACGCCCTTGTTGTAGTCCTCCAGCACGATCACGCCCGGCTTGTCGTTGCGGATGATCAACGCGATGCGCTCCATCAGGAGATCCTCATCACTCGGCGCGAGGTCGTCCTCCTGCTCCTCATCCACGCGCACCACGTGCTGGTACCCACTGATCACGCGGGTCTTCACCGTGGTGCGGCGCAAGGGTGAGCGCACGAGACCATCCGGAACGAGGTCCTGCTCCGTGAAAAGGCGCGTGAGCAACGCCGCGTTCTCGTCCTCGCCGATCACACTGGCCGTGATGGCGCGACCACCCAATGCGCGCACGTTCAGCGCCACGTTAGCGGCTCCTCCAAGGCGCGCGCTGCGATGTGTCACTTGCACAACAGGAACAGGAGCTTCAGGTGAAATGCGATCCACGCGACCCCAGAGGTAGGCGTCCACCATCACGTCGCCCACTACGAGCACGGTGGTCCCACCGGCCTTGTCGAGGAAGCGATCGATGGGGCTGCTCATCACCGGAGTTGTTCAATGGCCTTGGCCACACGGGACATGGCCTCGGTGAGTTTGGCGTCGTTCGTGGCGTAGCTGATCCGCAGTGTTCCTTCCGCGCCGAACGAGCGGCCTTCCACCAGGCTCACACCTGCGGCATCAAGCAAGTGAAGGCTCAGGTCCACCGAACCCTTGATGCTCTTCCCATCGAAAGAGGCACTGACATCCGGTAGCAGATAGAACGCTCCCTGAGGCACGTTGCAGCGCCAACCCGGAACGGACTTCAATGCGGCGAGAACCAGATCACGGCGACGGAGGAAATCGTTCCGCATACCGGTGAGCAACGCAGGATCCGCTTCCACGCATGCTTTGGCCACGCGTTGTGCGATGCTGTTGGCACCGCTGGTGAATTGCCCTTGCAACTTGGTACACGCTTGCGCGATCCACAGCGGTGCACCGATGTAGCCGATGCGCCAGCCGGTAAGTGCGAATGATTTACTGAGCCCGTTGATCGTGATCGTGCGTTCGAGCATACCGGGCAGCGTTGCAAAGCTCACGTGATCCCCATCGAACACGATGTGCTCGTAGATCTCGTCGCTGATCACATACAGCTCCGGATGGCGCGCCACTACTTCGGCCAGTGCTTCCAACTCCTTCCGCGAGAGCACCGAACCGCTCGGGTTGCACGGGGAGCTGAACATCAGCAAGCGTGTGCGCGGTGTGATCGCCGCAGCGATGCGCTCGATGGGGGCCTTCCAGTCCTCTTCCAAGGTGCTGTGTACGATCACGGGTGTGGCTCCCACCAACTTGACCTGTTCGGAGTAGCTCACCCAGTAAGGCGCGGGGATCACCACTTCATCACCCGGGCCGCAGATCGCCATCACCACATTCATGATGGAGTGTTTCGCACCGGTGCTCACCACCACTTGGTCCGGTGAATAGGACAGGCCGTTGTCGCGCTGGAATTTGTCGGCGATGGCCTGGCGCACATCCGGATACCCGTTCACCGGTGGGTACTTGTGCCAAGGGCCGAGCAGGGCTTCCTGCGCGGCTTCGATAGCGAAGGCGGGTGGATCATGATCGGGCTCCCCGAGGCTCAGATCGATGATGTCGCGGCCTTGGGCGCGCAATTCACGACTTCGGCGGGCCATCAAGAGCGTGGCCGGTTCCACGATGGCTTGTGCGACTGGCGATAGATGCATGGCGTGGGGCGCGAAGCTAACGAAGGTCATTCCGGGGGGTGCCGCGCCGGTTCCCGATATTCGTCCACCGTTTTGTCAACGATGAACGATCCTGTCGTACAGATCCTAGTGGCCGTGCTGCCCAGCGTGGTGGTCTTCCTCACGGCCTTCTACCTCTTGAAGCAAGTGATGGGGAGCGTTCGGCGGAACGCATCGCGGCCGTGCGAAAGGATGATCACAAGCAGGTGTTACCGCTCCGGTTGCAAGCGTACGAGCGCCTCGCGCTTTTCCTGGAGCGGATCCAACCGGGTCCGTTGGTCCTTCGGCTTCATCAGGGGAACATGGATACCGGTGATCTCCAGCAGGCCCTGGTCTCGACGATCCGTGAGGAGTACGAGCACAACGTCACACAGCAGATCTATGTGAGTGACAAGGCTTGGAGCAAAGTGAAGCAGGCGAAAGAGGAAACGATCCGCTTGGTGAACCTGAGCTACGAGCAGGTAGGGGAGCACCCCTCCAGTTCGGAGCTGAGCCGGCGGATCTTCGAGAATATTGCGCGTCTTTCGCACACGCCATCGCAGGAGGCGCTGGTCGTCCTCAAGGACGAGGTGCGCCGGATGTTCTGAACAACCGGAGCAATTCCTCCGCAGCAGCGAACGGACTCTTCGTCCCATTCCGCACCGCATCCCGAATGTCTGGTGATCGATCGATGATCCGAGGATCCTGATCGAAGACACGGCGAAGCCCCCTGTCGATCGTCCGATCCAACCAATGGACCAATTGATCACGGCGTTTCACGTCCAAGTATCCGGATGCTCGGTCGGACTCGAACAAGTCATTGAGCGCTTCACCGAGCGCGTCCACGCCTTCACCGGATGTAGCGCTTGTCAGAAGCAGATCCGGCCGACGTCCGCTACCGCGTGGAGGGAGCAAGGAGATCGCACCTTGCAGATCACGACGTGCGTGTTCCGCGCGCTCTCGACCGGCACCATCGGCCTTGGTGAACGCGATCATGTCTGCTGCCTCCATGATCCCACGTTTGATCCCTTGGAGCTCATCACCGGCGCCCGCGATCAACAGAAGGACATTGAGGTCCGTGATGTGATCCACCTCCAACTCGTTCTGTCCCGTACCGACCGTTTCCACCAGGATGCGATCGTAGCCTGCTGCTTCACATAACGCGATCGCTTCGCGTGTTCTCCGAGCGATGCCTCCCGTATTTCCAGCAGCGGGTGTCGGGCGTATGAATGCTTCCGGTCGAACGGAGAGCCGTTCCATGCGGGTCTTGTCACCCAGGATACTTCCACCGCTGCGTTCGCTGCTCGGATCAATGGCCAACACGGCGACCCGGTGGCCTTTCTCGATCATCCAAGATCCGAGTGCATCGATCAAGGTGCTCTTGCCCACACCGGGAATGCCGGTGATACCGATCCGCATGGCCTTACCTCCGAACGGTAGGCAAGCTTCCACCAACGCATGGATCCGTGATGCGTCCACTGCACGATCACTTTCGATCAGCGTGATAGCCTTGCCGAGTGCCGCCCGGTCCCCGTTGCGTAGGCCTTCGAAGAGATCGCCGTCCAGCATCCGGGTTCAATAGCCCTTCCGGTAGTTGTCCACCCAGTCCGGATCGCCGATATCCTTCAGTAAGCGGAAGAGTTCCTCGCCGCACGCAACACTGTGTAATTCGTAGATCCCATAGTCGGACAAGAGGAGCATTTGCCGCGCGCTCGGCGTAGTGGGATTCTCAGCCCAACCCTTTCCGGGTTGCTGTCCGCTTGCTAGTTTGTATGGGTACTCCCAGAACCGCAGTTTCCAGATCTCGTCGAAGATCCCGCAATCCGGGATCACCGGGAAGCCGTCCCGATATTCCTCAGGGGGAAGGCAACTCGCCACCTCGTACTTGAGGAACAGGTTCTGGCCAGTGGGATTGGCTTTGCAATCCATGGCGCCTTGGGCTTGTTGCATGAATTGGCCACGGGTGATCGGAGTAGAGGATATGATCTGTCCTTCGAATTCCTTCACGATGAATAGCGTGAAGAGTTCATTGTTCAAACCCGTCATCAGGTTCATCCCGAAGGTGTACGTGGCGAAGAGTGGACGGACACCACTAAAGCCATTCACTTGCGGGATCAACCAGCAGAGAATGGGAAGGACCAACTTCTTGGGCAGCGACATTACTTCGCTAAAGTACCGCACCAAGCAGGATCGGAGCAATGGCCTTGGCGGATCACTCCCGCGCGAAGCGCGCTCGTCCTACCTCGGCGGTACCCTGCCGCAGGATCACCTGGTAAACACCGGCATCCAACCGACCGACCGGTAATTCCAAGCGTTGCATGCCTTCGGTGATGAAGGCCCCACCGCTCATCGCCGTTCTGCCGGCGCCATCAACAATGCGCCAATCCAAGTAGCCATCGGACGGGAACTCCGTGGCTATCACGAGGACATCACGCGCTGGATTCGGGTACACCTGCAGACTCGGCGTCGTGCCCTTGAAGTACACGGGCACGGCATGGGTCAGCGTCGCCGTTCCATCCAAGTCCACTTGTTCCAAGCGGTAGTAGGAAAGGCCGGGTAGTGGCGCGTTGTCCTTGAACTGGTAATCCATGCGCGAGTAGGTCACGCCGGACGCATTCACCCGGCCGATGTTGGTGAAGGTCTCGCCATCGCCGGAGCGCTGCACGTTGAACCATCCGCTACCGTTCTCCGAGGCGGTGCTCCACTTCACATCCACATGCATATCACGCGCGAAGGCCTCGAAGGACAGGAACTCCACCGGTAGGATCACACAATCCACGATGCCCGTGCCGGTCCAGGTGATCGTCGCAGGTGTGTTGTTCGCCGTGGCATTGCTCACGTAGAGCAGATACACATCGCCCTGCGCCGGGTTGATGCCCGAGAGCCAACCGTTCCCTGCCGTGGTCTGGGAGAGCCCAGGGGTGGGAGCAGCGTATGGCGGAGGCGAATAGGTCGGCGAGCCGATACCCGTGTTGTAGCTACCGGTCGCAGCGAACGTGTTGGCCGCGGAAGCGAACGAACAGCGGATCGGCGCACCGGACGGCCCACATACCGCACTTGGTAGCGAAGTATTCGGGAAGGGGCCCCACACCGCCCAGTTGATATCGGCCGCACCGGTGGGAGTGATGGTGAAGCCCATGGGGTTGGTATTCCCCGCCGTGAAGGCGTACCAAACACCTTGGCGCTCGTAGATGCTCAAGCAGCCACCACTGGTCGCGGTGAAGTCACCGACGCTACCCACATGGTTGGTCTGTGCGACCACCGGGTTTGAATTGCACAGGACCTGTGCGCCTACGCAATCACTCTGGGGTGGTAATGGCTGGGTGGAACAGTTCGCCACGAATGAATAGGTTCCATTCACCGCAGGGATGGCACTGTGATAGACAGAATACGGCGCCCCCACTTGATCCAGCGTCCAACTGTTGTCTCCTGAGAAATAACCAACCCCACTGTAGGTAATGGAGATGTTGTCGCCATTGTTGGCGCTGATCAGCACCTGATCGAACTGCCCCGAGGTCACGGTGTAGTAGTTGGGTGTGCCCGCATTGATCACGACAGCGATCCGCGAACCGGCCCAACCATCACCGAAGCTGTCATACATCCGCAGTGCGAAAATGCACGCTGCGTTGGGGTCGAATCCGGTCTGGCAGGAGATGGTTGCTGTCCACCCGGCATAATTCACAATGTCATCGCTGGTCATTGATATCGTCAAACAACCACTGGGATGGGTGGACGTGAAGGAACCCGGATTGGCGGTCCCTGTGAAACCTCCTGCACCCAAGGTCTGGTTGCACCAACCGGCAGGTCCACCACAGGTTGGTAGGCCGCCACCACTGAGGAATTGCGTGCCGTTGGCGTTGTTCGGGGACACCACCGGACCGTTGTAGATGTACACGTTATCCCACCCGAACTCCAGATCGAATGTATTGAAGGTCAGCGTAACCGCATCGCCAGCAACAGAGGGGCAATAGGTCTGGAACCAGAGAGGTTGGCCCGGTGGATTCGTCACCCCACCACCTGAACAGGTGTATGGCCAACAATTGTTTCCGCCGAAATTGTTCGGGTTCTGGTTGATGGTATTCCCATAGGTGCCACCGGGTCCTCCTGGATCGTACACCGTGGTTCCGCACACACCGCTTGGCGGTGGCGGTGGCGGTGGTGGTGGTTGTGGCAACCCACATCGCAAGGTGGCAGCCCAGCCCGGGCCGACAATGCTGAAATCAGAGGTCCAACGGATCGTCAGGCAGCCGCCGGGATCGGTGCTCGTGAAGGTGCCCGGGTTCACGTTCCCGGTGAAGGTCCCAAGGGAAGGTGAACCCACCGTGGGCCCGTTGAAGACCGTGAGGAAATCGAAGTTCTGTTCCACGCTGAAGGACGAGAAGGTCATGGTGATCTTCTCCCCTGGGGTGGAGGGACAGTAGGTGTAGGTGCTGAATTCGTTGTTGGTATAGATCCCACCTGGTCCACCGGTGTCATAGATCACGGATCCCACGGTCTGGAGAACGGAACCTGATGCAGTGGTGGTATGACACGGTGGTGGAGGTGGCGGCAATGGCGGACCACAGGATACGCTGAGTTGCCAGCCACTGCTCACCACGCTGGCGTTCGAGGTGAACCGGATGGTCAAACACCCGGAGGCATGACTGGAGACGAGTCCCGGAGGCAACGCACCACCGGAGAAGACGCCCAGCACCGGAGAGGCGATGGAGGGTCCGTTATAGACCGTCAGGAAATCGTTGTTGGCCTGAGTGCTGAAGGCCATGAAGTCGATGGCGACCACATCACCCGGATTCACCGGGCAATAGGTCTGCTCATACACCTCGTTGTTGCCATAGTTCCCGCTCGGCCCGCCGGAATCCGAGGAGTTCAGGTCGCACCCGTTGATCGGTGCTGCAGCGGTCTGGCGCGCACAGATGTTGAACTGTCCCACGGGACTAACAAGTCCCTCCCGCCAAACGCGGACATACACCGTAGTGCCTGGTGAAAGTCCGGCGAAGAGTTGTTGCGGCATGTTCACACCGAAGGAACTTCCTCCGGTCTGGCAGTTCACAGGCGGAACGAGCCCAAGTGTCAAGTTGCTTGTTGCACAGCTTCCTCCTGTGATCTGATACAATGCCAGCGCAGCATTGGTCATGCCCACGCCTTGCGTATTGATCTCGAGCTGGCCGTTCGGAGGAACGATCACCGTGTACCACACATCATTCTGGATCGCCAACCCGCACACCGGGCCGGGTGGTATGGCTGTATCGCCTGCTCCTTCATTGGTTGTAGGTACCAAGTTGCAGGAAAGGCTCGTGGCCAAGGGGATCGCTCCGCAGGGATCATCATTCACCGGGGGCACATTCTCCGTGGCACAAATGCTGAAATCACCATTCAGGTTCGCCCCTTGGGGCCATATCCGGATGTAGATCGTTTCGCCGGGCACGAGCGGCGGCGCAATGGCCGGTGCTGCGGTCTGGCTGTTGATCCGCGGCATGTTGTTCGTCGGCGCGAACTGGTTGTCGTTGCACGCGATCTGCGTCATGGTGCCGCTGAAGCCAGGCGGGTTGCACAACGATCCGCCACCGGATAGCCGGTACCAAGCCATGGCCATGTCCGTCAAAGTGCCAGCGAAGGTGTTCACGGTGAACGCCCCGGTGGCAGGCACGACCACCGAGAACCAGACATCGTTGTTGATCGCGCCACCACAGGTCGGCGCCCCGACCGTCAGACCCGGAGGAATGGTGTTCGTTCCGAACTCCGTGGAATAGGTGGACGTAGCGCATACGGTGGGAGTGGCCAGCGCGAAGGCGCCGCAGGGCAGATCATTGGCCGGGGGCGTGGGCTCGAACGCACAGATATTGAAGGTGCCCATATAGCTGATGTTGTTCTGGGGCCAGACCCGGATATAAACGGTCTGGTTGTTCAATCCCAAGCCACTCACGTCCAGGAGCGGGGGGGCGCTGGGACTACAGGCCACCAAGGACCAATTGATCTGCGGCGCATTGCATGCCGGTGCGGTGTACACGGCCATTCCCAATCCGACCGCGCTCACCAAGGTGGTGCGGATCTGCAGGTTACCGCTGGCGGGTACCACGGCCGTGTACCACACATCACTTCCGAAATAGGCGCCACAACCGGGCGCCGGGATCCCGCTCGTGGCCGTACCCCAAACAGCACTGGTCAATTGGTAGGAGCAGGCCGGTGGGACCCCGAGCGATACCGCCGTGCAGGGTTCATCATTCGGCGGGGGCGTGGGGATCGAGCATTGGATGGACAGGGTTCCGCACAGAAGAGCATTCGCAACGCATGGATTCTGTAGCACCCTGATCCGGAAGGGTCCGGTGGATTGTGGGCTGAATTGGAGCGTGGCCGGTCCGTTGGGCACCCCACATCCATCATTATCGAAGCTTTGCCCATAGAAGCCGGCAACCAAGGCATTGGTGGTAGTGGTAATGCTCAAGCTGAAGTTCGTGGCAGGTGTACTGGTGCAAGTGCTGATCGTGTACAGATTGCCCGCGCATGCATAGAAATTGACGAACTGATTGCCGCAGATAGGCGTACTGAAGGTGGCTGGACAGACCGAGCAGGCCGCTGTGGTGGAAGGCTGATTTCCCGGGAGAACCACGGTCGAAGGGGGGTAGTTGAACGCATATGCTGGAACCGTGAATTGGTGAAGCACGTTCGTTCCGGTAACGGAAGCTGGATTGCTCAGGGTTATGTTCAATGGACCCGGAACGCCAATGGCAGTGATCGTGGTGCCACCAGGGACATTCGGTCCTGACACGAGATTGCCGACCGACAGACCTCCGACACTGTTGACCGAGGCAGTGTTGATGCCGATGTTGGTTGTTGTGGGCACCCATCCCATCATGTTCGGCGGTACCGCAGCCGGAGCCCAACCGGCGTTGGGCGCCATTGCGGTACCGGCGATCGCCCCTGTACACTGGGCCATGACGGATGACAACAGAAGACAAGTGGTGCCAAAGCCCAGCAAGCTTCGCAGGAGGAATGAGCGGTCCGCTGGTGAGGTGCGATCGGGGGATCGAAGCGTGGAATACAACATGGTCCGAGCGGTTTTGGGTGGTGGGCAGGAGGTAGGCCAACCCGCAGGATCGGAGCGTGAAGCTAGCAACGATATGACGAGATGGTAGCCGTCGGGATGCCACCCGGTGGATAACTTCCACAACTGCGGGGAAACCTACGCCACGGTTTCACGAAACGCGCGCTGCCAAGGTCGGCGGCGGCCTGATCACCGAGCATGAGCACGGAGCTACCAAACAAGCGGCCCGGTGCGAAGGCACCGGGCCGCTTGTTTGGACGAACCGTTCGATCAGCGCCGCACGAACCGGGCGTTGCCCAACGGAACACCGTTCTGGTCGGAGAGGTCCAACAGGTAACTGCCGGCATCGATGTCCAAGGGGATCTCGAGCTGGTTCATTCCACTGGTTCCTTGCACCAGCCCGGAACGTACCAAGCGGCCGCTGGCATCGTGGATCCGGTACCGGACAACGCCCGCATCCGGAAGCTCCACGCTAGCGAACAAGCTCTGGCCCGCCGGGTTCGGATAGACGTTCATGGCCACACTGCCCCAGCGGAACATGGCGGTTACCACATTGGAGTAGTTGCGCTGGCCATCGGCATCCACTTGGTCCAAGCGGTAGTAGTTCACCCCGGAGAGCGGCTCCTTGTCCACAAAGCTGTACTCGGTCAAGGTGGTGCTGTTCCCTGCGGCAGGGACGATGCCCAGCGGCTCGAACCGGTTACCATCCGCAGAGCGTTCCACTTGGAAGTAGGCGGAATTGTGCTCGCTGGCCGTGCTCCACTTCAGGTCCACCTGCCGTGGTCCCGGCACGGCCTGCAACTCCAGGAATTCCACCGGCAGAAGGCAATCCAGGATGGTGTTCGGTGAGTTGTTCCAGACCAGAGGAAGGTCAACCCGTTCATGGTGTAGTTATCGATGTACAACAGGAAGTCCTGGTTGGGCAGCGCATCGATCCATCGGCTGAATGGCGGTCCTCCTGCGTTCTCCGTAGCGTTCAAGCTCGTGTAATTCAGGCCGGTATTCCCCGTTACAGCGGACCAGTTGCAGCGTATGGGTGGTGCGTTCGGCGGGCAGGAGCCATTCCATGTCGGAGGACCCCATACGCCGAAGTCGTAGTCCGTTCCCACAGCCACCTGGATCGTGAAGGCGATCGTACCGGCGGCGTTCGATGTGAAGCGGTACCATGCCCCTTGCCGCTCGTTGGTGAGCAAGCAACCGCGATTCGCCGGACTCAGGTCCTGTGTGTTCCCGAAATTGCCGGGAGCCAAGGAGATGTTCTGGTTGCTGCACACGGGGAAGGCCCCAAGGCAGTCCGCGATCGGGGCTGCGGGTACGTTGCAGGCCGCGTTCACCGTGAACCCGGCGTTGAACCCGCTGGTGGGCGGGTTGGAACTCACGAATATATTGAAGCCGTTGCTGGCTTGCAGGTTGTAGGAGATCTGGTTCTGGAAGCCGCCCACCGGGGTGTAGCTGAGCGTGACCACTTGGCCCACGCTCGCGGTGAAGACGATCGTGGAGAGCGAGCCATAGACGGTGTAGTTCGTACACACTCCACCAACGCACAAGGTCACGAAGCCGCCGTTCCATCCGTCCCCGGCGCTGTCCGCAAGACGTAGGGTGTAGTAGCACCCGGCGGGTACAACGGGGTTTCGCGCGCAGAGCAGGAAGGTCCCATCATTCCCACCATCCCGCCAGATCCGGATATAGACCGGGGTTCCGGGCGGTTGTGTAATGGTCAACTTCGGCATGCCGGCTCCGTTCGCACTTCCGGTCATGGTGCATGCCCCCGCGATCTGGGTAAGGCTCAAGGTTGGGCAGGAAGTTCCCCCCGCCGTGTACACGGCCATCGCCGCGTTCGTGAGTTGGCCATCATCCGTATCCAGCACCAACTGGCCGCTTGCAGGTACCACTGCGGTGAACCACACATCACTCGTGTACGGTGCACCAGATAGCGGACAACCCGTCGGGTCCGGAATACTCACCGCCCCCAGTGCGGTGTTCCCCGTAGGGGTGGCGAACTGCGTGGAGAAAGGTGCGCCGAACGTGCAACCCAGATTCACCGGCAAGGCGATGGCACCACAGGGATCGTCATTCGGCGGAGGCATGTTCTGTACCGCGCAGATACTAGCGGTTCCGAAGGCAGCGGTCTTATTCCACATCCGCACATAATAGGTCGTGCCCGGTGCGCCATTTACTTGTTGCGCAGGCATGGTGCTGGCTCCGTTGGTATCGTTACAGCCCACTTGGGTAAGGGTGCCCGGCGCGCAGATGTTGCCCGCGGTGAGGGTGTACACCGCCATGGCCATGTCCGTCAGGGTTCCGGCTTGGGAGGTGATCGTCATCACGCCACTGGCAGGCATCACCGCCGTGAACCAGACATCGCCTCCCCCCAAGGGCAACCCACAACTGGGCGCTGCGGGCACCGTGGTCATGCCCGCTTGCAGGGAAGTGGCACTCTCGGTGGAGAAGACCGTCAGGTTGCAGGAGAGACCCACCGGCAGCGCAACAGCCCCGCACGGGTTATCGTTCGGTGGCGGAATGGGTTCGTAAGCGCACAGTTCGAAGCTGCCCGAATTCACGGACCCGGACCGTGGCCAGACCCGGATGTAGGCGATGCTGCCGCCGACCAGACCGCTCAACGAAATGAAGCCTGTGCATGAACAGGCTACCTCGACCATGGAACTGTTGTACACCGCGAAGGTGGTCGGACCCGCACTGATCTCCGAGAGGATCACCGACAGGTTCCCCAAGGCCGGTACGCCCACACTGTACCACACATCGAATCCGCTGAACAAGCCCGAGGAGGAACCGCAGGGTCCTGCCGCGCACGTGCTGGGGATGGAAGCGGACTGCGTGGCCCACGCCGTGGTCCCGCTGATCATGGAGCAGACTACGGGAGCGGGTGAACCCAAGGAGATCGCCCCGGCAACTTCATCATTGGAGGGGGCCGGAGGAGGTGGGTTGCAGGCGACCTGGAAGGTCCCGCATTGTGCCGCGTTCACCGTACACGGGTTCTGGAAGAGCCGGATGCGGTACGGCTGCGTGATGGTCGGTACGAAGGTGATCTGCGACAATCCACCACCGCAACTCCCAGCATCGTACGCGTAGCTCGTGGAGCCGGTGTTCGTGATCGCCATGGTGGTATTACCCTGAAGGTCGTGCTGTTGCACACCGTGATCGTGTAGATGTTCCCAGCGCACATGTAGATCTGGGCGAAGTTGTTCAAGCAGATGTTCACGCTATAGGCGGCCGGACAGATCGAGCAGGCCGCAGTGGTGGCTGCATTATTCCCCGGACTGACCACGTTGTTCGGTGGATAGTTATTCGCCCAACCCGGTACGGTATAGCCATGCAGGACGTTGTTCCCTATGCCTATTGCATTGTTACTAAGCGTGATCGTAGGACCGGCAATTGCCAGTGATGGTGGTACCCGGAGGAAAGTTCCGGACCATTAACGATCGTGCCAATGCTCAATCCTGCTGCACTGCTGACCGTCGCGGTATTGGTCAACGCGAGAGTGGTCGTAGTCAGATACCCCGTCATGGTCGGAGGAACGGTCGGGGCATTCCAAAGCCCGTTGTTCACCAGCGAGGTCCCTGCACCGCACTGGTCAGCACTGCGCTTGCACCGGTGCTTGCGGGCCAAAGCCCCAGAACGGCCGGAAAGGATGAAAGCGTAACGTTTGATCATGAGCATCACGGATTACTGGCGGTGTATAGGGGTGGTGCTGAATTGCTGCTCCGGGTGGGTGCTGTTCCAGATCTCCACGGCCGTGCTGTAACGGGCTTGGTCGGCGGTTTCATCACCGGTGATCACATAGACCGGTGGTCCATTGGGGTCTATGGTGTTGGGTCCGAGTTCTTCGGCGGTGGGGGCTTCGGCGCGCAGGGCCACGCCTGCACCAGTGATCAACGCCCGGGCTTCCTGCTCGGAAAGTACACCGTTGTGCTTCACTTGCAGGATGGTCATGTCATCGCTATGGAAGATCTCCGCGTTCGGGTTCGTGTTCATCACTGCCTCGATGAGTGCTTTGAACTGGCCCGGCTGCACCGGGGCTTCGGACCGGAAGAAGTAATACCCCGGGGATTGGGCCTGGGCGCCAATGCCGAAGGCCAGCAGAAGGACGATGGAACTGAGTCGCGAAAGCATGGGTCCGGATTTGTGATCGGTTGGGCGCGTAAGTTATGGCGGATGGAAACGCGAAAGAATGCGAGAAGGTTCCCACCTTATTAACAGGTAGTTAGAATAAGGTGAGCTCTTCAGGCCCAAGACGTACCGGTCCGCGAACGGTTGCCGGAGGCTCAGAAGCCCTTGGCCAGTCGCTCTTGCAGCACCGTTCCGTCGGGGAGCATGATCCGGAGCAGGTAGGTGCCGGGCTGGACGCCATCCAATGCCAGATCCAAGTGAACAGGCCCTGTCGTAACCGGCCGGAACCATTGCTGCACAAGCCGTCCGCTCGGGTCGATCAATTCCAACCCGGCCGTGCCATCCATCGTGGATGCACAGAGCACGGCCACCTGGGTAAGGGCCGGATTCGGGATCAATAGCGATCCAACACCATGGTCCTTGTGGATCACTGTGACCACCGGACTACGATCCACGGAGCCATCCGCGAATACGGTCCTGATGCGGTAATTGATCGATCCTACAGGAGCCGTAGGGTCAAGGAATTCGAACCGTTCCGGTACCCCTGAAACCCCTATGCCATCAAGCACGCCGATACCGGTGAAGGGATATTGTGCGAATGAACGTTCCACCTCGAAGGCCGCGATGCCCGAGGAGTTGGCGATCAACCAGCTCACCCGCACATCCGGTGTGGCGTCCTCGGCGGATAGGTCCAGGAGGTTGACCCCGAGTTGAGTGCAGTCCAAGGATGCGCCGCCTTGCAGGTCCCAATTCATAGTGAAGGCCAAACCGCTCTGTGACCAGTTGCTGATGTAAAGGAGATAGACCTGGCCGACGGTGACATTGAGGTACTGGACCCACTTATCACCGAAGGCGTCCTCCGATTGATCGGTCGCTGAATAGTTCAACCCGGTAGGCCCGGAGGGTGCGGCGTAGGAACAACGCAGCGGCACATCCAAAGGCGGGCAAATGGTGCTCGGTGTGCTGCCGGGCGGGAATGGACCCCAGAGCGCGAAGTCGTAATCGTCCAGCGGGTCGGCAGGGTTGATGGTGAACCCGATCTGCCCACCAGCGCTGGGCGTGAAGTTGTACCAAGTGCCTTGGCGCTCGGTGTTCAAGAGGCAACCTGCGGAGGTCAATGACAGATCCGCGATGTTCCCGGTGTTGTTCGTGTTGTTGTTGATGGACTGGTTGCTGCAAATGGTGATGCTGCCGATGCAATCCTCCGGAGGGGCCGGTGGTGGATTGCAGGTGACCGTGGCGGCATAGGTGATCCCTGCCGCCGGAGGTGATCCTGAATTGAACACGGCGGAACCTCCGAGTGAAAGCGTGTACGAGTTGTCCGTTTGCCAAGCACCGGAGGCGTCGTAGTACAAGGTCACCACTTGTCCGATATTCACACCGAACTGCACCCAGCCGGACAGGTAGCCGGTTGGCAGGGTGTAATTCTGGTAGGGGCCACCGCTGATGCTGTACCCGACGAAGGAGGTGCCCCAGCCATCGCCGAACTCATCGAACAAGGTGAGCGTGTACACACAATCACCGGCCGGTGGTGCGGAACAGTTGATGACCAGTGGTGCGCACGTGCCATTGCTCACGCAGGGATAAGCATCCACCAGCACACGCAGTTGGCCCGTGAAGGTCGCTGTCCAGGTGATGCTGGACTGGAGGCTGAAGAACCCACAAGCATCATTGTCATCGTTGAAGCCGAGCGCACCGCCACCCGTATTGTTGAACAGGGTGATCTGCGTGTCGAATGAAGCGCCGCAGGTACTGAAGGTGTACGTATTGCCCGCCACCACATTGATCAACGTGTATTGGCCGCCTTGCACGCACGGAACGTTCGTGGTACCCGGACAGTTCGGTGTGACGGCCGCGCCGGTGAGGGTGTTGTCGTTCGCGCATTGGGCTGAAGCCGGAATGGCCAGCACAGCGGAGAGGATCACCGCGAATGCTTGGTTCCAGCCATTCAAGCCCATGGTCATGGTACCTTGAGCAAGGGTCCGCTCGGTAACGGGCTGGCCGACGGGGCGGCATCCGGGTGCGCCTCGATCCACGTTTGTTTGTCCGCTTTGTAACGCGCGACGTCCCCGGCTGGATCACCGGTATCCACGAAGACCGGACCTGCATCCGGAACCTAACCCTGTAACCGAATGGGGTTGGAGAGCGTATAGTAATGACCACCGGAATTCAAGGCGGCCAAAGCCTCGGCATCGGAAACTTCCGATGACAAGCGGACCTTCAGTTACTCCGCTTGGAAGAAGATCACGGCCGCTTGGTCCAACCCTATAAGGATCCGGGTCGCTTCCTTCACCTGAAGGCTACCCAACGGAGCATCGGCGATGAAATATCGGATCGTGGGGCGCTGGGCCACGGCAGCGAACGACACGGCACAAAGCGCTAGGAGCATACACAGCCGGGAGCCTAAGCTCTTACGGTTCGGACTTCGATCGAAGTTCATCTGGATGTTGCAAGGTAGGAGCGAGGATGACAAATGCAAACCCGGCGGTACGGATCCGTTGAACACTTGACGGTTCATTCCCCGATCGGTTGTCCAGCACCCATGAACAATTCCAGTAGTTGCTTGATCGATGACCACTCCTACACGGGGTCATGAATGCACACGGCCGGGAGTACCCCCGGCCGTGTGGATGAAGAACAATGGTCCTTACTCCTTCATGAAACGGCCGGAGTGAAGGATGGCCCCGGAAGAAGTCGCCGCAACGAACTCATAGAAACCTGATTCCAACCCGGACACGTCCATGGCAGCGCGCACGGTCCCTTCCGAGAGGGTCTGTTGATCCCTGCGAACCAACCTTCCGGAGGCGTCCAGAACGGACAACGTGAGCACGCCGTCCTCCGGGAGTTCCAGGTCAAGGTTGATCCGGTCGGTGGCAGGGTTCGGGTGGATGGCACCGCGCACGAATTCGTAGCGATGCATCACGGCGATGAGGTCGCTCATCTTGCTCGTTCCGTCGATGTCGATCATCTTCAACCGGTAATGATTGAAACCGGTCAGCGGATGTTCATCCAGGAACTGGTAATTGATGGCGCTGGTGGAGTTGCCTGCGGCGGGAAGTTGCCCGATCTGGGCGAACGAACCGTCCGCGTTCATGCGTTCCACGGCGAAGGAGGCACTGTTCATTTCGGTCGCGGTGCTCCATTCCAGATGGATGCCTTCGGGTACCGGGTAGCCGTTCAATCCGAGCAATTCAACGGGGAGAAGGGTGCAGTCCAGACTCGCTCCATTGGTCAGCTGCCAGGTCAGGTTGAACGCGAGTCCGCTTTGCGACCAATTGCTGATGTACATGAAGTAGTACTCACCCGTGGCGACCGTCATAGCGGTGGACCACTTCGACCCACTGGCACCCTCGGAAGGATTGGTTGCGGTGGTGGATAGACCGGTGTCTCCGGTCGCACCGCTGTAATTGCAACGCGTAGGTGGCACCCTTGGAGGACAAGTCAATGAAACGAACGGACCCCAGATCGCGAAGTCGTAATCATCACCGGAGTTGGTCGGAGCGATGGTGAACGCGAGTGTTCCGCCGTTCGAAGGCCTGAAGCTGTACCACGCCCCCTGGCGTTCATTCGAGCCAAGACAGCCCCGGTTGTTCAAGTTCAGATCGGCCGTCAGTCCGGTGTTCGTCGGATTTGCGTTGATCAGTTGTGCGTTGCAGATGCCCGTGTGGCCGTAGCAATCGCTTGTGGCAGGAGCCGGCGATTGGCAATTCGCTGTGCCGGCGTAGCGCAGGCCTGTTCCCGGCGTTGGGCCATCGCTGTACACCACGCCATACATCAATTGAAGGATGTACTGGATCTCGCCCTGCCCCGAACCACCCGAATTATAGGACAGCTGCACAACTTGACCGATGGTCACCGGGATGTAGGCAACATCCTGATCGGAGTTCGTGTTCGTGTAGGCCACGGCCGGCCCGGCGCCCACGAGTACTGATACGTTGCTCGTACCCCAACCGTCTCCTTGCGAATCGTACATCCGAAGCGCGTACACGCAATCCGCAGCAGGGGCAGTGTTCGCGCAGAGATCGAAGTTGCCTACGGCCCCGCTAGCGCCCCATACCCTTAAGTAGTAGGTCTGGCCCGCCACCAGTTCCAACGGGGTCAAGGTCAGGAAAGGCATGTTGCCGGGGCCGCTGGCAGCATCGCACGCGATCAATGTAAATGGGCCGGAGCACGTGGTGGCGGTGTAAACGGCCATATCCAGGTTGGTCATGCTCCCGGCCAACGTGCGAATGGTGACTAACCCATTGGATGGAGCCACGAAGCTGAACCACACATCATTGCCGCCGTAGATCCCGCAACCGGGCGCCGGGATGTTCAAGCTGTTGGTGGCATTGTTGTTCGAGTAGAAATCGTAGATGCAGGTGCTGGTCAGGCTTAGGCTGATCGCGCCGCAGGGCTCATCGTTCGGGGGAGGCCCTGCGTTGGTCGCGCAGATATTGAAGGTGCCCCACGCACCTCCGTTGCCCCATACCCGGATGTAATAGATGTTCCCGGGAATAATGGCCGACGATAGGATCAAGCTCATGTTACCGGTACCACCGTCATCGTCGCAGGAGATCAGGGTGAATGTTCCTGCACAGGCTGTGGCCGCGTAGAGCGCCATACCAGTATCGGTCATGGAATTGGTTCCGGCCTCCACACGGATCATACCACTGGCGGGAGCAACGAATTGGAACCAGACATCGCCGCCTAGGTAATTGCCGCAACCTGGTGGCGGAATGCCCGCGGAAGCGGTGGCACTTGCATTCGTGGCCGGTACTGGTGCGCAGTTGTCACTGATATCAAGAAGGATCGCATTGCAGGGTTCGTCGTTCCCGGAGGAGGCGGAATGTTCCAGATGCAGATCCTCCCGTTCATACCGGAGTTACCAGAGTGCCTTTGGATCCGGACCATATAGTTGGTCCCGATCACGGTGGTGAGTTGGAGGTTGGCGTTCGCACCCGTGGAACCCGCATCCACACATCCAACACTTGCAAGTGATCCGCACGCCCCGGTGAAGACGTGCAGAATCGGCCGATCCTGCTCATTCGGGTCGTACGTGATGTAAGTGTTCGTGGAGGTCGCTGTGAACCAACCCCAAGCATCGTCGTGGTTGCTACCATTACAACCAGCGGGTGTATAGGTCTGGTTGAACGAGCTGGGTTTGTTGAAGGTCTGGAATGTGCAACTGGCATTCACCGTGTATTTGTTGCCCACGTTGTAGCCACACGCATCAGTAGCGGTCTGGGAGAAGGCGTTGATGGCAAGGCCGACCGAGCAGGACACGATCGCGAGCGATCGTGTGATCGCTATGCGGAGTTTGGATCGAACGAGGTTCATGGTGTGTAGGTGTTGGCCTTATTGTTCGGTGAACTTTGGTTCCTCCGGTTCCAGTTCGATCCGCCGCGTAGAGAGCGTGACCCCGAACTGAGCAGCCACAAGGACCATGGCTTCGGCATCGACCGGTTGGTAGGTCAGCACCTTCATCAGGTTGTACGGCCGGTCGATGTCCACGTGCATCCGCGGATCGAATCCGGAGATGGCTTCCACCATGATCTTCTCTGCTTGCGCATCGATGGCGCCGGAGACCGTGAACTGGTAGCGATGCTCTTCCTCTATGAGCTGGTTCACATCCTGGGCGGACATGAACAAGGGCAGTTCGCACAGTAGTGCGCCCAAAAGAATTCCGGTGATCCGCATGGTGTTCCGTTCGTTCAGCCAAGGCAAAAGCGCGGTTGGCCGGCCGGTTCAACGGAATAAGTCGGAGGTCGGTTTCAAACCGACGAGTACTTGAAATGGAGCGATGACGACGATCGCCGCCTATCTGGCGATACCAGCCTCCGTGCGCGACTTCTGCGTGATGCCGGGATAGGTGGCCAATGCGGACCGCAGGCATTCCACGGCCAGCTTCAATTGATCCTGCTCCAGCACGTACGCCAAACGCACTTACTTGCGGCCGGTGGCAGGGTCCGCGTAAAAGCCCGTCGCTGGTGCCATCATCACGGTGCGCCCTTCATGGCTGAAGGATTCCAGCAACCATTGGCAGAAGACATCACTATCGTCGATCGGGAGCTCGGCAACGCAGTAGAACGCTCCCTTTGGTTTCGGGCAACGCACGCCTTCAATGCTGTTCAGGCCATCCACCAGGATGTTGCGGCGTTGCACGTACTCGGCGGTCACCGAATCGAAGTACGCCTTCGGTGTGCGCAACGCTGCTTCGGAAGCGATCTGCCCGAAGGTCGGAGGGCTCAACCGGGCTTGCGCGAACTTCAACACAGCGGCATACAGTTCCTTGTTACGCGTGATGAAGGCTCCCACGCGCACACCGCACATGCTGTAGCGTTTGCTCACGCTGTCCACGAGAATGGTGTTCGCTTCGATCCCCGATAAGGTCATCGCGCTCACATGCGTGGCGCCGTCATAGCAGAACTCACGATAGACCTCGTCCGCGAAGAGGTAGAGGTCGTGTTCCGAGACAATGGACCGAAGGGTCTCCAATTCACCCTTGCTGTACAGGTATCCGGTGGGGTTACCGGGATTGCAGATGAGGATCCCTTTGGTGCGCGGCGTGATCAATGCCTCGAACGCCGACACCGGTGGTAACGCGAAACCATCGTCTATGCGGCAACGCACAGGTACCACCGTAACACCGGCCGCCACCGCGAAACTGTTGTAGTTGGCGTAGTACGGTTCCGGAATGATCACTTCATCCCCCGGTTCAAAACAGGCCATCATCCCGAACAGTAGCGCTTCGCTACCCCCGTTGGTGATGATGATCTCCTCCGGCCCGACGGTGATCCCATGTTGCGCGTAGTATGCAGCCAGGCCGATGCGGTAGCTCTCGAAGCCGGCCGAATGACTGTACTCGATCACGGTCCGATCCAAATGGCGTATGGCATCCAAGGCGACCACGGGTGTGGCGATGTCCGGTTGACCGATGTTCAAATGGATGACCTGGATGCCGCGTTTCTTGGCCGCCTCGGCATAGGGAACCAGCTTGCGTATGGGCGAGGCCGGCATCAGGCGGGCCTTGGTGGAGATCGTCGGCATGAAGTGGGTTGGATAGAGAGGCGAAGTTCGGGCTTCTGTTCGGATGGTCCGGGAACACGAAACCCTTCCGGATGGGAAGGGCTTCGATGGGATGGGTGGGGATCGGTGCTATGGTGCGCTCGTCGGCGCGCCAACGACGGTCCCTTTGATGCGGACGATCACATCGGGTTCATTTGTGGCATTGCTGGTGATCGTCACGCTCTTGTTGATCGGGCCGACACGCTGTGTATCGTACTTCACGGTCACCGTACCATGTCCCCCGGGTTTGATCGGTTCCGTATCGCACTTCGGCACCGTGCAACTGCACGACCCTTTGCAATTCGTCAGGATCAAGGGTGCATTCCCGGAGTTGGTTACCGTGAACGTACACTCCCCGTTCGCACCTTGTTGGATCGTACCGTAATCGTGTACGGTCTTGTCCACTTGGATCATCGCGCCACTGTTCTGGGCCACCAACGTGGTTGCACCAATGCCGATCAGGAAGGCTGCGATGGTTCGATACATGTGGATGTGTTGAACTGTGCGGAGCAAGTCGATGATCAATGCTTCTCAACCGGGGCCATCGGGCTGGCCTCCTTCACCGGTGAGGTCGGCGTGGCTGCTGATGCTTCGATCGTGCCGCGGATCGTGATCACCTTGCTTGGCGTGTTCGTCGCGTTGCTGGTGATGGTCACGCTCTTGTTGATCGGCCCGACACGATTGCTATCATACTTCACGGTGATGGTGCTCTTATCGCCCGGCTTGATCGGCGTGGTATCGCACTTGGGAACCGTGCAACCGCAGCTGCCTTGGCATTGGGTGATGATCAAGGGGGCATCGCCCGTGTTGGTCACAATGAATTCGCAGGTACCGTTCGCACCTTGTGTGATCGTACCGTAGTCATGCGATTCCTTGTCGATGGACATCATGGGTCCGCTGCCGCCGACTGGCTTCGCTGGGGTTTGGGCATTGGCAGTGAATACTGCGAGACCGAGGCCGAGGGAAAGGAGTACTTTTTTCATGGTCGTATGGTTGTGTTTTGCGATTTGGTACGACGAAAGTAGAAGGGTGTTTTCCCGACCGCAGGTCCTTAACAGGACATTAACAGCCGGTTTGCCGGATCCGGCTGGATCTTGCATTCCGCAACCTAGGTGGTGGCCGATGCCGATGGCTTGGTCGGGATCTCCACCTCCGTTACCACAAGGCCATTCCGGTTCTCTATCCGGATGTGCGCATCCGATCCGTAGATCAATTCCAATCGCCGCCGCGTGTTGCGCAGCCCGATCCCCGTGCCGTTCACCTTTCCGGGTTCGTAGTGCCCACTGTTGGACACCGTGAGGATCACATGATCAAGACCCCGATGCACACCGATGTGCAGATCACCGCCGCGCGGAAGTTTGGCCACGCCATGGCGCACTGCATTCTCCACCAACGTTTGCAACAGCATGGGAGGGATCGGGACACGATCCAGCCCGTCCTCGAGGTCGAAGCGTGTACGCAAACGTTCCTCGTAGCGGATGGCTTCCAAGGCGAGATAGGCCCTGACGATATCCAGTTCCTCACCCAACGGAACCGTCTTGCGCTTCACGGACGACATGGCATTGCGCAGGATCGCGCTCAACTGTGTGATGGATCGTTTGGCTTGTTCCGGATTCTCATCCACCAGGGCGCGGATGCTGTTCAGCGCGTTGAACATGAAGTGTGGATTCAACTGTGCGCGCAACGTGCTCAACTGGTTCTCCCGGTTCGCGGTTTCCAACCGCAGATTCCTGATCTCCTCTCGTCGGTGCCGGATGAAATAGACATAGGCGGAATAGATGAAGCTCCAGAACGAGAGCAGCAAGGTCCAGTTGATGATCCGGCCCAGATATTCCAACGGCGCCCATTGGAACAATGCAAGACTTCCGATGATCAGGACATCGAGCGCGGTCTCGATGACGAACGCAAGTGACCCAAGGACCAAAGAGCCCAGGATCAATCGCGGCAGGGTATAGCCGATCCCCTTGTCCAACCAACGGCGACCGAGGATCAATCCGCGAAGGCCATGGCTTATGCCGATCCCGAGGATCCACTGGACCAATACCACTTGTATTGGCATCCGGGATCGCTCACCCTCCGGTGGAACGAATTGGAAGAGCAGCAGGTACGCACCCCACCCGATGATCTGCGTGCCCCAATACAGGACCCATTGTGGTGGTTGGAACGGGTTCCTTTGTCGCGTGGGCGCCATTGCGCTCGAAAGGTACCTGCGCCATGCCTTCTGCGCCGGGCGATCACATGAGAGGCTTGCATGGCGGATAGCGCGGATGGGCGTGGGGCTACCTTGCGGCACTTCCGTGAATTATCTAGGCCATCTCTTCCTGAGCGGTACGGATCCGCTTGTGACCACCGGCAATTTCATGGCCGATGAGGTGAAGGGTCGTGACCTTTCGCGCTTTTCCGAACCGCTGCAACAGGGCATCCGTTTGCATCGATCCATCGATACCTTCATGGACCAGCATCCTTCCGTACAGGCGGGCCGGGCGCGTGTTCGCGCACATGCGGGCCGTTACGCAGGAGTGGTCATGGATCTCTTCTACGACCACTTGCTCGCGCGCGAATGGTCGCGATGGAATGCCGAACCTCTTCCGGATTACGCACAACGTATGTATGCGCTATTACAGGATCATGAAGCGCTCTTGCCGGACCGCATCCGCTACATGCTCGGGTTCATGATCCGCAGGGATTGGCTTACGAACTATGCGACGATCAGCGGCATCGGACGCTCGATCCAAGGGCTTTCCGAGCGCGTGCCCCGTGGTGATGTCATGTCCGGATCGGAGAAGATCCTGGCCGAGCACATCGAGGTGTATCAACAGGAGTTCACCGTCTTTCTTCCAGCCATTCTGGAGCATACCCGGGGAATGCGATGAGCCGACGCGTTCGTATCGCTGCGATCATCGCGTCGTCGGTTGGTATCGCCGTGGTCATGCTCTACTTCAGGGTACGGCATCAGGCGATGACGCAGCACATGCCGTGGTCCGGACCGCCGTTCCATCATGACCTGGACAAGTTCAAGGACGATACCCTGCGGGTGCTCATGTTGCGGGATCCCCTGGTATGGGAAGAGCATCAGCGTGGTACAGCAGGACTCGAATTCGAATTGCTACAACGATTCGCCAAGCGCAGGAAAATGACGTTGGCTGTCGTGCCGTTCGATCATCCGGATAGCCTGTTGAAGGCATTGTGGCAGGGCCGTGGTGATCTGGGTGCAGCGCAGTTCGTGCATCGCAAGGAATGGAAGAGGCACTTCAGCACCAGTTCACCTTATATGATCGTTGCTCCGGTCCTGGCGCACCCAAGGGGCCGACCTTCGAATGACCCCAAGGTCAGCGCAACGGACACTGCCGTCCTATGCGAAGCATCACCATTCGCATTCATGGAAAAGGTGTTGGCAAAGCGGCTCGATGGCCCGACCATGCTTTTGTCGGTTGGGACAGAGGACGACCTGCTGACCGACCTTGTCCGTGGTAAAAGGCGTGGTATCATCCTTTCGGATCTGCGGGCCAAGCATGAGGCTGTGCGTTTCCCGGTCATTGAGTTCAGTGGAGCCATCGGCCCATCCCAACCGCTTGGCTTCCTCACCCGCGCCTCATCCCCGCTGTTGCTGAAAGCCGTGAACGATTGGTTGATTGACGAACGCGAGAATGTGGCGATCCTCCATCTCATCAGGGCCTATGAGAATGTGGTGCCAACACCAGGTCCGTTGCACGCACGGCGCATCAAAGGTGCGCGTGCCGATAGCATCTCACCTTTCGATGATCAGTTCCGTGCGCACACCACCACCGGCAGTTGGCGGTGGGAACTGCTCGCCGCCATGGCCTGGAAGGAGACCCGCTTCGACAGTACGGTGACAAGCCGGAGCGGCGCGATGGGGATCATGCAGTTCATGCCGCGTACCGCTGAACGACTGGGGCTCGATTCCACTTCCACCATGGATGATCACATCAAGGCGGCGGTCCAGTACCTCGATCGGTTGGACATGATCTGGCTACGCGCCGTGCCGGACAAGGAGCAACGCCTGAAGTTCGTATTGGCCTCCTACAACGCCGGACCCGGCCATATCATTGATGGGCAACGCTTGGCTGAACAACTTGGTCTCGACCCGAAGGTGTGGGAAGGCAACGTGGAAGCGGCGGTGTTGCTTCTGGCCAAGCCACGTTTCTTCCTTCGGCCGGAAATGAAGAACGGTTACTGCAAGGGCAGCCAGGTGTTCCACTACGTACACGGGGTGCTCACGGTCTATGATCAGCTATGTGCGCGACCCGGTGGGAAAAAGCGCAGGGGGGACATTGCCACAGCGGAGCAACGCCCGTGAGCCGGTTGCGGCAGATTTCCATCGATCAGCATTCCGACCTTGGCCCCATGCTGGACGGCCTTGGTCGGTTGAGTGTTCTTCCTTTGTTCGGTTCACGCCTTCTTTGCATTCGACCAACCCTTCTCATATGAACCGTTTTTCCACGACAGTCGCGCTCGTACTTGGCAGTTTGACCATGATGGGCCAGACCCGGCAGGATCTACCGCATACCCTCGCCCCGGATGAGGTGCCGTTGATCCCGGCCTATCGCGATAGCCGAGCGAATGCAGGTCGTGGGATCGTCACCCCGCCCACGTTCACGCCACGCACCATGGCGGAATGGGAGGAGATACAGACCCTGGTGATCACGTGGACGACGTACCCCGGTATCCTGAAGCAGATCGTGCGCGCGGCAAAGGAGGAATGCGAAGTGCTGATCGTGTGCAGCGATCAGAACAGTGTGACAAGCTATTTGCAGAATTCGAGCAACGGTGGCCCGATCACCGACCTGGACAACATCACCTTCCTTGAAGGGCCGTACAACAGCGTGTGGACGCGGGATTTCGGCCCGGAGTGCATCTACGAGAACGAGGTGGATTCGCTCTACCTGCTGGATTGGATCTACAATCGTCCGCGCCCGCAGGACGATGCGATGAGCGACATCATCGGTACGGCCAAGGGGATCAATGTGTACAGTTCCTCACAGGCGCCGTATGACCTCGTTCACACCGGGGGCAATTTCATGGCGGATGGTTTCGGTACCGCCTTCAGCAGTGAACTGGTGTTGGATGAGAATGGCCCGAACGGCCAGTACAACCAGACCGTGAAGACCACCGCGCAAGTGAAGACCCTGATGGACCAATGGATGGGGATCACACCGGATCGCTATGTGCTCATGAACACGTTGCCTTACGATGTCATCCACCACATCGACATGCACATGAAGCTCATTGATGAGGAAACGCTGCTCATCGGTGAGTTCCCCGTGGGCCAGAGCGATGGTCCGCAAATGGAGAGCAACCTCCAAGCGATCCTGGCCGATCACAACTCCGTCTTCGGTACACCGTACCGCATCGTTCGGGTGCCGATGCCGAGCGGTACCGGTGCGTCCTATCCACCCAGCGCCAGCTACCGCACATACGCGAACAACGTCTTCGTGAACAAGACCGTGATCGTACCCACCTATCGGGAGGAGTATGACACCACCGGGTTGCGGATCCTCGCCGAGTCACTTCCCGGTTACACGATCGTGCCGATCGATTGCGACAACAGCCCGGAGAATATCATCAGCGCGAGCGGTGCCATCCACTGCATCACCAAAGGCATCGGCGTGAACGATCCGTTGCTGATCCGTCATCAGCGCCTCACGGATACGTACGAGACCGTGGTGCCTTACCAAGTGGAGGCCTACATCCGACATCGCAGCGGGATCGCTTCAGCGGAAATGTTCTGGACCACGGATCTCGCATCCGCCTTCAACAGTGTACCGATGGTGGCCGGAGCGAATGACAACTGGAGCGCCGCGATCCCTGCCCAAGCGGCCGGAACCGTGGTGTACTACTACATCCATGCGACCGCGAACAGCGGCAAGCAACAGGTGCGCCCGATCGTGGCACCGGATGGTTGGTGGAAATTCCGCGTACTCGACATCGGCGCCGGCATCGTCGATGCAGGCGGTCCGGTGATCACGGAGGTCTTCCCGAACCCCACCAGCAGCATCCTCGCCATCACCTTGGCCGACACCGGTGGCGAGCGTGTCCTCATCACCCTGCGCGATGCACTCGGTCGTGAGGTGATGCGGATCCAGAACGGACCGATGCATCAGGATCAGCGCGCGTTCGCGGATCTCACCGCACTCGCGGAAGGTGCGTACATGTTAGTGGTGGAGAGTGCGAAGGGAAGGAGTACCACCAAGGTGTTGAAGAACTGATCGGAACAGTCCGACAACCAAGAAGCCCCGGTGATCCCGGGGCTTCTTGGTTCATCAGTACTCAGGAGCGATCACTCCTTGATGAAGCGGCCGATCGCGCGACCGTCGCCCAGCAACACATAACTACCCGGTGCAAGGCCAGCAAGATCCAGTTGTGCGCTGGTGGCACCTTGCGTATTCGTGATCATCATGGTACGACCTTGAAGATCCACCACGGTGAGCGTGGAGATCCCCGCCAAAGGTTGAACGGTCGATCGGTCATGCGCCGGTACCGGGGAAATGTGCGTGGTGCTCACCTCTTCCATCGGTGGTATGCCCAGTGAGAAATCACCCTCCAAGCAAATGGTATAGGTCCCGGCAACCGGTCCACCACCATTCCAGATCCGCAAAAGGAGATCGGTGTTCGGCGGTACCATGTCCAGTACGATCGGGGCGCTGACATTATTCCAACAGGCGACGTATGCCGGTGCATCGCAGGCGGTGTAGATGGCCGCATTGATGGTTCCAGCGGTGATGGCCTCCAGGATGAGCGTGAGGTTCTGCGTCCACCCGCTGTTGAACGCGTACCAAGTGTCCACGATGTTGCCGAACGGGTCACACGGTGGATTCCCGAAGGCGGGGGCAAATACGCATTCGGTGGTGCCGGTGCTCGCCTCGCAGCCGCCCGTGGGTTGTACGGTCAGCAGCGTGGCACCCTGACAATCATCGTTCTCCACGGCTGCGCAGGCGGCGCTGCACGTCATGGTCAAGCTGAATGGTCCTTGGTTCTGGCCATAGCCATGCACCAGCACCAGGTATTCCGTTCCGCTGGTGGTCTGCAGATCCACCCGGCTTGCATTGGCTGCGCAACCCGGGGCATCATCCCCGCCCACCACGCATTCCGGTGCGGAACAACCGCCGCTGAACACGCTGATCTTGGTGTCATACGCGTTGCCGCCGCATGTGCTCAAGGAAATAACCTGGCCATCACCGGTGAACGCGTACCACACGCCGTTCGTGGTCACATTGGCTGCACCGCATGTGGGAACGGCGGTGAAGAAGCCGTTGGCCGTATTTCCGGGAACACTCTCTCCGCATGCGATCGGGAGCGCACCGCCGCAGAGTGCGTTCACCGCTGGTGGCGTGGCCAAGGTGGTGAAGGCCACGGGTCCCACCGTTGTGCTCACATCGCCTCCGCCGCAATCCTCCGTGATCAGGACCTCATAGTCGGTGGCGAGGGTCAGGCCGGTGATCACCACAGGCGGTCCATCCACGCCGACGATGCCGGTGATCACCGTACCGGTACCCGGCGTGAAACCCGTCGGGCCGTATTCAATGCTGTACGTGGAACTCGCGTTGTCCGAGGACCACGTTACGGTGGCGCTCACATCCAACGGTGAGATGACGATGTTCTGCGGCACCCCACAACTCACGCAACTCACACTCAATTCGAAGTCACCCGTTTGGCCATCATAGCCCTGCACAAGCACATGATAAGTGGTTCCGGATGTGCCATTGAACACCACGTTGCTGCACAACACGCCACCGACGATATCGTCGTTGCCCGCCACGCATACCAGTGCATCACACGCCCCGCTGTACACGTTCAGCCGGGTGTCATAAGCACTGTTCGGGCAGGTGGTCACCGTGATCTGCGCATCCTCTCCCTCGAATGTGTACCACACACCCGGCGCGGTGATGTCCGTGCCACAGGCCGGGGCGGTATCCCCGCTCGCGCCTACCGTTGTGCCCGATACGGTCTGGCCGCAGATCATGGGCAGCGCACCGCTGCATACGTCGAAGGTCATCGGTGTGCAGGTCACCGATAGGTCGAAGGTGCCCGTGGCCCCGTTGTACCCCTGCACCAGGATGTAGTATGTCGTACCTTCCATCGCCGCGAATCCGAAGCTGCTGCACAACCCGACACCTGCGGTATCGTCGTTCCCACCCACGCAGGTGATCACCCCGCAGAAGCCCTGGTACACATTCAACTTGGTGTCGTAACTGTTGTTCGGACAGGTGGTCACGATCACTTGTGCGTTCGTTCCTTCCAGCACATACCACACACCCGGCGCCGTGATCGTGGTGCCACAGGCCAAGGCCTCATCGGGCAGGGCGGAGGCCGTACTTCCGCTCAGGGTCTGTCCGCAGGAGATGGTGATCGCCGAGGCGCATTCATCGTTGGGTGCTTGAGCCCGAACGACGGTGGAGCCGAGGACCAGAATAGCGACAACGAGCGTGTGAGGTCGGAACATGGATGTTGGAATGATCGGTGAATATACCTGCCGCCTTCGCGGCTTGCGTATCACTTCGTCCGTGGGGCTTTGCGCCGCGCCGGGTCCTCATGGAAGTAATACCGCAGGTCCACGGTGAGGTAGCTGCCGTTCAACGTGGTGCGCACGGTATGCGTGCTGATGGCGGGTGGCCCGCGATAGGTCCAGGTCATGTCCGCAACCGCCATATCATTGAACGGGCGGTGGTAAGTAGCGCCGAGGTAGAAGGTGCCTGACTTGTAGGTACGGTACTCCACGCCGATGTTCCCGATCACACCGCCCTGCGCCCAGTTCTTCCGGAAGATCCGCGCACGTCCGGCCGCATCGGCCATGAAGCCCTCCGCATCGCTTGGATAGAAATCCATGGACGCTCCCAATGCCGTGTTCATCCACGCGCGCTCTCCGAGCCGGATGAACACAAGACCCATGATCGGCATTTCATATCCCACGTACTTCATAGTGCCCGTGGCATCGAAGCCGCTCGTATCATTCACGATGCGGAACGAATAGCGCCGTTGGATCTGCCCGATCCCTGTCTCGAACGAGATCATGTTCGTGACCCCCACGCGCACGTTCATCCCGAAGGCGATACCACCTTGGAGGTTCATGGTGTACCGGACATGGTCGATCTCCTCTGCGGTGTTCCGGTCGAAGTAGTCCAAGGCGATCACCGGTTTCAACTGTAAGCCTAGTGTCGTGACGCCCCGCTGGGCCATTGTGGATGGCACGACCAGAAGGCCTGTTCCCAGAACGAAAGCGGATCGGAGTCTCCTTGCGAAGGACATGGTGTGCTCAAAGATGCCTACGAGTGGCTTGGTATGAGGACCGCGCAAAGACGAACGGTCCATTCCGCACAAGGAACGTACAGGCTCGGCCATTATTCCGTCAACCACGTGCTCACTTGATCCAGCGGCTTGCGCTGCCCTTTGGGCCATTCACCCTCCGGGTAACCGATGAAGAGCAGCCCCAATGCTTGGTCGTTCGGGCCGAGGCCGAGGAAGTCGCGCATTTCCGATCCCATGGCTACGCCGCTGGTGGCCCAGAATGCACCAAGACCATATGCCGCGCAGGTCAGTTGCATGTTCTGCACGGCACAGGCCACGGCCAATTGTTCGTCGCGTTCACTGATCTTGCCGTTCGGATCGCGCACCATGCCCAACCCGATCACCACCGTGCTTTGCAATGGACGTTGGGTGATATTGTCGAATTTCCGTTGCAGGAATTTCTCCGGAGCGGTCGTGCGGCGATACGTTTCGCCGAGGAAGGAGGAAAGCCGTGTACGCGCAGTGCCGGTGAACACGGTGAACCGCCACGGCTGCGTCAGGCCATGCGTGGGCGCCCACGTGCCGTTGGTGAGAATGCGCTCCACCAGTTCGCGATGGACTTCACGCGGTGAATAGTCCTTCGGATGGATCGTCCGTCGTTGGCGGATGAGATCGCTGATCTCGCTGATACTGAATTTCATGTGGCTGCAAAGAGACGGGATCCGGAGGCACGCCACACAGGTGGTCAAGGGGTGTCCTGGATCTCAACAGGATCAGTTGGTCCAAGAACCTGTTCATGCAAGGTCCGGATGACAAACTCAGCACATGGATGATCGATACGCATCTGGCGATCAACTACTGTCCGCCGCGCGATGGAACCTGCTGGCAGGAGCGCGGACGAGGTAACGCGCTGGGTTGGGAGGTGGAACGCGAATGTCCGTGGCTTGCACCCCGGACTATTTCTTCGCCTTCACCTTCACCGCCGTGGCGGAGAACACCATGTAGATGTCCAGGTAGGGCCGGATGCCGAGCGGTGCCTTGCGGTTCGCTTCAACGGGGATCACCAACAATTCCTTGTCGCCCCAATGTGCCAACCGATAGGCCTTGTACTTCTTGAATAACGCCAGCTTGGGGTAGCGGTCCTGGAAGCTGTCGATGCCATCGGGCCAGTTGCGTTCGTGGCTGCGGAAGATCACCGCTTCGATCTCGGCCTTGCTCAGTCCTTGTTTCTCCAGCGCTACGAGTGCTTCCGGGTCATCCGAGAGGTCGTAGGTGGCGAAAACATCATCCGCCTTCAGGATCTGCGCGACTGGTAGATCGCGCCACGCTGGTCCCTTGCTCGCGCGGGCCTTCGCAGGTATATTATCGATCACTTCCACACCCCCGCTGTGGAACACCAAGTGGATGTCCTCCATGCTGCGCAGGTCGTCGGGCATGTGGAAGTTGCCGATCGCCGGTAGGCTCACCAGAACGAAAGCACCTTCGTCCGTGGCGTACTCGCACATCAGGTAGGCCGTGTAATTCGCGAGGGCTGCGCGGTTCGCCATGCGGGCGCTATCGGTCCGCAATCCTATTGGCCAATGATCCTCGGTACTGTTGTGCTGGGCCTTGGCCATCACTTCGCTGTTCAGGCCAGCGGCCTGCATACCGGCTTGCGCCGCAGTGTTGCCCAGATCGGGCTTCAACACCAGCATGGTTGGATCCACGATGCGAACCGGCGTTTGGGCGGTGCCGATGAACGGTAGAAGGACAATGCTGAGGAGAAGTGAACGGAACATGGGCGCGTTGTACGGTGGAAGCGCGCAAAAGGTAACATTGCGACCCAAGGGATCCTGATGGTCAAAGCGGATCGAGCGCTCGGGTCACTTGTTCACCGGACAATGCGGAACTTCGCCGACCCGTGCCACAACGAACCATGTACCCTATGCTCCTGTTCTCCTTCCTCGGTCTGTTCGGCTGTTTCAAAGGAGCGCGCACACCCGGCCCGGGTGCGGTCGCGCCCACGGCCAGCTTCCATGCGCTCGCCGCGACGGACATCCACGGTGAACCGTTCGACTTCGCCACACTGAAAGGCAAGAAGGTGATCGTGGTGAACACCGCGAGCGAATGTGGCTACACTCCACAATATGCGCAGTTGCAGGAACTGTACGACACTTACAAGGAGAAGGGCTTGGTGATCATCGGCTTTCCGTGCGATCAGTTCGGCGGGCAGGAACCGGGCACTGAGGTGGAGATCGAAGCCTTCTGCCAGAAGAATTACAAGGTGACCTTTCCGATGATGAGCAAGGTGAAGGTGAAAGGCGATGGCCAACACGCCGTGTACCGGTGGCTCACCTCGAAGTCGTTGAACGGAGCCATGGATGCCACGGTGAAATGGAACTTCCACAAGTTCCTCGTGGATGAGGAGGGCCATTTGGTGATGTCCCTTGAAAGCGGTGTAAGTCCGATGGATGAGCGTGTGTTGAATTGGCTCGACGGCAAATGACCGAGCACGTCGATATCCTGTGCATCACGGCACATCCGGATGATGTGGAGATCAGCATGGCCGGAACGGTGCTTCACCATATAGCGCTGGGTCATTCGGTCGGCTTGGTGGAACTGACCGCCGGTGAATTGGGAACGCGCGGTACACCGGAATTGCGACGGACCGAAGCAGAGGCTGCGCGTCGTGTTCTTGGTGCAGCGTTCCGTTACCAACTCGGGTTGCCCGATGGTTTCCTCCGCGCGGATCGGGAAAGCCTGATCACCGTCGTGAAAACCATCCGGCGTCATCGCCCGCGTGTGGTGTTGACGAACGCCATCCGCGATCGTCATCCGGACCACGGTCGCGCTGCGGAATTGGTGGCGGAGGCCTGTTTCCTCAGTGGTCTCCGGCGCATCGATACCACGCACGAAGGCGTTGCGCAAGGAGCATGGCGGCCGACCACATTGCTGCATGCGATCCAGGACCGCTACATCGATCCCGACATCGTCTTCGACATCACCCCGCATTGGGAGAAGAAGTTGGAAGCCCTGCTGTGTTTCAAGTCGCAGTTCCATGATCCGGCGAGTACGGAACCCACCAGCCCGATCGCGCGTCCGGATTTCCTTCCCTTCCTCGAAGGTCGTACCCGCGAGATGGGGCGTTCGATCATGGTCGGTTCCGGTGAAGGCTTCACCACGAGTCGGCCAATTGGCGTGAAGAACGTGTTGGATCTGTTCTGATCCACCGATCACCGGCCCACCATCCGGATCCACAGGGTGCGGAGGCGCTCCACATCATCCGCATTGGGCAGGTAGTGCCGCATGTGCGCACGGGTGATGCGATTGAAAATGAAGATCTGGTAGAGAACTGCGGAACAGTACGCGAGACTCGTGGTGATGGCCGCACCGGTCAGGCCCATGGAAGGGATCACGTGATAGCCCACTATAAGGGTGATCACCAACCCGATCCCGGAACCGATCGTGTTGTGATGGACGCGGCCGCTTCCGCTGAGGTAATGACTCAAGGCTTGCGATGCGCTCATTGCCACGAGTCCCGGGGACATCCATGCGATCAACGGGGCAATGCCCACAACCTCGGGACCGAAGACCAGTTGATACACGGTATCGGGAAGCAGCAGGAGGATGATCACCGTACACAAGGCGATCAACGTGGCGATCTTCAGGACCGTGAGGCTCAGGTCCCGTTGGCGTTCGAGGTCCGCGGTATTGCTCACACGGGCATACAGTACCGTGCCCAGGCTCTTCGGTACCAGCCACGCGCTTTCCGCGAGCTGGGTGGTGACGGAGTACAAGCCGAGCAGTGCGGATCCCTGCATGCGGTCGATCAACAGGTACACGAACCGGTAGTTGAGCAGCTGCAATCCGTTGGCGAGTTGCGACAGCGCGCCCAACCGGAAGAGTTCCACCAGTGGATGACCGACGGCAGTGATGCGCGAACCACCATCCGAGAGAAGAAGGCCGCCGATCAATGCGATAACACCATCCGCGACGAAACCCGCATGGATATAATCCATCACGGTCGCGCCATCATGCTGGACGAGGATCGTGAACGCAACGAGCAGCAGGATCGATTGCGCAAGCAGAAGGGAATTGTGCGCACCATAGCGTTCGCGACCCAACAACAGGTTGCTGTGGATCCCCGTGATGGAACGCAGCCACGCCAGAAGGACGGTCGGTAGCACGTACTCCGTGGGCACCATCGGAAGCCACCGCATGATCACCCACGCAACAGTGGCCGTGATGATGGCCCAGCCGTACGAGGGCCATCGCAGTGTGGAGGTCGCATAGCGTGCAGCGAGGTAGACCAACCCACCGCCACCGACGATATTGTTGAAGAGGAGGATGAAGGTGATGCCGAGGATGATGAGCGCGATGGTGCCCACACCATCCATCCCCAAGGTCCGCGCGGACACGGCGACCAGCAACAGGTTCGCGACGGCGATGAGCACCCGCGTACCGATCGTACCGATGACCGGAATGATCATGCGTCCTTGTCCTGCTTTCGTGAATGGCGCCGTTTGCTGCGGCTCGCGTTCGCCTTCTTGCCTGAAACAACAGGGCTTCGTAGGCCATCCACCAGCGTCACATCGCCCATGCCGGATACGGTCCGGACACCGAGCCCATAGGCCGTGGCCCGAAAGCCCTCGATCCGCTGGACCTCCTCCTCGGCAAAGCCGTGTTCGTCCAAACGCGTGATCCGGTTCAACACCACAATGGATGCGTGCGGATCGGAGGCATCGAGGGCAGGCCGGTAGAGCGCGCCTTCATGTTCGAAAGGCACACCGGCTGGTCGCGCGGAACGCACGTCCCATTTCACAGGCCCGGATCCGACCTGCTCGAACGGCCCGAATGGTGAAGCGGAATGATGGATGACCAGATCCGTATCGCCATCCGCATCCTCGGTGCCCATGAGCCACCATCGATAGCGGAATTGGAAGAGAGTTGGTGCGTGCAAACCGAATTCAGCGATGGTCGAACCTTTCTCCAGACCGTCGTTGGTCGTGTTCAGGTGGTACAACTCGATCCTGTTGTCATCGATCGCGCTCTGCAAGACATGGACCTTGCCTTCGATCAGGAGTGTGAACGGATACTCATGGCGCCCATCGATGTCCAACATCGTGCGGGATCGTTTCAGGATGTTATCGGGTTTTGGTCTCACGCGTGAGATCAGCGAATGGCCATCCTCAATGGTCAACTTCCGGTAGAGCACGTTCAATTCACCTTCATCATCCATGTACCCGAAGGGTTCCAGTCGCGCCTTCCCTTTGGATGTTGCGGGCATCCACCGGACGTTCATGCTCGCATTTTCCCGTAGCAACGCATGAACCGGTTGGTGCAGGATCCCGATGTTCCATTCGCCGGTGGATGGGGAGGATGACCCGCGACCGGTGCTTCCGAGGAGTTTCCTGAAGCGATGGGAGAGAAGGGTGAAGAAACCCGGGAAGGGGATCGTGATCCGCTCATCCTCCGATGGTGGCGACACCGGTACGCCGGTGGCGAAGCGCTCCTGTAACACTGCGGCCGGCCAACCCATGATGCTTTCCAGGATCTGGTCCGCGCAGGCAGCAGGATCCTCCGGCCGGGACCGGAAGCAACCGTTCCGCAGGACACGGCCACTGGTGCTTTCCAGAAGTTCAGCGTGGACCGTAGGCCATCCGAGGAAGGATTCACGCATTCCGGTCGGCACCGATCGCGGGCTGGTGTTGTCCGCATTGCGGAACTCCCACACTTCCTGCCCCGTCCTTCCTCGGTAGGTGGATCCATCGGCGCCACCCACGCAGATCATCACATCCGCTTGGCGCACGATCGGATCATCATTGGTGAGTACCGGTCCGAGGTCCTGGGCGTTCTCCGGTTCACCCAACGCGCCGAACCCCTGCATGGCTTGCACAACGTATCGATCGAACATCGCTCCGCCGCGCGGTGCATCGCGCACATCGGTAACCGCGATGGATCCGATCCATTCCACTCCCTTCACCGCACGCGATCTCTCCAACGCCATGTGCTCCCAATGGCGCAAAGGCAGGGGCCCGATCAACGCGGCCAACTTCACCCGTTCAATTGCCATGCGTGAGGATGCGTTCGTAGATCGCGTGGAAGGCACTGCCCACCGCGGCGGGACTGAAGTCGCTTGCCACGCTGTTGCGGATGGCGGCGGGATCGTAGCGCCCGGCGTTGCGCGTGAGGTCGATCATCGCATCGGCCAATGCCGTGTCGTCGCCGGGTCCGATCAGCATTCCGTTCACCGGTTTGATGAACGCGATCGGTCCACCACATCGTGTGGCGATCACCGGCTTTCCTTGGGCCAATGCTTCACCGGTGACCACACTGAAGGTTTCCACGTAGCTGTTCACGATCACGGCGAAGGTGCGACCCATATGATCAAGGACTTCAGCGTTCGGCATGCGGCCAAGGAATCGGACCCGGTCACCAAGTTCCAATTCCTTCGCGAGATCCACCAACATCCGGCGATCAGGCCCATCACCGATGATCGTCAGTCGGAGCCTTGGTTCGGCTGTACGAGCCGCGTGCAACGCCCGCAGTACACCACTCACATTCTTTGTCTTGTCCACCAGATCGGCCACCATCAGGAGATCACCCGGTGTTCCCGGTGGGGGCAACGGCCGATCCAGGCCCGGCACCACGTTGGGGACGACATCGTAGCGCGCACAGAGGTCGAGCCGGACCAGTTGATCACCCAACCAATTCGAAACGGCCGTGATCGCGGAGGCTTTACGGAACGATCGACGGTTGATGAACTTGAAGAGCGCACTCTTGGCGGCGAACGTTCCATCAAGGTACTCGCTGCTCTGTTCACTGATGAGGTAGGGCGTGCGATGCCGAAAGCGGATCCAACGCGCGAAGAGTACGGGTCGAACGAGGATGTACGCGTGGATCAGGTCGGGTCGGCCTCGTTCCTGCACGACCCTGTGCCAGCCTCGGGTGGCTGCCATCCAGTACCGGACGGCATTCACGGCCTTTCGATACGCCGTCCATTGGGAGGTATTCGCCGGATATCGGAGAACGAGTTCCCATAGACCATCGGTCTCGCTTAACTGTTCACGTGCGACATGTTCCCCAGCGGCGTAACTCTCCACATGCACCACGCTCATCCGTATGAAGGCAGCCGTTGCCATGGCTTGCTTCCTCAGGAAATCACCCAATTGCGGGTCCTTGCGGCCGGGGTACCACTTGGGCAGGAAGAGCACGTGCATGGACCTGCGCAAAGTACATCGCTGCTGATGTTCACTTCGTGATCCGCTCGGATGTGTCACGCTATATTTGCCGCCCGCCGGAGCGATCCGGCATCGTGGTGGATGTAGCTCAGTTGGTTAGAGCGCCGGATTGTGGTTCCGGAGGTCGCCGGTTCAAGCCCGGTCTTCCACCCCCAGAAGAAGCGGCTCCGTGTAGGAGCCGTTTCGCGTGTTGGACACCAGAAGCGACCCCGATCCACCCCATCCGATGTACATCCTGATCGCCGTTGTATTCGTGATCGGCTACCTGGCCATCGCGCTGGAGCATCCGCTGCGGATCAATAAAGCTGCGTCGGCATTGCTCACGGGCGTGCTGGTATGGGTGCTGCTTTCTTTGGAGCCTGACTCTGCCGCGCACCTCACTGCGGACCACGCGCTCTCGGAGCGGCTGGTGGAGCACTTGGGCGATATCGCGGCGATCCTCTTCTTTCTCTTGGGCGCCATGACCATTGTGGAACTGGTTGACGCACATGGCGGCTTTTCGGTGATCACGGATCGGATCGAAGGGACGGACAAGGTCCGGTTGATGTGGATCCTGGGCGCCATCACCTTCTTCTTGAGCGCCGCGTTGGACAATATGACCACCGCGATCGTGATGAGTGCGCTCTTGAGGAAGATCGTCAAGAACAAGCAGGACCTCTGGACCTTCGCGGGCATGGTGATCATCGCGGCGAATGCGGGCGGGGCATGGTCACCCATCGGCGACGTCACCACGATCATGCTTTGGATCGGCGGCCAATTGACCACCTGGAACATCATCCTGAAACTTCTCGCGCCGAGCTTGATCTGCTTGATCCTTCCATTGGTATGGTTCACCTTCACCTTTCGTGGCAAGATCGAGCGCACACCCAAGTCGGTGTCCACTCATGAGCATGGTGGCCTTTCGCGGACCAAGCAGTTATTGGTGCTATTCCTTGGACTATCGGCGCTGCTCGCGGTACCGCTGTTCAAAACGGTGACGCATCTGCCGCCTTACATGGGTATCCTTCTCGGTCTTAGTGTGCTATGGATTGTCACCGAACTCATGCACCTCCGATCCTCGGAGACCACTGCCGGCCAGTTGCGTGTTGCTGCGGTCCTGCGTCGTGTGGATGTGCCCAGTGTCCTCTTCTTCCTGGGTATCCTCACGGCCGTGGCCGGTTTGGAAGAAGCGGGACACCTGACCGACATGGCGCAATTTCTCGATGGTCACTTGGGAAACATGTATGCCGTGAACACCTCGATCGGGTTGTTGAGTGCGGTGGTGGACAACGTTCCGTTGGTTGCCGGGGCGATGGGCATGTACCCGATGGAGCAATATCCGGTGGACCACTCCTTCTGGGAACTGCTGGCCTATTGTGCTGGAACGGGAGGAAGCATCCTCATCATCGGTTCGGCAGCCGGAGTGGCGAGCATGGGCATCCTCGGGATCGATTTTCTGTGGTACCTGCGCCGGATCGCGTTCCCTGCTGCACTTGGATTCTTCGGCGGCGTGATCACCTTTTGGCTGATGTGGCACTAGCCACGGCGACCTTCACATGGTCCGCACGCCGTGCAATTTGCACAACCAACCCAAGTGCCCAACGTGTGATCCTTCGTGACGGATCGCATGTGTGATCACATCGCGCACGGTAGTCCCGATCAGCGGGATCCGGGTCAGGTTAGGGCCTTCCAGCGCTTCCGCCGTCAGCGTCGGCAGATAGGCCATCACCTTGGAATGAACCGTGTGGAACATGTCCATGACCTCTTCGATCGGCGGACATTCCTCCTGCGGTAGACCCGCGCTGCCTACCGTGAAATGCTTGGCCCAGGAGAATTTGTCGAAGGGCCCGCCGGTGGCCATCAACAGCAGGCCGTTCTCGCTGGCGGTGAGATGGGCCATGATCCAGAAAGTGGAGTTCAAGGTCTTGCCGTCGCATTCGAAGCGCCGGTGAAGGTCGTGGTCCTTCAAGCGGTCGAAGTAGGACAGCGTGTACTGGCGGGTCCGATCCATTACGTGCGCAAGGACTAGTGCTTCGGTGGTCATGGGTGCAAAGCAAGGGATGTGCGGGAAATACAAGAGCGGGTTTTGTGGAACCAAGAGAAGGAGGTCGGGATTGCCCGAGACGGGCTATCCCTTGGTGGGAGGGCTTCGATGGATCAGCCGCTACTCGCTTCGCTCTGCGCTTTCTTGTTCGGATCGCTCACCGAGGCATTGCTTCATTCGCTTGAATGTCGGGATTGCCCGAGACGGGCTATCCCTTGGTGGGAGGGCTTCGATGGATCAGCCGCTACTCGCTTCGCTCGCCGGCTTGTTCGTTCACGGATCTCGCTCAAGCTGCGCTTGGCTCGCTCCTGAACGAACAAGCCGCCGCCATTCGGCGGGCGGCTTGTTCCATCGGCGGAGAGGGAGGGATTCGAACCCCCGGTACCCGTGAAGGCACATCTGTTTTCGAGACAGACCCGATCGACCACTCTGGCACCTCTCCGAAAGGGGCGGCGAAGATAGACCCGCACGTCGCATGCGAAAATGGCCGGATCCGCGTTCCAACCAGTGGCCGATCGAACAGAAGCGCGAACACCTGACCATACTGAAGCTGAGGGAATTCATTCTACATTTGCGGCCCCTTTCGGGAAGCCCGGTACGACGCGCCGGGTACACATACAAACCCTTTCGGACAGCGTCCTCGGTCCGGGATACAAGTTGAACAGGATGTCAACAGTCGAGAATAACAAGGTCACCTTCGCCGAACCACCCGCCGATTTCGATTGGGCAGGGATCGAGGATGATAAGAAGACCCTCACCGCCGAGGCGCGTGAGAAGATGGAATCCGCCTACGAGAACACGCTGAGCAGCATCCAGGAGAAGGAGGTGCTCATGGGTACGGTCGTAGGGATGAACAAGAAGGAAGTGGTGATCAACATCGGCTACAAGAGCGAAGGTGTGGTTCCCATCAGCGAGTTCCGCTACAAGACCGATCTGGCCATTGGTGACCAAGTGGAGGTGTACATCGAGAAGCAGGAGGACAAGGGTGGCCAGATGGTGGTGAGTCACAAGACCGCACGCGTACACAACGCATGGGGCAAGGTGAACACGGCCATGGAGACCAACGAGATCATCACCGGCTTCGTGAAGTGCCGCACCAAGGGCGGCCTCATCGTGGACGTGTTCGGCATCGAGGCCTTCCTGCCCGGTTCGCAGATCGACGTGAAGCCGATCCGCGACTACGACCAGTTCGTGGGCAAGAACATGGAGTTCAAAGTGGTGAAGATCAACCAGGAGTTCAAGAACGTGGTGGTGAGCCACAAGGCGCTGATCGAAGCCGAACTGGAAGCCCAGAAGAAGCAGATCATCGGCGGCCTGGAGAAAGGTCAGGTCCTCGAGGGAACCGTCAAGAACATCACCAGCTACGGGGTGTTCGTGGACCTCGGCGGTGTCGATGGCCTCATTCACATCACCGACCTCAGCTATGGCCGCGTGAGCCATCCGGAGGAAGTGGTGAAGCTCGACGACAAGATCAACGTCGTGATCCTGGACTTCGATGACGAGAAGCGTCGCATCGCGCTTGGCCTGAAGCAACTGCAGCCGCACCCATGGGACGCTTTGAGCGCCGACATGAACGCTGGCGACAAAGTGAAAGGCAAGGTGATGGTGATCACCGATTACGGCGCGTTCGTGGAAGTGGCCCCCGGTGTGGAGGGTTTGCTCCACGTGAGCGAAATGAGCTGGAGCCAGCACCTGCGCAGCCCGAAGGACTTTTTGAAGGAAGGCCAGGAGATCGACTGCGTGGTGTTGAACATCGACCGCGAAGAGCGCAAGATGAGCCTCGGCATGAAGCAACTGAGCACCGATCCTTGGGCCGATATCGAGTTCAAGTACCCGGTGCGCAGCAAGCACACCGCCAAGGTTCGCAACTTCACCCACTTCGGCATCTTCGCCGAGTTGGAGGAAGGCGTGGATGGCCTCATCCACATCAGCGACCTCAGCTGGACCAAGCGCATCAAGCACCCGAGCGAGTTCTGCAACGTGGACGACAGCATCGAAGTGATGGTGTTGGAAGTGGACAAGGAGAACCGTCGCCTCAGCCTCGGCCACAAGCAAGTGGAAGAGAACCCGTGGGAGGTGTTCGCCACCGTGTTCACGCCAGGTAGCGTACACGAGGGTACGATCACCGGCCGTGCTGGTCAGAATTTCGTGGTGAGCCTGCCCTACGGCGTGGAAGGCAGCGTGACCGCCAAGAACCTGAAGAAGGCCGATGGCAGCAAAGCCGAAGTGGAAGAGAAACTTCCGTTCGTGGTCCTCGAGTTCAACGCCGAAGCACGCCGCATCGTCCTCAGCCACACCCGCACCTTCGAAGAAGGGGAGGAGCCTGTGGTGGAGACCGCAGCCCCCGGCAAGCGCGCCCCGCGCAAGGAAAGCGCTGGTGGCGGATCCGCTGCGGTGAAGAGCGTGAACGACAAGGTGGAGAAGAGCACTCTCGGCGACCTCAGCGTGCTGAGCGACCTGAAGAGCAGCATGGAGAACACCGAGCGGTCCAACAAAGGCAAGAAGAAGGACAAGTTCGAAGAGGAGGACGGCGAAGAAGAGGCCTAGTCCTGTTCAACCTCAAGCATCGAAGCCCCGGCGTGAGCCGGGGCTTCGTCGTTCAAGGAGATGGTGCGCTGCCTTCAATATCCATGAAACCGCTTGACCTTCATTTTCTTCAATCATGAAGATCAACCCCGTTGCTCCAGCGGATCCGCGATCCGTGGTTCCTATCTTTCCTTACCGCTGACTGGTGGGCTGTCCAGACGTAATTTCGATTTGCGACCCGCAACTGTTGATGATGAAATGCCATGACGAAGACCACGGATCGCGATCGCGGAGCGGGCGAACTCAAAAGCGATTGCAGCGATAGGTCACCGGTTATTCAAAAACGATGATCTTGCCACAACTGGTCGACCCTTGATCGGTAAGGCAAATGTGATAGGCTCCAGGCGCCAAGAAGTTGAGATCTAGTTCCAAAACAGGCCTACTTGAAACTCCACGCTGAATACATGTGCCGATAGCATCCAACATCGACCACTCCCATTTCATTCCTGGAGTGTGACCAGTTTTCACCCAGATCCTATCGGAACACGGATTGGGGAACATTGTGAATGGTAACGATCCAGATGTTCCTACATCGATGCCTACGAGCTGTTCAAAACAGGAAGGACCTGGTCTGTATTTGGCAAGTATTGCGTTCCGAACCGAGTTGTTCGGATCGAACGTATTTGCCCCTGGGTCAAGATCCATCCCGCTAGAGCCGGCACCTCCGATAAGCAGACCTCCTTTTTTGGAACCGGCAATTGCATATCCGCAGCTAACTCCGTCTCCATCACTTGAATAACCCCAGTCATAAGTACCGTTCTCGATGCAATATCCCGCCATGAAAAAGGAGATGTTGCTGTTCGATGAATGCAGGTCCACTCCTCACCCACATCAAGGTCGATGGATTCCCAGAAATGACCAGTAATGACCATTTGTTTCTCGCCCTCTAGGACGTCAAGATCCCAGATCCTTTGTGATAAGGTTCCCTCGATCTGCTTGTGCCAGATGAGTTGATCCAAGGAGTCAAGCTTCAGCATCAACGTTTGCCCAAGATTGGAATCCACCAGGATAGTTCCGGGTCCGGGGTCGGCGTCGTTCAGAGTGTTACCATACAAGTTCACCGTCATAACGTAACTCCGGTCAGGCAAGAATTCGCACCTCAGCGCTTGTGTGGCATCAAGGTCCATGGGAAATGAATGCAGCAAGTTGCCATATGGGTCCATTTTCACCATAAGCACACCACCACCGTCGAACTGGACAGGTGTGTATTGAACCCCTGGGTCGGAATCCATCGAGTAGGTACCAGCCCACGGGTGTGAGACGGCGACCATTAATTCATCACCTCTTGCAGTAAGCCATTGAGGGTAATCATTTTGAGCACCTCCAAGACTTCCAACCCATGCCACCTGATTCTGGGAATCAAGCGAAAGTACGATCGCATCCCATGCTCCGTTCGAAACGACCACCGTGTCCAAGCCCAACACTCCAAGATCTATTTGATCTAGGTAGGAACCAAGAAGATAGAGTCCGCCATCCGGTCTTGGCTTCATCCGGGTCTGGAAAAGGCCCGGCATCTCAACGGCACCCGAAAAGGATCCTGAACTGTTAAAGCGAACAATTGCGGTCCCGCTTCCGGACGCCCAATGTGTATTGGATGTCGGATCGACATCCACAGTGGTACAATGGCGAGCACGATCTCTCCAACGGTCGTCACAGCCATTTGGTTGATGAAGGCCTCATCGGTATCATATTCATAACCCCATGAAAAAGCCCCTGTGGAGTCGTACTTCGCAATGAATGTTGCTGACCCGGGAAGGAAGCCGCCAATGGTCGTTGTTACAAAATGGCTTGCAGCGCTAGGATCGAGGTCAAGAGTGCCGCTTACGAAAGTTCCATGCACCATTGTCCCACCATCGGGCGTCATGCACAAACCAGCGATCTCTGACCCACCACCAACTGTCGGTAATGCCCAGCCCCAGATCAGGTCCTGCGCCTCCCCAGCTTCATGGTTGAGCATTAGGAGGAAAATGATAAGCGTCCTCATTAGTGAGCGGCGTGCCCAATCGCATTAGGGCGTCTAGGAATTAGTAGAACGAAAGTAGTGTCTGACATTCTCGTGTACATACACATCACGGAACCGCAAACCGCCTCCTATTTCAATTTTCTTCGCCCAACTCCTTAATCCGCGGACCCGCTCACGAGTATTTCACCCCAAGTTGTAGATGTCTCCCCCGGGGTCAAGCTGGTGGCAAAGCACTGGGTCAAGCCCACGGGGAAAACCATCTTGGGGCCGCTATCTTCGGCGGCGCCCCGCAGCAGCGGGGTGGAACAGATGAAGCCCGTCACCCTCCTCGCGAGCAAAGCCTTCGGCCTCACGGTTGCGCGTCTTTGCCACCAGTTGATCGAGGATCACGGTGATCTGGAAGGCGTCGCGCTCATCGGCCTGCAACCACGCGGTGTGGTGCTTGCGCGGCGGATCCGCGAGGAGTTGAAGCGGATCATCGGCAAGGAATTCCTGGCCTATGGCGAATTGGACATCACCTTTCACCGCGACGATTTCCGGCACCGGTCCACTCCACCCACACCGAGCATTACGGAACTGGACTTCGACCTGAACGACCGCAAGGTGGTGCTGGTGGATGATGTGCTCTTCACCGGTCGCTCGATACGCGCGGGGCTTGATGCCTTGCTGGCTTTCGGTCGTCCGTCCGGTGTGCAGTTGTTGGTGCTGATCGATCGCCGCTTCAGCCGCGAGTTGCCCATCCAACCCGACTACGTGGGCAAGTGGGTGGACAGCATCGGCGACCAACGCGTCACCGTGGAGTGGAAGGAAAGTGATGGACAGGACCGCGTGCTCCTGCATTCGGTGGAAGAGGATGCGCGATCAGCAGCAAGCAACGCAACCGGAACATCGGCCGCATCATGAGCCCGACCGCCACCAAGAACATCAGCGCACCGAGCGAACAACTCAGCGTGGAGCACTTGCTCGGCATCAAGGAACTGAGCACGGAGGACATTGAACTCATCTTCCGCACGGCAGATGGATTCAAGGAGGTATTGAACCGGCCGATCAAGAAGGTGCCGTCCTTGCGCGACATCACCGTGGCGAACCTCTTCTTCGAAAGCAGCACCCGGACAAGGGTCAGCTTCGAGCTCGCGGAAAAGCGCTTGAGTGCCGACGTCGTCAACTTCAGCAGCAGTGGAAGCAGTGTGAGCAAGGGCGAAACGCTGATCGACACCGTGAACAACATCCTCGCGATGAAGGTGGACGTGGTGGTGATGCGCCACCCGGATCCCGGCGCGGCGCTCTTCCTCAGCCGCCATGTGGATGCACGGATCATCAACGCCGGTGACGGCACGCACGAACACCCGACGCAAGCCCTCCTCGATGCGTACAGCATCCGCGAGAAGTTGGGCAAGGTGAAGGGAAAGAAGGTGTTGATCGTCGGGGACATCCTCCATTCACGCGTGGCGTTGAGCAACATCTTCTGTCTCCAGAAACTGGGCGCCGAAGTGATGCTCTGCGGACCGACCACCTTAATGCCGAAACACATTGCCTCACTCGGTGTGAACGTGGAGCACGACCTGGACAAGGCACTGCGCTGGTGCGATGTGGCCAATATGCTGCGCATCCAGATGGAACGACAGGGTGGCGATGGGATCGGGAACTTCCCAAGCTTGCGCGAATACGCCATGCTGTACGGCCTGGATCTGGACCGGTACACCCGGATCGGCAAGGACGTGGTGATCATGCATCCCGGTCCGATCAATCGTGGGGTGGAAGTGACCAGCCAAGTGGCCGACCACGCCAACAGCATCATCCTGGAACAGGTGGAGAACGGGGTGGCCATCCGCATGGCGGTGCTTTACCTCCTTTCTGCGCGTATCCCACGAAGCCCTGTTTGAAACTGTCCGGTACCGGGGTAGGGACGCACTTCAAGGGGCCTGACTATATTTGACCGGAAGCCACCACCATGAATTTCACCATAGAGGACAAAGGCCGTTACACACTGGTCACCAGTAACGTGGACAAACTGGATACGTCGTGCGCTCCGGAGTTGAAGAGCGAACTCGTGTACCTGAACAAGACCGGAGTTCGGAGCATCATCATCGACCTCACCGCCACGCGCTATTGTGATTCATCGGGATTGAGCGCATTGCTCGTCGCGAACCGCCTGTGCAAGAGCGTGAACGGCAGCTTGGTCGTTTGCGGATTGCAGGAACCGGTGCAGAAGCTGGTGCAGATCTCCCAATTGGAAAGTGTGCTTTCCATTACACCGACCCCGTCCGAGGCGGTGGACCTCCTGTACATGGAGGAGATCGAAAAGGACGTGAACAAAGAACCCTGACCTCTTACCACATGCAGATCCGTACCCTCTTTTCAATTGCCTTCGTGTGCAGTTCCATGCTGGTCATGGCACAGCCCTGCACGCCGAACCCGCTTTATGCGGACAGTGTCTTCGGCGTATGGCCGGACACCACCGAGAACTTCATGCCTGCCATGATCAACCTGCCTTATGTGCAGGACCTCAACCTGATCATTCCGGTGAGCGCCCAGGACATCAACATCACCTTCCCTGCGGTGGATATCGATTCCGTGGTGTTCAACGGGATCACCGGCCTTCCTGCGGGTTTGTCAGTGGCGTGTGCTTCGCAGACCCCGGCGCCATGCACCTACCTGCCCACGGTGCTTGGTTGTGGTGTGATCACGGGCACGCCTACGGAGGCGGGCACTTTCCCGCTCGCGTTGGACGTGACCGGGTATTTCACACTCTTCGGAACCGCAGTTCCCTACCCGCTCACGTTCGGTGGTTACCGCATCGTGGTGGCCGAGGACAACACGGGCATCCACGGGATCGGTTCTACCGGACTTTCCGGGGTGAAGAGCGTTCCGAATCCTTTCACCACAAGGACGAACCTGGAGTTCAGTCTTCAACGTGGTGGCGAAGTGAAACTGCATGTGTACAACCTTCTTGGTGAACAATTGTGGAGCCAGCGGACCGTCGGCAAGGCGGGAATGAACAAGATCCCGTTCGAAGCAGGTGAACTGCAGGAAGGGGTTTATCTCTTCAAGGTGGAGAGCGGTACGGAGTCCTTCACAGGCCGATTGATGGTGAGCCGTTGATCGATCCTTCATTCAACTATTCAGAAGGCCCCGCCGTACGGCGGGGCCTTCTTTCCTTATGGGCCATCGACGCTTCGAAGTGACCACACTTGGGACCGGGGCCGCGCTACCGGCGCGCGGACGGTATCCCACGTCGCAGTTGGTCAACGTGAACGGATCACTGTACTTGATCGATTGTGGAGAAGGCACGCAGCAACGCCTACGGTCGGTCGGCGCGAACTTCATGCGGATCGGTCATGTGTTCATCAGCCATTTGCACGGCGACCATTACCTCGGACTCATGGGCTTGATCAGCTCCATGCACCTCATGGGCCGCACCATTGAACTGCATGTACACGGTCCGGCCGACCTGAAACCGATCATCGACCTACAGCTACGCTCCTCACAAACCTATCTACGGTACCCGCTGGAGTTCCATGCCTTGGAGCCGGTGAGCGGCCGGAGCGCATGGACGGATGATCGAGTGGAAGTGAGCCTGCTGGCGCTGCGTCATCGATTGCCATGCACAGGGTTCGTGTTCACGGAGAAACGCACCCAGCGGCTCTTGCGCAAGGAGAAGCTCTACCTCATCCCCCAATTCATGCGTGATCGCGTGAAGCATGGAGAGGACCTTGAGCTTCCGGATGGCACGGTCCATCCGAACCGGGATCTGACCACCGATCCTCCGGAGCCTCGACGCTACGCCTATTGCTCGGATACGGCCTACGCCCCCGAACTCATCGACCACATACGCGGTGTCGATCTGCTTTACCACGAGGCCACCTTTACCGAGCGGCTTGCGCGCCGGGCCAAGGAGACCATGCATAGTACCGCATCCCAGGCCGCCATGCTCGCGCATGATGCCGATGTGGGGCAACTGCTTTTGGGGCACTTCAGTTCGCGGTACAAGAACACGGATGAGCTCTTGGCCGAAGCAAGCGCGATCTTCTCCCGAACGAGCGTCAGTGAGGACGGTCACACATATCCGGTGATCGCACGATCGATCCTGTAGAATGTCCTTTGGTGTTGGATCCATTGGAACCTACATTCGCATCCTATTTGGAACAATTCCAAATAAGCCATGCCCATCAAATTACTCCTTGCCGATCACGGTGAACTCCCCCTGCTGGGCCTGCGCACGCTCTTCGCACAGGAGGACCGCGTGGAGATCGTTGGCGAAGCACGGGACCCCATCGCGCTCTCCGCTTTACTGGTCCGGCACAAACCCGATGTGGTCCTGATCGATCATACGGCGGAAGGCTTCTCGGCGAAGGCGGTCCGGGACAGCTTGAGGCGTTTGCCACGCGTGCGGTTCGTGGGGATCACCACGGATCCATCGCCGCTGGCTTTGATGAGCGCCTTGAAGGCCGGTGTGACGAGCTATGTGAAGAAGGATTGCGACGTTCAGGAGATCCGGGATTCGGTATTGCGGACCGCTGAAGGGGGGCGGTTCTTCTGCGGGAAGATCTTGGAGACCCTGCGCAGGGCTTCCTTCGATGTCGATCGCTTCATTGCGGAACCGATGAGCTGCGACCCGGTGGTCCTGAGCAAGCGTGAATGCGAGGTGATCGGCCTGATCACCGAGGGACGCTCCTACACGCGGATCGCGGACCAGCTGTGCTTGAGTGCACACACGGTCACTACGCATCGGAGGAACATCATGCGCAAGCTGGGCGTGAACAGTACGGCCGCCGTGGTGCTTTATGCCGTGCGGAACGGGTTGACGAGCCCGAACAAATACCTGTTCGAGCAGGGGCGCTGAGGCGCTCTACCTTGGCGCCATGGCATTGCTCATCGGCGAGATCGGCGGGAGTTCGTCCCGCTGGGCCTGGGTGGATGATGAAGGATCCACATCGACCCTCCCGGTCCACGGGTCCACCCTTCCAGGGTACAACCCGCTCACTGGAGACGCGAAGCAATTCAGCAGCGGCATCAAGGAAGCCTTTTTGGCACATGCACCGGCGGCATTGGATGCGGCGGACGTGGTGGTGTATGGTGCGGGATGCGGATCGGCGGAACGGTCGTCCGACATGCGCGAAGCACTCGCCACGATATGGACGAATGCGCGTCTCGACGTGAACACGGACCTGCTTGGCGCAGCCCGCGGACTTTGCGGATCCGAGAGTGGCCTCGTGCTCATCCTTGGCACGGGGATGAACGTGGGCTGGTATGATGGATCCCGGTTGCATCAATCCATGCCTTCACTCGGATACATCCTTGGTGATGAGGGGAGCGGTGCGGACATCGGCCGGAACCTCTTGCAGGATGCGTTCTATCGAAGAATGCCCGAGCACATCCGGGTGGCGCTCTACGGCCCGGACGGCCCTGTGCTCTCGACGGTCCTGGAACAGGTGTACCGCTCACCCTTCCCGTCGCGGGAATTGGCTTCGCATACCGCTCCGATCGGACCTTTGAAGGAAGAAGCCTACGTGCGCGAACTGGTCACAGCGCGCTTCCATGCGCTCATTGAGGTGCTGAAAACATTCTTCCCTCCGGAACAACGGGAACCGGTGCGTGCCACTGGTTCTGTGGCTTGGGGCTTCCGTGAATGGTTGGCCAACTGCCTGCTGGAACACGGCATGGAACTCACGGTCGTGGAGCGGGATCCACTGGAGGGCCTGGTGCGTTGGCATCAGGGGCTTGGCTCCCGGCCGTAAGCGCGGTCCGCAAGCGCTGGAAGGCGCTGCTGTTCATTGGTGAGGAGATGGTCCGCAGAACGCGGGAACGCTCGAGCTTGGTGAGGTGCCAGCTCAGGGAGATCTGCTCATCCGTCCCGTGGCGCAAGTGGATATCGATCACCTCCAAGGGTGCTTGGGGTTGCCCGGTGAACAGCTTCAACATCAGGTCGTAGTCCTGGTCCTGCACGCGCACGAAGTTGTCGTACACGCTTCCCACTGGATCGAGCATGCGGCCGAAGAAGGAACCGCTTGCGCTCTTCACCTCGAGGTCCTTCTGGGTATCACGCAACTGTAGGATGATCACGCCGCTCGTATTCGCCGCGATCCAATCGCGGAAGGTGTACAGGAACATCAATGTGTTGCGGTACCCGTAATTATCCCGGATGCCGGCATCCATCACCCTCATGGCGGGTTCGGAAGGCAGGGTCGTTACCGGGGTGATGTAGGGGAAGCTCGCATTCATGCGCAAGGCGCTGGACAACTTGAGGCTGTCCGGTTCATGATCCGCGAAGAGGCGGCGGAATTCGATCGCCTCCGGTTGGCTCGGCACGTTCAAGCGTGCCTGTGGAGTAATGGCAGTAAGGAAGGCCGCTGGTTGCGCCGCGATCACCAACCGGCGACCATCATTGATCGAGACCGGAGAAACCACGAGCATGGGGATCTCGGCATTGCGCTCGGCGGCCGCCAATTCGCCCATCCGAACATCCAGGAAGCCGCGTGTGTTCTGGTTCAGCCGTCGTTCGAAGGCATAGGCGCGGTCCATGGTATACTCTCGCGGGCCATCATGCACCTTTCGATACCGGATGAACATGTCGTTGGTCACGAAGCTGAAGGCGACGGGGTTCAGGATATCGCCGGAGAGTTCGTCGAGCAGCACCGCATCGGACCGGGAGCGCACATGGAAGCGCTCATCCTGCTGGTATAGCTGCCGGAAGTACGCGGCGCCGATCAACCCTCCGGATGAACCGGTGACGAAGGCCGTGCGGTCCATGAGCGACCCGTCCAACAGGCTGTCCGCCACTTGCAGGCAGCGGAAGGTCCACAGCATGCTGCGCAGTCCGCCACCGCTGGTGTTGATCACCAGCATCTTCGGTTTGGCGCCGCCCACGGCATAGCGCGCATTGTCCGCTTTCCATTTCTCCAGGGTCGCGAGCATGGCCTGTGCATCGGCCTGCATCGCAGCGGTGTCATTCGCCAATGCGGCGATCGTGGCGCGATCATATTTCGCCGGTGGACCCTCGTAATCGACCCCATACGCGTTGGTGTCGTACAGGAAACTCTCGGTGTAGCGGCTCACGGTGTTCAGCACCAGCAGTACCACGATGATCACCGTCCCGGTCCATCCCTGCATCCAACTGAACAAGGCACTGATCACCATGAGCACGATGGTGAAGAGCAGGAAGGCGCTGGCCCCGGCGGGGATCGCGAACAACGGCACCTCGCTGAAGGCACCCAGCAGGATGAAACTGAGAACGAGGCCGATCTCGAAGATGGAGCCGTTGATGTGGTTCTGCCACAGGACATCACGCAGGATCTCCTTGTCGTAGTGCGCGCTGCTGCGTGCCAGCATGATGCGCATGCGTGGCGTGAGGTAGGTCTCCACGCGCCATTTCTCGGTGCGTTGTTGACGCCGCAGCCAGCGCATGGCCTTGCGGCGTTCCTCGGGTCTTCGGGGAATGGCCGTCGGTTCGTGCATGGGCCCGAGGATGTCCATCATCGGCTCGGCCGGTCGGTATTCCTCGGGTGTCTTCCCCAGCATCTTCACGATGTCCGTGTTCGTGCGCGTGAAATAGAGGAGCGCGATGGCGAGGAAGAGCAGGACGCCTGCGATGAACCCGGCCAAGTGGATAGCGATGTCCGGGGCCGACACCAATTCCTTGGTGTATTGGAAGCGCGCCGCATTCCAGAGGTAGGTAAGGATGAAGAGCATGGGGATGATCCCGTTATTCACGTTGAATTTGAGGAATGGGCGCGCAATGGTGGCGATGAACGGGAAACGATAGCCGTGCATCACATAGCTGTACAGGTTGAAGGCCGTGATGAAGCCGCCCAGCGTGAAGCCCGTGATGGCGTGTGAAAGGAAGCCGACCTGCCCGAAGTACTCGGGATACAGGAAGAGGTAGGGTACGCCGTACTTCACGCCCAGGCTTTCGGTAACAAAGCCGAAGAGCAGCAGCCATGCCAACAGCAGCATATGGTTCTTCTTCACATGCAGCAACAGGAGCTGCAAGGGGAAGAAATAAATGACGCGACGCCACCACTGGCGGAAGGTGAGGCGGGCGGTCATGGCAGATTGGCGTTCACGCCAATGATACGTGCGCGAGGGCCCTTGTGTTGTGTAACACGGTCGCCTTCATCAACGGGGCAGCGTGGATGGGGCGTGGTTGTTCGTTGTTCGGCTGATGGTAGGTCCGAGGTCCGAACAACCTTCACCACGACCAACGAACAACGCTCCTACACCTTCCCCAGGACCAAGGTCATCACCTCCGCTTCCAGCGCATCCACCTTGCTCTTCAATGCTTCCACCTCGGCGAGGACCTTGGTCTTGAAGTCGGCATCATCCAACCCCGCGCAGTTGATGCGCACGTTGAGGTAGGCGGCGAGCGCACCGGTACGCGCACAAAGGGCGCCCACGCCGGCATCGCTCACGCTGGCGGGTAGTCCGTGTGTGGCCATCGCCATCATCAGGTCCATGCTCTTCACGCAGACCTGCATGGTGCGGAGGGGGGTGTTGATCGCGCCCTTGGTGGCTTCGGTGATGGCCGCTTTGCGTGCTTTCTTCTCCTCATCGGATCCCTTCGGAAGGCCCAACGCTGCGAGGATGCGATCGAAGGAGCGCGTGTCCTCATCCACGAGGTAGAGCAATTCATTGCGAAGCTTCTCGCCCTTCACCGCCCAGTCGCTGAATTCCTCCCAACGCGCATCCCAGCCGCGTTTGTGCGCGCTCAGGTTGGCCACCATCGTACCGAGCGCAACGCCCAACACACCCACATACGCCGCTACCGATCCGCCTCCGGGAGCAGGACTTTCCGCAGCGGTCTCCTCGCTGAAACGCTTCAGATCCATACGCACCAAGCGCTCGCCATCGGCATCCTCGAGCATGTATTCGATCACCTTTTTCTGTGGATCGAAGGGCGCGAGGTCATCGAGGCCAAGGCTCTTCACCGCGATCTTGATCTTCTCCCGCTCGGAGATCCCGAGGCTGCGCTCCTGACGCTTCAGGAAGAAGTCCGCTGCGTCGAGTAGCGATTGCTTCGGGATCAAGCCCACCACTTCGCTGCCCGTCACACGGATGCCTCGTTCAGCAGCGCTCTTGCATGCTTCATCAAAGGCGATGTGTACCGGCGTGACAGTGATATCCGTGAGGTTGAGCGATAGTTGCGCGATGCCATATTCCTCGATGTACCAGCCGATGCCTTTCACCGCCTTCAACTTGCCGGGGACCTTCTTCGGTTCTCCGTTGGCATCGAGGATCGGCTTGCCGGTGAGCGGATCACCGTTGCGCAATACACGACCTGCTCAGGTTCACGTTATACGCCACGAGGAAATTGCGCGCTCCGATGGCGGTGGCGCCACTCCGCGCTACGCTGTCGTTGAACTCGGCCGGGCCGAAGTCCGGCCTCCACGCAGCGTCCTTCAGTTTCTTGGGAAGTCCCTCGTACTCGCCGCTTCGATTGTTCGCGAGGTTCTTCCGCTTCTCCTCGTTCGCTGCGGCCTCGTAGCAATAGATCGGGATCGACAGTTCCTTGCCGACACGTTCGGCGAGGGTCCGCGCGTGTTTCGCGGTCTCTTCCATGGATATGCCACTGATCGGAACAAGTGGACAAACATCCGTGGCGCCGAAGCGCGGATGCTCGCCCTTGTGTCCACGCATGTCGATGAGTTCCTGCGCTTTCTTGATCAAGCGGAAAGCCGCTTCGCAGACCGGTCCGGGTTCGCCGACGAAGGTGATCACCGTACGGTTCGTGGCCTTGCCGGGATCCACGTCCAACAGGCGTACACCTTCCACGGTCTCCACCACGGCGGCGATCGCATCGATCTTCACACGGTCCCGGCCCTCACTGATGTTGGGCACACATTCGATCAGCTGTCGTTGCATGGCTTTCTGGAATTGAAGGGCGCAAAGCTAGGGGGGCGTTGTTCGTGGTGAAGGATGCTGGTTGTTCGTAGTGAACGTTTTCGGCGGGCTTGCGGCGTTCAAGCCGAACAACCCTCAACACGACCAACGAACAACACGCTTAGGGCCACAGCACACTCAACCCATTGTTGGCCATGTGCAACAGCACAGGCACCCAGATGGAGCCGCTGCGCGCACGTGCGTAACCGAGCACCACGCCCATCGGGAGGATCAGCAGCATGATGGGGATGCTGTACTGCAGGTGCATGAGCGCGAAGACACCCGCAGTGAGCGCCACCGAAACGTTCTCATCCACAATGTGTCGCAAGGATCCGTAGAGCAGACCGCGCAGCAGGAATTCCTCGAAGAGCGGACCGAGGATCACCACGCCGAGGACGAGCAGCGGGAAATTGGTGGTGCTTCCAACGACCTGCTCCATGAAGTCGGTATCGAATACCGGGAACACGCGCGCGATGCCTTCAATGGCGAGCAGCATGAGCATGAAGAGGCCGCCCCACTTCAGGATGTGCTTGATCGGCGGAACGCGCAAGCCCAGCAGGTCGGTTTGACGATCGCGCTTCCACAGCCATGTGACCAGCAGGATCAGTGCGGTACAGATCCCCCCGCTCCACGCCGATTCCATACCGACGAGGTCGCCGTTGAAACCGAGGTCCTTGAGCCGTTGTTGAAAAAGCGGATCCTCGAACCAACTGAAGGAGAAACTTGCATCCGCGAGCTCGGGCGTGCGTGCCGCAATGCCATGCACCAGTGCGATCGCTTGCACCAGAAAGAAAACAATGATGACCATCGCGAAGAGCGCAACGCCCATGGAGAACTCCAGCGCAGGTGGTCTTGAAGGGTCGTGGACGGGTGGGTCAACGGAGGACTTCTCCGGAGCGGACGGGCTTTCCATCAATGAGTACGGTGTCGAGGTGATCGGTGCCGAAGGCGTACGGCAGATAAGCGAGCGAAGGTACCTCGCGGGTGATGAGCAAACTGGCGCGTTTGCCGATGGTGAGGCCACCGAGTTCCGCTTCGAGTTGCATGGCGGCAGCAGCATTCATGGTGAGTGCGGTGATCGCTTCCTGCGGCAACATGCGCAGCTGGATGCACGCCAGTGAAAGCACAAGGTTCAAGTTGCCGCTGGGTGTGCTGCCCGGGTTGTGATCGCTGGCAAGCGCGACCGGCAACCCGCTGTCGATGAGTTGACGCGCGGGTGCGTACGGGATGCGGAGAAAGAACGAGCAGGAGGGGAGGAGGGTAGGAAAAGGCGCAGGAGCAGGGCCAGGGGCAAGCGAAGCGGCTGCGAGGGTGGTAATGTCGGCTTCGGTCATCACTTCCAAGTGATCGACACTGAGGGCACCGTGCTTCACAGCCGCTTGGATGGCGCCGATGCTGGTGAATTGGTTCACGTGGACTTTTCCGGGTAGGCCGTGTTTCGCGCCGGTCTCCAACACACGTTCCATCTCCGCAACGGTGAAGTAGTTGGTTTCGCAGAACACATCCACGAAATCGGCGAGGCCTTCCGCAGCGACCTGCGGGATCATCATGTTGCAGATCAGGTCGAGGTAGCCCGCGCGGTCCTCTTTGAACTCCGGCGGCAACGCGTGCGCGGCGAGCAAGGTGGTCTTCACCTGTAGCGGCAGTTCGGCTTTCAGCCGCTTCGCTACGCGCAGCATCTTCAACTCGCTTTCCAGCGTGAGGCCGTATCCGCTCTTGATCTCCACGGCCACGGTGCCCTGGTGCATCATCACCAACAAGCGTTCGCGTGCTTGGGCGAAAAGATCGTCCTGGCTCATCGCGCGCAATTTCATGGCGCTGTTCAGGATACCACCACCGCGCGCGGCGATCTCCTGATAGGTGAGTCCGTTGATCTTGTCCACGAACTCCTCCTCACGCGGCGCAGCGAAGACGGTGTGCGTGTGTGGATCACACCAGCCGGGCAGCACATAGCGTCCCGTTGCGTCGATCACTGTGAGGTCGCTCCAGTCGGCGATGCCGGGGAAGTCGCTCATGGAACCGAGCGCGGTGATGCGACCGTCCTCGGCCATCAGCCAACCGTTCTCGATCACGGGCAATTGCGCCATGGCGGCACCAGCAACACGCGCGGTACCGGTAGGAAAAGTTCCCACAAGGGCTTTGGCGTTCTTGATCAGGAGGCGGCGCATCGGCGTAAAGAAACAGCGGAGCGAAGGAACGCGGGAATGTTGATCCACTTCCCTTCGATCTATCGGCTCTTATGACCATTCCGATCGCGGTGGGCGCTACTGCTGCGACCCTGCCGTACGGCAGGTCGGTACATGCGCTGATCGTATCTACTACATGCTATGACCCCTCCGGGGTCGGAGCGCCGCAGTGCTGACCCCGAAGGGGTCGCAGCATGTAGCTATCGTTGTCCAGCCGTTCGCAACGACCCCGAAGAGGTCGCAGCAATTCCGGTGTTCAAAACCCGATCGTTGTCAGATCGCCGATCCATCCACCGACAGCAACCCCAAGCCCCACTTGCTCTGCTCGGCGCCGTGCTTGATGAACTCGCGGTGCGTGTAGCGTTGCTTCACTTCATTCCAGAACACGGAAACGAAATGGTTCGGCATGGGTGCTCGATCCGGCGCGATGTCATGGAAGGCGATGAGGCCGTGTGCATCCACCAGCGCGCTGTAGGTCTCGAAATCCTGCTTCACGCCTTCGTAGGTGTGGTCGCCATCGATGAAGAGGTAATCGATGCGCCGATCGGCCAGAACACCGGTGATCTGCTGGTGTACATCCCGTGAATGCGAATCGCCGCGGATCAGGTGGATGCGCTGGCCGGGTTTCGCGAACGAACTGTAGAGCGGCAGTTTCCACGCGGGATAGCCGCCGCCGAAATCGCCCTCGGGCAGATCTACGGAGATCAGGGTCGCATCATCGGCGGCGAGCAAGCAGGAAAGGAGCAGGGTGCCGCCGGTCGCGGTGCCGATCTCCATCACCACCTTCGGGCGTTGCGCTTCGATGCGCGTGGCAAGTGCGAGCAATTCCTCCTTGAACTGCCACGGCATCACCAGTTCGCATTCCTTGGTGAAGAGCAGATCGATGGTGGCCTCCAATCCGTCCTTGGCGTAGCACGCATGCACCAACTTCACGGACCGACGGATGGCCTTGCTGATCAAGTAGCGGCTGATCGCCGAGCGGATGGGGTTGGCGGACATGTCGGGGGGCAAAGAAAGGACCTCGGCAATGCCGAACCCTTGCCACTTGATCAGTTCAAGGGGAGGTTGTCATAAAGATCGCCCATAAGGAAGGTGTCGATGCCGATGATCTTGTGGCGATCACATGGCTCATGCATCGGTTGATCTCGCCGAAGAGAGGATCCAGGTCGAACCTCGCGAACATTCACAGTTCGGGTGAACTCTACTGTTTCACAACCACCGTCCTGTACCGCTCGCCTTCCGCCCGGAGTTCCAGCAGGTAGGTCCCTTGCACGAGACCGCCCAGGTCAATGGTCAACCGTTCGGATCCGGAGGTGCGTACAGCAGGCACGATCACTTGCTTGCCGGCCATATCCGAAATGATCACGATGGATGTGCCACTCACTGCGGGCAACTGCACCGTGACCAGATCGGTTGTGGGGTTCGGGAATACGCGCAAAGGATCCTTTTCCTTAACACCGACGAAAGTCATCAACTGGCAGAACCGGACCGTGGGGGCCACCGTGCCCACGTTGTAGTCCACTACCGGGAAGCCTAACTGCAAGGGGGTGAGATCGCAGAACTGGAAGGTCCCCGTCATGCTCCCGACATTGACCGATGAGTCCTGGACGCTCCAGTAGCCCGTGGTATCTCCGGTCACCAGATCGAAATTGTACCAACTATCCCCTATGGTCACCGTCCCATCGTTCGTGAAGATGGCCGCAGGTGAAGGAGGCACGGTCAGCGGGGCATTCAGGAAGCTCACCGCCAGGGTCACCGTCCCGTCCGGGTGGTTGAAGAAGTCCTCGGCATTGGTCATGCTGCCTGTGCCCGTGAGGGATCCGTGGTTGTGGAAGACCCCCGCGAGATTGATCATGTCATTGAACAGGACCAACCCATGATTGGTGTAGGTGCCCGCATTGGTGAAGGCCACATGGTCCATGGTGCCGTCGTTCGTCAACTCACCGGCATTGTACAGGCTATCCACCTCCATGAGCGCCGATGGCCCGTTGGTCAACGTACCCGCGTTGTACAAGCTGTCCACTCCGGTCACGGTGCCTTGGTTGGTGAAGGACTGCCCGGTGTAGATCACGGCATGCACCAGGTCACCGCTGTTGGTGTAGTCCCCCATGTTGAACAGCGTGTCGGTGCCGCTGATCGTGCCGGTGTTCATGAAGGTGACCTCGTTGGAATAGGCCCTGATCTGCGCGTTCCCTTGGTTGGAGAACGTGCCTCCTTGCACCGCCATGCGGTCCATGCTGAAGGTTCCGCTGTTGGAAAAGGTACCCCCGGTCATGAGCATGCTACGCGGCACGGCGTCCTGCACCAGCGCGCCCGACGCATTGATGGTGATCGAACCGGAAACGAGGCCCAGGTTGTTGTTCAAGGTCACCTGGTGGTTGATGGTGATGTTCATGGTCTGGTTCGGGATGCAGAAGCAATCCCAAGTGGTAGGCATGTAGTACAGGCCATTGGCCACACTGGCGATGTTCTGCGCCCACGAGGCAACGCTGCACAGCAGCACCAGCGTGATAGCGGTAATGGATCTCTTCATTTCGTGTCCGGGGTTGAATGGTTGCGGTGCTTCAAAGATCGTTACGCGCCGCCGTCATTCCATGTGATGACGCCTCGGTTCAGCTTGATGCCGTCGCCGTTCGGCGTGCGCAAGCGATCATCGTTGGTGCGCTCAGCGGTGAGGAGGGGAGCGGTGTGAGGGGGGCAATGAACTTGTTGCGTTAAATGGTACAGGAAATGGACAAGCCCAAACTGGTTTTCTCCTGCCCCCCGCGTTGTGAGGATATGCGTATCGGCATGCTGGGGTGGCATTGCGCCCAAAGCACTCCCTCTATTCCCGAATGAACCGTTGCGAATAGGTCCGACCATCCACAACGACCCGTACCACATACAAGCCAGCCTCGTTGATGTTGACCAGCACTTCACGACACTGTGGTGATGATAGGTACACGATCCTTCCAAGCGGATCGAATACGGCTACCTCAGCGATCGCACCATTGCCATTCCACCGGATCGTTCCATCGGCATTCCAGGTCACCGCGTTCGATATCGACCCCAGTTCCGGAACCGAAACCGTAAGGTCGATCAATTCAACGGCATCAAGCAGGTAATAGGCCGAATTGTTCGATGTTCCGCTGATCTCCACGATCTCCACCTGGGCGCTCGGTTCGAACGATCCGATGGTCAGGAACGCCTCACCACCTTGGGCCACAAAGTCGCCTTGTAGCCCACCCCAATCATCCGAAATGTCCAAGAAGGGCTCGCCTTCAAAGTTGATCTGCGGAGTTTCCATGAGTTCCCCACCGGTGTTCCCGATCACCTGGTCTTCAGTGAACAAGGCTCCGAGTCGGCTCACCGCATATCTGAAATAGGAATGGGCGCGGTAGCGGAAGGTTAGTCGGTAAGCATGCCCTGCGAGTAAAGGACCAACGGGTACGGCACAATAATCCTTGGACGTACTGAGGTTGATAAAAGCGTAGAATCCGGCGAACCGGTTGCCGTCATAGGCCTCACGATAATACCAAGGTTCCGCTGGGTTCATGTATTCGCCACACGCCGAGCTGTTCTCCATGGTGTAGAGGTCCGGAGTGGCGATGTTGGCGGAGTACCACGGAGTGGCAAGTTCCAAGGAAACGGTCCAAGGCGTTCCTACGCACGAGGCGGGTTCTTCAAAACTTCCATTGGGCACGAGGTTCTGGGCTGTCGCCGTCGCGGCGAGAGCAAGGCTCAATAAGGGAAGTAGGAGTGCTTTGAGCATGTTGTTTCTCCTTTCTGATAGTTGCCGCTTGTACACCTTCAAGGACAACGGCACCTGAGTGCGCGCTGCCTCTACTTGCTTCCGGCACGCTTGCGCGCCGGGTGCTCACCGCCCCGCCCGGTTGCGGCGTGCTCCGGGTGGGGTCGGTATCTTTGCCTAGCTTGTGTTCATCTTTCTTACCTGAGTTGGTGGGACATGAGCGACCAAGGCCCTCGGTGTTAGCGCACCGGGGGCTACTTTTTGTTCGATGAAAGCAATTACGGAAAGCGAGAACCGGAGGGCTTCGTCAGCGCTGGTCTGTTCTTCGATCGCTATGTGGGTATGCTCCAATACCATCACTTACAGGAATATGTTCAACCCGTCGTTCGCGAACCTGGAGCCACGGCTCAAGCGAAGGACAGTCCGAATATAGCAACTGAAATGTCACTTCCAAGAGCGGGTGGAAAGAAAATGGGATGGGCAAGCGGACCTGTGATATCCCGCCTTGCCAATGCCCTCCATTCAATTCGCCCCATGCCAGCAACACCATCGGCCAAGTCTTCCGCCTCACCTCCTTCGTTGCGAGCCACCATGGCATCACGCTCATCCTCTCCAGCATGGAACAATTGGCCGACATACATCATGTCGTTGTTCCCGCTCATACTGCACCCCGTCGCACATCCATGGCCGGTAGCCCAGCGATCGGGCGTTGATTGATGGGGAGCCCCGTCCGTTGCATGGATCGGTCATCGGTTGCCGCAGGAGGATCGATCTGCGGCCCAATGGACCGAATTTTGCCCTAGTCGTATGCACTATGCGATCCCCCCGCATCGTTCTTGGACAAACCCGCACGGCCATGAAGCAGATCCTGTTGCCCGTTCTCCTGTGTGCCGCCTTGCTTGCAAGCGGTCAGGAGACTTCCAAGCTGAACAAGGTGGACATCGACTACATGATGCGCGGATACTTCTACGCTTCATCCAAGGGTCCTTCCGAATTGAATGGACTCGGCGGCTGGGGTGGGTCCAGCAATGGTGCGCGCTCCTTCACACCTCCGGCCGGTGGGTCAGGACTCCGGATCCTCGTGGACACCACCGCCGTGGTCGCTGTGGATGGGAAATTCCGCGGCCAGCGCGTGGTGGTTCGCAACAATGGTCCGGACACGCTCTACTTCCCGGCGCAGGACAGCCGCTTGTACATGAAGACACAAGCCCTGCGCGCGGATTCCTTCGCCGATATCGAGTACCTGCCCAGTTCGTGGTGTGGCAACAGCTACCACACGCTCTTCCTCGCGCCCGGGGAACAATGGGAGTTCATCATGCCACGGCATGAGGGTGCGCGCACCACCCGATCGCGGATCGAACTGACGTACAACACGACATCCGATGAACGGAAGAAAGCCCGCGTGGCTTACAGCCACACCTTTCCCATTGGAGTGAACGAAGAGCAGTTCTCCAATAAGGTGGAGTATTGTCGAGGGGGGTTGATGGATCCGTATGAGGATTGAGTCACCATGGATCATTCGCCGCTCGGTGGGTCCGGAGTAGGTGTTGAGGCCTTCGCTGGTAGCAGGACAACCGCGAACTTCGATAGGACCTAGCACGCCACCTGTGTGTTCCTCGGCCTCCCCGCTACTTTCGTCCCATGCCCGGCAACACCATCGGCCACCTCTTCCGCCTCACCTCTTTCGGCGAAAGCCACGGCGCGGCCATCGGTGGGATGGTGGATGGATGTCCTGCTGGGTTGGAGTTGGACCTGGAAGCGGTGCAGCGCGAGTTGGATCGGCGAAGGCCGGGGAGTACGCCGTTGGGCACCTCGCGGAATGAAGCGGATCGGGTGGAATTCCTTAGTGGTGTTTTCGAGATTCCGTCCCGGCTCGAGGCCGGGATGACGGCCCGGAATGACAAGCGCGTTACGTTGGGCACACCCATCGCCTTCCTTATCCGCAATGCCGATGCGAAGCCCAGCGACTACGATGCACTGAAGGATGTGTACCGTCCCGGCCACGCGGACAAGACCTGGGAGGACAAATTCGGCCTGCGCGATCATCGCGGCGGCGGACGCAGCAGTGCGCGCACCACAGCGGCAAGTGTGGTGGCTGGTGCGATCGCACGGCAGTTGCTTGCAACTGAAGGAGTACATGTGCATGCGAGCGTGCTTTCGGTCGGCGAGGTGAGCGCCACGCGCACCACGGATGTGCGGAGCCTGGAACGCGTGTGGCAGAACGCAGTGCGTTGCGCCGATCCCGACGCGGTGCCGCGCATGACGGAACTGATCGAACGTGTACGCGCGGAAGGCGATAGTGTGGGCGGTGTGGTGTCGTGCTTTGTGCGCGGCCTTCCCGTCGGCCTCGGCGAACCGGTCTTCGACAAATTGGATGCGGACCTCGCCAAGGCCATGCTCTCGATCAATGCGGTAAAAGGCTTCCAGATCGGAATGGGTTTTCACGCAAGCACCATGCGCGGGTCGGAACACAACAAGGCGACGCAAGGGGGCGTGCTCGGCGGCATCAGCAGCGGGGAGGACATCACCTTCGACGTGGCGTTCAAACCGCCTTCCACCATCGCCAAATCCCAACTGACCACCGACCGCAGTGGCAATGCCGTCACCCTCGAAGCCAAGGGCCGCCATGATCCTTGCGTGGTCCCCCGCGCAGTGCCCATCGTGGAAGCCATGACCTGCCTCGTCCTCGCCGATCACCTCCTCCGCCAACGCAGCGCGCGTGTTTGATCCATGCGCAACGCGGTCAAGCTTCCACTCGAGTCCAGCTATCTTCTTGACGCGCCACGGCATTCGATCCGCGTCAGCGGATCCTCTGCGGCATTTCCCCGGGCCACCATCGCTCTTCCTCTGCCTCTCTGCGCCTGTCCTCGCGAGGCTTTGCGAAGCGATGCGGTGATCTTGCATTCCTCCTCGCCGTCGTCTTCGTCTCCGCATTCATCCGCGCCCATCCGCTAGATCCGCGTCATCCGCGTTCCATCCCGCATCCGCGTTCCATTCCCCCTCATGCATCCACCGAAGAAGAAAGGCCTCTCCCTCCCCGTCAAGATCATCATCGGCTTGGTCGCGGGCACCGCGTGGGCCGTGGCTTCCAGCATGCTCGGTTGGAGCAGGATCACCATGGATTGGATCGCTCCCTTCGGCGACATCTTCATCAACCTGCTCAAGCTCATCGCCATTCCCTTGGTGCTCTTCAGCATCATCAGCGGCGTAAGTGGCTTGAGCGACCTCGCCAAACTCGGCCGCACCGGCTTGGGCATGTTGGCACTGTACCTCGGCACCACGTTCATCGCGGTAAGCATCGGCCTGCTCGTGGTGAATGTGATCCAGCCGGGAAAGCTCGCGGACGATGGACAGCGGCTGCGCAACCGCATCACCTACGAGTTGTGGGTGAACAACACGCCGAGCGTGGAGAAGCCCAAGGACGGCCGCTGCTTCAGTTGCGACCCCACGAACAAGGCCGTGGTGGATGAGGTCCTCGCTGCGCAACAACAGACCGCGCCCGATGCGTGGGTGAGCGGCAAGGTGGAGCAAGCGCGGAGCACCACGCAGGTCGGTCCGTTGCTGTTCCTGGTGGATATGGTGCCCAGCAACATCTTCCTCAGTTTCAACAACGCGTTGATGCTGCAAGTGATCTTCTTCGCGATCTTCTTCGGCATCGTGCTGCTGATGATCCCGGCCACCACGGCCGCGCCGGTGATCGCATTGATGAACGGATTGAACGAGGTCTTCATGAAGATGGTGGATGTGGTGATGAAGGCCGCACCCTGGTTCGTCTTCGCCCTCATGGCCGGTGTGGTCTCGCGCATTGCGGGGGATGATCCGGTGGCGGTGGTGGAACTCTTCAAATCACTTGCTGGCTATAGCATCTCGGTGGTCCTCGGTCTGGCCTTGGTGGTCTTCGTCATCTATCCTTCTGTGATGACCCTGTTGATGCGGCGCAACGTCTTCCGCCGTTTCCTCAAGGCCATCAGCCCGGCGCAATTGCTCGCCTTCAGCACCAGCAGCAGCGCGGCCACCTTGCCGGTCACCTTGGAATGCGTGGAGGATAACATCGGTGTGAGCAAGAGCACCGCCAGTTTCGTGCTGCCCATCGGCGCCACGGTGAACATGGATGGCACGAGCCTCTACCAAGCGGTGGCCGTGGTCTTCCTTGCGCAATACCACATGGTGGATCTCACCTTCCTGCAGCAGATCAGCATCGTTCTTACCGCCACCCTCGCCAGCATCGGTGCGGCCGCAGTGCCCAGCGCGGGATTGGTCACGCTCTTCGTGGTCCTTACCTCGGTTGGGCTGGATCCCGCGTGGATCGCGATCATCCTCCCGGTGGACCGCATCCTGGACATGTGTCGCACAGTGGTGAACGTGACCGGCGATGCCGCCTGTTGCAGCGTGGTGGCGCACATGCAGGGCGAGAAGCTCTTCAACGATGAGGCGTGAAGAAGGCCCCGGTCGGGGTGTTGAGCGACCTTTGTAGCGGAACGATCTTTGTTCCGGGGCGTGACCATTGTTCGCGGTGCGCGTTGTTCGAGAGAACAACCAGCCGAACAACGATCAACCCCGGGTCATGCCCGGGGCAAGCCTTCAACACGAACAACGAACCACGCCAACACGAACAACCGCACGCAATGCGCAAGTGGACCAAACGCATCCTCATCTCCTTCGGGATCCTCATCTTCCTACTGCTCGCCGCGATCATCCTCATCCCGATCCTGTTCTCTGACAAGATCGAAGCGGCGGTGAAGGAGCAGGTGAACAACAACATCAACGCGACGGTGGATTGGGGCGATTGGGACATCACGCTCCTGCGCAACTTCCCCAACCTCACGGTGGACATCGCCGATGTGAAAGTGGCGAACCGAGCGCCCTTCGAAGGGATCGAACTCGCCAACATCGGATCGCTCACCGCCACGATCGACATCATGAGCCTCTTCGGGGATAGGATCGGGATCAAGCGCATCGGCCTGGTGAAACCGCGCTTCCACGTGAAGGTGCTGGAGGACGGTCGCGCCAATTGGGACATCGCACTCGCGGATACCACCGCAGCGGTGGAAACGCCTGCCGATACCGCCGCATCGAAATTCAATGTGCAGTTGAGCGAATACTGGATCGAGGACGGCCGCGTGATCTACGACGATGCGTCACTCGGTTACTACATGGAACTTTTCGGATTGGACCATAAGGGCAGCGGCGATCTCACGCAGGACCTCTTCGTGCTCTCCACCACCACGCATGCGGATACGGTGAACGTCGTGTTCGATGGCGTGAAGTACCTGCGCAACGTGAAGGCCGACATCACGGCGGATATCGATATGGACATGCCGAACATGAAGTTCGTGTTCAAGGACAACGAAGCAACCATCAACCAACTCGTGCTCGGCTTCGATGGCTGGGTGGCCATGCCGGGTGATGACATCGACATGGACATCACCTGGAACGCGAAGAAGACCGACTTCGGAACGCTGCTCTCCTTGGTCCCTGCGGAGTTCGCCACCGACCTCACCGGCGTGACCATGAGCGGCAAGGCGGGCTTCAGTGGCACGGTGAAAGGGAAGTACAACGACACCTCGATGCCCGGCTTCAGCTTGGTGGTGGATGTGGACAAGGGGCGCTTCAAATACCCCGACCTGCCCAGCAGCGTGGAGGACATCTATGTGGACCTGAAGATCAACAGTCCCGGCGGTGCGGACATGGATCAGATGGTCGTGGACCTGAAGCGCTTCGCGTTGAAGATGGCAGGTAATCCGGTGGAAGCGCGCATGTACCTCACCAAGCCGATCAGCGATCCGAACGTGGATGCAGAGTTGAAGGCGAACCTCGATCTCGCGACGATCAAGACCGTGGTGCCGATGAAAGGCCAGGACCTTCAAGGCAACTTCACCGCCGATGTGCGCATGAAAGGCGCGATGAGCGATGTGGAAGCGCAGCGCTACGAGAAGTTCACCGCCGATGGAAGGATGATCCTGCTCGGCATGAAGTTCCGCAGCGATTCATTGCCGTATCCCGTGGACATCAACAGCCTCTACTTCGATTTCAGCCCGCGCTTCCTTTCGCTCACGAGCTTCGATGGTGCGGTGGGATCAAGTAGCATCCAAGCCAAGGGCCGAATGGACAACTACCTCCAGTGGTGGTTGCGGGACAGCACGCTCACCGGCTCCTTCGATCTTGCCGCGAACAAGTTCGACCTGAACGAACTGATGGGACCACCCGCGCCAGAAGGCGCTGCTGCGGCTCCTGCGGATAGCACACCGATGAGCGTGATCGAAGTGCCGAAGAACATCGACTTCCGCATGGCCCTCGCGGTGAAGGAGGTGATCTACGACCAGCTACACCTCGGCAACGTGCGCGGCGGCTTGCATGTGCATGATCAGCGCGTGGATCTGCGCGATGTCTTCTTCAACCTCTTCGGAGGCAGCGTGACCATGGCCGGTGGGTATGAGGTGAAGGACGTGAACGCGCCGCGCATCGACCTTACTTACGATGTGCGGGACCTCGACATCCAGCAGACCGTGACCTACGTGGACATGGTGCAGAAGATGGCACCGATCGCAAAGACCTGCAAAGGCGTGTTCAGCACCAAGCTCAGCATGCAAGCCACGCTGAACGAACACATGGAGCCCAACATGAACACGCTCACCGGTGAAGGTGATCTGGTGACGCACAATGTGAAGGTGGATGGCTTCCAGCCGCTGGTGGAACTGGCGCAAGCATTGAAGATCCGCCAGCTCGAGAACACACGGATCCAGGATGTGATCTTCAGCTATGAGTTCCGCGATGGCAAGATGATCACCAAGGAATTCCCGGTGAAGATCGATCGCATCAGCGCGCGCGTTGGTGGCAGCACCGCCTTCGCGGATCAGGCGATCGACTACGACATGAAGGCGAAGATCCCGAGCGACATCTTCGGTGCGGGTGCGGTCACAGCGGTCTCCGGCCTGCTCGGCAAAGCGAACCAAGCGGTGGGCGGGAACTTCGAATTGCCGAAAGAGCTCGACATGACGGCGAAGATCACGGGGACCATCGACAAGCCGATCGTGAAGCCGGTCTTCGCCGGTGGCACCACCAGCGTGAAGGACGCGGTGATCACCGAGATCAAGCAGACGGTGAACGAGGAGATCGGGAAGAAGAAGGAGGAGTTGATCGCACAAGCGAAAGCCGAACGCGATCGATTGATCGCGGAAGCACAGAAGCAGGCGGATCAACTCAAGGCCGACGCGCGTCGTGAAGCTGCGAACCTGAAAGCCCAGGCCTACAAAGCGGCGGACGATGCACTCGCCCAAGTGAAGGATCCCTTCGGGAAGATGGCCGCCAAAGTGGTTGCGGACAAGGCGAAGAAGGAAGCCGACAGGAAGGAGCAACAAGCGATCGCAGAAGCGGACAAGCGTGCCGATGGGCTTGTGGAACTCGCGCGGAAGAAGGGCGATGACCTCGTGGAGAAAGCCGAGGCGACGGATACCACAGTGAAGTGAGGATGAGCGCACACCGCACGCGGAACGCTGCACGCTTCACGCCGATCGTCATGCGATGGTCGATCGGCGTGAAGCGTTTTGCATGCTGCGTGAAGCCGATCCTTGTTTGCGCACTGATCATCTCCCTCTCTCCGGTGCTTGCACAGGAAGGCGACGACCCCTGCTCCAAGCCCACCGATAAGCAGATCCTCAAATTGCTGGAAGGTGCTGCGAAGGCGAAGGATGCCGCTGATCGCCATGCGAAGTTGAAGAGCACCTTGGAGATCGATGCGGAATGTGCGGAGTGCAATTTCCAGCTCGGGCTTTCGGCGTACCGCATCGGAAGGGAAGGGGGGAAGGGCTACGCGGCCGCGATCCGCTACATGGAAGCGGTGCAGGCGAAATGCCCGAACTACCACAGCGATGTGCCCTACCACTTGGGTGTGATGTACTACGCGCAGGACCAATTCGCGCAAGCGGCGAAGGCCTTTGAAGCCTTCAAACGCTTTCCCACGGAGGATGCGACACGCGTGAGCAAGGACTACGACAAGAAGTACAAGGACGTGGAAGAGGTGATGCCCGAACTCCAGTTCTATGTGGACTTCTACCGCAACACGGCGCCCTTGAACCCGACGGTGGTTGCAAACGTGAGTACCACAGCGGACGAATACTTGCCGATGCTCTCACCGGATAATGAGTTGATGTTCTTCACCCGCAAGCGCCAGGAGAAGGCTAAGGGCGATCTGGTCTCTCGCGATGTGGAGGAACTGATGGAAGCACGTCGCGAAGGCGGCACAGGGCCATTCAATGCAGGTCGTGCGTTGCAGGATCCGTTCAACACCGGCGATAGTTACGGGGGCGTGAGCATCAGCGTGAACAACAAGGAGATGTTCGTGACGGTGTGTGGTCCGCCGAACAGTGAAGGGTACCGGAACTGCGACATCATGCGCAGCCAATACACCACCAAGTTCAACCTTGACGTGGGCGGTCAGGAGTGGGAGTGGACCGGGCTGGATGAAGTAGGCGATGCGATCAACGGGCCCGGGTCATGGGAGAGCCAGCCGAGTTTGAGCGGTGATGGCCGTACCATGTATTTCGCCACGAACCGTGAGGGCAGTCACGGCTATGACATATTTCAAAGCACGCGTGATGAGAAAGGGAACTGGTCAAAGGCCGTTCCTGTTCAAGGCATCAATACCGACGGCGATGAGAAGGCACCCTTCATGCACAGCGATAGTCGCACGCTCTATTTCGCAGCCAAGCCGAACGCGGAAGGGAAAGGTCATCGCGGCATCGGTGGCTATGACATCTTCTTCAGCAAACTGAACGATGACGGCACCTGGACCAAGCCGCGCAACATCGGCCATCCGCTGAACACGGACCAGGACGAGCACGGCCTCATCGTGAGTGTGGATGGACGTACGGCCTACTTCGGCAGCAGTCGTTTCAAAGGGGTTGGTGGATATGATATCTATGGCTTCGACCTGCCCAAGGACGCGCGCCCCGATGAGGTCCTGATCGTGAAGGGTGATGTGCGCGATGAACACGGAAAAGTGGTTCGCGATGCGAAAGTGGAGATCAAGTACATGGACACCAGGCAGATCGAAATGGTGCGCGTGGACAGCATGGATGGTCGCTACGCCACCGTGGTACGGTTGCGGCCAGGCGTGGATGTGGTGATGACCGTGCGCAAGGAAGGACATGTGGTGGATTCGCGCAGCTTCGCCATGGAGGACACCATCCGCAAGGGCGTGGCCGAAGTGGACATGTCCGTGCAGAAGATCGAAGTGGGCCGCAGCTACCGGGTGAACGACATCAAGTACGCCACGAACAGTGCCGATATCACGCACAGCAGCGAATACATCCTGGATGAACTGATCAACTTCTTGAAGGAGAACCCGACCGTGAAGATCCGGATCGAGGGCCACACGGACAACGTGGGCAGCATGGAGCAGAACATGGTGTTGAGCAACGACCGCGCTTTCACCGTGATGGGCTACCTGCAGGATAAGGGGATCCCCGGGTCACGGCTCAGTTTCAAGGGTCTTGGTCCGACCAAACCGTTGAAGAGCAACGATACCCCCGAAGGCCGGGCCGAGAACCGGCGCACGGAATTCGTGATCGTGGCACGTTGAGGACCCGGACGCGATGCACACCTATGGTTTCGTCGTTGCATTCTCCTGTCCGGTCCGGTCGCACGAAACTATCTGCCGTTGGATCGTCGAGGCACCACGGAGGTGCCGTTACTTTCACGAAGCCAACGATGCGTCATCCGCTTATTGCACTGTTCCTTGCGCTCCCTGTGCTTCTATCGGCCCAGGTGAGCATCGGCGGTACGCCATCCGAATGGCTGATCCCCACCCTTGATCGGTCCGATATACCTGTGATCGAAATGGGTCCGCTGGAGGATCCACCGCAGCCCACCGAAGGCGACTTCCGCTACGGTGTGCAGCGCTTCCATTCCGCCGATGTCCTGATGCAAGGGCGTTGGGATGTGTTGCCCGAGGGCATGTTGCTGTGCCGCTTGGCGATCCACAGCGATGAGGCGGTGATGTTGAGCGTGCAGTTCGATCAGTGGGAATTGAACGAAGGCGACGTGGTGTACCTGTACAATGCGGACCGCACGCACTTCATCGGTGGCTTCGATGCAGCGAACAGGGGAGAGGATGGTACAATGGCAACAGCGGTCGTTCCCGGTGATGAAGTGGTGATCGAGTACCGGACCACCGGGATCCATCGCCGCCCGGCACGTTTGCACTTGGCAAGCATCACCCACGGTTACGTGGACATCTTCCGGTTCAACGCGGATGGCAACGGATCGCGCGATTACTGGCCCGGCTTCGAGAGCGCGATCTGCCAAGTGAACATCAGCTGTCCCCAGGCTGCGGCTTGGCAGACGGAAAAGCGCTCCGTCGCCATGTTCCTTCGCCCGGATGGCGATGGTTGCACCGGCAATCTGGTGAACAACACCCAAACACCGGGGCGCCCGTATTTCCATATCGCCCAGCATTGCTACGCACCCACGACATCGCAATGGGTCTTCTACTTCAACTACGAAGCAGCGCAGTGTACCGGCACACACGCCCAGATGTCCGAGGGTCCCACGAACCAGACGTTGACCGGTGCCACCCTTCGGGCCAATTACTACTACTCGGATGCGGGGCTGGTGGAATTGAGCAGCTCCCCGCCCACGAACTACAATGTGTACTACGCCGGATGGGATCGGAGCGGTGCCGTACCGCAGACCACGTCGTTGATCGAGCATCCGATGTACGACGTGAAGAAGTTCGCATTCAATGCCGACCCCAGCACCACCTACACCTTCCCCAACGGGATCGCGTGCTGGGAAGGCACGTGGGAGATCGGCTTGTTGCAGGCCACGGCGAGCGGAGCACCGGCCTTCGACCAGAACCACCGGATGGTAGGGCATATGTATGACGGCGCGCAGAATTGCACGAACCTCACCAGTCTGCCATCGCAGATGGTGAAATTCAGTGGCCAGTGGAACGGGCCTACGGCGGCAGAGCGCTTGCGTGATTGGCTTGACCCTTCCAACACGGTGATGACGCTGGACGGTTACGACCCGAACGCCTCACCAACGGTCTCCCTACGGGTGCGTACCTTTTTGGAAGGTCCGTACAACACCGGCACCACACAGATGAACAGCACATTGAGTGCGGGTGGGCTGATCCCCATGACCGAACCGTACACAACAGCGGGCTACACACATGTGGGTGGCGGTGGAGAGACCACGAATTCCACAGTCCTGAACGTGACCGGTGCGAACGCTGTGGTGGATTGGGTGGTGGTGGAGTTGCGCAACAAGAACAACTCATCCCAAGTGCTTGCTACCCGCAGCGCACTGCTGCAAGCCGATGGCGATGTGGTGGCCGCGAATGATGGCACGTCAGCGCTGACCTTCGGGGCATCCGGTGATCAGTACTTCATCGCCGTTCGGCACCGCAATCACCTCGGGATCATGTCGGCTGGATCGATCACCTTGGGTTCCGCCGCCATCACCGTGGATCTGAGCAACGGCACCGTTCCGCTTTCCGGTGGATCCAGTGCGACCAAGGTCATCGGTGCGCGCAATGTGATGTTCGCCGGGGATGTGGACCGGAACAGCATCCTGCGGTACACCGGCCAAGCGAATGATCGCGATCCGATCCTTGCGCGCGTGGGTGGCTCCATCCCGACTGCAACGGTCAATGGATACTTCCCCGAGGATGTGAACCTGGATGGTGTGGTGCGCTACATCGGCGCCTCGAACGATCGGGATCCGATCCTGGTGAACGTGGGCGGTACGATCCCGACGGCCACGCGCACCGCGCAACTACCGTAGCGGATCAGTCGGTCTTCCTGGTCAACTTCTCCTCGTTCAACCGCATGCGGAGGTTGAGGAACTCGACCAGCACGCTGAAGGCCATGGCGAAGTAGATGTACCGCTTGTCGATCTCCTCGCCGAAGCCTTCCATCAGCAAGGCCACGCCGATCACCACGAGGAAGGCCAACGCGAGCACCTTCACCGTAGCGTGCTTGTTCACGAAATCCGAGATGGCGCCGCTGGCGAGCATCATGATCAGCACCGCGATGATCACCGCGAGCGACATGATGATGAGCTGGTTGCTCATTCCCACGGCCGTGATCACGGAGTCGAGACTGAATACGATGTCGATGACGATGATCTGGAGGATCACATTCAGCATGCCAGCCACCTTGCGATGAGTGCCTTCCTTCTCCCGTTTGTGTTCCACTTTGGAACGGATCTCCACCGTCGCCTTCCAGATCAGGAAGAGTCCTCCGATGATCAGGACGAAGTCCCGTCCGCTGAATTCGTTCTCGCCGACGGTGATCCAAGGATCCTGCAACCCCATGATGAAGCTGATACTGAAGAGCAGCAACAGCCGGGTGATCATGGCAAGCGCAAGGCCCGTGCGTTGCGCTTTCCGTTGGCGCTCCTTTCCCTCCAGCTCGCCACTGAGGATGCTGATCACGATGATGTTGTCGATCCCCAGCACGATCTCCAGGATCGTGAGGGTGAGCAGGGCGATCAGGCCCTCGCTGGTAAGCAGTACCGAAGGGTCGAGTTGGGAGAGGGTCATGGATGAGCAGGGAGTCGTCGCTGCTTGGTAGGCGCGAAACTAGTGGGCGGCGGGCGGTCGCGGACGGACCCGTGCGATCACAATGGTCTCGTTCCGGTTCACGGGGTTCAGCCAATGCACCGTGCGGTCGATCAAACCCGGTTCGGCACGACCGATCTCCGTGACATCGCCGTAGTCGGTGCGCATGCGCTCCATCCGCTCATCCAAGTGATCATCGCCCATGAACAACACGATGTCCGGACGGCGCACGATATGCAGGCTATCGAGGTATGCGCCGAGATGGTCGTTCGCGTGTGCGGTTCCCCATGGTATCACTTCCAGACCCCATTGCCCCAAGTAGAACAGCGGAGGCAGTGGTGGCGAGTCCTCTTCGGTATCGTCCAGGATCAAGCCGGTGATGGGGCCTTGCGCACGGAGCGAGTAGAGCGCCTCCACGCGGCTGCGCTTGCTGTAGGTGGTGCTCAGTACGGGCAATAGCAGCAGGTTGATGGACCATGCGAATACCAACCCACCGCGCCACAGGCCGATCCGTGCGGACCACCACTGGGAAGCGTTGCGCCACTGCTCCCATGCCACAAAGCCAAGGACGAAGAACAGCGGTACGATGGGAAGCAGGAATCGCTCTTGCTTATTGGGGAAGTACGAATGGATCGCGAGGAAGAGGAATACGGGTAGCCACAACAACAGCGGTGACGTGCGACGGAAGAATCCGAAGAGGACCGCGAGACTTAGCGGCGGAATGAAGATCCCGGCAAGTAGCAACAGGTAGTTATACCAAGGAAGCACACCATACGTGGTGGTGTTGGCCAAGTTGTACATCACGTACTGCGTCAACTCCGCGAATGGCCGTCCCCATAGGAAGAAGTCGATGCCGCCCTGGATCACCCCGAGGGGGATGAGCACGCCCGCTCCGTAGGAGAATGCTTGCATCCATCGTCGTTGGAAAAGCAAGGCCAAGCCAGGTCCCACCGCGAAGAAGATCGTTTGGAAACGCACGTTCATCGCTAGCCCGATCCAGACCCCGGCGATCAACGCATCCTTCCATGTCGGACCATCGGTGGATCGGATCAGTCGCCATGCGCCGAGCATCAGGAAAGGGATGCAGGCCACTTCCACGAGGTTGCGCACAGCGAGGAACGGCATGAAACAGAAGAGCGCCAGAAAGAGGCCGGTGCGCCACGCGATCACCGCATCGCCGAGCCGCAATGCGATCCGGTAGCCCGCACGCACCACGATCAAGCTCCACAGCGCGTGCAACAGGCGCACAACGATCATCAGCGTCTTCGGGTCGGTGATCCCGATCGCCTTCAACCCACTGAACAGGAGGTAGTGCAACCCGACATAGAAGAAACTGTGCCCGCTCGGCGTGGGGTCAGCGCCTTGGTTCCACGGCAACCAGTCGTTGTAGTCGAAGCCGTTGACCCAACTCCCGGCGGCATCGATGATGAGGAAGTGATCATCGTGCGCGAAGTAGCCTTGGCTGAGGACCGCCGCGACCAAGCGAGGGATCAACGCGATCAGCGTGAGAACGCCTAATGCATTCAGCGGGGGAATGTTCCAGAACCGCGTGATGCGCCCGATCATGGTGCGAAGATGCTGTTTGCATCGGAGGTTGCCATCCACACTTTTGTGCCAACGCTTCGGCGCGATCAACTTCATGAGGGCCGTGTAGCCGGGGATCGCGAAGCGGCACACTACGGGATGAAGGATGGGCTTGAGGATCATCGCGCCATTGGAGGATCTTAACAGGATGGACTGATCCTTGTTAGGTCCCCCGCATTCCAAATCGCCACCTTTACCACATCATCCAACAACCATGAAGAAGCCCCTACTCGTTACCCTTACCGCACTACTCACCTTCGCTTGCACCAATGTCCCAACGGATATGGCCGCTCAGGAGAAGTCCAATGTCACCAGTTACGGCGCGCCCATCACTGCGGATGGTGCCATCTCCACTGCCGACATGGTGAAGCGGATGACCACCGTGGATTCGCTCGCCACCAAGGTGGAGTGCGAGATCATCACCAGCTGCACCAAGAAAGGTTGCTGGATGGATGTGAAACTTCCCGACGGGTCCGCCATGAAAGTGCGCTTCAAGGACTACGGCTTCTTCGTTCCCAAGCAAGGCTTGGAGGGCAGGCACGCGGTGATGCAGGGCTATGCGAGCAAGGAGACCACCGATGTAGCCACGTTGCGCCACTACGCGGAGGATGCGGGCAAGAGCAAGGAGGAGATCGAGAAGATCACCGAACCGGAAACGAGCCTGATGTTCCTCGCGGACGGTGTGTTGATCACGTTCTGATCCGTGAACGGATCGCGAACCTTTCGCACAAGGCCCGGAGCATTCCTCCGGGCCTTGTGCATTCTGCTCAGTGCGCCATCGCTCGGTTCGGCACAGACGTCACATGAATTGGTATTGGGTCGCGAGATCGGCTTCGTTTCCACGGGCCTGGCATTCCACGGGTTGAGCCTCTTGCTCGCGCACAACAACGCGGATCGGCAAACACCCATGATCGACATCGGACGTGTTCCGGGTATCGACCGCGTTGCTACGCGTCAGTGGAGTTTGGCCGCGCACCGACAGAGCAATGTGTTGTTCGGTCTTGCCGCCGCTGCTTCAATAGCAGGCGGGATCGTGAACCAACATGGAGAACGTCCTCTACTGCCCGTGGCGATCGTAGCAGAAGCCGGGCTTCTCACTTCGGGTTTGACCAATACCGTGAAGGAACTTGTCAGGCGGCCGCGACCCTATCTCTACAACACCGACGTCCCTTCTTCGGCGTACCGAAGTAGCGAGGACTATGTGAGTTTCTGGAGCGGCCATACAGCGAACCTCGCGGCGATCACCTTCGCCACGGCCTGCATGGTGCAACGATCCGATGCTTCGCCGAACGCGAAGACCTTCACATGGATCGGCGCGGCAGCGGCTCCAGCGGCCATGGCGTACTTGCGTGTAAGAGCCGGTCGGCATTTCCCCACCGATGTGTTGACAGGCTATGTCGTGGGCGCTTTGGTGGGTGTTGTGGTCCCCTACTTTCACCGCTCCGAGAACAGACCACACTGATATGAACAGGATCGCCCTTGCGATACACGGTGGAGCGGGCACCATCTCCCCGGAAGTGATGACGCCGAGCCGCGAGAAGATCTACCGCGCGGCCTTGGAATTATCGTTGCAACGTGGGTATGCCGCGTTAGCGCAAGGCGGTTCCGCCCTCGATGTCGTGGAGGTCGCTGTTCGGGCCTTGGAGGACTCGCCACTCTTCAACGCGGGAAAGGGATCCGTCTTCAACGCCGATGGACAGCATGAAATGGACGCGAGTCTGATGAACGGGAGCGATCTGCGCGCGGGCGCGGTGGCCGGTGTGCAGAACGTGAAGAACCCGATCTCCTTGGCGCGGCGCGTCATGGAGAAGAGCAACCATGTGCTCATCAGCGGATCGGGTGCCTTCGAGTTCGCGCACAAGCAGAAGGTTGAACTGGAGGACGACCAATACTTCTTCGATCAGTTCCGGTACGACCAGTGGAAGGAGGCCGTGGGCACCGATACCGTTCAACTCGACCACAGCGATAAGGAGAAGAAGTTCGGCACGGTGGGAGCGGTGGCGCGTGATGTGAACGGACACCTGGCAGCCGCCACCAGCACTGGCGGTATGACGAACAAGAAGTGGCAGCGCATCGGCGATAGTCCGATCATCGGTGCAGGCACCTATGCGAACGATGCCAGCTGTGCGGTGAGTTGCACCGGCCACGGCGAGAGTTTCATCCGGGCGGTGGCCGCACATGACGTACACGCACTCATGTTGTACAAAGGGCTTTCACTTGAGGAAGCCGTCCGGATGGTGGTCCACGAAAAGCTACCGCCATTGGATGGTGATGGCGGTTTGATCGCTGTGGATCACAACGGCAACATCGTCCTCGACTTCAATTGCTCGGGAATGTATCGCGGGCACGTGGGCGCCGATGGCGAGTTCCACACAGCGATCTTTCGCTGATCGGATCAGGACTGTTCCGTCCCGTCGTGAGCAGATGGTTTCGAGAAGCGCGGCAAGTTCCAATGCAAGCGCTTTGCCTTCGGCGTGTCGATCTCTTCACCCAATAGATACCCCCACGGTGAAGGGAAGGAACGCTGTCGCACACCACTTTCAACATGCCGGTGAGCGGGATGGCCAGCACCATACCGGCGATCCCCCACAAGGTCCCGAAGCCGATCAACGCCAACATGCTCGCCAATGGATTGATGCTCACACTGCTGCCCACCACCTTCGGGGTGATGAAGTTGTTGTCCAGGAACTGCACCACCAGGCAGACCCCCAGTGCTGCAAGAGCGTACCACGCGGAATCCTTCGTGACCAAGGCGATGAACATCGGCAACAAACTGCCGATCCATGCGCCGATGTAAGGGATCACATTGAGGAACGCGAGGATGAAGCCGAGTAGCACGGCGTACTTCAACCCGATGGAGAGGAAGCCGATGGAGCACAACGTGCCGAAGATCAAGGCGACTGTGAGCACTCCGCGCAGGTACTTCCGCGAAAGGTGACTGATGCGCACCATCATCCCGAGGATCGCGCCTTCCTGCGTGCTGCCCAACCGTTTGAAGAAGATCCGGAACCGATCCTTCAGCAACAACATCAGGAAGACGAAGAAGGGGATGGGAACCACCACAGCGAGAACGGTCCCGGTACCGGAGAACAGCTTGATCGCGGCCTGACCACCCCAACTGGCCATGCCGGAAACGTGCTCGTTGAACCACAGGATCTGTTCCCGCCGATCCAGTGTTGTGCGGTTCTCGATCCATCGGAAAAGTACTTCGCTCTTGCTCGCGAATTTCTCCTGAAGCAATGGAAGCTCCGCGCCGAAACTGGTGAGTTGGTAGCCCAGAACGAAGAAGAGGCCCAGCACCAACAGGATCAGCGCGAGCGTGGCCACCATCGCACCGGCCCAACGAGGGATCCATCGCTCCATGGATCGTGCGAAGGGGAGGAGCAGGAAGGCGAACAGTCCGGAGACGACGATCAACAGGATCAGATCGCGACCGAAGTACAGAACCGTGATGCTGAGCACCAGCGCGAGCAGCACGTTCACATAGCGCTGAAGGGTATCACTTCCGGAAGTGAAAGGCATGCGTCGAAGGTAGATGCGCTCAACGCAGCCACTTACGCTCCATCACGAACGTGCCGAAGGGCAGGACCGAAGCGAACCCGAGCCCGATGATCCGTTCACCGTCCCACTTCAACTTCGTGAACAGGGGCACGGCCGCGATCCAGTACCAGACGAAGAGCACACCGTGCGCCCAGCCGACCACCTTCACGGCCATGGGCATGTCCGCCATGTACTTCAGCGGCATGGCCACGCCGAGCAGCACGAGGAAACTGACGCCTTCGAGGATCGCGACGGTGCGGAAGCGGCGGATGATGGGGGAGGACATGATGCGAAGATGCATCGAACCGGTCACAGCGATTGCAGTATACCTATGCTCCAGCTCCGTCGGGGGCTATTCGAGGATGATCTTCCGGACGATGCGGCGACCGGTTCCTAGCAAGACTTCGCACAAGTACTCGCCTCTTGCCGCACGTCCCAATTGAACCGTAACGAGGTTGCTGGATCCCACTTCCCGTAAGTCGAAAACGATGCGACCGCTGCCGTGGAAGACACGAACACCTCGGATGATATCCGGGCCTTCCACCTCAACCAGAAACTCCCGATCGCTGGGATTTGGACAAACGTTGAAGCCCCTAGGAAGCACTTCCACTTCACCCGTGCTCGGGTTGTTGATCCAGCTTTCGAAACCAGTGGGGACGGACCACGCAGCAAGAAGATTCCGCTGCACATCATCGACGGCATATAGACCACCAAAGCAGAATAGCATGTCGTAGGAACGAAGACCGAGTCTGGAGTTGTTGACGAAATTGATGGTGGCCACCCAAGGTGGCGGAATCTCGGGGTAGCTGGAACTGGTCACCCCCAGCCTACCGACAAAATGCCCATTCAATGAGTCCGGCCCTGAGACGAACAATACACCACGGTCCACCGCAACGTTTCCAATGATCGGGCCTTCTGCGTTGCAGTTCCAATTGGCCAGAACCTCTGCAGTGGAGATCCTCAAGGCCGCAACTCGTTTATGATAGGAACCATTCACGGTAACAAAAGTGCCCGATATGAACAACGTATCACCGGCGGTTTCGGCGCAATGAACGGTGGCTGATGGTCCAATACTGGCCGCGAACGATTGGACAGCTCCCGAGCCCGGATCTAGCGCTACAAGGCTCTGCCTTGGAATACCGTTGACGCTACTGAAGCTCCCGCAGGCGAATATTCTGGTACCATCAAAGTGGAGATCCTCGATCACGAGTCCGTTGCCGACCACGTTCGCCTGCCATGCGCTGATCAGGCTACCGGTCGTTGCATTGAGCGCGGCAAGACGTTGTCGCGCCACACCATTGACCGTGCTGAATTGGCCTCCTATGTACAATACGTTGCCAACACGTAGAATGCTGTTCACTCGGCCATCGACATTCGCCTGCCAGGTCAATAGCTCACCTGTGGATTTGCTCACGGCAGCTATGTTGTTCCTACCCACTCCATCAACCTGAGAAAACCCGCCAGCAAGGAAGAGAGTGTCACCCTTTTGGGCGAGGGTCATGACCACCTCGGGGTGCCCAGATCGAATAACCTGACCCTCTCCACGGCAACGGCTTACCGGAGATCATGTCGAATGCAGCGAGTTTGTCATGGCGCCTGACACCAACATCCGTGAAGCCTCCGCCGATGTACATGAAACTCCCAAGACGCGCGAGTGTGAGAACATGCCACCCATAGGTGCTTGGATCCCAAGCGTTGGCGGCGCCCGTTGTTCTGTCCAGCGCGGCAGCATCATAGCGCCAGACATTCGGGTTGCCGATCCGTGTGAAATCCCCTCCCAGATAAACGATGTCCGGGGTCACCACGATCGAACTCACCCAACCTTGGTCCGTGATCCCTGCATCCCAAGCCAAGGCGTTGTTGAAATCCGACGAAAGCAGTAAAGCCGCGACCCCGCGACGGGTTGATCCACCAACAAAGTTGAAACTGCCACCAACGAATGCGGTATCACCACTTAACGCGATCGCATGGACAGCTCCTCCTGCATTTGGGTTCCACGAAGTCGGTTCGCCGGTAGTCCCAAACAGTGAGGCTATGTTGGCCCTGCCAACGCCGTTCACAAAACTGAAATCGCCGCCAACATACAGCAGCCCATCTCTGTATTCCGTTGTGTAGATCGCTCCGGAACTCAGCCCACCAACCCAAGGAATCGCGTTCCCGATGTCTTGATCGATCGCAGCGACGTCGGAACGGTTCTGTCCGCCGGCTGACGTGAAGTCGCCACCGATGAACACCAGCGCATCCCCTGCGGATAGGGAAAGAACCGGGCCATCCGTGCCTGAGGAGGAACACCAATCCAAGAGCTGTTGCGTAGTGATGTCATACGCTGCAAGATTGGAGCGTGCTTCACCTTCCGCCTCATCGAACGATCCACCAACGTACAATACCCCGTTCTCGATCGTCATCCCATGGATGGTTCCGTGAACACCTTCAGGCGCCCACGACAAGTCCAAACTCCCATTAACATGCAGTCGGGCAAGCCCATTCCTATTATGGCCTCCGATCGTTGTGAATGATCCGCCAATGAACCAGCCAGAGGTGCCGTCAGGAATGGATACTACGACACTGCTGTTCGGGGTATCGTGCTCAACGCCCGGCCAGCCCGCTCCACCATCCTCGACCACACTACCGTACGAAGTTGGGACCGGGGCCTTGAAAGATGGCCAACCGGCATTGAAATCTCCTGCTATGTACAGTGTGTGTGATGACGTGTCTACCAACGCCGAGGAAACGCCGCCCGACTGAAATCCCTGCCACCAATCTATCAATAGCTCCGGTGTCTGGGCATGCAGGGAACCGCAACAAAATGCCACTAAGAGGTGAACGGTGCGTCGCCTGTTGGGAATTTCGGGTCGGCTCATCGCTGTAAATATGAAGAAAAGAACAAGTTACGAATTGCATGGTGTATTCGCTGCCAGCTACTTGTGATCCCAACGCCTCGTGCACTGTTGGAGTTCGTATCGTCCTCATCACGGACCGACCGTTCAACTCTTCACCGGCACCCTTACCGCCGCGAACTGCCTTTGTTCCACACTGTAGCTATGGCCGTTGGAGATGATGTGGACCCGCATACCCTCAATGCTGAATGGTTGGCCTTCCTCCACATCGGCGAAGTCGCTGTAGCTGATGTCGTGTCCATCGAAGATCATCACCTGTCCGCTGCCGATGGTCTCCAGCATGTCCGCGTTGGTGATCACCACACCGGTGTCCTCGCCGAGTCCGATGCCGATCGCGTTCGGGTTGCCTGCCACGGCCTGCGTCAAGCGGCTGAAGCGGCCGCGTTCCACGAAGTGGCTGTCGATGATCACATCCTGGATCAGCGCTGCCCCGGTGGTCATCTTCACACCGCCCTTGATCAGGCCACTGGCACTGTGCCCTTGGTAGATCATGGTGCTGCTCATGCACATCGCGCCTGCGCTCGTACCCGCGATCACGAAGCCATCCTCCTCCTCGTAGCGCCGCTTCATCAATTTCAAAAAGGCGGTTCCTCCGAAGATCGTCGTGAGACGGAGCTGGTTGCCGCCGCTCATCATCACGCCATCGGCTTTCGCCAGCCGCTTGATCATGTCCGGCTTCACGTCGGTACGATCGCGGATGTCCAGCACGTCGATGTTCTCGGCACCCAATCGCCCGAACGCTTCGATGTAGTTGGCGCCGACCTCTTCCGGGACACTGCTCGCCGTGGTGATCACCGCGATGCGTTTGCTCGTGCCGCCGATCTCATCGACCACCCGCCTCAGGATCCCTTCCTCGATGAAGTTGTGTGTGAAGATCTTGACGTTGTGCCCACCTTCGGGCTCCTTGCCTTTGTCCTCGTTCCCGCCGATCGCGATGAGCTTTCCTTTCGGTGTCATACTTGGTGGTTAACCCCCCGCCCCGGCCGCCAAATTAGACCCGTTGGTGAAATGCGGCCTTCACACGCCATCGAACTTTGAACAACCGACCATCCCTATCTTCCCCACCATACTCTCCTCTTACCCCCCGCTATGGCGGGATGAAACACATGCGCATACTGGAACTCAAGGCCATGCGTGGCCCCAATCACTGGTCCGTCCGTCGGCACAACCTCATCATCATGCGCCTCGATATCGAGGGGCTGGAGGAACGTCCCACGGACAAGATCCCCGGTTTCCTGGAGCGCATACAAGCCTTGCTGCCCACGATGCAGAGCCACCGCTGCAGCGAGGAACATGAGGGCGGCTTCTGGGAACGCGTGCAGCGCGGCACATGGATGGGCCACGTGATCGAGCACATCGCCTTGGAGATCCAGACGCTAGCGGGCATGGAGACCGGCTTCGGTCGCACGCGAAGCACGGGCGAGCACGGCGTGTACAACGTGGTGTTCAGTTACGTCGAAGAACCCGTCGGACTTTTTGCGGCGAAGGCGGCCGTCAGCATCGCGCAGGCGTTGATCGATGGGGAGGACTACGACCTCCACGCCGACATCCAGCAGATGCGCGAGATCCGCGAGGAGAGCCGCCTCGGACCCAGCACCGGAAGCATCGTGCAGGAAGCGGTGAACCGCGGCATCCCATACCTCCGGCTGAACGGGCAGTCGCTCGTGCAGCTCGGGCACGGCGTGTACCAGAAGCGGATCCGCGCCACCATCACCAGCAACACCAGCAACATCGGTGTGGAGATCGCGTGCGACAAGGAGGAGACGAAGCAACTGCTCGAGAGCTACGAGATCCCTGTGCCCAAGGGCCGTGTGGTGCGCACCGAGGAAGGGTTGAAGGACGCCCTCGAAGTGGTGGGCTACCCCTGTGTCATCAAGCCCATCGGCGGCAACCACGGGCGCGGTGCCACCATCGGCATCAAGACCATCGAGGAGGCGAACGTGGCGCTGGCCAAGGCGAAGGAGATCAGCCGTAGTGTGATCGTGGAGCGGTACATCACCGGCTTGGATCACCGCTTGTTGGTGATCAACCACCAGTTCGTCGCGGCGGCGAAACGCACACCCGCCTGTGTCGTAGGTGATGGCAAACGCACGATCGCGGATCTCGTTGCTGAGGTGAACACCGATCCGCGTCGCGGCTTCGGTCACGAGAAAGTGCTTACCCAGATCGACATCGACGACCACACCGAGAAGATCCTGGGGAAGTTGGGCATGACCGCCCAGAGCGTTCCGAAGAAGGACGAGGTGATCTACCTGAAGTCCACAGCCAACCTCAGCACCGGCGGCACCGCCGATGACGTCACCGAGATGGTTCATTCCTACAACGTCTTCATGGCCGAGCGCATCTCGCGCATCATCGATCTGGACATCTGCGGCATCGACATCATGACCGATGACATCAGCAAGCCGATCACCGAGAACGGTGGCGCGGTGCTGGAGGTGAATGCCGCACCGGGCTTCCGCATGCACCTGGACCCCACGGGCGGCCTTGGTCGCAACGTGGCCGAACCGGTGGTGGACATGCTTTTCCCGCCGGGCGCACCAAGCCGCATCCCCATCATCGCCGTCACCGGCACCAACGGAAAGACCACTACGACGCGCTTGATCGCGCACATCATGCGCAGCATCGGCCTGCGGGTGGGCATGACCTGCAGCGATGGTGTGTACATCATGAACCGCATGCTCATGAAGGGCGATTGCACCGGCCCCGCCAGCGCGCAATTCGTGCTGAAGGATCCGCTGGTGAACATGGCCGTGCTGGAGACCGCGCGCGGCGGCATGCTGCGCAGCGGCCTCGGCTTCGAGCATTGCGATGTGGGCATCTGCACCAACGTCGCCGCCGATCACTTGGGCCTGAAGGACATCAACACCTTGGAGGAACTCGCCAACGTGAAGAGCACCGTGCCGCGCAGCGTGCGCAAGGACGGCTACGCGATCCTCAACGCCGATGACGAACTCGTCATGGCCATGCGGAAGCAATGCGACAGCAAGATCGCCTTGTTCAGTCTCGATGAGGACAACCGATTGATCCGCCAGCACTGCAAGCTCGGCGGACTCGCAGCGATCTATGAGAACGGCTTCATCACCATCAGCAAAGGCTTGTGGAAGCTCCGCATCGAGAAAGCCGTGAACGTACCGCTCACTTATGGAGGCAAAGCGGTCTTCAACATCCAGAACGTGCTGCCCGCCATCCTTGCTGCCTACGTGCAAGGGGTGAAGGTCGAAGAGCTGCGCCAAGCCCTGGCCACCTTCGTTCCGTCCGCCGCGCAAACGCCCGGACGCCTCAACCTCTTCCAGTTCCGCAACTTCCAAGTGGTGGTGGACTACGCCCACAACCCGCACGGCTTCGAGGCCCTTGGTCGCTTCATCGCCAAGATCCCGGATACGCCCAAGATCGGCGTCATTGCTGGGGTGGGGGACCGTCGCGAGGAGGACACCGTCAACCTCGGCCGACTCAGCGCGCGCATGTTCGATGAGATCATCATCCGCCAGGACCGCAACCTGCGCGGCAAGACCGACGATCAGATCATCGAACTCCTGGTGAAGGGCATCAAGGAAGTGGACCCGAACAAGAAGGTCACCATCATGAAGAAGGAGGACGAGGCCATCCGCCATGCTATCGGCACCGCGCCGAAGGGTGCCTTCGTGGTGCTCTGTAGCGATGTGGTCCCCGACGCCCTCGAACTCGTGCTCAAGCTGAAGGAACAGGACGAGCAAGTGCCTTTCGACAAGGAGGATATTCCCAATAGGAACAAGGAGTTGGTGGGGTGAGTGGAATTATAAGCTGTTATTGCCGAGTCGGCAAGTTGGCGATAGAAGGGAGAAAGCTCAACAGAGAAACAACAACAGCCATGACCGCTTGGATAATCGTCGTCGCACTCGTCCTGCTTCTCTTCGTGCAGAATCGAAGAATTCTCCGGCAGAAGATGTACATGGCTGACTACATCATCGTCATGTTCGTCGATGAGCAACAGTATCATGATTATCGCCAAGGATTCCTAGCCGTTGTGAAGTCATGGGACGGCAAATATCAAGGCATGACTTTGTGGCTTCAGTCGAACACAACGCTTACTCGATTCATTCCTACGTGGGGTAAGAGGCACGGGTCTCCGGCCGTGGCCGAAGCCGCACTGAAGGAGTGGCTAACGACGGAAGGTTTGAAGCCCTAGCTATATCCTTGATACTCCTCCCAGCTAGCGAGGAGGTTTAGGTTCTCACAGAGGGGACAACAGCTTTCTGGGAGTTCGAGTTCTCAGCATCGTAAGTGATTTCCTCAAGCAGTGCTCCACCGGAAGTACTTGTGTAGATACGTCCCGACTTCGTAAAAGCTATCATCGAACCTCATGAGAGCGGCTGGCAAGCGATCAATGAAATCGCCGGTATACTTCACGAACAAGTCTGATTGATACTCGTGGGGAAAGGCAGGCATTGCGCTGCGAACGATTGCCTTCAAATCATCTGGGCGGATAAGCACATCAATACTAGACCTTGCCAGGGTGTCCGGTGGTCGCGGGCCATGCATCCAAACCTCCGCCGGGTCTGCCGAGGAATGAGGCGACCCCGCGGCTCGAAGCCGTGATCACCGGCTACCGCACTCTTCTTGTGCGCTTATCGCGTAACGGCTTGCGACTGGTGTGGTAGATGTTGTACACCACGACCTTGTCGCCATCGAGTTCGAAGACGAGTCGGTAGGGGAACTTCGCGATGGGTGCGTAGCGGAAGCCGTTCTCGCGGACCTGATACTTGGCAGCGACTTCGGTCAAGTGCTCCAACTCCGCGATCACAGCCTTGTCGAAGCGGTCGCCAAGCCCTTGCTTTTCGAGGTCATAGAACAAGGAGGCTTCCTGCCATTCCAGCCATGCTTCCTCGCGCAGCTCCAGCGGACGACGTTTCATTTGCCCTTCGACTTCACCATGCGCTTCACCTCGGTCAGCGTATAGCCGCGGCCCTTGCCTTGTCGGCGGCGCTCGCGGCGTACTTCCAGCAACGCAAGATGTTCCTTCGTGAAGGCGAATTCACCTTTCTCCGCTTCCAGCGCCTTACCAACTTTCTCCAAAACCTTCTCGTCGGTCGTGGCGATGATCCGCTCAATAAGATCAAGCTTGGTGAACATGAAGCGAAGATAGGTGGACCCTACGCAATGTTTCCATGATCGTGGAAGCCTCGATCGACCATCCTCGTGCGAATACCGTCGCCTGGCCTCGCGCTCGCGCTCCCAAACCTCCGCCGGGTCTGCCGAGGAGCGAGGCGACCCTGCGGCACGGAGCGACGACCTAACTTTGAGCTTCCATCCCGCACCCCGATGAGCACCGATGCCATGCGTGTTGAATTGATCCAATGGCTGAGCCACTTGGACGACAAGGGCCTGCTCGCCTCCCTGCTGCACTTCAAGAAGGCCAACGAAGCGGGCGATTGGTACGATAGCCTCACCGTCGAACAGAAGGAGGCCATCGCAGAGGGAGAAGCTGATGTGAAAGCCGGTCGCGTGAAGTCCTCCGCAGAAGTGTGGAAGAAGTATGGCCGCTCCCCGAAAGGTTGAGTGGACCGCGCGCGCGGAGCGCGACCTGGATCGGATCCACGCCTTTGTGCTGGAGCGCTGGTCGCAGCGCGAAGCGGACCATCTTCTGGATCTCGTTCAGGAGTTCGAGATGCTTATCGCACGTTGGCCGAACGGTTTCAGGCGCTCGCAACGGAACAAGCACCACCGTCTTGGCTTTGTTCATCGCAACACCACAGCTGTCTATCGGGTGTTCCGCGATCGGGTGGTGATCATCGCGATGTTCGACAACCGGTCGAGCGAAACATGGTGATACTTGGAACATAGCTGCGTCCATCCAAAAGGCCTCGTCACACGATCCGCTCACACAACCCCGGCACTGCTGCGCGAAAGATCTCCTGCAAGCGCTTCATCACCGGTTCGCCTGCGGGCTTGCCCACCTTCCTTCCATCCAGTTCGGTGATCGGTGTGAGCTCCCCCATGGTGCCCGTGCCGAAGACCGCATCGGCGTTCATCAACTCCACCACGGAGAGGTCGCGCTCGCGACAAGGGATCCCGTTCTTCATGCACAGTTCAAGGACCAAGGCCCGCGTGATCCCGCCGAGGCAACTGGTCGTGTAGGGCGTCACCACTTCCCCGTTGATGATCGCGAACACGTTGATGTCGTTCAACTCCGCCACGTGTCCGTTGCGGTCCAGCATCAGCGCGCCATCCACGCCCGCCACATTCGCTTCGAGCTTCGCGAGGATGTTGTTGAGCAGGTTGTTGTGGTGGATCTTGGGGTCCAGCACATCGGGGCCCATGCGGCGGATGCTGCTGGTGATCACGCGGATACCTCTTGCATTGTCGAAGACAACCGCTTTCCACTCCGCGAGGACGATCAACGAACAACCGCTCTGGTTCAGGCGCGGATCCATGCCGCTGGTGATCTTCTCGCCGCGCGTGAGTGTGAGCCGCACATGGGCGTCCTTGGTCATGCCGTTCGCCTTCAGTGTTTCAAAAAGGGCGGATCGGATGGCATCGTTCGACGGCACATTCGCGAAAGCGAGTGCATGCGCCGAGGCTTGCAGCCGATCGAGGTGACGGCCGAGCATCATCACACCGCCATTGTACACGCGCAGTCCTTCCCACACCGCATCGCCGCCTTGGACCACACTGTCGAAGACGCTCACCTTCGCCTCACTGCGCTTCAGCAATTGGCCGTTCACGTGAACGAGGATCTCGGCGTTGCGCGGGTCGTACTTCTGGAGCATGGTCAGGTGGTGATGCGGTTGGCCCGCAGTGTTTCGTAATAGGGCAGGGCCTCGTCCAACAAGGGCTTGAGGTGTTCTGGCAACGGTCGTTCGCTGGTGTCCTGCTTCGCGAAGCCCGTGCTGCGATGAACGTTGGCGTACCAATGCGATGCCCACGCGCCATCCTCCGGTCTGGCTCCGGCTGTCCACGAGAGCATGTGCGGGTCGAAGGGAATGCCCAGCTTCTCGCAGAGCAAGGACAGCACGCCCGGAGGATCCGCGAGGAGGTCGTCGCTATCCAGCACCAAGCACCGCCCTCCGGCTGCTTGAAGATCACGCAACAGATCCACATGCATGCGGATGCCGATGTCTCGTAGGGTGGGGTTGGGGATCACGGCCGCGAAGCTGGCGATGATCCGTCGTGGATGCCGGATGAAGAGAATGCTCGTTATTTCTGCGAGCCGTTCGATCGGGATCCCCGCGCAATGGTGCGCCATGCCTTTCAGGAAGAGGTGGGTTCGGTCATCGAACCGATCGATCATTCGGAACGCACCATCCACATCATGTGGTAGCGATCGCAACGTCTCCTCCCGACCGGGATGATCCACTCCGGTGGAGGCGAGGTAGTAGCCGTAGAAGGGTTCATCCACTACGCGTGTATCGACGCGCTGTGCGAAGCTGTACATGAGCGCCGTGCTCAGGTTGCGGGGGCTGCTGATGAGGTGGATGCGCACTGTGCAAATGAACGCAGCGCAGCAGGATGGATCAGAAGCCCATCACATATCGGCGCCGCAAATGCACGAAGGGGAATCGCTTGGAGACGAAAAGCTTCTTGCTGTTCCAGTGTTCGTTTTCGATCACCTCCTCCTCTTCAGGAACGGGGCACGTTCCGCGGATCCCATCCGGTTTGTCCGAAAGGGTCGAACCATGTTCCTCGTCCGCTGGGGTGATCGTCGGCGATAACTGTTCCGTGGGAGCGGACTCGTTCGTCTGCCCAACGGTGGTCAGAGAACTCAGTGCGATGCTCGCCGCAAGGATGCCTCGTTTCGGAGTGATCAACTCCTTCACGGGCGTCAAGGTCGGATCGATCTGTTCCGTCCGGTAGCGCCCACATGCTTCGGGGTGTTCGCGCTTGTAGGTGATCACCGCCTCTCGTCCCCATCCTGTGAAGTCCACGACCCGGTGCTGGCAGCTTCCGCAGAAGCGACCCTTCTCCGCGCGAGGCATGGCGGTCCAATTTTCTTGGCAGGATATGGTCAGCATGTTCAGGGCTTTCCGAGAAGACGTCCGCTGGGAGAACCGGATGCTCGGAAAAGAAGAAAGGTCCTGTTTCCAGGACCCTTCGGGAGTTCGGATCGGAAGGAAGGCCTACTTGGCTCCTTCGGTGATCACCTGACGCTTCTCGGTGATACGGGCGCTCTTACCGCGCAAGCCACGCAGGTAGAAGATGCGCGCACGGCGCACATCACCACGCTTGTTCACCTCGATCTTGTCGATGAAGGGGGAAGCGATCGGGAAGATGCGCTCCACGCCGATGTTGTTGCTGATCTTCCGCACGGTGAACGTGGCGGTGCTACCGCTGCCCTTGCGCTGGAGTACCACGCCCTGGAAGAGCTGGATACGTTCCTTGGCGCCTTCCACGATCTTGTAGTGGACGGTGATGGTATCCCCGGCCTTGAAGGCGGGAAGAGGGGTGAGCGGGGCGTATTCCTTTTCGAGTTGCTTGATGCGGTCCATGGCCGTGTGTGTTGCGGGATACCCAGCGCCCCATGACTTGTCAGGGGGATACGGTCCCGGATTTGGGGCTGCAATAGTAAGGATCTTTCGGGCTCTTTACCCTACTTCACCTTCATCTGCCGGTCCAAGAAGGCCGGGGCGGCGCTCGCGGGTCCGCTCCAGCGCTTGCTGGGAGCGCCACGCATCGATGCGGGCCTGATGGCCGCTCAATAGGATGTCGGGCACCTTCCACCCCATGTATTCAGCGGGGCGGGTGTAATCCGGAGGCGCCACGAGGCCATCCTGGAAACTGTCGCTCAGGGCGGAGGTCTCATCGCCGATCACCCCGGGGAGCAGCCGGATGACCGCGTCACTTAGCACGGCGGCGGCCAATTCACCACCGGTGAGGACGTAGTTCCCGATGCTCACTTCACGGGTGATCAGGTGCTCGCGAACCCGTTCGTCAATTCCCTTGTAGTGGCCACAGAGCAGGATCATATTCTTGTTGGTGCTCAGTTGATTGGCTAGTGATTGGTCGAGCATGGCCCCATCCGGACTGAGGTAGATCACCTCCTCGTAGGCACGCTCACTTTTCAGGCTTTCGATGGCCTTGTGGATGGGTTCCACTTGCATCACCATTCCCGCTCCTCCGCCGAAGGGGTAATCATCCACGCGGCGGTGTTTGTCCGAGCTCCACTTCCGCAGGTCGTGGACCTCGATCTGAACGAGGCCTTTGGTCCGCGCTCGTTCGATGATGCTATCGCCGAACCAACTGGTCAGGAGATCGGGGAGGACGGTGAGGATGTCGATGCGCATCGGGGAGGCAAAGGTCCCGTTCCCGATCCAGAACACAAGCTATTGCCGGAGAAGAGTCCCGTGTTCAGGCCGATCCCTACCTTCGGCACAGTGGTTGTTCCGAGCCGCGCATTCCGATCAACATGAAAAAGTTCCTGACCCTGGCCGTCTTCCTGTTCACTTATGGAATGGCCTCCGCCCAGAAGCACGTCTATGAAGACCTCCTGGTGATGTACGTGGACGAGAAGTACGAGAAGTGCCTGGCCAAGGCCGAGGGGTACACCATGGGCGACGAGACCAAGCGCGACGCGCTGCCCTTCCTGTACATGAGCATGTGCCTCTTCGAAATGAGCAAGCAGGAGAAGTATGCGGTGGATTATCCGCGCGCTTCGCGTGATGCGGTGAAGTGGGCGGAGAAGTACCGGAAGAAGGATAAGGACCGCGAGTTCTTCGGGAACTACGAGGACTATTGGGCGGAACTCAACACGGTTTCCTATCAAGCCGGTGAGAACCTGTTGGATGATCCGAAAGGCTTGAGCAAGGCGAAGCAGATCTTCGATGGAATGACCGGGTATTACCCCGAGAATCCGGGCGCGTGGCTGATGCTCGCGATGTCCCAGTACAAGAGTAATTTGGTGAAGGAGGGTGATCTGAGCGTGAAGGAATTCGATAAGATGATCGCCGCCGCTGGCGATATCGGAACCCTGCCCAAGGACCAGAAGACCCTACTGAAGAACGCCTTGATCCGGTACGCGGACTACCTCGTGAGCAAGGGCCAACGCGACCGTGCGAAGACCTACGCCGCACTGGGCAAGGAGCATTTCATGGAAGAGGCCGATTTCAAAGGCTTGTGGGATAGTCTTCGTTGAGCACCAACGACTTCGAACGAAGGCCGTCCATGGGGCGGCCTTCGCCATTCAACGCTTGGGCATGATCACCATCACCAACGCCGGCAGAAGCAACAACTCGGCTACGAGGGCCATGGCCAGTGTGATCGTGATCAGCAGGCCCATGTAGTAGATGCTCGCGAAGTCCGAGAAGATGAGGGTGATGAAGCCGGACATCAGCATGATGCCCGTGACCGTGACCGCCTTTCCGGTGCGCAAGTAGGTTCGCTTCAAGGCGTAGGTCGGTGATCTTCCATCCCGCAAGTGTTGGCGCAAGGCCGTAAGTATGTGGATGGTATCGTCCTCCGCGATGCCGAAGGAGATGCTGAAGATGATGGCAGTGTTCACCTTCAGGTCGATGCCGACCAGTCCCATCACACCGGCGATGAGCACCAGCGGTAGGATATTCGGGATCAACGCCACAAGCACCATCCGCCAGTCGCGGAAGAACCAGAGCATGATCAGCGCCGTGATCAGGATCGCGAGGGCCATGCCCCGGATCATCTGGGTGCTCAACGTGGCATTGTTCCGATCGATGAGGTAGGCCATGCCGGTCTGTTGCACGCGGATCAGGTCGCCATCCACATGGTCCGCGATATAGCGTTCGAGCGCGGCGTTCTTTCCGTAATGCACCGCGCCACCCAGATCCACACTACGGCCGGTGATGCGCGCCGTGCGACCGTCCTCGCTGACGATGGAACCGAGGAGTTGCTTGCCGAGCAGCTTCGTGCGCTTGGCCATGCGTGCGCACTCCGCGCTGTCCACGGGAAGCTTGAAGTGATCAGCGTCGCCACCATGGAACGCTTTGTTCAAGCTGTACATGACGGTGGTAGGCGATGAAAGCCCACTGACCTCGTAACCCTTGCTCAAGTACGCTTGCACGCGTTCTACTTGGCGTAGCACCTCCAGATCCCAGATCGTCCGTGATGGATCAACGACGGTGATCTCCATCTCGAACGGTCGTACGCCTCCGAACTCCTCCTCGAACCATACGAAGCCGCGCTTCATGGGATCGTTATCAGCGAGATCCTCCAAGAGGAAATTGTTCACCCGTACATGGCTGGCTGCGATGACACCCAGCACGGTGACGATGCCGGTACCAAGGATGATCCTGCGCCGGTTCCGGATCGTCCATTGGAAGAGTTGCGGAAGGCGGCGATCCCACGGGGAACCGGAGTCCTTTACCGGTAACAGCTTCCGGGGATCGATGAGCACGAGCAAGGCGGGCAGCATGGTGAAGGCCAACAGAAATGCCACGAGAACACCGATGGCCGTGTACATCCCGAATTCCTGTAGCGGTGGGATGCTTGCCGTTCCCAACGTTGCGAAGCCGATGCCAGCGGTGACAGCGGTAAGGAAGGTGGGCAACCCGACCTCGTAATAGGTGGTGGCGATCGCGCGGATCCGCGGTACCCCGTTGCGGATCTCCTCCAGGTAACACTCCAGGATGTGGACCACATCACTCATACCCACCACGAAGAGGATCGTGGGCAGGAGCATGGTGAGGATGCCCAGCGGCTTACCGAGAGCGGTCATGAAACCCACTTGCCAGAGAATGGCCAAGCCGACCACGATGATGGGCACCACTACGGCATAGGCGCTCCGGAAACCGCACCACAGGAAGACCGCGAGCAGGACGATGGATGCACTCAGAAGAACAGCGTCTCCTTCACCATGGTGACGATGTAATGGTCCTGCCCGACGATGCGTCCGACGATCCGAGCATCCGCAAGGCCGCATTCCTGCAGTGTTCTCCGCACATCATCCAGTAGCGCATCACACTTCGCCTTGCTGAGGCCCGGCTCGGCGTTCATCACTATCAGCATCGCTTTCGCATCCTCGGTGAAGAAGAGTTCCCGCACTCGCGATCGCCCCGGATCCGTGCGGAGTCGATCGGGATCAGCGTGTCGTTCCAGTACCGGAGGTAGGGCGTTTCGAACACGCCCAACGGCGTGATGATCGGTTCCGACATCCGCGTTGGAGAGAGGACCTTGATCACACGCGGCAGCCGCTCGATGCGCGCAGCCAGCGTATCGACCTTGGTGAGCAAGGTGCGATCGAACACGCCCTCGGCTCGTTCGATCCCGAAAAGGAGGAAGTCGTTATCGTGCCCGAACCGTTCGCGAAAGGCCATGTACCGATCCAGTTCCGGATCGTCGTTCGGAAAGAATTTCTCGAAGTCATAATCGACCCGCACGTTCCGCAACGCCACGGCCATGACCACCGAGATCACCGCGATGACGGCAAGCATGGCCCACGCCCGACCCCGTGTCAGGTGGCGTTCGATGCGTTGGATGCGGTTCTCCATCAACATGGACCGGTCGATGCCGGGGCGCAAAGGTGGTGTACGCCCCTTGACGCGCCGGATACCTTTGGCCGTTGATGCTTCGACAATTCTCGCGCTCGGTACCGCTCACCATTCTTTTCCTTCTCGGACACACGGCTTTCGCCGGAGGACCTCTACAGAAGGCCTTCCAGGCGTTGGAGGTACACGACTATTTCCAAGCGCGGCAGATCTTCCTGAAGCAGTTGAAGAAGCATCCGGCGGCGGGCTACTACGGGCTGAGTGTGATCAGTGGCCGTGCGAACAACCCGTTCTACCAGGTGGATTCGTGCTACCTCTTCATCATACGATCGGATGCCGCGTTCACCGCTGCGTTGGATAAGGAGCGCGCGTACATCGGTAAGGCCGGGGTGGACCATGCCGCCATTGAAGCACAGAAACTCCACGCATTCACCTTGGGCTGGGAGCAGGCGAAGAGCGTGAACACGCTATCGAGCTACGATTGGTACATCGAGGCGTACGTGGGAAGCCCGCTAGCCGGAGAGGCGCGACTGGTCCGCGATCATCTGGCGTTCCAAGCGGCGCGCAACACGAACACTGCGGCCGGGTACAGTGAATTCCTTCAACGCTACCCACAGGCCCGTGAGGTCTTCGAAGCGCGAAGCCGGTTCAACGAAGCGCAATACCGGGAAGCCACCGAAGGAGGCGACGTAGCCGCGTTCGTGGCGTTCGTCAAGGAGCATCAGGAGAACCCTTACGTGCAACAAGCGCAGGAACAGGTGTACAAGCTTTCCACTCCGGGACGTACATCGGCCGAATACTATGCGTTCATCAAAGCGAACCCCGGCAACCCCAAGGTGGAGGATGCATGGCGGGCGATCTACAAGCAATTCACGCGCGACCTCAGCACCGGCACGATCACCGCGTTCCTGCAAGAGTACCCGGAGTATCCTTTCGTGGAGGAACTCGTGGATGATTACAAGACCGCGAGCCTCTTCCTGCTCCCGTTCCGGCGTGAAGGGCTCTGGGGCTTCATTGATGACAAGGGCACGGAGCGCATCAAGGCCCAATACGAGTGGGTGGAGGAATTCGAAGGTGCGCAAGCCATCGTCGGGTTGAAGGGAAGGGCCGGTACCATCAATCGCTCCGGCCGTGTGGTGGTACCGATCGAATACGATGAGATCGCCGATGTGGCCGAGAGTACGAGCACGGTGGAACGCTCGGGCAAAGTGGGTGCGGTGGATAGGAACGGGGAATTGGTGGTGCCGATGACCTTCGCGGACGTCGGTGAATTCTCCGCTGGCCTCGCGTACGCATCACGCGATGGTCTTTACGGCTACATCGATCCACGGGGTGAAGTGACCGTTTCGTTCCAGTATGCCAGCGCCGGTACCTTCCGCAACGGGATCGCCATCATCGAGACGGATACGGGTTTCGGTGCGATCGATCCGCGTGGGAACGTGATCGTGCCACCGCAATACGATTGGGTGGAGGGCTTCGCCGGCCCTGTCTCGCGCGTGCGCAAGGATGGGAAGCTCGGGTTGATCAGTCCTTTTGGTGATGTGCTCGCCCCATTGGTGTACGATCACATCGGGCCGTTCAACGATGGGTTGGCACTCGCAGTGGAAGGACGCAAGTGCGGGTACATCGCGCCGGATGGCAAGATGATGATCCCGATCGCCTACGAATACTTCGAAGGCGTCACCAACCAAGGGGATATGCACAATGGGTTGGCCAAGGTGCGGTCCGGTGGGAAGTACGGGTTGATCAATGCGATGGACCAGCGCGTTTTCCCATTCGTCCATACGGATATCGGCCAAGCCACCGGCGCGTTGGTCCCGGTGCGCAAGAAGACCAAGTGGGGATACGCCACCCGGAAAGGGGACCTGCTCTTCGATGGTCGGTACGATCTTGCGTGGGACATGATCGATGGCCTTGCCCGTGTGCGGAACGGGGAACTATCCGGCGTGATCGATAGCACCGGCAAGGAGGTGATCCCGCTGCGGTACAAGGAGGTCATCCTCCCCGGTGATGGTTTCGTGATCGCCAAGAACGAGAACGGGGTCGGACTCTATTCGCGCACCGGCCAAGAACTCCTTGCGCCGCGGTATGATTCCATCCGGATCATCGATCGGCGGATCGCTCGCGTGGAACGCAACGCGCGCTTCGGTTACATCCTGCTCGCGGATGGCCGCTTCATCTGGAAGGAGGAAGGCTTCGATGCGCCGTGATCAGCGCAACACCGTAACGTGGCCGATCAGTTCGCGGGCCACCGGGCCGTTGTCCGTGGGAGCGCGATAACGGACTTTCCACACGTACACGCCGTCCTGCACAGGTTGTCCGTGGTAGGTGCCATCCCAGGTCACCGAAGGATCATCACTCGCGTGGATACGTTCACCCCAGCGATCGAAGATGTCGAGTTGGAAATCGCGAAGGGCTCCGTACACCTCCACGCGGAAGACCTCATTCCGGCCATCACCGTTCGGGGTGAAGGTGTTCGGCACGTACACGATCGGATCGCAGACCCCTTCCACTACTTCGATGCTCGCCGTCGCCTCGATGCATTGGCCCGTGACCGTGACCGAATAGGTACCGGGCTGTTCCACGCTGATGCTCGAACCCGTGGCACCTGTGCTCCACACGTATTGCGCCAAGGGAATGGTCAGATCCAGCACCAATGGATACCCCGGGCAGTAGCGGTTATTCGATCCGAGCGACACGCTGTCCACGAATTCCAACACCGTGATCGCGACGGCGTCGGTGGTGGTACAACCGAGCAGTGAAAGCACCACGCCATAGTTCCCGGACGTGGTGACCGTGATCGCATCGGCATGACTGCCGGTGGACCACAGCACGGTCGCACCATTCGGTTCGACTTGAAGGATGGCGGAATCGCCTTCGCAGAAGAGCAAGGGGTTGCCGAGATCCGGCGTGACCAAGGGTACCATGTTGATGGTGATGGTGTCCGACACGACGCACGCAGCAACTTGCACGCGCACCCAGTACACACCGCCCTGTGTTGCGGTGATCGAACCAGCGGTGGAGCCCGTACTCCAAAGGTGTTGGCCGCTGATGTTGGTGGCGAGCGGAACCGTTTCCCCGGGACAGATCAGTTGGTCGGCACCGAGATCCAGCGCAGAGGGTATGAAGACGGCTACGTTGATCGCGTCGGAAGCCGAGCAGCCATTCAGCTCCACGGTCACGCTGTAAGCGCCGGGTATTGTTATGGTGGCGGTCGGATCGACGCTGCCATCGTTCCAGAGATAGGTCGCGCCATTCTGCGTGACATCCAACAGGAGGGCGGCACCTTCACAGATCGTGGTGTCGTTGCCCAGATCCGCGACCGGCGCAGTGAGAACGATCGATTGCGCGGCATCCGAAGCACTGCATCCGTTCACCGTAACGATCACGCTCACCGGCTCACTTGCGCTTGTGATGTAGCTCGCACCCGTGGAACCGTCCTGCCACAGGTACGTGGCGCCGGGGATCGCTGCATTGAAGATCGCCGATGCCCCCGGGCAGAACGACTGATCGCCGCCGATCTCCACAACCGGCAATGGAACGATCGTCACTACCACTTCATCGGTCACTGTGCATTGCGCCACGGAAGCGACAACGCTATACGTGCCACTGGTCGTTACAGCCAACTGCGCGGTGATCGCACCGGTATTCCACAAGTAGGTCGCACCGGGAAGCGTGGCATCCAAGGTCACCATGGTTCCTTCACAAGCCGTGATGCTTCCACCGAGATCGATCGCGCCCGGTTCGGCTACGAAGACTTCCACGGTATCACTCGCGCTACAAATGCCTTGTGACACCTGCACCCAAACGGTGCTGGTGGTGTTCACGGAGATCGAACTGGTTACGGCACCCGTGCTCCATAGGTAATTCGCGCCTGCGATCCCGAGCGCGAAGACCACTTGGTCACCAGCGCACAGTTGTACATCCGGACCCAGATCGAATCCAGCGGGACTCAGCACGCCGACGTTGATCGCATCACTTGCGGTGCAACCGTTCAGATCCACAACAACGCTGTATGTGGCGGCGGTATTCACGGTGATCGTGGGCGTGACGGCACCGGTGCTCCACAAGTACGAGGCTCCGGGGAAGGTGGCATCGAGTGTCACGTCATCACCGGCGCACAGTGTGAGATCGCTGCCGAGGTTCACCGTCGGTGTGGCATTCACCACCACAGCGACGGTATCACTCACCGAGCAAAGTCCTTGCGTGGCTTGCACCCAATACGTACCCGAAGTTCCTGTGGTGATGGTAGGTGTGATCGCACCGGAACTCCACAGGTAGGAGACACCGGGCATGGTGGCGTCCAACGTGACCGTCTGTCCGCTGCAAAGCGAAATGTCCGGCCCGAGGTTGAGCGCACTCAGACTCAGCACGCCCACGTTGATCGCATCACTTGCGGTGCAACCGTTCAGATCCACAACAACGCTGTACGTCACTGCGGAATTCACGATGATCGTGGATGTGATTGCACCGGTGCTCCATAAGTAGGTCGCGCCGGGGTAGGTCGCATTGAGCACTGCATCATCACCGGCACATAGCGTGAGGTCGCTGCCGAGGTTCACCGTCGGTGTGGCATTCACCACCACAGCGACGGTATCACTCACCGAGCAAAGTCCTTGCGTGGCTTGCACCCAATACGTACCCGAAGTTCCTGTGGTGATGGTTGGTGTGATCGCACCGGAACTCCAGAGGTAAGAGACACCGGGCATGGTGGCGTCCAACGTGACCGTCTGTCCGCTGCAAAGCGAAACATCCGGCCCGAGGTTGAGCGCACTCAGACTCAACACACCGACGTTGATCGCATCACTCGCAGTGCAACCGTTCAGATCCACAACAACGCTGTACGTCGCTGCGGAATTCACGATGATCGTGGATGTGATTGCACCGGTGCTCCATAAGTAGGTCGCGCCGAGGTTGGTCGCATCGAGCGTGACATCATCACCGGCACATAGCGTGAGGTCACTGCCGAGGTTCACCGTTGGCGTGGCATTCACCACCACAGCGACGGTATCATTCACCGAGCAAAGTCCTTGCGTGGCTTGCACCCAATAAGTACCCGAAGTTCCTGTGGTGATGGTTGGTGTGATCGCACCGGAACTCCACAGGTAAGAGACACCGGGCATCGTGGCGTCCAACGTGACCGTCTGTCCGCTGCAAAGCGAAACATCCGGCCCGAGGTTGAGCGCACTCAGACTCAACACACCGACGTTGATCGCATCACTCGCAGTGCAACCGTTCAGATCCACAACAACGCTGTACGTCGCTGCGGAATTCACGATGATCGTGGGCGTGAAGGCACCGGTGCTCCACAAGTACGAGGCTCCGGGGAAGGTGGCATCGAGCGTGATATCATCACCGGCACATAGCGTGAGGTCACTGCCGAGGTTCACCGTTGGTGTTGCATTCACCACCACAGCGACGGTATCACTCACCGAACAAAGTCCTTGCGTGGCTTGCACCCAGTACGTGCCCGATGTTCCTGTGGTGATGGTTGGTGTGATCGCACCCGTGCTCCACACATAGCTCGCACCGGGAAGCGTCGCATTCAATTGGATGCTTTGGCCTTGGCAAAGTGTGATGTCCGGGCCGAGGTTCATCGCATCCGGCGTGGCCTCGATGATGTTCACGGCATCCGAAGCGCTGCATCCCGCTCCGTTGGTCAATGCCACCGAGTAGGTTCCTCCTTGTGTCACATTGATCGTGGGTGTCACCGCACCGGTGTTCCACAAATAGCTCACGCCTGGCGTGATGACGCCTAGTGTGATCGCATCGCCCGTACACATCGATTGGTCTGCTCCGAGATTGATCACCGGAATGGGAACAACGTTCACATTGATCGCATCGGTAACCGTGCATGAGCCTTGTGTCACCACCACGCTGTAGACGCCGGTCGTACTTACGTTGATCGTCGGCGTCACGGAACCATTGCTCCACAAGTAGGTGGCGCCGGGTACGGTCGCATCGAGTGTCAATTGGGCACCTGCGCAGATCGAGGCATCCGGTCCGAGATCGATGGCCGTGGGCGTGGCGTAGGTCGCGGTCAACGCGTCGTTCGCGATGCACCCGTTCGCGGTGGTGAGTTGCACCGTGATGGGTCCGCCGCTTTGCACGAGGTAGCTGCCATTCGTGGAACCATCCTGCCACAAGTACCCGGCTCCGGCTTGCGTCACGTCGAGCAGGAAGTCATCACCCGGACACAACAGGAGATCCGGTCCGAGGTCCACGACGGCAGCGAGGAACGACCCCACGTTGATGGCATCGGTTCCCGGACATCCGTTCACGGTCACCTGCACGGAATACGCGCCAGGACCAACGCTGATCGTGGGCGTTACAGCACCGGTGTTCCACAAATAGGTCGCACTCGCCGTGGTCGCGTTCAGCGTGGCGTTGATCCCCGGACAAACCGAAAGATCCGCACCCAGGTCGATCACCGGCAGCGGCGTCACGAAGAGGTCGATCGAATCACGCACGGTGCAACCATTGGTGGTCACATCAAGCCAATAGGTCCCCGCTGTGGTGGGTTGGATGGAGTTGGTCGCATTTCCCGTGTTCCACAAATAGGTTGCGCCCGGGACGGTTGCTGTGAATGCTGCTGCACCGGGTCCCGCACAGATCGTCTGATCAGGTCCGAGATTGAAGACCGGCAGCACATGGTTCGTCAGCACCATTGCATCCGAACTGCTGCAACCGTTCACGGTCACTTGCACGCTGTAATTGCCCGGTGTGCTGGTGGTCAGGGTGGAGTTGGTGGACCCATCACTCCACAAATAGCTACCTCCCGGGGTTGTTGCCACCAGTGTGATCGGAGTTCCCGGGCAGACCGTTTGGTCCGGACCGATGTTCACCACTGGCAATGGCGTCACACTCACGTTCACCGCATCCGTTCCGGTGCATCCATTCACGGTTACACCGACGCTATACGGTCCGGCCGTGCTCGTATTCAGCGTAGGTCCTACCGAGCCATTGCTCCAGAGATAGGTCGCGCCCGGTGTGGTGGCGTCCAACGTGACCTGAGCGCCTGCGCAGATCACCACGTCGGCGCCGAGGTTCACCACCGGTGTGGGGTTGTAACTGATGTCGATCGCATCGCTCGCTAGACATCCATTCAACAGAACACCCACACTATAGGTACCCGGGCCGGTCACGTTGAAGGTGCTCGCTGTGCTTCCATTCTGCCAGGTGTAGGTGGCACCCGGCACAGTGGCTGTGAGTGTAGTGGACTGTCCCGAACAGAGCGTCAGGTCCGGACCGAGGTTCACCACCGGCATCGGGTTGTAGTTCACCAACACGTTGTCCGTGGCGGAGCAACTGTTCGCTGTAACCATCACGGTGTACAGTCCCGGACTTGTCACATTGAAACTGTTGTTCGTGGAACCGTTCTGCCAGAGGTAGGTGCCACCCGGAACGCTGGCGTCCAGTGTGAGGCTTTGTCCCGTGCAGAGTGTGGTGGTGGGACCGAGGTCGAAGACCGGTAGCGGCGTGACCGAAACATTCACGGAATCGCGCAGCACGATGTTGCCGGTGAGGGACAGATCATCCAAGCCGATGTCGTTGCCGATCCCGTCGCCGCTCATGGCGCGCAAGCAAATGTTCGCTGCGGTCTGGCCCGCATTGGTGGTCCACGTTTGCGTGATCGTTTGCCAGCCTGTTCCGAACGCGGGAAGATTCACCTCCGGACCGAGGATCACCCCATCGATCCACCACTGTAACCGCGCAGGGGTCGCATTGGAAAGTGTGCGTGCGCGGTAACTCAACGTGTAGGTCTGTTGTGGACATACCACCACATCCTGGCACCACACATAGTAGAGTGCGCTGGGCCAACCGGAGTTGATCATCATGAAATTGCCTGTCCCCGTTCCGCTGAACTGTGGGTGATAGAGCGCGGCATTCGTGCCGATCCAGTAATTGCCATCCGTGGTGAGAACGTTTGAATAGGTGAACTGGGAAGTGAAGCCCGTATTCCCCGCGCTGAAGTTGCCATTGGTGATCAGCTCCGGACTGGGGTAGGACACTTGGCACCAATAGGTCCCGGCCGTACCTACAGTGATGTTCTGGCTGCTCGCCCCGGTGTTCCAGGTCCAAGCGCTGTACCCGGCCGGGCCGTTCAACTGCACCGTTTGCCCTTGGCAGATGGTCGTGTCGTTGTTGATCTGGATCGAACACGAGGGTTGGGCGTAGGCTCCGGATAACCCATGGAAGAGCACGGCCCATAGGACCAGCGGTCTTGTAGAGGTTCTTGGATACCAGGTCTTCATCGGGCGCACGTCGCTGGCAAAGGTCGGACCATCAGGTCGGCCGGGAAAAGTGGTCGCTGGGGAACTATCAACGGGCGATGAACACCCGGTTGACGCCCATGGACCTCAATTCGTCCACTGAGCCGAAGACCCGGGCCAAATTTTCCCGGACCAGTTCGCAGCGACGGTCGCTTGCCTCATCGTACCCCACGGTGTTGAAACAGAGCACTCCGGAGCAACGGTCACGCAAGGCATGCGCGAATCCCATGGCGTCGATCCCGCGCGCCAGATCAAGGTCATCGAACAGGTCCACGAGCACCAGGTCGAAGCGATCCTTCAGGGCGTGGACCTGAACGGTGGCGTCGCCTTCGACGACGGTGAGGTCCTGGTACTGCTCCGATCCGAAATGTTCTCTGGCCACCTTGATCATGGCGGGGTCCCACTCCACCGCAGTGATGGGTGCGCCGATGTGCAGCTCCGCACGCAGGATCCGTGGAACGCTTCCTCCACCAAGGCCAAGCAGGAGGATGTTCTTCGGATCAACGGTTCGGACAGTGGGATGCTTCATCACATCCTGGAATACGCGATGCAAACTCCCGAAGGACTGATTGCCGTGCGCACTGTTCAGGACCAACTGACCGGCTTCCCAGCGCACGACCAAGGGTCCATTCCGCCCTTCAATGCGCTCCACATTGATCGGCGCGAGCCAGCTCAACAGACGTTTCACGCGCACCGGGACCATGGGTGTAAAGATGCCCCGAAGCACTGGACCTACTTTCGCGGCCCGTGAAAGCCATCACCCGACATAAACTGCGCAAGCTCCTCAAGTACGCCTTCGTAGCGGCGTTCGTGGCGTGGGTGCTCACCTTGTTCAGCGGGGACCACATGGGCGTGCTGGTCCTTGGCGCATGGATGCTTCTAGGCCTTTGGACCGGGGTGTTGGAGGAATACCTCTTCGGCCGCCGCTTCCGGGCCATGGCGATCCCCTTCCAATTCCTCGGGAAGGTCGTTCTGGTGAATCTCTTCACCGTGCTGTTGATCGGCGTTGCGTGGCTGTGGAATTCGGATCGCTTCACCATGCTCGCATCTGACGTGCCCTACCGGATGTATGAGATCTTCGGGATGGCGGAGTTCTACCGGCTCCTGCTGCGCGTGATCGTGGTCAGTTCCATCGCCATCCTGGTGGTGCAAGTGGAGGAGTGGATGGGACGCCGGACCTTCCTCGGATTCCTGTTAGGGCGATACGAGCGACCGAAGGCCGAGGAACGCGTGGTGTTGACCATGGACCTGGTGGGCAGCACCGCGATCGCGGAAAAACTCGGCGACCTGCGGTACTACCGTTTCCTGAATCACGTGTACTCGCTCATGACCGATGCGGTGCTGCGGAACGAAGCGGACATCCACAAATACGTAGGGGACGAAGTGATCTTCACTTGGCCGATGCGGATCGGTATCCGGGGTTCCAACTGCCTGGACCTGTACTTCGATGTAATGGAAAGGATCGAGGAACATGCGGGCGATTTCGAGCGGGAGTATGGCATCATTCCCGAGTATCGCGCCTCTGTCCACGGCGGTCGGGTGATCTCTGCTCAGGTCGGCCACGTGAAGCGCACGTTGGACCTGAGCGGGGATGTGATGAACAGCGTCTCGCGCATGCTCGGTCTTGCCAAAGCCATGAAGGTTGATCTTCTCGCGTCCGCGGAATTACTTCAACGCATCCCCGATGCAGGATCCCGCTTTCTCATCGGTGAACAGCATGTGGTGCCGGTGAAGGGGAAGCGCAAGGAAGTTCGTGTGCATACCGTCGAACGGATCAGCACGTTGGAATGATCCGCTTGTTGGTCATCCTTGTTTGCGGTGTTCCGTTGTTCCTCCGCGCACAGGTGCCGCTCCCGGTGATCACTTCGGAGGATCGCTTTTTCATCTTCCACGATGGTCGGTTCGAGCAGATGGAACCGCGGCCGCCCAAGAAGGCGCTTGCGATGAACGGCCAGTTCGTGTACCAGGATCAGCAAGGCCAATTGAAGATCTTCTTACCGGAAGGCAGGCGACTGCATTTGCTTGACCGCCGCAGCGACATCGTATTGAAAGGGACGCGGAAGCGCGTGGCTTGGATGGCGATGGATACGTTGAAGACCGTTCGCGAAGGACGTGCGGTGATACTGGCGGAGAACGTGCAGCGCTTCACGGTGGGAGACAGCATCATGGTCCTGTTGGATAGTGCGCGCCATGAAATGATCGCACTCTGGAAGAGGACGGCGACGACATTGGCCACTGTGCAACCGGGAAGTGAAAGCGCGCAATGGGCGCAAGGCAGCAATACCGTCGTCTTCTTCAACAAGGAGGCTGGATCACTATTCGCCTATTACCACGGATCGGTGAAGCTTCTTTGTGACAGCACCGATGTCGGGATCGTGGCGACAGGTGGCGATATCGTTGGGTACTGGCACGGCGGTAAACGGAACTTCCGTGCCTACTACAAAGGCGCGGATGTTGAACTTGCCGATCTACGACCTGCCCGCGTTCTGGCCGGTGAAGGGCTGTTGGCCTTCGTGGATGCGAATGGCCGGTTGAAGTGCTTCGAGAGTGGCGTGTTGCATACGGTCTTGGATGAGGCGCCGACGGACTTCTGGGTGAAGGACAGCCTGCTGCTCTTCCTTCACGATGGACGACTGAACCTGTTCCAACACGGATCGGCAACAGTTGTTGAACCCTATGTACCGGAGCAGTGGCAGGTGGAAGGCGGACTGCTTGCCTACTTGGATATCAACCGCGAGTTGAGAGGGATCGTCAATGGCGAGCGCTTCCGTTTCGGGAAGGAGGCCAACATCAACGGATTCGAATTGTTCGGTGAGGCTGTGGTGTACCGCAGCCCATTGGGCCACATGGTGGTTGCTACGAAGCGCAGGATGTACGAGTACTAGCTCGCGTCCAGCGCGTGAACCGCTGTGGCTGGAGATTCCGGTTCCAGCGTCCAAAGGCTCATGGTGCTTCGCTTACCGCGCAAGGCGATGCTGCCAATGCCCCGCACTTTCAATTTGCCCAGTGGCTGAAGCAGGTCGAGGAGTTCCTTGCTGATCAGGTTGTCGACGCCGTATTCGTTGCAGGTGTCCTGGATCCGCGCAGCTGTGTTCACCACATCGCCACTGAAGATCCGTTCCTTCTTCATCAACCCCACTTCGCCCACGGTAACCTCGCCGTAATGGAAGCCGGCCTTGAACGCTGGCGCGATCCCATATCGCTCTTTGTAGTACGGACCGCGCCGCTGCAACTTGGCTCGGATGTCCAGAAAGCAGCGGATGCAACGCTGCCGTGATATGCCTTGCCGCAAGGGCCAGCTCACGCTGATCTCATCACCCACGTATTGGTAGATGTCACCACGCGAATAGAGGATCGGGTCGGTGATGTCGGTGAACAGTTCGTTCAACAATTTGAAGTAGCGCACGTGTCCAAGTTCCTCAGCGATGGAGGTGGACGACCGCATATCCAGGAACATGAAGATCCGCAGTTCCTGTCGCGGTTTGTGGTAACGGCCGATCAGGTATCCGAAGGCATCATTGCCGTATTGATCGCTCAGCCGAACGATCAGCATGGTGCTCGCCATGAGGCAAGCCCAGTAAAGGTATTCGGCCAACCACGGAAGGCTCAGCAACCGATCCTTGAACGAACCGCCCATTGGATCCCCGATGGACGGCACCAACGCACCAGTGATCATGACCACCAGGAGGATCATCGAGGCAACGATGGAAAGCGCTGCGAAGTAGGGTACATGCCGCAGTTTGTCGCGCAGTAGGAAGATGTAGACGCCCCCACCGAAGAACCCGGCGAGCAATGCAGCGATCAATTCCTCTGTACCACGATCCAGCAAGGAACTGTTCAGTCCATGATGAATGAGGAGGTTGTGTTCCAGCAGTGCGCGGAACAGGCCGATCAGTGCCCACGCCGCGGCGATCCGCAGGGTGCGCATCGTGCGCGTTCGAACGCGGGTGTAGGGATCCATGGATCGAAGAATGAGCCGTACTGGCGGCGGCAGCGAAGGTAGATGGCAGGGTTGCTCGTGATGGACCACCGCATTGCCGGGGGAACCACCACGAGGGAGTACCCACCGACGCGCCAAGCACCCCCGAAAAAAAGGGACGGCCCGGGGCCCCCCTGCGCGGGGGGGAAAAAAAAACCCCCCATCCACGCTGGCGATCCAGCACACCACCGCAGCGCTGTGCAGGAACTCCCCGATATCCTTGCGACTCCGCCAAGCGATATGGATGGCCAAGCCGATGGTGGGAATGAACATGGCAAGGCCCAGCGGTTTCCAGAGCATCACCCAGTAGAGGTCCTTCACCAACCAAAGGATGATGTGGAAATCCTCCGTGGCCGGTAGAGAGCGGAACTAGGTGTTTCGTTCGGCGCAAAGGTGGGTCTGTCGAAGATTCCGCATTTTCGCGCCGGACCCGGTAATTTCGGAGGCGATGATGGTGAAGCAGCGTGTTCTGGTCAGTCTAATTGGCGCCACCCTTGGGTTGTTCGTTGCCACGGACGCCGCCGCCTTCCACATCAAGTTGCACGGTCTGGTCACGGAGTATTTCACCGGTGATGGCCTGAAGGATGTACAGGTTCGTTTGGTGAAGGACAGCGTGGAGCGTGGGACGGTGTTCACGAACGGTCGCGGTGAGTATGAACTGTTCCTGGAGCGCGGCTACGATTACCAGGTGTGGTATTACCGGCAGGACCTCGTTCCGAAGTTCATCCGGATCGATGCCTCGGAGATCCCGCTGTTCCCGGATGTGCCGTTCTATGACATGGATGTGCAGATGACGTTGTTCGAGCACATCGCCGGTTTCGATTTCTCCGTCTTCGATGCGTACGTGGGCCTTGCTGAGTACAAGCACAGTGTGCGCAACCTCAATTGGGACATTGAGTACACCGAGCGCCGCAGGCCGGAGATCGCACGGGTGATGATCCTCTACGAACGTGCCGTGGGCGATCGGAAGAGGGCAGCGGAGATCGAGGGCAAGACGATCAAGCGGGGAAAACGCAAGCGCGTCTACTTCTGATCGCCGCGAACGGCGTGATACAGTTTCACGCACTCCACGGCTTCACACACATCATGTACGCGCAGGAGGGAAGCGCCTTGCATCAGCGCGATCGTATTCAAGGCCGTGGTGCCGTTCAGCGCTTTCTCCGGACTGGTGCCCAACACAGCGTTGATCATCCGTTTGCGGGATAGTCCCACCAGAACGGGTGCGCCCAAGTGGGTCAACCGCTGCAAGGATGCGAGCAGCGCATAGTTGTGATCGACCGTTTTCCCGAATCCGAAACCCGGATCGATAAGCACGTCGGCGATCCCGGCCGCATGCGCTGCGCGCAACCGTTCGCTCAGGAACAGCGTGACTTCGGCCGCTACATCACCATACTTCGGTTCGTCCTGCATCATTGCGGGAGTGCCTTGCATATGCATGGCCACGTACGGCACACCCAGCGTTGCTACGGTCGGAAGCATCGCTTCGTCCAGTAGCCCGGCGCCGATGTCATTCACCATGGACGCGCCTGCGGTCACGGCTTCCTTAGCGACACGAGCATGGTAGGTATCGATGCTCACCAGCGCTTCAGGGAACCGTTGATGGATCGCCGCGATGACCGGCAGCACGCGGGCCAGTTCATCATCCTTTTCCGTTTCCGCAGCACCCGGTCGTGAACTGGCCCCACCGATATCGAGGATCGCTGCGCCATCGGCCAACATGCGTTCCACGATCCGCAACGCATTGTCCACGGTCACTCTGCTGGCCGCATGGAATGAATCCGGGGTAGCGTTGAGGATCCCCATCACCAGCGGGAAGCGGACATCCACCAAGCGGTCCTTGATCCGCCACGTTGCACTGCCCGATGAAATACCTTCGCCCGCCATTACGGGCCGAAGATCGCTCGCCGAGCGCATGGAAAAGACCCTCCTCCAATACGACGCTGTCATCAACGAATGCCATGCGCTCTTCGCCCAGAAGGCGAAGGACTACGGCACGGCATGGCGGATCCTGCGCGTTCCTTCGCTTACGGACCAGATCTACATCAAGGCCCAGCGTATCCGCACACTTCAACAGGTAGGGGAGAGCAAAGTGGGAGAGGGGATCCGCCCGGAATTGATCGGTATCATCAACTATGCCGCGATGGCGTTGGTGCAACTCGAGCTTGGCGTGGCGGAGACGGTGGACATTGATGCCACGACCGCATCCGCGAAGGTGTTGGGGCAACAACGGACGGCGAAGGATCTGATGACGCGCAAGAACCACGACTATGGCGAGGCGTGGCGGAGCATGCGCGTGAGTTCGCTCGTGGATCTGATCCTCATGAAGTTGTTGCGGATCAAGAGCATCGAGGACAACCAGGGCAACACCTTGGTGAGCGAGGGGATCGACGCCAACTTTCTGGACATTGTGAACTACGCGGTCTTCGCCATGATCCAATTGGACGAGGCGAGCTGAGCCCGTGTCCTTCTGTCCGCATCGCCTGCGGCGCTATTCACATTGGGTTGTTCGGAACCGGCGGCTCAGAGGTCGTCGCAACCCTGTCGAGCGGCGATATGTTCGCCCTCCGCTCACTCCGGTACGCTTACCACGACGGAAGGGGCGCTCACCTAAATCTTCTCCATCATGCGTGTGCTGCTTACCGCTGCCCTGCTCTTGGTCGCCCCGATCCTCAACGCTGCCCAGCTGCGTGTGCATGGGGTTGTTACGGATGCTTCCTCCCGTGAACCGCTGAAGGAAGTGCTGGTCCGTGTGTACAAGGATGGTGTGAAACAACAGATCTCCTACACGGGGGTGGGTGGCCATTACAACGTGGTGTTGGACAACAACGCGCAGTACGTCATCCGCTTCACTTTGAATGGCCGAGTGACCAAGTGCTTCGGCGTGGATACGCACGGGCCGGAGTGGGCCGGTGATCATACCATGAAGGATGTGGAGGTGGAGATGACGCTCTTCCCGCGCGTGGAAGGACTGGACCTTTCCTTCTTCGATATGCCCATGGGTTTGGCGCGGTTCAGCCCGATGACCGGCTTTTTGGACTGGAACTCCGAATACGAGGACAGGATCCGTCCGGAGGCTACACGGCTGGTAGCTGAAGTGATGGCCTGCCGGGAGGTGCTCACCGCCCAACTGCATCCGTAGGGACCGCTACTTGTTGATCGGTTGTTAACGCGGGAAGCGCGCGATCGCCCCCGGCTATCTTCGGCGCTCATCGATCGGAAACACATGCGCACACTCGTCCTCTTCTGTCGTCTCATCGTTGGATCGCTCTTCATCGTCAGCGGCCTCATCAAGGCCAATGACCCGCTCGGCTTCTCCTATAAGTTGGAGGAGTATTTCGCCGAGAGCGCACTGAACCTGCCCGGGCTGATGGACTATGCGTTGGCGTTGGCCATACTCGCATGCCTTGCGGAGATCGTGCTCGGCTTTGCCATCCTTTTCGGTGGCCGTATGAAAGTGGCCACCGTTGCCATTCTCCTGCTCACGGTCTTCTTCGGGTGGCTCACCTACTACACAGCGACGTGTGATCCGCAAGGGACGTACTATGTCATGGTGAACGGCGCACCTATCGAACGGCCTGTGACCTGCGTGACGGATTGCGGTTGTTTCGGCGATGCGATGAAAGGCAGCATCGGGCGAAGCTTGACCCCGTGGGAAAGTTTCTCAAAGGATGCGATCCTCATGGTATTCCTTTTTCCGATCCTGCTTGCTGCGTTTGTGCGGAAGGATACGGGTTGGAATACGAAGTCCGACGACAAGATCCTGCTGCCCGGCGGTCTGTTGCTGGTCGCGATGTGGAGCTGGATCTTCACATGGTATGGGCCTGTCTGGATCACGTTGATCGGCTACGTCGGTTATGTGTTGATCAAACGAAGGATCGAGGCACCGAGATCGGAATGGCTCACCGCCGGTTGGGCATCGGTGGTTTCGTTGGTCTTCATCTGGTGGTGCTACACGCATTTACCGGTGCGCGATTACCGCCCGTATGCAGTGGGCAAGAACATCATGGAAGAAAAGATCAGCAAGGCTCCGGTGAACCAGGTCTTCGTAAGCTACCTGAATAAGACCACTGGCAAAGCGGAGGAGTTCGACAGTGCAAAGCCCTACCCTTGGGACGATCCGAATTACGAAGCGGTGGAGAACAGCACGCGGGTCGTGGAACTGGAAGCAGGGGTGATCTCACCTGTGCAGGACTTCCGCCTGACCGACCGTGATGAATACGAACTCACGGATGACGTGCTGCACGCGGATCAACCCGTGTTGTTGATCACTGCGTACGACCTACGGAAATCGGATATCGGCAACCTCGCAGCGATTGCCAAGCTGGCTGCGGACGCACAGTCCAAGGGCTGGTATGTGTATGGCGTGTGTACCAACGATTGGCAGGTGGTGGATGATTTCAAGTTCCAGCACCAATTGGCGTTTGAATTCGTACGCTGTGATGAGAAGGTGATCAAGACCATGGTGCGGGCGAACCCGGGGATCATGGTGTTGAAGGACGGAACGGTGAAGGGCATCTGGCATGGCAATGATGCGCCGACGTTCGAGGAGGCGGAAGGGAAGGTGAAGTAGGATCCGTTCGGCTTGAATGTTCGGGCAACTGGATCCCTCGATCCCGTCTTCATTTCAATTCCGCTCTAACATGAAACAACTCGCCGCTCTGGTCATTGGCCTTTCGACCGCTACGACAGTGCAAGCCATTACGGTGCAACTACAGATCTACGCTGCGACTTGCGTGGGAGACAACGGCGTGATCGTGAGCACGGTTTCGGGTGGCGCCCCACCGTACACGTACGCATGGAGCATGGGTGCTACGACGGACATTGTCTACAGTCTGGCACCAGGAACATACTCCCTCACCGTAACGGACAACTTGGGCGCGCAGGCCACGGTGAATTGCGAGGTGGCGCTGGTATCCCAACCCCCGAGCAACATGACCCCATTCGATTATTTGGGGCTGGGCGGCTTGGAACCGTGTTGGAATGGCGCATGCGATGGCGGCTTCCGTGTGCATTTGCTCCGGGTCATGGGTGGGTACTCCATCAGTACCACATTCAGTATGAGTTACATCGAGTTGCCCGAGGACGAGCCCAGTAACCTGGACTACTACATCACCTACGAATTCCTGGGAGCCTGTGCTGGTTCGCCCATCACCTTGACGCTCTCCAGTGGCTGTGGAACCGGCACCAGCACTGTGACCCTCGACGCCTTGCCGGTACCACAAGTGAACACGCAACTGATCACCGCCAGCTGCAACGGGGCCGACGATGGAGCACTCTTCGGGCAGGTGCTACTAGCTGCGTCACCCAGTACCGGATGGACCCAGTCGTGGACCATGGTGGCGGTGGATGCACCCGTGGGAGGCAATGAGGTGGATCCCACACCGGCCTATTTCGACGCGGGCACCACTCCGTTCCAAGTACTGGGCCTGCACCCAGGTATATGGGACCTGCTGTTCACCACCACGGAAAGTATTGGTAGCGCCCAGTTGCCCTGTCAGTATGCTTCGCCCTTTGTGATCCCCGACCTCGGCCCTGATTGTGCCACAGTGAGTGGTACCGTCCATTTCGAGACCGACATGGATTGCACACAGGATGCGCTGGAGGTAGGCATGCCCAACCAACTCCTGCGCGTAACACCGGGCCCCCTGTATGGCATCACCGCCACCGATGGCAGCTACGAGATCGCCGTTCCCTATGGTACTTACGCCCTGGAACAATTGAACACGGATGCCGTGCAACTCTGTCCACCAATAGCGCCTATCGCATTCTCAGTCGGTGCTGGCAGTAATGCAGCGGTGGATATCGCTGATTCACTGACCACGCCCTTCGATATGGGTGTTTACCTCCTCAACAGCGTCTCCCGCGTTGGCTTACCCTTCAACTATGCCATCCACTTGGTCAACCATACCGGCCATCCGGGCGAGAACGTGACGGTGACCCTCGACTTCGATCCGCTCTTCAGTTACATCGGATCCGCACCCGGGGTTTCCAGCAACGGCCCGGGGCAGGTGCAATGGACGCTGCCGGTTCTCGGGCCATTCGAAGGGCGTTGGCTGAATGTGCAGGTGCAAGTGCCTGCGAACCCTGCGTTGCTTGGGACCGTGCATGTCGCAACAGCCGTCGCGCAAGGCACCACCTTCGATGGCAACCCTGCGAACAATTCGCACGGGATCACGCATACCATCGTGGCGAGCTACGATCCCAACGACAAGCAGGCCATCACCAGCAGCGGGCAGAATGAGGCAGTGTACCTCTTGGATGTGGATGAGTACATCGATTACCGGATCCGCTTTCAGAACATGGGCACTGACACGGCCTTCAACGTAACTGTAACGGACACCATAAGTCCGTTGCTCGACATGGCGTCGTTGCAGATCCTTGGTTCCTCGCATCCGTTCACCGCAAGCATCGCTACCGGCAATGTGCTCTCATTCACGTTCGCCAACATCAGGCTGCCGGATAGCAACGTGAACGAACCCGCGAGCCAAGGGCATATCGCGTTCCGCATCCGACCGGTGCCGGGCATCGCTATCGGTTCCACCATAGACAACACAGCGGACATCTACTTCGACTTCAACGATCCGGTGCGCACCACCACAGCTTCACTTGAGGTCGGCATCACTACGAACTTGCACGAACCACATACCTCGGGTATTCGACTTTCACCTGTACCGGCGTCCGGGATGTTGAACATCCGAGCGGACGGCGCGGTGATCAGCGCCGTGCGCATAAGTGCGTTGGACGGCAGAACAGTCGGGAGTTTCGGCAACACCAATGTTGTCGATGTTTCGGCATTCGCTCCGGGCGTGTACATCCTAACGGTACGGACGCGGACGGGTGCAGAACTCAAAACACGGTTCGTGAAAGACTGATCGGGCTCGGATCGGGAGGGTATCTCCTGCTGTGCATCTTTGCGCACATGCGAACGATCGTAGCCGGTAATTGGAAAATGAACACCGATGCTTCCAGCGCCACCGCGTTGGTGGATGCGCTGGTCGGGAAGATGGGCGGACAACCCGGGAACGTGGAGGTGGTGATCGCACCACCGTTCCCTTTCATCACGCAGGCTGTTGAGCGGGCGAAGGGATCCGGGATCATCGTAGCGGCGCAGGACTGCCACCAAGCGGAGAAAGGCGCATTCACCGGGGAGGTAAGCGCGACCATGCTGAAGAGCTTGGGTGTCGGTGCGTGCATCGTGGGTCACAGCGAGCGCAGGCAATACTTCGGCGAGAGCGATGCATTGATAGGGGAGAAAGTGGCGGCGCTCCTTGCGGCGGACATCATACCGATATTTTGCTGTGGTGAACGGAAGGAGGAACGGGAGAGCGGCCGACATTTCGATGTGGTGACCGAACAGTTGAAGGGCGCATTGGGCAAGTTCACCAACGCGCAATTGGAACGGATCGTGATCGCCTACGAACCGGTCTGGGCGATCGGCACGGGCCTTACGGCATCCGCACAACAAGCGCAGGATATGCACGCGCACATCCGATCATTGCTGCACACGCACGGGGCGTCCGTGGCCGGAGCGGTACCGATCCTATATGGCGGTAGCTGCAATCCTTCCAATGCGGAGGAGCTCTTTTCCCAACCCGATGTGAACGGCGGATTGATCGGCGGTGCATCCTTGGTTGCCGAGCAATTCATGGATCTGCTCCGCATCGCGGGTAAGGTGAAGCATTGACTTCACTCTCTTGTCCAGACCTGAAGTGCAATGGTCTTTTCCCGGTCGCGCTGAGGGCTTTTCCGAACAACGACCAACCTTCACCACGAACAACGATGCCCTACACCGAAGTCACCTTCCTCCTGAGCCCCGTGGATCCGTGGCGCGACCTGCTCCAAGTGGAATTGGCGGATATCGGCTTCGATAGTTTCGAGGACGGGTTCACCGATCCCATCGGACCATCGGGAGAACTGAAAGCCTACATCAGCAGCGACCGGTTCAATGAGTCCAAGCTGTCGACCTTGCTCACCCTTCGTGACCCTCATGTGGCGGTGAACTGGTCGGCGCTGGAGATCGCCGATCGGAACTGGAACGCCGAGTGGGAGAGCAGCTTCCAACCGGTGGAGGTCGGCGACTTCGTTCGGATCCGTGCGGATTTCCACGAAGCAATGCCGGGGTTCACCCACGATCTCATCATCACCCCACGAATGGCCTTCGGCACCGGGCATCACGCTACCACCCGAATGATGGTCCAAGCGATGAAAGGACTTGATCTAACGGGAAAGAAGGTGTGTGATCTGGGTTGCGGGACCGGTGTGCTGGCCATCCTTGCGGAACGCATGGGCGCGACAGAGGTCCTCGCGATCGATATCGATCCCGGAGCGGTGGAGAATGCACGGCACAATGCAGGGCTGAATGGTTGTCACGCGATCACTGTGGAAAAGGGCGTGGCCGATTCCTTGAAGGGCCTCACGTTCGACGCTATTTTGGCCAACATCGAACGCAATGTCCTGCTCGATGCCATGCCGTTGCTAGCCGCTGCCATGCGTCCGGGTGCCGCCCTTTTTCTGAGCGGTTTCGTACCCGGCGATCGGCACATGCTCGCACAACGCGCCAAGGACCACGGCTTGGAACTTGCGGAACGCATGCAGGAAGGAGAATGGGCACTCTTGGGATGCAGGAAGTGATGATGAATGCTCGAATAGCCGATCGAGCGTGCAGCGTTTGGCGTGCAGCGTTCTGCATGATCCTGCTTTCATTCACGGCTCCGATCTTTTCCCAAACAAAACCCTTCTCGGCGGATCAAGCGCTGTTCCTGCAAGAAATGACGGCCTTCCTCAACGAGGCGGACAAGAAGGAAGCGCGGCCTTTCATTGAGCAGGTCTTCGCTCCGGTGTGGAACGGCACCTATTACAGCGAACGCCAGCGGGTGCGCATCGTGGAGGTATCCAACTTCATGTTGAAGAAACGCTTCGAAGCCTTCCCCGGATTCCGCGACTACCTCGATTGTGTCGCGGCATTTCCCGGAACAGGAAGGAGCGCCACCGAATTCGATGCATGGATGCAAGGCATGGAGACGCTCGTGCAGGGTAGTCGCAAGCAGAACGTTTCCAGCTTTATCACCACCTGCGCCGGATTGTTTCGTGATGGGGATCTGTTGAAGAGCCCGAGTACCACTTGGCGAGCACGCTCGAAAACCTTCGCGTTCGCATTCGACAGTATACCGTTGATCACATTCGCCAGAACGGACCTGGTGTGTATGGCCAAAGGGGATAGCTCCGTGATCCTGAACACGTCCGGCACGTTCTTCCCCACCACCGGCATATGGAAGGGCAAAGGCGGTAAGGTCACTTGGCAGCGCGCGGGGCTGAAACCGGCGGCCACGTACGCGGAATGGGATCATCCCTATGAGGTGCGCATGAAGAGTTCGGCGTTCGAAGTGGATACCGTGCAATTCAATGATCCGTACTTCGAGCGCACGCTGCTGGGAAAGTTCGCGGAGAAGTTGCTGGCGAACGTGGACGAGGACAACGCTTCCTACCCGCGCTTCGAGAGCTATGACCGCCGCATGAAGATCCGCAACATCGTGGAGGGGATCGACTTCGAGGGCGGCTTCAGCATGCAGGGCGCCAAGTTGCAAGGCTATGGTACCAAGGAGGAGCCGGCCTTCCTCACCTTCTACCGCGATGGTCGCCCGTTCATCGTCACCAGCGGAACCCGCTTCAGTATCGAACCGGAGCGCATCACCAGTGATGAAGTGGCTGTGCGCGTGCGCTTGGACAAGGACAGTCTTTACCACCAGAGCGCCAGTTTGCGGTTCATGCGTGATAAGAGGTTGCTCTCCATCATCAAGAAGGATGAAGGCTTGGGCAAGGCACCGTTCTATAACACCTACCACCAACTCGACATGTACTTCGAGGTGCTGACGTGGAAGCAGGGTGATCCACTCATACACCTCGGCAACCTGAGCGGCAGCACGCAGAACAAGGCGAGCTTCGAGAGTTTCAATTACTACCGGGAGAAGCGCTACATGGGCATGTTGGGTGTGGACAACGTGCATCCACTGGTCAGGCTGAACGATTTCAGCAAGACCAACGGCGGGATGTTCTACGCCAAGGAATTCGCGGTCTTCAGCCGGATGCAGATCGCCAGCGTGATCCCCCTGCTGATCGACATGAGCAACAAGGGCTATCTGGACTATGACCCTGAGACCGAATTCGTGCAGGTGCAGCCCCGGTTGCGGCAACACATCCTGAACAGTGCAGGCAAGCAGGACTACGATGTGCTCCAGTTCAACAGCTCGGTGGATGATGATGTGAATGCCACGCTGAACCTGTTGAACTTCGACCTGGCCATGCGTGGCGTATCGGTGATCAACATGAGCGATTCACAGGATGTGCGCATCTATCCGGCGGAGAAGATGATCACGATCAAGAAGAACCGTGACTTCACGTTCTCCGGGAGCATCAAGGCCGGGCGGCTGCAGTATTACGGCAAGGAGTACTACTTCCATTACGACCCCTTCATCATCGACCTCATCAATGTGGACAGCGTTTCATTCATGGCCACGAGCTTCGAGAAGAATGCGGAAGGCGAGACCCCGCTGGTGCGTGTGAAGAACGTGTTGGAGCAGGTGAGCGGAACGCTGGAGATCGATGCACCCAGCAACAAGAGCGGAAGGCAACAGGAGAAATATCCGGCCTATCCCAAGTTCAACAGCGCACGGGAGAGCTATGTCTTCTATGATCGGAAGGGTATTCAACGTGGTGTCTATGGAAGGGATAAGTTCTATTACCGGAGCGATCCGTTCCAGATCGATTCGCTGGACAATTTCACTAATGAAGGACTGACATTCACCGGAACGCTGGTGAGTGCGGGTATCTTCCCGGACATCCGCGAGCCTCTGCGTTTGCAGCGGGACTATGCGCTCGGATTCGTCCGTGGGACCGGCGATGGCGGAATGCCGCTCTATGGACGTAAAGGGAACTTCACGAATACCATCAGCCTCAACAATCGTGGACTACAGGGTAACGGGGATCTGCGCTTCCTCACCACCTCATTGTCGTCGAAGCAGTTGGTCTTCACACCTGACAGCACACTGGGTCGCGCGGATACCTTGACCAATATCGCGGGTACGAAACCCACCAAGGTGCCGCACGTGGAGGCTGGCGGCGTATTCGTTCGGTTGGAGAATACCCGTGAAGTCCTGCATACCGAGACGCTCAAGCGGCCCTGGGTCTTGTATGATGACCAAGCGGTGTTGCATGGTAGCACCGACCTGACCCCGGCCGGTATGACCGGAGCGGGCCTGATCGATTTCCGGAACGCCACATTGAAGTCGAGGCTCTTCCAATTCCAGACCATGCAGCTGCACGCGGATACCAGCGACTTCCGCCTCACCGAAGGGGATACCAGCAGCATCGCCTTCCGCACGGATAACGTGAACGCCACGGTGAAACTGGATGAACGGATCGGCGAGTTCGTGAGCAACGGCAGTGAGACGAAAGTGGAATTCCCGGTGAACCAGTACATCTGTTACATGGATCGCTTCAAGTGGTTCATGGATCAAGGGGACATCGAACTGGAGAGCGATCGTACGGCTGCGGAAGGAGCGGAGGACCTGCAACTCTCCGGAAGCAATTTCATCAGCATCAGGCCCGATCAGGACAGCTTGAATTTCATGGCGCCAAAGGCGCGGTATGATCTCAAGAAGCACTTGATCACGGCCACGGACGTACAGTACATCCAAGTGGCCGATGCGTTGATCACGCCGGATAGTATGCAGGTCAGGATCCGGAAGAACGCCGTGATGGACCCGCTGGAGAACACGGTGATCACGGCCAATTTCGTCACCAGGTTCCACCGCATCTACAACGCCACGGCCAATATCAAGGCGAAACGGAACTACACTGCCTCAGGGACGATCGACTATGTGGATGAGAACAACCGGAAGTTGCCCATCAATCTCTTCAGCATCGGTGTGGACACGGCCTACCAGACGCGTGCGGTCGGCCGCATACCTCAGGACCAGGACTTCCAGTTGAGCCCAGCATTCGATTTCTTCGGCGATATCGCGCTCACGGCGAGCATCAAGGAACTCACCTTCACCGGTAGCACGCGCATCCAACACGGTTGCGAGGGCCTCGCGCGGAATTGGATGCGCTTCACCGGAGCGATCGATCCGCTGGAGGTGTTCATACCAGTCGGCGATACGCTCTATGATGATCAAGGGGCACTCATCGGCGCGGGCATCTTCCTCACGGACGAGGACCCCTTCAGTACGTATGGCACCTTTCTCAGCCGCACGCGAAGCAAGGATGACAAGCGCGTGATCGCGGCGAGCGGCTTGCTTTTCTACGACAAGGGTCGCAAGGAATATGTGATCTCCAACAAGGACAAGATCCGTCAACGTGATCTACCAGGACAACTCGTTAGCCTTGCTGTGGAGAATTGTGCGGTGCTCACCGATGGTCGCATCGATCTCGGCGTGAACCTCGGTCGGATCAAGCTCTTCCAGGTGGGGGCGATGCGCTACGAGACCGACGGGCAGAAGACGTACGGAAGTGGCGTTGTCGTGGCGGACTTCCACTTTTTGGAGAACGCGCTGGAACGGATGGCCGCCGAGATCATCGCGTATCCTGATCAGCAGGCGCTTGACATCAGCAAGACCTACTACGAGAAGATGATGCGCGAGGTGCTCGGCTTGGAGCGATCGGACAAACTCATCAGCGAACTCAGCATCAAGGGGGAGATCAAGAAATTGCCGGATGAACTCGTGAAGCCGATCGTCCTCGGTGATGTGAAATTGCGCTGGGATGGCCCCGAACAAAGTTGGGTCAGCGATGGACCCATCGGTGTGGCCACCATCCTCAAGAAGCCTGTGTACCGCATGGTGAAGGGCAAGGTGCAGGTGGAACGGAAACGCAGTGGCGACATCATGACCATCTACCTCGCGATGGATGACCAGACCTACTATTTCTTCCAATACACGCGGAACTACCTTTACGCCTACAGCAGCGACCAGCAGTTCAACACCATGCTGGCCGAGGTGAAGGACGACAAGAGGAAGCTGGAGGGCGGCCATGATCAAGCGGACTACCAGTACATCCTCACCAACAAGAAGAAAGTGGACGATTTCCGCGAACGATCCGGACTCTGAACCATGCAGTTCCCTTGGGTGTACGGCATTGCCGCCATGGTACTCGCTTATCTGTGCGGCAGTTTCCCCACCAGTGTCTGGTGGGGCAAGGCCTTCTTCAGCGTGGATGTCCGCCAGCACGGAAGTGGCAATGCGGGTGCGACCAATACGTTCCGCGTCCTCGGCCCGAAGGCGGGCGTGCCGGTCCTTCTTATCGATATCCTGAAGGGTTTCCTACCGGTTCGGATCCTCCCGAACTTCAGCGAGTTGCAAGTGGACAAAGGACCATGGATGTGGCTGCGTGTGGCCTTGGTGATCGCAGCGGTGATCGGCCACTTGTATCCGGTGTTTGCCAACTTCCGGGGCGGGAAAGGAGTGGCCACATCATTGGGCGGTGTACTGGCCGTGCATCCCGGGGCGGGTGCTATTTGCGTGGTCGTTTTCGCGTTGGTCTTCTTCCTGTCGCGATACGTTTCGTTGGGATCACTGTGTGCCGCAGCTTCTTTCCCATTGGCCGTGATCCTCATCTACCAGGAACTCAGCGCGGTGAAGATCGGATTCGCCGTGGTGCTTTGCCTGATGGTCTTCTATACCCACCGGGAGAACATCGGCCGATTGTTGCGTGGCGAAGAGAACCGTATGACCTTGGCCGGAAGGAGCGGCTCCTCCCGGTGAAACCTCAAATGCTTCATAGGGGTACAAGCGGCCACTCTCGGACCATGACCCGTACCTCGGTCATACTTATCGGCCTGCTCTTTCCGCTTCTGTCGCTTGCGCAGGGTGGGGAACAACAAGTGCGTGCCAAAGCGGACGGGCTCTTCGAGGAGCAGCGTTATGCGGAAGCCTATCCGCTCTATTCCCAACTTGTCAGCCTCACACCGGGGGATCGGGTGTTGAACTATCGCTTCGGTACCTGCCTGTTATTCGGCAGTGCGGAGAAGGAACAGGCCATCACGCATTTGAAGTTCGCCACCGAGGATCCCACGATCGATCCGCGGGCCTGGTACTGGATGGGACGCGCCTATCACCTCAACTACCGCTTCAAGGAAGCGCAGGTCGCCTATCAGCGCTTCCTGGGAACCGCCGACAAGAAGACGCTGGCGGAATGGCCTGTGGATGCACTGATGAAGCAATGCCGCAATGGCGAGACCCTGTTGTCCAGCTTGAAGGAGATCACCGTCCGGAGCAAGGTGGAAGTGGCCGATGCCGAATTCTTCCGGTTCTACGAACTGACTGATATGGGCGGCCGCATCGTGGTCGTACCGGATGAATTGCTTTCTAACCTCGATAAGAAGAAGAAGGAACGTTCAGTGATGTACGTGCCGACCGGGGGCGGCCCCATCTATTTCGGCAGCTATGGCCGAGACGCTTCAACCGGTAAGGATATCTACCGCACAGAGGTCCTTCCGGATGGCACCTTTGCGGTTCCACAGAAGGTCGCCGGTTACATCAACACCGATCAGGACGAGGACTTCCCGTTCATGCACCCGGATGGCAAGACGTTCTACTTCTCCAGCAAGGGTCACAACAGCATGGGGGGGTATGATGTGTTCAAGGCCGGGTATGATCGGGGCCTCGATGCGTTCGGCAGGCCGGAGAACATGGACTTCGCGGTGAACACACCGGACGATGATATCTTCTACATCGTGGATGCCGAGCAGAAGGAGGCCTGCTTTGCCAGTGGCCGGAACAGTCACCAAGGCATGTTGCATGTGTACCGCGTGGTCACTACGCAGCTGCCGGTGGTCATCACCGTATTCAAGGGAACCTACGCATCGAGCTTCGATCCCGATGATCGCAAGGCGCACATCACGGTGGAGGATGCACTGACCAATGATCGCGTGGCCGACGTCCGCACGGACCTCAATGGCAACTACGTGCTCAGTGTACCTCGCGCGGGTCGCTACCGGTACAAGGTGGAATGCGGCCCGACCGGAAGGACGCATGGTGGGATGGTGGATGTGCCGACGAACTCAGGGCCAAGGGCCTACCGCCAGGAATTGATCCTTGATCGCACCGGCGACCTGGAGCAACTCACCATTCGTAATTATTTCGAGGACCCGCTTGAAGATGATCTGGTCGCGCTCGCACTCGATGAGATCAAACGCCGTGCGCGGCTGGATGTGACGGAGGACAGACCTCAAGTGCTAGCGCAGGTTCCGGTGCAGTCCGACGATGTGATGACCATTGCAGGATTCACCGGCGATGTGGATGAGACGAAGGCGATCGTACTTGCACGAGAGGACGCTAGTGAACAGGAAGCGCAGGCCAAAGCCATGCAGGCACAGGCGGAGGTGGCCTTCGGCATCGCGGTGGAAGCGGCGAGTGAAGCCGATGGTGCTTCCAAGCGTGCGGCGGATCTGCTGGACCGTGCAGGTGCCGCTACGGCCGATGATGAGCGGAACACCTTGATGACCGATGCGTCCCGGGAGCGGCAACGGTCCCGTGAGGCGAATCTCAGGGCGCGGGCTGCGGTCAATACCGGAACCGCGCTTTCGGCGACATCACTCACGGCAAGACAGCGATCACTGGCAGCGGCGAAACTCGCGACCGATGTGGCCGCAGCCCTCGGATCGGGTAACAAGGATCAAGCGGTCCCGCTGCTTCGGTCGTTGAAGGAACGCCTCGACGAACGCTCGCGGCCGGATCGTGCATCCGAGCCGGCGGAGGCCGCGCGGAATACCCTGGCGGACCATGAAAAGGAGGTGCAGCGGGTAATGGCAGCGGCCAATGCCAAACGCGCCGATGAGAATGAACTCACGGATCGCGTAGCACGCGTGAAGCGCGAGCGCGAGGACGCGCGATCCAAGGGACGGAAAGAGGAGTTGGATCGGGAGATCACCGGGCTGGAGCAACAACTCGGCTTCTTGCGGAAGGAGACCGGAAGCGCCTTCAACAATGTGGCCGGCATGGAGAAGGAGACCGCAGCTTTACGGGGTCAAGTCTCGTTGACCCGACATCTGGAGCAGGCCACCGACCCCGGTCCGGGTACTGCACTTTCCACGGAAGAAGCAGGAAAGCTGGCGGAACGGATCAGTGGGGTTGATGCGCGCATCGGTTCGCTAGCTATCGATGAACGCTACAACGCACAAGAAAGTGCCAACACCGCTGCACTGGAAGCGCGCTCGTTCAATTGGGACCTGGTCTCAGCAACCGGTGCGGGTGGAGCGGATCGGAACTCCACACGTACGCTGGAACAAGGGGCCGAAGGAGATGCCCGGATCGCGCAGTCCAGAGCGACAGAGGTGCAACAGGGAACGATCGCCGAACGCACCACGACGAATGTGGAAGTAGCGGATGTGCGGGTAACACCGAACGAACGGAGCGAGGTCATCTCGCCACGCGCAACGGAACCCGGTGCGAAGCCCGCAGCACCCGAACCACGCAGCGGAGCGCAGGGGTCGGAGCAGAACGTCACCACCGATCGCTTCCTGCTGGAGAATGAACGGGCCGAATTACAACAGTTGGCGCAAGCCGAGCGCGATCGGGCGAAGCGTGCGGAACTGGAGACCCGGATCAGTGCGATCGATGAACGGTTGAAGACCGGACCGACCACTAAAAGTGTGGTTGACGAAGGCTCCTCTACGGCCAATGAGATCGACCTGTCCGACGCAGACCTTACGCGTCCGGTACTCGTCTTCACGGATGCCACCAAGGATGAAGCGATCATCGATCAGCTCTACCGTGATTATGCGGGTGATCGGACGAGGATGGAGGGGATCGTGGATGCCGATGAGCGCGCCTCCGGGTTGAACGGTCTGGAGTTGATGCTCGCCGATAGCCTTCGTGCCGAGATGCAACGTCAGGTGGCCGTGCTCCAGTTGGCACCGCAACAGGCGGAGGTCGTCCTTCCACGGGTCGATCGGCTCCGCCGCTTGCGCGAAACGCATATCCAAGCAGGTGAAGGGGCCATTGCCTCTCGTCAGCAAGAGGTCAATGGTATCCAGCCAACGCAACCTCGCGAAGCAAGCGTGCCGGAGCGAACGGCAACCCGGCGCATGGATGGCACGGATCCGATCGATGATCGCTTCATCTCCATCGACCGTTATGCGGGGAACGTCTTCGCAAGCAAGATCGAGCACCGTTCACAGGCGAAAGGCGTTGACGATGCCGTAGCTGCCAAGAATGCGGACCTCGTGCGGATCGATGGACTTACCACGCGGATAGACTCCATGGAGCGCCAACTCTCGGGTACGCCACTGGGCAAGGATAGCGATCGGATGCGGAAAAGGATCGATCAGCTGATCGATGAGCGCTACATCATCCGCACGGACCTCGGGCAGCGCAGCGCGTTCCTGATGCAGGAGGAATGGAAAGCTGCGGGGGATAGCCTGGAGAAGGTGATCGCCCTGACACGCCCACGCGGTCTGGCTCCGGACGAGCCGTTACTCGTTATGGCGCAACAGATGCAAGCGGAAGCCAAGGATACGTTCGCATCGGCTGCCCAGATGCGCAAACGTGCCGATCGTTCCGAGAACATCATTGAGCGCGATAGCTTGTATCGCCGTGCGTATCGAACGGAATTGTTGGCCTTGTTGGCCATGGACAGGGCGATCACCGTGCAGAACTATCTGAGCGGTGATAAGCACCAACGCGGAGGATCATTGACCTATGAAGAGGTCGCCGCACAGGTGTTGGGCATCGAACCGGTTCAAGCTCGTACGGAAGAGATCGCCGAGATCAAGTCCGGTCAACCAGCGGATGGAACGATCCCGGCGGTTCACGTTGATCGGTCGACCGTATCGAACACGTCACCCGATGGGACCAGCCGAGCGAGTGAAGGATCGGATGCGGAGCAACGCATCGCCGCGCCGGTGGATACGGTGGCCGAGCCGGTCACGCAAGCACCTACGGAAAAGTCGAACCAACGCGCCCCGGCAGTTGGCTCTATCGAGGCGGATGCACAGACCAAGGCCATGTTGGCCGCGATCGAACAGCGCTTAGGGAACAAGGCTTACGTTTCTCCGCAGGTGTATGAGCAGTTCCTGGCAGGAGAATCGACCTTGGTCCAGCCGGGAAAACAGGATCCCGATCAGGATCCCGACCTGCTGGCCTTGCGTGTGGAGCGGAACGCCCAAGCTGCTGCGGATCTCGAGCAACGATCGAAGGAGGCCACGACCCGGGCCGAAGCCTTGGCGGATAGTGCGACCACCGCACGCAAACGCGATCGCGAGGAACTGGAGCGAATGGCAATACGTGAACGGGCCCTGTCGGATTCATTGCATCAGGCCTCTATCGCGGAGGCCGATGCGGCACAAGCGAACGAAGCATTGCGCCTCGATGCCGAGGTATCAAAGCGCCTACGCGAACGGTTGTTGAAGTTCTATTACATCACTGCGGAGGAACAGGACATGCTGTTGATGGATGGGGATGCGAGCCGGTTCTTCCAGATGCGTACCCGCGCGCTGGAACAGTACCAAGCGGCGGATGATGCCGAAGCCGCCGCCAGCAGCAACCGGGAAGTGTCCCAGACCTTGAGCGAACAGGTGGCGACGACCAAGCGTGATGCCGCCGCTGGTCGTGTCCCGGCCGAGGAAGCCAACACACGCGTTCGGATCCTTCAGGGGCGCGCAACCGCATTAGCGCAACGAGCGGATTCATTGGAGGTGGTCGCAGCCAGGCTGAAAGGTGCTGCTGGGATCAATGAGAGCCAGGCCGGGGTTCTGCTACAAGGTCTTCCTGCTGAACGATCGAATGAATTGATGGCCTTGGAGATGCGTACGCGCCGGACCGAAACGCTCTTGGCCGAGGCCAGGTCCCAAGCGGGTGCAGTCTTGCCATCAGGTACACTGCCAAGTGCTGTTGTCGTTGTAGCGCCGCGCCAAACCAATGTGCCACCGACGCCAGTGAACGAACAGCCGGTTGATCCAACCATACAGGCTTCAACCCCAAGCGAACGCGCAGAGGTGCCCTCGCGCATCCAAGCCCGACCGACCACCACAGAACGTCCGTTGCCTTTCCGCGTTCCGAAGGAGTTGGTGGAGGACATCTTCGCATTGCGTGATGCCCGTGTGCAGCGTGAAGAGCCGATCCCCATGGATGTCCCGATGCCCGAAGGGATCGTGTTCAAAGTGCAGATCGGCGCATTCCGGAATGCAGTGCCGGTGGAAGCCTTCTCGGACATGACCCCTGTGATGGGCGAAACGGTGGCGGGAGGATTGGTCCGCTATTCCGCCGGGTTGTTCACCGGCTTCGAACAGGCCGCAGTTGCGAAGGATCTGGTGAGGGACCGCGGCTACCGCGATGCCTTTGTGGTGGCCTACCAGGACGGGAAGCGGATCCCGCTGGGTGATGCCATTCGTGCGGAGCGCGTGAATACCTCCGTGGCGGAGCGTCCGTTGAATGCACAACCGCAGGGCCGTACGGTCGGTACGGTGCAGCCTGCAACGCAAGAAGTCCATCCAGCAGCCGTGATCCAAAGCCCGGTAACGATCCCGGCAACCTCGGAACCGGATATCGCTACCATCCTAGCGGCCTATCCCGAAACGGTAGAGGAAGTGGTTTCCCGTTTCGCTCCTGCTGCTGATGCCGCTTCCTACTACAACGTACCGGGTGCAGCGCCGGCCAAGCAGGTGGAAACGGTGAAAGGCTTGTTCTTCACCGTACAGGTAGGTGTGTACAGCAAGCCGGTACCCTTGGGCAAATTGTTCAACATCAGCCCGCTGAACAGCGAGCGCACCGCCACGGAGAAGATCCGGTACACCACGGGTGTGTATCTGGATACGGAGCAGGCGCGCATTCGCAAGGATGAGACCGTGGTGCTTGGTGTGAAGGACGCGTTCGTTACGGCCTACCTCAACGGCAAGCGGATCCCCATGCGGGAGGCCACCGCGCTGCTGGAGAAATTCGGTCCTGCCATCCTGGCGAAGCCTTGATCGCATCGATCATCACGTCGGCCGCTGTAATTTCGCACGGCCATGCACTCCGACATCCAACACGAGGAGGCACTTCTTGAAGAGGTGCTTTTCGAGACCGGTCCCATCCGTGAGATCGTCCTACACAACGATGAGGTGAACACCTTCGATCACGTGATCGGTTGTCTGGTCGACATCTGCGGACACGAACCGATCCAAGCGGAACAGTGCGCATGGATCGTGCACTACAACGGGAAGTGCAGTGTGAAGCGCGGCACGTTCGACCAATTGGAGCCCCGTTGCACCGCCTTGCAGAACCAAGGCCTATCCGCAGAAGTCCAATGAGGAACAGGGTCATTCGCGGTGCGATCGTGTTTTTGGCGGTCCTACTGGTGCAAGCATGCGCGAAAGTGCCTATCACCGGTCGTCGCCAAATGAACCTGGTGAACGAGGGAACATTGATGAGCATGGCCGCTGGCCAATACACCGAATTCCTTGGGCAGAACACGGTGCTGGCGAGTTCGGACCCGCGCTCCAGGATGGTCGCAACGGTCGGCGCGCGGATCGCGGCTTCGGCCACGAAATTCCTGGAGGACAATCGTGCGTCGGACCGGGTCGCCGGGTTCCAATGGGAATTCAACACCGTGGATGACCCCACGGTGAATGCGTGGTGCATGCCGGGCGGAAAGGTGGTGGTCTATACCGGGATCCTACCGGTAACGCAGGATGAAGCGGGATTGGCCGTGGTGTTGGGCCACGAGATCGCCCACGCCATCGCACGGCATGGAAATGAGCGCATGAGCCAAGCCATCGCACTGCAAGGTGCGGGTATGACCTTGGAGGTGCTGGTGGGTGAGAATCCTTCGACGGCACAGAACCTGTTCCTTCAAAGTTTCGGGATCGGTTCCTCGCTGGGAATGTTGGCCTTCAGTCGCAAGCATGAATCAGAGGCCGACAAGATGGGCCTTGTGTTCATGGCGATGGCGGGATATGATCCACGCACAGCGCCTGTGTTCTGGGAACGCATGAGCCAGGGCGGAGGCCAATCCCCCCCGGAGATCCTGAGTACGCACCCCAGTGATGAAACGCGGATCCGCGACCTGGAGGCATTCTTGCCGGAAGCCCTGAAGTACTACAAACCCTAGAATGATCGCGATGCGCGAATGAGCGCGGCGATCCCTGAACCACCTTCCGCACATGTCCCGCTGGACGGATCTGGGATCCACTGTTCGTATCGCTATTTCGGGTGTGGGCAGGGCGATCCGGCCATTGGCGAAATGGACGGTCAGGATCACCGGAGTGATCGCATTGGTGATGGTCGTGCTCGCGTGTACGCGGATCCCGTTCGATCTGCACCAGTGGTTGGGAACTGCGGCAGGGGAGTGTGACCATGCGCCCGAGGTCCTGGTGATCCTGGGTGGAAGTGGAATGCCCTCGGGACCGGAACTGCTCCGCCTGCACCGGGCGGCGGAACTGGCAATGGAGTGGCCGGAAGTGCGTATCGCCATCATCGATCCAGGTGCGCCTTCCATTCTTGAGGCCATGACGCAGGAATTGGAGCTGCGTGGCGTGGACCGCACACGGATGACCACCATGAACGTGGGGAACAATACACGAGAGCAGGCCTTGCTCTTGGAGAAGCACTATGGCGCGGGCACCAGTGTCGCGCTGGTCACGGCTCCGGAGAACGTGTACCGCAGCGTCCGTGCGTTCCGCAAACTCGGCTTCGAACAGGTATGTGGGGTGCCAGCGTGGGATCACGCCTCCGCGCATGATTTCGCTTACGGTCACAAGGAGGTCGGTGGTCGGTCGTGGGCACCGGACGTCTCCAATAGGCCCGGGCTGCGCTACACCTTCTGGAACTATTTGAAGTTGGAGATCACCTGCTTGCGCGAGTACGTGGCGATCCTGTACTACCAAGTGAACGGTTGGATCTGATCGTTCCGCCGAGAACGATGGATCGCTATCTTCGCCCCCGCTTTTCAAGGACCCGTAGCTCAATTGGATAGAGCACCTGACTACGGATCAGGAGGTTTGGGGTTCGACTCCCTACGGGTTCACAGAAGCCGAGAAGGCGCCGCAAGGCGCCTTCCGCATGTTCAGGAGGAACGTGCGAAAGCGAAGTTCATCCCGCCGCGCGGCAGGAACGACCTACGGGTTCACAAGCAGTTAGGGCGCTGGGATGCGTCTTGTTCATTTCACCTTGATCGGCAACAGGTTCAGTGGGTGGCGAGTTTCGCGACCAGTTCCTGGGTCATGTCCGAAGCCGACGGCCCGAATCCGTTCACAAGGATGCCTTTGATCCTGCGATCGACCGAACTGATCGCATACACGATGCTCTGGTCACTTGGATCCGTGGATCCTTCGAACCGGTGGAACTCATCGATGTGCAGGTCCTCCGGATGCAGGGTCGCGTCCTTCGTCTTGCAGATCAGGCAATGTCCGCCGATCATCAGTTCATCGGTGTATCCGCGACGCTGAAGATCGTTCACGGCTTGGGAGAGTGTGTCATAGGCGGCCATGGGATGAAGATAACCCTGCATGAACGCCAACCCACTTGGGTGCAAATGGAGAAAGGGACCATCGGCCCCTTTCTTCGTTGTCAACTGATCGCTGAACTAACCCTTGATCCGACTGGCGTCCAGCATGTCCTTGATCCCGCCCACGCTGCTTAGCACGCCCGTGGCTTCGTAGGGGATGTACACCACCTTGTTGTTCTGGCCCTTGGTCATGTCGCTCAAGGTCTCCAAGTAGCGCATGGCGATGAGGTAGTTGGCGGGATCCGCTTTCGTTCCCTGAATGGCCTGGGTGACCAACTTGATCGCTTCGGCTTCACCTTGGGCGCGACGAATACGTGCCTGTGCATCACCTTCAGCTTCCAGCACCTGCGCCTGCTTCTGTCCGTCCGCCTCGTTGATCTGCTTCTGTTGAACGGCTTCAGCTTGCAGGATCACAGCGCGCTTGGTGCCCTCGGCGTCGATGATCTGTGCGCGCTTGTCACGCTCGGCGCGCATCTGCTTCTCCATCGCCTCGCGGATGTCGCGCGGCGGGTTGATGTCCTGTAGTTCCACGCGGTTCACCTTCACACCCCACTTGTTGCTGGCATCGTCCAGGATGTTGCGGAGTTTCGCATTGATCGTATCCCGGCTGGTCAGGCATTCGTCCAGATCCAGTTCACCGATGACGTTCCTCAATGTGGTCTGGGTGAGTTTCTCGATGGCCATCGGCAGGTTCTCGATCTCGTACATGGCCTTCACAGGGTCCATCACCTGGAAGTAGAGCAGCGCATTGATCTCGGTCCCGACGTTGTCCTTGGTGATCACGTTCTGCTTCGGGAAGTCGTACACCGTTTCACGCAGGTCGATGCGCTCCTTCTTGATGAATTGCACGTACTTGTTGCCATCAGGGAGTTCGCGCGAGAACCGGAAGATGATCTCTCGCGGGCGATCCACGATCGGGATGATCACGTTGATGCCGGCGGTCAGCGTCTTCTGGTATTTGCCGAGCCGCTCGATCACCAACGCTTCGCTCTGCTGGACGATACGAAGTCCTTTAGCGATGACGAAGAAGACCAGGAATGCGAAGAGGATAAGAATAATGGTGCCGGAGGTCATGATGGTCAGGGGATATGAGGGGATATAAGAGCGATCAGGCGTCGATCGGTTTGACGATAAGGGTGTTGCTTTCCACGCGAACCACCTCGATGAGGTCGCCCACATGCAACGCGCGGTCGGTCATGCACTCGGCGCGCCAATCATCACCACCGGCACTGACACGTCCGAGCCGGAGCCCGGGTTCGAAATCCTGGGTCACTCGGCCTTTCGCACCCGCCAACGCGTCGATGTTGGTGCGAACGCCGGTCTCCTTCCACATGCGTTTCATGAGGATCGGACGGATGGTGAAGAACGCGATGAGCGAAACGATCGCACAGGCGATCAATTGGATGTTCGCGCCGCCGCCCAAGGCCGCTGCACCGCTGGCGGCCAAGCAGCCCATGCTCAAACAGAAGAGCCAGAAGCCCGGCACGAATATCTCCGCGATCAACAAGAGGATCGCAACGCCAGCCCACCAATGCCATTGAAAGAATTCCATGTTCCGTTGGTTCGCTGCCGAAGATAGGCGCCACCTCATCAGCGCGAGGCGCACCACCGGATAAGCGGCGAGAGGAGCGGATGAGTGTTGCGGACGCGTGCCGGACACGGGGAGCCGTGTACTTTCGGCACCGATGATCGGCCGTCTTCTCGCTCACCTGCGCACCAACGATGGCCGGAACCAGGTGATCACCTTCGCTGCGGAGGGTTTGTCCATGGTAGGCATGGTGCTCGCTTACCGCCTCGTTGCGCTGGTGGACAAGGAGTATCTCGATCTCTATGTCGTGGTGCGTCGTTCGGTGTCCTTCATCTATCCGTTGCTTATGGTCGGAGCTGCCGTGGGGTTGATGCGCTTCGTGGCCATGGCCCGAAAACCCGAGCGCCAGCGTGCCTATTTGTTCGGGACCTTCCGCTGGGTGATCCCCTTGGGTGCGGTGTTGACTTTGATCGGGGTGATCTGGTCCGGCCCTATTGCGTGGTTGATCTTCGGGGATGACATCGGTGTGGATCTCGTTCCTCCTTTGGGTTTGATGATCGCCGCGATCAGCATCCACGGTACGGTGTACAGCTACCTGCGCGGCAAGGGAAGCATGTTGGTCGCCAATGGCATCCAGGTGTTCGCACTCGCCGTGGTCCCCTGTGTCACTATCATCGCTTTCCGGGATCTATCCATGGTCCTCTGGGCCACAGGCATTGCTTGGCTGGTGGTGCCGCTGATCGCAGTACTACCGGATCTCCTGCGGCCACGAGAAGGTTCCAGCCGGAAGGAGCGGGCCGAACTGCTCCGCTATGGCCTTCCGCGATTGCCGGGTGATCTAGCGTTGGGTGCCTTGCTCACGGTGCCCGTTTACGTGGTGGCGCGCACGCATGGCCTCGATGCAAGCGGCGAGATCGGCTTCGGTACCACCTTGCTCAATTTCACGGCAGCGATGTTCTCGCCCGTGGCGCTTTTGCTTTTGCCGGCCTCCGCTGCGCAATTGGCCAGCGGTGATCATAAAGGTCTATCAGCCCGCATCGGTAAACTGGAACGCCTGATGTTCCTCGCGAGTTTGGCGTTGATGCTCGTCTTCGAACTGAGTGCCGATCTACTGCTGGGTCTTTATCTCGGACCGGCGGGTGCGGAGTACGTCCTGATGTGCCGGGTCATCTTCCTCGGCGCACTGCCCTTCGGGATCTTCATCGGGTTGCGCAGCGTGCTGGATGCCTACTATCACACACCGCGCAACGGCATCAACCTGCTGAAGGCGTTCTTGATCCTTCTCTTCGGATCCTTCCTGCACTTCAGCATTCCATCACCACCGTTCGCGGTCGGCGTGGCGTTGGTGGTTGCACTCTACTACCTCGGTTGGACCACGTGGCGTAACGTGCGTTTCGTCCGCTCCGAGTTGGATCGTCTGGCCACAGAAGGTGACACGGCACTCCGCCTGGTGGTGGTGATCCCTGCGGAGGAGAAGAGCGGTCACTACCCGGATTCCCACAGGCAGGCTGAAGCCATGGCTGAACGGCACGGTGTGAAGGTGACCTATTTCTATCTGGAGGACCGTGTCAGGCTTTGGAAGTTGATCAGGGATCGGCAACGATTCAAACGGCTGTTGCTCCGCGAGCGACCCGATCTGGTCAGTGCGCATTTCGGCTCGGTCTCGGCCATGTTCACGGTACTGAGCAGTTCCCTCCCCGTGGCCGTCACTTTCCTCGGAAGTGATCTGTTGCGCACCAAGGAAATAGCTATGAGACGCCGGGTGCTCGGGCGTTGGTTCTCCCAATTCGCCGCCTTCTTCAGTGCGGGGATCATCTGTGATCGGGAGGAGTTGCGTGAGCGACTGTGGTGGCGCTATGATGAAGCGCGTGTGCTTCCTGTGGCCGATGTTGGAAGCGTGGAGGAGACCTATCGGTACTTGCGTTCACTCACCTTTCGTTCCGCATGAACCAGCGCCAACGCACGGTGTGGATCGTGGCGTTGACGGCCAGCGCCATGGTCGGCCCGGGGATCAGCTACGGCCGTCTTTACCTCTTCCACCTCGTGCTTTGTGCAGTTGGAATTGCACTGATCCGTGCAGAGGGACCCGTTGCGCTGTGGTCGCGGTTCAGGTCGGTCAAGACCACCTTCTATTACATGATCGCCTTCACGGTGGTGTGCGTGATCGCAGCGCTGCGTTCACCGGACCAAGGCCAAGGAATGATCACGCTTGGTGCGCTCGGTCTCGGACACTTGCTCGTCGTTGTCCTGTTCCTTTTGGTGAAGGATCGCCAGAGTTGGATGATGATGGCGTGGACGGTTTTGGCGTGTGTGTCCCTGGAACTGGTCCTTTCGCTACTGGAAGCTACAGGCCATGTGCGTTGGCCGATCTCCCGCTTCTCGGAACACGTGGAATGGTTCGGCCGGACGAATGATCTCGCTGCGCTCATCACCTCGCCACGCAATGCGTGGTACCTCGCCACATCCCCGACCGGCTTTCACTGGAACCCGAATGATCTCTGCACGGTGCTCGTGCTCTTCGTGCCGTTCGCGCTTGTTCGGGATCGTCGTTGGCTGGGTCTGCTCGCATCCGTGCTGGTTCTTGCGGTCTGCATCATGGCGGGAGCGCGCATCGCGTTCGTTGGTCTGGTGATCGTGGCGCTGCTCACGCTGATCATCGTCCGTATCGCTCGACCGCAAGCCGGGATCCTTCTCGGCGTGATCCTGTTGATCTCCACCAACCTGTTCTCATCCAAATACAGCCACCATGTGAAGATCCGTGAGATGCAGGTCTTCAGCAGGATGTTGGTCGGTGTGAACCTCGACCGGGAACAGTTGACGGCCTTGGGTGATGAGGAGGAAGGCTCGGCCGGTATCAGGCGGCACACCTATGCAACCGGTTGGCAAGCGCTGAAGGGATCGCACTTCATGGGCCTCGGCGCAGGTTCTACGGCCGTGGTCCTTGCCGCGCATCCAATGCCCGATGGACGCGTCCTCACCGATATGCACCTCTGGTGGTTGGAGATCGCGGTGGATCTCGGCCTTCCCGGACTGGCGATCCATGTGGCCTGGTTGGTCATGATCCTTCTCGCACTCTGGCGCTCATGGCGAACGAACACGACCGCCGAACGGCCGGTATTCGCCGCGCTGATCATTGCGTTGATCGTGCTCGGTCCATTGGCCATCGGTCCGAGCAGCATGGCGTACATGCTTCCGATGTACGTCCTGTTCGCAATGGCCATCACCGCACCGCTCTACCTTGGACGTGATGCTGTTCAACCCGACTGACCTCACCGGATGAATATCCTCCTCATCGGCGCCGCGAGTTCAGTACACATCATGCGCTGGGCCAATGCGTTCGTGGAGCGTGGATGCATTGTCCACTTGGCCACACAGCACGATCCCATTGCAGGATTCCGCCAGGAAGTGATCATGCATCGGTTGCCGCATTTCGGTGGAGCGGGATATTTCGTGAACAGGCCCGCCATCCGGAAGTTGATCCGGCGCATCAAACCCGATGTGATGAATGCACATTATGCATCAGGCTACGGGACACTCGCGATCCACGACGAGCACGTACCGTTGGTCCTGAACGTGTGGGGCAGCGATGTGTACGAATTCCCGGACTCCGGCCGCACGCAGCATCGCTTGCTCTGCCGCAATCTGCGCCGTGCGGATGCGATCGTGTCGACCAGTGAAGCGATGGCGCGGCGGACATCCGATATCTGTCCGGGTCTGCCGCCGATCACCGTGGTTCCCTTTGGCGTAGACACCACCCTGTTCACACCAGCAGGTTTGGACACGAGCCGTTCCGCGATCGTCATCGGGACAGTGAAAACGTTGAAACCGACCTACGGCATCGATGTGCTGATCCGCGCATTCGCGCTACTCGTGGAGTGTTCCGGCGGAGGAGTGCACGTGCGGCTGAAGCTGGTCGGCACCGGTTCACAAGCGGCGGAGTTGAAGGCGTTGGTGGATCAACTGGGGGTCGGGTCATCAGTGGAATTCGTTGGCAGCGTTCCTCATGCGGATGTGCCCGATCAATTGCGATCGCTCGATGTGTATGTGGCCTTGAGCCGTAGCGAGAGTTTCGGCGTCGCCATCATCGAAGCATCCGCGTGCGGCGTTCCCGTGGTGGTCTCGGATGTCGGCGGATTGCCAGAAGTGACGATCGATGGTGTCACCGGTTTTGTGGTTCCACCGGAGGATCCGGAAGCGGCTGCGGATCGGATCGCACAACTCATCGGATCAGCGGATCTTCGCCGCGCGATGGGTGCAGCGGGACGAAAGCATGTGGAGGAGCAGTACGCATGGTCAGCCTGTGTGGATAAGCAATTGGCCGTGTTCGATCGGGTCATCGCTGAACGGAAGCGGAAATGAGCAACGCACCCACTTTGCCTATCGTTCGCGTGGTGGTGCCATGTCGCAATGAGGTGGCGTTCATCGGCGCGTGCATCGATTCAATTGTAAAGGCCGAACGCACTGGAATGGATCTGGAGTTGTGGATCTGTGATGGCATGAGCGATGATGGGACACGCGAGATCATTTCCACCGCTGCGCGTACACATGCGTGGATCAAGCTCGTTGACAATCCGGCGCGCACCACACCACAAGCCATGAACATCGGCCTTCGGCCCGAGGGCTATGCCGTCGGGATCATCCTAGGAGCACACGCCGAAGTCGCCGTTGATTTCTTCCGGAAGAACCTGGACGCACTTCGTGACCATCCCGAAGCGGGCTGTGTGGGCGGCATCATCGAGAACGTGTACCTCGATGACACGAGCCGCAGGATCGGCGCGGCCATGGGTCATCCTTTCGGCGTGGGCAGCGCGCACTTCCGCACCGGCTTGAAGGAAGGCGATGTGGATACGGTCGCGTTCGGCGCGTACCGTCGCGAGGTTTTTGAGAAGATCGGCTACTTCGATGAACGCTTGGTGCGCAACCAGGACGATGAATTCAACTACCGTGTGATCAAGTCCGGATGGCGCATTTGGTTGTCCAGCGCGATCCGCAGTCGCTATTACGTACGTGGCAGTTACGCGAAGCTCTTCCGGCAATACCGGCAGTACGGTTATTGGAAGGTCTTCGTGAACCGGCTGCACCTTACCATCACCACCTTCAGGCAATTGGTGCCCGCGATCTTCGTCATCGGCACTGTAACCGGACTGGTGATCGCGTGCATTTGGCCGATGCTATTTCCGGTCTGGCTCATCGGCATCGGTTCGTATGGGTTGATCGCGATGGTGAGTGCGTTGCGCGCGGCACCCAAGCGCACTGATGTGAACGGGGTGATGCTGTCGTTCCTCATCCTTCATGCCGCGTACGGCATCGGCTATGTCCAAGGCCTGCTCGATCTCGTCATCCTCGGTCGTGGGCCGAAAGCCAGTGCATCGGACCTGACGCGATGAGAACAGGAACCGCATTCTTCCAGGACCTGCCTGCGCGTGGTGTGGAACGGTGGCGCGCGATCGCGGTGGCAGCGCTCGCCTTCACATTGCCATTGGCCCCAGCGGTGTTGCCGGCGCTGATGGCGATCGTGATCGCGTTGCATCTGCCGGGGATCCTTGCGCGAACGAATGGCCCACGCTTCAACATTCCGTGGCGCACGCCCTTGCCATGGGCGGCCCTCTATCTCGTCCTCCACATCATTGGTATGGCGTGGACGAGCAACACCGATTTCGGCTGGTTCGATGTCGGGATCAAGTTGCCGCTGCTCCTGCTTCCATTGCTTGCGTTCTTTCCCGGCGTGCGTGCAGCAGGGCGATCCAGCGCTCTCGCGGCGTTCTGCCTGGGGAACGCGGCAGCGGTATTGATCTGCGTCTTGCTCGCCGCGAACCGCGCGATCGGACCCGACGGGGCGGGCCTATTGGACTTCCTCAGTTCGCAGTTCTCCGCGTTCTTGCACCCGAGCTACTTCGCGTGGTACTTGTCCGTGGCCTTGGCTGCATTCCTCCTCGGTGGTGTGGGTGATCAATGGCCGCGTGCGATCGGCGCGTTGTATGTGATCGTGATCTGCATCGGGATCGTGCTTTGCGAAGGCCGTATGAGCTGGATCACCTTGCCGATCATGCTGCTGTGGGCCCTGATCCACGGCTGGCCGATCCTGTGGAAGCGTTACCTCGTCCTGTCGCTTATTGTCGGCAGCTTGGTTGGTGGTGTACTGCTGGTGATGACATCCGTGAACGTCCGTGAACGAGTGCTGGAACTCGTTACTGCGGCAGAGAGCGAGCAACCACACGACACCACGAGCGGCGCGGCACGACGCATAGTGTGGCGCGCGGCCAAGGACGTGGGGAAGGAGAACCTGCCTTGGGGTACTGGTACCGGCGATGTGAAGGATGAACTGTTGCTGCGCTACAAGGAGATCGGAGCCACGCACGCACTGGAGCACCGGCTGAACGCGCACAACCAGTTCCTGCAATCCTATGTGGCGCTGGGGATCCCAGGACTGTTGGCGCTCGTGCTCTTCTTCGTCGCATCGATGCGGTCCGTGATCAAACCCGGTCAAGCGTTCAGGGCGTGCTTCCTTCTCCTCGCGATCATGAACTGGAGCGTGGAATCCATGTTGGAGGTCCAGGCCGGTGCGCTCTTCACCGGTTTCATGGTCTGGCTGCTTTGGTGGCCCGATGACGCAACCTCATCTTCGCCCCCATGATCCCCTTCAGTCCGCCGCGCATCGACGACCGCACCATCAAAGCCGTGGAAGAGGCATTGCGCAGTGGGTGGATCACCACCGGTCCGCGCACGAAGGAGTTCGAGAAGCGACTCGCGGCGTATTGCGGTGTACCGAAAGTGATCGCGCTGAACAGTTGGACGAACGCGTGTGAGTTGGTGCTGCGCTGGTTCGGGATCGGACCCGGTGATGAAGTGATCCTTCCGGCATACACCTATTGCGCAACAGCGAACATCGTCATGCACGTCGGCGCGAAGCCCGTGCTCGTGGATGTGCGCGATGACTTCACCATCGACCCGGAAGCGGTGCGCAAGGCCATGTCGCCACGGACCAAATGCATCATGCCGGTGGACATCGGAGGTTTACCTGCCGACATCGACGCGATCGTGGCCATTGCGGAGGAAGCACATGCTACGTTCCGGGCAGCGAACAGCGAGCAACGCACTTTGGGTCGCCCATTGGTGCTGAGTGATGCCGCGCATTCCTTCGGCGCGTTCATCGCGGGCAAGCCTGTTGGTGCGCAGGCGGACATCACCGGATTCAGTTTCCACGCGGTGAAGAACCTCACCACGGCGGAAGGCGGCGCGCTGGCCTTCAACCTGCCTGAGTCCTTCGATGCCGAGGCGCTTTACAAGCTCTTCAACACCATGAGCCTGCACGGCCAGAGCAAGGATGCGTTGGCGAAGACACAGCCTGGCGCGTGGCGCTACGATGTGGCCCAGCCCGGTTGGAAATGCAACATGACGGATCTCCAAGCCGCCATCGGGCTGGTGGAATTGGATCGCTACGATAACGATACGATCCCACGCCGCAAAGCGATCAGCGCACGCTACAATGCAGCGTTCAAGAACGATCCGCGTTTCGTGGCACCGCTGTTAAAAGATGCCGACCGGGAGAGCAGTTATCACCTCTACATGTTGCGCATCACGAACGCGCGCGAGGAACAGCGCGATGCGATCATCACCGCGATCGCGAAGCAGGAGGTGAGCGTGAACGTGCACTTCATCCCGCTGCCGATGCTCAGCTTCTACAGTGGGCAGGGCTATCGGATCGGCGACTACCCGAACACGTTCTTGAACTACAGCCGCGAGATCAGCCTGCCGGTGTACTACGACCTCACCGACGCGCAGGTCGATGAAGTCATCGCGGCCGTTAAAGCGGCGGTGGGAGAGGTGATGAGCTAGGCAGCCTCGGTCGATCGCCATCCTTGTGCGATCCGCGCCCTTTTGATCGAAAGACGGGGGGACTCCCCTCGTTCGTAAGCATCAAACCAGACATTCGCTGCATCACGATCCTTGGAAGTGCCTATGCCCCAGTAGAAGCATCGCCCGACTTCGTACTTGGCCTGCTTGTCACCGAGCAGGGCTGCCTTCATATAAAGCCCGAAAGCCTTGTTCGTGTCACGATCCACGCCAGCTCCTTTCTCATAGCATACTGCTAGATCGTACGCCGCTTCAGAATAGTCCAACTGCTCCGCGCGCTCAAGGAAAACTGCTGCTTGGCGATAGTTCTTCTTCACATGCTTACCGAACAGGTGCCAAGTTCCCAATGCATACAGCGCTTCCGCATTTCCCGCAGCAGCGGCTTGTTGCAACAAGGAAACCGCGACGGATGCACTATAGCGCTTGTCTTCCAACATCGCACGAACCTTTCGGATATGGACTTCTCCTGCCATTGATGCGCAAGTTAGTTCATGGCCATGGCCCTTTCCATCCGGTGGGTTTTCGTCGAGGTGGCCATCTCTTTATGTCGCCTTGCTCTCCTGCTGCATCACGCTTCTTGCGTGCAGCGCCTTCCTGGTGCTTCCCTTTCGTGCTCCGTCGTTTCCCTCTTCGATGCTCTACGGCTGACATTGCAGTATGCTCTATTCACCTCGATACACCGGTTTGCGCTTTTCCAAGAACGCCTTCACGCCTTCGTTGTAATCGTGGCTGCGACCGGCGATGGTCTGCAACTCGTTCTCCACGTCCAACTGGTCGGAGAGTCCGTTCGTCATCGAACGGTTCAGCGCTTCCTTGGTGAGGGCGATCGCCTTGGTCGGCATGGACGCGAGTTTCTGAGCGAGCGCGGTCGCTTCCGTCATCAGGCTTGTGCCGGGCTCCGACCCGGTATCGGCATCGGGAACCGCTTTCCAGATCATGCCTTTGGCTTCGGCTTCCTTGGCGCTCACTTTCGGCGCAAGGATCATTTGCCCGAACGCCTGCTGCATGCCAACAAGCCTTGGCAGGGTGAACGTCCCGCCGCTGTCCGGGATCAAACCGATGTTGATGAAGCTCTGGATGAAGTTCGCGCTCTCGGCCGCAAGGGTGAGGTCGCACGCGAAGGCAATGTTCGCGCCCGCACCTGCCGCAACGCCGTTCACGGCCGCGATCACCGGCTTCTTCAATTCGCGGATGCGCCGCACGATCGGGTTGTACTGCGTGGTAAGGATGTCCTCGATCTTGGTGCCCGGTGCGATCGCTTCCGTGAGATCCTGACCGGCGGAGAACGCACGACCAGCACCGGTGATCAGCACCGCGCGCACGCTTGCATCCGCAGCACAGGTGTCCAGCGCATCGATCACTTCCAACGACATCTGCCGATCGAAACTGTTGAGCTTGTCAGGGCGGTTAAGCGTGAGCGTGGCGACACCGTCGGTAATGCTGAAGAGAAGTTTCTCGTAGGTCATGGGGTGAAGGTGATCAGAAGATCAGACAATGAGAAGATCAGATGATCAAGGCGCTTGAGTCAATGTTCAACGCACACTTGAAATGCCCTTTCGGACAGGCCTTGTACCCGTGTAATCCACACGGCCGACAATCCAACTTCTCGTTCGTCTCCACCACGTGGCCATTGGCGTTGAGCGGTCCGAAGCCGAAGGAGGGAACCGTGCTGCAGAAGATCGCGGTCACCGGTGCGTTCATGGCGCTGGCGATGTGCAAGGGCGCACTGTCGTTCACGTAGTTCATGGTCGCCTTCTGCATCATCGCGGCTGTGCCGAGCAACGAGAGCTTGCCCGCGAGGATCTCGCCGCGTCCGGCTGCTTTCGCGATCCGCTCGCACATCGGCACATCGCCCGGCGCACCGATCAACTGCACACGCTTCTCCGCAGGCAACGACTTGATCAGATCGATCCACTTCGCTTCCGGCCATTGCTTGGTGAACCAGACCGATGCAGGTGCGATGCAGATGTAGGGCATGTGCCCATGCGACCATGTGCTCATGCGGCCATCCAGCTCTGCATGGTGAATTGTACTCGGATAGAGGCGAGGCAACGGGCGAGCTCCATCCGTCAAGTGCTCGATCAACGCATTCAATCGATCCACTTCGTGTGGAGCCTTGGTGTTGGCTACCCTGAGCGGAGCCGAAGGGTCGCCGATCAAATGCTTCACCGTTCGCGAGAACAGGAAGCTCAACGGATTCTTGTCGTAGCCGATCTTCTCCTTGCCGCGCGCAAGCACGGTCATCAACCCGGTACTGAAGAAGCGCTGGCAATTGATGATGTGATCGTACTTCGTCCTGCGTAGATCGCCGATCACCCTGAACAGGTCGCGCGTCTTGCCGTTGCGTTTGTCCCAGACGTATAGTTTGTGCAAGAACGGATGGCCAACGAACAGACCGTCGTTGCCCTTTCGCACCACCAGATCGATCTCCGCATCCGGAAAGAAGGCATGCAACTTCTCCAGCAAGGCTGTGGCCAACACCGCATCACCGAGGAAGGCGGTCTGTATGACAAGGAAGGTTTTCACTTGCGGCATTTTCAACTCATGCATTCCCTGCGCCTTTGCGCCTCCGCGGCCGGATCTACACAGCAACATTGTGTTCCCGCAGCGCATCGTTCAGCGATGTCTTCCTGTCCGTGCTCTCCTTCCGTTGTCCGATGATCAGCGCACAGGGCACACCGTATTCCCCTGCCGCGAATTTCTTCGGTACGGTTCCGGGGATCACCACACTGCGCGGCGGCACTTCACCGCGCATCTCCTTCGGTACAGGTCCTGTCACATCAATGATGCGCGTGCTTGCGGTGAGCACAACGTTCGCCCCCAACACGGCTTCGGAACGAACACGTACTCCTTCCACCACGATCGCGCGTGATCCGATAAAGCAACCATCCTCGATGATCACCGGTGCCGCTTGCACGGGTTCCAGTACACCACCGATCCCCACGCCACCGCTCAGGTGAACGTGCTTGCCGATCTGCGCACAACTGCCCACCGTGGCCCAGGTATCCACCATGGTGCCTTCATCCACGTACGCGCCGATATTCACGTAGCTCGGCATCAGGATCACGCCCGGTGCGAGGTAACTGCCATGTCGTGCGACCGCATGCGGTACCACGCGCACACCGAGATGCGCATAGCGTTTCTTCAGCGGGATCTTATCGTGGAACTCGAACGGCCCGACCTCGATCGTGTGCATTTGTTTGATGGGGAAGTACATGATCACCGCCTTCTTCACCCAGTCGTTCACCCGCCACCCCTCGGCTCCGCTCGGCGTGACAGGTGAACCGTCGCTTGGTGTGGCTGCTTGCCCGAGCGGAGTCGAGGGCTCAGCCACGCGCAATTCCCCGCGGTCCAACTGCTCGATCACCCCTTCAATGGCGATGATCACTTCCGGATCGCGGAGCATGTTGCGATCCAACCACGCCTTCTCGATCAATTCATGCATGGCGCAAAGATGATGGCCGCGCGCACATCACCGACCTTTGGCCGCCATGCCTCGCGTTATCGCTATCGATCACGGATCCAAACGCACGGGTCTTGCGGTCACGGACACCTTGCGGATCATCGCCACCGCGCTTGAGACGGTGGAGACCACGAAAGTTCTCGACTACCTGAAGGCCTACGTAGCGAAGGAGAAAGTGGATGGCTTCGTGATCGGCCTACCCACCAACTTGGATGGCACGGCCACCGATGGCACAGCCGGAGCAATTGCCTTCACGGAACAACTGAAGAAGGCGTTCCCGGACAAATGGGTGGAACAGGTGGACGAGCGCTTCACCAGCCGTATGGCCCAACAGACCTTGCGGATGAGCGGAAAGGGGCGCATGGCCCGGCGCGAGAAAGGTCAGATCGATCGGATCAGCGCGACGATCATCCTACAGAGTTGGTTGTCGAAGCATTGATCGCGGGCGCTGCCCATCTGTCAGCCATGCGTCAGGCGGCACAGTCATTGACTTCAGCGGCAACGCCTGTTGAGATCCGCGTCCTAGGAAAAGGGCCGGGGGCGATACCTTTACACCTGACATCCTGACCACAACCATGTCGAAGCGCGACATCCTACATAACGACCCTTCCCTCTTCAGCAGTGAGGCCCTCGAGAACGAGACCGAACTGATCCCCCTCATCACCGCCGAGGACGAGGAGCAGATGAACGCGGAGGTCACTCCGCCGGAACTGCCCATCCTTCCGCTGCGCAATACAGTGCTGTTCCCCGGGGTGGTGATCCCGATCACCGTGGGGCGTGATCGCAGCATCCGCTTGATCCAGGACGTGTACAAGGGCAACCGAACGTTGGGCGTGGTAAGCCAGAAGGATGGCCAGATCGAAGAGCCGCGCGCTGAGGACCTGAACAAGGTGGGCACCATCGCGCAGATCATCCGCATGTTGCGCATGCCGGATGGAAGCACGACGGCGATCATCCAAGGCAAGAAGCGCTTCGAGGTGATGGAGATGGTGAAGATCGATCCATACTTCACCGCGCGTGTGAAGGAGTTCGAGGAGATCCGCCCGGCCAAGGACGACAAGAGCTTCCACGCATTGGTGAGTTCCTTGAAGGATCTCGCCACGGAGATCATCAAGCAAAGTCCGCAGATCCCTACCGAGGCGCAGTTCGCGTTGAAGAACATCGACAGTCCGAGCTTCCTGGTGAATTTCATCAGCAGCAACATGAATGCGGAGGTGGTGGAGAAGCAGAAGATGCTCGAAGTGGCCGATCTGCGTGAGCGTGCATCGCTGCTTCTGGCACATCTGACCAAGGAGTTGCAGATGCTGGAGATGAAGAACGAGATCCAGAGCAAGGTGCGTACGGAGGTCGATCGGCAGCAGCGCGAATACTTCCTGCACCAGCAGATGAAGACGATCCAGGACGAGTTGGGCGGCAACCCGATCGAACTGGAGTTGGAGGAGATGCGCGACAAGGCCGCGAAGAAGAAGTGGACGGTGAAAGTGTCCGATACCTTCGACAAGGAGATCAACAAGTTGCAGCGGATGAACCCGGCCGGCGCGGAGTTCAGCGTGCAGTACAACTACGTGCAACTGCTGCTGGATCTGCCGTGGGGCGATTACAGCAACGACAAGTTCGACCTGAAGAACGCGCAGAAGATCCTGGACCGTGACCACTTCGGTCTGGACAAGGTGAAGGAGCGCATCATCGAACACCTCGCCGTATTGAAGTTGAAGGGTGATATGAAGGCACCGATCATCTGCTTGTTCGGTCCTCCCGGTGTGGGCAAGACCAGCTTGGGCAAGAGCATGGCCGAAGCGCTGGGTCGGAAGTACGTGCGCATGAGCCTTGGCGGCCTGCACGACGAGAGCGAGATCCGCGGACACCGCAAGACGTACATCGGTGCGATGCCGGGTCGCTTGATCCAGAGCATCAAGAAAGCCGGGACGAGCAATCCGCTCTTCGTGCTGGATGAGATCGATAAGGTGGGCAAGGACTTCCACGGTGATCCCGCCAGCGCGCTGCTGGAAGTGCTGGACCCCGAACAGAACAGCAACTTCTACGACAACTACGTGGAGGTGGAATATGATCTGAGCCGCGTGATGTTCGTGGCCACGGCGAACTCGCTCAGTACGATCCATCCCGCCTTGCGCGATCGGATGGAGATCATCGAGGTGAACGGCTACACCGAGGAGGAGAAGGTGCAGATCGCCACACGCCACCTGTTGCCGAAGCAATTCACCGAGAACGGGTTGAAGCCGAAGCAATTGAAATTGGCGCCGGGCCTGATCGAAGCGATCATCGAACAATACAGCGATGAGAGCGGCGTGCGGACCTTGGAGAAGCGCATCGCCAAGTTGGTGCGTTATCGTGCGAAGCAGATCGCACTGAAGGAGAAGTACAACCTCACCATCGGGATCGAAGACCTGGTGAAGATCTACGGACCTAGCCACGCGCGGGACAAGTACCAAGGCAACGATGTGGCCGGTGTGGTCACTGGCTTGGCATGGACCCCGACGGGCGGCGACATCCTCTTCATCGAGACCAGCATCACCAAGGGTGAAGGCAAGCTCACCCTCACCGGCAACCTGGGTGATGTGATGAAGGAGAGCGCCATCATCGCGCTGGAATACCTGAAAGCACACAGCAGCATCATCGGCATCGACGCTGAAGTGTTCAAGCGTTGGAACGTACACGTACACGTTCCCGAAGGCGCCACACCGAAGGATGGCCCGAGCGCAGGCATCACCATGGTCACCAGCATCGCCAGTGCCTTCACGCAGCAGAAGGTGCGGAAGTTCGTCGCGATGACGGGTGAGATCACGCTGCGGGGTCGTGTGCTACCGGTGGGTGGCATCAAGGAGAAGATCCTCGCGGCGAAGCGAGCGGGCATCAAGGAGATCATCCTCAGCGCCGACAATCGCAAGGACATCGAGGACATCGATGCGCGTTACACCAAGGGCATGCGCTTCACCTATGTCACCGAGATGATCGAGGTGGTGAAGCACGCCTTGCTGAAGGAGAAAGTGGAGAACGCGCTGAAGGTGGCATAGACCTCCGCGATGGACAAGCGTATCCGCTTCGGAACCAAGGAGGAGAGCAATGCCGAGCGCGAACGCGCGTTCCTGGCGCTTACGCCCTCCGAGCGCTTCTACTGGTTCCTGAACAGCTTCGAGGGCCGAGTGCCCAGCGATCCGGATGCAGCGGAGAAGAAGGGCAACTTCATCGTAAGGAAGAAGAATGCACTTCGGTGAAGAGGTGACTGCTTTCCTACGCGCTGCGAACGACCACCACGTGCGCATGGTGCTCATCGGTGGCGGCGCGGTCAACTTCCACGGGTACCAACGGCAATCTCCGGATCTTGATTTCTGGATGGAGCCGACCAGCGAGAACTTCAACCAGTTGGCTGCCGCGTTGCGCAGCATCGGCTACGACGTGGATCAGTTCCCCGACCCGGTGCTGAAGTCCGATAAGAACATCACCCTGAAGATGAGCCCCGGCCTCGATGTGAAAATCATCACCTTCTTACGGCCGGGCTGCACGTTCGAAGAGGCTTGGAGCCGGGCGGAGTTGATCGAGTTGTCAGGAGAGCCGGTCCAAAGCGTACATGTGATGTCGCTGCCGGATCTGCTGGAGAGTAAAGCGCGGTCGGGGCGGCCAAAGGACTTGCTCGACATCCTGGAGCTGAAGCGCAAGAAGGGATCGGCTTGATCGGATCCACGTAAGTCGGAGTAGCCGATCGCGGGACGGAAGAAGGCAAGAACCACACGGAACTCCTCTAGCATGTGGCATAGAACGTTGAACAGATCGAACGAAGAAGCCCCGGGATCCCGGGGCTTCTTCGTTTCCGGAGAACTGATCAGAAATTGAACTGTGCTTGTATGCGCAGCAGTTCACCCTTCTGTTTGTTCGACTGTAATCCATGATCCTCGAAGCGACGATCGCCGAGGTAGTACTCCACCGTCAACTCGAAGTTCTTGAACGGGAGCCATTCCACACCGAACTCCATATCGTTGACGGAGTAGGAACGCGCATCCGTTTCGTTCTTCTTGCCGCCATCGTAAACCTGATAGCGCGCGAAGGGCATGAACATCTGGTCCTTGACGATCAGCTTATATGTTGCGGTGACGAATCCACCACTCAGGTCTTTCGTGCTGATGGAATCCGTGGCGACATCATACTCAGGACCCTTGCCCACGTTGTATTCCGCAAGAAAGCCGAACGGCTTCGGGTAGAGCACCAGCGTGCCTGCGACCCGCTGATCGTCATAGGTCCAGTTGCTGTTCCCCTTCGCGCCGGAGCGCTGATCAGCAGTCACGGTATAGCGCCCGGTGTACGCCTGCACGCCGGGTTCGATGATCTGGCTTCCGATCCGCATCGGCACGCTGATCCGGGCCACTACGTTCAGGTCGTCGTTCGCTTCGGCGCGGTTCGCGGATTGGCCGTTGTACGCACCGATCCCGACGATCCCGTAATCACCGGTACCTTTCATGCCAGCCTCTTTCAGTTCCTTGAAGAGCCCGCGGTATTTCTTCGGTGACCAATACAGGAAAGCGCCGAGGTCGCGCTCGTTCGGGGTACCGGAGTTGGTCGGGTCTGCGCGATCCATTGGGAGGCGTTCGGAACTGCTCTGTAGGTTCTCAAAGCCATAGGGCACCTTGCTCTGTCCTAGTCGCACCCGGAATTCATTGGTGGGATCGAGGCCAATGTCCATATACCAATCACGGATCTGTGCGATGTTCTGGACGTTCGGGGCCACCCCCTGCGCGAAATCCGTTTGCATGTACAAGTACACGCGGGGATGGACCTGCCCGGAAATGATCACGCGCGCGCGCCGCAGAAAGATCCCACCGCCCCGTCCCCAACTCGCGTCACAAGCCTGACAGCGCAAGAGGTCATTGGTTTCTAACAGGCGGTTGTATCGCAGGTGCGCGTAGCCTCGGATACTGAAGGAGTCGTACCAAGACTTGGCTTTTGGGCCCGGCGGGGCCGATGGCGTAAGGTCCTGAGCAGAGATCATGGCAGGCAGCAAGCAGGCCAGAAGGAGGGAGGCAAGTGGTCGCATCTGTTAAGATCCGGGTGCAAAGACATCATCGGATCGTAAGTTGAATATGAATTCCGGTTAACGTGGGCTTTACATGGGTCATCCGACCGGTCGCTTCCATGCTGTAATCTTGCCGGCCGTTCATGCACGCAAGGCGGACGCCATGGTCGATGTCCATCGCTTGAAGTTCCATCCGATCCTTCTGGTCCTGCTTCTCCCGCTCTGTGCGCATGCGCAGAGGCGAACGATCACGCAGCAGCTTCATTGGTCCGGGTATTTCAACACGTTGAAGCTGAACGAGCGCTGGGCGGTCTCAACGGATATCCAGGAGCGACGATTCTTCAACCCCGACGTGCATCAGCAATTCGGGTTGCGATCGATGATCCGAAGGGACCTTGGACGGGGGATGGATGTGGCGTTGGGCGGGGCGTTGTTCCTGCAAGGGGCGAATGACCCGAATGCAGCTAACCAATTGGTGCGGCCTGAGCTTCGGCCGCATGCGGAGGTAACGCGCAAGATCAAAGGACCGTGGTACCGGTTCAACCAAAGATCCCGGGTTGAGGCGCGTTTCTTCCACCGGGAGGAAGGCGGTGAACTGACCGCAGGCTATTCATTCACGAACTTCCGCATACGGTACCAACCGGTCTTGGAGATCCCGATCCTGAGGAATGCGGATGCCGGAACCGAACGATTGGCGTTCAAGTTGGCGGGTGAACTTTTCCTCCGGTCACATGTCCCGACCTTCTCCGACGCCTTCGACCAGGGTCGTTTGCATGCGAGTTTCATCATCGGTATCACATCAGGTCTCACGATCGATATCGGCTATATGAACATGTACCAGCGATCCATCGGGGGGGAGGTCTTTTACAATCGACACCTCTTGCGCGTCGTGATCCAGCATCGGATCGATCTGACCAGAGCCCGTCCCACATCGACCATGGGCTGACGCTCCACCGCCTGGATCATGCATCCCCGCCACCTTTCCATCGCCGATCTCACATATGAGCTTCCGGAGTCCCGGATCGCGCAGCAACCCTTGGCCGAACGGGATGCGAGCCGGTTGCTGGTATATCGCAGTGGATCCATTGAGGATCGGTTCTTCCATGAGCTACCCGGTGTAGTTCCAGCGAACGCATTGCTCGTCCTCAACGACACGCGTGTGGTGAATGCACGATTGATCTTTCACCGAAGTACAGGCGCACGTATCGAAGTGCTGTGTCTGGAACCGGAAAGAAGTCGGCCGGTAGAACAAGCGTTCGCGGACCGTGGTTCCGGTTCGTGGAAGTGCTTCATCGGCAACGCCAAGCGTTGGAAGGAAGGGGAGGTCATGGTGGTGGAACAAGATGGGTTGAAGGTGAAGGCGATGCGCAACGGTGATGCATTGGTACACTTCACTTGGGAGCCTGCGGAACGGACTTTCGCCGAGGTCCTGGAGGTCATCGGGCACGTTCCGCTGCCGCCCTACATGAAACGGCCGGATGCTGCGGCCGACAAAGAGCGGTACAACACCGTCTTCGCGAAGCACGACGGTTCCGTGGCGGCACCGACCGCCAGTTTGCACCTGACCGAACGGATCCTCAGCGAACTGGAACGCAAGGGCGTGAAGACCATGGCGCTAACGCTGCACGTGGGTGCAGGCACTTTTCTTCCGGTGAAGAGTGCGATGATGGCGGATCATGCCATGCACCACGAACAAGTGCGGGTACCGTTGAAAGCATTGGAAGTCTTGGCGGATCAGTTGGGAAAAGGTCCGGTCGTCGCGGTAGGGACCACCGCACTACGGAACCTCGAGAGCATCTATTGGCACGGAGTGAAGCTGATCCATGGAAGTATCCCGGATATCATGGACATCGGTCAATGGGAACCATACGACCAGACCAAGCCGCTTCCTACTTCCGCTGAAGCACTGGACGCGGTGATCACTCGGCTGCGCTCATCGGGTCAGGAAAAGCTGAGTGGTTGGACACAGTTGCTCATCGCACCGGGTTACTCGTTCCGTTTCGTGGATGGGCTGATCACCAATTTCCATCAACCCCAAAGCACGCTACTGCTGATCGTAGCTGCGTTGCTCGGACCGGACTGGAGGAGCGTCTATGACCACGCATTGTGGAACGACTACCGCTTCTTGAGCTATGGTGATGGCTCCCTCTTATGGCGCTCCGACCGATCATCATCCACGAGCTGAACAATATGAGCCGCCTATCTTCGTTCCCATCGCGCATGCGCCGCATCCTCCTCGCCACCAGCATCCTTTCCGCCTCGTTCGTATCCGGCCAGTTGGGCGGCCAAAGCGCCTTCCGGATCCTCAGTATTCCCTCATCGGCACGCAGTTCCGCGCTTGGGGGGAACTACATCGCGGTGAAGGACAACGACATCAACCTGGGCATTTTCAACCCCGGCCTGCTGAACAGGGAGATGGGCAAGCAAGTGGCCCTGAGCTACCTGCCCTACTTCGAGGGGATCAAGATCGGCTACGCCAGCTACGCGCATTATTGCGACAGTTTGAAGACCACCTTCAGCGGCACGGTGCAGTACGTGGATTATGGCACGTTCAAGCGGACCGATGATGTGGGCACCGAGCTAGGCGATTTCCGGGCGGGCGAATATGTGGTGCAGGTAGGAGCGGGTAGGGCAGTGGATAGCCTCTTCAGCGTCGGTGCGAATGTGAAGTTCATCACCAGCAATCTGGATACGTACACCTCCACAGCATGGGCTGCGGATCTCGCTGGGGTATTCAGCAAACCGTCCAAGGGGATCACGGTGGCGGCCATGTTGCGGAACATCGGGCGACAGGCCAGCACCTTCACGGACAAGCGAGAGGACCTTCCCTTCGAAGTACAATTGGGGGCCACCTACAAATTCAGGCACGCACCGTTCCGGCTCGGACTCATGCTCGAGAACCTGCAGCAGTGGGATCTGACCTACAAGGACCCGAACGCTGTTGTGCAGATCGACCCCACGACCGGCGATGTGATCGTGGAGAAGACCACCACGGCCAAGAAGGCCATGCTGCATTGTGTACCGAGCGCGGAGATCCTCCTGAGCAAGAACTTCATGTTGCGCGTGGACTACAATCCGCGTCGTAGGCAGGAATTGGTGATCGCTGATAAGCCGGGCGCTGTAGGTCTGAGCTTCGGCATAGGGCTGAAGGTGAGCAAGGTGCACCTGAGCTACGGCTTCTCGCAGTTGCACCTAGCAGGTATCAGCAACACGCTGACGCTGGCGGTGCGCTTCTCGGATTTCCAGAAGTCGTAGGATGCCCGTTGTTCGTATTGACGGTTGTTCGTTGCTCGGAAGGGCAGGGCCGCGCTTGGATCGCCCGCCGAACAACTTTCCACACGAACAACGAACAACCCCCATCCCCGTACTTTGCCGACGTGAACGGGATCACCATCGCCATAGACGGCTATTCCTCTTGCGGTAAGAGCACCCTAGCGAAGCATCTCGCTAGCCATCTCGGTTACACCTACATCGATAGCGGCGCCATGTACCGGGCCGTCGCGCTGTACGTGATGGAGAACGGGCTCGTACACAACGGGCTGCTGGATCGGCCGAAATTGTTGCAGGCGTTGGAAGGGATCGAGATCCGTTTCGAGCACGATCCGATGACGGACAAGAGCGCGACCTACCTGAACGGCCGCAATGTGGAGGAGGAGATCAGGAGCATGGAGGTGAGCCAGCACGTCACGCTGGTGAGTCCCATTCCGGAGGTGCGCGCCAAACTGGTGAAGTTGCAGCAGGCCTTCGGGCGTGAACGCGGCGTAGTGATGGATGGCCGCGACATCGGCACCGTGGTCTTTCCGGATGCCGAGGTGAAACTGTTCATGACCGCACGGCCGGAGGTGCGTGCCCAACGACGCTACCACGAATTATGTGAGAAAGGACTTGACGTGGAATTCTCCACCGTCCTCGAAAACATCCACCAACGCGATCTGGACGACACGACGCGCGCAGCGGATCCGCTGATCCAGGCGCCGGATGCGGTGGAGATCGACAATAGCGACATCACTGCGGAGCAACAGTTCGTACGCGCGTTGGACGTGGTGCTGGAGGTACTGGCCCGGGTAGGGCAGGAGTGAACGATCGAGTTACGGGATCACTGATCCCACGTAGTGCTCACGTTCCCCGGCCTGTTCCGATCGGTATCCTCGACCGGTTTCCGTTGCCATTCCAGCCCCGCATCGTTCACCTCATCCGCTTCGATCATGGGGGTGGCGTCCTCTTCATCCTCCTCGTCCGCGAAAGCCGGTCGAGGGTCGTTCACCGCCGGTGGCACATGCCGATGGACGAAGGCGAGCACGATACCGATGATCCCGCCCCAGAGGTGGCTTTCCCAGCTCACCCGTGGCACCAAGGGAAAGATCCCCCACACCATGCTGCCGTACATGAATGCGACCAGCAGCGACAACGCCATGAGCGTTCGCTGCCGACGCAATACACCGCTGACGAAGAGGAAGGCCGCCATGCCGTACACCACGCCGCTTGCGCCCACATGTACGTTCTCGCGCCCCATCAGCCACACCGCAGCACCACCGATGAGCCAGGTCAAGAGGACCACGCGGCCAGCGATGCGCGGGTAGAAATACATGAGGCACCAACCGAGCACCACCATCGCAGTGCTGTTGTTCAAGAGGTGATCAAACCCATCATGGAGCAACGGCGCGGTGATGATCCCGATAAGTCCATGTACGTTGCGCGGGATCAGGCCGAAGCGCGTCAGGCCCAGGCCGAACCCCTCGTCGATCAACCAGATGCACCACAACACGACCACGGACACCAGTGGCAGGATCAATGCATTGAGCCCGCGGTTCCGGATCAAGGAAGGTTGGTCGGTCGCGGGCTCCACGATCCGAAAGTGATCAATTATCACGCCCGTGATCGGAGCGGACAGATCGGCACGATGATCGTCGGGGCGGCGGCGACCCATAATTTTGGACCATGCCCATCACCGCACGCCTCTCCATCCTTTTGGTCCTCATCGGCCTTCTCGCGTGTTCCGCCCAACAGGCGGATGATCCGCGAATGATCGTGGGTCCGCAGGAAGTAGCACCACCCAGCGAGTTGGCACTGCTCATGCGCCACATGGCGGCACACGCGGATAGCGTGAAGATCGGGTTGGCGCGCGGCGAAAAGGAACTGCCGCCTTTCCCCACGGAGATCGAAAAGCTCCTCACGGCCACGCCCACCATGGACATGCACATCGACCCGATCACCTTCCCCACCTTCGGCAAGGACTACCAGGCCAAGGTGGCGGCACTGTACGCCGCGGCGCGCAAGGATCGTCCGCAGGCTTACAACGCGCTGGTGCAGAGCTGCGCGAACTGCCACGGCACACACTGCCCGGGTCCGTTGATGCGGATCAAGAAGATGTACGTGAAGGTGCAGTAGGGTTGGTCGTATTGAAGGTTGTTCGTAGTTCGGCGGTGTGATGCGGTGACGCGTTCCGGGTGTGCGAACGAACAACGTTCAACACGAAGAACGAGCAACTATTCCCCCATCTTCGCCCGCATGTCCGGAATCACGATGGATCGCCGCACGATCCTGCTGATCATCGTGGCCGCAATGGGCTATTTCGTGGACATCTACGACCTCGTGCTCTTCAACGTGGTGAAGCGCGAGAGCTTGGAGTTCATCATGGGCGTGGGCAACGCGCGGATCAAGGAGGTCGGCGCGCAATTGTTCAACGTGCAGATGATCGGGATGCTGGTGGGCGGGATCCTCTGGGGTATATGGGGCGATAAGAAAGGCCGGATCACGGTGCTCTTCGGCAGCATTCTTTTGTACAGTGCAGCGAACGTCCTCAACGCCTTCACCTTCGACCTGACCAGCTATGCGACCGTGCGCTTCATCGCGGGCGTCGGTCTTGCGGGTGAACTCGGCGCGGGCATCACGTTGATCACCGAGACCATGCCCCGTGAGAAGCGCGGCTACGGCACCATGATCGTGGTGGCCTTCGGTGCGCTGGGAGCGGTCTTCGCCGATGAAGTGGCGGCCCAAGGACAACGGATCGGCGGCTTGCTCACCACGGTCACCGGCAGGGAGTTCATGAATTGGCAGGTGGCCTACATCGTGGGCGGCACATTGGGTCTGGTCCTGCTGGTCATGCGCATCGGCACATTCGAGAGCGGCTTGTTCAGCGCCATGAAGAAGACCGAGGTGCGCAAGGGCAACATCCGGATGCTGTTCAACAACCGCGAACGCTTCCTGAAATACTTGAGTTGCATCCTCATCGGCGTGCCGGTGTGGTATGTCATCGGCGTATTGGTGAACATGAGCCAGGATGTCTTCGTGCCCACATTGGGCATTGATACCTCCGCCTTGGATACGGAAGGTCTTGCACGGATCAACGGCAAGGCGATCAGCTATGCCTACATCGGATTGAGCATCGGAGATCTCGTCAGCGCCCTGCTCAGCCAGGTCTTCCGCAGCAGGAAGAAGGTGATCATGGGCTACCTCGTGGCCAACATGGTCCTCACGCTCTACTTCCTCTTCGGTATGAAGGGCGCGAGCATCGCCACCTACTATTGGGTGTGCCTCTTCCTGGGCATGGCCACGGGGTACTGGGTGCTCTTCGTCACGGTGGCCAGCGAACAGTTCGGGACCAACATCCGCAGCACGGTAACCACCACCACGCCCAACTTCGTGCGGGGCAGTGTGTTCCTGATCACCAACCTCTTCTTCCTGGCCGCGCCCTCTTTCGGGAACCTCTACGCGGCACTTGCGGTGGGCATCCTCTGCATCGGCGGTGCCATTTGGGCCACAGCACGGATCTCCGAGACCTTCAGCCGGGAAATGGATTTCGTGGAGCATTGACCGTTCCTCCTTCTGGAGTTCACAACTTACCCGATGGCTGGCTTTCGTCCATGAACCCGAAGCCATGAGATCCACTATCGCCATTCCATGCTGCCTCTTCGTTGTTGGATCGTCGGCGCAAGTGGTGTGGTCGGATGTCTTCTCGGATCCGATCGGTCGCCCGATCACAACGGAAATGCGGGTGCCGGCATCAGACGGGCGGGTGACCTTGATCTTCAAGCCCTGCCACCGGGGATCTATTCCGTGCGAACGGAGCAGGGTTCGCGCACGAACTTCCATATGATCATCCGTAGCGGTTCGATCGGATATTGAGGGCGCCACCCTTCCGCGATGGGTGTGAATGACCGACCGCGCTCGAACAGCGGGGTATCATTCGGTCGGCTAGCTTGCACGCGCAACGAACGCTTGCAACAGAACCACCCGGATCAATGATCCCTACCTGGATCCTCGCTCGCCCGCTGGTCCTCCGGACCGAAGAAGCGGATAGGAGCCGCCTCTGGGCACTGATCATCACGGGTGTCTATGTGGTGGCCAGCCTGATCTACGGCTTCCTCAGCGACGCACCTTGGGACGACGATTGCGTGGCGCGCTATTTCCATGCGCGCGAGGTCTTCTCACACCCGGAGTATTTCTTCAGCCTGTGGGATCGCCCGTTGTTCATGGTCCTGTTCGCGCCGACCGCGTTGCTCGGCAGATCGGTGATGATGGTGCAGATGATCCTCATCAGCGCCGGATCCGGCTGGCTGCTGTACCGTACCGTTCACAAACTCGGCGCGCGCGCACCGCATTGGATCCTGCCGTTGTTCTTCTTCCAGGCCTTCTTTTTCACCATCTCACGGAACTTCCTCACCGAACCGCTGGCCGTTGCCGTGATCTGTGCGGGAATGTACGCCTTGGTGAATCAGCGCTATCTGCTCTTCGCGTTGCTTGGCGGTCTCTTGCCCTTGGCCCGGTTGGAACTGGCCGTGATCCTCCCGATCTGGGGCTTGGTCCTTTTGCAGGCACGGCAATGGAAAGGATTGGCGTTGATGGCGGCGCCCGTGCTGCTGCTCATGGTGCTGGGCTATTTCGTGAAGAACACGGACAGTCTGCTCTGGTTGGTGGACGAAACGCTCGGCAAGGAGGGCAAGAACCGGTATGGCTACCGCGATGTCTGGCACTACTTCCACCGGTTCGCGTATGTGATCGGGCCCGTGATCTTCTTCTTCCTCACCATCGGTGTCCTGGAGCGTCTTGCACAGCTACGCATCGACCTGTTCGTGTTGTTCCAAGGTGCAGCGATCCTGTTCCTCTATGTGATCTTCTCGTGGAAATTGGACATGGGCAACTCGGCGGGATTCCTGCGGAACCTGATCCCGCTCACGCCGTTCGTGGCGTGGTTGGCGTGGGATGGATTGCTGGCATGGCAAGGTCTTGTGGCGCGCGAAGGTCCGGCCGCTAGTGAAGAACCGGATGCGGCGACCGGTTTGAACCGCGATGAACGCAAGCGGTTGAAGAAGGTGCAGGACAGAAAGGAGAAGCGGAAGAACAGGGCGCCTCGCATCGGACTTCGCTTGGCACGTGTCCACGTCTTCGCGGCCATCGCGGTGCTGGTCCTCTATTTCTACTTCGACAAAAAGCTGGAGAGCCATCACAAGATCTCCACCGTCACCGATCACATTCCTCCGATCATCGGTGCGGCCTTGTTCGTGGTCGGCCTGATCATCTGGTTCCTTGGTCGTCGGCATGAGGTCCATCGCGCGGTGCTCATCGGCAGTGCCGCGCTGGTCGGTGTTGCATCAATGGCTTTCACCATGCTTTCCGAACAGCCCAACGCCCACATGAACCCCGAGCGGAAAGCGATCACCACCGTGTCCACGCTCTACAAGGACAGCTACCTCCGCGAGTGGCCGCTCTACGTGAACCATGCGTGGTTCTTCTGGCCGCAGGACCTGGGTTATCCGGATCACGCCAAGTACCGCGTGTTGAACAAGGCCGCGTTGGACACGGCGGAGGTACACTCCGTGGTGTTCTGGGAGAACCACTATTCACAACGCCTGCAGGGCAATGTGCAGATCGCGGACCTGTACAAGCGGAAGGATATGGTGGAGTTGTCCCATGTCATGGGATCCGATCACCGCCTGACCATCGGGCTCTTCCAGAAGGTGGATACCACGGCCGGTGATGCGGGGGTGCTGCGCGAACGCTTCATGAAGGCGCATCCGGATAATATGGGTGCGTACTACGCGCAGAACCTGGAGCACGCAAGGAACAAGCTGCACGCCGAAGCCCTCGTGGATGCCCAACGGATGGTGGCCTTGGATAGCACGTACGTGGAAGGTGTACTTGCGGAAGGCCAGGCCTTCTTCGACCTCAACCGGTTCCCGGAGGCGCAGCAAAGCTTCGAGCGCGTGTTGCGCATGGATACCACGCTGCACACCATGGAGTACAGCATCGCGCTTTCGCAATTCCGGCAGAACAAGTTTCCGGATGCGGTGCGGTCCGTACAACACTACCTCAAGGGTGCCAAGAAATCGAAGGAAGCCTATGAGTTCCTGGGTGCCGGGTACTACCACCTCCAGAAGTACGATAGCGCGGCTACTGCCTTCGGGGAATACATCAAGATCGATGGCCGGTCCGCCGTCGGCTGGTTGAACCGCGCTAGCGTGCGCATGCAAATGGGCCAGGTCGATCCCGCCATCGCCGATCTGAATGAGGTCCTGAAGCGTGAACCGACCAATGGCGCCGCCCTGTTGAACAAAGCCGTGCTCCTCATCCGCAAAGGACAAAAGGACCAAGGCTGCCCGATCCTTCAGCAATTGGCGGCGGCCGGGAACATGGCGGCCATCCAGCAATTGGTGTTGTGCCAGTGAACCGTAGCACCCTACCGCCGTTGGCCGACCGCCCGATCCGCTAAGGCTCCTTCGGCGCAAAGCAGGCATCGCTACCTTCGACGCCCTCGTAAAAGATCCTTCCCGAAATGACCCTACGCACCATTCTTGTCACGTCCTGCTTGATCGCGATCCCGGCCTTCGTCATACACGCCCAGACCAAGGCGGATGCCCCGGTCTTCAAGACCGCACGCGCGCCCGGCGAACTCACGAACAAGGACATCTGGGCCAGTCCGCTCTTCAGTGCGGAATCGGTCGGTGGCCTGGCCAGTATGAACGATGGCCTGCACTACACCGTGCAAGAGGATGACGGCGGCGAAACGGTGGTGAACCAATACGCTTACCGGACCGGTGAGAAGGTGGCCACGCTCGTGCGCGCCAAGGAATTGGTCCCGGCCGGTTCCAAGGAGCCGGTGGAGATGGATGGTTATTCCTTCAGCGGCGATGAGAAGAAGATGATGATCGAGACGGGCAGCGAACCGATCTACCGGTACAGCTATTACGCCTACAACCATGTCTTCGATCGCGCCAGCAAGAAGTTGGTGCCGCTTGCCGATGTGAAGAAGGCGAAGCAACGCCTGGCCACCTTCAGCCCCGATGGCAGCATGGCCGCCTTCGTACGGGACAACAACCTGTTCGTGGTGGACCTCGCGACCATGACCGAGACCGCCGTGACCACGGATGGCGAATGGAACAAGGTCCTGAATGGCGCGACGGACTGGGTATATGAGGAGGAATTCACCCTCGTGCAAGGTTATGCGTGGAGCCCCGATGGGAAGAAGCTGCTCTACTTGCGCAGCGATGAAAGCAAGGTGAAGGAATTCGATCTGATCCTGTACAAGGAACAACTCTATCCCGGTGAGTACCGCTTCAAGTACCCCAAAGCAGGGGAGGAGAACAGCAAGGTCCAACTCTTCGTGTATGAGATCCCCACGAAGAACACACGCGCCATTCCGCTGGGTGCCGATGGCGACATCTACGTGGCGCGGCTGGGTTGGCGGACGAACGATGTGCTTTGGTTCATGCGGTTGAACCGGCTGCAGAACGAGAAGACCATCGCTTCGGTGAACCTGGCCGAGCGGAGCGTACCACCTGTGGTGAACACGCTCTACCAGGAGAAGAGCAAGACCTACGTGGAAGTGACCGACGACCTGCACTTCCTGGAGGATGGCGCTTTCGTGCTCACGAGCGAGAAGGATGGATGGAACCACATCTACCTCCACCGCGAAGGCACGCAACCCCTCCAACTCACCCGGGGTGGCTGGGATGTGGTGGCCGTGATGGGCGTGGATGAGAAGAACAAGCGCGTGATCTTCACGGCAGCCAAGAGCGCGCCGGAGAACCAGGACGTGCTGGCCGTGCCGCTGAACGGCAAAGGTGTCCTGCCGCTCTCCCCCGAGGGCGGGTACAACGATGCCGAGTTCAGCAAAGGCTTCCAGTTCTTCATCAACACCCGCAGCACGCGGAACACCGTGCCCGTGTACACCCTGCATGATGGCAACGGCAAATTGGTGAAGGTGTTGAAGGACAATGCCAAGCTGGGCAAGAACTGCGAGGACCATGGGGTGATGCCCAGCGAGTTCTTCCAATTCACCACGGAAGGAGGCGTGGAACTACGCGGGTGGATGATGAAGCCACGCGGCTTCCGTCCGGAGCGCAAGTACCCCGTCTTCATGACGCAGTACAGCGGCCCGAACAGCAATGAAGTGACCGATCACTGGGGTGGGCGGAACCAATTGTGGTATGCCATGCTGGCGCAGAAGGGCTACCTCGTGGTGTGCGTGGACCCGCGTGGTACGGGCCACCGGGGCCACGATTTCCGCCACATCACCTACGGCCAACTGGGCAAGTACGAAGTGGAGGACCAGATCGCCGCCGCGAAGTGGCTCGGTCAGCAGGCGTACGTGAACAAGGACCGCATCGGGATCTGGGGTTGGAGCTATGGCGGCTACATGAGCAGCTTGTGCATCACCAAGGGCGCCGATGTGTTCAAGACCGCGATCGCCGTGGCACCGGTGACCAACTGGCGGTACTACGATTCCATCTACACGGAACGGTACATGGGTTTGCCGCAGGACAATGCACAAGGCTACGACGACAACAGCCCGGTGAGCCATGTGAACCTGTTGACCGGGAAGTACTTCCTGATCCACGGCCTCGCGGATGACAACGTACACTACCAGAACTCCGCCGAGATGACCAATGCGCTGGTCCGGGCCAACAAACCCTTCGATCAGTTCGTGTACCCCGATCGGAACCACGGGATCTACGGCGGCTCCACCCGGTTGCATCTCTTCGAGATGATGACCGAGTGGGTGTTGAAGAACCTCTGAGGCCCGTCCTTCCGCTGCGATCGGTGACCACAATGAACGATGGTGCCCGCATCCGGAAGACGCCTATATTGGCGGGCTTTCTTCCAACCCATTACCGGAACAACCACCCATGAGCAGCACCGCCACGGCCACTTCCACCAAGCACCCTGTCGGGCTTTACTGGCTGTTCGCGGCCGAGATGTGGGAACGCTTCTGCTACTACGGAATGCGGGCCCTGCTGCTGCTGTACCTGGTGAAGTCATTGGCCATGGGGGACAACCTCGGCTTTGCGGTGTACGGGGCCTATACCGCGCTGGTGTATGTGATGCCGGTGATCGGTGGCCGCATCGCCGACAGTATCCTGGGGTCGCGATTGGCCGTGTTGTTCGGTGGGCTGCTCATGGCGATCGGGGAGTTCGTGATCGTGGGCGGTTCGGAGCTCTTGCTCTTCTGGGGTATGGCCATCATCATCGTGGGCAATGGGCTCTTCAAACCGAACATCAGCACGATGGTCGGCAAACTGTATCCCGATGGTGATCCCAGGAAGGATTCCGGATTCACGATCTTCTACATCGGTATCAACCTGGGTGCGCTATTGGCCACCACGGTGTGCGCCGAGGTGGGCCATATTTACGGCGCTCGTTACGGATTCGCCTTGGCCGGTATCGGTATGTTGCTCGGGATCATCGTATTCCAATTGGGCAGCAAGCACTACGCACACGTCAGCGCGCCCCCTTCCCCTGAAACATTGCACAAACCCAGGTTCGGCCCGTTGAGTCCTTTTGTGGCCGTTGTGGTCGGCTGCTTGGCCTTGATCCCGGTCCTCTACTTTCTTCTGCGCCATACGGGGATCGCGGGCTATGTGCTGCTCGCCGTCGCCGTGTTCGTGATAGGCAGCCTGATCGTGCGGGGCATCAAGGACGGCAAGGTCCAGTTGGACAAGATGTTCGGTTTCATCATCCTCATGCTCTTCAACGTGGTGTTCTGGGCATGCTTCGAACAAGCAGGCAGCAGCCTGACCCTGTTCGCGGAGCGCAACGTGGATCGCCATGTGTTCGGGTGGGAGATGGGTGCGGCCACCACGCAGTTCTTCAATCCGGCTTACATCCTCCTGTTCGGATCGCTCTTCTCCATCATGTGGGTAAGGCTGAAGCTCGCCGGCAAGGACCCCAGCATCCCGATGAAATTCGGACTCGGCATCCTCCAGTTGGGCCTCGGCTACCTCGTCATCCTGTTGGCCGCGCCGCTCGCGGTGGAATATCAAGTGCCCTTGTGGACGCTGGCGTTGCTGTACATGCTCCACACCACCGGCGAGTTGTTCCTCTCCCCGATCGGATTGAGCATGGTGACCAAGTTGGTCCCGAAGGATATGACGGCGACGGCAATGGGTGCGTGGTTCCTCAGTATCGCTGGCGCGAACTATGCTGCGGGCCTGCTGGCCACGCTCACGGGTGCGGAGCACGAACCTGCTGCGGGCGAGGTGCTGGACAAGGCCGCCAGCCTGGCCACGTATGTGGATGTGTATAGTAACATCGGCTATGTGACCGTGGGTGTCGGGTTGTTCCTCATGGTGATCAGTCCGCTGGTGAACAAGCTGTTCCACGGGATCCGCTGACCGGATCGCGTCAGCTCATTCCATCACCTTCCATGGCGGCAAGCAGCGGCAAGCATCCGAAGGGACTGTACGTTCTCTTCTTCACAGAGATGTGGGAACGCTTCGGCTACTACCTCATGCTCGGGATCTTCTCGCTCTATATGCTCGATGGCTGGGAGAGCGGCGGCATGGGTTTCAGTGCGTTGAAGAAGAGCGATATCTATGGCACCTACCTCGGCCTGGTGTATTTGACACCCTTCATCGGGGGCCTATTGGCGGACCGGATCCTGGGTTTCCGGAAGAGCATCATGATCGGAGGGCTGTTGATGGCATCCGGTTATCTCACCTTGGCCGTACACGACGGAACGGCCTTCTACGTCGGCCTGCTCCTGATCATCCTCGGCAACGGTATGTTCAAGCCGAACATCAGCACCTTGGTCGGCAACCTATACAACGACGAGCGGTACCGCGCCAACAAGGATGCGGGCTACAACATCTTCTACATGGGCATCAACATCGGTGCCTTCGTCTGCAATTTCGTGGCGGCCTACATGCAGATCAAGTACGGCTGGGGCTACGCCTTCGCAGCGGCGGGCATCGGCATGTTGATCGGAGTGGGTGTCTTCATCAGCGGCAACAAGCACGTCAAGGAGGCCGATGTGATCAAGCCCTTGCAACCGGGCGACATGAGCACCGGAAAGATCCTGTTGAGCACCATTGCACCGATGTTCCTGTTCGGCATCCTGGGCTACCTGATCCCGGGCAACCTGCTCGGAAGCGATACCAACGATGCCTTCATTTTCGGGTGCATTCCGGTGATCGGCTTCTTCATCTACCTCTACGTGAAGGCCAATGCGGAGGACAAGCGACCCATCGGTGCGTTGCTCGCCGTGTTCGGTTGCCTGGTGATCTTCTGGGCGGTGTTCCACCAGAACGGTGATGCGCTCACCGTATTCGCAAAGGATCATACGGACAGGGAGATGTCGGCCGGGATCGCCAGCATTGCCGACCCGATGAACATGGCGGAGACCGTGACCAACGAAGGCGCAGCCACATCGGCCAATAGTGCCAATTACTTCCACAGCATGGCGCCGGAGAACGTACCGGCCGAGGGGGAGAGTATGAAGCTCTACTCCACGCAGTTGTACCAGAGCATCAATCCGGGTTGGGTGATCCTGCTCACCCCGCTCATCGTGGCGTTCTGGGCTTTTATGCGCGGCCGCGGAAAGGAACCCACCACGCCCACCAAGATCGCGATCGGGTTGGTGATCACGGCGCTGTCCGCACTGGTGATGGTGGGGGCGGTGATGGCCACCAACAACTTGGAGAGCAAGGCCAGCAGCATGTGGCTGATCGCTTCCTATGGAGTGATCACCGCCGGGGAATTGTGCTTGAGCCCGATGGGGCTTTCGTTGGTAAGCAAGTTGAGCCCGCCGCGGATCACCGCATTGATGATGGGCGGCTTCTTCCTTTCCACCTCCGTGGGCAACAAGCTTAGTGGCATGCTCAGCGGTCTATGGGAAGGTTTTGAGAACAAGGCGCACTTCTTCTACATGAATTTCGGGTTGGCAATGGCCGCCGCGATCATGCTCTTCCTGCTGTTGCGCTGGTTGAACGTGGTGATGCGGGAGAAGAACATCCATTGAAGAACCGGAACCGATCCGCGAGCCGGGGTCCGGCCGCATAGAACCATCCTAATCATCCAGCCATGGCTGAGACAGCGATCACCCTCGACCAGATCCGCGACTTCAAGGGCAAGTACCCGAAGCAGCTCTGGAACCTCTTCTTCACCGAGATGTGGGAGCGCTTCTGCTTCTACGGGATGCGCGGCATGCTCACCGTGTTCATGGTGACGCAGCTAGGCTCTGCGGAAAAAGCAGCGAACCTGCAGTACGGTGCCATTCAAGCCTTCGTGTACGCCTTCACATTCATCGGCGGTGTGTTCGCGGACAAGATCCTCGGCTTCCAGAAGTCGCTGTTCTGGGGTGCTTCGCTCATGATCCTCGGCGGTTTCATCATCGCGTTCTCACCGGTGGAGATGTTCTACACAGGGATCTGCTTCTCCATCATCGGCACGGGCTTCTTCAAGCCGAACATCAGCACCATGGTGGGCACCTTGTATCACAGTGATGATAGCCGCCGGGATGCGGGCTTCGGGTTGTTCTACGCCGGGATCAACTTCGGTGCCTTGTTCGGAGGTGCGTTGATGGTGTGGGTGGGCAAGTTCCACTCCTGGTCGCTTGCGTTCGCTCTGGTCGGTATCGCGATGTCGATCAGCTTGGTCTGGTTCGCGTTCACACGCAAGAGCTTGGGCCCCATCGGGGGATCACCCCTGCGTGCGGATATGGCCCCGAGCCGGAAAAGGCTCTTGGAGATCGCCACGTATGTGGGCTCACTGCTCAGCATCCCCTTGATCCTGATCATGGTGACCGACACCCAGTACACGGACCTCTTCATGTACATCGTGGGTCCCGTTGCCTTGGCCTACCTGCTTTTCGAGATGCGCGGATTCGTTGGCCCCGACGGCGAAAAGGGAGCAGGAGGCGCGCTCTTGGCCACCGCCGGTCTGGTCCTGTTGAATGGCGTTCTGCTCGTCTTGAGCAGCCTTGGTCATGGCCTCGGCGATACAGCCGGGTATGTGGTCCTCGCCGCCACATTCTTGTGCCTGATCCTGGCAATGGTGCAGGGCAATGCCCCGCAACGAAAACTGCACGCGGCCCTCATCTTCATCCTCTTCTCGATCCTGTTCTGGGCCTTCTTCGAACAGAGCGGCGGTTCGTTGAGCTTGTTCGCGCTCAATAACCTTCCGGCGGACTTCCTCGGACTCAAGATCGACCCGAACATGATCAACAATTCCTCGAACTCACTGTTCGTGATCATCTTCAGTGCGCCCTTGGGTTTGCTCTGGTTGTGGTTGAACAAGCGCAAGCAGGAACCCAACTCCGTGGTGAAATTCGGATTGGGCTTCCTCCTACTGGGCGCGGCCTTCTACGTATTCAAATCCACCATGCTGTTCGCCACTGCGGAAGGGATGACCTCCTTGGAGATCTTCACGCTGGCCTACCTCGTGATCACATTCGGTGAGTTGTGTTTGTCACCGATCGGTCTTTCATTGATGACCAAGCTCTCACCGCTGAAGATCCAAGGCTTGATGATGGGCATGTGGTTCCTGGCCAGCGCATACGGGCAATACGTGGCGGGACTTCTCGGTGCCGGTATGAGTTCGGATGATCTACAAGCCACGAACCTGGACAAACTGAAGCTCTACACCGATGGGTATGGCCAACTCGGACTGTATGCCTTGGTGGCGGGCCTCGTCCTCATTGCCATCTCCCCCCTTGTCCGGAAACTCATGCGCGGGGTCCACTGACCGACGGCATGATCATTGATACTTTGACTCCACTTTCCAACAGACCATGGCACAACGCTCCCTTTTCCTCCTCGGCCTTGCGGTCGTATGCGCGGCATCCTTCCAACCAGCAGCACGCGCCCAAACACCCGAGGGCGGTAGCAAATTGATCAAGTGGGTCAGCATCGAAGAGGCACAAGCGCTCGCCAAGAAAGCGCCCAAGCCGCTCTTCATCGACGTACACACCAGCTGGTGCGGACCGTGCAAGATGCTCGACGCACGCACCTTCGCCGACCCCAAGTTGGCGGACTACGTGAACAAGCATTTCTACGCGGTGAAATTCAACGCCGAGAGCGGCGACCCCGTCACGTTCAAGGGCCAGAAGTATGAGAATCCGGAGTTCAATGCGGCCCAAGTGGGCGGCCGGAATGGAACCCACCAACTCACATACGTGCTGGCCAACGTGCAAGGCCGCATCGCGTATCCAACGGTCGTTTATCTGGACAGCGACTTGAATGTGCTGGCTCCGGTGCAAGGCCTGCTCAGTCCGGAACAGATGGAACCCATCCTGGCCTACTTCGGTGAGAACGCGTACAAGACCCAGGAATACCAAGCCTACCTCGCGGCCTTCAAGAGCCGCTGGACAACGCCATAGGTACGTATTGATCCGTGCAAAGCCCCGTCCACACGGGGCTTTGCCATTTTCCACGATCGCTCTACGCGCGGGCGAGTGTGCGTGCTACCTTAGCGGCCATCCCGAAAAACACCTCCCAACCCAAGTGAATCGATGAGTGAGAAGGCGCAGATCATCCTGAACGGCAAAACCTATGAGTTCCCTGTGATCGTGGGAAGCGAGGGCGAAAAGGCCATCGATATCGGCAAGCTGCGCGACGAGACCGGGTACATCACCTTGGATTTCGGGTACAAGAACACCGGCGCCACCAAAAGCGCGATCACCTTCCTCGATGGCGAAGAAGGGATCCTGAGCTACCGGGGTTATCCCATCGAGCAATTGGCTTCACAGGCCACCTTCATCGAGGTATCCTACTTGTTGCTCTTCGGGGAACTGCCGAACAAGAAGCAGTTGGAGGAGTTCGAAGGGAACATCCGCTACCACTCGCTGGTCCACGAGGACATGAAGCACTTCTTCGAGTTCTTCCCGAGCAATGCGCATCCTATGGGCATCCTCTCGGCGATGGTGAGCTCGTTGAGCACATTCTATCCCAAGAGCCAGGACCCGCATCGCCCACAGCACGACGTATTGCGGACGATCTACCGCTTGATCGCCAAGATGCCCACATTGGCGGCGATCAGCTACAAGAACAATCTGGGCCATCCGTACATGTACCCCAATAACAAGTTGGGCTACGTGGAGAATTTCCTCCATATGATGTTCGGCCTGCCGACCGAGGAATACGAAGTGGATCCGGTGGTGGCCAACGCGCTGAACACGCTGCTGATCCTTCACGCGGATCATGAGCAGAACTGTAGCACGAGCACGGTGCGCATCGTGGGTAGCAGCCAAAGCAATCTGTACAGTGCGGTGAGCGCGGGGATCGCGGCGTTGTGGGGACCATTACACGGTGGCGCGAACCAGGAGGTGATCGAAATGCTCGAGACCATCAGGAATGATGGTGGTGACATCCAGAAGTGGGTGGACAAGGCCAAGGACAAGAATGATCCGTTCCGGCTCTTCGGATTCGGGCACCGGGTGTACAAGAACTTCGACCCGCGGGCCAAGATCATCAAGCAGAGCTGTGATGAGGTGTTGCGCAAGATGGGCGTGAACGACCCCGTTCTCGGCATCGCGAAGCAATTGGAGGAGATCGCCCTCAAGGACGATTACTTCATCGAGCGCAAGCTTTACCCGAATGTGGATTTCTATAGCGGGATCATCTACCGCGCCATCGGCATCCCCACTCGGATGTTCACGGTGATGTTCGCCATGGGGCGCCTGCCGGGTTGGATCTCCCAGTGGAAGGAGATGGTGGAGAACAAGGAACCCATCGGTCGCCCGCGCCAGATCTACACCGGGGCGCAAAAGAGGGATTACGTTCCATTGAACAAGCGCTGATACGACGTGAGCATCAACGATCCCATTCCTTCAGATCCGGTCCTTTCACCGGAGTTCACCACGCTAGGAACCATTCCGGGCGATCAAACCAAAAAGTCATGAGCAATACCACCACCGCACAGCCGCGCAAGTACGTCGGAGACCTACGATTGGACCACCAGGAGTGGCTGAATACGTTGAGATTCCGCAAGGAGGACGTGTCCATTCTGGAGCGTCGGCTGGAAGCCATTGTGCAACGGAACAGCAAACAGGAGGTGATGGCCGAATTGGAGCACTTCCAGAACCGGTTCATCCGGGAGAAGGAGGTGATCGATGAATTGCGGCACGACATCAAGCAACACGAGAATCAGCTGGAAAAGCAGGGAGGGGAGGATGCCCTAGGCATGGAACATGGCTACATCACCGAGCATACCATGTTGCATGATCGTATACTCACCTTCGAGAAGTTGTACCGGGAACTGAAGGCGGAGTTCCGGCAGTGGCTCAGCATGCGGCCGTGAGCCGGTATTTGTCGATAAACGTCCCGTAGACATGGCGCTCATCATTCCACGGGATCAGTGCAGGGAGGTATTTTCGCCCACAATCCGAAACGTATCATGAAGAAGATCATCGGTCTGGTTTGTTGGTTGCTTGCTTTCATTGTTCCATTCCGCTACGCCATCCTGGATACGGATGATGTGGTCCTGGCGGATGGCCGTGCGGACAACATCGTGGGTCTGTTGAACTTCCTGCTCATGATGGTCCTCATCTTCGTGGGGTATGCGCTCGTGGATTCCTCCAAGGGAAAGTCTCCTTCGGCGGAACCCGGGCATTGATCCGTTGCGCCATGGCGCATGTCCTCCTTCCCACCGACCTCAGCGATAATGCGCTGAACGCGGCAGTGTACGCGGTGCGCTTGTTCGGTGGCGAAGGCAACCGCTTCACAGTTCTTAATACCTATGTCGTTTCGCAAGGCACCACCATCGACATGTGGGATGCCAGTGATATGATCGTGCGCGGGTTCCGTGAAGGACTGGACTGATCCGTTGAGCGCTTGCGAGCGGCCTTTCCGGGTATGGACCTGGACCTCGAAGCGGTCTGCGTGTACGGCGATCTGTCTACCGTGATCGCCGGATACGCCGGGGAGGATGAACCTCCTGCGATGGTGGTGATGGGGACGCAAGGTGCGTCCGGCCTGGATGAAGTGCTCTTCGGAAGCAATACGGCGAGTGTGATCAAACACGGTCACTTGCCGGTGCTGGCCGTACCCGCGCAAGCCGAATACAAAACCCCGCGCAGGGTTCTTCTGGCCGATGATGGCGGCCCAACGGACAAACAAACGCTCAGCCCCTGATCGATATCGCACGATGGTCGCAAAGTGAGATCACGGTGGTGCGCGTGATGGATGAAGCGGGGAACACGGAGAACTCGGGTGGTGTTGCCCAACTGTACGACGTGTTGTTGGGCGCGATCCCGCATACCCAGCAATTCCTTAGCGGTCATGACGTGGGCGCTGCGTTGAATGACCTGGCCGATCAAAGCGATGCGGACCTGCTGGTCTTACTTCACCGGGACAGGGGGGTGTTCGAAGGACTGTTCCATCGCAGCGTGGCGGCCAACATGGCCATGCACACCCATTTGCCCCTGCTGGTGCTGCAGCAACCCCGGCTCTGATGGCAACTGCCCTAGGGCGCGGTTCGTTGCCGCTCTTCACATTCAAGGGGATCAAGGTCCGTTTGCACTGGACCTTCCTCGCTTTACCGGCCTATATCATCTTCTCCGATCTCTCCGAAGGCCAACCATGGTCGGCGATCGGTACGGAACTCCTGATGGTCGCCATCGTCTTCATGTGCGTGGTCCTGCATGAATTCGGTCATGCACTCACTGCGAAACGGTACGGCGTAGGCACGCGCGATATCACCTTGCTCCCGATCGGTGGTGTGGCCAGCTTGGAGCGTATGCCCGAAGAACCACGGCAGGAATTCTGGATCACCCTCGCCGGGCCGCTTGTGAATGTCGCCATCGCGGTGATCGCGCTGGTGGTCATGGCCATCCTGGGTCTCACATCATTGGTCACCGATCTGCTCCTGGGCGGTGCTGGTTGGACGTCCATGTTGGCCTTTCTATTCGCTGTGAACGTCGGGCTCTTCCTCTTCAACTTGATCCCGGCGTTCCCCATGGATGGCGGGCGGCTGCTGCGCTCCTTGCTCGCCATGCGCTTGGGTCGGGAGAAAGCAACGCGCATCGCCACCACGCTTGGTCGGATATTGGCGGTCCTCTTTGCGGGTTATGGGATCATGGCGGGCCAGCCCTTCACGGTGCTCATCGGTGTGTTCGTGTATATGGCCGCAGGGGCCGAGGCACGCCAGGTGCAACGGATCGAATTGCTCCGTGGTGTTACCGTGGCCCAGGTCATGCGCACGCGCTTCTGGTCCCTCCAAGCCCGAAGTACGGTCCGGCAGGCGGTGGATGACCTACTGGCAGGAGGTGATACGGCCGCACTTGTGTTGGATGGATCCGTTCCGCACGGGGTGGTGGATCGGACGATGTTGATGGCCGCTGTGGAAGCAGGTCGGATGGACAGCCCGATCTCCGAGCTGCCACCGCGTTCCGTGCCGATGGTCCGCTCTACGGACAATGCCCGCGTTGCTGCTGATCACATGGCAGAGCAGAGCTATGTTCTGCTTCCGGTGATGGAGGAGGACAGGTTGGTCGGCGTGATCGACCTCGCCAATGTGCAGGAGGTCCTTGGGCTTCGAAAAGCCATGGAGGCCTCGAAACGCACCTAGCTCTTCGGCCGCTTCGGCGTGTGTACAGTGAACACGCGTGAGATGTTGAAACCGAAGTGGATATCGCCGTTCGACCAATCGCCCACGGTCTCGGTGATGTAAGCGCGTTCGAACATGCCCGTGCTGTTCGTGAAGTGCAATTGGAACACGTGCCCCCCGGTTTCGAGGTCGAATCCAACGGAAAGGGAGTTCTTGTAATGCTCCGGCAACTGGCCGCGAAGGACATAGAAGTATTCCGCATTCAGCGCGATACGCTTGGTCAGCTTCATCCTGCCCGCACCGCTGATATGGATCACATCATTCGCATCCGCGGACGAGGCGACCAGGTTCCGGTGTACCACACCAGGGTTCAATTGAAAGGAGAACTTATCACTGAACTTCCGACCGACAATGACAGTGAAGGCATAGGAGATGCGGTTGGTGAAGTAGTCCATGCGGTCCTCGCTGTACCACGGCACTTGGTTCGCGGGGAGGGTCGTCATGGAAGAGGCAGCGACGACGGCGAGCGTGACCGGCATGGAGCAACCGGCATCGCACTGTTGCAAGAACCTGTACTTCGCGAATCCATCCACCGTCTTCTGGAAGCCGCTGCGGCCGATCCCGACCATCAGGCGGTCGGTCACGCCGTAATCAAAACCCAAGCGCACCGTAGCACCATCCAATCCGAAGAATTCCTGTGCGCCGCCGTTGATGAACCCGAAGCGGTGATTGATCCGGAAGTCCAGTACCCCGTGCCCCGTGTTCTCCAAGCTGTGTCCATTGATCACGCGCGTGGTCTTGAACGCGGCGGTGCTGTACACCGGTGCGGACTTCTCCTCGCCGAGCTGGCCGATCAGGTCGTCCTGGGCATGTGCCGAATGGATCATGGCCACACTTGCCAAAGCGAAGAGAAGGAATGGTCTCATGGGGTATTGCAGGTATGCATTGCTTACATCTTCCGGTAATCCATACGCACCTTTACCTCGATCGCCTCAGCGATCTTCGTGCGCACCAGGCCGGGTATCCTGATGCCGTGATCCTCCGGACGGATGGGGAAGGTACTTGTCGCTTGGATAGCTCCGTGGGCATCCACCGTCACGGTTCCTTCGGTCTTCACGGACTTCTCCACCCCATGAAGGGTGATCGTTCCTTCCACCGATACGATGTAGGTGCCGGCTTTCGCGAGTTCATCGGCACCGATACCTGAAAGCTTGCCTTTGAAAGTAGCCTTCGGGAAAGTGGTGCTCTCCATGTAGTCCTCGTTGAAGTGCTCCTGCATCAACGCCTTTTCGAAGGCAAAGGCCTTGATCAGCATGGAGAATTCCAGAGCACCTGATGCAGCATCCCACACACTGGTCACCTTGTCGTTCTCGGCATCGATGTCCTCCAAAGGAGTGGAGGAGTGGAATTCGACGTGCCCCGTGCGGGTCATGTACCGGTCCTGGGCCGTAAGGGCCAGCGGGATCAGGAACAACGGGAGGAATTTGGTTCTCAGGTTCATGGGGTCATTGTGTTTCGTGCTCGTTCGACAAGGATCATTCCATAGCCACACATCGTTGTAGCACGACATCCCCGGGGATCATGCCAACCCCGGTATAGCCCTGACAGATCCCCTTCAAACGAACGGTCGCACCGGTCCTCCAATCGGCAGGGAAGTCGGCGAGCGCGAATTCACACGATACTCCGGCATCTGGGTTCCCGGTTTCGAGTACAACGGTCACCACGCGACCGTTCACCTCGTCGACAGCTCGGATCGCACCGGTAACCAGGACGGCCTGTGCTTTCGATCCAACGTATTTCGTCGTGGCGGCTTGTTCGTTGGCCAAGAATTCCTCAAGAAGTTCGATGGCGGTGAGGCTCGCCACTTCCGTTCTTTCGGCGGCGGTTTCCGGAACGCGGTTGTATTCGCGCACTCCGTATGTGGTAGCCGCCGCCGTTACGAGCACTCCACCAACGATCATGAGTGTTCTTGTTCGCATCGTCTTCAATTGTCGGGCGCACCCGCATCAAGCCACGCGCGTATGGTCTCTTGCCGGCACTTCGGCAATCTGCCCGTCGGGGGCATGATGATCGGATCCCCATTCACCACCACGCCGCGCATACTGCCATTGTCAGCAGCCGTCTTCACCCCGGTGTATGAGGACAGGTCAGGGGCCTGAATACCGGGTACATGACAATCAGGTATGGCACACTCGCCTTGAATGATCGGTTGTACCGCCAAACTCCACGTGACCATTGTAGTGTCGCAAAAGGAATCGGGATACAACGCCTGTTCATTGTCGTAATAGCAGCCTGGCGCGAGCAGCAGCGTAGCGGCGAAGAGCACGAGCAGCAGGCGCGTGGTCCGGATGTTCCGAGCACCTCGTTCCATCCGGAGCATGGAAGTTGGAAAGGACGGTCGGATCATTCGGAACTCGAAGGCGCATCGCAAGGTAGGATGCGCGGGGATCAACGCAGTGGGTGTGTTGCCGGATCGGGATCCAAGGCCGCCTACTTTTGCAGGCATCCTGTTCGATCGTGCGCTCCTTCACCATCCCCGCCCACTACCGCAGCAACCTCATCGGTCGGCTCAAGGCTTTTCGCAAGACGCAGGACCCGAAGAAGAAGGACCTGGGTCCGACGCTGCTCGATCTGGGTGCGATCCGTTTCCTCTTCGCGCGGCACTTCGGCTTCTGCTATGGTGTGGAGAACGCGATCGAGATCAGTTACAGGGCCTTGGAGGAGAACCCCGGCAAGCGGATCTACCTGCTCAGCCAGATGATCCACAACCCGGCCGTGAACGATGACCTCACTGCGCGCGGCATGCGCTTTATCCAGGACACGCACGGGAGAACGCTCATCGGTTGGAGCGAAGTGAGCGCGGACGACATTGTGATCATTCCGGCCTTTGGCACCACGCTGGAGACCGAGGCGAAGTTGAAGGCGATCGGGGTGGATCCGTTGAAGTACAACACCACGTGCCCTTTCGTGGAGAAGGTGTGGAACCGCAGTGCCCAACTCGGCGCGAAGGACTACACCGTGGTGATCCACGGCAAGGCCGCGCATGAAGAGACGCGCGCCACGTTCAGTCACACGGCGCAAGCCGCACCAGCGGTGATCGTGAAGGACATGGCCGAGGCGCAGGAACTCGGGCGCATCATTCTGGGTGAACTACCGATCGAACTCTTCGCGGAACGCTTCGGCGAGCGATGCACACCCGGCTTCGACCCTGCGAAGGACCTTGTTCGGATCGGCGTGGTGAACCAGACCACCATGCTCGCTGCAGAAACGCAGGCCATTGCCGATCACTTGAAGCAGGTGATGGTGAAGAAGCACGGAGAGGCTGAATTGAAAGCGCACTTCGCCGACACGCGCGACACCCTCTGCTACGCCACCAACGACAACCAGGACGCCACGAACGAATTGCTGAAGGCCGACGCGGATCTCGCGCTCGTGGTCGGTGGCTACAACAGCAGCAACACCAGCCACTTGGTGGAACTGTTGGAGCAGCGCTTTCCCACGTTCTTCATCAAGGACGAAGGCGAGGTCCTTTCCGCGGAAGCGATCCAACATTTCGATTACCCGGCGCATGAACTGCGCACGACGGACAACTGGCTTCCTGCCAAGCGTCCGCTCACCATCATCCTTACCAGCGGCGCCAGTTGCCCGGATACACTGTTGGACAGCGTGATGTTGAAGGTGCTGGACTTCGTAGAAGGGGTGAGGGATCCGGAGGAAACGGTGGAAGCGATGATGGCCTGACGGCGTTCACTCCGCTCGCAACTTCGCCACTTCTCCCGCGCTACCTAGCAGCCTCAGCACGCCACCATCCATCTTGAAGCTCTGCACCTGGGCTAGAGCGTATTTGATCATCCGGATCTACTGGGTTGACGATGTGCCATGGGCGACAAGCGGACGGCGAGCAAGGCTGGATTATCTTGGCTGCGTGAAAGCCTTCAGTTTCAACGAGCCATGGGTGAACGGAGCGGTGCAGCGATTGCTCGGACTGAGCGCCTCCACGAGGCGTGCGATCATCCGGATCCTGGAGGGCAGTCTGCCACCAAAGGAGGATCCAGAAGAGGAGGAGGAACAAGTGCAACGCCGGTTGGCGACGTTCTGGTCCTCCTTTGGTGCGTGGGAGGGTGATGGAACTGCGGAAGAGCTGGCTGCGTCGATCCGGAATGCGCGAACGATCAACCCTGATCGTGAACCGTTCTGATGGCTTTCCTGCTCGACACGAACATTTGCATCTTCCTGATGAAAGGAATTCCTCTCGTTTCAGAGCGGACGAAGGCCCACGCAAAGGATGCGATGCTCATTTCCGAAGTATCCCTAGCGGAATTGAAGTATGGTGTCGCAAAGAGCGAAAGGCATGCGGAGAACTCATTGGCCTTGGATCGCTTTCAGGCCGGGGTCCAAGTGCTCCCGATCAGAGATGTACTTGATGTCTTCGCTGCTGAAAAGGCGCGACTTGCGAAGATCGGATCCATGATCGCCGACTTCGATCTGCTCATCGGTGCAACAGCCATTTACCATAACGTCACCTTGGTGACCAATAACACCAAGCATTTCGAGCGGCTTCATGGTATCGACCTTGCTGACTAGTCGAAATGAGTTGAGGGGATGGCGCTTTACTCCGCCCGCAACGTCGCCACTTCGCCAGCGCTGCCGATCAGCTTCAGCAAGCCTCCATCCATTTTGAAGCTCTGCACTTGCGCGAGCGCGCCTTTGATCGCGTTCTCCGTGGGCTGAACGCCTTCGCAGAACTTCTTTGTGCTGCCAAGGCCGGGGAAGCTCACGTTCGAGCCGTCCAACTTCACCGAACCCATCAGCGCGTTGCAGCCGCCAAAGCCTTGCAACTGGTCGCCGACCATCTTCAACCATGGCGCTTCGGTACCATCGGGAAGGTTCAATCGTTCACCGTTCAGCGTTTGGAAGATCCACTTCTGGTCCGCGATATTGGTCATGCCAGCGGCGCCATTCTTATCGGCACACTTGTTCGCGCTCAAGGTGGCAAGCAACAGCAAAGCGATGGTGAGGTTCTTCATGGTCGTTGGGATGAATGGCGAAGTAACCAAGTTCCCTGCCGAATGCAAGGCCGTGGTTCGTGGTGAAGGTTGTTCGTAGTCGGGCTGGGTCTTCGAAAGGGATGGTAGACCGATCGTCCTTCGGGCCCTGAAGGTTGCCGGAATTCACTCCATCGTCCTTACGGACAACGAACAACCTTCACCACGGACAACGCTCAATTGTTCAGCATCACCGGCATCACCAGCATGAGGACGTCCTCACCGGCCTCGCCCGCTTCACCGGGTAGAAGGATGCCCGCGCGGTTCGGGGCGCTCATCTCCAGGATCACATGCTCGGTCTCCAGGTTGCTCAACATGTCCATGAGGAAGCGCGAGTTGAAGCCGATGGTCATTTCCTCACCATCGTAGTTGCACGTCAACTTCTCGTTGGCCTCATTGGCGAAATCAAGGTCCTCAGCGCTCACCGTGAGCTGGCTGCCATTGATGTGCAACCGCACTTGGTGCGTGGTCTTATTCGCGAAGATGCTCACCCGGCGGATCGTGCTCAGGAACGTGATCCGGTCGATGGTGAGCTTGTTCGGGTTCGTCTTCGGGATCACGGCCTCGTAGTTCGGGTACTTGCCATCGATCAGGCGGCACACCAGTAGCGTGTTGTCGAAGCGGAAGGCAGCGTTGTTCTCGTTGAATTCGATGGAGAGTTCGGAGTTGCTGCCGGTCAGCGTGTTCTTCAGCAATGTCAGCGGCTTCTTGGGTACGATGAAGCTCGCGGACTTCGGCGCGTGGACATCCGTGCGCTTGTAACGGACCAGCTTGTGGGCATCGGTGGCTACGAAGCGGACATCCTCCTCGGTCATCTCGAAGAAGATCCCGCTCATCACCGGGCGGAGGTCGTCGTTTCCGGTGGCGAAGAGGCTCTTGTTGATCGCTTTGGCGAGCGTACCAGCGGGCATCGTGAGCGTGGTGGCACCTTCCAACACCGGACTCTTCGGGAACTCAGCGCCGTTGAATCCGGTCATCTTGTACTTGCCTTGCTCGCTGCTCAACTCCACACCGTGGTGCTTGTTGTCGATGCTGAACGTGAGCGGCTGCTCCGGGAAGGCCTTCAACGTATCCAGCAGGATCCGCGCGGGGATCGCCACGGTGCCTTTGTCCTTCGCTTCCACCGGCATGGTGGCCGTGATGGTCGTCTCCAGGTCGCTGGCGGTCACCGTGAGTTGTTTGCCGTCGATCTCGAACAGGAAGTTGTCGAGGATCGGCAGTGTGTTGCTGCTGGCGAGCACGCCTTGCAGAAGTTGCAATTGCTTGAGAAGCGAGGTGCTGGAGACGATGAATTTCATCGGGGAATGCTGTGTTTTTTCAGGGACGGGCAAAGGTATTCGGGCACCCCCCGGAGCTTGCCCCCACTTTTCAACAAGTAGAGGGGGTTATCCACAGTGAATGCAGGGGCAGGGGCAGGGGCAAGCGATCGGGCTACGAAGGTCTCGTTCGTGGCTTCGAGGAAAGCAGTCGATCGTTCACCTTCTCGAAGATCACTTGCCCCTGCCCCTGCTCCTGCCCCTTGAGCCTACGGCATCAACGCCATCGCGGGCTGGGTCATCAGGTCGGTGTACTGGCGCTGCACGATCACAATGAGGCTGTCCTCCACGAAGGCGAACATGCGCATCGGGTCATGGATCGGGCGCGGCGTGTCGAAGCCTCCTTCATCGCCGTTGTAGGCCATGTACCAGAGTTTCATGGTCTTCTCGGTACCTTCCCGTGCCTTCGTGCGAATGATGAAGTTCGGTGTTGCCGCGAGGAGCGAATCGCGCGAGGACCGCTTCATCAACCGTTCAATGTATTCGTAATCGAAGATCCGGTAAGGCAGGAGTGAGGCTTGCACCAGCACGGTATCCATCGGCAGCGGACGACCTTTCAGATCGGTGAGCTTGGGGGCTCCGGAAGCCGGATTCTCCACACGGTATGAAGCGAGAGGGCGCCCTACGTGTTCCACCTCCACCGAGGCCAGGTCGTGCAGATCATGGAAGTTGTAGACCCTGCTGCTGCGCCAGTTGTCCACCGTGGCAGGGAAGCGCGTGTTCAATACACCGGTGAAGCCGCCGATACCCATGATGAAAGGCGCACTACTGCGGCCCTCATCCGGTTTCTCCAGCACCATGTACGTGCCGAAGTGATCCTTCGTGGCATGTCCGATGAGCCAGATCCTGGAAGGTTTGTCACCGCCTTCGTAGATCTCCACTTTCTGCGCGGCACCGGCCATCGTGCGCAGGACCATCTCCTCGCCGCTCTTCGGTACGGGGCTCTTCACCTCGATCCGCAAAAGGTCTTCAATGCCGTGGTCACTTCCGGTTGGCGCACACGGTATTTGCCATTCAACCACCATCCGTCCTTGGCGCGCACCAGGTCCACGGTATGGCCCTTCTTATCGGCGATGAAGATCCGCGTGACGCGGCTCGTGTCGGGCACGGCGAAATCGGTGAGGGGCCGATCCAGTGTGCTGTCGGACTTGTTACGCGCAAGCCACCATGCCACGCCCGAGAGCAGGATCAAGAGGCCGAGGAGCAACCATTTACGGTTCATGCGCGCTTGGCTTTTGGAGGAAGGTTGGAGCGACGACGATGCTGCTGGTATGCGAGTCCGAGCACGAGGCTGATCAACAAAGGCACCGCAAGGTTGATCACTTGCCACTTGCGGCGTTCCACTTCCACCCGGTTCATGTCGAGTTGCCGCAAGGTGATGGCGCGTGACCGGATGCTGATCAAACTGCGATCGTCCAGCAGGTAGTTCATCGCGTTCAGGATCAGCTCACGGTTGCCATAGATCTTGGCGTTCGCGTAGCGATCGAACCCGAGCATGTAGAACATGCCCTTGGCCGCATCCACGCGGTTCTCGATCACGTCGCCGTCCGAGATCACGAGCTGTGCGGTGTGCGGACTGCGCTCGCGATACGCCACATCCTTATCCGTGACGATCGCGGTGGGTAATCGATCATAGTACGCGCTCCTGAACTTTCCTTCGAGCAACACGGCCATGGGTAAGTATGGTGTGCTGCGGCGTTCAAACCCTTGGTCCATCTCCACCATGTTCAAGCTGATGCGTACCGGATTGCGTTGTGCGAAGGAGCGAGGCGAACTGGTGAGGAGGATCGTCTTCTTCACGCTGTCCACGCCGATGGTATCCATGCTGCTGGCGAAGCGCGTGTGTACGGGATCGATGTTCGCGACGATGGGGTGCGCGCTCTGCGGAATGAGCACCGGTTCGAAGAACCACGGGAAGCGCTCCAACTTCCGCTGGTTGCCGTAAGGCTGCGTGTAGATCTCGATCGGCGCACAACTCTGGTCCAGGATCAGATCCTTATTGATCCGCACGCCGTAGGCGAAGAGCAACTCCTCCACGCCGAGGTCCAATGGCGTGGCCATACTGAACTGGTTGGTGCGCAAACTGTCCAGGTGCGCATCCATCGCGCTGATGCACCACAGGATCTTGCCGCCGTTCATCACGAACTGATCGATCACGTACCGATCGCGATCCGAGAAGGCGCTGTCCGGCTTCGCGATCACCAGCGCTTCGTAATCGTTCAAGCGATAACGGATCACTTCGTTCTTCCGGCTCAACGCATCCACGCGCCCATCGATCCGCACACGCGAGACATCGTACTGCGCCGAGAGCGCGTTGGTGATGTCCATCACCTCGATCGGTTGCAACTCGCCGTGGCCTTCCAGGAAGGCGATGCGCGGGCGCTGTCGTGTGGTGGCTTGCCGGAACGAGCTCGCCAGTTCGTATTCCACGTTCGTGATCGACTTCTGCACGATGTCCGCATCCGGCGTGCGCAACTGCGTGCGCAACAACTGCACGGGAACCGTCTTGTCGCGGTAGGTCACCAGCGCGCCGGGGAAGACGATGCGCTCGGAATAACCGCCCTTCTCCTTGATGCGGATGCTGCTGTACGTGAGCCCTTGCTGTTGCAACTGATCGTACACCTCGTTGCGCGTCTTCTGATCGGCGCTCGCGTTGGGATCCACGAAGCTGTACTCGATCCGATCACCGCCGGATGCGCGCATCTCATCCAGCACATCACGCGTCGCGCGTTCCAACTGCTTCAGGTCGGCAGGCAATTCACCGGTGAGATAGACCTTCACGTACATGATGTCCTCCAAGCCGCTCACCAAGTCGCGCGTAGCCGGTGTGAGCGTGTAGCGCTGTTCGCTTGTCAGGTCGATCCGCAAGCGGAAGAACGAGGCGATGAAAAGCACCAGCAGCACGATGCCGATGCCGACGGCTAGTTCGCCCAGATCGCCGAGGCGTTTGCTGCGGAGCTTGCCTTGCTTCGGTGTGGTTTCCTTCGCCATGCTACCAAGTGCGACTTTGCAGCGCGGTGCGCGTGAGCAGCAGGAAGATCGCGATCACCCCGAGGTGATAGAGCACATCGCCGAAGTCGAGCACGCCACGCCCGAGTGATGCGTAATGCTGCTGGATCCCGATCGCCTTGATCGGTCCTTCGAGTCCGCCCATCACATCGAAACTCGCTATCAGGTCGAAGCCCATGTACAGGAAGAAGCACAGCACCACGGCGATGAGGAAGGCCACGATCTGGCTGTCGGTGAGTGCCGATGCGAACACGCCCACCGCCGCGAAGCACGCGGCCAAAAGGAACAAGCCGAGGTAGGAGCCCCACGTCCCACCGGCATCGATGCCACCGATGAAGAGCATCCAATTCACCACCATGGCGAAGGCGAACAACCACGACAGCAACACCACCACGCGAACGAGTTTCCCCATCGTGGACCAGTTCCTTCGACGCATGAGCCGCACGAAGACGATGATCGAGATCACGGCGTTCAGCACCGCCATGATCACGAAGAACACGAAGCGCCACTTCGCCGTGGTGACCAGCACCGCCGTGACCGAAGTGGAGAGTTGGTCCACACTCCACACATACACCAGTGTCGGCACCAGCGCGAAGCCGATCAGCAGCACGGCCGCGATGTACTTCGCCAGCACCACCCGCATCTCGGTGAGCGGCTTGGTGAGCAATACTTCCAAGGTCCCCGTGCGTTTCTCTTCACTGAAACTGCGCATCGTCACTGCAGGCACCAGGAACAGGAAGACCCACGGCGCGATGAAGAAGAGCGGGCCGAGGTCCGCGTAGCCGCTGTCCAGGATGTTGTCCGGGAACACCCACAGGAAAAGCCCCGTGAGCAACAGGAACACCGCGATGACGATGTGACCGATGAGCGAACCGAGAAAGCCTCGTACCTCTTTGCGAATAAGCGCGAACATGCTGTGGAAGGGCGGCCAAGATAGCTGCGCGTGTGGGGTGGGGATGTACCGTTCCTCGGTCCGGAACGCACAATGGCTGTTGAAGGATCGCGAGGGAGAGAGAAGAAGAAGGTTCACGCGGAGGCGCGGAGGACGCGGAGAAACAGGGCGGTACATACTCGCTGACCGGCCCCCATTGTGGGCGACATCCACCGCGTCCTCCGCGCCTGTCCTTGCGAGGCTTTGAGAAGCAATGCGTGAGGCTCTCATAGATGCCGCCCCCATTGCGGGCGACATCCGCCGCGTCCTCCGCGCCTCCGCGTGAGGCTCTCATAGATCTTCCGTGTGTGACCCTCCCATCCTCCACTCATGTAATTGTCCGTTGCCTCCTCTCCCCGTACCCGTTTTCTTTGCGGCCCTTCAATTCGCAGCCAAGTGATCCAGCAAACACGTCCCTCACGCGTTCCAACTGCCGCCCATGTCCTTCAGTAAGTGGGTTGGCGGCGGCTTGGGTTGGGCCTTCGGTGGTCCCATCGGCGGCATTCTCGGCTTCGCCATTGGCGCCATGATGGACCACATGAGCGGCCCCGCGCAGGAGACCATTGGAGCGGGCGGCGCGCGAACACGTAGCACCACAGCCGGTGATCTCGAAGTGAGCCTTGTGGTCCTTACGGCCGCGCTGATGAAAGCGGACGGCCGCGTGACGCATAGCGAGTTGGAGCACGTCCGGCGCTTCTTCGTGCAGCAGTTCGGCGCGCCACGCGCAGGTCAATTGCTCGTACTCCTGCGCGATGCCTTGAAAAAGGAGATCCCCGTGAACGACGTGTGTGAGCAGGTGAGGCACCACATGCCGCATCCCATCCGCTTGCAATTGATCCACTACCTCATCGGCCTTGCCCATGCGGATGGTCGTGTGGACCGCCAGGAATTCGACCTGCTCAAGCGCATGGCGCATACCATGGGCGTGAGCGACAAGGATCTGGGATCGCTCAGCGCCATGTTCCGCACGGCGGATCCGACCGCGTCCTATGCCGTGCTGGAGATCCCGAAGTCCGCCACCGACGATGAAGTGAAGAAAGCCTACCGCCGCATGGCCATGAAATACCACCCGGACAAAGTGGCCCACCTCGGTGAGGATGTGCAGAAGGCCGCGAACGAGAAATTCAAAAAGGTGCAACAGGCGTACGAGGCCGTTGAGTCGGAGAGGGGGATGAAGTAGGGCTCAAGGGGCAGTATGCAGGAGCAGGGGCAAACGCAGGGGCAGTTGGCAGGCGCAGGAGCAAGCGATCTTCAATGGGTTAAGCATTTCATCTCTTGTCTCGAAGCTGCAAACGACACCTTCGTAGCCCGATCACTTGCCCCCGCCCCTGCCAACTGCCAACTGCCAACTGCCGACTGCCCCTGCCAACTTCCCCAGCATGCTCGCCCTCCTCAGCCCCGCCAAGGACCTCTCCAAGGAAGCACCGCTCACACTCGAAGGCGCCACGCAGCCGGTGCTGTTGGACGACTGCGCGCCACTGGTGGCCAAAATGAAAAGCTTCTCGGCCAAGAAGCTCTCGAAGCTCATGGACCTCAGTCCGGCGCTGGGTGAATTGAACCGACAGCGGTACGAGCAGTGGACCACGCCGTTCACGAAGAGCAATGCGCGCCCGGCCGTATTCACCTTCAACGGAGAGGTGTACCGGGGATTGCAGGCACGCACGTTCTCTAGCGGCGACCTGCAATTCGCGCAGCACCACTTGCGCATCCTCAGTGGACTGTACGGCGTGCTGCGTCCGTTGGACCTCATGCAGGACTACCGCCTGATGATGGGCACCGGCCTTTCAGTCGGTCGGAAGAAGAACCTCTACGCCTTCTGGGGCGATCGCATCACCGATGTGCTGAAGGCTGATCTCGCGCGGAGTGGATCCAACACCGTCATCAACCTCGCCTCCACGGAATACTTCAAGGCCGTGAATACCGAGCGGCTCGGCGCGCGCATCATCACGCCGGTCTTCAAGGACCGCCGCCCCGGGGGCTACAAGATGGTCATGGTCTTCGCGAAGCAGCAACGCGGCGCCATGGCGCGGCACATCATCCAGCAACGCATCCTCGATCCCGAAAAGCTGAAGGCGTATGCTGGCGACGGCTACCGCTTCGCGCCGGAGGAAAGCACGGAAGGGGAGTGGGTGTACTTGCGGGAGAAGAAACCGTGAGTGGAAGGCTGTCGCCCACTGGCGCCACACGCGATCAGCTTCGCTACCGGGAAGAATACGCGGCGATGAATGTGACCTGGATCATCGCTTCGAGCGGCAGGATCCGCGCCTCTGCCGCGAGCTCACGTCGCGCACATAGCGAGACCAATAGCGGAGGATCAGGATGGCGGCTCACGCAGCGAAGGACAACCTCAATGGCAGTAAGAGCGGGATCACCTCAGAACAGCTCCTCCACCTCCACCAATTGGAAGTCGAGTTTGAAGAGGCTCTGGTAATCCTTACCGGTCTCGGCCATCTCCTCATCGCCGGTCTCGTAGTGCCAATTCACCATCACGTGCTGGCCGCGTTCGTTCACGGTGTCCAGCTTGCGGAAGATGTTGTAGAGGTGGCGTGAGGAACTGGTGTCGAGGTAATCCAGTTTCATGTTCACCGTGGTGCGGTCCTGCGGTTCTTCGAGGTACTCCTCGATCCAGCGGTACACACGGGAGTAGAACTGCTCCGAGTTGGGTGGGAGCGAGCGTCCGGTGAACTCCAGCACGCCGTGCTCCAGGTCGAGGTCGATCTGTGGCGAATGGTCGGTGCGGTCGATGTGGAAGCGCTTGTTGGCCATGGGTGGGGAGGGCGGAATGCCTGTGCCCAAAAGTGGAACGGATCCCCCGCGCATTTACGTGCAGTCCGATGCGCGCATCAACAACGACCGGTTCAAAATGGAAAAGGCCGGACGAGCCGGCCTTCCAAAGGAACGTGGTTGCTCAACGACCGCGGTACTCCGTAATGATCTCGCGATCGCTCGGTAGGATGATCTCGGTATCGTTCGCGCGGCGCACCCAGTAGAGGTACTTGCCGGTGCCTTCGCATGCGAAAGCGCTCATGCTTTCATCAGGACCAAGTGCGCGCACGGGGAAGGTGCGCCAAGTGCCGTTCTTCTCCTGCACGGCCACTTTCACCTCGATCACTTCGCGGCAGCTGTTCTTCAGGTCGATCTGGTAGGTGCCGCTGTAATCGCGGATGAAGCCTTCGATGTAGCTCTCGCATTTCTCGCAGGGTGCACCCCAGCGGCTGCTGGTCTTCAAGAGGCAATCGGAAAAGGTCTGGTCCTGTGCGAAGGTCGTCGCGGTGAGGATCAGCGATCCGATCAGGGTAAGTGTCCGGTTCATTTGCAGTGGTTGTTCTTCAGGATGATGCGGGCTTCGGCGTTGCCCATGCGTTGGCTGGTCCGCCAATCGGCGCAGGCGCCATCGGTATCGCCCAGGGCTTTGCGGGACCAACCCCGGTTGTTGTAGGCTTCTTCGTTCTTCGGGTCCAATTGGATCACGCGGTCGAAGTCGGCGATGGCCTTGTCGTGCTGGCCGAGTTTCGCGAACGCACTACCGCGCGACGTGTAGGCCCACGCGTTCTCCGGCTTCAAGGCGATCGCGGCCGTGAGATCGGTGATGGCCATTTCGTACTCCTTCAACATCGAATGGCAAAAGCCCCTTTGCAGCAACGCGTTGATGTGTTCGGCTTCGAGTTCCAGCACTTGGCCGTAGAGGACCACCGCCGTGCGATGATCGCCGGAACGTTGTGCTTTCTCCCCGGCGCGGTAGAACTCATCGGCCGGTTTGGGCGCGGCATTATCGACCAGATACTGTGCGGAAAGGTGTGCGGTGATCAGGAACGCGAGGAAGAGGAGCGGATGGCGCATGGTCCGTGGTTCGTTCAAAAGCGTCACTTCATACGCGATGTACCCTGTCGGGTTTCACCGGCGGCCGCCATGCGCTGCTTCTCGGCATCGATCAGGTCGCGCATGGCTTGCATGAACGCTTCGCCGCTGGGGTCCGCTGCCGGGCGTGGCAGATCGCACCGCCCTGTTCTGCGGATCGTGTTCAGTTTGAAGATCTCCTTGTTGAAGCACTGGGCTTGCGTACTGATGCAGCCCAGGATCATGGCGTCCTCTTCGGTGGAGATATGCATGCTCGCCGGATCAATGAACTCGATCGGGACGATGTCCTGCCGGAACAAGCCTTTCGCGTCGAACTGGTCGATGACCAGTTGGCGATCGCGATCGATCTTGAACTTGACGGTGCCGGCATAGAGGCCGTTCAAGGCATCGAGTTCAGGCGTTTGTCCTTGGGCAAAAGCGGCGATGGTGAACAGTGCCAGCGCGAATGTGAGCGTTCGGGTCCTAACCATAAGGCCCCGTGTTACGTACACCGCCGCCACAGGTTCTAGCGAATGATCACATCGATACTCCGGAACATTCGACCGGCCGTGCTATTGGCCGCCGTTCTCGTGCAGTCCTTCGCCAGCGGGCAGGACCGGTTCACCGTACATGGCCGCATGAAGGTGGAAGGCAGCGACCTCAACGAAGCGCGCGCCGTGGTGTACAAGAACGGGGTGCGTGAACGCGCGATCACCACCGGGCTTTCAAAGTTCACGTTGAGCCTGGAACTGGATGCCAGCTACGTGGTCTCCTTCGAGAAGAACGGATTCGTTTCCAAGAAACTCTCCTTCGACACCCATGTTCCGGCAGGCGCGGTAACGAACGGATTCACGCCGTTCGATTTCGCCGTTTCGCTCTTCAAGCAATACGACGACATCAACATCGTGGTCTTCAACCAGCCCGTGGGAATGATCCGGTACGACGGCGCTGCTGGTGATTTCGATTACGACACGGACTACACCAAGTCGGTGCAGTCGCAGATGCAGGATGTGGTGACGCAGGTGGAGAAGAAGCAGAAGGAGGAGCAATCCTCCGCAGCAGGCGAAGAGAAACGCAAGGCGGAGGAGGCGAAGGCGCAAGCGAAGGCCAAGGCCGAAGAGGAGAAGAAAGCAGCCGCTGAACAAGCGGCACAAGCCAAGGCGAAAGCGGAAGAAGAGAAGCGTGTCGCAGCGGAACAAGCGGCGCAGGCCAGAACGCGAACCGAAGCAGAGCACAAGGCCGCTGCAGAGACTGCCGCACAGGAAAAGAGCAAGCAGGAAGCAGAGCGCGCGGAGAAGGCCCGCACCGAAGCCGCGCGCAAGGAGGAAGAGAAACGCAAGGTCCCGGAAAGGGCCGTGGTGGAGATTCCCGCACCGAAGCCCGTAGCGGCACCACCAGCAGAGAAGCCGAAGCCCTTGCCTATGCGACCGTCGCCTGTGCATAACACCCTTGCTTCGAAACCACAGCAGGGAGAGGATGGACGGCGTTCCATCGAACCGATGATGAGCGAGGAGGCGTCGCGCGTGGCGAAGGCCCGTACGAACGCGGCCGAAGAGCCCGTACCCTTGATCGACGCGGAGGAAGCGATCGTGAACCGCACCGAGGACCTGCAGATCGACGCGGGCATGGTCACCACGATCATCAAGTTGGAATCCGAAGGTGTGGTTGCCGAATACCGCCGCGTGTACCACAAATGGGGCGGCACCTTCTACTTCAAGAACGGCGATGCCTGCACCCAGCTCGTGTACGATCGCGAAACCGGCCAGGAGCAGCTGGCAGGCGCCACGCCGCGCCCCAAGCTGGATTGAGCGAACCGCTACCTTGGGCCAATGGCCCGCATCGCGTACATCCGGGATGGACGTGCGCCCGTTCCGAAGAACGCGCGGATCAGTGCGCAAATGAGCCGCATTCGTGCCAAGGATACCGGCCCCGAATTAAGTGTGCGACATGCCCTACGCGCTGCGGGATTCCCTGGCTATCGCTTGCATTACAAGAAGGTGCCGGGCAGACCGGACATCGCCTTCGTCGGGCGGCGGATCGCCGTGTTCGTACACGGTTGCTTCTGGCACGGATGTCCGCACTGCCAACCGCGAAGACCGAAGACCAACACCCGTTTCTGGAATGCCAAGCTCGATGCGAACAAGGCGCGCGACAAACGCAAGGCGCAGGCGCTGCGAAGAGCAGGATGGAAGGTGATCACGGTGTGGGAATGCCGGATCCAACGATCACCGGCCACCGCAGTGGCGCGCGTGATCAGTCGGCTTTCCGACGGTTGAACAAGCGTGAGAAGAAGCGCTTCTCGAAGTCCCAGAAGAATTTGAACTGCCCGAAGAGCGCTCCGTAGGCCAATAGGAGCACGTTGTAGAAGGGCAGGATCAGCAGGTAGTAGATGATGCTGAAGGCGACGGGAGGATCACTTGCTTCGCCTGAAGCCCAATACACCAAAGGACGCTTCAGGAACATCACCGAAAGGCCGGTGCAGGCGAACACGAGCAGGATCACCAACACGCGGGACGGCGCGACACCCCAACGGCGGGCGAGGCGGTCCATCCAGCCCATCGCTTGTTCATCCTCCTGCCCGGCCATTGGTCGCGAAGATCGTTCCCTAGGACAAGCGGTCGGACATCGCGGCGAGGAACGCGATCAATCCGCCCATTCCGCTAGGAAGAGGTTGGTCTCATGCGTGCCGCCATTGAAGCGGTTGCTGCTGAAGACCAGATAGCGTCCATCGGCACTGAAGACCGGGAAGGCATCGAAGGTGTCGCCGTAGCTCACCTGCTCCAAGCCAGTGCCATCGGTGTTGATCATGTACATGGTGAAGGGGAAACCGCGTTCCGTGGTGTGGTTGCTGGCGAAGATGACCTTGTTCCCGCTCGGGTGCCAGTACGGCGCCCAGTTGGCCTGGCCGAGGTTGGTGATCTTGCGGGCGTCGCTGCCATCGGCATTGGCGATGTACAATTCCATGCTGGTCGGCTTCACAAGACCTTCCTTCAGCAACGTGGAGTATTCCTCGATCTCTTCCGGGGTGGTCGGTCGCGAAGCACGCCAGAGCAGTTTCGTTCCATCGGGGCTGAAGAAGGCACCGCCGTCATACCCCAAGGTGTTCGTTACGCGCTTCACATCGCTACCATCGATGTTCATGGTGTAGAGATCGAGGTCGCCATCGCGCATGCTCGTGAACACGATGCGATCACCCTTCGGCGAAACCGTGGCCTCGGCATCGTAGCCTTCGGTATCGGTGAGCTTCCTGCGGATGTTGCCCTTCAGGTCGGCCACTTGGATATCGAAACTCGCGTAGATGGGCCACACGTACTTTCCATCCGAACGGCGTTCCGGAACCGCCGGACATGAAGCGCCGTGTTCGTACGTGCTGGCGAAGAGGACGAGGCTATCACCGGGCAGGAAATAGCTGCATGTGGTACGGCCTCCTTGGATGCTGATCAGTGATGGCTGCTTCGTCTGCAGGTCGTCGGTGAACGGCGAGAAGATGTGGATCTGGTCGCAGCTCTCGCCCCAACTCGGGTTGGTGGATTGGAAGATGAGTTGCTTTCCCGAAAAGCTCCAGTAGGCTTCTGCATTGTCGCCGCCGAAGGTCAATCGCTTCAACCGTGAAAAGTGTTTTTCGCCAGCGTGGATCAAGGTGCTGTCCCAGCCGGTGATCTCCGGCTCGGGTATTTGTATAACAGGATCGGGTGTGGAGCATCCGAACGCCAACAGACCGAGGAATAGATAGTTGTGTGACATCATCAGGTCTTCTGAAGGCCGCGAATGTATCCTCCGTCCGGCGGGCGATCGTCACAGTCCTTCCACAGCTTTTTTCCGGGCAAGGGTGATCGGCTGTGTGGTGAAGGAGCCTTTGCGGTGAACATCCCGCGTGTCCTCACCCTCCTGTCCAGCCGCTTCTTCCATGACCGTGCTTTTCCACGTCGGGTATGGATCTTTTCAACATTCGTAGAGAACAACTTGGGTCAGGGGATCGATATGTTTGATGGCGTTCCGATCTTTGTCGGCACCAAGAGAACGAAGAAGATGCGATCAGCATTCAAGTTCAGGAAGTCGTTGTTGGTCGCGTTCGTCTTCCATGTGCTCGGGTCGGGCGGCGCGGTCCATGCCCAAACGCTACCCGCTGGTTTCAGTACAGCCTTGGTGATGGATGGGTGGTACTCGCCCCAAGGTGTGGTGTGGGACGGCAATGGTCGTGGCTACGTTTGGGAGAAGCGGGGCAAGGTCTGGATCATCGAGAACGGTGTTCGCCTTCCAAGCCCATTGGTGGATCTGGAGCAAGAGGTCGGCAATTGGGGTGATCACGGATTGCTCGGCTTCGCCTTGGATCCGAACTTCCTCGTGAACGGGCGCATCTATCTCTTGTATGCGGTTGACCGGCACTATCTGCTCTACTTCGGGACTTCGCAGTATGATCCGTTCGCCAGCCAGGGGAACTCCGCGTCCATCGTTCGTTTGGCGCGGTACACGGCGGTGGGCCCTTCCTTCACGAGTGTGGATCCGGCAAGCCGCACACTCCTGTTGGGGGAGAGCATCACCACCGGCGCGCCCATCGTCTTCAATACACACGGGGCCGGCACACTGCTGTTCGCGCGGGATGGAACTTTGTTGGCCAGCATCGGGGAAAGTGCCAGCGCGGCTTCCGTGGATGCGGGAAGTGCGGCGGAGAGTTATTACGCCCAGGCCTTGGCCGACGGCATCATCCGCCCGGCGGAGAACGTGGGGGCCTTTCGTGCACAGTTGGTCAATTCGTTCAGTGGGAAAGTGCTTCGCATGGACCCGAATACGGGGGATGGCATCCCGTCCAATCCGTTCTATGATCCTGCCGCGCCACGCGCACCGAAGTCGCGCGTGTGGGCCATGGGGTTCCGCAACCCGTACCGGTTGACGCTGCGCCCCGGAACCGGGAGTACGAACCCGGCGGATGGCGATATCGGGACCTTGCTCATCGGCGATGTGGGTTGGAACACCTGGGAGGAGTTCAACGTGTGTACCGGTCCGGGCATGAACTTCGGCTGGCCGTTGTACGAGGGCTTCGAACCGCACATCGGATACTCGGCCGCGCTCACAGCCAACCTCGATCAACCGAACCCCTCCTATGATGGTTTCTCCTGTAACGTGCCTTACTTCCGCTTCCAGGACCTGTTGAAGCAAGCCACACCGCAGCATGTGAACGGGCATCCCAACCCGTGCGATGCGAACAGCCAGATCCCGAACAGCATCCCGAAGTTCTTCCACGAGCGCCCCTCCATTGATTACATGCACGGGAACCGTTCGCGGTGCGGGACATTCAACGGTGACGTGGCCACCACGACGGACCTGGATGATGTCGCCTCGCCTGTACCGGGACCTCGCTTCGGCGGATACGCCGCGATCGGTGGTCCTTGGGATGCATGGAACGCCTTTCCCGCCGATTACCGCAATTGCGCCTACCACGCGGATTACGCCGCTGGATGGATCCGCCGCTTCGTGTACGATGCCAATGGGCAGGTGACCAGTGTCCACGATTTCGCCAGCCTGCTTGGCGCGGTGAACTGGCTGGGGAAGGGACCGGATGGGTGCCTCTGGTACACGAAGTACAACACGACCTCCATCAACAGGATCTGCAATACGGCCACTGTGAACCTACCCCCCATCGTGGTGGCCACCCAGAGTGTGCAGTATGGCCCCGGTCCGCTCTTGGTCGCCTTCACCGGCAGCGGGAGCAGCGATCCGGAGAACGGTCCACTGACCTATCTGTGGAACTTCGGTGATGGCAGCGCGACGAGTTCAGCGCCGAACCCCTCGCACACCTTCACTGCCCCCCCGGGTGTGCCGACCACCTATACCGTGACGTTGACGGTTACCGATAACGTGGGCCAGCAGGTCCAGCGCACCTTCCTTGTTTCGGTGAACAACACACCACCTGTGGTGGCTATCACCAGCTTCGCGGATGGCGCGTTCTATCCGGTGGGCGTGGATACCACCTTCCAACTGGTCGCCAGCGTGAGCGATGCCGAGCACGGTCCGGGCCAGTTGACCTATGCTTGGCGCACCGACTTCCTGCATAACACACACGTACATCCGGGACCGACCATCAACACCGTGACAAGTTCCATGGTCACTTCCGGTGAAGGATGTGATGGCCAGACGTATCGCTACGCTGCGGAGTTGAAGGTGACCGATGCCGGTGGATTGAGCACCACGGTGGTGCATACCGTTTACCCACGGTGCCAGGCCATCGCCCCCATAGCGATCATCCAGGCCAACGTCGTCGCGGGTTATTCGCCGTTGCAGATCAACTTCAGCGGAACGCAATCCTATGATCCGGGAACCATCGTATCCTACGCATGGGACCTGGGGAATGGAACAACGAGCAACAGCCCGGCGCCGGTGGTGACATACACGGACGTCGGGGATCGGACGGTGACGCTGACGGTGACGGACGACGATGGCCTGACGGGTACGACCTCGCGTGTGATCACCGTGCTCTCCTCCGCGCCGCCGCAATGCCCGGGGCAAGCGGGCAGGGTCCAGTACCAACTCTTCGCGGGGATCAGTGGGGTCTCATTGCTAGACCTCTTGAACGCACCAGCGTACCCGAACACCCCGACAAGTACCAGCCTGCTCACTTCGTTCCAAGGTCCGGTGAACGCGGGAAGCAATTTCGGTGCGCGCGTCCGCGGCTATATCGTTGCCCCGCAAACCGGTGCGTACACCTTCGTGCTCACAGCGGACGATGCGGCCGCCGTATCCCTCAGCCTCAACGCGGAGCCGCGCTTTTCACGGGTGATATGTTCGGTGCCCGCCGCCACGAGTGCCACGGTGTACGACACTTATCCGTCGCAGACCAGTGCCCCCATCACCTTGACGGCAGGGCGGTACTACTACGTGGAACTGCTGCATAAGGAGGGAGCGGGAAGCGACCACTATGCGCTCCGGTGGCAAACCCCTTCGAACCCCACAAATACGATCATACCGGGAAGCGCTCTGGTCGCCTATCAGGATTGCCCGACATCGGTGCGTGTTCGCGCCCTGCTCTCCGGCTGTTATGTCAATGGTACAGGCCTCATGCGTGATGACCTCCGCAGTGCCGGCCTTGTGCCGCTTGCCGAACCGTACACCGCGCTCGGGTATACCCATGTGGGCGGCGGTGGCGAAACGACCAGTGCCTTGCGCTTGGGCACCACCGGCCTGAATGCCCCGGTGGATTGGGTGGTGGTGGAGATCCGCTCAGGGATCACTCCTTCACAGGTGCTGGCCACACGATCGGCCTTGATCGAACGGGATGGAGAGGTGGTCGGTGTGGATGGATATCCGGACCTGCTGTTCAATTTGCCAGCGGGTTCCTATCATGTGGCCTTGCGACACCGGAACCATTTGGGCGTGATGACCGCTTCGCCGATCGCATTGGGATCGGCCGGGACCCCGTTGGATCTCACACGCGGATCACAAGCAACATGGGGTGCCGGAGCAAGGCAGACCCTTGGGGCGGATCGCTTTGGCCTATGGAGCGGGAATGTGAACGGGGATGCCATCTTGAAATACATCGGAGCCACGAACGACCGGGACCCGATCCTGCTCATCATCGGCGGGAGTACCCCGTTGAATACCGTGGTCGGCTATAAGCGGGAGGACGTCAACATGGATGGTGTGGTGAAGTACACCGGCGCTTCCAACGATCGCGATCCGATCCTGCTGAACATCGGAGGGTCCATCCCAACGAACACACGGGCGCAGCAGCTACCCTGATCGACTCAGCACGTCATGGTGGACCTTGCATCCGGGAACCGTTGACTTGATATCCCGTATTGGATACATTCGTCGGCTGATCAACCCGCTAAGTCGATGAAATACATCTTCCTGTCGACAAGCTCGGTGCTGTCACTCTTCCTTCTCGCCACCGCGTTCACATCGCTCACCAGCATCTCTTCGCAGGCCCAAACGCTGGAACCGGATTTCAGCGATGCCTTGGTCATGGGGGGCTGGACCGCCCCGGTGGGCGCCACTTGGGATGCCAATGGCCGCGTGTATGTGTGGGAGAAGGGAGGCACGGTGTGGATCATCCAGAACGGGGTCCGGCTTCCCAGTCCGCTGATCGACATCAGTGCGGAAGTGGGCAACTGGCGTGATCACGGGTGCCTCGGTTTCGCGCTTGACCCGAACTTCCTCACCAACGGGAGGATCTATCTGATGTACGCCGTGGATCGACATCACCTGATGAACTTCGGAACCGGGAGCTACAACGCCGGTACGAACGAGTACTACGCCGCCACGATCATGCGGATCACGCGGTACACGGCGATCGGGCCCAACTTCAATTCCGTGGACTACGACAGCCGGGTGGTGCTTCTGGGTGAAACGCCGCAGACCGGTGTGCCGATGACGCACGAATCCCACAGCACGGGATCCTTGATGTTCGGTACCGACGGTACACTGCTAGCTACGGTAGGCGATGGCGCGAGCTACAACGTGGTGGATGTCGGCAGTAGCAGCGACACCTATTTCGTGCAAGCACTCGCCGATGGGATCATCCGGCCGGAGGAGAACGTGGGTGCCATGCGCGCGCAAATGGTGAACAGCCACAACGGAAAATTGTTGCGGATCGATCCGAACACGGGTGATGGAATACCGAGCAACCCTTGGTATGATCCCGACGCGCCGCGGGCACCACGTTCGCGGGTATGGGCGCTTGGATTGCGGAACCCGTATCGTGCCACGATCAGGCCGAACAGCGGTAGCACGAACCCAGCGGACGGCGATCCCGGAACGGTTTACATCGGAGATGTGCAATGGAGCACGTGGGAGGACCTCAACGTGTGCTATGAAGGAGGAATGAATTTCGGCTGGCCCTTGTTCGAAGGCTTGGAACCACAGCCGGGGTACATGGCTGCCTTGACCGAGAACAAGGATGCACCGAACCCGTTGTATGACGGTGTGGGTTGCACGATCCAATACCTGCGCTTCCAAGACCTCTGTAAACAGGACACGCCGAACCAGTTGAACGGACATCCGAACCCGTGCAATGCAAGTGCGCAGATCCCGAACAGTATCCCCAAATTCTTCCACTCCCGACCAGCGGTGGATTGGAGCCATGGCAACCAGTCGCGCACTGGCGGATTCAGCGGGAACACCGCCGTCACCTACGACTTGAACGCGCCGGGTTCACCCGTACCCGGCCCTCAATTCGGCGGTAGTGCGGCGATCGGCGGTCCGTGGATGGCTGGCCAGAACATGCCAGCGGGATACCAGAACAGCACCTTCCAAGGTGATTACCCCGGAGGGTGGATCCGGCGGTTCAAGTTCGATGATCAGGATCGTCCTGTGAGCGTGCATGATTTTGCCACCGGCCTCGGCGCGGTGGTGTGGATCGGTGCCGGACCGGATGGATGTGTGTGGTACATGAAGTACAACACGAACGAACTCCGCCGGATCTGTTACACGCTTGCGGTGAACCTGCCGCCGGTCGCCGTCGCAACACAGAACATCCAGTATGGTCCAGGTCCGCTCACCGTGAACTTCACGGGCAGCGGCAGCAGTGACCCGGAGAACGGAGCGATCAACTACCTCTGGAATTTCGGCGATGGCACGGCCAATTCCACGGCCACGAACCCGAGCCATGTCTTCAACGCGCCTGCCGGAGTGGTGACCACGTACACCATCACGCTCACCGTTACGGACAACATCGGGCAACAGGCCGTGACGACCTTGATCGTTTCGCTGAACAACACGCCACCTGTGGTGAACATCACGAGCATACCGCAGGACATGTACTATCCGTACGGAGTGGATACGACCTTCCAATTGCAAGCGGCGGTGAGCGATGCGCAGCACGGCCCGGCACAACTCACCTACGCATGGCGAACGACGCTCTATCACAATACGCATTCGCACCCTGAGCCGGTGAACAGCAATGTGAGTACGAGCACCTTGATCAGTGGGGTAGGGTGCGATGGCAACGACTTCTATTACATCGTCTCGCTGACCGTTACCGATGCCGGTGGACTCAGCGGCTCGTCCCAGCGCCGACTCGATCCGCGGTGTTACGCTATCCCTCCCACGGCGATCATCCTGACCAATACCAACGCTGGCGCCGGTCCGCTCTCGGTTGCCTTCGATGGCACCACTTCGTACGATCCGGGTAGCATCGTGTCCTATCTGTGGAACTTCAGTGATGGAACCACCAGCACTTCGCCCACGCCGACCAAGATCCTCACGGATACCGGTGATCATTACGTGACCCTGACCGTTACCGACAACGATGGCCTGACAGCACAAGCGGTGAAGGTCATCACCGTGATCACTTATGCACCGCCTCAATGTCCTGTTATTGCGGGTAGTCTACAGCGGCAATTGTGGATCGGACTCAGTGGAAGCAATGTGAGCGATCTGACAAGCAGCCCGAACTATCCGAACGATCCATCCAGCACTACCACCCTCACCTCATTCCAAGGTCCAACGGATCAAGGGGACAACTATGGAACTCGCGTTCGGGGTTACATCATCGCCCCACAGACCGGGAGCTACATCTTCACGGTCACCAGCGATGATGCATCGGCGGTGTACCTGAGCTTGAATGCGGAACCGCAGAACAAACAACTGATCTGCAGCGTGCCGGGATGGACGAACGCCACGGAATACACGAAATATCCGCAACAGATCAGCGCTTCCATCCCGTTGGTGGCAGGCCGGTACTACTACGTGGAACTCTTGCACAAGGAAGGTGCTGGCGGTGACCACTTCGCGCTGCGCTGGCAGACCCCAAGCAACAGCACGAGGACGGTGATCCCGGGCAGCGTGTTAGCGCGCTGGGTGGATTGTGCGCCGAGTGTTCGGGTTCGCACCATCCTATCGGGACCCTATGATGTCGCCACCGGTCTGATGCACGACGATCTGCGTATAGCGGGGCTTGTGCCATTGACCGAACCACATACCGCCCTCGGCTTCACCCAGGTCGGTGGAGGAGGAGAGACGACCACCCTTGCGCGATTGGCGCAGACCGGAAAGAACGCCGTGGTGGATTGGGTGCTTGTGGAACTGCGCAACAAGAACAACCCGGCTCAGATCCTGCCACGCGGAGCGCACTACTGGAACGGGACGGTGATGTCGTGGGCACCGATGGGTACGCGCGCCTGATCTTCAACGTGGCGGTGGACAACTACTTCGTTTCCATCAGGCACCGCAATCACTTGGGTGCCATGAGTGTTTCTTGGATCGCACTCGGGGCCAACGAGGTGAGCGCGGACTTCACGCTGGGAACCACGGGTACTTGGGGAGCCGAAGCGCGGACGACATTCTCCAACGGACGGTGCGGCTTGTGGTCAGGGAACGTGTTGCGCGACGCCACCATCCGGTACATCGGCGCGAACAATGACCGCGATCCCATCCTCACCACCGTTGGTGGTTCCATCCCCACGAACACGACCACGGGCTATGATCGATCGGACGTGAATCTGGATGGCGTGATCCGCTATGTCGGGTTCAACAACGATCGCGATCCGATCCTGATGAACGTGGGTGGTTCCATCCCAACGAGTACGCGGGCGCAGCAACTACCGTAAGCGAAGGATCCATACGACCGTGCATCGCGCGGAGGTAGGCGGCTAACGCGGATCCGCGTGGTTCCATGGCAACTTGCTGGAGTACGGCCTTTGTCCGGGCATCCAATACACGTTGATCACTATGGTCGTGGGTCCGCTTGGCGAATCGCTTTCCAGTGGTCATGAGGTGGCGGTGTTGATGAGACAAAGCTGCCCTCCATCAACAGCCGTCGCCATACACCGATCGGGGTATTCCTGGTGTGAACAGTGAACGATCGATCGTGGATCGGATCATTTCGCGTGGTGGATCGCTATCCGAACATTCGGATCATGCAGAGATCCACAACCTGTCCGATCCGCGCTCCATGGCCGTGCGCGTAGTTTCGCGACATGTCCTCCCATGCGATCATCGTTCGCCGCTTCATGGTGACGTGGTCGTTGTTCGCCATCGTGGGTGCGGTGGTGGCCATCACCGGTGATAAGTTCAGGATCCATGCTGCCATGAACCAATATCATCCGTGGTGGCTGGACGGATCCTTCAAGGTCCTTACGCTGCTGGCCGATGGCTGGGTACCGACGATCCTTGCGTTGGGCCTGCTCCTGGTGAAGGAGATGCGCGCATTCCTGATGATGGGTGTGAGTTGCTCGCTCGGGGCCATCATCGTCCAGGTACTTAAACACGGAGTCTTCCCGGACATGGATCGGCCATCCGCATACCAGCAGCAACTGGGCACAATGGAATGGGTCTCCGGCGTGGACATGCACCAGCACTTCAGTTTCCCGAGCGGACACTCGGCGGCGGCTTTCGGCATGTGCATGGCCCTCGCCGTGATCATCAACAAACGTCAATGGGCTGTTCCGTTCGCGCTGTTGGCCACGGGCATGGCGTATTCGCGAATCCACCTTTCGCAACACTTCCTCCAGGACACCGTGGCCGGATCCACCATCGGCGTTGCAACGGCTGTGCTGGTGTACTTCGTGCTCTACAGGAGTTCCTTCGCGAAGCGTCGTTGGTTGGATCGAAGACTTTTCCGTCAGAACCAGAACCGACCGCCGATCGCGGCATCGAGATCGAAATAGGTACTCGGCAAAAGGTCGAGGGAAGGGACCACCTCCAGGAAAACATCCACCGGTACCCCGTCGAACATGTAGTCAAGCCCGACCGGGAAACGCACGCCTACACCGATCCGTGAACCGTCATAATCCTCCCAACGCCCGTGATCCCAATAACGACCACCTGTCCAGGAGCGGATGCGCAGCCCCGGGCCATAGTAGAGTGCGAGCTTACCCGCGCTCACGTGGAGTAGTTCCATATTGTGGAACAGATAATCGCTGTGGAGGTGGACGTAACGCCCGTAGATCCCCCATGCCAAACCGAAGTCAAGAGCGCGATCGCCGTTCAACCAGAGCTTGCCGTTCAGGCCCGTGGGGTCGCCGAGCATGATGCCCAAGCCGAAGCCGCTGCTTTGTGAACGTGCCGAAAAGCCGAGCCCGACAAGGGCGATCAGCAGCATGTACTTTCTCATGGTGCAAAGATCAACGCCCGAAAAGGCCATGGACCGCGCCCGACCGTGGGAGTATCAACAGCGTGCGTTGAGTTGACGCACCGGACCGGTCACTTGCTATCGTAAGAGATCCGGTAGATCGCTCCGGCACCATCATCGCTCACGAGCAACGCACCATCCGGCGCCACCAGCACATCCACCGGGCGGCCACTCGCACGGTTCCCTTTCAACCAACCTTCGGCGAACACTTCCGTGCGCGCGGATCCATCCGGCTGGGGATAGGCCACCACGACACGATACCCGATGGGCGTGCTCCGGTTCCAGCTGCCGTGCTCGGCGATGAAGATGGCGTGGTGATACTTCTCCGGAAAGCTCGTGCCCGTGTAGAAACGCATTCCCAAAGGCGCCACATGTGGTCCCAGTTTCGCTGCGGGCGGAACGAATTCACTGCACGGACGCAGCTTCCCATATTCAGGATCGCTGACAGCACCCGCATGGCAGTATGGGTAGCCGAAGTGATCACCGATCCTCCGCAACACGTTCAACTCGCAATCCGGACTGTCATCACCGAGCCAGTCGCGACCGTTGTCCGTGAACCATAACTCGCCGGTCCCCGGATGCCAATCGAAACCGACCGTGTTCCGGACACCACGCGCAATGATCTCCCGACCGGTACCATCCGGGTTGATCCGCGTAATGCTCGCGTAGATGCTGTCCTCACTCACGCAGTTATTGCACGGCGCACCCACGGGCACGTACAGTTTCCCATCAGGACCGAAGGCGATGAACTTCCAACCGTGATGTTCTTCAGTGGGGTAGGAACTGGTGACAACGACCGGTGCGGGTGGATCAGTGAGATGATCCTCGATGGCATCCAGACGCAGGATCCGATCCACCGCGCTCACATAGAGCGAACCGTTGCGGAACGCGACACCCACAGGCATGTTCAGGTGGGAAGCGATCACATGCTTCTCATCAGCGCGGCCATCGTTGTTCGTATCGCGGAGCGCGTATACATCGCCGTCGCTGCGACTTCCCACGAAGAGCGTTCCCTTGTCGCCCCAACACATCGCGCGGGCGCTGGGGACATCCTCTGCGAACAACGTGATCCTGAATCCGGGAGGGACCGCGATCCCTTCCACGGAGGGCGCGCCGCCGCGAATGCCCGGCACGCACACCGATCCATTCAACAGCAGACCAAGACCGCAGTAGCAGGTGAGCCGCGCGAGGATCGACATCCGGTCCAGTGAATACCTACTTCTTGATCTCGACCTTGTTGCGATGCGCCGGACGCAACTTGCCATTGGTGCCGATGAACCAATCCTTCAGTCCGTAGTGGTATCCTCGGCGCAAGCCACTGCGGAAGGTGCCGAGCACACCGCGCTTGCCGCTCAGCTTCTGTAGCACGCGCGTCAGTTTCACTTCCACTTCCGCCTTCTTCATCTTCGGTGCATTCGTCTTCGCCCATGCAAGCGTTTCACGGAAGAGGTCCTCTTTGGGAAGAAGCAGGCTCTTCTTTTCGATGGCCCCGATGACCACATTGTCCCATGGACTCAACTTGTAGCCATCTTTCACCGTGCGCTTCTTGCGCCGACCGGGTTTGCGGCGATACCTGCTCTTGGCAGCGCCTTCTTCCTTGCGGGGCCGACCGGGCCCACGCTTGGGCACATCACCAACTTCCTTCTTCACCGCCGTCTTCTCGATCGCTTTCAATTCTCCCAACGCTTTTCGCACCTGCCCCAATTGGAAGAGCAAGCGACGACGCTCGCTCCGATAATGCACCAACAATTGTTCGACGTCCTTCGTGTTCATTCGTTTGGTGGCCATGATCATTCGATTTGCGGATCGCCTTCTCTGCAGGATCCGGATGTGAGGGTGCGAAATTAGAACGATGCGATCGCGATGGAAACGCGAAGTTCAATAGCACACATGGTCGGTGGCGGGAAGAGCCGACTATTCTACCATCACCGCTGTCGCATCGGCCAATGCGGTCATCGCACCGATGATGGAGGCCGGGACACCCTGCGAAGTGCAAAGGGATACCACTTCATCCACTGATCCAGGATCCACCGCGATCAACAAGCCACCGCTCGTTTGCGGGTCGCTCAACGTCATCATGCGGTCCATGGCCGAGGCACCGCTCACCTTGTGCGCGCACGACTTCCAATTCCGCACGCCACCGTCGGTGTAGCAGCCCTGTTGCAGGTAGGTGAGCGCTTCGGGGATCACCGGCACCTGGGCGAATTCGATCCGGGCACCAAGGCCGCTGCCTTCACACACTTCCACCAGGTGCCCGAGCAGACCGAAGCCGGTGACATCGGTCATGGCGTGTACACCGGCGACCGTGCCCAATGCACTGCCCACCACGTTGCTCCTGCACATCCACTTCGTGGCGATGCCCGCATGTTCCGGTTGAAGGATGCCGCGCTTCATGGCCGTGGTGAGGATGCCGACGCCAAGGGGTTTCGTGAGCAGGAGCACATCACCCTCCCTCGCGGTGTTGTTGCGCTTGATGTTCGTGGTCGCCACTTCACCGGTCACCGCCAGCCCGAAGAAGGGTTCCGGCGCATCGATGCTGTGACCACCGGCGAGTGGGATGCCCGCATCGTGGCAGGCTCGACGTCCACCATCCAATACGCGCGCAGCGAGTTCTGCGGGCAACTTCTCCACGGGCCATCCGAGGATCGCCACCGCGAGCAAGGGTTTGCCGCCCATCGCGTACACATCGCTCAACGCGTTCGTCGCGGCGATGCGCCCGAAGTCGAACGCATCGTCCACGATGGGGGTGAAGAAGTCCGTGGTGCTGATCAGCGCACGGCCATTGCCGATGTCGTACACCGCTGCATCGTCCTTCGATCCGTAGCCCACGAGCAATCGCGGATCGGGAAGGACGCCGAGTTCGCCGTGCAGGATGGTGTCCAGCACAGCGGGTGCGATCTTGCAGCCACAGCCTGCGCCGTGGCTGAATTGGGTGAGGCGGATGGGATCTTGCGTGGTCGACATGCGGCGCGAAGATCGCTTTGGCCACGCAACTTCCGGATCAGTACAGCACGCTGAAGGATCTCATGATCGTGGGTCCAGCGCCAAAGCTTCTGAGCACGTAGGTACCGTTGGGCAGATCAGAAACAGGAATGCTCATGGATCCATTGAATGGTCCCTGCACCTCCTTCACAATGCGACCGGTGACATCCGTGACGGTCAGGCGCGATGTTCCAGGGGGCAGGCCATCCACCCGGAGTTCGGTGCTCGCGGGATTGGGGTAGATGCGCAGTTGGCCCTGTCCGTATGAACCGATCGCTGTGGTCATATCCGTAGCGAAAGCAGCCAAGTAGACCATGGTTGGATCCACCGCGTCCCATCCGGACAGGAATACGGTGTCACCCGAACATACGATATCATCGATGGTCCGGCCGAAGGTGTAGTTCCCAGTTTGAGCCCCCATCGCGTTGAAGCGATACAGGATGCCTGTTTGTGGTGACACACTTTGGCTGCCCGAGATCCAGACGTTACCGAGAGCATCTCCAACGATCCCGGTCAGTGTGGTGGTCTGAGGGAGGGTCACAATGGAACTCCAGATAACCGTGCCTGCGGTATCCACGGCTCCGATATCCATGGTCAAATTGCTATTCACGCTGGCGTAGTTGATCACGTCGTTGGTCAGCATGAGCAATGTTCGCGTCGATGATCCGCTGGAAGGCACGACAAGCGGGGACAGAAGCGTCATGGAACTCCTATCCAGGGCAATGATATTCGGGACTCGGCCGCAGTAGATCCGCATCTCATCCGCCGCGATCCGGTCCGTTGTTGGCACAATAGCACGGCCCATGAGCCAATGGTGGTTGGAGAAGTTGCGAATGACCGTCGGGGAAACCGTGATGTCGCCGAACTGATCATGGTGAACATCCACTTGTGGGCCGCCACCGGTGTGCATGGAGAATGTCGTCGCACTATCCAACGTGATCCTCGCGGAGCGATACCAACTCACGTCGTCCAACTGACCCACATAGTGATCAATGAAATAGAGCGTGTCACTTTGCGCCAATAGACGAAGAGGCTCGTCTCTGTAAAATGGGTAGCCCGTTGTGATCGTTACAGGTAGGAATGTGCCGAGGGTCAACACAGTGTAAGGAGGTGGGACGTCGCTTCCGTCCGTATTGAACGCACGGATATACGTGTGCGGATCAGCTGGCCCAGGTTGAAATGCGAGGTGAAGTCGGTCGGTGCTGTGATCCAATGCCAGTCTGGTAACATGCGAGGAGGATGGCACTAGGCGGGTCCAGACGGGATCAATGGGAACCTGAGCGATCGACCGGTTAGTTGCCAATGCCACGATCATGCAAATGGTGAGTCCGGCTCTCATGGCTGTGGAGTTCCGTGCATGATGAAATTCACGTTCGTACTCATCGTGCCGGCTAGGACAATTGCCCCGACCTGAAGGTCCAATCCTGTGATCGCTGAACCTATGGTCTCTGATGAGTAAGAACCCGTGGCCGAATCCAGCCACACCAAATTATTGCCAACCGCAGTCCACAGCCGACCGTGATCATCGCGCACGAGTTCGACTGGAATATCGGTGAATGGCAGTACTTGTTCCCAGATGCTTCCCTGATGCAAGAGGTACTTGCCTACATGCAATGAGCCATCGACCTTGCAGGCCCAGTAGAGCGTGTCACCGTTCATACAGGTCTTGCCGGTGTTTGAAACTGTTCCAGTGAACAAGTCGAACGTACTACCCACCGTTCCGGCGACCTTATCCACCATGTGAACTGATGGGAAGTTGATGGATAGGATGGAATCAGGTGTGGCCTCCAAGCTGTACGGAGAGAAAGGCACGCAGGCAGGCCATGGCGCACCGCTACCCAATTTGAAAATAGTCGAATAGGCAGGCAGACAACTCGTGCTGCCCCCGCCGATGTACACGCCAGCGCCATCCGCCAGCACGCACAACGCTGATGCATAACCATAGCCCGGTGGACCTATATCCAAACCTTCGATGATAAGTCCATTGCAGTAGATGTAGAAGTGATTGTTGAGCGTGGAAACATTAAGAACATCCATCCGTGGGGAACCGGTCCGAGAAGTTGCGGCCACATAGTGGTCCAAGCTTGCGAAGGCGTTCAAGCATCCGACCCATGGATCCAAATAGTTTCCCGGATGTCCGTTCGCATCATACCCTCTCCATAGTTCATCGGTGTCGCAAGTACCGCTGCTCTCATCGTAGATCACTTCGGATCGTCCGTTGTTTGGGTTGATGAAGGCGGCGAGGATCATGGGATCGTTGGGAAGTTCCGACATCCAATCCACCACGATCGGTGGCTGCGCAACTACGGATCCGCAAAACGAAAAGATCACGCACATCACGATCCATCGTGATCGTCCACCGGCAATAGGTGCGTTGCGCATGACACTGAAAGAACGAACAAGGTAGGTGCTGGTTGCCTAGCCGCGAACCGCCGGTCGGCGAGCCGCCAGATCACACAGGCTCTTGGCCAGTTCCGCGTTGGCCGCGCAATTTCCGGATCAGCGCAGCACGCTGAAGGATCTCATGGTCGTGGGTCCAGCGCCAAAGCTTCTGAGCACGTACGTACCGTTGGGCAGATCAGAAACAGGAATGCTCATGGATCCATTGAAAGGCCCCTGCATTTCTTTCACAAAGCGACCCGTGACATCCGTGACGGTCAGGCGCGATGTTCCTGGCGAGAGGCCATCCATGCGGAGCTCGGTGCTGGCGGGGTTGGGGTAGATGCGCAAGGCATTGACATCAGTACTGGGAACATCCGTGATCAGATCGATATCGAAAGCGGCCAAGTAGGTGTCCGAGGTTGAACCCGTCACCCGCCCGGTGAGGAAGAGCGTTGTACCGCTACTCGCGATGCCATCGATCCTGCGGCTGAAGCTGTTCACGCCATAAGAACCGCTAGAGTAGTGGAAGCGATAGAGCAGGCCTTGGTCAGTAACTCCAGTTACGTGGTTTACGAATGCGATCCAGAAGTCGCCATTCTCATCGACATGATATGCGGTTGGGACTAGTCCGGACGGAACGAGAATGGTCCTGGCCCAAATGAGCCCGGTGTTGATATCTGCAAGACCAAGGTCCATGGTGCCATTGCTCGTGGTCGCGGCGTAGTTGAAAGTTGAGCCAAGGTTGGCGAGACAGACACCCGTGGTTGCGCTAGCCGAGGATGGAACCAAGATGGATGTCGCTGTGGTCATCGTGGACCGGTCGATATGTGTAAGAAATGGGGGAACCCCCAACACAACGTCATCGCCCAACACTGCAATGCCTCCAGTTTGGGGTGCACTGATATCCCCATCCGGCCAGCCTGTGGGGCCGTAGCGACGCAATTCGTCACCGGCGAGGATCAAGGTGCCCTGCATATCCCGATGGAAAGCGTTCAAGGGAGTACTACCGCAACCAAATAGATAGATCGGGTTACCGTCCGTACGCATCACTTTCAGCCAATTCAGATCATCGGTCTCGTTGAAGTAAACCTCGCCGCGAACGATCGCTGACAACGTGTCGTTGGTCACTGAAAGTTGAATGATGTGGGTCACTTGATAGTCCCCTGGATCGATCCCGTAAAGCAGCACTGGAGGAAGGAGTGATGTCATTCCCTTCCGTATCGAAGACTTGGATCCTGTATGGTCCGCCCGGACTGAACTCTATGATCGCCCGGTAGATCCGATCAGTGCCTTGGTCGTATGCCACGCGAGTGGAGAGCACGTCATAGCTAGCAAGTAAACTTCCTGCACCGTATGGGTCCACATGAGACCACAGCGGCGTAAGCGGTTCTTGGGCCTGCACCGCGAAGCGCGGTGTGCATGCCAAGGAAAGGATCAAAGCCACGATTCTGGTCCGCATGTTCTATGGAATTACATGCCCATGCAGGACATAGCTTGTTGTACCGTCCATACTTCCGGTGATCGCCACGGTCGACCCACCATGTCCATTCCTTTCACGACCTGACCGATGGAATAGCTCTGGTAAGAACCATCGGATTGGTCGAGCCAGACGATGTTGTTGCCCGAGGCGGTCCACAGGCGGCCATAGGCATCGCGGTGCAACTTCACTGGGTTTCCGGAGAAGGGCAGTGTCACTTCCCAGATCGGACCCGAACCCAGCAGGTATCTGCCCACATGAAGTTGCCCGTCACTGAGACGGCTCGCCCAGAATAAGGTGTCACCGGAGATCGCAGTGTACCCGTTGTTCACGGAACTTCCGCTGAAGAGGTCGAAGGTCCCGGATTGGGTTCCATTGGTCGTGTCAACCTTGGTCACGGTGGGGAATCCAATGGCGAGCAGTGTGTCGTTCCAGATCTCGAAGGTCACAAAATGGTTGTCCATGCAAGCGGTCCAACTCGTGCCAAGGTCCACCGTTGGATACGGAGTCTTCCAGATGCGGTCCAAGCAATCATACTCATTGCCGCCGATGATCCCATTGCCGCCGCCCAAGAAGAAATTTCCACCGGAAACAAGGAGCGCGTGTCGCGTGTAGTCCGTCACGGAGTATGTGTCTGGTCCGCTGTTCATGGCAACGGCCTCAGTTGGAAAGCTGGAGTAGTGGATGCCAGAAACCCAAACAGTCGGAGTAGGAACGCCAATATCCATGCATACGAGTACTCCCTGTTGCCATGCGCAGAACTGTTGACTGATGCCATAGATCTCTATGCAACTCGGGGCCATGGGATATTGTGGCTCACCACTCGCCGAGAATGACAAGCCGACCACATAGGTTCCGCAGCCTGTGAATTCTTGCACCGGGTCACCTCCAACATACATCGTGGTGGATCCACTGTCTGATGTGCGCACTCCATGCACCCAATTGTCCCATAAGAGTTGATCCTGTATCCAATCCACCACGATCGGCGGCTGAGCCAGCACGGATCCACACCAAATGAGGATCACGCACATCACGATCCATCGTGATCGTCCACCGGCAATAGGTGCGTTGCGCATGACACTGAATGAACGAACAAGGTAGGCGCTGGTTGCCTAGCCGCGAACGACCGATCGACGAACCGCCAGATCACACAGGCTCTTCGCCAATTCAGCATGTCCTCCACTCTGCAATGGCATGCGCACCACGCGTTCCTTCTCCCGCTTCTCCACCCGAAGGCATACGTCTTGTCGTAGTACGTCAACGCGATGATCGCCACGGTGCGCAGATCGCCTTCGGCCAACGCAGCCAACGCGGTCTTGCAGTGCTGCGGTCCCACGCGCTTCTCGATGCGCTTCATCGCCTCGGCAAGTTGTTCTGCCGGGTACTTTCCATAATCCACCACGAGGCGGTCGGCGCGGTCCGCTTGGCTCATCTCCGCGAAATAGAGCGTGCTGCTGCGCATGCGGTCATGAAGGGCTTGCGGGATCTTGCATCGACCGATCAATTGGCTCTCATCCTCCACCCAAACAGGGCGTGTGCGATCCAACTTTATCAGTTCACTCCACAAGCGGTTCTCGAAGTGCTCGGTGGTGGGCTGCGCTTCCTCGCCGATGGCGCCGAAGGACGATCCCTTGTGATGCGCCAATCCTTCAAGGTCGATGACCTGTTCGCCCAGATCGCGCAAGTGTCCGAGCGTTTCCGTCTTACCGGTGCCCGTGTACCCGCCAAGCACACGCAGTTCCAGCGGCGCATCGAACGCCGCGAGTACATGGTTCCGGAATGCCTTGTAGCCCTTGCGCAAGGTGATCACCTCCGCGAAGCCCGCCTTGTCCAGCAGCCAAGCCACACTGCCGCTGCGTTCACCACCGCGCCAACAATGCACGCGGATCCTTCCATCGGGCGCGAGCGCCTTTGCTTGCTCCACCATCACGGCCAGTTTCGGTCCGACGATCCGCAAGCCTTCCAGCATCGCTACATCGCGACCTTGCTGCTTGTAGAGCGTACCCACAACTGCACGTTCCTCATTGCTGAAGAGCGGCATCGAATGCGCACCGGGAATATGTCCGTGCGCGAATTCACCCGGCGACCGCACGTCGATGATCGATGTTCCCTGCTCCAGGAATTCAGCGATATCAACTGCCTTTACCATGGATCGATCGAACAGCTTTTGGGACGATCACTTGCCTCCTGTTCCTACCCCTGCTCCTGACACTGCCCCTGCTCCTTGCATTTACGTTATCGCATTCAGCATCACACTGAACACCGTAATGCTGTTCGGGTCGCGATCGTAGAAGAGCTTGTCCAGCGCTTCCAACACGTTCTTCGCGCGGAAGTAGGAGGTCTGTAGGCCGGTGTCGCCGCGCGTGCTCCACTGGATGGTGTAGCTGCTCGTACGTTCCTTGTACGTTTTCACATACGTGAGCATTTCGCGCAACGCGTCCAGCTTGTCGCTGCCGGTGGTGGCGTGAAAAAGGAAACTCTGGTTGTGGTTCGGGTTCAACGTGATCAAGTGCAGCTGCGTGCGCTTGCCCTTGGTCTCGAAGTTGAAGAGCAGGCTGTCCTTGCCCATGCCGATGTAGTTGCCGATGTCCTTCTGAAGGCTGGCGAGTTCGAGGTTGCGGTCGCGGGTCATGTCAATTGAAGTGCGTCGAAATTAGTCACCACGCGAAGGATGGTACTCAGGCACCATGCCCTGCATGGCGCCAACGAGGTCCGCGTCGTTCGCCGAGGATGCTGTGCGGAGGAGTTCATCCACCGCAGTCATCACCGCGCGGCCATCCACCGGTGCCACCTTGCCGATGAGGATCCGCGGATGGTGCGTGGGCAAGGTGTTCTCGCTGGTGGCGAGCAATTCCTCAAAGAGCTTTTCGCCGGGGCGAAGTCCGGTGTACACCACTTCGATGTCGATGCCTGGTTCCATCCCGCTCAATCGGATCATCTTGTCGGCGAGGTCGGCGATGCGTACGGGTTCGCCCATGTCGAAGACGTAGATCTCGCCGCCGGTGCTCATGGCCGACGCTTCCAGCACCAAGCGGCACGCTTCCGGAATGGTCATGAAGAAGCGGTTCACCTCCGGGTGCGTGACCGTCACAGGTCCACCCGCTTCGATCTGCTTGCGGAAGAGCGGGATCACCGAACCGCTGCTGCCGAGCACATTGCCGAAACGCGTGGTGACGAAGGTGGTCTCGCATTGTGTCCCGAGTCCGCCGACGACCATTTCCGCCACGCGCTTGCTCGCACCCATCACGCTGGTGGGGTTCACGGCCTTGTCCGTGCTGATGAGGACGAAGCGCTCCACGCCATGCGCGCAGGCGAGTTCGGCCATCGTGCGCGTACCGCCCACGTTCGTGCGGACGGCTTCGCTCGGTTGCGCCTCCATCAGTGGCACATGCTTGTAGGCGGCCGCGTGGAAGACTACTTGCGGACGATGCGCCGTGAACACACCTTGCATGCGGTCGTGGTCGCGCACATCCGCCACCAGCACATGCACGTTCGCGCTGCGTCCTTTGCCGGCGAGTTCCATCTGGACATCGTACAGCCCCGACTCGGCAATGTCCACCAGGACCAATTGCGCGGGGCTCATCTCCGAAAGCTGGCGCACCAGTTCGTTGCCGATGCTTCCCGCAGCGCCCGTGACGAGGATCCGTTTTCCGGTGAGCAGCTCGCGCACCTTGGCTTGTTCGAATTCGATCACCGCGCGACCGAGCAGATCCTCGATGCGCACCTGCTGGATCTGTCCGGCGCTGAGTTGGCCATTGATCCAATCATTCACCGGAGGGATGGTGAGCACGCGCACCTTCGCCGCGAAGCAGGCATCCACCACGCGACGGCGGTTCTCCGGATCCGGCTTGCCGATAGCGATGATCACCTGGTCCACGCCGCCATCGGCCAGAAGCGAAGCGAGTTTGTCGGTGCGATGTACGAGCACGCCCTCCAAGCGCTTGCCCGCTTTCTGCACGGCATCATCCACGAACGCCACCACCTCATACTTCACCGACCCTTCGCGATCCAGCGTCCGCTTGGTGATCAGTCCCGCTTCACCCGCCCCGTGGATGATCACGCGCACGCGCTCCTTGCCGGAACCACGTGAACGCAGGTGGATCAATTTGAAGGCGATGCGTGAAGAGATCAGCAGCATCGCCGTGGCCATGAAGTCGATCACGATCACCGCACGCGGCAGGAAGTAGTAGCCGTCGAAGAAGTAGAATCGGACCAGGCTGGCCACGCCGAAGGCCACGGATCCTGCCAGCACGGTGAGGAAGATCCGCCGCGCATCATCGGTGCTGGTGTGGCGCACCATCTGGCGCGGGATCCCGGCAACGAGAAAGCTCGCGCCACGGATCAGGAGGAAGACCGGTACAGCAGGCAGCAGGATGTCCACTTCATAGTCCGGTACCTGGAAGTTGAAACGCAGCAAGTAGCCTGCGGCCAGTGCCACCAGGCACAGCACCAGATCGATGACAAGGATCCCGAAACGGGGGAAGAGGCGCGGCAGGGCCATGGAGAGCGCGAAAGATAGAAGGGGAGGCGCTGGTGCTCCAGTACATTTACGGCATCAAGCCCATTGTCATGACCGCCATTGAATTGCGCACCGAGATCCTTCAATTGATATCGCAAGAGGAGAACACGAGCGTCCTCGAGGCCATCAAGCTGTTGTTGAGGCGGGAGGACGGTGATCCGGACGATGACATTTCGGAGGAGGAACTCGCTGAACTGGAGCAGCAACGGCAGGATCGGATCAGCGGGAAATTGAAGTTCCATAGCGAGGAGGAGTCGCTCAGGATCATCCGCCAAGGGAAGAAGGAATGAAGTATTCGTTGGAGGTCGCGCCCAGCGTGACGCGGCAGGCATCGCGGGTATACATCCACCGGGAGACTGAACGTAAAGGCGCTGGTGAACGGTTCGTAGCAGCCTTGGCGGAATGCTATGCGGCGATCAAGGCCAACCCTTATGGGTACCAGCTGCGGAAGGGGAATTTCCGTCATGCTCAACTGCGACGGCTGTTTTACCGGGTCGTGTACGAAGTGGAGGGCGACCGCATCTACGTTCATCAACTCCGACATACAAGCCGCAGGGTGAGCCGCCGCTTCGGGCCGTGAACACACCACTCTTGGAGGATCATCACGTCTTGACATCGCAGCGTCATTCGGGATGACGCATCTTCGCCCACCATCATCAAGCAGATGCCTGTTTCTCTCGTCACCGGCGGCGCCGGCTTCATGGGCGCCCACCTCGTAAAGGAATTGCTGGCCATGGGCCACACCGTCGTCGCGCTCGATGACCTCAGCGGCGGCTTCGCCGATCAGGTGGATCCACGCGCCACCTTCGTACAGGGCTCCATCAATGATCATGAATTGATCGAGCGACTCTTCGCCGAGCATCACTTCAATTACGTGTACCACCTCGCTGCATACGCCGCCGAGGGGCTCTCGCACTTCATCCGCCGATTCAACTACCAGAACAACCTCATCGGCAGCATCAACCTGATCAACACCAATGTGCGGCATGATGTGGAGTGCTTCGTCTTCACCAGCAGCATTGCGGTGTACGGTGCGTTGAAACCACCCATGCGCGAGGACATGCGCCCGGTGCCGGAGGACCCGTACGGCGTGGCCAAGCTGGCCGTGGAAATGGACCTCGCCGCCGCGCGCCACATGTTCGGGCTGGACTACGTCATCTTCCGTCCACACAATGTGTACGGAGAGTACCAGAACATCGGCGACCGCTACCGCAACGTGGTGGGCATCTTCATGAACCAGCTCATGCAAGGCCAGCCGCTCAGCGTGTTCGGTGATGGCGAACAGCAGCGCGCGTTCTCCTACATCGGCGACATCGCACCCATCATGGCCGTGGCCGCGGAGACCGCCTCCGCATATGGCGAGGTCTTCAATGTGGGGGCCGATACGCCCTACACCGTGAACCAACTCGCCACGCTGGTGATGGAGGCCATGGGCATGCACAGCGACGCGAAGCACCTGGAAGCCCGCAACGAAGTGGTCTTCGCCTTCAGCGATCACAGCAAGGTGGAACGCATCTTCGGTAAGCGAAAGGAGACCACACTCGCCGAGGGGCTCGCCCGCATGGCTCCGTGGGCGAAAGCCACCGGCGCCCGTGCCAGCAGCAAGTTCGGGAACATCGAGATCGAGCAGGGTTTACCGCCGAGTTGGAAGGAGGGGTAGGGGCGGATTCGTCACGCGTAGCCGTCACTGCGGCCTTGAGCCGCAGTCTCGTCAGTGTTGCGGACATACGTGCAATGACTGAACAACGTGTTCACGGCTTCGGGCCGCAAGGTCGCCTTCGGCAGACCGCTGCGGAGATAATTCATGGACACCCTGTGTGAGTGGAAGTTCGGGCAACTGGACAGCCGCGCTGCGAAGAAGCAGTAGGAGGCGTATGGGAGCCTCGACGGCATTTTGGTTGTGCGGCCCCCATCGTAGCCGTCACTGCGGCGTTCGCCGCAGTGACGGCTACGATGGGGGACTGCGGCGTTGGTGAGTGACGACTACGGGGGGTGACGATCGCGGCCGAGTAGAACGATAACGTCAGCAGGGCACGTCACTGCGGCGAACGCCGCAGTCCCGTCAGCGCTTGCGCATAACCATCCCTGACCCATTCACCCCCAACCACCCGCCCCGGTTATCTTCGGCCGCTCCTCATTCCATGCACTCGATCTTCTGATCGTCTGATCCTTCGATCGGCCCATGCCCTCGATCCTTTTCGTTGCCAGCCACCGTCCGGGGCGTAGTCCGAACCAACGGTTCCGGTTCGAGCAATACCTGCCGCACTTGGCGGCCAATGGCTTCCACTGCGAAGTGAGCTACCTGGTGGAGGCGAGCGACGACACGTACCTCTACACCCCCGGCCACTTCATTGATAAGCTCCGCTTCGTGCGTCGTTCCGTGGCCAAGCGCCGCCGCGACGTGGCGCGCATGACCGACTTCGACATCGTCTTCATCTGCCGCGAAGCGCTGATGACGCGCAGCACGCACTTCGAGCGGGCCTTCCGCAAAAAGGGCGCTCGCATCGTGTACGATTTCGACGACAGCATCTGGCTAAGCAACGTGAGCGATGCCAACCGCCGCTGGAGTTGGGTGAAGGACCCGAGCAAGACCAGCAAACTCATCGCCCTTGCTGATCGCGTCTTCGCCGGCAACAGCTACCTCGCTGAGTACGCGCGCGAATTCAACAACCAGGTCCTGATTGTACCCACCACGATCGACACCGGCGAGTACCAACCGCGCACTTCGCGACCCGAAGGACCCATCGTGATCGGTTGGAGCGGCAGCATCACCACCATCCAGCATTTCCAGTACGCCATCCCGGCGCTGAAGGCCATCCGCGAACAGTACGGCGACCGCGTGACCTTCCGTGTGGTGGGTGATGGCGGTTACCGTGTGCCGGCGCTCGGCATCACCGGCTTGCCGTGGCGCAAGGACACCGAGCTGGACGACCTGCGCGCGATGGACATCGGCATCATGCCCTTGCCGGATGACGAGTGGGCGCGCGGCAAGTGCGGCTTGAAAGGCCTACAGTATATGGCCCTCGGCATCCCCACGATCATGAGTCCGGTGGGGGTGAACAGCACCATCATCCGCGATGGGGAGAACGGATTCCTCGCACACGACGTGGAGGAATGGGTGGCGAAGCTGGGCCGCTTGATCGACGATGCCGATCTTCGCCGCCGCATGGGTGCCGAAGCCAGAATTTCCGTGGAAAAGGACTGGAGCCTCGATGCCTGGAAGGACCGCTATCTTCAGCACTTCCGGGACATGATCGCGTGAAGGGAGAATACAAGTAGCCAGTTAGCAGTAGCCAATTTGCAGTAGCCAATAGCCAGTTAGCAGTAGCCAATAGCCAGTTTGCAGTCACCAGTTGCCAGTTAGCAGTAGCCAGTTTGCAGTCAGTAGTTGCCAGTTAGCAGTAGCCAATTTGCAGTAGCCAATAGCCAGTTTGCAGTCAGCGGTTTCAACTTTCACTTTTCTTCTTTCTTCTTTCATCTTTCATCTTTCATCTTTCCTCTTTCTCCTTCATCCTTCTACCTTCCTCTTTCACCTTTCAGCTTTCACTTTTCCTCTCATGTCCGACGCCACTGCCACCGCCCTGAAGAAGACCGCCCTTACGCACGTACACGAAGCGCTGGGCGCCAAGATGGTCCCCTTCGCGGGCTACCTGATGCCCGTGCAATACACCGGGGTGATCGATGAGCATGTGAACGTCCGCACGCACGTGGGCATGTTCGATGTGAGCCACATGGGCGAGTTCATCGTGCGCGGTCCGGGTGCGCTGGACCTGATCCAGAAGGTGATGAGCAACGACGCGAGCAAGCTCGAGGTCGGCAAGGTGCAATACAGTTGCCTGCCCAACACCGAGGGTGGCATCGTGGACGACCTGCTCGTGTACCGCATGCAGCACAAGGAGGACCATCACTACGTGCTGGTGGTGAATGCGAGCAACATCGAGAAGGATTGGAACTGGATCAACAGCCTGAACACCTTCGATGCGCAACTGGAGAACATCAGCGACCACATGAGCTTGCTCGCCGTGCAAGGCCCGAAGGCGGTGGATACGCTGAAGGGGTTCTTCGCGGAGGACATCGCCAGCATGCCGTACTACACCGCGCTGTACGCTGAGATGAAAGGGGTGGGGCTGGTGCTGATCAGCGCTACCGGATACACCGGCGCGGGTGGCTTTGAGGTGTACATGCCCAACCCGCTCGCGGAGAAGGCGTGGAACGCGATCATGGAAGCCGGCAAGCCGCACGGCATCAAGGCGACGGGCCTCGCTGCGCGCGATACGCTCCGCCTCGAGATGGGATTCTGCCTCTACGGCAACGACATCGACGACAGCACGTCACCGATCGAAGCCGGCCTGGGGTGGATCACCAAGTTCACCAAGGACTTCACCAACAGCGCGGCGCTGAAAGCACAGAAGGAAGCAGGGGTGAAGCGTAAACTCGTCGCCTTTGAATTGCTCGATCGCGGTATCCCGCGTCATGACCACCCGGTGGTGGATGCGGTAGGCACTGTCATCGGCAAGGTCACCAGCGGCACCATGAGTCCCTCATTGAACAAGCCCATCGGCCTGGCCTACGTGCCAACCGCGAACGCCGCAGTGGGCAGCGACATCCTCATCGATGTGCGCGGCAAGCATTTGAAAGGTGTGGTGGTGAAACTTCCTTTCTTACAGCAGGGTTAGTAATTGTACCGCAAAGGACACGAAGCACACGAAGGTATTCTCGAGAAACCCGCTTGTGGTGAAACGTCCGTTCCTCGAACAGGAGTAAGAAATTGTACCGCAAAGGGCACAAAGCACACAAAGGCATTCTCAGGAGATCCTACGGCATGGCAGTCGACAACGGCATTCTTTGCGCCCTTCGTGTCCTTTGCGGTACCTCATTGAGCACGCACACAAAGGCATTCTCAGGAGATCCAACCGCATGGCAGTCGACAACGGCATTCTTTGCGCCCTTCGTGTCCTTTGCGGTACCTCATTGAGCACGACACACAAAGGCATTCTCAGGAGATCCTACGGCATGGCAGTCGACAACGGCATTCTTTGCGCCCTTCGTGTCCTTTGCGATACCTCAATGAGCACGACACACAAAGGCATTCTCAGACGATCCAACGGCATGGCAGTCGACAACGGCATTCTTTGCGCCCTTCGTGTCCTTTGCGATACCTCAATGAGCACGACACACAAAGGCATTCTCAGGAGATCCAACGGCATGGCAGTCGACAACGGCATTCTTTGCGCCCTTCGTGTCCTTTGCGGTACCTCATTGAGCACGACACACAAAGGCATTCTCAGGAGATCCAACGGCATGGCAGTCGACAACGGCATTCTTTGCGCCCTTCGTGTCCTTTGCGATACCTCATTGAGCACGACACACAAAGGCATTCTCAGACGATCCAACGGCATGGCAGTCGACAACGGCATTCTTTGCGCCCTTCGTGTCCTTTGCGGTACCTCATTGAGCACGACACACAAAGGCATTTTCAGGCGATCCAACGGCATGGCAGTCGACAACGGCATTCTTTGCGCCCTTCGTGTCCTTTGCGGTACCTCATTGAGCACGACACACAAAGGCATTCTCAGGCGATCCAACGGCATGGCAGTCGACAACGGCATTCTTTGCGCCCTTCGTGTCCTTTGCGGTACCGATCAAGTCGCACTTTCGGGTTACCTATTTTGGCGGTGAACTATTCAGCGATGCAGGAAGAGATCCGCAATAGCGACTACAAGTACCGCGTGGAGACCTGCTTCTTCCCGCAGCAGTACCCGCTGTACGCCGAGGACATGGGCATCGTGGTGGTGATCGACATCCTACGTGCGACGAGTGCGATGGTCGCGGCTTTTGAAAGTGGGGTGGACCGCATCATCCCGGTGTCCACCATCGAAGAGGCGCGGGAGTACATCGGCAAGCCGGGCTACATCGCGGCAGCGGAACGCAACGGTGAAGTGGTGGAAGGATTCGCCTACGGCAATTCACCCTTGGCCTATGTGGACCAGGACCTGCGCGGCAAGACGATCGTGATGACCACCACCAACGGCACCAAGGCGATCAACCTCGCGAAGGATGCGCCGCGCTTGGTGATCGGTTCCTTCCTCAACCTCAGCGCGCTGAGCGAATGGCTTGTCTCACAGAACGAGAACGTGTTGTTGCTGTGCAGCGGTTGGAAGGACAAGTTCAACCTGGAGGACAGCGTCTTCGCCGGTGCGCTGGTGGAGCGTTTGCTCGACAGCGGCAAGTTCGGCGTGGAGGAGGACAGCAGCATCGCCGCCAAGTTCATGTACATGAGCGCGCGCGACAACTTCATGAGCATCCTGAAGGCCGCGCCGCGTCGTCGTCGCATTGAACAATTGAAGTTGCTGCCCGACGCCAAGTATTGTCTCACGCCCGATCAGTGTACCGTGATCCCGATCCTGCGGAACGGGGAGTTGGTGCGCATGGTACCCCAGCCCGCATGATCCGCAAAACGCTGCTCCTCTTCGTAGCGTTGGCGACGTTGGCACTGCTCTTCGTGCCGAATGTGATCGAAGTGGCGCAGGCGTGGGGATTCTACGGCCACAAGCGCATCAACCGCATGGCGTGCTACACCCTGCCGCCGGAGATGTTCCCCTTCTTCAAACGGCACATCGATTTCATCAGCGACCACGCCGTGGATCCCGACCGTCGCCGCTACGCCGTACCCGATGAAGCACCGCGCCACTACATCGACATCGATCACTACGAAGCGCCCGGCGTGGATCCCTTCGAGGTGGTGCCGCGTAAGTGGAACGATGCGGTGACCAAGTACACCGAGGACACGCTGAAGTCGTACGGCATCGTGCCGTGGCATATCCAAGTGATGTATGGGCGTTTGATCGCCGCCTTCCAGCGCGGTGATGTGGACCGGATCCTGCGCAACGCTGCGGACCTGGGGCATTACATCGCCGATGCGCATGTGCCCTTGCACACCACGGAGAACTACAATGGCCAACTCACCAACCAGTACGGCATCCACGCGTTCTGGGAAAGCAGGATCCCGGAGTTGAGCGCGGACAACTATGACCACTTCGTAGGCCGCGCGGAATACATCGATGATCCGCTGACCGCCGCGTGGGAGGCGGTGCATGCAAGCCACCTCTTGGTGGATAGCGTGCTGGGGATCGAGAAGCGCTTGAGCGAGAGCTTCCCCGAGGACCGCAAGTTCCAGATCGAATCGCGTGGCCGAACCACCGTGCGCAGCTACAGCGCCGACTTCACCAAGGCCTATGAGGACGCCATGATGGGCATGGTGGAACAGCGCATGAACGCGAGCATCATCGCCGTGGGCAGCTTCTGGTACAGCGCGTGGGTGAACGCGGGGCAACCCGACCTGGACCGCTTGGAACAGAAGGATGTGAGCGACAGCTTGAAGCTGGTGCTGAAGGCCGAGGAGGAATTGTGGAAGGAGAACCAGAAGGGGTTCGGGAGGGAGCACGAGTAGTGCGGGGGCCTTGCGCTCGGCCTAATATTCTTCGTTCACGGGAGATTGTTGATCGACCAAGTCTGACATCTTGCCGACGAACGGCAGATCCGCCTACTTTCGGGTTCACAAACACGGAACCCATGCGGACCCTTCTATGCTTACTCGCAGTTGCCTTGGTGGGGAAGGGGGTGGCGCAGCAACCGGGAATGCTGGACCTGTCCTTTGATACGGACGGGAAGGTGATCCTCGCGGACTTCGACAGCGTCGGCGCACCCGTTGTGGTACCCACCGCGGACCTCGGTGTGGTGATCGCGTTTCAGCAGATCGTGGATGGCATTCCGTTAACGCGTATGGTGCGGCTGTTGGAAGATGGTTCGTTGCATCAAGGTTTCGGGATCGGTGGTGTTGTGACCATCACAACGTTGGGCTCTTTCAGGGATCTGGTCATACAAGGGGATGGAAAGCCGGTCTTGATCGGTCGCATCATCAACGCATTGGATACGGGTGTCATGGTTGAACGATTCCTTGAGAATGGAGACGTGGACAGCAGCTATGGCATACAGGGCAGTGTGCTGGTACATGCGTCATTCGAGAATGCGAATCTGAAGTATGGTGGGATCATCCTCCCGGATGAGCGACTCGTGCTGCGTCTGAGCGATCGGATCATCCGGTTGGACCAAAGCGGAGTTGTCGATCCGACATTCGGGGTGCAAGGTGTTCTCTTGGTTCCCACCGGCGTTGGACCGATCGCGCTCTCCCCGAACAGTAGGTTGCGATGGACGAGCATGGGGAACAATGTGCCGAATGAAGTGGACTTTGATGGTCAGGAGCAGACCATCGGATATCTGCTCAATGGTCCGCCGGTCGGTCCGGATAGCAGGATCTACGGTCCAATTGCCATTAATCATTTCGATCAAACGATGGGGCATTGCGGGGGAATGCCGATCCCACCTGGAATTTCAGGTGGGGTGGTCCCAAGCTATGGGTTCGGGAAAGCCGTTGATCTGCAGTATGTGGTTGACCATCACGGGCAGGCAAACCATAGGGGCGTTATCCGATGGATGCCCGCATTTATCAATGGGTCCTACAATAGTTCGTCGGTTAGTGGTTTTTTGGGTCCGGTGACCGTGGATCAAAGCGGGAATTTCTTGATGGCCTTTAGCTATCTATCCTACACCTATTGGAACCCATTCCAAACAGTTGTACCCCTGCAACCTGTTTGGAAGGTCAAGCGGAACATCCCGAGCTCCGGTAATCAAGACGCTTCGTTCGGGATCGGTTTCAACCCTCAAGATTCGACAGGTGTTGACGCTTCCTTCGATCCTGCTTCGATCCCGAAACCGCGTTCAATGGTTGTGCAACCGGATGGTCGGGTCGTAGTTGCTGGGACAAGCAATGTTGCAGGCATCAACCGCATCGTCCTCGCCCGCTACCACAACATCCCCGACCCCCGTTCCACACTCTCCTTGCGCATGTTCCTTGGCGGCGCGTACGATGCGAGCACCGGCCTTATGCGCGATGATCTCCGCCAACAAGACTTGTTGCCCGCGTTGCAACCGTATGGTCCACCGTTCTACCCACCCGCCAACGGCGTTGGTCCATGGGCCGTTCCGCAACACGTATTGGATGTGGAAGGCGAGGACGCCGTGGTGGATTGGGTCTGGCTGGAGCTGATCAACGCATCGGACAGCAGCAACGTGATGGCCACGCGCGTCGGGCTTGTTCACCGCAACGGCACGGTCACCAGCGCGGATGGTCATTCGCCCATCGACTTCAGCGCAGGCACGGGCAGCTACTTCGTGCGCGTGCGCCACCGCAACCACTTGGGCGTGACTATCGCCGAGCCGCTCACGCAGGGCGCATCGGTCACCACCGTGGATCTCACCGATCCGGCCACGGCCACTTTCGGCACCGATGCCCAACAAGAGGTGAACGGCGTGCGCATGCTCTGGCCCGGCGATGCCACCAGCGATGCGGCGATCAAATACGTCGGGCCGTTCAATGACCGCGACCGGATCCTCGTCGCCATCGGAGGGAGCAATGTGAACGCCGTGCTTCCCGGCTACCGCACCGAGGATGTGAACCTGGATGGCGTGGTGAAGTACGTCGGCACCGCGAACGACCGCGACGTGATCCTGCAAGTGCTGGACGGGAGCATCAACGCGGTGAGACTGGAACAACGACCCTGATCACATGAGAGCACCTTCGATCTTCATCGCATTGGTTTGCTCCACGGTTTTGTGGGCGCAGCAGCCGGGGACCTTGGATAGTTCGTTCGCCGTCAACGGTTCCTTGGTCTTGGATCCGATGATCACCGGCGACCCGTGGGATATCTGGCCTTTGAGTGATGGGCGCTTGATCGTCAGCCAGAAGCCGAATGGAGTCAATGAGGTGCGCTTGCATACCATCACGAACGATGGTGCATACGATCCGAGTGCTTCGCTTGCATTCGCGGTTGTGATCAACCTAGGTCCCGGATTTCGGCAGTTCTACATCCAGGAAGAGCGGGCGATCGTGGTTTCATCGAATGACTCGCTCCTGCCAGTGGCCGGTTATCAAATGGATGGTCAATTGGACCCATCCTTCGGAGTTGCTGGGGTATTCACATCGATCCTCCCTGATTGGGCAGCGATACGCGGAGTACAGGTGAACCGTGTAATGGAACTGACGGATGGATCGAAGTTCTGTGTTGGACAACTCAGCGACGCGAACGCAACTTATGGTACGGGTGAGTTCATCACGAAGCTCGATGGCTCGTTCACCGTCGTGGAGAGTTTCGGTTCAGGCGGTTACTTGCTATTTCCCGGCACGTCTCTATCCGGTACTTACCGAGAGGTGGATGGGTTGAATGAACTTCCGGGCGGCATGTTCGTCCTCGCTCTTAAGACGACCTTCTCACAAGCACCGGGTTACACTGCACACTTGCGCTATTACTCCACGGATATCGGTGTTCAGGTCGGACCGAGTAGCGGCTTCACGGGAAGTGGATTCGGACCGGTATTCATGCGTGGCATGGCGGCGAATGAAGCGGGTGAAATATTAGTGGCAACGGGGAACGGTCCAACTCCGAGGTTGGATCGGAAGCACTTCGGCCTACCCGAAGAACTGTTCTATGATGCGTGGTGGAACGGCGCAGGGTATGTAACCATGCGCTGTGCGGATCAGATCGGAGGATTCCTGATCTCTGGATGCATCTCCAATTGCAACTACGAGGATAAGTGGGCGATCGGAAGAAGGCATCCGGATGGATCGCGTGATGAAAGCTTCGGAGATGTTCAAGTCCCGTATGGCTATTGGGGCATGATCCAAGGTCTGAAACCGCTTCCGGATGGTCGGTTGCTCGCAAGAGGTAATGCAACGATCCAAGGTTCGAGTCGCAGAGTGGTCGTTCGTTATCACTCGATCCCCGACCCTCGCGCCACACTCTCCCTGCGCATGTTCCTCGGCGGCGCGTACGATGCGAGCATCGACCTCATGCGCGATGATCTCCGCCAACAGGATCTGTTGCCCGCGCTGCAACCGTACGGTCCTCCGTTCTACCCACCCGCTAACGGCGTTGGTCCTTGGGCCGTTCCGCAACACGTATTGGAAGTGGAAGGCGAGGACGCCGTGGTGGATTGGGTCTGGCTGGAGCTGATCAACGCATTGGACAGCAGCAATGTGATGGCCACGCGCGTCGGCCTTGTCCACCGCAACGGCATGGTCACCAGTGCGGATGGTCATTCACCCATCGACTTCAGCGCAGGTGCGGGCAGCTACTTCGTGCGCGTGCGCCACCGCAACCACTTGGGCGTGACCATCGCCGATCCGCTCGCACTCGGCGCAACGCTCACCACGGTGGATCTCACCGATCCAGCCACGGCCACTTTTGGCACCGAGGCCCAACAAGAGGTGAACGGCGTGCGCATGCTCTGGCCCGGCGATGCCACCAGCGATGCCGCGATCAAGTACGTCGGGCCGTTCAATGACAGGGATAAGATCCTCGTCGCCATAGGTGGCAGCAACGTGAACGCCGTGCTTCCCGGTTACCGCACGGAGGATGTGAACCTGGACGGCGTGGTGAAGTATGTGGGCACCGCGAACGACCGCGACGTGATCCTGCAAGTGCTGGACGGGAGCATCAATGCGGTGAGGCTGGAACAACGACCCTGAACATGCGGACACCTTCGATCATCATCGCATTGGTCTGCTCCACGGGTTTGTGGGCGCAGCAACCGGGGACATTGGATAGTTCGTTCGCGGGCATCGGGTACTTCACGCTACCTAGCGACATAGTACCCTCTGCGGATGCGGACAAGGTGCGCTTCTTGAATGTCGATGACGAAGGCAATGCGCTTTGCTTCACCCTGAACAGTGATCGCTTGCGGTTCTTCCGTGTGCTCGAAGGCGGAGAAGTGGATATGACTTTTCACGGGGGAAACTTGGACGTGCTGGCTTCAGATGTTGCACTGGGAATGGGCTTGCCGTTCATCTCCTTCAAACGATTGAAGGTCGGCGTGAACGACGGGAACACATATGTCTTCGCGACGAGCAGTTCATCATCGATAATCGACGGTACCGTGGATTGGTACATGATCCGACTGAACAGCGAACTGGCATTGGATGGATCATTCGGCATGGGGGGTGGGGTGATCCTGGATTGGCAGATCCTCACGTTTCAGACCGTCGAGGATCTGCTTCCCTTATCTGCCGGCGGTTTCTTGGTGATCGGAAGGACTGGTCCCGTATTCAACAATCAACTACTTAGCGGATACTGCCTGCGAACGGACGCCTCGATAAACATCGACCCAACATTCGGCGTGAATGGTGTAGTCCTCTACGAAGGTCTTAGCGGCGGAACTTGGGCAACCTACGGCAGGAACTTCAAGTCGTTTCAGGAGTTGCCATCAGGTGGGTACGGACTAGTTTCTTATACCGGGAGTTATTCTTCACCTAGCGCTCAGACCGCGTTGCATTGTCTTAGTCCGCAAGGCGCTGAGATATCATGGTCGGGTACCGGTTGTCCTGCTCAATCCTGTTCCTGCGAGGATCCGTCGCCATTATTGATCAATTCGCTTGGCACACTCCTCTATCCGTTCGGCACCACTGATCAATCGCTTCTTTGTTTGCAATACAAGTCGATTGTCAAGCCCCTCACACAACCAATTTATAGCAATACTCAGCCATGGCAGACGAATGCTTTGTATGACGTAGGTACCACGGATGCGAACGGAGGTTTCATTCTGATAAAGAACAACAGGCTTGGAAGGAAGCATCCGAATGGCTCACGTGACGTTGTATTCGGTGTTGATTCCGTTGAGTGGGGCTATGAAGGTGGTTACTTCACAAACGTCGCGCTCGCACCGCCTGCTTGTTCTTTTCGGGATGTGCGATCGACACAGCAGGGCCAGATCCTGACGTCGTGCCGCACAGGGCCAAGTCCTGTCGGCGCAGTCCTCGCCCGCTACCACAACATCCCCGACCCTCGCTCCACACTCTCCCTGCGCATCTTCCTCGGCGGCGCGTACGATGCCACCACCGGCCTCATGCGCGATGATCTCCGCCAACAAGACCTGCTACCTACGCTGCAACCGTATGGTCCTCCGTTCTACCCACCCGCTAACGGCGTTGGTCCTTGGGCCGTTCCGCAACACGTATTGGAAGTGGAAGGCGAGGACGCCGTGGTGGATTGGGTCTGGCTGGAGTTGATCAACGCATCGGACAGCAGTAACGTGATGGCCACGCGCGTCGGGCTTGTCCACCGCAACGGCACGGTCACCAGTGCGGATGGTCATTCGCCCATCGACTTCAGCGCAGGCGCGGGCAGCTACTTCGTCCGCGTGCGCCACCGCAATCATTTGGGCGTGACCATCGCCGCGCCGCTCACGCTGGGGGCGTCGGTTACCACGGTGGATCTCACCGATCCGGCCACGACCACTTTCGGCACCGATGCCCAACAAGAGGTGAACGGCGTGCGCATGCTTTGGCCCGGCGATGCCACCAGCGATGCGGCGATCAAGTACGTCGGCCCGTTCAATGACCGCGATAGGATCCTCGTCGCCATCGGAGGCAGCAACGTGAACGCCGTGCTTCCCGGCTACCGCACCGAGGATGTGAACCTGGACGGCGTGGTGAAGTACGTGGGCACCGCGAACGACCGCGACGTGATCCTGCAAGTGCTGGATGGGAGCATCAATGCGGTGAGGCTTGAACAACGACCCTGATCGGTCCGGTTCGGCACTCTTCCATCGGCCTACCTTTCACCCATGCTCCACATGACCCTGCGCGCGCTTGCGCTGAGTTGTTCACTTTCCACGCTTGTCGCATCCGCACAAACCCCGATCTGCGCGATCCAAGGTGCGGGCGCCACAAGCCCATACGTCGGGCAATCGGTCACGACCACGGGCATCGTCACCGCCGCCTTCCAAGGCACAGGGACCTTGCAAGGCTTCTACTTGGAGGACCCGAACTGTGATGGCCTCATCACCACCAGCAACGGCATCTTCGTCTATTCCACGTCGATCACGAACGTCGGTGTCGGGGATCGCATGCAGGTCACCGGCACCGTGGTCGAGTACCAAGGGCTCACGGAGATCAACAACATCTCCGGCGTAGCTGTGCTCGGTACGGGTACCGTTACACCAACGGACATCACCTTGCCCATTGCATCAGTAAGCGATTGGGAGCGCTACGAAGGCATGTTGCTGCGCTTCCCCGGCACCATGACGGTGGCGGACAATGAGGACTGGATCCAATACGGCCAACTGCTCATGGCACCTGCTCGCCTTTGGCAACCCACCAACAACACGGACCCGAACGATGTGATCGCATCGGGAAACTCCAGCACAGGAAACACCAATGTGGGAGCGATCAATGCAGCAGCGGCGCTGAACGCGCGCAACTCCATCCTGCTTGATGATGGACGCACGAACTCCTATCCGACACCGATCCCCTGGATGGGGCCACAGGGCACCTTGCGGTGTGGCAGTACGGTGAACAACCTCACCGGCGTGCTGCACTACTCCTACAACGCGTACCGCATTCAGCCCGCAGGGACGATCCCGCTCGTGCATGCGGTGCGCCCAGAGCCGCCTGATGTCGGTGGCAACATCGTCATCGCATCGTACAACGTTCACAACTATTGGAGTTCGCTCGGTGGCTTCGGCGCGGCGAACGCCGGCGAATGGGATCGGCAGCGCACCAAGTTGGTCGCGGCGCTCGTGCTGATGGATGCCGATGCCTTCGTGCTGTGCGAGCTTCAGAACAACGACATAGCGTGGGTCGATCTGATCGACGCGTTGAATGCCGCGTATGGATCCACGGTCTATCTCGGTATCGAGGACAATGCGGGCTTCGGCACCAAGTCGGCGATCTTCTACAAGCAGGGTTCGCTCGCGCCGGTCACACCTCTGTACTCCTTGTACAACAGCACCTTCGAGCGCGCACACATCACGCAAGGCTTCGAGTTGACCTCCAACGGTGCCCGCTTCCTGTTGAGCAGCTTGCACTTCCACAGCAAATTGTGTGATAACGCCACCGGTGATAACCTGGACCAGGACGATGGGCAAGGGTGTTACAACGCGCGTCGTCGTGATCAGGCCAATGCGTTGGTGACCTATGGGCAGGCATCCGATCCTCCACGGGGATCAATGCACAATTGGTCATGGGTGATCTCAATTCCTACTACCAGGAGGATCCGGTGGATGTGATCCGCGCGAACGGGTTCAGTACGCTGGTGCCGGAAGGCATTGCCAATTACAGCTATCGCTACCAAGGGGTCTTCGGTGCGATCGATCACGCGTTCGGCACGGCGGAGTTGATCAACGCGCTCACCGGTGCTGCACCATGGGCCATCAGTTCCGATGAGCCCCAGCAGATGGATTACCCGGATGCGTATCTCGCGTTCTACCAACCGGACGCGTACCGCAGCAGCGATCACGACCCGTTGATGGTGGGCTTGAGCGCGAGCGCCTTGGTGACCGGAGTGGAGGAGGTGAACAAAAGGACCGATGATGTGCGCTTCTTCTTCGATCCCATCGCCTTCACGGCGCGATGGGAAGGAGCGGGGATCCGGAACGTGGACCTGGTCGATGCACTCGGTCGCACGATGCGTGTGCGTGTCGGCGCGGGAGCAGCGGATCTCGCGGATCTTCCGGCAGGTGCCTACACTTGGCGCTGTGCGATGAACGGCACCGACCGCATGGCCACAGGGCGTTTCGTCAAGTGGTGATCACGCCTTTGCGCGCCGGTGGTGCAGCAGGTAAGCCACGATCAGCACCGCGATGAAGAGCAGCATCGGCGCCCATCCGGCCATCGGATCGCCCACGGCGTGGAAGGAATACGCACCGGTGACCAGATCGATGAAGAAGCCGAAGTAGGCCCACTCCTTTATACGCTGTGAGACGAAGGGCAACAGGATGGCGACCGCACCGATCATCTTGAAGGCCGAGATCCATTGGATGAAGTAGTTGGGATATCCGAGGTGGTCATGCAGCAACGCCACAGCCTGCGGATCGAGTGTAATACCGCCGAAGCTGGAGAAGAGCATGAAGGCGCTGAAGAGGCCCGTGAGGACCCAATAGAGAATGTTGGTGGTCTTGGTGCTCATGGTGCGTAGAGGTTGTTGCTCGTTCAGTTCTTCTCTGCTTGTTTCTTCAGATCGGCGAGACCACACTCGAAGTCCTTGCCGATCATCTTGTCCATGTTGATGAAGAGGCTCATCACCTTGCCCATGAATAGATCCGGGCTGTCCATGCTCCAGTTCACTTTCGTGCCGGTTCCTTCCGGAACACACCTGAACCACACATCGCAATCGGTCTTGAACGGCTTGATGAAGTGCATGTCGATGCGCACCGCACTCGCGCTTACCTCCACCACTTCCATGGATCCTTCACCCACCTTGCCGTTGCCGTTCCACGCGTACTTCGCGCCTTTGCCGCTCGCGGCTCCGGTGTATTCGCGTTGCATGTTCGGGTCCTTCTTGTCCCACGGCGACCAGCCATTCCACTTATGGAAGTCGGTGATGTGCGGTAGGATCCGATCAGGAGACGCATTGATGACGATGCTGCGTTCGTAGCGCACGGTATTGGGCTTGGTGCTGGCCGCGATGAGGATGATCGCGATGAGAACGGCGAGGCCGATGAGGATGTAGAGGAGCATGATGTTGTGGTTGTTTGTTTTCGTTCTTATGCCGAGCGCGTGCTCGTAATCCCGGACATCGTTGTCCGATCATTTTTCTTGATCCGCGCCCATCTGCTTGATCCGCGTCAGGTCACCGCGAGGCTTTGCGAAGCGGGGCGTTCCATTCATTGCTGAAGCGCTTTCGGATCCATCCAGAACACTTCCCAAATATGACCATCCAGGTCATTGAAGCTGCGGCCATACATGAAACCGTGGTCCTCCGCAGGACGACACTCCGTGGCACCAGCCGCGATGGCCTTGGCATAGTGGGAGCTCACGGCGTCCTTGCTGTCCATGGAAAGAGCGAGGAGCGTTTCCGTGGTCTTTGTGGCATCGGCGATCGCCTTGCCTTTCGGAACGAAACGCTCCATGTGCCCCGTGGTGAGCAGCATGCAGTAAATGGTCTCACTGATCACAAGGCACGCGGCATTGTCATCGGTGAACTGTGGGTTGAAGCTGTAGCCGAGGGTTTCGAAGAAGGTCTTGCTCTTGGCGAGGTCCTTCACGTGCATGTTGACGAAGATCTGTGTGGGCATGGGTCAGGGGAGTTGTGTTTCAATGAAGTCGGTGAGACGATCCAGACATTCGCTCCAACCATCGCGGTGTTCATCGCAATGCGCCACCGTGGCGAACGCGGTCTGGCTCAACGTAAGAGTAGTGCGACCGCCCTGCTCGCTCAGTTCGATGGCCACGACATTGTCGCACCAGATGTCGCCTTGCTCGTCTTCGCGCAGCCAAGTGAAGACCAGCCTGTGCGGCTCGGTGATCTCCAGGTATTCACCGCGCACCCAATGGTCGCTGCCATCCGGTGCCCGCATGCAGAAGCGGTATTTGCCGCCCACACGCAGATCCTGCTCGCAACGGGGGAGGGTGAAGTCCTTTGGTCCCCACCAACGCACCAGATGCTTCGGGTCACACCACGCCTGAAAAACCAACCGCGCGGGGGCCTTCATCGTGCGCGTGAGAACAAGTGTCCGCTGTTCGACTCCAGTATCGAGTTTCATGGATGTTCGGGTGTTCGTGATCACGTCCAAATTCCTATTTGCTATCAACGACCCAGTTCAATTCCGTCCGGTGGTTCTTTGGGTCCTTCACTTCATCCGGGTTGGTGAGGTAGCGCTCCCAGAAGCGACCGGTCTCCGTGTATTTCTTCTCACGAACGCGATCCTGTAGCGCAGGCCATGCTTGGGCCAGTCCTTCATAAGGTCCTTGGTACACGCAACGCACCACCGTTTCTGCTGGAAGCGTTCCATTCACGACTCGTCCGCTTGGTGCGATCGCCTTCGCCACCGGAAAGCCCAGTTCGAAATCGAAGGTGTCCGACGGACGGCGATGATGATACGAGAACATCGGTCCGGCGGGGGAGAGGCCTTGATCCTTCAATGTCTTGAGGATCTCCTGGATCGCGGGGTCCATGTACTTCGGCATTTCATGGCCGGGGATCACGAGATGGATGACGGCTGTGCGTTGCGCTTGTGTGGTGAAACGTTCAGGTTCGGTGATCATGGTCTTGAGCTGAAAGTTCGTTCAATGGATCCGAACTTACTGAGCGCGGAGTGGGTGATCAGGATGCCACATTTGCGTTGGCTACCAACCTTCGATATACTGCTCATCACTGCGCTCTCTTGAGGTAAGCCTCCAGCTTATCCAATGTCCCTTTCCAACCCTGGTCCATACCATCGCGTGCGCCATCGAACATCGCCAGTTCCTCCTCCGAAGAGCCTTCCACCGGCAACCACGTGATCGTAAGCCGCGAGCGGTTCTCTCCGAGTTCCTCGAACCGCATATCCCAGTGCATCACCTTGGGCCACGTTGGTGCCATGGGGTGCGTGGTGATCCCGCCATGTTCATCGCTGAAGCTGTTCAATACCACCATGCGATGCTTCGGTTCGATGCTCACGTAGGTCATCCTTCCCCACGTGTTCAAGGTCCCGTCATGGCTGCGCTGCGCGTAGTGGTAGACCCCGCCAACGCGGAAGTCCATGCTCTTGGTGAAGCCGGTGGTCCCTTCTGGGCCGAGCCACTTCTCCATGTGTTCAGTAGTTGTGTTCGCGTCCCAAAGCAGATCGCGTGGTGCATCGAATTCTCGACTGACGATGTAGGGCTTGACTGCTGCTGTGGGCTTCATGAATGATGTCGAGTTCATTGAGCTTCGAGAACTGTCGGGCTACTTGGTGCCGGCACCTTTCTTTCGTTTGCCAGCGGAGGTGTTCGCCGGTGTCTTCTCTTGTGCCTGAAGCTCCTTCAGGTATTCATCCAGCCGATCGAAACGCGCTTCCCAGAACTGGCGGTATTGTTCCATCCAATCGGTCGCGACTTTCAGCGGTGCGGCCTTCAGTTCGCAGGGCCGCCATTGGGCCTCTTTACCGCGTGCGATCAACTGGGCACGCTCGAGCACTTTGATGTGCTTGCTGATCGCGGGAAGGCTCATCGCGAACGGCTCGGCGAGTTCATTCACCGAGGCAGGACCTGAAGCCAACCGCGCAAGGATCGCACGCCGTGTGGGATCCGCAAGGGCTTGGAAGGTGTAGCTCAGATGATCCATGATCTCGTTGACGGGACAAACGTATTAAACCGAAAGGTTAAATACAAAGTGAGGAGGCAAGAATTATCAAACATCTTGGTCGGGCTTAGCGGATCGGGCCAGGAAGGTGTAGGGTAGAAGGGCGGCGGGAAGTCCGCGACCATTCAGGGCATCACCTCGATCAACACCTCATCCACGAAGATCCACGTCGCGCCACCTTTGCCCGGGTGCCACTCCGGACATGGACCAGCGTTCTTCGCGGTGATAGCGATGTAGCGCGCTTTGCGACCGAGCAACCCTGTCCAAAGTTCGCGGAGGATCCCACCTTCCGCCTTCGGGTCCACATCATGCGTGACCGTGGTGCTGCTCCACTGGCGCTGGTTCACGCTTGTGGAAATGATCACCTCACTCGGCAACCAGATCCAACTCTTCTGGTCCTGTAGCGCGCTCAAACCAACGCGCTTCAGATCGACCATCTTCCCCAGGTCGATCATCAACACCACATCCTGTCCTTGGTAACCCTGCCATTCGCCGGTGCGGAAATCCTCGCCGCCGCGTAAACCGTCGATCAACGCACGATCACCACCAGCGGAGTACTGGTTTGCGTAGGTGCTTTCCAAGGTGATGGAGCGAGTGCCGTCGATCTTGGAAAGGTGGGCGGTGACTGGAACGTACGCTTCGTTCCACACAACCTCGATCGTCGAAGTGGATCCTATCATGAACGGGGCATTCACTGGACAGTTCCGCTTTCCATCATTGTCCGAGACCGTACATGTCCCGCGCCCTTGCACCAACACTTCCAGTTGATCATTGAAGCTGGCTGAAGACGCATTGATAACAGGAGCACCAAGGAACATCCCCCCGGGTGAGTAGTATGCGCCATCAAGGACGGTTGGCCCATAGGACTTGCGCTTGTATTGCCTACGTGGAGCGCGATCAAAGTCGAACATGAAGTCACCTCCTAGGATCAGGTCGTCATGCGTGAATCGGCGAGGGTAGTAACCCGTGAGATCTGTGGTGTCCTTGGGAACGGAGGAGAGCCATTGATCATCAGCCGCAACTATCATGGACCATGACTTCCCGTTTGAAAGATGGATGGTCGCCCGATCGAACAATGGGTAGCCGAGGTCGTACTCTCTGTTGATCCCCGGCGAGATCTGGTAGAATCCAAGAGCGCTCATCACGTACCAAGCACTCATCTGCCCGCAATCCTCGTTACCACTCAATCCATCCGGCGCATCGTGGTACATCTCATCCATGATCCTTTTCACCATCGCTCGCGTTTTCTCAGGTTGACCGGACCGCGCATAGAGGTAGGCCATGTGATGGCTTGGTTCGTTCCCATGGGCGTATTGACCGATCAAACCAGTGATGTCCGCTTGTTCGCGACCACTTGTTCCGCCGTGCACGGTGAATAGCTGATCCAACATCAACGTGAGTCCTTCATTTCCTCCATGCATGCCGAGCATTCCGGTGATGTTCTGAGGAACGAAAAGGCTGTATTGCCAAGCATTCGCTTCGGTGAAGTTGAAGTTCACTTCAAAGGGATCGAATCCGGGTACGAAACCGCCATTGCGACGAGCGCGGAAGAATCCTGACGCCGGATCGTACAGGCTTTCGTAAGAATAGGAACGACGTTGGAAAGTGGAATGATCTTCCGTGCGGTGGAGTTTTCGCGCAGCTAGGTATGAGGCAATGCACCAATCATCATACGCATACTCCAACGTCTTGCTCACGCTCTCGCTCTGGTCCTCGCTGCTGATGTATCCCTTCGCGCGATAAGCGTTCAGTCCGGGTTCATCGCGCATGGCACTCGCCACCATCGCTTCCAACGCCAGTTCCGCATCGAAGCCACGGATCCCTTTCATGTACGCATCGGCGATCACGCTCACGCTATGGTAACCGATCATGCAGTCGGTCTCGTTACCCCAGAGTTCCCACACCGGCAAGCGACCGCCTTGCTGGTAGTGCAACAGGAAGGTCTTGATGAAGTCGCTCGTCATCTCCGGCTCCAGGATCGTCATCAGCGGGTGCAACGCGCGGAACGTATCCCACAAACTGAAGACGGTGTACACGTTGTGATCGGCGTGATGCACCTGGCCGTCCATGCCGCGGTAGTTCCCATCCACATCGTTGAAGATGTACGGGGCCACGTAGCAGTGGTAAAGCGCGGTGTAGAAGATCCGTTGCTGCTCCTTCGTTCCGCCTTCGATCTTGATCTTGTTCAGCTTGGCGTTCCATGCTTCCTCAGCTTGCTTGCGCACGAGGTCGAAATCCCAATGCGGCACTTCGGCGTCGAGGTTGGCGCGTGCGCCTTCGATGCTCACGGCACTGATGCCGACCTTGACGATGAGTGGTGCAGATAGCTTCCCGAATTGGAGGTCAAGCGAAGTGGTGTCGCTCCCAGAAATCCCGAAGCTTATTTCAGCAAAGGATATGCTTGTACGAATGCAGAAGAAGACCTGTTGGTCCTTGGCCCAAGAACTGGATCTGCGCCGACCTGTGATCTCATTGCGACTGGTGATCTGAATTCCGGAACTGAGCAACTTATCCCGGTGCTTAAGGTCGAGCATGATCCACGCATCCTTGTCAGTGGAAAATGTATAGCGATGCACACCTACACGACTGGATGCCGTCAATTCCGCTCGAACTTCGGCGTCGGTGAGTTCAACGGAATAATAGCCAGCATGAGCCGCTTCCGAAGAGTGCTTGAAACCCGAGACGTAGTGATCTTCCGTGCGATCTCCGTAGAAGGATGAATATGGCATCAGCAGCACATCGCACAGGTCCGCCACGCCTGTCCCGCTGAGGTGCGTGTGGCTGAAACCATAGATCAACGAATCGCTGTAGTGGTAGCCACCGCAGCCGTCCCAGTCCATCACGCCGTCCGGCCGTGTATCCGGACTGAGTTGCACCAATCCGTTGGGAACGCATGCGCCGGGGAAAGTGTGGCCGTGGCCGCCAGTGCCGATGAAAGGGTTCACGAGGTCGCGGGCGAGCGAGGCCGAGCTATCGCGGGCGGGGTTGGGGGATTGAGAGAAGAGGAGGGAGGGGAGGAATGCGAGGAATGCGATTCTCACGCGGAGGCGCGGAGCTAGCGGGGAAGAAGAAGTCAACCTCACGCGGAGGCGCGCAGGGCGCTGAGATGAGGGTGATCGCACGAATTCAAAGATCCCGGATTCTGGTCCGTATTCAGTCTTCATAGCTCATCAGATTGGCTACCCGGCTTCGGTCCGGTATACTTGTTCACGATGCGATGCAATCCGTCCTTCAGTGTCTCCTCGCCGAAGTTGATCAGAAGCGCGACCTCTTTGTTGGAAAGGCGCAGGTAAGTGGTAACGATCTTGAAAGCGACCGGCGGCAGCACCTCAACGGACTTCAATTCAACAACGACGGTTCCTTCCACGAGCATGTCCATCCTGAAGCCGATACCGTACATCTCACCGTCGTAGTTCACGGAGACTTCCTGCTGGCATTGGACGATTAATCCACGTTGCTCAAGGCGCCGTTTGAGCACGGCCTCATAGACCGACTCCAACAGACCTGGGCCTAGGCGGCGATGGATCTTGATCGCCTCTTCGATGATGATGCCCGTGATCCTATTGGTTTCCATTCCGCGAGTGATCAAGGTACTCAGCTCCGCGCCCTCCGCGCCTCCGCGTGAGACCCTTCTCCTCCTACCTCCCCCAGCGCCGCCGCACCCAGCAACGCCGCGTCATCCTCTTCCAGCGCGCTCACCGTTAAGTCAACGCGCCCCTTGTAGATGTTCAACAGCACTTCATGGAACCGATCGCGAAGTGGAGCCATCAAGAGATCCCCGTTGCGTGCGATCCCCCCGAAGAGCACGATCCGCTTCGGACCGGTGGCACACACTGCATTGGCCAGACCGATCGCCAGCCATTCGGTCGTTCGGCGGAAGCACTCAATTGCGGCTACGTCGCTGGCTCGCGCACGATCGGCGATGGCCTTCACATCCGCCACGTCCTCTGATCCTCCAGCTTCGGTGTAAGTGGCGATCATGCCTCGGATGCTGACGTACGCTTCCAAGCAGCCCTGTCGGCCGCACGTACAAGCGCGACCTCCTGGGATCAGGATCATGTGACCGAGTTCACCAGCATTCCCCGCACTGCCCAGTACCAATTGGCCATTCACGATGAATCCGCTGCCAACGCCCGTGCCCAGCGTGACCACGAGCAGATCATCGATCCCGCGTCCGGCGCCATAGCGCCATTCGCCAAGTGCCGCAGCGTTCGCGTCGTTGCCGAGTACCGCAGGCACCTTCAGCCGGTCGGTCATCATCCGCGCCAAGGGAACATCGTGTTTCCACGGCAGGTTCGGCGCCATCTCGATGATGCCCGTGAGCTGGTTCGCGTTCGGTGCTCCTACGCCTACCGCCCGTAAGGGCCGATGATCATCCGCCCGTACGAGACGGTGACCGGCATCCGCCAGCGCATCCGCGAAGGCGTGTTCATCCGCGTGCCCCAGCGTATCGATCCGCGCACGCGCGATCACTTTCCCATCCTGCACAAGCCCGAGTTTGCTCGTCGTGCCGCCAATGTCGATACCGAGGATCATGTGGTGATCGGTGAATGCTTCGAGCCTTTGAACCCATACCACGCAAGGAAGGCGTAGCACAAGAGCGGCAGCACGAAGCTGATGTGGAATCCCATCGTCGTGACCTTCTGCACACCGAGCACATCGATGACCGCGCCCTGCAGCGGCGGGATCAGCGCGCCGCCGACGATCATCATCACGAGCAAACTGGATCCTCGCGCGGTGTCATTGCCCAAGCCATCGATCGCCAACGTGAAGATGTTGCTCCACATGATGGAGTTGAACAGGCCGATGGAGATGACCGCCCACATGGCCCATGCGCCTTCACCCATGATCACGAAGCCGAGCAGGCCCATCGCTGCCACAGCGAACAGTCCCAGTGCGCGCGACGGATCCGGTCCTGCCACCACGAAGGCGATCAGGTTCGCGGCGATGAGGACCGCCATCGGCCACACACTTTCCAGAGCGAAAGAAGAATTGGCATTCACGGCAAGTAGAAGCAAGAACATGCCAACTCCCAATGCCATCATCAGCAGGAAGCGTTGCGGTGTACTCATCCCACGCGACAACGCGATCGCTCCGAGGAATCGCCCCGTCATCGCGCCGCCCCAATACAAACTAAGAAAGTGTTTCGCACTGCCTTCCGGCATGCTCATCACCGAATCCAAGCCGAGGAAGCTGATGATGAGACTGCCGATGGCGACCTCCGCACCGACGTAACAGAAGATCGCCACCATGCCCCAGCGCAGTTGCGGATGGCGCAGCGCATTGCTCTTTCCCGCGCTCACATGCGGCGGTTCCGGAAGTGTGGTGAAGTACACCCATGCGGCTTGCAAAAGCAGCAATACCGTGAACGCAACGTAGGGCCAGCGCACCGCTGCATCGCCCTTGAACACGGAGAAGATCAACGTACCCCCGATGATCGGAGCGAGCGTGGTGCCGAGCGAGTTGAAGGCCTGAGCCATGTTCAATCGGCTACTGGCACCTTCCGGCGAGCCGATGATCGCCACGAACGGATTCGCCGCGATCTGCAGCAGCGTGAATCCGAGTCCGAGCACGAAGAGCGCGAAGAGGTAGAACGCGAAGAGGTTGATGTAGCTCGCTGGAACGAACAGCGCCGTCCCGCACGCGGAGAGAAGAAGACCAGCGATGAGCGCGCGCTTGTACCCGAACCGCGCGATCGGATCCACGCCGCCTTGCGAGTTGAGGTAGTACGCCAGTGATCCGAAGAAATAGGCACCGAAGAAGCAGAGGTTCACGCTCAGCGTTTGCCACCAGGGCATGTCAGGGAACACCGTGCGTAGGTGCGGGATCAGTACGTCGTTCATCACCGTCATGAAGCCCCACATGAAGAAGAGCGTGGTGAGCACCACCATCGGATAGGCCGTGGACCGGTTGAACTGCATGGGACCAATGTAGGCGGCCTCCGTTGACTTCTTCGCGCGCATAATCCGCGCAACTACCTTCGACCGCCATGAACGACCGCAGACACTTTCTCAAGCTCGGCCTCGCCGGATCCGCCGCACTCGCCACGGGTTGTTTCCCGAAGGAAGAAGGGGCAGAAGAGAAGGCTGTGGATACGCCGCTCTCGTTCACCAAGGGTCCGGTGATCCTGAGCACCTGGATCCACGGCATGCCCGCCAACGCGAAGGCGTGGGATGTGCTCACCGCCGGTGGAAGCGTGTTGGATGCGGTGGAACAAGGCGTCGCGGTGGTGGAGAGCGACTTCACTAATCGCAGCGTCGGGCTCGGAGGACGACCGGATCGGGATGGACACGTCACGCTCGATGCTTGCATCCAGGATCACGAGGGTCGTGCAGGATCCGTCGCTTTCGTTCAACACTTCGAACACCCGATCAGTATTGCCCGCGCCGTGATGGAACGCACACCGCATGTGATGCTTGTAGGAGCCGGGGCGGAGCGTTGGGCGTTGGAGAACGGTTTCTCACGGAACGATATCACCATCCCCGAAGTGAAAGCCGCTTGGGAGGAATGGGCCAGGACCAGCAACTACAAGCCGGTCGCGAACATCGAGAACCACGATACCATTGGCATGATCGCAATGGATGCGGCCGGTCGCTTGGCGGGATCATGCACCACCAGCGGCATGGCGTACAAGATCCACGGCAGGGTGGGGGATTCCCCCATCATCGGTGCCGGGCTTTTTGTGGATGGCGAGGCCGGTGCGGCCTGTGCCACCGGTGTTGGCGAATTGGCGATCCGCACGGCGGGCAGTCACACGGTGGTGGAACTCATGCGCCAAGGTCGAACACCCGAGGAAGCCTGCCACGAAGTGGTCCTGCGCGTGCAACGCAAGCACAAGGAGTTGGTGGATATGCAGATCGGTTTTCTGGCCATTCGCGCTGATGGAACGTTTGGCGGTTGGTCCTTGCGCAAGGGATTCAACTACGCCTTGCGCACCACCGACCGCGAGTTGATGGTGGACGCGCCGTTCGACATCGCCTAGCTGGAATTCGATCCTATCGGGGCTTCTCCTATCTTCGCCTTCATGAAACGCACGCTGAACCTCTTCGGGTCCATGCTGTTCGCTGCTGCGCTGATCGCCGCTCCCGGTGGTAGCGACGGTCGGCATTGCGACCCGAAGGCGAACATGCGGATCTCCTGTTCACGTGCATCGGGCATGGTGCAGATCCAGATCGATAATTGCCGCCGGATCGGTGATGTGGTAATGGAGATCAAGGACCAACGGGGCCGGGTGCTTTATCGCGAAGAAGGCAATGCGCGCACCGGTGAATTGGTCCGCCGACTGGACAAGGGCGTATTCCCCAAAGGGACGCATACCGTGTCCGTTCAGGCCCGCGATTTCGCGATCAGTCAGGTCTTTACCATCGAGTAGTTACCAGCCAGCGCCGATCAGCGCGAGCAACTCCGGATTGGCGCTCAACGTGGTGCTGATACCGGCCGAGCGTTCGGCCTTTTCCTTCAACACCGCTTTCGTGACCTTGCCGGTGGCATTCGCCAAACTGGTGTTCACGGTCAATTCCTCTTCGGTGACCACATGCGTAGCGCTTTGCGTGGCCCCAGCAGCGGATTGCCGCGTAACCGCATCCGTGGTGATCGGCGCACGTTCACCCTCCCTTCGCTCATCCAAGTTGCCGTCCTTTTTCTCCGCAACGGACTCATCAGCGGCCACTTCGAGTGGCTGGGCATTCCCCGAAACCGGCGCTGCGTCCATTTCGACCTCATTGAACGAGCGCGTCGCACCCGTGGTGATCCCAACATCCTTCCGCGATCCCGCAGGTTGCTGTGTGGGCGGTGGTGCAGGCTCGAATACGCTCTGGTTCTCCGTCGCGGGTACGCTCGGTTCAGCCACCTTCAGCTTTGCCGGTTCCTCTTTCTTCAACTCGGCCACTTGCGCGGATTCCTTGTTGTTCGTCGCGGACTGGATCATCCACACGCCCGCTACGATGAGCAAGGCGAGTGAAGCGAAGGCCAGTGCTGGACGCAGCAAGCGGTTCTCGTTCCACATGGCCGAGAGTTCCTTCGGCCACAACAAACCACCGATGCTGTTCAGCCAGATCCGCCATTGTGGACGCTGGTTGGCGCGGAAGGCGGCCATGATGGTGTCGCGGATCTCCGGCTCCACGGTGATCGGCTCACGGCGACGATCATCCTCGCGCACCTGGCCGAGCAGTTGGCGCATCGCCTCGTACTCGGCGCGCCCGCTGATGTGGCGCAGCACATAGGCGCGCTCCTCCTCCAACAGTTCGTCGTAGGACCGTTCCTGCAGGAGGTTCTCGATGTCCTCCGGGTCGTAGTGTTCACGCCTTTCCATGGTACACGGCGTTAGGGTTGAATTCTTTCATGCGTTCGGCCAGTTTCTTCAATGTGTAGAACAGGCGGCTCTTCACCGTGCCTTCGGAACAACCGAATGCGAGGGCGATCTCCTTGATGGCCATGTCCTCGTGGTGCCGCATCACGAAGGTGGCTTTGTGGTCAGGGTCCAATTTTTCCAATTCCTCCTGCAAGCGATCGCGGAACAGCTCGTGGTCCACGCCGATGCCGTTGGTGGCTTCCACGCGATCAGGACCTGCGCGCATCTCCACCGCCGCCGCGCGCACCACCTCTTCGTGCCGGTAAGCGTTCTTGCACATGTTGTTCGCCACGCTGAAGATCCACGTCTGGAAGGGCCGCGACGGATCGTAGCTGGTGGGGCGTTGCGCCAACTTGGTGAACAGGTCCTGCAACATGTCCTTGGAGCGTTCGCGATCGTGCCAGAGCATCCGGTGGAAGTAGTTCAGCAATCTGCCGTGGTAGCGGTCGTACACCGCGCCGAACGCCCGCTCATCGCCACGGACCACGAGCTCCATCAGGCGCTCGTCGCTCTGGGTGGTGTATTCCTTTCCGAACACCCCCATGGTCAGTGCAGGAAGATGCCGTTGGTGATCATGCTCTGCGTGGCGCCCATTCGTTGCGCCATGATGCGCAGTTCGGCTTCCAACTCGGAAGCATTGCGTTCATCATCCATTGCGCGGTAGTGCTTCAACAACAACGAACCGGGGATGAGATAATTCTTCGAGATCGGTCCGGCGTCGGTCGGTTTGCGCATGCCCTTCCACAGGGAACCGAGCTTCGCCATGTCGCCGCGCGCGCTTTCGCTCATCCGCATCGCCAGTCCGGTCACACTGAGCAACGCCGCATGGGTGCGCGCCACTTCTGCACCGACAGCAAGTGAAAGGAACACGGGCCTACCTGTGGAGGTGTACAGCTTCGCGATGAAGGAGGCCTCATCCGGTGGAACAGGACCGGTGGCGCCCGCGCGTCCCCACATGCGTCCGCGGTACTCGGGGTCCGGCAACATGCGGCGATCGATCACCAGCACATCCGTTCGTTTGCCTTCCGCGAATTGCTTCACCCAAAGCGGGTAGGCGTCCATTTCGCCTGCGGCGATCAGTACACCTTTCTCATCCACCGACTTCAACAGATCCTCGGCGTACAGGTAGAGTGGGGGAGCCACGCCGCCGCGCTCCTTCATGTCCTTCGCACACGCCACCAACGTGGGTCGATCGTCCTTCCGGGCAGCAGCCGCCAATTGAGGCCCCACCAGTTCAATGCGCTCGGGTGCGCTGGTCGCTGCCGCTCCGAGTTCCGTGAACGAACGTGCGGTCGGGAACTGCGCATAGAAGGTCGCCATGTGCGCCTCGAAGCTGTTCGGGTACGCGCTGTTGATCCGGTCCGCAGACAGATCCAACTGCTGCTTGTCCGCTGCGGTGTACGAACCCTTGTTCCGCGAAAGCGCTTCGTTCCGCTGCATCCGCAAGCCATCGAGTTCTTGTGCCGGTGTCCGTGTCGCATCGAAGAGATCCAGCGTCTCACGGTCCACACCGGCGGGAGTGGCTTCCCAACCGCCCTGCACGGGGTCCTGCACGGCGGTGGCCTTGGTCTGCTGCACCGCCCGTGCAGGGACTTCCACCTGCGCGAAGGCTGTGGCACCGGACAGAACGAAGAGGACGAACACGGATCGGAGGAACATGCTTTGATCGCTTGGGTCGAATTGCTGTACACGCAGCCCCGGAACAGGTTCAACCCGCAGGCTACCTTTGGCAAGGTAAGATCATGTTGAGCGAGGAAGCGAAGGAGCGGTTGCGAGCAAGTCTCGATAAGGTACACGCGTGGCCATCCGTGTACATGTTCAAGTTCGTCCTAGAGCCCGACCCCGAACGACTCGACGCCGTCCTCGCGCTCTTCCCCGCCGAAAGCGAAATCACCCGCAAGTACTCCACCGGCGGCAAGTACGTCAGCATCACCGTCCGCGAGGTCATGGTCTCTGCGGATGAGGTCATCGCCCGCTACGACCGCGCCTCCACCATTTCAGGCGTCATCACCCTCTGAGATGATCGACCTCCGCTGCACCTCACGTATCGCTCCGAACCTCCACAGCATTTGTCCGCCTCGGCGGACCCTCGGTGCCCTCAACACCCACCATACCCGCACTCCTTCTCCTGCATTCTCCGCGTCCTCCGCGCCGCCGCGTGAGATCTTGCATTCCACCACTCATCCCCAGTCATCCACTTCCTCCACTGTCCTCCTTCCGCCTTGGCGGACCCTCCGCGCCCTCACCCCCGCAGTCCTCACACCTCTCTTTGCATTCTCCGCGTCCTCCGCGCTCTCAGCGCCTCTGCGGTGCGCATTCACCCCCATCCTCCCCAGCGGTCCTTGCCTCACTGCGCTCTCCCGCCCATAGCCCATGGACCTCCTCACCATCCGCACCGCCCTCCTGATCACCCTCCCGATCATGCTCGTGGTCGTCCTCTGGCGGCGGTTCAAGCACAACGTCATCGCCCGCGACCTCCCCGCCCCGCAGCACTTGGAATTGCTCCAACTGGAAGTGGAATACCACCCGACCCGTCTTCGCGTTGCGTTGAAAGTGCCCAGCAAACAGACCCTCCACGCATTGCTGCTCAGCGCTGCCCACGAGCAACTGCACACTTGGCCAACACAGGTCCTGGAAGCTGGCGCCGACCCGATCCACCTCGACCTTCCGCAACTCGCCGACGGCCTCTACCACGTCCAATTGGATACCGGCACGCAACGAACCGTCCGCCAGTTCCGTCTTCGCACCGTATGACGCACCTCCGCACCATCGCCTGTTCCGTCGCGCTACTTCTCGTCGTGCAGGCCATCGCGCAAAAGCGGACCAAGGAAGGCGACGTCAGTTCCACCATCAAGGGCGATCTGGTGATGCCGGTCTCCTTTCGCAATCCCTTGTTCAACAGCATCACCGAGACCATCGGGCAGGTAGGGGCCACATTCCAGTTGCCCATCCGCCATGGCATCGGCCTCGGCGTGGGGGGCAACATGTCGTGGTTCACCTTGAAGCAACGCGCGCTCGCGCCGCGCATCGTCAGCGGTGATGTCCGCCGCTTGGCGCTCTACGGCAAGGTGCAGATGGAACGCTACACCAGCGAACGCACCTTTTATGAGCTGAACCTGCGCGTCGGCATGGCGACCTACGATTTCGATTGTGCCATCTGCACCGGCCAACAAGCACCCGTGCTCTACTGGTCCTTGGGCACGGCATGGTACATCCACGCCACGGACAACCTCGCCTTCGGGCTACTGGTCGGCTACGACAACCAAGCCGCACACTTCAGCGCCGGTGACCTCGGCCTCAACGAATTCCCGGCCGCAAGCAGACCACGGAGGACCACGTGTACCAGAACCTGCTCTTCGGGTTGGGCTTCAGTACCAGGCTCAGGAAGAGTGATCGGGATGTGATGACGTGGTAGGGGGGCCTTTGTGACCCGGGTTCTGATCGGCCGGGATGGCAGTCGCTTTCAACTCTAGTTATGGCTGGCCCGAAAACAAGGGAAGCGTACACGGGGAGAGGGGGTGATCAAATTGCGCTGGTCGCGCCAACCCAACGTGCGTTTCCATACTGTGGAGTGGCAATTGGAGGACGGCTCATGGGAGGTGGCCGGGACCACCTCGCGCTGCTCCATTCTGTTGACGGACCTGGAGCCCGGAAAACGATTCACGTTCCGCGTGATCGGTGAACAAGCGGCAGCTGGTGTACCGGATGCGGCCATCCGGGAATCGATGTCCGCTCACAAGGGCGTCGTGTTCCAAGGCATGCGCCGGCACGATTTGTAGATCGGGTAGTTCATCCGCACCGCTGGGAACGTGGTAGGCCGCCACCGGATCGAAGGTCACATAGGAATTACCGCGGACATCATAGCAGAAGCGCTCCTTGCGCAGTGCGATGGAGTGCAACCGTTCGCGCAGTAGTGTGAAGCCACTCTCGGGAATGAATGACGTTGACATCGCGCAGAGAAGGTGACCCGCCCGGACCCGGCCGGATGGTGTTGCGCAAGCGGAGGCATGAACAAGGCGCTGTCACTAACCCATGATCCTCGGCAAGTTCCGCCCGACGAACACTCAGCGTACCACACTCACCGGTATCACCTGCGCACCGCCAGCATTCAGCCAATACCGCCCGGCAGACAATCCGCTCACATCCACCGTGCATGGCGAGCGCATGGCACCGTTCTGTTGCGCTACCATGCGGCCCGTGGCATCGTGCAAACGCCAACCGTGGATCAATGATCCATCGCCCCAACTGATGTTGACCAGATCCGCAGCGGGCACCGGGTACGCCTGCCAACTCCTCGCATCAGGCTGTTCGTCGAGTCCGGTGATGAGGAAAGCCTCCGAGGGGGTCGAACAGTCGACCACGTAGGTCACATCCACCAGGTAGCTGCCGGATACCGTGACATCGATGCACGCCGAGTTGCTGTTCGAGAGCGGCAGATCATCGAGGTACCATTGGTAGCTCTCGCCTTCCGGGTAGGCGCAGAGTTGCGATCCGCTTTCCACGATATCCGGCTGCACGGGCTGCGTGAAGCCTATCCACATCCATAGCCCTGGGTCCTGAACGAAGTTGGGGCAGATGGCCGGTGCGCCACTCACGTTGAACACACCACCGGTGTTATGGACGGCAAGCGTATCGTCCGTTGCGCCGGGAATGGGAACTCCGCCATCGGTCCATTGGATATTGATGTCATAGGGCTGTAGTAGCACAAGCAGGACGGTATCGAGTGCGCAGAAAACAGGTCCGTTCTGAGTGAAGTAGAGCGATTCGCCTTCGGTCAATACTGTGGGCGGCAGGAAGGCCCAGCCATCCACCAGCACTTGCGGGGACATCTCGGTGCAGCCAGCCGCTGTCGCTTCCACGCTGAATTGCGATCCGCTGTCGTTGTACGCATCCACGATCAAGGTCTGGTCCGTTGCGCCGGGGATCGGGTTACCGTCCTTGTACCATTGGTAACTGTCGTAGACCTCGGTCATCAGCACGCCTTGCGTGTTAGGACAAAGGATCAGGTTGCTCGGTGCAACGGTGGGGTCGAAGTTGCATTGGGCGAGCGCAGTGCTGCTAGCAAGGATGAAGGCTGCGCCGAGCGAAAGCGATGTAACGAAGGATCGATCTATTCTCATGTCGTGTAGGGTTTGCAACAAGCAGACACGCCAAAGTGCCCCCGCGCTGCTGCGCTCTCACGCTACCGTGACGGAACGTGAATTCGTGGACCAACTGATGGCTCAGTCCCCGGTCGCCTTGGTGGCGTTCGTTTCCACTATCAGCACTTCGGTCCTCTTCGGTGCGCGTGGGCAGTGCAGCACACCCTTCGTGATCGCCCACAAAAGCAGCATCTTGCCCCACCTTCACGTCCTATCCCAAACACCCCATGCGCCACCTTACCCTCTCGTTGCTCATCTTTCTTCTTCTGCCTCCACCATAGGCGCACAAGACTATTTGGGCAATGATCCGCTGTGGCTCGTGGGATCCATTTGTGCGGTGCCGGCGCCGTGCATCGCCAATGATTTCTATAACTACTACACGGTCGGTGATTCGGTGATCGATAACGTGACGTGGACCAAAGTGGCGCGCGAAGGCGTGGTCACCTACATGTGGCAAGCATCGCCTCCGGTCGGGCCGGGTTGCCAAGGCATGCATTCGTATGGTCCTGCGGAACATGGCGTTCAGCTCATCCGGCAGGAAGGCCGCTCATTGCGGATCTGGGTCGACGACGCGGACCAACTACTCTTTGATTTCGACCTCACACTCGGCCAGACCCTGCCTCTCACCTGGAACAACTGGAACACCGACATCACGGTGATCGCCGTGGACAGTGTGCTTATCGGTACGGAGATGCGCGCGCGCTTCGAGTTGGGCAATAGCTGGGCGCAATACCTCATCGAGGGCGTGGGCAGTTCGAACGGCCTCTTCGAACCGATCAGCAACTTCTTCGATTGCGGCTATGGACTGGATTGCTTTGGCTTGGGTAGCCAGAGCTATTACCCCACGAATTGGACAGGAGGTTGTTTGGTGACCATGGGTCTGAACGACATCAAGGGGAATGAAGCGATCACCGTAGCACCCAACCCGGCCACGGATCGTGTGCGGATCTCAGGCATACAAGCTGGTGATGCGCTCACGCTCCACGATGGCTTCGGACGAGTTGTGCTTCAAGTGCGATCGAACTCCACCAAAACGGATCTGGATGTTTCGGATCTGCCAACCGGAGTGTACACGGTGGCGATCGGTGATCGAAGGGAGCGGCTTGTGGTAGTGCGCTGAGCGTTGGTCCTATCCTGCGCCTTTGTTCAATTGCTCATAAAGTGCCTTGAACTCGGGGATCTCCATGAAGACGTCCTTGCATCGAGCTACCACATCGCGGGCCTTTTGCGTTTGTCCTTTCGCAACCAGATAGTCGGCGTATCGGACCATGGAACCGCGCAACAACTTGAGCTGATCCGGTGGTAATCCGGAGAGGTCCGGTATGGCGGCCATGGAGGTGTCGTATTGGGCTAAGCTCTGGGCAGCGTCGCGTTGCAGGTTCATGTTCAATTGGGTCAGTGCAAGCATCTGCCACGCCCCCGGGTTCTCGGGCATATAGCCCACCATGCGCGCATATTGGCGTTTGGCCTTGCTGAAGGCTTTCAGGTCCATATAGTAGTAGCCGGTCTCGAAGGCCACGGTGTTCAGCTCACTCCAGTGATCCTCGAAGTTCTTGAAGAAGGCCAGTTCCTTGTCCTTCTTGCGGTACTTCACCGCGAACTTCAAGGCATCGCGCGCGGCGTACTTGTATTCCTTCTGCATAGTGTACTTCTCCAACTTGCTCATCTCGTGGTAACACATGCTCAGGTAGAGGTAAGGCATTGCGTCGCGCCGTGTTTCATCCTTTGATGCGTATCGCTCGGCCTTGTCGATGCACTTCTCGTAATTCTCATCCACGTACATGACCAAGAGGTCGTCGTATGAGCGGCCTTGGGACAATGCAGGAAGAGTGAGCAGGAGGGAAAGAAGAAAGGACAGTGTTCGACTCATGGTGTTCTGGAATTGATGGAATGCGTACTGAAGTCGGTTCCGTAGCAGGACCCTATCAAGGTATGAACGGCCTGATCCCGGGTTGGTCACCGGGTGTTTCGTAGCCAATTGTTCGGTCGGCGAGTTCCGTGGATGTTCCGGAAGCCTTCCAAGAGCCGTGCAACCGGAGGAGTGGCGCTGACGTCATTGCGGTTACATTGCTCTCCCTGACCCCATAAGCCATTCCATGAAACAAGCTCTACTCACCGCAACGGCCGCTCTATTCACCTTGACCGTTGCTGCGCAGACTTCGTGTGCGGATGCGCTTCCTGTGGTCTCCGGGATCCATGCCGTCCCTGTATCAAGCGGTACACCGAACAACCCGACCTGTGCTGGTGGTGTGGGAACCGGCGCCATGTGGTACTCCTTCACAGCCACGAACGACACCACCATGGTCCTGCTCACCCATGTGGTCGGCGTGCCGGACACGGACACCAAGGTGAGCGTTTACACAGGAACCTGTGCCGCGCTCAGTTGCCTTATTGGTGATGATGACGGTGGGGATGGCCTGACCTCCATGGCCACCTTCGCGGTGACGACCGGCGCGACCTATACCATTGCATTCGACAACTATTACTCCAGCTTGGGCTTCAGCTTCGACCTGCACCCTCTTTACACTCCTCCACCACCGGAAGGCACCATCATCTTCACCGCGACCTCGATCATCGGTGCCGGTGGCATCATGGGTGCTGTGGATATGAATGATGATGGCCGCGACGATGCGGTGATGCCCGGATACACCAGCTTCAACATCGGCTACCAGTATCCTCTGGGCGCGTATGCGATCGCGAACTACCCGACCTCGCCCGCTGTGAACACGGCGAGTTGGAGCTTTGCCATCGGCGATTGGGACAGCAATGGTCATCGCGATCTGCTCTATGGCGGCGGTAGCGGCGCCACATTCATGAATGCCAGTGGCGATGGATTGAGCTACACACAGCACACTTTTTCGCAGTACATCTTCTGCCAGCGCACCAATTTCGTGGACCTCAACAACGACGGTAATCTGGATGCGTTCAGCTGTCACGACGTGGATGCAAACGTGGCCTTCATCAATGATGGCAATGGCAACCTCGTCTTCACACAAGGCGGCTACGGCACCACCTGCGGGAACTACGGATCCATCTTCACGGACTTCAACAACGATGGTTCCATGGACCTTTTCGTGGCGAAGTGCGGTTGCGATCCACAGGACCTGCTGATGCCGAACAACGGCAGTGGGGTGTTCACCAACATCGCCCCGGCGCTCGGCTTGAATGATTCGCACCAGAGCTGGAGCAGCGCGTGGGGCGACTTCGATAACGACGGCGACATGGATGTGTTGATCGGCAGCAGTGGTGGTGGCGTACACAAGCTCATGCGGAACAATGGCGATGGGACCCTCACGGACATCACCGCAGGTAGTGGCATGGATTCCTTCACCGGATCCAGCATCGAATGGACCGCACACGATTTCAACAACGATGGATGGATCGATATCCTAGGTGGCGGTGCGATGCACTACAACAACGGGGACGGCACTTTCAGCCATGATGCCACCGCACCGCCCAACCATGCGGTCGGTGACATGAACAACGACGGCTTCCTCGATATCATGAGCGCTGCAGGCTATTTCGCCAGCAGTGGCAACGACAACAACTGGATCCGCATCAACCTGCGTGGAACGGTGAGCAACCGCGATGCGATCGGTGCTCGCGTCACGGTGACCAGCGCGCTCGGTACCCAGATCCGTGACATCCGCAGCGGCGATGGCTTCCGCTACATGAGCTTCATCGGCGCGCACTTCGGACTGGGTGCCGACGATGCGGTGCAATCCGTGCAGATCCGCTGGCCCAGTGGTGCGGTGGAAGTGTTCGATGAACTCGCCATCAACCAGACCCACACGATCATCGAGGGCGTATCCATCGGGATCCCGGAGGAAGCTGCTGATGACTTCCGCATGTATCCGAACCCGGCCACGGATATGGTCACGCTCACCGGCGTCGCCAACAACTCCATGGTGGAGGTGTATGACGCCACCGGAAAGCTCGTGTTGAATACACGGTTGCTCGGTACACAACTCTCCGTGGCGGGGCTGGCTCCCGGCGTGCATGAGCTACGCGTGGTCGGTAAGAACGGTGTGCAACACCTGCGCTTCACCAAGGCCTAGGAACAACTTTCGTTGCTGCATCCGTGGGTTGATCAACCTCGCGGTGTGAATGCCTTTCGGGGTTGCACTTTCGCGCCTTGACATCGAAGGAATATCTTCTGCCCGTGCCGGGTGACGAGAATCGCGTCAGTGACAACCGGAGCCGTTCTGTTCATTCTTAACCCATGTCCATTGATGTAGTTGGAACTTCCCCTGAAGCGATCACCACCACCGCGAACGAGAGCGCGATCTTGCACCCGATGATCGGGGACGAATTCTACGAGGAGACCGAAATGGCCGCACTGGCCGCGCGCTTCGTCAACAGCACCAACCGCCACGTCTTCCTCACCGGGAAGGCCGGCACCGGCAAGACCACTTTCCTTCATCAGCTCGCGGCCAGCACGCACAAGCGCTACGTGATCCTCGCACCCACGGGCATCGCAGCGCTGAACGCGAAGGGCGTCACCATCCATTCGCAATTCCTCTTTCCCTTCGGGTCATTCGTTCCGGAAAGGCAATTGCCTGCCGACATCACGCACGGCCAGTTCCACGACCGCGACACGCTCACGCGGCGCCATCCCCTCAATGCCGTCCGTCGCAATGTGCTGCGCGAAGTGGACCTGCTCATCATTGATGAAGTGAGCATGCTCCGCGCGGACCTCATCGACGCGATCGACTTCCGCATGCGCGCCGTGCGGCAGAACCGCTACCAGAGTTTCGGTGGTGCCCAAGTGCTGCTGATCGGTGATCTCTACCAATTGCCGCCTGTGGTGAAGGACGACGAATGGCGCGTGATGCAACGCTACTACGCGAGCATGCACTTCTTCGAGAGCCAGGTGATCAAGGAGTACGGCTATGCGCACATCGAGCTCGACAAGATCTTCAGGCAGCAGGACGGCAACTTCATCCACATCCTCAACAACCTGCGCAACAACACGGTGACGCAAGAGGATGTGACCGAGCTGAACAAACATTACAAACCGGAGATCACCGCCGCCGACAGCGATGGCGTCATCACCCTCACCACGCACAACTACAAAGCCGACGACCTGAACCAACGTGCTCTGGCGCAATTGCCCGGCAAGGCGTTCGGGTTCGACGCCATTGTGGAGGGCGATTTCCCGAACAGCATGCATCCCGTGCTGGAACACATCGAGTTGAAAGTGGGCGCGCAGGTCATGTTCGTGAAGAACGATGCCGAGAAGGCCTACTTCAACGGCAAACTCGCGAAGGTGGAAGCGCTGGACAAGGATGGAATCACGGTGCGCATGGACGATGGCGCGCCGTACAAGTTGAAGCGCGAGACGTGGGAGAACAAGCGCTACGTGGTGAACAGCGCCACCAAGCAGCAGGACGAGGAAGTGCTAGGCACATTCGAACAATATCCGATCAAGCTTGCGTGGGCCATCACTGTACACAAGAGCCAAGGACTCACCTTCACGAAGGCGATCATCGATGTGGGGCAAGCCTTCGCGCCGGGTCAGGTGTATGTGGCGCTCTCGCGCTTGCGCTCGTTGGATGGCTTGATCCTCCGCACGCGCATCGATCCATCGGTGGTGAGCAGTGATCGGGAAGTGGTGGCCTTCACCCAACGCGGCGTGCAACAGGAACCGTTGCCGCAGCAGTTGGAAGCCAGTCAACGCGAATACCTGAAGCTTCTCCTCGCGGGCACCTTCGACTTCAGTGATATGCTGCGAAAGGTGGAGTACACGCAGAAGGATCACCCCGAGACGGCGCAGTTCGAGGATGACAGCATGAAGACTGCCTTGCAGATCCTGCTGGAGAAGTTGCGCGCCGAGGAAGCGAACACGCAGACCTTCCGCCACCAATTGATCCGCTTGATGCAGGAGGGCAAGCGCGAAGAGTTGCTGGTGCGCATTGAGAAGGGCGGCGCCTACTACGGCGACCTCTTGCAAGCACAGATGAAAGCACTCTTCCAGCACATGGCACAGGCCGAGATGCTCAGCAAGACCAAGGAGTACACCAACGCGCTGAAGGAGATCGACGGCATGCTGATGAAGAAGGTGGCCACCATCGCCAAGGTCGGCTACCTAACGACGTGCATACTCAACGGTGAAGAAGTGAAGCGCCGACCGGAGATCGAGAAGGGGTTGTCCGACAAGCGCGCGGCCATGGTGGGTGAAGCGCGTGCATGGGCGGAAGAGCATCGACCGAAGGCCAGTGGCAAGACGGGGCGGAAGAAGAAACGCCGGTCAGATGACGCGGTCGCTGACGCCAGTAGCGTCGACCCATTGGGTCGACCCTTAACAACGAAGAACCGGGACCACCCCGACTACGAGCGCGCACCGCGCCGCAGCAAGAAGGAGATCGGCAATACCTATAACGTCACCTACGCACTGCGAAAGGATGGGCTGACACTGGACGAGATCGCCGCGCAGCGTTCCATGGCCAAGAGCACGATCGAGGGACACTTCTCACGCGGAATCGCCGAAGGAGCCATCGACATCGATGGCCTGATGCCCGAAACGGAGCGCGACGCCATCGCTGACTGGATGCGCGAGAACCCGAAAGAAGGATTGAACGGTGCAGCGGGCCACTTCCACGGCCGCTTCGGTTATGGTCAATTGCGCATGGTGCAGGCGTGGGTGAAGAAGGAGGAGTGATCACTCCAAGGCCTTCAGCGCCTCTTCCATCGCCGCATCGCGTCCGATGAGGATGTCCTCGATCGTGGGCGAGATTGCGATGGTCGGCATCACGCCGTGTCCATCATTCGGTCCGTCGGTCAAGCGCCAGATCCGCGTGGAGATGTAGCAATCGATCCCCGTGTTCGGCAGGCGGACATGCCTCGGACTTCCGGAGATCACCACCTTGTTCCCACCAGCCTCTTCGCCGATGAAGGTGGCGCGGTGGTGACGCTCCAAACACGAAAGCACCATGCCGGTCACGGAGAAACAACCGCCATCCATCAGCACCACGAGTTGTCCGGTGAAAGGACCGCGCTGGGGTTTGCTCCTGCACGAGGCTGGACCCTTGCTCACCAAGGTGAAAGGCTCATCGAGCAAATAGGAGAGGAGCAACTTGCCCAAGGAAGGATCGCCGCCTTGGTTCCCGCGCAGGTCGAGGATCAGCCTTCGCATTTTGCGTTCGCGGATGCGCTCGAACGCGTTCGTCACTTCCGCATTCGCCTTCTGCCCGTGATCGCTTCGCAAGGTGTTCGCCTCGAATGTGGGAACGGTTAACACAGCGACCTCATCTCCTTTTTCGAACCGCAGCGTGATCCCCGTCGGCTTGTCCGTGATCATTTCCGGCGAAGCATTTCTGGTGATGTTCGCGCGGATGCTGTCACTCGGCAACGACCCGATGAGCACTTCCTCCGGGCCCCGTTCAGATCTCAGTTCAATGGTGAACGTTGCAGGTTCGCCGAAGGAGAAGCGGTAGTACTCCTTGAAGTAGTTGTTGATGATCCATCGCGGATAGGTCGTGTTGCGGCCGTCGCGGATCTGGTGCATGAGCAGCGTGTCCATGATCGAAGCGACCGGTGTTCCGTTGATGCGCGTGATCTCGCGCCCTGCGTTCAGGTGTTCATCACTTGTACCATTGGCCGTGATGAAGAGATGCTCATCGAGCCAGGTGACATTCAATGGCAAGTAGCTTCGACCTTGGTCATCCGTACCGGGCAGGAATAGGGTATGACCATCGCCGAGCAAGGGATAGAGCGCAGCAATGGTGCTGAGGAATTGCAGCTCGGTCAACGGCTGTTGGATGCTTTTGCCGAGGCTGTCGAAGCAGCTTTCCATCCGCTCCGCTGAAGCGTACATGTCCAGCGCCGGATGAAGCGCATGCAGTTTCTTCTTGAGGAAGGCCAGATCCTGTTGGAGGGCAGCCACCGGATAGGTCTTGGGTGATCCGGTCGTTTGGCAGATCGCGGAGCTGGCCAATGAGAGCATCGTGACCAGCGCGCACGACCGTGCCCATCCACATCCTCGCCCGGTATTCATGAACGGCATCGAGCGAATGTAGGCTTGGCCCCTGGCGGTTTGGATCGTGCCAGCGGCTGAAGGGATCTCGATACCGCTCCATCAACAAGATGTTGTTGACGGAATACTCGTCGGTATCATTCCGGATAATTGGCCATACATTTGGTGCCGGATAACTGGCCAACCGAGTGATGGAAACCCTGGCACTGGAGCCCAAAGCCGCTTACCAACGTGAAGCCCCGCCCGCTGATGCGGCGATCACCGGTCGCATCCATCTGCTGCGCGGGCAAAAGGTGATGTTGGATCGTGACTTGGCGGAATTGTATGGTGTGGAGACCAAGCGCTTGAAGCAGGCTGTTCGGAGGAATATGGAGCGCTTCCCGGAGGACTTCATGTTCGAACTGAGCTTGGAAGAGGCGGAATCTTCAAGGTCACAAATTGTGACCTTGAACGTGACCGACGTTGATCGTTCACCTGAAGACCAAGGAGGTATAAGGCCGCAGATCGCGACCTTGAAGCGTGGGCAGAACATCAAGTACCTCCCATTCGCCTTCACCGAGCACGGCATCCTCATGTTGGCCAATGTCCTGCGCAGCGAGCAGGCCATCGCGGTGAGCATCCACATCATCCGTGTGTTCGCGCGGATACGTGAGGTCATGCTCACGAATCAGGAGGTGCTGCGGCAATTGGAGCAATTGGATCTGCGTGTTTCCGGCCACGATGTGGATGTCGCAAGCATCATGCGCGCGCTGCGGCAACTGATGGAACATCCTGCGGAGCCGCGTAAGAGCATCGGATACAAGTCAACCACCGACGCATGAACACCGCCACGAACGTTGCCCAAGAGCCGCAGGCCCGCTACCAACTGGAACTACCGGCCGACGCGTCCATCACGAACCGCATCCATGTGATCCGCGGCCAACGGGTGATGCTGGACCGTGATCTTGCCGCGCTCTACGGGGTGGAGACCAAGCAACTCAAGCGGCAGGTGCGAAGGAACTCGGGTCGATTCCCGGAGGACTTCATGTTCGAACTCTCCGCAGAAGAGCACGAGAACTTGAGGAGCCAGTTTGGCACCTCAAGTTGGGGAGGCACCCGTTATGCCCCAATGGCTTTCACTGAGCAGGGTGTGGCCATGCTTTCCAGTGTGTTGAACAGCGAGCAGGCCATTCTGGTCAACATACAGATCATCCGCGTTTTCACCCGGATGCGCGAGGTCATGCTCACGAACCAGGAAGTACTGCGGCAGTTGGAGCAATTGGAACACCGCGTTTCCGGTCACGATGTGGATGTCGCGAGCATCATGCGCGCGCTGCGGCAACTGATGGAACGGCCAGCGGAACCGCGCAAGAGCATCGGCTACAAAGCCGACTCCAACTGAAGAACGAAACAAACCCGATCACGATATCCAATCTCACCGAACCATGGCAAACCCCGTCTTCGGAGCCAACATCAAGCTCCTCCGTTCCCGCCGCGGCCGCTCCCAAGAGGAAGTGTCCATCGCTCTCGATGTGAAACGCTCCAGCTACAGCGGCTATGAGAATGGCAGCGCCGAGCCGTCCTTCGACCTGCTCGTGCGCATGAGCGAGTACTTCAAGGTGAGCGTGGACAAACTTCTGCGCGATGACCTTACGGCCCTGAGCGAAAGCCAGATCGGGGTGATCGAGCGTGGAGGGGACATCGACCTCAGCGGTCGCCGCCTACGCGTGCTGGCCACCACAGTGGATCGCGAGGATCGTGAGAACGTGGAGTTGGTTCCCGAGAAGGCGAAGGCAGGCTACGCGCTGGGCTACGCCGACCCGGAGTACATCAGCATCCTGCCCACTTTCCAGATGCCCTTCCTGGCGCGGGACCGCAAGTACCGCACCTTCCAGATCAGCGGCGATAGCATGCCCCCCGTGGCCGATGGATCCTGGGTGACGGGCGAGTACGTGCAGAACTGGCAGACCATCCGCGATGGCCAACCTTACATCGTGGTGACGAAGGATGATGGCATCGTCTTCAAAGTGGCGTACAACCAATTGAAGGACAAAGGGAACTTGTTGTTGTGCAGCACCAACCCGCTCTACGCGCCCTACGAAGTGCTCGTGACCAATGTGCTCGAGATCTGGAAGTTCGTCCACTTCATCAGTGCCGAATTACCCGAGCCCAACATGAGCCGTGATGAACTGGCACGGAGCGTGGTGGAATTGCGCAAGGAGGTGAGTCAACTGCGCCTCTCCATGGAACAGCAAGGGCGATTGGCGTTCTGATCTGAACGATCGAAGTCATTGAAATGGTCCGCCACTAAGCGGCCCCCTTTCGCATTCATGTCACTGGGTGAGAAGATCCTTGAGGTGTGTGGACCGCATGGATCGGTAAGCAAGTACCAGCAGGGCCGCTACTTGGAGCATCGCACCGAGCAGGAGTTGAATGTTGGCTGAAGGCCAGTGCAACACTTTGAACAGCGAGCCACCGGTGACGATAGCGGTTCCAATGAGTAGCAGCGAGAAGGCAGTGCGGGTTCTCATAAGGAGGTTGGTTTGACAGATGAATGCATCACGGAGCGATCCGTAACGGCGCGCATTCGGATCAACTATCCAGGAAATCCTTGAAGCCCGGATATCGCAATGCTTTCCAGGCGAGAACCACAAGACCTAGGAATGTTGGAAGCATACTACCAACATATAGCAAACCGGACATTGGCCAATGCTGAAACTTGAACACCACCGAAACCGTGAGGAAGCAAAGTCCCACGAGAAGAAGGATCGATCCCAGACGCGCGGTCATGCCTTGCGGAACAGGTCATCCGCGTCCTCGAAACACTTGAACTCGATCGCGTGTCCATCCGGATCCTCGATGAACATGCTGCGCTGCTCACCCACTTCGCCCTTCATCACCACACCGGGTTCAATGAAGAACGGGTAGCCCACCTTCTTGAACTTATCGCGCAGCTTTCGCCAATCCGCAAGGCTGAGCACGATGCCCCAGTGGTTACTTGGGACGTTGCTCATGGGGTTGTACATGCGCGCGGTCTTGATGAGCATGGGTACCTCTTGGATGGTAAGCTGGTGCCCGAAGAAATCGAAGTCAACCCACGTCTCCGCGCTGCGGCCTTCCTTGCAGCCAAGGAATTTGCCATAGAAGGCTTTGATCCGTTTCAGGTCGGTGGTTGCGAAGGCGAGATGGAAGGTTCCGTTCATGGGGCGGGAATGGCGCGTACCAAAATAAGAAGGCCCCCGCTGGAGAACGGGGGCCTTCGCATTAGTTGTTCATCGGTTACTCGTCCTCATCATCGTCGTCATCGTCATCTCCACCGCCATCATCCGCATCGTCGTCGTCAGCACCGCCATCATCATCCACGTCATCGTCGGCGGAGTCATCACTTCCTGCATCATCGGCGCCCTCCAAGCCATTGTCCTCATCCCCATCATCCCCATCATCCCCATCATCGCCTGCTGAACCGGAGGATTCGTCCTGATCGAGGAACTCATCGATCTCCGCACGGCTCTCGGAATTGATCTTGATCAAGTACATCGCCTCCGGTGTGCGCAGTTCGATCACGCGCAGCATCTCACCTTTCGCGGTGGGGATGGTCTTGATGTGGGTGGTGTCGATCCCGTCCGGGTATTGTTCCTGGAGGGTCTCCTTGAGCTGGTCGGTCAAGGTGTTGAAGGAGCGGATCAATCGTTGCATGGTGATCACATGTCGAGAACGTAGGCGAAGATCAGAGGTGCTACAATAGTAGCATCACTTTCGATGATGTACTTCGGGGTGTCGATGTCCAGTTTTCCCCAGGTGATCTTTTCATTCGGCACAGCGCCACTGTAACTGCCGTAGCTCGTGGTGCTGTCGCTGATCTGGCAGAAGTAGCTCCAGAAGGGGATGTGTTCGCGCTGGAGGTCCTGGTGCAACATGGGCACCACGCAGATCGGGAAATCACCGGCGATGCCGCCCCCGATCTGGAAGAAGCCGATGCCATCGGTACCGCAGTTGTTGGTGTACCAATCGGCGAGGAAGATCATGTACTCGATGCCGCTCTTCATCATGCCCGGCTTGCAATCACCGGTGATACAATGGCCTGCGAAGATGTTGCCCAAGGTGCTGTCCTCCCAACCCGGACAGATGATCGGGATGTTGCGCTCCGCAGCGGCCACCATCCAACTGTTCTTCGGATCGATCTGGTAGTACTGCTTCAGCACACCGGAGTTGAGCATCTCATAGAAGTACTGATGCGGGAACCGACGGTTGCCGCTCTTGTCGTCGGCGGTCCAGAGATCCACCACATGCTTCTCCAAGCGGCGGAAGGCCTCATGCTCCGGGATGCAGGTATCGGTCACGCGGTTCATGCCGCGGTCAAGCAGCTCGCGTTCTTGTTGCGGGGTGAGGTCACGGTAATGCGGCACGCGCTCATAATGGTCGTGCGCCACGAGGTTCATCACGTCCTCCTCCAGGTTCGCGCCGGTGCAACTGATGATGTCCACCTTGCCTTGGCGGATCATCTCCGCGAAGATCTTTCCCAATTCGGCGGTGCTCATCGCGCCCGCAAGCGTCACCATCATCTTGCGGCCTTTCGAGAGGTGGTCCTTGTATCCTTTGGCGGCATCCACGAGCGCTGCTGCATTGAAATGCAGGTAGTGCTCCTCCATGAAGGCCGAGAGTGGTCGTGCGTTGCTCATTGCTGTTCGGGGCGAAATATAGAAGTAGAGGTCCGATAGCCGATGGAGGAAGCGGTGATCGTTCTGCGCGCGTGGAGGCTGAAGCGGGTGGGCCGGGGTGATCAGGTCTTGGCCTTGGCGCTGAAATCGATGCGAACCGGGTCGTTCTCGCGCAAGCCCAACAAACGTGCGGCACCTCCACCACTTCCTTCCACTCCCTTGTTCACCGCGATCTCCAGATCGCCACTGGCATTGAAGAAGGCGAGGCACACGCCATTTGAAACATCGCCATAGGTCTTGTGCAACCGGGTGATGTCGTCCGCAGGTAGGCCGAAACCGATCCGGAACGATCGTCCGCCACGGACCTTGTCGAACAAGGAACGGCTCACGTTGGTGATGAGGTTGCCGTAATGATCCGTGTACACCACCTGCCCCACGATGCAGCTCTCGTCCGATTTGGGTTTGATGTTGAAGAGTTCACGCAACGATGTCATGCGCCGCCCGATGGTCTCCGGCTTTCCGCCGCGTGCTAGATGGCAGGCCGCCTTCACGAATACGGTCTTCATCGGGAAGGCCGCGTGGTCGTCATCCAGCTTCATCGTGATCTCATACGCCTCCTCGGGCATTCCATCAAAAGCCAACGGGAAGATCCCGTTATCCGCACCGATGAAATAGTGCCCATCGTGCTTCGCCACCACATGCACTGTGAAACGATCAGCTTCTGGATTCACGCCGACGATGTGGATCGTGCCTTTGGGGAATGCCGGGTACGCGTTCCGCAGCACATGCACCGCTTCAGGATTATGAAAAGGCTTGATCGCATGCGTGACATCCACGATCGTGGCCCCCGGTAGCTGTGACAGGATAGCGCCCTTCACCATGGCCACATAATGGTCCCTGGTGCCCATATCGGTGATGAGTGTGATGATCGTCATGTTCTTTCCGACCGGCCGTGGTGCCGCGCTACCTTCGAGCGCTCAAAACTAGAAGCAGGCACTACGGCTGCGGATCAAAAGTTTCAACACTTCATAGTTGCTTTGACAGAGAAGCTCATCACCATTGCTGGCGTGGATCCCGTGGAGGTCCTCGGTGCCAACGACGCGAACCTCCGCATCATCAAGGGGGTCTTCCCGAAACTCAACATCGTGGCCCGTGGCGATACCTTGAAGGTGAGCGGTACGCCGGAGGAGATCGCAGCGTTCGAGGAGCGCTTCTTGGAGTTGGTGGAGCACGTATCCCGATACAACGAACTGCCCCGAAAGGTGTTGGATGACATCATGGGTGGTGCCGAGGGCCAACGTAAGACCGGGGAGCAGGAGGACGATGTGCTCGTCTTCGGGAACGCCGGTCTGCGCGTGAAGGCGCGCACGCCGAACCAACAGAAGTTGGTGGATGCAGTGAAGGAGAACGACATGGTCTTCGCCATCGGCCCGGCCGGAACAGGCAAGACGTACACGGCGGTGGCGCTTGCGGTGAAGGCGCTGAAGGAACGGAAGGTGCGTCGCATCGTACTTACGCGCCCGGCGGTGGAGGCGGGAGAGAACCTCGGGTTTCTTCCCGGTGACCTGCGTGAGAAGCTCGATCCCTACCTCCAGCCGCTCTACGATGCGCTGAAGGACATGATCCCGGCCACGCGGCTTGCGGAGTACTTGGAGGAAGGGGTGATCCAGATCGCTCCGCTCGCGTTCATGCGCGGCCGCACGCTCGATCATGCCTTCGTGATCCTGGATGAAGCGCAGAACGCCACGTTGCCGCAAGTGAAGATGTTCCTTACCCGCATGGGGCGTAACGCCACGTTCGTGATCACAGGGGATGTGACGCAAGTGGATCTGCCCGATCGCCAGCCCAGCGGATTGCTCCCGGCCGTCGGGATGTTGCGCGGGATCCCGGGCATCGGCGTTGTGGAGTTGGATGAGAAGGATGTGATCCGTCATGAGCTCGTAACGCGCGTGCTCGTGGCATTCAGGGAGTTTGAACACCGGAACGAGAAGGACTGATGACCATGACCTCCACTGCCGGGACCTTGATGCGTTCCGACCTCAAGCACCCGCTGATCACGAACGTGTATCGCGGCAAAGTGCGCGACGTGTATTCACTCTCCGATGGCCGTGTGATCCTGGTGGCCAGTGATCGGATCAGCGCCTTCGATGTGGTGTTGCCGCGCGGTATTCCCGGAAAGGGACAAGTGCTCAGCCAATTGAGCTGGCACATGTTGCAGGCCACGCGGAAGGTGGCGCCGAATTGGGCGGAAGCCTCGCCCGATCCGAACGTCGTCATCGGGAAGCAATGTGGAACGGTAAAAGTGGAGATGGTGGTGCGCGGCTACCTCGCGGGTCATGCGTGGCGGACATACAACGATGGCAAGCGCGTACTCTGCGGAGCCACCATGGCCGATGGCCTGAATGAGAGCGATCCTTTCCCTACGCCGATCATCACGCCCAGTACCAAGGCGGATGCGGGACACGATGAGGACATCACGCCGGTGGAGATCATCGAGCGCGGACTGTGCAACAAGGAGGAGTGGGAGACCATGTGCCGATATGCCCTCGCGCTCTTCGCCGAAGGTTCGCGCATCGCGAAGGAACGCGGACTCCTTCTCGTGGATACGAAGTACGAGTTCGGTCGTGCTGTGGACGGCAGCCTGATGGTGATCGATGAGATCCATACGCCGGACAGTTCACGCTACTTGCATGCGGAAGGTTATGAGGAGCGGCAGGCACAGGGTGTGCGGCAGAACCAACTGAGCAAGGAATTCGTGCGCGAGTGGTTGATCGCGAACGGCTTCATGGGCAAGGAAGGCCAGCAAGTGCCGGTGATGGATGATGCCTTCGTGCAAAATGTGAGCGAGCGCTACATCGACCTGTATGAACGCATCACCGGGGCACACTTCGCTCAAGCCCCGGAGGGCGATGCGAATGCGCGCATCCAAGCTGCACTGGATGCGTACCTGGGCTGAGTTGCACCAAGCGACTACTGCTTGTTGGTGTGTGTAACGTGTTGCAAGGTCTGCATGTGCGCCCGTGCGTACCGGTCCATGCGTTCTACGACATCGGGATGCGCTGAGGCTTCATCCAAGGTGCTTTTCGTCCGATAGGCGTACAGGCTTCTCCGGCCGTCCTTCCGAACGATCAGGAACCAGTCATCGTCGAGCACGCCATACTTGTCATCGCCGTTGAAATAGATACACGGACGTTTCATGCGCAACAGGTCGATCCCGAGCGTGTGATCCTGATACGGTGCCCGCAGGATGCCCATGATCGTCGGGAACACATCGATCTGGCCCGCGATGGCGCTCTCCGTTCGCGCCTCCGTGATGATGCTCGGTGCGTAGTAGAGCAGCGGTGTGTGGTGGTAATCGAGGCTCATTTCATACGTGCCATCGATCGCCGCGCCATGATCGGCGACGAATACGAAGAGGGTGTTCTCGTACCACGCGTGACGTTTGCTTTCCGTGATGAGCCAACGCAAGGAGTAGTCCGCGAACTCCGTCGCGCGGTCCTTGGTATCCGAGGAATGTGGCCTGAAGTACTCGGGAACGTAGTACGGTCCGTGATCACTCGCGGTCATGAAGGCGGCCACGAATGGATCACCGGTGGCGGACATTTCATCCAGGATCGGCATGGCATACGCGAACATCCGATCGTCCGGCACACCGAGGGTCGTCTTGATCTCCTCGGCCGGGTAGTCGGCCTTGGTGATCACCCGTTGGCATCCGTTCCCGCGCAAGAAGCCTTCGATGTTGTCGAACTGTCCGTCGTGCGTGGTGAAGTAGGCCGTGCCGTAGCCGCGTTCGCGCAGCACATCGAACAGCCCGTGGTAGCGCAACATGCCACTCTCTTTCATGGGATGTTGGCTGAAGAGTGCCGGGAACGAGAAGAGCGTGCTGAAGACCCCGTTGTAGGTGTGCGTTCCCGCAGTGTAGGCGTTCTCGAAGTAGAGGCCCATCCTGGACAGGCTATCGAGGAAGGGGGTGAGGTCACGTGTGCATCCGTGCCGCTTCATCTTCGCCGCGCTCATGCTCTCCATGATCACCAGCACCACGTTGTGTCTCGTCTCGGGTTCATCGAATGCGATGGCCCGCGCCAAGGGATGCGCATCGTCGATGGTGGTGATGCCGAGATCGCGCTGCACCTGTTCGAGCGCCTCCATGTCATCCATGAGCGCGATCGGTCTGTTCCCTTCATCCATGGCATCGAGGCCGCTGCGCATGAGGGTGAAGACCGGATTCAGCCCGAGTTGGTTGATGAACGCATGATCGCTGAAATAGGCCGTACCCACGCGGATGGGTGATTTCTCATCCACACGGCCGCGGATCCCGAGGAAGACCAGTCCGAGCAACACAAATGAAACGAAAGCTTTGCCCATGAAGGGCGATCCGTTGGCCGACACAGGCTCCCGCATGATCCGTCGCAACTGCCGGTGCAGGATCCACAGCACACCGAGGAACGGAACGATCGCCAGCCAGTAGCGCGGTTCCTCCACGATCATGCGCAACACGAAGCGCGGCGAGTCCATCCACTCGAACACTTTCACGGAGAGGCGCGCGAAGAATTGTCCGAAGTAGGGGATGTCCACCGCGCAAGCGAAGTAGGCGAGGCCGAAGACGAGGAGGATGAAATATCGAAGCGTATTGTTCAACCACCCCGGTACGCCGCCGAAGAAGGAGAGGATGGTGATGAGGAGGAAGGGCAGCGCGAGAAGGTATCCGGCGATCACGATGTCGAAGCGCAACCCCATCACCAACGCCTGCAACACAAGGCCCGCATCGGCGTCCGCCAAGCGGTCTATCTGGGTCAAGAGCAACACCAACCGGAACAGCGAGAAGAGCAGCAGCACCAGCGCGTAGAGCCGAACGAGCAGCAGCAGTTGCGCGGGTAGGTGGCGTTGAATGCGATCCGGAACGAGCACGTGGTCCTGTTTACCCAGCATGCGCACGGCTCATGGATCGGTGCCTTATGCGGTGCGCTGACCCGTGGTACCGATCGCGCCACTTGCGCATGCGATCCATCCCGACATGACCGGGTGGCTAAGGTAGGATCCGCGTGCATTCCGGAATGCCACGCATGCAGCGCCGTTTTTGATGTTCGCCGCGCGATCCGCATCTTTCGCTTGAACTCCCATCCTCATGCACCATGCGCCTTGGATCTTCGTTGTCGCGGTTTGCCTGTTCACCCAATGCGCACCGCACACCTTCGCCCAACCTCCCATGACCACGATCTACGTCGTCCGCCACGCCGAGAAGTTGGACCCTGCCGATCCGGACACCCCGCTCTCTCCGGAAGGAGAAGCGCGCGCCCGGGATCTCGCGAGCACGCTAGCGCGCGCTGGCGTGCAGCGCATCTACGCCACCACCCGGTTGCGCACGCAGCAGACCGTGGCTCCGCTGGCGCAACAACGGAATCTGGTACCGGTGATCCTGGAACCCGCCGCGACGGAGGAACTGGTGGCCCGCATCAAAGCGGATGATCGAGGGATGGTGGTCGTGGTGGCCGGACACAACAACACCGTCCCCGTGATCGTGCAAGGCCTCTCCGGCGTGGTGGTGGATGGCATCCCCGAGGATCGGTTCGACCGGTTGTTCAAAGTGACCATCGCACCCGACGGGAAGACCACGATGGAGGAACTGCGCTACGGCGTGCCGACGCCTTGAGGGGGTTGTTCGTGTGGAAGGTTGTTGGTTGTTCGGCGAGGTGGCCTTCCGAACAACCTTCAATACGATCAACGAACAACGAACTACTGCTTCCCTTCCTCCAGCAACTTCCCGATGTCTTCGATCAGCAGGTCAATGCTCTTCGCGCTGGTGCCGTCGTAGAACCCGCGGATGCAGTGCTGTGGATCCACGAGCACGAAGTTCTCCGTGTGGACGAAATCATCGGGGCCGCCATCGCCCTTGTCCTGGCAGGCGAAATAGGAGCGCCGCGCCAATGCATAGATCTGCTTGCGGTCACCGGTGAGGAAGTGCCAGCGCTCCGGGTCGGCGTTGTGCAGTTGCGCGTATGCGGCCAACGTCGGCACGCTGTCCACCTCCGGTGTCACGGAGTGGGAGAGGAGGACGATGCGGTCATCCTTCGCGTAGGCTTCCTGCACGCGTTCCATCTGCGTGGTCATCTTCGGGCAGATGGTGGTGCAGGTGGTGAAGAAGAAGTCCGCCACGATGATCCGATCCTTCACGTCGGCGAGCGTGATGGTGCGACCGAGTTGGTCCACCAGTGCGAAGTCCAAGATGTGGTGCTCCCCTTCCGCGTTGCGAAGCGATGGGTCCACCAACCGTTCATCGAGCTCGCGCGGATGGAAGACGCGCAACTTATCCGACGGTTTGATGATGAAGTAGCCGATGACGATCCCCACCATGGCGATGCCGAGGAAGGCTGCGGCCCGGATGACCATCGATCGCCCTCGTGCGTCCGCCATCGTCAGAGATCGCGGAGGTTCAGCGCGTAGGTGAACGACCAGATCCACCGGCGTGTGGGCCAAGCGATGTCACGTTCACGATCATTCAACAGTGTGAGCCCGATGCTGTGTGCCTTGCCGATGTTGTACGCGGTACCGAGCGACCACCGTGTGCCGAAATAGGACATGCCCTTGTTGCTTGCCCACGTGAAGAACTCCACGCCCAATTGCGGATCCAGTTTCCAGTTCTTGAACTTGTAGCCTACTTGGAACCGGTTGCGGAAGACCTCGCGCTGCTTGCCCCATTCCACATAGCTGTGCTGGTAGATGAAACGGTAACCCGGCTCCCAACGCCCGAACGACTTTCCCACTTCCGCTTGCCAGATGCTGCGATGCTGGAGACCTGCCTGATCCGGCCTGATCGCAAAGCGATGCTCGTACGCCACATCCACCAACGAGCTCAGCTTGTACCGCAGGTTCACATCCAAATAGGTCTGCCGGCCGGCGAAGAAGACATCCGCACTGCGGTAGCCCAGTTCGTTGCGCATGCGCACCCGCTTGTAGCTCTTGCCCAACACGTCCTTCATGAACTTCGGTAGCCGACCCTGTACAACCGCAGCCGTCCAGAGTTCAGTGCGCACCGCAGGCCGCAACGCTTCCTGCGCCTGCACCGCACCAAGGCCGCAGAGCGTGAGAAGAAGAAGGACCGACCTGCGCAGGCGCATCAGTAGTTGCGGACCAGGATCGTATCGATCACCACCACATCCTTGCGGCCACTGATCTCCACATCGGTATAGATCCCCACCGTGCAGTTGTTGTACGCATTGCACTCGCTGATCACATAGATCCGATAATCGCCCTTGCGCAACCAGGGGAAATGGAATCGGCCTTCGGGACTTGTGCGTGTATCGTTGTCCGGGTAATCGCCATCACCATAGATGATGGACACGCGTGCATCGCTCAACGGGTAGGCATTGCCGATCGGCAGATCGGTGGTGCCATTGTAGCGCTGTTCATAGAGCACACCCTGGATCTCCGCGCGACCGCCTTCACCGGGTTCCTTCTTGCAACCGATCACGAGGAGTGAGAACGTGAAGAGGAGTGCCAACAGTGCTTTCATGGTGAGGCCAGTGTTAAGGGAGCGCTAATGTACAGGGGCAGGAGCAGGAGCAGGAGCAGGGGCAAGCGATCCACCGGGCTACGCGTAGATCGCTTCCACCACGGCGGCGTACTTCTCCATGATCGTCTTGCGGCGCAGCTTCAAGGAGGGGGTGAGATCCCCGGCTTCGATGGTGAGCTCCGCCGGGAGGAGCGCGATCTTCTTCACCTGTTCCCAATGGCCGATCCCCGTGTTCGCTACTTGCACCTCCTGGAAGATGCGGTCCATGATGCGCTTGTCCGCGATCACCTGTTCCCGGCTCTCGAAGGGGATGCCTTTCAAGGTGCAGTAGTCCTTCAGGAAGTGGAAGTCGGGGACGATGAGCGCGGCGGGGAACTTCCGGTTCTCGCCGATCACCATCACTTGTTCAATGAAGCGCGATGCCTTCAAACTGTTCTCCAACACTTGCGGAGCCACGTACTTGCCGCCGCTGGTCTTGAAGATCTCCTTCTTCCGGTCGGTGATGCGCAGGAAGCCTTCCGTGGTGATCTCGCCGATGTCGCCGGTATGCAGCCAGCCCTCAGCATCCAGTGTCGCGGCGGTCATTTCGGGATCCATGTAGTAGCCCAGCATGATGTTCGGGCCCTTCGCCAGGATCTCGCCATCCGCAGCGATGCGCACTTCCACACCGGGGATCGGACGACCTACCGTGCCGAAGCGCAGCCCATCGTTCCGCAGGTCGTTCACGCTGATCACCGGGCTGCTCTCCGTGAGGCCGTAGCCCTCCATCACCGGAACACCCGCCGCGTTGAACACCCGCGCCAGCCGTTCCTGTAGTGCTGCGCTTCCACTGGCCACCACACGTACGCGACCACCAAGCGCTTCGATCCACTTGGAAAAGATGAGCTTGCGTGCGATGCCCAGCTGCACACCGTACCACCAGCTCTTGCCACGCACATCGTATTGGAAGCCCAGGTCCAGCGCCCAGAAGAAGAGCCAGCGCTTGATGCCCGTGAGCGCTTCCCCCTTGGCGATGATCCTGTCGTAGATCTTCTCCAACAGGCGCGGCACGGCGGTGAAGACATCGGGCTGCACCTCGCGGATGCGATCGCCCAGGTCCTCCAGCGACTCCTGGAAGTGGATGCTCACGCCCGTGCGCATGTACATGTACATGAGCATGCGCTCGTAGATGTGCGAGAGCGGTAGGAAGCTGATCGCCTTCGCGTTGTGGTCCACCGGAAAGCGCGTGATGCTCGCCTCCAGGTTGCTGATGATGTTGTGGTGGCTGAGCATGACCCCCTTCGGCTTGCCCGTGGTGCCGCTGGTGTAGATGATGGTGGCCAGATCGTCCGCCTTCACCGCGTTCTCGTATTCGCGCAGCTGCGGCAGCCGGTCCGGTGATCCCGATCCGCGCAGCTCGCTCCAATGTCGCGCACCTTCCACACGGTCGAAGGTGAATTGATGCGGCGGCCCTGCTTCCTGCGCTTTCGCATGGATCTCCGCGTTGCTGCTGAAGCACACGTTCGCGCCCGCATGGTGCAGGATGTACGCGTAGTCCTCCTTGCTGCTGGTGGGGTACACCGGCACGGTGACCGCGCCGATGCGCAGGATGGCTTGGTCCACCAGGACCCATTCGCTGCGGTTGCCACTGCAGATCGCCACCTTGTCGCCCGGCTTCACCCCCAAAGCCATCAAGCCGAGCGCGAGTTGCTCGCTCACCACCATCACCTCGCCGATGGCGTACTTCTTCCACGACCCACCCTCCTTGGTGGCGATGGCGTCGGCCTTCGGATGGTGTGCTTGCTGGAGGCCGGGGATATCGAAGAGGCGGGTAACAGGCATGCCGACAAGATAGGAGGAGGTACCGGAAACAGCAGGCCCGAACGCTTCTGGCTGAACGCAACACGCTCGCTCTTCCAAGAAGGATGGAACGCGTCCAACCGGGGAAGAGCGAGCGTGCCGCGTCCTGCGTGTGGCCTGCGCCAGTCCTAGTTCAGCACGCCATCGAACTCCACGGTGATCACGCGCACGTTGATGCCCTTCTTGATCGTGAACTTCTCCTTGAAGTGCGTCCTGCGCTCCTGCTCGCCATAGAAGGTCTTCTGCACTTCGCGCTTGTCCTTGTCGCCATCCACCTTCATGTGGATCACAAAGGTGACGTACACCGCGCCGTCCTTGATGCTGCTGCGTGCGCTGTTGTGCGTATGGATGCGTGCTTGGGCCTTCACCCGCAAGCCGTCCTGGTCGAACATCACCAAGCGGTCCTCGCCTTCGCTGCCCACCACTTCGGCGGATACATCGCTGCCGGTCTTCACCACGCCCTTCTCGGTCACGGTGACGTTGGTGATGTTGAACTGGGTTTGTGCGGTGGCGACCAACGTGGAGGTGGCCAGAACGAATGCGGAAATGGTGCGGATCATGGGTTTGGTCTTTTCTTTGCTTTGGGTCCGACAAAGTAACCGGACCTTCTCACACCGCCACTCACAAACATCAAACCGTTATGAAAATGGATACCCGTTCCCTTCTCTTCGGCGCTTCCTTCGCCGTAGCCCTCTTCGCGGGGTACAGCTTCCGCCCCGCGCCGGAGGCACCCGCGTACACCTACCGCCAGTTCAGCACCATAGAGAGCGTGGTGCCCGGCGGCCTCGGCCGTTCACGCGTGATCATCAGCGACCAAGGCGACCAGGAAGTGGGCAAGGACCTGATGAACTTCTTCAGCATGGTCGGCATCAACTTCAAGAACATCGCCAACAACGACCGCTTGATCGTGGACACCATCAACGAGTACGTGGCCCAAGGGTGGGAACTCCACACCGTGACCACCGGCGTGCAGAGCAACGAGAAGACCGGCCTCTTCATTACGCGCTACCTGCTGCGTAAGCCGGTGTAGGTACACACCCACTGGGTGAACGCCCTGTCCGCCGTATGGTGGATGGGGCGTTCTGTTTTCCGGAGGAACCGGGAGGAGAGGGAACCACAGGAAGAGGAAACAGCAGGAAGAGATAACCCAAGGAAGAGTTAACCGCAGAGGGGCAGAGCGCACAGAGAAATACGAGAACGCTTCAACTGGACCCCTCTGCGTTCTCTGCGCCTCTGCGTGAGATGTATTGCATTACCCTTCTCCTCCGCGGTTCAACGCATTCACTTTCCCACTTCCTCCAGCGCTTCCACGTACTTCCCGATGTACTTCTCCAATTCCTTCGCCTTGTATTGCATCACATACCGCGGGTGCTCCAGCGCGATGATGCGCTGGAAGAGTCCGAGCCGTTCGTTCAACTTGGAAAAGTAGGCGGCGTTCTTGCTGGTGCCGATGCAGAGGACCACATCGGTGCGCATACCGCAGGCCACGAGTGTTCTTAACCAGTCCTCCACGAAGGGCGTTACGGCCTGTTCCAGTGCTTTGTCATCGTAGTAGTTCAGGTTGATGGAGCCGCGTGCCGCAGGGCCCCCTCGTTCCTCGGGAGACCCGGCAGAGGTTTTGGTGTGCGCGCCCGCCGGACCGTTCTTCACGAATCCCAGCGGACAAATGGAATGGACGTACACGGTGCTATAGAAGGCATCGGCACCACCCGCCGCGCGGATCATGCGGTAGAAGAAGTCGCTGCTGGGTTCGTGGGTGCGCAGTCCGCGTACCGGTATGCCCAGGTCGCTCTCGCAGCGCTTGGTGTCCGTGAAGGAGAGGCCGGTGCTGCCAGCGCCCAGCCTGCCGGGATTGATGCCGAGCATGCCCACGCGCTGCCGCTCATCGCTGTAATACTTCCGGTGGAAGAGCGTGACGATGCGTCGTACTTCCTCCGCGTTGGGGCCATTGAATGGGTCGAGCACGCCGATACCGTCGGGCAGGTCCTCCGGCAAGGAGAACGACAGTACGTGTTCCAACAAACGATCGGCGAGCGAGGTCATGGTCAACTGATGGACAATATATCGATCGAAGCGATGTTCGACGGCCTGGTGATGTGACATGGGTCACACGCGAAGCCGATCGTCATGGTTCTCTTTGCGGTGCTACACATAAAGGATCTGAACAATGGAAATGACACAAATGCCACGTATCGGTGACCAAGCTCCCGATTTCGAAGCCAATACCACCGTAGGACCTCTGCGATTCAGTGAGTTCATCAAGGATAGTTGGACCATCCTGTTCTCGCACCCAGCGGATTTCACACCCGTATGCACCACGGAGCTCACCGGCTTCGCTCAGAACAAGAAGTGGTTCGCGGACCATGGTACGCGGCTCATCGGCTTGAGCATCGATAGCATCCATAGCCACGTGGCCTGGGTGCAGAACGTACGGGAGAAGACCGGTGTGTACATGGACTTCCCGATCATCGCGGACATCGACATGAAGGTGAGCAAGCTCTACGGCATGCTGCACGAGAACACGAGCAATACCGCTGCGGTGCGTGCCGTGTTCTTCATCGATCCGAAGGGCCTTATCCGTTTGATCATGTACTATCCGCTGAACGTGGGGCGGAGCATGGACGAGATCATGCGCGTGTTGGAGGCCATGCAGACCGCGGATGCCGAAGGTTGCGCGATGCCCTTGAACTGGAAGAAGGGCGACAAGGTGATCGTGTCACCTCCCAAGACCTTGAAGGACCTGGATGCCCGCTTGGCGGAGAAGGGTCTGGAGTTCGTGGATTTCTATCTCGCGAAGAAGAGCCTCGAACCTGCGTAAGGTTATCGGTAGTGCAATGGACAGAGGCTCTTTCGGGAGCCTTTGTCATTCCTGCATCCACTTCGGGATCAGCGATCCAGGGTCGTTGCGCTTACAATAGGTGAGCCCTTCGGGTATCACAAGCCGATATTCAGGCCGCTGCGTCCAAGGCCGATGGAAGGGAGATCGGGCACTACGCCCCGTACTTCACCAGCATCGCCAACTGCCCGGCGTGGTAGGCCGTGTGCGTGGTGATGCGGCCCAGCGCTTCCGCCTTCGTCTTCTTCCCGAACTCCTTCGTTTCGATCACCGCATCCCAGTCGGCATCGGACTGCGCAACGATCGCGCGTTCCAGCACCACAGCGCTTTCCTGCACGTAGGCGGTCAATGCGGCCAGGTCGGTCCATTCGCCGGTGTCGTGCCCCTTGGCCACGGTGCTGGCATGCACCTGCACATCCTTCAAGCCGAAGACGTTCTTCGCAAAAAGCAGTTCCACGTCGCCGATGTGGCGCAGCAGGAAACCGGCGCTGTTGGGTCCGGGCGCGAGCTTCTTCGGCAGGTCGGCCTCGGTGAGCTTTGGCAATTGGTTGGTGAAGCGGGTTCGACCTTCTTTCCAGAGGGCGAGGAGGGAAGCGGTGCGGGGATCCAAGTTCGTTGTTGTTCAGAATACACCAGCGAAGATGCCGATGTAATACAGGCCTGTGAGCAGGAAGACCACGCCCGCGACCACGCGCATCACCTTCTCCACACGCGTCACCGCGTTAAAGACGCGACTGAGCTGGTTGGCGCTGTACGCCATCACGCCGGCGAAGAGCAGCACGGGCAACCCGGTGCCGATGGCGAAGATCACAGGGAGGTGCAATCCGCCGTTGGGGGCGAGCGTCATGGGGATCAACGAGCCGAAGAAGAGCGCCCCGCTGTATGGGCAGAAGGCCAACGCGAAGAGCATCCCCAACACCAAGGCGCCCAAGTGCCCTCTGTCCTTGAAGCGGTCCGTGAGCTTGTTGAGGAAACCGCCGCCGGTGCCGCCACCGATCTTGATCACGTTGAGCAGCACCAGGCCGAGCAGCACGAGGATGGGACCGAGGAAGAGCTCACCCTTGCTCTGGAAGAAGCGCGCCACATGGAACTTGCTGGCGCCCCAATAGAGGATGGCGCCGAGCAGGGTATAGCTCAGTGCGCGACCCAGCGTGTACAGCAGGCCGCTCACGAGCGCAGCGCGCGGGTACTTCAGCTCGCGGGCGATGTAGGCCGTGGCGCTGATGTTGGTGGCCAGCGGACACGGGCTCACTGCCGTTAGCACGCCCAGGGCGAAGGCCGCCAGCGCGGGCGTCTCCCGCGCCATGGCGATGTCGCGCAGCCAGTCCATCAGAGATTTGCGCGCAGTTTCTGCGTCAGTTCAGCCTTGAATGCGGCGGCATCGCTGGCTTGCATGAAGGCCCATTCGGTAAGGTCGATCTTCTCGTCCTTACCGTTCTTGTGGACATGCAGGAAGAGCGCCGTGCCATACGCGCCGAACTCCTCGGCGATCTTCGCGTTCGCCTCTTCTTCCACGTTCACCAAGCGGAAGGTGATCGTGCCATCCTTCATCTGCGCGGCGAATCCGGTGTTCAGTGCTTCCCGGGTCATCGCCTCGATGTTGATGCACGTTGCGCAGCGGTGCTCGCTGTGGAATTCGATCACGTCGATCCGGGTCGCGACAGAAGAGGGCGTTGACTTTGCGGGTTGCTGCGCATCGCTTCCACATGCCGTGAAGAGCAAGCCGATCGCGAGTACTGAAAGGTGGAGGAGGTGTTTCATGGTCGTTGGGTGGATGATGCGCAGCGGGCCGCGTTCTTGTTGAGGATGTCGATCTTGGTGAAGGTGGGTCCGCTGTTCGCAGGCCATGTGAATGCCGGGACTTCGGTGATGATGAATGCTTCCTTCGGATCCATCGCTAGCAGGTCCTTTCCGAAATGTTCTTCGATCACTTGCAACGAATCCAATCCGCAGGGTGAGAGCAGTTGTTGCACGGCGAGTCGACCGAGACTGTCCACGCTCGTGGGCTTCACACCCGGACGCAAGGCCACGGAAATGGCCCGTCCATCGCTGATGCGTTGCACGATGTAGAGTACCGGAATGGTATCGCTCACGAGGAAGGTGCCGAACTGCGCGCGGGCGCCGGTGAGCATCACGGCCACATCAGTGAGGCAGGGCGAGGAGCGACTGATGATGCGCAGGTCCGTGCGGTCGATCGGAGCGGATGGATACAAGATGTGCAGCGCTTCGCCCAGACCCATCGCGCCCACCACGAGGCCATCGCACCAATGTCCGTGGAAGGTCACCAGGTCATCGAAGCTGACGACCTGCTCGTTGCCGAGACGTCCTTTGCTGAAGTCCGTGTCGACCACGCCACTCCATAGCAGCATTCGCTACGGGCGCATCCGCAACAGGTGCGTGGAACACGCAGAAAGCAGCAACGCTAAGACGAGTGCGCGGATCACAGGATCAAGTTGAAGAGGTATCCGGAAACGATGATCAGGAAGGTGATCGTGCCGAAGAAGATGGCGATGAGCTTCCACGACATCACCTTCTTGAGCAAGGTGCCCTCGGGGAGTGAAAGGCCCACCACGGCCATCATGAACGCGATGGCGGTGCCGAGCGGAACGCCTTTCTGCACCATCACTTGGATGATGGGCAACACCCCGGCCGCGTTGGAATACATCGGCACTCCGAGGATCACCGCGATCGGAACCGCGAACGGATTCTCCTTGCTGATGTATTGCTCGAAGAAGCCGGTGGGGATGAAGCCGTGCATGGCCGCACCAATACCGATGCCGATCAGAACGTACAGCAGCACGGTCTTCACGATGCCGAAAGCTTCCCGCGTGATCTCCGGCAGGCGTTGCGTGAACGTGCGGCGCCCTTCATTGAAGGCATCTTCCTCCTGCGCCTGTTGCATCACGCCTTGTGTCCAGTCGCTCAGCAGCGGTTCCAGCTTCAAGCGGCCGAGGACGTAGCCGCCGAGCGTGCCGAGCACGATACCACTGCCGACGTAGAGCAAGGTGGTCTTCAGGCCGAACATGCCGATGAACAGGGCGATAGCCACTTCGTTCACCAGCGGCGAGGTGATCAGAAACGCGAAGGTGACGCCCAAGGGGATACCGCCTTTCACGAAGCCGATGAACAGCGGCACTGAGCTGCACGAGCAGAACGGCGTGATCGCCCCGAAGGTGGAAGCGAGCAGGTATTCCGCGCCGTAGAGCTTGTTGCGCGAGAGGAAGGCGCGGATGCGGTCGATCGGGAAGTAGCTGTTCACGATCCCCATCAGGAAGATGATGAGGAAGAGCAGCAGCAGGATCTTGATCGAATCGTAGAAGAAGAAGTGCAGCGCATGTCCCCAGCGGCTCTCAGACGAAAGCCCGATGGTGTCGTACACCAGCAGCGCGATAAGTTGGTCGAGCCAGTCGAACATGATCAGCGCAGCATGGCCGCGATCTCCTCAATACTGGGCACGCGGCCCTTGATCATCACCACTTCATCCAGCACCAGGGCAGGCGTGGTGAGGATGTTGTACTTCATCATTTCCTGGATGTCCTCCACCTTGATCACCTGGGCATCCGCACCGGTAGTGCGCACGGCTTCTTCCGCAGCGGCGATGGTGGACTTGCATTTGGCACAACCGGTGCCGAGCACTTTGATCGTCTTCATGGCTTCGTTGGTCTATCGGAGCAGGTCGCGGAAAAGCTTCTGCGCATGCTTCCAGTTCTCTTTGTGGATGCAGTACTTGATCTTCGGTGGAAGGATCTCGCCTTGGATGAGGCCGGCCTCCTTCAACGCTTTCAGGTGCTGACTGATGGTGCTCTGGGCCATGGGGATCTCTTCGGTGAGGTCGCCGTTGTAGCAGCACGAGCGGCTTGCCAGCAGCTTCAGGATGCGGATGCGGACCGGATGTCCCAGTGCTTTCGCATAGCGGGCGGTCTCTTCCTCTTGCTCGGTGTAATCGATGTCGATGGCTGTGCGCAACATCGCTCAGTCCTTTGGTGCAGCGGTCATGTGTCCATCGCAAATGAACGATGGGTCGTGCTCATAGGAAGTGACGTTTGTCACCCCGCGATGATCCGGTGTGAATGCGAGTTCCAAACAAGGCCCGCGCAATTGCACGACTGTCCGATGTGATAGGCAGTACGAGCCAGACCACGGATTCGTATAGGACCTATGCCACGGTCTGTTCTTATCCAGTATGCTCAGCGCAAGGCCCTTCGCCAGCTCATCGAACAGCTTGTTCAAGAGCGGACCGGCGATGAGCCGGTCTTCGATAGTTTACTTCCGCTCGCTGTCCAGATGCGCCATCATCGGCGTTGGATAGCGTTCCCCTGCCGCCGCACCGCTTGGCACCGCCTCTTCGATCAAGGCCAGATCAGCTGCGCTCAACTGGATCTCCAAAGCACCAAGGGCTTCCTTCAATCGGTCACGACGGCGCGCACCGACCAATGGCACGATATCCTCGCCCCGCGATAGCACCCAAGCAATGGCGATCTGCGCCACGGTGGCGTTGCGCCCTTCCGCCACTTTCCGCAGTGCTTCAACGAGCGCCAGGTTCCGCTGCACGTTCTCTGCGCTGAAGCGCGGCGCATACTTGCGGAAGTCGTTCGGAGCCAGATCGCGATCGGCCGTCCAATGCCCGCTGATCAATCCGCGCGAAAGCACGCCGTAGGCCGTGACACCGATACCCGATTCCCGGCAGAGCGGAAGGATGCTTTCCTCGATGCCACGTGAGACCAACGAGTATTCGATCTGCAGATCGCTTATGGGATGTGTTGCTGCGGCGCGCCGTATGGTGTCCACACCCGCTTCCGAAAGCCCGATGTGGCGCACGTATCCCGCCTTTACCATGTCGGCGATCGCTCCCACGGTCTCCTCGATCGGCACATTGGGATCGGTGCGGCCAAGGCGGTAGATGTCCACATGATCGGTACCGAGACGACGTAGCGTATAGGCCAGCGCGTTCTTCACAGCGACGGGTCGGCCATCGATGCCGATCCAATTGCCGGCCGCATCGCGTAATGCGCCGAATTTCACGCTGATCAGAGCCTTCGACCGGTCACGCCCCTTCAACGCGTCGCGGATCAATAGCTCGTTATGGCCCATGCCATAGAAGTCGCCCGTGTCGAGCAGGGTGACGCCCGCATCGAGCGCCGCGTGGATGGTCGCAATGCTCTCGGCGTCGTCGCTGGCTCCGTAGAGATCGCTCATGCCCATGCAGCCCAAACCGATGGCGGAGCTGTGCGGACCTGTCTTTCCAAGTTGACGTTCTTGCATGGGTCGGTATGTTCGTGGTCGGACTAAAAATAGTACGGGTCCGGAAGCTGGTGTTATCTCGAGGTCACGCCTTCGGCGCCGGCTCCATCACGATCTTGAAGTTGAACATCGGGTTCTGTAGTGCGCCCCACAGCCGCACCCAGATCGGAAGCAACTGCTCAGTGCCGCGCGCGGTGGTGATGTCACCGAGGTCGATCATCTCGCTATCCTTCCAGCCGAAGGAGCGCAGGATGCCGCGCACCTCGTTCTTGGCATCGGTATCATTGCCGCTGAGGAAGATGCTGTGGTCCTCCGACAGCATGCGCGGTGCGACCATCAGGTAGGCGTTCAGCGTGTTCAGGCTCTTCACCACTTTCAGTTGCGGATAGGTGCGCTGGATCTGCTCGGCCAATGAGTCCGTGTTACAGACGAAAAGCGTAGGTGGCATTCCCTTCGAGAAGTCCAACGGGTTGGAGATGTCGAGCAGCACCTTGCCGTTCAGGTTCTTCTCACCAGCGAGCTTCAAGGCATCCAATGTGCCCATACCGTTCGTTGCGTTCACCAGCAATGCTCCGTGTGCCGCCGCTTCCGCATGGGTGGCAAGCTTCACTGCGGAGTGCTGTGCCAGCCAGTCCTTCAGTGGCGGACGACCGAAGCTGTCCTTGTCGGCACGGGTCAGACTTTGCTGCACGTCGCGGGTGCCCATCACCACCTCGTGGCCCAGGCTTTCGAGTTTCTCGGCGAGCGTCTGTCCGACCACGCCTGTTCCGAATACACCGATCTTCATTGTTGTGTGGGTTGGTTTCCTTTTCTTAGCCGCTGCAAAGATGACCGGCCTGTATACTTTCAACAAGTACTGTCATGAAGGATAGTGCCTGCTATGCGCGCCGGTTTCGGCACCGGATAAGGGCGGCGATCCGACCATAAGTTTTCAACACCATGATCATCGACGGCAACGAATACAGGATCCGCATGAACGGGCAGGTCTATCACTGCGCACTGGACGTCACCATGGAGCTGGTGGGCGGCAAGTGGAAGACCATCGTGCTATGGTACCTGCGCAAGGACAAGAAGCGCTTCAGCGAACTGCGCAGATCGATCCCGGGCATCACGGAGAAGATGCTCTCGTTGCAATTGCGCCAATTGGAGAAGGACGGCTTCGTGAGCCGGAAAGTGCACGCCGAAGTGCCACCACGTGTGGAATACAGCCTCACGCCGCACGGCCGCACACTGCTGCCACTGCTGGAGGAGATCGCCAAGTGGGGACGAATGATGGGTAAGAAGAACGGTACCATCGAGAAGGTGGAACGGCCGGTGAAGAAGAAGGCGGTGAAGCCGAAGGCCGCAATGGCTTAGTTCGCCTCGATCTTCGTTCGTCTCCGGATCAGGCATATCGCCACCGCTTCGCGATCCGCACCAGGTGCAGCATGATGGGCACTTCGATGAGCACGCCCACCACCGTGGCCAGGGCCGCGCCGCTGTTCAAGCCGAAAAGCGCGATGGCAACGGCCACCGACAGTTCGAAGAAGTTGCTCGCGCCGATCATGCTGGCCGGTGCGCAGGTGCGGTAAGGGAGTTTCAGCCAGCGGCCACCTTTCCAGCTCAGGAAGAAAATGAAGTAGGTCTGCAGTGCGAGGGGTATGGCGATGAGCAGGATGTCCAAGGGATTGTCCAGAATGCGTTGTCCTTGGAACGCGAAGAGCAAGATCAGTGTCGCCAGCAGCGCGGTGATGGACACGGGTTTCAAGCGGGGGAGAAAGCGCGTCTTGAACCATGCTTCGCCTTTCGTGCGCATAAGCCAGCGGTGCGTGAGATAACCGGCCAACAGCGGGATCACCACGAAGACGAGCACCGAAGTGATGAGCACGCCCCAAGGGATAACGATGCCTGTGATGCCCAGGAGCAGTTGCACGATAGGGATGAAGAGCACGAGCAGGATCAGGTTGTTCACGCTCACTTGCACCAGCGTGTAGTTGGGGTCGCCGCCACTGAGGTAGCTCCACACGAATACCATGGCCGTGCAGGGCGCCGCGCCCAGCAGGATGGCCCCGGCGATGTACTCGTTCGCCAGTTCGGGTGTGATCCAAGCCGCATACAGTTTGCTGAAGAAGAGCCACGCGAAGAAGGCCATGGTGAAGGGTTTGATCAACCAGTTCACCACCACGGTGAGGCCCAGCCCTTTCAGCTGCGGGCCGATCCGCCGCACACCGTCGAAGTCCACCTGCACCATCATGGGATAGATCATTAACCAGATGAGGAGCGCCACGGGGATGTTCACGTGGTTCACTTCCAGATCGGCGATGCGCTTCATGCCGCTGCCGGCCAGTTCGCCCAGTGCGATACCGACAACGATGCAAAGCAGTACCCAAGCGGTGAGGTACTTCTCGAAGAATCCGATGGTAGGGGTGGTGTCGTCCATTCGATCACAGCACCAGCACGTGCTCTTCCACAAAGACGCGGCAATAGGATTTGATCTCCCCGCGCACGTTGCGGAAAGCGTTCATCACATCCTCTTCGGTGCCCGTCACGTTCGCGGGGTCGTTGAAGTTGTGGTGGTGTTTTGCGGCGTGGCTTGGGAAGACCGGACAGGCCTCGCGGGCATTGTCGCACACGGTGATCACGTGGTCGAAGGCGATCTCGCGGTATGCATCCACGTTGTTCGAGGTGTGGTGGCCGATGTCGATGCCATCCTCCTGCATCACCGCGATGGCGAGCGGATGTACGCCGTGGGTCTCCACGCCGGCACTATAGACCTCCGCGCGGTTTCCCGCGTAGTGTTGCAAATAGCCTTGGGCCATTTGGCTGCGGCAACTGTTGCCAGTACAAAGGACGAGGATGCGCATGGTTCAGCAGCAAGCTACGCCCAGGTCGCAGCAACCGAGGTCGCCATCCGCCTTGGGCAGTGCCGTGGCATTTTGTAGCGCCTTCTCCTTGGTGGCGGGATCGCAGCAGGAAGTGGCGGTCTTCGCGCCGCGCACCGTGATGCTGAAGATCCCCGTGCCGCTGGCCTTGAACGCGGCGATCTCCTCTGCGCTCAGGTGCTTCGCGAGGATATCGTCCGGGACGACGATGGGCTTGCGTTTCATCACGCGCACATCCTCGAAGCCGAGGTCGTGGATGATGCCGAGGTAGTCGCTCTCCTGCAGCGCGCCGGAAACGCAACCCGCGTAGAATTCAGCAGCCTGCTGGATCGTGGCGGGCAATTCGCCGGTGAGCACCACGTCGCTGATGCTGAAGTGCCCGCCCGGTTTCAATACGCGCAGCACTTCACTGAAGGCTTTGCGCTTGTCGGGCACGAGGTTCAGCACGCAGTTGCTCACCACCACGTCCACGAGGTTGCTCGTCATGGGCAGTGCTTCGATATCGCCTTGGCGGAACTCCACGTTCTGGTAGCCGAGCTTGGCGGCGTTCGCTTTCGCCTTCGCGATCATCTCCGGGGTGAAGTCCACGCCGATCACGCGGCCGTCATCACCGACCTCCGCGCGTGCCACGAAGCAATCGTTGCCCGCTCCGCTGCCGAGGTCCAGAACGGTATCGCCGGCCTTGATCCCCGCGAACGCCGTCGGCAGGCCGCAGCCAAGGCCGAGGTCGGCATCCGCGTTGTATCCCTTGAGGTTGGTATAGTCATCGGTCATGATGTTATACACCTCCGTGCTGCATCCACCGGCGCCGCAACAGCTGCTGGCGTTGGTGTCCTTGTCCTGTTGTGCGATCTCCGCGTACTTCCGGCGGACGAGTTCCTTGGTTTCTTGCGCTTTCATGGTTGTGTTGTTGGGGTTGATCATGATCGACCCGTACGTTCTAGCAGCATTTATCGCTCACGGTCGTGAGGAGTTTGTCCAGCGCCTTGGTGAGGGTGCTCCATCCTTTCGGGTCGATGCAGTAGCACACGCTCGTGCCTTCGATGGTTCCTTGGATAAGTCCCGCGTTCTTCAGCTCCGTGAGGTGCTGGCTGATCGTGGCCTGCGCCAAGCCGAGTTCCTCCACCAAAGATCCATTCACGCAAGTGCCTTTACGCGACAAGTACTGAAGGATGGCGATGCGTGCCGGGTGGCCCAAGGCCTTGGCCATATTAGCGATCCGGTTCTGTTCAGTGGTGAAGAGGTGTTCCTTGACGAGTCCCATGGTCGATCTGTAGATCGCAATGTTACGATGAAAAGAGATACATCGCAATAAGACGATGAAATGATCGTGACGGAACGTTCAGGGGAATACCGCCCTCAGTAGTCCTCGTTGAGCACCTTCCAATACGCTTCCTTGGTCATGGAGTCCCAGTGGATCTTGCCACGTCGGTACTGGTTCTGTTGGTACATGTTCAGCTTGATCCCGCCGGCGATGACCAAGACGAATGCCAGCCAGAGCGTCCAGTGTCGTTCGAACAACGACCTGCTGAGATGGGCGATGGGCAAGCCCAATAGCGCAAGCGCGGAGACCAGGGGCCTGCATCCGAAGCTGCCGCCGTACCACCAGTTGGTCCAAGAGAACACGACGAAGCAGAAGACCGCGAGGAAGATGACGACCGGGATCGCCATTCTGCGTTGATCCCGATCGAACAGCATCAACAGCAGACCGATGACCCCTGCGCCAGCGAGCGGTGTGTACACGAACCAACCCTTCCTGTAGCTGAACAAGCCATCGATGATGTGCGGCGAGGTGAAGTCGAAACCCTCCTCGAGATAGGAATAGTACAGCGCGTTCCCGGTGGTTTGGAACCAATAGGCCAGTTGAGGAAGCATGGTCAGCGCGGTCACGAAGAGGGTCGTGATGATGAGACTTGGCCGTCGTCGAGCTATGCTCAGCGCATTCAATGTGCCCGGCGCACTACGCGCGCTCCAGAGCAGTGGGATAAGCACAACGAGTCCATCCACTGGACGCACGAGAACGGTTAGACCGATGGTCAGTCCGAGCCAACAAGCAGTTGAGCGGCGTGGATCGCGGAACAGGTTGTCCGTGAGCAACAGGACCGCGGCGAACAAGAAAAAGAGATAGGCGTGGCTCATGCCCGCATTGAAAGTGGAATAGAAGAAGAGGTTCGTTCCGAACCCGATCGCGATGAGCGCGACGCAGGTGTCACGCTCGGTCGCTCGGCGGCGAATGAAACGACCGAGGATCCAAAACCCAAGCATGGCGAACAGTGCCGAACTCAGGGCGACCGCGATCTGGTACGGACACGAATAGCCATCGGCCGGGTACGACCCGGATAGCAGGGCATAGCTGTGTGCCACCAGGAAGAGAGGTAATTCGAACACGGCGGTACCCATGGTGTACTTGATCACATGGTGATCGGTCAATGGATGGACGTGAAGTTCGAATCCGATGTGCCCTTCCGGATGCAGAAGACTGTCCACATGGTACACATAGGACAGATCCCGGATGTCGCCATGGATGATCGCGGCAGGGAGGTAATGGTAGTAGGCTTCAATGTCCCACTCCAGGACATTGTTCGTTTGCCATCGCCCATGGCGCTGGAACTCCTGCACTGCTGAGAAACCGAAAAAGAGAATGACGATCGAACTGGCCACGGAACGCTTCGCCAGCCACGCGCCGGCCTGTCGGAAGCGGTCCATGATCATCATCTACTTCGGCGCCTTGCGGTAGATCCATATCCCGATCGCTCCGAACAACACGTTCGGTGCCCACACCGCGAGGAAGGGTTCCAACCCGGCATTCGTGGCGGCCACGGTGGTGAGCTTCATGGTGAAGACGTAGATCAGCACGAGCATCACACCCAGCGCGAGGTGCAAGCCGGTGCCGCCGCGCACCTTCCTGCTGGCAATGCTCACGCCGATGAGGGTGAACACATAGGTGGCGAAGGGATAGCTGGTGCGTTGGTGGCGTTCGATCAGGTAGCTCGTCACCTTCCCATCGCCTTGCTTGCGTTTGGCATCGATGTAATCGTCCAGTTCGCCGGTGCTCATCGCCATCGCTGTTTCCCAGCGTTGGCCGAGATCCGATGGTTTGAGGGCGATCACGGTATCCATTTCAGCGCCGCGCACGAAGCGATCGCCATCCGCCCCGATGATGCGCGTCAGGTAGTCGTGGAGGTGCCAGGATCCGTTCACGCTGTCATACACCGCGCGATCCGCGTTCAACTTGCGCACGAGGACGTGGCCGTCCCATTGTTCCAATCCGAAGTGATAGAGGGTCTTCTCCTTGGCCCCATAGTGCTCGCAGTAGGCGATCACACCGGGTGTGATCTCCCGGTGCAGGTGGCGGTCCTCCACGAAGAAGGTGGCGCGGATGTGTGCTTCCTCGAACGCGAGCCGCACGCGATTCGCCGCAGGTAGCACTTGGTGGTTCACCACCAAAGAGAGCACACACAGGAAGGTGGCACCAACGAAATAGGGCCAGAGCACCCGTGGGAAACTCACGCCATTGCTCAACATGGCGATGATCTCACTCCGGTGCGCCAGTCGACTGGTGAAGAGCAGCACGGCGAGGAAGATGAAGAGCCCGCTGAACAGGTTGGCGTAGTAAAGGATGAAGTTGAGGTAGTAGTCCACCACGATCTCGCCCACGCTGGCCTTCATCTTGGCGAAGTCCTCCGTCTTCTCACTGATGTCGAAGACGACCGCCACCATCATGATGATGACGAGCATGAGGAAGTAGGTTCCGAGGAACTTGCGAAGGATGTAGCGGTCCAGGATCCTGAGCATGCGGCTAGGGCAGGGGAGCGGTGCGGATCACAACCGCACCTTCAATTTCGGCAGGAGTTCGTTCTTCCACGTGCTGAAGGTACCGGCGATGACCCGTTCGCGCGCTTCCTGCATCAACGCCAGATAGAAGCCCAGGTTGTGCAGGCTAGCGATCTGTTGCCCGAGCATCTCGCCGCTTTGGAACAGGTGGCGTACGAACGCACGGCTGTAGGTAGCGTCCACCCAGTTGGTGCCGGTGGGATCCAGCGGACCGTGATCATCCGCCCACTGCTTGTTCTTGATGTTCACGACGCCTTCACGCGTGAAGAGCATGCCGTTGCGACCATTGCGCGTCGGCATCACACAATCGAACATGTCGATGCCGCGCGCCATGTTCTCCAGCAGGTTCCACGGCGTGCCCACGCCCATGAGGTAGCGGGGCTTGTCCTTCGGAAGGATGTCGCAACAGAGTTCGGCCATGGCGTACATCTCCTCTTCCGGTTCGCCCACGCTCAGCCCGCCGATCGCATTGCCGGGCATGCCCTTGCTCGCGATCACTTCACTGCTCCGCTTGCGCAACTCTGCAAAAGTGCTGCCCTGCACAATGGGGAAGAGCGCCTGCTCATGACCGTAGAGCGGTTCCGTTGAGTTGAAGTGGGCGATGCAGCGATCCAGCCATCGGTGGGTCATGTGCATGCTCTTCTCCGCGTAGGCGAGTTCACATGGCCACGGTGTACACTCATCGAAGGCCATGCAGATGTCGGCGCCGATGATGCGTTGGATGTCCATCACCTTCTCCGGCGTGAAGAGGTGCGAACTGCCATCGATGTGGCTCTGGAATTTCACGCCCTCCTCGGTGATCTTCCGGATGTCGCTGAGCGAATGCACTTGGAAGCCACCGCTGTCGGTGAGGATCGGCCGGTCCCAGCCGTTGAACTTGTGCAGTCCTCCCGCGTGTTGCAACACCTCCGTACCCGGCCGCAGGTAGAGGTGGTAGGTGTTGCTGAGCATGATCGGCGCATTCAGATCCTGCTTCACCTCGCGTGGATGCACGGCCTTCACCGCGCCCAAGGTGCCCACGGGCATGAAGACCGGCGTGGGGATATCGCCGTGGGCGGTATGGAGGACACCGGCCCGGGCGTTGGAGGACGGGTCGGTGGTGAGGAGGTCGAAGTGGAAAGGAACGCTCACGGTATCGACTTCAAGAGTTCCTCCGCTTCACGAGTCGCTTAAGGTCCTTCAGGAAGGGAGCAAGAACTGCAACCTCAAATTTCATCCAACACGTCCTTGAGCAGCACGGGCTTCTTCTGCCCTTTCTTGATCAAGATCAACTCACGCACCGCTTCCTTGATGTTCGCAATACGCTGCGCCTTGGCGGGGGAAAGCGTCTCAGTCGTTTTCACGAAGCTGAGGCTATTGAGGATGTCAAGCATCAGCTCGGCCTTGTTATCGGGTATTTCAAGGATCAGCTTCATGGTCGCACAAAGCTAGGAGCTTCGGGTATAGCCTACCGCACGCGCTTCCCGCCGTCGCTGTTCATAACTGTTTCCACCTAACCCCGGCCCGCGAAGGCTCCCCGGTAGCTTCGCCCACAGCCCAACGCCCTACCGCGCCCGGGAATTGTATTCGCATGTGGTCCCTTGAATTCCAGTTGATGCTCGGCGCGATCGTCGTGCTGCTCGTCTATCACGGGTTCATGTTCGCACGCTTGGCCTTCGGCAAGCAGACCGTGGAGGCGGATCGTTCAACACCGGTGAGCGTGGTGATCTGCGCGCGCAACGAGGCCCGCACCTTGGAGGAGATCATCCCGTTGCTGATGAAGCAGGACCACCGCGAGTTCGAAGTGGTGGTGGTGAACGATCGCAGCGAGGACGATACGTGGGAGATCCTGCAATGGATGAAACCGCAGTACGCGAACCTGCGGCCGGTGAACATCCAGGCCGATGAGAAATTCAACTACGGGAAGAAGATCGCCCTCGGTGTGGGGGTGCGGGCCGCGAAACATCCGCAAGTGCTGTTGACCGATGCGGATTGCGTGCCCGCCGGACCGGACTGGATCTCCATGATGGCTTCTGGATTCCGCAATGGGAAGAAGATCGTCATCGGTCATAGTCCCTATGAGATGTCACCAGGTGTTGGGAGTATCCTGGAGCGCTACGATGGCGCGATCAAGGCGATGCAGTTCATGGGCTTCGCACAGGCGGGCTTCCCGTACATGGGCGTGGGCCGCAACCTCGGGTATGCCAGCGAGGTGTTCTTCGGTGCGAGCGGACCGCGCCGACACAATCACCTGATGAGTGGCGACGACGACCTCCTGATCAACGAAGTGGCACGGAGGAACAATACGGCCGTGGTGGCGGATCCGCGGTCGTTCATGACCACGCGCGCCACGCCCGACCTCGCCACGTGGATCCGCCGCAAGAGGCGTCACTACACCACAGCGGTACACTATCGCTTCGGGCACCAGGTCCTGCTCACCCTGCTGCCATTGGCGCGTATGGTCTTCTGGGCGTGCCTGGTGCTGTTGATCATCCGCGCGCGATGGATCGAATCCGCGATCGGCGCCTTCGTGCAGATCGCCTTGTTATTGCCGATCACCATTGCAGCGCTGAAGCGGTTGCAAGCAGGCGCTATCGCGTGGTTCGCCCTGCCATTGGAATGGTTGTTCCTATTTTTGGATCCGTTGCTCTACACCAGCACGATACTCGTCAAGCCAAAACGATGGAAGTGAACGAGAACCTCAGTGAGAAAGCCCGATACGATTACATCCTCGTCCGCAAGGCCGTGGATAAAGGCGATCAGAAGGCCTACGCCGAATTGATGAGCCGCTACCGCGACTCCATCTACTTCATGTTGTTGAAGATGATCAACAACAAGGACGACGCGGAGGACTTGACGATCGAAGCCTTCGGCAAGGCCTTCAACCGATTGAAGCAATACACGCCGAACTACGCGTTCAGCACGTGGCTGTTCAAGATCGCCTCGAACAACTGCATCGATTGGATCCGCAAGCAGAAGAAGAAGACCTTCTCCATCGATCAACCCTTCGGCACCGAGGACGGTGATGAGATGACGATCGAGTTGAAGGGCCACGGCCTGGATCCTTCCGAGGTCGCCATCCGGGAGCAGAAGAACGACATCATGCGCGCGGTAGTGGACAAGCTGAAGCCGCGGTACAAGACGTTGGTGGAACTGCGCTACTACAAGGAGTACAGCTACGAGGAGATCGCGCAGGAACTCGACCTGCCGCTCGGCACCGTGAAGGCACAACTCTTCCGCGCCCGCGAATTCCTCCAAGGCCTTCTCGACTCGCGCAAGGACACGATCTGAGTCAGCGCACAAACCAGCGCGCCATGTGTCCATGTGCTCATGAGAACACACGCACCAAGGCTTTCGCACCATGTGACCATGGCTCCCTCAGAAGCACATGGACACATGGACGCATGAACACATGGCCACATGAACACATGGACCCATGCCTGACTTGGACCTGATCACCACCTACTTCCCCGAACTCACCGCCACGCAGCGTGAGCAATTCGCACGCTTAGGTGAATTGTACGCGCACTGGAACGAGCGCGTGAACCTGATCTCTCGCAAGGACTTCGAGCATCTGTACGAGCGGCACATCCTGCACTCGCTCGGCATCGCCAAAGTGGTCCAATTCAAAAAGGGGACGCGCGTCGTGGATGTGGGCACTGGCGGTGGGTTCCCACTGATCCCTTTAGCGATCATGTACCCGCAATGCACCTTCCACGGTATCGATGGCATCGGCAAGAAGATCATGGCGGTGAAGGGCGTGATCGAAGGACTGGGCCTGACCAACTGCACAGCCGAACAGGTGCGCAGCGAGGACCACAAAGGGCGCTATGAGGTGATCGTAAGCCGCGCGGTCACCACGTTGCCGGAGTTCCTTCGCATGACCAAGCATTTGGTCACGAAGGGTGAAGGGCAGTTGTATTACTTGAAGGGGGGTGACCTAGCAGATGAGTTGCTGCCGATCAAGCAGCACTACCGTGTCCTCGAACTATCCAAGGAATTCGAGGAGGAGTTCTTCGCGACGAAGAAGGTTGTACACATTACGCTGTAGCAGGATCCAACTGCAACCGGCTCAGGCTGTGGTACAGCCCGTTCACGTCGGCGATGAGCTCATCGTGCGTGCCGCTCTCCACCACAATGCCTTTATCCAGCACCAGGATCTTGTCCGCATTGCGGATGGTGCTCAGGCGATGCGCGATCACCAAGCTCGTGCGACCGACCATCAACTGGTCCAGCGCCTCTTGTACCAGCCGTTCGCTTTCGCTGTCCAGTGCGCTGGTGGCTTCATCGAGGATCAGGATCGCGGGGTCCTTCAGCACGGCGCGTGCAATGGCGATGCGTTGCCGCTGACCACCGCTGAGTTGAATGCCCCGTTCGCCGACGATGGTCTTGTACGCATCCGGGAAGGAGGTGATGAACTCGTGCGCATTGGCCTTGCGCGCGGCTGCTTCCACTTCCGCATCACTCACCCCCGGCTTTCCGTAGGCGATGTTCTCGCGGATGCTTCCACCGAATAGCAACACTTCCTGTGGCACCAAGCTCATGCGATCGCGCAGCGCACTGAGGTCGAACTCGCGCGCGTTCTTGCCATCGATCATGATCCGACCGGATACAGGATCATAGAAGCGCAGTAGAAGTGAAGCGATGGTGCTCTTCCCCGCACCGCTCGAACCGACCACTGCAATGCGTTCACCCGGTTGCGCTGCGAAGGACACATCACGCAGCACGGGAACATCCGCGCGCGTGGCGTAATGGAATGCCACGTTCTCGAAAGCGATCGCACCCTTCAATACCAAGGGTTCCTTGCGCTCCTCCAAGGAGATCGGCTCCGACGCTTCCTCTTGCAGGTCCATGAGCCGCTCGCTCGCGCCGATCGCCTTCAACATCCGGTTCACCAACTCCGGCAATCCACCGATGCTGGCACCGATGAACATGGAGTAGAGGATGAAGGTGAAGAGCTCGCCCATGGAGATCTCGCCCGCAGGGAGCATCCGCACGCCACGCCAGATCACCAATACGATCGCGCCGAACATGCACAGGATGATGAACGAAACGAAGGCGCCTTGCCAGCGCGCGCCCTTCAACGCGAGGCCGCGCGCTTCCATCACGCTGGTGCCGTATCGCAGCGCTTCCCACCGCTCGTTCGCAAAGGCTTTCACGTTCTGGATCCCTTGCAGCGTCTCCTCGACGATCACGTTCGTATCCGCGATGCGGTCCTGAACCTGCTTGCTCAACTTGCGGATGAAGCGCCCGAAGATCACCGCGACGATCGCCACCACGGGGATGATCGCCAGCATGGTGAGCGTGAGTTGGATGCTGACCTGGGTGAGCAGCACGATCCCCGCCACCACGACCAACGCCTGCCGGATCAGTTCAGCGAGGTTGGTGGTGAGCGCATCCTGGAGCATCGCGATGTCCGACCCTATCCGGCTGTTCAATTCACCCACGCGCCGCTGCGCGAAGAAGGTCATCGGCAATCGCAGCAGGTGCTCATACGTTTCGCGGCGCATGTGCGCGAGCATGTTCTCGGTGATCCAGGAGAAGAGGTAGATGCGGAAGAAGCCGAAGAACGCTTGCGCCGCGAAGACGCCCAGCAGCGTAAGCGCCACCTTGTCGATACGGCCCAGCAGGTCGGTCTGCGCACCGGCATCACCTCGCGCGGCATCCACCAATTGGCCGAGCAACAACGGGAAGAGCAGGGATAGGCCGGTGGTGATCGTGAGCAGCAGCAGGCCAAGGGTGAACCAACCACGATACGGCTTCAGGTAGCGGAACACCCGCATCGCCTTGCGCAAGGTGGCCTTGTCAAGCTTGGCGCGCGGGGCGTCCTCGAATGCTTTGGCGTTGCGGCGGGAGGCCATGGAGGATCAAGGGATCACCCGTGTATCGCCTTCATCCGATCCGCGATGTGATCGAAGAGGTTCGTCAGCGGCTTCTCCACCATCATCTTGATGAAGGGATTGAGATCCGCGTTGAAGACCTGACCAGCGGTGGTGGTGCCGTTGGTCTCATCCAGGTGTACATCCAAGGTGAAGGGGAACGGACTGCGTTCGGTGGCTTTCAACTTCAATAGGTTCGGTGGTGTGCCACCATCGAGCTGCAAGCCGATCGTTGCGGCGCCCTGCACTTTGAACGAGCACGAGGTGCCATCGCTCTTCCATTCGCTGATCCGTCCTTCCGGCAGGAGTTGCTGGAAGTTGTTCATGTCCCGCAGGAAGTCGTACAACTCCTGCGCGGGTTTGGCGATCTCCACCTTCTTGCTCTCTATCGTGGTCATTGAAGCTCAAAATATGAAAGAGGAAAGCGGAAAAGTGAAACGCTTCGCTCCTCTGTTACGATTCTTTCGTCTTTCGATTTTCACCTTTCACCTTTCACCTTTCACTCTTCACGCCTTCACCACCCCACCCCACGATGCCGGATCCTTGCGCCATTCGTTCAGGGGTAGGAGGTCCTTCTCAGTGATGTATTCATCCTGCAACGCCTGTTCAATGAGTACGCTGTAATTCGTGAGCGAGTGGAGCTGCACCTTGGCCTTCGCGAACGCCTTCGTGGCTTCGTCGAACCCATAAGTGAAGATGGACACCATTCCCTTCACCTCACAACCCTCTTCGCGCAATGCTTCCACCGCCTTCAAGCTGCTGCCACCAGTGCTTACGAGATCCTCCACCACCACTACGCTGCGGCCCACGGTGAGGTCTCCTTCCACCTGGTTCTTCAATCCATGCTCCTTGCTTCCGCTGCGCACATAGATGAATGGCAATCCAAGGTCGTGCGCGACCAATGCGCCGTGTGCGATCCCGCCCGTGGCCACGCCTGCGATCATGTCCGGCCGTCCGAACTCACTGTTGATGATATGCACGAACTGTTGGCGGATGTACGTGCGCACGGCAGGGTAGGAGAGCGTCTTGCGGTTGTCGCAATAGATCGGACTCTTCCAACCGCTGGCCCAGATGAAGGGCTTCTTCGGACTAAGTTTGACAGCCTTGATCTGGAGAAGGAACTCGGCCACTTTAAGCGCCGGATCGAGCGGGGATGCCATGCAGCAAAAGTACACGGTTTGGATCGAGGGGAAGGCGTGCGAGTTGAGCGAGGGGCCGGAATGGGATGCGTTCCGCGCCGATCACAAATTCGTTCTGGCCGCTGGTGGCGTGGTGAATGATGAACAAGGACGCCTGCTGGTGATCCGCCGGTTGGGAAAGTGGGATCTGCCGAAAGGGAAGGTGGAGAAGGGCGAAGGCATCGAAGCCGCTGCGATCCGCGAAGTGCAGGAGGAGTGCGGGTTGAAGGAACTCCGGATCACGGGGTCGATGCCCTCTACATGGCACACGTACGAGCGCAAAGGCAAGCAACATCTCAAACGCACCGATTGGTTCCGTATGGCGGGATCCAGTGCCGAGAGGTTGGTCCCGCAACATTACGAGGACATCGAGGAAGTGAAGTGGGTGGGACGTGTAGAGCTACCCGCGATCCAGGATGACACCTACGCTTCGCTACAGCCGGTGTTCAAGGCTTGGATGGAAGCGGAGTAGCGTCGTGCGGACGGTCAATCGTCCCACACTTTTACGCGCGATCCTTTCTCCGCCTCAACGCGTGCTTGGTGGAAAAGCGCCCCGAGCCCTTGGCTGGGGAGCGGAGCCGGTGATCGTGCGAGTACGCCGTCGTTGAGCAAATACACGGCAGGAAGACTCTTGATCCGTAGATCATCACGCAATTGCTGTTCGGCCACTGCATGCAACCAGCGGAAGTCCGCCTTCGGGTGGGTTTTCGTGAACGCTTTCAAGGTGGCGAGTTCCACATCCAAGCCGATGGCGATGATGGGCACCACATCCTTGTACTCCGCGTGGAGTTGCTCCAATCCTTGCAGTTCGAGTTCGCAGTAGCTGCACCAGCTCGCCGTGAATACAACGCACACCGGACCACTCAACAAACTGTCGAAGACCACATCGCGACCTGAGAGATCCTCCAGCAACATAGCGGGGAATCGGTAGCCGACACGCATTGCGGTAAGGTCCCACAGCATGTTCGCAGCGATCGTTCGGTGTTCTGGAAAAGTCGAAGTGTTCGCCACACGTTGCAGGATCCGCTCCGCACCGGGCCTGTCCACCACTTTACCATGGTATTGCTGGTGTAGCAGGTCGATCATCACCAACTCACAAAGTCGTGGATCGTCCTTCAGGAATTCATTCTTCGCTAGGACGGAACGAAGACTGTCCGGATCACCGGCGTCGAAGGCGCGTTGGAGCGCTGGTGCTTCGAACCGTTGCGCCATCACGAGATGGCCGGCGAAGAAGCTCCGGATGAAGCGCACGTACTCCGGGTCGTCATAGACCACGGGCTTGTCCTTCAGGTAGCGTGCGAACAACTCCGCGTCATTCACGCGTGGGCCATAACGCAATCCGGCGAAACTGTATTCAAGGTAATGATCGAACCACAGGTCCTTCACCTCGTGGTAGAAGTGCTTCACCTTGGCCTCGAAGGTGTCCACGCGCAAGGCGCTCCATGTGGGCATGACGAACAAGGTGGGAGGCCGACGCACGGAATCCGAAGGCAGGCTATCGTTCTTCCGATGGACCTCCAGGGCCTGCATCCCGGCGACTTGGTCGGTGGCAAGGTCCTGCATGATGAACGCATCGATGCGGTCGTTGAGATCGCTGGTGATCGCGTTCACGTCCAAGGGGTCCAGATCCGCGAACACCAGTTCCACGCGTGTGGTGCCGTTGATGCTTTGCGGTGTACGTGGATCGGGCTTCGGGAATTCCACGGTGTAGGTCGATCCCGGCCGAGCGTACAATTCAGCGAATGCTTCACCGATCCGGATGCGCAGTTTCGCCGTGCCGATCACCTCGCCTTCCACGGTCGCCATTCCCGCGTCATCGATCAACGCGGTCGCGATCCTCGAATACCGAAGGGAGAAGAGGTCATCGTAGTGGTACAGCAGGACGGCTTTGCCTGCGTTGTGTGGGGAGCGCACGCGGATGGTCACCGGTCCCACTGCGATCGTGCTGCTCGCGATGGATGCAAGAAGTATTGTGAGGATCCCTCTCATATGCCCATGCGCAGGTCCATCGGAACCAACGCTGAAACATCGGCTTTGTTGGCGATCAGCTCCCGAACGATGGTGCTACTGATGTGTGCGTGCTCAGGCGCCGATGGCAGGAAGATGGTCTCCACACCGGCAAGGTGACGGTTCATCAACGCGATGCTGCGCTCGTAGCCGTGGTCGGTGCTGTTGCGCAGTCCGCGGATGATGAAGCCCGCACCAACGGACTTGCACAACTCCACGGTGAGTCCAGTGAAGGTCATCACTTCCACCTTCGGTTCATCCGCGAAGGCGGCCTTCAGCCAAGCCATGCGCCGCGTCTCATCGAACATGGTCTTTTTGGTGGAGTTCACCCCCATGCTCACGACCACTTTGGCGAAAAGCGGCAGCGCACGTTTCACAATGGACACGTGACCGATGGTGATCGGATCGAAGGTGCCGGGGAATACGCCGATGGGGTTGCTCATGGTGTGGTGTCTGTTTCTGTCGATCCGGCGGAGAAGAAGCTGAACTGGATGAGCCCGTACGATCGTTTTCTCTGGAAACCGTCGATATGGTCGAGCTTCAGCTTTTCCGTGTGTTCCACGATCAGCGTTCCACCCGCCCCCAATACGCCCGCTTCCAATACCAAGGTAGGGATACGTTCAACGCCGTCCATGGCGAAGGGCGGATCCGCGAAGACGATATCGTACTGGCCGCGGTGTGTGCGCAGGAAGCCGGGGACGTCCGCCTTCACCACACGCCAATGCTCTTCGCCGAGGTCACGCGCACTCCGCTGCATGTGATCGCACAAGCGCCGATCGCTCTCCACGCTCACCACTTCCTCCGCGCCGCGTGAGAGGAATTCGAGCGAGATATTTCCTGTGCCGGCGAAGAGGTCCAGTACGCGGATCCCTTCCAACGGGACGCTATGATGGAGGACGTTGAACAAGCCTTCCTTCGCGAAATCCGTCGTGGGTCGTGCATCCATGCCGGGCGGAGGTTGGATCCGCCGGTTGCGGTATTTGCCGCCTATGACACGCATGCGAACTGGTCCAGGAGCGCCAGCCATCGCTGGGGGACCACGCCGGATTCCGCAGGAAGCGCGAGCGATCCATTCATGACCGTATCATGCGTGTTGAAGTAGCGGCGCAAAAGGTCCGTCTCGTGCGGAACCAAGTGCGTTCCGCAGGCGAGCACGGAGGTCGCTGCAGGTTTCAAGCCGCTTCCTTCCGCAGCAAGTAGGGCGAAGTACAGGACATCCTGCGAGGATCGCACAGGGTAGGTGTTGCTCAACAGGATGCGCCCGTTCTCGGCCACCGCCACTTCCAGGTTCTCCTGTCCGCGGTGCATGACCATGATGGTCCCATCCATGCAGCGGCTGATCGCCGCACGGACCATCAACGAACGCATCGGTACCGGACGCGCATGTGGGAAGCGGTCCAACACCGATCGTTCGGCGACATCGTCATGGACGTAGATACAATTCGCGCCCAGCACGGCGAGGGGTTCATCACGCAGGGCGCCGGTCGGCACGCCCCCGTGTACCGCTCGTAGATGCGCGGCCTGTGAGCCGGGCTCCATCGCGCCTTCCGGGACCAGTGCGCTCCATTCCGGCAGGTTGATGAACGAGACGGACACTGGGTGCGTGGGAACCTCCTCCGCATCCAGCACGCCACCGAGCGCCGACCATTGAATGGCCACAAGGGAACCGTCCTCGGTCGCATGCGCGGCCCAAGCTTCCACGATGCCGGATATCAGCACGCTCAGGTGCCAGGTCCGTTCGCGGGACTTGTCAAAGTGCTCTACCGACCAGGATCCGCGGTCCATCAATTCAGTGAGTGTTGTCCGCTCCGGCTTGTGGGCCGGTGCTTCGTTCATTGGTATCGCCGCGAACGGTGGACACCTCGTGATAATTCCGGAAGGCCAGAAGGATCGCCACAGCGGTACAGGCAATGCCGATGGTGAATCCCACTTTCCGCTGGATCACACCCAGTTTGAGGAAGATCGCGATCACACCGGTGATCATGGTGAGCGAAGCACCTAAAGCCACCCATGCCCCCTGCTTCATGATGATCCCGAGCAGGAGGAGAACAGTGCCCAGGATGATCAAGAGGATGGGGAGGATGAAGCTTCGAATACGCATCGTGATCCGCGGTGGGATTTCCTCCGTCAAGACGGCCAAAAGTAGGATAATTTCACCCCGTGACCGGAGCGCGAACCTGCGCTGCTCACCTTTCCCAGAACATCGGATGTCCGCGCCAAACGTGGCCTTGAACGACCTCGCCGAGCGCATGATGCGCACGATGGCTTTCGAACCCACCGCTGGCCAACGGAAAGCGATCAGCGCCATGGAACGATTGCTGGGTTCGCGTACGAATGCGGCGACCTTGGTCCTGCGTGGTTACGCTGGAACCGGTAAGACCACCTTGGTCGGAGCGCTAGTGAAGTCCCTGATGGATGTGAAGTGGCCGGTGGTCCTGTTGGCTCCCACCGGCCGCGCGGCCAAAGTGCTTGCCGCTCACGCGCAGCTCGGTGCATCCACCATTCACCGGCGGATCTACCGCATGGCCGGTGATGACGGCGAAGGCTGGGGTATGATGGTGGCGCCGAACCGCGATCGCGGTGCGCTGTTCATCGTGGATGAGGCGAGCATGATCGGACGCAGTGTTGGTGAAGGCGCTTTCGGTGATCGGGATCTGTTGAGTGATCTGCTCGAACATATCTTCTCATCCGATCACAACAAGCTGCTCCTGATCGGCGATCCTGCTCAGTTGCCACCTGTCGGAAGTGAACTGAGCCCCGCGTTGAACGTGAGTGACCTACGAGCCATGGGCGCGAACGCGGGTATGATCGAGCTCACCGAAGTGGTGCGACAAGCGGAGGACTCCGGGATCCTGTCCAATGCAACCGCATTGCGTTCGTTGCTGGCACCTCCGGCCGATCCAGCGGAAGTGGAGCATTCCTATCAGCCCACGTTCAGCGCATTCCCGGATGTGCATCGTGTGGATGGTCATGATCTGCAGGATATCCTCGAAACGGCCTACGCGCAGGATGGCGACGACGAGGTGTGCGTGATCTGCCGAAGCAATAAGCGCGCATACCAGTACAACCAGCAAGTGCGCATGCGGATCCACGGCTATGAAGAAGAACTGAGTCCCGGAGACCGGCTCATGGTGGTGAAGAACAATTATCTGTGGGCAGGACTGAACGGTGATCAGGAGTTGATCGCGAACGGCGAGCCGATCACCGTGAAGCGCGTGCATGGATCCGAGGAACGGTACGGGTTCCGCTTCGCGGACATCACCGTGAATTGGTGGAATGGACGCGTGGATCGTGAACTCGATGTGAAGGTGATCCTTGATACACTCGCGAGCGAGAGCCCTGCACTCCCCGGACCCCGGATGAAGGAGTTGGCGCAACGCGTCGCCGAGGAGATCACCGCGACCAAGCGAAGCGAGCGGATCAAACTGCTGCGTTCCGACCCCTACGCCAATGCCCTCCAGGTGAAGTATGCCTATGCCGTAACCGCGCACAAGGCGCAGGGCGGGCAGTGGCTCACGGTCTTCGTGGATCAAGGGTACGTGACCGAGGAGATGATCGACCGCGAGTACGTGCGTTGGTTGTACACCTCGATCACGCGCGCCACGCAACGTTTGTACCTGCTCAACTTCCACGCCCGCTTCTGGGGGGAGGAGTGAGTGCGCTATCGATCCGCATCATCCGGAAGGCCTTCAAGTCGGAAGGAAGTGCGATGCTCACGATATGGTCCGCTCCGATGTGCCACGTCCGGACGCGGTATTCCGGCGCGGCCATTTGCGTGAAGGATTCGTGGTCGATCGTCATGGTATTCGTTGGCGCATCCACGCGCAATACGCGCAGATCGTCCATGATCCCCACACCGCTGGCTTTCAGTACAGCCTCTTTGCGTGTCCAGAATTCGAGGAAGCGCCGTTTCGAATGCCCACCTGCATTCCGTATCGCCGTGATCTCGGGCCCTGTGAAGTAGTGCTCACTCACCGCTTCGTGATCCACGTTCCGTGTCATCGTCTCGATATCGACACCCAGATCAATGGACCGGCTCACGCCGATGAGGAAGGCATCCTTCGTGTCGCTGAAATTGAAATGCACTTCCTTCGGATCCAGTGATGGTTTGCCGAACGGACCGCGCGCGTATCGTATGGATCGTCCATCGCCGCCCACGTATCCCATCAGCACCATTCGTAAAAGCCCATGTCCGAGAATGAAGCGTTCCCGATCGGGTTCGAACCGGAACCGGTCAGCACGCTCGATCTCCACGGGATCAAGAAGTTCGGTATACGCGGAGAGAAGCGGACGCATTTGGTCCAATGTGGCATACCACACATCCACGGTATCCGCTGGCGGTGGACCAGCCCCGATCGCGGTTGCGGACCAAACGGCCGGTTCCGGATCATGGCAATGGACAGTGAGCGGTCTGGCCAGCACGAGCTTCAAGGACCTGGATCGAGATCGCACTCCTTCAGCGAAGCGATGCGCATTTTCAACGCGCGTACCAGTTCCTCCACATTCGGCTCACGCAACATCGAGGCGTGGTCACCTTGGAACTGTTGCACATCCAGTCCACCGGTCACAAGACCCTTCCAACCCAGATCCGGCGGACCCCATGACTCCTGCGACTTGAACAGTGTGAGACGCCCGATGAACGGTTCCGCCGTGTACGCAAGCACTGCTTTATGGTACGTGTTGATGATGTGGAATTGACGCATTTTCCCGGTCAGGATCCCGCCCTTGGCCAGTTTATGGTTGACCAGCTTGCGTATAACGGCCGACTTCAAGGGGGCATAGAAAGGCTGTCCGTGCTTCATGGACTCGTTGTGCAAGTGCGGAGCGTAGCAATCGATCAGCGCGAGGAAGGGTACGCGATCACCCGCATGGACCAAGCGCTGGGCCATCTCATAAGCCACCAATCCGCCGAAGGAGTATCCGACCAATAAGTACGGGCCGGTCGGCACGTCCGCCTTCAGTTCCGACAGGTAATGATCAGCGATGGATCCGATGGTATCCAAGGCCACCTTCTTGCCATCCCCTCCTTGATGGATGAAGTTGTAGATCGGACGATCCTTGCCCATGTTCGGAGGCAGGATCCGGCGAGCGCCGTCGAACTGCACACAGATCAATGGGAGGCCGGACCCCTTGGTCTGGATCAGTTTCAGGTTCTTTCCAGGCATTGTGGTCCGGGCTATGAAAAGGCTTCCACCATTGGTCTCGGGACATGTGCGGTCCGTTCGGCAAGGCGCTGTGCGAGCACGGCTACTTGAGGTTCCAGGATCATGCTGTAATGATCACCCGGTACATGTTGTACATCCAGCCCACCGAGTGCTAAAGCCGACCAGCCCATCTCATCAGCGCCCGGGGAACCGGAAGCCTTGAACATGGTGAGCCTGCCCTTGTATGGTTTGGGCGTATACGCCATCACTGCGCGGTCGTAGGTGTCGATGATGTGAAAGTGCCGCAGTTTCGGGTTGGTGATGCGGCCACGCCTCTGTTCAAGCTTTACCAGCCGGCGCATGATCACGCGCTTCAACGGATCATACACGCGCTGTTCCTCCTTTGTCAGTTCCAGATACAGTGTGGGCGCATAGGTATCGAATAAGGCCAACATAGGAACCTCGTCCCCGGCCTCCATGAGCTGGCAGGCCATTTCATAGGCCACAATACCACCAAAGGAATATCCGCCAAGCAGGTATGGTCCTCGTGGTCGAACGTTCTTCATCTCCTGGATGAACCGAGCAGCTATGGTCTCCACCGAGGTATAGCGCATGGGCAGCCCATCCTCACCTTGGTGGAAGAAGGCGTAGAACGGCATGTCATTCCCCATGTACTTCGGTAGGAAGTAATTGGCCTCGTCCCCGTTCACACAGAAGAACGGAAGCCGATCGCCCAAGGGTTGTACCAAGCTGAGGTGTTCATTTACGGCCACTGCGGCGCCGCTGTGAAGCAGCTCCGCGAACTGTGCGATGGTGGGTGCTTGGAAGATCACTTTCAATGGCAGGGCCTCACCGAACTGCGTCTCCACCCGTTGCATCAGCTGGATGGCGATCAAGGAGTGCCCGCCGATATCGAAGAAATTGTCGTGGATGCCGATCCCTTCGATGTTCAACACAGCGCCCCAGATCACGGCCAGTTTCTTCTCCCTGTCGGTGCGCGGTTCCACATGCTTCTCCTTGACGATGGCTACGCGGGTGGACGGCGCCGGAAGAGCCTTCCGGTCGATCTTGGCATTGGCGGTCAAAGGGAGGGCTTCCAAGGCCACGAAGGCCGTGGGGACCATGTAACCGGGCATCTTCCCGCGCAGGTGTTCGCGTACATCATGGATGAAGCGATCGGTGGTCTCCTCGCTTTCCAGGTCCTTGGCATCCTTGGGCACGATGTAACACACGAGCTGCTTTTCCACCGGGCCGTCCTGCCTGGCCACCACCACCTTGTCCTTCACACGGTCCATGTCGTTCAGTGCGTTCTCCACTTCGCCCAGTTCCACCCGGAAACCACGCACCTTCACCTGACCGTCAGCCCGGCCGATGAACGCGATGTTACCGTCCGGGTGCCAGCGCACGATGTCACCGGTGCGGTAGAGCTTTGCTCCGGGAACGGTGGACCAAGGGTCATCGATGAAGCGTTCAGCGGTGAGGTCGTCGCGGTTCCAATAGCCCAGTGCCACTCCATCGCCGCCCGTGTATAACTCACCTTTTTGACCGATTGGCACGGGCTTGAGGTTCTCGTCCAGGACATACACCGTGGTGTTGTTCAGCGCTGGGCCGATGGGCACGCTGTCCGTGATGTCCGCCTCCTTGTCGATCTTGAAACAGGTGGTGAACGTGGTGTTCTCCGTGGGGCCGTAGCCGTTGATCAACACGCCGGGTCCCAATGCGCGCAGGGCCTTTTTCACATGAGGAACGCTCAGCACGTCCCCACCGGCCAGAATGTGCCGAAGCCCGAGGAGCCCTTCAAGCTGGTCGTCCACCATCAGGTTGAACAGGCCGACGGTGAACCAGAGCGAGGTGACCTTGTGTCGCTTGATCGTATCGGAGATCTCTTGCAAGGTCGGTTTCGCCTGGGGTTGAAGCACCAGTCGACCGCCATTGAGCAATGCGCCCCAGATCTCCAGGGTGCTCAGGTCGAAGGAGATGTTGGACAGGTGCAAGAAGGCGAGGTCCGGACCGAAGGTCATGTAGTCCTGGTTCCGCACGAGCCTGATGATCCCGCGGTGCGGCACCACCACCCCCTTCGGTTTGCCCGTGCTGCCGCTCGTGTACATGATGTACCCGGGGGCATCAGGAAGCGTTGCGGGCATGTCCTGCGGTGCTGCAGGAAGGTCTTTCATAAGCACGGCTTTGGCACCGTGTGGCGGCAAGGAATCCGCTAGGTCCGACTGCGTCAGCAGGATCTTCATGTTCGTGTCCGTGAGCATGAAGCCTAGCCGGTCTGCCGGGTAGGAAGGGTCAATCGGCACATAGCATCCTCCCGCACGGAGTACGGCAAGGGTGGCTACTATCAGGTCGATCGTGCGGTCCATGCAAAGTCCGACAGGCTCCCCCGGTCGCACGCCCAGTGCTACTAGGCCATTGCTTGCAGCATGCACGCGCTTTTGCAGTTCCGAATACGTAACCCGCTCGTCCAACAATTCCACGGCGATGCTCTCGGGATAGGTCTTGGCGACCTCGTCGAACAGCGTGGCGATGTCGCTTCTTGGATAGGGCGTGGCCTTGCCTGCCCATTCGGTCGGCGGATAGTTCACCTCGCCATCAGAGGGAAGTTCATTGTCGGCCAGCTCTGCGATGGTGGCTGTGGGGGCGGCAATGACACCTTTGGCGATGCGCGCCAGCTGCTCCATCCAGTCATGCACGGTCGCTTCATCGAACAGATCCGTGTTGTAGCTCCATTCCAGGATGAGGTGGTCCTCGTTCCCGGTCATGTTCAGGAAGAGCTCGAAATTCTCGAAGGCGCGCGGATTGCTCGTGAAGCGATGCGCCAGCCCGTTGAAGGCCACGCCATCGTCCATGTTCATGTCCACGTTGAACACGACCGGACAAAGCGGGATCCGGCCCGGCTCACGCGGCACGCGCAGCTTGTGTACCAAGGTGCCGAACGTGTAGCGTTGATTGTCGTAGGCATCGAGCACGGCGGTGCGGCGCTTCTTCAGATGTTCGCTGAAGCGGGTCTCCCCATCGATCCGGCTGCGCAGTGCCAGTAGGTTCACACAGTGGCCCACCAAGTGTTGCTGGCCCGTGTCGCTCTGGCCGGCAGCGGGAAGGCCCACCACCAGATCGTTATCACCGGTCAGCTTGTGCAGGAGCACCTCGAAGATGGTGAGCAGTGTGGTGACGAACGTGGCACCGTTACGGGTGGCGGTCTCTTTCAAGCCACGCACCAGTTCCGGCGGAAAGGCCAGGTCCAGCCGGTTGGCGGCGTAGGTTTTCTGTTTCGGGCGGGGTCGGTCCGTTGGAAGGTCGAGGCGTGGCAGGGGAGCGCTGAATAAGTCCAGCCAGTAGTTCTCCACGGCCGCATGTTCCGGTTGGTCCGTGAAGTCGGCCGCGGCCACGCTGTAGTCCCCGAAGGAAGGCGCTTCCGGAAGGTTCGCCGTGGTGCCGCTCTTGTCGGCGTTGTATAGGGCACTGATCTCGGCCATCATGATACCGAGGCTCCAGCCGTCGCAGACCGCGTGATGGGCGCTCAACCGCAGCAAGTGCTTGTCCGCAGCCGTCCGGATCAGCAGGTGGCGGAACAGGGGGCCTTTGTGCAGATCGAAGGTCCGCGTCATGTCCGCGTCGTCGATCGCTTTCAGTTTCCGCTGCTGCTCTTCAGTGCCCAGTGAGGCAAGGTCCACGAATTCGAACGATGTAGGGTCTTCTTTCCCCACGATCATCTGCATGCCGTTCGAGGTAACCGTGGCACGCAGGGAATCATGCCGCATCACCAGTTGGTGCAGGACGGTTTGCATCAACGACCGGTCGAGATCGCCGTTCAGTTCCAGGGTGATGCTCTCGTTGTATGCGCATGATGCATCATCACCCATTTCGGAGGACGTGATCACTTCACGTTGGCTTTCCGTGGTGGGGAAGCAACGCTCTATTTCCGGCCCGGTGAACGGATCGTGGTGGACGGATCCAATACGTATCTCAGGAATGAATTTCTCCATATCGACTTCCTTATCCGAAAGAATGCTCGGTCAATGTCAGTTTTGTTGCAAGACCATGGCGTACTTCCCTTCTCGTTCCGGATCAGGGATGAACCAAGCCGGTTCACCTTTTTCGGTGCGCCCGATGCGCGCGCCCGGCACAGGTGGCTCACTGCTTTGCATCACGCGCCGGTCGGCCTTTCGTGCGTGCCCGTTCAGCGAACTGTTCACCGTTTCGATCGGGTAGGTACGCTCCGGCATGAAGCCGCTCTCGCGCAATTCCTTGCAGGTCTTCTCCACTGTTGCAATGATGTGCTCCACGTCCGCAGTGGTATGTGCTGTGGTGAGGAAGTGCGGGAAGTCCAGCACGTGTACACCGTGGTAGCGCATCAGCATGAAGAAGAGTTCGGTGTAGTTGACGCTCTCGTCGTATTTCGTTTTGAACGCACTGCCGAAGTTCACCCAACGGTAGGGGAGTTGGTATTTGTCGAAGAGGCCATTCACGCGCTTGACCATATCGCTGGTCATGTCATTGATGCGTTCTTGCAACACAGGTCCCACCTCTTTCATGTGCAGCAGCGCTGCTTTTGCGGCGGCCATGGTGAGCGGATGCCGCACGAAGGTGCCTGCGAAATAGGTCACGCCGCTCGGCGGAACGCTGTCGTCACCGAACTGCCAGTAGCCGCCATCCAAGGCGTCCATCCATTCGTGTGTGCCGATCATGGCGCCGATGGGCATGCCACCACCGATCACTTTGCCGTATGTGCCGATGTCCGCCTGAATGCCGAACAAGCCTTGTGCACCGTTCTGGTGCATGCGGAAGCCGGTGATCACCTCATCGAAGATCAAGGCTGCTCCATGTTGCTTGGTGATCGTGCGCACTTCGCGCAGGAAATCCACCGGACGGAATTCCATGCGACGGCTCTGCACCGGTTCCACCAGAACGGCCGCCGCTTCGTGGCAACGCTCCTTGATGATCTGCAGGCTTTCGGGCGTGCCGTAGTCCAGGATCAGCATGTTCTGCACGGCCTCGGGCATGATGCCGGGCGCGCCGGGATAGCTCTTCTTGCTCTTGCTGCCGCGGATGATCACCTCGTCGTTGATGCCGTGGTAGCTGCCGCTGAAGGCGATGATCAAACTGCGACCGGTCACCGTGCGCGCCATGCGCATCGCGCCAAGCACCGCTTCGCTTCCGGTGTTGCACACCGCCGCGCGTTCCCCGCCGGTGAGTTCGCACAGCAAACGCGATACGTCCGCCGCGAGTGGATGCATCGGCCCGATCTCCACGCCCGCATCGAGTTGCTTGTGGCAGGCCTCGCGGATGAAGTCCGGCATGTAGCCGAACATCGATGAACCGAAACCGCTGAGGATATCGACGTAGTGGTTACCGTCGATGTCGGTGAGGTGACAACCGCGGCTTTTGTCCACCACCACTTGGTAGGTGAGTTCCTTGGTCTGCGGCTTGAAGCCGGTCACCACGCGCGGGTCGGCCATCATCTGGCGGTTCTCTTGCGTAAAAGCCTTGCTCTTGGCGGTCTTCTTTGTGTAACGTGTCACGAAGGCATCGAACCACGCGCGCTGATGCGGCGACATGTCGTCCACCTTCTCCTTCACGATACGCGCTTGGGCACCGAAGACCTTCTTCAGTTCGGGTGCGTCCTCGAAGGCCGAGGTGGCAGGGGCAGGAGCAACAGCGCCCTTTCCACTTGCTCCTGCACCTGCCCCTGTATTCGACCAGTGTGGCAGGATATGATCCGCCAGCTTGTCGAGGTTCGGCAACTCCTCGTTCAACTGACGGAAGCTCACCTTCACGCCGAACTTCTTGCTCAGTGATGTCGCCACCTGCGTGAGGAAGAGCGAATCGAGACCCATCTCGAGGAAGGTCTCCTCGGGACTCGCCTCGGCGAGTTCAAGTCCGGAGCTTTCTTCAAGCAGGTGTTTGATCTGTGCGATCAGCGCTTCCTTCGGTGTAAGGTTCGCATCCGCGCCGTTCGGAACGGGTGCTTCAATAGTTGTGCTTGCGATCGCGCGGCCGCCATCGGCCACCATCGCAACGGGATCCACCCAGTGCCGTACTCGCTCGAAGGCGTAGGTCGGCAGGGAAATGCGATGGCGCTCTTCTCGCTCGTAGAACTTGCTCCAATCGATCAGCACGCCGCTCTGCCAAAGGCCGCCGACGGCCTTCAGCACTTGCGTGAGTTCGTTGCCGTTACCTGCGGAATCCGTAAGCGACGATACCGCCGCTTGTTTCTTGGGATCGCTGCTTTGCTGGCGTGCGAGCGTTGTCGCTGTCGTGCGCGGGCCAACCTCCAGCATCACACGATCCGCATCGCGCCACGCGAACTTCACGGCTTGCGCGAAACGCACCGTAGCGCGCAGGTGATCGCTCCAATACTTCGATGAAACGGCCTCGTCATCCTTCAGCCATTCGGCCGTGACGGTGCTGATGATCGGAATGCGTGGTGCGTTCAACTTCACGCTCTCGATCACCTTCTTGTACGGCGCCACCATGGCATCCATCATCGGGCTGTGGAAGGCGTGGCTGGTCACGAGCAATTTGCAGGTGATGCCGCCCTTCTCCAGTTCCGCTTGCAGTTTGGCGATGGCCTCGTGGGGGCCGCTGGCCACGCACAGTTGCGGACCGTTGTTCGCAGCAAGGCTGCAGCCTTCCGGAAGCTTCTTCACGACATCTTCTTCCGCCGCGCGCACACTGAGCATGCCGCCTCCTGGCAGCTCCTGCATCATGCGGCTGCGGTTGGCGACAAGCGTCACGGCATCTTCCAGTGAGAATACGCCAGCGAGACAACCCGCAGCGAATTCACCGATGCTGTGGCCCATCATCGCGTCGGGGACGATGCCCCAATGCATCCACAATTTCGCAAGGCTGTAATGCATGGTGAACAACGAAGCCTGCGTGTAGATGGTCTGCTTCAGCTGCTCGGCGGCCTTCTCTTCGTCACCGGATTTCGGGAAGATGATGGCCTTGAGATCGACACCAAGTTCTTTGCTGAACAAGGTGCAGCACTGATCGAAGTGTTGCGCAAAGACCGGTTCGCTGGCATGCAGGTCGCGGCCCATGTGTACATACTGCGATCCCTGTCCGGGGAACATGAAGACCACGCCCGGCGCGGCTTCGTGCAACTCGCGCGTGCCGATCAGGTTCGGGTCCTTGTTCGCGATCGCGTCGATCACTTCGCCGTGACTTCCACCTACGATGAGTCGGCGGTGTTTGAACGAACGACGACCGAGCTGCAAGGTGAAGGCGGCGTCAGCGAGGGATCCGTTCGGATGTGCTTCGAGCCAGGCGCGGAGGTTCTCCGTCATGGCGTCGAGGGAGGTCTTGGTCTTCGCGCTGAGCATCAGCAATTGCTTGTTGCGTGATGGGCTCGAAGCAACGGCCACCGGTGGTTCAGTGAGAATGACGTGCGCGTTCGTGCCGCCTACGCCGAAGCTGGATACACCCGCGAAACGTTGCGTATTCGTGCGTGGCCATGCGATGTTGGCATCGGCCACACGGAAGGGCGAGTTCGCAAAGTCGATCGCCGGGTTCGGCGTTTCGAAACCGATGTTGGAAGGGATCACTTCCTCGCGCAACGCAAGGGCGGTCTTGATCACGCCAGCGGCACCTGCAGCCGGTGTGAGGTGACCGATGTTGCTCTTGATGGAGCCGATCACGCAATGGTGACCTTTGGTTTTTCCACCGAAGGCGAGCGTCAGTGCCTCCACTTCGATCGGATCACCGAGCGGTGTTGCGGTACCGTGTGTTTCCACGTACGTGATCTGGTCCGGCGACACACCTGCATCCGCCTGCGCCATGGCGATCACATCGGCTTGGCCGCGTACGCTGGGTGCGGTGAAACTAGCCTTATCGCTGCCGTCGTTGTTCAGGGCCGCGCCTTTGATCGTGGCGTAGATGTGGTCGTTGTCTCGGATCGCATCATCCAGACGTTTCAATACGATGATGCCAACACCATCGCTGAAGCTGGTGCCTTTGCCTTCAGCATCGAAGGTGCGCGTACTGCCGTCGGGGCTGTACATGCCTCCGTCGTTGTACACGATGCCGCTGTTGAAGGGCACGGTCAGTGCGATGCCGCCCGCCAGCGCCATGTCGCACTCGCCATCGCGCAGTGCCTTGAACGCTTGTGCGATCGCCACCAGCGATGTGCTGCACGCCGTGTGGATGCTCAACGCGGGACCGCGCAGGTCGAACTCGAACGCGAGACGGGTCGCGATATAGTCCTTCTCGTTGCCCGTCATCACCTGGAAATCACCGACCTGCTCGATGAGTTCCGGATGGCCGATGACGTTGCGGGTGAAGTAGGTGTTGTTGCCCATGCCGGCGTACACGCCGATCAGGCCAGCGAATTGTGCTGGATCATAGGCGGCATCCTCCAACGCGGCCCACGCCGTTTCGAGGAACACGCGTTGCTGCGGATCCATCAGCGCGGCCACTTTCGGGTTCACCCCGAAGAAGCCCGCGTCGAACTTGTCGGCATCGGTGATCACGCCACGCGCTTTCACGTAGTCGGGATCGTTCTTCACCTCATCGGGAATGCTCGGGTCGATCTCCTCCACCGACCATGTGCTGATGCTGTTCTTCTTGTCGAGCAGGTTCTTCCAAAGCTCCTCGACGTTCGCGGCGCCGGGGAACCTTCCGGACATGCCGATGATAGCCACGTCACGCTTTGCGGACGATGCATGCATCGACCTTACGCGCTCCTTGGCCATCTCGGCAGGGGACACCGCACGGTCATTGCCTTCTAGAAAAGCCGCGCAGGCAGCGATCGTCGGGTGCTGATACAGTTTCACGATCGGCAGTTTCAGGCCATGCCCTTCGAGCTGCGCAACGCACTGTATGCTCAGCAGCGAGTTGCCACCGAGGTCGAAGAAGTTGTCATTGATACCCACGCGATCAATGCCGAGCAGATCGGCCCACACGTTGGCGAGCGTTTTCTGAACGGCCGATCGCGGGGCAGCAAAAGCGACGTCCAACTCAGGGCGCTTCACATCCGGAGCAGGCAGCGCCTTGCGATCGATCTTGCCGCTGGGCGTGCGCGGTAGTTCCTTCACCGCTACGAAGGCGGAAGGCACCATGTAGTCGGGGAGGAGCGATGCGAGATGCTTGCGCAGATCGTTCACGCTCACCTCCTCTTTCGCGACGTAGTAACCCACGAGGCGCTTCAAGCCGGGACGGTCTTCGCGCACGTTGGCGACGGCTTGTTCAATGGAGGCGTGCTTTTCCAACGCCACTTCCACTTCACCGAGTTCGATGCGATACCCGCGCACCTTCACCTGTCCATCGATGCGGCCTTTGTAGTCGATCTCGCCGTTGGATAGTTCCACTGCGCGGTCACCAGTGCGATACAAACGTCCACCGGCATCGAACGGATCCGCGAGGAAGCGCTCCGCCGTGAGATCATCGCGACCGATGTAGCCGGTGGCCACGCACGCGCCGCCGAGGTAGAGTTCGCCTTCCTCACCCTTCTTAACAGGCTTCATCGCCTCGTCGAGGATCAGCAGCTTCACGTTGTCGATCGCCTTGCCGATGTTCGGCAACGCAGGCCATTTGGCTGGATCGCCCTTCAACTCCAACTCACTCACCACGTGTCCTTCCGTCGGCCCGTACTGGTTGCAAAAGCGGCAACCCGGCAATTGCTTGAACAAGTTCGCGACTGCGGGAGTGATCTTCAATTGCTCGCCGCTGGTGAAGACTTCTTTTAATGATGCGGGTACTTCGCCGGTCCGTTCCACCGCTTCCGCGAGGTATTGCAGCGCAACGAAAGGCACGATGATGCGGTTGATCTTCTCCGTGATGATCTTGCGCAGAAGCTGTGTGCTGTTCAGGCGGTCCTCATCGGTGATCAACACCAACGTGCCGCCCTGCGCGAACGTGGCGAAGATCTCCTGGAAACTCACGTCGAAACTGATCGGCGCGAATTGCAGCGTGCGTTCTCCTTCCTTCAATACCGAAGTCCGTAGCTGCCACTGGATCAGATTCATCAACGGCGCATGGTGCATGGCCACGCCTTTCGGTCGGCCGGTGCTTCCACTGGTGAAGAGCACGTAAGCGAGGTTTTCCGGCTTGGCTGGACAGGCCCCTTCGAAGAGTGGCCCGTTCTTCATGTCAAGTTCTTCGATCAACAGGACCTTGGCCTTGCTGCCCTTGAAGAGATGCTGGTGCGCCTTGTCCGTGATCACTGCGGGAGGTGCTGCATCCTCCAGCATCAGCGCGATGCGTTCGGTAGGGTAGGCCGGATCGATGGGAACGTAGGCGGCGCCGGCGCGAACAATGCCCAGTACGCTGATGATGAGTTCGGGAGCGCGCTCGAGGCAGAGTGCGACGGTGCTTGAGGTACCTACACCGGACTCGATCAGTAAAGCGGCCATCCGCTTGGAGCGTTCGGACAACTCTCCAAAGGAAACGCGACGATCCCCTGTGATCATGGCATCCTTGTCAAGCGCGGCGCTGCCACTGCGATCAATGAGTTCTATGAGGTTGGCTGGCTTGGGACCGTGGCTCATCAAGGGCGTTGATTGGAATGCATCAGAGCTTCTATCAGGACCGAGGTCGGATGACAGGGGCGCCGTGCGATGTGGAACATGGATAAGGGCCTTGCAACGCGATCGTCGGGTGGTGGGTTGCCCTCGAACCTCAAAGCCGAGCCGAAGGTAATTCGTGCTACAGGAAGCATCGACTGCGAGAAACCTTGGTCATCCATGGAACGCTGTTCATCGGGAACATCCGGCAGTTCGTGGATGCCGGTTGGTTCCCAAGCCCTGAAGTCGGACCCCGGGAACCTACTTTAGCGGGCCTTTTTCACAAATGCCCCGTCCATCCTTCGGTCTGCCTCTGCTTTTGGCCTTATCCCTGTGCGCCTCGTTGGGCGCTCAAGGGCAGACGAATGGCCAGAACCGATCGGTGCGGATGTGGGCAACGGTGCAGAACTCGCCGCCCAGCATCACCCTGAACTGGTTGAGCCATAGCGGCCCGACCGGATACACCATCTACCGGAAGCTGAAGGGTGGAACCTCCTGGGGAACCGCGATCGGTACCGCTTCGTCATCCGCCACGCAATTCGCGGACAATGCGGTGTCGATCAATACCTCATACGAGTACAAAGTGGTCCGCACCACCTCGAGTTCCGGTGATGGGCAGGGGTATGTGAACTCGGGGATCGAACTGGCCATGGTGGAGGACCGGGGGAAGATCGTGCTCCTCGTGGACAACACCTTCACCACATCCCTTGCGGCCCAGTTGATCCAATTGGAGCAGGACCTGGAAGGGGAGGGCTGGACCGTGATCCGCCAGGATGTGAGCCGCACGGCGCCGGTGACATCGATCAAGTCGATCATCACCACCGCATACAACGCTGATCCGACCCGCGTGAAGGCCGTGTTCCTGTTCGGACATGTGCCTGTTCCGAGAAGTGGGAACCTGGCACCCGACGGACATGGAGAGCACTTTGGCGCATGGGCCGCTGATGTCTATTACGGCGATGTGAACGGGATCTGGACCGACAACTCGGTGAATAGCACGGGCGCGAGCTGGAGTGGCAATTACAATGTCCCGGGTGATGGTAAGTTCGATCAAACGATCATCCCCTCAACGGTGGAACTCCAGGTCGGTCGTGTGGACCTCTATGATCTTCCGGCCTTTCCTCAGAGTGAGACCACCTTGCTTTCCAACTACCTCACCAAGCTGCACCAATGGAAGGTGAAGCAACTCATAGCGGTGGACCGGGCGGTGGTGGATGACAACTTCACCACCTACACGGATGCGTTCTCCCAGACCGGCTGGCGAGGCTTCGGACCGTTGGTGCATCCGAACAATGTCTTCTCCGGGGATTACTTCACGGAACTGAACGCCCAAGCTGATCTCTGGAGCTACGGTTGTGGCGGTGGCACATGGACCAGTTGCAGTAACGTAGCGACGACTGCGCAATTCGCCAGCAACAGCCCTAAAGGGATCTTCACGGTCCTCTTCGGCAGCTACTTCGGTGATTTCGATTACCAGAACAACTTGTTCCGGGCGGCGCTCGCTTCAGGCAAGACACTCACGAACATGTGGGCGGGCTATCCGAACTGGTTCATTCACCATATGGGCATGGGGGAGACCGTCGGTTACTCCACCATGCTGACGCAGAACAACGGCAATGGCCATTACGAACCGGCCAATCCACAACCGGGTCGGGTACACATCGCGCTGATGGGCGATCCCACCTTGCGCATGCACATCGTAGCACCGCCTGGTAATGTGCAGGCATCATCCGCCAACGGAGCTAGTACCACCGTGACGTGGACTGCTTCACCCGAACCCGGACTCTTGGGTTACCATGTCTATCGCTTCAACACCACCACCCAGTTGTGGGAGCGACGCACCACGAATGCAGTTGCGGGACTGACCTACACGGACAACACAGCCGGGCTCAGTGGACAGGTGCGCTACATGGTGCGTGCGTTGAAGTTGCAGGTCTCGTACAGTGGTAGTTATTACAACTTGAGCATGGGTGCCTTCGGGCAGATCACCCTGAACCCGACCAGTACGGATTGTTTGGGTGTGGTGGGTGGAGCCGCCATGCCGGGAACCACGTGCAATGACGGCAACGCCTGCACCACGGGGGATCTCTGGAGCGCCACCTGCCAGTGCGCAGGGACCTTGAGCCCGGATTCGGACGGTGATGGGGTGTGCAACGCGCTAGACGGCTGCCCGAACGATGCGAACAAGATCGCACCGGGCCAATGCGGCTGCGGGAACTTGGAGCCCGGAAGTCCGTGCAATGATGGCAATGCCGCAACGATCGGCGATGTGATCGGCGCCAATTGCGTGTGCGCTGGTCTATTGGTGGACTGCCTCGGTGTGACCGGTGGATCCGCATTGCCGGGAACCGCCTGCAACGACAACAATAGCGCAACAGGAAATGATACGTGGAGCGCGCAATGCCAGTGCATCGGACAGGTGATCGATTGCATGGGTGTTCCCGGTGGATCGTCGTTGCCCGGAAGCGCGTGTAACGACGGTAACGCACAGACCGTGAGCGATACCTGGACCGCAGGATGCCAATGCATCGGGACTCCGGTTGATTGCCTGGGCGTTCCGGGAGGAACGGCGTTACCCGGCACGGCGTGTAATGATGGTAACCCCAACACCGGGAACGATACCTGGAATGCGAGCTGTCAGTGCATCGGTCAGTTGGTGGATTGCAATGGTGTTCCGGGTGGAACGGCCGTGCTCGATCTCTGTGGAGTTTGTGGAGGGAACAATGCGTGTGTGGATGTGCAAGTGTGCTACACCCTCGTCGGCTTGCCCAACCCAGATAGTGAGGAAGCGGAGAACGGGAACATCTACAACAACATCGGTGCGCTGGATCTTGTGCGTGATAGCGAACCGAACCCGTGGCGCGGGAACCAGTTCGTGGCCCTGCGCTTCACCGGGGTCGATGTGCCTGCGGGTGCGACGATCGTGAATGCGTACGTGCAATTCACTTCGCGCGGAACCAGCGGCATCGATCCGTGCAACCTAAACCTGTCCTTCCAGAACGCGGACAATGCGGAGCCGCTTTACTGGACGCCCTTCAACTTCACTGCTCGACCACGCACGACCACGATCCCGTGGAACCCACCGTTGTGGCCCACCGCGAACCAATCCGGAACAGCACAGCGCACCTCGAACATCGCTTTGTTGATGCAGCTTGTCGTGAACCGACCCGGTTGGACAAGTGGCAATGCGATGGCCGTATTCGTGCAGGGTATCGGTCGTCGCTCCGCGTGGAGCTGGGATCTGGATCACGCGCGCGCCGCGAAGCTTTGCGTTGCCTACGCCTTGCCTCCGATCGATTGCCAAGGAGTGGTGGGTGGTCCGGCAGTGCCGGGTTCAGCTTGCAATGATGGGGATGCGACCACGGGTAATGACACGTGGAATGCATCATGCACATGCGTGGGCGTTCCGTTGGATTGCGCGGGTGTTCCGGGAGGAAGTGCGCTTCCGGGAACGATGTGCGATGATGGCGATGCGACCACCGGTGATGACCAATGGTCCGCAGGTTGTGTGTGCATCGGCCTTCCGATCGATTGTGAAGGGATACCGGGCGGGTCGGCATTTCCAGGAACTTCGTGTGATGATGGCAACGCAGGGACCACCAATGATGTGTGGACCGCTGGTTGCCAATGCATCGGTGAGTTGATCGATTGTCTTGGTGTCCCCGGCGGATCGGCGTTGCCAGGTTCTCCATGCGATGATGGCAATATCCTCACCGGCGATGACCAGTGGAGTGTTTCATGCACTTGCGCTGGAGTTCCGATGGATTGTCTCGGCGTACCGGGCGGTTCCGCCGTTGTGGGTTCACCCTGCGATGATGACGATGCAACAACGGGCAATGATGTGTGGGACGCGGAGTGTGCGTGCGCAGGTCTCTTGATCGATTGCCTGGGTGTTCCGGGCGGGGCATCCCTTCCGGGGACTGCGTGTGACGATGGCGTCGTCCTCACGGTGGATGATCTGTACAATGCAGCTTGCGTTTGCGAAGGCATACCGGTGGATGAGGATTGTGAAGGTGTGCCATTCGGCCCATCACAACCGGGGACGCCTTGCGATGATGGCGATCCGCTCACCGGCGAGGACACATGGACCCCGACGTGTACGTGCATCGGATCGCTCATCGATTGCGAAGGGGTGGCTGGAGGTTCAGCGATCGCCGGTACGGCATGTGACGATGGTGATCCGAACACAGGTGATGACATATGGAGCGTTGACTGCACCTGTGCCGGACTGCCATTGGATTGCGAAAGTGTTCCGGGTGGCGCGGCCACCGTCGGGTCGCCGTGTGATGATGGTGATCCGAACACGGGCGATGATGTCTGGTCGAACGACTGTGCGTGTGCCGGTCTTCCACTGGACTGTCTGGGAATTCCGGGCGGAACGAATACCATCGGGACGATATGCGACGATGGTGATCCAGCCACTGGTGATGATGTTTGGACCGCACAATGTGCGTGTATCGGGCTGCTGATCGATTGTGAAGGAGTGCCGGGCGGGACATCGTTGTCGGGGTCCAGCTGTGATGATGGTGATGCTTCGACGGGGAATGATGAGTGGTCGGAGGATTGCACCTGTGCCGGACTTCCGATCGATTGCCTTGGTGTTCCGGGTGGTTCGGCAACGCCGGGTTCGCCGTGCGACGATGACGATGCAGCTACCGGCGAGGACCGTTGGAATAGTGACTGCATGTGTGCGGGATCGTTGATCGACTGTGCAGGCGTTGCAGGAGGATCGTCGTTCAGTGGTACCGCATGTGATGATGGCGATCCTGCGACCGGCGACGATCAATGGACATCCGATTGCGAATGTGTGGGTCTGGTGATCGATTGCCTCGGCATACCAGGTGGTCCTGCACAGATCGGCACGCCTTGCAACGATGGCAGCATCTTCACCGGTGATGACCAGTGGACGTCAACCTGCGAATGTGAAGGCCTGCTGATCGACTGCGAGGGTGTGCCGGGCGGACCGGCCTTGACAGGTGTGCCTTGTGATGATGGCGATCCGGTAACGGTGAACGACACCTGGTCCGATGGCTGCGATTGCGTGGGACTCACGCCGGATTGCGTTGGCATACCGGGAGGACCGGCGTTGCCGGGAACGCCTTGCGATGATGGCAACAACGCGACCGGGAACGATACCTATTCACTGGACTGTGCATGTGCTGGCCTTGTGATCGATTGTTTGGGAACTCCAGGTGGACCCGCGTTACCCGGATCGGTCTGTGACGACGAGAACCCGGATACAGGAAATGACGGATGGACGAGTGGGTGCATCTGCACCGGTGAAGCATACGATTGCGCTGGTGTGCCGGGAGGTCTTGCCTTGCCGGGGACACCGTGTGATGACGGCAACCCGAACACGGTGACGGACACATGGACCTCCAACTGCGCATGCGTCGGACAACCGTTGGACTGTGTGGGTGTGGTGAATGGAACCGCGTTCATTGATGGCTGCGGTGTGTGTGCGGGGGGAACCACCGGGATCGCACCGAACCCGGATAGCGATAATGACCTTGCGCTGGATTGCTTGGACAATTGCCCGGATCTCCCCAACATGGACCAAGCGGATTTCGATGTGGATGGCATCGGCAACCTCTGCGACAATTGCCCGTGGATCTCCAACCCGGGCCAAGAGGACGATAACCTGAATGGCGTGGGTAATGTGTGCGATGAGGTCGGTATCGGTGAAGTTTCCGCTGCGCCGCTGTTACACGCACTTCCGAATCCGACCCTTGGCATCATTCGATTGTCGAGCATTCCATCCGATGCGCGTGAAGTGCTGGTGCTCGATCCGTTGGGAGCCTTGCGTCAGCGCATGCCCATTGCTACGGTGCTTGATCTCAGCGGCCTCGCACAAGGAACCTACACCTTGGTGCTGGTGGATGCCACCATGAGACCCCTTGGTCGGGTCCGGGTGGTCCGCTTCTGATCCACTTCCCGTTCGTTCGGTCACCACGCTCGTCGGATCATCACCGGGGTTCGCAGAGATCCCAAGGGTCCGGTTGTGACCATTTGAAACCTGATCGGTTCCCTGTGGGTACAAAGGCCCCGGTTCAAGGATCATCCTCCGGGTTCCATCGCGCTGCCACGTGATGGTACCCACACCAAAAGAGCTGATCCTCGGCCGCTCCAACATGCCGAAGATGAAGCTCCGTTCCCTTTCCATTATTCTTGCGTTCGCCGCAACCCTGGTCTCGTTCGCGCAGACCAGTTCGCAGAAGGCTGCCGTGCAACTGTCCGCTACCGTGCAAGTATCGCCGCCGGTGATCAACCTGTCGTGGACGACCATGGCCAGCACGACCAGCATCGCCATCTACAGAAAGTTGAAGACCGCCACGAGTTGGGGTTCGATCATCGCCACGCCGTCCACTGCGGCACTGACATGGACGGACAACACGGTGAGCGTGGGTACGGCCTACGAATACAAGGTGGTCCGCGTGGCCGGTGGGGTCACCGGAAGCGGGTACATCGCATCCGGGATCGAGATCCCCGTGGTGGACTATCGCGGCAAGATGATCCTGCTTGTGGATAACATGCTCACGGGTAATCTCGTGCCCGAGTTGGACCAACTCATCCTGGACCTGCGTGGCGATGGATGGACCGTATTGCGCAGCGACCTGAGCCCGACCGCGAGTGTCACCAGCGTGCGCAACACCATCATCGGCTACTACAATGCCGATCCCGCCAACGTGAAGGCGTTGTACATCGTGGGGAACATCAACGTGCCGTACTCCGTGAACGTGAACCCGGATGGACACAGCGAGCACCTCGGTGCATGGCCCTGTGATGGTTATTACGGCGAATTGAACGGCACATGGACGGACAACACGGTGAACAGCACCGCCGCGAATCGCGTCGAGAATCGCAACGTGCCCGGTGATGGCAAGTTCGACCAGAGCAATTTCCCCAGTGACCTGGAACTGCAAGTAGGCCGAGTGGACCTCTCCGATCTACCGGCCTTTTCGAACACCTACACGGAGTTGACCCGTAGCTACCTGAACCGGGCACATGATTTCAAGCGGAAGGCGTGGGCACCGCAGGTACGCGGGATCATGTTCGATAACCTGCAATGGATCTCCGATCCGTTGGCCGCATCCGGCTGGCGCGCCATGGCCCCACTGGTCGGTCCGGCGAACATCACTGCGCCGAACCAGAACAGCACGCCCTTCCATCTGTTGGTGAACAACAATAGCTACATGTGGGCCTACGGAAGTGGCGGTGGCGTGGCGGCTGTGGATCAAGGCATCAACACGTTCAATGGTGCCACCAACATCGCAACGACGCAGGACTTCGCGGTGGAGAGTCCCGGTTGCGTGTTCGGCATGTCGTTCGGGAGCTACTTCGGCGACTGGGACAACCGCAACAACTTTCTCCGCGCGTGGATCGCACGGGGCCAAGCGCTCACCAACGTATGGTCGGCGATCCCCGGTTGGTACATGCACCACATGGGCCTAGGTGATAACATCGGCTACAGCACATGGATCACCATGAACAACAGCAGTCTTTACACGCCGCTGGAGGATGGCTGGCAGAGCAGTATCGGGCGCACCCACCTCGGCTTGATGGGCGATCCTTCGATCCGGATGAAGATGCTCGCACCACCTTCGAACATCGCGATCACGAATAGCAGCGGTATCGCAAGTTTCGCATGGACGGCCACGGCTGAAACCGGGATCGCGGGATATCACGTCTATCAATTCGATGCAGGGACCGGCGCGATCACACGGCTGACCGCCACACCGGTCTCGGGCACCAGCTACTTGAACCCGGCTATTCCGTTCGTCGCCGGCCGCGACTACATGGTTCGCGCGGTGAAGCTCGAAGTGAGTCCAAGCGGCAGTTACTGGAACCAGTCCTTGGGTGCCATCGGCACATCGGCCGGTGCCGCTTCGAATGATTGCCTCGGTGTACCGGGTGGATCCGCACTGCCGGGAACGGCGTGCAACGACAACAATGCCTGCACGATCAATGACACGTGGAGTGCAGGTTGTGTTTGTGTGGGCACGACGATCACCGCTCCTGTGATCACGAACGTTGGTGGCGGCGGAACGATCTGCGCGGGCCAGAACATCAGCCTCACTGTAGCGGCCACCGGTCAAGGCACGCTGTCCTTTGCTTGGACCGGCCCGAACGGATTCACATCGAGTTCGCAGAATCCGACATTGAGCAGTGCTGGTACGGCGGCATCGGGCACGTACACCGTGACAGTGTCGAACGCGTGTGGTTCGGTCAACCAAGGCGTTCCGGTTTCCGTGAGCACAGCTCCATCCGCCACGATCAGCTACGCGGGTTCACCGTTCTGCACTTCGGCTTCACCGGTAAACGTAACGCGCACCGGTACCGCGAATGGAACGTACACCGCCAGCCCGAGTGGCTTGTCGATCAATAGCAGCAGCGGTGCGATCACACCGGGCAGCAGCACTGCAGGTACCTACACCGTGACGTACACGGTTGCGGCGGCAGGTGGTTGCGCACAGTTCCAGACCACGGCGAGCGTGACGATCACTGCGGCAGCGTCGGCCATGATCAGCTATGCGGGTTCACCGTTCTGCACTTCGGCTTCACCGGTAAGCGTAACGCGCACCGGTACCGCGAACGGAACGTACACCGCCAGCCCGAGTGGCTTGTCGATCAATAGCAGCAGCGGTGCGATCACACCGAGCAGCAGCATTGCAGGTACCTACACCGTGACGTACGTTGCGGGGGGGTGCGTTCCAGACCAGGGGCGTGACGCGGCAGCGGCTCCTATGCGGGTTCACCGTTCTGCACTTCGGCTTCACCGGTAAGCGTAACGCGCACCGGTACCGGGGAACGTACACCGGGCTTGGGGGGGCTGCAGGTACCTACACTGACGGTTGCGGCGGCAGGTGGTTGCACAGTTCCAGACCACGGCGAGCGTGACGCGGCAGCGTCGGCATCGCTATGCGGGTTCACCGTTCTGCACTTCGGCTTCACCGGTAAGGGGGGACGGAACGTACACCGCCAGCCCGGGTGGCTTGTCGCGATAGCAGGCGGTGCGCACCGAGCAGCAGCATTGCAGGTACCTACACCGTGACGTACACGGTTGCGGCGGCGGGTGGTTGCGCACAGTTCCAGACCACGGCGAGCGTGACGATCACTGCGGCCACCACATGGTACGCCGATACGGACGGCGATGGAGCCGGAGATCCCGCAGTGAGCCTCGTGGCTTGCGCACAACCGGGCGGTTATGTTGCATCGAGTGGCGATGCGTGCCCTTCTGACCCATTGAAGACCAACCCGGGCTCATGCGGCTGCGGGAATCCTGAACCCGGAACCTCCTGCAATGACGGCAACGCCAATACAATCGGCGATGTGATCACCGCGAACTGCACATGCGCAGGCACACCGATCATCTTCGATTGCTTGGGCGTAGCGAACGGGACCGCGCTTCCTGGTACTGCATGTAATGACGGCAACGCCAACACAGGCAACGATACGTGGAACGCGAACTGCCAGTGCGTGGGTCAAACGATCGATTGCCTCGGCGTCGCGGGTGGATCGGCACTGCCGGGCACCGCGTGCAATGACAACAACGCGAACACGATCAACGACGTGTGGGGCAACAACTGCACGTGCGCCGGTACGCCTGTCACTTTCGATTGCCTCGGCGTGGCGAACGGAACCGCACTGCCCGGCACCGCGTGCAACGACAACAACGCCAACACAGGCAACGATACGTGGAACGCGAGCTGCCAGTGCGTTGGTCAAACGATGGATTGCCTTGGTGTCGCTGGTGGATCAGCACTGCCCGCCACTGCGTGCAACGACAACAACGCGAACACGATCAATGATGTGTGGGGCAACAACTGCACATGTGCTGGAACGCTGGTAACCTTCGATTGCCTCGGCGTAGCGAACGGAACCGCACTGCCCGGCACCACGTGCAACGATGGCAATGCGACAACCGGTAACGACACATGGAACGCGAACTGCCAGTGTGTTGGTCAAACGATCGATTGCCTCGGCGTAGCGAACGGAACCGCACTGCCCGGCACCGCTTGCAACGACAACAACGCCAACACAGGCAACGATACATGGAACGCGAACTGTCAGTGTGTTGGTCAAACCTTCGACTGCCTCGGCGTCGCGGGTGGAACGGCACTGCCGGGCACCGCGTGCAATGACAACAATGCGAACACGATCAACGACGTGTGGGGCAACAACTGCACCTGCGCTGGCACGCCCGTCACTTTCGATTGCCTCGGCGTAGCGAACGGAACAGCACTGCCCGGCACTGCATGTAATGACAATAACGCGACCACTGGCAACGACACATGGAACGCGAACTGTCAGTGCGTGGGTCAAACGATCGATTGCCTCGGTGTAGCTGGTGGATCGGCACTGCCCGCCACTGCGTGCAACGACAACAATGCGAATACGATCAACGACGTGTGGGGCAACAACTGCACATGTGCTGGCACGCCCGTCACCTTCGACTGCCTCGGCGTAGCGAACGGAACCGCACTGCCCGGCACCGCTTGCAACGACAACAATGCGAATACGATCAACGACGTGTGGGGCAACAACTGCACCTGCGCTGGAACGCCGGTAACCTTCGATTGCCTCGGCGTGGCGAACGGAACCGCACTACCCGGCACCGCGTGCAATGACAACAACGCGACCACAGGCAACGATACGTGGAACGCGAACTGCCAGTGCGTGGGTCAAACGATCGATTGCCTCGGCGTCGCGGGTGGATCGGCACTGCCCGGATCGGCGTGCGATGACAACAATGCGAATACGATCAACGACGTGTGGGGCAACAACTGCACCTGCGCTGGAACGCCGGTAACCTTCGATTGCCTCGGCGTGGCGAACGGAACCGCACTACCCGGCACTGCATGTAACGACGGCAACCCGTTCACCACGACCGACCAGTGGAACCCGGACTGCTTCTGTGTCGGAACGCTCGATATCGCGGACTGTGCAGGAGTACCCGGAGGATCCGCCACCATCGACGCGTGCGGTGTCTGCGCCGGTGGAACGACGGGTCTCATCCCCGACGCGGACACGGATAGCGACGGACTGCTCGATTGCAACGACAATTGCCCGGCTGTGGCGAACAATGCGCAGATGGATTATGATGGCGATGGAGTGGGGGATGCCTGCGACAATTGCGTGTGGCAGTTCAACCCCGACCAACTGGATAGCGACGGCAACGGTCAGGGTGATGTGTGCGATGTGACGACCGGGATCCCGGAAGGGGAGAACGAAGCGGTTTTCCGTCTTTCACCGAACCCGAGCCGCGGCGGATCACTGAACGTGGAATGCACCTACGCGGGTCGTCGCACATTGCGCTTCCACAATGCTGTAGGAGAACTGGTGCTGGAAAGCGGTTTCCAGCAACGCATGGAGATCGACGCCTTGGCCACCGGGGTGTACATCGTATTTGCGATCGACGCGGAGGGCAGACCGCTCGCGCAAACGAGGTTCGTCAAACAATGACGAACCCATGTTGGAAGAAGGGGCCCCGATCACTCGGGGCCTTTTCATTTCAAGAGGGTCACAGTACCGATCAATTCAGCCTTCTCCGGCGTGAACTGGTCTTTCGCCTTTAGTGTCCAGACGTAGACGTCCGTCGGCAGGATATCCCCGGAATTATTGAAGGCTCCGTTCCAGGTCTCATAGGGGTCCGAGGTCCGGAAAACCAATAAGCCCCAGCGATCGAAGACCATGAAGTCATACCAGTCCTCCTGCACACCGATGATGGAAGGGCGGAAGCCATCGTTCCTTCCATCCGCATTAGGCGTGAAGGCGTTCGCGACGTAGATGGTCAGGTCGTCATCCACGAGCACGCGCTCGCAGATCTCGTTGTAGCATCCGAGCGTATCGGTAGCGGTGAGACAGATGACGTGATCCCCCAACGTCGGTGGATCGAAGGTCCAGGCGAAAACTCCACTGGTATCGATCGATGCACCGTCGATCATCCATACATACGAAGCGAACGCCGCAGGGGTATGCGTGATCACCGTGGTCGGGTTGTTCACGCTCACGCGCCATGGAAGTGCGTAGAATTCCGCAGCCGGTCCGGTGGATACGAGGACCGCATCGGCCATCGTCATACTTCCGACGCAACCGTTCGCATCCGTCACTTCCAACGTGATGTCGAAGCTGCCTGCCGTCGTGTACGTGTTCCACGCTTCCGCCGGATCGATGCTGTTGCCGCCATTCCCGAAGGACCACAAGGCGCTTTGCGTTCCTGCCGGATCATCATTGATCACCTGCACTTGCAATGGAGCGCATCCACTTCCTTCCACCACAACGAAGGATGGCAGTGGCAAGGGATCGATCCCCACCTGCACGCTGGCTTGATCCTGTTCAGCACTGCACGCACCTGTCCCGTTCAACGTGTAGGTGTAGATCCCGGGGATGGTCGTTCCCGGAATGAAGGTGCCGGATGCCGTGCCTGAGGGCCCTGTCCAATTTCCACCGGGTGTGGTGCCGAGCAGTGGCAACAGCGCAAGTGAAGGAGCGTTCGCGCAGAGTTGGATGGAAGTGCTCATGCCCGCATCCGGAAGCACATCGATCGTGACATTCATGACCGATTGCGCGTTCGGACACGGCGCTGTTCCGGTGATGGTGTACGTGTAAGCTCCCGACCCTGCGGTGGATGGATCGATGTTCGTGATCGCTCCTCCTCCGGGAGCGCTCCACGAACCGCCCGCGTTCGGTGTGCCCCCCAACAAGGTGAACGGATCAACCACCACACCATTCTCACAGAACGAAACGTTGCCACCCGCGCCGGCATTCGCTGCTTGCACAACACTCATCGTCACTTCACTGGAGACGGAGGTGCATGGCGCAGGTGCGTTGATCGTGTAGGTGTACGCGCCTACCGGATCGGTGCCGACGGAGAAGTTCCCGGTATGCGGGGTGCCGTTAGGACTGGTCCATGTTCCGCCAGCTAAAGGAGCGCCACCCAATGCGGTGAACAAGGTGTACGGCGCTGCTTGGTTGCTGCATAGCGTCGTTGCGCCGTCAACACCCGCGTTCGGTTGCGCCACGATGGTCACCGCCACAGTCGTGCTCGCTGCTGGGCATGGGCCGTTCGCAGCGATGGAGTATTGGTAATTCCCCGATGCCGCAGTGGCGGGGTTGATGCTTCCGGTGGATGCACCACCGCTCGGCGTGGTCCACGTGCCACCGGGATCCGGACCGCCACCCAAAGAGGTGGCGAGGTTCGTGATCGCACCGGAATTGCACAAGCTGATCGGAGCACCGACGCCGGGGTTCGCTGCGGTGGTTGTTGTGACCGTTACAGTCGCACTGCTCGTGATGCAAGGCGCTACGCCGATGATCGTGTAGGTGTACGCGCCATCCATGCTCGTGCCCGGGGTGAAGGTTCCTATCGTCGGCGTGCCGTTCGGATCGGTCCATGTGCCTCCGGGAAGCACCGTTGGACCCAACAGCGGCAGCATCACAGAAGGCGCCGAAGAACTGCACACGGAGAGCAACGCATCCGAACCAGCGCTTGGTTGTGGGGAAATATTCACCGTCACCGTCGCCACTGAATTCGCACAGGGTGGGGTCGCGGTCAGGGTATACGTGTAAACGCCCGGGACGCTGACAGAAGGTGTGAAGATCACCCCGACCGGAGTGCCTGCCGGACCGGTCCAATTTCCACCGGGATCCGGAGCGCCACCGAGGGAAGTGAATAGATCCAGAGGCGGTGAACTCTCACAAAGGTTCTGGACTGAATTGCTTCCCGCGGTCGGTTGTGAATTGATCGTCAGCGCGACAACGGCTTGATCACTCACGCACGGTGCGATCCCCGGAAGCGCGTACGTGTAATTCCCACTGAGCGCTATGGAAGGGGTGATGATACCGGTGACGACCCCGCCCATGGATCCGACCACGTTCCACCGGCCCCAGGTTCCACCGAGCGCGTAGTGAACAAGTCGGTCAGTACGGCATTCTCACAAAGCGTCAACACGCCATCGATCCCCGCATCGGGTTGTGCGTTCTCCGTTACGGTCACGGTCGCCACGCTATTCGGACAGGGTGCCAGACCGTTCACCGTGTAGGTGTATGCTCCGGATCCATCCATGGCGGGGGAATAGGTCCCGGAGAACGGCATGCCACCCGGCGTGGTCCATGTACCACCAGCACTCGGCGTACCACCCAACAACGGGAACAACCCCTGGGGCACCCCATTGGAGCACGCGGCCAGCGTGCCATCAGAGCCGGCGTTGGGTGATGGATTCACATTCACCGTCACGATCGAACTCACCATCACGCAGGGCGCAGGAGCGGCGATGCTGTACGTGTAAATACCCGCCGCATCGTTCGCGGGATCGAACGTGCCGCTGGATGCTCCACCCGGACCACTCCACGTTCCACCCGGATCGGGTACTCCGCCCAGTTGCGTAAATAAGGTGGTGGGGAGGTCGGAAGTGCACAAGGTCAAGGCCCCGTCGGTACCGGCATCCGGTTGCGGGATCAGGTTTACCGTGATCACACTGGAGGAGGAGCATGGCGGCACCAGTGTCCCGACCATGTACGTGTATGCGCCACCGATATCCGTTCCGGGTGTGAAGGTGCCGCTATGCACCGCTCCGTTCGGATCGGTCCATGTGCCGCCCGCATCGGGTGCATTGCCGAGGGAGAGAAAGAGGTTCTGTGGCGGTGCTGTGCTGCACAGATCCAACGGGCCGCCGGTTCCGGAATTCGCCGCACAGTTCTGGATCACCGCTGGTGCCGAGACCGCGATCGGATCGTTTCCACAACCGGCACTACCCCAGGATCCCGTCTCGCTATCGCCGAAGGTGTTCACGGTCACTCCGAGGCCAAGCCCGTTGATGCAGGCGGGGCCGCTCAACACGCTGATGGTCCAGCAGAACTGCCAGTTCACCGCGCCGGTGCAGAAGTCACCGAAGTTGTTGCCGGGGTTGCCGTCGTTGTCCAGGTCGAAGAAGAAGCCAGGACCCTGTGCGCCAATATTGGTCCCGGCCGTCCCTTGCACACTATTGTACCAGCCCCAAGTGCCTCCGCTACCACCACAGGTCGCTGGGGTTGGGCCGGGGACCAATGTGCTCATATCCCATCCAGGACCGAAGTTCGCCACGATGCCATGGAACCAATTGACACTGGTGGTGTTCCACCAGGTCACCGTGTAACAGAAGGTCACGGTCTGCCCACAGGCATATGTGCCGTTCACTGGTGGCGTGCTCGCGCTGAACGTATAGCTCACCACGCATGGTTGCGCGAATGCACGAGCTGCGAATAAGAGAAATAAGAGGGTAAGTGTTCGGAGCAAGGAGGGTCGTTCGGGTCGGGTGGCGATCCAAGTATAACGACCTTATCCGTTCCCTTCCGGTTGCCCGGTCGAAAAGATCGAACCAAAAGCCGGGGAGGACTATTGCGCCACCACGGCACCGAGCAGGGAACGCGTGCCCTTGCTGGGATCGAGCAGCAGAACACGGTACGTGCCTGCGGGCAGCACGCCACGCTCGATCCGCACCACCGTGCTGGACAAGCCTTGTTCACGAAGCACTTCGCGACCCATCGCATCGATCAGCACGAGTTGCTGTCCGGAAGCAAGTCCGCTCAGATCCACGGAAAAGCCATCCGTGAACAACGTCGGGTAAGGGCGTGGCAACGCGATCTCCGAAACTTCCACTTCACTGGTGGTCGTACCTGTGTGGCCGTACAAGTGCGTGAGCGTACCCATATACAATGTGGTGCCGGCCGCATGGAAGGCGTATTGGGTGATCACATCCGCGCCTTGGATGCCGGTGTTGTAATTGGCCCACGTTTGTCCGTTGTTGGTGGAACGCAACACGTTGCTCGGTGAACCGCCTGAGATCGCCCAGTACATTCCATCATAGAGGATGAGTTCGCCGCTGCTCGGGTTCGTAGGATCACCCGTGGCATCCTGCCACGCGCCCCAGCTGCCCGCATAGTTGCGGTAGCGGTAGCCGAAGGTGGAAAGGATCACCATCCGGGAAGCCGTTCCCTGTACCCCGAAGCAGGTGAAATTGGATGCCGTATCGTAGGTCCAGCCCACGCCCAAGTTCAAGGAATAGGCGAGGCCTGTGCTCGTCGCCGCCCAAAGCACACCGCCGATATCGGCGATCTGGTATACGGTCATGTTCGAGCTCAGTCCGCCGTTGCCGGAGAACCAGTTCACACCATCATCCGTGGTGCGCCAAACGCCGCCCCCGGCCCCAATGGTGCCGCTGTAAACCGCGAAGGTGGTGGTGCTGTACTTGAAGAATTTCTTCGCGAAGTTGTTGGAACTCGTTGCCGGTAGCCCTGTATTCGCCAACGCCCAGGATCCCCCTGCGTTCGTGCTCTTGTATACCCCGCCATGCGAGCCCACGTAGAGGCTGGTGCCGTTGTAGCCGACGGATTCCACGGTGGTTCCCGCAGGCAGGCCCGTGTTCGCCGCGGCCCAGTTCGCTCCACCGTTCACGCTGGTGATCACCCCGTTCGGGAAGGAGATCATGTGGATGGCGCCAGGGGTGGTCGCTATACTGAAGATGGATTGGAACCCATCATGACTGAACATGTTCCACTGGGCTTGGGTGGAAGCACCGATCAAACAGGAAAGGAACACGAGCGTACGTAGCGGTTGCTTCATTTTCTTCAACATGGGGGGCGAAAATACGGCGGTTGGCCGTGTGCCTGTCTGCACCATCGGCTTTCCTTTCAAGGGCGCTTCACATACCCGTTACGAACGGATCCACCCTGCATTCGCGTTGGAACGAACACTCCCCATGATCCGATCTCTTCCTGTTCTCCTAGCCCTGCTTGCTCATCTGCTAGTGGCCTGCCAAGGGAATGTCCTTCCCGAAGTCCTCGCTGCGGCCGAAGAAGTTGCGGAGCCTGTTCTTTCAGATGTCCGGGTCATCCCGCTGGCCACGTTGATCGATTCCCTCCACCTCGATGCCACCACCATTCGTTTCCGCGTGAACAAGAGCGAACGCCGCTTCGAAGTGTATGTGAGCGATTCGCTACTGAGATCCTACCCCTGCGTGCTCGGCGAGAAACCCATCGGCGACAAATTCCACCAAGGCGATCGCAAAACGCCCGAGGGCACTTTCGCCTTCCGCAGCAAACGCGTACACCACGCGTGGCACAAGTTCATCTGGGTCGATTACCCCAATGCGGAAAGCCAACGCCGATACAACCAACGCAAGGCGCAAGGCCTCATCCCCGCCGGCAAGGACATCGGTGGCGAGATCGGCATCCACGGCGTACCCGATGGCATGGACCATTGGATCACCACCGGACAGGACTGGACCTTTGGATGCATCGCGCTCCGCAACGCGGATGTGGACGAGATCTATCCCTTCATTCTCCCGCAAAAGACCATGATCACCATCGTCCCATGAGCCACCCCGCCGAACAACGAGCAACCATCAACACGAACAACGATTCCTCAACACGAACAACGACTACACGTCGAACCCATTCGGGAACTGCTGCTTCAACACACTGATCCCCTCGCGCACCTTCTCTTCCTGCTCGCCTTTGAACGCCGCGAGCTTCTCCGCTAGCTTCGGGTCGTGGATCGCGAGGATCTGCACCGCGAGCAGTCCTGCGTTGCGCGCACCATTCACCGCTACAGTCGCCACCGGAACGCCCGCCGGCATCTGCACGATGCTCAGTAACGAATCCCAACCATCGATGCTGTTCCGGCTCTTGATCGGTACCCCGATCACCGGCAATGTCGTCAGCGAGGCCACCATGCCCGGCAAGTGCGCCGCGCCACCTGCACCGGCGATGATCACTTTCACATCGCGGTCGGCCGCGCCTTTCGCGTACGCCACCATGCGGTCCGGAGTGCGGTGCGCGCTCACCACAGTGAGTTCATACGCCACGCCGAATTCCTTCATCGTGTCCACTGCTTCGCGCATGACCTCCAGGTCGCTGCGACTGCCCATGATGATGCCTACCATGTTCGTTGTTCGTGTTGAAGTGCTTGCCCCGGGCTTGAACCGGGGTTGTTCGTTTCGGTCGTCATACCGGAGCGTGGAGTCCTGCGATAGCAGGACAGGCCCACGCACCATTGTTGAGTGTCCCGGGCGCCCGCGGCGACCCCCCCCCCCCCGTGGGGGGCGCCCCGGCGGGGGCCCGCGAGCCGCCCGCCCCCCCCCCCCTTCCCCCCCTCGCCGGGCGGGGACCACAACGGGCACCACCCGGCAATGCACCTTCGTCACCGCGATCGCCTGATCCAATTCCGCGTCGCTCGCTGCCACCACCGTCACGTGGCCCATCTTCCGTCCGGTGCGTGTTTCCTTCTTGCCGTAGAGGTGAAGGAAAGTGCCCGGCACATGCAGCACATCATCCAGACCTTTCACTTCCACCGGACCCGCGCCGCCTTCACCCACCAGGTTGATCATCGCTGCCTTGCCGCGTAGCGCAACGTCGCCCATTGGCCAGCCCATGTAAAGGCGCAGGAGCTGGTCGAACTGGCTGCTCGCGCACGCCTCGATGGTATGATGACCGCTGTTGTGCGCGCGCGGCGCCGTTTCATTCACCAGCAGTTCGCCGTTCTTCGTCAGGAAGAGTTCCACCGCATAGAGGCCGGGTTCCGCAAAAGCATCGGCCACGCGCAGCGCGAGGTCCTTTGCCTTTTTCGCAAGGGCCGCATCGATCCGTGCAGGCGCGCGCAGATGATCCACGAGGTTGAAGCGCGGGTCGAAGACCATCTCCACCGGATCGTACACCACATGCGCACCCTTCGCGGAGCGCACCACCAGCACGCCGAGTTCCATCGCGATCTCCGCGCGCTTCTCCAACACGCACGGACCATCGAAGGCGGTGTCCGCATCGGCCAGCGAATTCATCGGCATCACACCCTTACCATCGTAGCCGCCGGCCCGTGATTTCAGGAAGCCGGGTAACAACGCTGCGTGTTGCACGATCTCCGCCTTGTCCCCGATCAGCGCGAAGTCCAACGTGGCGATACCATGATCACGATAGAACTGCTTCTGTAGGCCCTTGTCCTTGATCGTGCGCAACACGCTCGGATCCGGGATCACCGACTTGCCGACCGCCTTCAACGCCTCCATTGCTTCCACCGACACGTGCTCGATCTCGATCCCCACCACATCGGCAGCCGCAGCGAAACGCAGCACCGTATCACGGTCATCGAAGCGGCCTTGCACGAAGACGGAAGCGAGTTGGGCGCAGGAACAGTTCGGGTCGGGATCCAATACGTGTATTTCCACATCGTAGCGCAACGCGTTCTCCAGGAACATGCGGCCCAGTTGGCCGCCGCCAAGGAGCGCGATCACAGGCTGCTTCGAGCCGGGAGCCTTCGCCATCGGCGACGAAGATACCCGGCGCCACCCGGACCGCTAGCGCCGCCTATTGGTCATGCTCGGTGCGCGCAGTCGGCCGAGCCGATAACCCGCGCTGATCATGATCGACCGGTTGCGCGGGTAGAACACATCATCGTTCAGCAGGATCGGCCGCATCCCGTTGTAGTACCGGATGCCCAGATCCAGCCCGCTGATCAGGTCCGCACCAGCGCCCAGCACCAAGCCGTAATCCCACGTCTCGTAGGTATCCGTCACGTCCGCTTGGCCTTCCGGCGTGTGCTGTTGGGCCATCATCAAGCGGCCCATCTGCATCCCCGCTTGCACATTCACCACGTTGCTGAAGTAGAACTTGGCGCTTACCGGCACTTGCACATACAGCGTGCGCACCGTGCCGCGCTCGCCTTCGGCCAGGGTGTAGCCCGCACCGAGCGAAGTGAGCAACAGTTCAGGTTGGATCTCCAGCCGATCACCGGCGCGCAACGCGAAGTACAATCCGGCGCTCGCATTCGGGATCGCCTCGGTATGCAGCACGCCGCTCTTCGTATCGCTCATCAGCAACCCGGCCTTCAAGCCAAGACCGCTGTGTTGTGCCAGGGAACAGAGGGGTAGGAGGAAGAGTGCGCAGGGCGCAAGGACCGGGGAAAGGGGGCGGGGCATGGGAGGGGGTATTCCGCGTGCCTGTACGGACCGCTTTCACCGATGTTCCGCCATCCACCCCGCTATTCGGCAGGCCGCATCGCAAGCCGATGAACCCCACGAACGCATCGACCGGAACGGAGGGTCCGGGGAGGGCAGGGGGCGCGCGGAAAGGGGAATGCATTTCACGCGGAGGCGCGGAGAACGCGGAGAAACGCGACGACCCATACAGGAGGTCTTCTGCACCGATCGTGTTGGAACTGCGGCAAGTGAGTACCCGGTCCTATTCGTGGACCCGACCGATCCTTTCTGAAACCTCTGCGTTCTCCGCGCCTCCGCGTGAGTCGAGCATTCACCCCAGCCCCACGAGCTCCTCCATCCCCTTCAACCCTCCCCGCGCCTCCGCGTTCTCCGCGCCTCCGCGTGAGTCGAGCATTCACCCCAGCCCCGCGCGCTCCTCCATCCCCTTCAACCCTCCCCGCGCCCCCTGCGTTCCCTGCGCCTCTGCGTGAACTGGGCTCTACCCCAGCCCCGCCAGCTCCTCCATCGCCCGCCGCGGCTCCTTCGCCCCGAACACACTATTCCCCGCCACCAGCACATCCGCCCCGGCGTCCACGAGTCGCTTCGCGTTGTTCATCCCCACACCGCCGTCGATCTCGATCAGCGCTTTGCTTCCCGTCTTCTCCCGCAGCGCCTTCAATGCGGTGATCTTCGCAAACGTCCGCTCGATGAACGCCTGACCGCCGAAGCCGGGGTTCACGCTCATCAGGCATACCACATCAATATCGGCCAGCACATCCTCCAGATGCGCGATCGGCGTGTGCGGATTCAGCGCCACGCCTGCCTTCATGCCCGCCGCTTTGATGGCCTGGATGCTGCGGTGCAGGTGTGTACATGCCTCGTAATGCACGGTAAGGTTATCGGCGCCCGCATCGCGGAACGCACCGATGTAGGGGTCCGGCCGCACGATCATCAGGTGCACATCAAAAGGCTTCTTCGCGTACTTCCGGATCGCCTTGATCACCGGCAGCCCGAAGCTGATGTTCGGCACGAAGACCCCATCCATCACATCCAAGTGGTGCCAACCCGCAGGACCCTCCTCGATCAGTTCAACGGCCGTGCGCAACTCCGCGAAATCGGCGGAAAGGAGGGAGGGAGCGAGGATGTGGGGCATCGGCGGTGAAGGTAGCGGAGCGGAAGAAAGGGCGCGATCAGCGGATGAACTGCAATGGTTCAACCCTCACCAATCATTGTCCACAGAAGATGCCGTCATAGCCTTTTTCAGGCTTGCGACTGTGGCATTGATGCGGGTGTCGATATCCGAATAGACATTCTGCGCGTGTTGCTTGGATGGATTTCTCAGCCAGTCCTCCAAACCTACCTCAACTGAGTAGCCAGGAATATTCTTGTACCCGTCGGCGTAGTAGCGAATGATTGCATCGGTGATGGTGTATTTGAAACGACCGTCCTTACAACGGATTGAAATCGTGTGGTAGACATTGACCTCCTCTGCGAGAACGAAAACAACCCAGGTTACAGTGAAGAACCCCTTGGCTATGATCTCGCCGTCTGCCGCGCTCTCGTACTGAATCACATCTCTCGCCGATCGATAGTTATTCACTAGCCATCGTTGCGCTCTCCTGTAGAGCTCGTCCTTCTGCACGCTATCGACTGGTACAACTTCTTCATAGGTGACCTTCCCATTTGTCATTGGGATGATGCCTCCTAGCCAATGGTCAGAATCCGAATTGACCCTTGGCATGTCTTTCGGGGTCTCTGGTTGTGTTTTGAGGAGACACTCAACTGCACCAAGTATCAAAGTGCTCTCGTTGTAGCTGAGCGATCGCGCAGTTTGTGTCCCGTTGACCACAAAAAGGCCCGCTTTGATTGAGGCTGTTCTTACGAGTTCCATATCCGCTCGCGTCAGGATACCGGGGAAGAGAGTCATTGTCGGCAATCCCTTCAACTCCAAGGCAAATGAGTCGACCGGAGGCGTTACCGATACGCTAATGGCGTCTCCGCGTTTCTCGAACAGGAGTCCGGTTCGATAGGCGCCGTTGAACTTGACATCACACGAAGTCGAAACGAACTCAGGAGTATTCGTCGGGTAGATGCATTGGGCACCTGCAGCCACAGTGCTCAGCACGAGGCAAAAAGTAATTGACTTCATCGTTGGCCCAAATTAGAGCTAATCCGAAACCTCTGCGTAGTCTGCCGCAGAGTGTGCCGCTCTCTCGGATCACCGATCCGTGCCACACCCCAAAAGGAAGGGTAATGCATGCCGACCCTTCTCATCACCCCCCACCACAAACAACAAAAGGGGCCGAAGCCCCTCTTGCCGACAAAAACCAACAGTCATGAAACCGTAAAAGCAACCCGTGTTACGTCACCTGCTACCAGCGGGTTGCACCCCGTCCACCAACAAAAAGCCCCACCATCCGGCAGGGCTCTTCGCGTCATTCGCATTCCACCCCTCTCCTTGGGAGAGGGGCCGGGGGTGAGGGCCTACGGCCCCGGCGGCACCGGCACCTCCTCCTTCACCGATCCGCTGTTCACCACGATCCGCGCATCGAAGTACTCCTGGTGGAACACCGGATCACTGTCCTTGAACTCGCTCATCAGCTTATCCATCCGGTTCGTCAGGATCGTCGTCCCCTCGCGGATCAACGTCTCTATACGTTCCGTCGCCCCCTTCCGCACCGTGATCGCCACGCGCGGCGCGCTGATCACCAGCTCGTACGCGTCAATGAAGCCTTGTAGGTCCGTCAGGTCCAGCGGTAGGATCCCGTAAGGCGCCAAACTCGCGATCACCGCGTTCGCTTCCGTGTGGATCCCTTGGCACTTCTGCCCGACAATAGAGTCGCGCGGGGCGATCAGGTCGCTGTAGCTCACATCCATCTTCTCGCGCAACACCGTATCGCCCACGTCCTCAGCATACGCGAACACTTGATTCGCCACGGAGTGCGCCTTCCGCACCATCGTCTCCTTCTTCTTGCCCTTGTCCATCGCGTAGCCATCCAGCTCCGTGCTCTGCGTCTCGATCTCGTCCTCGATCGCTTTGATCTTGGCCTTGAACGCAGCAACCGCGGTAGCGAACGGAACCAGTGGCGTCCACACCGCAACGTATACGTCGCACGTGGTATCCACCACACGGAACATTGAATAACGGTCCTCCATATCTTTTTGACACACACCAAATAACCGCCGCCACCGCGCCTATCCGAACCATCTATTCATACTCCCGCGCCTTCTCACCGCAGCCGGTCATCGCGAACCGCGAGGAACGAAGCGGGAAGCGATCTCGCCACCGGGGGCGCCCTTGCGCCCCCACCCTGATCTTTCGGACAACCCACCGCTCATTTCGGACACAAGTGGCTTCACTTTGGGCACAACATCCTGCATGTTGGGCACTACGATCGATCTTTTGGACAACCCGACTGATCTTTTTGGCATTACGCGTTCCAGGTTGCAGGAAACCACTGAACTTTTGGTTCAAGACCCTTTCAAATGCGCACCTACTTCTGATAATTTGGTACCGGTCTTTGATCTTTTCGCACCAAACCGCAGCACCATGATCACTCTGGACCTTCATCGCCTCTGCGAGATCAAGGGCATCACCCATCCGCACGCGTTTCTCACCGCCAAAGGCATCTCGCACCGCACCGCCACCACCATGCTCAATGGCAAGGGAAAGGGGCTTCGCTTCGCCCACCTTGAAAGCTATGCCGCATCTACCACTGCATGCCCCACGAGCTTTTCAACTACAAACCCGCCGGTCGCGGCATCGACCCATCCAATGATGTCCTCTCGCCGCTCCGCAAAGCACCACTGAAGACCCAAGGCCTCAACAGCCTTATTGCCTCATTACCTCCCGACGAGATCATCCATCTGTCCGAGGAGATCCAAGCCCGCTACCACAAACCTTCAGAACCCACCGAGGACCTTCAACCCAAGGACCCATAGCCCACCTGACCCACCAAGGAGCCGGAGCCTTTCGCGATCGTCACAGCAGGGCATTCCCCCCTCTCCTTCGGAGAGGGGCCGGGGGTGAGGCCACCCCACCAGCCATTCCTCCCCTCTGTCATTGCGAGCGAAGCGAAGCAACCGAAGAGGGGCCGGGGGTGAGACCGAACAAGAACACCCGGCCATCTCTGACCGGGTGTTCATTAAGTCGTTGTTCGTTCAACCCAAGTACGCCTTCAGCACCGCACTGCGGCTGGCGTGCTTGATCCGGCGGATCGCCTTCTCCTTGATCTGCCGCACGCGTTCGCGCGTGAGGTCGAACTTCTGGCCGATCTCCTCCAGCGTATGCGGCTGGTTGCCAGCAAGGCCGAAGTAGAAGCGGATCACATCGGCCTCGCGACCGGCGAGGATCGCGAGCGAGCGCTCGATCTCCACGCGCAGGCTGTCGGTCATCAAGCTGTCCAGCGGACTGGGCGTTTCGGGATTGTGCATCACATCCATCATGGTGCCGCTGTCGTCGCCTTCGCGAAGCGGGGCATCCATGCTGAGGTGTCGGCCGGTGTTGTTCAGGCTGGTCTTCACCTCCTCCAAGGTCATTTCTAGCAACTCGGCCAGTTCATGCGCCGTGGGCGGACGTTCGTGTTCCTGTTCCAAGCGCGCGAACGCCTTGTTGATCTTGTTGATGGAGCCGATCTTGTTCAAGGGCAGGCGCACGATTCGCGCTTGCTCGGCCAAGCTCTGCAGGATCTGCTGGCGGATCCACCACACGGCGTAGCTGATGAATTTGAAACCGCGCGTCTCGTCGAAGCGACCGGCGGCCTTGATCAAGCCGAGGTTGCCCTCGCTGATCAGGTCGGGCAGCGTAAGGCCCTGGCCTTGGTACTGCTTCGCCACGGACACCACGAAACGCAGGTTGGCGGTACACAACGATTCCAACGCGGCGGTATCGCCTTGCTTGATGCGGCGCGCCAGTTCCACCTCCTCCGCAGCGGTGATCAACTTCACTTTCCCGATCTCCTGGAGGTACTTGTCCAGGGAAGGGGTGTCCCTATTCGTCACTTGTTTGACGATCTTCAGCTGACGCATCCTAGCCATAAGCGCTTGTTCTATTGAGTTGGTGGCGTTGAACGCGGCCAAGGCGGTCTTGGTTACCGCTTCTGAAGGACCGGTCCGCTTGGAACCCGAAGCGGTCGGTAAGGGCATATACGAGAGGAAGCCCGTCACGAATCGCTGAGTTGGATCGAAGAAAGGCAGCTCATCCACAGATGACACAGATGAACACAGATGAATGCAAGCGGCGGATGGGCCATCTGTGCTCATCTGTGTCATCTGTGGATCATGCATTCGGCGGTCTGCGGTTGTGGGTTGAAATGAAGAAAGCCACCCCGAAGGATGGCTTTCCGTATGGCTTGGTTAAGCTCAGTTATGGCTGGGCTCGCCACCACCGTCATCCCGACGGGGTGCGTCATCTCGGCGCGGACGGTCGTCCCGGCGGGGGCGGTCACCGCGGTAAGGGCGATCCCTCCGCGACCACCTTCCATGGCAGGCTCGCGGTCCACGTAGCCTTCCGGCTTCGGCAGTAGGGCACGACGGCTCAGCTTCAGCTTGCCGCTGCGCGGATCCTTGCCCACCACTTGGAACTCCACGATCTCGCCTTCCTTCAGGATGTCCTCCACACGGTCCACGCGCTTCCAATCGAGCTCGCTCACGTGCAGCAGGCCGTCCACACCAGGCATCACTTCCACGAAGGCGCCGTACGGCATGATGGTCTTCACCTTGCCTTTGTAGTTCGTGCCCACTTCGGCTTGCGGCGGGTTGGCGATCGCGTTCACACGGGCGAGGGCGGCATCGATGCTCGCCTTGTTCTCGCTCATGATCTCCACGTGGCCCATGCCGTCCACCTCGTCGATGCTGATGTGCGCGCCGGTCTCGGCCTGGATCTCCTGGATCACGCGGCCACCGGGTCCGATCACGGCACCGATGCTCTCTTTCGGGATGGTGATGGTGATGATGCGCGGTGCGTGGTCCTTGTAGTCGGCACGCGGCGCGTCCATCGTCTTCAGCATTTCACCGAGGATGTGCATGCGGCCTTGGCGCGCTTGCTCCAGGGCTTGTGCCAGCACTTCGTAGGGAAGGCCGTCCACCTTCATGTCCATCTGCGTGGCGGTGATGCCTTTCGCGGTTCCACAGATCTTGAAGTCCATGTCGCCGAGGAAGTCCTCGTCGCCCAGGATATCGCTGAGGATCGCGTGGCGCTTGCCGTCGCTGATCATGCCCATGGCGATGCCGCTCACAGGTGCGGTGATCTTCACACCGGCGTCCATCAAGGCGAGCGTTCCGCTGCACACGGTGGCCATCGAGCTGCTACCGTTGCTCTCGAGGATGTCGCAGTTCAGGCGGATGGTGTACGGGTTGCCGGGTGCTGGTGGGATCACCGGCTTCAATGCGCGCCAAGCCAGGTTGCCGTGGCCCACTTCCCGACGACCGGGTCCGCGGATCGGCTTCACCTCACCGGTGCTGAAGCTGGGGAAGTTGTAGTGGAGCATGAAGCTCTCGCTGCTCTTCTTCGTCGCGCGGTCGATGGTCTGCTCGTCCATGCTGCTGCCCAAGGTGAGCAGGTTGATGGCTTGCGTCTCACCACGGGTGAAGACAGCGCTGCCGTGCGTGCCGGGCAACACGTCCACTTCGCTCCAGATCGGGCGGATCTGATCGGTCTTGCGACCGTCCAGGCGCTTGCCGTGGCTGAGGCAAACTTCGCGCACCGCCTTCTTCTGGGTCTTCTTGAAGAAGCGCGCCAGCATGGCCTTGTCGGTCTTCTCCTCATCGTTCAGCGTGGCAAGGCACTCGTCCTTGATCGCGCTGAACTTCTCCATGCGCGCCTCCTTCGCGCTCGGCTCCATGGCGAAGTCGTAGTACTTCTGGTAGCAGAAGTCGTGGATCTTCTGGCCGATGGTCGTGTCGTTGTTCTCGTGGTTGTACGTGCGCTTGGTCCGGCTCTTGGGCACCATGGCGCTCAATTCCTCCATGGCCACGCAATGCTTCTGGATGGCGGCGTGCGCGAGCTTGATCGCTTCGATCATGTCGGCTTCCTGCACTTCCTTCATCTCGCCTTCCACCATGAGGATGTCGCTCTTGGTGCCGGCCACGATCAGGTCCATGTCAGCCCCTACGATCTCATCGTTGGTGGGGTTGATGATCATCTTGCCGTTGATGCGTGCCACGCGCACTTCGCTCACCGGTCCTCCGAAGGGGATGTCGCTCACGGCCAGGGCAGCGGAAGCTGCGAGGCAGGCGATGGCGTCGGAAGGGTTCTGCTTGTCGGCGCTCATCAGGGAGATGACCACCTGCGTATCGCCGTGGAAATCGTCCGGGAAGAGGGGACGCAGGGCGCGGTCCACCAATCGGCTGGTGAGCACTTCGTGATCGCTCGGACGCGCCTCACGCTTGAAGAAGCCACCGGGGAAACGGCCGGCGGCGCTGAATTTCTCGCGGTATTCCACCTGCAACGGCAGGAAGTCGATGCCCTCGCGGGCTTCCTTGGTCGCTACCACGGTAGCGAGGAGGATGGTGTCGCCGATGCGCACCGTAACGGCGCCGTCGGCTTGCTTGGCCAACACACCGGTCTCGATGGTGATGGCTTTGCCATCGCCCAGGTCGATGGTCTTGGTAATTCCTTGTGGTCTCATGTTCTTCTTTCTTGTTTTTCCTCTTTACAACATATTCCGGCTTGTCATTCCGGCCAACGAGCCGGAATCTCGTTCACCGGGGCGGGCCCTTGGGCCCTTGTATGAAAAAGGGCGATCGTGCTATCACGATCGCCCCCTTAATTCGATCAGGATGTGCTATGGTGCTGCCGACGTGCGGCGGTACCCATTGGCTTACTTCCGTAGGCCGAGCTTGGCGATGATCGCCCGGTAACGCTCGATCTCGTGTGTCTTCAAATAGTTGAGCAATTGCTTCCGCTTACCCACGAGGTCCGTCAGCGCCTTCTCGGTGCCGTGGTCCTTCTTGTTCAGCTTCATATGCTCGGTGAGGTGGTTGACCCGCGCGGTGAAGAGCGCGATCTGGCTTTCGGCCCCGCCGGTGTTGGTAGCAACACCACCGTGCTCGGTGAAAATGGACTGTTTGGCTTCGTTCGTCAGGTACATGGTCGTTCGTAACAGGCGGCAAATATAGACTTTCCCGGTGTACGGGAACCTAGTGCGCCACGGCCCTGCCAGATCAGCCCCGGAACTGGGCGAAAAGCTTGGAGAGCGTGGACTTCAGGTCCTTGCGCTCCACGATCTTGTCCAGGAAGCCGTGCTCCAGCACGAATTCGCTGGTCTGGAAGCCCTCCGGCAGGTCCCGGCCGATGGTCTCCTTCACCACACGCGGTCCAGCGAAAGCGATGAGGGCCTTGGGTTCGGCGATGTTCAGATCGCCGAGCATGGCAAAGCTGGCCGTGACGCCCCCTGTGGTGGGGTCGGTGAGGATGCTGATGTAGGGCAATTTCTTCCGGGCCAGTTGCGTGAGTTTGGCGCTGGTCTTGGCCATCTGCATCAACGAATAACCAGCTTCCATCATGCGGGCACCGCCGCTCTTGCTGATGATGATCAAGGGGCATTTCCGCCGGATGGCCTGGTCGATGGCCATGGCGATCTTCTCGCCGACCACGCTGCCCATGCTGCCGCCGATGAAGCGAAAATCCATGCATGCGATCACGACCATGTGCTTGTCCAGCTTGCCTTCGGCCGCGCGCAGGGCATCGTTCAGCCCGGATTCCTTGCGGGTCATGTTCAAGCGGTCGGCATACTTCTTCGTGTCCTCGAAGACGAGCGGGTCACCAGCGATGAGGTCCGCACCGATCTCGGTGAACTTGTGGTCGTCGAAGAGCAGCGCGAAGTACTCCTCACTGCCGATCTTCTCGTGGTATTGGCACTTGTTGCAGACCCAGAGGTTGTCCTCGTGGTCCTCCGAGGTCATGATCTCATCGCAACGCGGTGCACTTGTACCAGAGCCCCTCCGGCGTCTCCTTCTTCTCCTCGGTGGAGGTGGTGATGCCTTCCTTGGTGCGTGTGAACCAACCCATGGGTGCAAAGGTGGAATGCGAAAGCTGAAAGAGGAAAAGTGAAAGCTGAAAGCGGGGGCTGATCCGTTTCAGCCTTCAGCTTTCCTTTTTCAAGTTTTCTTCAAGCAATGGTGATCTTCTTGTCCAGATAAACGTCCTGGATCGCGTTCAGCAGAGCGATGCCTTCGTTCATCGGACGCTGGAATGCCTTGCGACCACTGATCAAGCCCTGACCACCGGCGCGCTTGTTGATCACGGCGGTCTTTACGGCCTCGGCCATGTCACTTGCTCCGCTGCTGGCGCCGCCGCTGTTGATGAGGCCGATGCGGCCCATGTAGCAGTTGGCCACTTGGTAGCGGCAGAGGTCGATCGGGTGGTCGCTGCTCAGGTCGCTGTACACTTTCGGGTGCGTCTTGCCGTAACCCTTCAGCGCATTGTAGCCGCCGTTGGTCTCCGGCAATTTCTGCTTGATGATGTCCGCCTGGATGGTCACACCCAAGTGGTTCGCTTGTCCGGTGAGGTCGGCCGCAGTGTGGTAGTCCTTGCCATCCACCTTGAAGCCCGGGCTGCGCAAGTAGCACCAGAGGATGGTGGCCATGCCCAACTCATGCGCATGCTGGAAGGCGTTTGCGATCTCGGTGATCTGCCGCGTGCTCTCATCGCTGCCGAAGTAGATGGTCGCACCCACGGCCACCGCACCCATGTCCCACGCGCTTTCCACCGTGCCGAAGAGCACTTGGTCGAACTTATTGGGATTGGTCATCAACTCGTTGTGGTTGATCTTCACGATGTACGGGATCTTGTGCGCGTACTTCCGGGCACTCGCTGCCAACACGCCATACGTGGAGGCCACTGCATTGCAGCCGCCTTCATGCGCGAGCTTCACGATGTTCTCCGGATCGAAGTAGGCCGGGTTGGGTGCGAAGCTGGCACCCGCACTGTGCTCGATGCCTTGATCCACGGGTAGGATGCTCACATAGCCGGAATTCGCGAGGCGGCCATTGCCATACAGGGCCTGCATGCTGCGCATCACTTGCGGGCTGCGGTTGCTCTGTGCGAAGCTGCGGTCCACGAAATCGGGGCCGGGCAAGTGCAATTGGGACTTGTTGATGGTCTTGCACTCGTGGCTCAGCAGGTTGCTGGCCTCGGCTCCAAGGAGTTCCTCGATCTTCCCGGTCTTCAGGGTTTCCATGTCTTCTTTTCTGGGCGCCAAATGTAGGGACATGGGCAGTAGGCAGTATGCAGTAGGCAGTAGGCAGTAGGCGGTCGGCCAGATGCGGCGTACTGCCTACTGCTTACTGTTTACTGCCGACTACGTTCAGAATGGATACCCGATCCCCAGATTGAAGTTCAACTCCGGCTTGTAGTGAAGCGTGGTGCTCTGCAATTCGGCCAAGCGCGCTTCGTATTCATCCTTCGGTTGGAAGAGCCAACGCTCGCCAGCGGGTAGCGATGGATCCTTGGTCTGAAGGCCGAGATCGAAGCGGACGATGAAGAAATCGAAGTTCAACCGTACTCCGGCGCCGGTGCCGACCGCCAACTCGCTCACGAAATCAGTGGTGAATTGGCCCCCCGGCTTTCGTGGGTCGTCCTTCAGGTTCCATATGTTGCCCACATCCACGAAGAGCGCACCTTCCACGACCCCGATCAGATCGAAGCGGTATTCCGCATTTCCCTCCAGGCGCATTTCACCGATCCGATCGAAGGCGACCAATGGTGAACTATAGGATCCCGGACCGATCGAGCGCGCACGCCATGCGCGCAAGCCGTTCGCACCGCCCACGAAGAAGCTCGTCTCGAAGGGTAGCACACCGAGGTTTCCGTAAGGAAGGCCCGCACCACCAGCCAGACGGAAGGCCAAACTGCTCTTCTCGTGCAAAGTGTGCCGCCATCGGAGGTCGGCGTCCAGTTTGACGAATTCCGCGTAGCGAACACCGAGCAGCGTATGGAAGCTGTTGCCGGCGGTGTCCGTGGTGATCGGCGCATGGAAAAGTTCATTGATGCCACGCAGGGCCGTCCCGGCAAGTTCGAATGCTCCACGGACATAGAAGGAGTTGATGCGATCCTCCCCTTCAGGGGTGGCGTGGGTCACCACGAATCGCCCGAGTCCCACACCGACGATCATGTGGTTCGTGTAGCTGTCGCGAAGGACCGGATCATTGGCCACGACCAGATAATCACGGAACGCACTCGAAAGCCTTGGTATGCGGATGCTGTTCAATTCGAACGGGTAATACGCCATCACAGTGGACCGGGAATCGTTCCATTGCAGACCCAGGGATACCTTATTGAGGGATCGTGTGTAGTCCGGGCGTTGCTGGTAGTTGTACAATGAAGTGATGAAGAACTTGCCACCTCCAGCGCGGTTCGATCCGATGCTTGATGGGAAGGAGATCGTGACCTCCGGCCCGATGCTGATGGTGTTGAAGACGGATCCGGTACCGACACCGACCGTGGTTGCATCATTGCCGCCGGTGATCTTCTGTTGCGCCTCCAAGCCGACACCGATCTGGCCTTGTATGGATCCCAGCGTGCGGAACAGGTTCCGGTGACGATACCCTATCGTGATCGTGGTGCCCAATGCGCCGCCCCGGTTGGTGGTGAAGCCTTCAAGTGAAAGGCTCTGCTGCCTCCCCGGCAATAGCGAGATATGCGCGTTCGCCTTCCTGGAACCAAAGGTGCCCGTGGTATCGTACGTGATGTCCACGCGGTCGAATACGCTCAATCCGGTCAATCGGCGGTAGGTGCGGGTGGCATTGCTCTGGCGGAAGGATTCGTTGGGATGAAGGAAGACCGCGTGCAACAATGCTTTCGGTTTGTACGGCAGGCGTTCCTGGAATCGGAAGCGGTAACCAGCCTCGTCCAACGTGTCCGCAGGAACCGGGATCGCACCACGCACCTGCCGAGTCGTTGAAATGAACACCTTGTCGATGATGTACTCCGATCCTTCAGGGGTTCCCGTAAGACCACGGTGTTCCTTGGCCAAGGGGCGCTCCATGCGCAGGTCGAGGTCCACTTGATGACCGCCGACGGTGGTGTCGGCGATATACTGGATCAACTCGCGGGTGAAGTACAGGTACCCTTCGTTGCGCAACTCATTCGCTATGCGGGTGCGTTCCTGGTCCAGGACATCGTCATCGAAACGATCACCCGTCCTCAGGAGCGTTGCCTCGGCCCGCCGCTGCACCAGGTCACGTATGGCCGGGTCATCCACGGTAAAGCGCACGGTCCGGATGGTGTACGCCGGCCCGGGTGTGATCGTGTAGGTCACATTCGCTTTCGGTCGGTGAAGCCGCCCTTGGTACCAGGCGTGTTGAATGAATTCGACGGTATCCCTGACCTTGGCTTGGAACCAACCCTCCCGGGTCATGTACAAACGCAACTGGTCGGCGCTTCGCGCGGTGAGGTTGCTGTCCAGGATCACCGGCGCTTCGCCCACGGTCTCGCGGAGCCATTCCGCGCGCGATGGTCGGTAGGGTTTCGGATCCTTGCCCTTCGCCACTCGTTTTTCGTTCCGCCGGTCCACCAGGGCATCCTTCTTCGCGCGCCATTCCGGGATCCTTTGCGGATCGGGCAGGTTGTACATGTGCAGGTAGAAGGGAACGCCCAGTACGCGCCGGTTCGGCTTCTGTTTCAGGATCGCTTCCAATTCCGCTTTGTTGGCGCCCTTGGCTTCAAGATGCACGGAATTCGCCTTCAGCAAGTATTGGCCATCGGCCACGCGCCGGGTGGGATCGCATCCCGCCAGCAGCAGCAGCGCTGCCACACCCGCTGTGATATGCGTTCGGTTGATCCCCAAGGAGCGGATGGAGCTGCCTATTTTGGGCGTCGTTCGCCGTGCGTTGCGATCGAGCACGGCCAAATATATCCGACCCTTGAGCATCAAGTCCGTAATCGCATCGGTGCGCGCCTTACACCAAAGGAAGTACCGGGATCAGGAAGGAGCGTTCCTGGTGCAGGGTCCGAAGCTGGTGGAGGAGTTGCTCACCACCGATCTCATCATTCGTGAGATCCACGCCACGGAAGAGGCTGCGCAACGATCGAATGATGCACGCACGCAGGTGTGGCCGGATCATGTGTTGGAGCGAATGGGCACGTTGGAGAGCGGCAACCAGGTGATCGCGGTGGTGGAGCGACCGAAGGTCGGCGTGATCGATCGCCTTGAGGCCGATGAACTCGTGATCGCGTTGGACGGGGTCGCCGATCCGGGCAACTTGGGTACGATCCTTCGCATCGCGGATTGGTTCGGCGTGAAGCGGATCGTGTGCAGCGCGGATACGGTGGATGAATTCAACCCGAAGTGCGTGCAAGCGAGTATGGGTTCGATCTTCCGGGTTGCGGTGCATCGCGGTGATCTTCCGAAGGAGTTGGATCGGTTGCGTGCGGAAGGTGCGCGCCTTGACCTGGCATCGATGGAAGGGGAGAGCGTCTTCAATGTTCCGTTGCCGCGCCCAGCGATCTTGATACTAGGAAGTGAATCACATGGCCCTTCAGATGCCGTGCGTGCGTTGAAGCCTCGGATGATCTCGGTGCCACGATACGGAGCGGCGGAATCGTTGAACGTGGCGATGGCCGCCTCGGCCTTATGCATGGAGTACAGCCGACGGTCGGATTAGGACGCGGTGATCCGTATCGCGGCGGCCACGCGCTCGCCATCCATGGCCGCGCTCACGATCCCGCCTGCATAGCCAGCGCCTTCTCCGCAGGGATATAGTCCTTCCACTTCCACATGTTGCAATGTGTCGCGATCCCGCGGGATACGCACCGGTGAACTCGTTCGACTTTCCACAGCGACCACCACCGCTTCATTGGTCCGGTAGCCGCGCATCTTCTGTCCGAAAGCGATGAAGCCTTCGCGCAGGCGGGAAGCGATCTCCACCGGAAGCAATTCATCCAATCGATAAGGGACGATGCCCGGCAAGTAGCTGCAATCAGGTAGATCCATGGACATGCGACCCATGATGAAATCATCCAATCGCTGGGCGGGAGCACTTTGGCGCTGACCGCCGGCCATCCACGCGGCGTGTTCCACCTCGCGTTGGTAGTTCATGCCAGCTAGTGGATCCAGCGGATCGAAAGGCGCGTGGTGCATTCCTCCCCTCTCCTCGGGAGAGGGGCCGGGGGTGAGGCTCACCACGATCCCCGAATTCGCGAACGGGTTGTTGCGCTTGCTCGGGCTCCACCCATTGGTCACCACCTCCTCCGGTGAGGTCGCGCATGGTGCAATGATCCCGCCCGGACACATGCAGAAGGAATACACCCCAAGCCCTTCCACTTGCTGCACGAGGCTGTAGCTCGCTGGGGGTAACAATGGATCACGCACCGCACAATGGTATTGCGCGTGATCGATGATCGCTTGCGGATGCTCCACGCGCACGCCGATCGCAAAGTCCTTACGCTCGATGCGGATACCCTTCGCATGGAGCAAGCGATAGATATCACGCGCGCCATGTCCGGTGGCGAGCACCACCGCATCCGAACGCATGATCGATCCATCCGCCAATTCCACACCGCGCATGCGTTGTTGCTCGATGAGAAGATCGGTCACACGGCTGTTGAAGCGCACTTCACCACCTGCGTGCTCGATCGCTTCGCGCATGGCGATGATGATCCCCGGCAATTTGTTCGTGCCGATGTGCGGGTGCGCATCCACGAGGATGTCCGGTGATGCGCCGAAGGCCACGAGCGTGCGCAGCACGCCTTCCACATCGCCGCGCTTGTGACTGCGCGTGTACAGTTTTCCATCGCTGTATGTACCCGCGCCACCTTCGCCGAAGCAGTAGTTGCTATCGGGGTCCACGATGTGCTCCTTGTTGATGGTCGCGAGATCACGTCGACGGGAGCGCACATCCTTACCGCGTTCCAATACGATCGGACGCAAGCCGCGCTCGATCACACGAAGTGCACAGAACAGCCCTGCCGGACCAGCCCCGACGATGAGCACCACCGGCGCATCACGCACATTCCTCAGCGACGGTGGAGTGATCGGGTCCTCGGGCAACACTTCGGTCGCTACCAGCACACGCAAGCGAATGCGTGGTGAACGACTGCGTGCGTCAATGGAGCGTTTGAGGATGCGCGAGGTGTTCGCTGATCCGGGTGGTATCCCGGCTTCCTCCTCAGCCGCTTGCCGGACCAGGACCGGATCGGCGGCCTCCACCGGGGACAACACGATGTCCACCGTGCGTTCCATGGATCAGCCCTCGAAGGTGAACGTGAGGATGAAGGCCTTGGACCGGATGCTCTCGATCGGGTTGCTGAAACGCGTGGCATCGTCGATGATCAGGTTGGGGATCCCGAAGCTTCCCTTCAATTCGATCCCGAACTTGAAGTAGGGGAGGAACATGTCCACCCCACCACCGATCTCCGCGCCGTAATCGTACTTCGCCAGCTTCACCACGATATCGTCGTCCAGCGCATTGTTCACGTCCTTCTGGCTGGCCATGTCGATGCCGAATTTGCCGCCACCGATCACGTACACCGCGAAGTTGTTGATGCGATCGCTACGCAACTTCAAAAGGACCGGGAACTCCAGGTAGGTGCTCTCGATCGGCTTCTGGAAAAAGACCGAACGCCCATCGCTGCGCCGGAATTCATACTGCAGGATGCGTTCCTGGAAGGACAGCGTGGGCAGGAAGCGCAAGCTCCAGTTCTTGTTCATGTTCAACGAAGCCACAATGCCCAGGTTGAACCCGGGTTGCCGTTGGTGATCGAGGACGAGCAGCGAATCGGTGAACGGAACGCCGGACTTCAACTTCACGAAGAAGTCGCTGGTGTTGTAGCTCAGCAGGAACCCGAAGTGGAACCGGTGCAGGTCGAAGTTGGGGAGGTTCTCCATCTTCACGCGACCACCGTTTTGCGCTTGTGCGCCAATGCCGAGGCATATGAACAGGGCGACCGCTAGGGAACGGGAAAAGGCTTTCATCGGAACGGCAACGAAAGTAGGGAGCGATCGTTGTGTGGAACGGTGATCGTTCCGATCACAATGGAAAGTGTCACGGTCCGAACCGGTCACTTCCACGCGGAACAGAGCGTTGCTATCACTTCCGTGAGCGGATCGCCCTTGGCTTCAAGGATGTGCGCGCAGGCATCACGATCAGTTTCTGTCACAGCGTGAACCCCTTCACCACCCCACCTTCCACCAGGTACACCGTGTTCGTGAAACCGTCCACCTCATACAACGGTGTTTTGTCCGTACCCAAGGGGATCGTACCCGCCACGCTGCCATCGGTCTTGTTCAAGGCGTGCAGCGCGTAGGTGTTCTTGCCCGCTTCGCTCAGTAGGTAGTGTATCGCGTTGGTGCTCGCCGATGCCTTGAAGCGCGCGCTGGCTTCCTTCAGGAATCGTCCGGTGGCGCCCATGGCTGCTTTGGAACCCTCCGCATAGACATCGCTCACTGCGCCGGTGAGGTCCTTCGCCAACTTGCTGTTGGCGTCTTTCACTTGAATGCTCTGGCTCGCCGCGCCGAACGCCGCGCTGGTGTACCCGAAGGCAGCGGTGTAGTAAGCTGCACGCACTGCACTCGCATACTTCAGTGCGCGCACCAATCCGCTTTCGCGTGGGGCCGGATAGTACTTCCGGTACTTCTCGGCGCCGTCCGTTCCCAGCAGCGCCAGATTCTGGTCGGAACTGATCACCAGGCCTTGCTCGGTGTATTCCATGGCGGTGGGTTTTTCCTTGCCTTCGAACGCCAATGGAACGGAGGAGACCGCGCTGGCGGCACCACCGCTTGTGGCCACCGCGTACAGCAGCCCGTCCTTGGTGTTGAATACGTAGATCCTTCCGCCGCCTTCGCACACCAAGCCCGCACCACCTTGCAATGGCTTGGCCAAGCGCGAGAGACCCGTGCCGAGATCGATGACCTCCACTTCCTCTGCCGTGGCCACGAGCACATCACCGCCGAGCAAGGTCAGACTGCGCACCACGCCATCCAGCTTCACGGGTTTCTTCCACAACTCAGTTCCCGTGGCGTCCACCAACGTCACTACGCCGTCATCGCCACCGCTGGTGAGGAGCGTGCGATCACCCATCTCCACAGCACCGGCCAGGATCCCTTTCACATTGATGCCCTTGCCGTTCTTCCCCCAGATGCCCGCGCCTGTGCGATAGTCCAAGAGGTCGATGCTCTTGCGGTCACCGGCGCCCACCAGAAGGCCGGTCTTCAAGGGCACGATGGCCCCGAGCTTCTGGTTCATCTCCAAGGGTGCCGCCCAGGCGTATGAACCATCGCTCACGTTGAACGCATTCACGAAGGTCTTGTAGGTGACGGTCACCGTTTTCTTGCCCTGGCTGTCGGTGCTCTCCTTTTTGTGTTCACTCTGAAGGCCCATGAAGCAGAGGTCGGGTGCGTACGGCGTGGTGGCGAACACACCATACACATCCGGCAGGTTCAGGTTGGCGCCGCCACGGTCCAACATCGTCATAAGACCTGCTGCACTGGCGAACTTCGGGTCAGGACATTTCTTCCAGAGTTCCTCGCCCGTGTTCGCATCCAATTTGTACACGAAGAAGAGCGTGCTGAGCAGGATGGCATCAGGCCCCGCGCTGCTGCATGAGGTGAGTTTGCTGAAGGCTTCCTCCTTGGTGAAGCGCACCTTACCGGTGCCCATATCGATGCAGGCCATCACTGCTTTCTTATCCGGGCGTTGCCCGGTGAGCACGATGGCGTTGTTGGCGTAGAGGAAGTATTGGCTGGCGATGCGCATGATCCCGGCCTCGCGACTATTGAAGACCACATTGCCCGCGAAAGGTTCCAGGATGATGAGGTCCTCGGCAGCACCTGCGGGCACCAGCGTGACGAAGGGGGAGTTGGCCACCTCCTGGTAGCCGCCCTCCGGCGCGTTGGCCAATTCCTTCACGGTCCAACTCACTGCGCCCGTGGATGGGTCGATGCCTTTGAGCCCTTCTGCGGTGCAGGCCAGAACCGCACCGGCGCTGGTGGTGCGCAACCAGTGTACAGCGCCGGTCTGCGCGGACCACGCCGGTTGCAGTTGCGCTTGGAGGTCGGTGGTGAAGAGAAAGGAAGTGGCGAGCAGGAGGGTCGATGTCCGGAGCATGGTGTGGGGGTTGGAGTGAGTGTCGCGGCGGTTTCAAGATACGTGCCAGCGAACGAGGGCCATGGTGCGCAAGCCGAAGGGTCGTGGTGATCCCGCTGATCCGTGGCAAAGCACCGTGCCGAACGAAGAAGGGGACGTCCGGCAATTGGGGCAGACCTATGATCAGAACCCTGCTCGCTGCGCTCGCGGGTTTCTTGTTCAGGGTCCTCGGATCGAGCATCGCTAGAATAGAGGATTGCCCGAGGACGGGCTATCCTCCATTGGGGTGGCCTATGATCAACACCCTGCTCGCTCCGCTCGCGGATTTCTTGTTCACACGTTCGCTAGAATAGAGGATTGCCCGAGGACGGGCTATCCTCCATTGGGGTGGCCTATGATCAGAACCCTGCTCGCTGCGCTCGCGGGTTTCTTGTTCGCGGTTCGCTAGAATAGAGGATTGCCCGAGGACGGGCTATCCTCCATTGGGGGAGGCCTATGATCAGAACCCTGCTCGCTGCGCTCGCGGGTTTCTTGTTCACACGTTCGCTAGAATAGAGGATTGCCCGAGGACGGGCTATCCTCCATTGGGGTGGCCTATGATCAACACCCTGCTCGCTCCGCTCGCGGGTTTCTTGTTCATGATCTTCGCTCAAGCTTCGCTTGGCTCGATCATGAACAAGAAACCCCTGCGACTTCGTCGCAAGGGTTTTGATCCTGTCGGGGTGAGAGGATTCGAACCTCCGACCTCGTCGTCCCGAACGACGCACGCTAACCGGGCTGCGCTACACCCCGAATGGTGGAACGAGGCGCCAAAGTAAAGGAAGGGAATGCAAATCTCCTCAAGCCTCGAAGGTGTATCCGATCCCCTTCACGGTGCGGATGCGATCGTCGCCGATCTTCTCGCGCAGTTTGCGGATGTGTACATCGATGGTGCGATCGCCCACGAAGAGGTCGTTGCCCCAGACCTGGCCATAGATCTCGTCCCGCTTGAAGACCTTGCCCGGCTTGCTCATCAGGAGTACCAACAGTTCGAATTCCTTCTTCGGAAGATGCATTTCCACTTCGCCCACCGTCACCATTACACGTTCCAGATCCACGCGCACGCCATTGGCCTCCAGGTTCGGGCCATCGGGGCGGTCGGTGCCGCTCCGCTTCAACAGGGCCTTCACCTTGCTGATGAAGACTTTCGGGCGCACGGGCTTGGTGATGTAATCGTCGGCACCCGCATCGAAGCCGGCGATCTGGGAGTAGTCCTCGCTGCGCGCGGTGAGGAAGGTGATCAAGGTTCGCTTGAACTCCGGCATCTGCCGCAAGAGGTTGCACACCTCCACGCCGTCCATGCCCGGCATCATGATGTCCAGAACGATGAGGTCGGGGCGTTCGGCCTTGGCGATCTTGATGCCTTCACGGCCATTCAACGCGGTATGCACCACGTATCCCTCGCGTTCCAGATTGTACTTGAGAAGCTCAAGGATATCCGGCTCATCGTCCACCAAGAGGACCTTCTGCGCTAGTGTTCCGATCACGGGTTCGTGCGTTGGCGCTGCAAAGGTCACGGGGCATGTCGGGTATCAGGTTAACCCGTGGTCAAATGTAGGTTAAGCCCTTCCGCGACTTATTGCGGTCTGCTTCTAACTTCGTCGCCGCGCTGCGAGAATAGCTCAGTTGGTAGTCCGCCGGATGGCGGATCACAAGCTGAGGGATGAAAGAAGAAGCAAAGAAGAATGCGAGAATAGCTCAGTTGGTAGAGCATCAGCTTCCCAAGCTGAGGGTCGCGGGTTCGAATCCCGTTTCTCGCTCCAAGGCTCCATCGTGATCGATGGAGCCTTTCACTTTTCGGATCGCTTCCACAGTCCCTCGTTGATCGATCGTACGATCAAGTGCAGTAGGCATCGTTCGCGCGTGATAGGTTCGGCCCGCAATGGCAGGAAAACAGAAGGCGGGTGATCGTATCCGTGTGGCGGAATTGTTCGCTGGTGTCGGCGGTTTTCGTCTCGGATTGCAACGTGCATCCGGTCGCAAGTCGGGCTTCGAGATCGTCTTCAGCGATCAGTGGGAACCCGGGCGAAAGACCCAGCACGCCTCGAACGTGTACGTCGCACGCTTTGGTGCGAAAGGACATTTGAACGCCGACATCTCCATGGTGGATGTGAAGGATATCCCGGACCACGACATGCTCGTGGGCGGCTTCCCCTGCCAGGATTATTCGGTGGCCAGCACCTTGCGCAGTTCCAAAGGATTGGTCGGAAAGAAGGGTGTGCTGTGGTGGCAGATCCACCGGATCCTTCAGGACAAACAGAAGAAGCGGCCGAAGTATTTGTTCCTGGAGAATGTGGATCGCCTGCTCGGATCACCGGTCGGACAGCGCGGACGCGACCTCGCGGTGATGTTGCGCTCCTTGGATGAGTTGGGCTATGCCGTGGAGTGGCGCGTGATCAACGCGGCGGACTACGGTATGCCACAACGTCGCCGACGCGTGTTCATCCTTGGCTATCTGAAGGGAACCAGACCGTACGAAGCACTTCGTATCGATACGCCCATTGGTTGGATGACGAAGAACGGGACCATAGCGAAAGCCTTCCCGTGCATACCGCTCGATAAGGCCGCAGGCCACTTCAGCATCGCACGAAGTCTAGAGGATCTCTCAAAGAATTTCGGAGAGCAAAAGGGCGTGACACCGTTCAGGAACTGCGGGGTGATGATCGACGGTGTGGTGTTCACCATGAAGGTGGAGCCGAAAGGGGAAGGGGAGGTGGCGACCCTGCGCAGTGTGCTCCAAGAGGAAGCATCGGTTCCGGCATCGTTCCATATCACGCATGCGGACCTTCCGCAATGGAAGTACTTGAAAGGTGCCAAGCAGGAGCCGCGGACCAGTGCGGCGACCGGCCATCAGTACGCGTATGCCGAGGGAGCCATGACGTTCCCGGATGCGTTGGATCGGCCCTCCCGCACGATCATCACCGGTGAGGGCGGTCGTTCGCCGTCGCGGTTCAAACACATCATCCTCGTGAACGGCCGCTATCGTCGGCTCACGCCCCTTGAGTTGGAACGCCTCAACATGTTCCCGGATGGACATACCGAAGGAGCGAGCGACAACGCCCGTGCGTTCTTCATGGGCAATGCGCTGGTGGTGGGGGTGGTGGAGCGGATCGGAAAAGCCTTGCTGAAGGCCATTGCAACGAAGTGAGTTGTCAGGCCAATGGATCGTCGGCGACGACCGCTTCCGAACGAATGAACCATGAACCGGGAACGAACTTCGCACCGCAAGACCTCCTTACCGCTGATCCTGTTGGCCATGGGATCGGTGGCCTGCACCAACGCACCGGCCGGAACCACCGACGCACCACGACACACGGATATGGACACCACCTCTTCAACTGAACTGGACACGATCACACTGGGCGCCGGATGCTTCTGGTGTGTGGAAGCCGTGTTCACCGAACTGCGCGGTGTGATCTCCGTCACCTCCGGGTACATGGGCGGCCATGTAACGGATCCGAGCTATCGGGATGTGTGTGCCGGCAACACCGGTCATGCGGAAGTAGCCCGGATCGTGTACGATCCGAAGCTGCTCACGGTGGATGAACTGCTGGAGGTCTTCTGGCAGACGCACGATCCCACCACCTTGAACAGACAAGGCGCTGATGTCGGATCACAGTACCGCTCCGCGATCTTCTATCACACCGACGCCCAGCGCGCGACCGCCGAGGAATACAAGAAGAAGTTGGATGCGAGCGGCGCATACAACGCACCGATCACTACGGAGATCACCAAGGAAGAGGTGTTCTATCCGGCCGAGAATTATCACCAGGACTACTACGCGTTGAACGGCGAGCAGGGCTATTGCCAAATGGTGATCCGCCCGAAGCTGGACAAATTCCGGAAAGTGTTCGCGGACAAGCTCAAGCGGTGATCGTGAGCTTCATCACCGCGACATCCCGATCGCATCGCCACTTTCGCGGCGTATGAGGAAAGGCAACAAGCTCACGAGCATCCTCGGGTTCAAATGCCCGCATTGCCATGAGGGCGAGTTCTTCGTGGACCGCAACCCGTACCACCTTTCCACGGTGGGTGATGTGCTGGACCATTGCCCCGTTTGCAACCGCCGGTTCACACCGGAACCCGGTTTCTATTACGGTGGGATGTACGTGTCCTATGCACTCGCCGTGGCGCTTTTCGCGATCGTGTACATCGCCATGATCGTGTTCTTCCCGGATGCGCCGTTGTGGGCGGACGCCGCGACGGTGATCACCGCGCTGATCATTCTCTCACCTCTGATCTACGCGGTATCCAAGACCATTTGGGCGAACCTCTTCATGCACTACAAGGGACCGCATAGGACCGGCGAGGAATAGGCCGTGCCTATTGGCCCTCGGTAGCGGGATCCCCGTACGGGTCGTAGTAGTCGTTGATCGCGAAGACCACCTGGTCCGGGATCTTGTCCGAATGCGCGCCGACGTCCGAATAGCCCATCGCACCGACCATATCCATGATCTTCTCCGACGGGAGTCGTTGTGACAGGGGCGGCCCCTGCTGCATTTCGCGGTACTGCCATTCGATCATGAACAGCGGGCGTGGGAAGCGCAGTCCGTTCCGCATCAATTTGAAATAGTTCATGCGGTCCTTGATCAACGTGAAATGATGCACGATCAAGGCCATGTCCGCTTCCTCGGGCGCCAGGCCGGGGTCCCCGACGGGAACGGCCCGCACCATCAAGCGATCATCACCCAGACCCAACTCACGCTTGCGTGCATTGATCCCCTCCGCCCCCACTTCATCGTTCACGATCGCGATCACATTCGCTCCGGCAGCGATGAGCTTGAAGGTGAAATAGCCATCCCCTGCGAAAAGGTCGGCCACGGTAACCCCGGTCAGGTCATCGCTCATCATCCCGATCAGTACTTCGGGCTTCATCGTGCGGTCGCGGTCATCCGCCGTGTTGGCGGAAGCGGGCGGCGCGGTAACGGTGCTGCCGGGATCGGTGTGCGTGCCGGGATCACCACCGGGTGATGAACACGAGAAGATGAGCAATGCGATCGGGAGTTGGAGGAGATGGCGCATGGTCTTCGGAGGATGGCGCCGAAATTAGGGGTCGGACCACGGCGATGTACATGACACGGCGGGGCCGGAGCACGATTACTTTCGCCCGCGATGGCCGGGATCGGAAAAGAACTCCAAAGCACGTTTCAAAGCGAACAGCAGAAGGCCATGCTGAACGTGCTGTTCACGGCGAACTGGTTCCGCACCATTCAGACGTCCTTCTTCAAACCCTTCGGGATCAGCATGCAGCAGTACAACATCCTGCGCATCCTCCGGGGATCGAAAGATCCCATGAAGATGCAAGGCGTGAAAGGCCGCATGATCGATCGCGCACCGAATGCCACGCGGCTCACTGACAAACTCATCACCAAAGGACTCGTGATCCGCGAACGGGGCAACACGGACAAGCGCGAGATCCTCGTGCGGATCAGCCCGAAGGGCATGGACCTGCTCGCGCGGATCGACACGGCGGATCATGGATCCGCGTTGTTCCCGGTGAAGCTCAACGATGCGGATGCCGCCACCCTGAACCGGATCCTGGACGGTTGGCGCGGGTGAGCCTCACGGCTTCTTCTCCCGTTCGATCGTGCGTTCCCACATCAATTCGCCTTTGGCGTTGAAGACACGAATGGTCATCACTCGTTCCTTCTTCTTGCCGCTGAAGGTGAGCATGGCGAAGTTGTGTTGCTCCACCACCGTCCCCGGGATCCGCAGCTCGTTCTGGTCGGTGGCCTTGTACGTGCCGCTGGTCAAGGAGGAAACGGTGAGGTCGTAGATTTTGCGGCCGTCGGCAAGGGGTAACACATCGAGTTCGGAAAAGTGCCGATCACCGGTGAGGAAGACCACGCCGCGAATGCCTTCCACCTCGATCCGGCGCAGCAGGTCCGCGCGCTCCTTCACAATGGTCGAGTAGTTCTCGTATTGCGGATCCGTGTTGAGCATCTGGCTTCCGATAGCCACGAGCTTGAAGGTGGCATCGCTGTACTTCAAGGCCTGGACCAGCCAATCCACTTGGGCGGTGCCGAGCATCGCGGGTTCCATGGTGCTCATGCTGCCCGGCACCCGGAAGGTGCGGTTGTCCATCAGGAAGAAGTCCACATCGGCATGGCTGAGCGCGGTGGTGGTGCCCGCCACACCCGGAACGCCGCACGTGGGATTCGGCCAGAACAGGTCGAACATCTCCCGCGCCAGTGCGCTGTTCACGAAGCTCGCATCGGCGTCGTTCGATCCGTAATCATGATCATCCCAGATGGCAATGTGCTGTGTGCCGCGCAGGAGCCGTTGCAGTTCGGGCGTGGAGCGCAAGTGGGTGTACCGATGCAGGAAGCCCGTGCGCGAACCCCAATCCGGTTCGCGCAGGTACATGTTGTCGCCGAGCCAGAGCATCATGTCCGGGCGCTTGTCGGCGATCGCGTCGAAGATGCCGTAGTCGGTGCCGTACGGTTCGCCCGGACGATCGTAGGCCGCTTCATTGATGTACGCGCAACTGCCCATGGCCACGGTGAATTCCGGGGGATCGCCCCTGAACTTCCAGAGGGTCTGGGTACGCACGGTGAGTGGCTGGCCCACATCCACCACGCGTCCGTTCACCACAGGACGGTATCCGTACGTGGTGGCCGGCAGGAGTTGGTCCAGCACGAAGTCCATCGCGTTCGCACGATCGTGCTCGCTGTCCTGCACCGGCGTGCGCATCACGCTATCCGGACGATCCAGCGGCCAATACTCCACCCGCGCGGAGCAGGGGCCTTGGCATTGCATCCAGATCGTCGCTTCGAAGAAATCGACGTGCCCGGCCATGGGGCCGTTGATGCCGACCTGCGCGGAAAGCGCGGAACCGAGCAGGAGCGAGGGGAGCAGATAGCGTCTCATGGGTCGAAGAGTGGAGCGGAAAGGTATCGGCTCTCCCGGCGATCGGACCGCACGCGCCTTTCGGACGCACTGGATGGGGAGTTTGATCCACAGATGACGCAGATCACACAGATGAATGCCAAGCTCAATGGACCAAGCCGTTCGTGAGCTAGGCGCCTGAGCCCTGTCCGTGTTCATCGGCATTCATGTGTGGATCCTGTTCCCCCGCGCCGTCAGGCGCCTCTTCCATTCCGTGGACGCCGTTCCCCCGATCCGGATAGCTTTGGCCGCGATGCAATTCAACCCGCTCCAAGCGTGGCTGGACATGAAGGCCCAGCTTCCCGTACTCGCTATTGAAGGCATCGGGATCACGTACATCTACCCCGTCTTCATCGCGCTCATCGTCATGGAGTATGTCAGCGCAAAACACCTCTATGATCGCGAGGAGACCATCGCGGGCTTCATCATCGGCATCGGCGCCACCATCATCCGCGTGATCACCAACGTCTTCGAGATCACCCTCTACATCTTCCTGTTCACGTGGGCCGCACCGTTCCGGGAACACTACCTCGGCTTCACCACGCTCGGCTTTGCCTGGTACATCTGGCTCATCTGCATCGTGGCGGATGACCACAACTTCTACTGGCACCACCGGCTGGCGCACAACATCCGCTTGCTGTGGGCCGCGCACCTTCCGCACCACAGCGGCAAGAAGTTCAACCTCTCCATCAGCATCCGCAACGGCTGGTTCATCACCTTCGTGAAACCGATCTACTGGCTGTGGATGCCGCTGCTGGGCTTCGAGCCGATCATGATCGCCACTTGTCTCATCGTGAATGCCTTCTACCAGTTCACGCTGCACTCGCAGTTGATGCCCTCCTTCGGCTGGATCGAGAACATCTTCAACTCCAGCTACGTGCATGTGGTCCACCACAGCAGCAACGTGGAATACCTGGACCGCAACCACGGCGGCATCTTCACCTTTTGGGACCGCCTCTACAAGACGTGGCAGAAGCCGATCAAAGGCATGAAGCCCGTGTTCGGCATCAGCCACGACCCCGGCACCACCAACGCCGTGGTCCACAACATCTTCGAGTTCCAGGAGATCTGGAAGGACATGAAGAAGTCGCCGAAGCTCCGGCACAAGTTCATGTACGTCTTCGGCCCGCCGGGCTGGAGCCACGACGGCAGCAGCAAGACCAGCCACCAACTCCAGCGCGAACTGAAGGAGAGCGGGGAGTTCGGCAGGGTGGGGAAGGAGCCGGTGGGGGTGAGGGCGTAGGGGGCGGTCCGGGTCCGGAACTGGTCCGGCAACATCTGCGCTATATAGGGAGACTAGATACGCAGCTGGGCAACTCGCATTAGACGTCGCTGCTTTGCGGGCTACTTGTGCTTGTCCCTCAAGCAGAATGCATCATTTTGGCTTCGACTTTCTCCATTCCCAAGGAGGAACCCGAATGCTATCAGCCCATAGACCCTTGCGTTCAACTCTTGCAATACCTTCCAGAACATCGTAAGACTTGTCTTTGGAATACTTGATGAAGTGCCATGCCAAGCCCTCTCGAACAAGTTCTTTGTTGACAACCACGCCATCAGTTAGATGGATAACACCGATCAATCGCTTGTATCGGTCACGTTTTCCATCGGTTGCGACTGTGACCTCTTTGCCAAAGCACAGGTCGGAGGCGAACTGCTTCGCTGCCTTTCCAAAAGGCTGCGAACGCTCTGGGCAATCGATATGTGCGAGTCGCACGACCTCCGCACTGCCGTCAATCAGAACCTCGAAGGTGTCGCCATCCTTGATACCGGTGACCTTCCCGTCAAACAGTCCGGGGCCGTCAACCTTCCCGCAGCCCGAAAGGCACAGAATGAGCCCTATGGTTCTGACTGCGCGGGCTAATGACATCACCTACATGCAGAACATCAAATAGCCAAGGGGAGCAAGGCGCATCATGGTTAATGGGAGAAGAAGCGCTTTACAGCATCCTTCGCGTCAGCGGTGGTTCCGGCTTTCTGAATGAAAATCCGTGAAGAGTCGATGCCCATCTGCTGGAACAAATCCGACCAGAGGTATTGCAACATGGGGAAGATGTGGGCATTCTTTGGGTCGCTCGGCCTCACCCCAAGCACCAATACTTCCAAGCCGTCGAGCTCGGTCTTAGTAGCTCTGGGGTTCATGATCTTCACTCCAGCCTTCCTAAGCGCATCCAAGGACGCTTCTTCGCTTCCCTTTGCATACGGTTTGAGGCGGGTGGAAGTGATGTTTGCCCATTCCATGCCCTGTTCCACCTTCGCGTTTCCTTCGTAGTAGGGTTCGCCGTCGGTCAAGACGATTAGTATGTTTCGATACCCTGGTTTCATGAAGCTATCGACATCGCGCATGAAGCCCCAAACGTTTGAGCCCGGCCAATGGGTCCTTTTCCCTTCCTCCAATGCCGCTAAGTAGGTCCCTTCAAGACAAGATCTCCACTGGGCGCTCATGCCCTTCCAAAGGCCCGCGCGGTCAGCAGTCTTCAACGGTGAAAAGTCAACCTCAGTTGAACTGATGCATGGGTTAAGAGCTGGATTCGGAGGGTCGGCCCTGAAGCGAATCATCCCTTCTGCACAGTACGTCTTGCGTACCTTGGTGTCCTCTCGGAACCGCTCCACAATACTCATCACCACGGCAGTATCCAATTGCCACTGAGGGGTATAACTCCAGCTTGTATCAATGCGATCTGAGAGGTCCAGAAACACCGTGATGTTGTATTGAGGCCGCGCAGCGTTTCCGCACGGATCATTTTCGTCAGCTTGTGGCACTGGTTCAGTAGAGCAAGAGCCCAGAAGCAACAGAATCGCCGAGGCAAAGCCAATGCGTGATTGGTTCATTGTGCCGATGCAGAATTGACGACCGTAGGACCACAGGCGATGCGAACGAACTCATGCACTTCCTTGTCAACGAGTTCCATGTCCCCAGCGGACATGCCGCCACCCTTCATATAGGCCATCCACCCTTGGGCGAACTGAAACACGAATTGTTCGAAGTCTTTGGAGACGACATAGCCTTGTTCGATGAACTCCTTGAGTCGCGCAGATTCTTTTCGGTGCTGTGCGATCTTTCCTCGGAGAGCTGCTTCTTCCGTCTCAAGCTCCTGAAGCTGATTCTCGACCTCGATCACCTTCTTGCGTCGTTCACGGATAGCCACGGCCACCGCATCGAGCTTCCCATGTGATTCCATCACAATGTCGAATACCAAGCCCCAAATGATGTAAACAACGAAGCCAGCGAAGATCACCATCCAGAACTGAACATTCTCCATGGCCATGCTGGTGCTGTACTCCGGCATGGCTTCGAATGAACCCTCCCTCTTGTTCTCATAGATCTTGTGTGTGATCTCATATGCCAAGATCGCATCGAAAACGAATGTGACAAGGATCAAAAGTCCGATTCGTGGGTACTTCGTCCAGCCCGACATCCGCTGCACTTTGTGGATGAGGTAGCCGAGACCGAGGAATACGAACGGTATTGTCAGAATAAGCGCTACCTCCATCACGCCATCCGCCAATGCCTTGCCCACAGCCTGTGGGTCGAAGATCGACCTGGCAACTCCGAGATTGGAAAGGGTGAATTCCTTGAAGAATGCGGAATACGTGGCGGAGGAATAGAACAGAAAGAGGTAAACGGTCAGGAATGTGAGGATGACCAGCCCAATGACAAAGCCAGCCTTTCCTGTATCCTCTCCAATGACCAATCGAGGATCTTGCCTGATATCCGAAACTTCCTTCTGGAGGGATTCTATCCGCTGTTTCAGCCCAGGAACGCGATCCTGTTTGATAGCCGATGCCTCTGCGAGCAGGCGCACCGCGTCATGCTCATGTCCATTCAACTGGTCCCGGTATGGGCGCATGAGTTGCTCTTGTCGTCCCCGGTCCGCTCTGACCTCTTGCTTGTAGTCGTGATGAATCCTCTGTAGACAGACGCGCAATCCTGAAACGGACCCTCCTAATCGGCCAGCTTGGCAGAAGCCGCTGTCCTGATAAGTCTCAAGCGGTTTGGCGTCGGCGTTTTGAGCTTGTCCGTTCGAGGCCTGAGCATCATCCGGCTTGGACGAGGAGCTTGCAAACAGTCCTTTCACAATGCGCTGAACCATCTGGATCCTTATGCGTTCTCGACTACAATGCGCTTCACCTCCTCTAGAGGAACTCCCTGTTGGGTTTGCTCCACAAAGAAGCCGACGATGGCTGCAACATTTTCCTCCTTGAAACCGAACTTCCTACAGAAGTGACCAAGCGCGCGCTCCTCTTCTGGATCAATGCGTCCATCAGCCCATGCCATACGAACCAAGTTGTACAGATACTCAGCCTTCATTTCTAAGGTGTCGGGGATCATTTCCTCAGCCGGCTCAGAGCGTGTGATACACTCGTCAATATCAGCTTTTGAAACTCCATTCTCTAGGCCAATCCGGTAAAGAAGTTCCAGTTCACTGACGTCGACACTGCTATCCGCTAACGCCATTGAATAGAGGTCGAGGAAATGTCGCCTTGCGTTACTCAACCAAGCCGTGCTTGATTCGTTCTGTGTCATGAGCGATTCGGATTGATCATGGGCAAGGTATGGATGGATTCCAAACGACCAACTCAGTACCCACTAACTCAAATTTCAACCCTCGCTGGGTGTTCGCCGATCGCCGCCCTTGAGGAAACCTCCTTCTCGACCAGCGCAGGGTGTTCACCGATCGCCACCCTTGACGAAAACCTCCTTTGGACCCACGCAAGGTATCCGCCGATCGCCACCCTTGTAGAAAACCTCCGCATGGGTCTCGCTCCGCGTGCGGCTCTTGTGCGCAGCCAAGGAGCGGACCCTGCGCCCCGTAGCCGTGATCACGAAAGCGTTCCCGAAGGCTGATCATTCCGGCCAAGGTAGCCGAACTCCAAGAGGGGAAACACAACTCCGGTTGGATCCGATCTTCGGCCTGTTCAATGTAGCCGATCACCACCCGGACCCCAACGCGATCTAGTCCACCACTACCCGCGCAACGTGCCCATGGGCGTCATACACCATGTAGAGTCCGGGGGGCATGCCGGAAACATCGATGCGGTTGGCACCACGCACGAGGCGGTCCTCGCGCACCAGCCTTCCGTCCGCAGCGGTCCAGCGTACCAAGGCGCCAGCGCCCACGGTAAGCACCACCTCCGCCCGGGCGGGGTTGGGTGCTACGTTCCAGGTGGGTCCGTTCACCAAGGTTGGGATGCCCACGCCCACGGGGATCGCGTTGCTGCCTTGGAGGGTGCCATCCAGCATGCTGTAATGGTCCACCTGGAGCGTGCCGGTGATATCCACCTGAGGCATCAGCAGCACAGTGAACCGCTCGCCCGGATAGATCTCCAGGGTGTCCGTGATGAAAGGCTGTGGCAGCACCCGGCCATCGCTCATGTACACCGTGGCGATGCCACCGGCCGGGAAGGCGCAGCGCACCACGGTATAGCTGATGTTGGCCAAGCGCAGTGCCACGGGTTCGCCCGCGTTCGCCGTGATCCAGAGGCTCTGGTCCTGTAGCAGCTGATCCCCGCTGCGGCCGTTCACCATGAAGTGGTCCGGCCGTATAGTATGGAAGGGGAAGGCCTGCAACGGGTCATCGTTCACACGCACCTCCAGGTCGCTGAAGAGGAAGTCCCGCTCGTGTTGGTAGCCGGGGCCTCCGGCATAGAGCACATAACCGGGCTCCTTCACCACCAGCAAACCGTACATGCCCATGGTGAGGTGCTGCGTGGTGGTCACATGGCAATGGTAGAGATAGGTGCCCGGATGCTTCGCCACGAAGGAGTAGGTGGCGGTTTCCCCGGTGTTCACATAGAACGAGGTCTGCGGCACCCCATCGTTCACCTGGTCCACGTCCAACCCGTGCAGGTGTATCGTGTGCGATTCGTTGGAGGGGTTGTACATGGTCACATCGACCGTGTCACCCGTTTGCACCACCAATTCCGGCGCGGGCATGGTCATGGCCTCACCGATGAACCCGTAGCCCCAGAAATTGGTGAACACCCCATCGGACAACTCCAATTGCCCGTCCATGGCGGAATACAGATCGAACTGGACATGCTGCGCCGCAGCTTGCAGCGGCAAGAGCGAGATCAGCAGGATGGCGATCGGATGTTTCATTGGTTCACATTGATCAGCGTGAGCATGCCTCCCGGATACAAGCCTGCGTTGGTTACCGCGATGAGGAAATGGTCGTGTACCGGATACGTACCGACCTGCCCGGCCACGAGCATCACGGTCATGGCCTCGCCCATCTTCACGGGGAAGGTGTCCTTGATCCATCCGGCACGTTCAGGCTGCATCTTCGAATCCAGGATGCGGACATGGAAGCCGTGGAAGTGGAACACATGTTCCATGTTCCCCCCGTTCACGATGGAGATCACCACCGTGTCGCCCATTTGCACGTCCACGTACGTGTCAGGGTCGTCAAGGGTGAAGGGGAAGTGGGTGCCGTTCATGAAGAAGAGGTCCGGCTCGTACGGGGTGGGGATGGCGACGAGCTGCCCGGAGGCCAGGCCATGGGTGGCGCTGGAGTTCAGGTCGAACAGGTTCCAGTAGAACGCCGGATACGGTTGATGACCGACCAGGATGATGCCCCCGGCCCCGATCAATGCCCCATAGGACCGGTCCGAATAGTACCGGTAGGACCCCGCTGCGTTCAGGGTGACCGTGAACATAGCGGTGCCATTCGGCGCGATCACGTTGCCCGTGCTGATCACATCGTCTATCGTGAAGGTGTGCTCCAGCGTGTCGCGGTTGATGATCGTGACGTTCAACACCTCACCCGTCCCCACGCGGAGCAGCGCGCTCTTGCTGCTGTACGTGTCGGTGGTGTTGAACGCGCACCCATGCACGATCCTGCCGTACACCTCGGAGGAGTCCTTGTGGATATACAGGGTGACGTCCAACGCGAAGGACGGGAACGCGACGAATAAGAGGAATGCGCTGTAGAAGGATCTCATCGGCAAGCTCGTTGCCGTAAGTGTAGCCACTTTCCGCACCGGTTACAAATGATCCACGGGAGCCCTCCAGCAACCCTACCGGCGGCGAATACCGATCTACTGGCTGTGGATGCCGCTGCTGGGCTTCGAGCCGATCATGATCGCCACCTGCCTCATCGTGAATGCCTTCTACCAGTTCACGCTGCACTCGCAGCTGATGCCCTCCTTTGGCTGGATCGAGAACATCTTCAACTCCTCCTATGTCCACGTGGTACACCACAGCAGCAACGTGGAATACCTGGACCGCAACCACGGCGGCATCTTCACCTTCTGGGACCGCCTTTACAACACTTGGCAGAAGCCCATCAAAGGCATGAAGCCCGTGTTCGGGATCAGCCACGACCCCGGCACCACCAACGCCGTGGTCCACAACATTTTTGAGTTCCAGGAGATCTGGAAGGACATGAAGAAATCGCCGAAGCTCCGGCACAAGTTCATGTACGTCTTCGGCCCGCCGGGCTGGAGCCACGACGGCAGCAGCAAGACCAGCCACCAACTCCAGCGCGAACTGAAGGAGAGCGGGGAGTTCGGTAGGGTAGAGGCGGAGCCGGTGGGGGTGAGGGCGTGAGGACGATCGTGCTTCGGCGGTTCAGGAACGCGATAACTTGGCGGCAAGGAGTGCTAGGGGATCAGAACGCACGAAAGACTTCGGGCCGAAGGGTCCGCTCCTCGACTACGCCTTGGCCACTCGCGGAGCGAGCCCACGGCGGAGGTATAGCGCCCCCTCGCCTCCGGCAGGCGCTTGCGCGATCACGACACCCGGAATATGCACAGCCCCCCACCATCCAGGTGCGGGGTTATGCGTGCGAATGGAAATGTTTACGGCTGTATCACCAGTCGTTCGGTGTAGGTGCTGTCACCCACTGTGACGTTCACCATGTACAGGCCCCTGGCCAATGCACCGTTCAGGTCAAGCACCGTGTTCACGAAGCCGTCTTTGGTTGCGATCGTGTGCATGATCACCCGCTTGCCGAAGGCGTCGTAAATGTCCACGCTCACCGTGAGTGCTTCACCAAGGTTCTCCAAGCGCAAGGTGATCTGATCACCGCGATTCGGGTTCGGGTAGATGCTCATGGCGGAGGCGCGCATGTGTCCATTGCTGTTCTGGCCGATGGGTTCCTGAGCGATCCCGTTGGAGCACCCGTCGGTGTAGAGCGGGCAGGCATCGCCCCAAGGCGCGAGGTCGGCATATGGATCACCCCCCCGACACCATGTCGCGCCACCATCGATGCTGGCACGTACCTCCACTTGGTAGGTCTTGCACGCTTGCAAGGTCGCGCCGGAAGGCAGCGGAGAGCCGACGAGGTTGGCCATGTTGAGGTAGGTCCAGGGGTTTGCGCCCACACCGTTCTTCACGATCACAATGTCCGCCTGCGGGATACGGAAGCGGAACTGGTACTTGCTGGCGCGCACCGATATGCAGTTGTTGTTGAAGCGTGTCACGGGCTTGGCAAAGACCAGACTCGCACTGCTGTTGCCCATGGACATGGTCTGTCCGCAGGAGAGGTGCATGTTGTTCACTTCATCCTGGAGCTTGGTGCTGGCGCATTGACCAGCCGCGTTGTCGATCATCATGCGGCAAGCGGGACCCCACTCGCGCCATACACCCGGGCTTATGCGGGTACGCACACGCACGTTATACATGCGACCTTCCACCAGGGAAGGAAGCTGGTTCATCCCCACAATGTTGGAGGCGCTTCCGGTGGCGGATGGATACACCAAGCTGAGCGTTCCATTGGGATCGAAGAACCAGAACTGGTACACATTGCCGCTGGTGTTGTTGGGCGTGTTGTCCGCCGTGAGCTTATCGCTGCATGATCCGTTCACGCCACGGCGCAATTCCATGCGATCGCAGCTGGCGGTGATCAGACGGTCGTTACCCAAGGGCAGGCAGAAGCCCTGATCTCCACTGATCGCGCTGAGGCTGCCGGTGAGAAAGTTGTTACGGTTGTCGATGATGCGCGGGCCGATGGACATCCGTAGCACATAGCCGCCTCCGGCGATGCCGTCGGCGCCGCTGTGGTACACACGCAACAGATAGGACCCATCAGGGGTACGCCGCAATCGACCGAACCCTCCGCCGGGCCCGATGTCCACGCGATCATCGAGCCTTGATGCAGGATCTCAAAGCTGTTCTCCTGCCAAAAATCGCCTTGGAACTCCAAGGTCAGTGCCTCCGGATCGACAAAAGTGCCCTGGCAAACGCAGTGTTCATCATAGTCATCGTTGATCGTCGTCGGATCACCATCGTCACATGGACCTTCCACCGTGCAATGGTTCAGAAGCTTCGCGATACCACCGGTAGCAATACCATTGTATTGGGTGAACGTACCACCCGCGATCACATCACCCGTGGCAGTGATCGCAAGGGCTTGTACCCCTTGATTCGGTGCTACTTCATTGAACCCGGGATAGCTGTGAAAAGCGAGGTCCACCGGCCCATATTCGAACAGGCGGGCGATCCGCCCCACCGGCTCGTCCATATCATCTGCGGTATAAGAAGTGAAACGGCCGCCGATGACAATATCATCCATCCAGCCGGATGCAATGGCCTTGATGACCTGATTGATCTGCGGAGGGTATGAGAATGCGTAATTCCCGTTCTCGTCGAGCTTCACCACTCTGTACTTGGGCAGGTTCTTGAATTGGGTGAAGCTCCCCGCCATGAGTATGCTGTTGTCGAAGGTGGTGGTGGCAATGCTGAAGACCGGTGCATTGAAGCCGGTGCCAAGCAGGAACGAGACATCAAGAGCACCATCGGGAAGCAGTCTGACCGCGCAACCAGCGGGCAGATCGTTATAGGTGGTGAACGCGCCTCCAAGCAAGATCCTCCCATTCTCCTGCAACCGCATCGTGTAGATCACATCATTCGTACCCGTTCCCGGCTGGAAAGAGGGATCGCAGACGCCAGAATTGGTCCACGCGTATGATGTTGTGGCACGCGTGGCCTTGGTAGTTGCTGAACTCCCCGCGAGCAGCACCTTCCCATCCGGCTGCACCGCGATCGCAAACACGTACGTGAACCCGCTGAAGCCGGACGCACTGAAGGTGGGATCCAAGCTGCCATTGGCATTCAACCGCACCAGACCATTCCGCGTCGATCCATTGAACGAATCGAACCTCCCGCCTGCCAGCACCTTGCCATCGGGCTGTAGTGCGATCGCGAGTACCTGGCGGAATGCGGTTCCCGCATTGAAACCAGTGCCTGGAAAGAATGTAGGGTCCAGCGTTCCATTGCTGTTCAAGCGCGCAATGCGTTCGCGTGCCACTCCGTTGAAGGAATTGAACCCACCGCCCACGAGGATCTTATTGTCCGGTTGTATCATCATCGTGGTCACCGTGCGATCGGATGAGTTGACCGCAGCGAATCCGGTACCGGTAACGAAGTTTGGATCCAGTGTGCCTAGTGATTGTCCATGAATGGTGAGACTGGCAACAATGCAACAAAGCACAAGTGCGGCGTGGAGGGATGATCCAGATCTCATGTTCAATGGAAAGACTTGTGCGCAGTGGTTCGGCGCGCCTTCCAATGGAAAAGATAACCACGCGCGAGCCCTTCGCACCTGATGATCATCAGGTGTTCAGACCCGCGCAGTGTCTTTAGACCAAAGCAGGGTATTCACCGATCGCCACCCTTGTAGAAAACCTCCGAAGGCTCTAGTCTTGCCCATCGATGAGGATTCGTTCCTTGTCTGGGATAGATCACTGAAGAGAACTGAGCCGGGCCAGGGGTGAACCAACTCCGTAGCTAGGGCACAAGCCCTAAGAGACTTATCGGTACCCATGGTCCTCTCAGGTCCTAGGCTCGGATAGAATGTTAGGCGTGAGGGCCTATTAGAGTCATGGAGCATCGGACCTGTCGCTCAGCCTCTCCAGCGATCGTGTGTTGAACTCAAAGTAAACCAACATGAAGCACTGGATCGGCATTGATGTGAGCAGCAAGACCTTGGACTTCGCACTGCTCGATGAACAAGGCGCACACTTGGAGAGCGCCCAAGTGGGCAACGACCGCAAAGCGGTGATGAAGCTGATGGCCGCTTGGCGCAAGCGACATGCTGTGGAGATCGAACAGAGCTTGATCTGCTTGGAACCCACCGGCCACTACACCTTGATGGTGCTGAACCTGGTCGTGGAGCAACAGTGGCCCATGGTTGGCGCATCCGCGCGACATCCAACAGAGCATGGGCATCAAGCGGGTGAAGAACGACAAAGTGGATGCGCTGCGCATAGCACAGTACGCGCGCACCTTCCAAGAGAAAGCACGGTTGTTCACGGCCCAGAACCTGAAGCTCGACAAGCTCAAGCACCTGCTCACCCGGCGGCAACACCTGGTGCGTGTGCGGGCCATGTACAAGAAGCACCTGAGCGATCTGAACCGTTACATGGATGCGGACATCAAGAAGGGCAAGAAAGCCCATCCTGGTGGTCAACGCTGTGCGGAATAAGATCGCGCATCGCGTGTGCGCGGTCATCCGCAGAGGCCAGCCCTTCGTTCCACACCTCACTTCGACAACGGCAACCGAAAAACACTTGCAAATGACATAGAATAAGTCTCGCCGCGCATAGCCCGTGCGCGGTGAGGCGGACCCTTCGCCCCGTAGCCGTGATCGTGAAAGCGTTCGCGAAGGCTATTCATTCCCGCCGAGGTAGCCGAACCTAAAAAGCGGCCCTGCATTCCCTAATGCTTTCGAGGCGTTCCTTATTGGGAACGGTCCCATTCCTATTGGCGGCTGGGCATTCCTTAGTGTAAATGGAGCAAAGGCATGAAGGAATGCTGCGTTCCTTAGTGGAATGGCTCAGGGTCTTATAAGGAACGGTGCATTTCCTAATGGGATGCTGGCATTCCCTAAAAGCGGCGGAGCATTCCTTAGTGGAAATGGAGCATTTCCATTAAGGAATGGAGCATTTCCACTAAGGAACGGGGGAATTCCATTAGGATGTCCGTCGATGTCAATAAGGAAGGCATCGGCGCTTTTTGGGATGCCCATGCGGATGATGGGTTGATAACCAGGGTGTTCCAACGCGAAAGCCCGGATCGCTCCGAGGCTTTCAGGTTCTACATCCCCGCAGGTCACACATTCCCAATAACTGCGTTGCCCTAGGGGTTCACTTCGGCAGAGGAGTGCGTTCCGCCGGTCGCGAAGGGACCTCCCACAGGCTCTCCACAGGTTCACCTTGTTCGGCCCACTGAAGCATCCGGTCCAGGCCGAGCCGTTGCTCGAAATAGGTGAACACGGCTCCATAGGCGGCATAACTGCCGCGTTCGGGATCATCCATCACGGCACGCATGGCGGTGCTGTCAAGCACTGGCGCGGCGTTCCGTAGCTGGTCGGCCGCATGGATGGCGAAGCCCTCATAGAACCAGATCGGCCCCATGGCCTCCTCATCGCCACGCAGGATGCGAACATGCAGGCGATGCGCGATCTCGTGGGCCAGCAGTTTCACCCAACTGTGGGGCTCGATCCCCTCGGGGTAGACTTCGGCGTAATACGCCGGAGAAGCCACCAGCAATGTGCGCCGCTCCAGCGCTCCGCAATAGGTGGCGGGCAATTCCATTGTCGTATCGGCTTCGGCCAGCACCAACAACTGATGGTCGAAGTCCGGCTTGCGATCGAACACCATCACGCTGTCCATGAAAGCCTCGACGACCAGGCTGTCCCACCCGTGATCATGGGCGAACGATCGAACGATCTCCAAGGCACTATCCACCTGCAGAGCGAACGCATCGCGGCGAGGCTCCAGCGATGCGGGAAGGACGAGCTTGGTTCGTGCCTTGCTCCTTCAGGTGCTCCATGGGTCCTGGGTGATGTACAACTGAACAGGATCAGCGGAATGACCACCACCGAACCGACAGCCAGGAAAAGATCACGATGAACATGCATATGCGAAGGTATCTGTCGCGCCATCGTCCTTTTCACCTGTTGAGCTGATCCCCTTTCCGATCAGCGGGGGGTATCCCGGACCTTGCCCCGCCGACACGGCCCGATCGGGTCTCCTAAGTATTCTTAGCGCGCGATCACAAAGCTGCGCACCACCGCGTCGCGTTGCGAGCGCAGCTTCAAACGGTACGCGCCTTCGCGCAGGCCGCTTACGTCCACATGTGCACGACCCCATGCGCCGTTCCAAGGCAGGGACAGCACCTCACGACCCAAGGCATCGATCACATCGATGGTGGTGCTCCCCACAGAACCTTCGAGTGTGACAAACAGTGCGTCCGATGCCGGGTTGGGCGCCAAGGAGAACGCACCGATCACGCCTGTATCGTTGAGGCCCAAGCTGCCATTCCCGATCGCATAGCCGTGCCAGGCGCCCAGTTCAAAGAGCCACAACCGGTCGTTCGCATAGGCCATGCCGAGGTAGCTGCGCGCTGGCGCATCGGAGGGCAACTGGCAGAAACCGGAATACGCCCCTGTCGCCCGATCAATGAACAGGAGCCGCAGGTTGGTGAAGTCGTAAATGCCATACTCATACCCCGCGCAGCCGATGTACGCGATGCTCGTTGTGTTGATGGAAGCGGTGGGCACCGGCAGGCCGGTGATCGGTGTGCTGCCGAGCAACAAGCCGGTGGCGCGCGAATAGCGATTAAGGCTGCCTGCGAAGTAGTAAACGATCTCGTTGGCACTGGCATCCAACGCACCGCACGCTTGGTCCTGAGGCTGGGCACTGGCCAATACAACCACCCCCGATCCCAGGGGGTGCCCGTTGCCCTGGAGGTCCTGCACGAAGATCCCCTCGCCATTCCACCCGTTCCCTTCGAACTGCGAAGTGCCGGGGTTCCACCAAGCACCGCGATAGTCGTACCCCTGCAGGACCGAGTCGATCAAATTGAAGGCCGCATCATAAGTATCCACTGGAAAAGTCGCGATCCCAGCGTTCACACTATAGTACAACTGGGCATCGGGGTTGTAGGCGATGCCACTCCGATTGTCCGTGCCACCCAAGCCGGTGGACGCTACCATGACCGGCCCGGCCACGGTGCTTGTCGGAGGTACGCACTGGGCAGCAACGCGTTCAGCGCAACAAGGGCCAATGAGTGTTGCGAGAATGACCGAAGTGGAGAAGTGTTTCATAGGATGGATCTCACGTCCAATGTACGCAAGCAGCACATTACCATGATCGAGGTATTGTCAGCCGAAGCGCGCCCTCCTTTCTTCACACCATGAAATTTGGTCGGCTGCGGGGAATTGTGAAGCACTATGGCACCGGCATGCTGGCCTTTGTGATCGTACTGCTGATGATGCCGCTCGGGCACACGCTGATGGTGTTGCTGGAGAACGGTTTCAGCGCGGAGGTATTCACCAGTGCGATCATTGTTGGCGCCATCGGATCCGCGATGCTTTGGTGGGGTGTGGTACGGCCCCTACGTGATCTGTACGCCACGCTCCTGGGTGCTATCGGCGGCGTGTTGGTGTGGACCGGCTGGGTGGAATTCAGCTTCGTGTGGGTGGCTCGTAAGCTGAACGTGGCACCACAGATGGTGGATGGCGAAGTGGCCACCAAGCCCGAATACCTGGTCATGGTAAGCTCGTTGGGGCTCTTGGGTTGCATGCTGCTCATGTTCCTGTTCACGCAAACCCGCTGCACCTTCTTTGTGTGGTTCCAGAAACGAATGGGCACGCGCAATGCATTGACCTTGACTTCGCCCTCGGAGAAGGCCCTGCCACGTCCGCTCGCCGTGATCGCCTTTTTGGAAATGGTGATGATCATTTGGACCTTTTACTTGGTCCTGCTGCTGTGCTATGACGAGGCCATCGCTGGCGACCGGCACCCGATCACATGGGTCGTGGCATTCGGCTCCTTGTTCTGGAGCATACACCTGATCATCAAACTGGTGCGGATCAAGGCCTTCGATCACGCGGTCCGCTACGCCATACCCACCGTGGTGATCTTCTGGAACTTCGTGGAAGTGATGGGTCGATGGGGCCTGTTCAAGGAGATCTGGGTACACCCAGCTGAGCATTGGCTGGAGAACAGCTTGCTGCTTGGACTGCTCATCTTCTTCGTGATCTATTTCATGTACACCGGACGTAAGGACAGGCAGCGTAGAAGCCGCCACCTGCTTTCCACGGTTGTCCAACCGGGCCAGCCTATTGCCCAGTAGATCCCAACGGCAAGGTCGCTCAGAGGGTGATCAGCCCCTTACTTCCGTGGCTCTGCGACCCGTGGTCTGCCCGAGCCCCAACGCAAAAGCCCTAGGAGATCCCGGGGCTTTTAGCTGTCCAAGTGGTCCAAGTCAGGCCGCCTTCGAGTAGTAGAATGTGGTTAGACCTGCGCAGGGTGAACGGTGATCGCGGCCCCGCGACGAAAACCTCGACCAGCGCAAGGCGTCCGCCGATCGCGACCCTTGAAAAAAGCCTCCGCATGGGTCTCGCTCCGCGTGCGGCTCTTGTGCGCGGCCAAGGAGCGGACCCTGCGCCCCGCAGCCGTGATGACAATTGACCTCTTTCCTAATTCAGTCACGCCCCTTTGCACCTCATCCTTTATCCTTCTCCCCAACGAGAAGGAGTGGATGAATTAGGAAAGAGGTCTAATAGCATTCCCGAAGGCGGATCATTCCCGCCAAGGTAGCCGAAGTCCAGTACGGGAAGCGCGCCTCAGGACGGGTCTCACATGGGGGCGGCAAGGAGAGTGCGTGACCCAACGTAATGATGTCGTGGCCCAACGTGATGACGTCGTGACCCAACGGGATGATGTCGTTGTTCGACTTGATGACGGCGTCATTCCATAAGATGCCGACTTTGTTCGTCGTGATAACCAGCGGATACCCAAGGATTCCCACGCAAAAAGCCCCGGATCACTCCGGGGCTTTCGCGTTCATGTGGCTGTTGTTCAACCCTTGCGGAAGAACCTTCCAAGGCCCGTGCGCTTGGGCTCTTCGGTCTTCTTCGGGGTGGAGGTCGTCAGGTTCTCCTCATTGAAGAGCTCCTTGGTCAACTTGGCGTAGTCCGGCTTCGCGGCGCTGTGCTGCTCCTTCGGGCGGTTGTCGGGCTGGCGCGGGCGGTCATGGCTCCGCTGCTGGCCTTGGCCGCGCTGCGGGGCAGGGCGGTCGGTGCGTTGTTGCGGGCGGTTGTCGCGTGCCTGTTGCGGCCGATCCGAAGTCCGGTTGGCCGGGGCCTGGCTCGGGCGTGATCCGCCTTGGCTTGGGCCTCTGCTGCGTTGGCCGTTGCTCGGCCGTGGGCCGGAATTCGACCCGCGCTGGTCGGTCCGTGGTCCGCGCGGCCCTTGTGAGCGCTGGCCTTGGCCGCCGCGACCGGGGCCGCGGGGTTGGCGAGGCTCGCGCACTTCGGGGTCGGCCTTCTTCGGGCCGCCGGTGAGCTCGTAAGGATTCTCGGTCACGACGGGGATCTCCCGCTTGATCAAGCGTTGGATATCCCGCAGGTATTCCTTCTCCTCATGGTCGCAGAAGGAGAGGGCACGGCCGCTGGCGCCGGCACGACCCGTACGACCGATGCGGTGGATGTAGGTCTCCGGCACGTTCGGCAGGTCGAAGTTGATCACGTGCGTCAGGCCATCGATGTCGATGCCGCGCGCGGCGATGTCCGTGGCGACCAGTGCGCGCAACTTGCCATCCTTGAAGTTCTTCAAGGCGGCTTGGCGGGCGGTCTGGCTCTTGTTGCCGTGGATGGCTTCGGCGTTGAAGCCGGCGCCGGTGAGGATCTTGGCCACCTTGTTCGCGCCGTGCTTGGTGCGGGTGAAGATCAGCGCCTCGCGGATCGCATCCCCCTGTAAGAGGTGGAGCAGGAGCTTGTTCTTGTCCGTGCGGTCCACGAAGAGGATGTGCTGATCAATGGTATCCGCGGTGGTGCTCTGCGGCACCACTTCCACCTTTACCGGATTGGTCAGGATGCTGTTGGCCAGCTTGGCGATCTCCGACGGCATGGTGGCACTGAAGAGCAGGGTCTGGCGCTTCGCGGGCAGCTTGGCGATCACCTTCTTCACATCGTGGATGAAGCCCATGTCCAGCATCCGGTCGGCCTCGTCCAGCACGAAGATCTCCAAGCTGCGCAGGTCGATGAAGCCTTGGCTCATGAGGTCCAGCAGGCGGCCGGGCGTGGCCACCACGATATCCACCCCGCGGTGCAGGGCATCGGTCTGGGGCTTTTGGCCTACACCACCGAAGATCACGGTGTGCTTGATCTGCAGGTTCCGGCCGTACGCGCCGAAGCTTTCACCGATCTGGATGGCAAGCTCCCGTGTGGGGGTGAGGATCAGGGTCTTGATGGCCTTGCGTCCGCCTTGCGCTCCCTTCTGATGCAGTTCCTGCAGGATGGGGATGGCGAAGGCGGCGGTCTTGCCCGTTCCGGTCTGGGCACAGCCCAGCAGGTCGCGCCCCTCGATGAGGTACGGAATGGCCTGTTGCTGAATGGGGGTGGGGGTGGTGTACCCTTCCTCTTGCAGGGCCTTCATAATGGGCTCGATGAGCCCCAGTTCATTGAATGTCTTGGTTTGCATATACGTACGCCATTCCCTCGGCGTGAGGTGGTTGTGGTTTGTTCAGGCCATTGTCCCTGAACGCACCTTTTCAAGTGGTTGATGATCGCCCCTTCGATCGGGTCCGGCGTGCAATGATCCGCTGGGGGATGACGCCTGGACTGATGCTTCAAAAGCGAAAGCTGGGCGCTCGGGGCGTGTCCGCCGTACGGCGGACGGGGCGCAAGGTAGGGTGATCTGCGAAACCCATCATCACTGAGGAAGGGCTATCGGGTCTTGAAGTCGGATCATTCCAGGTGTTCCCTCCTTCTGCGACCCTTTTGGTGTCGGTCCATGGGCTTTTGGTTCTCTACATGTTTTGACCCCCTTCGGAGTCGGATCCCGGCGTGGCGTTGACCCCAATGTCATTAAGTTAAGGGCTAAAGGCCTTGGGCTTCCCAAGCACCCCCTCTCTACGGACGTCACGCCGGAAGATCCGCTAAGCAGGCTATCCCGCCCGGTCATCCCCTCCTCCTCAGGGACGGGCTGCGTCTCACAAAGGCGGGCATCTTCTCCATGGGGCATTGGTGAGACACCGGATACCCTCCTGCCGTCGGGTTCCGGTGTGACGCTCACCGGGAACGGGACTTCCCCTTGACTTAATGACATAGGTGTTGACCCCGAAGGGGGTCGCAGCATGTAGCAATTGAAGCCCCGCATATCGTAACGACCTGCCGTACGGCAGGGTCGCAGCAATGACGATGATAGCCCTAGGACAAGGGGGCGGCCCTATGCGAACGGCTGGTCGACCGGGAGGGACCGGGCACCGCCTGCACAAAAGTCTTTCAGCGGGCCGGAAACCTTCTTCCGGACCCGCCGTTGAAACCACCACTATTCAACCAGATCCACGAACGAACACACAATTCCCATGTCACGAAAACTAACCCTGCTACTCCTGCTGATCAGCCTTCTGGCCTTCACCGGGACCTACGCACAAGTGTCCTCCAATACCTGCGCAGCGCTAGGTGCTGCGAACACCTACCCGGTCTCGGGTTCGTGCGTTCCGATCATCCTCACCAAGCCAGCGAGCTACACGGCCACCTACACGGCGGTGGGTTGTGATGGTGGGAATTACGATGACACCTGGGCGCGTTTCGTGGCCACCACGGCGAATACCGCGGTGCGCATTACCACCTCTTCCGGGAACGCCACCCTGCACATCTACACCGGTGCCTGCGGTTCGCTGGTCCCGGTCGGATGCGTGAACGATAACACCGGTGGAGCATCCGGTGAGGCCGAGGCCATCGAACTGGCCACGACGATCGGGCAGACCTATATCATCCGTGTCCAACGGGTGGGCAGCAACAACTCCATGCATTCCATGTTGTGCATCGTCGGGTATACGCTCCCCGCGAATGACCTCTGCTCCGCCGCACCGCTGATCGGTTCCGGCACCACGGCCTTCAGCAGCTACGGCGCCACCGGTACCGACATCACCTCCTGCACCAATAATGATACACGGGACATCTGGTTCAACTACGTTCCGGAATGCACCGGTATCGCCGAGGTAAGCACCTGCGGTACGGTCGATTTCAATTCCGCACTCGCAGTGTTCAGCGCGTGTGGCGGTGCCCAACTCGCGTGCAATGCCGCTAGTGGTGCCTCCGGCTGCACCAACGGACAGGCCAAGATGGCCTTCCCGGTGGTCGCCGGGACATCGTATCTCCTCCGCGTGAGCGGTGACAACGGCGCTGTCGGTGCGGGCACCCTGACCATCGGCTGCCTTGTAACCTCCGATCTCTGCGCCGATGCCAGCCCCATCAGCAATGGCGCCACGGCCTTCCGCACGACCGCTGCCACTGGTACGGACATCATCCCTTGCGGTGTGAATGATTACAAGGACATCTGGATGAACTACACGGCCAGCTGTGGTGGCGAAGTCGTTATGACCACATGCGGGGCAAGCTTCAATACCACCTTGGCGGCCTTTACCGCATGCGGTGGCAGCATGATCGTGTGCAACAACGACGATCCCGCGTGCGGAACCGCTAGTACGATCAAATTCCCTGCACTGCCGGGAGAGCAATTCCTCATCCGCATTGCCGGTGTGGCGGCATCCGCTGGAACGGGTACGCTCCAAGTCGATTGCAACCCCATCAACTGGTACAGCCAAGCATCGGGTTCCACCTCCGATCCCATCTGGTCGCGCACCCCATCGGGTAGCCCCGGTGCCGCCGTGTTCAGCAACTACACGAGCATCGTGGTGCAGGCCGATCATAACATCATCCAGGATGTGCCTTCCATCGTCACCCGCCGGTTGGTCGTGGTGAGCAGTGGGAGCTACGATGTGGGCTCGAACACCCTCGATCTGCTCGCCGACCTTGAAGTGGAGGGTAGCTTGAACGCGAGCAACGGTGATGTGCGCATGGTCGGTGGTGTCAAACAGTTGATCACCGGCACCGCTCTGCTCACCATCAGGAACATGGCCTTGGACAATCCAGCCGGTCTTGACCTGATGGCGCCGTTGAACATCACCGGAACCCTCTCCCTGGTCCAAGGCGAATTCGCCACGAATGAGCACACGGTCCGCTTGGTGAGCAATGCCAGCGGTACGGCCCGCTTGGGGCCGGTGGGTGCGTCGGCTTCCATGAACGGCAACCTCTTCGTAGAGCGCTACATCCCGGAAGGCACCACCAACTGGCGTTTGCTGTCCAGCCCGGTGCAGAACCGCAACCTCAACAACTGGCAGGACGACTTCATCACGGCCGGTTTCCCCGGTGCGCACTACCCCAACTTCATGAACGGCGGCCAATTGTGGCCTAGCATCCGCACCTACAAGGAGTCCATGCCCGGATCAGTGGCGGTGGGTATGGTCGGACCGGTGAACGTGAACGATCCACTCACCCCCGGTCGCGGCTTCCAAGCCTGGTCCGGCAGTACGCTCACCACCACCACGGCGTTCGTGGTGGATGTGAATGGCGCGCCGGTGGTAGCACACACCCCCTTCACCCTACCCGTCACCTGGACCAATACCGGCAATGTGGAAGGTGATGGCTGGAACCTCGTGGGCAACCCCGTGGCATCGCCGATCGACTTCACCACCATGAGCAAGGGCGCCGATGTGCGCAACATGTACTGGATCTTCAACCCGGTGAGCGGTTCCATGGATTTCTGGAACGAGACCCTACAAGCCGGAAGCGCGGGTATGAACGGCAACATCCAGAGCTCGCAAGCCTTCTGGTTGAAGGTGGACGGTCCGGCCAACGCCGTATCCGTTACCGAAGCCAACAAGGTGAACGACCCCACGGGTGGCCTCTTCGGTGGGATCACAGGTGCCGACAGCCGCGCACTCGCCGCGCAACCGCTGGTGCGCGTCCGCATCACCGACCTCAACAACGGGTACTACTCGGAGGCCTTGGTCCACTTCGGTGCCGGCAACCCCGGTACGGATGACCAGGACATGGGCCTGCTCCACTTCGACCTCGGTGGGGAAGTGGCGCCGATCATCGCTTCGATCGACCCCAATGGCCGCGAACTCGCATTGAACGCTTATGGGAACAACGGTGCCGATGTGTTCATTCCGATGATGGTGAAGAGCGCCGCATCGGGTATGCACCGCATCGAGATCATGGAGAGTGGCAACGCCGGCCTGCCGGATTGCCTGATCCTTCAGGACCTCCTCACCGGGGAGTTCGTGCAGGTGAGCGCCGGGAATTCCATGGAGATCCTGCTCACGGTCAACGACATCGACAACGGGCCCCGCTTCCGTCTGGTGGGTGCTAGCCCGCTCGCCTTCGCCAGTGTGAATGCCACGTGTGCCGACCTGGCCGATGGTACCGCCGCCGTGCAGGGGGATGACAACTGGTCCTACGCTTGGCAGAATGCCGCTGGCGCCGTGATCGGAACGGACATGAGCGTGAACGGACTCGCCGCAGGCACCTACACCCTTACCGTGAACGGTGATGAGGCCTGCGCCAACCGCACCCACACCTTCACCATTGCAGCGCCTTCGCCGATCGTGGCACTGCCCACGATCACCTCGGCCGATTGCGTGACGAACATGGGTGGCATCAGCCTCGCCCTCACCGGCGGTACCGCACCGTACACTGCGTACTGGAGCACGGGTGCCACCACCATCGACCTGCCGAATGTGGCCGCCGGCACTTACGCCGTGGCCATCATGGATGCCGCCAACTGCAGCCGCCAGTTCAACGGGATCGTGGTGAACCCCACCAACGAGCTCAACGGTGAACTCACTGTGGCCACCGATGTGGTGGTGAACGTACCGGTGGAATTCAGCAGCACCGCGAACGGTAACATCCCGCACACCTGGAGCTTCGGCGACGGGGCCAGCAGTGCGGCGACCACCCCGACGCACGCCTACACCGATGCCGGTACCTACACCGTTTCGCTCACCCTCGGCAACGGCAATTGCACCCGGGTGCTCACCACCACGGTGAACGCGGGCCTCGCCACCGGTGTGGATGAACTCGCCAACACTGCCGTAGAGGCCTACAGCGCAGGCAACAGCTTCGTGCTGCGGAACAACCCGGCGGAAACCCTCACCATCTGGTTGCACGACCGCAGTGGTCGTACCATCGATGGGCCGATCAAGTTGGCCGCTGGTAGTCCCCGCTGGGAGCGCAACACCGACGACCTCCTGCCCGGTACCTACTTCCTGCAAGCCTATGGCAACGGTCGCCACTGGACCTTCCAACTGCCGGTGATCCGCTGATCATCCACGCAAATCCTTCGGCGCGGCCGTCCCCAAAAGGGCGGCCGCGCTGCGTTTGCCACATGCGCAACGCGTGCGTGATGGAACCACGGACCAGCACAAAGGCCTCCATCCACAAGGGTGGGGGCCTTTGGCATAGGGACCAATGGGGAACGATCACCGAGGGCGGCACTGCCGCCTGAGAGGTCCGGAGGGTTGCCCCGGATCAGTTCGGGTTCATGAACGCCAGCACCGCGAAGGCGATGAGCAGGGCGTACACGGCGAAAGCCATGGCTTGAGGAGGAATGCGACGAATGAGCGAGTTCATGAGGTGCGTGGTAAGACGACGTTTTCGAGGGGTTGACGCGGCCTTTGGGCCGAGGTTGCCCCACGAGCCACGTATTCTCATCACATTCGGTATGTGGATTACTTTCGGCAGATGCGCCCGATCCTCCTGTTGCCCGTAGCCGCCGTGACTTTCGGAATGTCCCTAGTCACCCCGGAAAAGACCTTGAAGATCCCCCAATTGTCCACCCGGAGTGCGTCGAGTAACGTGTCCATCCATCCGGTGCATCACAGTGCCATGGTGCTGGAGTGGAGCGGCCGCACCGTGTTCGTGGATCCGCATGATGGCGCCCAGCGCTTCGCGACCTACAAGGCGCCGGACCTGATCGTGATCACCGACATCCACGGCGACCACTTTGACCTGAAGACCTTGGCGGAACTCGACCTGAGCAAGGCCATGATCGTGGCGCCGAAAGCCGTGGCGGACCTGTTGCCCGACGACCTGCGGAAGCGCTGTACGGTGATGGCGAACGGCGAGAAGAAGGAGTTGCTGGGCATCGGCCTGGAGGCCATTCCCATGTACAACATGCCCGATCCGAACGATCCGCGCCACCCCAAGGGACGGGGCAACGGCTACGTGCTCAGCTTCGGCGCCGAGCGCTTCTACATCTCCGGCGATACCGAGGACATTCCCGAGATGCGCGCCTTGCAGCACATCGATGTTGCCTTTGTGTGCATGAACCTGCCCTACACCATGACGGTGGATGCCGCCGCCAGCGGAGTGCTCGCCTTCAAACCGAACGTGGTCTATCCCTACCACTACCGCGGCACCGGAGGCCTCAGCGATGTGAAGCGCTTCAAGGAGTTGGTGAATGCCGGCGACAAAGGCATCGAAGTACGCTTGGAGGATTGGTACAAGTAGGAGGGGCATGTGTTCCGGCTCAACGCAGGGCTGGAAATGATCGGTACGCGGGTGTATGGCTCCGGGCTGCTTGACCTTCCTGTACGGAAGAGCCTTGCGAAGAAAGGGTCTTTGTATTCGGGTTTTCCACAAATACCCAGCGCCTGTCTGCGTGTACATGGCCGCTGGGTACACATGGAAAGGGTCGGCCCGGACACGGAAAACCGGTGATCCGGTACCGCGCCGTGCATAACCTGACCCGCCGTGTCCCTTGTGGCATGCCCGGGATCCGTATTTTGCGCTCCCTTAACGAAGACGACCGCCTGCCCGGCGGTTCCTAAAACCGCTCCTCTGATGAAATTATTCTCTATGCTGCGAGGATCCTGCTCCATTCCTGTTGGCGCCCTTGCCCTCTTCTTCGGATCAACTTCAATGGATGTTCAGGCCGTCACGATCTTCACGGAGAACATCGGCACCGGTACTGGTACGCAAAGCTTCGCGGCCACAACCTTCCAGAATTCCGGCACCTATACCTATTCGGGAACCGGGGACACGCGGACCTCCACACCTTCCTCGGGCTACACGGGTTCTTCGGGAGGGAAGAACGTCTTTCTGACCAATTCTGGTGGTGTGACATTCCAGATGACCAGTATCGTTACCACCGGGTACACGAATCTGGCTCTGAGTTTTGGTGCTTACAAGAGCACGGTAGCTTCCGATATGACGGAACTCGTGGTGGAGTACAGCACGGATGGTACAAGCTGGAACACGTTGACCTTTCCCGCGCAAACCACAGGTACAGGAACGGCGATCTGGAGGCTGGTGACGATCACAGGGGGGACGATCCCTGCGGCCGCGAACCTGCGGCTGCGTTGGACGAACTCGAGCTTGACCCCGCAGTTCCGAATCGATGACATCACGTTGACGGGGGACCTTGTGAGTTCGGATACCAACGTCTTCTTCGATGTGGCCAGTGCCACGGTGAGCGAGGGCGTAGGCACGTACAATGTCACGGTGAACCTCACCGACCCGAGCGGCAGCCAGGCCACGGGTGTGGATGTGGTATTGGTCTCGGGCAGTGGCGCGCGCATCAATGGCTTCACCAGCCAGACGATCAGTTTCCCCACGGGGACCAGCACGCCCATCAACGTCACGCTCACCGTGACCGATGACGCGGAGTGCAATGGGAATGAGGTGCTCACCTTCGCCTTGCAGAACCTCACAGGCGGCTCCGGCACCCCCACCGCCGGTGCGAACCGCACACTCACCGTTACGGACAACGAGGCCGTGATAGGTGAGGTGATCGCACGCCAAGCCTTCGATGGGTTGGGAAGCGATACGTGGCCGATCACTTTGACACCGGCTGGTATCAGCACCGCCACCGGCGGCACCGATACCCCAGCAAGCCAGCGGATCCTGAGCGGCACCACCTCTTGGCAGGTGAGCCTCACGCCACAGACCCTCGAACTCGGCAACGTGGATGTGAGCGGCTACTCGAACACGGTGGTGCAGTTGCGCGTCTCTGGCACCTCGGTGAATGGCACCAACGGATTGGATACCCCGGATGAAGTGCGGGTGTACGTGGCGCTGAATGGCGGCACCTATCCCATCAGCGCGGACATCACGGTGACCGGCAACAGCAATGCACGCTACGGGTACGGTTCCACGGGCGTGGCGAGTACCACCGCAGGCACACCGGCCACCTTCGGCCCAGCGGCTGGCGGGAACATCACCAACGGCTACGCGACGATCAACATCGCCATCCCGAACGGCACCAATACCATCGATCTGCGTGTAGTGTCTGATAACGACAACACGAATGAGGTGTGGAACATCGACGACATCCAAGTGACCGGAGACCGTTGCAACACCACCTATTACAGCCGCAGCACCGACGTGGTGGGCAACCCCATCTGGAGCCAGACCCCGAGCGGCACCGCCGGTCCGGCCACCTTCAGCCGCTTCACCAGCATGGTGGTGCAGAGCCCGGATGTGGTCACCATTGATGCGGATACACGCGTGAACCTGTGTACCGTGGATGTGGGCGGTACGCTCGCCTTGGCTGCGAACCAACTCACCGTAAGCGGAACCGCACTCGCGGTGAACGGTACCATGAGCGGCGCCACCGACAGTGAAGTGGTGTTGGACAATGCCGCCGCCACCACGGTGACCGTGGCCAGCGCCACCACCTTGTTCGACCTTACGGTGAACACACCACTGGGCACTACGGTCACGGGCACCTTGGAATTCTTCGGCACCCTGCAATTGAACACCGGCAACTTCGATTGCACCGGTAACCAAGTGGTGCTGCGCAGCAATGCCACGCACACCGGCCGCTTGGGCGAGATCACGAGTGCCACCTACACGGGCAACATGAAGATCGAGCGGTACATCCCCGCCGGATACACCCGCTGGCGCTTGTTCGGCAGTGCGATCGGTGGCCGCACCGTGGCCAACTGGCAGGATGATTTCATCACCGCCGGCTATCCAGGTTCACAGTTCCCGAACTTCGACAGCCCTCCCGGCAGCAACATCCTGTGGCCGAGCATCCGTTGGTACGACGAGACCGATCCGGGTCCGTTGCAGAAGAACGGTCTGGTTGGGGTGAGCAGCAGTGCGCAGTCCCTCGGACAATGCCAAGGCTTCTCCGTATGGTGTGGTGATGCGCTAGGTGGAACCGCGGCCTTCATTGTTGATCTGGGAAGCGGCGCACCGTATATCGCCACCACGCCGATCACCATCCCGCTCACGTGGACCGATACCAGCACGCCCTTGGTGGATGGCTGGAACCTGGTGAGCAACCCCTTGCCCAGCGCGATCCGCTTCGACCAGATCTCCCGCGGCGCGAACGTGGAGGACTATGTGCATATCTACAACCCGGCCACCGGCAACATGGGCGTGTACGACATCAGTGCTCATGGTGCGGGCCCCGGAACGGAAGGTGCCACCAACATCATCCAGAGCGGCCAAGGCTTCTGGATGCAGACCACCGGCACACCGGGCACCACCACAGTGAGCGAAAGCGCCAAGATCAACGACAACAGTGGCGGCTTGTTCGGCGGCTCCGTCCAAGCGGTCAACCCTGCGCTGCGCATTCAGCTCACCAGCGGCATCAACAGCTTCTGTGATGAGGCCATGGTGGTCTTCCACGAAGGAACCCCCGGCTTCGATGCGGCCGATGCGATCAAGTACGTGTTCTCCGAGGACGATGCCCCGCAAGTGGCGACGCTCGTGGATGGTATGCCCATCGCCATCAACGGCTACGGCGCGCTGGACCAAGCGATGAGCATTCCGGTGAGCGTGAACGTGGCCGTGAGCGGTACCTATACCATCACCGTGCTGCAAGCCGGCGAGATCGGCTTGACGTGTATCACCTTGGAGGATCTGGCCACCGGCATCATCACCCCGGTCGTGGGCAGTGCCACGTACAGCTTCACCATCGATGCGGCCGATGACGAGACCGTGGGTCGTTTCATCCTGCATGCTACGGCACCGCTGCCGCTGAATGTGATGGATCCCTTGTGCGGAACCGTTGCGGATGGAATGGCCACGGTGAACGTAACAGGCGCTCCTGCGGACGTGACCTGGAGCGATGACAACGGTGTGCTCTTGATGCAGGAGGGCGTGAGCGGTGAGACCGCGATCACCGGCCTGAGCTCGGGTACCTACTATGTGCGCGTCGGTTCCACCGGTGTGTGCGGTGATCTCGGAACGGGCTTCACCATCAACGCGCCCTTCGAATTGGAGGCTGCGGGGATCGTGGACAACGCGACCTGCGCAGCGAGTACCGATGGATCCGTGGATCTGCTCGTGATGGGTGGCGTCGGTCCGTTCACCTATGAGTGGAACGATGCGGACAACACCACCACCGTGGATCTGGTGGCCGGTGCGGGTTCGTACATGGTGACGGTGACCGATGCACATGGCTGCAACTGGACGAGCGATGCCTTTGTGATCGCGGAGAGCGGTCCGGTGGCCGAGTTCGGTTCGGACAACACCACGGTCCTGGTGAACACCCAAGTGCAATTCTCGAACACCTTCGTGGAGGGCACCTCCTTCTGGGAGTTCGGCGATGGAGCCATTGCGGATGAGCAAGCGCCGAGCTATAGCTGGAACACGCCCGGCACCTACACGGTGACCTTGACCATTGATGATGGCACATGCATCGCGAGCGTGAGCCACGACATCACGGTGGAAGTGAGCACTTCCGTCGCAAGCATCGCAGCTACTTCCAACCGCGCATGGGCTACACCCCAAGGCATCGTGTTGGAGCATGTCTATCCGGCGAACGAACAGGTTCAACTTGAACTGCTCGATGCCACGGGCCGGGTGTTCGTGCAGCGCCGCTTGTCCTCTTCGCGCACCACCATCCCTGCGGACGGCTTGTCCACCGGGATCTGGTTCGTGCGCCTGACCCACGGCACCGATCACGCGATCATGCGCGTACCGCTGATCCGCTGATCACACCACATTCAGGATCGGAGCCTCTTCGGAAACGAAGGGGCTCCGTCTTTTCAGGGGGCGAACGGACAACTATCTTGCGGACCACCGAGGACTGATACTCGCCATCCGGGCCAAACGCGTTTCCCATTGCATGGAACATCTGTTGGAGACCGCCATCCGCTTGGCGGCCAAAGTGCACAAAGGCCAAACGGACCGGTCCGGCAAGCCGTACATCCTGCACGTGATGCGCGTGATGATGCGCGGACAGGATTTCGATGAGCAGGTGTTGGGTGCCTTGCACGATGTGCTGGAACGCTCCGAACTTACTTTGGACGAGATCGAGAAGAAAGGATTCTCGCCACGCGTGGTGAAGGCCCTCGATGTGATCAGCCGCAGGCCCGAGGAGACCTACGAGCAATACATCGACCGCGTGGTGGAGAACAACCTCGCCATTCGCGTCAAATTGAACGACCTGGCTGACAAGATGGACCTGCAACACGTGGAGCAGCTCGACGACAGCGACCTGAAACGCTATAACAAGCAACTCACCGCCTACCACCGCATGAAGCGATTGGTGGAGCGCGCCAAGGCACGCATGTCCGTGCCTGTGGAGGTGAAGAAGAATTAGGCATCCGCGGCGTAGGGCCGGACGGTGCAGGAGCGGCTTCCGTCGGCGAGGACCGATGTTCATGGAATAGCCCGGTTATATTCGCCGTCCTTCCGGACAAGTCCCGGGACACTCACATCATGCATAAGCTCCTTTGCGCCTCATTGCTCCTTCCTCTCCTCGCATCGTGCGGTGGCCACGGCGATGGTGAGGTCACCACCAAGCCCGACAGCGCGGCGGTGGACACCTTCCAATGGGAGGCGGACCAGTTCGCGGACATCCGTGTGTTGCGGTACCAGATCCCCGGTTGGGATCAACTAAGCCTACAACAGAAGCAGTTGTGCTACTACCTGAACATGGCCGGCCTCGCCGGGCGCGATATCATGTGGGACCAGAACTACCGGTACAACCTGAAGATCCGCCGCGCTTTGGAGTTGATCCTGCGCAACCACAAGGAGGGCACCGGTGGAAAGGAGTGGGATGCCTTCGCGGTCTACGCGAAGCAGGTCTTCTTCAGCAGCGGCATCCATCACCACTATAGTATGGACAAGCACACCCCGGAGTTCACCCAGCCTTGGTTCGAAGCCACGCTGAAGGAAGCCGGTGGCGCATTGGCACCCGAAGTGCTGGCCGCCATTTTCGATCCCGCAGTGGATGCCAAGAAGGTGAGCCTGGATGCGAGCAAGGACCTCGTTCTGGCCAGCGCGGTGAACTTCTATGGGGTGGATGTGAATGAGAAGGAGGTGGAGCAGTTCTACGCCCGCATGGAGAAGGCTGATGACCCGCGGCCCTTGAGTTATGGGATCAACAGCAAGCTCGTTCGCGGCAAGGACGGCCAGTTGGTGGAGCAGGTGTACAAAGTGGATGGCATGTACGGCGCGGCCTTGGCCGAAAGCGTGAAGTGGCTGGAGAAGGCGGCCGGTGTGGCCGAAAGTCCTGAACAGAAGGCGGCGATCGAATTGCTGATCAAGTTCTACCGCACCGGCGACCTGAAGACCTGGGACGATTTCAACGTGGCGTGGGTGAAGGATACCAAGAGCACCGTGGATTACATCCTCGGTTTCGTGGAGGTATACAACGATCCCATGGGCAAGCGCGGTAGCTACGAGGCCTGTGTGGAAGTGAACGATCCCGAAGCATCACGCGCCATGAGCGTGATCATGGAGAACGCACAATGGTTCGAGGACAATAGCCCCTTGTTGCCGCAGCACAAGAAGGAAAGCGTGGTCGGGATCACCTACCGCTTCATCAATACGGTCGGAGAGGCTGGTGATGCTGCGCCGAGCACGCCCATCGGCGTGAATCTCCCGAACGCGGATTGGATCCGTGCCGAATACGGCAGCAAGAGCGTGAGCCTGGGCAACATCAGCGATGCCTACGAGAAGAGCAGCGGCACCAGCAGCCTCGAGGTCTTCTGCAATGACAGCACGGAGATCGCCTTGGCGAAGAAGTACGGTTCGCTGTCCGGCAAGCTGCACACCGCGTTGCATGAAGTAGTGGGCCACGCCAGTGGAAAGTTGGAGAAGGGCGTTGCCGGTACGGACATCACTTTGAAGAACTACGCCAGCACGTTGGAAGAAGGACGTGCGGATCTGGTGGCCCTCTACTACCTGCTGGACAAGAAGCTCATCGACCTGGGGGTGATGCCCAGCCTCGAGGTCGGTATGGCGGAGTACGATTCTTACATCCGCAATGGCCTGCTGGTGCAACTGCGCCGCCTGAAGCCGGGCAAGGATGTGGAGGAGGCCCACATGCGCAACCGGATGTGGGTGAGCGCTTGGGTATATGAGAAAGGCAAGGCCGATAGCGTGATCGTGAAAGTGGAGCGCAACGGCGATACCTACTACGACATCCGCGACTACGACAAGCTGCGTATCCTGTTCGGCGATCTACTGCGCGAAGTGCAACGGATCAAGAGCCAGGGCGACTACACGGCCGGCAAGGCTTTGGTGGAGACCTACGGGGTGAAGGTGGATCCGATCCTGCACGCGCAGATCCTCAAGCGGGCCGAGAAGATCAAGACCGCGCCGTATGCAGGTTTCATCCAGCCGGAGATGGAGGCCGTAACGGATGCCAACGGCAACATCACCGATGTGCGCGTGACCTATCCGAAGGACTATCTGGGCCAGATGCTGCGCTACGCGGACCACCATAGTTTCCTGCCGGACGAGAATTGATCGTGAACTCCATCGGAAAAAGGGCGGCCCAGGTCGCCCTTTTTCATTTGCCCGCCGAGAATTTCAGAAGTCTTTTCAAAAGAGCGAAACCCGGCAGCAGGGGTCGGCGTTCAAATGGGTGTCCAAGTAGTTCAAAGGTCAGTCTGAAGAGTCACGTCGCCCCTGTTCCGCCCTAGCGGGACGGGGGCTTCGTGCTTCGCGCCCGTTCCGTTGCACAGCACGTTGGCGGCCCAACTGGCAATGAGCAGATCCGGTTTGGTCATGGGCTCGAACCCATGCGCACGCACGAATCCGACTGCGGCCATGTGCAACTTGTTGGAGGCGTACCGGGCGTCGCTGTTCAGGTCCATGTCGATCCGATGCACCCGGATATGCCCTTCTTCGCGCAGCAGTTCCGCGGTAATAAGGCTCCGCTCCACTTCACCCCAGAGGCGGGTCCAGAGGTCATTCACCTTTTCGCTCTTCTCGCGGTGGTACACCACTTGAGCCCCGTTCCTGTGGTACCGCATCACCACGGTGGTCGCGTACACCGTATGGCGGCCGTGGTTGTGGCTGTCGCATCCCACATGGACCTCCACGTCATCGCGGTCGCGCATCAGGGCACGCACATGGTCCAGCAGAACGATCGGCCGACCATCCGCCATGCTTTTGAAGATGCGCTCGTGGGGTGCCATCGTGAGCAAGGTAACCGTACCGCACGGCTTCACGATCGTGTAAGCACTTCACGCGGGCACCTATATTTGCGCCCCCTGTAAATGATGGAAAGACCACCCTACCGGAGTGGCGGAATTGGTAGACGCGCACGTTTCAGGGGCGTGTGACCGTAAGGTTGTAAGGGTTCGAGTCCCTTCTCCGGTACTTCAGGGCGGTCGAAAGGCCGCTCTTTGTTTTGGCGCCCGGCTTGAACGAGTGCGCGAAGGATCATGGGAGAGAAACGGTACAGGACCAGGAGCCAATGGCACAACACCCGCTTGGTGTTGTACGCTTCGCCGTTCCTCGTACTCACCGGTGTGTTCACCGGCGTGGCCACGAATGATTTCCGCATCCTCGCGGGGCTGCTCGCCCTGTTGCTTGTCATGCTCGTGGTGGCGGTGACAAGGGATCGCACCACACGGGGTTCGTACCTGATCACCGGGGAGACGCTGATCCTCACGCGGGGTGGCGACCGCTTGGTCCTGCCTGCCTCCGATATCCTGGACGCGAGCCAAGTGGATCGCGCGGGCGCCAGGGATTATTTCAATTCGAGGATCGTAACGCGCGAAAAGGGGAAGGACCGCATCGATCTCCGAAAGCGCTATCTGCGCTTCTGCACGGTGGATATCGGGCTTCGCACCTTCACGTTCGGCCTTGGCCGGGGATTGACGGACCGCATGCCGGCGGCCTATCAGGACATGTTGCTCATCCGGTTACGCGAGGAGACGGATCTACTGCTCTCGCCGGAGTACAACCAGGACATGATGGAGGCGATCGCACGCCTGATCAGGCGGCACAACGAGAGCGCCTCCACGGAGGCGAACCGACATCAATTGTAGCGAAGGCGTTGACCGACGCGCAGGACGCTGGTCTGACGGATCGCATTGAGTTTGCACAAGGTGTTCACGGATGTGCCGTGTCGCCGTGCAATGGCGGAGAGCGTATCCCCTGATCGGACCGAATAGTACTTGCGTGCGCTGGCTGCTGCCTTCGCAAGGGCCAAGCTCTCAAAGGTTCCCTTATTGATCTCGAAGGTTTTCGCACGCAGCGATCCATTCTCCACATCGAACAACAAGGAGGGATCGATCGGCTGGTCCAGGAAACGCACTTCGAAGTGCAGGTGGCTTCCGAAGCTATGCCCGGTATTGCCCCCAAGGCCCAGCGTATCCCCGGCCTCGATCAGGTCACCCGGTTGCACCTTGCGTTTGCTCAAGTGCGCGTAGAGCGTCTCCAACCCATTGCTGTGACGGATCACCACCACATTCCCGAAACTCTTGTTGTACTTGGATATCCGCACCATTCCCGGGAAGGCCGCAACCACCGGATCACCGGTGTAGAGTTTCAGGTCAAGTCCATAGTGCATGCGACCCTTCCTGGACCCGAACGGGGAGGTGACGTGGCCGCTACAGGGCATGGCATGATCGTCATCGCTTTCACTGAGACGAAGGCAGAGGGTATCGTGTTGGAAGCGCGAGGTACGTTCACGCAGGAAGATCTGGTCCGTGTTCCAGTGACAGTACATATCGTACCCGGGGATCACTTCCAAGGAGTCGTTCACATCGTACAGCAGGCCGACCGCTCGGGCCGCGCGCCCGATCTCGACCGCTGCATCCTCCTCCACCTCCGGGGCCAACTCGTCATAGATGTCCGAACCATCCGGGCCACCGTAGCCGCTGGTATCCACTTGCGCTTGGGTTGCAAGCACCATGACCATTGCGGCCAGGAACGTGCAGGGGCGAGCGCTGAATTGCATGGTGGGCAAATCTATCCGCGGATCGCGGAACACCAAACTGCCCGGACCCCTTCTGTTCACAAGGTTTCCAACGGGGGGGATGAGTGGCTGGAAAGCGTTGATGGGCGCGGGAAACTGGGCGTCAGGCACCCCGTTAAACTTCGTTAACGATGCACGCTTTCCGGCACGATCATCGCTGTGGTCATGGGCGGATCCGGTGGCACACATGGATCAAGCTCCAAGGACGATGAGAACGCACACACAACTAGAGGTGAATGGGCAGGCGGATGGCCGCGCCACGGTCCTTGCACATGCGATCATGATCTATGTGGTCGCGTTGGTCCCTACACTACCGACCTTCCTGCTCGTTCGCCCGCTCTTGCTGGAAGTGGGTCCCATCTCACGATGGGATCCGATCATGACGCAATTCGTCCTCTTCCTGGTCCTCCTCATCGCCTTCATCACATTGGTCCAACGGTTCCAGCGCGTGGTGTTCGGTGTGCTTGTGGCGGCGCTACTGTCGCTCACGGTCACCACGATCAGCGGCACATTCGGTTTCGGGGATCTGGTGGGTGGATACGCGGGTGTGATGGGTATGCTGCGTGAGACCAGCAATGACCTGCCGATGGCCGCTGGCCGATTTGCTCCTTTTCACGACGCCTTCCATCTCCGCCGATTGGTGGAGCAGGCCGGGCCTGAAGTGCGCAAGGCGGCGGTTCGCATGGCCACGGCCCATTTCACCAAGGTGAAGGTGGAGCCGGAGGACAACACCTTGGTGCAGAGCTTCTCGGTCTTCAAGGAGATCAACGGCCGGTGGCGTTATGTGAGTGATCGCAAAGGGGGCGAGTATTTCGCTTCACCGGCGGAAAGCCAGGAACTCATGGCCGGTGATTGCGACGACCACGCGGTGCTCATGGCAGCGTGCATCAAGGCGATCGGTGGGGAGGTGCGCCTCGTACGGACCAATGGCCACATCTATCCGGAGCTCAAGGTGGGGGATGATGCGCGGCTTGCCCGCGCCACGGAATTGATCCGCAAGGAACTGTTCGTCAAGGAAGCACGCAACGCGCCTTTGCATCACCATACGGATAGGAATGGCATGCACTGGATCAACTTGGACTATACCCGGCCGTACCCGGGTGGCGAGCTCATGGACGAAGGCATCATCGGAATACTCGACCTGTGATCGTGAATTCCGCAGGCGTTCAGTGGTGAAGGGGGAACGGTACATTCGCCGGAAGGATGAAGCGCTTGGTACCACCCGGTGAGCTGGCGAAGGCCAGTCACATGCGGCCCGGTGATCCGCGCATCGCGGTGCTGACCGAGATGAGCGGATTGAAGCGGCTGGAGCGTTTCTACAACGAGATACAGGACCTGCACGATCTGGAATTCACGGCCGCCGTGTTCCGCAACCTGGAATTGGAGCTGGAGGTTTCGGAGGAGGATCTGGCGCAGATCCCGCGCGAAGGAGGCTTGGTCTTCGTGGCCAACCACCCGTATGGTGCGATCGATGGACTTGCCTTGGTGAATGTGTTGGGTCGCGTGCGTCCGGACCTGAAGGTGATGGCCAATTTCCTGCTACAGCAGTTGGAACCTTTGCGCGAGCGTTTCATCGGGGTGAACCCGTTCGAGCAACTCGGATCGCGCAGCAGCTTCCAAGGCATGCGACAGGCCCTTGCGCATGTGAAGGAAGGACAAGCGTTGGCCGTATTCCCTTCCGGTGAGGTGAGTAGTTGGCGAACGGAACTGAAGGCGGTGGCCGACCCGCGCTGGAAGACTCCGGCGATCAAATTGATCCAACACGCCGATGTGCCTGTGGTGCCGGTGTGGTTCGATGGCGCCAACAGCATGGTGTTCCAGATGTTGGGGATGATCCACCCGAACCTGCGCACACTGGCGTTGCCGAATGAGATGTTGCGCATGCGCGGCCGTACGGTACGCATGCGGATCGGGAAACCGATCCCGCAGAAGGACATCGCAGCGTTCACCTCCGTGGAACAACTCACGCGTTTCCTACGCGCACGCACGTACGCGTTGGGGAGCGGATTGCAGGTGAAGCGGGAGTTCTTCAGTCCATTGCGCTTCCCGCAACGGCCGAAGGAGGTCGTGGAGGCCACCGCCGACCCGATCCTTCAGAAGGAGATCGAAGGGATCGAGGATTTGAAACTGAACAGCCAGGGCGAGTTCGATCTGTACTTCGCCAGCAGCCACCGGATCCCGAACATGCTGCGGGAGATCGGGCGCATGCGCGAGATCACCTTCCGCGCGGTTGGGGAGGGCACCAACAAGGCGTTGGATCTGGATGAGTTCGACCTCTACTACGATCACCTCTTCCTCTGGGACCGGGAGAAGTCACGGTTGGCCGGGGCGTATCGCATCGGCGACGGACAGCGCATCATGGACCGGTACGGCAAACGAGGCTTCTACACAAGCACGCTCTTCCGCATGGGTCGCCCCATGGAGAAGGTGTTGCGCAAGAGTTTTGAGCTGGGCCGCTCGTTCATCTGCCCCGATTACCAACGCCATCGGCTTCCGCTGTTCATGCTTTGGCGCGGCTTGTTGTTGCGCATCATGGCGAATCCGCAACAACATTACCTGATCGGTCCGGTCTCCATCAGCGGAACGTACAGCCGGTTCTCCCGCACGTTGATCATGGAGTTCGTGAAACAGAACCATTACGACGAAGCGATGGCGGCGAACGTGCATCCACGCCACCGTTTCCGGGTGAAGGTGGATAAGGCGGATAGCGAGGCGTTGGTGCAAGCCAGCATGGCGGACCTGAAGAAGATGGATCGCCTGATCGCCGAAGTGGACCCGAACGAACGGGCCATGCCTGTGCTCTTGAAGAAGTACCTTCTGCTCAACGCGAAGATCGTCGGCTTCAATCGCGACCCGCGTTTCAATGATGCCTTGGACGGCCTGATGGTCCTTGACCTGGACAAGGTGCCGGCCAGGACCGTGGAGGATCTACAGAAAGGAATGAGCACGGTCTAGTGCAGGACCGCTGGATAAGCACGCACACAATGAGTCCGATCACGGTGGTTCTTGGTGCCAGTGCGAAGTCATGGCGGTATGCGCACAAGGCTTGCTTGCGGTTGCTCAGTGCAGGTGAACAGGTGGTGGCTATTGGAGGCAGGAAGGGGATGATCGGTGACCTGCCGATCCACACGGAACTTCCAGCCGATGTGCGTGTGGATACGGTAACGATCTATCTATCCGCAGCGAACCAACACGTGTGGAAGGATGCGGTGATCCAATGGCGTCCACGGCGTGTGATCTTCAATCCGGGTGCGGAGAATGCCGCGTTCGCGGATCATCTGGTGAAGGCGGGCATTGAAGTGATCCATGCATGCACGTTGGTGATGATCGCGACCGGTGGATACCGGAATGCCGATCAACCGTTGTCCTCGGATCGCTTAGGGTAGTCGAACCACACGAGCGTGCCCAGATCACGACCGGTCTCCTTCCATTCGTTCGCCACCATGTCTATGCGGACGATCCCGCATGTGGGCATGTCGCCCACGCCATCGCCGCAGAAGTAGTCCACGGCCTCGGAGAAGCCGGGGTTGTGCCCGAAGAGCATGACGCGCCGGGCGCTGTCCGGTAATTCGCTCACGACCTTGGCGATGGTCTGCGGCGAAGCGTGGTACAAGCGCACGTCCTGTTTGAACGCATCACCGGATAATCCCAGTTCCGATGCGAAGGCGCGCGCGGTGCTCAGGGCCCTGTTCGCATGGCTCGTCACGATCAGGTCCACGGGAGCACCGTATTGTTTGGTGCGTTGCGCCATGATCGGTGCATCGCGTTCACCACGTTCGTTCAACGGCCGATCGAAGTCATCCTGGCCGGGATCGGCCCAGCTGCTCTTGGCATGCCGACAGAGATAGAGCGTTCGCATTGCCGAAAGTTATCCTCGCAGCCCGATCCTTTGATGAGCGCGCGGATCATTGGCGATCACAGGATCCCGCGCGCCTTGATCTCGAGGTAGCGATTGATCACGCTGACGGTAAGATCCTGCGGCCGACAGAGGATCGCAGGCAAGCCATGGCGTTCCAGTTCCCGCGCGATGAGCCGCTTCTCGTGGACCATCTTCTCCGTGATCGCGCGCACGTACACATCCTCCGTGGTGTGGGGCAGGGCTTTCAGGTCCGTTTCCAATTCGGTGTTGAGGAAGAAGATGGGCACCACCAAGTGCTGGCGTGCGAGACGCTGCAAATAGGGAAGCTGGCGGTGCATGGCCTGCACGCTCTCGTAGTTGGAGAAGACCAACAGCAGACTGCGCTGGTGTACCTCGTGCCGCACGGTGACGAACAAGCGTTCGAGATCCGTCTCACGATGATCCGTGCCTTGCGCGTAAAGGGCTTGCAGGATCTTCTGCATGTGTCCGCGCTGGCGGCTCGCGCCCACCACATCATGCACCTTGTCGCTGAAGGTGATGAGCCCGGCGCGGTCCTCTCTCCGCATAGCGATGCTGCTGATGACCAGCGCGGCGTTGATCGAATAGTCCAACAGGCTCAAGCCCTCGAACGGCATCTTCATCACGCGGCCGGTATCGATCAACGCGAAGACCTGCTGTGCGCGCTCATCCTGGAACTGGTTCACCATCATGCGACCGCGACGTGCGGTGGCCTTCCAGTTCACCGTGCGACGGTCATCGCCCGGTACGTATTCCTTGATGCGTTCGAACTCGCTCTGATGTGCTACACGGCGGATCCGTTTCACACCAGCCAATGTCAAGCGGTTGCTGATGGCCAGCAACTCGTACTTGCGCAATTGCAAATAGCTCGGGTACACCGCCACTTCCTTGTCGGCATCCAGTCGGTAACGGCGCTCCACCAATCCGATGGGCGTGCTCACCAACGCGTTGATCGCGCCGTAGCGATACACACCGCGCGTCACCGGGCGCACCTCGTAGTCGAAGTCCCTTCGGCCCCACGAAGGGATCCGCGCCTTGAAGACCAGATCGCGCTTTTGGAATTGCACGGGAAGTTCATCGAGCACGCGCAAATTCACCGGTGTGCCGTAACCACTTTCCAATTGAACCGTGACCGGGTTGTTGTCACCGTTGCTCCAGCGTTCCAACGTGCGTCGCGTTCCCTTCATTCCTGAACGACGACCATAGAGCAGGAAGAGATCGGCACAAATGGCCAACACGAAGAAGAGGAAGATCAATTTCGTCCAAACGAAAAGCCACGGCCACACCCAACCCAGCACGAACAGCACAGCGAGCGACCATCCGATGAGGAAGGTGCGCCGTGTGAGGAAGAGCGTGCGGAGCGAGCGGAACATCTAGCGCGGCACTTCGATCTGTTTAACCAGCAGTTGGATCACCTGGTCGGGGTTGAGTCCTTCCATCTCGCGCTCCGGTGTGAGCTGCACGCGATGGCGCAACACATGCGGTGCGATGGTCTGCACATCCTCCGGTGTCACGAAATCGCGACCGAGGATCGCGGCCTGTGCGCGTGCGCCGATCAGGATAGCGAGCGATGCGCGTGGTGAGGCGCCCAACATCAATGATCCGTCATGACGCGTGCGCCCGACGATGCTTGCGATGTAGTGCATCAGTTTGTTCTCGCAACGCACTTGGCGGACAAGCTCACGCGTGCGCATCAACTCCTCCACGGTGAGGACCGGTGTGATCGCCGTGGCGCTCAACTGCGCCATGCCTCCGCTGGCGCGTTGCAGGATCGCCACTTCCTCCTCGAGCTTCGGGTAGTCCACATTCAGTTTGAAGAAGAAACGATCGAGCTGCGCTTCGGGCAATCGATACGTGCCCTCCTGTTCGATCGGGTTCTGCGTGGCCACGATCATGAACGGTGGTGCGAGCGGATAGGTCCTTCCATCCACGGTGACCTGCCGTTCCTCCATCGCCTCGAAGAGTGCGCTCTGCGTCTTCGCCGGTGCGCGGTTGATCTCATCCACCAGCACGATGTTGCTGAAGATGGGACCGGGCCGGAATTCAAAAGCCGTGGTGCGCGGGTCGAAGACACTTGTGCCGATGAGGTCGCTGGGCATGAGATCCGGCGTGAATTGCACGCGCGAGAATCCGGTATGCACGCAACGTGCGAGCAACTTCGCCATGAGCGTTTTGGCCAAGCCCGGTGCGCCTTCGATCAGCACGTGGCCATCGCTGAGCAGCGCGATGAGCAAGAGGTCCACGAGGTGTTCCTGGCCCACGATCACTTTGCCCACTTCGGCGCGCATGCGCACCACGGCGAGTTGCAATTCGGTGAGCGGCACGGCGGTATGAAAGGCCGGGTCGGGCGGTGCTGTGGGCGCGGGCTGGTAGGGGAGGTGTTCCTCGGACATGGTCAATGGATGAGTTGTCGGAATTCGTGTAGTTCGGTGTTCAGCAAAAGCAGATCGGCCTCGGTGATCTTCCGCGCTTGTTCGCGACGTTCGAATGCGGCCAAACGCGAAGCGATCTCGGTGCGTTCGCGTCCGCTCTTGGCGGCGAGGTGTTCGATCGTGGCGGCATCATACGCGAAGGTGCGCAGGTAGGTCCGCGCGCGGATCTCCTCCTTGAAGTGCGCGATGAGCATGCGCGCCAGTCCTGCGTGATCGCTCTGGTGCCAGTACAAGCGTCCGATGGTGTGCGCCAGTTCGCGCGTGGCGTTGCGCAGAGGCGTTACGATCGGGATCGCGCGTTGCTGTCGTCGGCTGTACACGATCATGAAGAGCGCGATCAAGGCCAGCGCGAGGAACCAGGCCCAACGCAATGCAGGTTCCTTCAAGAGGAAGCGCACAATGGAGGTGTTCTCCATGCGACCCACCTTGTAGTATTCATCCCAGAGCACCGGATCCGATGGCAGCACGCTGAGCACACCTGCGGCGAACGTGGCGTTGTTGTTCTTCAGCAAGTTGTAGTTGCTCAACGCGCGTGGCGCGCTGCACAGCACGATGCGGCCTTCACCCCAGGTCATCTCCAGGAGTACTGGCCGCGAAGCGCCATCCACAGCCAACACGCGCGTGCGACTTGTGTCGTAGCGCGTGAAGTAGGCACCGGGGAAATGGCGCGCGTAGCGGAATACGCCTTGCGCGATCCGCTGGTCGCCGATGAAGCGGATGTCCGACGTGGCCTCCTCCATCCAGTACGCGCGGTCCATGTCCAGATGGAGCGAATCCGCCAATGGGCCGTGGATCCGCTCGGCGGCGATCAACGCGCGGTCGCCGTACTCCACCATTTCCAGCAGACTTGCGCTGTTCACCTTGTCCGGACCGAAGCTGCTGTTGATGAAGAGGTGGTTCAGCGGCGAGCTACCGATGTCCTCGTTCAGCAAGCGATCATCCGCTGTGACCGCGATCGGATCGTGGGTGCTGCGGACGGAAGGAAAGAGGTCGGCCAAGCGCTCATAGAGCAACTTGCCGCCGAAGGGTTTGTTGTGGTACTTCGAGTAGGACGGTGACCAGTCGGTGGGTTTCGGTGCCACGGCCTCGAGGGACGCGAAGCCGAGGATCAAGAGGCCCAGCGCCCAAAGCACGCGTTTCTCGAAGCGGCTCATCGCGTGTGTGCGATCTCGAATTCAACGAAGGGTCTGCGGATCTGCTCGTAGCGTTCACTGTCCACTTCGGCGTGACCATACCACACCCACTGGAACACCAAGGCCATGTGCGCGAAGCGCGATCGCAACGCGGGGTCGGAGATCTGCGCCATGTAATCACGGTCCGTGTGTTCGGGACTCCAACGCAACACTTGTTCATCCACCAAGCGGCGCAATACGATCAGATAGTGCAAGCGGATGGCGCGGCGCAGATCACCGGTGCGCTCGGCTTCCTTCAACATCGCTGGTAGGTCCATTCCGCGGATGTCCTCTTCAGCAGCGGTCACGGTACTGAGGGAGCGCGGATCACCGTGGAAGGCGTTGCGCAGCCCGTGCCGCCGGAGGACCAGGATGGCGATCACGATCATGACGAACGCGCCGATGTAGAGCAGGTTGTTCACCACGAAGTTGCTCGCACGGGTACCGAGGATCCCTTTGATCCAATTGAACAACCACTCTTTGAACCGCTCCCACCAACTGGGTTGATGCCGTAGGTCGCGGTCGTAGTCCAGGTCCGGATCGGCCTTATAGGCATCGATGCGATCCTGATCGAACGAGCGAATGGTGACCACATTCTCCGGTGGTTGCGATGCATCCTCCTGGGCGCGCGCATCGACCAGCAGGCCGAAGAGCAGGCCGAGAAGGATCAAGCCGATGCGCATCCGATCACGCCTGCTCGAATCCGGCGATCTTCTCCTGAAGACCATGGCCTTCGGTCTCCTCCACGCGACTGAAATACTTCAACGCCAAGCAAACCGCGACGATGGGATAGGTGAGCATCTGCACGCACCATTGCACGGCGGTGCTGATCGAACTGAACAGGCCGAACCAACCCGGAAGGCCTGTGTTCTCGCCGGTTTCCAAGGCATCAAGCCCGGTATTGATCCCGACCACAAGACCGGTGATCATGAACGGGAGCTGCACGATGTAGTTCAGGATCGCGTTGATCATGCCGATCACGATCACCAGTCCGAGTGTCGGCCAGAAATCACCGGAGACCAATTGGTTGGAACGACCCAATGCGCCCGCGCCTCCGGTACGCTCGATGGCGTGCGAGACGAGTGCCAGGCTCAGTACGGTGTACGCGTAGATGCCGGGGATGATGCAGAGGATCAGGCCGACCATGAAGATCAGACCAACGAGGAAACTCGCACCGAAGTATGATCCCATCTGGGAGAATCCGCGCTTCGCCAGATCGCTCGTGGAGAGCATATGATGCTCCCCCAAATGATACGCGCGGATGTATTCGTGTACGATGGCAACGACGAAGATCCAACCGATCATCAGGATCAATAGGCCGGGGATGATGCCGAGCATACTGGATGCGATCAAGCCGAACACTTCTGTCGGATCACCACCCGGGTTCACCTGGAACTGTTGCAGGTTAGCGATGGACCCACCGGCCAGGAAGCCGCCAATGACCGCGGCCGGTAATCCCACCACGAGGATGGCGCGCGAGAGCGGTTTCCAGTTCTGCTTGAGGAAGGTGAATGTGGTGCTGATGAGTTGACCGAAGTCACGCACCTGGCGCAATTGCACGGGTTCTGCGTTCTGCATGGTAGGGGAGGATGATGAAGTACCAGATCACCCACGCGAGCGATCCGAAGATGATGGTAAGCGCGACCCACGGCCGCAACGTAAGCGCATGACGCGTGACGAAGCTTTCCAGGAAACCGGCGATGATGAACACAGGCACCAAGCCCATGACCACTTTCAAACCGATCATGGCGCCCCGGCGGAAACTCTCGCTGCGCGTGAGCGTGCCGGGGAAGAGCAAACCGCTGCTCAAGCACATGCCCGCGCCCCCGGCGATGATGATGGCGGAGATCTCCAAGGTGCCGTGGACCCAGATGGTGAGCAGGCTTTCCTGCAACACGCCTTGTTCGTGGAAGAAGTATTGGAACGCACCGACCATGATGCCGTTGTACAAGAGCACCAGACCCGAGATCAGTGCGGTCAAGAGTCCAGCGGCGAAGGCGTTGAATGAAACGCGGATGTTGTTGAAGGTGATCTGCAGGAACATGAGTCCGCTGTCCTGTTCACCGTACACGGCCATCGGCTTGCCGTTCTGGATGTTCTCCAAGGTCATGTCCACATATCCATCGCCGAGGATCAAGCGCACGAAGGTGGGATCATGCTTCGCGCTGACCGCACCGATCAGCATGGCGACCATGAACACGGTGAATGCGATCAGTAGATTTCCGCGTGCCTGTGCAATGGCCATCGGGACCTCATCCCGCCAGAACGTGTAGAAGCGGCCTTTCGGTGTGCGCTTGTTCCGGTAGATGTGCTGATGCAGCCGGACCGCCAGACCATTGAGATACGTGGTGATGGCGCTCTTCGCGTAGAAGGTGCGCGCGTAGCTCAGGTCGTCGTTCAGTTGGATGTACAGGTCGCTGGCTTCATCAGCGGTAAGCGCCTTGGCGTTGGTGAGGACCAACTCCAGCCGTTTCCATTTCGCCTCGTTGCGTTTGATGAATGCCGCTTCGCGCATGCGCTCTATGCTTCAAACCTAAGGAACCGATGGATCGGTCGTGGGCTAGCGGAATTCCTCGCCCAGGTCGTCGATGCTTCCGTGGCCGTGCTCATCGTGCTCCTCACCGCCGAACTCATCGTGTTCATCGGCATCGTAATGGTGCTCTTCCTCGCCAGCGGAATAGGGATCCTCATCATCCGCGATCCCCGCCGTGAGGTCGTCCTCCTTGCTGTGCTCGTCCGGTGCTTGCTTCATGCTCAGCACCACGCGCGGGTAGGTTGCATCCGCCTCCGGATCTCCTGCATGGATCAGCTCCACCATGAACATCCACATATGCAGGAAGTCGTACGCGTAGACGAAGCGCTGATCGGTGCCGCGAATGTGATCGCTGATGTACACCTGCTCCATCAGTGCGGGCACTTCGCCTTCCTCCGCGAATCCCAGATCAGCAAGCGGGATCTCCGGGCCCTTTCCCCATTCCGCATCGCTCACATAGAAACAGGCCATCTCCTGTCCGATGAAGCCGAACGCATCCTTGATCGCTTTGTGCAGATCGAGGAAATTCTGCTCCGAACCGATCTCGATGTCGCGGAAGCTTCGCTCGGGTGATCGATCAGGACACGGAAACGGTAGACGCGCATGGGGGGTAAGGGCAGTTGGCAATTTGCAGTCGGCAGTTCGATCAGGCGACGAAGCTAATGATCACTCGTAGCAGGAGAGGTCGACGTCCTTGCCCGGTTCACTGGCAAAAGCAATTGCCGACTGCCAACTGCCTACTCATCCTTCACTCCAACCGGCTCCTTCCCCAGCTTCCGTCCGGTCTCCAGCATCAGCGCCCACGCCTCAGTGCGGTCATTGTGGATCACGCCGTCCAGGATCGCGTCCTTGATCACCGTCTTGATGTCGCCGATGAACTTGGAGGGCGGTACATCGAACACACGCATGATATCCTCGCCGGTGATCGGCGGCTGGAAGTTGCGCACATGGTCCTTGGCCTCCACCTCCTTCAGCTTCTCCATCAGCAGGTCGTAGTTGCGCAGGTAGCGCTCCTTCTTCTTGTCGTTCTTGCTGGTGATGTCCGCGCGGCAGAGGATCATCAGCGCATCAATATCGTCCCCCGCATCGAAGAGCAGTCGACGCACCGCGCTGTCGGTCACCTCTTCTTTGGTGAGCGAGATCGGGCGCAAGTGCAAGGCCACGAGTTTCTGCACGAAGCGCATCTGCTCGTCCAGCGGCAACTTCAATCGGCGGAAGATCGTGGGCACCATGCGCGCGCCCTTGTCCTCGTGTCCATGGAAGGTCCAGCCGTGGCCGGGATCGAAGCGTTTCGTCTTCGGCTTGGCGATGTCATGCAGCACAGCGCCCCAGCGCAACCAGAGGTCGTCGCTTTTCGCGCACACGTTGTCCAACACTTGCAAGGTGTGATAGAAATTGTCCTTGTGGCCGATGCCGAATTTCTCTTCCGCACCGGCAAGTTCCAGGAACTCCGGGAAGAACTCGGCCAGCAACCCCGTATCGCGCAGCAGGATGAAGCCAACGCTCGGTTTGGGTGTGCTGAGGATCTTGTTCAGCTCCGTGTGGATCCGCTCGGCACTGATGATCTCCAGCCGCTTCGCATTGCGCTTGATCGCATCGAAGGTGATCGGGTCGATGACGAAGCCGAGCTGCGTGGCGAAGCGTACGGCGCGCAGCATCCGCAGCGGATCATCGCTGAAGGTGATGTCCGGATCCAGCGGCGTGCGCAGGATCCCGCGATCCAGATCAAGGATGCCGCCGAAGGGATCCACCAGCGCGCCGAGACTTCCAGCGTTGAGTGAAATGGCGAGCGCGTTGATCGTGAAATCACGTCGCTCCTGGTCGTCCTGGATCGTGCCCGCTTCCACTTCGGGCTTGCGGCTGTTGCGGCTGTAGCTCTCCTTGCGCGCACCGACGAATTCCACTTGGATGTCACCGTGCATGAACATCGCCGTCCCGAAATTCTTGAAGACGTGAACGTGACCTGCATTCAAACGCATGGCCACGGACTGCGCGAACGCCATCCCATCACCCTCCACCACGAAGTCGATGTCCTTGCACGGACGGCCGATCAATCGATCACGCACGTACCCGCCGATCGCGAAAGCCGGAATGCCTTGCAGCGCCGCCTCACTTGCCACCGCTTTGAAGAGCGGCTCATCCAGAACGCCATCGAGGCGCACGGGATCAACGGTGTATGAGGTGGTGCGGGACATTGGGCCGCGAAAGTAGGCGGCGTCCTTGGTAGGCTAAGAAGAGAAGACCGAGGCGTTCGATCGCGCTAATTTCCAAAGTACTTCTCGAGCAAGCGATCATCGCAGTAATAATTCCCAGTAGAATAAGTAGCTGCGGAGTCCAATGGGTCGGTGCTGAGGAGGTAGACATACTCATCTTCCCTGAAGCTCGAATGGCTGATCACTGATGCATAGATCTGTGTGACGCGATGGCTTTCATCGAAACGTACATTGACCATTGGACTAATTTCCCATGGTCCTGACATTCTGGAGTACTCCATTGTGAATCGACGAGACCGTTCTTCAAGTTCACCGGTGCAACATGACTCTGGCGACCTTAACGCACTGTCGATGCGCAGTGAGATGCTCGAGGCATCGCTCGGTTCAAAGCGCAAGGATGGCAAAGGTCTTGGACATTCGATCAAATGCTGCTGATGGATTGCTGCTTCGATGGCATAGGGAAGACCCATAATGTGCACAACGCTTTCGATAGGCATGCCCAGCTCGATGCTCTTGATAGCCGCGGGGCTCACTCCTTGAGCGAGATCGGTCGACACACAACCGATCAGAACCATGGTGGGAACAAGCAGAAAGATGCCGCGCAGTTTTGGATCGATCCCCATGTGCGCGGAACGGATGAAACGGGTTGCTATTGCGCAATTCAGATCTGCTACAAACACTTGAACTGATCGAAAGGCTCCAAACAGCTGTTGCACTTCCACAACGCCTTGCACGCCGTAGAGCCGAACGCGCTCACCATCACCGTGTCCTTCGAGCCGCATTGCGGGCACTCCACCACGGGCAATTCGCCTTTCAACGCGCGGATGTCGGCGGTCTTTTCCGGCGGCGCGATGCCATATTCCTTCAGCTTGCGCTTGCCCGCATCGCTGATCCAATCGGTGGTCCAGGCAGGGGAAAGGGTCTGCTTCACTTCCACGTTCGCGATGCCGGCCTTGTGCAACTCGGCCAGGATATCGGCACGCATCATGTCCATTGCCGGGCATCCGGTGTACGTGGGCGTGATGGTCACGAGCACCTTGTCGTCCATCACTTCCACTTCGCGCAATACGCCCAACTCGCGCACGCTGATCACCGGGACCTCGGGGTCCTTCACGTTCTCCAAGAGGGAGAAGATGTGTTCGCGGGTGAGTTCGGCGGTCATGGGAGAGAACAAATGTCGGTCGTACATCGCCTGCGCCAGAGGCGACGGAGGCCGGGCGATCGTAGATCGCGGGACCCGGCCATCCGGAATCTCACAAATGCTTGCGTTGAACACTAGTGAGACTCCAGCCCGAAGGGCGGGTCCGCTCGCAGAGCCTCGCTTGCCCGGAGTGACGACGATGATGAGTGATCGGCGGTCTACCACGTCGCCCCCGGATACGCCCGTTGCAGGTATTGCATCTCGGCGAGCATGAAGCCCAAGTGCTCAGTGTGCTTGCCTTGGCGGCCACCGGTCATCATGAAGCCATCGGCAGGCCGCTTCAAGGTTGCCTCGTTCAACACGGCATCCACCTTCGCATCGAACGCCGCCTTGATCGGCCCCATCTCCGGTACGATACCCGCCTTCACGAGCACCGCATCCACTTCGTCCGTTTCGAAGAGTTCGCCGGTGTAGGTCCAGAGTTCATCCAGCGCAGCTTGCGCGCGGCGGTGACTTTCCTCGGTGCCATCGCCGAAGCGGATCATCCAATCGCCGCTGGTCTTCAATTGGTAGGTGATCTCCTTCACGGCCTTCGCGGCGATGGCGGCGAGTTGCTCGTCGGCGCTGTTCATCAACGCTTGCTGCAAGGGCAGGTGCCACGCATCGTACAGGAAGCAGCGTGCGATGGTGTGCGCGTAGTCCCCGTTCGGCATTTCCACCAGCTTCACGTTCATGAATTGACGTTCGGCGCGTAGGTAGGCGAGATCGTCCTCGCTGCGTTGTTTGCCTTCAACCGTTCCTGCGTACTGCAAATAGTTCCGCGCCTGTCCGATCAGGTCCAGCGCACGGTTGGTCAGGGCGATGTCCTCCTCCAGTTGGGGTCCGTGCCCGCACCATTCGCTCAAGCGATGGCTTAGGATCAGGTTGTCATCGCCGCGACGGAGGCAGTAGGCGAAGAGGGCTTCTTGTTGGGTCATTGTTGTTGGCGGTTGTCGTTGGTCGTCGAAGGCTGTTCGCTTCCCCAGCCAACACCCAACCTCTTCAAATGAATTTCGCGCCTTCCGGCATCTGGTAGAACGTGGGGTGCCGGTACGTCTTGTCGTCGGCGGGATCGAAGAGCATGGCGGCGTCATCGGGTTGGCTGGCGCTGATCGCCACGGCGGGCACCACCCAGATGCTTTGTCCTTCCTGCCTTCGGGTGTACACGTCACGGGCGTTCTCGATCGCCATCTGTGCATCGGCTGCGTGCAAGCTGCCCACGTGCTTGTGGTCCAAGCCGCGTTTGCTCTGGATGAAGACTTCCCAGAGGGGCCAGTTGTTGGGGTTCTCGCTCATTGTTCGTTGTCCGTTGTTCGTTGTTGGTTGTTCGGTCGCACGGGCTGCGCGCCGGATCCGCGCGACGGCCATTCAACTGACAACCGACAACAGGTCCTCATTACGCTGCTTTGCGTTTCGCCTTCTTGGCCGCGTAAGCCATGGCTGCTTCGCGCACCCACGCACCATCGTCATGTGCCTTGTTGCGCGCGGCGAGCCGTTCCTTGTTGCACGGTCCGTTGCCGGCCACCACGTTGTTGAATTCGGTCCAGTCGATCTCGCCTGAGTCGTAGTGCTGGGTGCTTTCGTTCCATTTCAGCTTCGGGTCGGGGACCTTCAGGCCAATGACCTCGGCTTGCTGCACCGTACGGTCGATGAAGGTCTGGCGCAACTCATCATTGCTCTGTCGCTTGATCTTCCACTTCATGCTCTGCGCGCTGTGCGGACTGTTCGCATCGCTGGGGCCGAACATCATCAAACTGGGCCACCACCAGCGGTTCAGCGCGTCCTGCGCCATTTCCCGTTGCTCCGGTGTGCCCTTCGACAGCACGCTCATGATCTCGTAGCCCTGGCGCTGGTGGAAACTCTCCTCCTTGCAGATGCGCACCATGGCGCGGGCGTACGGACCGTAGCTCGTGCGGCACAGCATCACCTGGTTCATGATCGCCGCGCCATCCACCAACCAACCTACGGCGCCGATGTCGGCCCAAGTGAGGGTCGGGTAGTTGAAGATGCTACTGTACTTGGCCTTGCCGCCGAGCAGGTCATCGACGGTCTTTTCGCGTGTGGTCCCAAGCGTTTCGACAGCACTGTACAAGTACAGCCCGTGGCCAGCCTCGTCCTGGATCTTCGCGAGCAGGATGGCCTTACGCCGCAGGTTCGGCGCGCGGGTGATCCAATTGCCCTCAGGTAGCATGCCGACCACTTCACTGTGCGCGTGCTGGCTGATCTGCCGGACCAGGTTCTTGCGGTAGCCATCGGGCATCCAATCCTTCGGCTCGATCTTCAGTTCGCCGTCCACTTTCGCTTGGAAGAGCTCTTCGAGGTTCTTCACATCCGTCATGTTCTTCGATTGCTTGGCGCCAAGATATAGCCTTGCTCGTGGTGGTGGTGGATCATGGCCCGGTCCACGCCAATGACGCACGCAACAGGGGAACTGGTCAGGACCAGGAGGAACCGATCCGTGATCACGACTCCCGGATGCATCACGCAGTCCGAACCGAGCAGGAGAAGAAGTGGACCGCTTTGTTGGGCTGGTCCTTCTGAGCAGATTCGAACCTCTTCAAATAGAAAGAGATGCCGAACTCGACCTCCTTTCAGGGTCCATTGAACTCTTCCAATGCGTTCATCGATATGGGAGCGGTGGGATCCGGGCCAGTGTTCATGTGCGATAGTTCATGCGGCAAGGCTGAACTTCGTTGCGCCGCCGGTGTACCGCCGGATGATGATGCGCGATCGATCTCCATTGCTTCTGTTCTCCCTCTTGCTGGCGTGCAACGCAAGTGAGGCACAACCGGATCTTCTTGGCGCATGGCCTGCTTGCGCAGAGATCGATGCATCATTCGTCCATGAGGTGAAGCGCACGCTCACGGATAGCACCGACCTGTTCCAAGGTGCGTACCCCGTGCCACCCGGACTTACCTGCGAATTGCTTGAAGGCTTGCAGGAACGATTGAAGGATGACAGCGCACGCTACTACTTCGCGCATTTCTCGCGCCGTTATTGGTCGGAGGATGGAAGGAATACCAATGGCTTCCGCTTCATCAAGCGGCATATGGACTTCGACCTATCCGTGGCGGCCACGGCGCATTGGAATGCGGACATCCGGATCATGGCGTTGGATGAATTGATGAACTACCGACGCATGCGCCCGATGGTTTGCACCACCAAGGAGGGTTATGCCCATCTACTCGTTCAGGACGAGCGAACGATCCGTTACTTGATCCATGTGCTGGAGAATACGCCATGGTTCATCGGAGGTAGCGAGAATTCCACCATTCATGGTGCGTACATCGGCAAGATCCTGAACGCACTGGATCTCTTCACCGGCACGGAGTTCTTCCACCTACAGGAAGGACAGTTGCACGTTGCGTTCACCGATGCGCGCGGATCGCGATGCGCTCACGCAGTGGAAGAAGCGGACCCCATGAAGTGGCAGGCGATCGGGCTTCTCTTCCTGTTCTCGTTGTCCGCCCAAGCGCAGAACGACTATCACTTCGCACAGGTCATCAAGCGAGGGAATGTGCGCGCGATCGATCGGCACATGAAGCGGTTCATCCACCGGGAAGGAAAGAGCGTCCGACCGGGATCATACCTACAACCCTTGGGCGGCGCGGAAGGACGGATCCAGGAACTCTGGTACCGCTTGCGGAAACAGATCGGCGTGACGGACCTTGACTGGGACCGATGCGTGGCGAAGGAGGCGATCTGGCCCGGGCAGTGGACGCTTGGTGTCGTCTTCCGGACCAAGGAAGGACGCGGCGAGGACAACGTGGAACGCTGCTACACCATCCAAGGAGGCCGGATGGGGACGATCAACATCTTCGGATGGCGCCCTCGTATCCGAAGCGCACGTGATGACCTGAAATTGATCGGCGTGTGTTCCTGCCCGGACTTCGTGGAGGCCCAGCGCGCGCTGTGCGAAGAACGATGGCCTGGGCATTGACGTGCGGGCGAAGGCAACCGCGCGATCCACGGGCCACCGCGTAGTTTCGGCCTCGCGCAAGGAAAGTATGGCCGAGGACGAATTCGAAATGATCGCCCAGACCCTCTACGGGTTGGAGGATGTGCTGGCGAAGGAACTCGCTGACCTCGGAGCCACTTCCATCACGACACACAACCGTGCGGTGCGCTTCACCGGTGATACGGCCTTGCTCTACAAAGCGAACCTGTGCCTTCACACCGCACTACGGATCCTGGTGCCCATTGCATCGTTCCATGTCCGCGACGAACATGAATTGTATGGTGCCATCCACGATATGCCGTGGGAGGATTTCATGGAAGTGCAGGACACCTTAGCGGTGCATTGCAGTTTGAACTCCGAACTCTTCGGCCACTCGCAATACCTCGCGCTGAAGACGAAGGACGCGGTGTGCGATCGCTTCCGCGAGAAGACCGGACAACGTCCGAGCGTGGATGTGGAACTACCCACACTGCGGATCTTCTTGCACGTGCATGGTGACCGATGCACCGTTTCGTTGGACAGTTCCGGCAACAGTTTGCACGAACGCGGATATCGCGATCAGACCAACATCGCGCCCATCAACGAAGTGCTCGCAGCAGGCATGGTGCTCTTGAGCGGCTGGGACCAACGCAGTCCATTCGTGGACCCCATGTGCGGATCAGGAACGGTGGTCATCGAAGCCTCGATGCTCGCCTACGGCATCCCACCGAACCACGACCGCGCGCAGTTCGGCTTCGAGCGTTGGATGGATTTCGATCAAGCCCTGTGGGAGCGGATCCACACCGAAGCGATGGCGAAGGTGAAGACGGAGGGCCCTGTGATCATGGGCGGAGAGATCTCTCCGAACGTGGCACGCAAGGCCATTGCGAATACGCACAACGCCGGCTTGGAGCACATGATCACCATCACCACCAGCGCTTTCGCGGATCTGAAGGCTCCTGATGATCCAGGCGTGCTCATCCTCAATCCACCATACGGCGAACGCATGGACAAGGACGAGGACATCCACGCACTGTACAGGATGATCGGCGATACGTTGAAGAAGAACTGGGCGGGATGGACGGCCTGGGTGATCACCTCTAATATGGAAGCGGCCAAGTCCATCAAGCTCACGCCCAAACCGAAGATCAGATTGTACAACGGTGCGCTCGATTGCCGGTTCCTTCGCTACGAACTCTACGTGGGGAGCCGAAAAAGGGATCCGGGCGTTGAGGGGGGGCCGCCCGATGGTGCATGATCTCGTAGCTGATCCCGATCCGCCGCGTGGTGCCGTACCTTCAAACCAAACCCCACGCCATGAGCGATCCCATCAGTTCCAACGACCCCTTGGGTCCCGTGTACCAACAGAACCCCGGGAAGATCCGGCCGGAGAAGAGCCTGCGTAACCTGACCTCGAAGAGCAATCTAGTGGTCCTAGTGGTCATCGCGGCCGTATTGCTCGCGCTATTCGCCATGCTTGGAGGTGGAGGAAAGGAGGAGCCTGCCGCTCCAGCAGCCACTGAGATCCGGTAACGGTCCGGTGCGCAGGCGTGGATCGCCACGCGCCTTCCGGTACCGCGGATCGCATTCGCCCGGTACGTGCGGATGGCGCACCTTACGTGCCCGGTACCTTTAATGGATGCGATCCCCTCTTTTTCCGCACCACCGGACACCACATTCCCGGGGACAGCACTCCAATGATCCGCTCCGAGCCGTATGGGTCAACGGCAACTCCCGGATACTTTCACCGCCATAACCAGAGAACATGAAGAAGACCCTTACCCTGCTCGCTTTCGTTCCGGCCCTTTCCTTCGGCCAATCCTTGGTGAGCACCACCCCGCAGAACCGCACGGCGCTGCTGGAGGATTTCACCGGTATCCACTGCGGCTACTGCCCCGAAGGACATGTGATCATGGCTGCGTTGGCCGCTATCCACGGCGACAAGCTGGTGAATGTGGGTGTGCATGCGAACGTGTACGCGGTGCCTAGCGGAAGCGAGCCCGATTTCCGCACACCGGAAGGTGATGCGATCGATGCGTTCTTTCCTATTTCCGGCTATCCGTCGGGCGTGATCAACCGGCGGGCCTACAGCGGTAGTACGGCGAATGGCCGTGGTGCTTGGGAGGGCGCGGTGAACGCTGCACTGGCCCTGAGCAGCCCCGTGAATGTGGGCGTGGAAAGCAACTTCGACGGCACGGACCTCACCGTGCATGTGGTGGCCTACTACACCGACAATAGCCCGGCAGGCAACGACTACATCAGCGTGCTGGTGACCGAGAACCACCTCATCGGATGGCAGACCGACTATGCCAACGGCAACCACACCAATTACGACCACCTGCATGTGCTGCGCGGCTACCTTACCGATACCTGGGGCGAGGACGTGGGCGACCATGTGGCCGGTGATCTGGTGGAGCGTACCTACACCTTCACGGTGCCCGGCACCTGGAACATCGCGAACTGCGAGGTCGCGGCTTTCGTGAGCGAGTACCAGAGCGAGGTGTACCAAGCGCGCAGTGTGCCGGCCGATGGCGGCACCACCCTCGTGATCGGCGCGTTGACCGGTGATCCGCAACCGTACCGCGCGGGTACCAGTGCTACCGCCACCACCTTCGCCGGAAACTTCAGCAATGGCGTTGGTGCGAATGAGGACTATGTGATCACGCTCACCAGCAACGGCGCACCTGCCGGTTGGACCAGCGCCTTTACGGTGGATGGCGCTCCGCAGGGTAATCCCGCCACGATCTCGTTGGCGAGCGGTGCGAGCATCTCCTTGGATGTGGACGTCACGCCGAATGCTGCACCGGGCATCGGGAAGTACACGCTCACCGTGGCGAGTTCCACAAACCCCAACGCACCCATCCTCTCTGAGGAGTACCATGTGATCAGTGGCGTGCATGACCTGATCGTGAGCAACCCGCAAGCGGAAGCGCACGAGCCGATCTATACCGAAGGCATGTGGAACGAGACCGCCGAGGCCGCGACCAGCCGCGCGGACTTCACCGCCTTCGGTCAGGCCGGTGCGCTCACCGACGTGTACAACCTCTACCTGAACATCAGCTGGACCTTCCCGAGCTACACGGATGAGGTGGCCAACGTGCTTGCGGACTTCATGGATAACGGCGGTAACCTCATGATCGCTGGGCAGGATATCGGTTGGGACCAGAGTGGTGCGACCGGCGCCTACGGCACACCCGTCACGCAGGCTTTCTATGCCAGCCATCTCCATGCGACGTTTGTTGATGATGGTAGCACCGCAGATACCCAAGTGCTCTGGGAGACCGCCGATGCCGTTTTCGGGAACCTGGGTAACAGCACCATCGCGAACGTGTTCGTCAACAACACCTATCCGGACCAGATCACGCCGATCGCACCCGCCGTTCCCATCCTACGCTATTCCGCCACCAAGATCGGTGGACTGCGTGCAGAGACGGGCAACTACAAGCTGGTGTACTTCGGCATCGGACCGGAGCAGGTGACCAACGCGGCCATCGCACGATTGATGGTGCAAGCGAGCCACGATTGGTTCTATGGCCTGGTGAGCGTGGAGGAGTTCGATGCGATGCTGAACGCGCTGGGCCAAGCCTATCCTTCACCCGCTAATGCGTACGTAACCATTCCCATCGGCGAATTCACCGGCGCGGCCACTCTGGAGGTGTTCGATGCCACGGGACGGATGGTGATGAGCGGGAACGTGACCACGCAGAATGCGAACATCACCGTGGGCACTTCACAACTCAGCAACGGGATCTACAGCGCACGCCTCCGCACCGTTGCTGGTCGCGGGCAGGCACGCACCTTCATGGTGTCACGCTGATCATTGATCGATCGAATGAAAGCCCTTTCGCGCAGGCGGAAGGGCTTTCTCGCTTGAATACCGTTGTCGTTCGATGGCCCGTGATCACGCGCTTACGCCCAACCGGCCTTCCAACTCCTTCGTCAGGTCCTCCAACATCGATCGCTTGTACGCATCGGCCTCGCTGGTGGCGGCTTTGCGCACACGCGCCAACCCGAGCCGCGCGGTCTTCTCCGGCCAGATCTCCTGGTTCTCGATCACGGTGAGGCACTCGAAACACTCGTGGGCGCTTCCCGCGATCGCGATGTCGATGAAGCGATCGAGGTGATCGCGCACATCGAGGCCCGCATTCCAGAAGGTGGCAAGGATGGTAGTGCGCACAGGATGGAGCGCTTCGTCTTCCAGCGATGCGAGCAGGGTGGGGACCGCATCCTTCGCCTTCACTTGGTAGAGAAGCGAAGTGATCCGCTGCTGTACAGCGGATGAAGGCCCCTTGGCCAACGCAGTAAGCAGGGGAGGGATGGCGCGTGCATCACCTTGGGTTTCGATGCGGGTGAGGGCGGTGAGGGCCTGCGCATCATCATCACTCAGCAACGCGGCGAAGGCGAGGTCCATGCGTTGTTTGGCAGGGGAATTCTCGGACATGGCGCGAAAGTACAGGGCTGAGTTGTGGCCTTGGAGGGAACGGATGTTGTCTGCACGGCGATCGGTCCAAGGCTTGGTCGCGTGAAGGGAGCTGATGAGAAGTGCTGGAAGAGCACATCACGCGGAGGTGCGGAGAACGCGGAGGCACGCGCACTTGGCAGATCCGAGCTGTTCAGGAATTCCTCTGCGTTCTCCGCGCCTCCGCGTGAGAACTCCTCAATTCCTCCCGCTCGAACTACTGAACTCTAGGCTTACGAGCGCTGCATGCTCAGGATGCTCCGTCGTCCAACACCGCGCTTGAACTTATAGCTCACCTCGAAGCTGAGGAAGCTGATGGTATCCAAGAGGCCGGGGTTCCCGCGGCGGCTGGTGAAGTATCCGTCCGTTCCATCCGTGCCATCACCGGTGGGGTCACTGATGTAGCGCGCTAGTGCTTGTCTTCGCGGATCGCCGGGATAGGCTTTGCGGATCTCGTCGTAGGTCGCATAACGATCGCTCACATCATCAATGTGGTCATCGGTGAACATGATGTAGTTCAGTTCCATACCGAAGCTCACCTCCTTGGTCACCATGTAGCGCACACCCACGCCCATGGGCACCGCGATGTGGATCGGCGAGATGCGATACCGCCTTCCGGCCTCACCGGCGCCTTTGCCCCCTTCGGTCTGCCATTCGTAGAGGTCGGTCTCGTAGGTGCCGTCGCGTTCGATCTCGTTCGCTCCCGGTGTGCCGCGTGGTGCATCACGCACGGTGCCATCGTTCCAGAAGTGATAGCGGTTCAAGGTATCCGGTGCGCCGTTGAAGAGATCGGCCTTCGGGCGGCCATAGTACACGCCCACGCCGACCTGGAAGTACATGAAGAAGCGCTGCTGGAAGAGCGGCTGGTAGGGTTCGCGGTAGGCGTTCAATACCAGGTGGCCGCTGGCGCCGATGAGGTCGTTGCGGAAGCCGAGTCCACGCCTGTAGTTCCGCAGTTCGCCGTACTCCATGCCGGGGATCGCATCACGCTCCTCGTATCCCGTGCGGAACCAACTGATGCGCGCTTCGGTGGTGAGCGAACGGGTGACGTACCGTTTCTTATTGTTCAGGAAATCACGGAAAGCGATGCTGACGCCCGGCCGCGAACTGTTCCACTGCACGGCGCCGTCGTAGTTGCCAAGGTCGCCGTAATAGTTCGTGACGCCAGTGGAGATGCCCACCTCGAAGTTCCGCTGCGCAACCGCAGGGAGCAGGATGGAGGTGGATAGGAGCAGGGTAAGGATGCGGGTCATGGGCAATGGGTTTCGCACCTGGTGGTATACCGGGTAGACGCGATCCCGACAGGGGGTTGCTTCGGGGGTGGATCGGCTCGGGAACCAGCAGCCTCCTTATGTAATAGGCTTGTGAGAAAAGGGGCATTGGAGGAATCATCCGGAGGGCGGGGTTTTCACGCAGAGGCGCAGAGAACGCAGAGATTGTGTGCGCGATAGCCCGACTGTTCCGAATGGGAAGCTTGCTCGCCCTCTGCGTTCTCTGCGCCTCTGCGTGAGGGTATTCTCAGGACCTCTCCCCGAAGATGGCCGTACCGATCCGCACCATTGTGCTACCGGCCTCGATGGCCATATCCGCATCGCCGCTCATGCCCATGCTCAGGGTGTCGAAGAGGGCCGGGTCTGCCAAGCAACCTTCCTTCATCGTCCGGAAGAAGTCGGCCAATGCATCGAATTCGCGGCGTACGACCGCTAGGTCCTCGGTGTTGGTGGCCATACCCATGAGACCACGCAGTTGCAGGTGCGGCCAACGCTCCGTTGACCAACCGGTGATGAGGGCTTCCGCCTCCTTTTGGGACAGGCCATGTTTGGTCTCTTCTTGCGCGATGTGGATCTGGAGTAGCACATCGATCATTCGCGAAGCGGCTGCTGCGCGCTTCTCCAATTCATCCAACAGCGGCGCGCCATCCACCCCATGCACCAAGTGAACGAAGGGCACGATGTGCTTCACGTTGCTGCGCTGTAGGTGGCCGATGTAGTGCCAGCGGATATCCGCTGGAAGCGCGGGTTGTTTCGCGCGCAATTCCTGCACGTAATTCTCTCCGAAGTCGCGGTGGCCGAGATCGTACAGGGCTTGGATCTCTTCCGCAGAACGCGTCTTGCTCACCGCCACAAGTGTGACATGCGTGGGCAACGAAGCCTTCACTTCGGCGTAGCGTTCGGCCAGTGTTTCCTTCGGATCAGACATCCTCCAGCGCATAGACGATCATGCCGCTGCGCAGTTTCGGTTCGATGTAGGTGCTCTTCGGCGGCATGGTGCCACCGGCATCCGCCACGGCGCGCAATTCCGCGAAGCTCACCGGGTGCAGGTGGAAGGCCACGGCGGCTTCGCCTGTTTCCACTTGCCGGTCCAACTCTGCGGTACCCATGGTGCCGGGAACGAAGTTCACGCGACCATCGGTGCGGAGATCGAGGATCCCAAGGACAGGTCCGAGGATCAGTTCGGAAAGTCGAGCGGCGTCGAGTTGTTCGGTCACTGGGCGGTCAGACGAAGCGGGAAGGTGCAAGGTGTGCCAACCACTCGCGGTGCGCACACCGATCACACCATGCGCGGCCCAAGGTGCTTCCACCTTGCGCAGCTCACCAACCGTTTGCAGTGCTCGAAGGAAGGCGGCTTCATCCATGTTGCCGAGATCGCTCACCGCGCGGTCGAAGTTGAAGATGTAGAGGTGCTGGCGCGGTACGATGTAGGCTAGGCACCAGGCTGTGGGGTCCACATCCGCCTTGCCTTTCGATTCCGCTAGACGCGCGCTGGACGAGAGCCGGTGGTGGCCGTCGGCGATATACAACGCGGGGATCATGGCGAAGGCTTTCTGCAAGCGCTGTCGTATGAGTTCATCGGCCACGGGCCATAGGCGGTGTCGCACCTGGTCGTTGGTGCGGAAGTCATAGGTGGCCTTGGTATTCAGCAGCGGATCGAGCAGCGCTTCCCAAGCCGCCCCTTCGGGTGTGGCGAGCAGAACGGGCTCCGCGTTGATCCCCGTCGCATCGAGGTACTCGGCGAAGAGGTTCTCGCGTGCGGTGAGCGTTTGTTCATGCACCTTGATCCGTCCAGCGCGGTAGTCCGCCACGCTCACGCCGCAAATGATGCCACGCGACACGTTGCCGTGGATGCTCTGCTCGTAGAAGTAAATGCATGGCTGATCGTCGCGGAACATGATCCCGCGCTGACAGAAATCAAAGAAGGCTTGGCGCACCAAGCGGAAGCGCTCCACTCGCGGCAAACGGACCGTCATCTCGTCATCCGGACGGAGCACATGCAGGAAGGTGTACGGGTTGCCGGTAAGGCGCTGAAGAAGATCCTCCGGTGAATAGGACACGTAGGAACGCGATCCTACTTGAGCGGCCTTGTCCGCCACCGGGCGCCAAGCGCGGAACGGACGAAGGGAGATCATCAGCTCACAGCAGCAGCGGAACGCCAGGCGATGATGCGGTCGGCGAGTTCATCACCGATCCGGCCCTGCGCTTCGGCAGTGGCCGCACCGATGTGTGGCGTCAGGCTCAGGTTCGGTTCGACAAGCAGTGAAGCGTTCGGTTCCGGCTCGTTCACGAACACATCCAACGCAGCTCCGCGCACCCGACCATCCTTGATCGCTGCGAGCAAGGCTTCCTCATCCACACTTCCGCCACGTGCGGTGTTCACGATCACCACACCGGGCTTCACGTGCTTCAACTCGCTGGCGCCGATCACCGGCCGTCCATCCTTTTGCGAAGGCACATGGATGCTGATCGCATCCGAGGTCTTCAGCAATTCCTCCATGCTCACCATGCGCACCGGAACGCGTACCATGACAGAACCGATGGGTACTTCGATCGCTTCAGCGGTGGCGTGATTGTCCGTGTACACCACATTCATTCCGCAACCGAGCGCGTAGCGCGCCGTCCACTGGCCGATACGGCCGAAGCCCACCACGCCAAGCGTTTTTCCGCGCAGCTCCATGCCCTTTTCGTATTCCTTCTTCAAGGCCTTGAACTGCGTGCGGCCTTCTGCAGGCATGCGCCGGTTGCACTTGTGCAGTGAGCGGCTCAGGGAGAAGAGGTGGGCCATCACCAACTCCGCCACGCTGATGCTGGAGGAGGCGGGTGTATTCACCACGGTGATCCCTTTCGACTTGGCATACACCACATCGATGTTGTCCAGGCCGACACCTCCGCGACCGATCAAACGCACTTTCGGGCACGCGTCGATGAGATCGCGGCGCACCTTGGTGGCACTGCGCACGAGGAGCACCTCCACGCCTTGCTCGTTCAGGTAATCGTTCAGTTGATCCTGCGGAATGTGATCGGTGGTCACCTTGAATCCTTCCTCCACCAAGCTCTCGCGAGCCTTGCTGCTGATCCCGTCGTTCGAATGAATGCGCATGGTTCCTATCCGTGCTTTTGTGCGAATTGTTCCATCACATCCACCATGGCCTGCACGCTGGCCAGAGGGAGTGCGTTATACATGCTGGCGCGATACCCGCCCACGCTGCGGTGTCCGCGAATGCCGCTGATGCCTGCTTCCTTCCATAGGGCATCGAAGGTCGGCTCCAAGGCCGCATCATTCAATACGAAAGTGGCGTTCATCACGCTGCGGTCCTCCACCGCCGTGGTGCCCTTGAACAGCGGCAAGCGATCGATCGCGCCGTAGAGCAGTTCCGCTTTTGCGGCGTTGCGCTTCTCGATGGCGGCCGATCCGCCGAGGCTCTTCATCCACTCCAACGTGAGCATGCTCACATACACCGCATACACCGGCGGCGTGTTGTACATGCTGTCCTTGGCCGCGTGGTTGTTCAGGTCCATCATCGGGCTCAACTTGCGGCCCGTTTTGCCGAGGTGCGCCGGGTCGAAGAGGTAGACCGTGGCTCCGGCAGGCCCCATGTTCTTCTGGGCACCGGCGTAGATCAGGGCGAAGTCAGCCACGTTCACCGGGCGACTGAAGATGTCGCTGCTCATGTCGCAGATCATCGGCACGGGCGACTTCGGGAACTGCTTGTATTGTGTGCCGAAGATGGTGTTGTTGCTGGTGAAGTGGAAGTAGTCCGCGTCCGTGGGGATCGCGAACCCTTTCGGGATGTAGTTGAAGTTCTTGTCCTCGCTGCTCGCCACCACCAACGTCTCACCAGCGAGTTTGCTCTCCTTGATCGCGCGGCTGGCCCATTCGCCGGTGTTGGCATAAGCCGCCTTTCCACCGGGCTTCATGTAGTTCTGCGGGATCATGTGGAAGCCCATGCTGGCCCCACCGCCGAGGAAGACGACCTGGTAGTGCTCCGGTGCGCCGAGCAACTCCTTCACCAGCGATTGCGCCTTGGCCATGATGGCCTCGAAGGGCTTGCTCCGGTGGCTGATCTCCAGGATGCTGAGTCCGCTGCCATCGAGATCGAGCACGGCTTGGGCGGCCTTCTCGAATACTTCGCGGGGAAGGATGCAGGGTCCTGCGCTGTAGTTGTGGACCTTGGTCTGTGTGGCTACGGTCATCTGGTGTGAATTACGGCCGCCAAAGGTACAGGCCACGGCCGGACCACCGTTGGCTCCGCGCTCACGCGGTGGTAGGGCTACTTCCGGGGTTCCTTGGGGGGCGCGTTGAAGGGGCGTCCATCACGCTTCGGATCGCGCAGGTCGATGTCCCGCTGATAGGTCCATTCACCTTTGTTCCACACGAAGGCATCAAAGCTCATGTCCGGTCCCATGAAGGCGGGTTTGCCTTCCATATCTGCACGCGCCGCAGCGAGGTGATCCAATACGATGCGCTGCTGTTCCGCTTCGTAGTGGAGCATCATCGTGCTCTGGTAGGCAAAGGCGAAGATCCTCCGTTGCGGTTTCAATTTGCCACCGTCGAACACCGGCGCACCGAAACGCGGCTTGTCACCCCGGAAACTGAGCACCTCGATCACCTTTTGCGTTTCGCTGTTGCTCTGGCCCTTCCAGCCGAGCAGCGTGTAGTAGGTCCTGCCGCCCTTCTTCACGGGATCACTTGGTAGTACAGTGCGCCGAACCAACGGTCCGGACCCAGCTCTGCGAGTTCCGGTGAAGCGATGCCACCCGTCATGTCGCGCAATTCAAAAAGGCTGGACTTGCGACCGGCTTGGCCGAGCAGGAATCCTTCGTAGCGATACGTTCCGTTCTCTCTCGGGATGTTCCATGTGATCAACCGGAAGCGACCGTCCGGTGCATCCACACGGCTGAGCGGAAGGTCATCCAGGTTCACCGTCATGCCATCCGGCGCGTCGAGTACCACGCGCAAGGACGCCTTCAACAATTCGTTCACGCTATCGCGCTGGGCATCGGTCTTTGCATTGATCAATGCTTTCACATGACCGAAGGCGATCTGCACCCGGTCCTGCGCAACGAGGTGAACGGATCCCGAGAAAAGGAGAAGAATGAGGAGTGCGCGCACGTTGACTTCAACGGAACGGCAGGATCGATCGGTACGTGGTCGCATGGTCATCCGCGTCGCAACCATCGCACCACGACGACCGACTAGACGTGCATGAATTCCTTCTTCGCGAGCAACTGCTCCTTCGTCTCGCGGTGATCAGGGTCATCCACGCAGCAGTCCACCGGGCACACCGCAGCGCATTGCGGCTCATCGTGGAATCCGGTACACTCGGTGCATTTGTCCGGCACGATGTAGTAGAGGTCCATGCTCACCGGGGCATTCATGGCATCCGCATCGTAGCTGTTGCCTGTGGGCATGGTCACTTGGCCATTCAGGGAGGTTCCATCGGCAATGCGCCACTCCGCCCCGCCCTCATAGATGGCGTTGTTGGGGCATTCGGGTTCGCATGCACCACAGTTGATGCATTCGTCGGTGATGATGATCGCCATAGCGGTACAGGGTATTTTCGCGGCCAAAGATAGAAGGCGCATCATGGGAGCACGAATGGCCACGGAAGCAAATGTGTTGTCGCTGGATGTACGCATCACCGCACTTGCCCAACTTGGTGTGGTGATGGAGGCCATCGGCGCTGGCGCTCCTTGGCCTGGGCATTCCTCCGGTTTGGTGGAGGCGGAGTACATCGCATTGGATGAACTGGTCCGCAGGGCGCACAACCAGAACGGTTGGGCCACGGAGGAGAATGTGCGGCACGCGTTCACGGCGTGGGGCAATGCGCTGACGGCTGATCAACTCGCGACCTGGTTGGATCGGTATCCGGAATTGAAGTCCGCGCCTGCAACAGCACGGATCGTGGGCCTGATCCTCGCTGGCAATATCCCGTTGGTGGGCTTGCATGATGTGCTCTGTGTTTGGTTGAGCGGTCATCGTGCGCGGGTGAAGTGCTCATCACAGGAAACCGATCTAGTGCCGGGGATCATGAGTGTACTTGATCGCTTCGCACCCGGAACGGCACAACAGATCGAGTTCACCGTTGGGAAGCTTGGTGAGGTGGAGGCGGTGGTCGCCACCGGGAGCAACAACACGTCGCGCTACTTCGAGCACTATTTCGGACACCTGCCGCGGATCGTGCGCAAGAACCGCGTGAGTGTGGCGGTGTTGGATGGAAGCGAGACGGAGGAGGAATTGACTGCGCTCGGAGAGGACGTGTTCCGCTACTTCGGGTTGGGCTGTCGCAACGTGAGCAAGCTCCTGATCCCGTGTAGTTTCGATACGGATCGTTTGTTCAAGGCCTTCTTTCCGTGGAAGGACATCGTGCATCACAACAAGTACGGCAACAACTACGACTACGCGCGCGCTGTGGATGTTGGACCGGATCAACTTTGTGGAGAACGGTTTCCTGTTGTTGAAGGAGGACGCAGCACTCGCGAGCCCTGTGGCGACGCTTTTCTTTGAGCGGTATGCTGAAGTCGTCATAGCCGAAGCGTACATCGCCACGAACCGTGACAGCATCCAGTGCGTTGTGGGTCACGACCGCACGCCGTTCGGTCAAGCGCAGCAGCCTGCACTATGGGACTACGCGGATGGTGTGGATACGATCCGGTTTCTACTTGAACTGAAGTAGGAATGAGGGAACTGCTTCCAGATGAAGATCGACAGATCCATTTTCGAGACCCCGGCTCAAGGCCGGGGTGACAACTCGTGGTAGTGATCAGGATCCGTCCGCCATCCGGCGGGCGGATCCTGATCACCCTAGTAGGCTGTCATGCCGGGCTTGACCCGGCATCTCGCAAATGATGCCGCCGAGAAACCTTTAACTCAACACAATTGCATTCCTCTGTGCCCTCTGCACCTGTCATTGCGAGGCTTTGCGAAGCAAGGCGGTTTGCTTTCGCGTTCCCTTCGGCGGTTACGGCACGAACTCGTAGCAGCCGAGGTCGGGCAGGGCGTCGGCGCGTTCCACGCCATCCAGGTCGTTGACCGCATCCGCGTCCGCGCCGGCCTGGCCGCGGTTCCGTGCGAAGGCGTTCTCCAAAAGGTGAAAATCACGTGCAGTGATGTCCACGAACCCAGGCGTCTGGTTCCGGAAGGTGGTGCTCTGGTCGAAGTACGAACCGGAGGTGATCTGGTCGGTCCGCAGCATAATACGTGCGAAGCTCAGCGTCTGCGGGGTGGATAGTGTATTGAAGTCCAACAAGAACTCGTTGGTATTGGATCCTTGGATGATGCTGTTCTCAAAAGTGCTGTTCACGATGTCACGCACTTGCAAGGTGTTCGTGATGTCCGGATAGGTGTTCGTCATGATGAACGCCGGATCATTGCGGATGCTGTAGTCCCAGTAGTTCGCGATGGTCATGTGGTTGAATTTGTATTCACCACCACCGGTCAGCGCCACGCTGTACTGCCCACAATCCCCAACCAGTAGGTTGGTGGCCTTGATGCGGTAGTTGCGGCTCAGGATCCCCGCCGCGCTGCAATTCCTGATGCTCACATTCTTCATGCGCAGCCATGCTTGGCTCGTTTCCGCATTCGGTTGGCCCGGCCAATTCTCGCACTGGATCCCCACCAAGGCATTCTTGATCTTCACGTTCGTCAGCACGTTGTCATTTCCGAGCGGACCATCGTTGATCCAGATGCGATCCCACTGTCCGGGAAGATCGGCGTAAAGCGCTTCAAGGCGGTCGCTTTGGAAGGTGATGGGATCCTGCACGGTACCGATCGCTTGGATCTTGCCCCAACGGTAGATCCACAATCCACCGCCACCGTGTACATACACGCGCACGCCGGGGTCCACCGTGAGTGTGCTGCAACTGTCCACCACGGCATAGCCATAGATGACGTACGGCTTGTCATTGGGCCAGTTCACCGTTTCACAGGTCGCGTTGCCCATGTCGTCCAAGCCTGCAATGATGCTGTATGCGGGAAGCCCATTCGGGAAATGGTCCGGGTAGAAGAAGTGCGCGTCCTGTCCCCACGCGATCAGCTTCACCTTCTGCTCATTGCCGTTGGTGTAGAAGACCACGTGGTCCTCGTGGATCAACGGCGCGTTCTGGTTGGTTTGATCCAAACTCGCCTCCACGAACACGTAGATGCTATCCCCGGCAAGGATCTCCACATCGTTGAAAGAGAGTCCCGACAGCCCATCCACGTTGATCCGGAACGCCGATGGTGTTCCGCCTTCCAGCGCCACATCCACCCGCACTGCGCGGTCGTTCCGGTTGTACACCCGGAAGCTCTTCGTGACCGAGAAGGGCAATGTGGTGAAGATGGTATCGAATAGGACCTCGGTCTGGCTGAACGCAAGATCAGCGCTCGGGTCGTTGGTGAAGAGTTCGTCCTTGCGGCAACCAGCCAACAGAAGCAATATTGCGAGAAAGGGGAAGAGATATCGGGTGTTCAAGGTGTGCAAAGTTGATCGGTCCGGTGCAAGTACGCGGTTCGGGGGTGGATCATTGCCCTCCGGCTCCCGCTTCCACCGCCTTTCGCACACTTCCGTGGCGTTTCAGCAATTCATTGGCGGTCTCATAGTCAACACCGAGTCCATCCATCACCATGCGTGTGCCGCGGTCAATGAGCTTGTTGTTGCTCAGTTGCATGTCCACCATCCGGTTGCCTTTCACACGACCGAGCTTGATCATCACACTCGTGCTGATCATGTTCAAGACCAGCTTCTGGGCAGTGCCGCTCTTCATGCGTGTGCTGCCGGTCACGAACTCCGGCCCGACGACGACGACGATCGGGTGCTTCGCCACCAACGCCACCGGACTTTCCGGATTACAGGTGATGCATCCCGTGAGGATCCCATTCTCATTGCATTGTTCCAAGGCACCCACCACGTATGGTGTGCTACCGCTCGCGGCGATGCCGATCACGGTGTCGTCCGTGCCGACCGCATGTTCCTGTAGATCCTTCCAACCTTGTTCGCGATCATCCTCTGCGAATTCAACCGCCTTGCGTATCGCATTGTCGCCACCAGCGATCAACCCCACGACCAACCCGTGTGGTACACCGAAGGTGGGCGGGCACTCGCTCGCATCCACGATCCCCAAACGCCCGCTCGTTCCTGCGCCGAGGTAGAACAACCGACCACCACGCGGCATACGTTCGGTGATCGCATCCACCAGCGCTTCGATCGCGGGGATCACTTCCGCGATCGCATCCGGCACATGTCGATCCTCCGCGTTGATGTTGCGGAGAAGTTCCCTCGTGCTCATCTGCTCGAGGTCGTTGAAATGCGAAGGCAGTTCGGTGATCCGTGCCATGGCTCAAAGAAAAGGGCCATCCGCCGTAAATCGGATGGCCCTTCTCAATTGAGCTTCGGCGATCAATCCAGCATCACCTTCCGCACGAGTCGCCCATCATTCAGGGTGAGTTCGAGGAAGTAGGTGCCGGGTGCCAGGCCGTTGCGCTCCACCGTGAAGCGCTGGGCGTTCACCTTGCTGGTGGCCACTTCGCGGCCGTTGATGTCCAGCACGCGGTAACCACGCACGACACCGACGGCAATGCTGACTGTTATCGCATGTGTAGCAGGATTTGGCGCAAGGGTGACCGTAGCGTTATTACCATCCGATCCGAAGAAACCGGTGTCATCGCAGTTGCCAAGCAGATCACTTACCGCAGCTCGAGCTGCGAACCCCGCAACCATACCATCCACATTGGGCCCGCAACCCACGTATAGGCTGTCGCCCATGAAGGCCATCCCTCTCACATAATCACTGGCCGTCGCCATGAAATTTCCTCTCACCGAGCACCATCGCGATCCATCCCATGCTGCAATGCCACGGCTCTCCAATGCACCGGCATAGTTGAAACCGCCACCGCAATAGAGCAAGCCATCTCGTATATCAAGGGAAGTAACCCCGGTCAGTGTGCTGAGATCCCCAGCGTTCCATAGTAGGCCGCCGCCTACATCGGAATAATCAGAGCCGTTCCATCTAATAATACCGTGGCCTACGTTCCCCTCTGATTGGCTGATCTGTCCTCCGATGTATAGATCCCCATCATACTCGATCATTGACGCTGCTTGGGAAGCGAATCCTGTCAATGCATCGCCAAGCAGGTTCCAGACTCCGTTCTCCAATCGATAGATGCCGCGGTGCCCGTCCACTGAATAACAAGGTCCGGTTATGATCAGATCTCCTTGGAATTTGATAATATCAAGGACTAACGCAACACCGGGCATGGTACCTACCGGCATCCATTGACCACCCACGCGTTTGGCCACCCCACTGGCCGCTTGACCATCGACCTGAGTAAAACTACCCACCGCCCACAGCGTGTCGTCGATCACCCGCAGCCCTGTGATCCCATTGTTGAAAGCGCCAAAGCTGATCAATTGGTCATCCACATACCCGCGTATCATATCATCCGGCTCTCCCATGGCATTGAACCCCCCACCCATAACGAGCGTGTCGTGGAAGATCACCAGCGACCTCATGGTTCCCGGCACCGAGGTGATGGAATCCCAACCACCATTCTGCCACGCATACACTTCACTGTGTAATAGCCCACAATCAGGACCCGAGGATCGAACGCCATAGTAATAGCACCGGTCGGGCATCGATCCGGCGACCAATCGCTGGTAGAGTTGACAACCCGGAAGGTGCATGGGCGCCCAGATCGACTGGCACCAACTGGCCTGCGAAAGGCAGCCGAGTGAGAACCAGGCCACCCAGTGTAATCGCGCGGGCTTGTTCATAGGTTCGCTTTGGAATCGTGCGGAGGCTTGTTCAGTGATCCGGGACATGGAGAATTCGTTGGTCGTTGTTGGTTGCTCGTTGTTCGGCTGGGCTCAGGATGGTCCCACCGGCAACAAAGATCCAACCCTCAAAGAAAAGGGCCATCCGCCGTAAAGCGGATGGCTCTTTCCAATTGAGCTTCGTGATCAATCCAGCATCACCTTCCGCACGAGTCGCCCATCATTCAGGGTGAGTTCCAGGAAGTAGGTGCCGGGTGCCAGGCCGTTGCGCTCCACCGTGAAGCGCTGGGCGTTCACCTTGCTGGTGGCCACTTCGCGGCCGTTGATGTCAAGCACACGATAGCGGATCACGATGGCGTTGGCGATGGTGATGGTCACCGCATCCGTAGCAGGATTAGGGGAAAGGGTAACCAACGTTTGATCACCAGCCGATCCGGTCACGCCGGTGTCATCGCAGTTGCCAAGCAGATCACTTACCGCAGCTCGAGCTGCGAACCCCGCAACCATACCATCCACATTGGGCCCACAACCCACGTATAGGCTGTCGCCCATGAAGGCCATCCCTCTCACATAATCACTGGCCGTCGCCATGAAATTTCCTCTCACCGAGCACCATCGCGATCCATCCCAAGCTGCAATGCCACGGCTCTCCAATGCACCGGCATAGTTGAAACCACCGCCACAATAGAGCAAGCCATCTCGTATATCAAGGGTAGTAACCCCGGTCAGTGTGCTGAGATCCCCGGCGCTCCACAGCAGGCCGCCGCCTAGGCTGTGATAGTCCATACCATCCCAACGGATGATGCCGTGACCGACATTACCTTCCGCCTGGCTGATCGACCCACCTATGTAAAGCACACCATCGTACTCGATCATGGCCACGGCTTGCGAAGCGAATCCAGTCAATGCGTCGCCAAGCAGATTCCAGGCACCGTTCTCCAATCGATAGATGCCGCGGCGCCCGTTCACTGAATAACAAGCTCCGGTAATGATCAGATCACCTTGGTATTTGATGATGTTGCCGACATGCACCTCACCGGGCATGGTACCTACCGGCATCCATTGACCACCCACGCGTTTGGCCACCCCACTGGCCGCTTGACCATCGACCTGAGTAAAACTACCCACCGCCCACAGCGTGTCGTCGATCACCCGCAGCCCTGTGATCCCATTGTTGAAAGCGCCAAAGCTGATCAATTGGTCATCCACATACCCGCGTATCATATCATCCGGCTCTCCCATGGCATTGAACCCCCCACCCATGACGAGTGTGTCGTGGAAGATCACCAGCGACCGCATGGTTCCCGGCACCGAGGTGATGGAATCCCAACCACCATTCTGCCACGCATACACTTCACTGTGTAATAGACCACAGCTAGGCCCCGAAGATCGAACGCCATAGTAATAGCACCGATCGGGCTCCGTTCCGACGATCAACCGCTGGTAGAGCTGACAACCCGGAAGGTGCATGGGCGCCCAGATCGACTGGCACCAACTGGCCTGCGAAAGGCAGCCGAGTGAGAACCAGGCCACCCAGTGTAATGCGCGGGGCTTGATCATAGGTTCGCTTGGAATCGTGCGGAGGCTTGTTCAGTGATCCGGGACATGGAGAATTCGTTGGTCGTTGTTGGTTGCTCGTTGTTCGGCTGGGCTCAGGATGGTCCCACCGGCAACAAAGATCCAACCCTCAAAGAAAAGGGCCATCCGCCGTACGGCGGATGGCCCTTCTGCTTGGAAGTATTCGGATCAATCCAGCATCACCTTCCGCACGAGTCGCCCATCATTCAGGGTGAGTTCGAGGAAGTAGGTGCCGGGTGCCAGGCCGTTGCGTGCTACGGTGAAGCGCGCAGCGTTCACCGAGTTGGTGGCCACCTCACGACCGTTGATGTCGAGCACGCGATAACGACGCACGATGGTGTTGCCGCTGTTCACCGTGAAGTTGTCGGTGGCAGGGTTCGGCCACACCTCCACAGCAGAGGAGGAAGCTTCCTCGTCGATGCCCACAAGCGAGCATGGGCCGAGTTGCAGCGCGCACACGATCCGTGGGTTGAGGTATGCCATGACCGTATCGATGTACGTACGGGCTTTCGTCGGACTCATATCGGGGTTGCTCGCCAAGCTGGCGATGTTCGCTGTGATAGGCGGAGGACCAGCGCTCACGACGGTTTGTGCGAGCGCGGAATTCTGATCCCAGAACTGCCAAGGGCTCGCTTCTTCCTGAGCGGGTGCGGGCCAAAGCGGACGTACCATCGGGAAAAGACCTTCCACATTGGTGTTGATGGTCACCGCATTGGTGCCGTGCGTCTGCGTAGTCCCATATAGTGCGCGAGCACGCGCAGTGACAGGATCGCTGCTCGGCAGGTTCACGAAACTGTTGTTGTTGCCGAATTGGTTCACCAAGCGCATGAAGTAGTTGCTGCCTTGCACATTCACCACAGGTCCGCCGGTCGTGGGCACGATCACGATGCCATCCGTAAAGGGTGCGAAGGGATCGAACACCGTGTGGAAGGCCACCATGGGAGCATCACCAGCGGCAAGCCAGGTCGAATCGGCCAGTGAGCCGCCCATGTTCACACAGAACTGGGCGGTCGCATTCTGCCCGTTGGGACGGTATAAGGTAAGCGCACCGTTGTAGCCGTATATGTTGCCCACTTGCGCGGTGTCGACAACGCTAACGGTCGGATCGAAGGGGTCGAGACGGAACTTCTCGATGAAAAGCTCAGCAGGGTTATCCAAGGTAGCATTCGCAAGTGCTATGTATCCACCGGTCCCCTCACCTAGAACGATGATCTTGTTGGGATCGATCGCATAGGTATTCGCGCCTGCGGCATCGGCTTTCAGAACGCGGGTACACTCCCGTACATCCTGCAACGCACGGTAAACGGCGTTCAAAAGACTTGCACGGCGCGCGATCTCGGTGGTGGCGAGTGGGTTCCAACCCAAACGATAGCTCATGCTCACCGCCACGTAACCGCGACGCGCCATGCGCTTACAGATCTCCACCGCCGTGCTGTCCTTGCGCGCGCCGTTCGGACTGCCATTGATGGGTGGGGGCAGCGCATTGCCGGTGTGCAGGTAGATCACCAACGGACGTGCGGTCAGCACATCCACGCCCTGGCTCGGCTCATAGACATCCATGCGGATATTGGTCACTTTCACCGCAGTGCTTCCATCGGCCGGATCGAAATACGGAGCGGGGATGGGCTGCATGGTGCTCACGAGCGTCTGCAAAGTGCCTATGTCGGTCGGGACAAGAGGGGAAGCGAAGTTGCTGGTGAGGAAATCGATGTTGGTACCGTACGTCACGTCAGGCGTGATCGTCAGGTTGGCATCGCTGAACACCTCGGTGAGATAGCGCTGCGCGCTCGCCGCAGTGCCCAAGCCAATGGCCAGTGCTGCTAGGGTTAAGGGTATGGTTCGTTTCATTTGATCCGTTGGTTTATGGCAGGCTAAGGTAGGTGGCGGAACAATGCATTCGAACACTGCCGGACCTCCCGAACAGGTGATACGCTGAACTAGGCGAGGACCCCGGCGTTGAGGCCCTAACGCTTATCCAACTCGTAGATGAGTTGTAGATAACCCAGGCGACCCACGTTCGGACCACCGAATACCATGAGTACACGGTTATCGAAGGCCCGGTCCAACCGTTCGGAAGCAGGCACATCCGGATCCAGAAGAGGGACCAGGCCAAGGATATTGCTCGCGCCCAGTTTCACGGTGAGGTGTTGTCCGGGGAATTTCACGTTCACCTGTGCATCCACCATGTCGTAGCTCGGGATCGGTCCGGTGAACTGCGGCGAACCTGTGAAGGTGAAGCCCTCCACATATTTCCAGTTTATCCCGAAACCGAGGTTGGGCTTGTCGGTGAAGGGTACTTTCATGTCATGCGCGGTGAAGCTCAGGTTGAATTTGTTCTGTGGGGTATTGAATGCAGGGATGATCGGGTCATCATTCCCACTGGCCAATTGGTTGTAGCTGTAATTCACCCCATAGGTCAATCGCTTACGGAAATAGCTCACCCCCACGTTCGCGCCCTGCGTCCGCACCAAGCTGGTCGCATTCGCCGCTAAGCGGTAGGCTTGGATCCCGCCGATCGGGAAGCCACTGGGGTCGAACTTCGCCGATAGGCCGATGATGTAGCCGATGAAGTCCGTGTACCAACTGCTGTAGGCACTGGCGTCCACATAGAACTTTTCAAAGTGCGTGGCGCGGTACCCGACCTCTATGGTCCGCACCTGCTCGGGGCGCACGCGATCCACGTTGAAGTAATCCAACTTGGCCAAGCCGGGGATCAGGTTCGCTCCCGATGTTTGGCGGTACTGATCGAAACTGTCGATGGTGATCAGGCTGTCCCGTCCCTTTTCGAACTGGCCATTGACATTGCCGAGCAGGATGGCACGCCCGACGTTGTAGTAGAGGTACTGATCCGCGAGCGTCGGGTTGCGGATGGCGCTGCTGAAGGACACGCGGAACACCCGGTCCTGGCGCGGGGTGTACACGAATGAGGCGGCAGGCGATGGGAGGTAGTCGAAGTTCTGGTTCTTGTCCATGCGCAAGGTGGCGGTGGCTTTCAGCTTGTCCTGCATGAACACATCCTCCACGCCTAGATACATGCCGCCCTCGCGGTTCTTGATCACCACATCCCCGGTGTCGCGGAAGATGGTGCCCGCACTGTTCGGCAGGTATTGGCGGATGTTCCCTCCCAGAACGACCTGCGCTTTCGGGCGGATGGACCGCAACGGGCTGAACCGGTACTCACCCATGGCGTGTGCCAGCTGTGACCGATCGAAGAAGCGCGATCCTCCTTCGGTGAATCGCTTGTCCTTGATCTCCGCCAACTTATCGTCGAAGCGTTGGGTGCCGACCACGTAGTAGGGGTCCAGGAACGCATCATCGATCAGCGCGACCTGTGCCCCGATCTTGTCATGCAAAGCGGTGAACAGCGTGTTGTGATCGGCCACGTATTGGGTGATGTACGCATCATAGGTCTGTTCGGTGTAGCCCTGGCCGATGGCCTGACTGACCGTGAGGAAGCCCGGATCATGCTGTTGGATGTACGGCACGGCCTGATCCTGCCATGCGGTGTAGTAGGCCGTGAGCCATTTCACATAATCGCCGCCAGCCTCCTGCAAACGAACACCGGTGGTGAAGATGTCATACGTATTACCGGCATCCTCGCCGGTCAGGTACCCACGGACGAACCACTTCCCCTCACGCCGTAATTCGATGCGCTCCTGGTGGAACTGCACATCCTTCAAGCGGTAGCGGTTCTCACCTTGGTACACCGTACTCCCGCGGCTGTAATTCCCAGCTACGATCACCTCGATGCTATCGGTGATCTTGTAGTGGACGGAAGCCCCGGCCTGGAGGTTATCGGTCCCGTAGTTCACCAGATCCTGCTCTCGGTAACCGGGCCGTATGTAAAGGCCAAGACCGGGATAGTTCCTTCGGTCGGCGATATCCCTGGAGAAGTCCGTCTGCGGATTGATGAACTCATCTCCGTAGGTGTTCACCGCATCGAAGCCCCCCGGGTTCTTGGTGCTTGTAGGGGAATTGGTGGTGGCGTTGTAATCCTGCGCGAACCAGTCCGTGGCCTTCAAGCTGTAAAGGTTCAGCTTGTACGCGAAGCGGTTCTTCCCATTCGCGTCCTTGAACACCTGCGCCCAACGCACACACCCTTCCAGCAGGTCGCGTTCACCGGCTTTGGCGCACACGCTCAGGCCGGGGAAGAGCCATGGACTCTTGGTGGTCATGTTGATCACGCCGTTGAAGGCTCCCGGTCCGAAGTAGGCCGCGCTCGCACCGGCGATCACATCCACCTTCATCACGTCCAGGTCGCTTGCGCCGAGGAAATTGCCGAGGGAGAAATTCAATCCCGGGCTCTGGTTGTCCACGCCATCGATCAGTTGCAGCGAGCGCACCGGGCTGGTGCTGTTGAAGCCGCGCGTGTTGATGACCTTGAAGCCCATGCTCGCCGCCGTCATGTCCACGCCCTTCAACGTGCCGAGGCTTTCGTAGAAGTCGCCGCTCGGTGCTTCGCGGATGGCCAGCACATCCATGCTCTCCACCGTGAGCGGCGCTTGCTTCTGTTTGTCGCTGATGCGGCTGCCGATCACCTCCGCTTCGCCGAGCAGTACCAGATCGGTGCTCAGCTTGAACTTCAACTCCTTGTCCAGGCTCTTCACCTCCACCTCCAACGGGTTGTAACCGATGTAGCTGATCACAAGCGTGTATGGCGGAAGCTCGTTCACCAGCAGTTCGAAGCGGCCATCCACGTCCGTGACCGCCCCGGTGGTGGTGCCCTTCAGCAGGACGTTCGCGCCGATGAGCGTCTCCCCGGTGGTGGCATCGGAGACCACCCCGCGCAGCTTGTATTGCTGTGCGCATAGTGCGGAAGCAAGGCAGCAAGGCAAAAGGATGGCGAATGCGTGGCGTAACCAATTCATTGCTGCGGGTGCGGCTCCAAGATAGGAGCAGCAATGGATCCACCATTCCCGGTCCCGCATCTTCGGGGGAACGCATGGTGGGAACCGGTGCGTGGCGGTGCCGGGTTCCCTTCCGCTCTTCCTCGTCCATGGCTCCGGACCGTCGGTGACTTTCCTTGGAGATCATTTCGTGGAACGGATGAAAACCCGCACCTTCGATGTGGTAACCGCCATGCCTCAAGAGATCGAAACGGTCCTTGCCCGGGTATTCTGTGATGCCCCCTCCTTGGTGGAGGTACACTTGAAGCCGGATGCACGCATCACCGTGGAAGCGATGGGGGAGATCATGCAGGTCCGTCGCTCATTGCTCCAGGGAGGGACAGGCGCCATCCTCTTCGTGGCACCCGGTGAATTGGAGTGGGAGACCGCAGTGCTGCGAACGGATCATTTCAATGATGATCGGGAGAACCTCACCGCCGTGGCCGTGATGGTGGATAGCCGGGTGCTGAATACGGTGGTGAATACCTACTTCACCTTGTTCCCACCGGAGTTCCCCATGAAGGTCTTCGATTCCGTGGCGGCTGCGAAGGAGTGGTTGAGGGAACCTGCCGTGTAGCCGCATCGGTGCGGATGGGTCCCCGTGCGGACCGGGTCCTTCCGACCGGAACCCCGCTTCTTCGCTATGGGCCGTGCTACACCGATATCATTGCCACCTTTGCCGCATGTCCATCTCTCTTACCAGTCATGGTGCCGCAGGAACGGTTACCGGCAGCAAGCATCTTCTTCAGGTCACCCGCAGGGACGGGACCACCTCGCGCATCCTATTGGACTGCGGCATGTTCCAAGGTGAGGCCGTGCGTGAGGCGAAGGTGATCCCAATCGGCGCTTCGGCTTCGACCCGGAGGCGATCGATGTGCTCGTGCTCAGCCATGCGCACATCGACCACAGCGGCTTGATCCCGCGCTTGGTGGCCGAAGGATTCTCCGGACCGATCTGGAGCACACCGGCCACGCGTGATCTCTGCACGATCATGCTGGTGGATAGCGCACACATCCAGGAGTACGACTACGCGTTCGATGCCAGACGTGCGAAGAAGCGTGGGCGTGTGCCGGAGGAATCGGGTCCGCTGTACACCATGGACGATGTGGCACCCGCCATGCAGTTGTTCCGGACCGCGGACTATGGCGAAGCGGTGGGCATCGCGCCGGGCATCACCCTCACCTATACCGATGCCGGACATATCCTGGGCAGCGCAGCCGTACACCTGGAGATCGATGACGGTGAGCGCGTGCTGAAGCTGAGTTTCAGCGGCGACGTGGGCCGCTACGTGGACCGTCTGTTGCCGGAACCCGCACCCTTCCGGCAGGCCGATGTGATCATTTGCGAGAGCACCTACGGCGATCGTGATCATGCCCCGGTGGCCGAGGCGGAGGAGGAGTTGCTCCGCCACGTGATCGAGGTCTGCGTGGATCGTGGTGGCCGCTTGATCATCCCCGCCTTCAGCATCGGCAAGACGCAGGAGCTGCTGTACACCTTGAACGCACTGAGCAATGCGGGCCGCTTGCCCCGCGTACCGGTATTCGTGGACAGTCCGTTGGCCATCAGCGCCACGCAGATCGTGCAGCAGTACGGCCAGCTCTTCCGCCCGGCGGTGCGTGAGGAAATGCGGCTGGACCCCGAACTGTTCGATTTTCCGGGGGTGGAGTACGTGCGGAGCCCGGATCGCAGCAAGGAATTGAATACGATCAAGAAGCCCTGCATCGTGATCTCCGCCAGCGGCATGATGGAGGCCGGGCGCGTGCGGCACCACCTCCTGCACGGCCTTCCTGACCCGGCGAACGGCGTGCTCGCGGTGGGGTTCTGCGCACCGGGGACCTTGGGCAGTGCGCTGCTGGAGGGGGCGAAGGAGGTACACATCCTGCACGAGCAGGTACCGGTGCGTGCCAGCGTGCGGAAGATGGAGTTCTACAGCGCCCACGCCGATCGCGGCGAGCTGGTGCGCTACCTCAAATGCCAGAACCCGGCAAAGGTGAAGCGGCTGTTCCTGGTGCATGGGGTGGAACGCTCCCTGCTCGCGCTGAAGGAGAACCTGGTGGGGCAGGGGTTCAAGGAGGTGAGCATCCCACGGAAGGGGGAGCGGTTCGAGTTGTAGAGCTCTCATTATTGAACGGGCGGGGCTTCTGCAAAACCCCCAACGCAAAGCCCCGGCGAGGCGGCCGGGGCTTTGCATGTCCGTAGTAGGTGGTCGTCTGCGCTTATGCGGACATCCCGCCACAGCGCGGGGTACCTGCCCCCGAAGCCGCGCCACGCAAGGGTTTCCAAAGGGACCAGGCCGGCATACCTCCAACCGCAGTGGCGCAGCCCAGCGCACAGGCCACCGGAGCCGGTGCCACGGGTGCCGCGCGGAGAACACCTCTGTATGATGGGCGGCTTGCCCTCGACAAGCCCATCATCCATCCCGACAATCCGATCATACGTAGTGAAGAGCCGATCATACATGCGTAACAGCCCATCATCCTTACCGACGATCGGAACATTCCCACCCACGCCGGGTCTATCCAGCAGACCGGCGGTGAGCCGGGATGGTGGACGACCCGGCGGACCGAAGCCGAGAGGACAGGTATATTTCCCTACGGGTCGCAGGGTCCGCTCCTCCTCCTCCCGCGCAGGCCGTGCGCGGAGCGGGACCAGTTGCGGAGGTTTTCATACGGTGTGGCGAGCACCGTTCACCCTGCGTGGGGCTAGGTGGAATATGAACCAGTGGCGGTGAAAAACGCCCTCAGCAGAACCAGAACCCGTCGGCCTCGCACATGGTGAGTTCGCCCTTTGCATCGTAGGTCACATTCCAGACCCCGCCGTCCCCTTCATGGGCACCGTGGAACCCGAAGGTGATCCGGAACTTCTTTGGACCCACCTTCTTCACTTCCAGCTCGATGGCCAACGAACCCCCCTCGCGGTCGGGGTCGTACCGCTCGAAGATGGCATCCAGCGTACGGCCTTTGTCCAGGTCATCGCACAGGTTGCCCGGCGCATGTGTGCCGTCCTCCCACGCCGCTTCGCGGAAGAAGGCGATGAGCTGGGCATCGCTCAGGTGCTTGCGGGCACGGGTGAGCTGGGCGGAGGGCATGGGGTGAGGGTTCACTCTTCCGGCAGACCGGCCACATCCTGTCTGCGCTTGAAACCGGCATCGGCACGGTTGGCATAGTGCGCCATGTAGTTGTTGAACGAAGCGTTGCTCGGCACAAGCAAATGCACCGCAATGAAGAGTTGCTCCCAGGGTGGCGCATCGGAGGCGGTGTACACCACGGTTGCTTCCAACAGCAGGCCGTGGTCCAGCATGTAGGCGAGGCTCACATTCTCGCCCATGGGCAGGAAGCCGACCTTATGCCCTTCCCAATACACGGCCACGGCGTTCATGTCGTGCTCGTTCTCGTACTCCCGCACCAGATCCAGCGGATCCTCCTCCTTCATGCGCGACAGCAAGGCGGGCCCTTCGTAGTGCGCGAAACCGCGCACGAGGCAATCGAATACGAAGACCGAATGGCCATCCTTGGCCCACGCCAACCGGTCCTGCTCCGGTTGCGGCAAGAGGTGCAGCGGCGGTACGGTGAGCAACGCCGTGTTGCCCAACATGCTGCGCAGGAAGGTGAGGCGGTCCATAAGGGGAAAGGTAGCGGGAAGGATGCAACGCGGGGCGGGGCTGGCGAGCCCAGTCTGCCCGTCCCGGTGTTTCGCTTCACGCGCAAAGAAGGAGGGTCACGGCACTCCGGGCCGGATCCGTGCATATGGCGCGGTACGAAAGGCTAACGACCCTCGGGTGTAGCTTGCACGCAGAGTCGGATCGCTGAAGAGATGTCGACCGAACTGAACACCTGAGAGAATGGATGTTTCGCAGATCATTGAGGTCCGGATGGCCGTCAAGCACAAGGCGGACACCACCACCCGGAAGGCTGTCGGAGACTTCATGCTCTCGGAGTCGCATGCGGTGAACGTGAAGAGCAACAACCTCAAGAAGCAGAACTACTCACCGAACATCATCTCGATCAAGCGGATGCACGAATGGGTCTACGAAAAGCGGAACGATCTGAGTTTCATTTTCGTGGACTATGAGATGCGGGATGGAGATCCCTGGATCTTGTCCGAGTCTTCGCTGATCCCTATCGAGAAGATCAGTTGGGCTTGCCTTTCGATCGAAGCCCAAGGCTACGGGGTCATTCAAAAGGTCAAAGTCCTTGAGGTTTTGGAAGATCAAACGAAGCGCGAATTCTACAAGGGCTTTTTGAAAGCCTACGAGAAGTTCCTGCAGAAGGAGAAGAAGAAGCATGAGGAGTTCGCGAAGAAGCTGATCGCGGACCCGGATAGCATCGACTGGTAGCAACAACACGCAGACAATGAGCACCAGGAAGGAGTTCGGGGATTGGCAAACGCCCATAGGACTCGCGAAGCGTGTCACGGCTTTGGTTGCGGAACTTTATGGCCAGCCTCAGTGTGTCGTGGAGCCGACGTGCGGCCTTGGCACTTTCCTGACCGCGAGCAAAGAGGAGTGGGGCGGTCAAGTCAAATACCTGGGCTATGAAGTGAACAGCAACTATGTGGACCTGGCCCGTGAGAAGCTTGGGTCCATCGGGGTCGAGATACTGCAACGCGATTTCTTCGGGGAAGACTGGTCGACCAATGTCAGCGATCTGAAGAAGGACAGAGTGCTGATCATCGGCAATCCACCTTGGGTAACGAATTCGGAGCTTGGCCAACTCGGTAGCAGCAATCTTCCTGCGAAGACGAACTTCCAAGGTTTGCGTGGGTTTGAAGCGCGTACGGGCAAGTCGAACTTCGACATTGCGGAGTGGATGCTGATCCGCTTGATCGAGGCACTTCCAGAAGGCGGCGCGATGGCGATGCTGTGCAAGACGATGACCGCCAGAAAGGTGCTCAAACATTTATGGAAGACAGACAACGCCAAGGAAGGAGCTATTCTTTTCCACATCAACGCTCAAGTTGAGTTTGGTGTCGCAGTGGATGCTTGCCTGTTCTTCATTACGGGTAAACGGGCTAGGACACGTATCGCAACGATGTTCTCTGATCTGGATGTCAACTCGTCCTCCAAGCGCTTCGGTTACGTCGGCGGCGATCTCGTATCCGATGTCGACGCTTACGAGAGGAACAAGGAATTGGACGGCGGGTGCTCATCATACGTGTGGCGTTCAGGGGTGAAGCACGACGCTGCCAAGATCATGGAGTTCGCCTTGGTCGAAAGCAAGTTGATCAACGGATCTGGTGAGCAAGTCGATATCGAAGAGGACTACGTGTTTCCACTGCTGAAGTCATCGGACTTGGGAAATGGCCGTGGTGGAATACGGAAAGCTGTGCTTGTGACGCAACGGCGCACAGGTGATGACACCTCGGTGATCGCTCACACGGCACCAAAAACATGGGCGTACCTCCTGAAGCATGCTGCTCTCTTGGATGAAAGGGGTAGTTCGATCTACACGAATCGCCCACGATTCTCTGTCTTCGGGATCGGATCGTACTCGTTCGCGCCATGGAAGGTCGCGGTATCGGGTCTTTACAAGAACGTCTCTTTCATGGTCGTACCCCCTGTCGCTGGCAAACCAGTAATGGTGGATGACACATGCTACTCCATTCCTTGTAGGTCCGAAGAGGAGGCAGCGTTCCTGGTTGAACTATTGAACTCTGGACCAGCTCAGGAGTTTCTTCACTCCTTGATCTTCTTTGATGCCAAGCGGCCGATCACCATCGACGTTTTGCGCAGATTGTCCTTTGTCGAGTTGGCTCGAAAGATGGACCGGATAGAAGCACTCCAGAGCTTTGTCGAGCCTGTTTCCGTTATTGAAACCGGCGTGGTTCAAATGGCACTACTGATGGAACCGGGTTCCAGTGGGAAGGTGCCACGCGGAACGACCACTTCGCCGGAACCGAAGCGCTATTCCGCCACGAAAACAAAGTGAGGGTGAAGTCGAAGAACTCACCCCAGAAGGGTTTGGCATCGGCGTCCTCGTTGTGCGCGGCCTCCCAACGCTTCGCGAAGCCGGTGGCGCGGCGGCGGATCTCGGTGCGGGAGAGGGGCATGGGGGTGAGGGCTTCGCAAGGAAACCATTTGCCCGGATACCTTTCGACTTCCCGATCGAACCCCATGGCTTTCGATCCCGGTGCATGCCCCTTTACGATCTTACCTTCGATCCTGAAGCGCTCCACATCGGACCCCCTGCAAACGGGGTACATGGACGTGTCGGCCGCAAGGTGGCATCAGGCACCAGACGATGTAGGGCGTTTCGCTTCGACACGCAACCAGAGGCACCTTTCCATTCGAGAGTCTCCTGCGATCGATCCACGGCAAGGGTTCGTCAATGCTCCATCGTCCAACGGGACTGCGGCTCCAAGGCCGCAGTGACGCTCGCGGGTACGTCACTGCGGCCTTGGAGCCGCAGTCCCGTTACCAAGGGGCACATACGTTGAAATGGTGTCCGTCTTCCCCCCCACCCTCCTAACCATCCATTGAGCCTTTGCAGGTCTCCCGCCTCGGGGACCCTGCACCATTCATCCGGCATGGTTCACCCCCCTAACCATCCATTCCCGATCTTCGTCCCGACCCATGCGTTCGGCTGCCCTCGCTCTTGCCTTGTCCATTCCCTTCGGCCTCTTCGCCCAATTGCCGCCGTGCGATGTGTCGCTGACCGTGCAATGGATCACATGCGCCGGGGCCGCTGATGGCGCGATCACCGTGGTGAGCAATTCCGGCGGGCCGTACACCTACATCTGGGGGCACGATGCCACACTGGTCGCGGCCACGGCCACCGGCTTGGGGCCCGGCTTGTATGATGTGACGGTAACCGATGGCGTGAGTTGCGAATCCATCCTGGACACCGTGCTGGTGGAGCCGGATGTGATCATTTCCGGCGTGGTGGATTACTGCCCCAGCGATCCGCCGGTGCTCACGGCGATCCCCATCGGAGGCTTCCAACCGCTGGGCTTCGTGTGGAGCACGACGGAGACCAGCGCGACCATCAACATCCCCAACGGCACCATCGGCAATGTGGACGTGACCTCCACGGATGCCAACGGCTGCGTGGTGACCGATCAGGTGAACCTCTCCATGCTGCCCAGCCCCTTCGTGGCCTTCGTAACGCCGGACAGCGCGTGCATGAACGTGGGCATCGTGGTGAACACCATCGCCACCAATGCGGATTCGCTGGTGTGGCGGTGGGGCGGTTTCGGCTTCAGCAATTTGCCGGATCCCACGGTGGCGTTCTCGCAGTCGGGTTGGCAACCGATCTCCTTGCAGGGTTTCGACAGTTTGGATTGCGGCGGACTGCCTTTGCAGGACAGCATCTTCATCCGGGCGCAAGTGCCGGCGATCTTTTCCGCCATCCAGATCCCCTGCACGCCCATGGTGGAGATCCTCTTGGGCAGCACGGCGGATTCCTGCGCCTTCTTCATCGGCGATAGCTTGGTGACGCACGCCTGCGACGGCTACATCCGCTGGGACTTCGGCCGGTACGACTTCTATGACTTCACGCTGTACGCCACGCAGCACAACAACTGCAACGACACGCTGGCCGCGCGGGTGGATGTGCGCACGGAACCCACGCTCTTTTTGGCCAATGCCTTCACCCCGAACGAGGACGGGATCAACGACCTGTGGCCGGACCGGGTGGACATACCGGAACTCGGCTACGAACTGAACCTCTACAACCGCTGGGGCGAGAGCATTTGGGCCACCACCAACCCGGCGGAGCAATGGGACGGCGATGGCCACCCGATGGGTGTGTATGTGTACACCATGAAGATGCGCGATCCGTGCTCGGCCACGGACGAGATCACCAAGGTGGGGCATGTGACCATTTTCAGGTAGCGGCGTCGCCCACGGGGCATACCGTGTCCTAGGGCGGTAGCGCCGTTCCCCGGATGCCGCACCTCGCACCCCTTGCCGTGACCGTTCTTTGTGCAAATTCGCGCCCCGTGCGGTCGCCCCTGGCCATCTTTCTCGTTCTCCCGGCCGCCATTGCGCAGGCCCAGTTGCCGCCATGCGATGTGGTGCTGACCAGCACGCCTATTACCTGTCCCACGGTGGATGACGGCACGCTCACGGTGGTGAGCCACTCCGGCGGTCCGTACAACTATTCGTGGTCACACGATGCGACCGAGACCGGGGCTACTGTGGCGAACCTTCCCCCCGGTCCGTACACGGTAGTGATCGACGATGGCGGCGGCTGCGAGACGATCATCGATACCCTGCTCACCGAACCGATCATTCCACCGCTGGGTACGCTCACTTCCACGGGGATCAGTTGCGCGGGCGCGAACGACGGCACGCTCACCTTCACGGTGGACCCCGGTCCCTACCAATGGTCGTGGACGCATGCGCCCGGCGTGGGTGCCACCACGTTGACCAACATGGGTCCGGGCGTGTACTCGGTGATCATCACCGGTGGCCCGCCGCCGTGCCCGTCCATCGTCACGCTCGGCCTCGGTGATCCGGGGGTGCGGATAGATGGCGAGGTGGACTATTGCCCCAGCGATCCACCGGTGCTCACCGCAGCGTTCGACTGGGGTTTCCAACCGGACCAGATCGTCTGGAGCACGGGCGAGACCACCCCGGTGATCAATGTCGCGGAAGGAACCATCGGCATCGTGAGCGTGACGGCGACGGATACCACCATTGGTTGTGTGGTCACCGCGCAAGTGAACCTCACGGAATTGCCCGCACCCTTCGTGGCCTACGTATCGCCGGACACGGTGTGCATGAACGTGGGCGTGGTGGTGAACACCATTGCGACCGATGCGGATTCATTGGTGTGGCGCTGGGGTGGCTTCGGTTTCAGCAATGTGCCGGACCCCACGGTGGCGTTCCCGCAGGCGGGTTGGCAGCCGATCTCCTTGCAGGGCTTCGACCTCTTTGATTGTGGAAGCGCACCGTTGGCCGACAGCATCTATGTGCGTGCGCAAGTGCCTGCGATCTTCACAGCAATGCAACTGCCATGCACGCCGATGGTGGAGATCGTCCTTGGCAGCACTGCGGATTCATGTGCCTTCTTCATCGGCGATAGCCTGGTCACGCATGCGTGTTCGGGCTTCATCAGCTGGGACTTCGGCCGGTACAACATCTACGACTTCACGCTCTATGCCACGGAGTCGCACCACTGCGACGATACGCTGGCGGTGACGATCGATGTGCGCACCGAGCCGACGCTCTTCCTTGCCAATGCCTTCACGCCGAATGACGACGGCATCAACGACCTCTGGCCGGATCATGTGGAGATCCCCGAGATCGGTTTCGAATTGAACCTCTATGATCGTTGGGGCGCGAGCATCTGGAGCACGAAGAACCCACTGGAGCAATGGGATGGCGCGGGACTGCCCATGGGTGTGTATGTGTACACCATGCAGATGCGCGATCCGTGCTCGGCCACGGATGAGATCGTGAAGGCCGGGCACGTCACGCTCTTCCGTTAGCGCACTTTCCGTCGATCCGCGCAATGTGGGAGCCGGTGATGGCGTTGCAGGTGAAAGCTCGCCACCATGACCCCGGACCGAAGCCTGTTGCTGTTCCTCTGTGCCTGCCTGTCCATTTCCGCTGTGGCGATCGAGCAACGCTCGCTGATCGAACTTTTGGAACACCGCGTGATCGAACTGAAACCCGTGGGTCTTGGCGGCCACTCAGGCGAGTGCCTGAAAGTGGAAGTGCGCAATCGCTCCACCGGTCCGGTGCATACGAGCATACCGGTGGGCTGGGTCTTCACCAGCCAAGTGCCCGAAGTGCAGGACCTCATCGTGGTGCGTGAGGAGGTGATCGCGCTAGGCGGTGGCGCTTCGCGATCGGTGACGTGTCGCGCGTTCTGTTGTGAAGCATCGGGCACAGGGCCGGACGTGGGAGAGGCCTATCGCAACGGTCGCCCGGCGTCGGAGAAGTTGACCGCAGTGGCCATGGCCGTTGCGCGCGGCGACTTTCCGAACGGCATCGCACAGAACGCCATCTGGGTGTTGAGCGATGGCAACGACATCGAGAGCATGGGCGCCATGGACAGCACGGCGCAGGACACCTTGCGTTTGGCGGTGAGCCGCATCAGCGGGCAACCGGTACCGCTCTATTCGCTGAAGTATGCGGATGAGGAAGGGCGTGTGTGTTCGCAACGACCGGCATCCATCCATCGGCGCATTCGATACGATGCACCTGCGGGCACGGAGTTCACGGCCGTGGTTTTGGATCGGAATGGTCGCGTGGTACGCGTGCTGCACGATCACGAATGGTTGGAACCGGGATCGCACACCATCGACTTCCAATTGGATGTACACGATTGGCCGCCGGGCACGTACGCGATCCATGCGCACAGCGCGGATAGGGCAGGGGTACACCGGATGCCGTTCACGCTCTAGCGCGAGCGATCACAAGGCGTGGATCGCTTCCACAAGCCGATGCAATTGATCAGTGGTGGTGATCGCGTTGGCGACGGCGACTCCCTGATCAGTCTTTGATCACACGCTGGTGGAACAGACTGCCGCCCGTCTCGATGCGTAGGAAATATGGCCCGGCTGGCCAGCTATGCGTGTCGATGACCATCGGTGATCGGCCGGTATTGGGCATCACCACCAAACGCCCAAGCGGATCCGATACTGTCACACTCAGATAGCCTGAGGTCCTGGTATCTATGGTCAGTTCATTGTTGAAGGGCACGGGCCGAACGACGATTGCAGGTCTTTCCTTGCCTTCATCAAGGGCAGTGCAGACCTCCACGTCCACGCTCATGGTGCTGGTGTTCGTGCTACCAGTTGCATCAGTTACAATGAGCGTATATGTAGTCGTTGTTTCAGGCGATGCAATGGGATCGATGACCATCGGGTCACTCAGTCCTGTCGTAGGTGACCAAGCGTAGGCATACGGAGGCACACCACCCTGTACACTGCCATTGAACTGGAAGACCTCGCCAAGGCATAAGGTTGCATCGCAGCAGATTGATGTATTCAACGGACCCATAGTCTGTTCCTCATATGCACCCATGTCAGGCGCGGTACCATTCGGCATTGGCCGCAAAAGTCCATCGAGATCTACAGGATATGGATCGCTTGTGTCTCCTTGCGCTAGGCATGGTGAACTTGAGGTCAAGTGGTAGTCCGTGCCGCTTACAAATCCAGGTGGCAGGTCGATGTTCCCTATGCCGGGCCAAGATCCGAGAATGTTCGAATAGGTCGCTTCAGGCATGGTGCCGGAACTGTCCCACGCGATCTGCGCACCAAGCCCCGGACTCCTGCATATTGAATTGCGGACGACCATGCTCCCATGCAGGCTTCTCCCTTCAACTGCTCCGGATCCAGGAAAACCATAGCGCTTATTGTCGACAATAGTGGCATGGTCGATCGAACATGATGGGGATTCGACGGAGATGCCACCGCCGAACCAACTAGTGGCCGAACCGGATGCATAATTCCGACTGATCAAGACATTTGAGATCGTAACCGAGCCTGTTCCTACGAAGCATGCACCGAAGCCTTTACAGACAGAATTCGCGTTCGGTAGGTTGTACGAGATGTCGCACCTGTCTATTTGAAGTTGTGAATCTCGTGTGAACAATCCAGCGCCATAAGATTGATCCGATGGCTGCATTTGATTCCCGATCATAACACTCTCCTCGATCTGGATGTTGCTTGAATTTGCATGGAGCCCGCCACCCGAATTGATCTGGGAAGGGAACATCATGTTGCTTGAAAAAGTGCATCTCACAATGCTAGCCAATGTCTCCCTGATGTAAAGACCGCCGCCATAGTTGTACCAAGTGCCATGCATTTCGTTGTCGTTGAACTTGCAATCAGTAAGGACAACGAATGACGTTTCGAAGTAGCCACCTCCACCCTTGGCATAGGCCATGCTACCGATCAAATTATCCGAGAACTGGACGGAGTCGAGCTTAAGCGAGGCATCTATGGCGTAGATCCCTCCACCGTGGCTCCAGTGCCCAGTGGCCACCATGCCGACGTTATGATGGATCCAACTGCTGTGAAGATCAACGCTGCCCCCGTTGATACTGATCCCCGCACCATAACATCGAGCGCCGGATCCGACACAAGCATCGACCACGATCCTTTCCAACCTGATGACAGCATCCATTGTGTAGATACCTGCTCCGGTGCCATCTGCCCAATCCGCGCTTATTCCGTTGGTGAAGCGGATCCCTCTAATGAGCGTTGTGGAGCCTACGTCGCTCGTAATGGAAAGAACCCGACCAAGGGCTCCACCGTCCACAACTGTGTTTGACGTGTCTCCCACTGCCAGGAGCTTGAGATCCTGCGTATTCGGCCACACAAGATTCTCAAAATAGATACCGGGTTGCACCAGGATGGTGTCGCCCATCGCAGCCACGTTAAGTGCCAGTTGAATGGTTGGCTGATCCTCCGGGACATTGATCGTATTCGCATGCAAGGGACCGCACCTGAGTAAGATCATGAGAAGGATCGAATAACTCCCCGATTTGTGCATAGTGTATCGCAAGCTATGGCTTCGCTTACCCAGCCATCCCCTGATCTACTCCACAAAGCGGTCCATCTCCTGCATGGTCGGTACACGTTCGGTGTTACACGCACATGGTTGAACGCCGCTTCGATCCATCGTAGATCAACTTCTTCGTGCGTTCGATCTCGGCGCGCAGGTAGGGGTTGCGCAAGCTACTTTCCGTAAGCAGGTCCACGGGACGTTGGAAGAGGTCCTCCAATCCATTCCAGATATTGATGAGCATGCGCCCAGCGACCTCATCGGATGCATCCACTTCCACCAACACATCCACATCGCTATCCGCACGGAACGGACCATGCACACTACTCCCGAAGGCGTACAGCTTGCTCACTTGGTTGGCCGCCAGCAATGCGCCGAACGCCGCGCGATCACGGTCGATGAGGTCCTTGAGCATAAGACCAAAGGTAGGTAGGGCGATTCGCAAAGACGCTCACTTCTAGGCCAACGCGTGGATCGCTTCCACAAGCCGATCCAACTCCTGCAATGTGGTGTACACGTTCGGTGTCACGCGCACGTGGTTGAAGGGTGCTTCGATGCCCGGCTTCGCTTCGCGTTCGATCGCCACGGTGTGGATCTTCCACTTCGCGAAGAGCTGCTCGCTGATCGCTGTCGCCTTCATGCCTTCCTTGCCGAAGCATCCGATCGCACAACTGTAGCGCGGGTCCATGGAAGTATGGAAGGTGATGCCGGGGACATCCTTCACCTGGTCCATCCAATGCAGCTTGAGTGAATGAACGCGCTCTTGCTTGCGTTGCGATCCGATCAGGTTGTGCAGGTCGATGGAGTAGCCCGTGGCCATTTCGATCGGGAAACTGCGCGTGCCGAGTGATTCGAATTTGCGGATGTCGTCGCCCTGAGGCTTGTCGTTGCTGAGCAGCGGCCACAGTTTTCCGATCTTCTCCTTCTTCACCCACATGAGCCCGTTGCCGAAGGGCGCGCACAGGAACTTGTGCAAGCTGGTGCCCCAGTAGTCGCAGCCGAGATCGGGGATGGTGTAGTCCAACAATGCGAAGGAGTGCGCGGCATCCACCAACACTTCGATCCCTTTCGCGTGTGCGGCGTCGGCGATCTTCCGCACGGGCAGGATCTGGCCGTTCCAATTCACGATGTGCGTGATGTGTACGAGCTTCGTCTTCGCCGTGAACGTGCGCGTGAAAGCTTCCACGATCGCGTCGTCGTCGGTGCTCGGAAGATCCGGATCGGCGTAGACCAACTTCACCCCATCGCGCAGAGCGCGTTGCTTCCACGCGTTGGCCATGTTGGGGTAATCGTAGGTGCTCACCACCACTTCATCACCGGCCTTCAGCGGCAAGCCGAAGATGATCCCGTTCAAGGCTTCGGTGGCATTGCGGCAAATGGCGAGTTCATCATGCGGCACACCGGCCAACGCGGCGAGGTTCATGCGCAGCGGTTCGCGGTCCTGGTCGAGGATGCGCCACATGTAGTAGCTCGGCGCTTCGTTGCACATGCGGTTGTAATGGTCCAGCGCTTCCATGGCCGCGCGCGGCGCCGGGCTCACGCCGCCGTTGTTCAGGTTGATGAGCGTGGGACTGCACGCATACGCGGCGCGCACGTTGTACCAGAAGGAACCTTCGCCTTGGTTGCCATCGAGCACCGGCCGTTCGGGTGCAAGTTCCGGGTACGCACCGCGCACCGTGGTATGCAAGGCCAATCCGCCGAGGAGCGCAGCGCTTTGTTGAATGAAGGATCGTCGGTCGGTCATGGGGTCGGGCTTCGCTGTCGAATGTAGTCGTGAACATGGATCGGAGTATCCTAGGTCGGAGCTGGGATCGTTAGCATTCCGTTCCGGTTGGCTCGCGACCGGACCTGCCGTGGCCGACCTTTGACCTCGCTTGTCCGTGCTCCGTTCCATGTTCCCCCTTCTTCGCACCGCGCTGGTGATCCCACTGTTCGCGGTCGGCCTTTCAGTGCGCGCGCAGATCCCCACGAAATGTTTGGAGATCGAACGCATCCTCGTGGATGCCTGCATCGATCAGGCCCTGTGCCCCGGATCCACCGAAGGCCAGAACGAGATGGTGGGTTTTCGCACAGGTCCGCAGGTCACGGCCTTGACGGACCTCGTGGCCAATTGGCCGAACAACAGTTGGAACGGTCTGGTGCAGAACGGGACCACGGCCGGTATCACGAGCACCTTGAATGCCACGATCACGGCGTGCGGCCATTTGTTGGAACCGCCCGGCGGCCTGATCCCGCCCGGCAGCCGCGTCGTGCTGGTGACCAGCACAGCGGTGTGTACGCAAGCGAATCCGTTCACCAACCTCACCGATACCGTTTACCTCATCTTCCAAGCCCCGGGCAATTCCGTCGGCCACTTCGCGAACCACAACAACGGTGGGTTGATCACGCCGGTTCCGTCAGGTGCACCATCGTTGCGGACGCTCGTGCTCATGTACCTGCCCACGAATTGCAGCGACACGGCCACCTATGATCGCTCGTTGCTCGTGAACACCTTGGGGACTTACGGCGGCACCACGGCCGACAATGATGGGGCGACCGCCGTGTTCAGTTGGCCCGGGGTTCCGCAAGTGACGTATGTGAACTTCGGGTGCCAAGCGCCCTTCGCGCCGAACCTGGTGACCATTGAGGATGTCGTGGACATCTTGTGCAGTGGCAACGGATCGGTGGATCTCAATGCGTCCACCGTCGGTCCGTTCACCGGTGCGCTGTGGTCCGGCGGAACGGGAACCTTCAGTGATCCAACCTCCCTCACGCCGACGTATACCGTCGGTGCGAACGATCTCGGAGAGGTGGTGCTGTCCATTACGGCCACCTTCACGTGTGGCGTTCCGGTAACGGCATCGATCACGATCCCGATCAGCGATGCACCAGTGGTCACGCTCACACCGGACGGCCCGACGACCATCTGTCCCGGCGAGGACGTGGTGTTGACGGCGAGCGGTGCGAATAGCTACGTATGGAGCAACCAAGCCACGACCGCCTCGATCACGGTCACACAAGGAGGCACGTACACCGTGAACGGAACGAATGCATGTGGTTCTGTTCCGGCGCAGATCACCATCACCCAAGCAAGCGTTCCAACCGTGACGATCACCCCGGATGGACCCACAAACTTGTGCCCCGGGGAGGATGTGGTGCTTACCGCGAGTGGTGCGGACAGCTACGTGTGGAGCAACCAAGCAACGACCGCATCGATCACGGTCACTCAAGTTGGAGCGTATAATGTGAATGGAACGAATGGATGTGGTTCCGCCTCGGCGCAGATCACCATCACCCAAGCGCCCGGCCCTATTGTGACGATAACGGCTGACGGACCCACAACGATCTGTCCCGGTGAAGATGTCGTGCTGACCGCGAGTGGCGCCGATAGCTATGTGTGGAGCGATCAATCGATCACGCCATCCATCTCGATCACACAAGCGGGTACGTACAGTGTTACCGGCACCACAACCTGTGGAACGGGAACGGCGCAGATCACCATAACCGTAATGAATGTTCCGAGTGTGATCATCACCCCGGATGGCCCAACGGCCTTGTGCGTCGGTGAGGACATGGTCCTCTCCGCCAATGGCGCGGATAGTTACGTATGGAGCAACCTGGCGATCACCCCTTCGATCACGGTGACGCAAGCGGGTACGTACAGCGTGACCGGTACCAATATGTGCGGAACGAGTGCGGCGCAGATCATCATCACCACGGCCTTCGGCCCAGCGGTCTCCATCACCGCGAATGGACCCACGACGTTCTGTTACGGAGGTGAAGTGACGCTGACCGCCACTGGCGCGGATAACTTTGTGTGGAGCGATCTATCCACCGGGAGTTCGATCACCGTGGAACAGACCGGTAACTATTCCGTGACCGGCATCAATGACTGTGGTACGAGTACCGCTGATCAGCACGTAGAGGTGACCATCGTCACGGCGGCCTTCACTGCCCGGCAACTGCCCTGTACACCCCTGGTGGAGATCGTCCTCGCCAGCACAGCGGATTCCTGCGCCTTCTTCATCGGCGATAGCCTGGTCACGCACGCATGTTCGGGCTTCCTCCATTGGGACTTCGGTAGGGACAACACCTACGACTTCACGCTCTACGCCACGGACGCCAGCCATTGCGCCGACACGCTGGCCGTAACGATCGATGTGCGTTCCGTGCCAACACTCTTCCTCGCGAACGCCTTCACACCGAACGACGACGGCATCAATGACCGCTGGCCGGATCGCGTGGAGATCCCCGGGACCGGTTTCGAGCTGAACCTCTTCGACCGGTGGGGCGCCAGTGTGTGGTCCACGACCAACCCGCTGGAGCAATGGGACGGTGATGGTCTGCCCGTCGACGTGTATGTGTACACCATGCGGATGCGCGATCCGTGTGTGCCCACGAATGAGATCACGAGAACAGGGCATGTCTCGCTGGTTCGTTAGCCGAGCACGTTCCGACGATCCGCGCATGGTTGGATAATGGATCGGCGTTCGGTCGATCCAGCTTCACCGGTGAAAGCAGTCGTGAAAGTTGATCGCAGTACCGTAGGCCGAACGATGGATCGTTAACATTCCGTTCCCTGCGGAACACGATCTTCTCCGCCGTGGGCCGACCTTTGGGACATCTTGCCTATGGTCCGTCCGCTATCCCCTTTCCTCCGCGCCGCACTTTTGATCGCACCCTTCGCGGTCGGTCTTTCCGTGCATGCACAGATCCCCACGCAATGTTTGGAGATCGAACGCATCCTGGTGGATGCCTGCATCGATCAGGCCGCGTGCCCCGGTGCCACGGAAGGACAGAATGAGATGGTGAGCTTTCGCACGGGTCCGCAGGTAACCGCGCTGACCGATCTGGTGGCCGATTGGCCGAACAACAGTTGGAACGGATTGGTCCAGGATGGCACCACGGCCACACTTACCAGCATCCTGAATGCCACCATCACCGCATGTGGCCTTTTGGTTGAGCCGCCCGGTGGCCTGATCCCGCCCGGCAGCCGCGTGCTGTTGGTGACCAGCACGGCGATGTGTACGCAGGCGAACCCGTTCACCAACCTCACCGATACCATCTACCTCATCTTCCAGGCACCGGGCAATATCTCGGGCCACTTCGCGAACCACAACAACGGTGGCACGATCAGTCCGGTACCGACGGGTGCATCAGCGTTGCGGACGCTCGTGCTCACCTACCTACCCACGAATTGCAGCGACACCGCGACCTACGATCGTTCGTTGCTCGTGAACACCATGGGCACCTATGGCGGCAACACGGCGGACAACGATGGATCCACTGCGGTGTTCAGTTGGCCCGGCGTGGCGCAGGTGACCTACGTGAACTTCGGTTGCCAGGCGCCCTTCGTTCCCAACCAAGTAACGATCGATGATGTCGTCGGCACGTTGTGCGGCGGCAATGGATCGGTGGATCTTTCTGCATCCACGAGCGGTCCCCTACAGGATGTGTTGTGGTCAGGAGGGACCGGGACATTCGATGACCCCACTTCGCTCACACCCACCTACACCGCTGGCTCGGGAGATCTTGGCGATGTGGTGCTTTCCATCACGGCGACATTCGCTTGCGGAGATCCGGTGACGGTATCGGTCACGATCCCGGCAGGCAATGCGCCCGTGGTGACGATCACACCCGACGGACCGACCACGATCTGTCCAGGTGAGGACGTAGTACTGACGGCGAGCGGAGCGGATGATTACGTCTGGAGCAATTTGGCAACCACGCCATCGATCACCGTGACTCAAGCAGGAACGTACAGTGTGACGGGCACCACTGCATGTGGAACGGGAACCGCGCAGGTCACGATCACGATCGCGAATGGACCGACTGTGACCATCACATCCGATGGACCCACGACGATCTGCCCCGGCGAGGAAGTGGTGCTTACGGCCAGTGGTGCGGATACCTATCTATGGAATGATCAGTCGGACACGCCATCGATCACCGTGACACAAGCAGGTACGTACAGTGTGACGGGCACCACTGCATGTGGAACGGGAACCGCGCAGGTCACGATCACGATCGCGAATGGGCCGACGGTGACCATCACACCCGATGGACCGACCGTACTCTGCCCCGGCCTGAGTGTGACGCTCACTGCGGAAGGAGCGACGAGTTACCTCTGGGATACGCAGGAGATCACCGCATCCATCACCGTAACGCAACCCGGAACCTACGGCGTTACCGGCACCAACTCCTGCGGACAGGCAGATGCCCAGATCGTCATCACAGCGGGGACGCCACCGATGATCACGATCACCCCGGATGGTCCCACGACGTTCTGTGCGGGCGGGAGCGTAACGCTTACCGCGAGCGGCGCCGATACCTACTTGTGGAATGCGCAACAACCCGGGGCATCGATCACGGTCACCACGGCAGGCACGTACATCGTCGAAGGCACCACGGCTTGTGGAGTTGACGGCGCATCCATCGTGGTGGAGGTGATCGATCTCTCCGCCTCCTTCACTGCCGATCCGTTGGTCGGCGTAGCGCCGTTGGATGTGTCCTTCACGAATACGAGTACGCCGCAAGGTGCTTCTTCGTCATGGGTCTTCGGCGATGGCGGAACAAACACCGCTGATTCACCTGATCACAGCTACCTCATCGATGGTACCTACACGGTGGTGCTTACGGTGAGCGATCAAGGCTGCACCTCCTCTGCCACCGCCGTGATCATCGTCGGTACGGGCAACACCCCGCCGAGTTCGATCTTCATCCCGAATGTCTTTTCCCCGAACGGCGATGGGGTGAACGATCAACTGTACCTGCGCGCCGAGAACATGAGCGCACTGGACCTTTCCATCTACAACCGGTACGGACAAGAGGTGGCGCGCTTGAAGCGAGGCCACGAATCGTGGGATGCCCGCACCTTTTCCGGTGAAACGGTCCCGGACGGCACCTATTTCTACGTGTTCGAGGCCAATGGCCTGGACGGTGTGAAGTACAAGCTGAACGGTGTGATCACCGTGCTGCGCTAGGCCTTTTGTATTTGCAAGATCTGTGACACGGCGTACCCCCGAGGTGCGACCTTTGCCGGACCACGGAATGCCCGTGCGGATCGTCTAGAGCACGCTTGCCTGTTATGAAAGTCATCCCTTGGTTCGGTGTATTCCCTTGCCTACTGCTGGCTGAGGGAGTGCATGGCCAATGCTTGTCCACCGTGAACACCTTTCCGTACCAAGAAGGTTTCGAGGCGGCGGCGGCGTGGAACGCGGGTGGTGTGCTCAACGATTGGGCGTGGGGTACACCGGCGCATCCGACCATCAATTCGGCGGGTGGCGGTAGCAAGAGCTGGTGCGTCGGCGGACTCACCGGGGCCTTCTATGGCTTCGGCGAGCAGAGCTGGCTGGAGAGTCCGTGCTTCGACTTTTCCACGTTGCAGTATCCGATGGTCTCCTTCAAGATCTTCTGGGAATGCGAACGGACGTATGATGGCATGGGCTTCCAGTACTCGTTGGATCAAGGCACCACCTGGAGCAATGTGGGATCCGTGGCCGACCAGCCCGATTGCAACACACAGAACTGGTTCAACACTTCCTACATCAACAATATGAGCTTGGCGAATCCACGCCAAGGCTGGTCCGGTCGGGTCGGTCCGACTGCCGGTTCGTGCGCGGGCGGTGCCGGAAGCAATGGCTGGGTCACCGCAAAGCATTGTCTCGTTGATCTGGCCGGTGAGCCAAGCGTGAAGTTCCGCTTCGTCTTCGGCGCGGGGACCGCCTGCAACAACTACGACGGCATCGCGATCGATGACATCTTCATTGGTGAGACACCACCGGAGTTACCATCCTTCCAATCCGAGTGCTTCGATGACGAGATCAGCGTCCACGACATCGTGAGTTGCGCGGATGCATGGACGTGGGATTTCGGTGATCCCGCATCCGGTCCGCAGAACACGAGTACGCTTCCGGCGGTCACGCACGCATTCAGCGCTCCGGGCAATTACACCATCACGCTCACACTCACCTATACCTGCAGGGCGCCTGTGCAATTGCAATTGCCGTTGACGATCCTGGATCTACAACTCAATGCGGTGGATCCGACCTGCGCGGGGAGTGATGGATCCGCATCCGCTGTTGTTGTTGGAGCCACCGCACCGGTGAACTACACGTGGACACCCGGTGGCGCTTCCACATCGGCCATCAATGGCTTGGGTGCAGGAACGTACACGGTGAATATCGTGGACGCCGGCATTTGCCCGATCGCGGGGAGCATCGTGCTTGCGCCGCCGCCAAGCGCCCCAGCGGCGAACATCTCCTCCACCGCGGTGACGTGCAATGGCGACAGCGATGGATCGGCCAATGTGGTGGTGAATGGCGGCACGCCCGGCTACCAGTACAACTGGTCCCCGCAAGGTGGATCGGCGGCCACGGCGAGCAACCTGCCCGCTGGCAACTACACCTGCACGATCACCGATGCACAGTCTTGCGCCGTCACGGTGCAGACGACAGTAACGGGACCCGCAGCGTTGGTCTTGACGGCACAGAACGACACGACCGTGTGCGTGGGCGAAAGCGTGAGCCTTCAAGCTTCCGCGGCCGGCGGCACAGGAGCGTACGCATTCGTATGGGCTCCGCAGGGTCCGGACGTAACGCCGCCAAGCACCACCACCTACACGGTGAGCGTGACCGACGCGAACGGATGCACCACAGTGGATGAACAGGTGCAGGTAGCGGTGGGCAGCGTGGCCACACCGCAGTTCACCTTGAGTGACAGCTTGGGGTGTACGCCGCACTGCGTGACCTTCACCACAACGGATGGTGCCAATGGCGAGGTGAACTGGGATTTCGGCGATGGAGGATCGGGAACCGACGCTCCGGATGCGACGCATTGCTTCGCGCAGGCCGGAACCTTTGATGTCACGATCACGGTTACTTCCACGGCTGGTTGCAGCGGGACATGGACATGGATCGATGCCGTGGATGTGCTCGCCACGCCGGTCGCTGCTTTCTACGCTTCACCGCCGGTGGCCACCATCGATGAGCCGACCATTGATCTCATCAACCGCTCCACGGGCAGCGACAGTTGGCGTTGGACATTCGGCGACCCGATGGACAGTTCCTCCATGGAGTCCGCTCCGCAATTCACCTATGGGGAGGTCGGTTGTTACACCGTACAACTCGTGGCAATGAACGCGTTGGGTTGTGCGGACAGCACCAGCTATCTGCTCTGTATCGAGGATGAATTCGCCGTGTTCGTTCCGAATGCGTTCACCCCGAACAACGATGGCTTCAACGATGTGTGGGGTGCGATCACCACGGTAGGTGCTCCGAAGGAGTTCGAGTTGGATGTCTTCGATCGCTGGGGCCGCGTGCTGTTCCATGGCACCGATAAGAACATCCCATGGGATGGTGCCGATCAACCCATCGGTGTGTATCCGTGGCGCTTGCGGATGATCGATTCCGAAGGCTGGGTGCGGGAACGCACGGGCCACGTGACCCTTGTGCGGTAGCGATCACACGCGGCTGGTCGCGAAAGCGTCGACCTGCATCACCAATTCCTCTTGTGTCATGCGCGGACTCACACGCCGTTCGTCAAGCAGGTCGTTGATCCGGTAGATCACCGTGCCTCGGCGGAAACTCCACCAGCGCGCTTTCACATAGCGGTCCCACGGACCGAGATCCATTTTGTCGCCCACGCAGAAGTGCGCGTAGCTGTTCATCTCGGACACGAGTTGTCCGAAGCTTACCGAACTATCGATCACCAACCCGTTCTCGCGGTTCTTGGTGTGAAGGACGTAGAGCGCGCCATCAGGGTACACATACCGATGCATGATGGGCACCACTTGGGATCGCCAAACGACCAACGCTTTTTCACGGAAGATGATCACGAGGTCCCACTGCCGGGAAAGCCGTCAACGTGGGTGCCAGAAGATAGGGTCCGGATGATCCGGGACCATGAGGACTACTGGATCGTGTCGTGCTTTCTCTTCAGTGCATCCAAGGTGCGTTGCAGTTCATCCACGGTGGCTGACCTGCTTTCCACTGATCCACTGTTCTTCTCCAGTTGGCCTTGGTACTTGGAGATATCGCTTTGAACACTGGCCTCCTGTTTCATCAACTTGGCGAGGCTGGACTCACTGCTTGCGAGTTTCTTCCGGGCCTTGGTCAGTTTTCCCAGATCCTTCGGATCATTGCTCAACGCGAACTTCTTCTCCAGCCCTGCGATATTCCCTTGTTCGCGCGCGATCGAGCCTTGGAGTTTGCTCCGCTTGCTCTTGACCTTCGTCAACTTCTCGTTGGACTTGGTGATGTTCTTCCGGGACTTCGCCACATCCGCTTGTGCCCCGCTGTGTTTGCTTGTGGCCTTCGCAAGCATTTTCTCATAGACGTCGATCTGCTTCTGTACCACGGCCCGATCGTATTTCACGGCCAGCGCGCGCATATACGCCTCTTGCCCGGCATTGGTCGCCAGTGGTGTGCTGTCATTCGTGGCGAATGCCATGGTGAACTTGGACCAACTTGGCCTTCTTGTCCGTGCTTGCTTGGGCCATGACCATCAAGCCTGATCCCAGATCGGCGATCGTAACGCCCGAGGCCTTCAACGGCTTCTTCCCGGATACCCCAAGGCTGATGGCTTTCATGTCCGTCCTCCAGAGATCAAGAACGGTGTTCGCATCCGTTTCGAAGATGCTGACCGTCCAAGCGGGAAGCCGGTGTGTGCCATTGCTGATGGAATCCGCCACGACCACGATGGGTTTGTCCCAATTCAATGCGTAGCCCTCCTTTGTTCTGTCCTTCTGCGCATGGACGCCTACACTGAGGATCAAGGTGGTCAATGTGAAAAGCGATCGGCGAATGGTGGTGATGTCCATCTGGGTCCGGAAGTTCATGTGAACAAGGTAAGTCGTGTGGTCCAGGAAATGTTGATGACGGTCAGTGCGGAGTGGGGATCATCCGAAGCGCGGTATACACCCGGTGCATGGGCAGACCCATCACCGTATAGAAGCTGCCTTCGATCCGATCCACGGCCGTGTACCCGATCCAATCCTGCACACCGTACGCACCGGCCTTGTCCAGTGGCTTGTGCTGGGCCACGTAGTAGGCGATCTCCGCTGCATCAAGCGCGCGGAAGTGGACCACGGCCGTATCGGCGAAGTTGGTTGTGCCGGTCGCGGTGCGGAGGCACACGCCGGTGATCACACGATGCGAGCGTCCGCTCAATAGGGCGAGCATCCGTCGAGCATCCGCATCATCCTCGGGTTTGTTCAGAAGCGTGTCGTCCACCAGTACCGTGGTGTCCGCAGTGATCAGCACTTGATCCTTCGCGAGCGTTCCGGTCCATGCTTCCGCCTTGCACACGGCGAGGTGTTCCGCCACGCGATCATGCGGCATACCAGCGGGTGGCGTTTCATCCACGTCCACGCGCGTGATCTCCACCGGAAGGTCGAGACCTTGCAGCAGTTGTCGCCGACGAGGGGATGCGGACGCGAGGATCAAGCGCCAGGGGTGTATGGGAGGTGCATTCATGGCAGATAACGGATCAGCGCCGCGAAAGTCACACCCATCACCATGGCCACCTTCATCAAGTTCCCGGCGCGCAGGTGCTCTTTCCGTTCCACCGCGTTGTAGGTGAAGCCGGCTGAGAGCAACAACGGACCGATGATGCCGACGCCGATGTACCAGAACGATAGGGTATCGTGCAGCACGAACATGCGCAACGCGAGCAGGGCGATGACGAGTGCGCCGATGTACACGAGCGTGAGTACACGCGCCGACTTCATGCCCCACACGATCGGGATGGTGCGGCAACCAAGTGCTTCATCACCTTTCACATCGGCCATGTCCTTTTGCAGTTCGCGCACCAGCGAAGCAATGAAGGCGAAGGCGGAGAAGCCGAGCACCCACCACCAGAGTTCGGTGTAGGGAAGCGACATGGAGTAGGTGACCTCCTCGAATTCACCCGGCACGGTGACGGTGAGCGGAGCATCCATGAGCGCCCGTTGCATCAGGGGGATCTCGTACAGGCCTACGATGAGCGGCACCAACGCGGTGAGCAAGGCCACGGTCCCGTTCCCGATGATCAATTGTCGCTTAAGGCTCATGCTGTACATCCAAAGCGCCATCACCGCGAAGGCCGGGATCACGATCAAATGCCACAGGCCTGTGCGCCACGCCACCACCGTGCCCAAGAGGAACCCGAGACCGCTGAACAGGAGGTGTCCCATCATGGCCACGCGGCGCTTCACCGTGCGACCGACGATCACTTCCTCCGGCTTGTTGATGCGATCGATCCGCGTGTCGAAGTAATCGTTGATGATGTTGCCACCCGCCGCGATGAGCACGGTGCTCAACACGAGGAGGACGAACAACGGCAGTGGGAGTTGAGGACCGAAGCGCGGATCGAGGATCAGATCCGCTCGTGAGACATCGATGCCGGGCTCCTGCAATAATTCATGCAGTCCGCGTTCCAATTGTCCTTCGAGCAGGCCATACCGCATGAGCAGCATCGTCGCTGCCATGATCAGCAGGTTCAACGGACGGGTCAGGCGGATGAAGTCGAGCATATTCCCGGGATCACCACAGGTGTGCGCCGTTCGTGAGCCACTTGCCCTTCACCTTCATGGCTTGCTCCAGCAGATCGCGCACGCAGCCGGATCCACCCGGCTTGGCACTGATGAAGCTGCTGATCGCCTTGATCTCCTCCGCGGCATCGGCCGGACAGCAGGGGAGGGCCACGCGTTGCATGATGCGCAGATCGGGAAGGTCATCACCCATGTACGCCGTGCGCGCAGGATCCAAGCCGGTGCTCGCGATCAGTTCATCCAATTTCGCGCTCTTGTCGGGCACGCTGCTGAAGTAGTCCTTCACACCCAAGCGGCCCATGCTCTCGCGCACACCGTCGCTCTTGCCGCCGGTGATGATGACGATGTGCAGGCCTTCCTTGATGGCGTGTTGTACCGCGTATGCATCGCGACTGTGCAGGGTCCTTACCGGATCCAAGCCCGGATAAAGCAATACACGGTTATCGGTGAACACACCGTCCATATCGAACAGGAAATGATCGATCCCGGCGAGGAGCTCCTTATAGGTCGATGCCATCGGTCGGGTGATCGTTCGCCTTCAGGATCATCGCACTAAGGAGTGCGTAAATGCGTTGGAGGTCCGGCTCGTTGGAGAGATGTTCCAAGTGGTTCTTGATGGACGACAGATCCCCGCGCCGCGCAGGTCCGGTCAGCGCTGCTTCGGGTCCGATGGTGACCACGTTGTGCGCGGTGGTGCGCCACAAGGGCAACAAGAGATCCGTCGGTAACTTCTGTTGTTTCAACAAGCGTTGTGCTTCGTGCATGAGGAAGACCGGGAGGTTACTCGCCAGCACGGCAGTGAGGTGAAGGAGTTCACGTTGCTCATGCGTGAGTTCGAACACGCTTTCGCTGATCGCGCGGGACAATCGCAGGATCGTCTCGCGTGCCACCGCATCGTTCGCATCCACCACGATCGGCACGGGGCCCAGATCCACCGGAGCACCATGGCTCAAGGTCTGTATCGGCCAGAGGACCGCGCGGTGCGCATGCGGTTCCAGCAGGTCGAGTCCGGCCGCGCCAGCGGTGTGGGCGATCACACAATTCGTATACGGCAACGCAGTCGCCACGGAGTGGATGCTGTCGTCGCTGGTGGCGATGATCACGAGATCCACTTCCTCCGGTAACGCATTCAACCGGAAGGCGGGGCGATCGAGGAAGCGCGCGAGATCGGCGGTCCTCTCCGCATCGCGACCGGCAACCCCGATCAATTCAAAGGACGTGCGGGTGATGTTGTGTCCGAGGTGGTAGGCCATGCGGCCGGTACCGATCAGGAGGATGCGCATGGTCCGGGCTCAATTACGTCGGATGCGTTGACGGATCGCCATGGCCGTGCCCAGTGCGAGCAGCACACACCCGACCCAAAGGATGTTGATCCCGGGGAAGATGATCGCGTGCATCACGAGGAATTCGGATTCGGCCACATCGATCCCCAGCTTGTTGCCATCGACCGTGGCCAGTCCGTACTTGATCCGCAGTGGGGCCACTTCCGCCGCGCGACCCATCACCGGCTGGCCGTTCGCATAGATCACCAGCGGACGCGCATCGAACCAGCGATCCGGGTTGTAGAGATCGCGGATCCGCAGTGCTGCGGCGTACACCGTGAACTGTTGTCCGAGCATGGCCTTGGTCGCGCTGTCCTTCACAATATACACGCTATCGATCAGCACCACACTGGTCGGGGTCACGATCGTATCGCCCACCAGTTTGTCGTAGCGTCGATCGGGCATCCAGGCATCGTCCGTGATGGTGCCATCGTGGAGGGTGTCGCCATCCATCGCCATGTCCGCATAACGGATGTGCGTGTACAGATCACGGTTCAACCAATGCTTCGTGCTCGGTTCGGCCACGTTGCCGAAGCGCGGATTCAATTGGATGAGGGGCGCTAGGCTGAAGAGGCTGTCGCCGGCTTGCGTCGGACTCCATTCATGCGCATGCCAGAGTTCGCGCTTCGAGTAGGTCTCCAGCGGTGACCAGAATTCCGGTTGCTGTACAAGGAACTCCGGACCTGCCTCATGCGCCTTGTTCGCCTTGAACAATGTTCCACCGATGCGCACGGTATCGCCTTCGGCATAGCGGCGGGGAACCATGGCGTAGTAGTCCATCTCGTACCGCAGGTTCACACCGTCCTGTTCCTTCTCGCGGTAGCGTACGTAGTGATCACCCATCCGCACGGTGTCGCCGCGATAGAGCAACACATCCGTGCTGTTGCTGAAGCCTTCGTTGAGGAAGCGGAGATCCATGTTGCGCGCGTTGCGGCTCACTTCCTCTTTGCGACCCGTGCTGATGAGCGCGCCAAGGAGCACCAACGCGAAGCCGGTGTGTGCGACACTCGGCCCGGCGTGTGCGAGTTTCCCTTTGAGCACTTGCGGGATGTACGCGAGATTGGCCAGCACGGCGAACGTGGTGGAGAAGAGCAAGGCGCTGTAACGGAACTCCGCCCACGTGAACTTCAAGGCGATCGCGCCGGCAATGGCGACGATCAATGCGATCACGAACCACACCGCGATCCGTTTCAGGAACTGCTTCAGGTCGCTGTCCTTCCAGCGCAGGTATTGTGTGAAGGCGATCAACGTGGTGAGCACGATGGCGAAGGGGATCTGCCAACGGTGGTAGTAACGGATCACATCCTTCGGCGCGGCCAACTTCCCATCGGCAAGACGCGTGAAGAAGTCGATGCCGGTGTGATCACCGAGCCAATGGAAGACGCCACTGAGCGGAGCGAACAACAGGTTGAACACGGGCTTGCTGGTGCCGTACGTGATGGTGAGGGCGCTCAGTAGCAATACCAGCGACGCGATGAAGATCCAGAACTCGCGCGAGAGCAAAGCTTCTTCGGGTTCCTTGTTGGAGAAGCCCGCGCGGTAGGCCATCACCAGGTGTGCGATGGTGAGCAGGCCGAAGACGATGATCGCCTCCACATCGATCTCCAATGTGATGCCGATGACGAGCAATGCGAGCGATACCAGCACATAGAAGCGACGTTGGCCCTTGTCCGGGTGCAGCATCGCGGCGCTGATGCCGATGAAGATGAGGAGGAAGCGCACCAGTGCGGGCAGCATGCCATCACCGGTGAAGCTGTGTACGCTCGTATCGCCGAGCACACCACTGCGCGTAAGGAAGGTGGAGTAGAGGACGAGGATGAAGGTGATGAGCGTGAGCAGGTACGCCGCGAAGAGCGAGGTCTCCTTGCGTTTGTTCACCAGCATCAAGTGTCCCGCGCCGACCAACGTGATCCATGGCACCAGTGACGCATTCTCCACGGGATCCCACGCCCAGAAGCCGCCGAAGCTGAGCGACTCGTAGGCCCATGCACCGCCCATGAGAATGCCGGTGCCCAGGACCATCACACCGAAGAAGGTCCACGGCAGTGCATGTTCGATCCACGCGCGCTTCTCGTTCCGCCAGAGACCGGCGATCGCGTACGCGAACGGAACGAGCGTGGATGAGAAACCGAGGAAGAGTGTAGGCGGATGGATCACCATCCAGTAGTTCTGGAGCAAGGGATTCAGTCCGCGACCATCGGCGAATTGCGGGATCGCGGCGAGGTAGCCCTTCATCGCGGTCCACGGCAAACCGATGTTCTCCGGCAATTCACGGATCAGCAGGAAGGGGCTGCTGCCCAACTTCAGGTCGCCGACGTAGATGCCCATGAGCATGAAGGCGAGGAAGACCTGTACCAGCCCGAACACGGCCATCACATGCGGTTCCCATGAGCTTGGCGCTGTCACTCCGGCTCCCACTGTCACTCCGGGCTCGACCCGGAGTCGCGCCGATGCCCGGGATCGCCAGATGAGCACGTTACCGATCACCACATGCCAGAAGGTCCACAGCAGGAATGAACCTTCCTGTCCTTCCCAGAAGCAGCTGGCGATGTAGCGCAGCGGCATCTGCAAGTTGCTGTGCTTCCACACGTAGTCGAACTCGAACCAGTGGTTGAACAGCATGACGAAGAGCAGCACCACGATCCCCAACACGGCCATACTGTGTACACGAAACGCCAAGCGGCCGAGCGATGACCACGATGCATCCTTTCGCACAGCGCCGAGGAAGTAGCCCAACGTGGCCACTATCGCGCCTACGAGCGAAAGGCTCGTGAACAAGTGCCCCAGCGTTCCCGCCCAGGTATGCTCACCGATGTAGGCGATGTCGGTCATGCGCGCAACAATGCGGGAGGTGCGATCATCATTTCAGCGGCGAAGATGGGGGAGAAGGTTGCTCGTATTGAACGTGGTTCGTTGGTCGGCCGCCAAGAAAGGTGAATGCATCGGGCATGGAGAAGGTTGCTCGTATTGAACGTTGTTCGGCTGCCAAGAAAGGTGATTGATCGCGTTTGGGTAGTAGCCGTCACTCATCGTCTTCATCCCATCCCCCCCAACAACGAACAACCCACACCACGAACAACCAACACTCTGCACCACGCACAACGAACCCTCACCCCCCGATCCGGTTCTCTTCATTGTACTTGCTCGGGCACTTCATCAGCATGTCCCGCGCTTCGAACTCGCCGTTCGCATTCGCCGAACCGATGAGGACCAAACGCTCGCTGCGTTCCAGGTCCTGTGGTTTGGCTTTCGCTAGGTGAACGGTACACGGACGGCCTTTCAGATCGACCATGGAGAAGCTGGTGAGGCTCGCGTTCAAACTCGGCTCGTAGACGATCGGCTTACTGCGGTCCAGCACGCCCACCACATGGTATTCGGTGCCGGGGTGATCGAATGCCTCGTTCAGGTCGGCGTAGGTGCTGCTGTCGTTCAGCGAGCCGACCAGTGCGGCGATGGCGACGGCGATGATCACGATGGCGATGATGTGCGAGCGTTTCATGGTTGTTCGTTCATTTCTTCATGCGGTCCTCCATGCGCTTCAGGCGGCGGTCCATGCGCCACATCCAAAGGCCGATGCCGCAGATGATCACGCCGACCACGATGAGAACCGCGTTCAACTTACCGCTGCCGTAGAGCGTGTTCTCCAACCAACCCGGTGCGGCACCTTGCGCGTGTGCCGCGCTGCTCATGATCAAGAGGGAAAGCAGGAGAAGGGTTCTCATCGGTCCAATTGTTCGGCCAGTCGTGCGGCGCGGTCGCGTAGGTTGAACATCCAAACGCCCAACAGGATCCACCCCAGCACGGCCGGGTAGAAGACCATGCGCAAGCGCTTGTCGAGGTCGAGATCACTGAAGGGGCTGTTGCCCCCGTTGCCGGGATGCAAGCTGTCCACTGCGTTGAGGCGCGGCACTACGAAGAGGAAGAGCACCAGCAACACGAAGGCGAAGATGTTGTAGATCGCCGCGAGCCGTGCGCGCTTGTGCGCATCGGGCACCGAGCCGCGCAACACCAGGTAGGCGAGGTAGATCAGCGCGGTCACGGCCGCACCGTTCAGCTTCACGTCGTTGGTCCAGAAGGCACCCCATGTGGCGCGGGCCCATAAGGCGCCGGTGATCAAACCCAAGGAGCAGAAGACCAGCCCGACGTACACCGCATTCACTGCGGATCCATCGTAGCGCAACGAATTCGTCGCGAGCGTCATGATGCTGAAGACCACTGAGATGGCCATGAGCGTGATCATCGCGAACCACATCGGCACGTGGAAGTGCAGGTTGCGGATGCTCTCGTACAGGATGGGGCGGTTCGGGAAGACGAACCCGCTGTTCGCCAAATGGCCCTCCACACAATTGCCGGATGCGATCCCTTCGCCCAAAGCCTCGGTGAAGAGCGCACCATCGTAGCGGAGTCCGCTCACCACCACATCCGTGAGGTTCTTCCGCATTCCGGCGGGCACATTGAATGATGCGGTGAGGTGCGTGCCATCGATCACACGCACGCTCGTCGCGCATACGCGTTGGCTGTCGTTCTCCAGAAAGACCCGTTCGCCAGCAGTGAAGTCCGTGTTGTACCCGGTGACCGTCACCGTGACCTCTCCCGGCGCGATCCGGTCCGGTGAAACATGCACGAGGTCCGGTGCCAAGGGCACACGAAGACCGGCGATGGACGCGGTGAGCAACAACGCCACCGCCAGGAATTTCCACCAATGCTTCATGCCCTTTCCTGTCCCTTATGCGCTTCCGACCTTTCCGATCCCTGCCGCACGCGCGGCATTTCCTAGCGCTTTTGCGCCTTCGCGGCCATCATGCATTTCAGTCCCGCCAAAGGTACGGGAAGAGCAACCAGGCCAATGTGACCGTGATCACATCCAGCAGCACCAGCCCACCGAAGTACGTGCTCGTTACGCTCCACGCCACGCCGTCCAGCGCCAACTTGCTCGCGCGGAGCAGGGCCAACAACATCGGCAGCACAATGGGGAAACCGAGGATCGCCATCAGGCCGATGCCGTTGCCGGCGCGCGCGGCGATCGCGGAGATCAATGTGAGCACGGCGGCGAAGCCCACGCCACCCAATACCACGGCGAGGAGGAATTGCGCGAGGTCCGCCTTCGCCAGCACATCGCTTCCCAGGAAGAGGCTGTAGAAGAGCAAACTCAGCAGGCTCAACACCACCATCGTCACCGCGTTGTACAGCGTGCGCGCCAGCACGAGGTTGCGCGGGTCCACCAGCGTGTGCAGGTAGAGTTGCCGTCCGGCATCCTCCCGCTGGAAGGAGCGCGACAACGCATTGAAGGCCGCGAAGAGCAGGATGATCCAGAACAGCGCATTCCATGTGGCCGTGCCCAAGCCGGACTTCACCGCGAGGTGGCACACGTACACGGCACTCACTACATACAGCAACATGCCGCCCCACGCCGCGCGTTGGCGCAGGTCAAGGGCGATCTCCAGCCGCAGTACGTTCAGGATCTCCGCCGTGCGCATGGCGCGAAGGTACCGGGAGGGGCTGGCGCAGCATTCATCGGCGTATGGGCGAATGGATCCGTGCTTGCCACGCCGCGCATGGCTATCTGCATTCGTCTTGTCCGGTCATGGCCACAACGGGTGAGCTGGAAGCCGAGCGCATTCACTTACCGCGCCCTGTCTCCGCGTACTCTGCCCCTCTGCGGTTCAATGCATTCACTTTCCGCGCCCATCCGCTCTTTCCGCGTCATCCGCGTTCCATCGCATTCCTCCACGCCCGGAGCCTGTACCGAGGCTCTGCGAGGTGCCCCTCTGCGGTTCAATGCATTCATCCGCGCCCATCCACTCTTTCCGCGTCATCCGCGTTCCATCGCATTCCTCCGCGCCCGGAGCCTGTACCGAGGCTCTGCGAGGTGCCCCTCTGCGGTTAATGCATTCACTTTCCGCGCCCATCCGCTCTTTCCGCGTCATCCGCGTTCCATCGCATTCCTCCACGCCCGGAGCCTGTAACGAGGCTCTGCGAGGTGCCCCTCTGCGGTTCAATTGCATTCCACGCGCCTGCGCGTCCTCGCGGCATTCACCCCAGCGCTGCTCTTTCTTCTTCGCGCCTTTGCGCCTTCGCGGCCAAATTCCGCTCCGCGTTCGGAATTCATCCCGACGAAGGAGGGACCCCTCTGCGCTCTCTGCCCCTCTGCGGTTCATGCATTCATCCGCGTTCCATCGCGTTCCGTCCTCGCGGCATTTCCCCCAGCGTCATGCCATTTCTTCCTTGCGTCTTCGCGCCTTGGCGGCCCCCTTCCTCCGTCTTCAAATTCATCCTTTGTGGGTATTGCACGGGTGCGGGCGCCGCTGCACCTTCGGTGTATACTTCCGCCCCATGCCAACCGCACCCTTGCACATCGCACTCGTAGAGGACCACCCCCTGATGCGCGACGGGATGCGCGCCTGTTTGGAGCAGTGGCCGCACAGTACCGTGGTGCTGGAGGCCGAGGATGGCCTTGCCTACGAGAAGGCGTGCGCCACCGCGCCCCCGATCCACATCGCGGTGGTGGACCTGCGCATGCCGAACCGCAACGGCTTCGAGACCATCGTCTGGATCCGCGAGTACCAGCCGGAGACGCTCGTCCTGGCCATCAGTTTCGAGACCAACGATGACTGCGTACACCGCGTGCTGCTCTGCGGTGCCCACGGCGTTGTGAACAAGAGCTGCGGCCGGCAGGAACTGCACACCGCGCTGGACCACTTGCGCGCCACGGGGCCGCTATGTGAACGACCTGGTGCTGCGCCAGCTCACGCACACCCCCGATCCCGGCAGCCCGTGGGCCCTGCGCAAGAAGCTGGCGGACCTGCTCACCGAGCGCGAAATGCAATTCTTCCTCGGCTACATCGCAGAGGATGAACCGACCATCGCCGAAATGGGCGTACGCATGAAGATCACCTACCACGGCGCCGAGAGCCACCGCAAGAACATCGTGGAGAAACTGGAGGTGAGCACCCGCACCGGTTGGCTATGGCTCGCACTGCGCTTCGCGCCGGTGGAGGTGTAGGAGGGCGGGCGTTCCATCTTGGGGGCGTCTTACTGGGCGCGGAGAAGTGGGAGCTTAGGTTGGCCACTGACTCGCCCTGAAATGGGTTTACGCAAACGCGTGTACCCATTTCAGGACGAGCCACTGCTTCGGCAGAAAGGGACGGACGGGTCAAGGCGCAAGCCACGGCCGGTTCGTGGTTCTTGGCCGCGCGAAGCGCGGTGGCATTACCTATGTGCCAAATAGCCGGAGGCTGAGTTGGGAAGTGCAGTCCAGCGGGTCGATTTGTGCGGGAGTGGGCTGCGCGCCCCAACTCAACCGCTGTGATCTGATACCGACAAGCGTTCTTTGAGAGGCGTGTGAGTTGGTCGCCGTCCGTCCGTAGAGCTGTGATCTGATACCGACAAGCGTTCTTTGAGAGGGACCCATGCGGGCAGACGCTCGAACTGGTAGCTGTGATCTGATACCGACAAGCGTTCTTTGAGAGGGCGCAAGGAGACGACCCTCTGGCAAATAGAGCTGTGATCTGATACCGACAAGCGTTCTTTGAGAGGGACATGCCAGTTTCCGACTGTGTGCGAAGAGCTGTGATCTGATACCGACAAGCGTTCTTTGAGAGGCGGACCCCTTGCGCCCGCACTTCGCGGAGAGCTGTGATCTGATACCGACAAGCGTTCTTTGAGAGGTCGTTCATTGCGGCATCACCCATTGCTCCGGCTGTGATCTGATACCGACAAGCGTTCTTTGAGAGGCAGGGGTGCCACCACAGATCGGCGGGATCAGCTGTGATCTGATACCGACAAGCGTTCTTTGAGAGGGCCAAGAGCCTGCTGGCCCAAGGTGACCTAGCTGTGATCTGATACCGACAAGCGTTCTTTGAGAGGAAGGCCACGCTGAAGGACATGCTGGTGCTGGCTGTGATCTGATACCGACAAGCGTTCTTTGAGAGGGCGAACTGGTGAACCCCGCGCACTTCAGCAGCTGTGATCTGATACCGACAAGCGTTCTTTGAGAGGCAGCCACTTGGCGCGCGTCTCCATGCCGTAGCTGTGATCTGATACCGACAAGCGTTCTTTGAGAGGTGTTCTTCGATTGGAACGCCGATGGCCGCTGCTGTGATCTGATACCGACAAGCGTTCTTTGAGAGGTAACGGTTATTGTTGCTCTGTAAGCGGCGAGCTGTGATCTGATACCGACAAGCGTTCTTTGAGAGGTCTGCTCCATCAGGAGCTTCTTCAGCTCCAGCTGTGATCTGATACCGACAAGCGTTCTTTGAGAGGATCCCCTTCCCGGGGAACCTGTTGGCTGCAGCTGTGATCTGATACCGACAAGCGTTCTTTGAGAGGATCCAGCTTCAGGTCGGCCTCGTACACGTAGCTGTGATCTGATACCGACAAGCGTTCTTTGAGAGGACTTGCACGTGCCCACCGTCGTGGCGCATAGCTGTGATCTGATACCGACAAGCGTTCTTTGAGAGGTCGGCCGTCACCGGCACACGTTGGGTACAGCTGTGATCTGATACCGACAAGCGTTCTTTGAGAGGACCACGCGCAGCGTATCGACGCCATCCACGGCTGTGATCTGATACCGACAAGCGTTCTTTGAGAGGGGCAAAGCATCTCACATCGCCCGCACTCAAGCTGTGATCTGATACCGACAAGCGTTCTTTGAGAGGGCTTCTTTGACTTCGCCGATGCCGCAAAGAGCTGTGATCTGATACCGACAAGCGTTCTTTGAGAGGGATACCGATGGCCGCCCCGCCAACGAGGAAGCTGTGATCTGATACCGACAAGCGTTCTTTGAGAGGCGCCGCCACGAACAGTGCCCCGCTTGCCCAGCTGTGATCTGATACCGACAAGCGTTCTTTGAGAGGTGCGGCGGCCATGCTTACAACACCGGCAGAGCTGTGATCTGATACCGACAAGCGTTCTTTGAGAGGATGGTGAACCCTCAACCCTGGTTGGCATGAGCTGTGATCTGATACCGACAAGCGTTCTTTGAGAGGGCAAGCGCCTGCGCTCCTTCGCCGCCGCCGCTGTGATCTGATACCGACAAGCGTTCTTTGAGAGGGGCACCAACCAGGCGGATGCGGAGCTGGCGGCTGTGATCTGATACCGACAAGCGTTCTTTGAGAGGTCATCGCGGCGAGGCCCTTCAGGTCCTTGAGCTGTGATCTGATACCGACAAGCGTTCTTTGAGAGGGCCTCCAGGATGCGGAACAGCTTGCTCACTGCTGTGATCTGATACCGACAAGCGTTCTTTGAGAGGGTAACGCGCACGACGCCACCGAAGTCCAAGGCTGTGATCTGATACCGACAAGCGTTCTTTGAGAGGCGGAACTGGAGAGCAACAACCACGAATGGAGCTGTGATCTGATACCGACAAGCGTTCTTTGAGAGGAACAACCCCCAACACCATGGCACGCGTTCAGCTGTGATCTGATACCGACAAGCGTTCTTTGAGAGGATGTTCGGTTCGCCCTGCTGGTCTACGGTTGCTGTGATCTGATACCGACAAGCGTTCTTTGAGAGGAGAGTGTGCACCGAGCACTATACCTGCATGGCTGTGATCGATACCGACAAGCGTTCTTTGAGAGGCTACCTGCCCGGGATCCTCGGGCTGCCGCAGCTGTGATCTGATACCGACAAGCGTTCTTTGAGAGGAAGATCAAGGAGATCATGGGCCTAAGAGGCACGGCTGGCTGTGATCTGATACCGACAAGCGTTCTTTGAGAGGCGGTCAATCGGGGTTCACCCTCCCCCGTGAGCTGTGATCTGATACCGACAAGCGTTCTTTGAGAGGCCGGACCACCGAGGCGGCGATCTGATACCGACAAGCGTTCTTTGAGAGGGTGACCGACGAAGCCGCCCTTGGTGGCGAAGGCTGTGATCTGATACCGACAAGCGTTCTTTGAGAGGCCTCGGCCTTGGCCTTCAGTGCCTCGCCAAGCTGTGATCTGATACCGACAAGCGTTCTTTGAGAGGAGCCCATCCAGTGACAGTGAGTTCCGCCCGGCTGTGATCTGATACCGACAAGCGTTCTTTGAGAGGCTTGAACGCATGTTGTAGGCGCGATGGACAGCTGTGATCGATACCACAGCGTTCTTTGAGGGTGAATGTTCACGCCCTGGGGCGTGATCACCGACAAGCGTTCTGGGGCCGCGCCTTTGGGCTGTCGATACCGACAAGCGTTCTTTGAGAGGGCACCGGTCGGATTTTAGTTGGACAGGGCTGCGATCCGATACCGACAAGCGTTCTTTGAGAGGGGTAACGCGCCATCACGCATTCGGACACCGCGCTGATCTGATACCGACAAGCGTTCTTTGAGAGGATGGAGCCGAAGGCTTTGAAGGGAGCCGAAGCTGTGATCTGATACCGACAAGCGTTCTTTGAGAGGCATCGGTGAACACGTCCTCGTTGTCGCCAGCTGTGATCCGATACCGACAAGCGTTCTTTGAGAGGGTTCGACCGCTTGCGATGCCGCAAGCGTTGGGGGGGGGGCGGGGGATCTGGGCCAACGGCTGTGATCTGATACCGACAAGCGTTCTTTGAGAGGAGCAATAGGAGCTACCACTTATCGCTCAGGAGCTTGCAACGCCTGTTGGTGGGAAGAAAATCGCTCCGGGACCCTTGGGTCCCGGAGCGGCTTCCCAATTCCTTCGTCCTAGAACAGTTCCAATTGACTTGGGGCTGGTGCAAGGGCCTCGCGGACACGCCCAAGGATGTTGATCATCCCGCTGTACTGCTTGTCCGTGATCTGAAGAATGGTTACTTGACCTTCTTTGGGTACCAACTTCTGCACCCGCTTGATATGGACCAACATGCTCTCGCGACTGGCACAGTGTCGGGTGTACACGCTGAATTGGAGCATGTTGAATCCATCATCCATGATGTTCTTGCGGAATGCGGTGTACAGGCGCCGATACTCCTTGGTGCTGGTGGGCAGGTCGAAGAAGACGAAGAGCCACATGATGCGGTAGCCGTTCAGGCAATAGCGCGTGTTGCGACCCCGGTGGCTGGCCATGTACTCACTTCAGTTCAGGGTAGGGGAGTTTGCGATCGGTTCCTGCATAGCAGCGCATGAGTCCAGTGGCGGTACGGTGCAGTGCCACCATCATAGGCCCTTTCTTGTCCTCCTGACGTACGTCAGCGAGCACCGCGCCGATAAGCTGGGCTTTGCACGCCTTGTTCAACTCGTCGTAGCCCTGCTGCATCAGGTCCACCACTTCCAGGTCGATATAGGGCCGGTAAGGCTCCATCAGATCGTCGGCCAAGCAGAAGGCATTGTACTTATTACTATGGTGTATGCCCAGCGTCGGTAGCAACCCAGCGGCGACAATGGCTCGCGCTGTTGCGGCGCGCAGCACAGCATAGCCATAGTTCAATGCGGAATTCGGCCATACGCCTTCGCGCTCGCGGCGGAACTCGTGGAGGAACAATTGGCTCCAATAGGCCTTGGCCGCGCGCGCTTCGTGGTTCTCGCTGTCACCGCTTTTCACGTCGGCGGCCATCTGCCTCAGCGGCTGGCCGTGTTTCTCCAGCTTGTCCAGCAAGGCAGCTTGGTTCAGGATCTTGGCTTTCACGGTCTGCTGCCAGAGTTGCTTCTTCAGCGGCACGCTTGCGTTGATCTGATCTTGGAAGCGCTGGTGCTGGAGCACGTTGCCGCTCAGGGGCAGCACCAAGCCGACCGGGTGGTAATCGGCACCGCAGAACACCACGGCCACGTTGTGCTCCAGCAGTTCTTGCATGAGCGCGTGCGTGTAGGTGAGCTGCGGGTGCTCCATCATCAGCACCGCCGTGTCCTCAATGGGGCGGCTGATGATCTCGCCTGTGTCCTTGTTGGTGATCACCAACTGGCTCAGCTTCACCGAAAGGTGGTAGGGCTGACTGAAATGGAGGATACGTCCGACCATGGTGGGCTTGTACGCACAAGCACTTGCCAAGGATCGGGCCATCTAATACTGAACCTATTGGGTTGCATGGCCGTAACAATGTGTCGCTTACCCCCTGGTCCTTTTAGAACAGTGGATGGAACGCAGAGGTTGATGTATTGCTCCGTGCCTACGTGAGCTTTTCCCTCGAAGCCCAATTCGGTTCATAAGTTTCTAAGTACTGGTCTTGTGACCTGTCAGCGACCATATTATGTTCGCGTTCGCAATGGCAACTCAACGGTCAGCCCGAAAGAAGCGGAATACCCCCAAGGGGCAGAGTTCAGTGCGCACCGAGAAGAGCACTTCTGTGAAGCTGGCATCCGGGCGTTGGTTGAGCTATGACCGACACGCTACCGAAGTACGGACAGGTCCATTTGAGAAACCAATTCGCGATCCGGGGAAAAGCAATTTGCTCAAGCCCCTGAAGTTGTTCGTGTCCTACGCCAAGGCAGTTGTTATGGGTTGGATCGGAAACGACCCGTCTTGATGCGTTATGTGACCCGTCAGCTGTGATCTGATGCGAAGCACGAAGGCCCCACCGGGGCCTTCGCTGTTACTGCGCCGTTTGAAGCACACCAGCCAATGGCTCGATAGAGATGTCGATGCCGTCCAATTCCGCCCTCAAACCATGTACGCTGAATCGAAGCCATTTCATCGGCTGCTCGATATCCCATTTGTTGGTTTCCTCGATCTGCTCATCTGGTCGTGCATCAAGCACATTAAGCAGGTTCACCCGTCCATCAACCTCCACCTTCCGAAGCACGTATGTCCGATTGTTGAGGTCTCGTTGATCGTGCTGGTCGATCTCTTCCGGGCCATCCTTGTAGAGCCGCATGAGTTGGCCCACGTACAGTACGACTGGTTTCCCATTGCGATGCTGTAGGGTGTAGCCTTCGCGTTCTGGATGGATCTTAGGTATGGCGTTGGCCAAGTTCTGTCGTCCGCGCGTGCCGTCCAGCGCTGTTGTCAGTTCAAGCAGGCTGAATACATAGTGCGCGGTCTTGCCCTTCGCATTTTCATAAACAGCCATTGCGGGGTTCTCTTCGTTCTTCACCCAGAGATGGTGTTTATGCTCGAATTTGGGAACCTGGTCGCGGTGTGTTTTCAAAGGCACTGGGTTCTTCACGCTCTTATCGAAGACCCGAGCATGCTTCACAATGCGGGTCACATCCTCACCCTTGTATTTCCCCTTCCACTTCAACCCCCGGTCGTTCTCGATCGCAGCAGGGTCAGCTTCCAATAGCGCTTCGCGCAACTTGGGATCCACCACCTTTGCCATGTCCGCCTTGCTCATGCCCACGATCGGCTTCCTCAGCACCACATGCTCTACGTATTCCTCGGTACCGGGCTTCTTCAGCTTGATCTTGCCGTAATAGGTGTCCTTGTGCAGTGAGCCGCGTACGCTATCTCCTTGTGCTTTCACATCCACCACACGACCGTCTTTCAGTTTCACTTTCCGTCATAGACGCTCGTGCGCCCAATGCTCGGCTTGCGCACATGGTACACCAGCGCGGAATCGCGTAGGTTCCGCATGTCGGTGCCGAAGCTCTCCCATGGGTGGTCGAAGCTCGCGGTCACGTCCTTCTCGTCGTGCTCTTCATAGTGGTGCGCGAGTGCATTGAACTCGGTCTTGTCCACAGCTGCGCAAACGGCCGCATCCACCGCGTGGTGCGTGTGCTTGCTCCGGTCCTTGGCATGCACGAAGCTCTCGCCCATCCATTCCTTCCGGAAGGCACTTAGTGCTTCTGGCTTCAAGCAGTCCACTCGGTTGAAGTAGCTGTTCATATAAGCCCGCGCCAGTTTGGTGATCTGCCCGGTGGCCACCAGTTGCCGGTTCATGAAGCCGGGTTTGATCTCTTCGGCGGTGAGGTGCTCGTACTTGGTGCGCCAGTAGTCGCGGAAGAACTGGTTATACCAGCGGTCCTGTATGGCCTTGTCCTTTGCTTCTTTCGTAGCCGCGCTCTTGCTGCTCATCTTGCATGCGTAAACGGTGCGGTCGTACTTCTCATAGAGCTTCAAGATCGGTTCTGCGGTTTCCTTGATGCCCGGTAACATCCTGCCTTGCACCAGGGCTTCCTTGTCGTAGTTGGGCAAGGTGGCGGGCATGTGTTCCTTCTTGATCGCGCGGTTGTAAGTGGTGTCGCACAGCATCTTATTGGCCATACTGTTGTCCACGGTCTTGCTCCGCGGCCAAGTGTGTTCGATCTCCACACCACCGTTGAACAGGTCTGCCACGCCGAACTCCTTGCCTGTGTACACGCACATCACCTTGCCGAAAATGTCGCGTGCTTCCTCCAGCAACCACATCCGCTCGATATCCTCATCACTGGGGTTCGTGTGCTTGCCAACGGTAGCGAAGTACTCCTTCACTGCGGCCTCTGCGCTCTCGTTCTTCTTGCGCATCACCGCCTGGTACCTTTCCCACGCCTTGCGCTTGTTCGTGCTGTCCAGGTCGCGCGCCATCTCGATGTTCACCTGTGTCTTGAGGTCGATCAGCTTGGCGGCGATCATCTTGTTCACCACCATGCGCAGGCTGTGCAGTGCGCGGTACACCATGGGGTTCTTCAGGCCCGGTGTCTTGGGGTCGCCGAGTTTGTCCCCGTGTTCTTTATAGATATTGATGGCGCTATGATGGTAGAGCTTGTCCACATCCTTCGGCTGCAGATCGAAGTTGTCCGTCAACCAGAGTTTCACGCGGTCATCCCTCCGCAGTAGCGGTTCGAATTGCACTTTCTGGTGGTTCTCAATATGCTGGAGAAAGGTGGCTTTCACTTTTTCACGCAAGGCGTTCGTCTCCTCAGCGCTCTTGCTCCGCTTCTGTTCCAGGGATAGTGTTTCATCGACCCCTTTCCGCAGCTGCTCATCCCAAGCACTGTCCCAAAAGCCATTGCGCCCACCTGCTTCGCCAAACGTATCTCGATAATGGCGGATGAGACCATTGAACAGGAGCATTTCCACATTGTAATCGCGGTGGTCGGCAATACGCTCACGAATGCCGTTTCGTATGGCTTCGCGATCCGTTTCGCTCATGGCGGCCCAACGGTCGTCCACCTTAGGGATGAGGTGACCGTTCGGCCCTTTGACCATCTCGGTAACGGGCTTTCCATCCTTGCCCTCCAGCTTATGCACGATCTTGAAGATTGTCGGGAGGTTCGCAAGCATCACCGCATCGTGGTAACCCATCGGGGGCTGCCCATCGATGCCGTACATCAGCGGGATGATGCGACCGAGAGCACGGGTGCTCAGGTTGTGATAGCCTTGCTTGGGGTCGAACTTCTCCAGTAGTTTCAATTGCTCATCATCGAAGCTCCATTCCGTGATCGCGTATTCCTTCAAGTCGCGCTTGCCGCTGGTGTCCTGGCCCTTTGCCTTGCGTTCGCTCAGGTCGGCCCAATCAACGGCGTTGTAGATCACGCTGTAGCGATCCCCCCAAAGCTTGCGTTCATTAGCCTTATCGGCTTCCATTGCACCAAAGGCGTCCACGATCGTCATGGCATCCACCTTCCACAGATCAGCGAGGTGGGCAATGGTGCGTGCGCCGGGCAGCTTGTCCTTCTTCTTGTAGTTGAAGCGGCCCTCGGCATCCTTCATCTTCAAGGCCTTCAGCACATCCTCGAAATCAAAGGAGGGTTTGCTGCGGCGAAAGAACTGGGGGAGCACCCGTTTCCGTTCCTCGGCATTCAACGGACGGTCGTCCAATCGGATGTTGTTCACGGTCTGTAGCACGCCGAACAGTTCCGCTTCAATACTGCTGATAGGCGCACGCCGCTTGCCGGGTTCCAGCGTGCAGCGGCCCACGTCGCTCTTCTTGCCCTTTAGCGGTCGTTGAAAGAAGAGGTCGCCGGTCTTGCCATCCCCCAGTTCCGCCTTCAGCGCGTCGGTGAGAATAGGGTGATGGTTCTTCTGAACATCCCATAGCTGGTTGAACTCATCCACCAGATTGCTGCGTTTGAAGTAGCGCTTGCGAATGGGGGTGTGTGTCTTGCCAAGTTCATGACCGGCCTTGCCCAGTGTACCATGGTCATTGATGAGCTTGAGCGTTTCGTTGTACCCCGCTATTCCCTTGTCAACAAGACCTTTATGGAACGATTTTTGTTCACCATTGCCGCCTTTGCGGTTGCTCTGAAAACCACGGCACTATGACAAATGGTAGAGAATGCGGCCCAACTCCATTGCCGAGAGTTTCTCTTCGAGTCCTTTCGCGCGTAGCTCGTAAGGGTTCAACTTGAACCAAGTGATGAAGCCTTCCTCCAGCGGATAGCGGTCCTTTGCTTTCCAGTTCTTAAGGCCCTCTTCGCTCAGGGGGCACATGCCGTTCTTGATCAGGTGCAACAGCAAACGTTGCTTGCGCATGCGTCGGCGCATGTAAAGCCTGCGGGTAGCACGACTTCGTGTGCGTTGCGCCGTAGCCGGTGTCTCACTTCCTTTCACCCGCGCCACGCCTTCGGGGAAGATCACCGACCCCGCTGCAGAGAGCTTCTTCACACCATCCTCTTGTTCAATGATCGCCCACCCGATGCTATTGGTGCCGAGATCCAAACCAAGTGTCTTCTTCATGGTGCCATTATTTTCGTCAGCCTTGCGTTTGTAATGTAGAAACTCCTTTACTTCGTACCATCAGATCACAGTAAGGCTATAAGCCGAAGTGAAAACTTGGCCCCTGCTTCGGTGGGGGCCTTTTCATTGGTGGGTCGTTTCGCTCTCCCCGATCGTTCATTGACCCGGTTACACTCCTTCTGGATTTATCTTTTCGGGTATAGCAGCAATGCTTTGCACGGGAAACGCTTGTCGGTGTGAAGCCCACCGTGTAATTGGGTTTGCCCGGTGGTGTTCTTTGGCGGTCATGGTGGAATACCCTCTATCGGTATGCTAAGTGAGCGAACGTTTTGCACCCCTGCAACTTTCCGGACCCGTGAAAATACGGGGGTCTGTGCGGTGCGCACGCTGCGCAAACGCTTGCCACCCAGCCCTCCTCTGGCACTAGGCCCAAGAACCCATGCCCCTATGGGTAAGAGGCCATCTTGACGATCACCGCGATCCCCACCGCCACCACGCCCACCACCACCAATTGCCACCACGGCCTCAACCCCTCTTTGTCCTCGGGTGGGAGGAAGGGGTTCAATGGGTCAGTGAGCCAACGTTGGAGCAAACGCCTTCTTGAATGTACGAGAACGCCTGTTCGGGGCAGCACCCATGGATCACGTGGCCCCCACGTGCCCACTAGTGGCACCACCATTCTTTCCAGTGGTCCCCATGACCCCAGAAGTGGTCCCTCTGGTCTTTCAAGTGGTGCCCACGCTTCCGCGAGGGGGACCTACGCTGTTGCAAGTGGCACCTCCGTTGTTGCGCGTGGCACCACCCCGAGCGCAAGTGGCACCACCTCTGTCGCAAGTGGCACCACCTCCGGTGCAAGTGGCACCACCTCTGTTGCAAGTGGCACCACCTCCGGTGCAAGTGGCACCACCTCCGGGCTCAAGTGGCACCACCTCCGGCGCAAGTGGCACCACCTCCGGCGCAAGTGGCACCACCTCGGGCTCAAGTGGCACCACCTCCGGCGCAAGTGGCACCACCTCTGGCCCAAGTGGCACCACCTCCGGTGCAAGGGGCACCACCTCTGGCGCAAGGGGCACCACCTCCGGTGCAAGGGGCACCACCTCTGGCGCAAGGGGCACCACCTCTGACGCAAGGGCCTCCCCCTCTGGTGCAAGTGGCGCCCCTTTTCGGCACCTCGGACACCCCCTGGTAGGTTGGTATGACTTGGTGCGGGGCGGAGGCGTCCCGGCGGGCCACTGTTTTTCTCAACCCCTTGAAACCCTTGCCCAGCGCGGGTTTGGTGGCCCCACATCCCGGCCTACCGGGATGCCTTCCTGCCGGTGCGCCGGGAGCGAGCACCGTCACATTTCCAAGGCAATACGCATACAAGGCCTCAACCCACAAAACAGGGGAGCAAATGAAAAAGGTATGGTATATAGTAAAGCTTGGTATCGATCGTATCACCTCAACGACCTTGGTGGAAAAAGGGCGGAACATTGTAGCCATGATGATCGGTAACCCGGCCTTCTTGGCTCCGAACCCGTTACCGAATCCGTCCCTCGAGGACTTCGATACGGCACTGGACAAATTGGACACGGCCAACCAAGCGTACGCGTTCAACAGGGGTAAGGTGGAGAAGGATGCACGGGACCTGGCCTTTTCGGAAATGAAGGAGATGTTCCACAACATGGGCGGTTATGTGCAGTTGGCAAGTGGCGGCAAGAAGGAGGTCATCATCAGTGCCGGCCTGGATGTGCAGAAGTCGCCCACGCCGGTCGGTATCCCGTCGGTCCCCGGTGATGTGCGTGCGGCTTCCACCAAGGTGCATGGGCAGATCATCGCCCGCTGGAAGGCGAGCAAGGGTCACCGCTTCTACAAGCTGTTCCGCACCGAGGGCGACCCCAGCTTGGAGACCGGTTGGGTGCTGGTTGCCGAAACGGGCAAGAACCGCTTCGTGGACAACGGCCTGGAACGCTTCAAGACGTACAGCTACCGGGTGGTGGCCATCGGCACCATCGGCAACAGCATCCCGAGTGATGCGGCCAGTGCCACGGCGGCCTGAGGACTACTGAGGACAAAGACCCCGGGTCCGCCGAACGGCGGATCCGGGGTCTTGTCGTTCGTGGCCACACGCGAACGAAGGGTGAGGAAACTACCGAAGAAGAACCACAGAAAGAGGTAACCACAGAAATAGAGAACCACAGAAAGAGGTAACCGCAGAGGGGCAGAGAGCGCTGAGCGAGCAGGATCGGCAATTGCATTCTCAGCGCCCTCTGCCCCTCTGCGGTTCATGCATTCATCCGCGTTCCATCGCGTTCCGTCCTCGCGGCATTTCCCCCAGCCCCCTGCTCTTTTCTTCTTCGCGCCTTTGCGCCTTCGCGGCCAAATTCCGCTCCGCGTTCGGAATTCATCCCGACGAAGGAGGGACCCCTCTGCGCTCTCTGTCCCTCTGCGGTTCAATGCATTCATCCGCGCCCATCCGCTCTTTCCGCGTCATCCGCGTTCCATCGCATTCCTCCGCGCCCGGAGCCTGTACCGAGGCTCTGCGAGGTGCCCCTCTGCGGTTCATGCATTCATCCGCGTTCCATCGCGTTCCGTCCTCGCGGCATTTCCCCCAGCCCCCTGCTCTTTTCTTCTTCGCGCCTTTGCGCCTTCGCGGCCAAATTCCGCTCCGCGTTCGGAATTCATCCCGACGAAGGAGGGACCCCTCTGCGCTCTCTGTCCCTCTGCTGTTAATGCATTCATCCGCGCCCATCCGCTCTTTCCGCGTCATCCGCGTTCCATCGCATTCCTCCGCGCCCGGAGCCTGTACCGAGGCTCTGCGAGGTGCCCCTCTGCGGTTCATGCATTCATCCGCGTTCCATCGCGTTCCGTCCTCGCGGCATTTCCCCCAGCCCCCTGCTCTTTTCTTCTTCGCGCCTTTGCGCCTTCGCGGCCAAATTCCGCTCCGCGTTCGGAATTCATCCCGACGAAGGAGGGACCCCTCTGCGCTCTCTGTCCCTCTGCGGTTAATGCATTCATCCGCGCCCATCCGCTCTTTCCGCGTCATCCGCGTTCCATCGCATTCCTCCGCGCCCGGAGCCTGTACCGAGGCTCTGCGAGGTGCCCCTCTGCGGTTCAATGCATTGCACGCGCCTGCGCGTCCTCGCGGCATTTCCCCCAGCCACCTGCTCTTTTCTTCTTCGCGCCTTTGCGCCTTCGCGGCCAAATTCCGCTCCGCGTTCGGAATTCATCCCGACGAAGGAGGGACCCCTCTGCGCTCTCTGCACCTCTGCGGTTCAATGCATTCATCCGCGCCCATCCACTCTTTCCGCGTCATCCGCGTTCCATCGCATTCCTCCGCGCCCGGAGCCTGTACCGAGGCTCTGCGAGGTGCCCCTCTGCGGTTCAATGCATTCGCGCGGTGGTGGATCCGGGGTCTTGTCATTCAGGTCGGCTGCTCCACCCTTAATGGACAAGAGCGCCCTTGCGAGCGCCCTTGCCGACTTTCACCAACACGTCCGTCTTTTTCGAGAGCCGGTGGCGGTAGAACGTTACTGACCGGGCAGCAGCACCTTGTCGATCACGCACACCAAGCCATTGCTGCACGGCACGGTGGCCACCACATTGGCATCGTTGATCATCAGTTTGCCATCCTTCACATGGAAGGTCACGTTGCCGCCGTTCACCATGCCCATCCGTTGGCCATCACGCAATTGCTCCGGCTTCAGCACGCCCAGGGCCACATGGTATTGCAGGATGTCCTGGAGGGCTTCCTTCTTCTCCGGCTTCAACAAGCCTTCCACGGTGCCAGCTGGCAGGGCAGCAAAGGCCGCGTTCGTCGGTGCGTACACGGTGAAGGGACCGGCGTTGCTCAGTGCGTCCACCAGGTCGGCGGCCTTCACGGCAGCCACCAGTGTGGTGTGGTCCGGTGATGCCACGGCCACGCCCACCACGTTCTTCTGGGATTGGTCGTCCTGCACGGTGGATTGCCCACCACCGGGAGCGTTCGCGGGGGTTGCGGCTGTTTCTTCAGCAGGAGCACCGCCGCCGCAGGCGATCAGTGCGAAGGAAGCGATCAGGGCCATGGGCCCGTGGAACGAGGGTTTGGTGTTCATGATGGTTGTACGTTACGCTGACAAGGTTACACGCTTCGTGACCCTAGGGGATGATATCCGTCAGACTCCCCGATGTGTTCCATCAGGCGGCACGTTTCCTCACACCGGCCGAGAGGATGCGCGGTTCCTACGCTCCGCTCTGCCATCCGCTCCGTTCATAGATCCTTGCGCACGAAGGCGCGCACCGCGCCCCACGCGGGCAACACGGTCCACAGCAGCAGCGCGAGGAAGGACACCACCATGCCGCCGAAGCTGCCGAAGAAATGTTGGTACACCGCGCCGGTGTAACCGAGCAACGCGGCGAGATCGATCTTCAGCATGATGAGGATGCGCGAGAGGTCGATGGGATTCAATGCGGCCAACGGAACGATCACGGGTTCGATGGGGTATTCACTGAAGGTGAAGAGCAGCCACAGCAAAAGGGAGTCGTACACGAGGACCATCAGCACCCAGGTCACCAGACCCACGCCCACGGCTTTCGCGCGGTCGCGTTGCCGCACCGCGATGGATATGCCCAGTGCACAGAAGACCGCGGTCAATGCGGTACCGGTGAGGAGCAGGGTCCAGCCAATGGCATTGGAGGTCCATGCGATCACCGGTAGGCCCACCCCGAAGAGGAAGGACACCACCAGCGCGGTGGTGATGGCGAGGAACTGTGCGCGCAGGATCGCCTGCCGACGTAAGGGTTGCACGGCGAGCAGCACGGTGAATTCGTACTGGTTGTAGAAGTAGATGATGGTGAAGACCAACGCGAGCAGCGGTGTGAGCGCGAGCACCACTTGCGTGAGGCTGATGAGCGCCTTGGTGTCATCGCCCTCCAATAGGAAGAGGCCGAGGGAGACCAACAGGAGCAGGAAGGCGTAGCCGAGCGCGAAACGATTGCGCGCCAGATCCAGCAGGGTGTACTTATAGACCTTCCACATGCACGGGGCTGAGTTGGGCGAGGTACTTGGGCAGGGCGATGGAGAGCACGCTTTCCCCGGTCACCTCGGTGATGGTCTCGGGCGGAAGCGCGAAACGCAGAAGGCCATCCTGCAAATAGGCCACGCGATCGCCGAGGCGCTGCACTTCCTCCATGATGTGGGAGGTGATGAGTACCGTGGCACCGTTGCGCCGTGCGTGCAATACGGCTTCCAACAAGGTCCCTGCGCTGATGGGGTCGAGGCCCGCAGTGGGTTCGTCCAGCACAAGGATGTTCGGTCGGTAGCGGAAGGCAAGTACCGCGCTCACTTTTTGTCGCATGCCACCGCTCAGGTTGCTGATGCGTTTGTCCAATAGGGCGTCCACACCCAACGATGCGATCAGCCGGTCGTCGGTGGATCCGCTGCGCGCACCACGGATGTCGTTCATCATGCGCAGGAGTTGTTCCACGGTGAGTTCCTTGGGGAACTCCGCGAGTTGCGGCATGTAGCCGATGGCCGCGCGATAGGAGGGGTCCGTGCCGATCACGGTCCCGTTCACCGCGATGGAACCTTCGGTGGATCGGACCAGGCCGAGCAAACATTTGATCAGCGTGGTCTTGCCCGATCCGTTGGGTCCGATCACCATCACCACTTCACCTTCAGCAAAGGCCGCGCTCACGCCACGCAAGGCCCATTGCTTGCCATAGCGCTTGCCAAGGTTCTGGAATGCGATCCTGTTCATGGTGCCGTGCGGCCCTTGGTGTTCATGGTGGTAGGGGTTCCCGGGGTCGGTGGTCGCATCAACGGTGCGCGATCCTCCAAGGTGGCCGGCGTCAAGGTGGGGATCAGGCGTTCGCTCTGGTCCAGCAGGTTCACCATCAAACTGCGCGAGAGCACCATGGCGTAGGGCATGCGCTCGGTCACCAGGGCGAAGACGCTCAACGGACGGAAGGGCACGTCGCCCACGCCATCGCGGTCCAGGTCGTAGCCGCGGTAGCGGTCCCAATAGTTGTGTTGCAAGGTGCTCAACACCAGGTCCCCGTTGGTGGTCATGTCGAAGGTGTTCCCGGTGAAAACGTTGCCCTCGTAATGGGCAGCAGTGCTGTTGGCGAATACGCGTACGGCCCAGCCGTTGGCCTCGAAGCGGTTGTCTCGGATATCCGCGCGGTTGCACCCGTCCACCAGCAGGCCCACGGTGTTGTCGGTGAAGAGGTTCCGTTCGATGTGCGCGTCGTTGATCTCCTTCAGGAGCAATCCGTAGGCGCTGGCGCCGCGGTTGCGTTCGAACCGGTTGTCGGTCATGGTCACGTCGCGCGTGAACATCACCGCCACCCCGGCGCCGTTGTCATGGAAGAGGTTGTGCGTGTAGCTATCGCGATGGCTGAACATGAAGTGCAGGCCGTAGCGGGAGTTGTATGCGCTCGTGTTGTGGTCCACATGCGAATCGGTGACGAACTCCAGGTAGATGCCATCGCGGTGGTGGATCGCGGTGTTGCGTAGGATGTACACATGGTTGCACTTCCAGAGGTGGATGCCGTTCGCGCGGCGCGTCTCGGACACGGCCTCATCGCCTATCACTTCGTTGTCCGCGATGGTGGCGCGCGCCACGTTGCTGAGGTGGATCCCGAAGAAGCAATGCAGGATGCGGTTGCCGGTGATCGCGATGTCCGTGACGCCGATGCACTTGATCGCGGCGTTGTCGTTCATGTCGCTCACCCGCGTGCCGCGGATCACGAAGCCGGAGATCGTCACGTGCGATGCATTCACCACGATGACCTCCCCGGTGCCACCGCCATCGATCACCGGCCAGCCTTCACCCAGCAGCACCACCGGACGTTGGACGGTGAGCGCGCCTTCCCGATAGGTGCCTTTGAGCACGCGAATGGTATCGCATTCCATCGTGATGGCGAGGGCCTCGGTGATGGAAGTGCCGCCGGGCCGTACGGTGCATACACGCGCACCCACCAGCAAGCAGCACATCGCCAAGAGGGTGGAAGCGAACGTGCGGCGCATGGATCAGGTATCGGTGAGCAGGGTGCGTACAGCGGGCCAGTCGAGCACGTCTCCGGGATGTGTGCCGGCGGTGGTGCTGCGGTCCGCTTCCGAAGAGAAGGCGGCCACGTTGCCGTTCATCGGGCTGCGCAGGGTGGGGGCGTGGAGGTAGAATGCGGAGGTGGCATCGATGAGCGTTCCCGGATGGGCGTGATCGCTCACCCACCAACCGGCCACCTGCTCTTCCGCGATGGCACCATCGGCCACGTGCTGCACCATGCACTCGGGTGAATCGAACGTGTAGGTGCGTCCTTGCTTGGTCACGATCGCCGAGGCGAACTGCGGGTCCATCACGTTCATGCGACAGAAGGCGCACTCCGCCTTTCCGAGATCGATGACGGGTGGCCCGTTGGTGCCGCAGGATGAAACAGTGAACAGCAAGGCGATACCGGCCATGGTGGCGGCGAGTTCATTGGGAAGCGGCCGGTGCGGCGTGCCCTCGGCCGGTTCCTTCTTCGGCCAGCGCCACTCGAAGAACCAGATGATGCAGGCGACGGAGACCACCGCAAAGAGGATCCATCCGCCGGTGTCGGGCAAGGACCACGCATCGAAATTCAACAGTTTCTTGTGCCCGAAGAGCGGCGGCTGATAGACCATGCCCTCCACCTTGATCGCCGCGTGCGGGTCCAGGTCGTGCCCGTACCGGTAGCCCCATGCGTACATGTCCCACATGGCCCAGATCACGTACGCGAAGAGCGCCATGGTCCAGCTGAAGATGGCGCCGCGCCGACCGATCGCCGCGGCGATGAGCCCCCAACCGATCAGGAGGTAGAAGGCGTACCGCATGATCTCGAATTCCGGGAACATCTCGTCCTCGATCGTCGCCATGCCGATGTAGTGGTTCAGGCCGTTGATCTTCTCCACATCGCCGGTGAAGCGGTCATGGAAGATCTGTAGCGCGAGGCCTTCGGGGTATTGCGGTGCGGCGAGGTCGATGCGCCAAATGGGTGTCACCAGCAGCAAGCCGAGGGACAGCGCGGCAATGGCGATGATGATCCGGGAGATCGGTCGTGGCTTGTGTAAGATCATGGCGGGTACCTATTAGAGCGAAAAGCACCGGTGCGCATGATCACACCGGTGCTTCCCTTTTTGGTTATTTGTTCCGTTGGATCACGATCCGGCGTCGAACGATCGGGTCTCAGCCGTCAGCTTCACATTGCTTCCTGCTGGTGATACGCGGACGTAGCCTTGCATCTCCTGGTGGAGCGCACTGCAGAAGTCCGTGCAATAGAAGGGGACGATGCCCACTTGGTCCGGCACCCACTTGAAGGTGGCTGTTTCACCGGGCATGATCAGCAACTCGGCGTTGCGTGCGCCCTTGATGGCGAATCCGTGCGGCACATCCCAATCCTGCTCCAGGTTCGTGACGTGGAAGTACACCACATCGCCGATGCGGATGCCTTCGATGTTGTCGGGGGTGAGGTGCGAACGGATCGTGGTCATCTTGATGTGGACCTCATTTCCTTTCCGCTCGATACCGGTCTCCTTTTCACCCCTGGACACGTACGGGTGCATGTTCTTGTTGATGTCGAAGAACTTCACCTCGCGCGGACGAACAAGGTCCGCAGGGATGGACTGCGCATAGTGCGGTTCACCGATCGTGGGGAAGTCCAGCAGCAATTCCATCTTGTCACCATCGATGCTGTAGAGCTGGGCACTCTGTGCGAGTTCGGGACCTGTGGGCAGGAAGCGGTCCTTGGTGATCTTGTTGTATGCGACCACATACTTGCCCCAAGGTGCCTTGCTGTCACCGCCTGGTATGCTCAGGTGGCCGATGCTGTAGTAGGTCGGTACGCGGTCCAGCACTTCCAGCCGCTCAATGTTCCACTTCACGATCTCGCTGCTCACGAACATGGAGGTGTAAGCGTTGCCCTTCCCATCGAACTCGGTGTGCAAGGGGCCGAGGCCGGGCTTCTTCACCTCGCCGTGCAGCACGCTTTCGTACTTCAATACGGGCACGCCCATGAAGTCGCCTTCCAGATCATTGGCGGCGATGGCCTTCTGGATCTTCTCGAAATCGAAGACCGGGATCAGCGCGGCGAGCTTACCACTGCCCACGATGTAGCGGCCCGTGGGATCCACATCACAACCGTGCGGCGATTTCGGGCAGGGCATGAAGTAGATGAGGTCCTTCAACTCGCGCGGATCCAGTTGCAGCACTTCCTCCAGTACGGTGCTCTCGGCCGTGTGCGTCTCCTCGTTGTACCAGTTGCTGTAGTACTTCGCGGGTACCTTCTTGCCCTTGCCCTCTTTCGCGTACTGTTCGGCCTTCTTCCAGTTCAGCGCCATCACGTAGTCCTTGTCGTGTTGGCTCGCGTTCACCTCCAACAAGCTGAACGCTTGTTCGCTGTTGTAGCAGCTGAAGAAGAACCAACCTTCGCTCGGTCCTTTGCCGGCGTGGCTCAGATCGAAGTTCATTCCCGGTGTGATGATCTGGAAGGCGATGGACATCTTGCCGCTCTCCGGATCCGGGTGGATGAAGCTCACCGTGCCCTTGAAGTTCTCGCGGTAGCTCTCGATCGGCACGTCGCGCTGCGCGTCCGTACCCATGGGGATGCTGAAGCGCGTTCCGCTCACCACGTATTCGCTGTTGCCCGTGGTGAAGGGGGAACTGTGGTTGCCCGCGCAGTTGGGGATCTCGATGATGCTCTTGGTGCGGAAGGTTCCGAGATCGATCAAGGCGATACGAGGGGTGTTGTTCCCGTTGATGAAGCACCACTTGCCGTCGGGGACGCCATCGGTCTGCGACAGTTCCGGGTGGTGGCTGTCATCCCAAGGGATGAAACCGTGCGTGGTCATCAGCATCGGCTTGGTCTCCTCGCTGAATCCATAGCCGCTTTGCGGATCCTCGCTGAACACGGGGATGTTACGCAGCATGCGGCCGCTTGGGATGCCATACACACTCAGCTGCCCGCTGAAACCGCCGCTCACGAAGTTGTAGAACTCATCGTAGGAGCCGGGCTTCACATAGGTCTTCGCTGCTGCATCACCTTTCACAGCGCTTGCTTGCGAGGTATTGGGCCTGCATCCCTGTAGCGTATTGAAGAAGAGGAACAGGCCGATGGCTCCTCCGAGCACCAGCGCTGTGGACAACAGTGGGCGTTTCATGGTTTGGGTTGGTTCGTGGATCGGTTCAAAGGGTGCGCATGAATTCGAGCAACTCGCGGGCCTCGTCCTTGGTGAGGTTCTGGTTCGGCATCCGCACAAGGCATTCCTCCAGCAGTTTCTGTGCTTCGGGATCATCGGCGAGCATCACATCAACGTTCATGATCATGTTCATGATCCAAGCGGGTTCGCGGCGCGTGGTAAGTCCCTTCCAACCCGGACCGACCACCCGATTCCCACCCCGGCTATGGCAGGCTTGGCATTTCACGTCGTAGGTCGTTTCACCCTTGGCCGCCATGTCCTTGTTGATGTCACCCAAGGTCAGGTCCGCCGCTGTGATCAAGCCGGGTTTCGCTGTCGCATTTCCGGAAGATGCGTCCGGCGTACCTTCCTGCGTAGCGGATGGGTTCGCAGGAGCACCCCCTCCGCATGCGGCCAGCGTGGTCAATGCAACGAAAAGGGTTGTGGTGATCGGCCAGCGTGAAGTCTTCATGGGTAAGGTTTGTTATTGGTGTGACAAATTTGATGGTGTGATCCGGGTGGGGCTATGACCTTCATCATCGGATCGATCGAGCAATGTTAGCTTTCGCGCCATTTTTCACCAACGTGTACTATCCGATCAAGATATGATCCGCAGGTGGTTCCAAGTAGCACTTCTTTTCCTCGCCATAGCGGCCACGATCGGGGCGACGTTGCGGTTGATCTATGTAGTGGATATGCCATGGCTCCTGTTCAAACCGTGGTTGCATGCGCATTCGCATGTGGCCATGCTTGGTTGGGTCATGCCCGCCTTGCTCATTGCTATCATCGGACAGGATGATCGCCCAGCGCCGCGTGGATTTTCGTGGTGGATGCTCGCATCGCAAGTCCTCGTACTCGCGATGCTCGTGAGTTTTCCGCTGCAAGGATACGGATCCATTTCGATCGCGAGTTCAGCGGGCCAGATGGTCATCGGCTATGTGCTCATCGCACTGCTGTGGCATCACACCCGGCATTGGCCAGCAACGGGCAGTCGGCTGCTGGTGCGTCTCGCCTTCGTTTTCCAGTTCGTGAGCACCATTGGTATCTGGGCCATGGGGCCGATCATGACCTCCGGCCTTGCGGGCACGGAATGGTATTACTGGAGCATCCAGTGGTTCCTCCATTTCCAGTTCAATGGCTGGTTCTGGTTCGCCGCCATGGCCATCGGGAGTCGTTGGGCGGAGCAGCATGGTGTGGATGTGCGCCTGGACACCACCACCACCGTGTTATGGGCGGCGGGCACCCTGCTCACCTTCGCACTTGCCGTGGCATGGAGCGAACGGCATACAGGCATCATCGCGGTGAATTCCTTCGGTATCCTGCTCCAGTTCATTGCCGCATGGCGAACCATGATGGCCATGCGGGGCGCGCGCCCACAGGCCTACGTGAAGTCCACCAAGTGGATGCGCTTCCTCATCGGGATCATGCTGGTGTCCATGGCTATGAAGATCGCCGCACAATCCCTGGTGGCCATCCCGGCCATGGCGACCATGTCGCTCACCCTGCGCAACTACGTCATCGGGTTCATCCACTTGAACACGCTCGGTGCCATCACCTCCTTGCTCTTCGCGTTCGCGCTCATGCGCGGGTGGTTCGATCATCGCAGGCTTGCCATGCGCTTCGGACTCATCTCCTTCGTTCTCGGCTTCGCCACCAGCGAGACGCTCTTGTTCCTGCAAGGCACCTTGTTCTGGGCGGGCCTGAGGAAGATACCCGGTTATTACCTGATGCTCTTCGGCGCAAGCACCTTGTTGGCGGTAGGGGTGTGGGTGGTGCTCTTCGCCTCCTTCAACCGGAGCGCCTATCTTCGGCTGACACGCATACGGGCCGAGGAGGGTGACTGATGAATTATTCGGCTCATCGGCCATGTTCAGATCCGGTCACGACCTCGAACCATCACATCCCCGACACGAATGATCAAGCGAATACTCCTTGCTCTTCTGGCGATAACGCTGGTAGCACAATTCTTCCAACCCGATCGTAGCGCACCTGCGATCGACCCCGCGAAGGACATGCTGGCGATGACCAACGCACCCCCGGATATCCAAACGCTGGTGGTGGGGGCCTGTTACGATTGCCACAGCGACCGGACGGACTATCCGTTCTGGGCCTATGTGACCCCGATCAACTTCATCATTCAACGCCACATCGATGAAGGCCGGGAGGAACTGAACTACTCCCGATGGGATCTGTTCGCGGGCAGTGAGCATGCCGCCAAAAGCGGTGAAGAGGTGGCCGAGGGTGAAATGCCTCCTGCCAACTACGCACGGATGCATGGTCATGCGCAGTTGAGTGGTGCGCAAAAGGACCAGCTTATCGCTTGGTTGAATGCGACCATGGGCGAGGCGGGGCACGGTGAGGCCGGGCACGATGAGTCGGACGACGACGACGACGACTAGTGCGAAACCGAAACGATGTCAACCCGCTTGATCCGGATGGCCGAGGCCCACGGATCGCAAAGGGACCCCGCTCCTTTCAGGAGGATGGTTGCAGCAACCTGTTGAAGTACGCCCACACCACGATCCCTAGCCCGAGCAATACGCCGAGTCCTGCGTATGCGAATACATACAGCACGTTATTGACCGGTTGCATCATCGCTTGGAAATCGGTCATGCCGAGCGCGACGGACCGATAGCCTTTGAGCAGGCCCGCCGCGATCAATGCGAACCAGAAGACCAGTAGGCTCACCGTGGTGATCCGCCTGCCGATCTTGATCCACCGGCGTTCCTTGTCCGGGAGTGCATCCATCCCCAGCATCGTTCCGATGGAAGCGAGGAGGATCATCGTGTTGATGCCGATGGTGGTACCCATGGCGTGCGCCACGGTGATGTGCGTGCCGTGCGTGTACCGGTTGATCGCCGGGATGGACATCAACAGCGCGAGGATGAGGTTGAGGAAGACCCAGAACTCCGAGGCCAGCAGGAAGCGGTAGGTGATGATGTTCCGGTGGATGCGCTGCTCGGTCATCTTCGCGCGGAAGCCCTGGATGATGTTGATGAGGAAGATCCATTCCGCCATGCTGATGCCGTAGGCGACGTGCCGGATCCAACCCGCCGTGGGCACATTGTAGATGTGGTGGCCCCAGTTGAACATCAGGTTGCTGAGGCCGAGGAACCAGAAGATGAAGACCTTCCTCCCACGTGCGATCCCTTCATCGCCGCTCAACTTCACCATCAGGTAGAGCGCAGTGCCGTAGATCATCTGGTTCCACGCGCCCACCATGGACCCGTTCGATTTCCACTGCACGGTGATCTCGCGCAGGTAGTTGTCCCTGAACCAGGGGATCTGGTAGAGGTTCTGCTCGATGAAGGTGATCAGGAAGAAGAGCAGGCCCGTGCTCCACATCCACACATACAAAGGCGGATCGGGGGTGCGCTTCAACCATGCACGGAAATAGTCCGCCATGAGGAGCAACCACGCGAACAATAAGGGTACGGCCAAGAGCGGTGGGAACTCCCAGTATTCACGACCACCGTACTGGTTCACGGCGTAGAAGCCGAAGACCGCGAGAATGGTCCCGATCCAGAGCACGAGGAAGCCGGTGTAGAGCATGGAACCACGGGTCTCCCCGAATTCCACACGCTTGAAATGGACCAGGCCGGCCGTTGCGCCACTGATGATCCAGAACAAGGCGGCGGAGACGTGTATGGGGCGTAACTGCCTGAACGGGATCAGCGCGATCCCATCCGGAAGCAGGAAGGCGAAGGCCGCTAAGGAGCCGACCACCAACGCCGTGGCCAGTAGCAACAAGGCAAAGCCGATGTGCCACTTGGTAGCGGTGGTCATGGGGTGGTGGGTTTGATGAAATAGGTGCCCGACCAATGCACGTTCTCCGGGGAGACCTGGCTGCTACCGGTGCGGTCCACCCATGCCAGGAAGGCGATCAGATCATCGATCTCCGCGTCGTTCAATTCCAGTGCGGGCATACGCCCGGAGCCGTAACGCATGAAGGCCCGCATGCGCTCCTCGCCCGCTCGTTGGTACTCGTTCGTCAGATCCGGACCCATGTACCCGCCGAGGCCGTACAGTTGGTGGCAGCTCGCGCAGTTCTGTTGTTGCCAAGTATCCATGCCCGCCCGCACTTGTGCCGTGGCGGGTTCCATGCGGCCCGCATCCCCGTTCGTGTACACGAGTGCCGTGTAACCCGCGAAGGCAACGAAGAGGATGATCCAGACCGTGCGCATTCCAGGGATCGTGCGTCAGCCGGGTGTGGTCGATCCCACTGCGCTGGCGCTGTTCGTGAAGATCATCGCTCCGTTGAAGTACACCTCCCAGGTCACCGGCATCGCTTTCTTCAGCATGAAGCTCACGCCGCACAATTCATTCTGTGAGCGCTGCACCGTGGCCAGCGTTTCATCGCGGTATTCCTCCTTTCCTTGGATATCATATACCACATGGATGCTGGTGTAGGCGATGGGATGGGTTTTGGTGAGTTCCGCGATCGCGCGCACATCGCAACGGTCCAATGGTTTGCCGGCTTTGCGCATCAGCGCCACCACATCCATGCCCGTGCAGCCTGTGAGCGCCACGAGCATGAAGGGTTTTGGGATCGGCCCTTGGTCCTCGCCACCCACGCGCTCCGGTGCATCCATGACCACGGTATGCCCGTTGACCAGCGCATTGAACTGCATCTTTCCCATCCAAACGGTCTCCACTTCGTGCGTCATCGGTCGGTGTGTTCGTACTGCGGCCAAAGGTGGCGAGGGTGTGCGATCCGGGTCCTGACCACCGTCATCTTGTGCGCGAAGCGTTGGGGTACACTTGTGCTTCATCCCCAAGACCATGATCAAGCTATCCGTTCCCGCCTGCGCCATGTTTGCCCTGTCCGCATCGGCACAGTTCAATAACCCCTTGGCCATTCCCCCTGCCCTGGACCTCGATACCTTCCACTTGGTGGTGGATGAGCATGTCCACCAATTCTATCCGGGGATCAACACGAACACGTACGGCGCGAGCGCGGAGTACCTCGGCCCCACACTGATCATGCATACCGGGGATACTGCACGGATCCGTGTCCACAACGACCTGTCGCAGATCACCACCATGCACTGGCACGGACTCCGTGTACCCGGCGAATTCGATGGTGGCCCACAGCGGGTGATCGATCCCGGTGACGTATGGGATGTGAAGTACCAGGTGAAGAATCCCGCCGGCACGTACTGGTACCATCCGCATCCGCACATGCTCACGGCTTTCCAGGCGAGCATGGGCATCGCGGGTTTCATCATCGTGCAGGACGATGAGGAGGCTGCATTGGACCTGCCGCGCACATACGGGATGGATGATTTCCCGGTGGTGGTGCAGGACCGGAAGTTCGATGCGAACGGCGATTTCGTGATCGGGCCTTTCGGTGACTCGGTGCTGGTGAACGGGACGCCACGACCGTACCTGGAATGCCCGGCCCAAGTGGTGCGCCTGCGCTTGTTGAACGGATCGAACGCGCGCGTTTACCCGCTCGGCTTCGAGAACGACCAACCCTTCAGCGTGATCGCCAGCGACGGTGGCCTGCTGAACGCACCAGTGACCATGGACCGGATCCCCTTGAGCAATGGCGAACGCGCCGAGATCCTTCTGGACCTCACCGGCATGGAAGGCGACAGTTTGTTACTGATGAGCTATGGCAGTGAACTCCCACCTACCGTGCCGGGTAGTTCGTACGTCCTGTGGGAGAGCAGCCCGTTGAGCGGGATCGATTTCCCTGTTCTGCGCATCCGCATCACGGCACCGACCGCTGATCCGGTCACCACCATACCAGCGACGCTAGGCACGGCGCAGCCTTATGACGAAGCCTTCGCCACCGGTAGTCGGACCAAGACCCTCACCGGCAACGGTATGGTGGGCATGGGCATGTTCATGATCAACGGTGCGATGTACGACATCAATGTGATCAACGACACGATCCAGTTGGGCAGCATGGAAGTGTGGACCTTCCAGAACAATTCCAACATGGCTCATCCCATGCACATCCACGGCGGCTCGTTCTTCATTCTCGATCGCGATGGCATCGCGCCACCGGCATGGGAGCGGGGCGCCAAGGATGTGGTGCTCGTGGATGTGGATGAGGCCGTGCGTGTGATCATGCGCTTCGATGAACTCTCCGGCGAGGAGTGGCCCTACATGTACCACTGCCACAACCTGATGCACGAGGACAACATGATGATGGCGCAATACATCGTGGTCGATCCACACATGGCCGTGACGGGCCGGATGGATGATGGATCCATCACCGTATACCCGAACCCGACCGAAGGCATGGTACACTACCGATCCGCATTTCCGGTGCGCACGGTGGAGATAACGGACAACGTTGGCCGGTCCGTTCTGCGCGATAAGGTCAGCGAACGATCAACAGGAACCGTGGACATCAGTGGACTGCGGGCCGGTGTTTACACCCTCACGCTACGCAATGGCGGGAACATCTTCCACACGAAGGTGATCCGGGAGTGACCCTCGGGTCAATTGTTCAAGGCGCCCTGCTCGATCCAATCGCGTATGGTCTGTAGCTCTTCGGCGCTGAGCGTGGTGCCGTTGGGCGGCATGTTGAGGCCATAGGTCCCGGTTCCCGTGACCTTTTGCCACAGGACCGATGCATCCGGATCGCCGGGTACGATCCGCACATTAGGCGCGTAGCCCGTAGTGACCACGTTCACCAAGTTGGCATAGGCTTGCGAGACACCGGGGGATGCTTCCGAGGCACCAAGGTCCAACGCGCCGCTCACCGGATGGCAATTCCAACAATGCAGGGTGAAGATGGGCAGCACCTCGGTGTTGAAGTAGGCGGTATCGATAGGTACACCGGGTTCAACCGGAGCCGGCACGAATACAGGTCCTTCATCCTTGGCACATCCTGCAACGAGCAATATGGTGCAAGCGAGCAGCCAATGAACGGTTGGTCGAGGGTTCATGGGTGGGGTTGCTTGGGTTTCACGAACAAGGTGCGGGCGATATTGAAGCCGAGCAGCAGGTACCCGTTATCATAGCGCGTGGTGGGTGTGGTATACAGGTCCTTCTCAAGGATCTGCGAACTACTTGCCACGATGATCTGGAACACATGGCCGAGCGTGGAGACCTCGTATGCCACCGCCACGGGGTTCAGGTGATCCACCGGTTGCTGGCCCTTCAGGATGGGCGTGTACTCCAGAAGAACGGACCCCTTGGTGGTGACCTTGATGCGACCGCTGAGAGGCAGTGCCACGGTGAGGTTGCTTTCCCCTTCAGGCACCAGATTCCGGTACACGGCTGCACCAGTGATCTGCGCGGAGAAGACATCGCTGAAACGCCGTGCAACGATCACCTGGGTGTTGTACGAGAGCCGGTGCTTGGTCTCGTACGTGAATGGTGTTACCCGATCACCAAAGAAGGAATTGTTCCCCACGGTCGGGAAGGCATCGGTCATCATCGCCGCGTCGAAATATCCGGTCACGGAGACCGGCATGCGATCGTCCACGGTTTGACGCAGGATCCTGTATTTGGCCGAAAGGTCCACCGTCTTGCCGTTCTTGGTGCGACCGGTCTCCAATTGCAAACGATCGGTGAGGGCGTACTGGAACCCGAAACGGATGTTGGCGGGAAGGTCCAGGCCAAGGAATTGTTTATACACCTGTTCGTCCGGGCTGACCGCGCCGAACCGGTGTTGGATCATGAAGCCGAAGGAGCGCTTGCGCGGCACCACCTCCACGGTCTGTGCGTTGATCACCTGTGTCCAAGAGAAGGTGTTCGTCACCAACTCAGGTGCCTCCTGGGCCATCGTCGCGTGGCTCATCGCACCGAGGAGGATCCCCAGCAAAGCGCGGCGGAATGGAAGATCGAGTTGCGTCATTCGGCGTTAGGCTTGAGTGTTCGCAGGTAGTGTACCACGGCCCAGCGCTGCTCCCGGGAGATCACTTGTTCATAGGACGCCATCTCCCCACGACCGTGCGTGATCTTCCAGTAGATGGCACCGTTCGTTTGGGCCTGTACTGCTCGGGATGCCAGGTCGGCAGGATGCACCTTCAAAGCGGCCGCATTGGGGCCGTCGCCTTTCCCTGCCATTCCGTGGCATACCCAGCAGAGGGAGGTGAAGATCTTCTGCCCTTTCTGCACGGCTTTCGGATCGTTGGCCATGGGGTCCACCAGTTTATCGGCCTCGGGTGGCGCTTTCCATGGCTCACCTTGTGGAAGTATTTGGAACCCGAGGGTCGGTACGAGCAGGAGCAGGATGAGTGCGGTGCGGTTCATGGGGGTCAGGATCCAGGACCTGTGGGAGCGGGGTCCGTGCGGTGTTGCAGCGCCAGCAGATCCAAGGCCTTTTTTGCGTTCGTATGGGATGGGTCCAAAGTAAGGGCCTTGGTCAGGCTCTCTTGCGCGGCAACCGGATCTCCGGTACGGGCCTGCGTGACCCCGAGCGTGTACCGGATCTGCGCATCCCCCGGCCGCAATTCCGCCAAGCGCCGGTATTGTAGCAGGGCCTCATTCCATTGCCCACCGCGCAAGAGGAGGCCGCCGATGTTGTTGCGCACCAGCACTTCGTCGGCCCCACGCTGTAGCGCTTGTTCCAAAAGTGCGATGGCTTTCGGGTCCGCGCCGGAGGCTGCTTCCATGGTCGCCCATGACAGGAGCGGCCGTGGGTCGTTGGGCGTTCGCGTAGAGGCTTGTTCATACAAGAGCCGGGCTTGTCGCACCTCGCCCTTACGCGCGCGTTCATCCGCAACCGCTAACGCCGCCAAGCCGAGCAATTCCTCATCGCGGCTATGCGGACGGACGATGCCTTCCTGAAGCGTGCGTTCCCAATGCGCGATCGCCCCGCCATGATCCCCTGCCGCACTGGCGAGTTCGCCCAAACGGTAGCGCGCTTCCACATGTCCGGGATCCTGTGCCACAATTCCTTTCAACAGTTCGATGGACTTCGCGCGTTCGCCGGCAAGCAGATACAAATTGGCGAGTTCCTTGCGTCGGTCGACCGGGCGGATCATCCCGATCGCCAAGGCTTTCTCATAGTGTTCGATCCCTTCGCCAAGCTGCTCCGCTGGAACACCCGCCGTGGCGCCGCTCAACTCGGTGAATACCGAGCGCCCTTTCCAGGTATGCCACTGCACGATGCCGCTGTGGACCAATAGGACCAGCACGGCGACCGTGAACGCGCCGAACATCCATCCGGCCGGTCGCAAGTGTCCGGTCACCTTGATCCGGATGCCGCGCAATTGCACGGTTCCGGAGCGGATGAGTTGAATACCCAAATGCAGGATGTACGCGGTGCAGACCGCCAAGCCCACCGCCAGCAGGAACGGAACAGCATCATACAGCCCGCGGAAGATGAAGACCGAGATCACGAATGCGGCAAGCATGAACAGGTCCTCCTTCAGCGTGAAGCTGAAGCGTCCGGAATAGCTGCCCATGGGTTGCCCTTTGCGGAAGAGCGGTGGTTTGCGGAAGCCATATTGCACGGCATCCTCCGGACATACAGCGATGCAGTCCAGATCCTTCAGACAGCGCGGGTTGGTGACCATGCCGTGGGTCGCGAGTTCGCGATGTACCAGGATATCCGAGGTGCATGCCTTGGTGCATAAGCCGCATTGTGTACAGTCCCCCGCAAGCACGATGCGTCCCGGCGCCAGTTGGTCGGCGATGCCGAACAGTGCGCCGTACGGGCATGCTTGGAAACAGAAGCCGCGACTGCCGAGCAGATAGACGATGGCGAAGCCGCAGATGAAGAAAGTGAACACCGCAACGCCCGGTGGCGGCAGGTTGCGCCAGAAGTTGTCCGTGGTGAAGGAGGACCATCGCGCACCACCTGCTTGCACCACTTCGAGCTGCGGCCCATCCAAGCCATGAAAGAGCGCAAGCACTTGGGGCCAGATGAAGAGATAGAACATCACGGCCATGGGGATCCAGATCAGCGTCCGTGATCGGATGGGCTGACGGCGGATGTGCAACTTGTCCATGAGCCATCCGCAGCTATCCTGCAAGGCCAGGATGTGGCAGCCCCACGAACAGAAGAAGCGGCCGAAGAACACCGTGGCCAGCATCACCAAGGCCATCAGGATGAAGCCGGCCGTGACGATGCCTTGATGGAGCGTGTACATCACCTCATTGAACTCCAGCGGTGCGAGGGTGCGCCCCTTGATCTTCCAATGCACGAAGTGGGCGATGAAGAGCACATGCACTCCGATCAAGGTGGCGGTGCGCCACTTGCCGAACGATCGGTGCTTCTTCTTCTCCATCTCACAAGGGTAAGCACGATATCACGTGCGCGCGCCTATTCAAGGACCACCCTGCGCAGGAAGCGTCGTCCAGCGAGGTCGATGGACAGGGTGTACAGACCTTTGGGCAGGTCGGTATGGTCCATGACGTGCCGCCAGTTGCCGCTCGGAGCCATGGCACTCTCGGTGCGTACCTGTCTGCCAAGGGCATCGAGCAGGCTGAGTTGCACGCGCGTGTCCGTGAGCAAGTAGAGAGAAAGGGTGAACTGCCCGTTGTTCGGGTTGGGATACACCTCGATACCACGAAGCGGCAACGCCTCGGCGATGCCCGAGCAAACCTCTACCGTGACCGCTACTGGGGTATGCACACTTTCACAGAAGCCTCCGCCGATCTCCACTTCCCAATCGTAGAAGTACGGATAGGATCCGCTGCCCGAGCTGGAAGTGGTGATGCTGGCCACGGTGCCGACCGCATAGGGGTAGGCGATGCTGCTCGTGCTGCGCCACAGGTCGGTGAAACCGGCCGTGTTGAGCAGGTAGTTACTACCCGGCGTGATGTCGAAGTCGAGTGTGATGCGCGACATTCCGAGCGGTACGTATGCGGAGCGCGTGGCGCGCATCACGCCGGTGCCATCCACCAATTCCACCGTACGGACCCCGGGGTCACCGGCGTAGACCATCACGGACTTCAAGGTGAACGAGGCCAGTGCGTTGAATTTCAAACTCTGGCCACCGCTGTGGTACTCTCCGGAACCCGAGTTGCTGGATTTGCCTCCGTAGATCAGGTTGCCCGGGGCATTGTATTGGTCCGCGACATAATAGGTGGCACCAGCGAAGAGCGGGGGTGTGTTGAACGGGGACCCACTACCCACTTGATCGCCCACAGCATTATACCAGACAAGGTCCGTCCCGGTGGCGGTCAGTTCCGCACTTTGTCCTTCGCAGACCGTGGTTCCTTGGGCAACGGGTTGCGCTGGTTGGGGAAGGGCGGTCACCGTGAAAGGGGAGGAGGTGGCGGTGCCGCAATAGTTGGTCACGGTCACAGTATAGGTACCTGGTCCGGCCATGATGGAGTTGGAGGTGGCCCCTGTGGACCATTGGTAGCTCGTTCCGGCATTGGCCTTCAGGCGTACCTCTCCGCCGGAGCATACATAAGCCTGTTCGTCGCAAGTGATCTGCGCAGTGGCACTGCCTGCAGGTTGCTGGGTCAACGTGATGGGGACCGCGGTCCAGTTGTTCGTCTCGTCCTCCTCCTTCACCACGTCCAAGGGATCCACTTCGTACACGATCCAGTAATTGCCGTTGCACGTGTTGGCCGGGATGTCGATCCACATGCCATCCAAGTACTCGCTGTAGATATCCAAGTAGCCCGAAGAGATGCCTTGGCGGCTCATGCTGCAACCATAGTTCGCACCACCCAGCCCGTAGTTGGGGAAGTCCGCAGCGTGGAGCGTGGTGCCAGCGTTGTACACGGTGTTATCATCCTTGCAGTGATTGTTGGCAGCACCATCCGAGCAACTGTTGTAGTCCATCAGGCAGAAGCCCAGTTTGTAACCTTCGTTCACGATGGGCCACGCGCGCGGGTCGCTTACGCCGGTCTCCGCAATACGCAGGCTGTAGATACCCCATTGGTCGAAGTGCGTGTGGCCATGTGTGGGGTGGTAGGACATGCCCTGAGGCATCACTCGTTCGGTGGAGGTCATCGTCGCGCCGTTCTTGTGGAAGATGCGCTGGGTGGTGAGTTGCTTGGCGGTGCCACCATTCGGGCACGCGAACTGCTGCGAACCGGAAGGGTCATACACGGTGAATGTATCCACGCCGCAGGTAAAGCGCCGGTAGCCGTTCAGGTCCACACCCCGCACCTCAAGCGGGCCATGGCCGATGTTCGGTGTAGAACCGCTGATATAGATGCGACCGGCCTGTTCGTTCGGGCCGCTCAGATAGTTCAACAGGGCGTACCAGGAAATGGTCATATCCGGCAGGAGGTCGCAGTTGGTGCCCCCTCATCGCACACGCACGAAGTAGCATTGGTCGTGCTGCATTGGCTCGATGCATCGGTAGGTTGGAAGATCCAAAGCGCGGCAAGCAGCGTGATCAGTAAGTATGTTCTCATAATGGGGGTGTGGGATGAATTATCTGCGGATCGGAGATCGTCCAATTGACTTGGCATGAAGTCAAAATTAGGTGGATCGATCGTACCAAAGATGATGCACATCATATAAATTTGTCCACATCATCAGGCTAACTGGAATTCCTACGATCCCTCAACATGCATTCACCGATACCGTTCTCTTGGTCCGTCCGTTGGGTGATCATCGCCATGGTCGTGCTGAATGTCGCATCCTGCAAGAAAGAATCGGACGATGATCCGGTGGTTCCCCAGCCACCGGCCGTGCATGGATTGGTGATCGAGCACCATGTGGATGGAGCCGCCGCGGTCCTGGATGCCATGAACTATATCACAGAAAGCGGAACAACCTACAGCATCTCACGGCTGAACTATTACATCAGCGGGATCGTGCTCCAAGGGATGAACGGGACAGCGAACGACACGATCAAAGGGCCGTACTACATCGGTGACCAAGGGACCACGCGATTCACGCTAGGGACCCTTCAAGCAGGCGAATACAGTGGGGCGGGATTGTTCCTCGGGCTCCCGCCGGACCTGAATGTGACCGGTGGCCTGCCCAATACCATGGAGAACGTGAACATGGCCTGGCCCGATCCCATGGGCGGCGGTTACCATTTCCTCAAGTTGGAAGGCCACTTCGACAGTGGCATCAGCACCCCGGGCTTCGCCATGCATGTGGGGAACAGCGCCTATCTGGCGCAGGTCGTGATCGCGCAGCCATTCACCATCACCAGCGGGTCCGGCGATCTGGTGTTGCGCTTCAACCTGAACGAGATCTTCCGCACACCGCATACCTACGATCTGGCGAACGGCAATTATTCCATGGGTAGTGCCACGCTCATGGGCCAGCTTCGCGACAATGCTGCGGATGCCTTCTCGATCGAGTACAGGCCATGACCAGGTGGGGACAACTGCTGCTGCTGGTCGCCCTTCTCGGTGCTTCGGCCTGCCGGTATAAGAACGAGGAGGAACTCGAAGCACCAGTGGCGCCGGCCACCCCATTCACCCTGTCCTATCCCTACTACTTCCCGGTGCTGGATGTTCCAGCGGACAACCCATTGACCGTTGAGGGCATCGCCTTGGGCCGTCGGCTATACTATGACAGTCTGTTGTCGACGAACGGACCTCATGCAGGCCGGTCCTGCTCCAGCTGCCACTTCCAGTCCAACTCATTCACGGTACCGGATCCGGGTCGTTCCGTATTGCCGCATGTGAACCTCGCTTGGAGCCGGAACTTCCTGTGGACTGGAAAAGTGAGCGGTACGCTGGAGGATATCATGCGCTTCGAGGTGGAGGAATTCTTTGAAGTGGATGTGAGTGTCCTTCAGGCCCATCCCGAATACCCCGATCTGTTCCGTCGTGCCTATGGCCGGTCCGAGATCACCCCGGAGTTGGTCGCCAAGGCGTTGGCCCAGTGGTTCCGGCGCATGGTATCCGCGAAAAGCCGGTTCGACGGCTACCTGATGCATACCGAGGAGTTGAGCGATGACGAATTGGACGGCATGATGGTCTATTTGACGGAAGCGGGCGATTGCTTCCACTGCCATGGCCTGCCGATGATGACGGACAACGGTTTCCACAACATCGGGTTGGATTCCGTCTTCACTTTGGCGGACCAAGGGCACTTCGAGGTGACCGGCGATCCTGCGGACCTTGGTGCTTTCAAGGCACCGACGCTGCGCAACATAGCCTTGACAGCGCCTTACATGCACGATGGTCGTTTCGCTACATTGGAAGAAGTGGTGGAGCACTATAGCTCGGGAGTGAAGCGTTCAGCCAGTTTGGATCCGTTGATGACCAAGCCGGGCCAGGTCACCACGCTTCAACTCAGTGCCGCGCGAAAAGCCCACTTGGTGGCTTTCCTGAACACGTTCACCGATACGGACTTCATAGGCGATACGGCCTTGGCCAGTCCCTTCTGAGAGGAACAGGATCGTGTCGAGGTTCGTCCGGACCTGTGCATTTTCAGCTGCGGATGGGTCGCGCATGCTGAAATGACGTGTGCATGTGGCCGCTTCAAGGAGCGAAGTGTTGAGAGTTCGCCAACTCGAAGACCCACTTGGGTTATATCCAGTCAAAGCCATGTCCGCAACGCTCTCCGATGTGTCCCGCCAACTCCTATCCAGGATCGCTCCGGGCAGTGTGACGAATGGATCGGCGACGCAGATTAGATTCGCCGCTCCATTTCCGACCATGAAACACATTCTTCTATTCGCCGCAGCTCTCCTTTCATCCGCAGCCGCCGTTGCCGTGGATCGCATCGTAGAGGAATTCGGAGTCCCACCGACCTACCCCAACATCAATGCTGCGGTGACCGCCGCCGCCGATGGCGATCGCATCATCATCAAGAACCGCGCGGGCGATATCCCGTGGATCGAGAACATCACCATCGACAAGAGCCTCCAGTTCCTGAGTTACGCCGACAACGGGTTCTTCGTGGTGCAAGGGAATTATACGGTCACCACAGCGGTTGGGCGCCAGGTCACGATCATCGGCATGCGCAACACCTCGGGCAACATCACCGGAACCGCCGCAGGAACTCTGCGGAGCACGAGTGTAAGGGTCGTGGACAGTCAGTTGGTGTCTGGCTACATCGCATTCACGAATGATGCCTTCAATGTGGAGGTCGTATCCTGTTCACTTCAAGCAGGGTATGTGCGGATCAACTTCGGCGATGTCCTCGGGAACGATATTCTCAACAACCAGAGTGCGGAAGGTGTGCGCGTGACCCCTTCTTCCACCGTCTTCCAGAACGATACGTGCCATGTGATCGGGAACAAGATCCAGGGCGTGCTTGGTTATGAAGGGATCTTCATCAGTTCGAATGCGCAAGTGATGCACATCCGCAACAACTTCATCCGGCACGGTTGGATGGGGATCGAAGTGTACGGCGGCAACACCAGCGGTGTGCAGAACCTGATCTGGAACAACAGCGTGCAGGGCTACACCGGTAGCAGCACGACCTACGGGATCAGCTTGGCCAACACCAGCACGGGATCCATTTGGGAGGTGATGAACAACGCCATCGGCTCCACTTGGGCGGGTACGAACCGCGGCATCAATAAGGACAGCGGGAACAATGGCCAGATCAACGTGTACTTCAACCACGTCCAGTCAGGATTCAACACGGCGATCTCCACCGGGTTCACCTTCGAAGGAAGCAACACAATCAACCAGCCGGTGACCTTCAATCCCGATGGCTCCTTCCTCAATGCACCGGCCGCGATCAACGGAGGTAATCCGGCCGCGCCATTCTACGACCTGGATCTGAGCACCGGCGATGCCGGGGCCTACGGCGGTTCATACACGCTCACGAATTTCCATCCGTTGCACACGGGGGCAGCTCGCGTGTACATGACGGGCCATCCGTTCAATGTTCGTCAGGGTAGCAACTTGCGTGTGAAGGCAACTGCGTTCGACCGTTGATCCACGTGTCCATGAGCCAATTCGCACGTTCCTTTTCATCCGCCGCACTCGCGTTGACCCTCAGTGGGGCGATCGCCCAGCGCGTTGACAATGCGGAGTACTTCTGGGATACGGATCCCGGTGCGGGCAATGGTATCGGCATGTCCGCAGAAGACGGCGCCTTCGACGCGGCTTTCGAGCGCATCTTCCTGAACACATCATCGCTTCCCGGTCTCGGTGCGCACACGCTCGGGATCCGGGTCAAGGACCAGAACCTGAACTGGGGGGCGGTCTTCAGCACGGTGATCGTGATCGAGCCATCCATTGTTACAGCGCCGGAGATCGAAGTAAGTGAAGCCGAGTTCTTCTGGGATGTGGATCCCGGCGAGGGCAGTGGCACACCGATGCTCGCCTTTGATGGCGACTACAATTCCGCACTCGAATCGATCGCCATGGAAACGTCCGCGCTTCCTGTGGATGGCGTGCATGTGCTCAACGTGCGGGCGCGGGATGTGAACGATGCGTGGAGCGTGCCGTTCCGCGTGATCGTGGAAGTACTGGGTGGCGCGGTCACCTTCCCGGAGATCCGCGTGAGCGCCGCCGAGTACTTCGTGAACATCGATCCCGGTGCAGGGAACGCAATGCCCATGTTGGCGGTGGATGGCGACTTCGGCTCCGCGTTGGAGGCGATCAAAGGCGGCGGTATTCCGGCGCCGGTGGATGCTGGCGTGAATGTGCTTTGGCTTCGCGCACGCGATGCGAATAATGCGTGGGGGCCGAGCTTCGGGATCGTCGTGAACATCGATACCACGATCGCTGGAACGGTTGGAATGGATGAAGCCGCGACCACGAATGACGTTCGCTTGGTCCCGAACCCAGCGCGCATGGATGAGGGCTTCGCGATCCTGCTGGATCAACGTACCAGCAACGTGCGGGTGGTGGTCTTCGATGCCGCCGGAAGGAAAGTGATGGACCGCGCGTATTCCAACCAGATGCGTTTGGAAGTGGCCATGCCGACCGCTGCGGCCGGTGTCTATCAGGTCGGCGTGTACATGAACGGTGTGCCGCGGTGGAAGCGGTTGGTGGTGCAGTGAGCCACCGCTTGGCTTGAGGCGCGCCAAAGCGGACCTTCGCTCCATGCGTGTGACACTTTCGTTGTTCCTTCTCGCGTCCGCGATCACGGTTCCGGCCCAACAGCCGTTCATACGTGACTCCACCGTTACGTGGGAACAGGCCATTGCGCGATACGCTGATCCGGATGCAGGCTACACCGGTGCGCGGCTGCTCGAGATCGGACAAGATGACGATGGCTCGCCGCTGCACGTTTTCGTGATCAGCGATGGTAGTGGCTTCACCCCGGACAGCATTCGCGCAGCGGGAAAGAACATCCTGTGGATCACCAATGGCATCCATCCCGGTGAACCGGACGGCGTGGATGCGAGCCTGATGCTCGCGCAGGCCCTGTTGGAGAGCGATCAGCTTATGGGTTTGGCCGTGCATACCGCTGTGTGCATCGTACCGGTGTACAACATCAGCGGCGCGAAGCGACGCGGGTCTTTCAGCCGCGCGAACCAGAACGGTCCGGTCGAGTACGGCTTCCGTGGCAACGCGCGCAACCTCGACCTCAACCGGGACTTCATCAAAACGGATTCGGAGAATGCGCGGAGTTTGGAGCGCGCGCTCGTGCGCTGGGATCCTGACATCTACTTCGAAACGCACGTAAGCGATGGTGCTGATCACCAGTACGTGATGGAGTTGCTTACCACACAGAAGGATAAGCTTGATGGCGGGCTCGGCCAATTCATGTCGCGCACCATGGTCCCGGAACTCCAAGCGTGGATGGATCGAAAGGCGATCCTCATGTGTCCGTACTTTGAAATGGAAGGCGAGAAGCCCGAGGAAGGACTTGTGGGATTCTACGACAGCCCGCGGTACAGCACAGGGTACAATGCGTTGTTCGACCGTATCGGGATCCTTGCCGAGAGCCACATGCTGAAGCCGTATGCGGATCGGGTGAACGCGACCTATCAGTTGATGCTCGCCACATTGGCCGTGATGGATCAGCACGCAGAGGATCTGAAGAAGACACGCTCGCGTGCGAAGGCGAACTCCGCAAGCATGACCGAGATCGGCCTGAACTGGATGCTGGATACCACGGCGATCGAACGGATCCCGTGGTTGGGCTGGGAAGCGCGCCACAAACCGAGTGAGGTGAGCGGATCACAGCGACTCTACTATGATCACGGTTCACCTACAAACCGATCGGTGCCGTGGATGGATAGCTACCGCCCGGCGTTGATCAAGCAGAAGCCCGTCGGCTATCTGATCCCGCAGGCGTGGTCGGAGATCGCCGATCGATTGCGCATGCAAGGTGTGGTCGTCGAGCAATTGACCTCATCTCGCACCTTCAATGTGGAAGAGGACAGCATCGCAGAGTTCAAGACCGTGCAACAACCCTATGAAGGACATTACCTGCATCGATCGATCCGGTGTACATCAACCCTGAAGAAGCATACTGCGCGCGCTGGTGACTTCTTTGTCCGCACAGGACAGACCAGCGACCGCTTCATCATGGAGGTCCTGGAACCGGAAGCGGAGGACAGCTACTTCGCGTGGGGCTTCTTCGATAGCGTGCTGCAACAGAAGGAATGGTTCAGCGATTACGTCTTCGAGGACATCGCCGCCGATCTGCTCAAGAAGGACCCTGCATTGAAGGCGGCACTGGAGGCTCGTCGCGCAGCGGATCCGGAGTTCGCGAAGGATGCCTGGGCCCAGTTGTACTTCGTGTACCAGCGCTCACCGTATTTCGAGAAGAGCTATCGGAAGTACCCGGTGTTGCGTGTGAAGGGCTGGGATCATCTGCCTCCGGGTTCCGATCCATCGCATTGATCCTCCTATCGCCGCCGTGGTTACTTTGGTACACGAACCTGATTGAAATGAGCAAGGAACCCACATCGATCAAACGCGCTGTCCTCGAGGCGGCCCGCCTGCATTTGCGATCCACCGCCGATCACTTGAGGGAACGCATCAATGACCTCAAGTCGGTGACGCAACCGGGCGAGGGTTCCGAGAGTGCCAGCCAGACCGAAAGTCGGCGTGGTTCCGATGTGGAATTGATGGAGTCGCTCTCTGAGCAATTGGAGCATGTCGAACGCGACATCAGCCTGTTGGACAAGATCGATCCGTCGGTCCGGTTGGAGGTCGTGCAGTACGGCGCGGTAGTGCATACCGACAGTCGCAACTTGCTTGTTGCCGCGAGCGTGGAGGATTTCGAAGCGAACGGGCGGCACTATCTCGGCGTTTCCACCAAGGCACCACTCATCCATGCGCTCTCCGGAGCGGCAGCGGGTGAGGAGGTGGACTTCAACGGAACCCTATACACGATCAAGGAGATCCTCTAGCATGGAACTGTACGACATCAGCATCGGCGCGCGCGTGAAACACCCTACCATGGGCGTCGGCGTGGTCTATGACCTGGATCCGCGCACGGTCCATGTCTTCTTCAAGGAACACGGGGAACAACCCATCAGCCGCAGCTTCGCTGGCCTGGTCACGATCGCGCCCGGAGTGGAGATCGGACAGGAGCCGTTGGACATGGAGCATGTGAAGGATGCGCTGCGCGAGGTCCTGGAGGAATTGCAGATGCCCCAACGACCCGTGGAGATGGCGCGGAAGTTCGATGGCGGCACCTTGGAGATCAAACCACGCGATGCGTCCCTGAAAGGGAAGGAGATCCCCATCGATGACTTCTTCCATAAGATCGTGATGATCCGCGATCGCTTCCGCGTGCTGGAGCAGAAGGTGAACGCACACGAAAAGTTGAACGAACAGGACAAGGTGGAATTGCAGCAATACATCACACGCTGCTACGGTTCGCTCACCACGTTCAACATCCTCTTCGAGGAGAAGGCTGATCACTTCATAGGGCAGAAGGGCGAAGCCTCGTGAGCGTCGATCGTAGCGCGAGTTTTCCACTATCGTTGAATTCGCCTCGTTGATGGGCTACATTCGTTCCGTCGTTCTTTTCCATTCACCTGTATGCATCAACCGTTCGGCCGCAAGGTTCGAACGACAACGAGAAGCCCATACAGGCCATCTGTTCATTGGAACCAACAATTTCCATCAGGGATCGCACCCTCGGTGGTCTACGGCGGGCCTCAGGCACCTTGGGGTGTTTCCCTTCGGGGACAGGAGGATTACGGAAGCCACCATCGCGATCCCGCCCATGTGATAACCATGGGTTCCTTGAACGTGGCCCTGTGTGGGCTTTTTTTTGGCCGCGCAGCGAAGCCGTTCCTTTGCGCGCATGTCCGCAGCCTTGCCCGTTATGGAAGCCTTCTACACCGTGCAAGGTGAAGGACGCTTCACCGGTCATGCCGCTTACTTCATTCGCTTGGCAGGCTGCGATGTGGGATGCACGTGGTGTGATGTGAAGGACAGTTGGGATGCCGCTTCACATCCGGTCATTACGGTGGAAGCCATCGTCGCCGAAGCAGCCAAGTATCCCGCGCGCATCGCCGTGATCACCGGTGGAGAACCGCTCATGCACGACCTCGGCCCTTTGACCGCTGCGTTGCGCGAAGCAGGGTTCCGGACACACATCGAAACAAGTGGTGCACACCCCTTTAGCGGCGATTGGCACCATGTATGCCTGAGCCCGAAGAAGTTCAAGGCCGCGCTTCCCGGATCATTCGAGCGCGCCGATGAATTGAAAGTGATCGTCTTCAACAAGCATGACCTCACATGGGCAGAGGAACAGGCCGCTTCAGCAACGGAGCGTTGTTCTCTCTTCCTTCAACCTGAATGGAGCAAGCGCGAACAGATGATGCCCTTGGTCGTGGAACACGTGAAAGCAAACCCGCGTTGGACGATCTCCCTTCAGACGCACAAGTACCTCAACATTCCTTGATGCCCTTTACACTTCGTTCGTTCGCCTCCGCCGTGCTGTTCGCATTGGCCGTTCATGGAAGCGCGCAACCCGGCGCGTACTCCACACAGGACAAAGGCGCCATCAAGAAATATGAAGCGGGCGTGGCATGCATGAACCTGCAGCGGTTTGAATGCGCACAGAGCGAATTCACGAAAGCAGCCAACGCCGATCCGAAGTTCGTGGAACCGCGCCTCATGCTGGCCGAGATGGCCGAGCAGCAGGATCACGATGCCGATGCGATTCGTTACTACCGGGAGGTGATGGCGATCTCGCCGCGCTTCTTCCCATCGGCCCAACTGCACTTGGCCGATCTGGAATTCCGGAGTGGCCAGTATGCCGAAGCGGAGAAGAACTATCGCGGATACTTGGAGAAGGAAGAGGAACCACAGCGGAAATCGCGCGCGCGGTTGGGGATCACCAATTGCGCGTTCGCGGCTGAAGCGATCACACATCCCGTTCCCTTTGAACCGGTGAACCTCGGTCCGAATGTGAACACTGCGAAGGGCGAGTACTACCCCTGCATCACCGCCGATGATCAAACACTGATGTTCACACGGCAAGTGGAGGACGCAGGCGTCTATGGCGGCTATCAAGAGGATTTCTTCGTGAGCACCCGCGACGCGAACGGTGCATGGGAACAAAGCCGGTTGGTTCCATCGGTGGATACGAAGGCGAACGAAGGCGCAGGAACGCTGAGTCCCGATGGCCGCTTCATGATCTTCACGAAGAGCGAGGAGGTGAATGGATATGGTGAAGGCATGAAGGGTTACGGTAGTTGCGACCTCTTCATCAGTCGTCGCATCGGCAACCGCTGGAGCAAACCGGAGAACATCGGCGCGCCGATCAATTCGCGGAACTGGGAAACGCAGCCTTCTCTGGCCAGCGATGGCCGCACCCTCTACTTCACGCGCGGCATGGTGGTGAACCGGCAGATCACTTCGGATGTGGACATCTACGTTTCGCGGTTGCAGGATGATGGCACCTTCAGCAAGCCGGAGAAACTCGGGGAGACCATCAATACGCCGTACCAGGAGGAAAGCGCGCAGATCCACCCGGATGGGCGCACGCTTTACTTCAGCAGCAATGGCCACCCCGGTTTTGGTGGATTGGACATCTACATGAGCCGCATGCAGGACGACGGTTCGTGGGGACCCGCACTGAACCTCGGCTATCCGATAAACACCGGTGCGGACGAGAATAGTTTGCTGGTGAATGCTGCGGGGAACGTCGCCTATTTCGCCAGTGATCGCGCGGGCGGTTTCGGGGATCTTGATCTGTACAGCTTCGAACTCTATCCGGAAGCACGTCCACACGCGGTGAGTTACATCCGCGGCAAGGTCACGGACAAGATCACGGGCCAACCGGTGGAAGCGGATGTGGAACTCTTCGATGTGAGCACCGGCAAATTGGCCACCGGCGCGTACAGCGATCCGCGCACGGGTGAGTTCCTCGTGTGTCTACCAACGGGCCGCACCTATGCGCTGAACGCGGGATCCGAGGGATACCTGTTCTTCTCGGAGAATTACGACGTCGCCGCAGGCACACCGAAGGAACCGATCACCTTGAACGTGCCGCTGAGTCCGATCACCACGGGAAGCACGATCGCGTTGCGAAACATCTTCTTCAACACGGCCAGCTTTGAACTTTTGCCTACTTCCAACGCGGAGTTGGAGAAGCTGGTGAAGCTCTTGAAAGCGAACCCGACGTTGCGCATCGAGTTGGGCGGCCACACGGATGATGTCGGCGCCGATGCGGCGAACATGAGCCTGAGCGATCAACGCGCGAAGGCGGTGCGTGATTTTGTGGTGGCGCAAGGCATCGATGCCACGCGCATCACCGCAAAAGGCTACGGCGAGACCAAGCCGGTGGCCAAGAACGACACCGAGGAGGGGAGGGCGCAGAACAGACGGACGGAGGTAACGGTGTTGTAGTCCTACGACCCCGACAATTCGCTCGCCCGTTCGCTCGCTGCTGCGATCCCGCGATCCAACGTACCCGAGAGATCACCTTCAGCGAACACCTTGAACGCCGCCTCCGTGGTGCCGCCTTTGCTCATCACGGCCTTGATCAGTTCTTCCGGCGTGCGGTCCGCGTGCTCCATCAGGTGGAAGCTGCCGAGCATGGTCTGCTTCACCAGCGCGCTGGCGATGTGCGGTTCCAATCCGAGGCGCGTGCCGCTCTCGATCATGGTGCGCACCACTTCGAAGAAGTAGGCGGGGCCACTGCCGCTCAAGGCTGTGACGGGATCGAGCAACGCTTCATCCGCTAAGTGCATGGCGCGGCCGGTGCAGTTGAGCAGTTGCTCCACCATCAGCGTTTGCCGCATATTCAGTTCGGTGCCCGTGGCATAGGCGGTGATGCCCATGCCGATCTGCGCAGGAGCATTCGGCATCGCGCGCACGACCATGGTGTGCTTCAAACTATCCTTCAAGCGTTGCAGCGTGATGCCGGCCATGATGGAGAGCACCACTTGATCCTTGGTGATGACTGGCGCAAGGGTGGGAGCGATGGCCCCGAAGTCCTGCGGTTTCACCGCGATGATGACCAGGTCGCTGTCGGAGATCCCGTTGTCGATCACATTGGACACCTGCCCAAGCGTTTCCAATTGGGCGCGACGTCCTTCGCCACGGATGACCAAGCGGAGATCCTCCGGTTTTACCAGGCCGTACTTGCGAAAGCTGCGGGCATAGGCGGTGCCCATGTTGCCACAACCGAGGATGGTGATCTTCATCAGTGAGGGATCAGCCGCAGAGGCGCGGAGGCGCAAAGAAATGCTTCGGGTGGTTGGAGTGAAGAAAGGGACTCACGCAGAGGCGCATGGAATACAGAGAAGCATTGGGCCGTCCGCCAAGTGAGCCTAACTCTGCGTTCGGAGTTCATCCCGACGAAGGAGGGACGCCTCTGCGTGAAAATGGATTTCCTCCACTCGCCTCCTAGTGCTGGCTGTTCACGAAACGCACGCCCACCAACCGATCGCAGCGCTGCATACGATCCGTGAAGTACACCATCACCAGGTACTCGTTCTCCGTTTGGAAGTGGCTGCCCTCGATCTCGGTGATGTCCGGAGTGGTGTCGTTGCGTGAAAGCGTGACGAAGCTGAAGTCATAGAACCCTTGCTTCAGTAGGATGCTGGCGGTGTATGCGGTGTCCTCCACGCTGTAATTCATCCGGAAGTCCTTCTTGCATTGGAAGTCCGAAAGCCCACCATAGACATACACTTCGCTATTCATTGGAGCAGGCATGGGCAGTTTGAAATGCACGTTCACGTAATCGGCACCGAGCGGGTCGCCATCCACCTGATCGTTGCGGACGAGGTACCGACCGTTCAGATCGCGTTGGTTGTTGTACCGCCGGATCGTGCGTCGCTCCTCTGGATAGAGCCAGGCCTCGTAGATGCGTTCACCCACTCCGGGTACGATCCGCTCCACACGTTGGGTCGCATAGCGCAGGTTCTTCAGGTCGAAGTTGCGGTACTCATTACCGCCCATGAACATCCCTTCCGGAGGGAAGTCGTACACCAATTCACTACCGCGCACGAACCGCGGCCGAAGCCCGGTGCGCAGGTCCGCCCACCGCATGTTCTGGAGCAGGGCCACATGGATATCGCCGAAGGGATCCTGCACGGCGAGGTTGTTCGTGTTCACCACCAGATCCAGTTGCTGGGCCGCATCGCGAAGATCCACTTGTCGCGTTCCCACGATGCGTGCATCGATGGAGGTGCGGGGTTCGAAGACGAGGAAGCGGCGCGTGAGCACCAGGTCCTCTTCATCGCCACCGCGGTACACCTTCAGGATGTAGTTGCCGCTGCGCATCGGCCGCATGTCGGCATTGGGCACCACCAACTCATAGTGGATGAAGGGTTGCAGCGTGTTGTAGCTCGTGCGACCGGCTGGTAGGTACGCATTGTACGCGCCTTCCAGGTATTGCCCCGGCAACAGATCGGTAGGCACCCAATCGTGGGTGCAATGCACGAGCGTGTAGGAGAGGTTCTCCACGTTGGGTTGAAGGTCATCGAAGCGAAGCACGAGCGCGTCCGTGCCGCCAAGTTCGATCACCGGTGCGGCAAGTTCGAAGCCTTCCTTGTACAGTTGCACTGTGTGGATCGTGGGGCTGTATGTGCGGTCCTCCGTCGCGAAGACTTGCGGCGACCAGTATTCAGGACCCGAAGGTTTCGGTGGCGCCGCCGCAGTGGGCGGATAGGATCCGCAACTCGTCAGTGGTACGAACGCGAGCAGGACCAGGGTGGGAGCGATCGCTTTGGAAGGGAGGAAGGACATCGGCATGGTGGGGGATCGGCCCGAAGGCACTACAAACATGCCAACAACGCATGGAAGGGCAATGTCCGTGTGCGGAACGGTGCCCGATCACCGGGCGCAACATGCGATCTTTGCACCCTATGCGGATAGGGATCGTCTGTTACCCGACCTTCGGAGGAAGCGGGGTGGTGGCCACCGAGTTGGGCATGGCCCTCGCGGAAAAGGGCCACATCGTTCATTTCATCACCTACGACCAGCCCGTGCGGCTGCGTGCGCATCCCAACGTGTTCTATCACGAAGTGCGTGTGAGTGACTACCCGCTCTTCGACTACCAGCCGTACGAACTCGTGCTCACGAGCAAATTGGTGGACGTGGCCAAGTTCGCAGGGCTGGACCTGCTGCACGTACACTACGCCATCCCGCACGCATCGGCCGCATGGATGGCGCAGCGGATCCTCGAGGCACAAGGCATCCACCTGCCGTTCATCACCACCTTGCACGGAACGGATATCACCTTGGTGGGGCGTGATCCGAGCTTCGAACCGGTGATCACCTTCAGCATGGAACACAGCGATGCCGTGACGGCTGTGAGCGAAAGCCTGAAGCGCGATACCTACGAGCACTTCCCGCTGAAACGGGAGATCCAGGTGATCCCGAACTTCATCTGCATCGATCAGTACGCGCATCGACCGGATCCAGCATTGCGAAAGCGTTATGCGCCGAACGGGGAGAAGTTGTTGGTACACGTCTCCAACTTCCGTCCGGTGAAGCGAGTGGACGATGTGGTGCTGATGTTCAAGAAACTACGCGAGTTGTTGCCGGTGCGATTGCTGTTCATCGGTGATGGCCCCGACCGCCAACGGATCGAGGCCGCCTGTCGCAGCAGTGCATGCACCAAGGACGTGGAGTTCATCGGCAAGATGACCCGACCGGAGGACGTGGTGGCGAATTGCGACCTCTTCGTACTGCCCAGCGAAAGCGAGAGCTTCGGCTTGGCCGCGCTGGAAGCCATGGCCTGCGGGGTACCGGTTGTGAGCAGTAATACCGGCGGCTTACCCGAGGTGAACAAGCACGGCGTGAGCGGCCTGTTGAACGATGTGGGCGATGTGGAGACCATGACAGCGAACGCGTTCAAGATCCTTTCGGATCAAGCCACGCACGAGCGGTTCCGGAAGGGCGCATTCGAGGAAGCGAAGCGTTTCGACCTCAATGTGATCCTGCCGCGCTATGAGGCCTTGTACGATCAGGTGCGTAGCTCCGTGGTGGCGTGATGGAGCGCATCAGTACGAACGTGAGCGTGGACCGCAAGGACGGTCGCACCAGTGTGGTGATCAGTGCACGGACCTCGCGCGGCAAGCAGACCGTACTGGTCACATGGGCACTGGCGTGGATCGTGTGCGGGATCGTCGTTCTCATGGAGCGCAGCCGACTCCCGGAAGGTGATCCGACGCGCCAGTACATGCTGGCCTTCCTGGCCTTCTGGGCCTATTTCGCGGTGATGATCGGACGTGCGGTGTTGTGGCGGCTGAGGGGATTCGAGCTGTGGCGGATCAAGGACGGAACGCTCACCGTGAAGAACAGCATCCTCGGTTACGGCAAGGCGAGCACCTACTTCGTGGACAACATCCGGAAGTTGGGCCTGATCGCCGTGGATCCGACGAGTTGGAAGTGGCAGTGGAACCAGAGCGCATGGGTGATCGGTGGCGAACGCATCGGCTTCGAGCACACAGGAAAGAAGAACGTGATCGGGAAGAACCTCACCGAGGAGGAGGCTCGCCGATTGGTCCCGATCCTGAAGGACGCCTTGAAAGAGGAACGGAAAGCGGCTGCGAACTAATTCTCCGTTCGCTCGATCCGGAACGCATTGCCGCTGACGCGCTTGGTCGGCACATCATCGATCGTGCTTTCCAACCACATCGCTTGCGCGGCGGGACTGCCCATCACTTCATCAATACCCAGCACCGCACCGGACGGAACGCTAGCGGCCAGAAGGTCGGAGAGCAATTCCTTTCGTTCGCGTTGGGTGAACGCAGGGGCGAGGGCAACAGCGAGTTCCGCACGGTTCTGCACACGGTCCCGGTTCGTGGCGAAGCGCGGATCCGTGATCAGCACCTCATTTCCAAGCACGCGACACAACGCCGCGAATTGTGCGTCACTGCCCACCGCCATGATCACGCGGCCACCATCAGCGCAGGTGAAGAGTTCACCGTACGGAGCGATGTTCGGGTGAAGCGTGCCGAGCGGACGCGCCACGGCTCCGGCCATCAGGTTGTTGCTCGCTTGATTGATCAAACCGGAGATCGCCGCTTCCTCCAAGGATACTTCCACGTACGCACCGCCTCCGTCCTTCCCGCGTTGCAACAACGCGAGCAGCAAACCTTCTTTCAATTGGTGCGCGGCGAGTTCATCGATCAGTGCGATCGGCAGCTTCGCGAGGTGATCGGCATCGGTGCCCGTCATGCTGATGTAACCGGTCTCGGCCTGCAACACCACATCGTAGGCTGGTCGTCCTGCATCCGCAGCGAATCCCTTGATGTGGCCGTGGATCAATTTTCGGTTCAAGCCGCGCAAGCGCTCACATGTAAGGCCCAGCTTCTCCGCATCACCCGCAAGGTGGTTGCTGATCAGCACATCGGCCTGACGAACGAGGTCATCGAACGCTGCGCGATCCGCTGCATCCTTCAGATCCAGGAAGCGATGCTCCTTGCCCCAGTTCACACTGCTGAAGTACGCGCTCACCGGACTTGTGGGGTCCTCGGTGGGCAACTTCCACGAGCGCGTCACATCGCCGCCGCTGCGCTTGTTCTCGATCTTGATCACCCGCGCACCCAACTCCGCGAAGAACATCCCCACGGCCGGACCGGCCAGCACACCGGCGGTCTCGATCACGAAAATATCTTGGAGGGGCTTCTTCGCCATGGCGGGCGAAGGTAGATGCGCTCAATGTGCCACGAGAAGGCGGGCGTGGTGGTGTGCGCATTGGGTTAATTCAGCTCAGGGAAGAGAGCCTGTGCTAGCCGTGTAACTCTTGGGCTTTGGAGCGGCTTCAACATGTAGTACCGATTCACCTTCCCTTGGATACTGCCGTTCCTGTCCTCTGCGTACTGGATCTTGTCCTGTCCATAGACAAGCATGGCTTTGAGATAGAGGTCTCCACTGTCCCTGTGGTACTCAAGAACGTTGTGCGTTAGCTCTCGTAGGTTGTTGAAGTCGTGGTAGATGCAAGATCCGATTTTCAGGGACAACAGCGCCAAAAGCTGCTCGGCGCTTGACTGAATCGCTTTGATCCGGAACGGATCGGGCCAACGATGAAGAAGCCAAGCGTACCCCCACTTGCGTAGAGCTTCCTTTTGCTCATGACTAGATCGAAGGATGTTCTCAGATCTTATTGACTCAAGCAGGTTCTTGTCGGCCTCGGTCGGGTAGTATCCTTTTCTGAACAGGCAGGTTCCGTACCGTTGGAAATCAGTCCACGGGAGTCGTAAGAGATAGTGGAGTACAGGCTCTCCATTGATGCGGAGTTCGGCAGTATTGATCCAGATATTATCCGTATTGAAGAAGTACTCGATGACAAATGGTTTGTCCCGTTTCTCGAGCAGGCGCCCAACCCAGTCGATGTTCTTGTCCCGGAAGCCGAGTTTGTCATTGAAGCTCTGGACCATATCGACGTTCATACTTGGGATAGGGTCATGGTCATGACCAGGAGGAGGGAAGAAACCGCGGTGGTAGCCATCCTTCACGAATTGCACCGCGTGTTCTACTGCGCGGCGAAATTGCCTTTGGCTGCGTTCCCTTTGCTCGTTCGCTACGGCCTCTTCTTGTTCTTGCTCTTGTTTTCTCCGACTTGCTTCCTCTTCCATAATCGCGATCTCCATCCGCTTGGCCAGTTCGCCTTCAAGCCGCTTCTTCTCGTCACCTGAATCGTAGAGGAACACATCAGCGGGATCAGTACGATAGGTTAGTTCGTCCAAGGCGGCCAGTTGATAGTGCCACGAGTGGTGGATTTCCAAGCCATCCAGATGGAATCTTTGATGGAAGCATTTCAAGACGAGTCTGCCCTGCTCCTTCGACGTGCTCATGGCGTCGTTGTCCAGAACAAACAGATTGAAGTTGCGGTTGTAGTAGACATCCTTCTGGAAGAATAGGTGCTGCTCCTCATCAGTGCTGAAATTTGCCGAAGACCCAGATCAGTTGAATGCCGCGTTCTGCGTAGAAGATGGTTCTAGCGACAATAACGCTGAGAAAGTCTTTGCTGATCTGCAACTCGAACGCTATCCGTTTGTCCGGGAATTGGGCAAGTACATCGGGCTTCCGCCAATCCGTTGAGACAGCCCTATCCTTGTAGACTTTGTCAATGCGGACGGCGAGAACATCGCTTTGTTTCTGAAGCGTATGGCCTATGAAGTGTTTCAGTTCAGAGTGCTTGTCCCCTTCCTTGAGTCCATTGTATTGGATACGATAGATCTGTTCCTTAGTCAGGTGGTGCTTCGTCTTGATCGAGCACTCGGGGGAGTCGCGGAGGTGCTGGAAATACCAATGAGTACCGCCGTGCCTGACCCGAGCGCGGACCGTAATTGGGGTCTTGCACTCAGTGCAGACATAGTGCGGTGCTTTACGCTGAATTCCCTCCTCTACATCTTTGCGTAGTTGGAAGATTGCGGCTTCTCGCTTGTACTGGTCGGCGAAGACAACGTCGGCATCCAGCACCTTACCCGCTGATTGGTCCAGCACTAGTTGGATGTGCCGTGGTGCATGATTTCGTGACATTGTTCTTCTCTCCGTGTGCTGAAAGTATGCCACGTCATCGAGCAGGTTGGTAAGGAGCGAGATTTTGCTCCGCGAAATCGTCCGGATCTTATTGGGTGAATCTGTCACCGAGGCTTCCCACACCATCGGTTGTCGTTCCTTCCTTTTGAGCCTCAGATTGGAAGGATAGAACTGGTGAACTCCCATGATTCGTGGGATGGCCGTAGCCGGAGAGGTAGGAGAATCCGAGGAAAGACGACCCCGGACTGGATTGACTCCGCTCCGCTTCGTCGGACCAGGTTTGGCCGTGAAATGGATCACGCCCGATGCCGCTTCGCGTCATTCGGGCTTTTTTCGCGCGCGTCCTCGCTCGAGCGTTGCTCGGCTCGGCCGCTCACGAAAAAGCCCCATCCGCCGCATGGCGGATAGGGCTTATCATCAAGTGCCCAGGACTGGACTTCCCGCATCGCCCATCGCACGATCCATCACACGTGCGGGACAGGCTTCTCGTCCAGTGGCTTTCCATACGGAAAGCCGAAGGCCCCGCTTTCGCAGGGCCTTCAGGTCACCTTCGGTGCCCAGGACTGGACTTCCCGCATCACCCATCGCACGATCCAACGCACGTGCGGGACAGGCTTCTCATCCAGTTGCTTTCCAAACGGAAAGCAAAAGGCCCCGCTTTGCGGAGCCTTCTGGTCACTACGTGCCCAGGACTGGACTCGAACCAGCACAGCCTTTCGGCCACACGCCCCTCAAGCGTGCGTGTCTACCAATTTCACCACCTGGGCAGGCGGCAAAGAAGCCTCGACTTTCGCCGAGGCTTCCTTTCTTCTTGTGATCCCGCTGGGGCTCGAACCCAGGACCCCGACATTAAAAGTGTCGTGCTCTACCAGCTGAGCTACAGGATCGTCCAACACATCGATCACCTTTTAGGCAACCCCCTGCGTTTAGGGACGGCAAATGTAGAGATCGCTTCCAACGCGACAAGCGATCTTCACCTCTCCTTCTTTTCAATGATGGGATGGCGCTCGAATGGGACGCTCCGATCGAAGAGATGCCGGAATGTCGCCAGCGTGCGGTAGTTCACGGCGCCCAGGTTCTGGCAGACCTTGATCATGCGCGGGTTGAAGTCGCCGATCCAGGTGAGGATCGTGTCCTGGTAGAGTTTCTTTTCCACGATCTGCTTCTCGGCGTACACGATCAATGCGCCTTCGATCCCCTTGCCCTGCCATTCCTTGGCCACGCCGAAGACGATGCCCGTCATGGTCCGCACCGTTCCGCGCCACTTGTGGTAGAGGAATTTCAACTTGCCCAGCCAGTTCAGGTCGCCGTTCACGTACTTGAAGATCTCGTTCAGCTCCGGCAAGCTGATGTACATGGCGATGGGCCGGTCCTTGTACCGGATGAAGATGAGCAAGCGCGGATCCATCACCGGCTTCATGGCCTTCACGATCTTCAGCGCGGTGCCGACCTCCATGGCCTTGTGGTTCTCATGATCCACCCACGCATCGTTGTACACGGTGCAGAAGTCGTTGGCGATCTCTTCCACGCTGCGTCCCCGGCCATCGTGCATGTGGATGTCCGGGTCGTCCTTCAGTTGCTTGAATTTGCGATGGAAGATGGGCTGCACGGGGATCGCCACGGTGCGCTTGAAGAAGAGCTGGTTGAAGTAGAGCTGGAAGCCGTAACCCTCGAAGAGGTCCCGGTAGTAGGGCGGATTGTAGTTGGTGCCGTAGATCGGTGGGTCCGTGAAGTTGTCGATGAGCAGGCCCCAGAACATGTTGCGGTCGCCGAAGTTCACCGGGCCGTCCATCGCTTCCATGCCTTGCGCGCGCAGCCATTCCTTGGCGGCTTCGAAGAGCAGGTTGGCGGCCGCTTGATCGTGTACGCATTCGAAGAAGCCCGTGCCGCCGGTCGGTTGTTTGTCCGTCCACGCGGTCTTGGGGTTGATGAAGGCGGCGATCCGGCCGATGGCTTTGCCAGCATCATCATAGAGCACCCAACGGATCGCGCTGCCACACTTGCCCGAGTCCTTATCCGGACGGTACAGCTTGTTCTTCTCCGGGTCGAAGATCTTGGCCACGTCCTGCTTCAGGTGCGGGATCCAATTGGCGTCGGTGGCATAGATGCTCCATGGCAGTTGCACCCAATCCCGGAGCGCGCGCGCGTCCGTTACTTCAACAAGTCTCATCGTTCGCGAAGGTGCGGTGATCTTGGGGATCGTTGTTCGTATTGAAGGTTGTTCTTATGGAGGGTTGTTGGTTGTTCGTGGTGAAGGTTGTTCGTGCTGAACGACTTATGGTCCGCACTTTTGAACCCTCCGGACAACGCCCAACCTTCACCACGAACAACCCTCTCCCCATGCGCCTCTTCCTCATCGGTTTCATGTGCAGCGGCAAGACCACCGTGGGCCGGGAGTTGGCGAAGCTGATGGAGATGCCTTTTGTGGACCTCGACCGCGTGGCTGAGGAACGCGTCGGCCCGCTGCTACCCTTCATCCAACGCGAAGGAGAAGCGGCCTTCAGGAAAGTGGAAGCGGAAGTGTTGGAGGAATTGATGAACGGACCGGATGCGGTGATCGCCACAGGCGGTGGAACACCATGCGAACTGGATCACATGGCGCGAATGAAGTCCGCAGGCAAGGTGATCTGGTTGGATGTGCCGCTCGAAGCACTCATGCCGCGCATCGAACGATCGGGTGGTGATCGCCCCTTGCTATTCGGATTGAAAGGCGAAGCGTTAATGGCTCGCGTGTATGAATTGCTCGATCAACGGACCTCGACCTACGCGGAAGCGGATGTGATCGTGCAAGCGAACGCCACACCCACGGTCGTGGCGCAGCGCATCGCGGCGGTGGTCAGGTGAGGAAGACGGTGTCCTTGCGGCCCAGTTCCACGCTGATGCGTTCCTGCAACGTGGTGCTCAAGGAGAGTCCGACAATATCCACACGGATCGGGAAGGTGCGGTGGCGACGATCCACAAGTACCACGGTGCTCAAGCGCTTCAGCGGGGTTTGAACCAAGTGGCTCGCGGCGTACATCATCGTGCGGCCGCTCATCACCACATCATCCACCAGCACCACATGGCGATCGCGCAGATCCTTGGGTTCAGCATTGAAGACCACGGGTTTCTCCAGCGGAAGGTCCTTGTCCAGCTTCAGGTCGAAGACCTGCACCTTCAGGTCGGAGATCCCTTCCACGAGTGCGGCCAAGCGTTTGGCCAAGGTGGTTCCGCGCGGTGCGATGCCCACCAGCACGATCCCTTTCTCGGTGTGATGCTCTTCGTGTAACTGGTGTGCGATGCGGCGCAACTTCCGTTGCACCTGCTCGTGGTCCAGGATCACCGTGCGTTCGCTCATCGCGCCGAAATTACGTGCGGCGCATTCACGGCACGATGAGCCGGCCTGCGGTACGCCGCCCGGATGTTCCGGTGAGGCGCCACAGGATCGTTCCGCGCGCAGCGTCCGGAAGTGCATAGCGCTGCGATCCGCTGACCACCCACAGAGCGAGCGCACGGCCTTGTGTATCGAGGACCTCCAGCAGACCGGATGTGGCTGAAACAACGATCATGTTCACTCCACCGGATGCTTCGAGCTTGACAACCGGGCCAGCGGAAGTGCTCGCGTCCGCGACCGAGGCCGCAAGATCGATCATGATCTGGAGTGTGTCCGTCCTGCCGCACACATCGGCCACGATCAGCGTGACCGTATAGGCGCCGGTGTTCGCATAGGTATGCATCGGATCGACATCCGTGCTGATGGCGCCATCCCCGAAGTGCCATTCCTGTGAAACCGCTCCGGTGGTGTTGTTCGCGAAGAGCGCGTCGTTCCCGCCCACGTTGTTCCAGCTCGCTTCGGCAACAGGATCGTTCACACCGATATTCCATTCCTCACTCGTGAGCACCACGCCGGATGCCAGCGTACGGATGATCGCTGCTTGTCCTGCGGGCATTCCACCGGGTTCGGAGGTGGCCGGTTCGCACGTGCGGCGGAAGATCGTCGCGCACAAGGTGCTCGCGGCGATGTAGCTGCCGATGATGTTCGGGTGGCTGCCATCGCTGTACAAGCCCATGGCCGGGAATTGTTCGCGGTGCTGCCGCCACACCTCGCCGACGGGCGCGCACCACGCGCTATTGTCCACGGCCATCTGCACGTAGCTCTCGTGCAAGCGCTGCTGCATGCCTTCGTATGTACACACCGGAGGCCAACTCGCGCAATTGGTGTCGTCACCGTTCTCCTTTCCCCAGGTCATCATGTAGATCACTTCCACGCAAGGGTTGGCTGCACGGGCCTGTTGTGCCAGTTGCGCGGCGTACGGGTAACAATCGGTCGCCACCTGTGCAGGAGGGAAGGAGGGAAGTTGGCTCTGCTCCTGGAGCACCACGTAGTCCCAATCGCCTTGGGCAAGTGCGGCGGTGGTAGCAGGAAGCGTGGTGTGCCCTTGGAAGGTGTAGCCCCCGGGAGCCGACATGCCGGTCTGCACGGCCTCGCCCATGCTGGCTGCGAGTTGGGTGAAAAGGCCCGGCAGGTCGTTGACATAGGTGAAGCTGTTGCCGATGAAGAGTACGCGCGTGTTCTGCGCATGGACCTCCACGCTGATGATCAGGAAGAGAACGACAGATGGAAGGAATGTACGACGCATGCTCATGAACGAACGGTTTGTCTACGAGATGCGCCGGGCTTCGCGATCACTTGGCTCAAAGCCGATTGATTGCCGATGTACTTCACGATCCGGTCGATCAGGTCGTAGGTGGTTGTTTCGAGTCGCTTGAAACGAATGCACGACTTGCCGCGATCGTAGATCTTCAAGTCGTTCTTGAAGGCATCGAGCAGGTCGTAGTGCATGACGTACAAGGCCATGAAGTGCTTCTGGCTGGCGATCGCACACATCGGTTCACCATCCAAGTGGAAGGTCGGCATGTTGTAGTGCATGTCCTCCGTGGCGCTTGGCCAGATCCTCTGGATCAATTTCCGGATCGCCAACAACGCGTCGCGTCGATCACCGGGTAATGCACCATAATAGAGATCGAGTTCGAGTGCGGACTTCATCGGGGCGTTGAAGTTCGCAAAAAGAGCGGACCCTGAACGAACGACCTAACGGTTCATCCGCGCGATCGATCTGCGGCTAAGTGATCGCCTTCTTCGCGCGCAACCACAATTCACGACCGGCACGTGGAGCGATGGAATTGTAGCATGGTTCCATGGACGCCTCATCGAACCACTTCTTGAAGAGCGGTTCGTAGTCTGCCTTCGATCCGCCGAAGGGTGGCTTGTCGGAGTCCAGTGCATCGTTGAAGAGCACACCGACCAATACGCCACCGGGCTTGAGGAGTTGGTGCATGCGCGCCACGTATGCGGGCCGTAGCGTGGGATCGAGCGCACAGAAGAAGGTCTGTTCCAGGATCACATCGTACGCGGCCGCATGTGCGAAGAAGTCGCCGGTGATCAAGTGATCCTGCGGGAAGTCGGGGCAACGCGCCAGCAGGCCCTTGAACGGTGCATCCGTAAGATCGATGACGAACACGTTCCGGAACCCGATGCGATGGGCGTACTCTGCTTCCCACGAACGGCCACCGCCCGGGGTCAGGATGCGGAGATCCTTGTCGGTGAGTTGATCCAGGAATTCCTTCAGCGGAGTGGATGGTGCGCCGAGATCCCAGCTGGCATCTTCGTTGATGTAGCGCCCTTCCCAATAGTTGCGGTCGAGTTGCATATGGATGGATTCAGGTCCGTTTTACCAACCGCACCACATTCTCCACGTGGTACGTGTGCGGGAACATATCGATCGGTCGCACGAAGTCGATCCGGTAGTGATCGTTGAGGATCGCGAGATCGCGGGCTTGGGTCGCGGGATTGCAACTCACGTACACGATGCGGACAGGATCCAGTTCGAGCAAGTGGCGCACCACGGGTTCATCCATGCCCGCGCGGGGTGGATCGGTCACGACCACATCGGGCTTGCCGTGCTCGCGCACGAAGTCCGGCGTCAAGGTCTTCTTCATATCACCGGAAGTGAAGCTGACGTTGCCGATGCCGTTCAGCTCCGCGTTCACACGTGCATCGGCAACGCTTTCGGGGACGAGTTCCAATCCTGCCACATGTTTCGCGTTCCCCGCGAGGAAGAGCGTGATGCTTCCCGCGCCGCAATAAAGGTCGTACACATTCTCGTTGCCGGTGAGTTGGGCCAGATCGCGCGTGATGCGGTACATGGCCATGGTCTGCTCCGGGTTGGTCTGGAAGAAGGTCTTGGGTCCGATGCGGAATTTCAACGGCCTTCCACCCGGACCGTCCGGCAATTCCTCCACGAGGTGATCGCGACCGTGGAAGGTGTTCATCTGCAGATCGTAGATCGTATCGTTCTTCTTTTCGTTGATCGTCCACATCACCGAGGTGAGTTGTGGAAAGCGTGCGACCATCGCGGACAAGAGTCCTTCGCGCGCGGCCACGTCCTCATGACCCAATGCCAACAACACCATGCATTCGCCGGTGGTGGTGGTGCGGATCAGCAGGGTGCGCAGGAAGCCGGTGTGCTCGCGGATGTTGTAGAAGGAGAGGTCATGCGTGCGCGCATGTTCACGCACGAACGCGCGGATGGCATCGCTGGGTTGCGGCTGTAAGTGGCATTGGTTGATGTCCAGCACGCGGTCGAAGCGCATGGGGATGTGGAATCCCAGTGCGTTGCGGTCGGTCGTCATCCCGGCCTCCGAACCTGGAGTGTCCTGCGAACCGATCTCTTCCTTGGTGAACCACCGGCTGTTGCTGAAGGTGAATTCCAACTTGTTCCGGTAGTGCGTGAGGCCGGGTGATGGCATGATCGGCTCCAAGGCGGGAAGCTCTAAGCCGCCGAGCCTTTCCAGGTTATCGATCACCTGCTGCTGCTTGTACTCGAGTTGCTTCGGGTAGGAGAGGTCCTGCCACTTGCAACCGCCGCACGTGCCGAAGTGCGGGCAGAACGGCGTGACGCGATCCGGCGATGGCGTGACGATCCGTATCGCAGTCGCTTCCGCGTAGCTCTTCTTCTTCTTCAGCACGCGGAGATCGGCTACATCGCCCGGCACCGCGCCGGTCACGAAGACGACGAGGCCATCCACCTTCGCCAACGATTTGCCGTTCGCGCCAGCGCCGGTGATGGGCACGGCTTCCCAGATGATGGTCTCTTTCGGTTTGCCTCGGCGCATGAGTGGTGTTAGCGGGGTGGCAAAGATGGGGAGGTGGTTGGTCGTGGTGAAGGTTGTTCGTTGTTCGGTCTGATGGTGCGAGAACGCACAACCTCCAACACGAACAACCGCCATTACCGCAGGTGGAACTGAATCTGGGTTGACCTGTTAGCCGCTGCGACCCCTTCGGGGTCGTCATCACCCTCCGTTCACAATGGCTACATGCTGTGACTCCTTCGGGGTCTCTGCACTTCGCGATCACAACGTGTGCGGATCGAGGGGTTGCCATTGAACACTTCCAAGATCCTATTCCGACCCCGAAGGGGTCACAGCTTGTAGAAATGATAACCCCGATAGACCGCCCGACCCCAACGGGGTCGCAGTCGCGGTCCTCTTCGGTTCTCGGTGCGTAGGCCATACCCTCCACCCACCCGAACAACCATCAACCTTCAACACGGACAACCCCCTTCGCGAGCAACCCCGGGTCATGCCCGGGGCAGGCTCAATCACGAACAACGACACATCTCCTCCCACGCTCCCGCGCTATTTTCGCACCCCGAAAATGATCCTGCCCATTCGCGCATACGGCGACCCGGTCCTGAAGAAGGTCGCTGCTGACATTGAACCCGGCCACCCGGGCTTGGAGCAATTGATCGCGGACATGTTCGAGACGATGTACGAGGCCAGTGGGGTGGGATTGGCCGCGCCGCAAGTAGGCCAGAGCGTACGGCTCTTCATTGTGGATGCTTCACCTTTCGCGGAGGACGAGGACGGAAAGCCGACCAAGGACGCGCACTTGAAGGACTTCAAGCGGATCTTCATCAATCCGTACATCGTCGAGGAGGAAGGCGAGGAGTGGCCGTTCGAGGAGGGCTGTTTGAGCATTCCGAACATCCGCGAGGAGGTGAACCGCCAGCCGAAGATCGTGATGCAATACCAGGACGAGAATTTCAAGGAACACGAAGAGACCTTCGAAGGATTCGCGGCGCGTGTGATCCAACACGAGCACGATCATTTGGACGGTGTGCTCTTCGTGGACCACCTTCCCGCCTTGCGCCGCCGTCTGTTGCAAGGCAAATTGCGCGACATTTCCCGCGGTAAGACGGATGTGAAATACAAAATGAGATTCCCCGGATGATGAAGAACTTGATCTCTCGTACCGTGCTCGCCTTTGCGCCAGCACTCCTGATCGCGTGTGGTGGTGGCGATGCCGCGCCCGATGCGAAACTGACCGAAGCGCGTACGCGCATCCGTGCGATGGAGGATTCGCTCTTTGAGCACCACGCCTTCGATCGGCGCAGCGCGCAGGCCATGGTGGACGTGTACAAGGCCTATGTGGCCGCGTACCCGCAGGATAGCCTCGCGCCGGAGTTCCTGTTCCGCGCGGCGGGCACCGTGAAGTCGATGGGTGACCCCGAGCAGAGCATCACGATCTATGATCGCATCGTGCAGGACTACCCGAGCTGGAAGCGACTGGTGGACGTGCTGTACATGAAGGCGCTCACGCTGGATGATGACCTGGACCGCGATGGCGAGGCCAAGGTGATCTACGAGCAGGTGATCAACAACTTCCCGGGCCATCCGTTCGCGCGGGACTCGAAGGCGATGATCGAGAACCTCGGCTTGACGGATGAGGAGCTCATCGCGAAGTTCAAGGCGATGAACCCGGACAGTTCCGCGGCGGTGCAGTAGGGTTCAAATAGAGTATATCGAGGGCCTTTAACCGTCCCTCCTTCGTCGGGACAGGCTCCGACGCGGAGAACGCAGAGAAACAAGCTGCGATAACTCAGGCGTTCGTTGCGAACGCTGGTGCCAAGCGCAGTTGGCCTTTGCCGACGATGCCCACCGCACGTCCGGTGAAGCGCTGGCCGAGGAAGGGCGTGTTGTGCGAACGGCTGGGCAGATCGTCCTCGGCGCAGACCCAATCCGCTTCCGGTTCGAACAAGGCGATATCGGCGACCGCGCCTTCTTCGACGTGCAGGGCGGGAAGGCCAAGCACCGCGCGCGGCCCGTGTGTGAGCCGATGGATGATGCGGCGCAAGGGCGTGCTCCCTTTCAACGCTGTGTTCGCCACCGCGAAGGCGGTTTCCAGACCGATGATGCCGAAGGCAGCCTGACCGAATTCGATCACCTTGTGTTCGCGGTCCTCGGGGCGGTGGTCGCTCACGATCGCGTCGATGGTGCCGTCCTTCACGCCTTCACGCAGCGCATCGATGTGTTCGCTGCTGCGCAACGGCGGCATCACTTTGTACATGCTTTCGAAGCCGCGCACGCAGCCATCGTCGAGCAGGAGATTGTAGGCGGCCACGGAAGCGGTCACGTTCACCTTGCGTGCCTTCGCTTGGCGCACCAGTTCCACGCTTTCCGCCGTGCTGATGGTGGCGAGGTGCAAGTTGCCGCCGGTGTATTCCGCAAGGGCGATATCACGCATCACGGCCATTGCTTCGGCAGCGGGAGGTAGGCCGCGTAGTCCGAGCCGAGTGCTCATGGGGCCTTCGTGCATCATCGCCTTTGCCGCGAGGTCCGGGTCCTGCGGGAAGCTCATCACCGGCGTGCTTGCTCCGGGCAATCCTTGCACGTATTGCAGGGCGAGAAGCATCAAGCGACTGTTGCGCACCACGTGCTGATCATCCGCGAACGCGACCGCACCGGCTTGGCGCATGTCGTGCAATTCCGCGAGTTGCTTGCCGGCGAGTTCCTTGGTGATGGCGCCGATCGGCAACAAGGTGACGGGATGGTCTGCCGCACGGCGCAGAACGTATTCGATCCCACCGCGACCATCCATGGTCGGCGTGGTGCTGGGTAGCAAACACACGGTGGTGAACCCACCGGCGGCGGCGGCATCGAGACCGTTGGCGATGCCTTGCTTCCATTCCTCACCGGGATCGCGGAAGTGGACGCGCAGGTCCACCCAACCCGGACTGGCGTGGAGTCCTTTGATCACGAGTTCCTTGCCAGCACTTTTGGAAAGCCGCTTGCCGATCCGCACTACGCGGCCTTTGGAAATGTGGATATCCACGACTTCGTCGTGGTGCGGACCACCGGGGTCCGTGACGTGTACTTGCCGGAGGATCACATCGCTCATCGGGTAGCGCGCAAGAGGATCGTTTCCGTGGCCAGGAAGAGCAGCGCGAGGAGGATGAACCACTTCCACAGTTTGCGCCCCTGGTCCAGTTCGGCCAAACGTAGCGAAAGATCGCCCGTGGCGTCGTCCAGGATCGTGTAGCTGGTCAGTCCGCGTTGCTCCAGCTGGGTCTTGAGTTCATCGGCCGTCATGGCGCCGAGGTCGCTTTCGGCGCGTGCGCGGTCCAAGGCGATCAGGCGCAGGGTATCGCCATTCACGGTGAGTGCATAAGGCCCGGGTGGCAAGGCCTCATCATGAATGGAAAGCGCTGTTCCCGCTGGGGAACGACGTACCTCGGGAATGATGTCGATGCCACCGGGACCGACGAGGTGTGGTGGTTTCTCCCCGGAGATCTCCAAGCCTTGGAGTTGGATCACAGCATCAGCGCCGATGGTGTAGCGCAAAGGGCCCATGGGGCGCGCGAGCTCGGCCATGCGCAAGAGCGAAGTGGCGAAGAGCGCGTGGCGTGTGAGGTTCCCCGCGCGTTCGGCGAGTGGCGAGGCGCAGATGTACACGCTTCCATGACCGGGATCGCAACGCACGAGGTAGGGGTTGCCATCCTGTGATCGCAAGAGGACATCGCTTCCGGGCGGCGGGCGCACGCTCCAACGCTCGTGCGAGGCAGGCAGATCCACATTGCGTGGCATGCTCTGGAAGACATCGCGGTAGAAAGGGTGCTCCAGGTCGATGCGTTCCACGCGAACGAGTCCGGTATCCATGCGCGATGGCGGTGCCACGCTGAAGGCGCCGAAGAGCGCGGTGTAGCCCTGTGGTTCGCCACCACTGGGTGGGAAGATGGCCAAGCTGCCGCCGCCATCCACGTATTCGACGAGTGTCTGGGCCGTGCCGCTGGCCACTTCAGGCAGTGCATTCAGGATCACGAGATCCTGCGAGGCCAATTTCGCCAGATCCACTTCGCGATACGGACTCTGCGAAAAGCGGTGCGTGCTATCACCGCTGAAGACCGCCGCGATCGCACGGTCGCCGGGTGCATCGTTCGCGGTGAGTGTCAGGATCTGCAAGCGTTCGATCGTGGTGTACGCGATCCACACCTTGTCGTCGAAGGTCACCGGTTGGTCCGTCACGGTCACTTCGCCCCAGTGATGACCGGCCACATCGTTCGTGAACTTCAACACGGTGTCCACACTGGATGATGGATCCACGGAGAAGCTGCCGATCGCGCGTTGCGCACCGTCGATCGCCAGGCGTAACGGAACGTTCACCAATTCCTGCGTGCCGTGGTTGGTGATGGTGACATGCAGCACTTCGCTCTGGCCCATGCGCCGTACGGGGCTGGCGAACCAGACGGAATCGATGCTGAGGTTCTCCGTATTCGCAGGCGGGATCGGAATGATGGTCGTGGGGACCGTGGTGTCGTTCACCCAGTTCTGCACATCGGTGATGCTGCGTTGCAGGTCGGTGAAGATGAACGCACGCTTCACCGGCGCATCGCTCGCGGTCAAGGCCTCGCGCTGACGTGTCATCACCTTGGACAAGAGCCGCGTGTAGGGTGAAGCGTCCGTGCGGGAACTCGCTTCCAATGCCTCTTCGCGGCTCATCATCATCTGCTCGCGTCCTTCAAATCGTCCGGTGAGGATCTGGAAGCGATCGGCAGCACTATGCGCCATCACCGCGTCCTGCGCGCCTTTGCGGGCTTGGTCCAGCAAGCGCCCGTGCGCGTTCTGGCCATCCATGCTGAAGCTGTCATCGATGTAGATCGAGATGGCGCGATCACCGGAACGCTGCGCGCCGGAGGATCCTGGCAGGTAGGGTTGCGCGAAAGCGAGGACCAGACAGATGATCGCGAGGCAGCGCGCCAAGAGCACCAACCAGTGCTGGATCTTCTTGCGAGCGCGGGTCTGGCGCGATACCTCGGCGAGGAAGCGCACATTGGGGAAATCGATCCGCTTGAAACGCCGAAGCTGGAAGAGGTGGATGAGCACCGGGATCGCCAGGGCGGTGAGCGCCCACAGGAAGGCCGGGTACACAAAGGACATCGGGGGCCGAAGATAGTGGGGGTGTTGAAGGGGCAGTGAGCAGTTGGCAGTCCGCAGTGGGCAGTAGGCAGTGGGCAGTAGGCAGTAGGCAGTGGGCAGGAGCAGGCGCAACGATCATCCTACTTCTACCAACTGCTGAACGCCTACGAGCCCTTGCCTTCAATGCCCAGCCCGAAGAGTGCGAGGTCATACTTCACCGGGTCGTCCGGGTCGAATGCGCGCAAGGCTGCGGTCAGTTCCTCCACGGATCTCCAATCATCTTGCTTGCGGTGGAGAAGGCTGAGTTCCCGTCCGACCCTTCCGGTGTGGACATCCAATGGAACCATAAGGTCCGCGGGAGTTATCCGTTTCCAGAATCCGAGGTCCACGCCGCGATCTGCAGGGCGCACCATCCAACGCAGGAACATGTTGATGCGCTTGGCGTTGCTTCCGCGCGATGGGTCGGCGACGTGCTTGCGGGTGCGCTCAGGATGCTCGATCGAGAAGAAGCGTTGCTTGAATCGGGCGATGCCTTCAGCCATGGTGCCAAGCGAACCGTTCTCGAGAAATGCCTCCTCGATCCCACCATGCGCTTGGTTCAGGTGCTTGATCGCTCGCACGAAATACACAAGATCGATCCCGTTGAAGGTGCGGTGTACGAAACGGTCCAAGTGCTTCAGGTCCGTGGCATCGGCGCTCATCACGAAGGCATGCGGTGCGTGGTCCATCAGCGCGACCAACTTGTTCGCATTCGTAATGATGGTCTTGCGTTGCCCCCATGAAATGGTGGCGGTGAGGAAGCCGATCACCTCCGCGTCGGCGCGATCGGAGAAGGCTCGTGGGATCTGGATCGGGTCGCGTTCGATGAAGGAAGGACGCGCAAAGCGGTCGTAGGCCTCGTCGAGGATCTCCTTCAACCCGGAGATCCGTTCCCTCCTGCGGATCGACCGAACACGTCGTTCCATCCTTACCGCCGGAACTGCCAACCGAGTCCTCCTCCCATGATCACCTCGTCCAAGGGAATGGTGCCGCTTACGGAACCGATGTAGCGCGCATGCACCAAGCGGGCATCGAGGAAGAAGTGGAAGTGGTCCCACACGGTATAGGTGAGTCCGCCACATAGCGCCGCATTGGGGATCACGCGGATCGGATCCGGGTCAGCGCTCTCCGGCGCTTCCGGCTGTGCAGGGCGCGCAAAGGATACACCGGCCTCCATGCCCAATGCAAGGTCGAGGCGATCATGCACCCAGTGATAGAACGGACCAACGGCCACTTGGTCGTTCCGCTCCATGGATGCCGTATGTTCCTGGTTGCCCCGGTACCAGAACACTTCTCCACGACAACTGATGCCATCCTCGGAGAAGTACTCCAACCTGCCGTTCAGGTAGATGTTCGTGATCGGGGCGTTCAATGATAGGCCCGGGCTGATGGCTGCGGAAACGCGCAGGAGGCCCGCACCGGTGAACGGCACGCTGTCCTGCGCACGACCGATCAGGGCCGCGCACACCAGCACGCCGACGAGTGATCGCACTACCATGCGTGGAAGAGTTTGAAATTGAAGCTGACATGGAAGAGGAGGTGGCCTTCCAAACTGGAGCCACGCTCTTTGTGGAACACCACTTCGTCGTCCTCACGCTCCGCATGCACGTCCGTTCCCAAGTGGATCATGTACTGGCCTACGAGTGAGAGGTCCATGCGGTCCGTGAGGTTGAAGTGCGTGCCCAACCCGGCTTGTGCAGCACTGCTCCATCGCTCCGCGAAGTTGCCGGGGTCGTTGTTGGCTTGCTGCTTGGTGTAGTCGAAGCAATGCCCGGCGAGGAGGTAGGGTTGGATGAATTGCCGTCCTTCGGCTCCGCTCAGGACCGGGTCGCGCAGGTAGAAGAGCACGCTCCAGCCGACGTGCTGGTCCTGCCGATGTGCGTAGTCGCCGATGGAGCTCCTGAAATAGTCGTAGAACCAATCGGTGTTCACGCGGTCCGCGATGCGGATACGGAACTGTCCACCCACACCGGTCCCGGCGCTGTTGTTCGCCGCGCCATTGAAGAGGCTGATGGAACTGCGGCCACCGACCGAGACCATGCCGACCCGGTCGTTCTTCGCCGGAGGTGAACCCGCATGCAGTGCCGAGGCAAGCACAACGGCCAGTGTGATGGCAAGGGTCCTCATGTACAATGAACGTTGATCGTGCGGCTCAAAGTATCCATCCGGATAGCTGCGCAGCACGCGAGCCGCTACCTTCCGTAGCCGGACATGTCCATCACTTCATAGCCATCCATGCTGAAGGCGCTTTCATCCACCTTGCCGACCACGAGATCACGCACATAGCTGACCATGCGCTGCGTGGCATCGGCGGAGATCCATTCGAACTCCATCGGCATTCCGTCCACGCCATCCGGAACACCTTCTCCTTGGCGCTTCTTGCCTTGGCCGGTGTTGCGCGCCATGTCGTGAAAGGGCGCCTTCACATCCTTCGCCATCCAGCCCGTCCACGTGCCGTCCTCGCTCTCCACGATCACCTTGGTGCAGGTATGACCATTGATCACGCGTGTCTCCTTGGTCACCGTGATCCTCGGTTCCTTCTTCGTTCCGGATGGATCCTCTGCTACCACGAACTTCTGCTTGCGGCTCTTCATCGCCGTCTTCTTGCCTTTGCCATCCGTCATCAAGGTGTAGGTCCACTTGCCTTTCAGGTCCGTGAGGATCTTCATCTCCTGTCCCGGTCGCTCGGCTGCGCTGGAATGCATCAGGGTCATTCCCTCGTTGCTCGAATAGTACATATTGTTCGGACTGCCCTTTTGCTCGGCGCCGTCCTTGAAGAAGTGCATCTCCATCCGGAAACTGCCGATGAAGGTGTTGGGCACGAATGGGTCGTTGTCGTCCACCATTGAACCGCCGACCGATTGCCCCGGCTGGCCACTCTGCTGTTGTTGCATCCGCTTCTGGATCATCTTGTTGATGTCCACTTGGGCGGTGGCGGTGAGGAAAAGGAAGGTGGAGAGAACGGTGAGAGAAGTACGCATGACGTGGTGGGTTAGGGATGGTAAGGTAGAGATCGAGGTTCAGATCGTTGCCGATCAACTACGGATCCGGCGAGGCGGTCCTCTCGGAGCTACGGCAATGGCGCCGAAACCGTCGCGGTCGGCACCGAACCACCGATGTTCAAGAGGATCGGATCACGGTCGTTCGCAGCACCCACATACTTCACGATGCCATCCATGTTCACGTCCTCGCGGTAGTAGCCACTCACCGTTGCGGTGGGCGTGCTGCCTCCCACACGAACAAGGATCGGATCCCGATCGTTGTTCAGGCCAACATAGCTCAGCGTGGCGTCGAAGGTGACATCGCCAGCTTTCAGGAGCATGGTGCCACTTACGTTCTTGCTCGCGTTGGCATTGTACAAGGCGGTGCTAGGCAATGTGAAGTCCACCGTGGCGACCGCACCGCCATACGCGATCGGCGTGGAAGGAGAGAGCATCACCGGAAGATGATTGCGCGAGATCACCGCCACGCAATAGTTGCCAGGCGCAAGTCCGGAAAAGCCAACGGTGCTCACACCGTCGAGGTCGACGATATCGCCATCGCGTTGCAGGAGCACAGCGCGCGAAGCGGAGACGACGCTCGGTGTTGCACTGGGCCGCATTTCCACGATCACCCAATCCACAATGACGTTGTTGCCGGTGGTGCTGAGCACGCTGGGTGCAATGGTTGCGCCGGGTATGAACACGGGCCTGCTATAGCCTTGAGCAGTGAATGGTTCGGTGAGCGGGAAGGAGGGGAGGTTGCGGAGGGCGTCGGACATGAGGCCACTGGCGTACGGGCCTTCGAGCATTACCCGAATACCCGTGCGTGCTGTGCCGTTGATACGTGCGATCCGGTTGCGGCCGACGCCGTTGCAACTGGTGAATACACCGCCGATAATGATGCCGCCATCGACTTGAAGGGCAAAGGAATTGACCCAAGCGTTGGTCCCCATGCCTTGGTTGAATGATGCATCAAGACTTCCATCGGGGTTCAGCCGCATCATGTTCTTGCGAGTTGGACCTGTGATCGTGTTGAAGATCCCCCCGACAAGGACCCTTCCATCGGGCTGGACCAAGGTCGTATAGATCGAACTGTACGTATTCAATGCAAAGCCTGGATCGAACGATCCGTCGATACTTCCATTGGCATTCAATCGCGCAATGTTCCTTCGAGCAGTGCCATTGTAACTCGTGAATAGCCCGCCCACCACCACCTTGCCATCGGGCTGTAAGGCGGTCGTATACACATATTGTGTGTTGTTGAAAGCGAAAAGGCCCGTGCCTGTATTGAATGAGGCGTCATTGCTGCCATCGGCGTTCAGGCGTGCGATGCATCTACGAGCAACACCGTTAAAGGACCAGAAATATCCTCCAACCACAAGTTTGCCATCCGCTTGCAGGTTGATGCTGTTCACGACGGCGGCTTGGGTGGAGTTCCAGTAAAATCCTGAACCGGGGTTGAAGGAAGCGTCGAGGCTGCCATCCGCGTTCAACCTGGCGATACACCCCCGAGGTACGCCGTTGAAGGTTGTGAAGGAGCCCCCGATCAGCACCTTGCCATCGACTTGCACGACGATGTGGCGGATGACTCCACCCTGTACACCCGTGCCTGGATCGAAGAGCGGATCGAGGCTCCCATTCGCATTCAACCGTGCTGGGCTGAGCGAGCCGGCCTTCCCGACGATGACCTTGCCATCCGCTTGCATGGCCATGTCATGCCAATCCAGGTTCGCGCCGGTGGTGGCAACGAAGGAGGGGTCGAGGCTTCCATCCACGTTCAGGCGACCGATTCCATTGAGCGGAGTACCGTTGTACCCGAACAGCTCGCTATATCCGGACGACCCGAACCTACCCCCGAGAAGGATCTTGCCATCAGGTTGAAAACACAAGCTCAGGACCTGATCTGCTGCGCCCTTGCCAGCGGGGAGGTACGTTGCGTCCCGGCCGCCATCCTCGTTCAAGCGCAAAAGATGTGGCCGCACGACACCGTTGTACGTGCGGAAATTCCCGCTGACCAGGATCTTGCCATCCGGTTGAATGCAGATGGCATTCACGGCGAGGTCCGGCCCGGTGCCGGGATCGAACGAAGGATCGAGGCTGCCATCGGAATTGAGCCGGACGAGGTTCCTCAACGAGGTGCCGTTGAAGCCCGGGAAAACGCCCCCAACAAGCACTTTACCATTGGGCTGTAAGGTGGTGGTGTAGACAGACCCATCGGCACCCGTTCCCGGATCGAAGGAAGTATCGAGGCTCCCATCCGCGTTCAACCTTGCGATACCACCGCACGCGATGCCACCGTAGCTGGTAAGATCGCCCCCGATGATGATCTTGCCATCGGACTGCAGGGCGATGGAGCGGATCAGCTGGTCGGCCCCTGCGCCCGGATTGAAAGCTGGATCGAGACTGCCGTCAGCGTTCAGGCGTGCGATACGGTTACGAGCAGCTCCGTTGAATTGCGTGAAGTCACCGCCGACAATGATCTTCCCGTCGGCCTGCAACGCCACGGTTTGGACCTGCGCACCGTTCACATGGTAGAATCCCGTACCCGGATCGAACGAATTGTCGAGACTGCCATCCGCGTTCAACCGGGCGATCCTGCTTCGTGACATGCTACCGAATAGACTGAAGTACCCCCCGATGATGATCCTCCCGTCCGCTTGGACGGATATGGTTAGGATAGATGCATTCACCCCTCCGCTGACGTGAGTAAAGGACGCATCGAGCGCGCCGTTCGCAATCAAGCGGGAGAGTTGGAATTGCCCTCCTGTCCCATTGTACGAGCTGAAATAGCCGGCGATAATGATCTTGCCGTCGGGCTGTATGGTGCTGCAGGTCAGAGGCGATCCCGTCCCGCTGCCCCCAGGGTTGAAGCTCGTGTCGAGGCTGCCGTCAGCGTTCACCTGCGCTACACGCCCGACCTGGGTGGAATCGAACCTTGTGAAGGCCCCTCCGAGGAACAGTTTGCCATCGGGTTCCAGGTTGATGGTCGAGATACCGTAATTCGGACCATCACCTAGTGAAAAGCCCTGATCCGTTGGGTTGAACGTTGCATCGAGCGTGCCATCCTGCGCGCTCATCACTCCGCCCATGATCACGGCGCTCATCCCCACTAAAATTCGGCGCATTCCCATGAATAGGTATTCCATATTGCAAGATGGACGAAGGGTCTTTTGCATGGTTGCCGGGTTGAGGCGATCAACCCATCACACCATCCTTCATCACCAACTTCCTGTCCGCCATATCGGCGAGTTCCTCGTTGTGTGTCACGATCACGAAGGTCTGGCCGAGTTCCTTGCGCAGATCGAAGAAAAGTTGGTGCAATTCCTTGGCGTGTGCGCTGTCGAGGTTGCCGCTGGGTTCATCGGCCAGCACCACATCGGGGTTGTTGAAGAGGGCGCGGGCCACAGCCACACGTTGCTGTTCGCCGCCGCTGAGTTGGCCGGGCTTGTGCTCCTTGCGCGCGATCACGTTCAAGCGCGTGAGCAGTTCCTCGGCGCGTGGCACGCAGGCGCTTCGGCTCTGGCCTGCGATCAAGCCGGGCATCATCACATTCTCCAGCGCCGTGAACTCCGGCAGCAGGTGGTGGAACTGGAATACGAAGCCGATGTGCTTGTTGCGGAATGCCGAGAGCGCATTCGATCTCAAACTACTGATGTCCTTGCCACCGATCACGAGACTGCCGCTGTCGGCATTGTCCAAGGTGCCGATGATCTGCAGGAGCGTGGTCTTGCCCGCGCCACTCGCGCCCACGATGCTCACCACTTCACCCTTCGCCACATTCAGGTCCACGCCCTTGAGCACTTCGAGGTCGCCATACTTCTTCCGCACACCGGTCGCTTGGATCATGGTGACAAAGGTGTGCGATAACCGCTACTGAACGGCTCGTCAGCCACGGTCCATCTCCAAGGGCTTGCCCATGTTGCGCATATCATCGGCGGCAGGACGTTCGAAGATCGTGAGGTGGAAGTAGCGATGGGCGACGAGCAGATGGTCGAAGATGTCCGCCATGATGCCTTCGTACGCCAGCGACTCCACGGTGTTGGTGAAGCAGACCAGTTCCAGCGGCAGCCCGTGCTCATGCGGCGCTTGCTGGCGAACGATACGGGTCATGTGCTGATGAATGCCCGGATGGTTCGCGAGGTAGAGGTCGGCGTACTTGCGGTACAAGCCCACGTTGGTGATCCGGCGGCCGTTCACGGGCATGCTGGCATCCACGTTGCGCTCCGCGTTCGACTTCGCGATCTCCGCACGACGTTCATCGATGAAACCGGTGAGAAGTTGGATGCGACGGAGTTCATCGAGTTCGCCTTCGCTGAGGTAGCGGATGCTGCTCACCTTGATAAGGATCGCGCGTTTGATCCGTCGCCCACCGCTCTCTTGCATGCCGCGCCAGTTCTGGAACGAGTCAGCGATGAGGGCGTAGGTCGGAATGGTGGTGATCGTCTTGTCGAAGTTGGTCACCTTCACCGTGGTGAGGTTGATTTCCGTTACGTCCCCATCCGCGCCGTACTTGTCCACGGTGATCCAATCCCCCAAGCGCAGCATGTCGTTCGCACTGATCTGGATGCTGGCCACGAAGCCGAGGATGGTGTCCTTGAAGATCAACAACAGCACGGCCGATGCCGCGCCCATGGCGGTGAGGAAGGCCCAGGCCGACTTTCCAGTGAGTTGCGAGAAGATGAGGATCGCCGCGATCAGGTACATCACCAGTGTGATGATCTGCAAGTAGCTGTCCAGGGGCTTATCGCGGTAGGTCGGGTTGTCCTTCAGTGTATCCCGACCCGCGCGCATGAACGCACGCACGATGCGGATGAAGAGGACGATGAAGAAGATGTTGAAGAGCCGTTCCACCGGGACCACCATTTCCGGATGATCCGAGAAGACCACCGGGATCAAGTGATAGGAGAGGATCAGGGGGATCACGCGTGCCACATAGCGATGCACTTTGGATCCGAGCAGATGGTCGTCGAATTGTGTGATGGTCCGGCGCGCAAAACGCTTCAGTCCGACCGCGATCACATAGGTCAGGCCCTTCGACAGCAGGCCCATCACCATGAACACGGTCGCGATCCCGATCAGTGTGCTTACCCGGACGATATGCTCCGGGTCAAGACCGGTGCGCTCCAACAAACGCCCTACGGCGTCGATGAAATGCGAATAGGAAAGAAGGGTTCGTGTAACGGGCATCGGATCGGTATGGCATGAAGTCCAAGCGGATGATCGGGGTAGGATCGGTGGATCTTCAATGAAAGCGTTTCGCCAGCGAAGGTAGGCCCAGCAACATCGGTCTCTTGATCGCTGTCTTCGGACGCGATTACATTCGCACCGCCTCCGACCGGGAGGCGTATTCACACCGACTCAACCGTTCCCATGAACCTTCACGAGTACCAAGGCAAGAGCATCCTCCAGAAATTCGGCGTGACCGTGCAACGCGGTCTGGTGGCCTACAATGCGGATGAAGCGGTGGACCAAGCGAAGCGCTTGAGTGCCGAGACCGGTACGAAGTGGTGGGTGATCAAAGCGCAGATCCACGCTGGGGGTCGCGGCAAGGGCGGTGGGGTGAAACTGGCGAAGAACATCGAGGAGGTGCGTGAGCGCAGCGAGGCCATCATCGGCATGATGCTGAAGAGCCCGCAGACGCCGCCGCAAGGGAAGAAGGTCCACAAGGTGTTGGTCGCGGAGGACGTGTACTACCCCGGTGCCAGCGAAACAAAGGAGTACTACATGAGCGTGTTGCTGGATCGCGCGAGCGCTCGCAACGTGATCGTGTACAGCACAGAGGGCGGCATGGACATCGAAGAAGTGGCCGAGCACCATCCGGACAAGATCAACAAGGAGTTCGTGGATCCGCGCGTGGGCCTGCGCCCGTTCCAATGCAACAAGATCGCGACCGGTCTCGGCCTCACCGGTGCAGCGAAGAAGGCCATGACCAAGTTCGTCATGGACCTGTACAGCGCGTACGAGGGTTGCGACGCGGCGATGTTCGAGATCAACCCGGTGTTGAAGACCAGCGACGACAAGATCATCGCTGTGGATGCCAAAGTGCGATTGGATGGTAACGCGTTGTATCGTCATCCGGATTACGCGGAGATGCGGGACAAGACCGAGGAGGATCCCATCGAAGTGGAAGCAGGTGAAGCGGGCCTCAACTACGTGAAGCTCGATGGCAACGTGGGTTGCATGGTGAACGGTGCGGGTCTCGCCATGGCCACCATGGACATCATCAAACTGAGTGGCGGCGAGCCAGCCAACTTCCTGGACGTGGGTGGTACGGCCGATGCAGCGCGTGTGGAAAAAGCCTTCCGCATTATCTTGAAGGACCCCACGGTGAAGGCGATCCTCGTGAACATTTTCGGCGGCATCGTGCGGTGTGATCGCGTGGCGCAAGGCATCGTGGACGCCTACAAGAACATCGGTGACATCCAGGTGCCGATCATCGTGCGTCTACAAGGCACCAACGCCATTGAAGCGAAGGAACTCATCGACAAGAGCGGCTTGAAAGTGCTGAGTGCCGTGGCGTTGCAAGAAGCAGCGGACCGCGTGAAGGAGGTGCTGGCGTGAGGACGCGCTAGCTTTGGTCTCAAACTCCGGAACCATGAAAGGCGTGAGGGTATTGCGTGACGTGTCGAGCAATAAGGGCATCATCCAGATCGACATTGAGGCGATTGATCCCACCGATGAAATGCTGGAGGACTTCGTGGATGTGATCCTTGCAGAGGAGGCCAGGAACGATGAGATGATCCCTTGGGAGAAGGCCAAGGCGATGTTGAAGATTGGCGGGAAGTGAGCAAAGCAGCGGTATACCAAGCCCTCGTTGCGAAGCGCAAGGAGTTCAAGTTCTCCCACAAGGAGTTGTCGAATCCTGTGGCGACCGCTTTCGATGAGCACGGTCAATTGGAACCTTGGGCTCAGTGGCAGGGAAATTTGGATGCGAGGGTCGTTGTAGTCGGGCAAGAGTTCTGCGATGTGGAAACCTATATCCGAACCGAAGGCAAGGTGGAGCGTTTTCCGAATGTGTATGAGTATCCCTCGAACAAGAACCTGCACGATCTCTGTGGCTTGCTTGGGTTCGATGTGGGACACCCAACCTCCCCGAACAAGAGTGCTCCATTCTTCTTCACCAATGCGGTGATGGCATTGAAGGCAGGCTCAATGTCTGCGAACTTCCACGATCGTTGGCTTGAGGAAAGCCGTCGCGAATTCCTAGCACCACTCCTTGATATCATTCGGCCCAAAGTCATTATCTCCATAGGTGCCAAGGCGACCTTGACCGTGGGGAGGCACTTCGGGTTCAAGGTTGGCAAGCACTCCGAAATGTTAGCCACCTCACCGATCCAAACGAAGCTGGGGCCGCTCGTCTTTCCGGTTTACCACACTGGTGGTCTGGGTTTGCGGAATCGTTCGAAGGCGCTCCAAGAAGAGGACTGGAAACGTATCAAGGACTATATATAGCCCGTGCATGGGTCGTATACTTCTTCTGCACGGCGCGCTGGGCAGCGCCCAACAGCTTACCACATTGCAGGATCGGATCGGCGGTGTGACCATCGATCTTTCCGGTCACGGTCCACGACCGATCCCACCCGAAGGCATCCGCTTCGAGCACTTCATCACCGACATCGATCGCGCGTACGAGGAACAGGGTTGGACCAGCGCGGATCTGATCGGATACAGCATGGGCGGCTACGCGGCCTTGCTCTACGCGTCGAAGTATCCTGAGCGCGTGCGTTCCGTGGTCACCATCGGAACGAAGTACCTGTGGACCCCCGAAGGCTTGGAGAAGGAATTGCACAAACTGGACCCTGACGTGATGGAAGCCAAGGTCCCTGCCTTCGCGGAAGCATTGGCCGCTGTGCATGGCAAGGAGCGCTGGCGTGATGTCGTTGCGGCGATCGCGAAGAGCATGACGGATCTCGCCCACGCTCCCCTGCTTACTGTTGAAGTCGTTGCTCGCATCCAATGTCCTGTATTGTGCTGTGTGGGCGAAGGCGATACCACCGCCGTTCCGGGTGACACGCGTGCGTTCGCAGCCCGCTTGCCCAACGCGCGGGTCTTCGTACTGCCGAATACCCGGCACCCCATGGACGAAGTGGATCTGGATGTGCTTGTGCCTGAACTGGGAACGTTCTGGGGCTGATCGTTCAGGTCGGACTCACCGCTTGAACGACAAACGCGTGCCTTCGGGCAAGGCGTGGTAGAAGTAGCTCCGATGTTCCTTGGAGTTCTGTGTTTCCTGAAGGAGGAGCAACTCCATCGGGCTTCTCCTTTTGCCCTTCCCATGCGGGCGTTGAGCGACGATCGTAATATGCTTCCCGGGATCCTGGAAGACCTCGCCCATGCTGTAGGTCCCCAAGCGAAGCGTGTCACCGGGTTGGATCGTGAAGGCCCCGCCCGGAAGACCCGGTGAGGGTTGCGCGGCGGTCGCGTTGATGATGCACGCCCACTTCGTGCTATTCACCACGAACACCTCGTTGACGTACATATGTTGTTCTTCCACGACCTCTTGTTTGACTGGCGCGACTTCCGGCTTTTGTGTGGTGCGTACCCCAGGTCCAGGGATCGGTCCGTAGTTGTCATGCCCTTGTTCGGTGAAGCCGGTCTTCACGCCATGTTCATCATAGGACGTCGTACTCCGGTACCATTGGATGCCGCCATCCGGCGCATCACTCACTTCGATCCGGCTCACCGCACCGTTCGGGTGGTAGCTGAAGTTCGCACTGGCGTGGCCCCCGATGGACCGCGTTTGATAACTGAAAAACTCCTTGCCTGAAGCATCAAAGGCCCAACTCCGGCCCCAACGATCGTTCTTATCGGTCCACACCTTCGTGCTCACTTCGCCGCTGGTGAAATAGTGGATGATCACTGTGCCACTATCGGCCTTGAATGTTCGCTCACGACCTTGGCTGTGAGCCATTGTGCAAACGAGCAGAAGGGTGATCGAAAGGAGAGGACGCATTTACGGGCTTTGCCAAAGATCGGGCCAGCGCCCGGATCATTTGAAAAGAACGCTGTCCGTGCATGAAGAGCATGGTCCGTAGTGCTGCCCGGGCTGTTGGTACATTCGCCCGGACCGAACAGTCAACAACCGAAAGCAACCGAAGCATGGCATTGTTAGCAGGAAAGACCGCACTGATCACCGGTGGATCGCGCGGCATCGGCCGGGGGATCGTGGAACGCTTCCTTGAGGAGGGCGCCGATGTGGCCTTCACGTATGTGAGCAGTCCGGAAAAGGCGAATGCCTTGGCCTCGGAACTCGCGGCGAAGAGCGGTCGCAAGGTGATGGCGATCCAGAGCGATGCGGGCAACTTCGAACACGCCCAGAAGGCCGTGGATGAAGTGGTGAACGCGTGGGGTCGGCTCGATGTCCTTGTGAACAATGCCGGCATCACCAAGGATCAGTTGCTCATGCGCATGAGCGAGGCCGATTGGGATGCGGTGATCAACACCAACCTGAAGAGCGTGTTCAACATGACCAAGGCCGTGATGCGCGTCATGCTCAAACAACGCAGTGGCAGCATCGTGAACATGAGCAGCGTGGTGGGGGTGAAGGGCAACGCGGGTCAATCGAACTATGCCGCGAGCAAGGCCGGCATCATCGGCTTCACCAAGAGCGTAGCGCTGGAACTCGGCAGCCGCAACATCCGCAGCAACGCGATCGCTCCGGGCTTCATCGAAACGGAGATGACCGGCGCGCTCGACCAGAAAGTGGTGGAGCAATGGCGCGAAGGGATCCCCTTGAAGCGCGGCGGTTCACCCACCGATGTCGCCAACGCATGCGTCTTCCTCGGCAGCGATCTCAGTTCCTACATCACCGGCCAAACGCTGAATGTGTGCGGCGGGATGCTCACTTGAGGAGGTTGTTCGTGGTGACGGTTGTTCGGTGTGAGCGTCGTGCGCTAGGTCGAGACGCCAGTACGCTCACACCGAACAACCAATAACCTTCAACACTTGTCCTGAGCGATGTCGAAGGACGAACAACGCGCCCACCACCCGACCTTCGCACCCCGATGAACCTGACCACGGTCCATAGTCTTTGGCTCGCACCGCTCTGCCTATTGCTCGGCGCAGCGCTGGCATGGTGGCTGTATCGAAAGGCACAGGGACGCGAGGGATTCTCTCCGCGACTCGGTGCGTTCATGGCGATCCTGCGCGCCTTGGCGATCGCGAGCATCGCGTTCTTCCTCTTGGAACCCATGGTGAACATGATGGTCCGCGAAGTGCGCAAACCGGTCGTGGTCGTCCTGCACGATGGATCGTCCTCGCTTACGGCCGCAGGTGATACCGCTTCCTTGAAGGGAGCGTATCGTGAAGCATTGGCGCGCCTTCCGGAAGAACTCGGTGATGCCTATGACATCCGCGAATTCACATATGGTGAAGGTGTGCGCGAAGGACTTCACTTTGATCAGCAGGATGCACTGACCGACATGGGCCAGGCCCTGAGCGAAGTGTACGATCGCTTCAGTGGTCCGGATCTCGGCGCCGTGATCATGGATGGTGATGGGATCACGAACCGTGGACGTGATCCGCGCTTGGACGCCGAACGCTTGGGTGTTCCGATTCACACGATCGCGTTGGGCGACACAACAGTGCGTCCGGATCTATTGATCCGTTCCGTGCAACACGACCGCATCTGCTTTCTGGGGAATGAGTTCCCACTGATCGTCCGTGTGGATGCGCGGCATCTGAAGGATGTGCGAACGAAGGTGGTCGTCCTGCATCAAGGGCGCGAGGTCGCGTCGCAGGATCTGGTCGTGACCGCTGATCCCTTCTCGCACGAGCTGGCCTTCTCCATCAAGGCGGATCGTGCAGGCATGCAGCACTACACCGTGGAAGTGCGCGGCGTGGATCGCGAGTTCTCGCAGGCGAATAACGCACAGGACGTCTTCATCGATGTATTGGATGATCGGCAGAAGGTCTTGCTCCTCGGCGCCTCACCGCATCCGGATCTCGGCGCGATCCGCTTGGCGCTGTTGGGCTTGGAGGGATACGAAGTGGATCTGGACTATGCGACCGGTTTCTCCAAGCCGGTGGAAGCGTACGACCTCATCATTCTTCACCGACTGCCTTCCACGAAGGAGGCGATCGTTCCCTTACTGGAGCGCGCGCGGGCCAAGGCCATACCCGTGCTCTGCATCCTCGGTTCCGGAATGGACATGGCGGCGCTCAACAACCTGCGCACCGGTGTAAGGGTCACCGGGGCACGTCCTGCCATCACGGATGCACAAGCCACCTTGAACACCGGCTTCACCTACTTCACCCTTGACCAGGAAACGGCCAAGGCGATCGAACGCTTCCCGCCGTTGCAAGTACCCTTCGGACAGTATGACCTTGATAGAGGTGCTCAAGCCTTGGTGATGCAACGCGTGGGAGTGGTGCGCACCGAAGCACCGCTGATCGCGGTATTGCAACAGGACGGCGCGCGTATGGCCACCATCGCCGGTGAAGGGATCTGGCGGTGGCGCATCGCGGACCAGCAACGGTCCGGCTCCACGGAGCGCGCCGATCGGCTCATCCACAAGCTGGTGCAATTCCTCGCGCTGAAAGCGGACAAGAAGCGCTTCCGCATTGACCATGCACCGTTGTTCACCACGAGCGATGCCGTGGTGATGAACGCGGAACTGTACGACCCATCCTACGCGCCCGTACCCGATGCGAAAGTGACCATCAACCTGAAGGATGAGCAGGGACAGGACTTCCCGTATGCCTTCCGTCCTGCTGGTGATGGATATCGACTGGATGCAGGCCGCTTGCCCGCTGGCCACTATACATGGAAGGCGAACGCGCAGTACAAGACGGAACGCTTGGCGGCACAAGGCGAATTCGTCGTCCGGCCGATCGTCCTGGAAGCCACGAACCTCGTGGCCGATCATGGACTTCTCGCGGATCTTGCGGCAAGGAGTGGAGGAAGGATGGTACACACAGGGGAACTGGACTCGCTCGTTGCAGCGATCAAAGGCGAACGAACGATCGCATCACGGTCGATGGTCCAACCGCGCTACACCGATCTGATCTCCGTGCGTTGGCTCTTCGGCGTGATCCTGTTGTTGCTCGCGTTGGAGTGGTCCTTGCGCCGCTGGAGCGGTGCCTATTGATCCTGCGCCAAGATCGCCTTGATGGATCCACACACCTCCACCACAGCAATGCCCGGCAAATGGCAGCGGATCATCCGCAACCGGTGGGTGCTGCGTGGAGGTGTGGTCGTGATTTTGGTGATCCTTCTCTGGTCTGCCCGTCGTCCGATCCTGCGTTCCATCGGTGATCTCCTCATCCGGACCGATCAGCTCCACCACGCCGATGCACTGTACGTCCTGGGCGGCTCACCGATCGATCGCACGTTGGAAGGAATGGAACTCGTGCGCGAGGGCTACGCACCGGCCATCACCTTCACCGGCGAAAGCCCGAATGAGATCCTGCAACTCTTCGGGATCGACAGCAGCGAAGCCGCGCTTGGCGAGCGCGTGGCCATGATCTCCGGCTTCGACTCCACGCGGATCCAACTCCTCAAGCGCGGCACGAGCACCTTCGAGGAAGCCGAGGCCGTTCACGACCGCACGTTGGCCTTGCATCAGGACACCATCATCGTCGTCACCACCGAGTTCCACACCCGGCGCGTGGGCCAAGTGTTCCGCAAGGCCATGACCGGATCCGGCATCACCGTGATCGTCCATGCAGCGCATTCCATGCACTACGACGCCGATCACTGGTGGCACAGCGAAGAAGGCCTGCTCATGGTGAACAACGAGTACATGAAGCTCATGTACTACGCCATCAAACACTGAAACCGGTCCGAAGAACCTCCCCCGCGCAGCGTCATTGCGAGCGCAGCAGCGTCATTGCGAGCGCAGCGAAGCCGCGTCATTGCGAGCGCAGCGAAGCAACCTCGTCACCCCCCGTAGCCGTCACTGCGGGCCGTCACCGCGGGCCGTCATCCCGGCCTTGAGCCGGGACGCAGCCTCGTCCAGCGCAGCCACCGCGAGCGTCCGTCCACTGCACCCCGTCCACCCCGTCCACCCAGTCCACCAAACCCAGCACCCCACCACCCAACCTCCGCACGGTGGGCATTCCCCCTCCCTGTCATTGCTAGCGAAGCGTGGCAACGGGGAGGGCCGGGGTGGGGCCGTACCGTCTCCGCCATCGGTCAGGTTGTCATCCTCCATCATCAGATAGCCATCCGCATCGGTCAGATAGGCATCCTGCAAGCCCACTTTCACATCCTGCAAGCCCACTTTCGCATCCTGCAAGCCCACTTTCGCATCCTGCAAGCCCACTTTCGCATCCTGCAAGCCCACTTTCGCATCCTGCAAGCCCACTTTCGCATCCTGCAAGCCCACTTTCGCATCCTGCAAGCCCACTTTCGCATCCTGCAAGCCCACTTTCACATCCTGCAAGCCCACTTTCGCATCATGCAAGCCCACTTTCATATCCTGCAAGCCCACTTTCATATCCTGCAAGCCCGGTTTGTTATCGCGGCTCCTGAGCCCGTCGAAGGACAAGTCCACTTTCGCATCCTGCAAGCCCACTTTCGCATCCTGCAAGCCCGTTTTGTTATCGCGGCTCCTGAGCCCGTCGAAGGACAAGCCCACTCTCGCATCCTGCAAGCCCGGATCGCCATGGCGGCTCCTCAGCCTGTCGGGACCCGGTTCCCTAGGGCCAAAGCCAAAAGCCGTCCGCCGGACGGCGAACGACTTTCCTCTTCTTGGGCAGCCCACCTCGAGCCCACTGCCCACCCCTGCCTACTGCCCACTGCCTACCGCCTGCCTGCGCCCCTGCCTGCCCACTGCCTGCCCCTGCCGCCCTGCCCTGCCTGCCCCCCTCTGCCCACTGCCCTGCCCTGCCACTGCCTCTGCCCACCCCCTGCCTGCCCACTGCCTACTGCCTACTGAACCGCAGCCTGGTAACCAACTTCGTTTCAGGTGCCGTGGCTCCGTACAAACCCTTCACGTAGTTCTTACAACCCTGCGCTTGGTCCACCATGCCGATATCCTTCTCATACAAGGCTTTATTTCTATCCACACGCAACGTGTTCACCGGCGCTATGATCGTCCCGATCGTGTCGTTCGCCGCCTTCATCGCGGCTGCCAGCGCGGCCAGCGTAGCCAACTTGAGTGCAAGTTCATTCGGTCCATAAGCGGCATCGCCACCATACAGGTCCACCAGCTGTTTGAAGGTATCCGCCTTCTGCACATAACTCTTATGGCTCGTGCTCACATCCGCCGGATCAGGGCTCCCGTCCTGGAGCTTGCCCACGCCAACTCCGTATCCCCGGTAGCGGTCCGCAACTCCCTTCGCATCCGCCCTTATCTGGGTACTCGCCGTCGTACTGTTGAAATAGTTCAGCGTCCGTGTCACTAGTTTTTCAGTGGGCTCGAACAGGATCTGCCGATCATTGATCGGTGCTTTCGCAGCCTGCACAGCCGCCGTTAGCGTTCGGTGTGCCGTATCACCAGCCGTCCACAGCGCCGTCATATGCACGATCTTCAGGTTCACGTTGCTCGGGTTGTACGCCGCCCCGAAAGCAGCGCACTGATCAATAAGCAACTTGAAATTGCTGATGTTCACGGCATGACCCGTTTCTGTGTGGGAAGCCATCGGTTAGGGGGTGTTGGTTTGTGCGTCATTGCAAGCGCGTCATTGCCAGCGCAGCAGCGTCATTGCCAGCGCAGCAGCGTCATTGCGAGCGCAGCAGCGTCATTGCGAGCGCAGCAGCGTCATTGCGAGCGCAGCGAAGCAACCTCGTCACCCCCCGTAGCCGTCACCGCAGGCCGTCATCCCGGCCATGAGCCGGGACGCAGCCTCGTCCGGCGCAGCCCCCGCGATCGTCAGCGTCACCCCCCACGATCATCACTCATCGCTGCACCACGATCCGCGTGGCAACCCGCTGACCCTTCACCATCACGGCCAACGTATACACACCCGGCGCCAACCGATGCACATCAACCGTACTCAAGGTTCCCTGCGCCGCCACTGACCGTTGGTACACCACACGACCGACCGCATCCATCAACCGGATCTCCTCCATCCGTTCGGATGAACGGATCGTGAGTTGATCAACCACCGGATTCGGGAAGACCTGGATCGTTGGTGTATTCAACCCTTCCTCGATCCCGACGCCTTCAATGCAGAAGATGTTCACCTCTTGGTCCGTGTACTGTCCATCGCTCTCCACGAAGAGGGTGGAGTCCGCATCCATGATCACGTAACCACCATCACCTTCCGCGCAACAGATCCCATCGCCGAACGCATCGTTGATCGTGAAGATGTAGCAGCCATTCGTCAGGCACCATGGCACGTCGATCAGCATGCCTTCCTCCAGATCGGGATACGGCCCGCCGGAATAGAGGATCGTCGGATCCTGGTCGCTGGCCAACGTCCATGTGATGTCGCTGCCGTAGTTGTCCAGCGTCAGGTTCAAGGCCATGCTCCACGGCGGCGTGCTCGTGGTGAATTCGATCTGCCACATGTCGTTATCGATCACTTCATCGGCCAAACCGTTCGGCGCGCTGCTCGAGATCACCAATGTGCTATTACCCGGCGGGACGGGGATCGCGGGCAGGGTCACGTTCACCGTTTGAAGAGGTTGAAGCGAACCGGTCCACGCATAGACGTTCAGCGCTCCTCCGTTCAGTGCGTAACTGATCGTCACTGCGGTAAGGACGACATCCCCGTTGTTCTTCAAGGTGATCTGTGGCGCGATCTCCGTTGCACCGCAGAGCAATGGAGGTATCCCCACGATGCTGGTCACGGCCGCGTCGTAGTGGGTCGGCTCCTCCAACTCATCACCCAGGCCGGGAAGCACATCACCGCAGGTACCGAGGTATTGCTCCAGCAAAGGCCAGCTCACATCGAAGCGCCCGTAGTAGTCATTCACGCTATTGGCGCAGTTCGCGGCACCGCCGTAAAGCTGTCCGATGAGCAAGTGGTCCTGGTTCCACAACCCGCTGCCGCTCGATCCGGGTTCGGTGGTGCCCACATCCCACACGGTAACCTGCCAGCAATCCGCAGCACCATTCCCCACATCGATGTTGGTCTGAAGGATCGGGCCGTAGGAATGGCTGATCTTCTTGATGTCACCCGATGGATGATGGATCCCGCACACCGTGTCCGGCGTGGTGCCGCTCTTGTCCCAGCCGCTGTAGAAGACATTGTACTCGTCCGGCGGAATGCTGCTCAATTCAACAAAGGCCACATCCGTTCCGGCGCTGTTCACGAGCAACGTGCAACCGGAGACGGTCTGGTCTATCGGCCCATCCTCGGTTGGATCACAGGTAGGGCTGTCCCAGTTGAACCGGAAGACCCAATCCGCAACGTCCGCTCCTACACAATGATTGGCGGTGAGGAAGTACGGCGTGCTGTCCAGCGCACAATTGTTCAACAAGGTGCCGGTGCAGAACCCGCTACCCCCCGTGGTGATGATCGCCACGGAGCGGATCTGGTCCCGCCAGTCGTCACCTTCCGGGCAGATCACATTGATGTTGCACGCTCCGCTTTCGCCGAGGTCCCGTGCCAACTTCACCACATCACGGTACGCATGTGTCACGCGGTCGATGTGCAATTCGCCCTGCCCAATGACGGATGCGGGCTCGTGATATTCGATCGTGATCCGCGTTCCCGGCATCTGCGAAACACCCATGCTGGTGTGTCCCGGGCTGCTCGCGGCAGTGAATGCGCCGAACCACTTCCCCGCATCGTTGTACACGAAGACCTTCGCGCCATCAGGGATCACATACCGATCGAACCGGAAGTTGATGCTGAACGCTTCCGGACATTCGATGCTCAACCGCCATACGCGATCCCCGTTGCGCAACGTGCTCCAAATGCCGGACTGCTCCGTTCCCAGATCAACAGCGTGGTTGTACCCGAAACGGAACGGGCCTTTGTACCCGGCCGCTTGCCGTTCATGATCCTCGTTGAGCAGGGCCGCCGCATCCACAACAGGGAGTACCGTTACCGGCGCGGTCGGTAGCGCGGGCCCGTGTGGCAACATCGCGATCGGCCGCCCACCGAAGGATACCTGGGCGATCAGCGGAGAGAGAAGGAGGGAAGTGGCGATCAGCGCACCTACGCGTAATGATCCAAGCATGGTCCGGGTTTGGTCGTGTGAAGATAGACGTGTGCCGAAAAGCAAAGGACCGCTGGTGATCGCCAGCGGTCCTTTGAATAGCGCTCGTGAACCGATCAGTGGGTGAGTACCAAGCGCTGCACGGCGTGGAAGCCTTCCGCCACGGCATCCACCAAGTAGATGCCTTCCGTACGGTCGGACAGATCGAGGTTGATCCGCTCCACCCCATTGCGAACGCTGGTGGTGTACACCTGCTGGCCCAGCGCATCATAAACGGTCACGCGCCCTTTGTTCCGCATGGCGGCAGGAAGCGTCACCGTGAATGCACCTTGGGTCGGGTTCGGTGCAATGGTGAATGCAACTTCCGTAGCATCGCCGATCCCGGTCGAAAGCGGATAGCCCTGGAGCTGGTCACCACACGTGCCCAACCAGGTGGTGAGAAGCGGGTAGCTCACATTGAAACGACCGAAATAGTCGTTGATGTTCGTCGTGCAATCGGCTTGCCCCCCATAGAGTTGGCCGATCAATAGACCGTTCTGGTTCCACAAGCCGCTGCCGCTACTGCCCGGCTCCGTGGTACCATCATCCCATGCGGAGATGTGCCAACATGCCGCAACTCCCATGGTGCCTTGGGAAGCGGCATTGTAATCGAAGGTGATCTTCTTGATATCCCCGCTTGGGTGGTGGATGCAGGTCTGGTTCGTAGGGGTCGCACCGCTCTTGTCCCAGCCGCTGTAGAACACGTTGTAGTTGGCCGGTGGCGTACTGTTCAACTGGAGCAGCGCCACATCGCTCCCTCCGCTGCTCGCCTTCAACGTGGACCCGGAGACCGTCTGGTTGGTGGGCGCATTCTGCGTGGGCGTGCATGTCGGACTGTTCCAGTTGAACCGGAAGATCCAGCTATTGTTCCCTCCGAGGCAGTGATTGGCGGTGAGGAAATAGGGGGTGCCGTTGTTCGCACAGTTGTTGATCAATTGCCCGGTGCAGATCCCCGAACCGCCCACGGTGATCATGGCCACGCTGCGGATCTGGTCACGCCACGGATCGCCCACGGGGCAGATCACGTTGTTGTTGCAACTCCCGCTTTCGTTCAATCCCTTCTCGGTGTTCATGTGCATGATGTCCCGGTACGCGTGTGTGACCTGCCGGATGTGCAGGAAACCTTCCCCCCGCACCGCAGCAGGCTCCACGTACTCGACCGTGATCCGATCACCGGCCAATTGGGTCACACCCAGGATGGTGTGTCCGGGATTGCTCTCCGCCGTGAACGCACCGAGCACTTCCCCGGCCTCATTGTACACGAACACCTGTCCACCAACGGGGACGATGTAATCGTTGAACTCGAAGTTGATGCTGAAGGCGCCAGGGCATTCGATCGCCAAGCGCCATACGGCATCGCCATTCGGCAAGCTGGTCCATACCCCGCTGTTGCCGGTCGATAGATCCGCCACATGGTTGAACCCGAAGCGATAAGGTCCCTTGATGCCCTGTTGGGCACGTTGGTCGTCCTCGACCATCAATGCGGCGGCATCAACGGTCGGCATCACCGCAGTGGGTGCTACCGGAAGGTGGGCTTCGGTCTTGAGACCATATGGTTCACCACCGAAGGATACTTGGGCGCGAAGGCCGATCGGGAGGAGGAGCAATGCGCCGAATAGAGCGGAGTACGCTATTTTCATGGGAAGGGGTTCTGGTTCAGAGGGATCGATGAGGAAACTGATCTCCGGCGAAAATAACCATCGTGACGGAAGGTTGGAACGTGGATGCCGTTGAAGTTGGAAGCCCGTTGGCCGATCCGGAATGATCAGCGCGTGTTGGATGGCTCCGCAGAACGCTCCTCCATCAGTTTTCGCATCGCGAAGAGTTCGTCGCGCAATTGCGCTGCGGCAATGAAGTCGAGTTCCTTGGCCGCTTTGCGCATCTGCGTCTCCAGTAGATCGGCATTGCGCGCTAGTTGGTCCTGGCTCATGTACCGGATCACCGGATCCGCCGCCAGGTTCAACGGTTCCGATGGTTCCACATAGGCCCGTGCGCCCTTGATGTCCAGGACCGCCGTCTGCTTCATCACATCCTCGCGCACCCGCTTGATCTGGGTAGGGGTGATGCCGTGCTCGGTATTGTAGGCCATTTGCTTCGCTCTTCGGCGTTCGGTGTCCTCAATGGTCTTCTGCATGCTCTTGGTGATCTTATCGGCATAGAAGATCACCAAACCATTCACGTTCCTAGCGGCACGGCCGGCCGTCTGGGTCAACGAGCGGTTGCTGCGCAGGAAGCCTTCCTTGTCCGCATCCAGCACCGCCACAAGGCTCACTTCCGGAAGGTCCAACCCTTCGCGCAGCAGGTTCACACCCACGAGCACATCGAACAGGCCGAGCCGTAATTGGCGCAGGATCTCGATCCGTTCCAGCGTTTCCACATCACTGTGGATGTACTTGCACTTCACCCCGTTCTTCAGGAGGAATGCACTCAGTTCCTCCGCCATCCGCTTGGTAAGGGTGGTCACCAGGACGCGTTCCTGCTTCTTGGAGCGTTGCCTGATCTCTTCCAACAGGTCATCGATCTGGTCCGAACTGCGCCGCACTTCGATCGGGGGATCGAGCAATCCGGTGGGCCTGACCACTTGTTCCACCACGATCCCTTCGCTGCGCTGTAACTCGTAATCCGCCGGCGTAGCGCTTACGAAGAGCACCTGCCCCAGCATGTCCTCGAACTCGTCGAATTTCAACGGGCGATTGTCCATCGCGCTGGGCAAGCGGAATCCGTACTCCACGAGGTTCCGTTTCCGGCTGCGGTCGCCGCCGTACATGGCCTGCACCTGGCTGATGGTCACGTGGCTCTCGTCCACGACCATCAGGAAATCGTCCGGGAAGTAATCGATCAGGCAGAAGGGTCGCTGCCCGGTATCCCGTTGATCGAAGTAGCGGCTGTAGTTCTCGATCCCCGAACAGTAGCCGAGTTCGCGCATCATCTCCAGATCATGCAGCACGCGTTCTTCCAGCCGTTTCGCCTCCAGCCCCTTGCCGATCTCGCGGAAGAACTCGACCTGCTTGGTCATGTCCGCATGGATGCTTTCCAACGCGGCCTTCATCGTATCCCGACTGGTCACGAAGATGTTCGCGGGTAGACCGTGGTGCGTTCCAACTGCTCAAGGGTCTTCGAGTCCTGCGGGTTGAACCGTTCGAGCCGCTCGATCTCGTCGCCCCAGAAGTGGATGCGAAGCCCATCATCCGCATACGCCAGATAGACCTCCACCACATCACCCCGGACCCGGAAATTGCCGCGGACGGGGTCATCATCCCTTCGGCTGTATAAGGCTTCCACGAAGCGGTGGAGCAGGGCATTCCGGGAGACCTTCATACCGGTGTGCAGTTCCACAATGCTGCTCCGGAATTCCTTCGGGTTCCCGATACCATAGATGCAGCTCACGCTCGCCACCACGATCACGTTCCGGCGCCCGCTCAACAAGGCGCTGCTAGCGCTCAACCGCAACTTCTCGATCTCGTCGTTCACCGAGAGGTCCTTCTCGATGTACGTATTCGTGGTCGGTAGGTAGGCTTCGGGCTGGTAGTAGTCGTAGTAGCTCACGAAATACTCCACCCGGTCATTCGGGAAGAAGTGCTTGAATTCGCCGTAGAGCTGCGCCGCCAAGGTCTTGTTGTGGCTGAGGACCAACGTGGGCCGATCCACCTGCGCGATCACATTCGCCACGGTGAAGGTCTTGCCCGAACCCGTTACCCCAAGCAATGTCTGGGCGGGCATGCCGTTGTTCAAGCCATCCACCAATTGCCGGATGGCTTCAGGTTGGTCCCCGGTCGGGACGAATTCGGAGACGAGTTCGAACGGCATGGCGGGCAAAGGTACCGGGCTATCTTCGCGCCCCGCTCGGAATGATCCAACAAGCAGTACCTACTCGCGCCACCAAAGGCGGGCTTCTTTTTCTCTCGTCAACGGCGGTCATTTGGTTGCTGCTCGGCCTGATCGGCGCAGGCACCTTCACGGCGTGCAGTGAATTCAACCGGGCCTTGAAGAGCGACAGCTTGGAGTACAAGATGGCCGTGGCCGAGAAGTACTACGACAAAGGAAGCTATGATCGGGCGATCCCGCTTCTGGAGGAGTTGATCATGCTCAAAAGAGGAACGGCCGCCAGTGAACGGATCAATTACCTCCACGCCAAGGCGCATTTCCTCATGAAGGACTACGTCATGGCGGCGTACTACTTGGAGAACTACGCCCGCACCTTCCCGACGGCCCAGTACACCGAGGAGTGTACCTTCCTGAATGCCTACTGCTATTACAAGAACAGCCCGGCCTATGAGCTGGACCAGGCCGATACACGCACGGCCATCGACCAGCTCCAGCTCTTCATGGTCCGCTACCCGACCACCATCCTGAAGGACAGTTGCAATACGCTGATCGAGCGCCTGCGGATCAAGCTGGAAGTGAAGAGCTACCATGCCGCCGAGCAGTACTTCCACATGCGCAACTTCCAAGGAGCGAGCATGGCCTTCAAGGATTTCCTTCGCGCGTACCCCAACAGCGACTACCGGGAGGATGCCATGATGAGGGTCCTCCGCTCCGACCACCAAGTGGCCATGAACAGCGTGGAGAAGCGCAAAGTGGAGCGGTTGCAGGAGGCTATGCGATCATATCGTAATTTCGCCGACGCTTACCCGCAGGGCGTCGAAAGGGATGTCGCGGATAGGTTGAACGAAGAACTGAAGTCCGAACTGGACCGAGTCACAAAGGAATAATGACCATGAACACCAAGAACACTAGCGCCGCTAAGACGACCGTTACTCGCGATGTCTCCAAATTGGACGAGGGGATCGGGAACGTTTATGAGACGGTGGCCATCCTGAGCAAGCGGGCCAACCAGATCAGCGTGAAGATCAAGGAGGAACTCTACGGGAAACTCGAGGAGTTCGCGGTTATCGGTGAGAACCTGGAGGAGGTGTATGAGAACCGAGAGCAGATCGAAGTGAGCAAGCATTACGAGCGGATGCCCAAGCCCGGCGCCCTAGCGGTGCAGGAGCTCCAGGAAGGCAAGCTGTACTGGCGCCGTGGTGGCGTGGTGGCTGCCGAACCCACTCAGGACCGATCCACGGGGATCGATCACCCATAAGCGGTGCAAACCCTTCTGAACCGGAACGTGCTCTTGGGCGTTACCGGTGGCATTGCTGCGTATAAATCCGCGCAATTGGTACGGCTGCTTGTGAAGGCGGGCTGCGAGGTGCAAGTGGTGATGACCCCCGGGGCACATGACTTCATCACTCCGCTCACCTTGGCCACATTAAGCAAGCGGCCCGTACTCACCGAGCTTATCGACCGCAACGGCACGGGAACGTGGAACGACCATGTCCACCTCGCGCGTTGGGCCGATGTGGTGGTGGTAGCACCCGCCACAGCGAATACCATCGGCAAAATGGTCCACGGGCTCTGTGATAATCTCCTGCTCGCATGTTTCTTGAGTGCGGAGTGCCCGGTCTTCGTGGCGCCGGCCATGGATCTGGAGATGTGGCGTGATCCGAGCACCCGTCGGAATATCGATCTGCTCAAGGAGCGGAACATCCGAACGATCGGGCCGGAAGCCGGGGAATTGGCCAGCGGTCTCACCGGCGAAGGCCGCATGAGCGAGCCGGAGGCCATTGTTCAGGAATTGATATCCGGGTTACTCGGAAAAAGTAAGCTGTCAGGTAGAAGGATACTGATCAGCGCAGGACCTACGCAGGAAGCGATCGACCCGGTCCGATACATCGGCAACCGAAGCACCGGCAAGATGGGTTTCGCTTTGGCGGAGGAGGCTGCGTTGCGCGGGGCGAACGTCCAATTGGTCACCGGACCTGTGGACCTTGAACTCGACCGGCCCGGGATCACCCGAACGGACGTGGTGAGCGCTGCTGAAATGGCTGCGGCCTGCAAGCAGATGGCTGCGGAGTGTGATGTGGTGATCATGAGCGCTGCGGTCGCGGATTATCGGCCCGCCCAAGCCGCCAATGAAAAGATGAAGAAGAGTGGAGGTTCCTTGGAGGTCCCCTTGGAACCAACGGAGGACATCCTCGCTGGTCTGGGTGCGGCCAAGCGACGCGGCCAGCGCCTTGTCGGTTTCGCTTTGGAGACGGACAACGAGTTGGCGCATGCCAAGGAGAAACTGGTGCGCAAGAACCTCGACCTGCTTGTGCTGAACAGCCTTCGCGACCCGGGCGCCGGTTTCGGAACGGATACCAATAAGGTAACTCTTCTCGTTCCGGGCACGGATCCGGTCGAACTGCCGTTGATGAGCAAGGCCGAAGTGGCACGCGCTATCTTGGACCGCCTCGAAGAACTCCTCTGAATGATGCGTCGATCGATCGTTGCCTTGCTTCCGCTCTTCTTCGCCTTCGCGGGTTCCGCACAGGAGTTCAACTGCCAAGTGAGTGTGATCGCGCCGCAGATCGCCACGGCCCAACCTCGGGTCTTCCAATCCATGGAGACCGCGATCAAGGAATTCTACCAGAGCCGTCGCTTCACGAATTACAACTATACCCCGGCGGAACGGATCGACCTCAACATTCTGCTCACGATCAGCAGCCAGCCAGCCGCTGATCGGTTCGAGGCCACCTTGCAGATCATCTATGCACGACCGGTCTATGGAACGGACTACAACACGCCGATCCTTGATCTGGTGGATGATCAAGTGCAGTTCCAATTCCTGGAGAACACGCAGATCGAGTTCACCCCGGACCGTTACCTGAACAACCTGTCCTCGCTGCTTGGTTACTACGCGTATTTCATCCTTGGGCTTGATGGAGATAGCTACGCGCCCTTGGGCGGAAGCGAATTCTACGCACAAGCACAGCAGGTCCTCAACAATGCCCAGAATGCCAACGAGAGCGGCTGGAAGGCTTTCGAGAGCCAACGGAACCGGTACTGGTTGTTGGACAATCAGTTGCAAGCCGTCTTCCGTCCGTTCCGGGAGTTGCTCTACACGTACCACCGCACCGGCATGGATGCGATGACCGAGGATGCGGCTGCCGCGCGCCGGGTCATCGCTGCCGGGATCGAGAAGCTGAAGACCGTTCATCAGGCCAAGCCGGCGAGCTACAATCTGCAGGTCTTCTTCAACGCCAAGTACCAGGAACTGGTGGAGATCTTCAAGCCCGCCGATCCAGCGGAAAAGTCGAAGCTCTTCAACACGCTACAGATCATCGACCCCGGTCACATCGGCCAGTACCAGAACATGATGCGCGGCTCCTAGGAGCGACGTCCAACAGCGGTCGGGATCTCGCATCTTGGCGATCGCATCCTCGGCAGGATCCCCGTCATGCTCACCCGGATCACCATTTCCAACTACCTGCTCATCGAGAGCTTGGAACTGGCTTGGGCCGAAGGCTTGACCACCATCACTGGTGAGACCGGAAGTGGAAAGAGCATCCTCATCGGCGCCTTGGAATTGGCCATGGGCGGTCGGGCCGATGCCGGGCTGTTGCGCGATCCCTCCAAGCGATGCGTGATCGAACTGGAACTGGATGTGTCCGATCTTCCGGTGACGGACTGGTTCACTGCGAATGAGATCCCGCAGGAATCATTGACCATCCTACGGCGACAATTGGACCCCGGCGGACGGTCACGCGCATTCGTGAACGACACCCCCGTACGCTTGGAGCAGTTGCGCGAGTTGGGGTCGCGATTGGTGCATGTGCATAGCCAGCACCAGACTTTGTTGTTGAACGATGCAAGGTTCCAACTCGGGTTGGTGGACCAACTGGCGGGTCATGCGGCAGAGGTCGATGATCTCAGCCGGAAGTTCAGGTCATGGCGGGAGTTGCAGGCCGAATTGCTCGGTCTACGCGATGAGGAACAACGGGCACAGGCTGAACTGGACTTCCTGCGGTTCCAACGAACAGAATTGGAGGAAGCCGGATTGAAGGAGGGCGAACAAGGGGCGATCGAAGCGGATCTGCAACGTGCAGAGCATGCGGGAGAACGTTTGGAAGCCTACGGCGCTGTGGAAGAAGGAGTGGCTGGGGATCGTGGTGCACTCGGCGCGTTGACCAAGGTGAAAGCACTGCTCGCCAAAGTGGCCGGGGTGGATCCTATGATCGCTTCTATGCTTGAGCGGATCAACAGTTGCGCGATCGAGTTGAAGGATATCGGGGCGGAAGCATCCTTGGCTGCGGTCAACGTGGAATCCGATCCAGCGCGAATGGACCTTCTTCGTGGTCGACTGGACCTTTTACTGCGTCTTCAGCAGAAGCACAGGGTCCGAACCACCGAGGAGTTGATCGAACTGCTCGGTTCGCTTCAAGCACGAACGCAGCACATGGGATCGCTGAATGATCGGATCGCGGCGTTGCAGGAACAGGAGAACGCATCTGCCAGTGAATACGACCAACTTGCCAAGCGGATCTCGAAGGCGCGGACCAAGGCCGTGAAGCCATTGGCCAACAAGGTGGAGGCGATCCTCCAGCAGCTTGGCATGCCGCACGCCGTCTTCCAGTTCGATCACCGCACCGGCGAGCCCGGGCCATTCGGTATCGATCACATCCGTGCATTGTTCACCGCCAACAAGGACCGCGCACCAGCGCCATTGGACAAGGTGGCTAGCGGCGGGGAACTCAGCCGCGTGATGCTATCACTGATCTCCCTCGCAGCAGGTTCCAAGGATCTTCCTATTGTGGTGTTCGATGAGATCGATGCAGGCGTGAGTGGCGAAGTCGCCGACCGGGTGGGTTCACTACTCGCCGCGATGGGGAAGGAGCGGCAAGTGATCACGATCACACACTTACCACAGATCGCCAGCAAAGCAGCGCATCACCTGGAAGTATCCAAGACATCAGAGGGCGAGCGAGTACGCACGCACATCGCGCCGTTGGATCACGAGCAGCGTGTACAAGCCATCGCGCGGATGTTGAGCGGACGCAAGCTTACCGCCGAAGCCGTGGACAACGCCCGCGTCCTGCTATCGCAGCAGTAACGCGCTCACGGCAATTGCTCCGTTCGCGTGGCCGTCGGTATGCTTCCACCGATATTCAAGAGGATCACATCCCGATCATTCAAGCTGCCGGTGTATTTCACTACGCCGCTCAGATTCGTGTCCTCCATGTAGTACCCCGTGATCGTCGCCGTGGGGATCGACCCACCCACCACGTTCAGGATCGGATCACGATCATTGTCCTGCCCGACGTACTTCATGATCCCATCCTTGCGCGCATTCCCTGCCCAGAGCATCCACGCGCCGAGATCGTTCTTCCGGGCATCCGTTCCATAGGTCGCGGTCTCCACCGCGCGGAAGTCAACGGTCACTGGCGCGGCGCCGAGTGGTACCGCATTGGCGGTCATGGCTCCGAAGTGGTTGCGATGCCGAACGGATAGGCGGTAGGATCCCGGTGCCACCTGGAGCAGGACCGGCGAAGAGCCATCCGTGCCCACGATGTCGCCATCCCGTTGCAACAAGGCACTACGCGTGGCCAACACCGCATATGGTGGGGTGGTGCTCCGGGCCTCGACCATGACCCAATCGACAATAGCGTTCGCTCCGGTGATGGCGAACACACCAGCGCTCACTTGTTCACCACCGCCACCATTCACATGGGTGAAGCCCAATGCGGTGTAGGGTTCGGTGCTTGGTAGCAGCAATGCTGCCCGGAGGTCATCGCGCATCAACGGTGGTAAGGATGCCACATAGGGGCCTTCCAACCAGACCTTCGGATACACGGCGACCGTGTTCGGAACGGACAAGCATCCGTTCACGATACTCGTGCTCACATTGTTAGCGTCCTTGTTCACGATGTCCGTGATGTGCGTGATGCAGATATCGGCACCGGTGAGTGTGAGGTAGTGAACGCGAAGCAGCGGAACGAAGTCGGCGTTCTTCACCATCGTGCTGTCGAGGTACGAAAGGCCGATGACCTTGGTGCCGCCCAAGGTGGTGCTCACCGTGATCTCATCCGTCGGGCTTCCTTCCAGGTTGGGTACGAGGTTCTCTGCGGATTGTATTGTGATGCCGCTCATCTCGAACTCATATCCGACTACTCGACAGGTCGGATTGCGCACCAGCACATCCACGGTATGGTTGGCCGGGTCCAGGTTCCCAAGGCTCAGGTCCACGAGATCCGAAGTGCTCTGCCAACCGCGCGGAAAATCGCACCACGGATGGTAGTGCAGCACGTGGCTGGTGCCGTCATGCACGGCCTGCTGGTTGTAGCAGTTGCCCATCAGGGCCGCATCCGTCACCGTCACCAACCCATCATTGTTCAGGTCGTTGCAGCTTGTCGGGCTGATGTCGTTGCCCAGGATGGCCGCCACGTATTCCATGGCATCGGGTTGGGTCTGGTTGCCATCATTGTTCAGGTCGCCACGCTTGGTCGGGCCTGCACACACGCCGTTGCAATCCGCACGCGCATCGCCATAGGCCTGCCCGAGACAATCCGTCCAGATGGGGCAAGGGGAGACCACCGTGAAGGAGGGGACGTTCTGGGCATTGTGCGTGATGTTGATGCACACCTGCGCATAGTTGTTCGCATAACTCATTTCCTGTCGGCCCAGTGCATCAGGCGCATGCTGCCAGTTGGTGCGAAGTACCAGCGTATAGGTTCCGTCCACGACATCCGTCATATCCACCCAGTTGCAGGTGGTCCCGGACGAGTACTCATCATAGCACCCTTTGCTGATCCCCATGTTGCTGCAACCGAACTGCCCGGAGTACCCCGGTGAGCACCCGACATCGATGACGCAATACCCGTTCTTGAATCCCACAGGAATGGAGTTGTTGTCCTGGTCGAAGAGCAGGTAATCGGCATAGCCGGCGTAGTGCGCGTGACCATGGCAATTGTTTGTATTGAACATGATCGGTTGGCTGCTCGGGTTCCCGATGTAATAATCGGTCGTGCCGATATTCTTGATCCGTGTCGCGAAGCGGAGAACATAGCGTTGTCCGAGCGCTTTCACACAGCCTTCCGCCGGTGCGCATGCATCGGTGATGGTAACGGATTGCATGGTAAGCGTGCTCTGTAATCGCGCCTGGTCCAAGGTCAGGTCGGGGCCTTCCGGGCAGTTGGGGTCACCAAAGGCAATGCAGCAGTTCGCGCACGGGATCGTCGCCAACGGTTCGAAGTTGCACGAAGCCACGTTCATGCAGCCCACCACCGGACCATCGTAGATGATGCTCACCGTAATGGCACTGCCGCATGCTCCTGCATTGTCTCCCACGCGCAGGTGGTGGAGCGTGCCGCCGGGCATGTTGGCGCTCACCACGGCCTGTAGCCCGCAGCCACCCAAGTTGTCATCCGCGAATGTTGCGCCTTCCACGCCCGTGCTCAGGACGATGCTCGAACAAGCGAGATCGTACAGCCACAACCGTGTGTCGCAGGTGTTGGTCCCGCATGTGGTGATCCGGTACTGGCCGGTCTGTGGTGGCGTGAAGTCGTACCACTGCTCCACGGCCGTGGTGGTGAACGTGGTCAAGGTCTGCGGATAGCTCCCGGTCAATGGGGCCAGCGTAAGAGGAAGCGCCGTTCCACAACTGAAGCCCGGAGGACAATTGAAGGTGGTCTCTTCGTACGATCCGAATGTTCCCCCTTGGCGGACCAGCACCCCGTCCAGCCAGACGTAATACGCCCCGTAGCCATAGGTGCTGTGATAGATGCCATCACCAGCTGTATCGTTGATCCGGAAGACCAGGCAGGTATTGCTGGGAACACAAAGTGTGGTGCCTTGGTAGGTTCCGCTTGCCAATGTTGCACCTGTGGATCCGTTCTTCAGCGACCAACTGGTCTCTCCCGGATAACTATCATTGAAGATGTCGATCCGGACACGGGATTGCCCGCTAGGGCACGTGTACGAACAGGTACCGTTGTTCACGTTCACCGAGGAACTGTAATTGCTTGCGGTCGTTTCATTGCAACCGAAGATGGGGTTCAGGCTACCCACGAACACATCGTCGATGGCCAGATCGCTCAACGCACCACTGCCGGTGATCGCACGGAACCGGATACGCAAATTGGTCTGGCCAGCCCAAGGCGACAGGTTCAGCCAACCTTGCTTCCAGTAAAGTCCTTTATCACCAGTAGCGGTCCAGACGTTCTGCGTAACGGTCCCGTTCGCATTGATGTCCACGATCAAACTGCCCATCTGTGTGCCACGCATGTGGTACCAGAAGGTCAAATAAGGTGAGCTGAGCGCACTGATGTTGTAACAAGGGGTTTGCAGGGTTGCGGTCTTGCTCGGCGTGTTGCCCGCTGCAGCAGCGCTCACGTACATGTACAGCGCGCTCCCTGTGGTATTGTTCAAGGTGTGATCCGTGATGGGACCGGTGTTCGCCGTCGGGGTTCCGTTGCGGTCCACCCACCAATCCAGATCGTCCCCGGTGAGGTTGGTCCAATTCGTTGGAAGCGTTCCCGGGGTACCTTCAGAACCACTGGTGAAAGGCTCGTTGGCCGGGAAGGTGGTCACACATTGGCCGAATGCCACGGCGAAAGGCAACGTAATGGCGAGTAACAGGGTACTTGATCGGATCATGAGGGCTGATTGAAAGGACAAGGTACCCTGCTCACGGTTAGCGTGCAAACCAAGGTCCTGTTCTCCGGCGTCTCCGTCTATCTTCGCCGCCTATCACAGAACACATGGCGAACGGGATCCTGAAGGGCAAACGCGGCATCATTTCCGGGGCACTGAACGAAATGAGCATCGCATGGAAGGTGGCCGAGCTTGCGCATGCCGAGGGAGCTTCCTTCGTGCTCACCAACGCACCGGTGGCGATGCGCATGGGCGAGATCAACAAACTCTCCGAAGCGACCGGTGCAGCTATCATTCCTGCGGATGCAACGAATGATGACGACCTCGAGAAGTTGTTCGCCGAGGCGCAGTCCAAACTGGGTGGACCGATGGATTTCGTCCTGCACAGCATCGGCATGAGCCCGAACGTGCGCAAAGGGCGGCCTTATGACGATTTGAATTACGAATGGTACAAGCAGACCCTGGATGTGAGCGCGATGAGTTTGCACCGCATGTTGCAAGCCGCTCATAAGGGGAACGCGCTGGCCGAGGGTGCTTCCGTGGTCGCGTTGAGTTATATAGCGGCACAACGGGTGTTCCCGAACTATGGCGACATGGCCGATGCGAAGGCCCTGTTGGAATCGATCGCACGCAGTTGGGGATATCGTTTGGGCAAGGACAAGAATGTACGGGTGAACACCGTGAGCCAGAGTCCGACCATGACCACGGCGGGTTCAGGGGTGAAGGGCTTCGATGGCTTCTTCGGATTCGCACAGGAAATGAGTCCGCTCGGCAATGCACCAGCGGAGGATTGCGCCCGCTTCTGCCTCGCCTTGTTCAGTGATTACACCAAGTTCGTCACCATGCAGAACCTCTACCACGATGGGGGCTTCAGCAGCACAGGCGTCACGCCGGAGATCATGGCCAGGTTCACGTCGGCGGAGTGAACCCGACGGATCCGCCTTCATTCAGTTCCGCTTGCGGTGGTCGTATGGCATGGGCGTGAGCGATCATCCCAACGATCGGATCCGCCTACATTTGGGAACCATCGCCATGCATTGTACGCTACGCCGTCTGCTACCCATCCTTCTATTCGTTGCCGGCGCCGGTTCACAAGCACAATCCGGCAAAGCGTTCTTCAAGGAAGGGGAGAAGCTGAGGGCTGCGCAGGAGTTCGAACAGGCCTTGGAGAAATACTCCTTCGCCATCCGCACGGAACCAGGGATGATCAAGGCCTATCAGGCACGCGCCGAGGTGTATGGATCATTGGGGAAGCTTGTGGAACGTGCAAGCGATCTGGCGCAAGCAGCACGGCTGGACAAGGGAGAACCGGACAATGCGGTTGCTGCCGCACGGGCGTACTTCGATATGGACAGCGCAAGGGTTGCGGCCGAATTCTGTGATCAAGCGATCCTTGTTTCGCCGAAGAACCAGGAAGCGCTTATGCTGCTCGCGAAGGCCTGCCTGCGAACAGGGGAGTTGGATCGTGCATCGAATGCGGCGGATGAAGCGCTCGCCGTGAAGGCCACCACGGATACGTACTTCATACACGGCGTGGTGAGAACAGCGACGCGTGACTACAAAACGGCGGAGTTCGACCTGGATCGGGTGCTGGAATGGAACCACCTCTACGAACCCGCATATGTGGCGGCTTCTGAGGTCCAGCTCGCTTTGTACGAACTCTATTCAGGTCCTACCATGAAGATGCGGACCCTTGAGAAGTCCATTGAGCACTGCACGCATGCGTTGGAACTGAATCCACAGAGTACGGATGCACTCTTCTGCCGGAGCAAGGCCTATGGTCACCAGAAGGAGTATGCCAAGGCGATCGATGACATCAGCCGCTGCATGGCCCTCGGCAGGACCGACCGCGCGGTGTATCTGCAGCGGGCCCGTTACTACCAGGGCTATGGACAGTTCCAGAATGCGATCAACGATGTGAACCAGTTGGTGTTGGCTGATATGAAGGACACGGAGGCGTTACAGCTTCGTGCTGATCTGCGTGAATCGAATCTGGACCTCGAGGGCGCGTTGAAGGATCTCGAATCGTTGCAGAAGGAACTCGTGGCAGCCGGGACCTTCAGCGGCGACCATCAACAACTGATCGAGGGATCCCGGAAAAGGATCGCGCTCCAGGTGTACGAGATGAACCGGGAAAGCGACGCGCCATCGATCACGATCATCAAACCCTTCCATGTCGCGGATATCGCGCAGGTCTCCAATTCGATCCGTTTCGTGGAGGTCAGCGGACACGTGCGTGACAAGAGTTTGCTCAAGTCCATCACCGTGAATGGAAAGCCTGCGGATTTCGCGACCGATGAGAAGGATCCTGAATTCGTCGTCAGTATTCCATTGGGGATGGACGTGACCGAACTGGTGGTCCAGGCCACGGATATCTACGAGAACTTCAGCAGCGAGGTCCTACGGATCGAACGCAGCGAGGGTGTTGCGCCATTGATCAGCATACTCTCGCCCAAAGCGGAAGGCACTACCATTCAACTGCCCGCAGGCAGGTCGGAGGTCTTCGTGGAGGGGATCGTGAAGGATGAGAGTTTGATCAGCACGATCTCGGTGAACGGGGTGAATGCCAGCTATGCTCCGGATCAGAAGGACCCGGAGTTCAGTATCAAGGTGGACCTGAAGGGAGAGGATCAGTTCACGATAAGGGCGGAGGACCAATTCGGCAATGCGAGTGATCTCGTCTATACGATCACGCGCAAGGCCGAGCCTGTTGCGGTTGTGAAGCCTCCTCCATCGGAATCAGTGGTCCACTCGGGCTCCACCGGGATCACATGGGTGATCTACATCGAGAATACCAACTACCGCAACTTTCCGGCGCTGCAATCCTCTCCCGCCGATGCGGCCAAGATGCAGAAGGCATTTGCGAGCTACACCATCCAACGCACCATCAACAAGAAGAACCTGACCAAGGAGCAACTGGAGCGCTTCTTCAATGTGGAACTCCGCGATCTGGTGCGGACCAACAAAGTGAACACGGTCCTCGTGTGGTACACCGGGCATGGCCGGACCGTCAGCGGCAAGGCCTATTGGATCCCGGCCGACGGCAAGAAGGACGACATCTACAGTTTCTACAACTACGGGTCCTTGAAGGCACAGATGCAGAACTACAGCGAGAGCATCGGGAACACGGTGGTGGTGTCCAATGCCGCCGGTGGCGACGCGTCGTTCTATGAACTCACTCGTTGATCCGACCCATCCATGATCCATCGGTCCTGTGCGGCAGCCGTTTCGAAAGGGGTGTTCCTTCTGCTGCTGTTCCTGCCCATGGGCGGCAATGCCCAGCGCTATTTCTTCGAGAACGTTTCGGTACAACAAGGTCTTCCGGCGAGCAAAGTGTACTGCGCTGCGCAGGGGAATGATGGCACGATCTGGATCGGGACCGAGGCCGGTCTGGCCAGTTACGATGGGATCACCGTTTACAATCACGGCACTGCGGACGGTGTGGCCTCCGGTGGTGTGCGTGCGTTGTTGGTGGACAAGGATGGCGGGCTCTGGGCGGGACACCTGGAAGGAGGACTCACCCACTTCGATGGTCGAAGGTTCCGGACGCTCACGGTGGGCAGCGGGATCACCAGCGCCATCACCGGCATCGTCCAGGACAGGTCCGGGAAGATCTGGTTGAGCACAGCGGGACAAGCTGCGTGGTCCCTCGGGACCTTGCCCGAAGAGGGGAATGCGATCACGGCAGAACAACACGGTGAAGCGAGCGGGATCAAGAACAAGCTTCTCAGCATGACCGAGTTCCAAGATGGAACGATCTGCTTCGTCGAGGATGGTGGCGGATTGCCCACGATCAAGGACGGCCGAACAGCGGATCTGGCCTTACCCGGTGCATTGGGATTGTTCAACCCGACATCCGTGTTCCAGGATTCGCACGGCAGCATCTGGGTGGGCACGCAGGGCGGTGGTGCATTCCGCGTGGAGCCGAAGACGAACAGGTTCGATCGCTTCGACATCGGCAATGGCATGAACAGCAACACCGTGATCTGCTTCGGTGAGGACGGTGTGGGCAATGTGTGGATCGGAACGATCGATGGCGGTGCGTCGGTGGTGAGCAATTCCGGCGTACGGACCTACGGATTGAACAATGGCTTGCATGGTCGATTCGTGCGGTGTGTCGTACGCGACCGCGAAGGCAATTTGCTCATCGGAACCAGTGATAGCGGTCTGGATATTTTCAAAGGCGACCGCTTCGTGAGTTATGATGAAGCCGATGGCCTCATCGATCCCAAGGTCTTCGCCGTCATGGAGGATCGCAACGGACGCACATGGTTCGGAACCAACGCTGGCATCTCGATCCTGTCCAATAACGCTCCACCTGAATTCATCACGGTTCAAAAGGGTCAACTCACCACCAACTTCATCCGCAGCTTGAAGGAGGATGAGAAGGGCTACGTGTGGGTGGGAACCGAGAATGGCGGATTGCTCCGTTATGATCCACGCGCCGGCGGAAAGGCGGTGGATGCGGTGGAAGTGTCCGGCAGTCTGGCCGATCTGAAAGTGACCGCATTGGAGCTCGGCCAGCCCGGCGAGATATGGGTCGGTGGCTTGAACGGCTTGCGTCGTTACCTCCCGGGTTCAGGAACGGTCCCGACCGTGTACACCGAGGAGGAAGGACTTGCAGGGAACAACGTCACGTCGATCTATCGTGATCACAACGGTACCATCTGGGTGGGCAGCACAGTGAACGGGATCACGCGGATCGATAACGGCAAGGCGGTCCGCGTGGACCTCGGCCGCTCGTTCGCGGCCAGTTGCTTCACACAGGACAAGGAGGGCCGCTTGTGGGTAGGTACCGAAGGCCAAGGGATCATCGTGTTGGAGAATGGCAAGGAGGTGCAACGGTTCACCACGGAGGAAGGCCTGCTGAGCAACACGATCAAGGCGCTTGGCGTGGACGGAAGTGGCCACGTTTGGATCGGCACCAACAAAGGCCTGAACAAGTGGCGGCACAAGAAGGATGGCTTCATCGCCTTCACGGAGCGCGCGGGCTTCACCGGGATCGAAGTGAAACCCAACGCGGTCTGCACCTTGGAGAACGGAGGCATCCTGTTCGGTACTGTGAACGGTGCAACGCGGGTGGGTAGCGAACAGGAAAGTGATCGCAGCGTTCCGCCGTTGGTCACCATCAGGGCGTGGAAGGTGAACCTGGAGGACCGGCCATTGGTCATGGACATGTCCTTGGACCACACCGAGCGCAACGTGCGCATTGTTTACGGCAGTGTGGCCTTGAGCGATCCCGCTGCTGTGCGGTACCAATACAAGCTGGAAGGACTGGACGAGGATTGGCAACCGATCACCACGGCCACCGAGGCGCATTACCCCGCACTGCCCGCCGGCAATTACACCTTCAAGGTGAAAGCAATGGATCGCACCGGTGAATGGACCGATCCCCCGGCGGAGTTCCGCTTCTCCATGCTACCCCCATGGTACCGCTCGTGGTGGTTCTACACCGCGTTGGCGCTCTTCATCGGCGTCACGCTCTTCAGCTACATCAAGGTGCGCGAACGCCAACTCCGCACGCGCAACCTGATCCTGGAGCGCAAGGTGGATGAGCGCACCGCCGAGGTGGTGGCGCAGAGTAAGGAGATCGAAGGGCAGAAGGTGGAGATCGAAGGATTGCTCCTGAACATCCTGCCGAAGGAGATCAGCGAAGAGCTCAAGGTGAACGGCAAGGCCACGGCACGAAGGCACGACGAGGTCTCGGTGATGTTCACCGATATGAAAGGCTTCACCAAGGCGGCGGAGAAGATGACGCCGGAGGAACTGGTGAATGAATTGGACGAGTGCTTCATCCACTTCGATGACATCATCGGGAAGTACGGGTTGGAGAAGATCAAGACCATTGGGGATAGTTACATGAGCGCTGGTGGCGTACCGAGAAGCGACAAGTTCCACGCGCACAAGTCGGTATTGGCAGGCTTGGAGATCCGAGAACTCATGGCGGAGTGGAAACGCCAGCGCGAAGCGAAAGGCAAGGTGCCGTGGGTGCTCCGGATCGGGATCCATTCGGGTCCTGTCGTGGCGGGTGTGGTGGGCAAGCGGAAGTTCGCCTACGACATCTGGGGTGATACGGTGAACACGGCCAGCCGCATGGAGAGCAGCGGCGAACCCGGTGAACTGAACATCAGTGGCGACACCTACGAATTGGTGAAGGACTGTTTCGAATGCACCCACCGTGGACAGGTGGAAGCGAAGAACAAGGGAAAGATCGATATGTACTTCGTGGTGCGCATCAAGCCGGAGTGCAGCGCCGATAAGAACGGGACGCGACCGAATGAAGCACTATTGAAACGCCTTGGACTGGAAGTGGGGACGGAGCAATTCGCGTAGCTCGGCCAGCATCATGGCGGTGGCCCCCCACACGGCGTGGCCTTCGATATCGAAGTAGGGCACCAGAACGGATCGACCCAGCATGACGAGGTGCTGCTGGCGGTGCTTGAGGATATCATCGCGCAGCACGAGTTCCAACGGGGCTTCGATCAGTGCAGCTACTTCGCGTGGATCAGGTGCCACCGCTCCGAGTTCCGGCAACATACCGATGAACGGCGTGACCAATGATCGGCTTGGCGGGATGTACACCGGTGTGAGCATCCCCAGGACCTCAACGCCATTCACGGCAGCGCCTGTCTCCTCGCTGAATTCGCGCAATGCGGTGGACCGCAGATCCGCATCCTCCGGTTCCATGCGACCGCCGGGGAAGGCCACTTGCCCGCTGTGTACACCTTCATAAGTGGGCCGAAGCATCAGCAGCAGATGCGGCACCGCCTGTCGTTCGTAGATCAGGGCGAGAACGGCGCTCTCGCGTGGTGGTGGCGAAATGCGCCGTGCGGCTTCGAGGTCTTCGCGTTTGTAGCCCGAGAGTTCCAGGAACGCATCATGTCCCGGAAGCGGTTCGCGCAGCCGTTGTTGCAACCGATCGCGGATCGCGGTGATGGTCATTCGACCCCTTCTGCTTCGAGCGCCTTCACCAATCGCTCCGCTTGCTTCGCGTAGGTGTGCCTCCCTTTCGCCACGATGGCCTTCGCACCTTTCAATGCGCGCGGGGATTGGTCGCTGCACAACCAGCACACCACCGTGTACCACTCGCATTGGTCCGCGAACCCCTTCTCGTTGGAACCCTCCAAACGATCGATCGCCCGTTCAGCCTCGAAGGGTTTGCCGATCGCCAATTGGCTGCACGCGAGGTAGAGCCACGCGCCCTTTGCGGCATCCTTCCGATCCAAGTACACCAGCAAGCCTTTCTCTGCACCTGCATGATCACCGGCCTTGTACAGCTTCATCGCATCCACATAACCATCGTTGTGGATCGTGCGCACCTGGTCACTGACGAGATCCATGTATGGTTCGAAGGTGCGTTCGCACAGCGTGCCCTTCGGTGCTGGTTCGCAGGACGCGAAGAACATAAGGAGTGGAAGAACGGTAACGGAGAGCGATCGAAGAAGGGTCATGATGCGATGCGCCGAAGGTACCGGCCCATGCGATCTACAGGTTACCGTTGCCTGATCAGCTCTGATGTTCCTGGGTCCTCTTGTCCTTGCAGGCAATGGTGTTCAGGTTGCTGCGACCCCGTCGGGGTCGATCCAAGCGGTTACGTTTTCTACATGCTTTGACCCCTCCGGGGTCATAATTGCCCCGTGCTTTCGGAACCGTTGTGCTTGCAGCGGATAGCACTTCGCGTTTGGTACACGCTCCGACTCCTCCACGATCACGCGCATCGATCGTTTCGACCCCAACGGGGTCGCAGCATATGGAATGTGTTCATCCATCATGTGGTCCGACCCCAACGGGGTCGCAGCATATAGCTCCACGATCACGCGCATCGATCGTTTCGACCCCAACGGGGTCTACGGGGTCGCAGCATATGGAATGTGTTCATCCATCATGTGGTCCGACCCCAACGGGGTTGCAGCATATAGCTCCACGATCACGCGCATCGATCGTTTCGACCCCAACGGGGTCGCAGCGTATGGAATGTGTTCATCCATCGTGTGGTCCCCAACGGGGTCGCAGCATCAACTGTTCATGTGTTCTACACGCTTTGACCCCTCCGGGGTCTTGCACGGTCCTTTGCTTGCGACCCCGCAGGGGTCACAGCCTGTAGCAATGCGTTCATCCATCGTGTGGTCCGACCCCAACGGGGTCGCAGCAGCTTTCCCGATCAGCGACGTTCAGTCAACACCGTTGCCCGAATGGATCAGCACCCCACGACCCACCACATGATCCGCAGGAAGGAATCCCCAATACCGTGAATCCGCGCTGTAGTGGCGACAATCGCCGAGGACGAAGTAGTAGTCCTGCTCCACCACATAGTTGGTGAGCGGTGATCCATCCAGCAACATCGTATTGCCGTTCACGCCCAGCGTGTGGCCCTCGTACACGCTCATCAAGCGGTCGTACAACGGGAAGTTGTCCACGTTGATGTGCAAGGTGTCACCCTTGCGTGGCACGCTGATCGGACCGTAGTCATCACCATTCCATGCGTAGCGCGGACTGAACGGAAAGAGGTGTCGGCGCGAACCGGTGGCCAAGCGCATGGGATCCGCGCTGATCACCATCGGATCCTTTTCGACCTCCTTCGCCAACACCGCGTTCAGTGGCACTTCGATGTTTCCGCGATCGCGGATCGCCAACTCCTTCGGAAGTTGAAGACTTCGCAGGATCTCATCCGCGACCACCTCGCCGCTATCCTTCACCCGGATCAGGTAGCTCATCGTGATCCCCGGTTGCGGGGCTTGCACTTCACCATTCACCACGAGGTGACCACGCTTCACCTGCAATACATCGCCGGGTCCGGCCGCTACGCGCTTCACCAACAGCGGCCGCTTGCGCATCGGGTCGCGGTCCTTCAACGGATCACGGAAGACCACGACATCGCCGCGATCAAGACCCGCCCATGCGGACCAACGCAGCACCAGAAGCAGATCGCCCGGCTTCAACGTGGCGTACATGCTCGTACTCTGCACGCTCACGAAACGGAACACGAAGGCGTGCAACGCCACCAGCACCACCAGCGCCAGTAGGAACGCGCGGAACCATTCGTTACGGAGGAATGCCGTTTTTCGTGCGGAGGAGCCTGCCCCGGGCTTGAACCGGGGTTGTTCGTTGCTCGGGGTGTCCATTTCAATCACCATTCAGCCGAACAACGAACAACCCTCCACACGAACAACCTACTTCCCCACGAACAACCTACTTCACCACGAACAACTTATCTAACCACCGTGAACAAGCGCTTCCAACGGATGCCCGTATCCGGATCCTTGGTGAACCACACCAGCACCGCTTTGCCCACGATGTGATCGAAGGGCACGAAGCCCCAGAAGCGGCTGTCCTGCGAACGGTGGCGATTGTCGCCCATCATCCAGTAGTAGTCCTGTTCGAAGGTGTAGCTGGTGACAGGTGATCCATCGATCAGGATCTGTTGTCCTGAGCTGGCCGAAGGATCCACCTTCAGGTCGTGGCCTTCATACACGCGGATCGCGCGCTCGTACAGCGGCAGGATCTTCAGGTCCAGTTGCAAGGTGGCACCTGCTTTCGGGATCCAGAGCGGTCCGAAGTTGTCCTCGCTCCAATCGTACGCCGGGTTGCTCGGGAAGATCGGGCGGAAGTAACGCGGATCGCTGTAGAAGCCGGCCTCGTGGTCCTGGCGCTTCATGCTCACCACGCTGTCGAACTTCTCCAATTTCGCTGCGACGGTGGGCGATGTGGGGATGAGCGCGTAGAAGCTGCCGTCCTGCATCTGGCCTTGGTACACATCACTGGCCGAGATGTCGAAGAGGGTCTTGATGCGGTCGGTGTTGAGTGGTGCCGAAAGCACGAACTCGTAGTTGTACTGGCCGGTGTTCGCCAGCGCCAGTGGTTCGCTGTTCACATACACCTGGCCATGCGTCACGCGCAGGCTATCCCCCGGCGTACCGATGCACCGCTTGATGTAGTTCTCCTGCTTGTCCACCGGACGGATCAGCAAGCCGCCGCCGGGCTTCAAGATCTCTCGTCCGTCGGGCTGGCGTTCCGCCATCCGGTAGTTCGGGTCGTTCAATTTCGCGAAGCCGTGTTCGCGCTTCAACTGGTAGTAGCTCTGGTTCTGGAAATTCGCCACCACGGTATCTCCTTCGGGGAAGTTGAAGACCACGGCATCACCGCGTTGGGGTGTTCCGAAGCCGGGAAGTCTGCGGTACGGTTGGCTGAACCAGGTAACGAACGACTGCGAATTCACCACCGGAATGGTGTGGTGCGTGAAGGGGAAGGTCAGCGGCGTCATCGGCAAGCGCGGACCGTAGCTCAACTTGCTTACGAAGAGGTAATCGCCCACGAGCAAGCTCTTCTCCATGGAAGGTGTGGGGATCGTGAACGCCTCGAAGGTGTACGTGCGGAACACCGTCGCCACGATCACTGCGAAGAGGATCGCATCGCCCCACTGGCCCAGCAGCCCGCGCTTGCGACTACCGGCGGGGATCGGACCCACGTAGCTGTTCTGCGCGAACACCGTGGCCGGCACTTTCCACCACGGCAGGAAGGTCATCAGCACATGCTCCTTGAACCGGCGCTCGCCGAGCACGATGGAGATGTTCACGTTCATCAGGATGAACATGAGCAGGTTCACGCCCGGCACGATGAAGAGCACGATCCACCACCACGGCTTGCCGGTGATCTTCAGCCACACCAGGATGTTGTAGCCCGGCACGAAGGCCGCCCACGTCGGCTTACCCGCCTTCTGGAAGAGTTTCCACAAGCTGGCCAGCAGAATGGCGAAGTAGGCGTAGAGGAAGATGTACGGGATCATGCGTGTGTGTACAGGTGTATCGTGTAAAAGCGGATCAACTCAGGTCGAGGACGTCATCCATCGTGAAAAAACCGCGGCGTCCTTTCAGCCACTCTGCGGCAACCACGGCCCCGATGGCGAAACCGCTGCGATCAAAAGCCTCATGCGTGATCACGATCCGATCATTGCTTCCGGACCACGTGACCGAATGCTTGCCGATCACTTCGCCGGTGCGATCGCTGATAATGGGGAGGGCTTGGTCGTTGTTCGTTGTTGGTTGTTCGAGTTGAACGGCGGTCTCTTTTTCGCGCAGGTTCCACCCCGAGTATCGTTGCGTCTTCAGATCAATGTCCCGTGCGAGCGTGATCGCCGTTCCACTGGGCGCATCCAACTTGTGGATGTGATGGATCTCGTCGATGTGCGCATGGTACTCTGGTCGCGTGTCCATCAGACCGGCGAGCGTTTTGTTCAAGCGGAAGAAGAGGTTCACACCGATGCTGAAGTTGCTGGCCCAAAGAAGGCTGCCCTGCTTCTCGTCGACGAGCCGCTTGATCTCGTGCAAGTGATCGTACCAACCCGTGGTGCCCACCACCACCGGAACGCCGTGTTCCAAGCAGAGCCGCATGTTCGCCAGCGCTTGGTCCGGTTTGCTGAATTCGATGGCCACGTCCGCGCCGGTGGGAGGGGTTCCAGCGTTCGCAGCATTCACACGCAACACCACTTCATGTCCGCGCGCGGTCGCTGCTGCTTCGATGGCCTTGCCCATCTTCCCGAAACCGTAGAGTGCGATCCGCATGCGTCCGTTCCCCGCCGTGCGGGCAATGGCGCCGAAGGTAACCGGCTCCCCATTGGCCGGACCTTGAAGAATTGTGAACGGCAACCGACCTCAGCGAAGGGTCAACGCCAACGAGAACCCCGGCGCGCCCTGTGCCGCCAAAGGCAGGGAAGGGGACACCTGTAGCGAAAGGTCCGAACTCACATCGAAGCGCACGAAGTGTGCATCCACGCTGGCATCCACGATGTTCAGCACGTACACCAGCCCGCAGGCGATGTAGCTCAGGTCGCGCCAGCGGCGGTAGGTGTCGGCCACGTTCAGGACGGTCTGGGAACCGAACTGCCCATTGAACTCATCCACGGTGCTCGGGTCGTTGTCCGTCAGCGCGATGTACGCATCCTTGTACCGCTGGTACTGGCTGTTGTTCTCCCGGATGAAGTAGATGCTCGTGCCCAGGCCCACCAACACGATCGGCGCTTTCCAGTACTTCTTGTTGTACACCTGCCCCGCGCCGGGCACCACCGCGCTGAGGATGCTGGCTTTGGTGGGGGAGTGGCGGTGGCGCCAGTCCAAGGTGTCGGCGTGCGGAATGCTCCGGGCCGCGCTATCGGACTGCGCGCGCGCAATGAGCGGTGCCCCGAACAGGAGCGTGATCGTTAGATAGCGAAGGAGCGTCACGTCGCAAAGGTCGGGAACCGACGGGGAGAAGCGAGCGGGTCCATGTCGGCATCAGCGGGAATCAGTCTTGGCCCAATATCACATACGCAGGACCACCAACAATTTTGTAGTCTGGTAAGCGGATCGTCATTTGAGAGGTGATGGAAGAATTGCCTAAAAGGATGTCAATCGACATTGGGTACCGCGCAATGTGGAAATTAGCGGCCGCTACGAAATAGCCCGAGTCCCCGAATAACTCGACACTCACCTTCAAGTCCTTGTATGAATATGGGGTATTGTTGATGACCCTGGTCTCCAAGTCAACGAGATCAGAATTAGGTCTCGGCTTCCATTGCATCAATTCAAAGGCCACCAAGTTTTGATCACGGTAATAGTGTATTGAGTCCTGCGAAGAGTAGGTGATCCGTGTTAGCTTGACGCGACCTACTCCTAGATCGTTTATGGCCGTCCAAATGAGAGTATCTCCAGCGAAGCGCATTCGTGCATGAATCGGTTGGAATTTGTCTGTCGTTACTAGGACTGAATCGCCAGCAGAATTGACGATATACGTACCATAGGCCGTAATGCCTTGGGTGATAGCGGTCACAACACCGTCCGACTCAAATCTCCAATACGCTTCAGATCCCGGGGTGGTTTTTCCATTGAGCCATGTTTCTGCAACACTCCAATCCCCGATGATCAATTCTGTTGAAGACTTCACTTGTTCTTGGAGAGGATCAGCACATGAATAGAGACACACACAGATCAACAGGAAGTTGCGGAAACTCTGACTAACTGGTGTGCGCATTCTCTTGAATCATGTGGACAAGATAATTCATGGTACTATCACCACAATGGCCATGACGCCCAACGTGCTAGGCTGCTCCGGGCTGTGCTATCCGATTGCGCGTGCCACAAGCGCAGCCCCGAACAGGAGCGTGATGAATACACAGCGAAGGAGCCTCACGGCGCAAAGGTCGGGAACGGGAAAGCGAGTGGCGGTGGCGGGATGATCCAGCACCCCCAACGCAAAAGCCCCGGCGAGGCGCCGGGGCTTTGCGTGTCCGTAGAAGGTCGTCCGTTTCGCTTACGCGGCCACCCCGATCGCGGGGTCGCTCATTACGCTGCTGCCGGCCGCGCCCACGGCGCGTACAGCGAACCAGTAGCGCTTCAGGCTTTCCATGCCCTCCATGGTGAAGCGGCGCTTGGTGGTGGTGCCCACGTGTTCCCAGACCACATTCGATCCCGCGGGATCGGTCAGCGTCCTGAACACGTTGTAGCTGTCGGCGCCACGCTCCTTGGTCCAAAGGACTTCCACTTCACCGGCCTCGCCGGTCATGCGGACTTCCTGGATCAACGGGGCGTTGGGTTTGCCGATGGGCTCGGGCGTGTTGGCCAGCTCGAATCCGGTGGATTCCAGCAATGCCTTATCGCCACCCGCCACCATCCGCACGTAATCCGCCACCGACCGCAACACCACCCTGGTCTTCACCACTTCATTGTCCCGCGCGATCCTCGCGCCCTTGCTTCCGTTGGTCGCTGCCTCGATAGCGGCCTCCAGATCGTCCCCCTGCTGCTTCATGTCCGCCAAGCTCACCGGGGGTGTGGGGAAGCTGGTGTTACCGGTCAATTTAGCTACCACATTGCGGAGCAACGCGAGCAAGGCGAGAACGGAGAGCCTGAACAGGGATAACTTGATATTGGCCTTCATCTTCTGCCGCCCCCTGGAACCCGGTGGGGCGAAGCCGTTTTAGTTAGCGGTTCCGGGGGTTGGAACGCAGGTGTTCCGGAATTCCGGAGGGTACCCCGAAAAATTCCTAACGGAATAAGTGCACGCGGCGTAGAGGCCATGGGCCGTGCCGGTTTCCATCCGCAATATTCCTTAAAGAATATGCAGGTTTCGGGAACCATGGTTCGCCAATTCATGCGTTGCCAGTGCTCTTGTCCAGGCATTCAGGCACTTCGGGCGGGTGCCGGAACAAGGGTGCCGCATCGGCGAGCAGGGCCGGTCAATGGGGCGGGAAGGGGAGTGCCAAAGCGCTTTTCGCAGTCGTCATTGAAGCATTCGCACCCGTCATGGGATCAATCGCAGTCGACATGGAAGCATTCGCACCCGACATGGGATCATTCGCACCCGTCATTGGCCTATTCGCACCCGTCAATAGTCCAATCGCAGTCGTCATTGGATCATTCGCAGTCGTCATAGGAGCATTCGCACCCGTCAATAGTCCATTCGCAGTCGTCATTGGAGCATTCGCACCCGGCATGGGATCAATGACACCCGCAAAAAGTGGTTTTTCGGCCGTTCTGTGGCCCACGGCAGCCGCCTCGCCCACCCGGACGGCTGTTGCCTCACCGTGGCTCGGGTGGTGTGCTTGCTTATAGTAGGTCGTCCAATCCGGGCCTGCGCAAGGCCCAGCGCAAGCGCTCGGCAATGGCGATCCCGGTATCCTGGCGTTGTTTCTCCAGCTTGCAGATCTTGCCTTGGCTTACACCGATCAGCTGGCCCAGTTGCCCTTGGGTCAGCTTCAGGCGCTTGCGGTATTCCCGCACCCGTGCACCATTGATCATGGCAGAACGAATTGGTTATGGAACAGTGACCATACGACCCAACTGCACGTGTTCTGGTACCTCAAATGTGCAGCAAGAACCCCCGGGGGGTGCGAAGCCCGGGGCAATTGCTTTTCAGTGGGGTGGTGTTGAAAAGGGCGGATATCCGGCCACTACCTCACCGGCCACTACCTACGGCCCCCATGTTCCGAACGCTACCATGCCCAGACCAGTCATAACCTAACGCAGAAGCGCGGAAAGCGAATACGACGAGGGTACCAACTTCTGGATCTCTGCCTCCGCAAGGGCGGGATAACCGTCCGCCTCAAGCTTCTTGGTTGCGGCAACAAGGTCCTTAGCGCGTTTGACCTTGTCCTTCTTCAATTGTGAGGATACGTCCCACTGCGACAAGTCATCAATGGCCTTGTAGAAGTACTCCTTCAGGCTGGTGCACCACATGTACCCGGCCGCAATTATGGCCTTCTCCAGAGCATAGGACTCGTACACGTACCCATTCTGCGCGTTCCAGTACTTCATGAGCCGTATCAGTGGCTTAATGAGGTTGTCATTGCTCTGGTTCTTGCTCGTGAGGTCGTCGTTGAAGCCGTTCGGATTGGTGGAAGTCCAGTTCAGATAAGCAGATGATGAAGGGATGTAGATGGTCCCCAGCCAATCCTTGTACGCTGGAACAAGGTCGAACTTGATGTGGTTCAACTCCAGCACAACAGATGGATGGCTCTGGTAGATTTCAGAACGCGAGTACTTTATCTCGGCGAACCTTTTCAGTCGGTCAATGAACGTCTGTGGTTTCAGGTCCGCGCTGTTATCGAAGATGACCATGTAGTCGACGTCCGAGTTCTCGTCCGCCTTTCGTGGCAGCATGGTGGCTCGCGTGGATGAACCAAATCGCAGTTGCTCTTTCACTTGATAGCCGAAATGGTCAGTCAATCGTGATCGCACGGTAGCGATCGAGGTGTTGATGCTGTCCTTCTCTGTATCAGAAAGAATAAGCGATGAGGCGAGGTTGGACAGATGGGTTTGGACGGACATGGTGATCAGGAGTTGAGTTCTTGTTCAGTGTAGGTGGCGGTGAAGCCATTTTTGAAGTTGTCCCGTGCCTTTTGGAAATCGCCGTCGGTTGTCAGCGGGGCATTGACGCACTTCGAGTTATATTCTTCGGCAAGGCGGTATAGGGCATCACAGAGCTGCTCGTTGCTCAACAGTCCGTCAGCATAATTGGCTTCGGTGTTTCGGATGCGTTTGAAGATTAGGTTTAGGTCAGTGGCGATGGTATCGTGCTTCGCAGCCACTTCGATCTTGCTCTTGTAGTCAGAGAACGTGGTGGTGTATAGGATGAGGAAACCACCCAAGGCGCCGAGAACATTTACGATTACCTGCACACCAACATTGGCACCGGGATCTTGTCCCAAATGCCCACATTCATAATGGTACTGAACGATGCGGCGATAGTACCCGCCACCAACCAGATTCGAAAACGGTCCCCAGCCGACTGCATGCGTCGGGCTGCGTTGAAGTGTGAACTGCGCGTGTATAGACAGTCGACCTTGAGCTTGCGCAGCGCGTCAATTGTGTGTGTAGCCGAAGTAGTCCTCACTTTTTGCCCCGGTTATATGGTGATTGGTTCGTTGGCTTCAAGCCGATGTCTTCAGCAGACGCCTTGCTGTAGACTGCTGCCTCGGTGCGGCCGAGCTTCAAGCCGATGACCCTGGTCGGCGTATTCTGGCTAGCGAGCTTCGCCAGTTGTTTCAGCTCAGTGGAGGTCCATGTATTGCCGGTATTGCGCGTTGACTTACTCATGACGTTAGTTTTTGTGAGGCTTATGAGAGGACATCTGGGAGTACTGCCGAGACCACACCTTGGATGATGAGGTCGTCAGTGACCAATGTTGGGCTGTGCTTGGGGTTCCGTGAATTGGGTTTGAGAACAATGTGATCGCCTTTGCGGTGGAAGTGTTTGATGGTCGCCTCATCGTTGATGAGGGCAACTACCCGGTCTCCCTCGTCCGCGATGGCCTGTTGGCGCACGAGGATTAAGTCGCCTTCATCAATGCCAGAGAGGTTCATGGAGTCACCAACGGCTCGCAGAAGAAAATACGTCTGACCTGGACGCGCTATCCGCGTTGATATGCTCACCCATGCTTCAGGATCTTGCTGGGCGAGCGTTGGGAGGCCACATGCTACAGAACCTACCAACGGGACATCCACTGTGTGCTCCATCGGATCATTGGCCTTGCCAGGCAACTTTATCACACCGTCCTTGTACTTCAGTAACCCACGCTTGGCGAGGCGTTCGAGCATCAACTGCACGGATCGGGGGGATGGATAACCGATGGCATCGCCGATCTGTCGCAACGAAGGTGTCTTGCCCGTGTGTCGGACATGAGATCTGATGAAGGCTAATCCCTTCAGGTCCATCTGAGTCTTCTGATCCATGCGCCTAAGGTACACTATATGTCAACCAAGACGGCCTTATAGATACATTGGTTGTCCACCTGTGTAAACTATTCGACGAAGGCTTCCCTGGTGTTGCCGATGTCCCTGATTCGATTGGTCGAAGACCTCGTATTATCGGATTCGTACATAGCTGGGTATCCACCCCCACGCTCGTCTGCCGAAGGCGACCCCTACGGGATGAAGTTCATTGGACAAAGCAGGTTTACCGCAGCTTTCCGCAATAGTCGATTAGCTTCGGCATGCATGAAGTACAAGACTCTTTCATTCAGACACGCGGATGTCATTCTTCGCGAACCAGGATTTGCTCAGGAAAGTGAAGAACTGCTGAGTGTATTGTCTACTATCACCGATCAAGAGATTATGGACCAACACGAGTCCTACAGCGGGAGCCAGAAGAGTCTTTCGCGCGCCATCAATGACAAATTGAAACACTACCTGACTGACCATGGTTGGGCAGCGGAATCACCGATCTTTCAAGATACACGATATTCCGGTGAAAAGTGGCGACTGGACTTCGCCAAAGGGTTGATCTCCGTTGAGGTGGCTTTCAACCATGGTGAGGCTACTGCTTGGAATCTACTCAAACCTGTCTTGGCAAGCGAGTTGAATCACGTGGAGAAGGCAATCCAAACCCAAGCCGGGGTGATAATCACTTGCACGGAGGCGTTGAAGGCCGAAGGTGGGTTCGACAGCGCGGTCGGCACCTTCGAGAAATTCATTGACTACCTCAAGCCATTAGGGTCTGTTCTCACTGTCCCGATCCTGCTCATCGGCTTGGAACCATTCAATACATTCTACATCCAGCACCGTCAAGCCGGTCCAAGGAAGAAGACCGGGGATGTAGTTATGAAAGGGGGCTAGGTTGTAGCAACTGCACGAACCGTCTTCCTGACTTTCGGCGCTTCAGAACATTTTGAAGCCAGCACCATACCTGCCCGTTCAATGACGCCTACAACTAACGCGTTCCCCATAAAGAACGCACGACGGTTATCAGTCGCTCCTTCTGTATGGTTGTCAGGGAACATATTCAAGCGTTCTAACTCAAGAGGTGTTAACCGGCGCAAGCGGCCATCAGCAGTGCGGATGACGTGTTTGAAACGGACGGGGTGGAACCACCTTCAGCGGTAATAATGGTGCGAGATGGCTTCTCCAATGCATCCGGGAACACCATGCCGCCCTCGGTGTAATGGTAGGTGAAACTCGTGCCTTTCTTGGTTCGTGTTTCACTCTTGCTGCCCTTCAGATATTCCCATTGCGGCAGGTGCTTCATGTCTACAAAGAACTCATTGGGTACCTTCTTACTGGGTAGGATAATGTCACCCAGCACGGTACGTGGTCCATCGTAAACCGGTATCGTATCAATGGTCCACACTCTTCGGGCACTCATTATTCCGGCATTCGCAAAAGGACTTGTCCCGGCCGTCTTACCCAAGTTGAATTTCTCAGAAACTTCAGCAAGGTCACCGCTCAACTTGAATTCGTTGAAAGACGAACCCGTCGCTGTGACCGGGAAAGCTTCTGCAAACACACCATCGGTCAGTACCCAATCCTCATGGCGTTTGTCATTAACCAACGCTTGACCTATTGGGGTGGTTTTGTGATAGCCCATTAAGAACACCCGGCGTCTCCGTTGCGGCATCCCAAAGTCTGCAGCATTGATCACACGCCATTCAACGACGTAGCCGAGGTCAGCAAGGGAGGCCAGTATAACACCGAAGTCACGCCCTCGTTGCTGCGACGGAGACTTAAGCATTCGGTCGACATTCTCAAGGAAGAGGAACGATGGCTTCTTCTTCTTGCTCTTGAGAATGCGATGAATGTCCCACCACAACACACCTTTCTTACCGGTCAGCCCTTCGGCTTGATTCAACGTGCGGGCCACGGAGTAATCCTGACAAGGAAACCCTCCGACGAGTAGATCATGCTCAGGAATATCCTTCGCCTCAACGGTAGAGATGTCCTTATTCGAATGCCCAGCATTCCCGAATCGCGCAACATAAATGTCGGACGCTTCTTGCTTCTTTGTTGAGGGTTCCCACTGATTGCTCCAGACCACATTGAACAAGTTGGAAGCACGCTCCAAACCAATGCGGAATCCACCAACACCAGCAAATAGTTCAATCACTTTCACCTTGTCCATTTCCGTTCACTATTGTGCTACAAACCTAGGTGCCTCACAATCCGGGATCAAGGCCTTCTATTCTCCCTTATCAACATCTGTCGTGAAGGAATATCCCGCGTCAGTCAAGGTTCCGGAACGTGCAGGGTGGGGCGTCGTTGTTGATTGCCAAGAAAGCCGTCAAGGTTTAGGCCGCCGCTATTGCAGAATTACGGTTCATGATTGTGGCTTCGCAGGGTCTCCCGCCTCGGGGCCCTGCACCATCAACGGATGTCCGATCCGCTCACACCCACTCACCCGATCGACACCAACAACCTTTGCAACTCCTCCTCGTTCTTGAAGTCGATCTCGATGGTGCCGGTACCCGCAGCGGTCTGGCGCACCACGGCCTTGCTGAGCAAGCGCTCGCTGAGCTTCTTGCTGAGCTCGCGGTTCAAGCGCGGGCGGAGCCCAACGGTCTTGGATGAAGCGCTCTTGCTGCGCGTGCGGGCCAGGTCCTCCACTTGGCGCACGCTCATCTGGCTCTCCACGATCTTGTGGTAGAGTTCCAGTTGCCACGCGGTGTCGGTGATGGTGATGAGCGCACGCGCGTGGCCCATGCCGATGTGCCCTTGGCGCAGTCCGAGTTGGATCGCGGGCGGCAGCTTCAACAGGCGCAGGTAGTTGGAGACCGTCGCGCGGTCCTTGCCCACTTTTTCGCTGAGTTCTTCCTGCGTGAGTTTCACTTCATCGATCAGGCGCTGGAAGCTCACCGCCACTTCAATGGCATCGAGTTCCTCGCGCTGGATGTTCTCCACCAGCGCCATCTCCAGCATGGCCTCATCGTTCGCCACGCGCACGTAGGCGGGCAACTCGGTGAGCCCCGCGATCTGCGAAGCACGGTAACGGCGCTCCCCGCTGATCAGTTGGTAGCGGTCGTGGCCCACGCGGCGCACGGTGACGGGTTGGATGATGCCCAACTGCGTGATGCTCGCTGCCATTTCCGAAAGCGCTTCCTCACTGAAGTGCGTGCGCGGCTGGAAGGGATTCGGTTCGATGTGTGCGATCAACAACATGGAGGTGCCGCCCATCGGACGGTGATGCCCCATGCTCGTGTCACGTGCCGTGATGTCCGCAGCGGGTTCGTCCAGCAGTGCGCTGAGGCCGCGGCCCAGTCCTTTCTTCTTCATTGGATGGTCTCTTCGACGGGGATGATGCGCTCACTGTCCGGAATGCGGGTGAGGCTGTTCTTCTGGAGGATCTCGCGCGCGAGGTTGAGGTAATTGGTGGCGCCCTTGCTGCTGGCGTCGTGCATGATGATGGACTTGCCGTGGCTCGGAGCTTCGCCCAGTGCCACGTTGCGGTGGATCACGGTGTCGAACACGAGGTTCTGGAAGTGCGTCTTCACTTCCTCCACCACTTGGTTGGCCAAGCGCAGGCGGCTGTCATACATGGTGAGCAGCATGCCCTCGATGGTGAGCTCCGGGTTGAGGCGCTGCTGCACGATCTTGATGGTGTTGAGCAGTTTGCCCAAGCCTTCCAACGCGAAGTACTCGCACTGCACGGGCACGATCACGCTATCGGCAGCGGTGAGGCTGTTCACCGTAACAAGGCCGAGCGAGGGCGAACAGTCGATGATGATGAGGTCGTACTTATCGCGCAGCGGCTCCAGCACTTTCTTCATCTGGCGCTCGCGGTCGGGCATGTCGATCATCTCGATCTCGGCACCCACCAGATCGATGTGGCCGGGCAGCAGGTCGAGGTTCGGGTTGTCCGTACCGACGATCACCTCCGTGGCCGGCGTGCCGTTGATGATGCATTCGTAGATGCTCGCTTGCACGCTGCGCAGTTCGCACCCCACGCCGCTGGTCGCGTTCGCTTGCGGGTCGGCATCCACCAGCAGGGTGCGACGTTCCAATGCGCCGAGGCTGGCGGCCAGGTTGATCGCGGTGGTGGTCTTGCCCACGCCGCCTTTCTGGTTCACGATGGCGATGATCTTGCTCATGGTTGGTGGTTGGTAGTTGATTTGGACCGTCACCCCGGCCTTGAGCCGGGGTCTCGTCGTTATTGGATCTCTATCGTAGCGCCTATTTCCGGTAGCAGCAATTCAAGTCCCGCCTCCGCGAAAGCGGCTTTCGCTTTCGCGGTATCGATGGTGATGGGAGGGAAGGTGTTGTAGTGGATGCCGATCACCTTCTTCACGCCCATGTATTGCGCAGCGATGATCGCATCGTCCACGCCCATGGTGTAATGATCGCCGATGGGCAGCATGGCGAACTTCAGGTTGAAACGCTTGAGCAATTGCATGTCCATGGTGAGTGCCGTATCACCCGCATGATGAAAGGCACCTTCCGGCCCGCTCACCACATAGCCGCCGGGATTGCCGCCGTAGCTGCCATCGGGCATCTCGCTGCTGTGCAATGCCGTCACGTACTTCACCCGCAACTTGCCCACGGTGACCCCGCCGCCGAGGTTCAAACCGATGGTGCGTTGCACGCCCTTCTTCTCGAACCAGCTCGCGATCTCGTAATTGCTGATCAACGTTGCTTCACTGCGTTTCGCGATCGCCTCGGCATCGAGGACGTGATCGCCGTGTCCGTGCGTCACCAGGATCTCCGTTACCGGGATGTGCGCTGCATCCACCGCTTTCGCCAACGGATTGCCGCTGATGAAGGGATCGAAGAGCAGATCATGACCGGCCGTGCGAACGCCCATGCAGGAGTGGCCGTAGTTGGTGATGCGCATTCGAGGGCGGTGATCCTAAGCGTTGGGTCAACGTTTCGGACGGCACAAAGAACAGGTGGACCCGTGGCTTCCGCGTGTTGATAAATCGGCGAGTTGTGAACATCCTGCGGTGCGCGTGGTGATCCGCGGGATCCCGGGTCCTCCGACACCGGTTCAGCGCGAGAAGACCTTCAGTCCGATGATCGAGGCGATCAGCGTAAAGAGGAAGAACATCCGCCAGAACTCAGTGGGTTCCTTAAAGAGAATGATCCCGACGATCACCGTCCCCGCTGCGCCGATACCGGTCCACACCGCGTAGGCCGTGCCGATGGGAAGCGTGCGCGTGGCGAGGTACAACAGATACATGCTGATGCCGAGGCAAAGGAAGAAGCCGGCCATCCACCAGATCGTCGCGCTCCCTTCCGCAACGCGTGCCTTGCCGAGACAAGTGGCGAAGCCGACCTCGAAGAACCCTGCGATGATGAGGAGGAGCCAGTTCATGTGGTCCCCGTCTCCGGGTCGGAAGGAAAGAGGATCGCGGTGCCTCCATCCGCGGTCTTGATCACTTCGTAGTTGGAAGCCATCTTCATGAACAGATACCACGAAAGGCCGATAACGGCTGCCGCCACGATCAGGTCCACCGAATCCCATGGGTCGAAGTGATCCATATCCACGTGAGTGAAGTAGCGGAAGAGACCGATGACCGAAAGGAAGGCGATCGTGTGATAAGCGCGCGTGCGGTACATGGCGACAGCGACCGAGAGGATCACGGTGATCGCTGGCAAAGTGAGCGCCGCATACCACCGCGACCAGCCACTATCCATGGCGACGTTGATCCTGTACAGGCTTTTGCCCACGACGGTGAGCCACAACAGAACAAGCAATACCGCATGTGGCATTTTGTAACGTCGACGTGCAGCCAATGAAGGCACATAGCGTACGATCCGGGCGAGTTTCTCATCGTCCTTCTCACCGACCTGCATGCGCAAAGCGGAGAAGATCTGTTGGCGCCCGAGTCCATCCTTCGCCAAGGCTTCTGCGGACTTGCGCAATTGTCTGCGAGAGAGGCTCATGGTCTTCCGCTAGATGCCGACCGTTACACTGAAGGCCAACCCCGCTCCGCGCGTTCCGCCGAGCAGGAACCCCGGAAGATGTGGCGAGGACAGCATCACGACAACGCGTTCCCCGAATCTCCGTTGTGCCGATGCGCCGAGGCGGATCCCGCCGAAGCCACCCATGCTCAATTGTCCGCCCGCGACAGCAAGTCCACGCGCGCCGAGCGACCGCAGCGCGCCGAAGGTCAACTGCGGGATGTAGCCCGGTAGGTAGCGCTGATCCACTTGCACGGAGCCGGACCAGCCCACTCCCAAGGGCGCGCTCAATGTGGCGCGAAGAAGGAAGGGGAGAGGTTTCGTGAACGGATCCTGAGTGTACCTCAGGCCGAAGGTGTCCAACAATTGGTCCTCGCCGATCAGCACGTTGTCCAGATCGAGAATGCTCGCCACGCGCAAGCCGGTGTATTCGAGGATCGTGTCCTTGTGCAAGTGCAAGCTCTTTCGCCCCCAACCCACGAAGCCGAGATCCTGTACCTCGAAGTCCACGCGCGCTTGGTTGTGCCGTGAGATGCGCATGCCCCATCGTCCGGAAACGGCGAGTCCCAAACCGTTCAACTGACCAAAGGAGGAGGATGCGGTATCACTGCGCCAATGATCGCCGAGCACGGACGCGCGGAGTACGCGGCCATCCACACCGGTGTAGAGTCCGGCCCATTTCAAATTCACCGCATCGATGGACTGGCCCAGCACGAGATCCACGCGGAAGTAGTGCCCGAGGTCCACGCGCTGCGCGCCGAAACCGATGGTCTGGTATTGCGTGCGCGTGAATGCTGCAGGACCCAGGTCCGCGCGACGACCTTCGTAGTTCGCATTGCCGAAGAAGGTGAGGTTGTACAGATCACGCGGGAAGCGTACCCCCATGTGCTCTTGGTGCGAGACGCTGGTGAGTTGCCGCCATTTCCCGGTGCCAGGGCCGATGTAGGAAACGCGCGCTGAGAGGACGTAGCCGACACTGTTCCGCTCACGCAATGCATCGCGTGATCGCTCGCGCAGATCGCGATCGATGAATCCCCCCTTCCAAAGACCTGCTACCAATTCGTTGCGGATCGAATTCGCGTTGTAGTCCGCCGATGCTTCCGCGATGAGGATGTGATCATGCGCCGCATAAAAGCGCACGCCCGGAACGGTCATCAACGTGTCCTGCGCACGAGCGGGGAGGAGGAGCAAGAGGAAAGCGGAGAACGCCCACGATCTACTCATCACCATTCACCACATAGTTGGCCGCGAGCGTCACCTGCAATTCCATCCTATACCGATCGAGGATCATCAAGTGCTGCGTTTGGTCGCTGGTGGTGAAGGACACACTGCTGCGCACTTTCGCGCCGCTGTACAGGATGTTCACCAGGTTCTCATCCAACTCCGCGACAAGTGTGCTGTTCACCGAAGCACTCACTAGACCATTCGCTCCTACGATCCCTGCGGCGACCTGCCCTTGCACCGGGATGGTGGCGAGCACAATGCCGTTCGCATCCACCAGTTCCATGGTGATCCGCGCGTTCATCGGGAATCCGTTCGTGGCGAAGAGCTTCAAGGTGCCGTAGCGCAAGCCATGCCCTGCGGCGGTGCCGGGCAGGTCGGGCGTGCTGGTGGTGCGCAGGGTGAGTTCATTGGTGATCAGGCGCAACGGCACTTCCAGATCCAGCCGCGTGTTCAATTTGCTTTCGTAGTACAGGAAATCATGTCCACTGCTGATGTCGCCGAGCGGGTTCAATGCAAGATCCAGTTCGTAGGCCACGCGATCCGGCAGGTTCTCCAGGAAGAGGTCGATGTTGCTGTTCGTGACGTCGATGGTGCGGGTGTAGTAGCTCGAAAGGAAACCGCTCCCCTGATCGATCGCGCGGTTGATGTTGATCGGTCCATCGAAGATGGCGTGCGTGAGATCCACGCTGTTGCCGGTCCGTGTATTGATCGCTGTCAAGCGCCGCATGTGTGCTTGCAGGTCCATGCCGAATCCGTTGGTGACGGACAGCCGCAATGTGGCCACATCGAGGTCCAAGGTGCCGGATACGAAGGAGTCGAAGAGCGTGAGCCTGTTGGTGTCGGGTCCGACATCGATCGTTCGCTGGCCGAAGTAGCCACGTGCGTACTGCGGCACCAGCCCGAGGTAGTTGGCGGAGATCAACAAGCTGTCATCATTCGTGACCCACGCGCCGGGGCCATTCGGATCGAGTACGGCTCCCAGGTTGGTTTGCAACGTGTTCACGCTGTTGTGCGATGGTCCGCGCAGATCGAAGGATGTACCGGTGAGATCACGCACTGTAGTGGCGTACCCCGGGTTGGCCGGTGTGCCAGCGGCAACCGTGGCGGTGATGGTGGTGGATCCATCCGGGAAGATCGCTCCCGGTAGTTCCAGGCTTCCGATCACCGTGCTGTTCACGCGGTTGTCCAAGTGCAACTCCAATCGGCCTTCGCGTAGGATCAGGGTGCGCAGTTCCAGATCGTCGAACTCGAAGCGTTGCACATCGTTCTCTCTGAAGAAGTTGAAGCCCGCCGGGAAGTTGATCGAGTCGGAGAGGGGGAGTGCGTAGCTGTACACGAAGCTCGTGTCCGGCGCGATCAGCAAGGTGTCAAGACCAATGTTGAACAGGTCGCTGCTGTACACCAGGGTCAGTTGCCCTTGGGCATCGGCCTGGATGAGCGAATCGGCCACCAGACCGCCGATGGTGAAGGTGGTGCGGATCAGCGGGACCAGCAGGTCCACGTCCCACATGGCCCGGTCCGCTTCCTTCCGGCACGAACCCAGAGCGGTTGAAAAAAGGAGGGCCATCCCACAGGCAACCCGCCCCGCAGTGCGTGCGTTATCCATGCGGAGGCAATGTACGTGTTGGGGCAGATGCGTCAGGGTCTCCTTGCGATGATGTCCCTAACATTGCAAACAGGATCCGTGCTGTGGAATTAAGACGGTACATCATATTGCCTTGGCTGCTTTCGTCAGCGACGATGTACGGTTTCTCGTACCTGTGGCACGGAATGCTGCTTTCCGATCTACAGGAGATCAGCATACCGGTGTGGTTGTACATGGTGCTTGCCGGGCTGGTGTACATCGTGCTCGGACTGGTGCTCACCATCGGCACACACAAGGCAGTGCAGTATGAATGGATCTCCTTGAAAGGCGCTTTCCCATTGTGGACCACCTTGCTCGCGGCTGCGCTCGGCTTTTTCGTGTACCTCGTCATCTTCGTCCTCGGGATCACCTTCGCGAAAGCTGGTGCCATGCACATGGTGGTGGATGTCCTGTGGCAGATGTTCGAGCAAGGAATGGGCGGCTTGGCGGTGAGCCTCGGGATCATCTACGATATGCACCAACGCTTCCTCGAACAGGAGCGCGCGAGTTGATCCGCTACGCGCCGTCGTACTTTCCTTTCCAGCGTTTCCGCAACCACTCCGCATATTCCGCTTCACGCGGATTGTCACCCGGGATGTAAAGGGTCTTACCGCTGATCGCTTCCGGCAGGAACTCCTGGTCCACGAAATTGCCTTCGCCTTCGTGACTGTATCGGTAGTCCTTCCCGTAACCGATCGTCTTCATCAACTTGGTGGGGGCATTCCGCAGGTGCAGAGGTACCGGTAGATCGCCGGAGCGCTTCACCTCGGTTTGCGCAGCACCGATCGCCAGATAGCTCGCATTGCTCTTCGCGGAGCAGGCCAAGTAGATCGCGCATTGGCTGAGGATGATCCTTCCTTCCGGCCATCCGATCATCTGCACGGCTTGCATCGTGGTGGTGGCCATCAGCAGCGCGTTCGGGTTCGCATTGCCGATGTCCTCGCTGGCCAGTATCACCATGCGGCGGGCAATGAACAAGGGATCCTCGCCGCCTTCCACCATGCGCGCCAACCAATACACGGCCGCATTCGGATCGCTGCCCCGCATGCTCTTGATGAAGGCGCTGACGATGTCGTAGTGCTGTTCACCCTGCTTGTCGTACCGCGCCGCGGTGTTCTGCACCACCTCCTTCACCAACTCGTTCGTGATCGTCACGTGCCCTTCACCGGAAGCCTTCACGCAGAGCTCAAAAGTGTTCAGCAAGCGCCGCGCATCGCCCCCGCTCGCGCGCATGAGCGCATCGGTTTCCTTCAACTCGATCGCACGGTCCTTCAGTTCCGCATCGCTTTCCATCGCGCGGTGCAGGAGGATCATCAGTTCTTCCTCGGCCAGCGCTTCAAGGATGTACACTTGGCAACGGGAGAGCAACGCACCGATCACTTCGAAGGATGGGTTCTCCGTGGTCGCGCCGATCAACGTGATCGTTCCTTTCTCCACGGCGCCGAGCAACGAATCCTGTTGCGCTTTGCTGAAGCGATGGATCTCGTCGATGAAGAGCACCGCGCTGCGCGAGAAGAGACCGGAGCCTCCGGCTTGCTCGATCACTTCGCGCACATCCTTCACCCCACTGCTGATCGCGCTGAGCGTGTGGAAGGGCCGCTTCAGGTCCTGGGCGATCAACCGCGCCATCGTCGTCTTGCCCACGCCCGGCGGCCCCCAGAGGATCATGCTCGGGAGCATGCCACCGGCCAAGGCTTTGCGGAGCACGCCATCAGGGCCCACCAAGTGGCGCTGTCCCACCACCTCATCGAGGGTGCGGGGGCGCATGCGTTCGGCGAGTGGGGCGCTGGTCTCCATGGTCCGTGGTCGCCGAAAGTAGTACCACCCGGAAACACGAAACCCCTGCGGTGTGCAGGGGTTTCGCGTTCAAGGGGTGTCCGCTTACGGTTGGTGCATCAGTTTGCCATGCACTTCCTGTCCGTTGAGGATGATGCGGTAGATGTAGAGGCCGCCTTCGCTGTTCGTGGGTTGGAACTCAAGACGCAGGGGCTGGTCGGCGCTCACCGTACCGGTGAAGAGGTTGGCCACGTTGCGACCGTTCATATCCAGGATGTCCACGCTCGCACGGCCATTCTCCTTCGGGGTCACGATGAGCGTGCCATTCGTCCGGAAAGGATTGGGCCACACTTGTGCGCTCAGGTTCGTGCTGAACACATTGCCGTTGCCGTTGTCGATGACCGGTTCGGGATCGCACCCGACGGTGATCAACTGGATGACGGTAGTGGTGTTGCCGCAGTCATCCGTGGCCGTGTAGGTACGCGTGATCACGTACTTGCCATCCTTGTCGTATTCACCCTTCGACTCCTCGACCGTCACATCCACATCGGCGTCGCAATTGTCGGTTGCTGTGCAAGCGACCGGTGCCGGGATCTTCTGGCAGTTCAACTCCAGGTCCTCGATCTTGCACTGGAGTACTGGGGCCACGTTGTCGATCACCTCGATGTTCCACGTTGCCGTCCCCGTGTTCCCGCACTGGTCGGTCGCGGTCCACGTATGCGCGATGGTGTAAGATCCGGCGCAGTTCCCGGGGATCACCGCTACGCTGTGCGTGGAGACCAGGTCCTTCTTGGAGCATTCGTCGTAGGCCCACACCTTGGGTGTTACGATGGCATCCAGGTCAGCGTCGCAAGCCATGGTGATGTCCGCTGGCACCTCGAGGAAGATCGGGGCCACCTCATCGATCAAGGTGATGTACTGCACGCAGGTTTCGTAGGCTCCGTCCTCGGCCTCCGCCCAGAAAGTGCGGCGGATCACGTAGGGACAGTTGCTCAGGATCACGTCGTTCCAACCCACGTCGATGATCTCGGGGCATTTCTTCTCCTTGCGGAACTCCGGAAAACCACCCATGCTGAAGGGCGAGAAGTCATCCGCGCACTGCACCGTGATGTTCACCGGGCAGCTGATGATCAGCGGACCGCAGTCCGTCGCGCAATCGGTATCGACGCTCACTTCCACCGTGAATTCGGAAGTACAGTTGGCCTGCGTGAAGAGCACCAGGTTGTACGTACCGGGCTCCGTGGCATAAGCTTCCGCGGTTCCCGCGCTGAATCCATTCGGGCCGGTCCATTGGATATTGAATGGTTGGCCATCGGTGGTGAAGGAGAGCAGCGCCGGTTCGCCATTGCATCCGATCAACGTTGCGGAGACCTCGGCGTCGATCGTCCCTGTGTTGTCGATCACCTCAGCGGAGGTCGAGGCCATGCATCCGTTGGTGCCGGTCACGGTGAGTTCGTACACGCCAGGGATGAAGGTCTGGATCACCGCGATGTCATCAGTGCTCCCGTTCGGCAGGGTCCACAGGATCGTGCCGTTCCCAACACCGTTCGCGGTCAAGGTTACCGGGCTGGTGTTGCAGGTCACGGTACCATCAACGGTGATGCTGATCTGCGGAACATTGAGATCGACCTCCGTCGATCATCCGGCGCCGGGGCGGGTGTCCACCCGCACCACACGGGCTGGCCAGCGACGACCCCGCTGTTGCGCCGGCGCTACTTATCGACCATCGCTGGCAACCATTCGCACCGGTGACGGTGAGGAAGTAGTGCCAGCCACCGACACGGTCGGGTTCTGGTCTGCTCGGGAAGTTGGACCGGTCCATGAGAAGGAACCGCTGCCGGTTGACCAAGGGCAAGAGCCTGGGTTGGCGCAGGGATCGTACCACCGCGCTGTTGCGCCGGGAGGTTCTCATCGGGATCCACCTCCGCTTCGATCCATCGACTGGCAACCGTTGGCGCCAGTGACGGTGAGGAAGTAGGTGCCAGCCACCGACACGTCCTGGGTTCTGGTCCTTGCTGGTGAAGTGTTCGGACCGGTCCATGAGAAGGAGCCGCTGCCGGTTGCGAGCAGGGTCACGCTGGTTGCGCAGGCGATCGTACCACCGGTTGCTGTTGCACCGGGAGGTTCTCATCGGTATCCACCGGCGATTATCGACTGGCAACCGTTGGAGCCAGTGACGGTGAGGAAGTACGTGCCAGCCACCGACACGGTCGGGTTCTGGTCGTTGCTCGTGAAGTTCGGACCGGTCCATGAGAAGGAACCGCTGCCGGTTGCACCAAGGGTCACGCTTGGGTTGGCGCAGGTGATCGTACCACCGGTCGCTGTTGCGCCGGGTTCAACAAGATCGGTATCGACCTCCGCTTGATCCATCGACATGCAACCATTCGCACCGGTGACGGTGAGGATACGTGCCAGCCACCGACACGGTCGGGTTCTGGTCGTTGCTCGTGAAGTAGTTCGGACCGGTCCATGAAAAGGAGCCGTTGCCGCTGCCCCAAGCATGACGCTCGGGTTGGCGCAGGTGATCGTACCGCCGGTCGCATTGCACCGGGTTCACCATCATCGGTATCGACCTCCGCTTCATCCATCGACTGCAACCGTTCGCGCCGGTGACGGTGAGCAAGTACGTGCCAGCCACCCCCACGGTCGGGTTCTGGTCCTTGCTGGTGAAGTTCGGACCGGTCCATGAGAAGGAACCGTTGCCGGCTGCCCGCAGGTCACGCTTTGGTTGGCGCAGGTCAACGTACCACCGGTTGCTGTTGCACCGGGGGCTTCTCATCGGTATCCACCTCCGCTTTCGGTGCTCGACTGCAACCGTTGGCGCCGGTCACGGTGAGGACATAGGTGCCAGCCACCCACACCCTCGGGTTCTGGTCGTTGCTCGTGAGAAGTTCGGACCGGTCCATGAGAAGGAACCGTTGCCGCACCCGTCAGCGTCACGCTTGGCTGGCGCAGGTGAGCGTACCGCCGGCGCGGTTGCACCCGGGACTTCTCGTCGAGTATCCACCTCCGCTTATCGGCTGGCAACCATTCGCGCCAGTCACGGTCAGCACGTACGTGCCCGCCGCACTCACGGTCGGGTTCTGGTCGTTGCTCGTGAACGTTCGGACCGGTCCACGAGAAGCTGCCGTTGCCGCACCAGGGGTCACGCTGCCGGTGAGGTCATCCTACCGGTCGCTTGCGCGCCGGGGACATCGTCATCGAGTTCGACCCCGCGTTGATCCATCGACTTGCAACCGTTCGCGCCAGTGACGGTGAGGAAGTACGTGCCAGCCACCGACACGGTCGGGTTCTGGTCCTTGCTCGTGAAGTTGTTCGGACCGGTCCATGAGAAGGAACCGCTGCCGCCGGTTGCAGCATGAACGCTCGGGTTGGCGCAGGTCAGCGTACCACCGGTTGCTGTCGCGCCGGGGCTTCATCATCGAGTATCGACCTCGGCTTGTCCGTCCACATGCAACCGTTCGCACCGGTGACGGTGAGGACGTAGGTGCCAGCCACCGACACGGTCGGGTTCTGGTCCTTGCTGGTGAATTGTTGGGACCGGTCCATGAGAAGGAGCCGTTGCCGGTTGCCGGGAGGTCACGCTTGGGTTCGCGCAGGTGATCGTACCACCGGTCGCTATTGCGCCGGGTTCAACAAGATCGGTATCGACCTCCGCTTGATCCATCGACATGCAACCGTTGGAGCCAGTGACGGTGAGGAAGTACGTACCAGCCACGCTCACGGTCGGGTTCTGGTCGTTGCTCGTAAAGTTCGGACCGGTCCATGAGAAGGAACCGCTGCCGGTTGCGCCAAGGGTCACGCTTGGGTTGGCGCAGGTGATCGTACCACCGGTCGCTGTTGCACCCGGAGTGTTCTCATCGGTATCCACTTCCGCTTGATCCATCGACTGGCAACCGTTCGCGCCGGTGACGGTGAGGAAGTACGTACCGGCCGCGCTTACCGTCGGGTTCTGGTCGTTGCTCGTGAATCCGTTCGGACCGGTCCATGAGAAGGAACCGTTGCCGCTGCCGGCGAGCGTGACGCTTGGGTTGGCGCAGGTGATCGTACCACCGGTCGCTGTTGCACCCGGAGTGTTCTCATCGGTATCCACTTCCGCTTGATCCATCGACTGGCAACCATTCGCACCAGTGACGATGAGGATGTAAGTACCCGGCCCACTCACGGTCGGGTTCTGGTCCTTGCTCGTGAAGTGTTCGGACCGGTCCAGAGAAGGAACCGTTGCCGCTGCCGGCGAGCGTGACGCTTGGGTTGGCGCAGGTGATCGTACCACCGGTCGCTGTTGCACCCGGAGTGTTCTCATCGGTATCCACCTCCGCTTGATCCATCGACATGCAACCATTCGCACCGGTGACGGTGAGGATGTAAGTACCCGGCGCACTCACGGTCGGGTTCTGGTCGTGGCTCGTAAGTTGTTCGGACCGGTCCATGAGAAGGAACCGTTGCCGCTGCCGGTGAGCATGATGCTCGTGGTGGTGCATGTGAGCGTACCACCAGTTGCAGTTGCACCGGAGTGTTCTCATCAGTATCCACCTCCGCTTGATCCATCGACTGGCAACCATTCGCACCGGTGACGGTGAGGAAGTACGTGCCAGCCACCGACACGGTCGGGTTCTGGTCGTTGCTCGTGAAGTTCGGACCGGTCCATGAGAAGGAGCCGTTGCCGGTTGCGCCAAGGGTAACGCTTGGGTTCGCGCAGGTGATCGTACCACCGGTCGCTGTTGCACCGGGTTCAACAAGATCGGTATCGACCTCCGCTTGATCCATCGACATGCAACCATTCGCACCGGTGACAGTGAGGAAGTACGTGCCAGCCACCGACACGGTCGGGTTCTGGTCGTTGCTCGTGAAGTTCGGACCGGTCCATGAGAAGGAGCCGTTGCCGCTGCCGGTAGCATGCCGCCGGGTTGGCGCAGGTGATCGTACCACCGGTTGCTGTTGCACCGGGTTCAACAAGATCGGTATCGACCTCCGCTTGATCCATCGACTGGCAACCATTCGCACCGGTGACGGTGAGGAAGTACGTGCCAGCCACCGACACGGTCGGGTTCTGGTCGTTGCTCGTGAAGTTCGGACCGGTCCATGAGAAGGAACCGTTGCCGGTTGCACCAAGGGTCACGCTTGGGTTGGCGCAGGTGATCGTACCACCGGTTGCTGTTGCGCCGGGAGTGTTCTCATCGCTATCCACTTCCGCTTGATCCATCGACTGGCAACCATTCGCACCGGTGACGGTGAGGATGTACGTGCCAGCCACCGACACGGTCGGGTTCTGGTCGTTGCTCGTGAAGTTCGGACCGGTCCATGAGAAGGAACCGCTGCCGGTTGCACCGAGCGTGACGCTTGGGCTGGCGCAGGTGATCGTACCACCGGTCGCAGTGGCGCCCGGGGTTGCCAGATCCTGTTCGACCTGCGCTTGGGCGGTGTTCGTGCAGCCGCTCGGCGCGGTCACGGTAAGCGTATAGGTACCCGTGGCATTCACGGTCGGGTCTTCAAGCTGCGAGGTGAAGCCTCCCGGGCCGCTCCACGAGAACGTAGCTCCTTGAACGCTGCTGCCACCATTCAGGGCAATGCCGTTCGGGGTGTTGCACGTGATCGTTCCTCCGGTCGCGGAGGCATCGGGCACCGATGTACCACCGATGTTCACCGGCAGGATGAATTCGCAGTTGTGGCTATCCGTGATCGTCACACTGTACGATCCGCTGGGTACGCCGGAAAGGGTCGGACCCGCGAAGCCGGTGCTCCACAGGTAGCTGTAGCCGGGTGATCCACCGCTGCCGGAAGCCGTTGCGCTACCGTTGTTGTTCGAGCACGTGGCACTGGTCGTTTGTGCGCTTCCTCCAACAGCGGTCGGTTGGCCCACGTTGAAGTTTCCGATCGCACTGCATCCGTTGAAGTCCGTAACGGTCACGCTGTACGCACCCGCAGCCAGGTTGATCGCTGTTTGTGTGCTTTGTCCGTTGCTCCACGCATAGGTGAAGGGTGCTTGTCCATCGGCATTGGCAACGATGCTGCCGGTGCTTCCACCGTTGCACAGCGCGGGTGTTGCTGTTCCCGTAACGGTCATCAGGCGCACGGTCACCACTTGGTCCGCCGCGCCGGCAAGGATGCAGGCATCACCGCCAATGATCCGGCGGATGTATGTCGTTTGCGATATCGCGCCGATCGATGATCCGGAAAGGTTCTGGCTCGTGGCGCCACCGATGTTCGTCCAGTTCAAGCTATCGGTGCTGATCTGCCACTGGTAGGTCGCGGCGCTCGGGAAGGCGGGGTAAGCGGAGCTCGTGTTGTTGCGCACGATGGTCGGCAAGGTGTAGCTCGGTACCGATCCGATGATGTCCCCCGGAGTGGCCCCCGGGCAGATGGACACGCCTTGATAGCTGATCGTGTTGCCGAGCAGGTCGGGCGGATTGGCCCATACCACCAGACCGGGTTCATAGCGGGTGGTCGGACTGTTCTTCGTGGTGTTCAGCGCACCCTGCGTCAGCGGGATGTTGTTGCTCTGCGCGGTCACGATGGTGTAGATCCGGCAGTTGCTGAACTTGATGCCGCGTTCGCCCACCGGGTCATAATCATCTGCCGCACCGCCGTAATACGTGCTGAAGTTCAGCGCAGAAAGGGCGCTGTTCAGTTTCAGGAACACCTTGTCGTTGTTGCCTTGGTTCGTGCTCTGCAACGGGGTGTTCGGGGAGGAGGACACCGGGAAGTTGGTGCTGTTGGTGTAGCCGAACACATACACGTCGTTGTTCAGGTCCGTGTTCAGGCCCATCATGTTCACCTCGTTCAAGGTGCCGCCCACGTACGTGCCCTGCGATGAGGGACTGGTCGATGGTCATCCGGCCCATGTAGAAGTCGTTGCTGCCGTTGTGGCTCGTGTCGTAGGAGCCGCTGGTGATGTTCGCGCTGTTCAGTCCTGTGGTTACCCCGCCGAAGTAGAATTCGGTGCGGTCCGTATTGAATGACATGCACAACAGGTTGGCATCACTGCCTGAAGCAGATGAGTAGTAGGAGGACCATGTGGTCGCACCGGCACCGGTGAGTCGCTGGAGGAATCCAGCGGTGGTTCCGCCACGCGCGGCTTGACGTGGACTTACCGTCGGGAAGTTGGTGCTTGCTGTGTTGCCGCCTACGAAAAGGTCGCCGCTCACGGGGTTATGCAACATGATGCTGGCGCGATCGGCACCGCTGCCACCGTAATTGCGCATCCACACCAAGGAGGAGAGGTCCTGGTTGATGCGGAACACCAGGGCGTCACTGCCGCCGTTGTTGGTATTGCTCGCCCCGCTACCCGCGTTCAAGGTCAGTAGGTTGGTGCTGGTGGTGCTTCCGCATACGAATACATCACCGTTCGGCGCCGTGCGCACGTCGAAGTTGTCATCCGCTCCGTTGCCACCCACCACCGCTGCTTTGATCGAAAGACCGTCCTGCGTGATCTTCAGCACGAACACGTCGATCCCGCTCTGCGCTTGTTGGTCGATGCTGGTTCCGCTGAAGGCCGGTCCACCGATCAACGGAAAGTTGGTGCTACTGGTCTGGCCGGTGATGTAAAGGTTCCCATCCGGACCCTGTTCCATGGCGTACGGATTGTCATCGCCCGCCCCACCGATGTAGGTCTGCCACACCCGCGTTCCCGATCCGCCGACCGTAGCGGGTTCGAGGTACTTGCCCACAATGATCTCCAGGTTCCCGTTCTCGGTTACGTCGAACGCACCCAAGGTGATGTTGTCCGTGCTACCGACCACACGGGCCACCACATAGATGGCTCCATCGGCAGGGTCCACCCAGATGGCGTGGCCGTGGTTATCACCGGTGCTGTTCGTATTCACCCACGTGGCCCAGCGCATGGCGATCGGGTCGATCACCAAGGGCTGGCTCGGGTCATACGCACCGAGTTTGAATCGAATGACGTTCGCGCCCTCGATCACATAGGCTGCATCCACTTTCTTTTCACGTCCATTGATGCGTTGGTACACGACCGGAGCCGGATAGCTCATGTCGCCCAAGCTGGTGCTCATCACCAGTTCACCGTTCTCTGTTACGCGCACACGATCGATCCCTTTCAGTTCCAAGGCGATCAGCGCCGGATCGCTACCAGGCTTGCAGATGATGTCGTACTCAAGTGAACCATCGGCAGCAGGGTAATAGCGCACGTCCGTTCCCTTGTACACGTCGCGGTACCATACCTCCTGGAAATTCTGAACGCCCATGGCCTGGTGTTCCTGGGTGCCCAGGAAATAGTTGGTCAGGTCATCATGTGCTTCCTTGCTCTCCACGCGCATGGCAGGGGATGCATTCCGGAAGTGCATGAGCCAGCCGTGACCCTTCTTGTTCCATTTCAGGTCGCGCTGGGGAAGGCCGCGCCCGATCTCTTCTTCAATGGCGATCCCTTCGCGCTGACGGGCTTCCACCGCCGCCGGGTCGTAGGCGCTCATCAACATGCCTTCGCGCGTGGCGACGGCCTGGCCGAGCGGGAAGTCGGCGCGGTACAGCACGGTCGCACCGAACTGTCCTTTGTTCTCCACGAAGTGGATCTCCTGGTCGTGCATATTCAGCAAGCCGTCCAGTTCGTCGTGGTCGTGTCCTTTGGGCGCAGGCTTGCTGGCCAACTGTGCCATCAATGTGGCGCTGGCCATCAGGAGCAGTAGGAGCGAGCAGAGTGCGCGCATCCAGGTCGATCGATGGGGATGGAATGAATTCATGATCCGTTGGTTGTTGTTGTTGTTGTTGCGGTGTAGGGGGATGGAATCGTCAAGGCGCGGAAGGGGCCCGTGCGTGGACGATGGGGTAGTGCGGGAAACCGGGTGGGCCGCCACTTGGGCGATCCCTTTCCGGGTAGGAGGCTCGGGTCTCATGCGGCTTGTTCAGTTGGCTGAACAAGTGGTCCAAAGGCAGGGTCTGAAGAGCGTCCTTTTCGTCGAGAGTGGGGCAAACGTAACGGGATCGCTATCCGGCTGTCAAGTGTTCATCTGTATAAATGATCAATTCATCGACATTTCGACTGCTTCCGACCCTAATGTTGACCTCTCCTTGGTTCACGTATTCGCCATCGGGTCAACCCTCGCTGTTCAAAACTTCTTGCCGGAAAATTTGGCGATCAGAAAGCCGAGCGGTTAATTGTGCGTCATCAAACCGACGAGAAAGCCGTCAAGCGGAAAGAAAGGAACAAGACCCGTAAGCGGGGCCAGGCCGTCGAACTTTGATGTTCGATGAGAAGCCGTCGCGACGATCCACCCACCACGAACAACAACCAACACGAATCCCATGGCAACGGAGATCAACAAGGAGAAATTGAAGGCTCTACAGCTCACGATGGACAAGCTGGAGAAGACCTTCGGGAAAGGCGCCGTCATGAAGATGGGCGATGATGCGGTGGAACAGGTGGAGGTGATCCCCACCGGATCCATCGGACTGGACCTCGCGCTGGGCGTGGGCGGTTATCCCAAGGGCCGCGTGATCGAGATCTACGGACCGGAGAGCAGTGGCAAGACCACGCTCGCGATCCACGCCATTGCGGAATGCCAGAAGCGCGGCGGCATCGCGGCGATGATCGATGCGGAACACGCCTTCGATCGCACGTATGCCGAGAGCCTCGGTGTGGATACCGAGAACCTGCTGATCAGCCAGCCGGACAACGGCGAGCAAGCCTTGGAGATCGCCGACAACCTCATCCGTTCCGGCGCGATCGACATCATCGTGATCGACAGCGTGGCCGCTCTAACGCCGCGCGCGGAGATCGAAGGCGAGATGGGCGACAGTGCTGTGGGTATGCAGGCGCGCTTGATGAGCAAGGCCCTGCGCAAGCTCACCGGCACCATCAGCAAGACCGGCTGCTGCTGCATCTTCATCAACCAGTTGCGGGAGAAGATCGGTGTGATGTTCGGCAACCCCGAGACCACCACCGGTGGACACGCGCTGAAGTTCTACGCCAGCATGCGCTTGGACATCCGACGGATGACGCAGTTGAAGGAAGGAGAGGTCGTGGTGGGCAACCGCACCAAGGTGAAAGTGGTGAAGAACAAGGTAGCGCCGCCGTTCCGCAAGGCGGAGTTCGACATCATGTTCGGCAAGGGCATCAGCAAGAGCGGCGAGATCATCGATCTGGCTGTGGAGTTGGGCCTGGTGAAGAAGAGCGGCAGCTGGTTCAGCTATGCGGACAACAAACTGGGCCAAGGCCGCGATGCCGTGCGCCAGTTGTTGGAGGATAACATCGAATTGTGCGACGAATTGGAGAAGAAGATCAAAGAAGCGGTAGCCAAGACCGGACAACCGGTCGAGGTGTGATGGGTTGAGCCGCTACTTTTGAAGGCCCCGGGGATCTGCTCCCGGGGCCTTCGCTTTATGCGCCACCTCCTTTTCACCCTCGTCGCTTCGGCCACCCTGTGCGCATGCACCGATCCCGGAACGGAGCAGGGGAGTGTCCCCGGCGCCGCCCTCGACCTGAAGCTGATCGAACAGCACATCCTCGATCGTCCGAACGACCCGAACGCGTACGCCGATCGCGCCCTGTACTACGAGCACTTGGACAGCTCCGCTCTTGCCGAAAGCGACTGGAAGAGGACGATCCTCCTGGACAGCACCAACACGCGTTGGCGGATCGCACTCGGTGATCTCTACTTCCGCAAGGTCCGGTTGATGGATGCCGAGCAACGCTTCCAGGAGGCGATCCGCTTGGAACCGAACGGAACAAAAGGCCGATCGAAGCTCAGCGAAGTGTACCTGATGCAGGGGCGCTACCCCGAAGCGATGACCGTGGCCAATGACGCGTTGCGCATCGATCCGCAGGATGCCTCACTGTACAACCTGAAAGGCTGGATCCATCGCACGGCCGGCGACACCAACCTTGCGATCAGTAGTTACCACACGGCCGTGGAGCGCGACCCGCAGTTTTACGATGCGTACATCTCGCTCGGCATCCTGCACGCCGCGCGGCAGGATCCACTTGCGTTGGAGTACTACAACTCCGCGTTGGAGATCCGGCCGGAAAGCGTGGAGGCCCTGTACAACAAGGCCATCTTCGCGCAGGAGCATGGGCGTGACAGTCTTGCACTGGTGTGCTACGAGCACATCATCGCCGTGGAACCCAAGTACCCGCTGGCCTATTACAACCGAGGGTATGTCTACTTGGAACACCAGAAGCGGGTGGCCGATGCGCGTCGCGAATTCAACACCGCGATCCAACTGCTGCCCGATTACACCGCTGCCTATTACAACCGCGGGCTCACTTATGAGTTGGATAGCAAGTTGGACAGCGCGCTGCTCGATTACCAGCAGGCCTTGCGCTTGGATCCCGGCTTCACACCGGCCGCTCAGGGTCTCGGACGCTTACAGGATCGCGGAGTGGCCGTGAAGTTGCGCTAGCGCTTGCGCGCAGGTCGGCGCACCTGGTCCGTCCACATGGTGCCGCTGTTCCCAAGAACAAGAAAGCGACGCACACGGGCGCCTTGGTCGGTGTGCGCGCGGATGGTCCAGGTGCCGGTGCGCAATTCGCGCAGGTCCAGTTGCGGAGTGGTGGTGGCGGGCATGCTCCACACCACGTTGCCGCTGGCGTTGATCAGGTCCACTTGGCGCGTTCCGGCAGGGATCACCAGGTCCATCACACCCGCCTCATCGGTCTTCCGCAGGTCGATGCCGGCATCATCCGCCGTACGCTCCGGCGCTTCGCGCGGCACGTAGGCAATGTCCTCGGATTGCGCGCGCACCCACGCAGCGCTGCACACCATCACGGCGATCATGGAAAGGCGAAGGTTCTTCCGCATGCATCACTCTACGCGAATTCGGTGGTTCGGGGCGCGGTTCGGTTGGCCGCAAAGGCGCAAACTCCATGGTCAGTGATGGCGATCGCCGCTATTGTGACCGCAACCCCGGGTCAGGCCGGGGCGCAAATGCACCCTACGCGACGGATGCGCAACGAAAGCCATTGAATCCACTCGTTGTGGTCCGATGTACGCATTCGTCACGCACTCTTCCACGCACTCTTACCTTCCTTCTCCGCGCCCGTGCTTGCGAACCTTTGTGAAGCAACGCGTGAGGCCCGCCATTTCAATCGCCCCGGTCCTCTGCGTTCTCTGCGCCAATGCGTGAGACCTCTTCTTTCCACGCGCCATAAGCTCTCCTTCCCCGTGCCCCCCGCACCTCCGCGTGAGATCTCTTCTTTTCCCACGCCCCATCAGTTCTCCTACTCCGAGTCCTGCGCGCCTCCGTGCGAGCCTTAGCGACGCAATGCGTGAACCTCTTCTATTCTCTTGCGCCCATTACCCCATCAACCTCGGTTGCGCTCACCCAACGTTCCCCGGAACTTCGCAACTTTACCGCCCCCCAATAGGGGCTGTAGCTCAGCTGGCCAGAGCGCGTCGTTCGCAATGACGAGGTCGTGGGTTCGACTCCCATCAGCTCCACAAAATGGATCCCTTGTACCCATGAACGACCAGCAACCCACCGTGGTGGATGTCCGCACGCCGGAGGAATTCAGCGAGGGGCATGTGGTGGGTTCCGTCAACATCCCGTTGAACGAGATCGCGGAACGCATCGAGGAATTGCGCGGCCTGCCCACCCCGCTGATCCTCTGCTGCCGCAGTGGAGCACGCAGCGATAGCGCCATGCGTTACCTTCAGCAAATGGGATTGCCCGACGTGAGCAATGGCGGCTCGTGGCAGGAGGTACAAGAAACCTTGAAGAACCGATGAGAACCACCCTGAACCTTTTCCTTTCCGCAGCCTTCCTTGTCTTCGCCGGATGCAGCGCTGCACAGAACACGAAGCAACCCACCGAACTGGATGTGAAAGCCTTCAGCCAGGCCATGACCGCCAAGGACGTGCAACTGGTGGATGTGCGCACGCCGCAGGAGTACGCGGCCGGACACCTGGTCGGCAGTGTGAACGTGAACTGGACCGCCGACGATTACGAGACCACCTTCGCGAAGCTGGACAAGACCAAGCCGGTGCTGCTCTATTGCCAGGCCGGTGGTCGCAGTGAGCAAGCGCTGGAATACCTGCTTGAACATGGCTACAAGGCGCAGCACCTTTCAGGCGGCTACGGCGCGTGGAAGAAGGAGGGGATGCCGAGTACGAAGTAGGACATTCCTTCCGCCTTGCTCATTGCGCCTTACGAATTGCGCCTTTCTTCAAGACCAGCAAGAGAATGAGCAAGATGGAATGCGCAAGGGCAATGAGCAAGGGGCGCGTTTCTTCCGTCTTGCTACGCTGCGCTTTCAGACCAGCAAGTGAATGAGCAATGAGTAACGCCCAAGGCGCAATGAGCAAGTGGGCTCCGCGTTTCCTTCCGTCTTGCACATAGCGCATTACGAATTGCGCCTTTCTTCAAGACCAGCAAGTGAATGAGCAAGATGGAATGCGCAAGGCGCAATGAGCAAGTGGGCTGCGCATTTGCCTTCTTGGGGGCCACGAATTGGCCCCTTCAAACCAGCAGTGGCAAGGGGGGCAAGGGGCTCAATGGCAAGTGGGCGCGTTTCTTACGCTTTGCACATTGCGCATTACGAATTGCGCCTTTCTTCAAGACCAGCAAGTGAATGAGCAAGATGGAATGCGCAAGGCGCAATGAGCAAGTGGGCGCCGCGTTTCCTTCCGTCTTGCACATAGCGCATTACGAATTGCGCCTTTCTTCAAGACCAGCAAGTGAATGAGCAAGATGGAATGCGCAAGGCGCAATGAGCAAGTTGGCTCCGCGTTTCCTTACGCCTTGCTCATTGCGCATTACGAATTGCGCCTTTCTTAGTGTTCAAATACCACCATCATGAGTTTGGTCACCCCACGCAAGTATGACCTCGAAGAGCGCCTCATCGATTTCGCTGTCCTGATCATCGATCTGGAAGAAGCACTGCCATCGACCAAGGCAGCGAATCATCTCGGAGGACAATTGCTCCGATCCGGGACTTCGCCCGCACTGAACTATGGCGAGGCACAAGCAGCGGAGTCCAAGAAGGACTTCATCCACAAGATCAAGATCGTATTGAAAGAACTGCGAGAGACTCATATCTGCATCCGGATCATGGAGCGGAAGGGAATGCACAAGGAAAAGGAACTATTGATCAAGGTGAAGAACGAGTGTCAGGAACTCGTGAGGATATTCATCAAGAGCGTTGGAACGGCGACAGGTAGGAAAAGTGAATGAGCAATGAGTAGCGCCCAAGGCGCTATGTGCAAGTGGGCTCCGCGTTTCCTTCCGTCTTGCTCATTGCGCATTACGAATTGCGTCTTCCTTCAAGACCAGCAAGTGAATGAGCAATGAGCAAGGCTCAATGAGCAAGTGGGCGCCGCGTTTCCTTACGCCTTGCTCATTGCGCATTACGAATTGCGCCTTTCTTCAAGACCAGCAAGTGAATGAGCAAGATGGAATGCGCAAGGCGCCATGTGCAAGTGGGCTCCGCGTTTCCTTACGCTTTGCACATTGCGCATTACGAATTGCGCCTTTCTTCAAGACCAGCAAGTGAATGAGCAAGATGGAATGCCCAAGGCGCAATGAGCAAGTGGGCTCCGCGTTTCCTTCCGTCTTGCTCATTGCGCATTACGAATTGCGCCTTTCTTCAAGACCAGCAAGTGAATGAGCAAGATGGAATGAGCAAGGCGCAATGAGCAAGTGGGCTGCGCATTGCCTTCCGCCTTGCTCATTGCGCCTTACGAATTGCGCCTTTCTTCAAGACCAGCACGAGAATGAGCAATGAGTAACGCCCAAGGCGCAATGAGCAAGTGGGTTCCGCGTTTCCTTCCGTCTTGCTCATTGCGCATTACGAATTGCGCCTTTCTTCAAGACCAGCAAGTGAACGAGCAATGAGTAATGAGCAAGGCGCCATGTGCAAGTGGACTTTCCAAAAAGAAAACCCCTCCGAGCGGAGAGGTTTCCCTTGTTGGTGTGTCCTCGGGAATTACTTGTCGTCGTCCCCGAAGTTGATGCCGATGGTGAGCCCGTAGGTGAGGTACTTGGAGCCGATGTCCTTCACCGTGGGGTTGTCGCTGAACACGCGGCTGAGTCCGAAGCTCACACCGGGTTCCACGGTGAAGACGCCCATGTCGAAGCCCAGCGCGGCATCGATGTTCATGGAGCCGCCCCGGAAATCACCTTTGTTGTAGCCGATGTTGTCATTGCGGTCATCCACGCTCAACAGCACATCGTAGGTGGGGCCCATGGCGAAGCGCAGGTTGAACTGGTAGGTATCGATCAGGCGGTAACCCACCATCGCCTTCAACTTCAGGCTGGTGCGCACCAGGTCGTCCTCCACCTGCAACGTGTCGTTGCTGTACACCTTCACCGCGGTGGCGCTGCGGCCGAAGAAGGCACCGGGCTGCACGTAGAGGCGGTCGCCGAAGCGCAGGTCGGCGCCGAGCATCCAGCCCACGTTGGCCTTGTATTCCACCCCGGCAAGCGGGCTGGTGAGTTGTTGGAAGTTCAGCCCCACTTGGGGGTTCACCTGGAATTGCGCGAAGGCACCGGCGGCGCATAGGCCCAGACACAGGGTGAGGAGTTGCTTTTTCATGGTTCGTTCCACTTGGTTCGTCGAAACGTTTTGCCAACGCTGTGCCAAAGATGCGATCAGGCCGGGGCATAGGTGTGAAGGGATCGATCATCCCTCTACATTGCGTCACCTTTTCCGGACCCCATGAAACACTTCTCCGCACTTTCCTTCCTCGCGCTCTTCTCCATCACCGCCCACGCACAGGAGTGTGCGGATGGTCGTTACATCGATGCGAACCACTTCGGGGCGGTCACGATCACCTCGGCCGTCACCTTCGGTGCCAACACCGCCGTGGCCGGCGGTAACCAGATCCTGAAAATGGATGTGTACGAACCCACCGGCGATGCCCTCGCGTTGCGGCCTGCGGTGCTGGTGGCCTTCGGCGGTTCCTTCATCACCGGATCACGCGCCGATGTGGCCGATATCTGCACGGACTTCGCGAAGCGCGGCTACGTGGCCGTGGGCTACGATTACCGCGTGGGCTTCTTCCTGCCGAACCAGACCACCACCACCCGTGCGGTGATGCGTGGTGCCCACGATACCCGTGCCTGCGTGCGCTACCTGCACAAGTCGGTGGCCGAGTTGGGCAACCCGTACGGCATCGATACCACGCGGATCATCATCGGCGGGGTCTCGGCCGGGGCCATCAGCGCGGTGCATGCCACGTATTTGAACGAGGACAGCGAGATCCCCGCGTGGATCGCGGGCGAGATGCCCGGCTTGGGCGGACTGGAAGGCAACAGCGGCAATCCGGGTTATTCCAGCGTGCCCCTGGCGTGCTACAGCTTCAGCGGATGCATCGGCGATACGTCGTGGATCAATACCGGGGACCAACCGCTGGTGAGTTTGCATGAAGTGGGCGATGGCGTGGTGCCCTATTACACGCAGGAGGTTTCCGTGGCGGGTATCCCCACCGGTCTCATAGCCAGCGGAAGCCATGATATCCACGAGCGCGCGAACCATGTGGGCCTGGTGAACTGCTTCAAGAGCTACCCCGGCACCGGCCACGTGGGCTACCTCACCTCGGACTATGTGGTGGCGATGAACTACACCGCCTTGTTCCTGGGCCAAGTGGTCTGCGGCCAAGAAGTGACCTGCGACCTGAACACCGCCGTGGCCGAAGTGACCACGCGCGAACTCCTGCCCGCACCGAACCCGACCACGGGCGTGTTCCGGATGGAACTGCCCGAAGCGGCGGTGATCACGGTGTTGGATGTGAGCGGACGCGTGGTGCTCGTGCAACGCGCTGTGCCCGGCGTGGCGGTGGTGGACCTCAGCGCGAACCCGGTGGGGGTGTATGCCGTGCAGGTGATGGGAGAGGTGGTGAGGAACTACCGGGTGGTGAGGGGGGAGTAGGAGCCTCCGTGCGACGATGGGCCGGGGAGGCCTGTTGCGATCGTGGTGATCCAATAATCACGGCTTCGGGTCGCAGGGTCGCCTTCGGCAGACCGCTGCGAGGGTTTTGAAATAGGTGGCTCGGCCTCGAAGAGGGGACACCTGCCGGGGTCTAAGGCGGCAAGAGCACCGATCACTTCAGCGAAAAGGCCATCGCACGCACCGATCTACCCACGCCCGATGGCAAGGCCGGCATCGCGATACGCAACACCGGCAAGAGCCTGCTCTATGTGCGCGTGGTGCGCACCGGCACACCACTGGCCGGCGAAGAACGCGAAGCGAGCAATGGCCTTTACATGGATGTCGAGTACCAACTCGTGGATGGCACACCGGTGGATCCCGTGCGCCTGGAGCAGGGCACCGACTTCGTCGCCCTCGTCACCCTGCGCCATCCAGGCATCGTGGAGGCTTACCAGCAGCTCGCCCTCACGCAGGTATTCCCCAGCGGCTGGGAGATACGCAACACGCGTATGGAAGGCAGCGAGAGCGGCGTGAAGAGCAGCTACTTCACCTACCAGGATGTGCGCGACGACCGCGTGATGACCTACTTCGATCTGTGGAAGGGCAATACCGCCACCTACCGCATCATGCTCAACGCGTCGTACACCGGCCGTTACTACCTGCCCGGCGCCGCCTGCGAAGCGATGTACGACCACACCGTGAACGCCCGCAGCAAGGGGCAATGGGTGCAAGTGATAAGGCCGGGTGGTGGCGAGACGGCGCAGAAGCCGAAAGGAAGGCGGCAGCAGTGAAAGAGGCACAGCCACCAGCGAACCATTCGTGTTGCGCGTAGCCCTAGGCTACGCGCAGATGGCGCAAAGTAAGATGCCCTGCGACAATCATCCTCAATCTGCCCTCAATTCTCATGCCTTCCGGGAGTCCGATCCGCTAGTTGCGTGATCGCCGATTCAAGCTTTTGGATCGAGCGTTGAATGGAGAGAACCGAAAGCAGCAGACCTAGAATAGCGAGCACGGCGATGCCACTTGCAACAAGGATCCATGCCGAGGAGCGAATGACTGATTTCGCATTGCCATCGCGCACGAAGTCGTGCTCAGCTACCGCACTATTCTTGACGTAAGCACTATCGATCTCCTGTATTTTTTTGAGACGTAACTGGTTGATGCCCTCATAGGCAGTGATGAATTGACCGAGCGCCAAGGCCTGTTTTTCCCGGGGTATCTCCTTAAGCATTGATAGGAACAGTGGCCTACGCTGTTCCAACTTATCCAAGTCCGATCCAAGATCCTTTGTGAACACAGTGGTCAGGGTTTGCAACGCGTTGAACTGTTGATCAGCCTCCAGTGGTTCTATCCATTTTCTCGCAGCTGCAAGGAACCCTGCGTTGGGTACAGTAGCATTGGCGAAGTATCTCAAACCCCAACGGAAAGCCCACGCACGCTCGGACTGCCGAAATGCCTGAGCTAGATCACTTGCAGCGCGCAACATTGTCAATGTCCTTAGTTCTCTTACGACCACTTCATCCAACATTGCGTTTACCATGATCCGAGCACCGATCGTGTCGACCTGGAGATCCGATATCGTTGAAAACAGGGCTCTGAGAACAGCGATCCGATCCGCGTATGAGCCGGAGTCCGTGCGGATGAAGAACACATCAAGGCGTTCTGCAAGCCCATTGTCTTCACCTTGGAAAATGCGATAGGTCGCGGCCTTTTGGGGATCGCGTTTTTCCCAGTAATGGTATGATGCTGCATCAAGCACTTTCCATCCCCCGGTGGGGCGCCATTTCAAATACGGTTGAGCATTCGCGAGACTATCGACCGTTGCGTGATACATCACCTCCATCGGGCTGCTCCCCACGACCCGTGTATCTGAACGAAGAGTCTCGTCTGTCTGATCGCCGTTGGCTTTGGTAGAAGGTTCCGGAACCGAAGACACATCGGACCATTTCATTCCCAGTTCGGGTGGATAATCTGGTTTATTGACCTGTTGTTTGGATGTCGGAACAACACTCCAGACCCATAAACACAAACCTGCCAGTATAGTCAGGGAGCCGAGTACGATCAAGAGATGGAGTAGGAATCGGGAAGTGCGGAAGATGATCCGATTCTCGGTCCAGGTGAGTAGATGTTTCATTCTCGCACGATTGTGACGAAGCTCAAGCCGCTCGCGTCGGAGTTGATCAGATCCCCACCCTCCACCACTTTGCAAAGCGCAGTATTCAAGCCTAGGATCCTCTGGACCATGAGCTGACAGAGTGTGTGTTCACTCGCCCCTTGCGGTGTAACCCAGGCAAGAAGTTCCATCGAATCTCGTATCCCGAGATCCGAACCGACGTCGATAACAACAGTCCTCGCTATCGTTCCGCTTCTGGACTCTATCCTCGCAATGCGCGCGGATATTGGTACCAATGCGATTATTGACCCGTCGATCTGGGCTGACAATCCATCCTGCCTAAGCGCCGCATTCAAAGCGGTTTCCTCATTACCACAGGGATAGCTGGAATAGTGAACGGCTTGGCTGGTCACATCGCTGCTGCGAAGATCCTGTGCCCGAATGTCGAACGAGACTTGCGCCTTGACCAATCTGGATCGCGGGGACTCATCAATCGGCAGTATCAGAACGGCCAGGTCTTCCACATGGAGGATCATGTCCGGCTGAATGTTCAAAGGGCCTTTGTAGTGTTTGAGTCTGCCAGAGTTGAATAGCGCTTGCTTAATGGCCTCCTGAATGAGCTTCTCCCGGTCGCTAACCGCAGTGTCGGAGAATTCGACAAGGATCGTGGCATTGTCCGAGCCGGATGTACGCGGGGCAGTGGCGATCACATCAATGGTCGGATCGAATAACTTCTCCAGTAAAAGATCGGGGTCATTGTCATTCAAGTAGAGGATCTCCGTTTCTGTGTCGTCAACAAAAAGGCTGCGTCGGAACACGGAGCCATCCTGCCAATAGGTTTCGGCAGAGCCGTTCCTTTTGCCGTCCGCGCTGTGTTGGCTTTTCTCACGTAGTCTTCCATCGTCATCATAGCTCAGAAGAAAGAACGACCTCAGGGTATCGTTCTGGAATTGGTCTATGCGTTCAAGTTTGCCAGCTTCAGGAAAGGTCAACGATTCTCCATCTCGCTTTCCATCAACGTATTGTGTTGTGCGGAACAACACACCGGTACTGTCATATTCACTATGAACCCCGGTACGAGCGCCGCGATCATACAATACCTCGCTACGCACACGACCATTCGTGAAATACTCAACGCTCTTCCCGTTCGCTACATTTTCACGGTATGGAGTGTAGCGCACCAGAACGCCAACATGGTATTCCTTCTCATTGATCACCTCACCCTCCACGTCGAACTCCTCGTAACGACCGTCCGCAATAACTCCATCAGCGTATTCGATGCTCCGTTGCAATTTGCCGTTAGGATGGAAGATCTCCTCCAACCCATTCCTGATACCTGATCTGAACATGGTGCGGATGAACGGCAAGCTATCCTGATAGTACTCGACGTGCAATGCCTCCAGATTACCTTGGAGATAATGCGCGTCGATCTTCTGCGCGCCATTGGGATAATACTCTTTATAGATCCCATGTCGCATGCCATCGACGACGTCCATCTCGAGGAGAATGGAACCCGTCTCTGAGAACTCGACGATCCGGCCTGTTACAGGTCGATCATCCTTGTACCACCGGCCATCCAGCGATACGACCTTTTTGCTGTCTATGATCTTTTGTGCCTGACAGTTTCCAGCTGTCAAGAACATCGTGAACGATGCAAGCAGTGCATAGAGCGTGGCCCGCCAAGTCCATGCGGCCTGGCTCGCACCGGTAACTGTATGGCTGATGACGCTCTGCATCATTCGTGCTTTCCAAAACGAAAGAACATGCTTCCCGTCGTAGGGAGGTTCGCTTCAGGAGTGGGAACGAACACGCACCTCTTTGCCGAGGTTATTGCCTTGTTCCAAAGTTGTGGATCAAGGGTATTGCTTCGGTTGCGATCAGGTATGATATCCAAGACCTCTCCGGTTGGTGCGACCGTGAATCGGAGAACCACGTAGCCACTTTTCCCCGCAGCGTCGGGTACCGGGGGCTGTCCCTGGAGTGATCGACCATAGATATCGATGGTCCATATGGGAGTGCCACCGATGTTGATCGAATGTTGCCTCAATTGCGCCCCGTCCGTTATAGGCGTCTGTTGGACCAAAATATCTTGACCGGGGTCGCTTGCGGCCGAGTGTGTCGTTCCGCTCCGTGAGGCTTTGACCTCCGCACTGGACAAAGTGGTGGCGGTTGGGGTACTCGCAGCTTTAATGTCGGTCTCCCTGTTTGTCCAGAGATCCTTTGGCTCCGAAAGTGATGTTGAGGTCTGGGCCGTTGTGTGGGGATCAATTGGTGTCGACAAAGGATCCGATGTCCGCGTACTGGCTGTCAGACCTTGGTCGATACTGCTTAGGTCTTGCGGCTTTGGCTTGGGAGGTATTGAAGGTATCATAGCTGCGGGAGCCTCGTCGCGTTGCGCAGTATGCTTCTCTTCAGGGACGCGATAGGCCATGACATCATGAATGAAAATTACTCCAAGCGCCAGAACCGTCATGCTCCCGACCAGCCACCATTTCCTTTTGCTCAGTAGAAGGGGATCCGTGGTAGGCTTTCGCCACTGGATGAGCGCGTAGATCAGGAATCCCAATGCGTTGACACCGGACCACACCGCGCAGATATAGAGTGTGAATGCGATGCTTGCGAACGATCCGCCCATGCGTGAATACGGGCCTGAAAGGATGCCGCCGTGCAGATGGTCGAAGTAGACAAGAATGGCTACCGTAAAGGCGAACGAAGCCATCCACGTTCGTTTCGCACCTTTTCGAAACCATGCCATCACGATCAGCACTGCTGGTGCTGCCATGACCAGGGTGGGAATAAGGATCTTGACTACGAAGAGAACGACGTAGTAAACAATGGCACATACTGCCAAAAGAGCCATTAGGCCAAAGACGAGCTTGATATTGAACGGATCATCGCCATCGGAACTTGGTTTGGCTCCGATCAGGCGCTGCACAAGTTGACCGGATCCATTCACGAGGGTGCGTTGCCTATGTGCACCCCGCTCGCGGCGCTGCGCCTCTTCGCGCAACTCGGACTCCATTTCCGCGTGCGCCTCAAGGGCCGCCTCCATTTTGCCCAAGGCTTTATGCAACGCCTCGTTCTTTGTGTCTCCATATTCCCAAACCTTGACCTCGGTGTCCTTGTGGAGCAAAGTGCAGAACCACCCTCCGCCAAGCGCGTTTTGAAATCCCGCGGCACCGGCCGTCACGGCATCGAGGCCCAAAGCCACCGTGGATTCCACGATGCCCGGGGTGTTCGGCCTGTACTCAATATCGAAATCATCCTCCAGGTCGCTCATGGGTCGGGCTTTGGGAGGTACTGTTCGCTGTTATTGATGTTCTAAACTCCCACCACCTTCGTACTCTCCTCCCCGAACTGGCTCACCACCCGCACCGCGATCTTCTGCCCTTTGCGGGCGGCGATCGGGTGGCTGATGTGGCCGTAGAGGCGGTCGAAGGCTTCGTCGTCCAGTTCGATCTTCAGGGTGAGCTCGGCTTTGCGCTTGGTGCTTTGCTTGCTCAGGTCGCTGAGGCCGCGTTGCCACTTGGCGAACTCGTCCTTGTCGCCGCCGCAGAAGAACACCTGCTTCACCACGAAGTTGTTGCCGTCGTAGTCGTCGTCCACCATCCAGTAGTTGATGTCGTGGCGGTCGCGGGCCTTCACCGTATCGCTGATGGGGTCGTAGATGTCCAGGCCGGCCACTTCTACTTGCACCCACCGCACCTTACCGTCATCGCGAGGAGTCTTCGACGAAGCGATCCCTTTGTCCGTGGCGGGAGATCGCTTCGCGGCCAGAGCCCCGCTCGCGATGACGTGCGCGGGTGGGGTGCAGTCGTTCAGTCTCACATCCGGTTCGCCGATGGTGATGAAGCTGCCCACGTTCTTGGGCTTCTTCATCAGGCCCTCCTGCATCAGGTCGTCGTGCATGCGGGTCTTGGTCACCATGAAGCTGCCGGTGCTGGCGGTCACCTCCTTGCTCTCGATGTCCGTTTCGAAGCTGAAGCCCAGGATCACCAGCCAATCGGCATCGCCGCGCTGGCGACATTCCTTCACGGCTTCGTTCACGGCCAGGCGGCTCACGCTGCCGAACTTGGGACCGATGTGGAAGTAGGCCTTCTTCTCGCCCTCCTTGCCCTTATAGAAACCCTCGGCGTGCAGGTAGGCTGAAGCGAGGCGATCCACGCGGGTGAAGATGGCCCGCTCGTTCTTGATGCCGTTGAGCACGCCCGCGCTTTGCAGGTGGGCGAACACGCGCTGCTCGAAGGGCACATCGTCCACACCAGTGCGGCTGCGCTCTTCCAACTCCGCGGGGCTCACGGGCTCGAAGTCCTGCAAGGTCTCCACGGTGAAGGGGCCGCTCACGCGCACGCGCTTGTTGTCCACGTAGGGCTTGTCGTACAGCGTTTCGGTGGCGGGCGGCTCGTCGTTGGCCACGCTCTTCAGCGTGATGTGCGGCACCTCTTCGTACACGAAGCCTTGGCGCACATCGCCTACCAGTTGCTTCTTCTCGGTGATGGTCTTCTTGAACTTCCCATCCTTCATGTCGGTACGCACATCCACATCGCTGTGCAAGTGGTAGTTGGGGAAGGATGCCGTCATCAAGCGCGTCTTGGCGATGTTGAGTGCGATGCGGCTGGTATCGATGGTGATCCAACGACGGCCCCACTGTTCTGCAACGAAAGCGGTGGTCCCGCTTCCGCAGGTGGGGTCAAGAACAAGATCACCGGGGTCACTGCACATGAGCATACAGCGCTCTATCACTTTGTTCGATGATTGAACCACGTACGATTTGCTCATCGCAGGGCCTGTGTCAGCCCAAAGCGCGTTGACCTTCCCAACAGGATAATCATCGTGGTAGAGCACGTAGAATAGGTTCTTCCCGCTGGGGACAACACGATTGAGATTAACCAAGGCCTTCATCCCTTCTTCGGTCGTGGACCAGCTACTTCCTGGCGCGGGTCGATAGGTCTGTCCGTCGATGACCACTGGGAAGTCACAATTCTGACGATACTGAGCAGGTCGCATTGGCTGCATCGTGAATACGCGAGAGCCTGAGGGCAATAGTCTGTGGTTGTTCAGTTCCTCATGGCTCATCTTGCGCCGCACCTTATCGGGTAGTTCCACCCAACCCCAACGACTATTGCCCTCTGGTGAGTCAGTGGTGAAAACGTCGCGGAACTTCACGTGCTCCTTGCTCTTGCAATACCAGATGATGAAATCACAAATGGGCTCTAAGGTCTTCGAGCCAAGGGGCATCAGCTTCGTACGGAAGGTGATTTGACCGCAGAAGTTCTCACTACCGAACACCTCCTCCATGACATTGCGAACGAGATGAGGCGTTCTCGTCGTTGATCTGCACGAAGCAAGATCCACTTTCACTCAGCAGTTCCTTCGCCACGAGCAAACGATCGCGCAGATAACTGAGGTAGCTGTGAATGCCAAGCACCCAAGTATCGCGAAAGGCTTTGATCACATCCGGATCGCCCGATAGATTCTCGTCGTTCTCCTTGACCAACTTATCCGACACTTTATTCTGCCAATTGCTGGCGTAGTTGATACCATAGGGCGGGTCGATGTAGATCATCTGCACGCGGCCGGCCATGCCCTCGCGCTCCAGCAAGCTGGTCATGGTCAGCAGGCTGTCGCCCTGGATCAGGCGGTTGGTCCAGCCATCGCTCCACTGGTAGTAGCTGCTGGGCTTTTCCAGTTCGTCGCGCTCAAGCGCATTGCCGAACGTCTCGTTCACGGAGAACATCTCCATCTGGTCCTCGTTCTTTTTCTCCACCACAATGCGGTGCAGCCCATCGATCAGCTTCTCCGGGGCGATGTGCTCGTGGCGGTACAGGCTGCGGATGTCCACCTTCAAGCGGTCCCCGGCCTCCGACCCGGGACCTCCTGAAGGATCCTCTCCATACTTGCCAAGCCAGAACAGTTCGGGGTCCTGCCCGCGGTGTACCACGGGGTTCTTGGGCAGGTCCAGCACCTCACGCTCGCGCACCTTGGGGCTGTCGCGCTCGTAGCCGGCCTCTTCCCGGCTGGGAATGTGGGCGCGCTTGTCGGTCTTGGAGTGTTTGTAGGAGCGGGGCATGTCAATCGTTCTACAGCTCTAGCGCACCTTGCCGCGCTGTTGCTGTGGTGGGTGGAATGTCGACTGCGGGTTCAATTTTATCTGGAGCCCGAGTATACCATGCGCCAATGGCTTGTACTGCTTCCTCGATGGCTTGTGGAATAGTTGTGGCGGTCAGTTCGTCAATCGCCTGCATCGCACTAGTAGTCTTATGGTTGGACTTGCCAACACCCAGCAATCGCTCGAACGAAGTGTCAAATGCATGCTTTTCTGCTCCTTTGATCGCTTCGCTGATAGTCGCATTCTGGTTGGTATGCTTGGCCGAGTCTTTACCGGTTGAATCATTGTCCAAGTCGTAGAGGACGAAATACGGGATCTCAAACGCGGAACAAATAGTTGCATAGTGTGGGATTTTCTCCTTGCCATTGCAACTGATCACAGTCAGGTGGGCAAGCGACATACCTAAGAGGTCAGCTACGCGCTGGATGCCGTAGCGGTCGACCGGACCTTCCACCAGCAAGACCTTTCGTGCGAAGAAGACCTGATGGTCGTCCGGTGAGAAGATCGTTCGGTGAAAGAAGTGGCCAGGTATGTCGTCGAGATGTTGCTCAAGATTCTTGGGACCAACAACTTCTTTGAGTTTCGCTGCACGAGGATATACGGATGAACGTGTCATCCGGGTGATGCTTCTCCAGTTGCCGATATCAGCCAACTGCGGTGAGTGTGCTAATGATGGATTGGGTGGTTGACTCACGCAAGTGCTTTGCAAGCCCGGTCTGGAGCTGTGGATGAAGATGAAGCTCGGGCTCATCCACCAACAGAATGATGTCTTCACCTGCCCGTTTTGAAACGACTTCCAGGAGAAGAAGGGTGGCGATCAGGGAAACGCCAGATCCCGCGCCGTCAAGGTCGATCTGATTGGTGCCCTCGCGAGACGAGAAGAAGGCCTTCCGAAAGGGTGCTTCGATGTTCAGGATCGACAGTTCCAGGTTGCTTGTCCTCATCCAAGAGTTCACCAAGGAGTTTCTTCCAATCGGTCCACAACCGCTTATCCGCGTCTTTCTGAACAACGCCCGAAACTTGCTTGTCGAATGCTTCAAAGGTCTTCAACACCTTCTCCTGGTCCCAGCCCTTTCGATAGCGCCAAGACAAGTCGCTGAGGATCCTGGTCAACGTAGACCCAAAGCCAACATCGGATTGCTTCTCACGCTTTCTATCGAAGTAGAATACGTTGGGAAAGCCCTCGGCGTCCTGACTGAGATTTACCTGATCTTCCCTGTATGATGTCGAGTTGCCGGACCTCCTCACCACTTCGTAACCCCTCTTGTCCTCCTTTTCGAACCAAGTGACTGATGTTGGCAGCTTGTCGACGGTAAGGTCACCGGGCAGTTTCTTCCCGGCAAGCTCTTTGACGTCGGAATAGCAGAGCGCCGGTATCCTTGTCGAGGTCTGAAATGGATCAGAGAACGCTTTGCCAGGGGCGGCTCGATCTCGACGCTTGGCCGTTAGCCTAACCTGATCGGCAAGTAGGAGTTGGTGATTGCTGTACAGGTCAGGCATCTTCACTGCGAAGGGCTCATCGAAAACAACCTCAACCACGATGTCCCCGCCATCTTGGTTTTGGAAATCTTGCTCATCAAGCCGCGAAGACAAGAAGGATGAGGACAGGGCATAGTTGATGGCCACCAGTACGCTGGTTTTCCCCGAGCCGTTCTCACCGACCAAAACATGATGGTCCGTGAAGTCTATCACAGTGTGCTTGTGATTGCGGAAGTTCTCTATGGTGACCTGTTTGATCTTCATTCGCGCGGTGGAAATGTGCGCATGTACTTAGCCTAAGGGATAAGTGATTGTGCGACTAGCTGGCTAACGATTGCCCTGACATCTGATGTGTTCAGTCGATCGACAAGGGCATACTTCAACCCGTATCCATTGAGAGAGGTGCCGGAAATCAAGCCTCGCTGCCTAACGCCTGAGATCCAAAACCGATCGTGGAAATCATCACTAGTAGTATGAGTGATCTGTAGCGATGTTTTGAGTCCTTGAAGACGGGTTATTATGGCACTCTTAGTCGCTGCGTTTACCCCGCCCGCCTTGGTGACGAAGCGAAGATGGTCCAATGCCGACATGAATGGCTTGAGTATATCCTCCACAAGAGCGGGATAGTTGGGGTCATTTGAGTGGAAGAAGAAGCGATCCACGATGATCAGTTCGCTGTCGATTCCAACCTTCGTAAGATAGACTTGGAAGACACTGCTGATCTGACTCGGGGTGGCACCCTTTGTTATCAAGTGCTCCAATAGCAAGTCGTCTTGCATTAATGAAGACAGCCCGCGCTTGAATAGGTGATCCGCAATCTCCTCCCTAAAGGTGTGAACGACACTACCTACTTGACCGATTTTCCAGTGTTCGAAATCAACTGGCCGTGAGTTGGCGATACTCGTAACAAGTTCTAGGTAGTCCGCTTTGTCATCCTTGGGCTCAAGCAGCCATATGATTTTATGCGTTGACATGGTTCTGGATTAGTCTGGTTCTCAACTTCTAACGACACTACTTGCACTTCAGGCACCTTGGTGCTGATCTCTGTGATCGCCCGCGTCAGGTCGTTCTTGATGTCGCGAATATCACCGGCCACTTCGGTGAAGTACCACGGATCCATGTCGTAGTCCTTGCGCACCGCGTTCACGGCGGGCAGCCAGCGGTTCATCACGTACCAGCGCTTCTCCTTCTTGTCGAACTCCATGCCCGTGATCTCGATGATGAGGTTGGCCATGTTGCCATTGGCCAGCTTGATGCGCGTGATGAAGTCAGGCCTGTAGCGGTGCTCCTTGCCTTCCTTCAGGTAGGGGATCTCGAAGGTGAGGAAGTGGTTCTTCACGTAGCTCACCACGGGCTTCAATTCCTCCAGCGTCTTGGCGCAGATGCCTTCCCACTTGCTGTCCATGGCCACTTTGTTCACGTGGCTCTTCTTGGTGGCGAAGGTGTCTCGTTGCGTGTGACCGGTCACATGCATGGTAGTGCCCACAGGGTTGTATGCGTTCAACACGGGTCGCACGAACTCCTGGCTGTCGCGCTCCGGGTTGATGCCCTTCATAATGTGGTCGCAGATGCGCACCGGGTCTTCGTAGTAGATCAGCTTACGGTGCTCGGGGTCCACGATATTGAGCATGCGCAATTTGGTCTCATACCACTCCTGCACGATGGTACGCAGCGTGCCGAAGAGGTGCCAGCGCGTGTTCTTCTCGTCCGTGTCCTCGCCACCGAACACACGGCGCATGAGGTAGCTGGTGATCAGGAAGATGATCTCCTGGTGGCGTTTCTGGAGCACTTGCTCCACCTTCATCTTCTGCTCATCGGGCGAGAAGGCGCTACCGAGGTCGGTGTTCAACGGGAACTTGCTGCCGTCGAACTCATAGGGTGCGAGTTTCGAGAAATCATGCCGGAGCATCTCCGGCGGCACGACCTTCCTATAGCCCTCCACATTCAGGAACTTGATCTCGTGCTCCGCTTGTCGCTCTTCCAACGCTACGATGTGCTCACCCTTCGGCGGTTTCACGATGGTGGTGACACCACCGCCGGTGCGGAACATCTTGAAGGGGAACACCGATGATGTGCGCATATTCCGGCGGGAACTTGTAGCGCTTGATCTTCCGCTGGTCGTCGGTGGGTTGGCCGTCCTTGTCGTAGCCCTGTAAGTAGTACTGGCGGCGGCGCAAAGCCCGACCGGCCACCTGCTCGCACAGCAACTGGCTGCCGAATGCACGCAGACCCATGATGTGGGTTACGGTGTTCGCGTCCCAGCCTTCGGTAAGCATGCTCACGCTCACCACGCAGCGGATGTGCGCCCCCAATTTGCCGGGCTTGCCCACGGTGTTCACCACCTCGCGCAGCAACTCGGCGTCGGTGATCTGTTCGGCGGCGCCTTGGCCGTACAGCCGCGCGTATTCCTTCTTGAACTCGGCTACCTCCGGCGCGAAGACCTTCTTGAACTCATCGCTGATCTGTTCGTTGTTATCCAAGGCGTCGCTGTCGATCAGCAGCGTGGGCGGCTTGTGCTTCAATCGCCCGAACTGATCGAAGTTGTTGAAGACCTCGAATTCACCTTTTCGGTGTTGTGGTTTACCCTTGTCATCCTCCCATGCAAAGCCTGCGATGAACTTGAACAGTTCGCGGCTCATGCTCGTGTTCTGGCATACCACGATGAAGACCGGCGGCTGCGTAAAGAGGGTTGACTTCTCCTCATAGGCTGCGCGCAAGCCCTTCTCGTACTCGTTGTAGTGCTGGTGGAACTGGTCCAACGCACCCTTCACCAACTTCGGCAGGTCGGGGATGTCGTCCTCCAGCTTCTTGCCTTCCTTCTTCGCCAGGCTCTTCTCCTTCTTCTGTCCCTTGCGCGGTAGTTCCTTGTAGGTGTGCTGGTAGAGGTTCTTCAGTACAGGCTCATCGAGTTCCTGGGTATCGTCGGCAATGGGCAGGTAGGGGATCTTCACCAAGCCACTTTCGATTGCTTCGATCAAGCCGAAGTCACTTACCACCCAACCGAACAGCGAGTACGGCGTGTGGCCTGAGCC
>JADJKO010000003.1 GCA_016705955.1 Flavobacteriales bacterium
GCACTGCGGAACAAACGCGGATAGGTGCTACTGCGTTCGAGTTTCGTGATCACATGAGCCACATCCTCCCCCATCTCGTCGGGATGCGCGATGGGCGCCAGGGCCTGCACATCCAAATGGTTCACCGCGCCATCCCACATGAAGGAAGTGCTCCATGCGAGGTTCATCAGCGCTGGTGAATTGCGCGTGCCGATGCGGTCGTGGATGCCGTGGCTCACCGCGTGGTCCACATGTGTGAAGGCGGTATAGGACAGGTGGCAACTGCTGCACGACACGATGCTGTCCACCGAAAGGATCGGGTCGTAGAAGAGCTTGCGTCCAAGGGCGATCCCTTCCTTGGTCAAGGGGTTCTTGGAGAAGTCGTAGGACGGGGAGGGCCATCCGGCGGGGATCTTCAACTGCACAGTTTCCGGGTGCTGGGTAGTGGCGGCGATGAGAAAGAACAGAAGGACTACTGCGAGAGCGGGTTTGATTCGGGAGAAGGGTGATCGATGTAGAGCGCAGAAGAAAGAGTCACCGCAGAGGCGCAAAGACGCGAAGAAGCGCAGAGGAAGATCGTAGAAGACCGAACGGAAAATGCCGCAGAGTTGTCCGCTGAAGCGGACCGATGCCTGAAGACACCATCCTTGACCTTGATCGATGACCTCCTTACTGATCACGGCCCAACGTATTGAATACCGATGCCGCGAGACGCGTCAGTTCCACAGCGTTCTTGCCGGGGGACATGATCGCGCAACGTTCGCCAAGCTTGGCTTGCTCAAGGAATACAGCAACGTCCACGTTGATCACGATCGCGCCTTTCGATGGAACCGCGAAGCCGATCCGCTGCGCGTTGAAGAAAGGTGGCAGATAACCGCCCAAGTGGAATTCGAATGCGTTCTTGGTGGTATTGCACTTTGCGCACGCGCCTTCCAATTTCCAATTGATGTAGCCGCTGTTCCATGCCCAGTACATGCCCTTGGTGGGATCAAGATCACCGCCGAAAGCACCGCTCACATTCGTGAGGCTGTCGATGCCCAAGAGGAAGGAGATCGAATCAACATGGATCCCGCGCGGAACCGTCAACGAAACTTCTAGCGCCGAAGGAGCTTCCGCATCGATCAAGTGACAAGCAGTATCGATGAAGCTCGTCCTGTCTTGGCTGTGGAGCGCGATGTGGCTGACATAGAATCGTAAGCGATCGACACTCACCGGAGTTCCGTCCGCCAAGCGCTCTGCATGATGCAGTTGCAGGGGTCCGTTGTTGAACGTTGGAGTGAAGCGCACATGCATCGTGGTCGTTCCGCTCTGCGCCGCGCCTTGCAGAACGAGGCCGACCAACATCAGAACGAACCCCGTGCGTCGCATGTTCTACTTGGCCGGTGGCGGTGGACCCTTGATCGTGGGGTGTGAAAAGTAGCCCGCGAGGTCATCCACTAAAGCGTTGAAGCTGGCGACCTGATCGGGGCGGCACAACGCACGGAGTGCTTCAAAGTGCGCGAAGTGCGTGGCCTCTATCGTTCGTTGCAAATTGCCGAGCGCATCGAGGAGCGAGTCCTTCGCGGGATCATCAAGGCCCTTCAGTTCCTGGTACAGTTCACCGCGCGTGGCCTGCATCTTCTCATCGCTGGTGCGTATGGCGGCCTGGTGCTTCGCGATCAGCTCTTCGTACGCTTTCACCTGCTCCGCATCGAAGTGCAAGCGTTCAATGATGATGGCCTTGGGCCCTTCCTCGCGTGGCGGACCTTGACGGCCATTAGGCCTTGTGAAGAGCATGGCCAACGTGCCGATGTTCAACAAGACAAGCACCACCACTGCGATACCGAGCAGCTTCACCTTAGTCATGGTACAATTGATTGGAAGCACCCATGTTCATTCCACCTACGAGTTGATCGACCGTCACCTCGGTATTGGCTTTCCCGCTGAAGAGCACGTAGGAATTCACGGCCACCAGCATGAGCATCGCCATGCTCGTCGCAAACACCCACGTTGGTGAAGGACGCGAACCTTGTCGTGCGGCGATCCGCGCCTCGATCCGCGTGAGCAGAAAGGGCGGCGGGTCCACACGTCCCACTCTGCCCAACAGTTCAGTGACCCGTTCCTCTTCCATCGCTTTGGTGGTTTGACGACATTGATCCGTTCATCCTTCGGTATTGTCAAGATCCTTCTTCAACTGCTGTCGCGCCCGTGAGAGCAGCGACTCCACCGCCTTCGCGGAGGTGCCCATCACTTCGGCGACTTCGTGCTGCGAGAGGCCTTCCATGGTTTTTAGCAGGAGGGCTGTCTTTTGTTGCGCAGGCAACGCATTGATCTGCTGAAATATCCGCTCAGTGGCTTCGCGCTGCTCGAGGCCGACCCCTGGATGATCGAAGTCCGATCCGGCGATCCGCTCCTCGATCCCCGAGAAGCCGAGCATGCTCCACACCGATCGCTTCGCACGTTTCGCTGCCTTGATCCGATCCAAGCACGCGTTGATCGAGATGCGGTAGATCCACGTGCGCATTGCCGCTTCGCCTCGGAACTCGGCCATGCCGTCATGCACTTTCACGAAGACATCCTGCGTCACCTCCTCCGCATCCTGCCGGTTCTGCACATAGTTCAAGCAGAGGTTGAACACCATGCGGGCATGGCGCTCATAGACTTGCTTGAACTCTGTAGCGGTGGACACGGTGCCAAAGGAAGGGGGTCAGCCGTCCATCAACCTACTTCCCACGTTTGAACCCGATCGCTGGCTGCTTCTTGGGGATCCGGGCCAGCAAGGCGCGATCGCGCTCCTCCTCCTGCATCCTCTTCAGCAGTTTGAAGATCACCTTGATGTCCCGGCTGTTGTGACCGACCGTACCGCGCAGCTTTTCCAAAGCCAGCAACAGGTCCTTGTGGTTGGCCAGCAACTCCCTGATCTTGGCGAACGCCCGGATGATCTGGATATTCACCGCGATCGCCGCAGCGCTACTCAGCACACTGGAGAGCATCAGCACGCCGTGCTCGGTGAAGCAGTAAGGTGGATAGCGTAAGCCCATCCGGTCACCTGGATTGGAGGTCACGATCTGTGACCTCCAATGCTCAAGTTCCTCCTTGCTCATCTCGAACATGAAATCATCGGGAAAGCGTTCGGCATTGCGCCGCACGGCCTGTTTGAGCGCCTTGGTGGGGACGCCATATAGCTCAGCAAGGTCACGGTCCAGCATCACCTTGTGGTCACGCACCGTGTAGATCCTGCTCACGACCATTTCATCGCTGACGATCGGGTCTGCTTCGTGCGCTTGCTCATGGCAGGGATAAACGTATCACATCGGCGAACAGCGCCGGACTGATCCATTCAAATGTCAACGTACTCCACGACCCTGCCCGAAGGAATACACCTCAACAGCAAACGATCCCTGCCAGAGTACTTGTGATAAGCACACTCGACAACCGCAATGGCTGAATCCCCTTGGAAAATACTGTCATTGCGCAGGGTGAACCGCACATCGTCAAAGCGCAGGAAGTCGCCGGGCATGCACGGTGGCAAATCGTCGTAGTATTTCCAAGTGTTGTGGCGAATGCGCTCATCCGAAATAGAGCACGCCTTGAACAATACAATGCACCCGACGATGACAACCGCTAGTACCAAGACAAGCGTTCGTGGCTTTGTCATTTCAACTCATTTCGATCCCGTCAACAACTCCAACGCCTTCCTCTCCACCTCCCGTTGCACAGCGGGATCACTCTCCCACTTCTCCTCCACCCCCGGCATCGCGAGCACCTGCTCCATGATGCGGTCATGCCGCTGGCCTTCACGCAGCGCATCCACGTACGGCGTATCGGTGAATTTCACTTGGCTGTACAGCGGCAACCATTGGTCTGGGTGCTTCGCTTGCAGACGCCCTTCGATCTTCTTGCGCAGGATGAAACGCGGATCGGCAACGAGGTCGCGCATCTCCACGAAGTTGCGCATGCTCAGGTCCGCGATCGCATCGCCGTTGGGCTTGCGTTGCTTGCCATACGCATCGAGCACCATGGCCCAATTGTCGTCGCCGTGCTCGTTCAGCAGGTCGTTGAGGACTTTGCAATCCTCGTAGCCCGCGTTCATGCCTTCGCCATAGAAGGGCACGATGGCGTGCGCCGCATCGCCGATCAGCGCCACCTTGTCCCTGTGCGTCCACGGACCGCAGCGGATGATGGCGAGGTTGCTCTGTGGATTGCGCAGGTATTGATCGACGAGATCGGGCACGATCGGCATCGCATCGGCGAAGTGCGTTTGGAAGAAGGCGGTGACCTCGGCCACGGTGCGCACCGTGTCGAAGCCGGGATAGACGGCGGGACCCGGGCCTGAGTGAGATCCCGGATATGCGGGGCCCGGCTGCTTCGCAGCGCCCGCATTCCGGGAAGACGCCTGTGGCGTGACGGCCGAGGCCGTGTGCGGCATGAAGAGCGTGCCGGTGAAACCGCCGTCCTGGTTGGCGAGGCCCATCATCATGTAGTAGCGACGTGGCCAGATGTGCAGGCACTGCGGATCCATTTTCGGCGTGCCGTCAGCGTTCGCAGGAAAGGCCACCTCCTTGTAATCGTGCTCGATGAACTCCTGGCTGAAATTGAATCGTCCACGCGCCATCGCCTGCCGCACGGCGCTGGGTGCGCCATCGGCACCGAAGACCACATCGGCCTTGATGCTGGCGGTGGCGCTGGTGATATCATTCTTGAAGGTGCAACGCGCATTGTCCAGGTCCACATCCACGCATTGCTCGTGGAAATGCAGATGCACGTTGGGCAGCTTCTCCGCTTCGCTCAACAGCACCTTGTTCAGTTCGCCACGCGAAACGGAATGGATCGCCCTGTTCTCGATGGAGTACGGTACTCGGGTCAGCTGACCATCGCGATCATGCATCATTCGCGCGTACACCGGCACCACAATGCGCTCCACTGTTTCGTTCACGCCAGCGGCTTTCAGTGCGGTCCAGCCGCGATGCGACACGACGAGGTTGATGCTTCGTCCAGCGTAGACATTCGTGGTGCGCGGATCAGCGCGCCGCTCGAACACGTTCACCTTGTGACCGCGCTTGGCGAGGAAGATCGCGAGCAAGCTGCCGACGAGACCGCCGCCGACGATTGTGATGCTTTTCATTGAACGTTACGTGTTGAAGGGTTGCGCGTTACGTGTTGGAAAGCGCCTGCTTCAAGATCATTCCGAAGCGAAATATGTCCTCGAACGAATTGTACATCGGGACGGGCGCCACACGGATGACATACGGTTCGCGCCAATCCGCAACAACACCGCGCTCGGTGAGCGCATCGAACAGACCGCGCCCCTTGCCGTGGGCGAGCACGCTGAGCTGGCAGCCGCGTTGGGCGAGATCGGATGGCGTGATCACTTCGAGGTTCGTATTCGTCTCCTTCGCAACGGTTGCGATGATGAACGCCAGATACCCCGTCAATTGTTCGCTCTTCGCACGCAAGCGATCCATGCCCGCGCGGTCGAACTGCTCCAACGCCACGCGATGCACGGCCATGCTGAACACCGGTGCGTTGCTCACCTGCCAGGCTTCCGCAGTGAGCATGGGTTTGAAGGTGCGTTCCATTTTGAAGCGCTCCTTCTTGTCGTGTCCCCACCAACCAGCGAAGAGCGGAAGTCCTTTGCCGAGATGCCGTTCATGTACGAAAGCACCCGCCACACTGCCCGGACCTGAGTTGAGGTACTTGTAGGTACACCAGCACGCGAAATCGACCTTCCAGTCGTGCAGCTTCAATTGAAGATTGCCCGCCGCATGTGCAAGATCGAACCCAGCGATCGCACCGACCGCATGCGCCGCTTGGGTGATCGCGGCCATGTCGAAGGCCTGCCCGGTATAGAAGTTCACACCACCGATACAGACCAGCGCGAGTTCATCGCCCAGCTCGTTGATCCTCGCGATGATATCCTCGGTACGCAAGGTGTGTTCACCGGGACGCGGCATCACTTCCACCAGATCGTTCTCCGGATCACCGCCGTGAAAGGCGATCTGCGATGCGAACGCGTAAGTGTCGCTCGGGAACGGTCGCGCTTCGGTGAGGATCTTCTTTCGTTCACCGTTCGGACGGAAGAAGGAGACGAGCAGGAAATGCAAATTGCTGGTGAGTTGGTTCATCACCACCACCTCTTCCTCCTTGGCACCGACGAGCCGCGCTGTGGACCCGGTGAGTTCCTCGTGATAGCTGTACCACGGATGCTTCGCTTTGAAGTGCCCTTCCACTCCGTAGCCGGACCAGTCATCGAGTTCCTGCTTCAGCGCAGCGGCCGCACCTTTGGGTTGAAGGCCGAGTGAATTTCCGGTGAAGTAGATGACCGGCTTGCCATCATGTTGTGGGAAGAGGAATTCATCGCGGAACGCACGCAGCGGATCGGCGACGTCGCACGTTTGCGCGTAGGAAAGATTGTTCTCGAAGGGGATCATGCGATGCGTCCAAAAGTAGCCGCTACCGGACACCGGGTCGCGCCTTCAAAGGACGGTGCCCAAGAGGCCGAGCAATGCCACCAACACCAAGGTACCATCCAACCAAACGAGGTAGTATGATTCGGACCGGGGCGAAGAGGCAAGGGAAACAAGCCACACGGAGAGCATGAAGCCGGGGATCGGCAACAAGTAAGGCAGTACATACGCGCCGTGTGCGTATGCATGAAAAACGAAGAAGCCGGAGATCAGCACGGGCACAAGCCCCAGTATGACCGCGATGATCCGCGCGGCGCGATCACCGAACACCTGCGGAACGGTCCGCAGCGAGACCAGGTCGAAAGGTCGGTCGCGCATGTCGAAAGGGATCATCAGCGAATGGATGAAGGTGGTCTGCATGATGAACAGCAGAAATATCATTGAGGTTGATCGTGTCCCATGGTCGAGGGATGCGGGAACCAAGACCGAGACAGCAGCCCATACGAGCGAGATCCATAAGCTCTTCATGAACGGGATCCGTCGTAGCCCGATGATGCGTCCGTGGGTGAACTCCATGGGCAGCACGTAGAGCAATGAGATGATCGCGGGTATGGCCAGCGCCGGCCAGAGTTCATACAGCAGTGGAAGGATCGCGAGAAAGGAAGCCACCATCGCGAGGCCGATCAGCACGATCATCCACTTCTTGTTCTCCCGGAACCAGATGAGGTGGTGCGCGCCCGCCTGCGGTGGACCTGGTAGGCGGAAGAGGCGTATGAGACCATAGATCGCGAAGGTGCCGCATCCGATGGCGACCGTGACGCGGGTATCGGCCACGAAGAACACACGCCCGATCCACCAGACCTGTAGTGCGGCACCGAGCGCGAGCCATACGTGACCGTAGACCACGAACCGCAGCACCGGGTTCCTGATCCCGCTGTCCATGGTTCTAATTGTAACCCTCCAGGTTCGGGTTGATCAGGAACTGGCGCACACCCAACCCCACCGCCACCCCCGCTGCCGTACTGATCAGCGAACGCACCACGCGTCGCGTCCGGCCCACCTTGGCATATCCGTACGCATAGTGCTCGTTGCCTTCCATCACCGGATCGGTCAATGATCCGCGAGTAACGAACACGCGTGGCAGGATCATCACCCCGGCGAACAGCGGTGGAAGGAAAAGCGAGTTCACCTCCAGGTCCGCGGCGATCGTGGTTCCGGCGCCGAAGATGAAACCGCCCCACATGGTCCACGGCGAACGATAGCCCGCGCGTGCATCCTGTTCTCCTTTGATGAAGCAACGCATCTGGTCAATGGTCAATTCATTGCCGAAGATCGTGTCGTGGAAGTACCAGATCCGCTCGCGACCCAAGGTGTCGATCACAGAGAAGACGCCTTCGGTCGGTTCGGCGCGCTCCTTCGTTCTTCCATTTCGCCCGAGTTCCAAGTGGCGGATCTCCAAGGTGCTCTGCCCGAGCACGTGCGTCTCGATGATCTCCCCGTTCATGAGGATGATGCGGTCGAGGTGAGGGGTTGTTTGAGCGTGTGTGGTGCAGGCCGAGAGAAGAACGAAAAGGGCGAGGATCGGCCGCATGGAAGGTGGCCAAAGATAGGCGGGGACCTCAGGGTATATTTGCGCGCAATTCCGCAGACCCTATGAATTCCGTGACCTACCAAGAGCGCCACATCGGACCCAACGACGAAGAGACGCGCGCCATGTTGAAAGCCATCGGCGTGTCGTCGCTGGATGAATTGATCGCACGCACCGTGCCCCAGGGGATCCGATCCAAGAACCCACTGGATGTGGGTCCTGCGCTCACCGAGCGCGAGCACTTGGAGAACATGCGATCACTCGGCGCGAAGAACAAGGTCTTCCGCAGCTACATCGGGCTCGGCTTCAGTGGAACCATCCTTCCTCCCCCTATCCAGCGGAACGTATTCGAGAACCCGGGTTGGTACACGGCCTACACGCCGTACCAAGCGGAGATCTCGCAAGGTCGACTGGAGGCGCTGTTGAATTTCCAGACGATGACAAGCGACCTTACCGGGTTGCCGATCAGCAACGCATCGTTGCTCGATGAGGCCACGGGGATCGCCGAAGCGATGCACATGTTGAATGCGGCACGCCCGAAGGAACTGGCGAGCGCGAACAAATTCTTCGCCGACAAGAACCTCTATCCGCAGAACCTCGATGTGTTGCGCACGCGCTGTGAACCCATCGGCGTGCAATTGGTGATCGGCGACCTGAAGGACTTCGATCCCGCCGATGGCTACTTCGCACTGGCACTACAGTACCCTGCACGTGATGGCAGTGTGAATGACTACAGCACGATCGTGAGCAAGGCGAAAGTACTCGGTGTGCGTACCGCCGTGTGTGCCGACCTTCTTTCACTCGTGTTGCTCACCCCTCCCGGTGAATGGGGCGCCGATGTGTGCGTGGGCAACAGCCAACGCTTCGGTGTGCCCATGGGATACGGCGGACCACACGCAGCGTTCTTCGCCACCACGGAGGAATTCAAGCGCGTCCTTCCGGGTCGCATCATCGGCGTGAGCCAGGACCGTCGCGGACGACGTGGATTGCGCATGGCACTGCAAACACGCGAGCAACATATCCGTCGTGAAAAGGCCACAAGCAACATCTGTACAGCACAAGCGCTCCTCGCGGTGATGGCAGGTATGTATGCGGTGTATCATGGTCCGGACGGCTTGAGGCGGATAGCAGGCAACGTACACGCGATGGCGCGCAATGTGGCAAGCGGAGCGAAAGCGCTTGGTTACACCCTGGCCAGCGAGTCGTTCTTCGATACCGTAACGCTGACGAACCACAAGGACCACACGCCGGGCATGGCGCTTCGGGTGAAGGAAGCCACCGAGAAGCGCGGGATCAATTTGTGGTACGATGATGAGCGCGTAAGCATCGCGCTTGATGAAACGGTGCGCGAACAAGATGTGGATGATGTACTGGCCGCACTGGCTGAAGCAGTGGATACCGTTCCCGCTTCCGTCGCCAGCAACGGATCATCGCGCGTTGTTCCTTCGGAATTGCAACGCAAGAGTGCGTTCCTCACACACCCTGTCTTCAACAGCTACCACACCGAACTCGAGCTGCAGCGTTACATCAAGCGGCTCGAGAACAAGGACTTCAGCATGATGCACGGCATGATCCCCTTGGGCTCGTGTACCATGAAGTTGAACGCGGCCAGCACGCTTCAACCGCTGAGCTGGCCGGAGTGGGCGGGGCTCCACCCCTTCGCTCCGGTGGATCAGGCACAGGGCTATCAAGAGGTCTTCGCGCAATTGAGCGCGGCGCTCGCGAAGGCGACAGGCTTCACTGCGGTGAGCCTTCAACCCAACAGCGGCGCCCAAGGCGAATTCACCGGGCTGCTGGTGATCCGCGCCTACCACGAAGCACGTGGCGACAAGGGCCGCACGGTCGCGTTGATCCCGAGCAGCGCACACGGCACCAACCCCGCAAGCGCGGTGATGGCCGGTATGCAAGTGGTGGTGGTGAAGGCCGATGAGGAAGGGCATGTGGATGTGGCCGACCTGAAGGCGAAGGCCGAACAATACAAGGACACGCTGAGCTGCTTGATGGTCACCTACCCGAGCACGCACGGTGTGTATGAAGAGACGATCAAGGAGATCACGTCAACGATCCACACGAACGGAGGGCTGGTGTACATGGATGGCGCGAACATGAACGCGCAGGTGGGTCTGACCAGTCCCGGAGAGATCGGTGCGGATGTGTGCCACCTGAACCTGCACAAGACCTTCGCGATCCCGCACGGCGGCGGCGGTCCCGGCATGGGTCCCATTTGCGTGAACGACAAGTTGAAGCCTTTCCTGCCCGGCCATCCGTTGATCAAGACCGGTGGCGAACGCGCGGTACCTGCCGTGAGCAGCGCTCCTTGGGGAAGCTCCTTGATCCTGCTGATCAGCTACGGCTACATCCGCATGCTTGGTGGTGCGGGTCTTACGGACAGCACGCGCTACGCGATCCTGAATGCGAACTACATCAAGAGCCGCTTGGAGAAGCACTACCCGATCCTGTACGAAGGCAGCGAAGGCATGGTGGCACATGAGATGATCCTGGACTGTCGCAACTTCAAGCGTTCGGCAGGCATCGACGTGACCGACATCGCCAAGCGCTTGATGGACTATGGATTCCATGCGCCGACGGTATCGTTCCCTGTTGCGGAAACGCTGATGGTGGAGCCGACCGAGAGCGAAAGCAAGGCTGAGTTGGATCGCTTCATCGACGCCATGATCGGCATCCGGGCGGAGATCGCCGAGGTGGAAAGCGGCAAGGCCGACAAGGCGGACAACGTGTTGAAGATGGCGCCACACACCAACGAGGAGGTATGTGGTGATGCGTGGTCGCACGCATACGGTCGTGAGAAAGCGGCCTTCCCCGCCACCGCCAACCGCGACTGGAAATACTGGCCCACCGTGAGCCGCGTGGACAGTGCCTTCGGCGACCGCAATTTGATCTGCACCTGTCCTCCGGTGGAGGAATATGCGACCGAGCAAGCCTGACCGATGCGAGGATCCCTGCCGCTCCTTCTGTTGCTTCTTCCTATCGGTTCATTGGCGCAAGGTGGTGCGAAGGCCGCGCCTTGTTTCTGGAGTAACGACTTCGAAACCGGGATCCCGCTTGACTGGACCATTTCGCAGGTCGAGCGTCAGACGCCGGAAGGAGTGGGCCTTGGCGAATTCGTTCCGGCCTTCACCCTAGGAACCGCATCCACAGCGAATGTCGGAGGGTTCTTGCCGGTGATCGATCTCCCGATCGGCAACCGGTTCATCATGGCGAATGATGATGCCTCGCCGTGCAATTGTGATATGGGCGATGTGAGTCTGACCACGGGCCCGATCGACCTGAGCGGGCGCAGCAACGTGATGCTGGAGTGCCGCGTGTTCCACGAAATGACCCTGGGGAGTGGAGATGTCCGGATCGAAGGCAGCACGAACGGAACGGATTGGACCGAGGTCTGGGTGGTACCGGCCATGCACGGTCAATGGAACAACCTGTATGTGGATCTCGCTGGATTCGATGGAAGCCCTTCGTTCCAACTGCGATTCCGCTGGAGTGATAATGGGGAATGGTCCAGTGGCTTCGCGTTGGATGACCTCTGCCTTCGCGAACGCTTCGCCACGGATCTTTCCATTGTGGATGTGCGCATGCACGACCTCAACGGCAGCGCCTTCAACCAGACGGTGGCGGATCTGGAATACACAGCTATTCCCTTGGAGCAGGCCCGCCCGCTCGTGGTATCCGTAGTGGTGATGAACCGTGGCACGAGCACCGTGCAGAACATCGGCGCACAGGTGGATGTTTCCCTTGCCGGGAACGACCAAGGGAATTTCCTCACCACCACGGTGATCGACCTGGCACCCGGAGAGCGCGACACCTTGGTGATCAGCACGGACTGGACCGCCTCTGCCGTGGGTATCATCAACGCGACCGCGACCTTGACCATGGGCGCTACGGATGAGGACACCTCGGATAACAGTGGGATCGCGACCATGCGGATCACTGGAGCGGGATGGGATGATGGATACAGTGCCATGTCCTGTGATGATCGGATCGTGCAAGGAATGTTGGGCAGTGAACTGAATTTCATCGCTGCGAACCGCATGGAAGTGGTGAACGCCGGAAGCCACGCACAAGGGATCAGCGCGGTGATCGGCGTGGATTCGCAGGTGGGTGAATACGTGCGCGCCATCCTCATGGACGGCAATTTCGCCTTGATCGACACCTCGACCCGCCATGCGATCACCCAAGCCGATATCGACCTGGGCTTTGGCGGAGGAAGTATCTACCTACCGCTTTCCTTGGCACCCGGGCTCCCGGTGGGTGATGTGATGGTCGGCCTTCAACGCCTCAGCGGAACCGGCCGCGTTTCCGTTGGCACCAGTGGTACGGGTTCCGTGGGCGCATCCGCCTTCATGGCAGGCACCACCTTCGACATCACTTGGACCACCGCCACACCCATGGTCCGGCTGCACCTGTCCGAACTGGGCGTCGGGGTTCCGGAGAGTTCCACCCGGAACGGTCCTATCCTGTTCCCCCAACCTGCGAATGACCGCGTGCATATCCGGGTTCCGACCGATGGACCAGCCATTCACGGTATTCGTATCATGGACAACGCCGGCAAGGTCCTGTTCAATGCAAGCGGGATCAACGCGTACGCGTACGTGCTCGAGACAGGGTCCTTTGCCAATGGTCCGTACATCCTTGAAGTCCTTCAAGGCGTTGCGGCGGCCCGCGAACGGCTCCTGATCATTCATTGAGGCCGCGTGGAAGGCGTCCCCACCGCCGTTCCCTGTTCGTTCGTGACCGTTCCCGGATCCATGCAGCACGGGAACAACACCCATCCGAAGACGGTCGTCCTTACCGTGTAAGTCGCTAGTTTCGTACCCTTGAATCGAAAATCAATCAACATGAACCAACGATACCTGATCCTTACCTCCCTGCTCATGGCAGGAACCGTGGTGGCCCAGCAAAGCCACGAACGCCTGCAGAAAGTGATGCCAGCGGACCAAACCGTAGTGTCACAAACCGCACCTGCCCCAGATGTGGCGCGTGATGGTGGTGACATCATCTTCAATGAGGACTTCGCGAATGGCTTCGCCGGAAACAATGGTTTCGGCGCTTGGACGACCAGTGGCCCGAACGGCAACATCTGGAAGCGTTCGTTGACCGGACCTGTGGGAGCCTATTCGGTGCCTACGCAGAAGATCGCATCACCCACCGTGGCGAACGGCTTCATGGCCTTCTGGAGCGATTCCGCCAATTGCATGTGCAGCAGCGGTGCAGCCAACTGGCCCGCCAGCCCGACCGAATGGGACGGCGCGTTGGAGTCGCCTGAACTGAACCTCACCGCGACCCCCAGCGTCATGCTCCAGTGGAGCCAGCGTTTGCGTTGGTGCTGCCAGACCATTTCACCCCACGCTGTGGAGGTGAGCACCGATGGTGGTCAAACCTGGCCCGTGACCTTGGAGGCCGCAAGCGGGATCGCCACCAACAATGATCCCGGCACGCAGACCCGCCAGGTCATGTTGACCGCCGCGATCGCGACGAACCCTGCCAACGTGAAATTCCGCTTCCATCACAACCCTACGGCTGCTGCCTACCACTGGCAGATCGACGATGTGCAATTGATCGAGTTGTTCAGTGACGACATGAAGCTGGACTACGCTTTCCTCTCGCACACCGGTACCGGTGAAGAGTACGGCCGTATTCCAAGCCAACAATTCTACCCGACCATGCTCATGGGTGGGGACGTGATCAACAACGGTGCCCAGGCCCAGTCCAATGTCACGGTGACCGTGGATGTGGCGGGACCAGTGGCCTTCACCGCGATCATCAATGGCGGTGCGGTGGATCCCGGCGTGACCTCCACCATCCAAGAGGATCACATATTGCCTTCGCTTACGCCCGGCCTGTACAATGCGACCGCGACCGTTTCCGCTGATAATCCGGATCAGGTGCCTGCGAACAATACCTACCTGCGCAACTTCGAAGTGAACGAAGCGCGCTATTCATTGGATGGTATCGGAAATCACCCGACCGGCCTCGAATCGACAGGCACGATCGGTACCTCCAGCTTCACGGATGCAGAGGACGGCCTGGTGTTGTTGAACTACTACCAAGTGCGCAACCCCCTTACCGTCCACGGTCTGGAGATCCGCTTGGGGTCCACCACTGTTGCCGGTGGGTATGTCATTGCGCATCTGCGTGATACGATCCCTGTATTCGAGACCCCCCCCAATATGACCACCGTTCTCGCGGAGACGGACCCCACGGACGTCACGGCTTTGAACGTGACCAACGGCGTGATGTACGTCTGCTTCCCTTCACCGGTCACTTTGTCGCCGAACGGCTACTTCGCCTCTGTTTCGCTGTTCAGCAACGCGGGCGCTTCGCACATCCGTGTGGTGGATGACCTCACCGTTCCCGAGCCGGGTATCACCAGTGCCATCTACATCCCGAACGACGACCTGTACAGCAATGGCAACGCCTACGCGATCCGCCTGATCCTGGATCCGGCCGGTACCGCTTGCGCTGTAGGCATTAACGAACAAGATGAGTTGCAGGGCGTGAGCATGTTCCCGAACCCCACCAATGGCTTGGTAAGCGTTCGCATGGCAACCCCGGGGAACTATACGATCGCAGTGCTCGACCTCTTAGGCCAGACCGTGTTCAGCACCCGGACCAACGGCAGCGTTGACCTGGATCTGAGCAAGCAGGCCAAGGGTGTGTACATGGTCCGCATTTCGAGTGCGGATGCCAGCACCGTACAGCGCTTGACCTTGAACTGATCGAACCTTCATTGAAGAGCGAACCCCGGCCCGAAAGGAGCCGGGGTTCGTTGTTCTTGGACCCTAGGGACCGGCCTTTCACCTGACTTCGACCCGGGTCCGAAGATGAACCTTGCAAACCAAGGGTTCGATGGTTTGATTTGTGGTGACAGCCCCGCTTGACAACAACCCAAACCCCTCGCACATGACGAAGATCTACGCCTCAACCCTCGTGCTCGCTTTCGCCATTGCTGGTGGTGCGACCGCACAAACCCGCACGGCACAGGCCCATGCGCGGATCCCCATGAAAGCCACCTTGGACCAACCGCTACCCGTAGGCCCGGCAGAGAGCGGTGCGCGCAGCACGGTCCTTTGGGAGGATGACTTCTCCGATGCCAACACGTGGAGCATCGGCCATGACGGTACCATTGCCCTTGATTGGCAGATCGGAATGGGCCTAGTGAATACCGGGGACTATCCCACCCAGCCTGTGAACAGCCCTACCCAAGCCAACGGTTACGCCATGCTGGACTCCGACGGGGCTAACAACAGCACCGGCCTGATCGAGCAGAGCCACATGACCAACGTGACGCCCTTCAGTACGGCTGGCTATCCGAACGTGGTTCTGGAATTCGAGACCTTCTACCGCAAATGGACCAACGAGGAGTGCTACATCCAAGTGAGCACCAACAACACCGATTGGATCACCTTGGACCCCACAAGTACCGACGTCAACCCGATCCCGAACGTGTATGAGGCCTTCCCAGGGATGGTCGTGCAAGCCGTGATCATGAATCCAACGCGTGTCCGGATCAACATCAGCGACGCCGCTGGTGATCAACCCCAAGTATGGATCCGTTTCTACTGGAGCGGTGAGTGGGGCTATAGCTGGTTCGTGGATGATGTGAAGGTGATCGAACAACCAGCCTATGAATTGCTGATGGAGGACGGCTACTTGAGCAGCACCGGCAACGGTGAGGAGTACGGACGGATCCCTGTGCAACACCTACAGCCCACCATGTTGGTCGGTGGCAACTTCCTCAACTTCGGGGTGAACGATGCGACCAACGCGAACGTAAGTCTTGCCGTTAGCGGTCCTTCGCCCTTCGGTGCTGTCGGCACACCCATGGACCTGGCTTCTGCTGAAGGCAGTTTGATGGAGCAGACCGTAAGCCTTCCGAATAGTGGCGCTCTGGGCACCGGCATGTACAATGGCGTATTCACCTTGACCTCCGACCAGGATGGCCTGGAAGAGGACCTCACGAACAACGTGTACCTGCGCAACTTCGAGGTGAACCCGGATTGGTATTCGGTGGATGGCATCGGGAACCACCCGGCCGGTTACCAGTCGCTCGGAGCCCTTGGAACGAACAGCTTCACCGATGGTGCGGACGGCTTGGTGATGTTCAACTACTACCAGATGCAGACCGCGCAGACCGTCTTCGGCGTGGACATCGGCATCACCAGTAACTCACAAGCCGGCTCGTACTTCATCGTGTCCATTCATGACACCTTGTTGACCGCAACGACCAACCTGCCGATCGCGCTTTTCGCCACGGACGTGGTGGATGTGACCGACGCCGACATCACCGCAGGGCACATCACGGTCCCATTCGACACTCCGGTGGACCTTGCCCCGAACGGGTATTATGTGGCCGTTGCGCTATACAGCAACGGCGGCGCGAACCTCTTGCGTATCCCTGATGACCTCACCGTACCGGAGCCGGGCCTCACCAGCGGCATCCAGATCCCAGCGGATCAGGTGTACAGCAATGGCAATGCGTTCCAGATCCGATTGGCCACCACGAACGTGGTGTCCGTTCCGGAGAATGGCGAACTCGAAGGGATCACGGTATTCCCGAACCCGGTCACCGACGGCCGCGTGAACATCCGCAGCACCCGCTTCGGCAACTTCAGCATCCGTGTGCTGGACATGACCGGCCGCGAGGTGATGAACACTCGCAGCAATGGCAACACGGTCCTGGATCTTTCCGGACAAGCGAGCGGCGTGTACATGGTTCGCGTGAGCGACGGTGATGCCAGCACGGTGCAGCGGATCACACTGAACTAGAAAAGCACGGACCATATAGGACGAAGCCCCCGCACCGGATGGTGCGGGGGCTTCGTGTTCGTGGATGCTTGCAACTAGGAATTGCTGATCATCGCCTTCTTCACTTGGCGCATCAGGCTGCTGGCGAAAACGAACTCGTTCAGTTCCTTGTTGTCGGATCGCAGGAGTTCATCGCGGTTGCCCTCCCACCACTTTCTCCCCTTGTGGATGAAGATGATGTGTTCACCGGTCTCCATCACGCTGTTCATGTCGTGCGTGATCACGATCGTGGTCGTGTTGAATTCCTCCGTGAGCTCCTTGATCAGTTCATCGATCACGATCGCTGTCTGCGGATCCAGGCCGCTGTTCGGTTCATCGCAGAAGAGGTACTCCGGATTCATGGCGATTGCGCGTGCGATACCGACCCGCTTCTGCATGCCTCCGCTCAACTCAGCGGGATAGAGGTGGTCCTTGTCGATGATCCGCACGCGCTTCAAACACGAGTTGGCGCGTTCGCGCATCTCCTCCTTCTCCATCATCCCGAACATGCGCAACGGGAACATCACGTTCTCGATAACGGTCAAGCTATCGAACAAGGCCGATCCCTGGAAGAGCATACCGATGCGCTGGCGGATGGATCGTTTCTCCTCGGCATTCATGTCGTGGAAGGATCGTCCCTCGTACAGGACCCGCCCTTCCTCCGGTCGGTGCAATCCAACCATGCACTTGGCAAGGACGCTCTTTCCGGAACCGCTCCGACCGATGATCTGATTCACGCAGCCCTTGCGAAAGATCGCATCGATCCCTTCCAGGATCCGGACATCGCCGAAGCTCTTGTCCAACCCCTCCACGGTGATCATAGCAGCAAGGCCTGGGTAAGCACGAGGTTGGCGAACAAGATCACCACATTGCTGTACACCACGGCGCGTGTGCTGCTGATGCCTACTTCGCGGGTACCACCCTTGGTGTAATACCCTTGGTATGCGCTGATGGTGGTGATGATGAAGGCGAAGACGATCGTCTTAACCAAGGCATAGACCACATGGTAGGGTTTGAATCCCGCTTGGATGCCTTGGATGAAATCCTCACTGACCACCACACCGGTCTCCACCCCTGCCAGCCACCCCCCGAAGATGCTCAGGAACATACTGATCATGATGAGGAAGGGGTTGATGAGCATGGTGGCCGCGATCTTCGGCAGGATCAGGTAACCTGCACTGTTCACGCCCATGATGTCCAGCGCATCGATCTGCTCCTTCACGCGCATGGAACCGATCTCGGCGGCGATGTTGCTGCCCACCTTACCGGCCAGGATCAGGGAGATCACCGTGGGGCTGAACTCCAGGATCGTGCTTTGCCGTGTGGCGAATCCGACCACCCAGGCCTGGATCAACGGACTATCGATATTCGTCTTGGTCTGGATGGTGATCACCGCACCCATGAAGGCGGAGAGCAGGGCCACGATGCCCAGGCTCTTCACCCCCAGGAGGTCCATCTCCTCCACCGTCCGCGACCAATAGAGGCTGAAGCGTTCGGGACGGCCGAAGGTCTCCCGAAGGAGCAGGAAATACCGGCCGATATGGAAGAGGACGGACAAGTTGTGGGGATATGATCTACAATGGATCGCGCCAAAAGTAGGTCCCGCACGCGTTCACCTGCCGGATCCACGCCCCTACCTTCGGCCCCGGATGCATAGCCGATCGTTCGCTCTCCGGGGAGGCCTGCTGGCCTTGGTGCTGTTGATGGTGAGTGCGGGGTGCAATCCGAAGCCGCACAAATACCGCAAGAAACGGGGCTGTGATTGCCCGAAGTGGAACCAGTTGCGCCATCCTGTTGATGGTGTTCGTGCCGCACGACCGATGTGTTCCCCGGATCCTTCCACCGCACCTGCATGAGGGCGACCGATACCGAAGCGATCCGAAGTCGCCTGCCCGAAGCGGCATGGCCCGTAGTGATGGAATGGCTGCGGGAAGAGCCCGTGCGGGTGAATGTGACACGACCCCGCAGGACGAAACTGGGTGATTTCCGCAGTGCCGTGGGCGCTGGCCCGCACCGCATCAGCGTGAATGGCGACCTGAACCCGTTCAGCTTCCTGGTCACCTTGGTCCATGAGTTCGCCCACCACGGCGCCTTCCAAGAGCACAAGGGTCGGATCGCACCGCACGGCGTGGAATGGAAGGCTGAATACAAGCGACGGATGCGACCCTTCATGAGCGCGGCCGTACTGCCACCCGATGTGCTTCTCGCGTTGGAATTGCACCTGCTCCGGGCGCCGGCAAGCAGTTGCACCGACCACCGGCTCTCGCGCACCCTCAAGCGCTATGATCCCGGTGCGGGCCCGCATCTGGAAGACCTTTCCGAAGGATCCATTTTCAAGTTCCATACGCGGCTTTTCGTGAAGGGCCCGCGCCTGCGCAAGCGCTTCCGTTGTAACTGCCTGAACGATGGCCGCCAGTACCTCTTCGACCCGATGGTGGAAGTGATCACCATCCCAACCGTGCCTTTGGCCTTGGCCTCCTGATATTGACCATTCGTACCCGATGAACAACCAACACACGTGGTGCGTGATCATGGCCGGCGGCGTCGGTAGCCGCTTCTGGCCCATGAGCCGCAGCAGCTACCCGAAACAGTTCCTGGATTTCCTCGGCCTCGGCAGGACGCTGATCCAACAGACCTACGACCGCTTCCTGCCGATCTGCCCCAAGGAGCACATCCTGGTGGTGACCAACAGCAACTACGCGGGGATCGTCCGTGAGCAATTGCCCGACCTGCAACCGTGGCAGATCCTGCTGGAGCCATCACGCCGCAATACCGCTCCCTGCGTGGCGTACGCGAATGCGGTGATCGCCGCGAGGGATCCGAAGGCCTCCATCATCGTGGCACCGAGCGATCACTTGGTCCTGAAGGAGACCGCCTTCCAGGAGACCGTGCAAATGGCCCTCGACCAAGCGAACTCCACGGACTGCCTCGTCACCTTGGGGATCATGCCCAGCCGGCCGGATACCGGTTACGGCTATATCCAATTCAAGCCTGATGAACCTACCACCCACCCTCGGGTGAAACGGGTGAAGACCTTCACCGAAAAGCCGGACCATGAGACCGCCCTCCGCTTCATTGAAAGCGGGGATTTCCTCTGGAACGCTGGCATCTTCATCTGGAACCTCAAGAGCATCAACACTGCCTTTGCCGATCACCTGCCGGAGATGAACGCGCTGTTCGATGCGAAGCGTTCAGCCTTCGGCACGGCGGAAGAGGGCGCCGCCATCACCGACATCTATACCGACTGCGCGAACGTGAGCATCGACTACGGCATCATGGAAAAAGCGGCCAACGTGTACACCGTGGTGAGTGATTTCGGGTGGAGCGATCTAGGGACCTGGGGCAGCTTGTACACCCACTTGCCCAAGGATGCGAACGAGAACGCAAGCATCGGCAAGGCTGTGAAATTGTACGACTGCGCCCGTAACGTGGTACACTCACACGATGGCCGCCTGATCGTGCTGCAAGGCCTGGAGGACTGCATTGTGGTAAGCACCAAGGACTCCCTCCTGGTCTGCCGCAAGCAGGACGAGCAGAAGATCAAGCAGATCGTGAACGACCTCACCGCTGAGAGCGGGGACCGGTACGTCTGACCCGAGTCGCTTGCCGGTCCGTAGGATGTCGCTATCTATGCAGTAACGAACACCACTATGAACGCACCCATACGCCCCAAGAACTGGCTGGTCGAATCCATCCTTGTGACCATTTTCTGTTGCCTGCCCTTCGGTATCGCGGGCATCGTCAACGCGGCCAATGTGAACACCCGCTATGACGCCGGCGACTTCGACGGCGCCGACAAAGCCAGCCGCGAAGCGGGCAAGTGGACCAAGATCGGTTTCTGGGTCGGTCTCAGCGTGAACTTGCTGGTGATCATCGTCTATGCACTGATGATCTTCGTGTTCGTGGGTGCGGCGGCGGCCGGTGCGGCAGCCTCCTCCTCGTACTGAGGTTCGGATGAAACGGATCTGGCCTTGGATCGGCGGAGCCGCGATCCTTGCTTGGGTCGTTTCCATCTTCCTGCATGATCCGGCGAGCAGTCCGGAGTTCCTGCCCTGCCCGTTCCACTGGCTCACAGGCCTGTTCTGTCCGGGCTGTGGTGCCCAACGGGCCATGCATGACCTGTTGCATGGTAGAGTAGTGGCGGCGTTGGATCATAACGCGGTGCTCGTGGCGACCATCCCATTGCTCGGTCTTCAATGGGGCTTCGGCCAGTGGCGGGGTCGCTCCCTGACACACGACAACCGGGTGGTTCTGGCTTGGGGCATCGGTTTGGTGGCATGGGGCGTGGTTCGAAACCTTCCGGGATTCGAGGTACTTGCTCCCTGAGGGCACTTACTTTCGGCAAAATCGCTCACCCCCTCGCCTTTGGCCCACCACGAATTGATCATTGAAGACAACGCGCTCGTCCGTCGTGCCCACGCATTGGAGGGGGAATCCATCATTGCGTTGGATACCGAGGCGAGCAGCTTCCATCGCTACCGCGAACGCGTGTGCTTGATCCAACTGAGCACGCGCGAGGAGACCTACCTCGTGGACCCCTTGGCGGTGCCTGAACTGGACCCCTTGGCCCAACTGTTCGCGCAGAAAGCCATGGAGGTGGTGATCCACGATGCGGACTACGACCTGCGCATCCTGGCGAAGTACCATGGCATCCGTGTGGAGAATGTCTTCGACACCTTGGTTGCTGCCGAGCTGATCAACGAACCCGAGATCGGATTGGCCGCATTGCTCGGGAAGTATCAGGGCATGAAGGTGGACAAGCGTTTCCAGAAGGCGGATTGGAGCATGCGTCCCCTGCCCGACGACATGCTCGCCTACGCTGCGGGGGATACGAGCAACTTGATCGCCATTCGCGACATCCTGAAGGAGAAGCTCATCGCGAAGGATCGATGGACCTGGGCCGAAGAGGAATTCGCCTTGCTCACCGATGCGCCCTTCAACCTACCCGTGGATGACGAACCCGGGTTCTTGAAGATGAAAGGTGCGAAACTCCTGAAACCACACCAATTGGCGATCCTGCGCGAAGTGCATGCATGGCGTGAATCGATCGCCGAGCGCATGGATCGCGCGCCATTCATGGTGCTTGGGAATGAAACACTGCTCTCACTATCCACCGATCCGGTTCGCGACCTGAAGGACCTCGCGTTGAAGAAAGGCGTCGGGGATAAGTTGATGCACCGGCACGGTCGCGACCTGCTCGCTGCTGTGAAGCGTGGGCTCGACACACCCAAGGAACAATGGCCGCATGTACCACGCGGAAAGCGATGGCCGCGTGACAACGACTATGACGACCGCGTAAAGCGATTGAAGCAGGTCCGCGATCGGTTGACCACCGAGAACGACCTCCGCCTAGGGATCGTGGCCAGCAACCACATGCTGCTGGAGATCGCGCGAACACTTCCCGGTGACCGGATCGCGCTGGCTGCCATGCCGGGTATGCGCCGATACCAAGTGAAGCATTTCGGTGAAGCATTGCTCGCGGTGCTCTGATCCCGCTCCGTCCACTTCGCCGGGTTCAGTCCATCATATAGTCATATTGCTATATATTTGTGCACTCAACCGTTGCGCCATGCCCATCACCACCCTCAACGAACGCATCGGTACGGAGAAACTCATCCGCGGCAGTGAAATGCTGCGCATGGCGGCGCACCCGCAACGGCTGGCCATCCTGGATCTGTTGGGCAGAAAGGAACGCATGTGTGTGAGCGACCTGGTCGAAGTGCTCGGGATCGAGCAGGCGATCCTCAGCCAGCACCTCACCCTGATGCGCGACAAGGGACTTCTTGGTGTGGAGCGGGAGGGCAAGTACAGTTACTACCATTTGGAACAGCCCGGCTTCCTGAAGATCATCAAGGATCTGGAGAACTGCTGCGAGAACCTGTGAACATGGAGATCCTCGGATACATCGGTGCGGTATTGATGGGGGTCACCTTGGGATTGATGGGTGGGGGCGGGTCGATCCTCACGGTGCCTATCCTGGTCTATCTGTTCCGCTTGGACATGTACACTGCAACGATGTATTCCCTGTTCATTGTCGGGTTGGTGAGCGCCGTGGGCGGAGTTCGGAGCTTGCGGAACAAGGTGGTGGATCCGTATGCACTCGTATGGTTCGGGGTACCCAGCGTCATCAGCGTACTCGCAACCCGTGCATGGCTGCTGCCGGGTTTACCGGACCCGATCATTCACGTCGGCGGTTTGATCATCGGCAAGTCGCTGGCGCTCCTCCTGCTATTCGCGGTGCTCATGCTGGTCGCATCGTTGAGCATGATCCGCCGGACGGATCCGTCTGCCGCGAGCAAGGAGCGGCGGCCAGCGCTACTGGCCTCCATGGGCTTGGGGGTGGGTCTGGTCACGGGTCTTCTTGGTGCAGGCGGCGGCTTCCTGATCATTCCAGCGCTGGTGCTTTTCGCTAGGCTGGAGATCCACAGGGCCATCGGCACGTCGCTCATTCTCATCGCAACGAATGCGTTGATCGGGTTTGTCGGCGATCTATGGAATGGGCCGACCATGGATGTTCGATTCCTTGCTGTGTTCAGTGGTCTGGCCATTGTCGGAGTATTGCTGGGTGGTCGCTGGAGCGAACGCATCCCGAATGAGAAACTCAAACCCGCCTTCGGCTGGTTCGTGCTGGTGATGGGCATCTACATCATCGGTCGCGAACTTTCCGCAATGGCTTGAATACATGCACGGGCGCGGGATCGCGTACCCCAACACAACGAACCATGAAGATCGAACAGATATACACCGGCTGCCTTGCACAAGGCGCCTACTACATCGAAAGCAACGGCGAAGTGGCGATCATCGATCCGCTGCGCGAAACGGGTCCGTACATCGAGCGGGCGAAGGCGCGCAATGCGAAGATCAAGTACGTCCTGGAAACACACTTCCACGCCGACTTCGTGAGCGGCCACGTGGACCTGGCGAACAAGACCGGCGCGCGCATCGTCTATGGGCCGAACGCGGATCCGTCCTTCAAAGCGCATATCGCAACGGATGGCGAGGAACTGAAGCTCGGCAATGTGACGATAAAGGTCTTGCACACCCCGGGGCACACGATGGAGAGCACCTGCTATCTCCTCATCGACGAGAACGGAAAACCGCACAGCATCTTCACCGGCGATACCCTCTTCATTGGCGATGTGGGACGACCCGACCTGGCGCAGAAGATGGGATCACTGACCATGGAGGATCTGGCCGGCCACCTGTATGATTCACTACACAACAAGGTGATGCCGTTGCCCGATGAGGTGATCGTGTACCCTGCGCACGGTGCAGGTAGCGCATGCGGCAAGAACATGAGCAAGGAGACTTTTGACACGCTCGGCCACCAGAAGGAGGTGAATTATGCGTTACGCGCTGCAAGCAAGGAGCAGTTCATCAAGGAGGTCACGGATGGGATCCTTCCGCCACCGGCCTACTTCCCGCAGAACGTCGCCATGAACAAGGGTGCGATCCCGAGCCTCGATACGGTGAAGGAGAAGGGCTTGCGCGCTTTGGCACCAAGTGAATTCGAACTGGTAGTGGAGACCGAAGGTGCGTTGGTGCTCGACACACGGGAGGCGCAGACCTTCAAGGACGGCTTCGTGCCGCGCAGCATCAACATCGGGCTGAAAGGCGATTTTGCGCCATGGGTCGGCAGCATGATCCCGGACGTGAAGCACCCGCTGGTGATCGTCTGCGACGCAGGTACCGAGGACGAAGTGGTGACGCGTTTGGCGCGTGTGGGCTACGACAATGTGTTCGGATACTTGAAAGGCGGCATCGCCGCGTGGAAGGCCGCCGGTAAGGAAGTGGACAAGCTCGAAAGCATCAGCGCCCAGGAATTCGCTGTACGCATGAAGGGCGCCAAGCTCACGGTGTTCGATGTGCGCAAGCAGGGTGAATGGGATGCGGAGCATTTGGAAAGCGCACACTTCGCATCGCTGCAATTCATCAACGACCACATCGCCGAGTTCAGCAAGAGCGAGCCCAACTACATCCACTGTGCCGGAGGTTACCGCAGTATGATCGCGGCATCCATGCTGAAGTCGCGTGGCTACCACAACGTGGTGGAGATCGCCGGCGGTTTCAGTGCGATCAAGCAGACCGACCTCGCCACGACGGCCTTCGTGTGCCCCAGCACCCTGAAGAAGTAGCGGCCTTCCGTGGATACAATGCCACACCGGTCGCGGATCCATTTGCAACATGCATTTGGTCGGATGAGGACGGACGATCGCTAGCTTCGGGACGGATACAAACCCATCCGCCATGAAGAAGTTCAGCAAACCCGCCATGATCATCGCGCTCTGCGCCTTGTCCATCACACAAACCGGATGCTTCGGTGAGTTCGCGCTCACCCGCAAAGCCTACGATTGGCACGCGAGCATCGGGAACAAATTCGTCCGGTCCCTGCTCCTGTGGATCCCCATGGGCTTCGTGTACGGCATCACGGCCATGGTCGATACCGTTGTCCTCAACCTCATCGAATTCTGGAGCGGCAGCAACCCGCTTTCGATGAACGAGGGTGATCACGAGATGCAATTGCTCACCATCAAGGGGATCGATTACCGGATCGACGCCACGAAGGACACCTTCACCACCACACAACTCTCGGGTGAAATGACCGGTGAAGTGCGCATCATGAAATTCGATCGCGCGGACCTGACCTGGAAATACACCGACAGCCGCGTGTGCGAGCAACCGGTGATGACCTTCCTGGATGATCAGGCGGAACACGTGCTCGTGTACACGGATAACGGCACGATGGAGATCACCGCGGCGGACATGCAGGACCGTGACGTGCTCATGGCGAAGCTCGGCAGCCCGTGTACGTTGGTGACCGCTTGCGCGAACTGAACCGTACCTCACTGAACGAAGAAGCCCGGATCGACGTCCGGGCTTCTTCGTTGGGGGCATGGCGACCAGGACATGACCCCGTGCATTTGCTGCGACCCCTTCAGGGTCGGCGAATGCCGCGCTAAGGCGCGAGCTATATGCTGTGACCCCGTTGGGGTCAGCAACCGAGCGCTATGAGGACCCCGAAGGGGTCACAGCTTGTAGAAAGGGAACCAACGTCATTTGGTCGACCCCGGCGGGGTCGCAGCAGATCGGAACGCCTCGACAATTCTTGTCAGAAGATCCACCGGTCCATCGGTGCTGGATCGGTCACCCCTCGCTCGTCATCTTGCTCGGATCGCACCACAGGTCGAACTGCTCGCTGGCGAAGTGACATTAGCGTTGATCACATGCTGAACTGTTGGTAGGTCGCTGTATGGGAAAGACTGTCATACCACAAGTAGATATGATCGTTGACGATAGAACGGCGTGAGGCTTTCCAGAGCTTCCCTGTTCCACCACTCAAAATCCCACGAACCGAGCAACCCCGGGCTGGCGATCGTCCAAGGATCGCCGTCATCTTTCCAAATTACCAGATCCTTCCTTTCAATTATGCGCGCAAGAGAGGAAGTGTTGCACGTGAATGAGAACATCACCTTGTAGTCGATGCCTATGTAGTCCGTGTAGGCGTAAATGTTCCTCGCGTCCGGAACGGCGAGGGTATCGAAGAAATCATGGAATGCCGCCCGGTTCGCTCGCGTATCCCCGATGTGCGGGTTTGTGAAGTTCTCATCAAAGAACTCATCGACCCCGGTCCTGGCCTTGGCTTTCAGCTCACGCGCCTCTGATGCCGCGCGTTCCTTCACCTGTTGCGCCTTCTCCTCCGCATAACTACACGACGCGAAGACCACAAGTACCGAAACCGACCGGAGAAGACTGCACACGCTCAGCATTCCAAAAGAGATCACCCCTCGCTCGTCATCTTGCTCGGGTCGCACCACAGATCGAACTGCTCGCTGGTGACGTACCCAAGTGCGAGCGCGGCAGCCTTCAACGTCGTGCCTTCCTTGTGCGCCTTCTTCGCGATCTCGGCGGCCTTGTAGTACCCGATGTGCGGGTTGAGGCTCGTGACCAACATCAGCGAGTTGTTGAGGTGATGTTTGATCACCTCCTTGTTCGGCTCGATGCCGACGGCGCACTTGTCGGTGAAACTCATGCACGCATCACCAAGCAAGCGCGCGCTCTGCAACACATTGGCGGCGATGAGAGGTTTGAAGACATTCAACTCGAAGTGGCCCTGCATGCCACCGATGCTCACGGCCACATCGTTGCCGATCACCTGTGCGCAGACCATGGTCAGCGCTTCGGGTTGCGTCGGATTCACTTTGCCGGGCATGATGGATGAACCGGGTTCGTTGTCCGGGATCACCAATTCACCGATGCCGCTGCGCGGGCCGCTGCTGAGGATGCGGATGTCGTTCGCGATCTTCATTAAGGAGACGGCGAGGCGTTTCAACGCGCCGCTCAACTCCACCATGGCATCGTGGGCGGCGAGTGCTTCGAACTTGTTCGGTGCGGTCACGAAAGGCAGACCGGTGAGTTCGGCGATCTTCTTCGCCACCAACACACTGTAGCCCTTGGGGGCATTCAGCCCGGTACCAACGGCGGTTCCGCCAAGCGCGAGTTCGCTCACCATCACCAGCGCGTACTTCACCGCGCGCATACCATTGTCGAGTTGCTGCACGTAGCCGCTGAACTCCTGGCCGAGCGTGAGCGGCGTGGCGTCCATGAAGTGCGTGCGACCGGTCTTCACGATGCCGGAGAACGCCTTCGCCTTCGCATCGAGGGTGTCACGAAGCTTCTGCACACCGGGCAGCGTCACCTCGGCGGTGAGCTTGTACGCCGCGATGTGCATCGCTGTGGGATAGGTGTCGTTGCTGCTTTGGCTCTTGTTGACGTCGTCGTTCGGGTTCAGCGCCTTCTGTTCGTCGGTGAGCTTGCCACCCTGCATGACATGACCGCGATAGGCGATCACCTCGTTGACGTTCATGTTGCTCTGCGTGCCGCTGCCCGTTTGCCAGATCACCAAGGGGAATTGATCATCCAGCAGGCCTTCGAGGATCTCGTCGCACACCTTGCCGATAAGGTCGCTCTTTTCCTTCGGCAACTTGCCCAACTCCACGTTGGTGAGCGCCGCGGCCTTTTTCAAATAAGCGAAGGCATGCACGATCTCGCGCGGCATGCTGCCCGGCGGGCCGATCTTGAAATTGTTGCGGCTGCGCTCGGTCTGCGCGCCCCAATACTTATCGGCGGGGACTTGCACCTCGCCCATCGTGTCTTTCTCTGTGCGGTAATCCATGGTTGTCACGTTGGTTCGGGTCGACCCAGAGGGTCGACGCTACGGTTGGTGGGATCAGACCTTCTGTGATTGCCCGTGCATCATCAAATACGCCTTCAGGAACTCGCCGATGTCGCCGTTGAGGACGTCATCCACGCTGCTGGTCTCGTGCTCGGTGCGCACGTCCTTCACCAGCTTGTACGGTTGTAGCACGTAGTTGCGGATCTGGCTGCCCCACTCGATCTTCTTCTTGCCCGCTTCGATCGCGCTCCGTTTGGTGCGGCGACGCTCCAACTCCGCTTCATACAACTGGCTCTTCAGCAATTGAAGCGCCTTGGACTTGTTGTCCAATTGGCTCCGCGTCTCGGTGTTCTCGATGATGATGCCCGTGGGTCCGTGGCGAAGACGCACGCCGGTCTCCACCTTGTTCACGTTCTGTCCGCCAGCGCCGCCGCTGCGGAAGGTGTCCCACGTGATGTCGGCGGGATTGATGTCGATCTCGATGGTCTCGTCCACAAGCGGGTACACGTACACGCTGACGAAGCTGGTGTGCCGCCGTGCGTTGCTATCGAACGGACTGATGCGCACCAAGCGATGCACGCCGTTCTCGCCCTTCAGCATGCCGAAGGCGAACTCGCCGGCCACTTCCAAGGTGGCTTGCTTGATACCGGCAGCTTCACCGTCCTGGTAATCGAGGACCTTCACATTGTAGCCTTCCTTGTCGGCCCACATGCGGTACATGCGCAGGAGCATCAGCGCCCAATCGTTGCTCTCCGTGCCGCCTGCACCGCTGGTGATCTGCACTACGGCACTGAGCGGATCCTCCTCGGCGCTGAGCATGTTCTTGAACTCGAGTTCCTCCAGCACGTGCTCGGCCTTCTTGAACTGGGCTTCCAACTCCTCCTCGGGCACTTCCTTGGCCTTGAAGAACTCGAAGACCACACCGAGGTCGTCGATCTCGCGCTTCACGTTCTCGAACAGGGCGACCCAGCGCTTCAGTTCACGGATCTTGTGCATGACGACCTGCGCCTTCTTCTGGTCGTTCCAGAAATCGGGGTCGTGGGTGTACTTCTCCTCCTCCAGGATGCGGCCGCGCTTGTCCTCGATGTCGAGGTAGCCCTTGAGGGCTTCGAGGCGCTCGTTGAGGCCGGTGATCTTGTCGATGGTGATCATGAAAGTGCGGCGAAAGTAAGTCGCGGCGAGAAGGGGGAAGAAGGCCTCACGCGGAGGCGCGGAGGGCGCAGAGGAACGCACTTGATGCCGCGGTGTGCTTGGTTCGAGGTGGCCCTGCGCTGCGTCCTCCGCGCCTCCGCGTGAGGCAAGACCAACTAGCCCATGGCGACCAGTGCCATCTCCACCTGCTCCACGGCGTAGCCTCGCCCGATGAAGTACCGCATCACCTTTTGCCGCTTGATGAAGGCGTTCGGTTCCTTCACCTTCTCCCAGCGTTTGGCGACGGCCTTGTGTAGGGCGATCACGTATTCATCATCCTCGATGGCTTTGAGGCCGAGGACGATGCACGGCGCGGAGACCTGCTTCAACTTCATGGCCTGCTCGATCTTGCGGCGACCCCAACCCTTCTGCCGGAACTTGCTTATTGCGAAGTGCTCGGCGAAGCGCGCTTCATTGAGGAAGCGTTCGCTGATGAGTTGGGCGATGATGCCTTCGACCTGCGCTTTGTGTTCGCCCCAACTGTAGAGTTTGTCGCGGACCTCTTGCTGGCAGCGCTCTTGGCGCGCGCAATAGGCGCGGGCTTTCGCGAGTGGATCGATGGAAGCGGGAAAGCGCGGCACCGTGCGAAGATGGCGCGGCGCGGATCAGCTGGGCTTGTAGCGTTGTGATACTTCGGCGAGGAGGTTCTCCATTTCCTTCAGCGGAAGGCCGGAGGTGAGTTCGCGGATGCCGTGTTCGACCTTGGGTTTGGTGAGGAAGGCGAGGTGATCCACGCCGGGAAGGACAGCGTTGGGGTTGGGCCGGTAGTCATAGAGGTCATGCGGCTCGCAATGGAAGATGCGGCAGAGCTTCTCGAGGTGGGCGAAGTCCAGGCGTTTGGTCCTGCCGGCATGGAGGTCCTTGGCGGTCTGCGGCTTGAAGCCGTTCTTGACCATGTAGGTATAGGGGTTCTGGATGCCTTTGATGAGGGCGATGCGGGGGATGTTGAGGGTGATCATGGCCGGTCGGATAAGGGGTTGAAGACCTCGGACTCGAGGTGGAGAACGCCGAACCCGAAGGTAATGTTGTCGGGAGGCAGAACGCAGTTTCCGGGAGGCAGAGCGAGGTTTCCGGAACGCATGTCCGGACCTACATGATGCATTCCATCGTTCCATATGGACACACAAGGTTCTACTTCACGCAGACAGATGCTTCCAACAGGCATTCTTGTGTTTGCTTGTTCAATGTGGCTGCTTACTCCTTGCATATCGGGGTCTCCTTCTTGCATCTCAGGGTTCCCGATGGGAAGGTCCGGGTTTCCGGGAGGTAGGTCGGGGCCGAGGAGGTGGGATCGGCGTCGGGAAAAGGGGTTCCGGGTCATCGCTGGGTGGACACGGGTGGACGGGGTGGACACCATGGCGGTGTGGGATCGCAGATGGTGTGCATGCGAACCGGGGCCGAGTGCAACGGCTTCGGGGCCGCAGGGTCCGCTCCTACTGCGCGCCGGGCTTGCACACGAGCGCGACCACTGCAGAGGTGGGGTCAAGGGTAGCGATCACGAAGACCCTGTGAGGATGAAGGATGAAAGACCCTGCGGGGTTGAAAGGGAGGCCGACCTAAGGGACAAGGAACTAGTACATTCGTTCAACACTTGCTTAATGGAAAAACAATTCACGCCGGACTCGCTTGTTGCAGCCATTCGCACTTTGTTCGAACTGAACAACTACGCAGTCGAGGGTCCGGTCCATATCAATGGAGCAGAGGTAGATCTCGTGGCTACTGCTATGTCAGGCATTTTTTCACCTCCCATATACATAGAGGCCACTGTACAGTATGTCAATAATGACAAGTACGGCAAGGACTTGACAAAGTTCGCCATGCTGCGCAATACTCAGAGTGACGCGCAATGCCTCATTGTATCGTCGACCGGGTTCACCCCCGAAGTCCGCGAAAGGGCAAAAGCCACGAGAATCAACACGCTGACCTATCTAGAATTATTTAAGGAGTTCGAAAAGTTCGAACCCTATATCAATTCAATCCTAGGCGCAACCAGCTTGAATGAAGCGCTCAGTTCGCTAGACTCCGTCTATGAAGAACCGCTCTTTGACGATTCCCTAGGAACGGATTATGCGACTAGCTACTTGACGCAATGGCGTGATTCAGCGGACTCTAGTCGTCGCTGGTTGATTGTCACAGGCCAGTACGGAACGGGAAAGACCGCCTTAACACGTGTCCTTCAATACCGCTGGGTCAGTGAATACCGAATGAACCCCTCGCTACCCATTCCATTTCGAATTGAGCTTCGCGACTTTTCGAAGCAGTTTGATGAAAGAGCATTGATACATCAATTCTTGGATAAGAATGATTTGAATCACATTCCTATCAACTTTGTTATGTCATTGATCAAGTCTGGCCGAATTGTGCTTCTGCTTGACGGCTACGATGAGATGGCGCAATACATGCACGCACGTGAACGGCGTTCATGCCTTGAGGCCTTGGCTGCATTGTCCGTCCAAGGTGCTAAGGGAGTGTTGACAAGCCGACCAAACTATTTCTCTGAAACCGAGGAACTCCAGGTATTTGAAGTCCTTTACAAATCAGTTAGCGCTGGTCGGCATCATATTGGTCAGGATGCCGCTCAGGCCATGGAAAAGGAACGAGAGATTGACGCTCTGCTACAGTCCCAATTCCTCTCCCGATTCGAAAGGTCCTTGAGAGATCTGACGCCCGAGCAGACCAAAAGCCTAGTTCAACGCATCTTGCGCGAGGACGAAATCGGAAAGTCCATTGTGCTCGATTTGCTCGACAAGATTTACCGACAAGGAGCGGAAACGGCCGGTGCTTCTCTTTCTGGAAAGCCTGTAATCGTTAACTACCTTATGGAGATCGTCGAGAGCCTAAAAACTCCCGATAGTGTTGCCAAGCAGTCACAGTATTCTGAGTGGGATATCTACAAGATGATTGTGGACAAGCTTATGTGGCGTGACTTCAATAGGGCGCCTGAAGTTACACCCGAAGAACGTCGCCGCTTTTTGCACGCTCTGAGCCTGCTTCTGTCTAACAAGAACACCCCGGTAGTTGATGAGACCGGGATGAAGGATCTCATCGCCAAGGTTTTCAGCAAGGAATACCGCAAGCAACCGGGTGATTTGAGACAGTCGTGGTTGGAGATGCGTTTTGCCGACATGCGCAGTTCTGCCACGCTTACCAGATCCTCCGAGTTAGTGAACAGTGGATGGCGGTTCTCCCACAATAGTTTGCGCGAGTTCTTGCTCACTGAGCATTTGATAGAAACATTCGACAGCAATAGGGAAATGAAATACTATGTCCCTATAACTGATCCAATGCGATTCTTTGTAGGCTCTTTTGGCAAGGAGCGTCTGATTCAGATGCACCAAAAGCTTGTTGACCGATGGAATGAGCGTACGGAGGAGTCTGGAATTGGTGTCATGTTCTCCTTGCTCTGGAGTGCCTTCAAAGGTGCGTTCGCTGAAGAGAATAGACGGGGGAGCGAAGTTCTCTTGGCTTTGTCCAGAGGTGGCAAGGATTTAAGCGGAGTTAACTACGAGCAACTACAATTCTCTTCGGACGCTGAGCCCTTAGAGTCGACAGGCCTGAATTTCGCCGACAGCAGCTTTAGCAGAGTTGATTGGACATCTGCACGCATTGCTTCCGCACATTTTGACAACTGCCTGATCGAGAACAGTTCGTTCAGTAATGCAACTCTGGGCGACTCCTCATTCAACGGCTCAGTATTGATCGACGTTGATTTCTGTGGCACTGAACTATCGGGGGCTAGCTTTAAGGGCATTCCTGAAAAGAACATTTCAATTTTCGTTGATGACTCTGGAAGCTACATTGGCAGGGTACGTATCAGCGGAGCCGAAGCGCTCGGTTACCTTATTTACAAGGGAGCTATTGGACCCAATGTGCCCAATCGAATGATCTACAAGCATCATCCCAAGTATGACATCGTAAACAAGATTATACTTAAGCTGACCGAGAATGCCGTCCGACAGGAAAGGGGACTAACCCAAAAAGGGTCGGCCATGAAGGACGTCCCATTCGCTCGGAAGTTCATGGTGTATTTGAAGAAGGAGGGAATAGTTGAACAGCTGAAGAAAGGCGCCGAAGTAGTCCGGGTCACTGAGACCGGCAGGAACATCTTGTCGGAAATTGAATTAGGCAATGAGCTTCCGAAAGCGTTCATCGCCTTCCTTGACGAAAACACCGAATAACGTCCTGGCGCGAAAACTGAATGTGATTGGATATCAACCCACACTCACACCGGCACCTCGTTCCCGCTTCCGTCCTGGAAGCTGTAGGCGAGGTATTGGTGGGAGCCTTCGGGCTTCACCTTCACCCACTTCTTCCAGCGCCAATACCATTTGCGCTGGATGCTTAGGAGGCCCTTGGTGAGGTAGGCGTGGATGAAGGGGTGCACGCAGAGCGTGAGGCCGCTCATGTCCTTCTCCGAGTGCAGGTAGTTGAGGGTGTTCTCGATCTCGTCGATGAGGAGCACCGGTGCCTGCACTTCGCCCGTGCCTTTGCAGGTGGGGCAGCTTTCGCTGGTGTCGATCTCGGTCTCGGGGCGCACGCGTTGGCGTGTCATCTCGATGACGCCGAAGCGTGAAGGCGGCAGCACGTTGTGCTTGGCCTTGTCGTCCTCCATGGCATCCTTGAGGGCCTTGTGGAGGGTGCGGCGGTTCTCGGGTTCGTAGAGGTCGATGAAGTCCACGCAGATGATGCCGCCCATGTCGCGGAGGCGGAGCAGGCGTGCGATCTCCTGGGCGGCTTCGATGTTGATGTCGAGCGCGTTCTTCTCCTGGGCCTGGTTGCCGCCCTTGCGGCTGCCGCTGTTCACGTCGATGACGTGCATGGCCTCGGTCTTCTCGATGATCAGGTAGGCACCGCTGCTGAGCATGACCTGCTTGCCGAAGGCCTGCTTGATCTGCTTGTTGATCCCGAAGTTGTCGAAGATGTCGAGCTTGCCTTTGTAGTGCTTGACGATGCCGGCCTTCTCCGGGGCGATCTTCTCCAGCGTGGTGCGGATGTCCTCGGCGAGGAGTTCATCATCCACATGGATCGCGGTGAAGGTCTTGTTGAGCACATCGCGCAACACGGCGTTGGTGCGGTCCACTTCGCCAAGCACCTTCTTGGGTGCGATGGCATTGTGCAGGTTGTGGAACATGCTGTCCCAGCGCTGCAATAAGGTCTTCAGGTCGGCCTCGAGGTCCTCGGAGTTCTTGTCCGCCGCGTTGGTGCGGATGATCACGCCGAAGTTCTTCGGGCGGATGGCCTGCATCAGATCCTTCAGGCGGCGACGCTCGGTCTCGTCGGTGAGGCGGCTGCTGATGCTGACCTTGTTGATGAAAGGGACCAACACCATGTAACGCCCGGCAAGGGTGACCTCCGCCGTGAGGCGCGGCCCCTTGGTGCTGATGGGCTCTTTGGCGATCTGCACCAGGATGCTCTGGCTGGCGCTGACGATATCCGCGAGCTTGCCGTCCTTGGGAATATCCGGGTCGGGCTTCCAGTCCTCCAGCAAGCTGGTCTTCACGTTGCCGCTGACGGCACCCTTGGCGAACTTGAAGGAGTTGCGGTACTGCGGACCGAGGTCGAAGTAGTGCAGGAAGGCATCCTTCTCGTGGCCCACATCCACGAAGGCGGCATTGAGGCCGGGCGCCACCTTGCGCACCTTGGCGAGGTGGATATCGCCGACGGCGAATCCGCGTTCGGTGCGTTCGCGGTGGAGTTCGCTCAGGACCTTGTCCTTCAGCAAGGCAAGGGCGACCTCGCCCCCCGCCGATCGGATGACCAGATCGACGTTCACGCGGAGATCCTGCAGGTGCAGGACAGGTTGTTCTTCATGGGTGAATACGGCAAGTCGCACACGTAAAGCGCGCAACGGTGATGCCCGTGGGTACGAACACCCACGGGCTCCGGAACCTTTACCGGTTCCTACCGGATCTTCTTCTTGTGGCGGTTCTTCCGCAAGCGCTTCTTGCGCTTGTGAGTGGCCATCTTGTGGCGCTTCCGCTTCTTTCCGCAGGGCATGTTCCGTGTTCGATTATTGTTTGTCCTTCAATTCCTTCAGGATCCGATCCACCTCTTTGGTGATGGCCGTATCCTGTACCATTTTCCTGTATTCCAATAGACAGGCGATCGCTTGATCGGTGCTGTCCATGCTTTCATAGGTGCGCCCCAGATAGAACCAGACGTCGGGAAAACCCGCCGCGTCCAACTCCCTCACCTTCCTGAAGCGCTCCAGCGCCTTGTCCATTTGTCCGCTCTGCACGGCGAAGAGGCCCAGTTGCCAATGCGCTTCCGCATTGTCCGGTTCCTCCTTCACGATCTCCCGGAGCATCATGATGCCGCGCATGGGATCCTGCCCTTGCACCAGCGCCACGGCTTCCATGATCCGCGCCTTGGACGGCGTGACCGCCGCTGCCTCCTCCTTCTTCCCGGAAGGTGTCCGGGGTGCCAATACCAAAAGAACGATCACTACCACGGCCCCGGCCAGCACAAAGAGCTGGGGCTTCTTCAATCCCATCATTTCCCTTCGCCCTTCGTGCGGTTCTTCACCTGATCCACGAAGACATCGGCCGGTTTGAAGGCCGGAATGTCATGCGCTGGGATGATGATGGTCGTATTCTTCGCCAAGAGTCGCCCGGTCTTCTGGGCGCGGTGCTTCACCACGAAACTGCCGAAGCCGCGCAGGTGTACCGCCTCTCCTTGTACCAGGCTCGACTTCACTTCCTCCATCAACGCCTCCACGGTAGCCAATACATCCGTCCGCTCGATGCCGGTCTTCTTCGCGATGATGCCTACCAGTTCCGCCTTCGTCATACCCGAATCGATTTGGGGCCGCAAATATAGCCGGAAGAGCGGACCGCGCAACCGATCTTTGTGCCTGTATGTCAAGCCGTTCATGGTTCAGCAGGGGGCTTTTGTCGTGGTACCGTGCGAACAAGCGCCCCCTTCCGTGGCGTGAAACCACCGATCCGTACACCATCTGGCTGAGTGAGGTGATCCTGCAGCAAACGCGTGTGGATCAAGGACTGGCCTACTGGGAGCGCTTCATGGAACGCTACCCCACGGTGCGCGACCTAGCGGCGGCGAGCGAGGATGAGGTGTTGCGGCAGTGGCAGGGCTTGGGCTACTACAGCCGCGCCCGGAATCTTCGGCAGGCGGCCGGGCAGGTGATGAACGACCACGGTGGACGGTTCCCTTCAACCTATACCGAACTGAAGGCCCTGAAGGGAGTCGGCGAATACACGGCGGCGGCGATCGGGTCGATCTGCTTCGGGCTGCCGGAGCCGGTGGTGGATGGCAATGTGTATCGGGTGCTTGCCCGGGCATTCGGGATCGGGACGCCGATCGATAGCACGGAGGGTAGGAGGGAATTCAGGAAGCTGGCGGCGGAGTTGCTGGACCCGCGAAGTCCAGGTGACCACAACCAAGCGGTGATGGAACTGGGTGCGACGATCTGCACGCCGAAGAAGCCGCTGTGCGGGGATTGCCCGATCGCGCGCAAATGCGTCGCGCTGAAGTCGGATCTGATCTCCGATCTTCCAGTGAAGGCGGGCAGGGCCAAGACCCGAACGCGGCACTTCAACTACCTGCATGTGAACACCAAGGGCGGGCTGTACCTGCGGAAGCGAACGGCGAAGGACATCTGGCAAGGACTGTATGAGTTGCCTTTGATCGAAAGCGACAACGGCAGGACCAAGCGGCAATTCACTTCGGATCTGGTGCGGGAGTTCGGTGCAGGATGGCGCGTGGTAGGCGAGCACGGGCCGGTGAAGCATGTGCTCAGTCATCAGGTGATCCAAGCGGTTTTCTGGCGGGTGGAGATACCGGCGAAGGCGAAGCTGCCGGAGGATTGGGAGAAGGTGATGGAGGCTGAGGTGGGAGAACGGGCGTTGCCGCGGTTGGTGGAGCGGTACTTTGAGGAGGTGGGGTAGTGGGAGGTTAGAGCAAGCAAGCCACAAGAGTCTCACGCGGAGGCGCGGGGAACGCGGAGGGGGGCAAGCACGCAAGGAGCATTTCAAACCTTGCCTAGCAATGACAGGCCAGAGAAAGTGGAGAAGCCCGATCCGGAATTCGGAGTACCTGAACTCCGCGTCCCCCGCGCCTCCGCGTGAGACCTTCTTCCTCCAATGCGATCCTTTGAGCGAAAATCCCTCTTTCCCGCAACGCGTATCTTCACCGGCCCTATCCCCAACGAAATGTCCGGAGTGAACAAAGTGATATTGGTCGGCAATCTCGGCGCCGATCCCGAAGTGCGTCATCTACAGAATGGAACGGCCGTGGCGAACCTGCGCATCGCGACGACCGAGTATTTCAAGGACCGCCAAACCGGCGACCGTCGTGAGCAGACGGAGTGGCACGATGTGGTGGTGTGGCGCCAACTCGCGGAGATCAGTGAGAAGTATCTCCGGAAGGGCAGCAAGGTGTACGTGGAAGGCAAGTTGCGTACGCGCAAATGGCAGGATAAGGATGGTCACGATCGCAAAAGCGTGGAGATCATCGCTGATGAGATGAAGATGCTGGACCGACGCGAACAAACGCAGGGCAACGCGCAGCAACCAACGAGTGCGTCCACGAGTTCCAGCGATCAACCGGTAGAGATGCGTGATGAGGAAGTGGACGACCTGCCGTTCTAGTTCCACTCCATCCTTGTACCACTAGTTCACCCACTTGGGGCCCCTCTCCTTCCACCCGTTGTTCATCGCGCTGTACTGGCGTTCACCGGATGCCACATCGGTCCTCCTGTTGTTGGTGATCGCGGTGCTGTTGGTGGTAAGCGCTGCGACCAGCGCAAGCGAAGTGGCGCTCTTCTCCTTGACGCCCACGCAACTCCGCGACCTGAAGGAGCGCGGCGGATCCTGGGGACAACGCGTGATGGAACTCCTTTCGAAGCCGCGGCGATTGCTTGCGACGATCCTGATCGCGAACAACTTCATGAACATCGGCGTGGTGGTCCTGAGCACGGTGGCGGTATCGTCGCTGTTGGAGGTGGAGCGGATGCCCGAATATCTGGTCTTCATCATCCAGGTGCTCGTGGTCACCTTCATCATCCTGCTTGTCGGGGAGGTGTTGCCGAAGGTGTACGCCACGAACAATCCCATGAAGGTGGCGCAGGTGATGTCACGGCCGCTGCTGATCATGCGGTGGCTCTTCAAACCTGTGAGTGAAACGCTCGTGGGCAGCACCACCTTCATCGAAAAGCGGTTCAAGAAGCGCCAATCGAATTTCTCCATGGATGCGTTGGGGCACGCGCTGGACCTGACGAAGGACGCGAGCACCACGGCGGAGGAACAGCGGATCCTGCGCGGCATTGTGAAGTTCGGGAACTACGAGGTGAAGCAAGTGATGCGGCCACGCACGGAGATGGTGGCCTTCGACCGCGACCTCACGTTCCCGCAATTGCTCACGGCGATCGTGGAGAGCGGGTTCTCCCGCGTTCCCGTGTATGAAGAGACCATGGACCGTGTGGTGGGCATGCTCTACATCAAGGACGTGCTGCCGCACATCAGCAAGACGGACCTGGATTGGCACACGCTGCTGCGCGCACCCTACTTCGTTCCGGAAGCGAAGAAGCTGGACGACCTGTTGAAGGAATTCCAAGCGGAGAAAGTACACCTGGCCGTGGTGGTGGATGAACATGGCGGTACCAGTGGCATCATCACGCTGGAGGATGTGATCGAGGAGATCGTCGGGGAGATCACGGACGAATTCGATGAGGAGGACCTGATCTACAGCAAGCTCGATGACCACACGTGGGTCTTCGAGGGACGCGCATCGCTCTCCGATGTGTACCGTGTGCTCGGCATCGATGGTGAACTCTTCGAAGAGAACAAGGGCGACAGCGGAACACTGGGCGGGTTCATTCTCGAACTCACAGGGCGCATACCGAAGAAGGGTGAGCGTGTGGACCTACGGAACTTCTCCTTCACCGTGGAAGCGTCTGACAACAAGCGGGTGCGCCGTGTGAAACTCAACATGCGCGATGAAGCGAAATAGTTGGGTCCTTCTTCTACTCCTGCTCACGGCGTGTGGTGATGATGTGGTTCCCAAACCGAAAGGGTGGCCAAGGATCGACCTTCCGGAACGGACCTACGTTCAGTGGTCCGCTGCACCGTTCACCGTGGAGATCCCCGTGTACGGACGCATGGTGGAACGCACGGCCAGCGAAGGCGGACGCTGGTTCGACCTGCGTTTCGCGCACCAACGCGCCACCGTGCATTTCACCTGGACACCGATCAACGGACGCTTGGCGGAATTGATCGAGGAAGCACACGACTTCAAGCGGAAGCACGAATCGATGGCGGCGCGGATCAACAGCGAACGCGTGTTGCACGATAGCACGCGGGTCTTCGGGACGCTCTTCGATGTGGAGGGTAATGTGGCAAGTCCCTTCGTGATGTACCTGACCGATAGCACGGACAATTTCCTTTACGCCTCGCTCTACTTCGACACGCGACCGAACGCGGATTCATTGGCTCCTGTGACCGAACGATTGCGGCAGGACATGCGGCACTTCGCCGCTACGCTGAAGTGGCAGGGGTCCTCCGACCTGTCGCGTGCAATGCCTTGACCAGGACCGCAAGCAGGACGACCGCGCCGAGCTGGTGCAACACGCCCAGTTCGATGCGTACGGACGTAAGCAGCGCGAACACGCCCAAGGCGAATTGAACGCACACGGTGGCCACCAACCACAGCCAAACGTTGCGCATTTGCGCATGGCGCCGGTAGTGGATCGCAACACCGACGATCACCGCCGCCACCAACCACGCCAGATTGCGATGCACGAATTGCACACCGTCCTTGTGATCAGCGAAGTCCTTCCAGAAAGAACCGAACGCCGTGGCATTCTCCGGCATGAACGCGCCGTTCATCAGCGGCCACGAGTTGTAGATGCTTCCGGCGTTCAGCCCAGCCGTGAATGCACCCCAGATCACTTGCAGCGCGAGAAGCACCAACGCTACACGAAGCCACTTGCCAGGCGCACTTCCGTTCGATACGAATGCACGCCGCGCATCTCGCAGGTCGAACACCGTCCACAGCGCCAACGCAAGAACGAACAAGGCCGCGACCAAGTGGATCGCCAGTCGGAAATGGCTCACATCCACCAGCAGTTGGCCGTTGGAGTCCTTCTGATCCACCAGCCCGCTCTTCACCATGAACCAGCCCAAGCTGGCCACAACCGCACCGCCCAAGAGGATCCACAATGTGCGCTTCATCAGCCAGCCTTTCAAGCGGCCTTGCCGCCAGAAGACAACAAAGGGGATGGCGAACACCAATCCCATCAGTCGGCCCCAATTGCGGTGCAGATACTCCCAGAAGTAGATCCGCTTGAAGCCCGGCAGGTCCATGTCGGCGTTCATCAAGCTGTACTCCGGAATGCGTTTGTAGGCCTCGAACTCCGCTTGCCAAGCGGCATCGTTCATGGGTGGGATCGCACCGGAGATCGGCTTCCATTCCGTGATGCTCAAGCCACTTTCGGTGAGCCGCGTGATGCCGCCGATCACCACCATGCATGCGATCATCACACAGCCGGTGATCAGCCAAATGATCACGGGCCTCATGGACTTCGATGCAGGTGCGTTCACGGGCCGCGAAACTAGCATGAGGCAATTCCACGGATCGCACAGAAAACAGAAAGGGGATGGATCCTTGGATCCATCCCCTTTCCGAAGGTCGAGCGTTCAGTTCCGCAGGATGCGGCTCAGGAGCATGAGGATGCTGGGCAGCACCACTTCACGCGGTGAGAGCACGCTCACTTCGCCGTCCACTTCCGCAGTCTTGTCCTGCCCTTTGGAGGCGGACTTTCCGATCACCTCTTTCGTGATGGACACCGCAACGACCTTGTATTGTCCGTCGTGCAGCTTTTGCACCGCTTCGATCATCTGCGCATCGGTGATCTTCTTGTCATCATAGGTCACGATCGCGTGGTCGGGGCCTTCGGCCTCATTCATCTTGATCTCCGTGCCTTCGACACCCAATGCCGCGAGTGCCTTCTTGATGGAACCGCCGCACATCATCTCGCAACCCATGCCCTCGATGCTCAGGTCGGCCATGGTCACCGGGGTACCACTGGAAATGATCACCTCCTTCACCACGCGGTCCACGCCAACCTCAGATGCCACTTGCTCCGGGGCATTGGTGCCGCAAGCGAAGAGAAGGGAGAGGGTGACGAGCGGTAGGAGAAGGCGCGGGGTCATGGTCCTTGGTATTGTGCTCATGGGACGCACGAGCGGTTGAATTCGTTACAAATGTAACCGGCACGAAGGGTAACGGATAGTTTTGGCGCCCTTCAGGCCAACGGAGCGATACCAAGCGAACCGTTCAGCCCGCATCGAGATCGAAATGGACCGTGAGCAACGACCCGGGGGGATCTGGCTGATCCTCGCCATCCTCGCGCTGATCTGGGGCAGTTCCTTTATCCTGATGAAGCGCGGACTGTTCCATGAGGGTGTCCCTGTGCTCACCTCATGGCAAGTGGCCACGGCGCGGCTGTCCATCGCGTGGTTGGCCCTTTCCCCGATCCTTCTCCGCCACATCCGGCTGTTCCCGAAGCACTGGCTGCCCTTGCTGGGGACCGGCATGCTCGGCAACGGCGTGCCGGCCTTTCTCTACGCCACCGCGCAAACGCGGATCGATAGCGCCTTGAGCGGCATGCTGAACGGCCTCACACCGCTGATGACCCTGCTCACGGGCCTGCTGTTCTTCGGTACCCGGGCGCGTGGGGTGCATTTGATCGGGATCATCCTCGGCCTGATCGGCGCAGCGGGCCTGATCGCCTTCAACAGCAAGGATGGTTTGCCGTCATGGTCGGCGTATGCGGTGCTGCCGATCATTGGAACACTCTGCTACGGCTTCAGCGGAAACATCGTGAAGAAGTACCTGTACATGTTACCGCCCAGGGCCACATCCGCGCTGGCGCTTACGTGGGTGGGGCCGGTGAGCATCGGCTTGGCCTTGGAAGCGGATTGCCGGAAACACTGCGTACCGATCCGCACGCGTGGAGCGCGCTCGGTCACGTGGCGGTGTTGGCCGTGTTCAGTTCCGCGCTCGCGTTGGTGCTGTGGAACGTGCTCCTCCAGCGCACGTCGGCGCTGAATGCTTCCACCGTGACCTACTTGATGCCCGTGGTGGCGATCGGGTGGGGATTGATGGATGGCGAGACCGTGGGTTGGCAGCAAATGATGATGATCGGGTTGGTGCTCGGCGGCGTGTACCTCGTGAGCGTGGCGGAGCGGGTGCGGGGGTGAAGTGAAGTAGGCAGTAGGCAGTAGGCAGTTGGCAGTAGGCAGTAGGCAATAGGCAGTACCCAGGGGCAAGTGATCGTCAACGAAATGTCCATTTGTGCGTTACGCTACTTTGCGCATTGATCCGCCAAGGCGGATCCTCCGCGCCTCTGCCGTGACCCTAACAGCGGCTATTCTGCGCCCTCAGCGTCTTTGCGCCTCTGCGGTGAAATGCATTCGTTCTCGATCCCTGTCGATAAGTAGTCAGCCTCGACCTCATTCGAGTGTCACGCTCCTGATCCCACGGACGGCAATTCATTCACTCGATCCTGCTCCATTGGCGAAAGGAACGCGTGCCCGAACTTCGCGCCATGTACTTGGGACAGAAAGTAGTGGTGGTGCTTCCGGCATATCGCGCAGCGCTCACATTGAAAAAGACCTATGACGAGATCCCTTTCGATGTGGTGGATGAAGTGGTGCTGGTGGACGACAAGAGCCCGGACAACACCGTGCAGGTTGCGCGGGAGATGGGGCTGAAACACATTGTGGAGCACCAGAAGAACACGGGCTACGGCGGCAACCAGAAGAGCTGCTACGACAAGGCGAAGGAACTCGGCGCGGACATCGTGGTGATGCTTCACCCGGATTACCAGTACACGCCGAAACTGATGATGAGCATGATCACGTTGATCGGCAACGATGTGTACCCGGTCGTCTTCGGATCACGGATCCTCGGTGGCGGTGCGTTGAAGGGCGGCATGCCGATGTACAAGTACATCTTCAATCGCATGCTCACGCTCGGGCAGAACATCCTGATGAACGAGAAGTTGAGCGAGTACCACACCGGGTACCGCGCCTTTCACCGTAAGGTGCTGGATGCGTGTCCGTACCACCAATGCTCCGATGATTTCGTGTTCGACAACCAGATGATCGCGCAGATCTTCTGGAAGAAGTTCGAGATCGCCGAGATCACTTGTCCCACGAAATACTTCGAGGAGGCGAGCAGCATCAACTTCAGCCGCAGCATGACCTACGGCCTCGGTGTGGTGCGCACGAGCTGGCGCTACTTCCTGGCGCGCACCGGGATCATGTCGTGGAAGCTCCTGGGTGACCGCACGATCTCCAGCTGATCCACGGCCATGCCAACACGCGGTCGCATCCAACTGTACATCGCACTAGCAGCCGCGCTGTTGTTCGTCCCCGGCCTCGGTGCGGTCCACTTGTTCGATTGGGACGAGATCAACTTCGCGGAGATCTCGCGTGAGATGGTGGTGAGCGGCGATTGGTCGCAACCGCAAATGGGTTTCGAACCCTTCCACGAGAAGCCGCCGCTGTTCATGTGGATGCAAGCCGCGTGCATGACCGTGTTCGGTGTGGGTGAATTCGCGGCGCGATTCCCCAACGCGATCTGCGGAATACTCACCCTGCTCGTGCTGTTCCGCATCGGCGAACAATTGCGTGGACGGATGTTCGGCATGCTCTGGTCATTGGCGTACATCGGCTCCATCCTACCCCACCTCTACTTCCGCAGCGGCATCATCGATCCGTGGTTCAACCTCTTCATCTTCCTCGGGCTGCATGCGATCATCACCTTGGTGCACCGCGATCCGAAGCGACAAGTAGGAACGATCAACGCGCGACGCGATGTACACGCGTGGCTTGCCGGGATCTTCCTCGGGTTGGCGGTGCTGACGAAAGGACCGGTCGGCATACTCATTCCGGGGTTGGTAATGGGCGTGTACTGGATAGTGGGGCGATTCAAGCCCTTCATGCGTTGGCAACGGCTGGGGATCATCGCGTTCGGAACCCTGATCACGGTCGGGTCCTGGGCGCTGGTGGACCTGGCCCGCAACGGCCCGGAGTTCATGTCGGCCTTTTTCCAGCGACAGGTTGCCATGCTCACCACCGAGGATGCCGGCCACGGCGGCTTCTTCGGCTACCATTTCGTGGTGCTACTGATCGGGTGCTTCCCCGCTTCGCTCTTCGCGCTTCGGGAGTTCTTCAAGTCCACACGAACGAACGATGCCACGGAGAACGATCACCGGCGCTGGATGGTGATCCTGTTCTGGGTGGTGCTGATCCTTTTCAGCATCGTGAAGACCAAGATCGTCCACTACAGCAGCTTGTGCTACTTCCCGCTCACCTACCTCGCCGCGTTGCAATTGGAGCGCATCTGGCGCGAACGCAACGGCTTCGGCTGGGTGCGTTACACGATCGGTCCCGTGGGCATGGTCTTCGTCATCGCGACGATCGCCTTGCCGATCGCGGGGAACCACATCGAAGCGATCAAGCCGCTCTTCGCGCAGGATCCGTTCGCGTTGGCCAACCTGGATGCGAACGTGAATTGGTCAGGGCTGGAGGTGATCCCGGGTATCCTGTTGCTCGCGGTGTTCGGGATCGGTCACGTCCTCTACGAGCGGAGATCCTTCCGCGCGAGCTTGATCACGGTCTTTGCAGGATCCGCCTTGTTCGTGACGAGCACACTGTTCTTCTTCATCAACAACATCGAAGCGTATTCGCAACGTGCAGCCGTGGAGTTCTTCGAGAGCAAGGCCGGTGAACGCTGCTGGGTGATGACGAAAGGCTACAAGAGCTACGTGCCGGAGTTCTATGGGCGCGTGATGGAAGCAACGCCTTCCGAGGATGTCCTCATGAATGGCGCGATCGATCGGCCGGTGTACTTGAGCTGCAAGATCACGGATGCTGATGAGGTCCGTGCCTTGGGATCCTTCACAGGGATCGGCAACAGGAACGGGTTCGTATTCTTCCAGCGGGAGCCTTAGGTCGTTCGGTACGGGCACCTACCTTTCGGTACTAATCCATTCGACCCATGCGCCAACAGTACGTTCTCCGTTCATTCTTCTCCCTCTTCTTGATCGCCCTTCTCGCCAGCGCAAGCATGGCCCAGGGCGATACATGCACCACGGCCTTGCAGGTCGTCAGCGGTGTGTACAATGCCGATGGCCCCATGACGGGGTATGCGGGTCCGAGCTGCGGCGGCGGCACCAACGGAGATTGGTATCGCTACACGGCCACCTTCTCGGGCACGATCAAGATCACCAGCTGTCATCCGCTGAACAATGGTTTGAGTTTCGATACCTACTTGAAGGTCTTCAGTGGGAACTGTGATGCGCTGGTCTGCATCGGCAACAACGATGACATGGGACAGGCTGGGCAATCCTGCCCGAACAACGCGTTCGCTTCCTACTTGCAGGTGAATGTCACGGCGGGCCAGGACTACTACATCGTCTGGACCAACACCTTCAGCAGTATTCCCTTCTATTGGGAATTGAGCGAGTGCGCGGGTACCGCCACCGGTGCCACCTATTTCGACAACAACAACAACGGCGCTCGCGAGCCGGGTGAAGCGCATGTTCCCGTGGTGATGTTGGTACAACCCGGCGATCACTACGTGTATTCAGGCAGCGATCCGTATTCGCTCTGCACGGACATGGGCAGTCACACCATCACTGTGCCGACCCCGCCTCTTTACCACACCACGGTTCCAGCATCGCAGTCCTTCACCATCGCTGCACTCGGTGATCAGATCACCGGTATGGACTTCGGCTTCCAAGGCATACCGGGTATTTACGATGGTGCCGTGAGCCTCTGGGGATGGAATCCGTGGATCGGGAACAACACCACCTTGCACATCGGTTATTCCAACATCGGCACCGAGGACATCACACCCACCATCGCGCTCACGCTCGATCCGGTCCTCTCCTACGTTTCGGCCACCACCACGGCCACCAGCGTGAACGGCCAGACGATCATCTGGGCCTTGCCGGTGATGACCCCCGGAACCAGTGGTAGTATCACGGTCACAGTGTACACCGATCCAGCGACCACGCCGAACCAATCGGTGCTGGACTACGTCGTGCTCACCACCACAGAGAACGACATCAACATGGTGAACAACACGGATGATGTGCATGGACACGCGTCCACTTCATTCGACCCGAACGACAAGGCCGTGAGCGAGGAATTCATCACCCCACAGGATGTCGTGGACCAGAAGAAGCTGGAATTCACCGTGCGCTTCCAGAACACGGGCAACGCGCCCGCTGTGAACATCGTGATCAAGGACAGCCTCGATGCCGATTGGGACCTGAGCACCTTCGAGATGATCGGTGCGACGCATCCGTACACGTTGACCGTCAGTAACGAAGTGGCGATATGGACCTTCGCGAACATCATGCTCCCCACCGAGGACAGCGATGCACTGGGTAGCCAAGGCAGCTTCCACTACCGCATGGCACCGAAGACCAGTTTGATGCTCGGCGAACAGCTCATCAACCGCGCCGACATCTACTTTGATTACAACGAACCGGTACTCACGAATATCACCGTGTCCACGGTGGCGTTGACAACCGGTCTCGCGGAGACCACCCTAGGCAACGGATTGTTCGTGGCGCCCTCACCCGGAAGTGGCTTGATCAACGTGCGCTGGGCCGATGTTCGCTTGAACAATGCACGCTTGAATGTGATCGATGCGATGGGCCGCGTGGTGTACTCCAGCAGTCTGAACAGCGTGAACAACACAAAGAGCATGGACCTTTCCTTCCTGTCCGAAGGGAGCTACGTGGCACGGTTGATCGGCGATCGTGCCGAGGGTTGGACGCGGTTCGTGATCGATCGGTGATCGGACTTTCACAAGGAATGGAGGATGAGATCGTGATCCAGATCGTTCGACTGCCGGAAGGTGTCTTCTTGGCAACTTCCGACCGGATCCAAGGCTTGGTCGTTCAAGGCCGCACCTTGGCTGAGACCATACGCATCGCGTGTGATGTGGCGGGCGACTTGCTGAAGGCGCAAGGCATCGATCCCATTCCGGACCTTCGATTCAAGACCATTGCTTCCGTGTAGTAGCGCGGTAAGTTTGGCGCGAACCGAATGTCCGACCTGATGAGCGATCACGACCTCTCCCACATCCTCACCCACCTCGGCGAGGAGCGTGAACGCGGCTACGATGCCGTGGTGCCGCCCATCGTGCAGAGCGGCAACTTCACATACCCCACGGTCGCGGCCATGCGCGCGGTGGTGGGAAAGGAATTCGACCGGCCGCTGTACACCCGCGGCTTCAACCCCACCGTGGCGATCCTGCGGAAGAAGGTCGCGGCGCTGGAACATGCGGAGGACGCGTTGGTCTTCAGCAGCGGCAGTGCGGCCATCGCGGCAGCGGTGATCGCGTTCACGAAAGCGGGGGATCACATCGTCTGCGTCCACAAGCCGTATAGTTGGACGAAGAAGTTGCTCATCGAATTGCTGTCTCGCTTCGGCGTGGAGCACACGTTCGTGGACGGCACCGACGCGGAGAACTACCGCAAGGCGATCCGACCGAACACGACCTTCTTCATCCTCGAAAGCCCGAACTCGCTCACCTTCGAGTTGCAGGACATCGCTGCGGTGGCGGCGATCGCCAAAGGGCACGGCATCCTCACGCTCTGCGATAACAGCTTCAACAGTCCGCTCTTCCAGAACCCCATCGACCTCGGCGTGGACATGGTGGCGCACAGTGCGACGAAGTACCTGAACGGCCACAGCGATGTGGTGGCCGGGGTGCTTGCCGGAACGCACGCGCACATGCGACAAGTGATGGCAAAGGAGTTCATGACGCTCGGCGCGTGCCCTTCGCCGCACGATACGTGGTTGCTGATGCGCGGCTTGAGAACACTTCCGCTGCGCATGGACCGCAGCGCGGACAATGCGGAGAAGGTGGCGCGTTTCCTCGAAGCGCATCCGAAGGTGAAGCGCGTGCATTGGCCGGGGCTCGATAGTCATCCGCACCATGCACTCGCGAAGAAGCAGATGCGGCGTGTTGCCGGATTGATGAGCATCGAGTTGGATGCACCCGATGTAGCAGCGGTGGAACGCTTCTGCGACAACCTGAGGACCTTTCTGATCGCGGTGAGCTGGGGCGGCTATGAAAGTTTGCAATGGCCGATCTGCGCGCTGCAAGGACCGAGCGGCTACTATGCGGACCTGCCCTTCAACATGATCCGGCTGTATGTGGGCTTGGAGGACCCGCAGATGTTGATCACGGATCTGGAACAGGCACTTGCACGGATCTGAACCTTGCTAGGGCACACGCGGAGGCCTCATGAAGTACGCGAACCTTCTACTCGATCCAACACGGATATCGGGACGACCGGCAACGCTTCGGCCGACCTACTCAGTCGGAAAGATCTCCCCGGGAGCCAGCAAGCAACGCCCCACGATCGCAGAGAGCACTCCAACGGATGCGGAACATGGCGATGCGATAACGGTTAACCTGGAAAACGTCGTTCGCCGACCCCGAAGGGGTCACAGCTTGTAGCATGCAATGCGCCAATGGATGGAGCGACCCCGGAGGGGTCGCAGCAATTGCACCAAGGATCGGGGATCCGATCAACCCGCAAATGGATCAGGATCGACCTGAACCCTTTCCTGACCTATTCCGTCGGAAAGATCTCCCCAGGTGGGATCAAGCAAGGCCCGACAACCACGGTGAGCGTCGCGCGTGCAGGTCCACATGCCACAGCGTTCACGATATAGGTGAACCCGCAGTTCGCAGACCCCGAAGGGGTCACAGCTTGTAGCATGCAATGCGCCAATGGATCGATCGACCCCGGAGGGGTCGCAGCAATTGCACCAACGATCGGGGATCCGATCAACCCGCAAATGGATCAGGATCGACCTGAACCCTTTCCTGACCTATTCCGTCGGAAAGATCTCCCTAGGTGGGATCAAGCAAGGCCCGACGATCACCAAGAGCGTCGCGGTTGCGGGTCCGCATGCCACGGAGTTCACCATGTACGTGAACCCGTAGGACCCGGGTATGACGCTCGAAGCGTTGAATACCCCGGCGACAAGCTGCCCGGTGGCATTGTCATCAGTCCAAATTCCACCAACATCCGGCGTGCCGCCCAACTGCGCGAAGAGATCCAACGCACCGAAACTCTGGCACCAGTTCACGATCCCGCTGCTTCCTGCGTTGGGCGGGTTGACCTCGGTGACGGTGACCGTGGAAGTCGCATCAGTGCACGGTCCTGTGCCAACCACGGTGTAGGTGTACACACCGGGGTCCATCGTTGCAGGATCGTAGTTCCCACCGATCACCGGGCTCGGTCCGGTCCATGCACCGCCTGCATTCGGACTGCCGCCTAGTGCTGCGAACAAGTTGACCGGTGTGCTGTTGGCGCATACGTCCAATGTGCTATTCACACCCGCGTTCGGCGGATTGTACGCCGTGATAGTAACCGCGGAAACGGCATTCGCGCACGGAGGAATGCCCGTGACGTTATAGGTGTATATCCCTGGGGCCATGGTCATCGGGTTGAACATCCCGGCGACGGTTGGACTTGGCCCGAGCCACGCCCCGCCCCCTTGCGGTGAACCACCCAGAAGGGCGAACATGCTGAAGGGTGGGTCATTTGAACATACGGTCACGCTCGCGCCTGTGCCGGCATTCGGAGGCTGATGGACAACCACACAGACCGTAGCGGTAGCATTGGCACAAGGGGCTGAACCCAACACCGCATAGGTGTAGCACCCGGGCGACGACACACCCGGCACGAACGCCCCATTGAACGGACCACCACCGAATGTCCACGTGCCACCCATGCTTGGGCTGCCTGCTAGTTGGTCGAACAAAAGGAAAGGAGCATCGGTTGAACAAACCGTGATCGATCCGTTCGCACCGGCGTTCGGCGCTTGGTTCACGGTGATGCACACCACAGCCGACTCGTTCGCACAGGGCGGATCACCGACCACCGTGTAGGTGTAACAACCCGGAGTGTCCGTGGCGGGGTTGAAGAAGTTCGAGACCGCCGCACCGGTCGGCGATGTCCATGCCCCACCAGCCTGCGGACTCCCCGACAAACCCATGAACAGGTTCACTAACGGACCGTTGGAGCAGACGGTCAGCACGGCGTTCAGCCCGGCATTCGGCGGGATCACCGTGGTGATCGGCAACGGATAAGGCGCTCCGATCTCCGGAGGATCGGAAGCGAGCACGCGGATCGCGATCCCCGAACCACCGACGATCCCTGCTGGGAATGCGCAGGAAATAGTACCCGATCCCGTCCCGCTCAAACTGCCAATGACCGTGGGTGAAGCGAAGGAGCCCGCAGCATCGGAGAGTTCAACCGTGAACAAATTGCCTGCGTTGATCGCGCTCGATACGGTGATATCGACCGATAGCGTCGGGCTTCCGCAGATCGAAACGGGGTTCATCGGATCCACGGTGATCTGGGCGTGGGCAGGGATCGCAAGGGTGATCAAAAATCCGGTGATCGAACGCGCTGTTTGCATGGGATGAATAAGCGACGTGAATGTAGTCGACCGTGCTACATGAGGCAGTAGGCTTCGACCTGTTCGGATCAACCATGCGACCAACAGGACGGATCGTTCGACCGCGAAACAAAGCTTGCCTACTTTTTCCGGATCGGCACTCTCATGAAACGGCCGTGATCGTGGAGGCGGATGCACGTACTACTCCACCACGAGCTTACAACCCGTTAACCACTTGCCGCCTTGCGCGATGTGCGCGTAGTACAGGCCGGGGCCCAAGTGAGAGAGAGAGAGAGAGGGGGAAAGAGCCGCTGCCATTAGGCAAGCGCTCGCGCGCGAACACGCGCCCATCCATTGCAACAAGCGTAAGCTCCAACGCACCGCTCACACTTGGTGGTAGCGACAACTGCACCGTTGCCGAACCGTGCGCGGGGTTGGGGAAGATGCTGAACGCATCCAACAAGTTGGTGGCCTGCTCTGTGATGCCTACCGTGTTGCAGCCCGGTACGATGCAACCATTGCCATCCACAATTACCACCCAACTGTCTTGCGAGTAGCCTGCGGACATCCCGTTCCCTCCGGATCTTCGATGAACCAAGGGTCCCCGGCCTCATGCCGCCGCCTTCAAAATGAACGCGTACTCCCGCACTGTTCGGAACAGCACATAAATGAGTGCCGCACCGGTGACAGCGATGCCGAGTTGGTTGTGATAAGCCGGATGCTCTGGTTTGATCTTTGAATCGAACGTCTTCATGATGAAATAACCCACGTTGAAGAGATGGATCACCAAGAGAACGTTCCACCAAGGCTTGGAACTGTTGATGAACCATATCACTACCGGAACCGTCAGTAGGCAAGCAAAGGTCAGAGCGCCATGCACATTCTCAGCCACGCTGAAGACCATGTGGTGATGATCGAAATTCCAGAGAACGAATGCCAAGTGAACAACATGGTTCACGGTGAACATCGTGATCAGCGCGCGTAAGGCGTGCTTCTTCGCTTCGTCGTCATAGATCTTCCCGAAACCGTAGTAGCCGATCAAGAGCAGTGTGCCGAGGTTGATGATCGATGAAACGCGGCCTGAATTCCGCGCACACTTATCGCAAACAAATTCGGGTTCGGTCGTTCCAAGCGCCCAGAGAAATATCACAAGCTCCAGACACAACAGCAAGAGGATCAATGTGCGAAGCTTACTTCGGTACAGCACATCCATTGCCATTCGTTTTGCTGGAACGAACGCGGCAAGCTTGGTGATATTGCTTGCAGCCGTCAGAGGTTCCTCCGGCCACAGAGCCTCTTCATTCGTACGTGTGGTGCGAGACTTCTGCTCGTTCTATGCCCGTGCAGGCTTTCTCGTCTTCGTGGATCCTGCCCTCTTGGGCATGAGCTACTCGCTATCCCCTCATTCCACCACCAACTTACCACCCGTTAGCCACTTGCCGCCTTGCGCAATGTGTGCGTAGTAAACGCCAGCGCCGAGTTGCGATAGATCCAACACATGCGCACCGTTGCCGGCCAAGCGCTCGCGTTGTACCACGCGCCCATCCATTGCAACAAGCATTAGCTCCAACGCGCCCGCCACGCTCTGCGGAAGCGAGAGTTGCACCGTGGCCGAACCATGCGCCGGGTTGGGATAAATGCTGAACGCATCCAACAAATTGGTGGCCTGCTCGGTGATGCCCACGTTGTTGCAGCCGGGTATGATGCAGCCGTTGCCATCCACTTTCACTACCCAGGTGTCTTGCGAAATGCCCGCAGGGTTGTTGCCGCTGGCGCTGAAGTATGTGGCGCCCGCCGCGATGAAGCCGCCATCGGCCGTGGGCAGCACATCATGGAAGCGGCCAGTCCCATCGACCAGTATACTGTCCTGATAGAAATACTTGTACAACCATAGGCTATCACCCGTCGAACTGGTCAATGCCATCAATCCTTTGCCAATGCTCGGGCCTGGCTGCTCATAGGTGATCCCTGCTGCGATGATATCACCGGACGAGGTCTCTCTACCGGTCGCGAATTGTGTGAACGGCTTCGATGGGCTATAATCCTTCTCCCAAATGATAGCGCCATCGGCGGAATCGATCTTCGCCAAATAGGCGCGCATTGCGGTATAGGATGGCGTATATCCGCGACCGCTGAACGCGAAGACGTTGCCATCACTGCCCACTGAGACATTGCATGAACCTTCGGAGTAAGCCCCTCCCCAGCTCACACGCCACCGAAGCGTTCCGGCGGAGTCGGTTCGTTGCAGCCAATTATCGCCTGTTCCGTCGGCGAGGAATCTGGAGCCGCTCATGAATAGATCGCCTTGAGCACCAAGAGCCACCGAGGCGAGGCCATCAGAGAACGCAGAACTCCAATAATACGTGCTCCTCCATTGCTCATTTCCATCGCTATCGGTCTTAATCGCGAATCCGTCCCAATTCCCTTGCTCTGTAAAGCCCACGATCACGAAGCCACCATCAGCAGTGCGCTTCACTTGCTGGCCGATCCAGAATTGGTTCCCATTGGGATCCCCAAAGACCTTGGTCCACAGCGTATCGCCGTTGGCATCGAAGCGCATCAGGTACACCTCATCGAAACCTGTGGTGTCCTCGCTGGCACCGCCCACCACGTAGCCCCCACCGGGGATCGTGTCGCAGCAGTTGGACCAGCCAGCGAAAGCAGAATGGTAAGGACGGTAGCTGCGATGTTCACTCACAAAGTTCCCTTGGTCATCGAGGAATGTGATGAGTACAGAGCCATGTGTGAGCCATAAGTCCGGTCCAATGCTGTCCACATCACTTGAGCCAGATATAGCGGCATAGCCTTGACCGCGATGCTCAATGTTCCAACCTCCTTGGGCCGTGCCTAGTCCAAATGCATCATACCGCCGGTTGAACCCCTGGCAATTCGCCAAGGATCCAACAGACAGCATGAGAAGGATCAACAGCAGTCGCATAGTCGGCTATTGCACGATAAGCCGGGCTTGTTTGTTCGGCTGTTCGGGTCGCAGCACTTCAAGAATGTAGAGTCCGGCGCTCAAGCCCTCTAGTGGCACAGTGGCAATGCCTTGTGCGCTACCAATGATCTGGCTATCCAGCAAACGGCCATTCAGGTCGAGCAAGCGCAATTGCGTTTGCGCATCCCGTGTGCCGAAGTCGAACACCACGAACGCGGTATTACGCGCTGGATTGGGGAACACTTCCAACACATCCTCCTCGATCCATTGCACGGGCTTCACAGCACGGCTACGATGGGTGCTCTTCGGTCCGCTTTCTGGTAGTACGATCACTTCTTCAGGCAATTCCTGTCCCAGCGCGTGCAACCATGCGTTGGCCCATGCGCTGCCTGGTACATCGCGCTGATCACCCAAGGCGCTCAACCACGCTAGAAGGACTTCGTCCGCTTCGGACCAGCCCTGTTGTTGCTCCAGCTGGGCATAGTATTTCAACACCGCATAGCGTTCGGGCGCATCGCCCACACTCTCTTCGGTCAGGGCCAGGGCTTCCAGCGTGCTGTAGTCCCCCTGCGCAGCCAGTACGCCGCCTACGGCCAATACGTGGTTGTCGGCGGGCAGCGCTTCATGGAAGATCCGCAAACTGTCCAACGCACCACCGAGATCCAGGCTATCGAGCCAACTCATGCGGCCCAGATCGGCGAGCGCCTCGGCCTTGTTGCCACCGTGCTTGGCCATGGCACCGGCCAGCAGCGTGAGGATATTCACCTCACCGGTTTGCGCGGCATATACCAAGTTGGCGTAGCCTATTGGCAGCGCATAGTCATCCACCATGCGCAGCGCATCGCTTTGCAACGGGCTGTTGCTCAACAACGCCTGCGTAATGTGCCAGGCGCTCATGGCGGGGTTGCGCTCAAAGGCCGCTTGCCACACCTCGGCGCTCACCTTGGGTGCCACGCTCTGCAGGGCGTTGCGCACTTGGGTGCTGCTCTTGGTGGGGTCGCTCACATAACCCAGCAGGCTGTAAGTATCGCCGTTGTCCTTCGTGGCATCGTAGGCATCCTTGCTGTCCTCATATTCGCCGTGCTCATCCTCGGCCAAGAGTCGCTTCTCCTCCTTGGTGCCCCCTTCGTGCAACTCGCTGGGGCAGGCGGCTTCTTTGCCGGGCCAACCCACGATCTGATTTGCGTTCATGATCTCATCCGGGTCGTTACTGTACTCCGGTTTCGTTCGCTCCGTTGTTGTTTCTTGATGATGGAAGTAGTCCACCACCGTGGCCGTCACCTGCACATGCCAATCCTCCTCGGGGTCGCCGCTGCCATCATGCGCCACACTGAAGCGATTGCCAGCGGGGTTCTTCCATTGTGTTTGATCGAACTGATCAATGATGGGTTCACCTTGCGTCTTCTGCACGCGCACATCCCCTCCAGTAAGGGCCACATCGAAGGTGTTGGCATCGGTTAAACCGTAGTCGTTGCACTTCACCTCCAGACCAATGGCATCGTCGCCATCGGCGTTCACGCCCTCGATGATGCTGCCGGTGTAAAGGTTTTCGAAGCTGTTGTTGTAGAAGGTGTTGTACTGCTTGCCGCTATCCTTGATGATCAGCCCCACCTTCTTCACGTCCCCGTCCGGTTGCTGGGTGAGGAAAGCGTTCTCCTGGATGCGGTAGCCTGTGCATTCATCGCTGTACACACCATAGGTGCTGCCCACGATGCCGGTTGTGAAAGGTTCGGGCACATCGAAGGTGCAGCGCGTGATGCTCGCATCCTGAATGCCTTCCATGCGGATGCCATAGTTGGTCCCGGTGAAAGTGGCCTTATCCACGCTGAAGGTGCGGCTCGGATCAAAGGTGGTGGCGAGGATCCCGCGGTGCAGATTGGTGAACGCACTGGTGGTGAGGTACTGCGACGGACAGGGTACCCCTTGCACCAACACCCCGCAATCATCGCTTACGATGAAGCTGCTGTTCGTACTACTGATCCCCGTGCCCTGCTGGCTCGGCAGTTCCAGTGGCTCTTGCCCGAACAGCGTGTTCCGCCAAGTGCAGCCCTTGAAGGAGATGCCGCGCACGCTGGTCATCACCACATGCGTATTAGGGTATTCGCCATTCGCAGGCAGACCACCATCCGTGACGAAGTCGCAGCGGGTGAAAAGGCTGAAATTGGGCAGGACGGTCTCCGGGTTGGCCACGGTGTGATTCTCGTAAGGTGAGAACGCAACATCGTACTTGTTATTGAGGAAGGTGCAGTCGGTGGCTTCCAGTATGCCGCCGGAACCGGGCTTGGGCGGTAGCGGGGCAAGGAAGTCGCCATCGGTCACGGCCACTCCTGTGCGGGCGTTGCTTATCGTGCTGCCCTTGGCGCTGAGGTATCCTTGTAACAGGCCTATGCCCGGATAGGACTGTTGGCTGGCTAGCTCCTGCCCATGGAGTTGGATGCCGTCCCACATGCTATTCGGGCATTGATCAAGGCTCGTGAGGATGGCCTCTTCCAGGATCAAACTGCCGCCACCTTCCACGATGATCCGCGTGGGCCATGCGATCTGCTGGCTGTCCGCAAAGCGGATCGTGCAGTTGCTGATGGTGAGCGTGATGCCATCGGGGATGATGATGGTGCCCACGATGTTCTTGTCGGAAGCCCAGGTCTCGTCGAACCCGAGGGTAAAGCTGTGATCCGCGGATCCACTTACCGCTTCGGTAACAACGAAGTCATATTCCACCAGGCCCTGACAATTGCCCTTCAGTTTCACCAGATAGAGGTCGTCGAAGTTGTGGCTGGTATTGCCGCTGATCACCAGCCCGCCATCCGGCGCCTCTGTGATCTTGTAAACGCATTCCTGATTCCGCAGGTCATTCGGAGTACACTCGAATGTGCTGGTGGGGTCTGCATCCCAGGATGTTTCCCAGATCAAATTGCCATTGGCTGGATTCAACTTGGCCACGTAGGCGTCGGTGTTCCAGAAGGTGTACCCGAAAGGGCTGTTCCAATCCATTGTTACACCGGGAGCTGAGGTGAAGTTGTCCGCTAGGCAGTTGGTAGCCTGTCCAGGCAGATCCAAAAGGTTCACTACATCGTCGTGGTTCACATCCATATCCACCCATTTGGCGCAGACAACGGCGACATTCCCATCACTCAAATAGGTCATGTCGCTCTGCAGGTCATAGGCCTGCACGATTCCCAGATCATTGGTCCACAACAGATCGCCATTCATGTTCAATCCATGCACGTACAGGTTAGCGACCTTGGGGCCGGAGTATCCGTTCCCTTGAGAAAAGTTCGCGGTAATGGGCAAGATGATCCGCGTACCGTCTGCATCCGGAATGAATCCACCTCCGGTGGCCACACTCACAAGTTCGGGGTCGTACCCTCCGCTAACGTCCAGCACGCCACCCGTGGCACCTGCGTCAAGGAACCAGTCCGGAAGAAATGGGTCTGTATCCGGATCGACCTTGACCACAAGAGCCCTCAACTTTGTCCCCGGTAGATCGTACCATCCGGCAAGCAGCAATTGCTTCGTTGCGGGATCAACGGCAATGGAGGTGTACAATCCCTTTGGCGCAATGGGCCAATCTCCTGGTAGCCCATTCACATTCGGACCCTCGTAGTGAAAGTCCTCCAGTTTCACTCCGTTATGGTCCACGCGCGCCATGTAAGGCTTGGGCAACATAGGTACGGGAGTGATGTTCGCGTTTCCCACCACCCAGTACTCCGGACCGTTCGGTCCAGCGCGTTCCACCACGTCATGCAATTCACTGAAGCGCGGTAAACTGCTGGCAATGTCCTCCCCCCTCACGAAAAAGCTGGTCCAGAGGATATCCCCATCGGGGCTGAGCTTACATAAGTATCCCATATTGGGAAAGTAGTTGGGGGACCAGACCGCGCAATCAACGTCGTTCATGTCGAGGCCTGGCAGGCCGTTGAGCCGGATCAAAAGGTCATCATCGAATGCGGGATCGGGGGCGGGCTGTAGGTCCTCCGGCCACATCGGGGTGTAGGAGACACCCGCAACGACAAAGTTTCCCTCGCTGTCCTGGATCACATTCCAGATCTGCCCCGGAAACAACTTCCGACACCAGATCGCATGGCCATCCAGATCAAAACGACCTACCATTCCTCGTGTATGACCTTTCCGCTTGGCAATCGTCTCGAGTTCACCCAAAGCTGGGATCCAATCGTCAGGGGTGCCGAATGCTGTGCCGATCGCCGGGATCGGCTTCCTGCAATAACTCGACCCAGCCCACCAGCAATTCGGGGCACTGGTGTACCCGGCAGCGATGTAGCCGACCGTGGAATTGTTTGTGATGATGTTGTTGTGCCCGTACCACCAATCCTCCCCGCTTTCCTCCCGCGTTTGGGGCTCACCGTAATGCTGTTCCGATAGTGGCAATGGATCGTTCCGGTAACGTCCCTCGCAATTCCCATTCAGATCGAGCACGGCACATGGATCATAGTAGAGATGGTAGTAGGTCCCGGAATTGCTCCGGTACTCGTCGTGTTTCCGTGCCGATCCAATCCACTGCTGGCGGCGGTTGGCTCTGTGCAGAAGCCGTGTTCAGCAACCCGCTAACACCCGCGTCATCCCAAAGGTTCAAATGGGGGGGGGTAATACAACAAGCCACCAGCGCGGCTTTCAGGAGGGCGGTTCTGCGCAACATGTTAGGGGGTTGTTTTGGTCCATCGAAGTACGCTCTGGTTTCCGCGGTTCGGTACTTCGGGTCCAACAAAAATTCGCGCATTCTATACGCCTCCGGTTAGCCATGGTGTCCTGTTTTCGGGGCCGTTTCTTCCTGCACAGGCGTCCGTGGTAACCTTCCTGCTCCCCACCCGACCAGCCCTGTTCCGGTTGGGATCCCCGTCGCACAACTGCAACCCTCCTGCGCAGAACCCGAAGATGTCGTCCGGGAACTTTGTTCTGTCTTCGGTGAACTCCTACTTCCGTTCGGGGACCTCCTTCCTCGATCAGTACCGCTCAACAGCGAAACACCGGAACCGCAACGTCCCACCAAACAACCCAAAGAGCCCTTGGCTCAACTTCACCCTTCCTCGTTGGAACGTTCAGCCGTCTTCCCGGAACCGGAAGCGCCTTTCCCGGAACCGGTTGCTGTCTTCCCACAACTTTTCTCCCGATTTGCGCGTTGGAACCTTCGCATTCCGTCAACCAACGTACAAGCAGAACCAACCATGATCACGCTCAACATCCCGCGCATCGCGTTGCTCAAAGGAGTTCAACGCCCTTACACGTACCTAGTGAAGAACGGCTTCACCCCACAGACCGCCAAGGACCTCATCGCCGGTCGTGTGCGCCGCTTCGACTTCGCCCACTTGGAGAAGCTCTGCCGCATCTTCCGTTGCGAGCCGTATGATCTCTATGACTACACGCCTGATCCGAACCGCCACGTCCAGGGCGAGGATCACCTCGCATTCCTCACCAAGCCCAAGGCCGACAAGAGCATCCATTCCCTCATCGCCAAGCTCTCGTTGAAGCAGATGGAATCGCTCGTGGCCGATGTGTCACAGCGTTATGGCCCACAAGCCTCCTAGCCAGGGTTCAACCCGCTTTCAAGGTGCTCCGTTCTCAGCGTCGCCGAAAGTGTGGTTGGCAATAGGCCCTGCCTACTTCTTCCGGATATAGATCCGGATCGGCACGCCCGTAAAACGCCAATGGTGGCGCAGGCGGTTCTCCAAAAAGCGCTCGTAGCTCGGCCGTACGTATTGCGGCAGGTTGCAGTGGAATACGAAGCTCGGCACGTGCAGCGGCAACTGCTGGATGAACTTGATGCTGATCTGCTTCGCCTTGTACATCGGCGGTTGTTGGCGCTCGATCTCGGGCAGCATGATGTCGTTGAGCTTGCGTGTGGGGATCCGGCGCTTGCGGTCCTCGTACACCTGCATGGCCACTTCCATCACCTTCAGGATGCGCTGCTTCTCCACCACGCTGGTGAAGACCATCGGCACATCGGTGAAGGGTTCCATCCGGCGCTTCTGCTCCTCCTCGAAGCCCTTCATGGTGTTGGTCTCCTTCGCAATGAGGTCCCACTTGTTCACCACCACCACCACGCCCTTGCCGTTCTTCTGGATGATGGAGAGGATGTGCAGGTCCTGCTGCTGGACCCCGTCGCGCGCATCCACCATCAGCACGCACACGTCACTGTCCTCGATGGCGCGGATGGAGCGCATCACGCTGTAGAACTCGATGTCCTCGTCCACCTTGCCCTTTTTGCGGATGCCCGCAGTGTCCAACAACATCACATCATGTCCGAAGACATTCCAACGTGTGTTGATGGGATCGCGGGTGGTTCCGGCGACATCGGTGACGATGCTCTGCTCCTTGCCGAGCAACGCGTTCACGAGGGATGATTTGCCCACATTCGGTTTCCCGACGATCGCGAGCCTCGGGATCTCGGGTTCCTCCTCCTCGGTTGGTTTGCGGAAGGTGTCCACCAAGGCATCCAACAGATCTCCGGTGCCGGCACCGTGTGCGGCGGAAAGGCTGAACACCTCACCCAACCCGAGCTTGTAGAACTCCGCTGCGGTGTACTCCTTCCCGAAGGTGTCCACCTTGTTCGCGCCGAGGATCACCGGCTTCTTCGCCTTGCGCAACATGCCCGCGATCACCTCATCCATGGTGGTGATGCCGCCTTGCGTGTCCACGATGAAGAGCACGGAGTCGGCTTCATCCACGGCCAGCTTCACTTGCTTGCGGATCTCGCCTTCGAAGATGTCGTCGCTGCCGCTGATGTATCCACCGGTATCGATCAGGCTGAAGATGATCCCGTTCCATTCGCACTTGCCATAGTGGCGGTCGCGCGTGGTGCCAGCCGTGGCGTCCGTGATCGCATCACGTTGTTCCACCAAGCGATTGAAGAGTGTGCTCTTGCCCACGTTCGGGCGGCCCACGATGGCGACGATGTTCCCCATTTCAGTAACCGTATTTCCTCAGCTTTTGTTCATCCTCCCGCCAGTCCGGATCCACCTTCACTTTCAGGTCCAGGAAGACCTTGGTGCCGACGAACCGCTCAATGGCCATCCGGGCCTCGGTGCCCAGTTTGCGCAAGGCCTTTCCGCCTTCGCCGATCACGATGCCCTTCTGGCTTTCGCGCATCACGATCACGTCGGCCTGGATCTTCACCAGCTTCGCCGTCCTCGTAGCTGTTCACCACCACTTGCGTGCTGTACGGGATCTCCTGCTTGTAGTAGGTCAGGATCTTCTCGCGGATCATCTCACTGATGAAGAAGCGCGTGTTGCGATCGCTCAGTTCGTCCTTCGGGAAGTACGCCGGGTGCTCGGGGAGTTGATCGACCAGATAGGTCCGCAACTCCGGCACGTTCAATCCATGCAAGGCGGAGATGGGAACCACTTTGGCGCCGGGTAGCGCAATCTCCCACGCTTCAAGCGCGGCAAGTACCGCATCCTCTCCACCGGTATCCACCTTGTTCACCAGCAACACCTTCGGGCCCTTGAAACGACTTGCGCGGACCAACACATGCTCGGATTTCTCCGGCGATTGGCCCAACTCCACGAGGACGATCAGGACGTCGGCGTCCTCCAAGGCTTCATCCACGGCATCCATCATGCGCTCGTGCATGCGGTACTGCGGATCAAGGATCCCCGGTGTATCGCTAAGTACGAGTTGGTGGTCCTCCCCATTGAGGATGCCCAGGACCCGGTGGCGCGTGGTCTGTGCCTTCGGATTCACGATCACCAGCTTCTCGCCCAGCAGCGCGTTGAGCAAGGTGCTCTTGCCCACGTTGGGTTCACCGATGATGTTGACGTATCCCGCTTTGTGGGCCATGTGATTCCGATCGCGAAGTTCGCCAACCAGCACGGTCGGATCGCCTCAAAAAAGCGAAGGCCCGGCTTTCACCGGGCCTTCCTCTGTAGCGGGGGTAGGACTCGAACCTACGGCCTTCGGGTTATGAGCCCGACGAGCTACCATCTGCTCCACCCCGCAATGGGGCGCAAATATAGTCGCCTCGGAGGGAACTGGATCAATCGACCACTTTCAAGCGATCGGCGTAAGGTCATAGGTCCGGGCACCGGCGGGCGAATTCTCCAGCCTGGCCTTGATATCCTGAAAGATCACGCGGTCCCCGTTGTGCAGTTTGGAGAAGATGTACTTCACGTCAGTGTCGAAGGCGCTGCCTGTCACCGGGCGGTCAACGGGTTGGCTTCCGCGCACCACTTGCAACGTGAAGCGCAGGACTTGGAAGCGCGCTGCGAACTCCGTGTCGGGGAGTTTCGCCGCAAGGCCTTGCGCCGCTGTGAGTTCGGTCTTCTTGATCCGCGCCTCCAGCGCATTCTTCTGTCCGACGTAGGCCATCGGTGTCGGAAGGTCCTTTACCCTGAAGGTAGCAGGGCCTATCCTACGGGTGCTGCCATCGGGCATGGGCACCACGGCATTCACTTCCGCTGTATTCCCGGTCATACCAGTAGCCACCCAGCCATTCCCTTGTCGAGCGATCCGTCCAGTGGTGATCGTCGCTTGGACGCGCTCGGCCGGTACACCGGGTACGGACAGGTCGATCGGATTCTCCACACCACGGTAGAGGACGTTCATCTTCGTGGGTGAAGCGACGAGTAGCGGCGCCATCACTTGGAACGACGTGGTGTAAGGCACTTCTTCCACGCCCTTCGGTCCATCAAATCGGATAATGCCTTCGACCACTTGCTCCCCGATGCTAATACCGCGCAGGCGGAGCTTCGCTTTGCCATCCGCGCCGATCGGCAATGTGGTGCCATCCTTCATCGTCACGCGCGGCGCGTTCTTCGGGTCGTAGGCCGCGAGGAAGACATCCGCCCGGAAGGAATCACCGGCCATGATCAAACTGCTTTGGGGCACTACGGCGGTGGTGAGCGTTCCGAACTTGTAGTCGTCCACTTCCACGGAACGGTAGAGCCATTTCACCATGTCGTTCTCCGCTGCGCGGATGTCCGCTTGCAACTTGCTCAGCGTTGCTACGCCAGCGGCGAGTGGCACGTCGTAGAAGTTGATGCTCTCCCAGTTGTTCATCGTCCCACTGGCATCGCGCCGGTCGCTGAAATCGAAAAGGGCATCCAGCGCGGCAGAGAGTGCGACACCCTTCTCACCAGCAAGCGCCTTGAGGCTATCGCGAAACGCACTGATGTTCGATCGTAGTTCGTAGGCGGTTCCAGGACCTTTGCTCGGCATCGCAGGTTCGCTTCCCACGAGGGCTTGCGTGAGCACATCGCGATCATCCTTCATCTCCAACGCCAGGAGCGCACGTAGGGTGTCCCTTCCCGTCGCGTCCTTCCCCTTGAGCGCGGAGAGTTCAATACCGTCCGCTTTGGCCACCGCATCCGCCTTGATGTCCTCGATGTGATGCACAAGAGAATCAGCCATCGCTTTCACGCGCAACGCTTCCTGGTGCTTCACTGCGAACTTCTCCGGGAAGCGGGTCGCCATATCCGCGAACACGGTGTACTCCACCCGGGACCGCTCCTCGTGTGCGCGTTCACTTCGCACGAGTTCGGCATCCATGACGGCGAATGCATCGAGGACCTCCTTGCTCACGTTCAGCGCGAGGATCGCAGTGAGCACGAGGTACATCATGTTGATCATCTTCTGCCGAGGAGGCATCTTCATGCTGGACATGGGCGTGGTGTTATGATGATGCGGCGTGCATCACCGAACATCCAATGCCGGCTCTTCGATGAAGTAACGCGGAACTCAGGCGGTCTTCTCCTCGCCGAGCTCCTCCAGTCGCACGGAAGCGTCCTCCCACTCCTTCATGGTCGTCGCGATCCGCTTGGCGATCTCGCCCATGCTCTCGTAGCCTTTCTGTACTTCGGCAGCGGCAGTACCACCTTTCATCACAGCGGATTGTAATTGCTTCTCCTCTTGTTCCAATTCGGCGAGTTGCTTCTCCAAACGTTGCACCTGGTTCTGGACCTGACGACGCTCCTTGTCGCGCTCACGCTTCTCGCCCTGATCGCTCTTGTTCGCCTTGTTGCCCTTCCCGCTCTTCGTGTTCGTTCGCTCGGATGACTTGCCGATATCGGCGCCTTGCAAGGCCTTGCGCTTCTCGATCAGTTCGAGGATGTCCATATGCTGATCGCGGATCCGGAACTCATCCAGTTCCAGCAACCGGTTCGTCAGATCATGCAGGAAGTCACGATCGTGACTGACAAGCAGGAAAGTGCCATCGTAGCTCTTCAACGCCTCCTTCAACACATCCTTGCTTTGGATGTCCAGGTGGTGCGTAGGCTCGTCAAGGAGCAGGAAGTTCAACGGCTTCAGCAACATGCAGCAGAGCGCCAAGCGTGCGCGTTCTCCACCACTAAGGACCTTCACCTTCTTGTCCACGTCATCGCCGCTGAACATGAAAGCGCCCAACATTGCACGGATCCGTGGGCGGTTGTCCTCGCTTGCGGCGTACTCGGCGGTCTCCATCACGGTGCTGAGCGGGTTCATGCGTTCGGGCATGTCCTGCGCGTAGTAACCCACGATCACATTGTGTCCCAAGCGGATCTCCCCATCGTAGGGCTCCTCCCCCATGATCATGCGCACCAAGGTGCTCTTCCCGGTTCCATTCGCACCGACAAGGGCAAGGTGCTCACCCTTCGCGATCGTCAGCTCGCCTCCTTCGAAGATCTTCTTCTCGCCGTAGGATTTGCTCACACCCTTCACCTCGCAGACGATCTTCCCGGAACTTGGTGCAGGCGGGAACTTCACCAACATCTTCCGGAGGTCCTCATCGTCCACCTCGATGCGCTCCAGCTTTTCAAGCTTCGTGATCAAGCTCTGGGCGAAAGCTGCTTTGCTTGCCTTCGCGCGGAACTTGTTGATGAGGTCCTGGGTCTGCTCGATGTAGCGCTGTTGATCCTTGGCTTGGGCCGCTTGTTGCTCACGCTCCACTTTCCGCAGCTCCACGTATTGGCTCCAAGGCACTTTGCGGTCGATGAGCTTCCCACTGAAGACCTCCAGCGTTCGCTTCGTTAGGCGATCTAGGAAGGTCTTGTCGTGACTGATCAAGACGAGTGCCGCAGGATACGTACGCAACAGGTCCTCCAGCCATTGGATCGCGGGAAGGTCCAAGTGGTTGGTCGGCTCGTCCAGTAGAAGCAGGTCCGGCTGCATGAGAAGGATGCGTGCTAACTCGGCCCGCATGCGCCAGCCACCGCTGAGTTCCTTCATCTTCCGGTGCATGTCCTCTCCCACGAAGCCGATACCCTTAAGCATCCGCTCCACTTGCATGTCGTGGTCCGAAGCCCCGATCGCATTCAGTCGTTCGTGTGCATGCGCGAGCAACGTGGCGAGCTCGATGGCCTCCTCGTCGGTCGTTGACTTTTCGAGATCGGAGGTGATGTGCTCGATCTGCTCGTTCAGCTTTTGTGCTTCGGCAAACGCCTTCTCAGCCACTTCCCAAGGCGTGAGTTCGAGGTTGTGCGCCATCTCTTGCGGGAGATAGCCGACCGTTAGCTCACGCGGCTTGCCAATGGTGCCAGTATCGTAGTTCTGCTGGCCTGCAATGATCTTCAGCAGGGTACTCTTTCCCGCTCCGTTGCGACCGACCAAGCCGATACGATCATCGCTCCCGATGAAGAAGGAGACCCCGTCGAACATGGGGCGCGGGCCGAAATGAAGTGTGAGTCCTTGTACGGTGATCATCAGCTAGTAGGGGTCCCTAAAAGGGGCGCAAAAGTAGCAAAGCCCCGGAGGCCGGGGCTTTGCTGATCAGAACGCTTGTGGCGCCCTAGAAATTCCAGAGGTCGTGCTCGAACTCGAACAGGGATTGCTTGATCTCCTCACCTTCGAGCAAGGCATCCAAGCCGGTCTTGTACGAGCTGATCTGGCGATCGTACACATTGCTCCACTTGGTGATGTAGCTGCTGAACTGGCGCTTCCAGAAGATGTCCTCATAGCTGCGGCGCTCGGCGTCATTTTCGCGGTTGAACGCATCCCAGTTCGCGAAGACATAGCGGCACTCCGGGTAGTACAACCAGAAGAGTTCCGCGTAACCACGCACTTCACCGTCCTCACCTCGAACCTCCTTCATGGGCGCGATGCCGATGATGCGGATGTCCATTGTGCTGCGCTGCTTGTCGAAGATCCAGTCCTCCTTGATCTTGTACATCTTGATGTCGCGCGACTCCAGGTCGATCTTCTGGACCACCATCTCCATATCACCGGTGGTCAGGTTCTCGGTGTATTGGGTGTCCATGCGCGTGAACATATCCTCCAACTGGGTCCGAAGCAGTGGCTTCCTGAATTCATCGTCCGTCAACAATGCACCGGGATCGTAAGCGGTGATCGAACCATCCACCATCAATCCCTGCCTGATCACATCGAAGAGGCTTTTACGGTCATTAATGGCCTCCGTCGGGAAATACAACGGATGGTTCATCTTCTCCTTCAGGTCGATCTTGCGCCAAACACGTCGTGCCCACATCACATCCGCTTCACGGATATGCGTGTAGGGAACTACGCGCTTGGTCTTCGTGTGTTCCTTGATGAAAGCTCCATCAAGTACCGTCTGGGCCGACACCGTGGGTGCAGCGCAGAAGGCGATGACCGCGAGGGTCAAGGTGATCAGTAGCTTCTTCATGGTCCTCATCGGGGTAAGCGATCGGTTTACACCACTTTGAACGAAAGGGAACCCAGGTTTCGTACGGTACCATCCGGACCGCGCGCCTTGATCCCCTCGATATAGATCTTCTGTCCCGGCTTGGCCTTGGCGAACATCTCCTTCATGTCGCCACTCACAGCCGGACCCTTGGTCAATTTCTCGATCGGCGTTCCACCCACGATCATGGTCACCTTGAATTCGGTGATCTCAAAGCGCAGATCGAAGTCGAAGTCGATCATCTTGGCGATCACACCAGCTGCTGCAGTAAGCTCAGCCTTCTTGATCGTCTCGTCATTCAAACTCTTACCCGCGAAGAACGGTTGCGGATTGGGAACGTTCTTCACTCGGAACTTGACGCCGGGCATCGACTTCGATGTGCCATCCGGGTTCTTTACCGTCGCACCGATGACGGCTTCACTTTCCCGTCCGGGACGCATGACGTAGCCTTCGGCGGTTTTCACTAGTTCGCCATTGGTTTTGCTCGGAACGATATCCTTATCGCTGTAACCGGAAACACTGATGCTGACCGGGTTGTCCACGCCACGATAGAAGACGTTCATCTTGGTCGGACTCACAACAAGGTTGGCAGTTGCCACCTCGTATTCCGCCGTGAACAATTCAGTTTGGAGTTCACCGCCGACAGGCTTGTACCGAATGATCCCGCTGACGGTCTTCAGTCCTTGACCTGAAGCGACCTGCTCGAGGATCGCTTGGGCGCCCTGCATTGGCAGAAGCGTGGAATCCCCAATGAACCGCTTGTTCAGGGTATCGATCCTGGCTCCGATGTACACCACGGGTGCGTTCTGGTCATCGTACGCACCCAAGAAGATCTCCGCACGGTAGGTGCTACCGACCGTTACATAGCTACTGCGTTGTTTGATGATGGCCGTGAGTTTGTTGAACTTGAAGCTCTTTCCCTCGACCGCATCCATCATACGCTTCACCACTTCGCCCTCCGCATTTCGCACGTCCGACTGGATCTTGCTCAGGATCGTGATCCCCGCAGCCATCGGCACGTGGTAGAAGTTGATGCTCGACCAGTTGTTCATGGTACCCGAAGCGTCCATGCGGTCATCGAAATTGAACAAGCGATCCACCGCAGCCGACAGTGTTGCGTCGTCAGGGCGGCTTCCCTTCACCAGATCGCGGAACGCCTCCAACTTGCCACGCAATTCACGCGCTGTGAACGGACCCTCCTTCGGCTCGCTCGGCTCGCTTCCGACCAGCATGGTGGTCAATTCATCGTGACTGTCCTTCTTGGTCACTTTCATCAGGTCAACAAGACGACCATCCCCCAGAACGACGCTATCACGCGGCCATCCTTCAGAGGTCATGATCGCGCGAACCTTGATCGTGTCGATATAGGCGATCAGTTCCGCACCCGACGCTCTGATCTTTTCAGCGTCGGCCCATGCCGCACCATACTTGGCCGGGTTCTCCTTGGCGTTGGCCTCGAACGCGCTGTACTGCACATCCATCTTGTCCTTGAGAGACAACTTGGTGTTCTCCAGACCGTTGTTGACCGTCACGAAACTGTCCAGGATCTCCTTCGAAACGTTAAGCGCCAGCAGAGCCGTCAACACGAGGTACATCATGTTGATCATCTTCTGTCTCGGCGACAATTTGCCACTTGCCATCTCTGATCGACCGGGTTAGGTTTGGTTGGGGTCTGGTTCGCTGGACTGGTTCCGTCAGCGGATGGTCATTGCTGCGAGCATGTTGCCATACACGGTGTTGAGCTTCGCGAGGTTGTCGCTGAGCACCGCGATGTTCTCCTTGTAGCGCTTGGTATCGTCCACGGAGTTGCGCAAGTTGGTCATCATCTCGCCCATGCCTTCGAACATCTGGTTCGCTGCCTCGAGCTTCTCGCGACTGGTCTTCAGTTGCAACTCGTACATCTCGTTCAGGTCCGAAAGGTTCTGGCTCATGCGCTTCAGGTTCTGCCCGGCATTCTTGCCCGCGTCCGCACTGGTGCTGAGGTCGGCCAAGCTCTCGCTCGCCTTCGCATAGCTATCACTCAAGGTGGTCACTTTGGAAGTGGCATCCTTCAAGCTGTTCGCGTATTCGTTCGTGGCGGCCGCTGCCCCCGTGATCTGGCCCATCTGCTTGGCCTGATCGCTCAATGAACGCATACCATCACCCAAGCTTGCGATGAGTTCGGGTTCGATCTTCGCACTCTCCAGCATGTCATCCAACTGCTCCGTGATGGAACGCTGGTCCTCCTTGCTGAAATCGTCCCCCTCGGACTTCTCGCCGGTGGCGAGTTCCGGATACACGAGGCTCCAATCCGGATCCTCATGCGGCGGTTCGAATGCCGAGAAGAAGAAGATGATCGCTTCCGTGCTCAATCCAAGGATCAGGAAAAAGCTGGCCAAGGGCCAGTGCTGGATCTTGAATAGAGCACCAATGATCACGACCGCGGCACCGATGCCGTACAACTTGGCCATGAAGTTCTTCCACTTCTTGCTCCCGGGTTTCATCGTTCGTCCTTGCGTTTTAGGGTTCGTCTGTTGAGGGAATAGTCAAATAATGCGACCGTGCTGGTTCGGTAACGGTCACACGTCTTGCTCACTAAAGGTCTTCTGCGTTCACTGCCTTACCGCGACCCAAATAGGTCATGACGGAACGGAAGCCAATGTACGCCTTGGTGGTATCCTGGTACTCGTAGCTGCGCGTGCCGGTCTGCATGTAGTATCCGATGTCCTTCCAAGAGCCACCACGGATCACTTTCCGCTTTAACGATGGCGCGTCCGTTGCCAGAGCGTCATAGCTGTACTCGGGGTTCAGGTCGTGGTCGAAATCATACACGCTCTCGTCGAACGCGGTGCTCGTCCACTCCGCTACGTTACCTGACATCTGGTACAAGCCATAATCGTTGGGCGTGTAGCTATCCACAGGCACCGTATGGAATCCACCGTCATCCACGTAGTTGCCATGCAACGGCTTGAAATTTCCGAGGAAGCAGCCCTGACGGTTTCGCACATAGGGACCGCCCCAAGGATAAGGAGCTTGATCGAGTCCACCGCGTGAAGCATATTCCCACTCCGCCTCTGTAGGCAGGCGGAAACGATTCACGAAAGCTTCTCCATTATTCTCCAGCCAACTGTTCATGAGTTGCGTACGCCACACATTGAACGCGGTAGCCTGCACCCAGGTCACACCCACCAGCGGATAGTCGTCGTAGGCCGGATGCCAGAAGTAATTCTCCGTCATCGGCTCATTGAAGGAGTACGTGAAGTCATGCACCCAAACCAAGGTATCGGGGTACACATTGATCACCTCCTTGATGATGAACTTGCTGCGATCGCTATGGCCGCGGATCGCATTGTTCTGGCCTTTCACGTTGGTGTAGCTCAGATCCAGATCACGCGCCCAGTTGCTCGGGGTTCCTTTCCGGGCCGCCTCCTTCAGGTCGATCCAGTAGTACTCGAACATCAATTTGCGCGTGTCGATCTCCTTACGGCGATAGAACCGCTCGCTTTCGCTCAGGAACATGTCGGCCAAGGCCTCGCGCTCTTCATCGCCGTACCAGTTGATACGCTCCCTCCAGTTGATCACCGGTGGGTCGATCTCCTCACCGAACTCATCCTCACTGATGATGTGCTCGCCGATGTCCTCATCACCCAGGATCCGCTTCGCAATGGAATCCCGCACGTAATACACGAATTGGCGGTACTCATTGTTGGTGATCTCCGTCTGGTCGATGTAGAAGGCTTGGACGGAGACCGTCTTGCTCTTCGTGACCATGGCATAGGGAACATCCTGATCACTGGGACCCATGATGTAGCTACCCATCGGAATGTAGTTCATCCCATAGGGATCAACCTGGTACCAACCTGGCCTGCCTTGGGCGCCGATGAGCTGCCCCTGACCGCCTCCACCGCAGCTCGCCAGCAAGCCTACGGCGCCGAGAATCAAGATGGGACGTTGCATGTTCTTCCTGTTTTGCCGCTCCATGTCTTCCTTGCAGGGATCCTTGATATAGGTGCTTCGGGTAAGCGAACACCTAAGACGAGGCACTTTACGGCAGTTTGGGTTGTTGGGTTTCGGTCGATTAGAGGAACAAGGGGTTCCTGTAGATCTGGACATCTGGTGGTTTCACCAGCAATACACAGTAATTCACCATCAATTCGTGACTGCCACTGCTGTAATTGCGCAGCTTCGAGGTGGTGATGTCATAGCTATAACCCACCTTCAACATCGACTTGGTATTCGGCTTGAACTGGTAACCGATCAACGGCGCGATCGCATCCTCCGTCCGGTAAGAAACGCCCAACCAGACCATGTTATTATAGAGGAAGGTGCCGGTGATGTCGAACTGGGTGGAGGTTCCGTCACTCTTCATCAATACGCTAGGCTGCACAACGTACTTCGGGTCGCCCTTCAATTTCCAATTGTAGCCGGCCTGAAGGAAATAGTGGCGACGCTGCTGGATGCTCACATTGCTCAACTCCACCTCGGTAAGGTGTGTGCTGGAGAAACCCGCCCACAGGGTCGGACTCACATAATACAGTCCTGCCGCGAGATCCCAGCCCATATCACTGTTGCCATTCGCAGGAATGGAGTTGTCCTGGGAGATGGGATCCGTCGCCTGCCAATCGTTACCAAGGGTGTGACTCATCAGGCCTGCTGCCAAACCGATACCGATGGTTCCCGGTCCGATCTTCCGATGGAAGGAATAGCTCAACCGGGCATAGGTGCTCTTCTGCTGCCCGAGTTTGTCAAGGAATACGGAAAGTCCAACCCCGCTACTGATCCGCTTGATGGACCCATGAACGTTCAACAAGGCGGTCTTGGGTGCCCCATCGAAGCCGGTCCATTGCTGTCGGAGCAGCATGGTTCCACAAAGTTCCCCGGTCGTACCAGCAACCCCGGGGTTGATGGACAAGCGGTCGAACATGTATTGGGTGAACTGCGGATCCTGCTGCGCGAACGACGCGCTTGCCACGGCCGCGCATAGTGCTGCGGTAATTATCCCCCTCATGCTGTTGTTCCGTTCGGTATGGAGCCTCGCATTCGTGGGGAAAAGTGACATACCAGCCCCAAGAACCGGCGCCAATATAGCAAATCCCCTTACCCACCAAATCCACCCGCATTCCCCTAGCGCCTGGATCCAACCACATTGGCCGCACAGGCCGATCGACGCCTAGGCCAATTTCTGGAAAGTCCGCCACCAACGGTCCGGCACTTCTTCCCGGCAGGCGGCTTGATAATCACCGTATGAGCACGGTACGAGGTGATGGCGCTCAAAACGCGCTTCTTGCTCGGCCCGGTATGGCACGTCCATCCACCAGCGGTCGCTGATGGTGCTTTTGTAGAACACCAATTCCTGATCGTGGCCTTTGATGGGGATCCTGAACCGCGTGAACCGTTTCCGGTCGAGCCAAGGCAGGTCGTTGGTGCGGCTGCGGAACCCATCCAGGAAGCACCAGACCATTTGCGCGGCGAACTGGGCGGTAACCCCATGTTCGTCCTTCGCAGGATCCATCTCGTAGATACCGACGGAGGTGATCTTCTCGCTTACCCCTGCGTAGCGCATCAACTGGCAAACCTCTTCGCCGAGGAATCCATTCGGTCCAGGGCGACTGGTACCCGGAGCATCGGCGCGACGAACCGAAGACAGGTCCACACTCATGGAGTCGGCGTTGCGCAAGACGGGTTCGGCATCTGCTATGTTCATCCGTAGCTCCCCTAAGCGATGAACGTCGAAAAGAAGTCGCTCCATCAACTCGATGCCCGGTTGGTCCACGTGGTAGGTCTGGAAACCGAGGTTGCTGTAGTTGAAGAGGAAGTTCGGTTGGCGCAGGACGATGTGGCTCAAGTAGCTCGTATCGGCCAAGCCTTGGCCGGGTTCGCCGAGATCGAAGCGGCTATCCACGCACACGAGGTTTGCGGTGCGCTCCAGCATCTCATAAGCGAGATATTGCGAGAACGTATGCCCTTGACCGCCGCCTAGGATGATCGGGACGATGTTCGAGCGCATCAACTCGGCAAGCGTTTCCGCGACGGCGTGTTGCGTATCCCCAGCGCTCGCACCCGGATGGATGTCGCCGAGATCGACCATGTGGACCTGCCCTGCGGTCTGATACAGCTGGTAGAGTTCTTCCCGGATGGCATCCGGTGCTTCCACACATGAACGCGGTTTCGAATGGCCTGGATCATCGACCACTCCGAAGATCGCGACCTGCATTCCTTCCAAGGAAGGGAATCCACGACCGGCCGTGTGGAAGGTGGTTCCATCACCCAAGGTGTTGGCGCGCCATTCCGGACGGCTCTTTCCAAAGCGCGTCGAGGGTTTGAAATAGATGCTGATGTCCATGGGCTCCGATCCGTGATCGTGCGAAGATCGACCGACAGGAAAGCCGGATCACCGCGCAGCACGCCTCAACATGCACATGCGGCTGTTGGAATACGGATCGACTAGGACTTCTTCTTCTTTGCCTTCGGCTTAGCCGCGGTCTTTCGGGCAGCGGTCTTGCGCGCGCCGCCCTTGCGGGCCTTGCCCTGGCGCTCCGGAGCAGCAACCAAGAGCGCAGTGGCCTCCTCCAAGGTGAAGTCCGCCGGTTCTTTCTCCTTGGGGACGTTCGCGTTCTTCTTCCCGTCGGTGATATATGGTCCGTAACGGCCAGCGAGGATCTGGATCTCCGATCCGGTGAATTCCTTCAGGATGTTCTGTCGCACACCGGCGAGCTTGGCCTCCATCAATTCGATGCCACGCTCCAAGGTCACAGCGGTCGGGTCCTCGGCTTTCGGAATGTTGGCGTAGGTCTTCCCAAACTTCACGAATGGACCGAAACGACCGCGACCCACCACCAGCATCTCGCCTTTGTATTCGCCGAGGTCACGCGTGGCGTTTGCGATCTTCTTGAGGTCAATGAGTTCCACTGCACGCGCGAGATCGATCGCCAGCGGGTCATCCTCCGGCGTGAGACTGGCGTAGGTGCTGCCCAAACGCACATATGGGCCGAAGCGGCCGATACCGACCGTACACACTTCGCCATCGCGTTCACCCAAGGTGCGTGGCAACTTGAAAAGATCCAGTGCCTCTTCATAGGTGATCGTCTGGATGCTTTGATCCTTGCGCAGACTGGCGAAGCGCGGCTTCTCCTCATCCTCCACACTTCCGATCTGCACCATCGGACCAAAGCGACCGATGCGTGCGTTGATCGGCTTGCCGCTGACCGGATCCATACCCAACAGGCGTGCACCGGTGGCCCGCTCCGCGGAATCCTTCACCGTTCCGATGGTGACATGGAACGGCTTGTAGAAGCGCGCGATCATATCGCGCCAATTCTCCTTGCCTTCCGCGATCACGTCGAACTCCTCTTCCACTTTCGCTGTGAAGTTGAGATCCACGATCACAGGGAAGTGCTCCACTAGGAAATCGCTCACCACCATACCTATGTCCGTGGGGAAGAGTTTCTGTTTCTCTGCCCCGACGTTCTCCGTTGCAGTCGTGTCCGTGACCGCATCGTTCACGAGCGTGAGGATCCGATACGGACGCGGCTTGCCATCGCGGTTCTCCTTCACTACGTAGCCGCGCTTCTGCACGGTGCTGATCGTGGGTGCGTAGGTGGATGGTCGACCGATGCCGAGCTCCTCCAGCTTCTTCACCAGGCTCGCTTCGGTGTATCGCGGTGAAGGGCGATCGAAGCGTTGCGTGGCGAGCATCTCTTTCAGACCGAGTTGCTCACCTTGCTTCATGTCGGGCAACAATCCCGCTTGCTCATCGCCGTCCTCGTCGTCCTTTCCTTCCATGTAAACCTTCAGGAATCCATCGAAGAGGATCACCTCGCCTTGCGCGACCAGATTCTCACCTGCTCGACCACTGATGCCGATGTTCACGACGGTCTTCTCCAATTCCGCTTCCGCCATCTGGCTCGCGAGCGTGCGTTTCCAGATCAGATCATAGAGCCGTTCCGCATCGCTCTCCGCACCCGCATTCCGCACGCGCATATCCGCAGGACGAATGGCTTCGTGCGCTTCTTGCGCGCCCTTGCTTTTGCTCGTGAACCGACGCGACTTGCTGTAGCGCTCGCCGTATTGCTCACTGATCTGTTCCGCGGCCGCAGCGATGGCCTGTTCGCTCAAGTTCACCGAATCGGTACGCATGTACGTGATGTGTCCATGCTCGTACAATCCTTGCGCGATCCGCATGGTGCGGTCCACACCGTAGCCGAGTTTGCGCGATGCTTCCTGTTGAAGCGTACTGGTGGTGAACGGCGCGGCCGGTGAACGCTTGCCGGGTTTCTTCTCCACGGCATTTACCTTGTAGGTGGAAGCGATGCAGCCTTCAAGGAACGCGCGCGCTTCTTCTTCCGTCACGAACCGTGCGGGCAATTCAGCCTTCACGCTCGCGCCACTTCCGGTGGTCAGGATCGCGGTGATGCGGAAGGCGCTCGCGCTTTCGAAATCGAGGATCTCACGTTCGCGTTCCACGATCAAGCGGACCGCCACGCTCTGCACGCGACCGGCGCTCAGGCTCGGCTTCACCTTGCGCCAGAGGATCGGGCTGAGTTCGTAACCGACCAATCGATCCAACACGCGACGTGCTTGTTGCGCATCCACCAAGTGGATGTCGATCGCACGTGGTTCCAACATCGCCGCCGTGACCGCTTGCTTCGTGATCTCGTTGAAGGTGATGCGCTTCACCTTGTCGTCGGCGAGGTGCAACGCTTCCTTCAAGTGCCAGCTGATCGCTTCTCCTTCGCGGTCCTCGTCAGTCGCGAGCCACACCGTCCCCGCCTTGTCGGCCTCCTTCTGCAATTGCTTCAGGCGGTCCTTCTTGTCGTCCGGGATAATGTACGTCGGTTCGAAACCGTTCTCCACATCCACGCTCAGGTCGCGCTCGGGCAGATCACGCACATGACCATAACTGCTCAACACCGTGTAGCCTTCGCCGAGGTACTTCTCGATCGTCTTCGCTTTCGCTGGTGACTCCACGATCACCAGATCTCCGCTTCCTTTCTTCTTGGCCATGGATTGATCCTATTCAGGGCGGCAAATAAAAGGGCCTATTCGCCGGATCCGGATACCCGTTCCCGTTCCTTCTTCTACTTCCCCTTTAGGGGAAGGAAAATTTCAACACGCCCGACGATCCGGAAAACGCGCAATGGAAAGTGTCCGATCCATCCTTCATCTGATCCGATCCACGAACCTTTGTCATGGATGAAATGTTGTGGCGACACTCGTGTCCCGGCCGGATCGGTATGAGACACATGCGAACGATGAACACCTTCCCTTTGCTGCTCGCTTCGGCACTGATGCTTTCCGCCTGCGGCACATCCAACGGACAATCCGCCTCGAAGAACCCGACCATGGACAACAACAACCAGTACGATCACAGCACCAATCCCTACTACTCGCACACGGACACCGCGAAGCTGGATGTCCCGCTGGCCGAGTGGAAGAAGATCCTGCCGGAGGACCTCTACTACATCGCCTTCGAGAAAGGAACCGAGCGAGCCTTCACGGGGAAGTACTGGGACTTCGATGGGATCGGCACTTACGCCTGCGCGGTGTGTGGTAACGTGCTCTTCCGGGCCGATTCCAAGTTCGCGAGCAGTTGCGGTTGGCCGAGCTTCTTCCAGCCGGAACGGAAGGATGCGATCCACTATCACGCGGACAATGCATTCGGAATGATCCGCACGGAAACGACCTGCGGGCGGTGCGGAGCGCACCTTGGCCACGTGTTCGATGATGGCCCGAAGCCGACCGGACAGCGCTATTGCATCAACTCGGTGAGCTTGGACTTCATCGGGAAGAAGTAGCCACGTCGATGGGTGATGGCCGTTCTATCTTGTGCGACCAACCCAAAGCGATGCGCTATCTCGTTCTTCTTGCCGCGATCCTGCTCTTCACGCCGTTCACTTCGGCACAGAAGCCAACGGCAGTAGTTCCGCCTGCCGCAGCAAGCGCACACCTCACCAAGACCTACCCGGGCGCAGTGGTGGAGAAATGGAAAAAGGGTGGTAAGCACTTCAAGGCGGACTTCAAATTGAAAGGTGAGACCTACCACGCGTATTACACGCCGACAGGTGGTTGGGTCCGTACCGAACACAACATCCCGAAGAGCGAACTGCCCGCAGCGGTCGCCGCCCAGTTGAAAGCGTCGAAGTACAGCAACTGGAAGATCAAGGATGTGGAGGAACACGCTACACCCGAACAGCCGCGGTTGTTCAAATTGAAAGTGGACACCGAGATCAAGAAGGCGGAACTCGTGTTCACGCCGGATGGAAACTTGGTGAGCGCGGACGAGAAGGCGAAGTAACTCAGGTCTTCGGCTCTTTCATCTGCACTCTGAGCGGACCTGCACGTAGTCGAGACCAGAATCCGCGACCGTTCCGGCGCCACAAGACGCCGACCCTGAGGCCTGCATCGATACCACCGATCTTGTTCCCGCTCCTAAGCATGGAAGAGACGGCCAAACTGAGAAACGGGTCGATAGTGAATCCCATGTTCCTCCTGATACTCGGAGTGTACCGGAAGGCGATCAGAAGTCGCTGGTCACCGTTGAATCGAGTAGGCGCTTGAAGCGGAATTGTATCCCTTGACCAATCACCTTGCGGAGGAGGGAAGATCGACCAATTGCGCGATGTACCTGCCATCGAGCCGCCAACAAGCCATCCCAACTGAAGACCCACTCGGAATGTGAGTGTGCTTCGCCCGAACTCAGGGCCAAGTGTGAAATACAAATGGTCAAGACGCGCATTCAAGGTGGTGAATGTCCCTCCGCCATGACTGCCCTCATCAAGGTGCGCGGTGAACTCCCGATGTCTCCAATCCACCTCGGCGAAAAAATTCCCCTTTGCAGCGATCCGATCCCGATAGAACAAACTCGCGGTCATGGGGAAGGATTGCTCCGACGTAACTGATGGGCTGCCGTACGAGCCTGATATGCTCATTTGGTAGAGGTATCCACCGACACCGACGCCCAGGTCGAATTGGCCCGCGCTGGGAAGCGATGATACCAATGCAAGAGCCAGCGCGAAGGCCCCAACCATACCCTTGGCGATCATGTGTGTGAAGATAGATGCATACCTGCCAGCTTGTCAGCGCCCCAATGCCCGCTACTTTTGCGGTCCCGTTCGGAAAACATGTCCAAGAAGGTTTACATAGAGAGTTACGGCTGCCAGATGAACTTCAGCGACAGCGAGATCGTCGCGAGCGTCCTGGTGAAGGACGGCTACACCCCGGTGAAAAGCGCCGAGGAAGCCGACCTCGTGCTGCTGAATACATGCAGCATCCGGGAGAAGGCCGAGTACACGGTGCTTCAGCGCATCAACGAGATGAACAACCTGAAAGCCCGCAAGAAGGGCCTGAAGGTGGGCGTCCTCGGGTGCATGGCCGAGCGGATGCGGGAGGATCTGCTGGAGAAGAAGAAGGTGGTGGATCTGGTGGTCGGGCCTGATGCGTACCGCACTCTACCCGATTTGTTGAGCAAAGTGGGCACGGGCCAAAAAGCCGTGAACGTGCTGCTGAGTCGTGAGGAGACCTATGGCGAGATCGAACCCGTGCGATTGGACAGCAACGGTGTCACGGCCTTCGTCACGATCATGCGCGGCTGCGATAACATGTGCGCGTTCTGCGTGGTGCCGTTCACACGTGGTCGTGAGCGCAGCCGCGATCCGCACACCATTGTGCGCGAATGCGAACAGCTTGTTGAGCAGGGCTACCGGGAGGTGACCTTGCTCGGACAGAATGTGGATAGTTTCAAGTGGACCTCATCCCCAACCCCTTCTCCCAAGGAGAAGGGGCTTTCCCCCGCTGGAATTTCTGGTGAACGGCATTCCTCCCCTCTCCTTGGGAGAGGGGCCGGGGGTGAGGTCATTGATTTCGCGGACCTCCTCGAGATGGTCGCCCTCGCCTGCCCCACAATGCGCATCCGTTACAGCACCAGCCATCCCAAGGACATGACCGACAAAGTGTTGGTGATGATGGCGCGTTACGCCAACATCTGCAAATACATCCACCTGCCCGTGCAAAGCGGCAGCAGCGAAGTGCTGAACCGGATGAACCGCGGCTACGACCGGGCGTGGTATCTGGAACGCATGGCCAGCATCCGCAGGCATATGCCCGAGTGCGCGATCAGCACGGACATCATCACGGGGTTCAGTGGCGAGACCGAGGAGGATCACCAGCAGACACTGAGCTTGATGAACGAAGTGGTCTATGACATGGCCTTCATGTTCAAGTACAGCGAGCGGCCGAAGACCATGGCGGCGCGCAAATACGCCGACGACGTGCCGGAGGATGTGAAGGGACGCCGGTTGGCGGAGATCATCGAAACGCAGAAACAGAAGAGTGCCGAGCGCATGGCGAGTTACGTAGGCCACATACACGAGGTGTTGATCGAAGGCGTGAGCAAGCGGAGTGAGGAGAACATGTACGGGCGGAACTCGCAGAACAGCGTGGTCATCTTGTCACGTTCCTTCAACGGCACGGAATTGAAGCCCGGCACCTTCGTGAGAATAGAGATCGTCCGATCGACCGCCGGCAGCTTGTTCGGCACGGTCATTCAGGTGTTGAACGAAGAACCCGTGGCGGCATGAACGTTCAACCCATCAAACAGAGATTCGAGATCATCGGTGGATCGCCCTTGTTGGACCGCGCGATGGAGATCGCCGTTCAAGTAGCGCCGACCGACCTGAGCGTATTAGTGCAGGGCGAGAGCGGCAGCGGCAAGGAGGTGATGAGCAAGATCATCCACGCGTACAGCACCCGCAAGCACGGCCCGTACCACGCGGTGAACTGCGGCGCAATACCCGAAGGCACGATCGACAGCGAACTCTTCGGTCACGAGAAGGGATCCTTCACCGGTGCGCATGAGGCCCGTAAAGGCTACTTCGAGACGGCCAACAACGGGACGCTTTTCCTCGACGAGGTGGGCGAACTGCCACTGACCACACAAGTGCGTTTGTTGCGCGTGTTGGAGACGGGTGAATTCATCCGCGTGGGAAGCAGCAAGAGCCAGAAGACCAGCGTGCGTGTGGTGGCGGCCACCAACGTACACATGATCCAAGCGGTGAACAAGGGTTCGTTTCGGGAGGATCTGTACTACCGCCTGAACACCGTTCCGATCCACGTACCCGCCTTACGGGAACGGCGTGAGGACATCCACTTGCTCTTCCGCTATTTCGCCCAGGATGCGGGAACGAAGTACAAGGCCCCACCCCTCACGTTGCACGATGACGCGTTGCAGTTATTGGTGAATTACCGCTGGCCGGGTAACGTGCGCCAACTGCGCAACATCGTGGAACAGATGAGCGTGATCGAAAAGACGCGGGACATCAGCCTGGCCACGTTGCGCAGTTATCTGCCGGAGGAAAGCACGGCGTTGGTTCCGGTGAGTGGCGGGCAGAATGGCAACGCGGCCGAGAGCATCAACGAACGCGAACTGATCTACAAGTTCCTCTTCGACATGAAGAAGGACCTGAACGACCTGAAGGAGCAGGTCAGGTCCATCACAGGCGGCCAACCCACGTCGGCCAAATTGCAAACCACCCAGCGCGAGGAGATGGCCTTTCTCCGTGATGCCGCACCGGCGCGGGGGACCGTGAGCATCGTCCCTGCCGGACAGGATGATGATGAGGACGTGGACCATACCGAAGTGGAAGAGGTTTTGAGCATTGAGGAGAAGGAGAAGGAGTTGATCGCGAAGGCGCTGGTGAAGCACCGCAATCGTCGCAAGGGCGCGGCCAAGGAGTTGGGCATCAGTGAGCGCACGCTCTACCGCAAGATCAAGGAATACGGCATCCCGTGAGGACGATCGCCCTGCTGCTGGTCCTCTTGCTCGCGCATGCGTGCCGCGTGAACTACTCCTTCACCGGAGGTGATGTGGGCGATGCGCGAACGGTAAGTGTGGAACTCTTCGCGGCAAGAGCGCCACTGGCCACGCCGAACAGCGCGCAGGTGTTCACCGAAACATTGCGGGACCTGCTCCTCGCCCAAACGCCGCTGAAGCTGGCACGCGAGAACGGCGATGTGCAATACAGCGGGGCGATCAGCAGCTACGATGTGCAACCGGTGAACATCCAGGCGAATGAGACGGCCGCCTTGAACCGCCTGACCATCACGGCCACAGTGACGTATGTGAACACCTTGGAGCCGAAGAAGAACGCCGAGTTCAATGTGTCGCGCTTCGCGGATTACAACAGTGCCACCGACCTCACCACGGTAGAGGAGCAATTGGTGCGCGATATCGGTAAGCAACTGGCGCAGGATATCTTCGATCGCACCTTGGGCAACTGGTAGATGGAACGCGAACGGCTCACGAAGCTTCTGGAGGACCCCTCCCGCATCACGCGGCAGGACTTGGCGGACCTCGTGGTGATGGCCGAACGATACCCGTGGTTCAGCGGCGCCCAGTTGCTGCGTGCAGCCGGTGAACGCTTGGGTGGCGAGGTGCTCTCCGACGAGACCTTGCGGACAGCCGGGGCACACCTGCCATCGCGATCGGTACTGTTCGACCTGACGAACAACACCGCACCACCACCTGCCGCACCGATGCGTGTGGTCAGGTCGGTTGAAGTTCCCGCAGCAGAACAGACCACACCTGCCGTGGAGCCGGTCGCGGTCACACCGCCTATTCCGACTGGGTCCGTAGCGCCGATCCATACCCCGGAGCCGTTGCCGGATCCGATCATTGAACCGGAGCCGATCGTCAAGGCAGCGCCTGCGGAGAGCGCAACCGATGAGTCCGCAGAGGAATTGGACCGCCTGATCCTGGAAAGTGCAGCGGCCAGCGCGTACAGCCTGACCGCTCTGCAGCCATTGGATCCACCGGCGGCCATCGTTGAACCGCCCGCCGTGCCTGAGGTTCCTGTGCCTCGTGTTGAGGTGATCCCACAGGTGGATCCAAAGGCAAGACTGCGCTTCACGGATTGGCTTGAGGTGTCGAATGTCACACCAACCGCCACGCCTTCTAGCGCGCTAGCCCCCCCCGATGCCAAAGTCGGAAAACCCACCCCGGAGGTCACCGATACCACGGCCCTGATCGATCGGTTCATCCGGAGTGAGACCCCGGAACCCAACAGGAAGACCGCCTTCTTCACCCCGCAACAGGCCGGTAAGCGCAGCTTGGACGATTCTGCAGGCCTGGTCACGGAAACATTGGCGCGGATCTACGCCAAGCAAGGCAACACGGCCAAGGCCATTGATGCATACCGACGTTTGGCACTGAAGTACCCGGAGAAAAGCGCTTACTTCGCGGCCCTTTCCAAGGCTTTGGAAGAACAACAGAACCCGTAGACCATGGTCGCCCTTACCATCCTCATCCTCATCATTTGTGCTCTTTTGGCCCTGGTGGTCCTAGCCCAGAACCCCAAGGGGGGCGGCTTGGCATCAGGCTTCACCGGTGCTTCCCAGATCGGTGGCGTGCAACGCACCGCCGACTTTTTGGAGAAAGGCACGTGGACCCTCAGCACCCTGCTCATGGTCCTCTGCTTGGTCTCGGCCGGGATCCAGAAGCACTCCGGTGGTGAACTGAACGAATTGGATTCCACCGTAGCGCCGGCAGATGCCGATACGAACGCGACTCCCGATGCGGGTGGCACCACCACCGATGGGCAAGCTGTTCCGCCGGAGGAAGGTCAGTAGTTCGATCGCCAGCCTGACAGCAGCCCCTGACGATCCCGAGGGGTTCGCAGTGATCTTGACAGGATCGGTACCCATTCCCCCGGATGGCACGACCGTTGACGAACGTGCGCCGTCCCAGTAAGACACCTAACAACCAAATCAATCCCGAGAATCATGGCGAAAGTGAAACCGTTGGCAGACCGCGTGCTCGTGGAGGCCGCGCCGGCCGAAGAGACCACCAAGGGTGGGATCATCATCCCTGACACCGCGAAGGAGAAACCCCAACGTGGCAAGATCATCGCTGTCGGCACCGGCCGTGTGGCTGATGATGGCAAAGTGACCCCGCTCACCGTGAAGGTGGGCGACAATGTGCTGTATGGCAAGTACAGCGGCACCGAGCTTTCCCTCGAAGGCAAGGACTACATGATCATGCGCGAAAGCGACATCTACGCCGTACTCAACTAAGAAATCGTACGGGCCGGAAATTTCCGGCCCCAACCCATCCCCCTAAGAAAATGGCAGCCAAGAACATCCAATTCGACATTGACGCCCGCGACCGCTTGAAGCGTGGCGTGGACCACCTCGCGAACGCCGTGAAGGTGACCCTCGGTCCCAAGGGCCGCAACGTGATCATCGACAAGAAATTCGGAGCGCCCCAGGTGACCAAGGACGGCGTGACCGTGGCCAAGGAGATCGAGCTGAGGGACCCTGTGGAGAACATGGGCGCCCAGATGCTGAAGGAAGTGGCCAGCAAGACCGCCGATATCGCGGGTGATGGTACCACCACCGCCACCGTGCTGGCACAAGCCATCGTAACCGCAGGTCTGAAGAACGTGGCCGCTGGTGCCAACCCAATGGACCTGAAGCGCGGTATCGACAAGGCCGTGGTAGCTGTGGTCGACGAGCTCAAGAAGATGAGCAAGACCGTGGGCAACGACAACGACAAGATCAAGCAGGTCGCCACCATCAGCTCCAATAACGACGAGACCATCGGCGCCCTCATCGCTCAGGCGATGGAGAAGGTGAAGAAGGAAGGTGTGATCACCGTGGAAGAAGCGAAAGGCACCGACACCACGGTTGAAGTGGTGGAGGGCATGCAGTTCGACCGCGGCTACCTCAGCCCCTACTTCGTGACCAACGCGGAGAAGATGGAGGTGGAACTCGAAGGTGCCTACATCCTGATCTACGACAAGAAGATCAGCAGTATGAAGGAGCTTCTCCCCGTGCTGGAGAAGAGCGCACAGACCGGCAAGCCCCTGTTGATCATCAGCGAGGACGTGGACGGTGAGGCACTCGCCACGCTCGTAGTGAACAAGATCCGCGGCGCCCTGAAAGTGTGCGCGGTGAAAGCCCCTGGCTTCGGTGATCGTCGCAAAGCGATGCTCGAGGACATCGCCATCCTCACGGGTGGACAGGTGATCAGCGAGGAGCGCGGCTTCAAGCTGGAGAACGCCGACCTGACCATGCTCGGCAAGGCGGAGAAGATCAGCATCGACAAGGACAACACGACGATCGTGAACGGTGCCGGCAAGAAAGCCGATATCGTCGGTCGTGTGAACCAGATCAAGGCACAGATCGAATCCACCACGAGTGATTACGACAAGGAGAAGCTGCAAGAGCGTCTGGCCAAGTTGGCTGGCGGTGTGGCCGTCCTGTACATCGGCGCCGCTACGGAAGTGGAAATGAAGGAGAAGAAGGACCGCGTGGACGACGCGTTGCACGCGACCCGCGCTGCGGTGGAAGAAGGCATCGTACCGGGCGGCGGTGTGGCCTACATCCGCGCACAGAAAGTGCTCGACAAGATGGAAGGCATCAACCCCGACGAGACGACGGGAATGGCCATCGTGCGCCGCGCGCTCGAAGAGCCGTTGCGCCAGATCGTGGCCAACGCAGGCATGGAAGGCAGCATCGTGGTCCAGAAGGTCCGCGAAGGCAAAGCCGACTACGGTTTCAACGCGCGCACCGAGGTGTACGAGAACCTGCACGCTGCAGGGGTCATCGACCCGACCAAGGTGACCCGCGTGGCACTGGAGAACGCCGCTTCGATCGCCAGCATGTTGCTCACCACCGAGTGCGTGATCAGCGAAGAGAAGGAAGAGAAGGCACCGGCACACAGTCATGGTGGAATGGGTGGCGGCATGGACATGATGTAAGTCGCGTCCAACGCATCTCTTCAATGCGCGAGCCCTGGCGAAAGCCGGGGTTCGTTGCTTTAGGGAATTCCGCCTGAATGATCAACCGACGTTACTAACACCTGTTAGGAACTCGCCTTGGGGCTTCCCTTCCCACGCGGGTACTTTGCTACCGCCTAAGCTTGGGCAGTATGCAGCTCACCCCCAAACGTTTCTTCGACTTCTGTGCAGCGCACGTGCCGCTGTTGCACGCCATCGCCATGAAGCCCGGCGATGTGAGCGAGGCGCAGGTCCGCCAGCTCATCCGCACCTTCAGCGATACCGTGCAGGAGCAGCCCGAGACCACGTGGCAACGATTGCTGGAACTACAGATCATCGTTCCGCTGGAGGAAGGCAGCGCACACTACGTCATGTCCCAAGCGCTGTTGCAACTGCTCAACTTCCTGTACAACGACGCGCTACCGACATCGCCGGAGATCATCCAAGGCTATATCGCAGCGCTGGAAAGTGCGCGCAAGCGGTTGGTGGTTGGTGTGGAGGCCATGGATCCGCTCAGCGTACACATGGCCACGAGCGAAGTGGACCACACGCTGCGGCGCATGCAGGACGACCTCGATGCCACGCACCGCGCAGTGATGGCCGAAGTGGCGCGCTACAAGGCGGACCGCACAAGTGTGAGCGTGCGCGAGCGCTACCTGCGGATCCTGAACCTGATGGATCAGTACGTGCATCCGCTCGTGGAGATCGTCCGCGTGGATGGTTTGTTGGTGGGCACCTTGAACGAAACGGATCTCGCCTTACGCGCAGCACGCGAGAACGGCGTGTTCTCGGAGATCGGGATGATCGAGCGCAACGAGCGGCAGATCCGCGCACTGCGCCGCCGTTCCATTCACACGCTGAACGAGAGCCGCAAGGAATTGCAGCCACTCTACGAAGTGCTGCGTCGTTCCTCGGCGATCGCACACGGCGCCACGCTCGCACTCGGTCGCTTGCGCCAGATGCGCTTGGAGGATTGGGTGGCGAACTATGTGGTACTGGCCGATCGCGCCAGTGTGGAGTGTCCACCGACGGATGCGGTGTTGCGCCACATCATCCATGAGGTGATCACGCATCCGCCCACGCCGCCGCCGGTGCTCTCGATGACCGAGAACCAGGACACGCCGCCGGATTACGTGCGGTTGTTGTGGTTGAACGAGCTTCCAGCGATCCTGCACGAGGAGTTACCGGTGAAGGATCTCACGGGCTGGCTCACCTCCAACTTCCCGGAGAAGAGCACCGGTGATGCATTGCTGGGCCTGAGCAAATTGCTCTTCGACCCGACGATGGACGTCACCTTCAAGGGCGGAGAACAGAAACAATACCGCACGCGCGACGGCGTGTTGGAAGCCACCACGATAGCGATCACGAAAGCATGAGCGAGCTACCCCAACTGAAGGAGATCTTCGACAAGCTCCGACAAGGCGCCTACATCACGCACGAGCAAGGAACCCTGCACGCCTCACTGGCCGAGGACTTCGATGCGTACAAGGAATACTTCGAGCCGTTAGGCTTGAACCTGATCCGCCACCCACGCGACTTCTTCTACCTGCACACCGAAGCCGCCGAGGGAACCCCGCCATCCGCTTCCCTCTCTCCCATCGCCGTGTTCAGCTTCATTCTCATCGAAGCTGCCGCGAACGAAGGACGACCCGTGGAGGAATACCTGCTCACCGAGCGCTTCAGCGTGGCCGGTCTGCCGCACCTGACCAGTGATCGATACAAAGCGCATTTGCGCGCGGTCGGCATTGATGACGAGGCCACATTGCGCAAACTGGTGAAGAGCATGGTGCGTCTAGGCTGGGTGGAATACTTCCCGGACGACACCTTCCGCTTCCTGCGTCCGTTCCATCGTGTGTTCGACAAGTGCCAGGAGATCAGCGCAGCGGCGGAACAGGATGGTCGCGCCGTGTTGGAGCCGGAGGAGAAGGAGATCGACCCGGAAATGAATTAAGCGTACCGCAAAGGGCGCGAAGGTCGCAAAGGGAAATGCCAATGCCCACTGAACATCCAAGTCGCGTCACCTGCCAACCAGAACAGACCAACCCACACGCCGCATTCTTCGTGCACTTTGCGCCCTTTGCGGTATCCATCAGCCTTTGATCGCATGCAACTAGGACCAACGAAACTCATCGCCATCCGCTCCGGCAGCTACGACTACGCTGAAGTGGAGTTGGGCACATCCATCCAACTGGTGGGGCCGAACAACGCGGGCAAGACCACGTTGATCAACACCCTGCAGTTCCTGTACCTCGACAACCGGAACCAGATGGTCTTCGGCGACCACGATGCGGAGGCGACGCGCGAGTACTACTTCCCCGATCACTACAGCTACTTGCTGTTCGAGTGCCAAGGACCGAAGGGTATATACATCCTCGGCTGGCGCGGACAGAGCAAGGCGAGCGGCGGCGATCCCATCCGCTTCACGTATGATGGCGGATACGACATGAGCGATTTCCTGACGGCTGATGACCACGTGGCCGATCCGAAGACCGTGCTGGCGAAACTGGAGCAGCGCAACTACCGCGAACTCCGCGAACCACAAGCGCATCGCGAGGCGATCCTCGTGGCCACCAAGGGCGAGAGCAATGGCCTTGGCATTGTTCACCTGACGGAAGTGGAACGTTACGCGCACTTCAAGGAGATCCTGAAGAACCTGCTCAGCCTGCGCTCCATCGACCAGCACGAGATGAAGCGCAGTTTGCTGATGCTCGCGGGCATCCCGCCGAACAAACCTGCGCTCGAAGCGAACCGCTTGATGACGGAGGAGTTCGAACGCATCCGCGACCGTCGGATGAAGTTGAACACGCTGAAGAGCGAACGTGAACGGCTGGAGAAGTACATCGCGATGAGCGATGTGCGCATGACCTTGGAAGCGCGCCTCGCACATGTGTACGGCGACCTCATGGAGAAGCGTCGCAAGGCGCACGACCACAACAAGCACGTGAAGGAGGCCATCGTGGCCAAGCAGGACGCGTTGGAGAAGGAGAAGGTGAGCACGGCTGAGATCCTGAAGGACCTCGACGAGAAGATCGCCGAACTCGCCGGCTTCAAAGGCCGCGCAGAAGGCGATCTCGCGCGCATCGCCGATCTGGGTGCTGGCATGGAGCAGTTCGTGGAGAACATGGAGCGCGAAGCGTTGGTGAATGCCAAGGAGCGCCTCACCGCACTCGCACGACAACTCGGCAACGCACAGGAAGCGGATCGCCAACGTACCGCACGCAGCCTTGCAGAGGTCACCGGTCGCGTGGCGAATACGGAGAAGGCCATCGCCAACTTCGACAAGGCACTCATCACCGAACTGCGTGAAACGCTGAAGGATGAAGAGGTGCGTGGCCTCTCCAAGCTATTCAACCTGGACCTGCTGAAGTTGCCCGTGGAAAAAGGCAGCGTGGAGTTGAAGAAGCGCAAGCAGATCGACACGCTGCTGAAGAGCATCGCGGAGAATATCACCGACGACAAGTACGCCGACGCGTTGATGACACTGCCGCTTCCGGACAACAGCCACGCATGGAAGGAACTGGTGGATGTGAAGGCATTGAAGAAATCGCTCACCGACCTGAAGGCCGATCAACAGCGCTTGCAGCAGTTGATGGAGGCGATCGAGAACCGGGAGCAGATCGCGAAGGAGCGCACCACCGTGCAGGAGGAATGCGACGCCCATGTGGAAACCCTGAGCCGTTGGGAACGCTTGCAGGTGGAACGCCACGAGGAGCCCCGCTTGAAGCAGCGCTTGGCTGAAGTGAGCAAGGAGAAGGCGGGATCCGAGGCCAAGCGACTCGAGACGCGCAAGCTTCTGGATGAACTTTCCGCGAAGCTCTACGAGCAACGCACCGCCTTGAACCAGGAGGACGATCGCTTCAATCGCCTGCTGCGGTTGATGGAACAATGCATCGCACCGCCCGACCCGAGTGCGAAGAGCAAGGACCCCATGGCCGTGCCCTCCGACCCGGAGGATGCCATCGCGCTCTACCACAAGATGACGCTGGAGTTCAGCACCATGTCCCGCGACATGGACCAGTTGCGCAGCAAGATCGAGAACGTGCTGAAGAGCGACATCATCGGCGCCACGGAACAGGAGACCATCCGCTTGATCAAGGAACAGATCGAGGGCCTGCCCACCTTCGAGGAAGCCTTGCGTAAGGACTGGGACAACTACCTGCACCTGCTGCGCGCCAACTTCGCCAACGTCCTCAACGGACTCACCGACATCAAGAACGCGGCGGAGAAATTGAACCGGCGCTTCAGCAAGGTCAGCGTCTCCAACCTGGAAAGCCTGCGGATGGACGTGATGGACCAGAGCGATCTCGTTGGACCACTGAAGGAACTTGCCGAGACGGATCACACCGGCCTCTTCGACAGCAGCAGCAAGCTTGACGCCGCCTACCAGAGCTTCCGCAACAAACTGAGTGAGCGCATCACGCTGAACTACGGCGATCTGTTCACGCTGCGCTTCACCGTGACCACGCAAGGCGGTCGCACACACAGCTACGACAACCTACAGGTGGAATCGCACGGTACCGCCATCACCATCAAGGTGCTCTTCAACCTGCTCGTGCTGCGCAGCATGCTGAAGGAGGATCCGAAGCAACGCTCGCCCTTATCACGCGTGCCCTTCTTCCTCGACGAGATCCACTCGCTCGATGCCACCAACCGCGCTGCGGTATTGCGCATGAGCAGGGACCTCGGCTTCATGGCCATCACCGCCGCACCGGAACCCGTGAGCGAAGTGGACGCCCTCTACTTCCTGCGGCCGATCAATGGCCGCTTGGTGGTGCGCAACGAACTGCGGATCGGCGTGAAGTACGATGAGGTGTTGGCGGAGGCGTAGAACTCGAACTCATTCCATGTGAAGAACCCCGGCTTGGTCGGGGTTCTTTCGTTCCGGATCATTCTCCCGGTACCTTCCGTCGCGATGCGTGATCTCCGGGGTTCCTTTTCTGTGGTCGTATTCCTCGCGAGCGCGATCGGAACAGCACAGGATCTCCGCTTCCAGCACCTCACCACCGACGATGGACTGAGCGACAACGCCATCACCTGCATCCTTGAGGACCGGGCAGGCTACATCTGGATCGGCACCGAGCATGGGCTGAACCGGTACGATGGCAATGCGGTATGGCAGCCGCGCGATGGGACGTTGCGCGCGGAGTGGATCACCGGCATCCTGGAAGATGACAGCGGCGTGTTCTGGATCACCACGCGCGAGCACGGACTGATACGCTATGACAAGCGCACCGAGGCGGTGAGGCGCTTTCGCAAAGCAGAGAACGACACGCACAGCCTGGCGAGCGAACAGCTCAACGGTCTCTATGAACTCAACGACACCACCATATTGCTCGCGTCGCGCGAAGTGAGCTTGATCTTCCTGGACAAGCGCAGCTTGGTGTTCACGTACTGGGCCGATAGCACGAGCTTGGATCCGCTCCGCGCCGAGCCCGCTCCTCCGGCACATCATGGCTGGTGCCATGCCATCGTGCCGCTCGACGAGGATCGCCTATGGTTGGGTTTCCTGAACTTCAACCAAAGCTGGGTTGTGGATCGCCACACACTACGCACATCGACCCTCTTGATGGTGCAACGCGCAGGCTCGGAGACGCAGACCTGCGCGGCTCTCCAGAGCGGGATCCTATACACCGGAGGCTGGCAGAACGGACTGGATGCCATTCCTCTTGGACGCAACGCACCAGCACGGATCCAGGCATCTTCACCCTTGCAGGTGCGCGCCACGCCCGATGAGGTAGTGAGCATCGTGCCTTGGAGCAAGGGACGTTTGCTCATGTCCATCCGCCAGCACGGGCTACTCCTTTTCGATCCAGCCGCAGGATCCTTCAAGCGCTTCGCTCATGCAACCAACGACCTCTCTTCCATTGCGAGCGACCAGGTCGGTTACCTCTTTGTGGATCGGTCCGCCACCTTATGGGTAGGTACTTCGAACGGTCTTGATCGCTTCGTACCCGATGTATGGCGCATGCAGGTGCGATCGCTCTTCGGCAACAGCGATATCGATCATCAGGATGTCCACTTCCACGCGATCGAAGCACAACCCGATGGCGGTGCGCGCCTGTTCACTTCGAACGGGATCATCGTCACGGACGCCCAAGGCAGTGTACTCAAGCTCCTGCACGTGCGCGCGAACAGCATGGACCTTCAGCCCACGGTGATCGGGCGCGATCATGGTGGCGCACTTCTCCTCGGCACCGAGTACGGCGTACTGCGGTATCACGACCTCAATGACCCGGACCCGCAGGAATTCAGCATCAACGATGGCGGTGGCCATGTCTATCGGCCCGGCAGCATGTTCCAAGTGCGCGGGATCTGGCCGGACACATTGGAAGGCAGGCCCGTGTTCGTGATCGGCACGCTCGGCTTCGGTGTTGAGGTGGTGGATGCCGCCACTTCCACTATCATGGGCTGGGGAATGCCTTCGGTAACGAATGAGGCACATGGCTTCAGTTTGGTGAACAGCATGGTGCGCGATGCAAGCGGAACGTACTGGTACGGCACTTCGGGCGGGGTCCTTCGCTGGGATACGCACATGCCGATGATCCGGTTGACGCTGAAGAGCGCGGAGGCGAACGGCTCGATCGATGTGCCCATGAAGGAAGAGGATATCCGCCAATTGATCCTGTTGAACGACACCGTGTGGGGTGTTGCGCGTAACGGCACACTCTTCTCCATCATCAACGGTACGGTCGTCCGTCATGTACCCACAGGCGGCTCGCGCTACACGATGCTCGGGCTCACCGCCGATCGGCGTGGAACGATCTGGATCGCCACTGAAGATGGGCTCCTCCGCTTCGATCCACGCTCCGTTGCGTTCACGCGTGTTCCGGTGAATGATGGTCATGCATTCCGAAAACTCACCCGCGCGATCACCACGCTCACCGACGGTCGTATCGCCATCTGCGCGAACAACTCGGTGATCACGTTCGATCCGGATGCGTTCGATCAACTCCCCGAGTTGCCGAACGCGTACATCACGTCCATCCTTTCCGCTGGAAAGCCGGTGATGATCGAGAACGGATCCGCTGAACTATCGTACCGCGCCAGCGTGATCGACATCGCCATCAGCGCCCTCTCGCCCCAACAACCACAGCCGCTCCGCTTCGACTACCGCCTGGATGGCGTGGAGACGGAATGGCGCACGATCACGGCGCGCGAAGCGATCCGGTACGCCGGTGTTCCGGTGGGGTCGCATGATCTGCTGGTCCGTGTGCGCGATGCATATGGTCGCGCGGGATCCGTACAGCGTTTGCTCACGATCATCGTCATCGGACCCCTCTGGCAGCAGTGGTGGTTCTATGCCATCGCCCTCTTGCTGATCGCTGCGGGGTTGTATGCGCTTTACCGCTACCGCCTCGCGCAAGCGTTGAAATTGCAGGCCGTGCGCAACCGTATCGCCAGCGACCTGCACGACGAAGTGGGCTCCTCGCTCAGCAGCATCACCATCGGCAGCCAGCTCGCTGCGAAACTCAGTAGCGCTGAGAACGAACAGGTGAAGCACCTGATGGCCCGTATCGGCGAAACGAGCAGTGAGAGTTTGCGCAGCATGAGCGACATCGTGTGGGCCATCGATCCGAAGAACGACCAGGGGAATGCTCTGGTGAAGCGCATGCGCAGGATCGCGAACGAACTGCTGGAGAGCAAGGGCGTCGAGGTCTCGTTCAGCGTGACCGGTGGCGTGGAGGAATTGAAGTTGCCGATGAACGCGCGCAAGGACCTGCTGCTGATCTACAAGGAAGCCGTACACAACGCGAGCAAGTACGCCGAAGCTCGGAGCGTGATGATCGATCTGTCCCGCGCGAACGGTTGGCTAACGATGCGCGTGAAGGACGACGGCAAGGGCTTCGACCCGGCGCTTCATCCTGATGGGCATGGCTTGGGAAGCATGCAACGGCGCGGTGCGGCGCTCGGGACACGAGTCATCATCGAGAGTGCTGCGGGCGAAGGGACGCTCGTTTCCATCCGGGTGGACCTCACGAGAATTCGGGATTGATGCACATGCGCGATCGCGGGAACTTCGGGCCAACGTCCGAAGCACATGAACAACCGATATCCCCTACTCTGCTTTGCCCTCCTTACCGTGGCCACGATCGCTGCGCAGCCAGGGACCCTCGACCCATCGTTCGGCACCAACGGCAAGGCGATCGCCAATGTGCCGGGCACGTATTGCAGCGGCCAAGCCATCGCCGAGCAAGCCGATGGCAAGCTCCTCGTGTGCGGGCAGACCCCTGGATCCACCTTGCTCGTGCGCTTCAATGCCGACGGCAGCCTCGATGGCACCTTCGGCAGCAACGGCCTCGTGCTCACCGACGTTGATGTGAGCAACGATTACATCGGCAGCATCGCCGTGCAGCCGGACGGGAAGATCGTGGTGGGCGGCAACAAGTTCGATGCGCTGGCCAACGCCGACGTGATCGTGATGCGCTACCTGCCGGATGGCACGCTCGACGCTTCGTTCAGCGGCGACGGCATTGCGGACTTCTCCATCGGCACGTGGGCCACGTATGCCACCGGGTTGGTCGTGCAGCCCGATGGCAGGATCGTCATTTGCGGCGACCGCTATGTCGGTCCGGGATGGGAGTCCTTCCTCACGCGCTTCAATACGAACGGGAGCTGGGACAGCGGTTTCGGCACGGTGCAATTGGACATGGCGGCCACCAGCAGCGACAACCTGCACGACATCGCCCTGCAACCCGATGGGAAGATCCTGGTCTGCGGCACTTCGCTGGATGCATCGGACAACCATGTGGCGATCGCACGGTACAATGCTGACGGCACGATCGATACCGGCTTCGGGACCGGAGGCAAGCTGATGCTCAGTCCGGGAGGATCCGGTGATGATCGGGCCAACAGCTTGCGCGTGCAGCCTGATGGGCGCATCCTGGTCACGGGCATCTCCGGTGATGGCAACGACTTCGGCATCGGGGTGCTGCGGCTGATGCCCGATGGCACCAACGACGCTTCCTTCGGCACAGGGGGCTTCGCGCTCATCCCGTTCGGCGCGGACGATTGGACCCAGCCCTCCCTTGCCCTTCAGTCCGATGGCAGGATCGTGATCGGCGCCGACAACACGAGCGCCTCCACGCCCGACGTGAAGGTGATCCGGCTGAATGCGGACGGCACCCTCGACAGCGGATTCGGCACCAACGGCATCGGCACCTCGAACGCCACGTCCGGCAACAACGCCGAGTCGGCCGTGCGCACCTTGTTCCTGCAGGATGGCGGTATTGTAGTGGCAGGGTACGCCGAAGCTTCGAACCCGTCCCTCCAACTGGCCGTGTGGAAATTCCTGAGCGGGGTGAACGTGGGCCTTGCCGAGCAAGCGCGCCGACCCGATCAGCTCGCGCTGGCACCCAACCCCGCACAGGACAGGTTGGTGATCCGTGGTGCGCACATCCAACGCGGTGGCAGCATAGCGGTACACGACCAGAGCGGCCGCCAACTCACCGTGCCGACCGTGATCAACACCGACCACGCGCTGGTCGATGTCTCCGCGCTGGCACCCGGCAGCTACACGATCACGGTGCGCTACGAGGACAGCATCATGACGCAGCGGTTCATCAAGGAATAAGGTCGATGTTGCTTTCCATCGATCATCCATCCGTGCAATTGGCTTGTATGGCGGTCGGGCCCTTCCTTGGAACACCGGTAAGAAAAGGCCCATGAGAACTCCCCCATCCGCGTCATCGCCTTCGACGACAAGGACATGGTGTGCATGGAGGCACACCCGGACCTGAGCCTGTATCGGCGAACCGGCCGCGAAGCCGGACGTGATCGTGATGGACCGTGAAGCATGCAGCCGCATGGGCCGACCCTTGAACGCGATGCTCGAGTTGAAGAGCGCACCGGCTCGATCACCTTCTCGCGGGTTGAGGTGGACCTCACGAGAATTCGGGATTGATGGGCACTGGCGGGCGAAGGATCTTGGTACCGTCAAGATCCCTTGCCGATGAACCCAGTCCTGCGCGTCCCTTATCTTCTTCTTTCCGCAGCGATCTCCACCGGAGCGATCGCCCAGAACCCTGTGTTCCAATGGGCGGATGGCGTCCGGAACGTGGAGACACCGGGAACCATGGCCATCGTGAACGGTATTTCCGTTGCAGGCGACGGCACCGCGTTCATTGTGGGCAAGACCTTTGGTCCGCATACGATCGTGTCGGATACGCTCGTCGGCAGCACCTATTTGGCCCGGTACGACCAACAGGGCGAATGCATGTGGGCGCGCACACCGGGCGGTAACGATGTGGCCGCAGCAAGCGGCAACATGGCTTATGTGGTGGGCTCGTTCAGCGGCACGCTGCAATTCGGCGCCACCACGCTTTCAGCCAACGGGGTTGATGCCTACCTGGCGAAATATGATGCGGCGGGTTCGCTCCTTTGGGTGCATCAGATCGGTGGTGCAGGCCTCAACAATGCCTATTCCGTCGCGGTGGACGGACTGGGCATGGTGCATGTGGTCGGACATTTCCAAGGCAGTGCGACCTTCGGTGGCACCACATTGATCGCTACGCACGACAGCACGGGCTACTTGGCCACCTACGATGCTAACGGTGTGGACCAATGGGCAGTGATCTGCGGCGGCTTGAACTTCTCGGCGAACTACATCTCCCCGAAAATGGCCATCGACGCCGACGCTTCAGGGAACACCTTCGTGAGCGGTGTGTTCGATGATACCGGGACCTTCGGCACCACTACGCTCGCTTCCGCCGATCTCGATGATATCCACCTCGCGCGTTTCGATGCAACGGGCACATGCACCTGGGTGCGACGGATGGGCGCCTTTTCCGGTAACGATGTATGCGGAGTGGGGGTGACCCCATCCGGCAACGTGTACATCTATGGCGGTTTCTGGGGAGACGATGCCCAATTCTGCGGCCCCACACTTTTCAATTCCCATTTCGGCAACCACGACCTGTTCCTGGCGGAATACGATGGCGGAGGCACCTGCCAATGGGCCCAGCACGTGGCGCCATGCTTCTTCAACGATTTTCCCGGCAACTTGGAAGTGGACGGTCCGGGCAATGCGTGGATCACGGGCTCATACTTCGGAACCACCGGACAGTTCGGTGCCCTGACATTGACCGGCGGTGGCGCGTTCGTGGCGCGCTATGATCCTGCAGGTAACGCCACACTTGCGGAAAGACTGTACACCGCCACAGATGGCATGATCGGCCTGGGCGCCGATGATGACCTGTTCATCGCAGGCAACTTTGGCGGGAGCGCGGTGTTCGACATGGTCGCGGGAACGAACGTGTTCGCGAACTTCGGCAATGGGATGGGTTACATCGCGCACTACGACGCGAGCCATGCCTACCAGTGGATGCACCAATTGGGCATGCACGGCGCCGCGTACGACGTCGTTACCGCCATCGCGTTGGACAATAGCGGCAACGTGTACACCACTGGTAACTACAGCGGATCCGCGATCTTCTGCAACGACACGTTGCACGCATGGCTTGCCGGTAGCAGCATCTTCATCAGCAAACGTGATGCGAATGGAAACTGCTTGTGGGAGCGGAGCATCGGTGACAGGGGTGCGTTCGGCAACACCACGCTCAACGGCGGAACCTCGATCGCCGTCGATGGCAACGCCATCTATGTGGCGGGCAAGTTCGCGGACAGCGTGCGGTTCGGGAACACATCCTTGGTGAGCGCCGGAGGGACGGATCTTTTCCTCGCGCGGTACGACGACAATGGCAACTGCATCTGGGCGAGGCGTGGCGGCGGAACGGGCAATGATGCGGGCGCCTCGGTGGGCGTGGATGGTAGTGGACACGTTCTCCTCGCCGGTTCCTACGCCGCCACCGCCAACATCGGGAATGAGGTCTTCACCAGCCTCGGTTATTCAGATGCGTTCCTGGCCCGCTACGATAGCAACGGGAATTACATCTGGGGCCGAACGATGGGCGGCAGCGGTTGGGACAATGCGGCGGATGTGGCCGTGGACGCTTCCGGGAACAGCTACGTGACCGGGCGTTTCACTACATCCGCGGCCTTCGGTACACTTACCATTTCCGGCACAAGCGATGCGGGCATGTTCCTGGCGAAATACGATGCGATCGGAGATCCGCTCTGGGTGGTGGGCACGACCGGTGCCGGTTGGCAGGAAGGCACGTCGGTGGTGCAGAACTCATCAGGGAACATCTACGTGACCGGCTCATTCCAAGGAAGTGCGGGTTTCTGCACCACCACCCTTGAGAGCGATGCGTACTATCACGCGTACCTCTCGTGCTATACACCCGATGGCGGTGAACTTTGGACCGAGCAATTCCAGGTCTCCGGTGAAAGTCACGGGTATGGTCTGGCGGTAAGGCCGGGCGGAAACATCGTGCTTACAGGCACCCTTTCCGGTACAGCGGGGTTCGGCGGCACCACCTTGACCAGTGGAAGCTATTCCGATGCCTTGATCGCCGCGTTCGAACCGGATGGCACCAGCCTTTGGGCCTTGGGCATGGGCGGCTCCGGAGAGTGGGATTACAGCATGGCGACCACCTCCGTGGCGGATGCCAACAATGTTTATCTGGTCGGGAGCTATGGTGGCCTCCTGTTCGATGTGGGCACCCAAGGAGGCTCCATCACGTTCGATCCAGGTGATCCACTTTCGACCATTCTCGCGCCGAACGGACTTGACGCTTTCGTCGCCAAGTTCAGTGTCGCGGAGACAATGACGAACCCGGTGAACCCGACCCCATGCGGTTCTCCGCTCGCAGTTCCTGATGCGAGCATCGAACAGCAGGTGATCCTTTCGCCCAACCCCGTCGAGAATTCCCTAACGCTTGCAGGCGAGCTGCCGTTCCTTCCCGGATCGTCCATCATCGTGCGGGACATGACAGGGCGTGCGGTGGATGCGCCCTTCGTGATCAATGCGAACAAGGCGATGGTCGATGCATCAGCACTCGTACCGGGCAGCTACATCGTGTCAGCACGAACATCGAACGGATCGATCGCCGAGCGCTTCATCAAGGAATGAACGCCGCGCCATGAGAATGTACAGAGCCTTCATCACCTCGTTGCTCGCGGCGACGAGCGCGATCGTAATGCAAGGGCAACAGCCCGTGTTCCAATGGGCGGAAGCGGTGAACAACATCGCCTTCATGTATTACTCCGGATGCACGGATGCGGAAGTGGCAGCGGATGGTGCCGTGTATGTCACCGGCCAAGCGAAGGACGCATGGGCGCATGGCTCCTTGATCATCGAGAACGAAGTGGCGCGCAGCCCCTTCCTGGCCCGCTACGATGCGAGCGGGGACATGATCTGGGTGCGCCCCGGCGGCTGGGCGCTGACCACCGTGGGCAGCAATGCGATCTATGTGACCGGTGATTTCCACGGCACGAGGGACTTCGGCGGCAGCACGTTCACAGCGGATAGCCTGGACGCCTTCCTGATGCGATATGATGCGAACGGCAACGTGATCTGGGCGCGGCAGATGGGCGGCGGAGGAGGCGACAAGGGAATTTCCGTCGCCGTGGATGCCTTGGGACAGGTGCAGGTCGCCGGCATTTTCCAGGGTTCCGCAACGTTCGGCACCACGACCCTGATCGCCACGCACGATTCCACCGGCTTCCTCGCCACCTACGATGCCAGCGGCAATTTCATCCGGGCCATGATAGCAGGTGGCACCGACAACGTTGCGTACAACGTCGGTTACAACGTGGATCTGGCATGTGATGCGTCCGGTCACACCTATTGGTTCGGGATGTTCGATGGAACGGCATCATTCAACGGTACCAACCTCACCAGTTCAAGCGACAATGCAATGGCTCTGGCCCGCTTTGAAAGCAACGGCACCTGCACATGGGCGACCCGGATGGGCGGAACCGCGAACATCCCTGCCGGCTTGGGGATCGCGGCCAACGGCAATGCGTATGTCTCTGGCACCTTCAGAGCCAGCGGCACCTTCGGTACGATCAGCATTCCCGATTCCTTCACTGCCGATGATGCATTCCTCGCGCTCTACGACCCGAACGGTGATCCGATCTGGGCACAGCGCATCGTCACCTCATCGTCCGCCGAACGCATGTACTCCATCACAGTGAACAGTGCCGGGAACGCCGTCGTCTCCGGTATTTCGGGCGGAACGAGCGCGACCGTTGGTGCGTCCACCATCACAGGTATTTCAGGCCAATTGACCTACGTGGCGGAGTTCGATGCAACAGGCGCCTTCCAATGGGCCGAACGGCTTTGCACGGCACGGCCGTTCATTGCCTTGGGTGCCATGGATGATCTCTACCTCTTCGGCAGCGAACTGTTCACTCCCGGATCCAACGGTACCATCTTCGACTTTGACACCGGCATCGCGATCGGGGGGGCCGTGTCAGGGCGTACGGACGCCTTTCTCGCCCATTACGATGTTGCACATGACTTCCAATGGTTGCGTGTGATGGGTAGCACGCCCCCGGCGTACGACCAGGGTGCCGGCATTGTCTCGGATGCGAACGGCAACGTGTACACGGTCGGCAGATATACGGACTCCGCGATCCTGTGCGGGGATACCTTGAAGGAATTCCCGGCCGTCAGTTCAGGCTTCCTTAGCAAGCGCGACGGCAGTGGCGCCTGCATCTGGACGCGCGAGTTCGGCACCAGTGGCAACAACGTCGCACACGCGATCACGATCGATGGGAATGGAGATCTGATCATTGCAGGCGCGTTCTCTGATACGGTGACCTTGGGATCCGTACAACTGGTGAGCGACGGCGGCCGCGATCTTTTCGTAGCCAAGTACGACCCGAACGGCGTTTGCCTGTGGGCGAAGCGGGGGGGCGGCACGGCCAATGAAGATGCGACCTCGGTGGCCGTAAGTGCCAATGGTGATGTGAGCATCGCTGGATCCTACTTCGGCGCGACCACCATTGGAACGGCCACCTTCACGAGTGCGGGCGGCTTCGATATGTTCATTGCGCACTACGATGCATCCGGCAACCTCGGCTGGGCGAAAAGCATGGGCGGTGCCGGATACGACCTCCTCGTCGGCCTGGCTCTGGACGCCACAGGCAATGCCTATCTCTCCGGGTCCTTTACTGCATCGGCCACCTTCGATACGGAAACCATCATCGGCACCGGAAGTGCCGACATGTTCCTAGCGAAATATGATGGGTCCGGAGACCCGGTGTGGGTGCAAAGCATGCCAGGCACGGGATCGAACACCGGTGCCGCCTTGGTGATCAATGATACCGGGAACCTCTATGTCACCGGCCATTACTACAACACCATCGATCTTGGTAGCGTCACCCTCACCAGGAGCCCCAGCAACGTCAGGGCCTTTCTTGCCTGTTACACCGATGCAGGCGTGAACCTGTGGGCGCAGGATATCCAGTCGACCGGAGGGACTGAAGGCTATGCGCTCGCCGCACGGCCGGGAGGCGATATCGTTCTCGCGGGTCAGTTGGTTGGTACGGCGGTATTCGCAGGCACCACGCTCACGAGCACAAGCGGCTATGGCGATGTCCTTCTTGCTGCATATAACGCCGCCGGACAGCCGCTGTGGGCAACGAACATGGGGGGCAACGGCACGTGGGATCAGGCGGCGGCAGCGGGCGTCTGTGCAGACGCGGATCATGTCCATGCCACGGGCTACTTCGGTGGTTTGTTCTACAACTCGGACTACAACGGGGGCTCCATCACCTTTGTGCCGGGTGATCCCAGCACCACGCGCTACGCACCGAACAGCCTGGATGTGTTCGTGGTGAAGTACGCCATCGATGAGTCCGTGGGCTTGCACGACGTGCTCGTTTCCACCCCATCGCTCATTCTCTCTCCCAACCCGGTGGATCACTTCTTCACTTTGAGCGGCGATGATCTGGAAAGCGGCGCCACTCTCGCGGTGCGTGATATGACGGGCCGCGAAGTGCCCCTCCCCTTCACCATACAAACGAACAAGGCCATGGTCGATGCCTCTTCGCTTTCATCGGGCAGCTATTCGATCATCGTACGCACTTCTCGCAGCATGATCACGCAGCGCTTCATCAAAGAATAAGGTCGGTGTTGCTTTCCATCGATCATCCATCCGTGCCATTTGCTTGCATCGCGATCAGGTCCTTTCTTCGAACTCGGGAACAAAAGACTTCATGAGCAACTCCCCCATCCGCGTCATCGCCTTCGACGACAACAAGGACCTGCGCGACATGTTCCGCATGCTCGTGGACGCGCAACCCGACATGGTGTGCGTGGCGGTGCATCCGGACCTGAGCCAACTGATGCGCGACCTCGACGCCGCGAAGCCGGACGTGATCGTGATGGACATCCAGATGCCGGGCCCCGGTTCAGAGACCGGGGTGACGGGCATTTGGGGTGTGCGGGCGATCAAAGCGCGCTGGCCCGATGCGCGGATCCTGATGCAGACCGTCTTCGAGGATGAGGAAAAGGTCTTCGATGCCATCCGCGCAGGAGCCAGCGGATACATCCTCAAGACCTCCAGTGGTGATGAGATGATGAAGGCCATCCGCGATGTGCATGCGGGCGGCTCGGCCATGACGCCTGCCATCGCATTCAAGGTGCTCGAACATTTCCGCGTGAGTGCACCGCCGAGCGAAGCACGACCGATGGACCCCGGCTTGAGCGAGCGCGAAAAGAGCGTACTGACGTTGTTGGTGAAAGGCCGCAGCTACAAGATGATCGCGGACGAGCTCGGCATCAGCTACCACACCGTGGACAGCCACATCCGGCGCATCTACGAAAAGCTGCACGTGTCCAACGGCACGGAGGCGGTGAGCAAGGCGATCAGGGATCGGCTGGTGTGATCCCGCTCGCTCACCCTGTGGCATAACCTCACGCCGACGCTCTGCCCAACGCCGGATCGCTCTTCGCGCCTTCACCGGCGGTTCCCACCGCGCTCACCAGGAACCAGAAAGGCTTGTACGGCTCCAGGCCCTTCACCAGAAAGCGCACTTTCCCGGTCACGGTGAGCAAGGTCAACTTCGCGGCCGGGTCGGCGGGATCCTGCTCGGTGGAATACAGCCGGTAGAAATCCGCACCGTACACCCCCTTCCACAGCACTTCCACCTCCCCGGTGATGCCCGTCATGCGCGCGTAGCGGATCTCAGGAACGCCCACCGGACCCACCGGCTCGGGGAATTTGGCCAGCGGATAGCCGCTGCTCTCCAGGATGGTCAGATCACCATCGCCCTGCACGCGCACATAATCGGCTTGCGTGCGCAACATGTCCCGGCCCTGCTTGGCCAGGTCGTCGCGCAAGAGACGGTCGTGGCGGCTGCCGTTGGTGGCCACCTGGATCGCCGTCTCCAGATCATCGGCTAAGGTGGTCATGGTGGCCAGCGGGATCGGCGGCGCGGGGAAGCTCGCGTTCGCCGTGAGGTGGGCGATCACATTGCGCAACAGCGCGAGCAGATCGATGTTGCGTAAGCGGGAAAGAGCCAATTTGATATTCGCACGCATGACAAGAGGCCTCTGGGTCTTCCGGAGCCACCCGGGTTGTGGTTGAACAGGCATGCAACGCGGGTGTTTTCGCGTTTGGTATAAGGCCCCTAGCCGTATGCGGAAACGCATGGAAGAGACTGTTAGGATAAGTGTGTCAATTGGGTTCGAATGATTTTCTTCAACCAACCAGACACCGATGATGAAGACACCAAGGACAAGGAAGCCCCGGAAGGGCAAGCACGATGTGGAGTTGACGCCCTTCGAGCAAGAGGCTGTTAAGGGTTTGTATGCTGGTAAGCCTTTGCTGGGGGCGGATGGCGTGTTGAGCGCGATGGTCCAGCGGATCAGTGCAGGCCAGCCTGAGCGGTGAGGTGCAAGCACATCTTGCACAGCCCGCAGAGACGAGCAACCGGCGCAACGGATACACGGCCAAGCGCTTGAAGACCAGTGTTGGCGAGGTGGACATCGCCACCCCGCGTGATCGGGCGGGCACCTTCGAGCCGCAGTTGGTTGGCAAGCGACAGCGCGTGCTGAACGCGGAGCTGGACCAGAAGATCCTAGGACTGTACAGCCTAGGTATGAGCTACCGGGACATCAGCCGCCACCTGCGGGAGATCATGGTGGAGACCAACGAGGCCACGATCAACGCCGTGACCGAGTTGGTGGTGGAAGACCTGCGGGCCTGGCAGAGCCGCCCTTGGACCGCCTGTACGTGCTGGTGTGGATGGACGCAGCCTTCTTCAAGATCGAAGCACGAGGATCTATCACAACCGTGCTGTGTACACTGTGCTGGGCGTGGACATGCAAGGGCGCAAGGACGTACTGGGCACGTACATCGAAGAGACCGAGGGCGCGCGCTTCTGGCTGGGCGTGCTCAGCGATCTACAGCAACGAGGCGTGCAGGATATCCTGATCAGCTGCACGGATAACCTCAAGGGCTTCCCCGAAGCGATCGAGGCGATCTACCCTCGTACCGATGTGCAGGGCTGCATCGTGCACCAGGTGCGTAACTCCATGCGCCATGTGAGCTACAAGGAGATCAAGGAACTGGTGGCCAGCATGCGCACGATCTACAAGGCGCCCAATATGCAAGAGGCCGAAGCAGCACTGGAGACCTTCGCCATAGGCTGGGAAAAGCGCTACCCGCGCGTGGTGGAGAGTTGGCGCAGCAACTGGCCCCGCCTGAGCAGCTTCCTGCGCTACCCCGAACCCATCCGCCGCATGATGTACACCACCAATATCATCGAGGGTTACCACGCCCAACTCCGCAAGGTCACCAAGACCAAGCGCGTCTTCGATGGCGACAAGGCATTGCTCAAGCTCCTATACCTGGTGCAGCAACGCATCGCCAACGAGCAATGGGCCAACCCCCTGCTCAACTGGCGAACCATATACTTGAGCATCGAGATACTCTTCAAAGACCGCTTGACACACTTAGATTAACAGACCCCCCCGGCCAATTTTGTTCCCTGCGGAATGCGAAGCGCCATCCCAAGCGCGTTCGTCACACCCCCATTCCGCTGCGATCCCATGACCAAAAAACCTTACGACCGCTACACCGCGCTCTGGAAGGTCTGCAATGTGCATTGGCAGGCATGGTCCCACTCCGAGCCGTGCCGGGCGGCCATTGTCGGCCTGCGCGACCGCACCGCAGCCATGGAACCGCTGTTGCCGAAGTTGAATCCGCTCGCCCGGCAGAACGCCTGGCGTCGCGGGGATATCATCAAACAATTGGCTTCGCGGGTGCTGCGTGCCATGAACCCCCTTCGCCAAATGGCGGCGGACCACCCGGAAATGGGCATCCGCACCGCGCACCTGCCCAACCGGCACCATCGAAGCTGGACCCACCGATCGGACTCGGCTGTGGCCGTCCACGCGGAGGAGGTGTTCGCTCTCGTCAGCCAACGCATGCTCGACCTGCATGCCTATGGTTACCCACCGCTGGAACTGGATGAATTCGCTAAACAACTGGAGGACTACCGGGCCGAACAGGGCACCATGAACACGGCGCGCAGCGAATACCAATTGCTGCTGGATGGTTGTGCCGCCTTGGTACACGACCATTTGGACCCCGCGATCGCGGATCTGGACGGCGTCGCTGCATTCAAGGAAGCGTACCGCCGTTCGCGGGAAGCGCTCGATCGACAACGCGAGGCGGATCGTCCGGAATTCGATTGAGCCCGGATCGGGATGCCTAGGCCGCCTCCTTGCCGGAACCGTCGGCTGCCTTGTGCGTCAAGTGGAAGCCGTGGCAACGCGGGCATTCGTAAACGCGCATGCGCCCACGGCCGGTGTTCCAGATGCGGTTGGACTGCGCATGGGCCCCCACCTCGGTATAGATCACCTTATCGCCGCAACGTGGCGCTTCGTGGGTGCGGTGTACAATGCGTGTCCGTGTCAGGTACACCGCGCGGTCGCACAGGCGCACCGCCTCGTGCAATTCCACCTTCTTCAGGTGTTCCAGCACCTTGGTGCGCAGTTCCGGCTCGGTGAACAGGAAAAGCTCATCCACCAACCCGGGGTGGTTCTGGATGAATGCGGCCAGCTTCTGCTGGAGGTCCTTCGCGGTGTTCATGGCGCATGGTCCTTTCTTGGTTATGGCCCTATAACGCAGGCGGGGCGGGACTGTTGCCCCGGAAGAGGGCGCAATGCACAAGAAATACGGGAGGATGTACAGGGCTGAGGGGGCGGACCCTGCCCAGATCCGTCCTCTAATTCAAATGCGCGCGCTTCTCAGCGCGCAAGCGCAGCACCGAGCGCACCACCCACTTCGGGCCATCCCACCGGAAGTACACGGCATGGTCGGATCGTGGATCGAAGACCACGCCCACATCGTCACCTTTCAGCAGGTCGCCCATGAGGTCCAGTACGGTACAGGTGAGCACCGCGATCCCTCCCTCCTGCTTGGGCAGCTCCGCTGTGGTGGTGTACACCCACACCGTGGGGCCCAACTCCGGATCCATGGCCGTAGCGAATTCCGGCGTTTCGAATTGCCCATTGGCACCGGCGCGCACTTCCAGCAGCACCGTGCAACTCTTCTCCCCGAAGAGCTTGAGCAGTTCCATGGTGTTGTCCTCGTGGCCATTGGCCACGTACCGCTTCAAGGCGGCGTGCAGGATGGTGTTGGATGGAGGGGCGGCCATTGGAAGTGGGGTTGATTGGGAGGATAACGGGGTGTGAAGGGGGAAGGTATGTGGGTGTGTTGTCACAGTGAACGGACTGCCTGCTTGGGTTTGGAGGCCGCGGGGTGGAAAGGGGGCGACATGTCGAATCGAAGGATCTCCGCAACAATTCCTGTCGGGAATCCTCACAGTAAATCAGGCTTCGAGAGTTCCCGCTTCTGACTCTCATACAATCGCGAACGCATGGGCTTTCCGAAAAGAACCTGAACTTAGGCTTGTTAATCCGAGCTATGAGCATTCAACTACCAGACTTCTTCCAAAAGAAGCTCGATGGCCATCCGCACGAACTTGGCCTCGTCCACACCGCACTCGACACATTCGGTAAATGGTTTGCAAATAGCCGAACACCATTCTTTCCAGACTATACAGACCATGGCGAAGCTCACATAAGTAGTGTTCTTCAAACGTGCGCTGAACTCATCGGAAAATCTGCCCGGCCAACAATAAGTTCTGCCGATGTAACGATTCTTGTCTGGTCAGTTCTACTACATGATTCCGCACTTCACCTCACACCGCCAGTCTTTCAGGCGCTGATCAAGGGAAACGGAAAGGACAACTGCATTCCCGAATTTGACCACTGTACCTGGCCAACGCTCTGGGAGAAATTCCTCTTCAGCGCTAAGCGGTGGTCTGATCAGAAGATTGTCGACGTCTTTGGCGATAAACTCGCGAACACAGGCTTTACAATATCGGATCCATTCGAAAGATGGGAGAACCTTGGAGAATCCGACTTCAAGTTGATCGGTGAGTTCATAAGAATTAATCATCCTCGTTTAGCGCACGAGTTCGCGGTACATGGAATCCCGGGGACGACACAAAGTCAGACCGGACTACCTAGCACAGCCGCGAGCGATTGGCGCGATATCGCGGGGGCCGTCGCGAGAAGCCACGGTGTCAACCTAAGATCAATGCTCGACTATGTTGAGAAGAAGTATCAAGTACGGGACTACCAGAGCATCCATGTGATCTACTTGATGGCCCTGATCAGAGTGTCGGATTACCTGCAACTTCATAAGGAAAGAGCGCCAGAATCTGTCTTCCAATACCGCATCATCCCGAGTCGGATTTCTCAGACAGAATGGAACGCCCATCACGCCATTAAGAACATCACAGCAACTCACCAAGACCCGGAGAGTGTTGAAGTAAAGGCTGAGCCCAAAGATGTCAAGACCTATCTCCGAATTCGAGAATGGCTAGATGGTATTCAGTCTGAGCTAGATTCTTCCTGGGCTGTCCTGGGCGAGGTCTATGGTCGATTTGAACTAAGCAACCTTGGGCTTTCTTGGCGACGGGTGCGATCTAATCTTGATGACCTAGAAAGCTTCTCTGGGCAGGTGGAGTTCCTTCCGAGACGAATAAGAGTAGAAGTAGCACGAGCTGAACTGCTGTCATTGTTGATTCGTCCGCTATATGGTGATGATCCGTCCTTTGGAGTCAGGGAGCTTATGCAAAACGCTATTGACGCTGTTAAGGAGCTTTACGCGATGGAAGCTGCTGTCCCCAAAGACGGAAGCCCAAGTGTTGAGGTAAGTCTCACCGCACCAAACGAGGATACGAGAATCGCTACTCTCACCATTACAGATCGTGGGGTTGGCATGACTGAAGAAATCCTGATTCAGTATTTCCTCACGGCCGGTGCTTCGTTTCGCCATTCGGAACAGTGGCAGTTGGCCTATGAAACGAACGACAGCAAAAACAACGGACAATTCCGATCGCGGGTGGAACGGGGAGGACGCTTCGGAATCGGGTCCCTAGCGGCATTCTTGATTGGTAACCGTATTCAGGTCGAAACAAGGCATGTAAAGGAAACCGTTGGATACAAATTCACACTCGGTCTTCGCGATGAGGCGGTACAAATTGAAAAGGTGAATGGACTGCCCCATGGCACGCGAATTACCATTGCGCTGTCATCAGGCGTTTATGAAAGACTAACCAAGGACAAACAACAGGTGAACAAGCCAGGACTATGGGACTGGTACTTGTTCGAGAAGCCGTTCGTTGAACGCTCGATCAGCCGTTTAAGGAGAACGAAGCTTCCAAGGAAACAACAAGTCGATCTTAAATCATGGCATGAGGTTCTCTCGCCTCAGTCGTTTCGAATGTTCTGGTCGTACGACGAACCGGGCCCTAGGCTTGCATGCAATGGGCTCTTTGTGTCAAACTCAGACAAGCTGCCAGAGTTCGAAAAAGGCCATTGTGACACGCAGACGGAGCGAATAGGAATGCCCAAACTTCATGTCCTTGATCCCGATGCGGCATTCCCATTAAACCTGACTCGAACCGGTATTACATCCGCCGAATATGGATGCGAACACGCTCTTTATGAGGATGTCATGAAGGACTACATAGCACGTATCCTGATGACATTTCCTGAAACACCAAATGATCCTAGCATTGTGCGTCGGCTTATGGATAGCCCCATTGAACGGTGGAATTCTGAGAGGTCCTATAGATGGAATCACTCGGCTATGGACTGCATTCTAACTCATTCGGGGTTCTGTCTACCATTTGACAGTATGCTCTCAGCATTGTCACAAGCTAGAAAGTTTCTCTGGATAAAGCTCAGAGGGCTAGCAGAGGCTGATGAACTAGGAACTAGTTTACTGAAGGTCTTGACCGACTGGGATTGTGTAGTCCTTGAGGGTGGCCTGATAATCCAAACACCTTCACAAGAGTGGAAGGAAACTCTTGGCTCGTACCTGAAACGGCTGACAGTCGATTTTCATGGAATGGAGGTGGAGAACATTACGTGGAGCTCCTTCAAAACGGATGGCTTCGCACAGGCTGTTAAAAAGAGAATCCCTACTCTGTGGCAGGAGAACAAATCGAAGTATGTAGAAAACTGGCGAAGCTGGAACATATCAGAGTACTATCGCGAGCAGTGGTCGAAAACCCGATGGCTGGTTCACGATACTTCGGAGGAGGATTGGAAATATCCATTCAAACGTTTGGAGGAGGTATCCAAGCCCACGGAGCTGCCCGATGTAAAAGAAATCCTCACCAAGAATCAATGGAACTATCAGTACGACACCGGAATTATTGGGCGATGGTGGTCAGATTACTTCGGGCAGGAATGGATGCCTTGGAACAAAGCGGAGCGATTGAAGAAGTTTGCAGATGCCAAACGACGCCTTGCTCCATATCGCACGCTACGAATGAGGTAATAGGCCCGGCTGGGTGTCCTCGTTCGCGCACTGCCTCCGCAGCCGCCTTTGGACCTGTGCAGGGTAAAGTGGTGCAACCTCCGAAGGCTCTAGTCTTGCCCATCGATGAGGATTCGTTCCTTGTCTGGGATAGATCACGGCACAAGCCCTAAGAGACTTATGGGTACCTCTGGCCTTCTCAGGTCCTAGGCTCGGATAGAATTTCAGGCGTAAGGGCCTATTAGAGTCATGGAGCATCGGACCTGTCGCTCAGCCTCTCCAGCGATCATGTGTTGAACCAAAAGTAAACGAACATGAAGCACTGGATCGGCATTGATGTAAGCAGCAAGACCCTCGACTTTGCGCTGCTCGATGAACTAGGCACGCACTTGGAGAGCGCCCAAGTGGGTAACGACCGCAAAGCGGTGATGAAGCTGATGGCCGCTTGGCGCAAGCGACATGCTGTGGAGATCGAACAGAGCTTGATCGCTCTGGAACCCACCGGCCACTACACCTTGATGATGCTGAACCTGGTAGTGGAGCAACAGTGGCCCACATGGTTGGCGCATCCGCGCGACATCCAGCAGAGCATGGGCATCAAGCGCGTGAAGAACGACAAGGTCGATGCCTTGCGGATCGCGCAGTATGCGCGCACCTTCCGCGAACGGGCACGGATGTTCACGGCCCAGAACCTGAAGCTCGACAAGCTCAAGCACCTGCTCACCCGCAGGCAGCACTTGGTGCGCGTGCGGGCCATGTACAAGAGCACATCAGTGATCTGAACCGGTATATGGATCCGGACATCAAGAAAGCATTCAACCAACTGGACAAGCGCTTGATCGCTGCATCGGATCGCGCGGTGCTTCGTGTGGAACAACTGATCATGGCACAGGTCAGGGGCGATGAACACACCAGCGAGCAATACGACCTGCTGCGCTCCATCCCAGGCGTGGGTCCGCAGTTATCAGCCTATCTCATCGCCCTCACCGACGGGTTCCATCGCTTCACAGACCCGCGCGAGCTGGCCTGCCATGCCGGTGTAGCGCCCTTCGAGCGCAGCTCAGGCAGCAGTGTGCGCGGACGAACACGCGTGTCGCATCAAGCCAACAAGACTCTCAAGACCATGCTGCACATGGCGGCGCTGGCAAACGTGCAGCGTGCTGGCGAACTCAAGACCTACTTCCAACGCAAAGTGGCCGAAGGCAAGAAGCCCATCCTGGTGGTCAACGCTGTGCGGAATAAGATCGGCATCGCGTGTGCGCGGTCATCCGCAGAGGCCAGCCCTTCGTTCCACACCTCACTTCGACAACGGCAACCGAAAAACACTTGCAAATGACATAGAATAAGTCTCGCCGAGCGCTGCATGGTGTGGGGGCGGCGGACCCTGCGGTTCGCAAACCACCCCCGAACCGGAGGCGCCTATGATCACTTCCCGCCGATAACGGCTACTCCGATATCCTTGAAGTCCGAGGGCTTGACGTTGTACTTCCACCCGTTGAAGCCCCCGTACACCATTGCGCCATTGGCGCTGTCGTAGATCGTGATGAACCGGGCACCACTCAGTTTCGCGCTGATGAGGTAGAGCATTCGAGCTCCACGTTCGAAGAACAGCCGGTCGAACTCCTTTGGGCTCACGATCCGCCACGGCTTGGGATAGTCCTTCAACAACTCGTTCGGGTCGTGCTTTTCGGCACCGGTCGGGGACATCACCCGGTAGTCCTCCAGAACACCATCCAGTACGTAAAGCGTGTCCTTTTTCAGGCGCTTCAATGCCGTCGTCGTGACCTCGTCACTGATGTATCCACGTGACTTGCGGCCCAGCAACAGCTCGTTCATGCCCGCCAGATAGCAGACCAGCAAGCCGGGACTCCAATTGTTCAGTGGCATCGCTCCACCGGAACCACGTCGACCGATCTCCTTGTTCAGCCATTCACGCTTTGGATCCAGCACGATGCCTGCCAGTTGCATCCGCCGCTTCTTGCCCTTCACTTCCTCGACCATCCACAAGGAGAGATAGGGGTTGAACGTGCTCAACCGACCGTCGCGGGTAATGGTCTCGATCACCACCGTCAAATAGGAACGCGAGCCGTCACTGACTTCCTCCTTCATGGTCGCATCCTGTTCATGCATCGGCCGCAATTCCAGTTTGCTCACCGTCCATAGGGTATCCAATGCCGCGCGCATCCGATCCAAATACGGCTCTTCTGCTTCGCTGTAGAAGAAGATGGTCGTAGTGCCGCGTAACCGGTCCAGTTGCTTCACCGACAATTCGGTGAACTCCTTCAGCCGCGGATCGATATCCTGTCCGATATGGATCTGTGCATGACTTACACTCGGACAGAAGAGGGCTAGGAGGGGGAGGATCTTGATACTGCGCATGGGATCGTAGTTGAACGAATATCAACTATTTCTTGGATCGACGATCATTCACCTGCTCCTTGATCATGCACCCAAGGGCCAATAGAAGAATTGGACCTGCGCGGGGTAGAGTATTCGTCCCATTGACAAAAGCCTCCGCCGGGTCTCGCCGCGCGAAGGCACGTGTGCGATGAGGCGGACCCTGCGCCCCGTAGCCGTGATCGCATCCATACCGTCGCGGCTCATTTGTTGACGCATACAAAAGGTTCCATCCCCGCGTTAGCCTAAGAGCATCCGGATCCGCTTCACAAGCGCCCCGCGCCCGATATCTTCAACCCGTGTCCCACCCCCGCTACCACATCCTGCCCGGCATGCGCCCCCCCGAGGTGCTGCGCTGCGCTTGGCACGACAAGGTCCCGCTGGTACACAAGATGATGCGGCCGTTCGAGGACTTGCGGCGCAGGCACCTGAAGGGCGACCGCACCGCGGTGCTGGAGCAGGTGGAGCGCTATACCGCCCCCTCCGGCAACCGCTGGATCGTGGTGTTGCGCGCGCGCAAGAGCGGCATACAGGTGTACCACTTCGTGTGGTACCGCGGCACGGACAACCGCATACGCGCCATGCGCATCCGCTGGGACGGTGGGGGCCAGGCGCACTTCAGCTGGCATGTGCTGGAGCAGTACGCAGCGCGTTTCAGCCCGGATGTGGAAGCCGAGGAGCGGCTGCTGCAGTTCGTGACCCACAACTACGATGTGGCTTTCAAGGCCGAGGAGATCGGCGAGGACAACACGAACATGAACATGTTCGGCGGCATCCGCCAGGGCCTCCTGTTCGGGGTGCTGGATGAGCAGGCGGACATCGTGTACATCACCACCTTCGTGGACCACAGCCTGTTCTTCCCCGACCAGATACAGCTGATGGAGCAACTGGACTTCCAGCGTTTCATGGGCAGCCTCTCGGATGGGCAACGCCAGGCCATCCTGGAGAAACGGCGAAAACAGGAGGGCGGCGAGGAGCGGCCGTGATCGAAGTCACATCACCCCCATCGGCACCCTTGTCCCGCGCTTGCCATTGCATTTGCGCACGCTGCCGTGGCTGGCCGCGCAGGAGGCGAGCAGGGCGATCAGGAGCAGTGCGGCCACCAAGCGTTTCATTCGGGAACAACGCAGAAGAACACCTTCGGCGTATGCGATCGAACGCAACCGCTCGCCCGCGTGTACAGCATGCAACAGACCCGGCGGATACCTTCGCCCAAGCAACCCGAACCCCATGCGACTTCCACTCCTTGCTCTTTCCACCTTTCTTCTTTGTTCGTTCCACACCTTCGCCGCCGAGGGCGAGAAACCCATCACCAGCAAGGTGAGCGAGGTGAAGGTCTTCCTCAGCGGCGCGCAGGTCTCGCGCACTGCGAGCAGTTCGGTGCCTTCGGGCACGAGCACGTTCGTGTTCACCGGGCTGGCGCAAGGCATCGATCCGCAGAGCATCCAGGTCACGGGCAAGGGCGGCTACAGCATCCTCAGCGTGAACCACCGGATGAACTACCTCACCGAGAGCCCGAAGAAGAAGGAGATCGAGGAGCTGCAGGCGAAGATCAAGAAGTTGGAAAAGGATTGGGCTTTTGAGAAGGCCATGCAGGATGTGTGGGCGAACGAGGAGCAAGTGCTCGGCAAGAACTCGGCGGTCGGCGGGCAACAGAATGGTTTGACCGCCACGCAGCTCACGGCCGTGAACGATTACATCCGCCAGCGCTTGATCACCACCAAGACGAACTGGCTGGCGCAGCAGGAGAAGCTCGTGAGCATCCAGCAGGAGAAGGAGAAGCTGGTGCAGCAGATGCAGCAGTACCAAGCGCAGGCCCCGCGTCCCACGAGCGAGATCGTGGTGGAGATCAGCAGCACGGTGGATGTGAGCGCGAGCTTCACCCTCACCTACTTCCTTGGCAACGCGGGCTGGGTACCGGCCTATGATCTGCGCGCGAAAGGCGTGGGCCAACCCATCGACCTGTTGATGAAAGCACAAGTGACCAACAACACCGGCGAGGATTGGAACAAGGTGGACATGAGTTTGAGCAGCGGCAACCCGACGTTGGGCGGCGTGATGCCGACCATGAACCCTTGGACGCTCTATGTGGCCCAACTCTACCGCGAACAAACGTTGTCCACACGCGGGATGCGCAACGCAGATTCCGATAAGGCCGGTTCGTTCGCACCCCCCAGCGTCGCATCCGGTGCCGAAGTGAGTTTGAAGGAGATGGAGGAGGCCCCAGCCAGCTACACATGGGCAGGCGCGGTGAACCAACGCACCACCACCGTGGAGTTCGTGATCGAAACACCATTCACCGTGCCCAGTGATGGGACCCCACACATGATCGGCGTGCAGAACCACAGCATCCCCGCCACCTACAAGCATTACGCAACACCCAAGTTGGACAAGGACGCCTTCCTCTACGCGCGCACCACGGGTTGGGAGGACCTGAACCTCCTGCCCGGCCAAGCGAACGTGTTCTTCGAAGGCACCTTCGTGGGCGAGAGCTACTTGCAACTGGATATCCCGAAGGACACGTTGGAGATCTCCCTTGGACGTGATAAGGGCGTGACCGTGGAGCGCGTGCGCCGCAAGAGCACGAACGAGAAGGCCACGATCGGCAGCAAGCGCACGATCACCGTTGGTTGGGATATCACCGTGCGCAACACCAAAGGCACGGCAGTGGACCTGGAACTGCGTGACCAGTATCCCCTCAGCCCGCAGAGCGAGATCGAGGTGAAGCTGGAAGAGAACGGCGGCGGCGTGGTGGACGAGAACAAGGGATCGCTCACGTGGAACTTCCGCGTGGAGCCCAAGGCGACGAAGAAGCTCGGCTTCTCCTACACGGTGAAACATCCGAAGGACCTGCCGGTGGTGGTGGAATAAGGATGGCGCTTCAACACGTCCGCCTGGACCGCACGGTCACGGAGGCGCGCTTCACCGGTGATCGCATGCCGCGATTGGAATTCAAGCACGCGCTCTTCCGGACGCTGCTGCCCGGTTGGCAAACGCGCTTGTACCGCGCCGCCGTGGTGGTGACGACCACTGCGCACGGACCGGATGAACGCAAGTTGGTGGTGGACCATCAGGCGATGCGCTTCAGTCTCCTGTACAACAGCACGTGGCCTGATCCGGTGTTCCGGGACATCAAGCGCTGGCCCTACAAACCCGTGGAGTTGAAACCCGGCGCACCGGTGGTGAGTTGGTTGGTGGAGTTGCGCTTGCGCGAATTGCGCCTCGGGCCGGATGAATGGGTGGACCTGGTCTTCATCGGGTGAGTCATCATTCTGAAGGTTCACCACAGAGGCACTACCGGCAATGGGTCCCGCCTACCTTTACCCGCCATGCGCGCGCTGCTTTTCGCTCTTCTCTTCTTCGTCTGTGGATCAGCCAACGCCCAACTGAACAACTGGGATCCGAGCTGGTACGCCACGGATTCCGCGTTGATCTTCCACGACGATCTGGACTACTACTTGAATGCGTACAGCAAGGGCGAGATCATGGCCATGCGCAAGCAGGTGAACATCTGGAAGATGAACTTCGACAAGTTGATGCGCCAGACCATTCGCGAGATCCGCGCGTACAGCGAGGGTTATGGTATGGACCCGCACGTTCACGATTTCAAGTTACCGGTAGCACAGCAAGAAGGTTCGTATTCGCTGAAGGCGAACGACGGAAAGATCCGCGCATTCATGTTCGGCAGCATCAGTAATCCACCGGCGCGTGTGCAGATCGAACGGTGGAGCCGGTTGGCGAAGAAGTACACCGGCGAGGACGTGCAGATCTTCGTGGTCTACGGACGTGAGTTGCACCCGGGTGATCACAAGACGTTCAAGCTTTATCCGGAACCGAAGAGCGAAACCGAGAAGGCGGCCTACGCGAAGGAGTTCGCTCAGTTGGGCACGATCCCGGTGCTTATCGATGGGCTCGATGATGCAGTCTTCACCGCGTATGGCAAGGCTCCCAATGGCGCCTACCTCGTGGACAAGGACGGCAATCTGGTCTTCCGCAGCACGTGGGCGGATGACCGGAAGATGGAGCACATGATCGATACGCTCCTGAAGTGGTACAAGGCCGGCAAGCCGAAGGGCTTCGTGGCGAAGTAGGTGTTTCGGTGCTAGGGTGCGAAAGTGCCGTAGTGCCGTTCCACCACGCCCTAGCACCTTCGCACTATGGCACTTTGGATCTCCCTCGTTCCTCACACCTTCACGGTCTTCCACTTTCCGCGTTGGAAGATGATGCCGCACAGCACCGCAAGGATGCTCTCGCTGATCGCGACGGAAGCGAACACACCCGGAGGTCCGAATCCGATCGGGATCGCGAGCACATAGGCCAGCGGGATCTCGATCATCCAGAAACAGATGATGTTCAGCCAGGTCGGCGTGATGCTATCGCCTGCACCGTTCAGCGCTTGCGAGAGCACCATGCCGTATCCGTAGAAGAAGTAGCCGAGACTGATCACGCGTAACGCGGTCACTGCGTAGGCATCCGCTTCCGCGCCTTGGTGGAAGAAGGACACCACCCATGGAGATGCTGCCCAGAAAAAGGCCGTGACCAGCACCATGAAGACCATGTTGTAGTGCCCGCACAACCAAGCGCTGCGCTGCGCGCGATCGGGTTGCTGTGCGCCGAGGTTCTGGCCGACGAGTGTGGCGGCCGCGTTCGCCATGCCCCACGCAGGCAACAGGGCCACGATGATGATCCGCATCGCCACCATGTACCCACCCACGGCCACGGTTCCGAAGGATGCGATGATCCGCACGAGGAAGACCCAACTCAAACTTGCGATCACGAATTGCCCGACCGCGCCGAGCGACACTTTCACAATGCCGACCAACACATCACGGATCGGTCGCAGATCAGGAAGGCTCACCGCGAAACTTCCATCCTTCCGGAACAGGTTCCAGAGCAAGTAGGCCACACCGATGCTCCTTCCGATGGTCGTCGCGACCGCAGCACCCTGCACACCGAGCTCCGGAAAGAAGCCCACACCGAAGATGAAGAGTGGATCAAGGATGATGTTGATCCCGTTCGCCAAGGCCAACGTGCGCAAGGCCATGGCCGCGTTGCCCGCACCACGGAACACGGCATTCACTGCAAAGAGCAACGTAACGATGAGATTGCTCGCCAGCATCAAGCGCGCGTAGGGCGTGGCCACCACCATCACCTCCGGTTCGGCGCCCATCAGGTGCAGCAGTTGGGGTGCGAACAGCACAGCGGGCAACGCGAGGCACAAGCCGCAAATGAGTGCGATGAAGAAGCTCTGTCCCGCTGCGATGCGCGCGCCTTCCTTGTTCTTCTCGCCGGTGCGACGGGCCACCACCGCCGTGATCCCCATGCCGAGTCCCCACGCGATGGAATAGGTCGGGATCATGAGCGTCTCTGTGAGTCCGACGGTCGCGGTAGCCACCACACCGAGCTTCGACACGAAGAAGGTGTCCACCAACGCGAAGAGGGCCTCCATGCCCATCTCCATGATCATGGGGATGCTCAACAGCACGATAGCCCGGCGCGTGCCCATGGCTGTGTAGTCCTGCTCCTCGCCGGAGAGGCTTTCCACAAAGGCATCGTACAGTCGGCGCAGCAACATGGAGGCGAATGACGCCGACGGTCGTGCCATCGTTGTCCGGCGCACAAGATGCGGTGCGGCCGCGAACACTTCACATCCCGTCGTTCAAAGCGAAGTCGCACGAATACCGAATGACCCCTGCCGTGCCGGGTACTTTTGATCCATGCTTCGCACGCTCATACTCGGCACGACTCTGCTCGCACTCACCGGAACCGTTTCGGCACAGAACCTCTTCGAGCGCACGCTCGGCAACGACACCATGCCGAACCTGGTGATGAACCCCGGCTTCGAGGAAGTGGAACGCACCTATTGCGCGTGGACCACCGATGTGGCCAAGTTCAACGCCGCAGTGAACGGTTGGAGTTCACCCACCGAGACCACACCGGATCACTTCAGCACCACGCTCGATCCGCAGTGCTGGGCGAATCCGAAAAAGCACAGCGACGGCAAACAGAGCACGCACAGCGGCACGGCGATGGTCGGCATCAAGGTCTATGGCAAGGGCAACACACCGACCTATTGGCACGAGTATGTGCAATCCGAACTACCCGAACCCTTGCAAGCGGGTGTGCGCTACATCGCGGAGTGCTGGGTGTTGCGCGCCGTGCGTAGTAACGAGGCCAGTAACAACATCGGTATCGCTTTCCAGGAAGCGCCGATCAGTACGCGCGATCGACTTCCCTTGTACATCACACCGTATGCGAACGAGGAGAAAGTGGTGAAGGGTGGTTGGCAAAAGGTGCGCGGGGTCTTCGATGCCACGGGCACGGAGAAGTTCCTGCTGATCGGGAATTTCTACGGTGATGAAGTGACCACGCATGAGCGCCAACCGAACGGCGAGCGCGGGGCGTACTATTTCATAGATGACGTGAACGTGCGGATCGCGCCGCCCGGTACGGCACTCACACCGAAGCCGAAGACGAGCACACCACCACCGCCACGACCCGTTGCTCCGGACCACGCAAGCAGCAATACGGTGGACATCCATCAGGTGGAACCAACCGTGGGCACGCGCGTGCGATTGGACAACGTGCAATTCGAATTCGACAAGGCCGACCTGAAGCCGGGCTATGAGAAGGAACTCGACAAGTTGGTGGATCTGATGACCGACTTCCCGCACCTCCGCGTGGAGATCGAAGGCCACACCGATGACCAAGGCAGCGACGACTACAACCTGCGCCTGAGCGATGCGCGCGCAAAGGCCGTGGTGGACTACCTCTTGAAAAAGGACGTTGAGAAGGAGCGCTTGAGTTGGAAAGGCTACGGTGAAAGCAAGCCCTTGGTGCCGAACGATGGCGAACCCGGCCGTGCGGTGAATCGGCGCGTGGAGTTCCGCATCATCGAGCGCTGATCAAGCCGCGCTGGGAACTCCTGGTTCCGCATTCCAACGCGCTTCCCGGATCCGGTAGGTTCCACGAACCTCCGAACATCGGACCTTAGGCCACCCGCAGCAGCGGGATGTTCCACGATGCACCCGTTGGATTGGACCATACTCCTGGGAACGCTCGGCTTGATCGTCGGCTACGGCGTGTGGCGAACGCGCGGCACCAGCACCAGTGAAGGTTACCTGCGCGGGGGAAGCGACAACCGCTGGTGGGCCGTGGGATTGAGCGTGATGGCCACGCAAGCCAGCGCGATCACCTTCCTCAGCACACCGGGACAAGGCTTCACCGATGGAATGGGCTTCGTACAGTTCTACTTCGGCCTGCCGCTGGCCATGATCGTGATCAATCGCGTCTTCATTCCGCTCTACTACAAAATGAAGGTCTTCACCGCATACGAATACATCGGGAAGCGGTTCGATGGTCGCACAAGGCTTCTTGCCGCAGGACTCTTCCTTGTGCAACGCGGATTGGCTGCGGGCATCACCATCTACGCGCCGAGCATCATACTCAGCCAAGTGCTTCACTGGCCACTTTCATGGACCTGCGCAGTCATCGGTGTGTTGGTGATCATCTACACCACCACCGGCGGTGCGAAGGCGGTGGGTGTGACGCACAAGCACCAGATGGCGGTGATCCTCCTCGGCCTGCTGATCGCCTTCGGCTACATCGTCCATTCGCTCAACCCGGTGATCTCCTTCGGCGAAAGCCTCCAGCTCGCCAAGGACCTCGGCAAGTTGGATGTGATCGACACCTCCTTCAACCCCTCGAACAAGTACACACTGTGGAGTGGCTTGATCGGCGGCTTCTTTTTGCAGCTCGCTTACTTCGGCACCGACCAGAGCCAAGTGCAACGCTACCTCAGCGGCAAGAACGTGGAGCAAGCGAAACGCGGCTTGTGGATGAACGCCGTGCTGAAGATCCCGATGCAGTTCTTCATCCTGCTCATCGGAGTGCTGGTCTTCGTGTTCTACTTGTTCAATCCTTCGCCGGTGCATTGGAACGCAGCGAACGTGAAAACTGTGCGGGATGCGGAAACCGCAGAGGCGCGGAGGGCGCTGAGTATTGCGGACTCTATCGGGGTTGAGCGCTCAACGAAATTCCCGGCCGTCACAGCCGACCGGATCCAGCAGCAGTATCAAGCGAACACGGATTCGATCGCGGTGATATCCATGGCGTGGGTGGAAGCCCAGCGTGCGGGCGGAGCGGCCGCAACAACAAAATGGAACACGGCCCTTACTTCCGCCTTGGACCGATCCAAGGTGCTGCATGAGCGCTATCAAGAGAAAGTGAAGATCGCGCTTCCGAAAGCCGAGACGAACGACAAGGACTACATTTTCATCACCTTCATCATGGACCATCTGCCGGTGGGGATCATCGGCCTGCTGCTCGCCATGATCTTCAGCGCGGGCATGAGCAGCACCAGCGCGGAATTGAGTGCGCTCGCCACCACCAGCGTGGTGGATGTGGTGAAGCGCGAACGCACGGATGCCGAACTCGTGATCCACACCAAGTGGGCCACCGTGCTCTTCGGCCTGCTCGCCCTGGCCTTCGCTGCGTTGTTCTCGCTCTTCGAGAACCTGATTCAAGCTGTGAACATCATCGGTTCGCTGTTCTATGGAACGATCCTGGGGATCTTCCTTGTCGCCTTCTTCTTCAAGCGGATCCAGGGGTGGGCCGTGTTCTTCGCGGCGATCATCGCCCAGTTGCTCATCCTGGCCCACTTCGGACTGGACCACTGGAATGTGTTCGAGTACACCCTGCCCGACGGCTCGAAGCACGACCCGCTCGCGATCGCCTTCCTCTGGTACAACCTGCTGGCTCCAACGGTGTTGATCACGTTCGCCGGCCTGCTCCAGTGGACCCGACCCCGCGATCAAAGAGGTTCACCCAACCCTATCCGTAGCGGTTCCATGCGAACAGGCTTCCAAGGTCGGTCGTGAACCAAGTGCTTGATCCGCAACCCGCTCAGTTCCACGCCGAAGCAGGAACGTTATCTTTGGCATCCTCCGAACGAAAAATCAACCCCAAAACAAGTGCGATGAACAAGATCTTACTCTTGGGTGGCCTTCTGGTCATCAGCGCATCAGCGGCTGCGCAAACAAGCCGTAACCTACCGAGTGCCAGAACCCTGAAGGCCGATGGTCATGCGGGCTCTGCGGCGCTCGTGAACGACAACCTCCTGCCGGTCCAGGGCACCGATCGCGGTACCTCATTCTGGTTCGAGGATTTCTCCGGCGGTGCCATTCCTGCGGGTTGGACGAACGTGGACATCGGCTCGGCGCCGACCGATCCCCCGGTGACCTTCGTTTGGTCGAATGATCCAGCAGCTGTTGGGCCATCTGCGTTGAACTATGTACCCTCCTCGGTGTTCAATGCCCCTGGAGCCGGTGATGGTTACGTATGGGCGAACAGCGACCGTGGCCTGCCTGCGGCTCCGGTCCAGAACCACTTGACCCAACTGACCACGACCGCGATCGATTGCAGCGGCCAACCCACGGTCCAGCTCAGCTTGAGCGCGCTGATCGGTGTGTTCGACCTGGATGCATCCGACTTCGCCGTAGTGCGCGTGAGCACGGATATGACCAATTGGACCACCTACCAACTGTTCCCTTGCCTGGTCACCGGTGCAGCGGCGCCTCCTTGCAGCCGTTGGTCCGCCAATCCGGAGAACGTCATCGTAGATATCTCCGCCACGGCGGCGGGCCAATCCACGGTCTATCTCCAGTTCCAGTGGGAAGGTCTTTGGGAATACTTCTGGGCGATCGATGACATCGTACTCTCGCAATTGCCGGACTACGAGCGTCGCATCGCGAACCTGTACGTGGCGCATGTGGATGGCGGCTACGAGTTCGCTCGTATCCCACGGAACCAACTGGGCACCAGCCTCAACCTCGGTGGCGATGTGATCAACCAAGGTGCGAACGACCAGACCAATGTGACCTTGACAGCGACCGTGACCGGTCCTGGAGGCGTGAACTTCAGCGCAAGCCAGAACTTCGCTGTGATCGCGCCGGGTGAAACCGTCAACATGGTACAGGTCGCCACGCTCCCTGTCGGGATGCAGGAGGGTACCTACACCGTGGATTACGCGGTGACCTCCGACCAGGACGCTTCGGAATACAATCCCCTGAATGACGTCTTCACGCGCAAATTCCAACTGAATGACCTGACCTACTCCATGGATGGGGTGGGGATCCATCCGGCCGCGATCGAGAACCTGACCAGCATGGGAAGCAACAGCTTCACCGGCGCAGCGGACGGCTTGGAGATCATGACCTATTACGAGTTCCGCAACACGGCCACCGTGTATGGGATCTATGTGGAGATCACCTCCACCACGGTTCCGGGTAGCGCCATCCTGGCTTCGGTGTATGACACCTTGAGCGTGCTCGGCACTCCTGCGGACTTCACCAGTCCACTTGCGCAGAGCGACATCATCACCGTAACTGCAGCTGACGTCGCCGCAGGCCGCGTACTGGCACCTTTCTTGGATCCGGTGGACCTTACCCCGAACGCGTATTACGCTTCCGTTCGCTTGTTCAGTTCAGCCAATGCCACGGATATCCGCGTGGTGGATGACGTGACCGTGGCCCAGCCGAACATCGCCAGCCTGATATTCATTCCTGGTGATCAGGTGTACACCAACGGAAATGCCAGCGCAGTGCGGATGGTGTTGGACCAGAACATCTCGGTGAGCGAATTGACTCCTTTGGAAGGCGTATCGGTATCTCCGAACCCGACCAACGGCCTCCTGACCGTGCGTAGCATCAACGCCGGCACGCACACGATCCAGGTGCTCAATGCCCTTGGTGAAGTGCTGATGACCGACCGCTTTGCGGGTAGCACCTCCATCGATCTGGGAAGCTTCGCAGCAGGTGTGTACCTGGTGCGCGTAAGCACCCCGAACGGCGTATCGGTTCAGCGCGTGACGCGCAACTGATCCTGAACAATTCCAGTGGGAACCCCGCTTGGCTTGCGCCAAGCGGGGTTCTTTCTTTTCAGGGGTGCTGGATGGATCCACGTTGCAGTCCGGTCCGGCGATGATCAGCGGGCAAGCCTGCTCCGAATTGATCCCTCGTTCACGGCGCCATGCCTCTAGGTCGTCCGCACCCCAACCCGGAAATGGCGAAGGGGCTGTCTCGCTACCGCGAGACAGCCCCTTACCCCAACTGAATGATCGCGGATCTACTTCGCGGTTCCCGCCGGTGCGCGGCGCCACTCCAGGATCCGCTCCCGGAACAATTTCACATACGCCTCACTCTTCTCCTCCTGCGCGACCTTCATGCCTTCTTCCGCCGTGGCGATGGCCTCCTTGGTCTTCCCGTTCGCAGCCTGTGCGAGCGCCAAGGTGTAAAGGCTCCAGTACTTCTTCTCCATGCTTACGCTATTCGTGGCCCATTGCAAGGCCTCCACGAGCATCATTCCCCGATCCACGCAGAATCGTGCGCTCCGGTTGTAGGCCCCGGCTCCGGGAGAAGGCTCTGCCAACGCTGCCCGGATGTTCGCCAGGCCTTGCTTGGTCGCATCGGCGAACAGGCCGACGCGGATCACGCGGCTTTCCCAGGACATGACCAGATCCGCCTTATCATCCTTCACATTCGCGAAGGAGAACGTGAAGGTCTCGATCGGTTCGTACGACTTGCCGACGACGACCTTCACGCGCAGGACATCGGCCTCCTCCTTGCGGTCCCCCTCACCCCAAAGCGAAGTGTCCTTGTTGAAGATGATCGTCCACACTTCTTCCCCGGGAATGGTGAACACCGAGTAGATCCCTGCTGGCAGCTCCACTCCTTCCACCTTCACTGGCCCTTCCGTTTGGAAGGTGGTACACTTGTTCGCCCCTGTCCGCCACACTTTCCCGTAAGGCACCAGATCACCGAAGATCTTCCGGTCCCTCATACTGGGGCGCGAATAGTCCACTTTGATGGTGGTGAGCCCGACCACTTGTTCAACGTGTCCTGAGGGACTCGGCTGCGGCAGTTGTTGGGCGAAGGCCAAAAAGGGAACAACGGAAAGCGTGGTCAATATCGCGGCTCTCATGCGTATGGTTTGGGATCCGATGGGTAGGTCCACCGGGGCCACAAAATAAGACCTCGATCTGGTCAGGCCACCTTCAGGTTGCTCAAGCGCGAGCGATCGAATTTCTCCCGTGCGTAGCTCAACGTCACACGCAATTCGCTCGGGCGCTCCGGCGCACCGGGCATCTCGTACATGGCATCGGTCATGATGGCCTCGCAAATGCTGCGCAGACCACGCGCGCCCAACTTGTACTCGAACGCACGCTCCACGATGAAGTCCAGGACCTTCTTATCGAAGGTGAGCTTCACCTTGTCCATGTCGAAGAGCTTTACATACTGCTTGATCAGTGCGTTCTTCGGTTCGGTGAGGATCCGGCGCAGGCTGTCGCGATCCAACGGATCCAAATAGGTGAGCACCGGGAAGCGGCCGATGAGTTCAGGGATCAGGCCATAGCTACGGAGGTCGGTGGGGCCAACATATTGCAGCAGGTGATCATCATCAATGCGACCATCCTTGCTGGCGCTGTACCCCACGGCGCTGCTCTTCACGCGACGTGCGATGATCTTCTGGATGCCATCGAACGCCCCACCGCAGATGAAGAGGATGTTCTTGGTCTCCACTTGGATGAGCTTCTGCTCCGGATGCTTACGGCCACCTTGTGGGGGTACGTTCACCGTACTGCCCTCAAGCAACTTCAGCAACGCCTGCTGAACGCCTTCACCACTCACATCGCGCGTGATGCTCGGCGTATCGCTCTTACGGCTGATCTTATCGATCTCATCAATGAAGACGATGCCGCGCTCGGCCTTGCTCACATCGTAATCCGCTGCTTGTAGGAGGCGGCTGAGGATGCTTTCCACGTCCTCGCCCACATAACCCGCCTCGGTGAGCACCGTGGCATCGGCAATGGCGAAGGGGACGTTCAGCATGCGCGCGATGGTCCGGGCCAGCAGGGTCTTGCCGCTGCCGGTCTCGCCTACGAGGATGATGTTGCTCTTCTCGATCTCCACGTCGTCCACCGAGGTGGTGGGTTTCTGGAGCAAGCGCTTGTAGTGGTTGTACACGGCCACGCTCAGCACCTTCTTGGCGTCGTCCTGTCCGATCACGTATTCATCCAGGAAGCGCTTGATGTCGGACGGGCGCTGCATGATCAGGCTGCCTTCCATCTCCGTGCGGGACCGCTGGCTCAGTTCCTCACTGATGATGTTCTGCGCCTGTGCGATGCAGCTATCACAGATATGACCCGTGATACCGGCGATGAGGACATTGGTGTCCTGTTTGTCGCGCCCGCAGAAGGAGCACTTGATCTCTTTCTTGTCCATGTGGAAGTTGCCAAAGGACCGGCATACGCCGGAAAGGCCCCGCAAGATACATTGAAGGCCCGGGGATCCCCCGGGCCTTCGATGACCGCTTCGATCGTTCCTTCCTATTCGATCACCACGGTGCTACCCGCCAGCCAGCGGCGTTCATCGGTCAGGTGCAGGTAATAGGTTCCTGCCCTCACCCCCTGCCCCTCTCCCGGGGAGAGGGGAGCGCTCAGTGTTAGAACATCCCCTTGCCGTTGTACCGGCCAAGTGCTCACCTGCCTGCCCAGCATATCCAGAAGCACGGCCCGCACCGCGCCGTGCAAGACTGCGCCCGGCGGTAGAGTAAGTTCCAGGTGCACCACATCGCTCGCCGGGTTGGGCCATACGCGCAGGTGCTCGTTCAGTTCCAAGGCGTACTCCTGCACGCCCACGTTCTGGCAACCCGGCACCACGCAGCCCAGGCTGTCGGTCTTCAGCACCCAGATCAGTTGGTTGGTCTGGTATTCGGGTGGTTGGTCGTACCAGTACGCGGTGCCGGTGGCTACGAAACCTCCATCGCTGGTCGGTTGCACATCGTACAGGTAGCAACCACCATCGGTGGGCGTATAGCTGCGCGACCACAGGCTATCGCCAGTGGATGAGAACTTCGCCAGTACGGCCTCAAGTAATGAGGTGCCCGTTGCGATGATCGAGCCATCCGACAATACTTCGAAGTCGAAGGTGTTCACATAATCGTTGTAGTGCGAACGCATCTGCCAGATGATGTTCCCTGCGGGGTCCCATTTGGTGAGCATCATCTGTTGCCAATACCAGTTGGGCCACTGCGGTTCGCGGTACTCGCTCCAGGTAAGGATGTTGCCATCGGCCGCCACGCGCACCGCGCCATTCACGTTGGCCCGGTTGCCGTAGTTGCGCCGCCACAACTCGTTGCCTTGCACATCGGTGCGGATAAGGAAACTCGAATTGACGACACCTTGCCATAAGGAATACCCGGTCAGGTATATGCTCCCATCCGATCCTTCACAGACCCCAAGCACGACGACTTGCTCATTCGAGAAACCAAATTGTTTCGTCCAAAGCGTATCGCCGACAGGGTCGAGTCGCGAGAGAAAAGCCTTTGCGGGCGCACCACCACGTTCCCGCCAACCACAGATCAGGTAACCGTCAAGGGCGCGACGAAGCTGTCGCACCGCTATTGTAATGGAATCGGCGTCGGAAAAGCCAAAAATCAAATGACTTGATGTGGTGTCCCCGTTCGCATCGAATTCGGCAAGCCAGGTTGAGCCAGTTGGACCCCAACCCCTCTTCACGATCGCGCTGGTCGAACCGAGACCACTCTCACTCACACCATCAATGTAGCCCAGATCGAAATTGCGAGTGTCCCCCTCATCCAGTTCGATCCCGGAGACAACGCTTCCCGAAGAGCTGAGCTTACGCACGAATACATGAAGAGGACCGATCCCGGGATCGGCCAGATGTAATCCAAAATTCAGATACCCATTCGGAACCTCTCGTATTGATGTAGCGAATCCATTACGCCCCACCTGAACGATATCCAAATGCGCGATAAAACCGCCCTGTCCGGGAGCAATGTTGCTCCCGGACAGAACGACGACACAGATCGCCGCTCGAAAACTCAATGCGAAACCGTGAACTTGGAGTTCGCGACGGAACTACCCTCCAAAACCAACCGCACCGTGTAAAGCCCATTCGGCAATTCCCGCACGTTCCATTCCATCATGCCTTTGTGACCGCTCAAGCCCATGCCGTACACGAGCCTGCCCATGGCGTCGTGGACTTCAAGCACGCCGCGCTCCATGCCATCCGGATAGGTGAATGCGATGCGGTCGTTAGCGGGATTGCAATACACCCAGTGCGGTCAGGCGCTCGGTGGCCGAACCACCGCCGTAGGTCTTCGGGTGCCACAGGCTCTTGAAGCCCTCGGGCAATTCCAAATTGGGCACGCTGTCGGTTTCATTCAACGCGAGCAGGGTGGCCCAGGCCAAGGCCCCACATGCGGGTTGGTGGTTGTAGGCCAGGTTGAGCATGGCGAATAGGCTTTAGGAGTACCGAAGAAACTCGTGACAACAACGCCCGGGACCCATGTTCAAAAATATAGTTGGCCTTGGGGAGTCTTTGGACCTCAACACTGGATCCATTGATGACCTCGATCAGTCGCACAAGGCACAAGGCCGGGCGGAGGTCCACCCGGCCTTGCGCAAGCCTTTGGAAAGAAGCGATCACTACTTGCTCCGCACCAGCAATTCGTCGATCATGCCGTAGGCCTTGGCCTCTTCAGCGATCATCCAATAGTCGCGGTCGCCGTCCTTCTCCACCCGCTCAAAGGATTGGCCGCTGTGGTTGCTGATGATCTCGTAAAGCTCCTTCTTCAACTTCTTGATCTCGTTCACCGTGATCTCCATGTCCGTGGCCTGGCCTTCGGCGCCGCCCATGGGTTGGTGGATCATGACCCTGGAATGCTTGAGCGCACTGCGCTTGCCCTTGGTGCCTGCACACAGCAGCACGGCGCCCATACTGGCGGCCATACCGGTGCAGATGGTGGCGACATCGGGATTGATGTACTGCATGGTGTCGTAGATCCCCAGACCCGCGTACACGCCACCACCGGGGCTGTTCAGGTAGATCTGGATGTCCTTCTTGGCGTCCACGCTTTCCAGGAACAGGAGCTGCGCCTGGATGATGTTGGCCACCTGGTCGTTGATGCCCGTGCCGAGGAAGATGATGCGGTCCATCATCAAGCGGCTGAACACGTCCATCTGGGCCACGTTCAATTGACGTTCCTCGATGATGTACGGGGTCATGGAAGCATTGACGTAGCCGCTGAGGGCCGTACTGGTGATGCCGCGGTGCTTCACCGCGTATTTCTGGAATTCGTCCTTTGGGAACATCCGGTGCGTGTTTGGGGCTGAAGTACGTTGATCCGAACGTGCGACCTACGCCGTTCGGGCCAAGTTTACGAACTCATCGAAGCTCACTTTCCGTTCTGCCGGGGCAAGTGCGGATCGGAAGTGCATGGTGAGTTTCTGCTGTACGATGGTGTCGCGCATGCGCTTGATCTGCTCGCGATCACCCATCATGCGACCTGCCATTTCCTGGAGCTTCGCCCCTTCCGGCGCCGGCATGCCGTACTGCCCGAACTGGTCCACGATGTACCGGATGGCGAAATCGTTCATTTCCTCCCCGCGCGCTTCCAATCCGAATTTCTCGATCACATGATCCTCCACGAGTTGGCGCTTCAAGCCCTCCACGTATCCCAGATATCCTTCTTCCACTTGTTCCATGGTGATCGGCTCCTGACTGGTCTCCTTGATCCACCGCTTCAGGAAACCGTCCGGCAGGCTGATGCGGGCTTGGTCCTGTAGGGCTTTCATGACCAAGCGTTTGAACACCCGGTCGCTGTCGCGCATGAAACTGCGTTCCAAACCTTCCTTCGCCTTGGCGCGGAATCCGGCCTCGTCCGCCACGGCATCCTTGCCAAGAACACGATCGAAAAGGTCCTGGTCCAACGGAACAGGGATCATCCGTTTGATCTCCGCAATGCGGAAGAGGAAATTGCCCGAAACCTCATGCACGCGGTCGTGATCAATGCCGAGCATCCTGGCCAGATCCTCATGATCACGGCTCACCTTGTGCGGATCCACGGTCACTTCATCGCCCACCGTCTTTCCTGTCAGGAGCGCTTTGGTAGCGGCGTCCTCCAGGTATTCCAAGCTGACGGTGGCGCGGTTCATGATCCCGCCTTCCTTGATCGCACCCTCCTCATTCAACTCGATCATGTCACCAAGGAGCATGTCCTTGTCCTCGCTCGAGGTGCCATCCTCCAACTTGCCGAAGCGGCGCTGCATGTCGGTCACTTCGCGTTGGATCAGGTCGTCGTTCACATCCACGATCGGCAGTTCCACTTTCACGCGGTCCAGGTCCACATCGATGTTGGGTGCCATGCCCAGTTCATACGCGAACTCGAACTCACCGGGCTCATCCCAATTGTTGGTATCCACCTGCTCCGCCTTCGGCAAGGGTTGCCCGAGCACGCGGATCGCATTCGTGTTCAGGTAACCACGCAGGTTCTCATCGATCAAGCGCTCCACCTCATTCAATAGAACGCTCCGGCCCACCCGCTTCTTGATCAAGGTCATGGGTACTTGGCCGGGCCGGAAGCCGGGCAGTACAGCGTTCTTGCGTTGTTCCTTCAAGGCTTTCTCCACTCCGGGGTTGTAGTCCTCGGGGGTCAGCTTCACCCGCAGGGTAGCGGTAAGCGTGCCTGTCTCTTCGCGTTGGATGTTCATGGATCTCTTCTTGGTCAAATCAGCGATGTACGGACGGGGGGACTCGAACCCCCACACCTTGCAGTACTGGATCCTAAGTCCAGCGCGTCTACCAATTCCGCCACGTCCGTGGGTCTTGAAAAATGGACCGCGAAGGTAGTGGACACCTGCCCTTTCGTGACCGGTGATGATCGCGCGGAACCGTACTCGACCCCTCGTTTACCTTCGGCCCCTCGTTCATTCGATGAAGCATTTCGATCCGGCACAACTCACGATCCCCGAAGTCCACGGCTACTTGCTCGGCGCGATCGGGCCACGTCCCATCGCGTTCGCGAGCACCATCGATGCGCAGGGTCGCCCGAACCTGAGTCCGTTCAGCTTCTTCAACTGCTTCGGGGCGAATCCACCGCTCCTGATCTTCAGTCCGGCGCGACGCGGACGAGACAACACGACCAAGCACAGCTTCCACAATGTGCAGGCGGTTCCCGAAGTGGTGATCAATGTGGTCACGTATTCCATGGTGCAGCAGATGTCCGTGGCCAGCGGCGAATACCCGGAAGGGGTGAATGAATTCGAAAAGGCGGGCTTCACGGCCATCGCTTCAGAGAAGGTGAAGCCGTTCCGCGTGAAGGAGAGTCCGGCCCAATTCGAGTGCGTGGTGAAGCAGGTGATCGAGACCGGTACCGGTGGCGGTGCGGGCAATTTGGTGATCTGCGAAGTGGTGATGATCCATGTGGACGAGCGCGTGCTCGACGCCAATGGCAAGATCGATCAACGGAAGATCGACCTGGTGGGACGCATGGGCGGCCAGACCTATGCGCGCGCGCACGGTGATGCGCTCTTCGAATTGGCGCAGCCCAACACCCACATCGGTGTGGGTGTGGATGCGCTGCCTGCAGAGGCCCGATCAAGCTCGATCCTGACCGGGAACGATCTGGGCCGACTCGGCGCCGCGACCGCCATTCCGGACGAAACCAGCGTGAACGAATACAAGCTCACCGAGTTGAGTGATACCTTCATCACCCTACAAACCAAACCCGAGGCATTGCGCGATTCATTGCACCGACACGCCCAGGAGCTGCTAGCACAGGGCCGCGTGGAAGAGGCATGGAAGACGCTCCTCTCCTTCAACGCACGTTAGGCCTCGGCCCCGATCAACCTACCCCGAACACTCAATCCAAACATGCCATGGCACAAGTAACCATCACCGGAACCATCAAGGTCGTTGGCCAGACCGTACAGGTCAGCGAGAAATTCAGCAAGCGCGAGATCGTGATCACCGAGCAATCGGGACAGTACCCGCAATTGATCCCGATCGAATTCAAACAGGACAAGACCGGCCTCTTGGACGGTTTCAACCCTGGTGACGAGGTGAGCGTGATGTGCTACGTCGGCGGTCGCGAGTGGACGGGCAAGGATGGCGTGACCAAGTACTTCCTCAGCCTTAGCGGCAATCGGATCGAACGCGCAGGTGCTGCTCCAAGCACCCCGGCACCTTCAGGCGCGCGGCAGAACGCTCCGACGCCAAGCATGGCGGATGCACCTCCCGCAGCCGGTGAGGAGGACGATCTGCCATTCTAGATCTCACGGAATAATTCGCGCGGGCCTCGTTCAGGTTCGCACGCGTCGTCCTTTCCACACGGGGCGAAGGAACGGTGAGACCATGGCGATCACGGGTGCGTAGCAGGTGAATACGATCATGCTTGTCAACGTTCCGAACGGGCTCGCCGGTTGATCGAATCGCGTGCGCACCGCGCGCACCAATGCGAGCACAGGTATGATCCACATGCTCCACGCAGCGATGAGAAGCGCGGTGGTGAACAGGGCTTGTTCTCCGATCCGTGGTGCGCAGGTGATCGACGCGAACAACAGGCCCCACGGGTAAAGCAGCGCGATCGACCCGAGCAGATTCGATCCACCTTTCACACCGTGCATCTTTCCGGCCCATCGCAAACGTTGTTGGATCATGGGCCGCAGTTCGTGAACCGCTTGTGCGATCACCATCGCATCGGGGTCGAAGTGTCCGGTGATGGCGCCGCCATTCTGCTTCAAGCGCTGAAGAAGAAATAGATCATCGCCACTTGAAGCTCCATCGCCTTCATAACCGTTCGCTGCAACGAATGCGGCCTTAGTGAATGCGAGGTTCGCACCATAGGCCAACGCAGGAGATCCGGATACGGAGGTTCCAATGGCCATTCCCAGAAGCGCTGCTTGTTCTTCAACCTGCAACCGACCGAGAACACCGCTTCCCGTCGTCCAAACCGGAAGGACGACCATCGCACTCTGCTTCAATTGCCAATGCTCCGCGATGGAAGCCAGTCGCCTTGATCCGCACCGCACGTCCGCATCGGTGAGTGTGATCAATTCACCTTTCGCGGCCTCCACACCCGTAGTGATGGCTGCCTTTTTACCCGACCCCTCATTCGGAAGCAGCCTTAGCTCCGGCCAGCGCTGGATCATTTCCTGAACGATCGTGCTCGTTCGGTCGGTGCTCTGGTCATCCACCACGATCACCTCCATGCGCTCACGCGGGTGATCCTGTGCATACAAGTCCTGCAGTATCCCCGCGATGTGGACTTCTTCGTCGCGTGCAGGGACGATCACTGAAATGAACGGTGCAGTCCCGTTCCCTGTTCGTTCGTGGGAAAGATCCGGATGTCGAATAACACGCGACCACCCACCGATCACGGCGGCGAACACAAGTCCGATCGCGAACAGGATCAACGCGATGAGTAGGCACGTGCTCATGCGCGCGCGTTGCGGATCCGTGCCATCAGGAGGATCAAGCTACCGACCAAGGCCGGTAATGCGATGTTGATCACCCAGAGCGCGGTGGAAGCCAGAAAGACACCCTTGTCCTGCGCGAGTTGCGGGGAGATCAAGGCCACCGCTATGGAACCACGGACGCCCAGTTCGGTGAGCATTACCGTCGGGATCAACGTGGAGAACAGGAAAGCGACGGGGATCGCGAAGAGGGAATCGAGCAGAGCCACATCTGCCATCACCACGAGAATGATCATGAACTGGATCGCGAACACGACATAGCGCAAGGCGCTGAAAAGCAGGACGCGGAACAGCACATCGATGCTCATCCGATCAAGTGATGCCGCATGCTGCTCCCATCGGCGGATGAATGGGATACGTGCGATCACCCTGTGCAAGAGATCCGGATTGAAATAGAGGAGCAGACTTGCGACAGCCACCAATACACAGAGTGTGATCCAGGCCACGCCCAGCGGATCAAAAGCCTCGGAACGCGCAGTGACGATCAAGGCGATCAATCCGAATGTGCCCATGACCACCGTGACCACGAACTGCGCGATGCTGCCCACGGCAGTGGCGAAGCTTGCCGGGATCCGGTTCTCCGGTGCGAGGAACAGCACGCGGCCCACGAACTCCCCTACCCGGTTCGGCGTGATCATCCCGATGCTCGTACCAGCGATCGTCGCGACGAACGCTTTGCCAAAGGTGATCCGCTCCACATCGCGCATCAACAGGCGCCACTTCGTTGCTTCCAAACCCCAGTTGAGCAGGGTAAGCACCAGAACACCCGATAGCGTAACCAACAACAAGGCTTGATCCCGATCAGACAATACCTCAGCAAAGCCTTGCGCATCCCCGTGGGTGCTCAAACGCAAATACAGGAAACCGGATGCCAAGAGGAACACGGTCCAACGGATGATCAGGATCGTGCGGCGGCTCACGGTACTTTCGTGCTCTCTGGTTGAAGACGATCAAAAGTAGAGCAGTGGCCATCCCCAAAGAGCGCATCATCCTCGGCATCGACCCCGGCACCACGGTGATGGGCTACGGTGTGCTGGTGGTGGAGGGAAGTGGCGTCCGCTTGTTGGATGCCGGTGCGATCCGCTTCACGACGGATGCCGATCATACGGCGAAGCTGCATGCGATCTTCCGGGAAACATCGCGGATCATCGGTTTGCATCGGCCGGTGGAATTGGCGATCGAAGCGCAGTTCTTCGGCAAGAACGTACAGAGCATGCTGAAGCTGGGACGTGCTCAAGGCGTGGCGATCGCCGCTGCGCTGCATCATGAACTGACCGTGGTGGAATACGCTCCGAAGCGCGTGAAGCAGAGCATCACGGGGAATGGCAATGCCAGCAAGGAGCAGGTGGCTGCCATGTTGTTGAGCATTTTGAAGATCACCGAACTTCCATCCAGCACCGATGCGACCGATGCCGTTGCCGTGGCCGTCTGTCATCATTTCGGAGCGACGGGACGCGTGACCCTATCATCCGTTGGAAAGCGAGGGAAGAGCGCATCCGGCTGGTCCGGTTTCGTTCGCAACAACCCCGATCGGGTCAAGCGCTGAATGATCAAGCGTTGCGGATCCGGCCGGCGATCGTCGCAAGTTCCTCACTCGACAACTTCAATTTCTCACGCGCGAAGTCCATATCGCTCATGCGATCGATGGGAATGAGGTGAACATGCGCATGCGGCACTTCGAGCCCGATCACACAAACACCCACACGATCGCAAGGCACCACCTTGGCGATCCTCCGAGCCACTTCCTGCGCAAAAGGCATGATGTCGGCGAGCACATCAGTCGGGAGATCGAAGAAGACATCCACTTCCATCTTCGGAACCACCAATGTGTGACCTTCTCTTAACGGGTTGATGTCCAGGAACGCTAGGAAACGATCGTCCTCCGCCACTTTGTGACACGGGATCTCGCCGTTGATGATACGCGTGAAGATGCTGGGCATCCTAGCGCGTGATCTCGATGATCTCGAAACGCGTGGTCCCGGCCGGAGTGATCACCTCTGCCACTTCGCCTCTCGCTTTACCGAGAAGCCCTTTGCCGATGGGTGAGGTCACGCTGATCTTTCCCGCACGGATATCGGCTTCGCTTTCGGCGACGATGACGAAGTCCCGCTTGCTGTCATTGTCCATGTGCCGGACCGTCACTTTGCAGTGGATGTACACCCGGCTATCATCCACTTGGCTGGTATCGATGACGCGCGCATTGGCCATCACCTTCTCCAGCTTCGCGATGCGGGCTTCCAATAGCCCTTGGTCCTCCTTGGCGGCGTGGTACTCAGCGTTCTCGCTCAGGTCGCCCTTATCGCGTGCATCGGCGATCTGCTGGCTCAGGTGCGGTCGCTCCACGGTTCGCATATGCTGGAGTTCATCCATCAGCTTCTTCAAGCCTTCTTCGGTGTAGTACGCCGGATCGCTCATGACGTTGGTGGTGTGTGAACAGCGGAAGAGGACCCCGAAAGGTCCTCTTCCCAAAGATAAATGGCTCGATCAGAAACTGAGCCGGATGCCCACGCTGTGGAAGCCGGAGAACGGATTCGTGGTGCGGTAGCCGTAGTCAATGGCCACTGCGGATTTCTTTTCCGCACCGAACGGGAAGTCCACGCTGACCCCTGCGGACGGACCGGTGAACCACGTCGCTCGATCATCGCCCGTGACATCCTTCTCGTACAGGTAGCCCCCACGGATGTGGACCATCTTGCGGAACGCGTACTCCACCCCGACCACACCCTGGTCGCGCGTGAATGAGTTCGAGACGAAGGTTCCTGCGAAGGTGATCCGGTGCGTTTCGCTGATGTTCAGGTCGTATGCCGCTCCGATGTTCAGCAGCGAGGGGATCTCGAAACGACCTGAACGCTGCTGGAGTGTGAGCTGATCGCTACCCGTGGTCAACAACCCCTGCACCGCCAGACCGTCGCCGGAGAATTGCATGGCGGGCCCGACATTCTTCAGTGAAATACCGAAGTGGATGTTATCCGTTTCGCCGGTGACGTAGTGGATGCCGGCATCGAAGCAGATCCCTTGCGTGCGCACGTTCGAGGTGGATTCGGATACCACCCGGATCAGGATACCGCCGAAGATGCTGTTCGAGAAAGCCTTCGAATACGCGATCCCGATATTGGCCAAGCTCGGCTTGAACCCACCGCGACCACCTTCCGGGTTGTCAATGGTGGTCACCTCCAATTCACCAAAGGACATCGTGGTAGCTGTTACCCCGAGTACGCCCGATGCGCCCAGCTTCTGCGCGAAGCCAACGCTGTTCACCGACATATCCGCCGCCGTGATCCGCGTGTTGGAAAAGAGCACCTCGGTCTTGTTCACCAAGGACAGGCCCGCCACATTGCCGAACATGGCCTCGACGCCACGGACGCTCGCCGTGTTGGCAAGACCCCAACCGGAGGACCGGGCCCACGGATTGAGCAACAGTTGCGTGGCACCCGCCGACCCGGCGCGGTCGGGGTTCCCGGCGAAGGCCAGGCTGCTGAATAGCACAGCCCCTGTGGCCAGTGCCGTCCGTATGTTCATCGATCGCTTCATGTCCGTGCTTCGGTTCGTCGGTTCGTCCTAGAAGTTCTGTAGGTCCAGTGGGCGCAATACCCCGAACCACTTGATCACCTTCTCTCCCACGCCCGGTACTTCGATGTGGCAGATGTACACGCCACCCGAGATCGGGATGCTGTTCGTGTTCTTCAGGTCCCAATCCAGGAAGGTGAGCGAATTGTCCTTGCGGTACTTCCGCACCAAGGTGCCGCTCACCGTGTAGATGGAGATGTTGCAGACCTGTGGCAGGTTGATGAACTTGACCCGGTTGTCCAAGCGCGAGGTTTCGTATCCGCTGAATGCGTAGTACGGATTCGGGACGATGTTGATCTCGGGGAGGAAGTCCTCCACCGCCGCTGTTACGCCGGTGCCGGTCGCATAGCCTCCGGTACCGAAGGTGTACAAAGGCAGGCCATTGTTGCGCTCGGGCACGATCGGATCCGGAGCTCCATTGTAGTTCACATAGGATCTGTACGGCTTCGCCACATTGAGGCGGATGCGCACATCGGTGCCCAGGAATTCGGTTCCGTAAAGGGTGATCGCACTACCCACCCAGCACAGTCCACGGAACACCTTCAAGCGGGACTGGCCACCTGCTGGCAGGGTGTTGTAGATGTAGCTGCCCTGATCATAGAGGGGAACACGATCCGCGTTGTTGCTCTGGCGACGGTCATTCTTGAACACGTAGATCCAGTGGCTACCACCGAAGTAAGCAGCGTTCGGGCCGCTGGCGATCTCGGAATTCGGGTTCCAGATCATATCCCGGCCGATGTCGCCACCCCAGTAACTGTTCTCGCCATAGGCCATGTTCAAGCGCTCGCCGGTCTCCAGATCGATGGCATAGCCCGGGAACCAACCCATGCCATTCGCTCCGGTCAGTTGGGCCTCGCTCTCATTGCATCCGGATGTACCGGATCTGCGTCCGTTCTTGTCGATGCTCGCATCATCACGCAAGGTCAACTTGGCGGCATCGCCCATGTTGAGGTTCACGTCCGCTTCCTCTTCCAGCACCACACAGCGGGTCCACTTGCTCTTATCCGCCGTGATCACCACCTGTACACTCGGGATCTCGTTGATCCGGCTGATGGCCATGCTCTGGTTCACATCCTGTGAAGCTCCTGGCTGGAATGGAGCTTCGCCCACCAACGGCCACGGGGCCCAGGTACCTCCAAGGATCTTCTCATAGGTCTGCAGGTCGTCCTTACCCACGCGATCACTGTAGATCGCCGGGGTGTTGGTCTCATCCACGAACGCGCCGGAGCGGATCCAGTTGAAGGGACTCTCGCCCTCGGCATCCGGAATACCCGTGAGCCAGGCCTTTGCCGGATCCGCAAAGGTCATCGAACCCGAACCGATCGGTGGCGTGTACTCATTGGTGTAGAAGTGCTGGCCAATGGTGACCGAGATCCCCAGTTGCGGATACAGTTGCTCGTAGGCCAGGTTGATCGCACGGTCCGAGTCGATGGAATCCGAACTGGTCGTGGCTGGCAGGCGGACAAGCGTGTAATACGCATCGTCCAAGTTGTTCGGGGTGATCGAATCGCGGAACCACACTTCGAATTGCTGGTCCGGCACGCGCAATGGATCCACCACCTTCACATCGATGGGACCCAGACCGCTCTTGTAGGTGATCTGGTCCTTCCGCCAAGGCACATTCGCCACGATCGCGTTCTCGGAGGCTGCGTTCAATGCGATCTCCAAACCGCCATTGCCCTGGCCCTCGAGGCGGGTTACCGGCAAGCGATCGCCATAGTTCGCATTCTGCACGGTGCCTCCGGCTTGCGGGTTCGGCTTGTGCGGAATGCCCACGTACTGGCGTATGGAGCCGAAGGCAGCCTTACGACCGGCCACGTACGGGAAGGCCTGACCGGTGTAGCTCTGTCCACCGGACAAGGGGTCGGTGGTGACCACGAACTGCTCGTATTTGTTGTAGCCGTAAGCCAGTGCGATGTAGTAGTAGGACTTGAAGTTCACCAGCGCAGGATCGCCTTGCGCGAACTTGTCCGTGGTGAGGCGGATCGCGTGCATGATCCCTTGATCGGTTCCATGCACCATTTCCGTGGGTACTACTTGCTGCAACGTTTCGCTGAACGGGTAGTTGATGATCTGCCCGATCCCATCCGGCACATCACCTTGGTACACCAAGCGCGCCAACTCGATGTTGTCCAGGTCGGCAACGCTCGCATCGGAGTTCTTCATCTGGAAGATCTTGTAGCCCTGGAACTTGTACTCCCGGTCATAAGGAGGTCCACCATTGCCATTGTCCAACGGGATGATCGGATCCACCTCGCGGTAGTTCTCACCCTCGTTATTGCTGCCCTGTGGGTTGGTGACGTACAGGATCAGTTCGCGGTCCAATTCACGGATCGTGAGGTCCGGTGCATCCGGGCCGTCCAGGATCTTGAAGCAGTTGTCGAACAGGGCTTGCGCCTTGTCATCCGCAACGCGCAAGGGCCCTAAGCTGCTCGCGGCACCACCCGTTTGGGAACGCGCCCATACCACACCCACGGTGATGTTGTTGAATGCGCCTGCTTCCAAGGTGAACGGTCCTGCACTTTGCACGAAACGACGGTCGGGTTGCGTGGGGGTCGGCTGGGTTTCGGACCAAGGTGATTGGGGGACGCATCCGGTTCCCCAACCCACCGGATCGCTCGTGCCCGGGAACATGTAGTAGGCGCGCACCGCATTCGGGTCCTCGCTGTATCCGTTGCCACCATAGGTCTGCGGTACACCGTTCTTCCAGATGCTTCTTAGGTAGTTATAGAAGTGGCCGGCCACGCTCGGGTCGGTCATGCTCGTGTTCGAGGACTCCCGGTTGAAGTAGATATACGCTCGCATTCCGAAGCGCTCGTTGTCCACCACGCCATCACCGTAGCCAATACCGATGCCCTTGTAAGGGATGCCGTTCACAGCAGGATCCGCTGCCGTTTGGCAATCGAAGATGTCGTTGTAGTTCTGCGGCCCGGGGTTGTCCATGTTGTCGGAATCCTGGAAGGGTCCCTCGAAGAAGTCGATCCCCACAGCTGGAGGAGGGGGCGAAGGACCACCATACCCTACGGAACCCAAGCACCCTACATCCACGTCCTGCCAGTTGTACACGTAACCCAAGCCGCGGCGAACATCGCAACCCGCGAAATCGTCGTTGGAACAACCCAGGTCCGGGTCCACGAAGTGGCCGAAGTAGGTATCGGTCAAGGTCTGGGACGCCCAGTTGATGACCGTGTAGTTGTAGAAGGTCATGTTATTGATCTCGTTGTTCGCGCTGAAGGCGAAGGCCTGTGCGCGTACCTCGAGGCCGATGGGCTGGCCTTGGGTCTCCGTGTGGACATCGCCCTTGTCGTTGAAGATCCAGAAGATGTTGAAGTCTCCGAAGAGCGGCACGGGGTCCTCGCGCAATTTGTTCTTGCAATCCTCCACGGTCTGGTCGAACCCATAATCCGGGAAGTCGCCCGAGTACGGATCGTAGTTCCCGTCCTGGTTGTAATCAAAGAAGGGAGCGAGGTAGAGATCCTGACCGGCTTCCACGTCTCCGATAGCGGGCCATTGCGTAAAGGCGAGCGGCACGGAATAGCCATCCGGGAACAGGGATGCGATGCATGCCGGATCACCATTGCAATTCCTCCATGCCAAATGTGCCTCGGCCTGTGCGCGCGTGGTCGTCCAGAACTTGTCGTACTCGTTACAGACCTCTGGTGAGGTGGAGGCGTCGGCCGTGTTCAACGGTCCGGGCCAGAAGTCATTCCCGTTCTGGCGGTACAGCACCGCGGCGATCTTCAACTGGCCGGATGAGGACAGGCCACCCATCCACAAACCACCGGCGTAGATGGCGTTCGGACCGGAGAAGTCCTCCGTCTTGGGCACCTCATAACCCGGACGGCTGGAGCTACGCCGCTGCCACATGTTACCTCCATTCTCGATCACCGCACGCACGTTGTTGAACGCGAGCTGCGTGAGTTGGGAGGCCGGAGCACACGCCGCAGCCTTGGCACCACCCGCGGCACCCCGCTGGTTCGCAGCGCCGTTACCGGACGGTGGTGGGTTCCACGCCAAAGCCGTGAGGCCCATGGCTAGAGACAGGCTCAGAGCGAATGTTCTGGTAGGAATTGCTCTTGGGTTGCCTTTCATCGTCGTTCGTTGTGCGTTCATCAGAAATCGAATCGAACACCCAGACGCATGGTGCGTGGCGCACCATAATTGCCCGGGGAATTGACCTTCACATTGTAGATGTCACGGTACGCATCGGGATCGATCTGTGTGCGGTCCGTGAGCTGCGCCAGATACCCATCGTTGTTCGGGGAACCCGTGTAGCGGTAAGCGCCCACGATGTTCTCGGTATTGAACACGTTGGTGATCAGGAAGTAGATGTTCAGGTTGGCACTCTTCGCCTTGTCACCATCGGATCCACCGAAGCTGAGCGGGATGTCCCGATCGATCTGCATATCCGTGGTGAACTGCCATGGCAGTCGGGCGCCGTTCAGCGTTCCCTCCAACTGGTAGTTGCTCGCATCCGTCGCCTCGTTCACCACCTGTGAGCTGCGGCTGTATGGTGTACCACTGCCCAGGATGCTCACCACGTTCACACCGGTGCGCTGGAAGATGGGCTTGCCGAAGAGCATGGGGCCATTGTAATCCTTGCCACCGCCGTAACGGAAATCGAAGGTGGTCTGGAACCGGTGGCGCTGATCGAAATCGAGAGGGGAGATCGTGCGCAGGTTCGGCTGGCCGCTGTTGATCAGGTTGATCCCCGTGTTCGGACCCGAACCCGTACCATCCGCGAATTGCAGGGTGTAGCTGGCACGCATCCACACATTCCCGGTCCGACGCAGATCGAAGGTGGTGGTGAAGCCCTTCACCGTTCCGAAGTCGAAGTTGTCGTAAGTGCGGTAATCACGTGGCCACGCGTTCAGCACGTTGCGGACCTGGATCTGGTCGCGCAGTTCGCGATAGAACGCCGACAGCTTCAATGAAGAGGATTTGCTCAGCACTTGCTGGAAGCCCAATTCGTAGTCGATGGTCTTGGTAGGTTTCAGAGCCGGATTCGTCAAGACATTTCCAGTCTGCTGCTGATAGGCGGTGTTCAGCAGGTCAAGGCGTGATTGGCCTGCGTTCGGGCGCTGGGTCAACACGTCGTAGTGCGCGAAGAACACCGCTTCATCACTGATCGGGAACGAGAAGGCTACACGTGGCATCACGTTGATGACCGGGGTGTAATCCTCGAAGGCGGAACGGCGAAGCTTGCTGCCGGACAGATCGCCATCCTCATTCTGACCACCGACCAGATACGGCTTGATCTGGCCACCTTCCTGGATCGAGTTACCATCATTCAATTCCACACCGGTAGCGCTGTACCAGGTGTCGCCATCGCGATAGCCCTTCACCGCATTCGGCTGGGCGAAGTTGTCCACGTACACCACGAAATCGCTGCCGATGTTGCTCGGACGGTTCGCCAGAATATTGCGGATGTTCCCATCAGGCACGGCATCACCCGCCTTGTAAGCCTCGCGGAAGAGGTACTTGTCCTTCAGGATATTCTGGTTCGCGTCGTAGCGGTCCACACGCACACCCACGTTGAAGATGATGTCATCGAAGGCGAACTTGTCCATGACATAACCGGCCATGTAGATCGGCTGGAAGGGCGCCTGCTGACGGGTGAACACGCCGCGGTCATCCTTGGCTGTGAAGAACTCATCGAAGGTCGGCTTCCGTGTAAGCAGGTTACCGAGGTAGTCATAGCCTACATAAGTGACCTGTGAGTTGCCCACATTGATCAACTCGTCCGGACTGAACATGTCCAGTGCGAAGGTGCTCGGGTCGAGGGCATCCACGTCGATGAAATCGCTTCCATTCGGGTTCAGGCCCAAGCGGCTGCGCAGATTGCGATCAAAGAAGGTCTGGTCATTGCCGACCAACCGATCATAGATATGGAAGGGGAAGTTGCTACCCGGGATCTCGATGATGGACTGCGGGGGCAAGCTGTCCGGCGTCCAGTTGCGCAAGTGGAAGTTGGTCAAACCACGTGCGCGGGTCCACAACCCGATCGGCGCGAGGTCATACCGACGCTGGGTCAATTGCTCGTATTCCACACCCACACTCACCGCGTGCTGGCCGATGTCGGCACTTCCTAACGCGGTGAAGCGGATCTGGTCGTTGCGGCGCTTGCGGAACTCGGCACCATCGGGATCATCGATGAAGCCCATGTTGTTCCACATGTTGTACAAGGCGGCTGGGCGATCACCATTCCACAGCACACCACGGCGCTGCGTCTCGGTGAAGTCCTGATAATATCCCAAGTAACCGGGAGGTGTGAAATCGAAACCGACCAGCCGAGCGATCGGATATTGCTCATGGGGAAGCGCGTTGAAATAGAAGGCGTTCAACCCGGCCATATCCGGGTTCTGCGATCCGGGTGTAAAGGCCACAAGCGTATCGCGCTCACCGGTCTGCACCCAACGCGTATCCCGCAATTCGAACTGTGGCGCACGATAGGTCACGAATTTGCCGACGTAGCCGTAGTCGAAGATGTTATCGCCGTGCTCGAAATCCTCCACCTTGTTCTGGTAGCGGCTGTAGTCCAACTGCAGGCTGTAGAATGCGTTCTTGATCGTGGATGCTTTTTCCTCCTCCGCTGTACGGTTGATGAATCGCTGGGTGAACTTGATGTAGGTCCTCCACGTGCTTTCCTTGACACGGATATTGTGCTCGGCGTTCAACAGCGCGTTCCGGCGGTTATAGTTCTGGCGGTTGCCATAATCCAGGGACCCACCCACCGTGAGGTTGATGGTCGGCGTGGTGGTGATATCGATCTTGCCCGAAGCCAAGTAGCTGGTCTGGCCCGCATTCTGGCGGGTCTTCAGGGTCTGGATGTCCCCTGTACGAAGAAAGGCGCTGTTATAAGCCATCGCTACATCCCCACCGATGTTGAGGATCCGTGCCGGATCGGCACGCAAGGCATCCTGGACCGCGGGGTTCACGCGCACATCACCGATGTAGCTCGGTGATCCATCCACTACGTTGGTGTACTGTCCGGAGAAGAAGAAGCCGATCAGCGGCTTGGTCTTGTTCCCTACACTATCCTTCTTGAAGAGGATCGGGCCGCTCAGGCTCGCTTCCGCTTGGTTGAAGCCATAATGGTCAAGGCCCACCACATCCGTGATGTCCTTGCCGGATTTGAAGCCGGAGGAAAGAAGTTCAACGCCTCCGAAGAAATTGCGGCTCGGGCCACGGGTGGTGATGTTGATCAGACCACCGGTCACGTCGCCATAGTTCGCAGGAACACCACCGGTGATCACCTGTACCTCCTCGATCGCGCTCTTGGGAAGACCGACACCCGCACCGGCCGGCACCTTCACCCCGTCGATATAATAGTAGGTCGATTCCGACCGTGAACCGCGGATGCTGATCCCACCGCCGGTCCCCGCATCACTCGCACCAGCCACCGTGGTGGCAATGGAGTTGGCCGAACGACCCGGCATCTTGGCGATCTGGTCACGCGTCACCGTTCCGCCGGAAGCTCCACCATCCTTCTGGATCAAGGGAACAGTGTATTGCACCACCTCGAATTCCTTCAGTTCGATACCCGAACTGAGCTGCATGTTCAGGAAGGTGATGATGTTGCTGTTCACCACGACGCCCACTTGCTTGTAGGGTTGATACCCGACATAGCTCACCACCACATCATAGGTGCCCGGATCGATGGGCTTGATGAAGTAGTTGCCATCGAAGTCGGTCGCACCGCCGGTCACTTGCGAGCCGCGGCTCTCGACCACGATGTTCACGAAGGGGAGCGGCTCCCCGGACTTCTTGTCAGTGATCTTGCCCTTGAGGCTACCGGTACCCACTTGGGCGTGTACCGATAACACTCCGATCAAACAAAGGGCGACTGAGGAGAATAGCCTTCTCACCATCAACGGTCAGGTTTTACGTTCTGCTTTACTACGCAACGAGGGGGCGTAAATATAGAAAAGGAACGCTTCGACAAACTTTTCGGAATACCGCGACTGACGGCCATTTCCGAGGGTTTTGCAGGATCGTGTAAAACTGGCGTGATCATCCGGGCGGGTATTGTTCCGTTGTGCGTGCAAGATACCGGCGCCGGTCGCGGCGCGGTTCACTTCACCCATCCAACCTTTCGTGATTCTATACAGGTCCGATCCTACCGCTTGCGGGAGAACAAGCGAGTGAAGAAGCCATCGCGATGGCGACCACTCCCGCCGCGATCCGCACGCCTGAAATGCTGCTTCATCCGCTTTCGCGTGGCCTTGTCCTGGATGTCCAGTTGGCGCTTCCGGTCGGTCTTCACCTTCTTCTTCGCGGCCTTCTTGTCCTCCTTCCCTTTCTTGGCCAGGATCTTCTCCTGCTTGCGTTGGCTGATGCCTTCCTCCTGGGCATGCACCATCGCTGGCCCGACACTTAGGGTCAACAAGAGCAACCATCGGAGGATCGACGCACGCATCGCTGCAAGATTAACGATCCCGAGGGGGATGGTGGCATACCTAACTTCGCCCGTGTTCCGTTCCATGACCATGTTCCGCCCTTTCCGCAAGGCCATCCCCATCGTGCTGGTTGGCGCGTTGGTTCTGGCACCGGGGTGCCGCAAGGCGAAACCGGGTGGGATCCCGCCGGTCACTGTGGACATCAGTATCAACGTGAATAACCCGTCCTATGCCGACCTTGCCGTGCCGGGTGGTTGGTTGTACATGAGCGGCGGATCACAAGGACTCATCGTGTATCGGGTCAGCAACAACGAGTTCGCCGCCATGGATCGGCATTGCCCATACCAGGCCCAGGACCTCTGCCGCGTGTACGTGGATGACTCCGAAGTGATCGCCCGCGATACAGCGTGCTGCCATTCCGCCTTCCTGATCACCGATGGCAGTGTGGTGGAAGGTCCGGCAGCGCTGAACCTCCAGCGGTACAACACCACCTTCAACGGCACCACCTTGCGGATCTATAATTGATCGCGATCCGATCCAAATAGAACGCCCGGCTGATGGCCGGGCGTTCCGCTGTTCAATGGGATCGATCAGTAACGGTACGCATCGCTCTTGAACGGACCGTTCTTCGGCACGCCGATGTACTTGGCCTGCTCGTCGGTGAGCTCCTCCAACTCCACCCCGATCTTGGCGAGGTGCAGGCTGGCCACCATCTCATCGAGGTGCTTCGGTAGCACATAGACCTTGTTCTCGTAATTGCCGTGATTCGCCCAAAGTTCCAACTGCGCGAGGGTCTGGTTCGTGAAGCTGTTGCTCATCACGAAGCTCGGGTGGCCGGTGGCGCAACCGAGGTTCACCAAACGACCTTCCGCGAGAACGATGATGTCCTTGCCATCGATCGTGTACTTGTCCACCTGCGGCTTGATCTCCACCTTGGTCTTTCCGTAGGTCTTGTTCAACCACGCCATATCGATCTCGTTGTCGAAGTGGCCGATGTTGCACACGATGGCCTTGTCCTTCATCTTCCGGAAGGCGGCCTCGGTCACGATGTTGAAGTTGCCGGTGGTGGTAATGATGATATCCGCACGGTGTACGTTCGGCACCAGCTTCTTCACTTCGAAACCATCCATCGCCGCTTGCAGTGCGCAGATCGGATCGATCTCCGTGACGATCACACGAGCACCAGCACCGCGCAATGAAGCGGCGGTCCCTTTGCCCACATCGCCGTACCCGCAGACAATGGCCACTTTGCCGGCCATCATGATATCGGTAGCGCGACGGATCGCATCCACTGCGCTCTCCTTGCAACCGTACTTGTTGTCGAACTTGCTCTTGGTCACGCTGTCGTTCACGTTGATCGCGGGCATCACCAGGGTTCCATTCTTCTCACGCTCCATCAACCGGTGTACACCGGTGGTGGTTTCTTCGCTGAGGCCACGAATGCCTTTCACCAGCTCCGGGAATTTGTCGAAGACCATGTTGGTGAGGTCGCCGCCATCATCCAGGATCATGTTCAAGGGTTGTCCGTCCTCGAAGCCGAAGATGGTTTGCTCGATGCACCAATCGAACTCCTCCGCATTCATGCCCTTCCATGCATAGACCGGGATGTTGGCCGCCGCGATGGCCGCTGCCGCGTGGTCCTGTGTGCTGAAGATGTTGCAGCTGCTCCAGGTCACCTCCGCGCCGAGCTCCTTCAGGGTCTCGATGAGGACCGCGGTCTGGATGGTCATGTGCAGGCAACCTGCGATGCGTGCGCCCTTCAGCGGCTTCTCCTTGCCGTGCTTGGCGCGCAAGGCCATGAGGCCCGGCATTTCGGCTTCGGCCAGTTCGATCTCCTTTCGGCCCCAGTCGGCGAGGTTCATGTCCTTCACCTTGTACTTGAGCTGCTCTTTGGTCTGTGACATAGCGTTGTTCATTGCGGCCGCAAAAGTAGGCGCTTACGGGTTGGAGGCCAGCGCCGAAGACGATCGACCGATCACGTTGAACGGAATTGGCAGGCGGGACGGGGCTTTCTCGCCGTTCAGGACCAAGGTCCGGGTACCAGTTCGCGATACATCGCTTCGTACCTCTCCGCGCTTCGCTCCCAGGTGAATTCGCAGAGCACTCGCTCCCGCCCAGCTTCACCCAAGCGCTGCCTCAAGGCCTTGTCCTCCGCCAAACGCTGCATGGCCGAAGCGATGTCGGCGATCGCCTGATCCACGGTGCCTGCTTTCACTGCGAATCCGCAATCCGCGTTCACGTACACGCCGGGTCCGCCGAGATCGAGACAGATCACCGGCTTCGCCATTTCCATGGCTTCCAGCAAGACGAAGCCGCCGGAATCGTGCAAGCTGGGATGGACCAACACATCGGCGTCCTGGAATTGCTTCAACGCATCGCGCCATGGCAATTCACCGGTGAAGCGCACCTTGTCGGCAATGCCCATCGCCTTCGCCTGTTCGCGCAAGGGTTCGAGGCAAGGGCCGGATCCCACAACCACGAACTCGGCATTCAGAATGGCCGCTTTGGCGAACGCCTCCAACCCGAAGTGGAATCCTTTCCAATGGAGCAAACGGCCCACGCTGATGAATCGGGTGATGCCATCCTCCGGCCGTGGCGTGTGTTTGCCCATGGCCTTCGGGTCGATACCGATGCTCGACATCACGCGGAGGTCCTTCACGCCCAACCGCTGCATGCGTTCCGCTGTTTGCGCCGAACAGGCAATGGAAATGCTCGCCGACCGTGCGCAACTCTTCAACCGCGGATCCCGCTCGAAGACCCAACGCATCCAGTCGCGCAGCACTTCGCCCATCTTCCCTTTCCACGCCATTCCTTTCAGGAAACCACGCGGTGCGGATTCACCGCCGCCCAAAGGACCCCACACGAACGGGATGCCCAGACCCGCGCCCGCGCTTGGCATCCAGTAGCGCACGTACGTGACGTGGTGGACCACGTCGAAGCGCTCTTGTGCGTGGAGCTTGCGTGCCACGCGGTTCGCGCCAAGGTTCCAGAAGTAGTAGTAGATGTTCACCGTGATCAGGCTCTTCCACATCCACTGCACCCAACTCGGCATGGCGTGGTAGATCACCCGAATGTTCTTCTCGCCGTTCTCGGCGAGCCAACGGTCCATCTTCACTTGGTGGAGCGGATCGGTGATCACCCACACCGGCCTGTTGCGGGAGGCGTGCCACGCGCAATTCCAACCCACCATGGGTTCGCTCCCCCGCTCGGGTTCGCACGCGAAGGCGATGAAGAGGATCTTCAAATGACGGTGGCTCATCGGGATACTCCGATCATGAAAAAGGGCGTGCGTTCCATCGTGCGGCGGCAAACCTATGCGCAGGTGGATCGGCGGGCAAGAGGATCCGGGGATGTCCATCAACAACGCGCCGTATGTTCGCAGGATGGCAGGCGTATGGGACCGGATCACTTCCGCGAAGCGCGAAGGGCGACGCCAGTTGGCGGTCCTGATCGACCCCGATCTCGGCGCGGATGATGCGTTGCTGGAGCGCACGATCCAGAACGCGTGCATGGCCAAGGCCGACCTGATCTTCGTCGGCGGCAGTATGCTCACCACGGCATCCTTCGAACAATGCGTGAAGCGCGTAAAGGAATTATCCGACCGGCCGGTCGTGCTCTTTCCGGGAAGCCCTTCGCAACTCAGTCGTCATGCCGATGCGGTCCTCTTCCTCTCGCTGATCAGCGGTCGCAATCCGGAATTGCTCATCGGGCACCACGTTCTTGCTGCACCGACGGTGAAAGCGATGGATCTGGAAACGATCCCGACCGGCTACATGTTGGTGGATGGCGGCAAACCCACGACCGTGAGCTACGTGAGCCAGACGGTTCCGATCCCGCACGACAAACCGGGCATCGCGGCATGCACCGCCTTGGCTGGTGAACTACTTGGACTACGAACCATCTATATGGACACCGGCAGCGGCGCGTCGCGCACCGTGAGTCCGGAGATGATCTCCGCCGTTCGGGATACCGTGTCCTGCCCGATCATCGTGGGTGGTGGCATCCGCGATGCCGCGACCGCACGCTCACTCTGCGATGCGGGTGCGGATGTGTTGGTGATGGGCACCGCCTTCGAGCAGGATCCGGAACTGATCTTCGCCATGAGCGAAGCGGTACACGCTAGCTCGTGATCGGCTTGCGCAACCAGATGCTCAGTTGCATCCCGGTATCCGTCCATTCCATCCACGGCTTCAGGATCGGATCCAGGAAACCGGGTAGGAAGGTCTTGCACACGTAGTAGCGCTGGCTCGCGATCTCGTACCCGTGCTGCTTCGCGTGTGCCTCGAACGAACGTGGCGTGAACTCATGCAGGTGAAAAGGCTCGTGCATCGGACTGAGGTTGGCCACTAGATCCGTTCCGCGCATACGGTAGTAGATGTTCACGAGCCGGTTCACGAGCCAATCCGCGGAAGGCACTTCAATGTGCATCACACCGCCGGGCTTCATCCAACCCATTGCTTTCAACAACGCGGCTGATGGATCATAGATGTGTTCCAACACGACACCGAAGGAGATGAAGTCGAAGTGATCCGCAGGGTAGTCGAGTTCCTCGATCATCCCCAACTTGAAGCGCGCCGGATCCATACCCATTTGTGCCATGCCGCGTTCGTGGAAGGTGTTGCTCGGCTCGAAACCGTGCGCCTCGAATCCCGCGCGCTCCATCGCGAGCATGCCCTTGCCGATGCCAGCACCGATGTCCAGCGCACGCATGCCATTGCGCGCACCAAGCAGCTCGCGCGCCTTGTGCAGTTGCTCGTGGAGGTAGTCCGGCGACAATTGGAAGTACTCCGGTTGCCAGTACGTTTCCGGCGGTACGCCGTAGTGATCCTGGATATCGAACGGGATCGGTTGCGGGTTGGAATAGATCAGTCCGCAATCCGTACAGCGCAACACCGTGGTGGAGATCCCGATCACGCGTTTCGGGTTCCTGCCATGCGACTTGTTCAGTCGCCGACCCATGACGCGATGCCCGTCCGATGCCGACCCACACATGATGCAGGCTTCCACCGGTACGAAGCGATAGCGCAGTTCCTTGCTCATTGTGGTCGAAGATCGGCGTGTGAAACACCGCCGCGCTAAAGGTGCGAACATCCAGTGCGTGGGCAAGCGAAGGATGATGTGGATCCGCAACTCTGCGAAAAGCGAAAGGCGCCCTCTCGGGCGCCCTTCTGAATGATAGTCCTCGACTGAGTGTTACTCCGCCAGAACCACCATCGTGCTATTCGGCGAGGATGAGCACCGTGTTCTTCATCACTTCCACCACACCACCTTTTACAGGGAAGAGTTCCTCACCCTTTTCGGTGATCACTTTCACATCACCGGCCTTCAGCACGGTAATGAGCGGCGCGTGGTTGTTGAGGAAACCCATGCTGCCGTCCACGCCGGGAACGGTCACGCTCTTGGCCTCGCCCTTGAAGAGTTCCTTGTCCGGAGTGATGATCTCGACGCGCATCCCGATCACGCCTTGGCTGCTTCGGCCATCAATTTCTTACCGGCGGCGATCACATCCTCGATGTTGCCTTTCAGGTTGAAGGCGCTCTCCGGCACTTCGTCCAACTCGCCGTCCATGATCATGGTGAAGCCCTTGATGGTCTCCTCGATCGGCACCATGACACCGGGCAGACCGGTGAACTGTTCCGCCACGAAGAACGGCTGGCTGAGGAAACGCTGCACTTTACGAGCGCGCAATACGCTCAGCTTGTCGTCCTCGCTCAATTCATCCATACCGAGGATGGCGATGATGTCCTGCAATTCCTTGTAGCGCTGCAGCAACTCCTTCACCCGCTGGGCGCAGTTGTAGTGCTCCTCGCCCACGATGGCAGGTGTGAGGATCCGGCTGGTGCTATCGAGCGGATCCACCGAAGGATAGATACCGAGCTCGGCGATCTTCCGGCTCAATACCGTGGTGGCATCCAAGTGCGCGAAAGTGGTCGCAGGCGCTGGATCGGTCAAGTCATCCGCAGGCACGTACACCGCCTGTACGGAGGTGATGGAACCCCGTTTGGTGGAGGTGATCCGCTCTTGCATGGCGCCCATCTCGCTGGCGAGGGTCGGCTGGTAACCCACGGCGCTCGGCATACGACCGAGCAGCGCGGATACTTCGGATCCGGCCTGGGTGAAACGGAAGATGTTGTCCACGAAGAAGAGGATGTCGCGACCGCCGCTCTCCTCGTCGCCGTCACGGAAATACTCCGCAAGGGTGAGGCCGCTCAATGCCACACGAGCACGCGCTCCGGGAGGCTCGTTCATCTGACCGAACACGAAGGTGGCCTGGCTGTTGGCGAGCGCAGTGTAATCCACCTTGCTCAGATCCCAGCCGCCGGACTCCATGCTGTGCTTGAACCCTTCGCCGTACTGCACGATGCCGCTCTCGATCATTTCGCGCAAGAGGTCGTTCCCTTCGCGGGTACGCTCACCCACACCAGCGAACACGCTGTATCCGCTGTAGCCTTTGGCGATGTTGTTGATCAACTCCTGGATCAACACCGTCTTGCCCACACCGGCACCACCGAACAGGCCGATCTTACCCCCCTTGGAATAGGGCTCGATCAGGTCGATGACCTTGATCCCCGTGAAGAGGATCTCGGCGCTCGTGGTGAGGTCCTCGAACTTGGGTGCTTCGCGGTGGATGGAAGCGCGCTTGCCGCCCTTCAGCTCGGCCATGCCGTCGATGGCATTCCCGGTCACGTTGAACAGACGACCCTTGATCGCATCGCCCGTAGGCATGCTGATGGGTTGGCCTTGGCCGACGACCTCCGCACCGCGGGCAAGTCCGTCCGTGCTTTCCATGCTCACCGTGCGGACGGTGTCCTCACCGGTCAATTGCTGCACTTCGAGCACCAGAATGCTGCCGTCAGCGCGGGTGATGTGGAGGGCGTCGTAGATGTTGGGGAGGTCCTTTCCGGCCTCGAAACGAACGTCGACCACGGGTCCGATGACCTGGACGACCTTTCCGATATGCTTGGACATGAGGGAGTTGGCGATGATTGGAGGAATGCCTCCGTTTTGCGGCCGCGAAAGTAGGGCTTATGGACGGAAGACCAAATGGTGTTGAGAAGTTGGCCCGGTGGATCAGCCTTGAACACTGCCTTGGATCCCATTCCCGGCGGACCCGACCTTTACGCCCCTTGAAGATCCACACGGACATCGCAGAACTGCACGGCGTGAAGCGGCCTGTGCTCACCACCGGCACGTTCGACGGGGTCCATCGTGGACACCGGACCATCGTGGACCGGCTGACGGAAGTGGCCCGGAAGGAAGGCGGGGAAAGCATGCTCTTCACCTTTCACCCGCACCCCCGGATGGTCCTCTATCCAGCGGACAATGATCTGAAACTTTTGAACACCCAGGAGGAGAAGCGGGCGCTGTTGGAGGCCGCCGGCCTCGATCATTTGCTCGTGGTCCCCTTCTCCCGACAGTTCTCGCGGATGCATGCCGTGGATTACATACGCGACGTGCTTGTGGACGCCATCGGGGTGCATGCGGTCGTCATCGGGTACGACCACCGCTTCGGGCGGAACCGGGAAGGCGACCTGAGCCTGATCCGGCAACTCGGCGAGGTCTACGACATCCAAGTGGAAGAGATCCCCGCACAGGAAGTGGACCATGTGAAGGTGAGCAGCACCAAGATCCGGAACGCACTCACGGAGGGTGATATCCGCGCGGCGAACGACCTGCTCGGCTACCACTACCCATTGAGCGGTGTGGTGGTGAAGGGCGATCAACTGGGACGCACGATCGGTTTCCCGACGGCGAACATCGGCGCGATGGACACCTACAAGTTGGTGCCGGGTGATGGGGTTTACGCGGTAGACGTTTCACTACGCGAAGGCAATTTCCAAGGCATGCTCTACATCGGACCGCGGCCCACCGTGGCGGGATCGCAGCACCGTTCGGTTGAGGTGAACATCTTCGGCTTGGACCGCGATCTGTACGGCGAGGCGATCACCGTGCGTTTCTTGGACAGGATCCGTGGCGATCAACGCTTCGATGGGATGGACGCACTGCGGGAACAACTGCATAAGGACCGTGCGATGGTATTGGAACGCATGAAAGGATCAGGCACACGATGAGGAAGATCCTGTTGCTCCATCTCCTCTTCGCGGCAACGGCGCTCCGTGCGCAATTGCTTTCGTCGGCCGCGTTGGATAGCGTGCGCACCTACCGCAGTTTGGAACACGCATTGAAAACGCCCGATCAGGTCTACCGATTGGATCTCTCCAGCAAGAAATTGAAGGTGCTGCCGGAGGAGATCAAACAATTCAAGAACCTCAACGCCTTGGATCTGGGCAGCAACAAGCTGCGCGATCTGCCGCCGTGGATGGCGGAGCTGGCCTACCTACAGGAACTGCGCGTGACCCGCAACAAACTGGTGGACTTCCCGGTGGTGGTCTGCAAACTCAAACGCTTGAAGCGACTTGATATGAGCCGCAACGCTCTGGTCGGTTTGCCCAAATGCATGGGCGGCCTGAAGGAATTGGTGTCCTTGGATCTGTGGGACAACGACCTCGTGGACTTCCCGGAGGAGATCAGCGGGATGGAGGCGTTGAAATTCCTCGACCTGCGGAACATCCAATTCGAACAGACCGAGATGGACCAGATCCAGGAGTTATTGCCCCACGCCAAGATCTACTTCTCTACGCCGTGTAACTGCGGGATGTAGGGGGTGTGGTTGTTCGCGTTGAAGAGCCTGCCCCGGGCATGACCCGGGGTTGTTGGTCGGTCGTCGGGTCGGGCCATGCCGAGGCGGATGGGATGGATCAAAGCCTTACCCGGAGAAGTCCTGCTCGGATCGAAGAAACGTGCTCCGCACCTATGCGGCTCTATTCTACTGTGGGAACAGCAACGGATGCCGCTCGTTGTACATCCGCAGGAACCGGAAGAGCGCCTCATCGCTGTTGCGCTGCTTCTTGGACAGGTTGCGGAACTCCTCTTGTAGAACGGGATCATGCGCAAGCGCCGCATCCATCCCCGCCGCGAGGAAAGGCAATCGTTCGCCGGTCTCCATATCCACGAGTTGTTGCATGAGCACCGTACGTGTGACGGTCCCGTAACCGTACAAGTAAGGATCCCAGTCGCGGTAGTTCTGTTCATAGACCATGTGTGCCAAACTGCCCATCATGCCGATGCGGTAGAAGCCATTGCCGGCTTGCACATACACCACGTCGTTGTGACAGAAGCCCCACAAGCGATCCATCTTCAGTGCTTGGGCCCCACTGCTATCGGAAACGTAGTACAGCTTGCTCAGCGACTGCCGGATGTCGCGGATCGGCAAGCCTTGGTCATCGCGCAACCGATCCAAGGGGACCGATGGCGCGTTCAACCTGAACGCGCGAAAGTCGCGGTACACGCCTTCGCGCAGGTCCATGCCGCCGTGGTAGGGAACCCAGATCGTATCCATCTGCGCAAAGGCGAAGAGTGGAAGGGTAGCGATGAACAGGAGCAGCTTCCTCATGACGATGCTTCCTTGCGGATGAAGGCCACCACTTCATCCGGGGCCTGTGCATGTACCCAATGGCCCGCGTAAGCGATCGTCTCCACACGGCTGTTCGGGAACTGTTCCTTGATCGCGGGTAGATCCTCCCGCGTGATGTAACCGCTTTGTCCGCCGCGGATGAAGAGCGTGGGAACCCGCACCGTCTCCGGACCGATGGCCGCGAGGATCGCTTCCATTTCACGATCGAGCAATTCCACGTTCATGCGCCACGCGAGCTGATCCTCGCTTTTCCAAAAAAGGCTTTTCAGCAGGAACTGGACCACACCCGGCTCCTTCACCTGTTGTGCGATGTGCGCTTCCACTTCCTTGCGTGTGCGACCCGGGGAAAGGTCCGCCGCGCGCAGGGCTTGCACGATGTAGTCCTGATTGTTCGCGTGTTCCTTCGGACTGATATCGATCACGACGAGCCGCTTCAACAACTCCGGCCAGCGCTGTGCGAAGAGCATCGCCGTCTTGCCGCCCATGCTGTGACCGACGAGGATGATGTCCTTCAATCCCAACCTCATGACGAGCGCATGTACATCGGCGGCCATGAGTGGATACGAGGTGGTGCTGCCATGCGGTGAACGCCCATGATCGCGGAGATCAACCATGTACACATCGAAGGCTGTTGAACCATCCTCGGTCGGCTCCGCGAGTTCGCGCGCGATGCTTCCCAGGTTGTCCGATGAACCGAACAAGCCGTGCAGGATGATGACCGGTGTGGCGCCGTCCGGCCCAAGACGACGGTAGTACAGATCCAACACGCTCATCGCAGTTCCCGCAGGTAAAGGGCGATGGTGTTCTCCATGCCGAAGGTGAGCGCATCGCTGATCAGTGCATGGCCGATGGACACTTCCAAGAGACCGGGAACCTGTTGCGTGAAGAAGGCGAGGTTGTGCCGATCGAGGTCGTGACCCGCGTTCAGACCAAGTCCGAGTTCACCGGCGCGCATTCCTGCTTTCGTGAAGTCCGCAACAGCCGCATGGCGATCGCGGTGAAAGTTCTCCGCGTACGGTTCGGTGTAGAGTTCAATCCGTGCCGTGCCGGTGTCGGCCGCGTGGCCGATCAGCTCCGGATCCGTGCCCATGAAGAGCGATGTGCGGATGCCTTCACCGGTGAAGCGCGCGATGATTTCTTTCAAGAATTCCTTCTGGTTCAACGTATCCCAACCCGCATTGCTCGTGAGCACTCCCGGCGGATCAGGAACGAGTGTGACCTGCTGCGGCTTCACCTCCAACACCAACGCGATGAAGTCCTGCGACGGATATCCCTCGATGTTGAACTCGGTGGTGAGCACCGGCTTCAACGCACGTACATCAGCGCGGCGAATGTGTCGTTCATCCGGACGCGGATGCACGGTAATGCCTTGCGCGCCGAAGCGTTCGATGTCCAGCGCCCAGCGCACGACATCCGGGTTGTTGCCGCCGCGCGCATTGCGAAGCGTGGCGAGCTTGTTGATATTGACGCTCAGTCTCGTCACCGGTGGTTGCGTTACTTTGACCCCGACGCGCGGGGCGCACAAAAGTAGAAGTACCAACAGGCCGCCTCGATCGTTCATTCATCACACACATGCACGCCCAGGATCTGATCACACCCGACATCCCGCCCTTGCGTCCGCAGGACGAGGTGGGTCGCGCGTTGGATTGGATGGAGGAATTCAAGGTGGGCCACTTGCCGGTGGTGAGTGAGCAACGCTTGGTCGGCATTGTGAAGGACCAGGACCTCGTCGATCGCAGCGATCCGCGCGCGGTGATCAGCGAAGTGATGGAGCGCGTGGAGGTTCCCTTCATTCGTGGTGGCCAACACATCTACGAGGTGATGAAGCTCTTCAGCGAACGCGGCCTCACCGTAGTGCCCGTGCTGGATGAAATGGGCCGCTACCTCGGCGCGATCACCGAGCACGAAGCGCTGAAGCGCCTGTCCGAAGTGACCAACATCTCCGAGCCCGGCAGTATCGTGGTGCTGGAGATGAACCAAGTGGATTACAGCCTGCACGAGATCGCGCGCTTGGTGGAAGCGAATGATGGCAAGGTCCTCAGCGTGTACACGCACGTGATCCCGGGCACCACACGCACGGAGGTCACGCTGAAGATCAATCGCGAGGAGATCAGCGACATCCTGCGCAGCTTCGAACGCTACGAGTACTTCGTGAAGACCACGTACCAAGGCTCCAAATTGCACGAGGACCTGCGTGGCCGGTATGAGGAGCTGATGCGCTACATCAACCTGTGAACCGCCGGGTCCACCCCTTCCTTCTTCCCTTCCTCTTCCTCCTGTGCATGACCGTACAGGCACAGGACCCACCGCCTGCGAGCGATGTGCGGATCATGGGCATCACCGTCGTGGGCAACAAGATCACCAAGAACCGGATCATCGCTCGTGAACTGATCTTGCAAGAGGGCGACACGGTGAGCGCCGCAGCCCTCTACACCAAGCTGGAACGCGGCCGGCAGAACCTGATGAACACCGGCCTCTTCAACACGGTGGCCGTGTTACCCGTGTACCTCGACATGCAACACGTGCTGGTGGAAGTGACCGTGAACGAGCGGTGGACCATCTGGCCATCGCCCATCTTCCAACTCGCCGATCCGAACTTCAACACCTGGTGGCTTACCAAGGACTTCGACCGCGTGAACTACGGGGCCTACCTGTACAAGTACAACTTCCGCGGCCGCAACGAGACCATCTATGTAAAGGCACAATTCGGCTACACACGGCAGTTCGGCATGCGGTACAAGATCCCGTACATCGATCGCAAGCAACGGTGGGGACTCAGTGTCGGTGGCAGCTATATCGAACAGGCCGAAGTGACCGCAGGCACCATCGACAACAAGCGTATCCTCCTCCGCAATCCGGACGGCCCGAACCGCCACGAGCAACGCGCCGATGTGGAATTGAGCCTTCGTCGCAGCCACGACATCCGCCACTACGCACGCATCGGATTCAATCAAGCGCAGATCGGCGATACCATCGCTGCCCGCGCATTGGACTACTTCGATGGCACGAACACCACCGACACGCGCTTCCTCTCCTTCGGCTACTCGGTGATATGGGATCAGCGCGACTACCGCATCTACCCCAGTGATGGACACTACGCCGAGCTGCGCATCGATCGCCTCGGCCTTGGTGTGCTCGACAAGAACGCGCCGGACATCACCACCGCGTATGCCACGGTGAAGGAATGGTGGAAGGTGCACGACCGCATCACGCTCGCCATCAGCATGAGCGGCAAACACACGTGGGGCACGCCGCCTTATTACGTGCAGGAAGGCTTGGGCTACCGGAATTTCGTGCGGGGCTACGAACTGTATGTGGTCGATGGCGAGAGCTTCGCGCTGGGCAAGGCTAACGCAGTGTTCCAACTCTTCAAGCCCCGCACACAACGCGTGGAGGCCATGCCGCTGGAAGCCTTCCGCACCCTGTACATCGCCCTCTACCTCGACCTCTTCGTGGATGGCGGTCGCGTGTGGGACAGCCGCTACGCCCAACAGAATTTCCTCGCGAACGAGTGGATGAGCGGAACCGGCGCCGGGCTTGACCTCGTGACCAGCTACGACCAGGTGCTGCGCGGCGAGTACACCTTCAATGGCTTGGGAGAGCACGGCTTCTTCCTACATTTCACTCAACCCTTTTAGAAGATGAGCCGCAAAGACGCAAAGGCGCAGAGAAATGCCGCGAGTTGTGGATCAGGGTTCGTGTCGAGCATCGGCATTCCCTTGCGGCATTTGATCTTCAACTCCTTGCGCCTTTGCGCCTTTGCGGCCAAACCCTTTTCCAAATAGACAATGCGCACAGCGGTGACCGGACGTGGAATGGAGAGTGACATGGCGCCCGTGGTGGAGCGCGTGCTCGACAGTATGCGCACGGCGGGGCTGGAGCCGATGCTTACACCCTTCGTGGCGCAATGGCTGCGCGAACATGACGTGGCGGTGTCGGATGCTGACGTGCTGGAAGGTGAGCTTTCCGGAAAGGACATCGACCTCTGCATCGGCCTTGGCGGCGATGGCACCTTGCTGGACACCGTGGCGTTGGTGGGTCGCGCGGGGATCCCGGTGCTGGGCATCAACCTCGGTCGGTTGGGTTTCCTCAGCAACGTGCGCTTGGAGGAAGTGGACCAAGCGCTCGGCGTGCTGCGCGAAGGACGCTATGCCTTGCAGGACCGTTCGCTGTTGGAAGTGACCGACCACACAGAGATCCTCGGCGCGCACAACTTCGCATTGAACGAGGTGAGCATCCACAAGCGCGACAGTGCGAGCATGATCACCGTGCATGTACACTTGGGTGATGACTACTTGAACACATACTGGTCCGATGGCCTCATCATCGCCACGCCCACCGGTTCCACGGCGTACTCGCTCAGTTGCGGCGGGCCCATCCTCTTCCCCACCAGCGATGCGATGGTGATCAACCCCATCTCGCCGCACAACCTCAACGTGCGCCCCTTCGTGGTGCCGGACCACTACACCATCCGCCTGCGCCTCGAAGCGCGCACGGATGTGTGCCTGCTTAACCTCGATTCGCGCAGTGTGGCCATCGCGGGCGATAGCACCGTGACGATCAAGCGCGCGCCCTTCTCCGTGAAGCTGGTGCAGCTGGAAGGCCACGATTTCCTGCGCACCCTGCGCGAGAAACTGAACTGGGGCTTGGATGCACGGAGCGGGGCGAGCGGGAGGGCGATGAATTAGATGGTGCGATGAAAAGGGCGCGGCATCCAGTAGAATTCATCCTACGAGGCTGGACCATTTGCGGAATGCACGTTTGCGTCCTATTACTGATCGGCGTTAGCCTATGCGGATGTAAGTCTTTCGAGAGGCTTCCACACTATCAGGAGTACCGGGACGGTCTGCTCCCCGGTGATGGTTCCGTCCGCACGGATGGTTACTACTATCTCGTTAGACCGATCGAGTTCAAGTTGCAAAAGGACCTCGGTGCCAAGCAAGAGACCATTGTGACCTTTTTCTTCCAGGATGGTTCATGCCATAGGTCCTTGTGGCAGGCGGATGACAGCATTACGCGGGTGGTGGAGCGGATCCGGTTGTGGTTCGATAGTGAGCGGGGTGCGCGCCAATCGCGCGATGGTTTCGGTTGGGCTCTTTATCGCATGCTGTGCGATACAATAGAATTGGAACAATACACTCCGGTGAACGGAACAAACCAGGTGCATTGGTCGCGCATGATTGTTCAAAACGACTCCACCATCGAGCTTCTGGGAGCCTACCATCCGAAGAAAGGACTGTTGAGCGATGGCGTGGACAGGACCCCCATACACAGGTTGATGGTCTTTCGGCCCTCATCCTGGAAACCGGACTCGACCGACTTCTTTCGGTTGAATGAAAGCTTCATTCGAGCACAAAGTCGATGAATCCATACGCTGACGTCTGAAGCGCGGTCGTCACCCATCCCCCTTTTCATGTTCCCAAACGACCTGATTCACATGGGGTCTTGGCCCCGCGCGGCCGTCCGATACCTTCGGCTCGTTGGCCATGGATACCATCCGCACAATGCCAGCGTTAGCCTACCCATATGCCGTTCACTCTTCCTTCTACTGGCGATCCCAACGTGAGTTCATCAGGACTTCATCGGCAACAGATCAGCTTCCGCAGGGCAGGTTGGAGCTTCTTCGGCCTGTTCACTTTTTGGAGGTGATGCTCATTAGAGTGGTCCAACTCAGACGCCCACTGTTGCTTATCGCGATCGGATTCCTGTGCACCGTGAGCAACGCACAGAGTCCAACTTTGGGGGACGGCAGAGCCGAAACGAAGGAAGCATTGCAGGTGGTCAGTCGCTACTTCAGTGACTATGTGAAAATGACCCTTGGTCGTGATTCGGCCGCCACGGTCGTCGAACTAGGAGACACACTGATCTATCGTGTTTCCGGTGATGAAGAAGTGAAGTATGAATATGTCTTCTCGAAGGACCTGTGTGTGGCGATCCGCGTGAGGTTCTCTTGCCTCGCTTGTATGCATCTGACCTACAGGAAATGGTTCTTCAAGGGCCGTTGGCGGATGGATGAGAACAGAACCATGTTCAGGATCAAGGACCCGGCACGCGCAACGATCAAGCGGGCGGTGGACTGCCCCTTCCTCTACCAAGCGGATCTGGTCAGGATGGAGTCTCCGGTATCCAAAGAGGATCTCAAGAAGATGAAGAAGGTGAAGAAGAAGTTGATCGGTACGTGGGAAAGTTTGTTGATAGAGCGTTGAGGTGGGTCTGAAGTGGGCGATGGCAGGGTGAACCGTGATCGCGTACCCATGGTCCAAGCCTCCGCATGGGTTTCGCTGCGGGCAGCACGTGCGTGGTGAGGTAGTTAAGGCGTGAACACGCCCGTGCGACATTCCATTCCGCCCTCCCTTTTCACGTTCCTTAACGACCTAATTCCCAAGGGGTCTTGGCCCCTCGCGGCCGTCCGTTACCTTCGGCCCGTTGCCCATGGGATACCATCCGGACCGCGCCCGCGTTAGGCTGCCAATGCGCCGTTCGCTTTTCCTTCTTCTTGCCGTCCTCCCTTCGCTGGCCTCCATCGGCCAAGTGAACGAGTTGGGCCTCACCGGCGGCGTGGCCTATTACATCGGCGACCTGAACCCCACCAAGCATTATCCGAAGGACACCAAGTTGGCGTACGGGATCGTGTATCGGAACAACCTGAACGACCGGTTCGCGGTGCGCTTGCAGGGCTTGATCGGCACCTTGCAGGCGTATGACAGCAACGCGTCGGATTCGCTGCAAGTGTTGCGCAACCTGCATTTCAAGTCGCGGCTCATCGAGACCTCCCTCCTGCTGGAGATCAACTTCTTCAAGTACCGCTCACGCGGCAAGGATTCCCGCAAGTGGACCCCCTTCGTCTTCGGCGGCATCGCCTATTTCCGCTCCAATCCGCAGGCCTTGCTGGACGATACCTGGTACGATCTACAACCGCTAGGTACCGAGGGCCAGGGCACCAGCACCGGCGGCGAGGTGTACGCCGTGGACCACATGGCCATCCCCTTCGGCATGGGCATCAAGGTGAACCTGGGCCGCATCGACATCCAATTGGAATGGGGCATGCGCCGCACCTGGACCGATTACATCGATGACGTGAGCGGCAAGTACGTGAACAACGCCGTGCTGGCCTTCGAGAACGGTCCGCTGGCCGCGCAGCTCGCCGACCGCAGCGGCTTGGAGGGCGCGATCCCGGGCTACGACAATACCGGTCGCGCCCGAGGCGATGTGAATACCCGCGATTGGTACGTGTACAACGGATTGTCCATCACGTACATCCTCAGCAAATTCTCCGATTGCGAAGAGCAATACCACTGGATGAAACGCAAGCACTAGGGAGAAATAGAACGCAGATGACGCAGAAAGAGGGGATGGTCGCTGATCTGAATGCAAGGGAGTGGAGCGCCATGCCTGCACACCCTATCCGCGTTGATCAGTCTTATCTGTGTTATCTGCGTTCTATTCTAACGCTGATGACGCTGAAAGAGGGGATGGTCGCTGATATGACAGGGGGTCGGAGTAACAGCATTCTGATGCTGACCCTCTGCGTTGATCAGCCTTATCCGCGTTATCTGCGTTCCATGTATTTCCCCCGACCTTCGCGCCCCGTTTGAAAATGGCCGAGCAAGCAACCGACGACCTGAAAGCACGCATTGAACGTGCGCGCGTTCCGGAGCACGTGGCCATCATCATGGATGGCAACGGTCGCTGGGCGCAGTTGCACGGCGAGCACCGCATCGTGGGGCATGCCAACGGCGTGCGCAGCGTGCGCGAGGCGCTCACCGGCGCCACGGAGATCGGGGTGCGTTACCTCACGCTCTACGCCTTCAGCACCGAGAACTGGAACCGCCCCAAGGAGGAGGTGGATGCGCTGATGGACCTGCTGGTGAAGACCGTGGTGGATGAGATCACGGAGTTGCAGGAGAACAGTGTGCGCTTGAACGCGATCGGCGATCTGGACAGTTTGCCCACTGCGTGTCGCGCTACGCTCGATGATGCGATCGCCAGCACGGCGAAGAACGAGCGCATCACGCTCACCCTGGCCTTGAGCTACAGTTCGCGTTGGGAGATCACGCGCATGGTGCGCTCCATCGCTGCGGAAGTGAAAGCGGGCACGCTCGATCCGGAGAAGATCGATGAGCGGACCGTGGCGCAACACCTCTGCACACACAACATCCCCGATCCGGAGCTTTTGATCCGCACCAGCGGTGAACTGCGGATCAGCAACTTCCTGCTCTGGCAGATCGCCTACGCCGAACTCTGGTTCACGCCTGTCCTTTGGCCGGACTTCCGCAAACAACACCTCTTCGAGGCTGTGCTGGACTACCAAGGGCGCGAGCGCCGCTTCGGCAAGACCAGCGAACAGATCACCGCTTCCTGATATGCGTATCGCCGCCCTGCTCCTCCTTCTGTTCGCATGCCCGGTGATGGCGCAGGAACAGCGCGCGCCGAACATGGACTACGGCGTGCCACAGAAGTACGAGATCGGGGGCATCACCGTAAGCGGTACACAAAGCGTGGATGCCAACGCGGTGAAGCTCTTCGCCGGGTTGCAAGTGGGCGAGCAGATCGAGATCCCGGGTGATCGCATCGCGCGCGCCATCCGCAACCTGTGGGACCAGAAGCTCTTCAGCGATGTGCGCATCGAATCCGCCGAGATCCGAGGGCGGGTGATCTTCCTGCACATCATCGTGGTGGAGAAGCCCTTGCTCTCGCGATGGAAATACAGCGGCGTGAGCCGGAACGAATCCGAGAAGCTGGACGAGATCATCGGCCTGACCCCTCGCCAGCAGGTGAACGAGGCGCTGATGACCCGCGCCCGCGTGGCCATTCGCGCGCACTATGTGGAGAAGGGCTACCTGAATGCCGATGTGCGCTTCCGGGAATACAAGGACACCCTGCAGACCGCTTTGGTGAACAGTGTGGTGCTCCTGATCGACGTGGAGCAGGGAGCGCGTGTAAGGATCAGGGACGTGGTATTCCACGGCAATGATGCGTTGAGCGATGCGAAGCTGCGCCGGGCCTTGAAGAAGACGCGGCGCAAGCGCTGGTACAACTTGTTCGGTAGCAGCAAGTTCATTCCGAAGGAATTCGCTACGGACAAGGCCCACCTGCGCGAGGTTTACAACAACGAAGGCTTCCGCAACGTGGAGATCACCGGTGATACCATGTACAAGGTGGGACCGAAACGCGTGCGCGTGGAAGTGACGGTGGATGAAGGCCAGCGCTTCTACTTCCGCAACATCACATGGACCGGCAACACGAAGTACCGCACTTCACGACTGGACAGCATCCTCAACATCCACCGGGGCGATGTGTACAGCAAGAAGACGCTGGACAGTCGCTTGTACATGAACCCGGCGGGGCGCGACATCAGTTCGTTGTACATGGATGATGGCTACCTGAGCTTCTATCCGGAGCCGGTGGAGATCATGGCCGAAGGCGATAGCATCGACCTGGAGATCCGCATCCGTGAAGGACGCCAGTTCCGGATCCGCAACGTGATCATCAAGGGCAACACGAAGACCAATGAACATGTGGTGCGGCGGGAGATCCGCAGCAAACCGGGCCAACTGTTCAACCGTAGTGATGTGATCCGGACGCAACGCGAACTCTCGCAGCTGGGCTACTTCGATCCCGAGAAGATGGGTGTGGAACCCGTACCGGACCAACGTACCGGGTTGGTGGACCTGGTCTATACCGTGGAAGAGAAACCCAGCGATCGCTTGGAACTCAGCGGAGGTTGGGGTGCGGGCCGGTTGGTGATGAGCCTCGGATTGTCCTTCACCAACTTCAGTCTGCGGAAGATCGGCGACCCCAAAGCGTACCAGCCCTTGCCGGCGGGTGATGGACAGACCCTGAACCTGCGCGCGCAGACCAACGGCCGCTTCTTCCAGAGCTACAGCCTTTCGTTCGTGGAGCCGTGGCTCGGTGGCCGCAAAGCGAACTCGCTCAGCTTCTCGGTTTACCACAGCGTGCAGAGCAACGGCGAGCCCCGCTTCGTGAACACCGCCGATGGCCGCATCCGGAACCCGGACCGGCAATCGCTCTTGATCAGTGGTGCCACATTGGGCCTGGGCAAACGCCTGCAATGGCCCGATGACTGGTTCATCCTGCGGCAGACGCTTTCCTACCAGATCTACGACCTACGCAATTACAGCAGCGGGCAGGTGATCTTCTCCTTCAGCAATGGAACGAGCAACGTGCTCGCCTATCAGATCTCCCTTTCACGCAACTCCATCGATCAGCCCTTCTTCGCGCGTACCGGTTCGGAAGTGACGTTGAGCATGAAGGCCACGCCGCCCTATTCGCTCTTCAACCCTGGCAAGGACTACGCATCGCTGGAGGCTGAACAGCGGTACAAACTGGCCGAGTTCCACAAGTGGAAGTTCACCACCCAGTGGTTCAACAAGATCACCAACAGCAAGTCGGGGCACAACCTGGTGCTGATGACGCGCGCGGGCTGGGGCTTCCTCGGGCGGTACAGCAATGCGATCGGCGATTCGCCCTTCGAGCGCTTCTACCTCGGTGGTGCGGCGCTCACCGGATTCCAGTTGGATGGTCGCGAGATCGTGGGCCTGCGCGGGTATGATGATTTCTCACTCTCCCCACAGACCGGGAACTTCATCGTGAGCAAGTACACGGCTGAATTGCGTTTCCCTGTTTCATTGAATCCGCAAGCCACCATCTACACGTTGGCCTTTGCGCAAGCGGGGAATACATGGGGCAACTTCGACACCTTCGATCCCTTCAAACTGTATCGCAGCGCTGGTGTGGGCCTGCGCCTCTTCCTTTCGATGTTCGGTCCGATGGGCCTGGACTACGGCTGGCGATTGGATGATGTGCCTACCGCGCCGCGTATGGCCAAGAGCCAGTTCCACTTCACGATCGGCATAGATCTTGGCGAACTCTAGAGAGGGATCGCCTACTTTCGACACCCTTCCATGCAACGCACGATCCCCTACGCGATCGCCCTCTACGCAGGGTTGATGTGGGCCCCGGCAGCCTCCGCGCAACGCATCGCTTTTGTGAACACCAAGTACATCCTGGACCAGATGCCGGAGTACGAAACCGCCCAGAAGGAGCTGGACCGCCTGAGCAAGCAATGGCAGGAGGAGATCGATGAGCGTCACTTGCAGATCGGCCGGATGCGTGAAGCCTTCAACGCCGAAGCGATCCTGCTCACCGAGGAGATGAAGCGGTCACGTTTGGAGGAGATCGATCGCAAGGAGCGCGAGGCACGGGACATGCAGAAGAAACGCTTCGGTCCGGAAGGTGACCTCTTCAAGAAACGCCAAGAGCTCATCCAGCCGATACAGGACCGTGTCTATAACGCGATCAAGGAAGTGGCCGGCACGAGCTACGTGGCCGTGTTCGACCTCAGTGGCACCAACGGCGGGAACCTGCTCTTCGCAAGTGACAAGTACGACAAGAGCGACTCCGTGCTGCGCAAGCTGGGCATCAGGCCCAAACGCGAAGGCAGCGCAGGAGGCAGCAATGAGGATGAAGAAGCACCCGATCCGAAGACCCCCCCAAAGGATGGCGGTGGCGGAGATGGTACGCAACCGCAGCAGAACAGCGGCGGAGGAACCGATATGAAACAACCCCGATGATCAAGACCCCAATGAAGAATTCGATCCTGACGATCGCCCTGGCCCTGGGCCTTACCGCCCCGGCACTGGCACAAACGCCGATCAAACTCGGTCACATCGACCGCAAGGAGATCATGTTGGTCCTGCCCGAACGCAAAGATGCCGAGACGCGCATGCAAGCCTTCGCCAAGACCTTGGATGAGCGTTTGAAGGCGATGGGCGCTGAGTATCAAGCGAAGGTCGCCGACGTGCAAAGCCGTTCCGACAAGATGACCCAGACCGAAAAGGAAATGGCCGTGCGCGAGATCAACGAACTGGAGGAACGGATCAATACCGCCCGCGACAAAGCGCAAGAGGACCTCGCAAAGCAGGAGGAGGAGTTGCTCGCGCCGATGGTGAAGCGCACCAACGATGCGATCAAGGCGGTTGCCGACGAGAACAACTTCACGTACATCCTCGATACCAGTACCGGCTTCGTGCTTTACTACGACAAGGGCATCGACATCATGCCGCTGGTGAAGACCAAGCTCGGGATCAACTGATCCGACACGTGTCCGACCACCGTCCCATCGGCGTCTTCGATTCCGGTATCGGTGGCCTCACGGTACTGAATGCGATCCAACAGGCGCTCCCCTCGGAGCGCCTGTTCTATTTCGGGGATACAGCGCACATGCCGTATGGACCGCGTACCCTGGAAGAGGTGCGCACCTTCAGCGAGGGGATCACACAGGCCTTCCTCGCGATGGATTGCAAGATGATCGTGATCGCGTGCAACACAGCAAGTGCAGCTGCACTTTCAGATCTGCGCGAACAATTCCCGGCTGTTCCGTTCGTGGGTATGGAGCCCGCAGTGAAACCGGCCGTGGAACAAACAACGACCGGCGTGGTGGGTGTGCTCGCCACGCAAGCCACTTTTCAAAGCGACCTCTACGCTTCCGTCGTGGAGCGCTTCGCCAGCTCTGTGCAGGTGTTGCACCAACCTTGTCCGGGCCTCGTGGAGCGGATCGAATCCGGGGAATTCACAACGCCTGACACGGAGGCCATGCTGCGCCGCTGGTTGGAGCCGATGATGGCGAGGAACATCGATGCGCTCGTGCTCGGTTGTACGCACTACCCCATCATTCGCCCGTTGATCGAACGGATCGTGGGACCCGACGTACGCGTGATCGATCCCGCACCGTTCATCGCACGTCAAGTAGATCGGCTGCTCGATCAACGGGACCAAGCTGCTGGTCCGGATGCGAGCAACGGGACCACGGTATGGACCAGCGGGGATCCTTCCTTGTTCCTTGCAATGATGGGCCGCATGGGTTGGCCACCGACGGAAGTGCGCAGCGCGACGTGGAACGAAGGAGTGCTCACTCCTGCTTGAACCACCCGGCGTACATCCGGTAGTTCCGCGCGATGCGTTCGATCTCGTTCTGCGACAGATCCGCGCTCACCGGTCCGATGCGTTTCGCGGGTACCCCGGCCATCAAGCTGCCCGGTTCAACGATCGTGTTCTGCAATACCACGGCACCTGCCGCGATCACACTTCCTTCCCCGATCACCGCATGGTCCATCACGATGGCACCCATGCCCACCAGCACCTTGTCGTGGATCGTGCAGCCGTGAACGATGGCGTTATGCCCGATGCTCACATCGTTCCCGATCGTGAGCGCAGCACGCTCGTAGGTGCAATGCAACACCGCGCCGTCCTGGATGTTCACGCGGTTTCCGATGCGGATGCTATTCACATCACCGCGCACCACGGCATGGTACCACACGCTGCAATGGTCGCCCATCACGGTATCACCGATCACCACGGCGGTCTCGGCCAAGAACGGATCAGCGCCGAATCGCGGTGTGAAGCCGCGAACGGTACGGATGAGGGCCTTGTTCAAGGCTTCTCCGGGAGTTTGCCACAACCCTCCTTCTGGCAACATTCCGGTAAGCGCGCGAAGGCCTTCGCATCGCCCGGCGTACCGTCCGCGGCATAGCCCAGTTCCACCAGGGCCGCGCGGAGTTTCTCCGGTGTGTTCTTCCTCACGTCGTAGTCCAGGTGTACGGTGCTGGTGGCCAGGTCCACGGTCACTTTCTTCACGCCCTTCTCATAGATCATGTTGTCCTGGATGGTCTTCACGCACATATCGCAAACGGTGCTGCTTACGATGGCAAGGTGTTCGGTCTTCTTCGATTGCGCGGTCGCCGCAAGGGCGAGCAGGCTGAGGCAAATGGCGAATAGGGTTCTCATGGTCATTGCGCGGGTGTTGCGTTCGTTTTTCGGTTGATGGTATAGCGGAGGCCACCGTAAAGCATGGCCTTGTTGGTGGGGCCCCAGATCAAGCTGGCGTCAAAGTTCGGGCCGAAGGGATCGTCCGGCGCGATGATCTGGCGCTGTTGCAAAGTGCTCGTGATGTTCTCCGCGCCGAGGTAGACCTCGAGCACGCCGAATACGCGCGTAAGCTGCGCGTGAAGCGTGGAATAGGCCGGTGCATGAACCGGGAGGCGCAGGCCTTCGGGGTTCGCGGCGGTGGAAGGGATGCGGCTCTCCCCGAAGATATTCAGGTTGATGTCGAAGTGCCAGCGGTCCTTATTGTCGGAAATGGCAAGGTCGATCAGCCCGCGATGCGAAGGGGTGAATGGGCGTTCCAGCTCGCGGCCGTCGAAGGTGTTGCGCACATCGTAGAACCGGTAACTCGTTTTCAGTTGAACGTTCCTCGTCAGGTCCACCTGCACGTCCACCAGCAAGCTGTTCGCATACGAGCGACCATCGAGCATGTAAATGGCAAGTGTACCGGGATCACGGTCCAGGTCGGTGACCACTTGTGCGGTGAAGAAGGTGCGATAGGCGTCCATTCCGATGGCCCATTTGCGATCGAGCCATTTGAACTTGTGCAGGACGGATGCGCCGAGGTTCCATGCGCGCTCCATGTCCAACGGCCCCACCACGACCTTCCGCGAACTGGCCATCACGGCTGCGTTCTCCGCCAATGGGTTCGAGGTGCGAAAGCCGTGACCGATGCTTGCACGCACGGTGGTGAGCGGCCCGAGGTCGTACTTGGCGTGTACACGCGGGCTGGCCACCGTGCCATAGAGATCGTTCACATCCACGCGCACACCGGTGACGAGCATGAAGCGCCCGCGCTTCAACGTATGCTCCGCGAAAGCGCCGGGCATACGCTCCGTGCGCCCGAGATCCAGCACGGGCAACGTGTCGTTCGTGAAGCGTTCATCGTAATCGTCGTACTGCATGCTCAGGCCGGCCTTGATCTGGTCATTCCCGTCGCCCAGCAATTGTTGGTACACGATGCTCCCGTATGCACTGTGCTGCGCGGCTTCATACCTGCGCACTCCATATCGTGAATCCACTTCGTGCTGCCGGACCGCGACGATCAACCCGATGCTCTTCGTCGGGTCGTTCTTGAAGATCCAGCCGTGCTTGCCGAAGCCATCCACCATCCGGTTCGTCACGTCGATGGTGTAGAGGCCACGACCAAGATGGTACTGGTGCGCCGCTTCACCGGAAAGATGTTCCAGGCTTTGACCGCCGAGCCGCTGATCATCCACCACGCGCAATGTCACTTGCCCGCTCTTTCGTTCGCCGAGGTACATCCATCGATCCATCACGTTCACGCGGCGCGTACGCGGCATGTCCATGAAGCCATCGTTGTTCTGGTCCATCTCCCGGTCGAACCAATTGCCGTGTAGCAGCAGCAAGTTCGAACTGTACTTCCCGGTGCGTTGCGCGGTGTGGATGTTCGCCTCCAGCCGACCTTGACTGTTGCCGTACAAATTCACGAAGAGCGGTGGTTGATCCAGCGGGTTCACCAAGCACAGATCGATCTGCCCGGTCATCGCATTCGGTCCGTTCACCGCCGTGCCGGTTCCCTTGCTCAGGTTGATGTTGTTGATCCACGTTCCCGGGATCAGCGTAAGGCCGGAGGAACTGGACAAGCCACGAACGAAGGGGATGTTCTCCAAGCTCATCTGCGCATATTTGCCATCGAGGCCGAGCATGCGGATGGTCTTGGTGCCGGAGATCGCATCGCTGAAGCTCACATCCACGGTCGCATTCGTTTCGAAGCTCTCGCTGAGATCGCAGCACGCGGCGCGCTTCAATTCCTTCGGTCCGATGCTCTCCGTGGCGTTGATCGTGCGCGTACTCAACTGGGTGCCTTGCACGCGTTCCACCACTTCCACATCACGCAACTCGATGGTGGAACGCAGCGCGAAGGATAGCGGGGTGCTTGTCGGACCGGGAACAGCCAGCGTATCACTGCGGAATCCGACGAAGGATACGACGAGCTGTGCGGGCCATTGGGGTGGATCCTGCTCGATCATGAAGTGGCCATTGGCATCGGTGCTTGTGCCGATGCTCGTGCCGGACCAGTGGACATTGGCACCGGGAAGCAGTCCGCCTTTCTCTCCCGCCATGCGCACGGTGCCGTGAATACCCGTCTGGGCTATGGCGCAAACGGCGATGATGAAGGATGCGATCAGGAAGACAATTCGTTGTCTGGACATGTTGAAGATGAACGGTGTGGGAGGAATGAACCCGGAGCAGCGCTCCTTCGCCCGCAGGCGAACACACCGATCAGATCAACAGCACTTGCAGGTCCGCAAGGCGATCAGGAAGACTTCGAGGAGGTGGTTTCCCATCCCACCAACGCACCGGCTCCATCACCGGAAGAGCAATGATCATGGTGGGCGCGCCATCCAATTCGGCAAGCAGGACGCCAAGATCCAAACCCGCAACAGGGATAACGGATGTACGATCGAACCGCGCTTCGGTGAACGCGCAACAGATCGGTTTCACCGTCGTTCCTTCCGGCTTCTCCGCATCCGGGCAGCAATCATCGGCGGGTCCGAAGCTCAACACGGAATGACCACCCATGAGGCAGGTCATGCGCGACAACGTCATGCTGCTGGTCGCGAACAACAACAGGCCCACCACCAGAACGGTGGCCCAACGATGTTGCTGAAGGAAGTGACGCATGACGCGGACAAAAGTAAGGCAGTGCCTTCCGTGGAAGCGCGCCAAGACAGCCTCGGCTTGGGAAGCCACCACGGCCGCCCTGTACCTTTGGGCCTGTTCCAGTATCTCCGATCATGATCGACACCCAGAAAAGACCACCCGTTTCAGTGTACGCCGAGATGACCCCGAATCCGGCCACGATGCGTTTCGTGAGCAGCCGTGCGCTGGTGGAGGATGGCCGCTTGCTGGAATTCCGTACGCCGGAGGAGCCGGTGAACGTTTCGCCGTTGGCGGAGAAGGTGTTCAACCTGCCCTTCGTGACCGGGGTGTTCATCAGCAGCAACTTCGTGACCGTCACGAAGAATGATGCGGTGACCTGGGACCTGGTGCAGTTGGAATTGCGCGAGTACATCCAGGAATACCTGAACACCGATGGCCGTGTGGTGTATGAGGACGCACCGGCACATGCGCTTGCCGATGCCAATGAGCGCGCCACCACGCATGCGGAAGCGAAGGGACCTGATGATGAGAAGATCATCCGCATTCTGGAGGAATACATCCGCCCCGCAGTGGAAGGCGACGGCGGACATATCGCGTTCCGCTCCTTCCAGGACGGTTTGGTCACCGTGACCTTGCGTGGATCATGTAGCGGCTGCCCGAGCAGCTTGGTCACTTTGAAGCAGGGGATCGAGAACCTGCTGAAGCACGAAGTACCCGGCGTGCGCGAAGTGGTCGCGGAGGAATTGTAGTTCGACGCGCTTCCTTTTCGATAGTGTTTATGCGATCCGGGGAATGATCGCATCGTATAGGAAACACACGACGATGCGCACCTTCAACCTCTCCCTCCTAGCGGCCTTTCTCCTTTCAACCGGCACGCTCTGCGCCCAGAACCTCGGCGAGATCCGCGGTCGGGTCTACGCTCCGGATGGAACCGCACAGATCAGTGCCAACGTGTACGCAACTATCAATGGTGAACTGGTCGGCACGGTTACGGACCTGGATGGTCGTTTCGTCCTGAAGCCCTTGCCGCCGGGATTGCACGGCCTCACCATCTCATACGCAGGCTTGGAGAACGTGGAGTTCGCAGCCATCGAGGTCACCGCCGATCGGGCTACCTATGTCGGGGATGTACATATGCATCCCAAGACATTAAGAGGTGCCGAAGTGATCGCCTGGAAACGCAAGCTCATCGAAAAGGATGACCCGAGCCGCATGAGTTTGCTCGCCACGGAGATCGCCAAACTACCCGTGGCGAAGAATCCGGTACAGCTCATCAGCACGCAGTTCGCCGGTGTTACCGCTGCACCCAACGGTGACGGCTTATACTTCCGTGGATCGCGCACGGAGAACATGGCCAGTTACATCGATGGCGTGAAGGTGAGTGGTGCAGTGCCGCGTATCCCGCCCTCGGCCATCAGCAGCATCTCGGTGTATACCGGCGGCCTGCCCGCGCGCTACGGCGATGTGACCGGCGGGGTGATCGTGATCGAAACGAAGACCTACGCCGAGATGCTTCAATACGCGCGCCGACAAGCCGCACGACAAGAAACCCAGGACGTTGTTGACTGAACGGAATGTTCCTGCGCCGGAAACCTACACCCGATGCCAGTGATGAGGAACTGGTGCTCGCCCTACAGGGTGGGCACCATTCCGCTTGGGGCCTGCTTTGGGACCGCTACGCGCACCTGCTCTTCGGAGTCAGCATGAAGTACTTGAAGGATCCGGAACGGAGCAAGGATGCCGTGGTGGATCTGTTCGCCAAACTTCCGGATATGCTCAAGCGGCACCCCGTGGAACGCTTCCGGCCATGGATCCACACTGTGATGCGGAACCATTGTCTGTTGGCGCTTCGTGGTGATCATCGCCAAGTGCGATGGGACGATGCGATCGGGAACGACATCACTGCGGATCACGCCGAGGATGTTGTCCTGCATGAAGCCGACCTACAGCGCATGGAAACCGCGATCGATCAGCTGAACGAAACACAGCGGAGCTGCATCCGCCTCTTCCACCTCGAACGACTTTCCTACGCGCAAGTGCAGGAGCGTCTCGGGATCGACTACGACCAACTGCGCAGCCACCTGCAGAACGGCCGCCGCAACCTCCGCCTCATCCTTCAACAGCATGCCGACCAGAACGCATAGCTCCGATCCCTTCGCTCCGCGCGGCGCGCTTTCGCGTGAGCACTTGCTCGCGTACGCCGAAGGCCGCCTCGATGGATCCGCCGCACATGAAGTGGAACTCCACTTGGAACGCGACCCGTTGTTGCGCGAAGCCGTCGAAGGGCTTCGTGAACCCGGAGCCTTCGCCGCACTGAAGGGTCTTGATGCCGCCCGGTCGGCGAAGAGCAATGGCATAGCTGGGATGTGGGTGGTTGCAGGCGTTGTCGTCCTTCTGATCGCCGGAGTGATGACCCACTTCGGTACCACGGGAACGGAGGGCGAAGTCGTGCAACAGCCGAAGATGGTTGCCGAAGGATCCGATGACGCCACACCTGTGGTCGCTCCTCTCTTGAACGAGGAGATCGTCGCTGCGGAGGAACAGCCGAAACAGGATCGCATCGGGCATGAACGCATGGCTTTGCACACACGCGAAGCGGCGCGTCTCGTCCTCCAACGTGAACCGGGGATCGAGCGGGTGCAACCACGCGGAACCGAGGTGCGCACGAATGATCCTACCACGGATGTACGTCCCGCAAAGCACCATCGCACTTCACTTCAGCTGCTCTTCCTGCACGACCTGAAAGTGGTGCATCCGAAGGAATTGTACGACCGGGATCCGATGATGAACCTCAGCGACATCCATGTGGCTGCGCGGTTCGCTGATGCTTCGGATAGGGATAGTACACACACGCACGAGATCCTCCTTCCGTACACGGAGTTCATGGATGATGCGCTCGGGAGCTTTGTGAAGAATGATCACAAAGGCTGCTTGGACGATCTGCGCTTTCTCCTGGACCAGCACCCCGACGACGTGAACGCGCTGTTCTACTCCGGGCTTTGCGCATACAACCTCGGGCTCTATGATCGGGCGCGCGGCTTCCTGCAACGCGCTGCCGGACATCCGGTGGATGTGTTCGATGAAGAAGCGGCTTGGTACTATGCCCTCACGCTCGATCGCCTGAAGGATCCGGGCGCGTACGATGCCTTCCAACGCATCGCGAATGGTGATGGATTCTACAGCGAATTGGCCAAAGGACGGATCACTGCGCACTGAGCGCAGCGTTCAACCTTGCACGATCTGTTCGAGCCGTTGTCCGGAAACGTCGGTGTTCAACTGCGTCCATAATGGCAAGTGGTCGCTGAGTTGGTAGGTGAACGCTTCCTTGGTCAAGCCATCGGGGAAGAGCTCCTTGATGTGCGCGGTGTCGATGAAGAAATCCAGCACACCGCCCTTGTCGCTGAAGTTGACATCGAACTCCGGGTAGTGCAGGATCTGGTCGTAGCGCTTATCCTTCTCCAGGTTCGTACCCGGATCCTTCAACAGCAAACCCTTGGGCACTTGCAAGCCATGCTTCGTGATCGCCTTGTAGTGTTTGCTCGTGCGTGATGGAATGTTGAAATCGCCCATGACGATGAGGTCCTTGTCCTCCTTCACCGCATCGCGCCGTTTGCCCTCGATCCAATCCGCAAGCAGACCCAACTCCTCCTCGCGACCTTCCTCGGTTCCCCATTGGGCATGGGTGGTGAGTACAACGAAGTCCAACGTGCCACTGCGGAAGGACGCCATGTACGGCGCGCGCCAGAAATCATTCTCGGGCAGGTAATGCAGGCCCACTTTCCTTCGCGGAGCGGTCGCCTCGGCAGCAAGTCCGTTGAAGACCACCGCGCGACGATCATAGAGGAAGGCGATCCGTTCCCGGTTACCACCGGCGTCCGGGATCATGTCGCTGTACACGGCGCGCCAATCATTACCGAGCAAGGCAAGCACCCGTCCGAGATCCGCAAGGTTGTCGCGCAATTCCACCAGGCCCACCAGATCGAACTGGCTGATGATCTCGGCGATGAAATGGATGCTCTCCTCGCGTCTCCGCTTTTTCCCGAACTCGCGAATGTTCCAGGTCGCGATATTGATGCTCTCGTCCAATCGGCTTGGCGGAATGTTCGCCGCATCGATCCGCGCTTTCAATTTCAAGAGACTTGCGGCGAGCTTGGCACTTATGTTCCCGTGATCCATGATGGGGGTGTTTGGTCCATCGAAGCAAACAACCAACGGGCACTTCCACAATACCCTTCGGAATGATCACGCGCGAAACCGAACAGCGTTGTGATCAATCCGTGACCACCATCGGAGCCGAATGGATCCTTCGGCCTTCCATCACCAACTCGCACAAGAAGATCCCCGGCCCAGCGGCATGACGATACGGTAACAGCAACGGTCCTACCCCGAGGATCACCGGGATCCGCACCAGTTCGCGTCCGCTGGCATCGGTGATCAGCAACTTCGCCGGGCCTGTTGTTCCTGTAGGTGGGTCGATCCGGATCGTTGTTGAAGCTGTGAACGGGTTCGGGGCGATGGTCAGCACTTCCGTGATCACCTCGCCCCGTTCCGGAACGCCGATCGGCATGCAGGCCAGACCATAGGGGAGATCATCGATCGGCATCGAAGGCGTAGCAGCGTCGTTGCTGCGCACTTGCTCCGGCGCGAAGGGACTGGTGATGCCATTGGCATCCACGCCAGCAACGCTCACGTAATAGGCGCCGGGGGAGTTGAGCTCTGGCACCAGGTAGCTGCTCTGATCCGTGCGATAAAGTGCGTCGAAGTCCGGTGGTGAATTCACTCCCCGCACGCCGATGCGAAAGGCCACATATTGCGATGCGTTGTTCACTTGGACACGCAACCCGGTGGGTTCATCCAGCAGTGCGAACGTGGGCATGTCCGGCCCTAGCGCCAAGAGCGTGGCGGTCATCCCGTTGATCACCGCATTGCGCTGCAGGTAGTTGAAGTCCACGAAGAAGCTATCGACCACCAGATCCCCGTCGGTATCCACGCCAAGGATATCGTCGCTGGTGTGCTGTCGATCATCATACCCTGCTTGGCTCGGGTCGCCATCGCCGTGCTCATTGGCTGCCGTGAACCGGATGGACTGGAAACCTGCTTCACGGAACGGGATGTGATCGCTCCCGCGCCCGATGCGATCCTCCATGCCCATCACGCTCACCAACATCGGAACCGGGACATGATCACTCAACTTCTCCCTGTAGGAGAGCTTCACCAATTGCGCCAACCCTCGTGTAGCACCCGCGCTGAACACCCTTAATTGCAGGCTGTCCACGGCGTTCTCCACCATGCACCCGGGCGGCGATGCGGTGCCGCCGCACAGGATCCCGCCCACGATGTCGTTGTTCTGGACCCCTTTGACAGCGATGCCTTGCGACGTGCAGAACTGCGCCATCGCCCGCGCGCCCAACAAGCCGTGCTCTTCACCTGTATTCAGCACGAACACCAAGGTGTGGTTGAACGTGTAGCGACTCAGCACGCGCGCGAGTTCGATCACCAAGGCCGTCCCACTGCCATTATCCTCAGCGCCTTGCGCATCACAAAGCGGGTCGCAGTTGTCGGCGCAGCGGCTGTCCATATGCGCTTCGATGATGATCACCTTGTGCCCCTCGATCCGTGATCCCGGCAACACGGCCATGGCATTGCGCCAACCTTGGCCGCTTCCGCAATTGCCTGTTTCGTTGGCGTAGTTGAACTGTAGGTACGCGGGGATCAATCGGTTCTCGTTCGCGGCGCTGAACTGTTGGAACTTGGAGAATGCCCAACGTCGCGCAGCACCGATGCCGGTCGATGCACTCACGGTATCCGAGTAGGTGTGGCGCGTGCCGAAGGAGACGATCCGCTGCAAGTGTGCTTTCAGTGAATCCGCGTTCACCTCCGTACGCAACGCGCAGATGATCTCTTCATGATCATCGATCACCACACTCGCCGCGTAATCCGCAGGGTCATGCAACCCCTTCATGGCCTGCACGGCCAGCGGATCAGTGCAGAGAATGCCAGAGAACTGGGCTCGGACCAACGATGAACCGAGCAACGCGGACGCGAGGAGAAATGCTTTCATGATCATGAGATATCCGAATGGTAGGCTCGGCGGTCCGGTTAGGCGTGCCGATTCGTCCTTCAAATTCGCCCTCCTTATTGTTCGTCCAACCATAGAGCTTCTCGAATCCGCTCTTGAATTGGTCGTCGAGTTCGAGACCCCTGGCTTCTAGCGCCAACTGAGCTGTGATAAGTCGGGGACTCAACTCATCCAATTCACCTTCCCCTCCGGGTTCCACTTCGTCGTGGTCTTCTTCAGTTGCGTCCAGAATTCGATGCTGCTCTTCCCGGTGATATCACAGGTTCCGAACTTGCTGTCATTCCAGCCACCGAAGCTGAAGGGTTCGCGCGGAACGGGCACGCCGATGTTCACGCCGATCATGCCGGCGCTGGCGCGTTCCATGACCTGGCGTGCGTTGCCGCCGCTCTGCGTGAAGACCGCAGCCGCGTTGCCGTAGGGGTTCGCGTTCTCGATGGCGATGCCCGCATCCAGGTCCTTCGCGCGGATGATGCTGATGACCGGACCGAAGACCTCTTCTCGCGAGATGCGCATGTCGGCGGTCACGTGGTCGATGATGGTGGGACCGAGGTAGTAACCGTTAGCCTTGTCGCCTTCCACTTTCGGATTGCGGCCGTCGAGCAGCACTTTCGCTCCGGCCTTTTCCGCTTCCTCGATGAAGCCGAGGATGCGCTCGTAGGAAACCTTGCTGATCACCGGTCCCAGGTTCTTGCCGGGGATGAGCTTCTTCGCTTCCACGATCATCTGCTGGATGATCGGTTCCACCGCACCGATGCCGACCATCTGCGCAGCGGCCATGCAGCGTTGCCCTGCGCAGCCGCTCATGCTCGCGACGACGTTGCTGGCGGTCATCTCCAAGTGTGCATCGGGCAGCACGAGCAAGTGGTTCTTTGCACCGCCGAGGCAGAGCGCGCGCTTCAGCGAAGCAGTCGCACGCACGTAAACGATCTTGGCCACGGTGGTGCTTCCCACGAAGCTCACGGCCTTGATGCCGGGGTGATCGCAGATGGCTTCCACGATCGCGCGGTCGCCGTTCACTACGTTGAAGACGCCATCGGGCAGGCCGGCCTCCTTCAGCAATTCCGCAATGCGGATGGCGCTGATCGGTACCACTTCGCTCGGCTTCAGGATCATGGTATTGCCCAACATCAGTGCGTTGGGGATGGTCCAGTGCGGTACCATGTTCGGGAAGTTGAACGGTGCGATGCTCGCCACCACGCCCAATGGCTTGCGCTCGATGCGGCACTCCACGCCCCTGCTCACTTCGAGCACTTCACCTTGGATCAACTGCGGCAAACTGCACGCGAACTCACATAGCTCCATGCTCTTGTCCACCTCGGCGTACGACTCGTCCATCGTCTTGCCGTTCTCGGTGTGTACCAGCGTGGCGAGCTCTTCGCGGTTCTTCGAAAAGCAGTTCGCGGTAGCGGAAGAAGATCTGCGAACGCTCCTTGATCGGCGTGCCGCTCCAACCGGGGAATGCGGCTTCTGCGGCTTGGACGGCCTTGTCCAGATCGCTTGCGGTGCTGAGAGGGACGGTTGAGATAACAGCGCCATCCAACGGGGAATGGACGTCCATCTTCTGCTGGCCGTTCACTTCGGGCTTGCCGGCGATGTAGTTGGTGACTTCGGGGTACTTGAGCGTGAGCGTGGACATGGGAGGGGATTGCGACCGGAAAGGTACGGAGGCAACGATGGAACGCAGATGACGCTGAAAGGGCTGATGGTCACAGATAGAAAGGCAATTCAGGATCTGCGTTGATCCACTCTTTCAGCGTCATCAGCGTTCTATTCCCCGATGTCCTCGTTCCACAGCTCAGGCTCGGCCGCGATGAACTCCTTCATCATCGCCACGCATTCCGGCAGGTCCAGGTCGATCACTTCCACGCCATGGCTCTCCATGAACTCCCGTGCTCCAGAGAATGTGCGACTCTCGCCCACCACCACCTTCTTGATCTTGAACTGCACGATGGTGCCCGCGCACATGTAGCAGGGCATCAGTGTGGAATAGATCGTGGTGCCCTTGTAGCTGCCGATGCGGCCCGCGTTGTTCAGGCAATCCATCTCGCCGTGTAGGATCGGGTTCTTCTCCTGAACGCGCTTGTTGTGGCCACGGGCTATGACCTTGCCGTCACGCACCAGCACTGAACCGATCGGAATTCCGCCCTGCGACCGGCCCAAGCGGGCTTCGTCGATGGCGGCTTGCATGAATTCGTCCATTTACGTCAGAGCGATCACATCTTAGCATGGCTGCTCCGCGGACAAACATATCTTGGATTACAATATCGGCCAGGAGGTCACTCGATATGACGCATACCGATCAACCCATCAAGGTCTTCCGATTGGAGAAGGACACCAACTGGATGCTAGTGTTCTTCCTGACCGCCTGGTTGATCATTTGGGTGATCATGGTTGGCTTCATGGGTTTCGGATTGATCACGAGTCCTACCCGATTCCCAGAACTATGGCTCGGCCTATTGGCGATCATTGCAGCCGGTGTATTCGTGTTGAGAGCATGGCTGTGGCAAGTCCGCGGTGTGGAGATGATCAGTGCGTTTCATGATCGCATTGAGATCAAGAAGCTCGGTTCATTCGCCTTCAGAAAACCGTGCATTGTGATCCACGAGTTGGATGGGATCGGTGCATCAGCCGATGATCAAACAATGTGGTGGTTGAAGTGGTGGGGATTCGAGGGTGGCACCATCCATGTCGATTTCCTAGGCAGGTCATTGCGTTGTGGACAAGACTTGAGTCTTGGTCGGGCGCGTTCAATTGCGCGTGAACTCAACACGCTGTATCACGATCGCATTGCAGGATCCGGAATCTCTTGAGACTCCCTCATCCCTTGTAATGCCGCGGCTTCTTCTTCACCAACGCCTCTGCAGGCTCCGGCACCCAATGATGCAGCCCACCTGCTAACGGATCATCAAAGGTCTTCGGGATATTGCCAGCGCGGGTCCGATCGCCCCACGTGAGGTGCTGCTTGCCGTCGTCCTTCCGCTCCATGGTGATGCATTCCTCCACGGGGCAAACGATGGAGCATAGGTTGCAACCCACGCAGTTCTCCTCGATGATCGTCGGCTTGCGGTCGGTTGGGTCGCTGTTGAGAGCGATCGCTTGGTGCGCGCCGTCCTCGCAGGCGGTGTAGCAGAGTTGACAACCGATGCACTTGTCCGGGTTGATCTCCGCGACGACCTTGTACTTGAGATTGAGATCCTCCCAGTGCATGATGTTCGGCAGCGCCTTGCCGCGCATCTGCTCGATGGTCGTAAAGCCCTTGCTGTCCATGTAGCTCTCCAGGCCGGGCAGCAATTCGCGGATGATGCCGAAGCCGTAGTGCATCACGGCGGTACACACTTGCACGCTGGTCGCACCGAGCAGGATGAATTCCGCCGCGTCCTTCCAGTTCTCCACGCCACCGATGCCGCTGATGGGAATGCCCACCTGCTGGTCCTGCGCGCAGTTCTTCAGCATGTTCAAGGCGATCGGCTTCACGGCCGGACCGCAATAGCCGCCGTTGGTGCTCTTGCCATCCACGTTGGGAAAAGGCACGAAGGTGTCGAGGTCCACACCCACCACGCTTTGGATCGTGTTGATCAAGGAGATCGCATCGCTGCCACCGGCCCTTGCTGCACGCGCCGGTCGGGTGATGTCCGAGATGTTCGGCGTGAGTTTCGTGATCACCGGGATCTTCGCGACTTCCTTCACCCACTCCACGATCGTCTGCAACACTTTCGGTTCTTGGCCCACAGCGCTGCCCATGCCACGCTCGCACATCCCGTGCGGACAACCGAAGTTCAGTTCGATGCCATCGGCTCCGGCGTTCTCCACATCGCGCACGATCTGATGCCACTCCTCCTTCGTCTCCACCATCAGCGATGCGATCACCGCATGCTCCGGGAAGCGCTTCTTCACTTCGCTGATCTCGCGCAGGTTGTCCTTCAGCGGCCGGTCGGTGATGAGTTCGATGTTGTTGAATCCCACCATGCGGTTGTCGCGGTAGTTCACAGCGCCGTAACGGCTACTCACGTTCACCACGGGCACGCCGAGGGTCTTCCACACCGCACCGCCCCAGCCCGCGTCGAAGGCTTTCATGATCTGGTAGCCGGAGTTCGTTGGCGGAGCAGAAGCCAGCCAGAAAGGATTGGGGCTTTTGATGCCGGCGAGGTTGGTTCGGAGGTCTGCCATGTCGATCAGATCAATCGGGTTCGTTCGTCCAAATTCATTTCACAGGAGGAATATCCAGTTGCTTGCAGATCTTGTCACAGAGCAGGTCGGCCAGTTCGCGGTGCCTGCCGACCGCTGTTCGCTTCTTGTTGGCCGGGTTCAGGTAGATCGCGTGGTTCCCTCCTTCCCGCATCAGCACACAACCATGGCGCTCGAGGTGCTTGATCAGCACAAGCCGTTTCATTCAAGCCACCTTCAGGTCCGCCCGTGATACGTCGCGTCCAGCGTTGTCCAAGGCAGCTTGTTCCTTGTTGGCCAGAAAGAGTTGCTCCATCGCGTCCCGAAGGTTCTCCATGAGTTCTTCCTTGGTACGCCCTTGGGAGATCACCTCGGGAAGTTCCTCCAATTGGCCGACGAGCCATCCATCCGGTGACCGCTCGATGATCGCTGTGAGTTGCATGAGTTCTCAGTGTCTTTCAAATGTACGGCCGGTAGGAATCACTTCTTCAGGTACGCATCGATCCCGTGCGCTGCCTTCTTCGCTTCTGCAGCCGCATTAACAACCTCAACCCCACCGTTCACAGCATCTCCCGCTGCGAAGTACTTCGGATTGTTGGTTTGGTAGTGCTCGTTCACTACAATGCGACCGCGGTTGTCGAGGATGCGGCCTTTGTGATCAAGCTCCAAGCCTTTCACCTGTTCGAGCAGTTCCACCTGTTTGCCTTGTCCGGTGCCAAGCAGCACCATATCACACGGCTCCACGAACTCACTCCCAGCGATCGCTTCGATCTTGCCGTAAGCCGCTTTGTTCCGGATGAATTTCACGCCGGTCACTGACCCGTTGCCCATGATCTCCAAGGGCGTCACGTTGAACAAAGCTTTCGCTCCACTCTTCTTCGCGAGGTCGAACTCGAAGCTGTACGCACCCATCTCATCCGGACCACGACGGTAGGCGATCAGCACGCTTTCCGCGCCCATGCGACAGCTTTCGCTCGCTGCGTCCATCGCGGTGTTGCCGCCACCGAGCACGATCACCTTGGTGCCGATCGGCGTCTTGTGGTGCATCATGCGCAGGTCCTCCACGTACTCCAGCGCGCCGATCACGCCTTGCTTGTCCTCGCCCGGCACACCCAAAGTGGATGTTCCGCCCAAGCCGATGCCGATGAAAATGGCGTCGTAGCCTCTCTCCAACCTGTCAAAATCAGCGCGACCCTCGATGGGCTTGTTGTAGTGGATGTTGAACTCGAACTGGTCCCGCAGGTAACTGACCTCATCCAACGCTTGTTGGTTGGTGAGCTTGTACGGCGCCACACCATACACGCAAAGTCCGCTGGGTTTGGCCTTCGCTTCGAAGATCTCCACCGCGTGACCCAGCATCCGAAGCTCGCATGCTGCCGAGATCCCCGCCGGTCCAGCGCCGATCACCGCGACCTTCTTTCCGGTGCTCTGGCCCATGCGGAACAGCTTCTTCTTCGTTCGGATCACCAGTTCCGTGGCATGCGCCTGCAATCGCCCGATCTCGATCGGCTTCACGTCGCTGTGTATGTACACGCACGCGCCCTCGCACAACTCCTCGGTGGGGCAGACGTTCCCGCAGGCATGGCCCATCCAGTTGCTGTCGAAGATCGTCTTGGCGGCGCCGTCCTTGTTGTCGCTGTTGATCTGCCGGATGAAGAGCGGGATGTCGATCCCCGTGGGGCACGCGGTGATGCACGGCGCATCGTAGCAGTACAGGCAGCGGGAGCTCTCGTAGTAGGCTTCCGTGTCCGTCATCAACGGCTTCTTCGGGTGGAAGTTCGCCGCGAACTCGGCTTCGGTGGTGGGTTTCTTGAATTCTGCCATGAGATGGGAACGGAACGCTGAGGGTGCTGGCCTTAGTGATCAGCAATGACTTGGGTTGCAATGGCTGTTGAACGGATCGCGGATAGTGCGGTGATCGAGCGGTTCAAGATGGACATTGACCAAATCTAAGTGGTGTTCGTGATCGCACGGGAGCGGCCCGCGAGGACTGGACCGGGATGGACACGACCATCGCGATCGTGGATGAGACCGTCACCATGACCTATCACGGCATCGAGCGGCGGCGCTTCACCGTTCTCCTCGACTTCTGTCCAGTACAAGGTGAGGATCCGTTTCTAACACCGATGTACTGGGTGGAGGGCATCGGCTCGTTGCTTCATCCTTTCTATCCACTGATATGCATATGCGGAGGTTGCGAGACCAGCTTGGCGCTGGCTTGTTCCGACAGCTCAGGTGTGGCCTTTTACCGCAGCACGCCGAACGTCACCTGCCACCAGAACGTCGGCTTTGAGGATGGGCCGATCGAACACGACCGCGCTTTCACCGTCACGGTTGATGGGAACGGCCAGTTGTTTCTTTCCCTCCCCCGGTCCTTCACCCAAGGAGCATTGTCCCTGTTCGATGCGACCGGTCGTGTGGTTCGGAATACACGAACAACGGCGCTCACATCCAGGATCTCTTGTGAATTGCTCGGCACCGGGATCTTCCTCGCGGTGCTGACCGATGACAATGGCCAGCGGTGGACCACCCGATGGGTGAACGAACCCTAGCCCCGCGTTCCTCAACTTCTCGCTATTCCGTTCCGCTAATTACCGGAAGCGTGGACATTCCGGCTAGCGGCATTCAGCATTCTTGCAGAAGGCTTCCTCGTTCTTGCAGTGGGCTTCCCCGTTCTTGCGGCGAGCTTCCCAGTTCTTGCAGTGGGCTCCCCCGTTCTTGCGGTGGGCTTCCCCGTTCTTGCGGTACCCTCCCCTGTTCTTACAGTACGCTTCCCGGTTCTTGCGGTACGCTTCCCAGCTCTTGCGGTACGCTCCCCTGTTCTTACAGTACGCTTCCCGGTTCGTGCGGTACGCTTCCCAGCTCTTGCAGTAAGCCTCCCCGTTCGTGCGGTACGCTCCCCTGTTCTTACAGTACGCTTCCCGGTTCGTGCGGTAGGGATCTCCGAACGCACAGAGGCCTGCACCCACCTGCCTAGCGACTCATCGGACAATACCGCTACCCGGTCCTCTTACCCTTCAGACCTCAAGGACCTGCTGCCCATTTGCCCGGAACCGCCCCGTCCACAGTGGGATCACAGCCCCGCGTTCAGCAACTTCCCGCTCGCAAGCAGCTTGTGCAGGTAAGGCCGCCCAAGCGTGTGCTTCATGGCCTCGACGTGGCCCATGCTGTGGCAATCGCTGCCGACGAGTTCATAGGCGCCCGCATCGATCAACTTCTCCGCGACCTGTTTGGCCTGCGGGCCGTACGCTCCTGCCAAGGCGATCATGTTCAGTTGGAAGAGCACACCACGCTCCTTCAACCGCTCATACTTGGCGAAGTCGTTGTACCAGAAACTGTAGCGCTCGGGGTGCGCGAGCACCGGCTTGTAGCCTTGTGTCTGCATCTGGAAGATCACCGGGAGCAACACTTGCGGCTCACTCAGAAAAGGGAGCTCGAAGAGCAGAAGCTTGTCGCCGAAAGTGAGCACCTCCTTGCGCTGGATGCGTTGTTCCAGTTCGTGATCGAGATAGTACTCGGCGGCGGCATCCACTTCAATGTCCAGCCCGACGCGCTTCACTTCAGCACGCACTTTTTCCAATCCACCGAGAATGATCTCCGGCGTGTTCTTGTAACCATCGGCCATGCTGTGCGGGGTGGTCACCACTTTGCGGTAGCCGAGTTCGCGCATGGCGGTGAGCAGTTCGATGCTCTGCTCCAAAGTCTGCGAGCCGTCGTCGATGCCGGGGATGAAGTGCGAATGGATATCGCAGCGCAGCACGCTCAGGTCAGCATCGGGGAGCGATGCTTCCTTGGAACCGAAGAGCTTGGCGAAGAGGCCCATGCTAGCGCGGGAAATAAGAATTCACCGCAGAGGCGCGGAGGACGCAGAGAGTACGCAAAGAAGAGGGCCGTAAGCGGCCGTGAGTGCGCAGAGGAATGCCCTGGCCGCACATCAGCGAGCGTACTGGGCTTCGTAGTAGCGGAGGTAGGCGCCGCTGGTCACGTGGTCCAGCCATTCGGTGTTGGCGAGGTACCAGTCCACGGTGCGCTCCAGGCCGACCTCGAAGGTGATGCTCGGTTTCCAACCGAGGTCGTGTTCGATCTTGCTGGCGTCGATGGCGTAACGGAGGTCGTGTCCGGCGCGATCGGTGACGTAGGTGATCAGCTTCGCACTCTCCCCTTCCGCGCGGCCAAGCTTCTGGTCCATGATGCGACAGAGCAGGTGTACGAGGTCGATGTTCTTCCACTCGTTGTGGCCACCGATGTTGTAGGTCTCACCGTTCACGCCCTTGTGAAAGACGGCGTCGATCGCACTCGCGTGATCCTCCACCCACAACCAATCGCGCACGTTCTCGCCCTTGCCATAGACCGGCAGCGGTTTGTTGTTGCGGATGTTGTTGATGATGAGCGGGATCAGCTTCTCCGGGAAGTGATGGCTGCCGTAATTGTTGCTGCAGTTGCTCACCACGAACGGCAGCTTGTACGTGTTGCCGTACGCGCGCACGAAGTGGTCGCTCGCGGCCTTGCTGGCGCTGTACGGGCTCTGCGGATCGTACGATGTGGTCTCCAGGAAGAGGCTGTCGTCGTGGAGTGATCCGTAGACCTCATCGGTGCTCACGTGATAGAAGCGCTTGCCCTCGAACGCACCTTTCCATGCTTCGCGTGCCACGTTCAAGAGGGTGACAGTACCGATCACGTTCGTATTGACGAAGGACATGGGATCGCTGATGCTGCGGTCCACATGACTTTCGGCAGCGAGGTGGATGACACCATCGATCGCATGTTCAGCAAACACCTTGGCAACGGCAACCGCGTCGCAGATGTCGGCCTTCACGAAGGTGTAGTTCGCAGCGCTCTCGACATCCCGAAGGTTCTCCAAGTTGCCCGCGTAGGTGAGCGCATCGAGGTTGATGATGCGGTACTGAGGGTACTTCGTGACGAAGCGCCGAACGACATGGCTGCCGATGAATCCGGCGCCACCGGTGATGAGGATCCGCCGTTCGGCGGACGAGGTGTTGCCTTGCATGGTCAGCTCAGTTTCACCACAGAGGCACAGAGAGCACGGAGGAAGTGTAAATTCCTCTCTGTGTCCTCTGTGCCTCTGTGGTGATGCATTAGAGGCTCCAGTAATTGAGGTTCTTGATCTTCTTCCGGAAGACGCCTTTCAGGTCCACCAGCACGCCATTCGGCTTCATCATGCCCTTGAACCAAGCCTCGTCCTTGCTGGCGTACTCGCTGTGGTTCACCGCGACGATGATGGCATCGTACGGACCCTTCATCTCCGGTGCGAGCTTGTAGCCGTATTCGTGTTCCACCTCGGCGGCGTCGGCGTGCGGATCGGTCACATCCACGGTGCAACTGAAACTCTTCAGCTCGTTCACCACATCGGCCACCTTGCTGTTGCGGATATCGGTCACATTCTCCTTGAAGGTGGCACCCATCACCAGCACGCGCGCATCAGCGGGATTGGTACCTGCGGCGATGATCTTCTTCACCGTCTGCTTCGCGGTGTAGCCGCCCATGCTGTCGTTCACGAAACGACCCGCATCGATGATCTGGGCGTGATAGCCTAGCTCTTTCGCCTTATAGACGAGGTAGTACGGATCCACACCAATGCAATGGCCACCGACGAGGCCCGGTTGGAATTTGAGGAAGTTCCACTTGGTTCCCGCCGCTTCCAACACGTCGTAGGTGTTGATGCCCATGCGGTTGAAGATGATCGAGAGCTCGTTGATCAGCGCGATGTTCACATCACGCTGCGTGTTCTCGATGATCTTGGCAGCCTCGGCCACCTTGATGCTCGCCGCACGGTGTACACCGGCCTTCACCACCAGTTCGTACACCTTGGCGATGATCTCCGCGCTTTCCGGATCGCAGCCGCTGCTCACCTTGATGATGCTCGACAGCGTGTGCTCCTTGTCACCGGGATTGATCCGCTCCGGTGAATAGCCCACCTTGAAGTCCTCGATGAACTTCAAGTTGCTCAGACGTTCGAGCAGCGGGACGCAATCCTCCTCTGTGCAGCCGGGATACACGGTGCTCTCGTACACCACATAGTCGTTCTTCTTCAGCACCTGCCCCACCGTGCGCGTGGCACCGAGCAGCGGTCCGAGGTCCGGGATGTTCTGGCTGTCGATCGGCGTGGGCACCGCCACGATGAAGAACTCCACATCCTTCAGATCCTCGAGATCGGCGGAGAAGTGGATGTCACACCCTTCGAATTCCTTCGCGTCCAATTCATTGCTCGGGTCCTCACCGCGACGCATCATGTCCACGCGGGTCTGGTTGATGTCGAAGCCCACGACCTTGATCTTGCGGGCAAAGGCCAGCGCGATCGGCAGACCCACATAGCCGAGGCCGATGACAGCCAACTTGGCCTCCTTCTTCACCAGCCTATCGTACAGATTGCTCATCCCTCTTTTGGTAAATGCGTTCAATGATCTCCACCACTTTCAAGCCTTCCAGCGCGTTGGTGGTGAGTGTGGTGTGGCCCCTCAAGGTATCCACCACGTTGTCTATGATGAAACCGTGGTTGTTCGCACTGCCCTTGTACGTGCCGTAGTCGTTGGCCGGATTGGTGGGCGCGAGTTCCGGCATGGTGTAGCCCTCGATGTGGCAGTACTCCACCTGGTCCATGTACTGCCCGCCGATCTTCACGCTGCCCTTGGCACCGATGATGGTCATGCTGCTTTCCATGTTCTTGTCCCACACGGCCGTGCTGTAATTGATGCAACCCATGCCGCCGTTGCGGAATCGGAAGTTCACCAGACCGCTGTCCTCGAAGGCGGTGAGATCCTTGTGTGCGAAGTCGGCGAACTTCCCTTGGATGTCGGTGATGTCGCCGAAGAGCCAGTAGAGGATGTCCACGAAATGGCTGAATTGTGTGAAGAGCGTACCACCATCCAGGTCGGCGGTGCCTTTCCAGCTTCCCTTCTTGTAGTAGCGTGCGTCGCGGTTCCAGTAGCAGTTCACCTGCACCATGAACACATCGCCGAGCAGCCCTTGGTCCACCACGCCCTTGATCCATTGGCTGGGTGGCGAATAGCGGTTCTGCATGACACCGAACACGGTGCGATGCACTTGCAACGCTTTGTACAGCACCGCTTCGCAACTGGCCTTGGTGAGTGCCATCGGTTTTTCACACACCACATGCTTGCGTGCTTCAAGCGCCTTCAGGCTGAAGGGTGCGTGCAAGCCGTTCGGTGTGCAGATGTTCACTACTTCGATCGCCGGTACTTCGCGCAGCATGGTGTCCACATCCGAAAAGACCGGCACCCCCAATGCCTCCGCGCCGCTCTCCTTCGGCGGAAGGATATCACACACCGCCACGAGTTCCGTTTCCGGGTGCCGCTGGATCATGTCCGCATGCCGCTTCCCGATGTGGCCCAGTCCGACCACCGCGAATTTGATCTTCTCCTGCGCTGTCATTCCGGGCTTGACCCGGAATCTCGCCGGGTGACATTACCATCCTTCAACTCGTACAGTTGCCCGCTTTCGGGGCATGTCGCTGCACCTTCCGCATTGAACTTCAACTTGTGGCCGAACTCGCTCATCCAACCGGTCTGCCGCGCAGGATTGCCCACGACCAATGCGTAGTCCGGTACTTCCTTGGTCACCACCGCACCCGCGCCGATGAAGGCGAACCGCCCGATGTCGTGCCCGCAAACGATGGTGGCATTGGCCCCGATGGATGCGCCCTTTTTCACAAGCGTGCGAAGGTATTGGTCCCTCCGGGCCACGGCACTGCGCGGATTGATCACGTTCGTGAAGACCATGCTCGGCCCTAGGAACACATCGTCCTCGCACACCACGCCGGTGTAGATGCTCACGTTGTTCTGCACTTTTACATTGTTGCCCAGCACCACTTGCGGACTGATCACCACGTTCTGGCCGATGTTGCAATCGGCGCCGATGGTGCAACCGGGCATGAGGTGCGAAAAGTGCCAGATGCGCGTGCCCTCACCAATGGTCGCTCCTTCGTCTATGACGGCGGATGGGTGGGCGGTGTAGGGCATGTGGGCATGTGGTCATGCGGGCATGTGTCCATGCGTTCATGACGGGGCGCGAAAGTACCGAAGGAAGAGGGATGCGGCGGGGGTGGTAGCCGAACCGAAAACCCAAGCCCGAACGCAATGTTGGGATTCAAGTCTAGTCCTGTCTACGCACACAACTGCGCTTCGAGATCGGGCGACGAGCCCTCAGGGAGCATCCCCGCGTTTTCAAGATCCGCCACCACACGCTTCATGGCTTCAACATCAACCGGACCACCGGTGTTCCACTTCACACCGCTGAACCAAGTCTTGGCATCCTCCACGCTCAACTTGTAACGCTGCGCGATCACCTCCGGCGCGGTCTTCTTCTGCATCAAGCCTGCCGCTTGATCGCGGATCACTTTCAACAGGCGCTGTATTTCCTTCGGATGCTCGGCCAATGCAGCCTCCGATGCCACGATGACGAAGGCGGGCCAGGATGCGCGGTACTCGTCCACACATCGGAACGTGCCGTCATCGACCAAGTGCTTGGTGGTGTACTTCTCCCAGAAGAAGACCGCGGGTGCGGGCGACTTCAATCGTTCCACCGCACCGGGCAGGTCGTTCACCACTTCGATCGCGTGCTCGTTCCGGGCCCAGCCCTTGGACCGCGCGTAGGCCAATGCAGCGAGGTGACTTCCGGAGTTCAATCGGCTCACCGCGATCGGCACACCAGCGAGTTGATCGACCGAGGTAATGGTCGACGCGGATCCGACGTGAACGCCCCATGTGAGCGGCGTGTCCACGAAATGTGATGCGATACGGAAAGGTTCGCCTTGAAGGATGCCACGTACCGCACCTTCCGTCACCAGCACGGCCAGGTCCAATTCACCCTTTCCCAACAGTTCGCGCATGCGCCCCGTTCCTTCGGGAACAGTGTTCCATTTCAGGTCGATGCCTGCACGGACGAACGCGCGCCGTTCCATGGCAAGCAACCACGGGAGGTTGAAGTGCTCCGGAACACCGGCGATGCGAAGGACGATCGAATCCATTACTTCCGTCTACGTGCCAGCACTGTTCCGGGGGTCAACTTCCTGCTGCCATGGACGACCGCGATGATCACGACCTCAGCATCGGACACGAGCCAATGAATGATCCGGTACCGTCCATAACCGATCTCGCGGATCGAAGCATCGCCGACTTCCTTTACCATGCGACCGGCCTTGGGATGCGCTTCCAGGAAAAGCGACCGCTGAAAGATCTCGAGTTCGGTGCGTTCCGCGTAGTACGCCGAACCTTCGGCTATGTACGCGCTGATGCCGTCAAGATCCTTCCGCGCCCTGGCGGACCAGGTCACCTTGACCATTTCCGCTGGATGTGCGCACGCATTTGATCAAGCGTGAACACGCGACCAGCCTTTGCATCGGCCAACCCCTCTTCCACTTTCTGCAACAATACGATCCGCTCGATGAGCTCGTCCGCGTCGAAGCGCTCAGGAAGTTCCTTGAGTGAACGGAGGACCGCCTTCTTGGTCAAGATGCCTTGCTTGCTTGCCATGGGTCGAAGTTAAGCCTGTGCTACTTCCGCGCGTACCCTTCGAAGTTGAAGTGCTCCTTCTCATTGAGCTCTTCCGCACTGAGCGATTTGAAATAGTCGTAGGTGATCTTGAGGCCTTCGGCGCGATCCACCTTCGGTTCCCATGAGAGGACCTTCCTCGCCAACGTGATATCGGGTTGGCGCTGCATAGGGTCGTCGGTGGGCAGCGGCTTGTAGATCACTTTCTGCGTGGTGCCGGTGAGCTTGATCACCTCCTCCGCGAACTGGGAAATGGTGATCTCGCTGGGATTCCCCACGTTGACGGGACCAGCGTAATCGCTCAAGAGCAAGCGATAGATACCTTCCACCAGATCATCCACGTAGCAGAAGCTGCGCGTCTGGCGACCATCGCCGAAGACGGTGAGGTCCTCGCCGCGCAAGGCCTGGCCGATGAAGGCGGGCAACACACGGCCATCGTTCAACCGCATACGTGGACCGTAGGTGTTGAAGATGCGCACGATGCGCGTCTCCAGTCCGTGGTAGGTGTGATAGGCCATGGTGATGGCCTCTTGGAAGCGCTTCGCCTCATCGTACACCCCGCGTGGACCGATGGGGTTCACATGGCCCCAATAGTCCTCCGTTTGTGGATGCACTTGCGGATCACCATACACCTCGCTGGTGCTGGCCACAAGGATCCGTGCGCCTTTCGCCTTAGCGAGACCAAGCAGATTGTGTGTACCCAGCGAACTCACTTTCAGCGTCTGGATCGGGATCTTCAGATAATCGATCGGGGAGGCGGGTGATGCGAAGTGCAGGATGTACTTCAGCGGACCCGGCACATGCACGAACTTGCTTACGTCGTGGTTGTAGAATTCGAAGTCCTCGCGCTTGAAGAGGTGCTCGATGTTCTTCAGCCTCCCGGTGATCAGGTTGTCCATCCCGATCACATGGTAGCCTTCCTTCAAGAAACGGTCGCACAGATGTGAACCGAGAAAGCCAGCGGCGCCGGTGATGAGGACGCGTTCCTTGGTCTGGGGCATGTGATCAGGCTTTGACGGCGGCCGGTACGTTCACCGGTTGCCGACCGACGCTTACGTACTGGAAGCCGAGGTTCTGCATTTCATCGAGGTCGTAGAGGTTGCGACCATCGAAGATCACCTTCTCCTTCAACGTGGAACCGACACGATCGAAATCCGGCGTGCGGAAGAGCGCCCACTCGGTGGCGATGATCAATGCATCCGCGCCCTTCAGTGCTTCGTACTCATCCTTCGCGAAAGAGAGCTTGTCGCCCATCATCTTCTTCACGTTCGCCATCGCTTCGGGATCGAAGGCGGTGACGGTCGCACCTGCCTTCACCAGCGCTTCGATCATGTACAAGGCCGGTGCTTCGCGGATGTCGTCGGTGTCAGGCTTGAACGCCAAGCCCCACATGGCGAAGTGCTTGCCTTTCACATCGCCATAGTGCTTCAGGATCTTGTCGGAGAGCGTCACCTTCTGGCGCTCGTTCACATCCATCACGCTCTGGATGATCTCGAAATCGTAGCCCGCATCCTTACCGCTCTTCGCGAGGGCTTGCACATCCTTCGGGAAGCAACTGCCGCCGTACCCGATGCCCGGGAACAAGAAGCGCTTGCCGATGCGCGTATCCGTGCCCATGCCGATGCGCACCTTGTCCACATCCGCGCCGACCTTCTCGCAGAAGTTCGCGATCTCGTTCATGAAGGTGATCTTGGTGGCGAGGAACGCATTCGCCGCGTACTTCGTCAGTTCGGCACTGCGCTCATCCATGAAGATGATGGGATTGCCTTGGCGAACGAAGGGCTTGTACAGATCCTCCATCACCTTCTGCGCGCGGGCGCTGCTGGTGCCCACTACCACACGATCAGGCTTCAGGAAGTCATCCACAGCGAAGCCTTCGCGCAGGAACTCCGGATTGCTCACGATGTCGAATTCCACCTTGGCGTGCTTCGCCACGGCGGCATGCACTTTCTCGGCGGTGCCCACGGGCACGGTGCTCTTGTCCACGATCACCTTGTAGTCGGTGATGATCTTTCCGAGGTCATCGGCCACGCCGAGTACATACTTCAGGTCGGCGCTGCCATCCTCACCGGGAGGTGTGGGCAGCGCGAGAAAGATGATCTGCGCGCCGTCGATGGCGCTCTTCAGATCGGTGGTGAAGCTCAAGCGCCCTTGGCGGATGTTGCGCTCGAAGAGCACATCGAGGTGCGGCTCATAGATGGGCACCTTGCCGTCCTTCATCATCTGCACTTTGTTCGCGTCGATGTCCACGCAGATCACGTGGTTGCCGGTCTCGGCGAAGCACGTTCCGGTGACGAGTCCTACGTATCCTGTTCCTACTACTGCGATGTTCATGTTGGGGCGCGAAATTTCGCGCCCGTACATCGGCGCGTTCTTCCTCTCGCTAGGGATCTTTCGTTAAGCGGCGAAGAAACTCTTCACGGCGTTGGTGATGTGATTCAGTTGTTCGTTGTCGAGCTCGGTGCTCATGGGCAGGGAGAGCACTTCGTGGGTGATGGCTTCGGTCACGGGCAATGATCCTTCCGCGAAGCGGGCGGTCTTGTACGCGTTCTGCAGGTGGCAGGGTACAGGGTAGTAGATCATGGCGGGAATGCCGCGCTCCTCCAGATGTTTCCGGAGAGCTTCTCGCTTCCCACCAGCCACTTTCAGGGTGTATTGATGGAAGACATGCGTGCTGTTGGCGCTTCTTTCGGGCGTGGACAATTCCTTGATCCCCGCGAACGCTTCATCATACGCTGAGGCGGCTGCATTCCGCGCAGCGGCATACTCATCCAAGTGGCGCAACTTGATCCGCAGTACGGCGGCTTGGAGCGAATCCAACCTGCTGTTCACGCCGATCACCTCGTGGTAGTAGCGCACATCGCTGCCGTGATTGCACACGCGACGGATCTTCTTCGCGAGCTCCTCATCATTCGTGAAGAGCGCACCGCCATCGCCGTAACAGCCGAGGTTCTTGCTGGGGAAGAAGCTCGTGGTGCCGACGTGGCCGATGGTCCCGGATTTCTGCTTGCGACCGTCACTGAACGTGTAGTCGCTGCCGATCGCTTGGCAGTTGTCCTCGATCACGAAGAGGTTGTGCTCCTTCGCGATGGCCATGATCGCTTCCATGTCTGCGGTCTGTCCGAACAGGTGTACCGGCACGATCGCCTTGGTCTTCGGTGTGATCTTCCGCTTGATGTCGGCGGGGTCGATGTTGAAGGTGCCGGGCAGCACATCAGCAAACACCGGTGTGATCCCCAGCAATGCCACCACTTCAACCGTAGCCACGAAAGTGAACGAGCAGGTGATCACCTCATCACCGGCCTTCAGCCCCAAGGCCATCATCGCGATCTGCAACGCGTCGGTGCCGTTCGCGCAGCCGATGGTATGATCCACACCCAAATAAGCGGACAGTTCCTTCTCGAACTCCTTCACCTCCGGCCCATTGATGAAGGTCGCACTTTCGATCACGCGCTTCTGGGCCGCATCCACCTCGTCCTTGATCTTCAAATACTGGCCGACCAGGTCGACCATCTGGATGGGTCTCATCATCGTGCGTTCCGCCATGGCAAGTGCCTGCTTTACAAAGCGGGCGCGAAGATAGACAGCTCGTTAGGCCAAGGTGAATGCGGTTGCACAATGCACCGGCCGATCCACCGTTGCCTTGGTACTTTCGCCCTCCTTGGAACCGCGCATGCGCCTGATCCTCTTCCTTGTTTTCCTCTTCGCCTGCACGAATGGCCGAGCGCAAACGAACGTGCGCGACACCACCGTGGCCATGTTCGCCGTGCAACCCAGCTATGCGCAGCAACTTCCGGGCGGCGATCTCGCGATCCGCTTCGGCACGAACAGTAACCTCGGCCTTGGTGGTTACCGGAAGCTTCGCAGCAATTTCCTTTTCGGGTTTGAAGCGAGCTTCCTGTTCGGCAACAAGGTGGTGGAACCGGGCATCCTCAGCAACGTGCTGAACAGCGCCGGGCAGGTGGTGGACCAGAGCGGAGTAATGGCGGACGTCTTCCTCTTCGAGCGCGGTTGGACGGCGTTCGCGTTCGCGGGCAAGCTCTTCCCGGTGATCGGTCCGAATCCGAACTGTGGGATCGTGTTCAAGGTCGGCGGTGGATACATGCGGCACAAAGTGCGCGTGCAGACGCAGCAGAACGAGGTACCGCAACTTGAAGGCGATTACCTCGAAGGTTATGACCGTTTGACCGCAGGTCCCGCCGCGTTGGCGTACATCGGCTATCACCATTTCGGCAACCGGCGCTTGATCAATTTCCACATCGGGCTGGAAGTGATGGCGGGCTTCACTGAAAGCTTGCGCGCATACAACTTCGATACGGAGCAGTACAACGAGCCGAACCGCATCGACCTGCTCAGCGGGATCCGCGTGGGCTGGAGCTTGCCGATCTACCGTCGGTACGACGACAGTTTCCACTACTGAGATGCCGCTCCTGTACGACATCGGTCTGGGGCTGTACCACGCCGGTATCCGGGTCGCTGCGCCATTCGTTCCGAAGGCGAAGGCTTGGGTGGAAGGGCGGCGCGGGATGTGGCAGCGGATCGAAGCGAAGCGGGCTGCATTGCAGGGTTGTCTGTGGATGCACTGTGCGAGTGTCGGCGAATTCGAACAAGGCAGGCCGGTGTTGGAAGCATTGAAGGAACTACGTCCGGAACTCCCGGTGCTGATCACCTTTTACAGTCCGAGCGGATACGAAGCACGCAAGGACTTCCCGCTCGCCACGCACGTGGAATACCTACCGGCGGATTCTGCGCGAAACGCGGAGCGATTGATCACACTCGTGCAACCCAAGGCAGTGCTATGGGTGAAGTACGAGTTCTGGTACCACTGGCTTACCGCGTTCAAACGGAACGCGATCCCCGTGTTCCTGATCTCCGCGATCTTCCGCAAGGAGCAACCCTTCTTCAAATGGTACGGCGCAACTCATCGAGTGATGTTGCGTTGCTTCGAAAGGCTCTTTGTTCAGGACGATGATTCGCGCGATCTATTGGCGGGGATTAATGTGACGAACGTGACCGTGAGTGGCGATACACGCTTTGATCGGGTGGTAGCGATGGCGGGGACTGCCGGTCCAATCGAGTTCGCCGATCGCATGGAACGTCGCGCGCATGGAAGACTGGTGGTCTGTGGTAGCACTTGGCCGGAGGACGAACGGCTGATCGCTTCCGTCGTCGATGAGGTTCACTTCCAAGCGATCATCGTTCCGCATGAGGTGACGGAGCAGCACATCCGGAACCTGATGAAGTCATTCGATCAACCTCCGATGACGGTTGCTGATTACGAGGCCCGCATGGACGAGGAAGGCTTCAACTGGCCAACGGTGCTGGTGGATCGTTACGGCGTTCTGGCAACGTTGTATCGCTACGCCGATGTCGCGTACATCGGTGGAGGCTTCGGTGACGGGATCCACAGTTTGCTGGAGGCTGCGGTCTGGGGAACACCGGTGATCTTCGGGCCACACCATCACAAGTTCGCCGAGGCGAGAGGATTGATCGAAGCGGGCGGCGGGTTCGATGTGAAGAACGCTAAGGAGATGGAGGAAGTGCTTCAGCGTCTCCTCAGCGATCCTGATGCATTGAGCGAAGCCTCACACGCTGCAAGCAAGTACGTGAAGGACCGCGTGGGTGCCACGCGGCGGATCACGAATGCATTCGGAAGGCGACTATGAGGCGTGTTACATTGGTGCCAATACGCCCAATGATCCACCGACACCTATTCTTCTTTCTCGTTTACTTGGCGACCTGGTCCAGTGTCACAGCATCGGGTCCATTTGGTGGAGAAATGCGTTACTCGCATGAGCTTGGATCGACCTATCGGATCGAGGCGCTCGTATGGACTGAAATGACCGACCCGATCGACCTACCTGAGATCGAGATCTTCATCAGCGGGGCACCGATGCTCGCTATACGAACTGACGTGATCGACTACCCTAGCGTCGGGTGCGGCTCGCGCTTCAGTCGATACGTTGTCTTTCACACCTTTCCCGGCCCGGGAGTGTTCGATATGTACTTCGAATACCCGGCAAGACCACCTGGGGTCGTTGGTGTGGCCTTATCGGAGGATTACGCGTTCCATGTTGATTGTCATTTGGTGATCAACCCTATCCTCGGCGATAACAACTCCGTGGAGTTCACGGCGCCTCAACCTGCTTCGACCTGGGTGTGGAGCACGCTTGTCCATGACCCCTTGGCGGTTGATCCCGATGGCGATAGTTTGACCTTTGAGTTGGTCGAACCATTGGGTTCGAATGGACAGATCATTCCCGCGCCCGTTGGCTTGGGTCAATACACGACAGTTGGTGGCTATTTCTGGTTCGACCCTACAACGGGACGTGTGACCTGGAACAGCCCGAGTCTGACCGGACTCTATTCAGTGGTGATCCGCTGTTACGAATGGCGCAACGGTCAACTCGTGGGTTGGGCGACACGTGATATGTCGCTTTGCGTGGGACAATTGCAGTCCGGTATTATGGAAGGAAGAAGTACAGGGGAATTTATCCGGTTGGAGCGCTCGAACTCGGGCATGTTCTTGGTCAATGGGTCAACGCGATCATTCACGTACAGTGTTTTGAATACGCAAGGCCAATGCACCCAAACTGGCGCAATCCCCCCTGGCCGGGTTCCGATCGAACTTGAAGGACTTTCCGCCGGACCCTATTTCATCCGAGCGTATGGACAGCGCGGTGAGGCGACAACGCTCCGCTTTACGAAGCCTTGACCTTACTTCTTCGTCTCCTTGATGAAGTCGATGCGGACCGGGTAGTAGTCCACTGTATTGAGCGATTCCGTGCCCATGGTCATGTATTCGTCCTTGCCTGTGTTCACCAATGTCCAACCGCAGATCATGCCCGACTTGCTGTCGTTGCGCAACACAGGCTTGGTGCGGTAGGCGCCTTTCTCATCGAAGTACACATAAGCTGTGTAGCTCCCGGACCCTTGCTTGGCCAAGATCTTTCCGCCGGCCTTGCGCTGCTCCACGTTGTCGTCGCTGTCCCAAAGGAAGATGTACAACTGATCATTGAACACCGTGGATAGTGCTGGACCCATCAGCGGATCATCGGAAGTGGTCCAGCGACGGAAGAGCGTGGTCCATTTCAGTTCGCCGTTCTTGTCGATCAATCGCGCTTGGATCGGACCGTGGTAGAACCGTTGATAGCGCCGCGCGGTCTCCGGGTTCGTGTACACCGCAGCGAACCCGATCTCGTTCACGAAGAACAATCCGCCATCGGGTCCGGGTAGCAGCGCGATCACATCCGTGGTGGAGTGCAACCGTTTCTGCGACTTCTTATCCTCCTTGGGTTCCTCCTCTTTCTTGGAGTCGTCCACGCCGGTCACTTCCTCGGCTTCGAGATCCACACCATCAGTGAACGGCATCACCTGCGGCGTGCTGATCCCCGCTTCGCTCGTATCGACATACGAGATGAAGTTCCCGAGCTTCCTGTTCCCTTCCGCCGTGGCATAGATCCCCGCGAAAGCGATGCGCCCCTTGGCCATCGGCTGCAGGATCCCGCCCGTGGGATAGTACCCGCCGTCCATCCCGAAGGGCATGCGCGACATGTCATCCGCATCGATGCGGTGAAGGACCACTTCGTAATCCGGAGCACCACCACCGGGCGCGCCGTCCTTGTACCGGTACTTGATCAACACGTACGCGGTGCCGGTGCTATCCACCGCAGCGTCCAACACCTCGGATCGCTCGCTGCCGCCATCCACGTGCAGGATCTGTTGCCATTGCACGTGCATGTTCTTGTCCACCATCGCCAACAAGTACATCGCATCGCCATCGTCGGCGTTGCGCAACTCGGGGCTGTGGATCAAGAGATGTCCGCCATCATCCGCCATTACCGTGGACCAACGCTCGCGCGTGGCGTTACCTGCACGCGCGTAGAGTGCTTGGCGCTTTTTCACTTCCACCGGAAAGGCGCAAATGCGATCGAACGCGGGCGGCGGGCGCGTCAGGTGTGGATCGACGTTCTGGTAGTAGAGGGCGATCTCCTCCTGCCCTCCGGTGCGTGCGATCATGGTGGGTTTACCGCCGAAGAGGATCAGATCCTCCAACAACAATCGCTCATGGCCGGAACGCTCAAGCAGCGGTTCCAACCCGCGCATGTAGGTGAGCTTCTCGCTCTCATACACATCCAATCGTGGTGATCGTTTGGTGAAGGCGCGCTGGTCGAAATCCGGGCTGCGGAACACCATGATGGCCGTCGGGCTGCTGCGGATGATGCTGTAGGGCATCATGGTTCCATCGGGCTTGTGCTCCAACGCCATGCGCGCTTTCACCTTTACGCGGTCCTCGGTCTTGGACTGCGCAGGAAGGGTAAGAGTGGAGACGAGTGCGCCTACGATCAGCGGCAAAAGAAGGACGTTGCGATGCATGAGATTCCTGTTGAAGCGGGCGTGAAAATAGCGGGGACGGGCCAAGCGAAGACGATGCCACGTTGCGGCGATCAACGCAACTTCGGGTTCTCGCGGTGCCGATCCGCATCGCGCGCGGTCTTCTTCAGCATCCTGCTCTCCCACGCCGTTTGCAGATCGGTGCCGGTCTGGTTGGCGAGGCAGAGCACCACGAAGAGCACATCGGCCAGTTCCTCCCCGAGGTCCTTCACCTTATCGCTTTCCTTTTCGCTCTGCTGCCCATACCGGCGTGCCATGATGCGCGCCACCTCCCCCACTTCCTCGGTGAGCATGGCCATGTTGGTGAGCGGATCGAAGTAGCGCACGCCCGTGGTGGTGATCCACGCATCGACCTCGCGGCACAGATCATTCACAGGGCCTTGTTCATATCGTGGGACTTCACTAGTTTTCCGATCCATGGAAAGAGGATATAGGCTGAATGGGACCGCAGCGGTGCTAAAGATGGCGCTCGTGGTGGCATTCGTCGCGGTCCTTGCCCCTTCGGCCCGCTGCCAACTTCAGCAGATCCAAGCGGTGGTCGATGGCATCACCTCTCCACAACACGCGGCCGAGATCAACGCGGTGCTCGCAGCGCAGCCGGACGTGGTGATGAGCCGGACGGATATGCATACGAAGAACCTGCTGATCCATGCAATGCCCGAGTGTACACTCGACGCGGTTGCGATCAACACCCTCATCCAGCCTTTGGGCGCGAGCGTGCGCTGCTTCCAACGTGAACGGCTGGTTCCGGGCCACTTCAAGCATCTTGATCCACAAGCGTGTGGATCAAGCCCCACACCGAACCGATGAGGTGCACCCGGGGCCGCATAGCACGCACCAAGGCCGGTCTTCGTCGCCTGCTCTTGTATGTGATCGTACTTGTGGCCAGTGGCACGGCACGTGGGCAATGCACCAACACAACGGCATACATGACCGTTGCCGCTCCCACCACCAATGCACCGCTGTCGATCAGCACCTGCACGTTCCAGTCGGAATACAACACCGTTACGGGATTGGTTGCCGGAGCAACGTACACGGTCACCAGTTCCTGCGGAGGGTACATCACCGTGAGACGAGGCACTTACAACGGTACGCTCGTGGCGAACGGCAACACGCCGTTGAGCTTCACCGCTCCGGTGGCCGGAACGTATTTCCTGCACTTCAATACCAATGCAGCGTGCGGCACCGCTTCCAACTGCTGTACCACCACGATCACGTGTACTTCCTGTACAGGTCCCGCACCTTGCACAGCGGTGAACATTCCCAGCTTGCCGGTGACCAGCCAAGCCGTGAGTTGCCATTCCTCCGACCTGATCAACACGTTGAACGTGAGCAGCCTTTGCGGCTCCGCGAGCACGCTCTACTTGGGTGGTGTTGAAGCACTATACACCGTGACGCCTGCCACCACCGGCAACTACCTGATCAATTACCTAGGGCAGAGCTACAGTTCCATTTGGGTCTTCAGTGGGGCTTGTCCGGCTGCGGGCGGGCTGTGCCAAGGCTCGGTAAGCGGCGTGGGCACCAGCCAATCACTTACGATCACCATGACAGCGGGTACCACCTACTGGATCCTCTTCGACACCTGGCCATCGCCGCCAAGCCCATGTCCGGGAACCTTCAGCATCAGCACGTCCAACGTGCCGCCACCCGTGGTGGCCAGCGATTGCAACCAAGCGGTGAACGTGTGTACGAACATCAATTTCCAGATCGACCCGAACGGTTACGGAAACGTCAACGAGATCCCTCCTTTGGGCTCAACCGGCAATCCCGACTATGGCCTGTTCTCCTTTGTGCCACCGTACTACAATCCATGGGGCACCACCAATGAAGGCTGCTTGCGAGCCGGTGAATTGAACAGCACCTGGATGGTGGTGAACGTGCTCACCGGCGGCTCGTTGACCTTCACCTTCGGAGGCTTGGGCACGCAGGGCGGCTTCTACGATTGGATCATGTACCCGTACAACGCCAGCGCCTGCACACAGGTCGCGGCGAATGCATTGGCACCGGTGCGCTGCAACTGGAACGGGGTGTCGTTCGGTGGAACCGGATTGGCGTCCACGCCACCGGCTGGTGGTGATGTGAGCAACTTCGAACCACCGCTGAACGTGGGGTCCAACACGCAATGGCTCATCTGCTTCAGCAATTGGAGTTCAGTAACGACAGCCGTGCCCCTACAGTTCGGCGGCACCGCCGTGGTGAGTTGTTCGCCATTGCCGCTGGAACTCATCGCCTTTGAGGCAACAGCCCAAGGAGGGCGTGTAATGTTGGAGTGGACCACCGCGAGTGAAGTGAACAGCATGCACTTCGAGGTGGAACGCTCGATCGATATGGAAGAATGGGAGAAGGTTGATGTGGTCGGGGCCGTTGGCACCTCCAACCTACAATCCGGCTATGCGACCACGGATCATGCTCCACTGCCTGGTTTGAGCTACTACCGATTGCGCATCGTTGATCTGGATGGCAGCTTCACGTTCTCCCCGGTCCGCTCTGTGCGAATGATGGAAACCGCCTTGGTCTGTCACCCGAATCCGACCAGCGGGTCGTTCACCGTGTTGCACGTTCCTGATGGAGGCGTGATCGAAGTGTTGGATGTCCTCGGCAGATCGGTTCAAGTGGATGCGCGTCCGAGCACCGGCGGCAGTATGCAGGTGCAATTATCCCTCCCATCGCCGGGCTTGTTCACGGTGCGCATGAGCAACGGGGCGGATGTTGCATTCACCAAGGTGCTCATCTCAGAGCGGTAACCCTCACTCCTTCTGCCGGCTATCGATGATGATCGTCACCGGTCCATCGTTCACGAGCGACACCTGCATGTCCGCGCCGAACTCACCGGTCTTCACGGAACGACCGATGAGCTCCGATAGTCGCTGTTTCATTCGTAAGTACAGTGGTACGGCTTCCTCCGGCCTCGCTGCGCGGATGTAGCTCGGTCGGTTGCCTTTCGCAGTGCTCGCGTGCAAGGTGAATTGGCTCACCAACAGGATCTCACCATGTACTTGCGTGATGTCGAGGTTCATCACACCATCCGCATCGGGGAAGATGCGCAAGCGCGCGATCTTCCCGCAGAGCCATTCGAGGTCCACATCGGTATCGCCGATCTCCACACCGAGGAGCACCATCAGTCCCGGGCCGATGCGCCCGTGTTCGCGACCATCGATCCGCACCGACGCTTCGCTCACGCGCTGGATCACCGCACGCATCTCAATAGCCGTTGATCTCGAACCACGCTTTCATCCGCGCGTACTTCTCCGCATCGGTGCCCTTGCCTTGGATCGCATCGCGATAGGTTCCGTACATCGGATTAGGCAGCAGGATGAAATAACGGGACAGACTGTCACTCATCGTATCCACCACATCCTGGCCATAGTTCAAGGAGCGGTCCTTGAACCGCTCGTCGAAGTCACGCAATTGATCACCCACCAACAGAACGACCCGATAACGGGAAGCCACCATGGCGCGACGCTCGGTCTTGTCGCTCGTGCCATCCATCAGCAACAAATGCGCTTCATCGGCAAAGGGGAAACCGTTATCGTTCAGGTTCTTCAGCGTGCTCGCTTTCTCGCGCACATCGCGGTTGGTGATGTAGAAGACCTCGCATCCTTCAGCTTCCGCGAACTTCAAGAAGTCGAGCGCACCTGGACAGGGCTTTGCTGCGGACATGTCCGTCCATGTTTTCCAATCGGCCTGGTCGAAGGTGTGGCCGCGACGGATCGCATTCACTTGGTAGGGGCTGTTGTCCAACACGGTCTCATCGATGTCGACGATGACCGCGAGTGGCCGCTCGACATGCGTTGGATCGGTCTTGCTCCGCACCCGGTTCAGTTCATAATGCAGTTTGGTGGCAGCGTGCTGATAGGCTTGCTGGTACAGCCAGTACGCCTCGGCGGAAGTGTTCTGCCAGAGCACGGCATCGGCACCTTGTTGTGAAAGCAGCGCCGCTTGGTCAGGTGGCGGGGTTTCCACCAACCGCGATCGGCAACCAACGATGGTCAAGGTGACAAGAAGGAGTGCTGTCGTTCTCATGCGTTCGGTTCAATCGAGTCGGTAGGGGCTTTCTTCATCCATCCCGTTCACCATGTCAATGTAGCTGCGATAACGGCTTTCCGCGATCCCGCCCTCTTCCACCGCCTTGCGGATCGCACAGCCGGGTTCCTCCTTGTGCAGGCAATCATTGAAGCGGCAGCCGCCCTTGCGCTTGAACATCTCGGGAAATTGATCCCCGATGTGCGAGGGTTCCAGGTCCACCAGCCCGAAACCCTTGATCCCGGGTGTATCGATGATGAAGGTGGGTTCTTTCGATGACAAGTTCAACTCGAACATCTCCGCATTGGTGGTGGTGTGTACGCCCTTCTCGCTCGACCCGCTGATCTCCAAGGTGTGCAGGTCCAACTCCGGGTCGATGCTGTTTATCAAGGTGCTCTTGCCCACTCCACTGTGCCCTGAAACCAGCGTGACCTTGCCCGCAAGCAGCGCCTTCACGTCAGCGACCCCCTTGCCAAGCGTTGCCGATGTCATGATCACCCGATAGCCCGCTTCCTGATACGTATCCACCAGTTCGAACATGCGATCCTGTTCCTCCTCGTCGAGGTCATCGATCTTGTTCACTACCAGCACGGTCGGCACTTGGTAGGTCTCCGCCGTCACGAGAAAGCGGTCGATGAAGCCGTAGGAGGTGCGTGGCCGCGCCAGCGTGACCATGAGCACCGCTTGGTCCAGGTTCGCGGCGATCACTTGTTTGTGGTGGCTCAGGTTCACGCTGCGCCGCACGAGGTAATTCTTCCGTTCGTGCAGTTCGAGGATAGCACCCACCTTCTCCTCATCCACTTGCGGCAGGAAATCCACATAGTCGCCGACGGCCAACGGATTCGTACTGTTCCATCCCTTCACGCGCAAGTTGCCCTTCGCGACGCATTGATGCAGGGCGCCGTCCTCCCCCCTCACGAGGTAACGACTACCGGTACTTCGCATCACCAGACCGTTAGGCATCGCCGGAGCACCGTTCTTCGTTTTGCAGTGCGCGGCAAATGTCGGCAGGCCGGGGCCGAGTACCTTCGCCGCATGTCGATATCCGTTCGCAACATCACCAAACTCTACGGCACGCAACGGGCGCTTAACGAAGTCTCCTTCGAGATCGGCGCGGGCGAAGTGGTGGGCTTCCTCGGCCCCAACGGTGCGGGCAAGAGCACGATGATGAAGATCCTCACCTGCTTTTTGCCACCGAGCAGCGGGCGGGCGGTGGTCTGCGGTTTCGACACCCACGACCAAAGCATGGACGTGCGCCGGAACGTGGGTTACCTGCCGGAACACAATCCGCTCTACCTGGATCTGTATGTGCGCGAATACCTCGAATTCATCGCTGGAGTGCATGGCCTTTCGGATGCCCCGAAGCGCATCAACACGATGATCGATCGCGTCGGTCTCGGACCGGAACAACACAAACAGATCGGGCAATTGAGCAAGGGCTATCGCCAGCGCGTGGGGTTGGCGCAGGCCATGATCCACGACCCGCAAGTGCTGATCCTCGACGAGCCGACCAGTGGCTTGGACCCGAACCAATTGGTGGAGATCCGTGGGCTGATCAAGGATATCGGCCGCGAGAGGACCGTGATGCTCAGTACGCATATCATGCAGGAAGTGGAAGCTATTTGCGACCGTGTGATCATCATCGATCGTGGCGATCTGGTGGCCGATGAGAAGGCAAGCACATTGCGCAGCCGACAACAGCAACAGGAAGTGGTCGAGGTGGAATTCGACCGTACGGTGAATGCGAATGAGCTGTTGGCCATCACCGGTGTGCAACACGCCAAGCACAAGGCTGGCAATTCGTGGTTGCTCGCGCACGATGCCTCAGTGGATGTGCGCCCGGCCGTATTCCAATACGCAGTGGACCAAGGCCTGAAAGTGTTGGGTATGCAGAAGAGCGAGCGTGGACTGGAGGAGGTCTTCAAGGAACTCACGAAGCGCGCTCAATGAATCTGCCATCATTGGCCCGCGCGGGCGCTTGGGTCATTCCGGCGATCGTGGTGGTGAATGCGATCTGGGTGTTCTTCCTACCAGCCTTTACAACCCTCGACGGATGGTGCCATTTGCAAACCGCGCGTATGCTGTTCAACGGCTACGACCATTCGGTGTTTTGTTCTAATCCTATGCCCGTACCCAATATCCTAGGTCATCTGGTGTTGGGTTCCATGCAATTGCTGGTACCCGGGCTGGTCGCCGAGCGCATCGTCCTTTTCCTGATCGTCTGCGGCTTGGGACTGGGCACCTATTGCTTGGCCCGTACATACGGCAAGGTCAATCCCCTCGTTCTTCTCGCGCTGCCGTTCACCTATAACTTCCTTCTCGTACTCGGCTTCCACAACTTCCTGCTGGGTATCGGCATTGCGTTCCTCTTCGCGGCGTGGTGGATACAACGGCGTCGGATGCGATGGAGTGCCATTCTCCTGTTCGTTGCGGCTTCCGGTGTACTCTATTTCACCCATACCATGGGCGTTGCCGTTTTTCTCCTCTTGACCGGGATGCACGAGCTATGCCTGTTCCTTTTGCCAGTGGACCGGTCCCAAGGGGAGGCCCCGCGCAGGCGGTGGGCGCGTTTGCTCAAGTTCGGCATTGCCTGCGTTCCGGCCTTGTCGGCGACGCTGCTCTTCAATTCCGCTCAAAGTGGTTACTGGTCGGAGCCGACCCCTTCAGGGAATTTCGCGGAACTGATCGACCTCTCCGTCATGGGCATGTACGGTGGGGATCATGACATCCATTCCAAATTCATGATGAAGTGGCTGATCGCCTTCGCGTTGATAATGGCCTTGGTATTCCGATCCTCCAGCCGAACGAGCCGTAGGTTTCTTCCGGGTGACGTACTCGGCATATTGGCTGTCATCGTTATCGGGGCCGACATCCTGTTACCGGACGACACGGGCTATGCGAACTACTTGACCAAGCGCTTGCAATTACTTTCCATGTTCCTGGTGGTCGCTTGGGTCGCGATCCAACGGATCCCGTTGTGGGTCTCGGTCATCCCGGCCCTTGGTGTCCTGGTGTTGCAAGGATCGCGGTTGGACCATGCCGGGAATGTCATGTCCGACATGGCCCATCGTGTGGAACAAGTAGGCCAAGCAGCCTCGCACTTGCCCAAAGGAAGCGTCGTACTGCCCATATCCTTTGAAGACAATTGGTTGCTCGGCCATATCCCATCATTGCTGGCCGCCGAACATGACCTCACACTGCTCGATAACTACGAATGTGCCCAGAATTATTTCCCGCTCGTTTGGTGTGAGGGACTCCCGCCCGGTTTGCGCAACCATTTGCTGGGGCTGAACAATTGCTTCGATTGGTTCGAAGCGCACGATATTTCGAACGCCGCGCCTGTGATCGAAAGCGTCGTGGTGATCGGCTATGGCATCGATCCCTCTCGTTGTGGATATCAGGAAGTTGTTGATGTATTGGGCCGGCATTACATGAAAACCTTCGAGAACGACTACACGCGTATCTATGAGCGATCAGGGCGGTGATCCCCTTCCGATCAGGGCGATGACCATTCCCTCTCTTTGAAGGTCCGGGATCAAACCGTTTCCTTTGCGCCCCGGAAACAAACCGCATTCATGCCATACCTCTTCACTTCCGAGTCCGTCAGCGAAGGCCACCCCGACAAGGTCGCCGACCAGATCAGCGATGCCCTCATCGACCACTTCCTCGCCTTCGACCCCAGCAGCAAGGTCGCGTGCGAAACGCTCGTCACTACGGGTCAGGTCTTTCTTGCCGGTGAAGTGAAAAGCAAGGCGTACTTGGATGTGCAACAGATCGCCCGCGACGTGATCGAGCGGATCGGCTACACCAAGAGCGAGTATATGTTCGAGGCGCACTCCTGCGGCGTACTCAGCGCCATCCACGAGCAGAGCCCGGATATCAATCAAGGAGTAGTGAAAAAGAAGCCCGAGGATCAGGGTGCCGGTGACCAAGGGATGATGTTCGGCTACGCTTGCCGAGACACGGACAATTACATGCCGCTTCCGCTGGAGATCAGCCACATGCTCCTACGTGAACTCGCCGTGATCCGTCGCGAAGCGAACAGCAAGATGCCCTACCTGCGTCCCGACGCGAAGAGCCAGGTGACCATCGAGTACAACGATGACAATACCCCCAAGCGCATCGACGCGATAGTGGTGAGCACGCAGCACGACGATTTCGAAAAGCCCAAGGACGCCAGCAAAGCGGCCAAGCAGGTGGCGGACGACAAGATGCTGGCCCGCATCAAGAAGGACATCATCGGGATCCTCATCCCGCGCGTACTGGCCAAGTTGCCGAAGCGCACGCAGGCGTTGTTCGGCCGCGGCATTCAATACCACATCAACCCCACCGGCACCTTCGTGATCGGTGGTCCGCACGGCGATACCGGCCTCACCGGTCGCAAGATCATCGTGGACACCTACGGTGGAAAAGGCGCCCACGGTGGTGGTGCCTTCAGCGGAAAGGACCCCAGCAAAGTGGACCGCAGTGCGGCCTACGCTGCGCGCCATGTGGCCAAGCACTTGGTCGCCTCCGGTGTCTGTGACGAGGTTTTGGTGCAAGTGGCCTATGCCATCGGCGTAGCGGAGCCGGTCGGCTTCTATGTGAACACTTACGGTACGGCCAAGGTGAAGATGACTGACGGCCAGATCGCAAAGACGATCGCCAGCCTGCCGGAGTTCAACATGCGCCCGTACTTCATCGAGGAGCGCTTCGCCCTGCGCACCCCGATCTACAGCGAGACCGCGAGCTACGGACACATGGGGCGCAAGTGCGTTTCGGTGACCAAGAAATTCGAGAACGCGGGCCAAAAGGCCACGGTGAAGGTGAAGCTCTTCCCCTGGGAGGAACTGAACGCTTTGGCTGTGGTGAAGAAGGCCTTCAAATTGGCCTAGGCCGCCACTCCCCGTAAGTCTTCCACTCCGGGTGTTTGTGGGTTCTCGAAAAGAACCTACTTTCGCACCCCATTTTCAAGGTGACCATGTACGCCATCGTCGATATCGCCGGCCAGCAATACAAAGTAGAGAAGGCCCAGAAGCTCAAAGTGCATCGCCTCGAAGCCGAGGAGGGTAAGCACGTGGAGTTGGATAAAGTGTTGCTCGTGAGCGATGGCAAGTCCATCACTGTGGGTACGCCCACGGTGGAAGGCTTCCGGATCGCCGCCAAGGTGCTCAACCATGGTAAGGGCGACAAGGTGCTCGTCTTCAAGAAGAAGCGCCGCAAGGGCTACCAGAAGTTGAATGGCCACCGCCAATACCTCACCGAGCTTTGGATCGAAGCGATCCTGGGCAAGGGCGAGAAGTTCGACGCCAGCAAGAGCAGCGCACCGAAGCCGGTGGTGAAGACCGAAGCTCCGAAGAAAGAGAAGAAGGTCGCCGCTCCGAAGGCCGAGGTCAAGGAGGCGAAGGCCACCAAGAAAGCCGCTCCTAAGAAGGCAGCAGCCAAGAAGTCCCCGGCCAAGAAAGCAGCTCCAAAGAAGAAGTAGAAAGTCGCACGGGCGATGCATGCACGCCCCAACAACCCCCACAAGCCATGGCACACAAGAAAGGTGAAGGCAGTACCCAGAACGGACGCGAGTCGCACTCGAAGCGACTCGGCATCAAGATCTTCGGCGGCAGCGCGGCCATCGCCGGCAACATCATCGTTCGCCAGCGCGGCACCAAGCACCACCCCGGCAAGAACGTGGGCATCGGTGTGGACCACACCCTTTTCGCACTGACCGACGGCACCGTGAAGTTCCAGAAGAAGCGCGGCGAGCGCAGCGTGGTGAGCATTCTCCCAGCGGAGAGCGCGAACTAGGCTTTTAACCGACCAGAACCGGAGCCCTTCCGCCATTCGCGGAGGGGCTTCTTCGTGAATGACGGTACCGCTACCGTCCGGCTACCTTTGACAACCGAACAAGAACACGTGCATGCTTGAGTTGAATTTCCTGCGCGAACACCGAGCCGAGGCCGAGAAGCGCCTTGCCAAACGGAACATCGACGCGAAAGGACTGTTGGATCGCGCCACCGAACTGGACAGCGTCCGTCGCCAAACCCAACAAGAGTTGGACGGGCGACAGTCCGAATTGAACACCCTGAGCCGATCGGTGGGTGAACTGATGAAGGCTGGCAAGAAGGATGAGGCCGAGGCTGCCAAGACGCAGAGCACCCAGCTGAAGAATGGTATCGCGGAGCTGAAGGAAAAGCTGGATGCGGCCGAGCGTGCGCTGCAAGACCACTTGGTCACCATCCCGAATGCACCCAGTGACAAAGTGCCAACAGGCCGCACGCCGGAAGAGAACACCGTGGTGATGCAGGAAGGTGCTATTCCGGAACTCGGGCCGAACGCCAAGCCGCACTGGGAACTGGGTGAGGAGTACGGCTTCCTTCACATGGACCTCGGTGTGAAACTGACCGGCGCGGGCTTTCCTGTGTATAGTGGGCAAGGAGCGCGTCTTCAGCGTGCGTTGATCGCCTTCTTCCTGGACAAAGCCACCGAAGCCGGATACCGTGAGATCATTCCGCCGCATCTGGTGAATGCTGAAAGCGCCTTCGCTACGGGACAGCTTCCTGACAAAGAAGGCCAGATGTACCACGCCACGGTGGATGACCTCTACCTGATCCCGACAGCGGAAGTGCCCATCACGAATTTGTACCGCGACGAGATCGTGGAGGCCGACAAACTGCCGATCAAGAACGTGGGCTACACGCCGTGCTTCCGCCGCGAAGCGGGCAGTTACGGTGCGCATGTGCGCGGGTTGAACCGCGTACACCAGTTCGACAAGGTGGAGATCGTGCGGGTGGAAAAGCCGGAGAACAGCTACGCCGTCCTAGAGGAGATGGTGGAACATGTGAAAGTCCTGCTCCGCGCATTGGAACTCCCCTACCGACAACTGCTGTTGTGCGGCGGCGATATGGGTTTCTCCAGCGCGATGACCTACGACATGGAAGTGTTCAGTGCGGCGCAACAGCGCTGGTTGGAGGTGAGCAGCATCAGCAACTTCGAGACCTTCCAGACCAACCGGTTGAAATTGCGCTATCGTGGTGAGGATAAGAAACCACGACTCGCGCACACCTTGAATGGAAGTGCGTTGGCATTGGCGCGGATCGTGGCCGCGCTGCTGGAGAACAATCAAACCCCGGAAGGGATCCGGATCCCGAAAGCACTTCAACCCTACACGGGTTTCGCGATGATCACCAAATGATCCAGGCCCACCGCACGGTCCGATCGGCTGCACTCGTTCTTGGAGTGCTGGTGGTCGGTTGTGCGGAGCCGGCACAACCCGCACAACTCACCGCCGTGGACCAGCTGATCTTCGCCACTGATGGGGCCACCTTCACCTTGAACGAGTTGGATCGGGAGCGCTACGACCGAAGTGATTCGATGTTCGCATTCCAACAGCCCTTGTTCACGGACCGGTTCACCGATACACTCAACCCCGTTGCTGCACAGGCGCTCGGATCCCAATACATCAGCCTACGCGCATCGGCGAACATGGGTCGTGATCACGTCCACGTCCTCGATGAACTGATCACGACAAGTGCCCGGTTGCGCATCCTACGAAAAAGGCTTGCCGACGGCACCATGGATCGCAACGATGGAGCCACCGCGATCGCAGCAGAACAGCAACATCACACCGCCGTGATCGTTGGTGTTCATGTCATCATGGACAATTACCGCCAGCTGCAGCGGGCCTGGGACCGCCGCGACACCGTGAACACCTTGCTCGCTCTCGGGCAACAACCGACGATGCCATGAAGAAGGTGCTCCTGTACATCCTATTCCTCTTGGTGCTTCCCATGGCCGGTTTCGCGCAGCCCGGGACCGACGAACAATTGGCCGCGCAATATTTCCAGCAAGGCGATTACGAGCGGGCCATCCTCTACTACGAGAAGCTCTACAAGCAACAACCGAACGATTACTACTATGAGCAGCTCTTCAAGAGCCATCTGGAACTTGGTGATCTGGAGACGGCACGTGCTCTTGCCAAGGACCGGATGCGCCGGAACAACAACGATCCGCGCTATCCGGTCGATCTGGGAACCGTGCTGAAGAAATCGGGGGAGAACGAGAAAGCGCAGAAGGAATTCGACCGTGCGCTGAAGATGATGAGCGCCGATCAAGGGAGCATCCGCACTGTCGCCAATGCCTTCCTGAAGTACAATGAATTCGACTTGGCGTTGCAGGCTTACGAGCGTGGACAACGCGCGCTGCAAGGTGCCATCTCATTCCATTTCGAGATCTCGGGGATCCATGCCATGAAGGGCGATGTCCCGGGTATGGTGAATTCGTACCTGGACCTGCTCGGCACCAACGATGCGTATATCCAATCCGTCCAGAACGGCCTTTCCCGCTATCTTGATTTCGAACTACAGGATGGCCGGACGGAGATCCTGCGCACCGAACTCCTGCGGCGTATCCAACGTGATCCATCGCGCACCATCTTCCAGGAACTGCTGATCTGGATGTACATCCAGCAGAAGGACCTCAATGCGGCCTTCATCCAAAGCAAGGCCTTGGACAAGCGGATGGATGAGGGTGGTGCGCGACTGATGGAACTGGCCGGGATCGCGGATGCGAATGGTGATCATGCAACGGCGTACAAGTGCTATGACCATGTGATCGGGCTAGGACGCCACGATGCCAATTACCAATTGGCGCGGATCGGTGCGGTACACACGCGGTACTTGGAACTCGCGGCGGAACCGGAACCGCTCCTGGCCGATCTCCTTGATCTGGACAACCGCATGGCAAGCACCATCGGTGAACTAGGCATGGGAAAGCAATCCCTCGAACTGCTCCGTGAGCGCGCGCACTTGAAGGGATACTACATGGAGCAACGTCCCGAAGCGATCGCACTGCTGAATGAAGCGATGGAGATCACCGGGCTGGAGAACACGACCAAGGGCGAATTGAAACTCGAACTCGGCGATCTTTACCTACTCGGTGGTGATATCTGGGAAGCGTCCTTGCTTTATAGCCAAGTGGACCTCGATTTCAAGTACGATGTGTTGGGACACGAAGCGCGGCTTCGCAATGCCAAGGTCTCTTTCTATTCGGGTGATTTCCTTTGGGCACAAGCGCAACTGCAAGTACTGAAGTCCAGCACCAGCAAGCTCATCGCAAATGACGCGATGGAACTATCGTTGCGCATCACGGACAACCTTGGTGTCGACAGCAACGCTGTTCCATTGAGCTACTTCGCACGCGCCGAGTTGTTCCGCGTACAGCACCTCTACGATCGTTCGTTGTTGACCCTGGATTCGTTGGACAAGGAGTTCCCCATGCACAGCTTGGGCGATGACATCCTCTACGAGCGATACCGGATCGCCATGGCCAGAAGGCAATACACCGAGGCAGGGGGGTATTTGGAAAAGGTCCTGGAGCTCTACCCGAACGACATCCTGGTGGACAACGCCCTGCTCGACCTCGGTCTTTTGTACGAGGACTACATCAAGGATCCGGAAAAGGCGAAGGGCTGGTACGAGAAACTTCTCTTCGAACAAACAAAAAGCATCTTCGTTCCCGAAGCGCGCGAACAGTATCGCAAGTTGCACGGTGATGCACCCAACGCACCACCGGAACAGCGGCCTCCAAGCCCACAGCCATGATCGTGTACAACGTCACGGTGAACATCGATCACGATGCACACGACGCGTGGTTGGCGTGGATGCAGGAAGAGCATATTCCGCGCGTAATGGCCACCGCCTTGTTCGTACAGCACCGCATGCTGAAGGTGCTGGCCAATGACGAAGGGGGCATCACCTACGCCATCCAGTACACCGCACCGGATATGGCTCACTACGAGCGCTATCGCGACGAACACGCGCATCGCCTCCAAGCCGAAGCCAACGACCGCTTCGGCGGTCGCTTCACCGCGTTCCGCACCTTGCTGCAAGTGGTGGATCCGACATGAGCGACGTTCGTGCGAAGAAGTTCCTCGGCCAGCATTTCCTGAAGGAGGAAAGCATCGCGGAGCGGATCGCTGCGAGCTTGACCCGCCACGGTGGGTATACGCAACTGATCGAGGTCGGGCCAGGGACCGGTGCACTAACGAAGCACTTGATCAAGCGAACGGAATTCGACCTGACCTGCTTTGAGGTGGACACTGATTCGATCGCCTACCTCAACGCGCACTACCCGGGATTGAAAGTGGTGCAGGGTGATTTCCTGCGGATGGATCCGGATCGTATCACCACCGGGCCTTTCGCGGTGATCGGCAACTTCCCGTACAACATCAGCACGCAGATCGTCTTCAAGGTGATCGAGCATCGCGACCGCGCCGTGGAACTCGTGGGCATGTTCCAGAAAGAGGTCGCGGATCGGTTGTGCGCCGGGCCGGGTAGCAAGACCTATGGGATCAGCAGTGTGATCGCGCAAGCGTGGTTCACCATGGAAATGTTGTTCATCGTGGAACCCGACGCCTTCATTCCACCGCCGAAAGTCCGGAGCGCAGTGATCCGCATGCAACGCAACAACGTGCAACAACTAGCGTGTGACGAGATCCTTTTCTTCCGCGTCGTGAAGACCGCCTTCAACCAACGACGCAAGACGCTGCACAATGCCCTGAAGAGCCTTCCCGAACTCAGTGGCCGGGTTCCGGAAGCATTCGCCGGAAAACGTGCCGAGCAATTGAGCGTCGACGATTTCATCGCGCTCACCATCGCCGCTTCCGAGGCTCGTTAGGGTGTCGTTGGACGTCGTTCCCCCGGTACCTGTCCTCGCATTTCCACAGGCCTTCGCCGCGCTTGGCTTCGTAGCTTCGACCGCCCTTTCAGAAGGGTCGGATGCACACCCTCCCGCATGTCCTTCGAGCTCACGAAACCGGTACTGGCACGCATCTACGCGGATGTGGCCGAAGGGCGCGATAGCGCGGTCCTAGCGCTGCTGAACGAGCTGCACGCTTCGGATATCGGACGTCTGATCGACCGCCTCCCGTTGGAGGAGGCTGTGTACGTGTACCGCCTGCTCGGCCAAGAGGAATCCGCTGAGGTGCTGGTGGAACTGGAGGAGGACCGGCGTGAGGACCTACTGGCCTCGCTAACCAGCCGTGAGATCGCCGAGGACGTCGGGCACATCGATAGCGATGACGCCGCCGACCTGATGGCGGACATGCCGGAGGACAAGCAACGCGAGGTGATCGCGCTGATCGACGATGCGGAGCAACGGGAGGATATCCAAGAACTGCTCACGTACCCGGAGGGGACGGCCGGCGCGTTGATGGCCAAGGAACTCATCAGCGTACACGCCGATGATTCCGTGGGCCGTGCGATCGTCGACATGCGCCAGCAAGCGCAGGACCTGGACCACATCTACACCATCTACGTGGTGGACAAGGAAGAGCGGCTGCACGGGATCCTCCGGTTCCAAGACCTGCTTTTCAGCGCGAAGAGCATACGGTCGGTCATCAAGGACATCTGCGATACCAATGTCGTTTCGGTGAATGTGGACACCGACGTGGAGGAAGTGGTGAAGCTGATGAAGAAGTATGACGTGGTGGTGCTTCCGGTAGTGGATAAGGAGAACCGCCTGGTCGGTCGCATCACCTTCGATGACGTGATGGACGTGATGACCGAGGAGGCCGAGGAGGACTACCAGCTTGCCAGCGGTATCAGCGAGGATGTGGACGCAACGGACAGCCCGCTCGTTCAGATCCGTGCGCGGCTCCCCTGGTTGTTGATCGGCCTAGCGGGGGGGATCCTTTCCTCGCAGATCATCGCGCGTTTCGAGGATGAATTGAGGATCGATCCGAAGATGGCTTTCTTCATGCCCTTGATCGCAGCGACCGCCGGGAACGTCGGGATCCAAAGCAGCGCGATCGTGGTACAAGGCCTTGCCTCGGGCATGCTGGAAGGGGTGAACGTTCTTTCACGGTTGTGGAAGGAGATCCGCGTCGCGGTGGTCACGGCATTGGTCTGCGGCCTGTTGATCTTCGGATTGAATCTCGCGCTCCACCAGTCCCAAGCACTCACATACACCGTGAGCCTTGCGCTCTTCACGGTGATCCTCACCGCAGCGATCTTCGGCACCCTCATTCCGCTGGCCCTGGACAAACTGAAAGTGGATCCGGCGCTGGCCACCGGGCCGTTCGTCACCACGCTCAACGACATTTTCGGACTACTCACCTATTTCACGCTGGGGCACTTGATGTACGGCCTCTTCCAATGAGTATGCGCATCGCCATTCTCGAAAAGGTGCATCCGGTCCTCGCCGAGAAACTCGTAGCGGCCGGACACGATGTGGAAGCTTTGTACATGGCCAGCGAGCAGGAACTGGGTAAAGTTCTTGGCGATGTGCAGGGTGTTGTTGTGCGCAGCCGGAAACTGGATGCCGACCTGCTTGGCAAAGCGGGTGCGCTTCGCTTCGTCGCGCGAGCCGGATCGGGTCTGGAGAACATCGATGTGGCCTTCTGCCGGAAGCAGGGGATCCGCGTGTTCAATTCTCCTGAAGGGAACCGCGATGGGGTGGGGGAAACGTGTGTGATGCTCCTCCTTGGCCTGATGAAAGCCCTTGTGCGCGCGAACGGCCAAGTACACGCCGGACTATGGTTGCGGGAGGAGAATCGCGGGACCGATCTGCGCGGCAAGTCCGTCGGCATCATCGGCTACGGGCAGATGGGAAGCGCGTTCGCGGAAAAGCTGCGCGGCTTCGGTGTGCGGATCCTCGCCTACGACAAATACCGCAGCGGCTTCGAGCGGGCGGGGATCAAGGAGGCTTCGCTGGAGCAAGTGCTACGCAGCAGCGACGTGATCAGTTTGCATCTTCCATTGAACAGCGAGACGCATCATTATGTTGATCGCGACTTCTTCCTTCGTCTCGGCAAACCGGTGTGGTTCCTGAACACTTCACGCGGTGCTGTGGTACATACGGCAGCGCTGCTCGACGCGATCGATCATGGCCGTGTGATCGCAGCCGGATTGGACGTACTTGAATTCGAACGCGAGGACCTGAGCGGGATCGACCCGACGCAGGAACCCGCCACACAGCAACGGCTCTTCGGTCATCCGCGCGTGTTGTTGACCCCGCACGTGGCGGGTGTTACGCATGAAGGCCACCAAGGCATGGCGCGTATACTGGCTCAAAAAATATTGGATGCTTTCCCGAATGGCGCTTGATCGATCCACTCTCAGCACGGCGCTCCTCGCCATCGTCCTGATCCCTGCTTGCACGATGCCCCACCCACGCCCCGAAGTCCATGGCCACCGCGGTTGCCGCGGACTCTTGCCCGAGAACAGCATGCCCGCCTTCCTGAAGGCCACCGAACTCGGTGTGGACTATTTGGAGATGGATGTGGTGATCAGCGGTGATGGGCAAGTGGTGATCTCCCATGAGCCGTGGATGAACCATGCGATCTGCCAGCGACCGGACGGTACCCGCTTCACCGCAGAAGAGGAGCGCTCCTTCAACCTATTCCGCATGAGCGTGCCGGAGATCCAGGCCTTTGATTGCGGATCGATGGTCGATCCTGCTTTCCCCGGACAAGAGCTAGAGACCGCACACAAACCGACCCTGCGCGAACTGATCGAGTTGGTGGACGAACACGCCATGCTCAGCAGCGTTCCCGCACCGGGGTTCAATATCGAGATCAAGAGCGATCCCGCGCTATACGGAACCTACCAACCCGCGCCTGCGATCTTCGCTATACTCGTATTGGAGACCATTGATTCGCTCGGGATCGCGGAGCGCTGCATCATCCAATCCTTCGACCCCGCCATTCTCGAAGTGGTTCACAAGGAACGCGAGTACATCCGGACAGCCTTGCTTGTGGACAATGCCAAGGACTGGAAGGCGAACCTCGCATCCCTTTCCTACCAGCCGGAGATCTACAGCCCACGCGCCGATCGGATCGATGTACAAGCCGTGAAGGCATTGCATGCGCTGGGGATGGAAGTGATCGTGTGGACGGTGAACGACCCGAAGGACATCAACGCAATGATCCACCTCGGTGTCGATGGGATCATCAGCGACTATCCGGATCGTGTGATCGCGATCCTGGACGGCGACTAGCCCTGCGCGATGAGCGCATCGATGTCCGCGCAGAGCGCATTCGCATCACTTTCCCATGCGGCGGTTCCGGCTGCTTCCGGCGCCACCAAACGCGCGCAGATACCGGTGAAATGATCCGCATCGACACCCACGAGCAAAGGCTTCAACGTATGCACCACCCACACCGCTTTCTCGAGATCGCCGCCACGTGCATACGCTTCACGGAAAGTGCGCAAACGTTCAGGTGCGGTGCGCAGGAACATCACCCGGAGCGTTTCATCGGCCGGTAGGCGTAGCGAAGCGGGTTGAGGTGCCGCGTTCGGCGAGGGGATAGGAGACGAGGGTACCACCTCCGGTTGTCGGTAGGTGTTCTTCGGTTTGCGCAGCTCCGCGACTTCGGCACGCACCACATCCATCTCCTGGCGGAAGAGCTTCGTCCTTCGATCCGAAGAGACCAGCAGGATCGCGATCAACACGACGGCGAGCAACGCGACTCCGAGTGCGAAGAACATCCAGCGCTCGGCCGCAGCTTCCATATGGCCCTCGCGTCCTATGGCTTCATCCACGCGTTGTTGCATGGTTGAACGAAGGCTGTCCTGCTCCGCCCTTGAACGTGTCACCGCTCGCTCAAGAACAAGCGCGCTCTCCAGCGCTCTATCGTTCATCAACTCGTTCCGCATTCGCATCACAGTGCTGGCTTCCTCGAACGCATGCCGATGATCACCAGTACGATACAACTGCGCCGCCAGTAACTCTCGTGCCGCCATTGCGTCCTCCACCGGACCCGCGCCATCCGCCATCGCTACCGCCTCACGCGCCAATCGCATCGCTTCCTTCGGCTTGACCAATACGGCCAGATGCGCTCGGTGATCAATGCCATCTTTCACATGATGCATGGAATCCGCCCGTTCGATCTGCGCATGGAGGTCGGCAATGACCACCTTCAGGCTGTCGGACACGATCCTGGACCGCGAACGGTTCTGTGCGACGGTCGGCACCATGAGCAGGATGGCCAGGAGTACGGAGTACGGGCGCATGGGGCGAAGCTATCGCGCCGATCGTGACCTACTTCAACACGAAACGCGCGGTGACCCGGCTGCGCTGTTCGATCAGGATCTCCTTGCCTTTCGTGAGCCGTTCGAGCGTTGCCTCATCGTAGTGCCGCACGGTGAGCAGTTCGCAACCGTCGTTGTACCGCACCTCGTATTCACTTCCGAGTTCCTCGATCAACTGACGTGAACACGGCGTATCGTCCACCGCCACGCTAAAGGCCACGGCGCTGTTCTGCATCAGGTCGATGCGCACATTCCGCAATGCGAACAAGGAGAAGATCCCACTGAGGTTCTCTTCCACGATGAAGCCGAGATCACGTGGCGTGATGCTGATGAGCAATTGCTTCGGCTTCACGATGAAGGATGGGATCAGCGAGTCGTTCTCGCTGCGTGCGTCGATCGTACTGCCCGGCGCATTCAATTCCGCGAACGAGCGCACATAGAGCGGGATATTCTTCTTCTGTAGCGGCTGCAAGGTGCGCGGGTGGATCACGCTCGCGCCGAAATAGCTCAGCTCGATCGCTTCACGGTAGCTGATGTGCGAGAGTAAGCGCGTATCCGGGAACCGGTTCGGATCCGCGTTGAACATGCCCGGCACATCCTTCCAGATCGTCACGCTCTCCGCATCGAGCAAGTAGGCGAAGATCGCCGCACTGAAATCCGAGCCCTCGCGGCCCAATGTGGTGGTCTCCCCTTCCGAAGAGAACCCGATGAAGCCTTGGGTGACGATGCGCTTGGGGTTCCCGGAGACTTCGCTCAACAAGGTTGATGCACGCTTCTCACTCGTGGTCCAATCGACCCGCGCGCTGCGGTGGCTGGCGTCGGTGCGAACGATCGTACGTGCATCGATCCACATGTTGGGGATCCCTGCGTGATGCAAATGCGCGCTGACGATGAGTGTGCTCCACAATTCTCCTTGCGATACGATGCGGTCGTAATCGCGATCCACATGCGTCGTCCGTTGGTGTAGCATGGCGCGCAATGCTTCGAAGTGCGCACCCAACGCCCGAGTAGCTTCCTCATCGCCCGGAGCCACTTCGGCCAGGATCGCCGCGTGGGACCGTTCCAACGCATCGACCTTCTCTCCTACTCCACGTCCATCACTGAACGCCCACACGATCTCCTCCAACGCATTGGTGGTCTTGCCCATGGCACTCACCACGATCACCAGATCATCCAACGCGAAATGCTTGAGCACCTCGGCAACATTGCGTACGCCAGCGGCATCCTTCACACTGGCACCTCCGAACTTGAAGACTTTCATTGACCGGAGATCTTCATGAGCTGATCGCGATCCAACTTTCCATTCACCCATTGACCATCCATCTGCGCACCCAGACGATCATAAAAGCGTATGGCGCCTTCATTCCAGTCCAATACCTGCCAAGTGAGGTGATGATAGCCGCGCTCCACGGCATCCGCAGCGCATTCCCGGAACAAACGCTCACCGACCCCTTGCCCTCTCGCTGCTTCGGTCACAATAATGTCTTCCAAATAGCCCACTCGGCCCCTCCATGTGGAGTAGCGCTCGTAGCAGATCGCGATGCCGACGATGCCCGAAGCATCCTCCGCCACCCAGCCCCACCAGACAGGCTTTTTCCCGAACCCCGCGTCGACCATCTCGGCCTCGGTCACCGATACCGCATCCGGCTCGCGCTCGAAGGTGGCGAGTTCCCGCACCAACCGGAGGATGTCCGGTACGTCGCGCTCTTCGGCCCTTCTGATCGTTACTTCCATCGTGTACAAAGAAAGCAGCACCGCATCTTTGTCGGACGCACAGGTTCATCAGTCCATCACCGCATGTCCGAGATCAAGACGCTTTCCGAATTCATTGTTGAACGCCAAGGCGAGTTCCCCGGTGCCACGGGTGATCTGAGCCAATTGCTCACGGCCTTCCGCTTAGCGGCCAAGATCGTGAGCCGTGAGGCAAACAAGGCCGGGCTCTTGGCGGATATCCTTGGCGCCGCAGGGAACGAGAACGTGCAGGGCGAGCAACAACAGAAGTTGGATGTATATGCCAATGATCTTTTCATTCGCATGATGCGGACACAAGGAGCCGTCTGCGCCGTAGCCAGTGAGGAGAATGACGACATCGTTCACTTCGACAACGGCGGTAAGTACGTGGTGACTATGGATCCGCTCGATGGCAGCAGCAACATCGACGTGAACGTGAGCATCGGCACGATCTTCAGCATTTACCCTCGCGTGAGCACCGGACCAAAAGCGACGCTGGAGGATTTCCTGCAACCCGGCAGCAAGCAGATCGCGGCCGGATACATCGTGTATGGCAGCAGTACGATGCTGGTGTACAGCACCGGTCACGGTGTGAACGGTTTTACCCTCGACTCGAGCATCGGCACCTTTTGTTTGAGCCATCCGCAGATGACCACGCCCGCCGAAGGCACCATCTATTCGGTGAACGAGGGCAACTACCTCGACTTCAGCGACGGCGTGCGCAGCTACATCGACGACTGCAAAAAGAAGCGGATGAGCGCACGCTACATCGGCAGTCTCGTCGCCGACTTCCACCGCAATCTCCTGAAGGGCGGCATCTACATGTACCCCGGGACGGCCAAGGCCCCGAACGGGAAACTCCGCTTGCTCTACGAAGCGAATCCTTTGGCGATGTTGGTGGAGCAAGCCGGAGGCACGGCGACGGACGGGACCAGGCGCATCCTCGACCTCAAACCCACGGAACTCCACCAGCGTTGTCCGCTCTACATCGGCAGCAAGAACATGGTGGCAGCAGCGACGAAGAGCTGATCCGAATGGAAGAGCACGGACTACCGGAAGGCATCCGTTCCTCATCGCTCTACAGCGAGGACCTCGCGCCCATCCCTGTCAGCAAGCGCACGTGGACAAAGTGGAACCTCGCCGCGTTGTGGGTAGGCATGGCGGTGTGCATACCGACCTATCTGCTCGCATCGTACATGATGCGCGCAGGTTTGAGTTGGCAGGCGGCGCTCACGATCATCGGGCTCGCCAATCTGGTAATCACCGTTCCCATGGTGCTCAACGGCCATGCGGGCGTGAAGTATGGGATCCCGTTCCCCGTGCAAGGGCGCGCAGCCTTCGGCACGGTGGGCATTCACATCCCCAGCATCGTGCGCGCGATCGTGGCGTGCGGCTGGTTCGGTGTGCAGACCTGGATCGGTGGTCTCGCCATCTATTCCATCTGGAACGCTGCGACGGGTGCAGAAGGTGAAGTGGCGCTAAGCGTCGGGAAGTTCTTGGCCTTCGGCGTGTTCTGGCTGATCAACATCTACTTCATCTGGAAAGGCACCGAGAGCATCAAGTGGCTGGAGACCTGGGCGGCACCGATCCTGATCGTCATCGGGCTGCTGCTCATTGGCTGGGGTGCGAAGAACGCTGGTGGTTTCATGAATGCATTGGAGCAGGGGAAGCAGTTGCAGCAAGGAACGGTCACGGTGCTTCCATACGCCGATGCACCCGGTAGAACGCTCGGACTTTCGCCCTTGTTGAAATCCGACGGCACGCCGAAGGCTACACATTTCCGACTGGTCCATCCGATCCAGCGCGAGGCACAAGCAAGCGGTGAATGGACACCCATCGCGGAGCGTATGACCACGGTACATGTCGGCATGGAGGAATTCGTGCAAGTGCAGTTCAAGGGTGCCGAAGGTCATGAGTCCACCAAGCTTGATGTGAAGGCGACCACGTCAACAGAAGGCACGAACATATTCTGGCAATACCTCATGTGGTTCACGGCCATGGTCGGCTTCTGGGCCACCATGTCCATCAGCATCTCGGACATCACGCGCTACGCGAAGACGCAGAAGGACCAGCTCGCGGGCCAATTCATCGGACTGCCGGGCACGATGCTCTTCTATTCGTTCGTCGGCATCTTCGTCACCAGCGCGGCCGTGGTGGCCTTCAAGGATGTGCTTATCGCCGAGGACGCGCCGTGGGATCCAGTGTCGCTCGTGAGCAAGTTCAAGAGCCCTGCCGTGGTGATCTTCGCGCAGGTGGCCATGCTCATCGCAACACTGAGCACGAACATCGCCGCTAACGTGATCGCACCGGCGAACGCATTCAGTAACCTCTTCCCGAAAAAGATCAGCTTCCGCGTGGGCGGCGTGATCGCGGGGATCATCGGTATCGTGATCTGTCCGTGGTGGCTGATGGATGAGATCAGCGGCATCCTCATCTTCGTCAGCGGCTTGCTCGGCCCGGTGCTCGGCATCCTGCTCTGCGACTACTTCGTGGTGCGCGAACGGACGCTAGTGATCGAGGATCTCTTCGACGTGAACGGTCCCCACAAAGGCGTGAGCAAAGCTGGCCTGATCGCACTCATTGCGGGTGTGCTCGTCGCCTTGGTCGGTTATTGGGTGAAGCCGCTGGAAGTGCTCTACCAGCTATCGTGGTTCAGCGGATTCGCGGTGGCCTTCGGCGTGTACTGGATGATGAGCGCCCGAAAGGTTGGCATGGTAGCCCCTCGCGCCTGACCGGACCATCGCTGATCACCTTGTTGAACAGGCCGTTACTTTGACTCGCATCACTGCACACCGCCGTCAACCCCAAGCGCAATGGTCCCACCTGATCTGAAAGAGAAGAACGAGATCGGCATGTCGCCGTACCAACTCCACTTCAGGGGGGAGAAGCGGACCGATCGCGTACACCTCCGCTTGATCGACTACGGTCCGGAAACCTTGCAAGAGCGGGAACTCGACTCGGTGGATGACGTCCTTGCCTTGAAGGACAGTCCGACCGTGAGCTGGCTGAACGTGGACGGTGTACACGACGCGAAGACGATGGAAGCGATCGCCCGAGGACTCGGCTTCGAGACGTTGATCCTCGCCGATGCGATGAACACACGCTCCCGTCCGAAGATCGCGGAGTACGCCAATTGTCTCTTCGTCTCCATCAAGATGCTGCGTGAGGAGGATGCCTCGGAGGAATTGAAGGTGGAACATCTGAGCCTGGTCGTTACCGAGCACATGCTCATCTCCTTCCAAGAGGAAATGGGCGACGTCTTCAACCCGGTACGCGAACGCATCCGTGCGCAGAAGAAGCGTATCCGTGGCTCGGGACCGGACTACCTCATGTTCGCGCTGCTCGACATCGTCGTGGACAACTACATCTACATCATCGGGAAGCTCGGCGACAAGATCGAGGACCTCGAGGACGGACTGCTAGAGGATCCCAGCAAGACCGTGATCGAGGAGATCAACGCGTACAAGCGTGAACTCAACAACCTGCGCAAGAACATCCTTCCGGCGAGGGAGGTGATCCTGAACCTTTCCAAACTCGACTCCGAATTCATCGATGAGGAGAAGAACGCCGTACACTTCCGCGAGCTGGTGGACAACATCAACCAAGCCGCGGAAGCGACGAGTAATTACCGCGAGATCCTCTCGGACCAGCTTACGATCTACCACACCACCATCAGCAGCAAGCTGAACGACATCATGAAGTTCCTCACGGTCTTCTCCGTGATCTTCATCCCGCTCACGTTCATCGCCGGCATCTACGGCACCAACTTCGACGTGCTACCCGAGCTGCACTTCAGGTACAGCTATTACGTGATGTGGGGGATCATGATCTCCGTGGCGGTGGGTATGCTGGTGTACTTCAAGCGGAACAAGTGGTTGTGATCTTCGGTTAGCTTTCGGCCAAAGCCATCACCATGGATCGCAAGTCACGCGCGCGCAAGATCATTCTTCCGGCAATGCTTCTGATCCTTGCATCGGCCAGCTTCAGCCGGATCCAGAACTCCGATGGCGTTCGCACTGTGCATGTGGTATCCCTATTAGCGACCGGGATGATCATGGGCATCCTGCTACAGAATCTGATCGGGCTCATTCGCGAGCGAAAGAAGTGAGCAGTCCCCGGATCGCTAAGCGTTGTCGGGGCCGTAAGAGTCCGGATCACCTTCCGCAACCTTACCGCTTTGCGCAGAAGAACCGGTGACGAGTTCACGCGTATATCTTGGAGCATTCAACGTAGCACAACTACCTGCATTATGAGCTTGCTGATCACCAACGGAATCGTCGTCACCGCCGCCGATCTGCATCGCGCGGATGTCCTCATCGAAGGCGAACACGTAAAGGCCATCGGCCACGATCTGCACGCGCCGGGCGCCGAGGTGATCGACGCGAAGGGAATGTTCGTGATGCCCGGCGGCATCGACCCGCATGTGCATTTGGACATGCCCTTCATGGGCACCTTCAGCAGCGACAATTACGAGACCGGCACGCGCGCTGCGCTGCACGGCGGTACCACCACGGTGATCGACTTCATCCTGCAAACACAAGGCAAGAGCCTGCGCCACGCGCTGGAGCAATGGCAGGGCCGCATGAACGGCAACCTCTTCGGCGACCTCAGCTGGCACATGGCCGTCACCGATTTCAACGACGATACGAAGAAGGAGGTGAAGGAGATGATCGAGCAGGAAGGCATTACGAGCTTCAAGACCTTCATGGCGTACAAGGGCGCGCTGATGATCGACGACCGCCAGATGGTGGGCCTGATGAACGAGGTGAAGGAACACGGCGGCATGGTCACTGTTCACGCCACCAACGGCGACATGATCGACTTCCTGGTGCAGAAGCATCGCAGTGAAGGCAAGCTCTCACCGCTCTATCACTATCTCTCGCAACCCGAGATCACCGAGGCCGAGGCCAGCGGCCGCTTCGCCGACATGGCCTGGCACACCGGCGTGCCCGCGTACATCGTACACATGACCTGCGAAGGCGCGTTGAACCACGTGCGCGATGCCGCCCGCCGCAACCAGCGCGTACTCGCCGAGACCTGCATCCAGTACCTGCTGCTCGATGCGTCGCTCTACGAAAAGCCCGACGGCGCCAAGTGGGTGATGAGCCCGCCGCTACGCGAGAAGAAGGACATCGCCGCGCTGTGGGGTGCGATCGATCAGGGCACGGTGCAAGTGGTTGCCACCGATCACTGCCCCTTCATGCTGGAGCAGAAGGCGATGGGCAAGGACGATTTTTCCAAGATCCCCAACGGTCACCCGGCCATCGAGCACCGCATGGAACTGCTCTTCAGCGAAGGCGTACACCAGAAGCGGATCACGCTGAACAAGTTCGTGGAACTCACCGCCACCAATCCTGCGAAGATCTTCGGCATGTTCCCGCGCAAAGGCACCATCGGCATCGGCAGCGACGCGGACATCATCCTGCTCGACCCGAACGAGAAGCACACGCTCAGCGCCAAGACCCACCACATGAACGTGGACTACAGCGCCTACGAGGGCATGCAGCTCACCGGCAAGGTGAAGACCGTGATCCTGCGCGGTCAGGTCGCCATCGACAAGGGCGAGGTGAAGATCAAGAAGGGCTACGGGCAGTTCGTGAAGCGGAACAAGGTGAGTGGAATGCTTTGAATGCATGGAACGCAGATGACACTGAAAACAGGGATCTACACTGATCTGAAAGAGCAAGGGATGGAGGAGGAGTACTTGCATAGCGAGTTGACCGAAAGGATCATCAAGGCCTTCTATGCGGTGTACAACACCTTGGGGTATGGCTTCTTGGAGAAGGTCTATGAGAACGCCCTGTTCCTGGAATTGCAAGAGATGGAAATCGCGGTCGTAAGGCAGAGTCCGATCGTCGTCTCCTATCAAGGACAAGAAGTCGGGCAGTACTTTGCTGATCTACTGGTCGAAGATCGCGTGATCGTGGAGTTGAAAGCCGCCGAGACCATCTGCAAAGAGCACGAGTACCAATTGATCAACTACCTCAAAGCAACACGCATCGAAGTCGGCCTTCTGCTCAACTTCGGAACCAAGCCTCAAGTCAAACGGAAAGTCTTCACCAATTCAAATCCGCGCTGATCCACTCTTTCAGTGTCATCAGCGTTCCAATCGTACCCCATGCCTAGAAAGATCAAAAGCGGCCTTATCCAAATGAGCCTTCCGATGACGGAGGGCGAAGGCACCATTCCGGAGATCATCGATGCCATGGTGCAGAAGCACATCCCGCTGATCGAGAAGGCGGGCAAGGAAGGCGTGCAGATCCTGTGTTTGCAGGAGATCTTCAACACGCCCTACTTCTGCCCCGGCCAGGACCGCAAGTGGTATGAGAGCGCGGAGAGTGTGCCCGGCCCCACCACGGAACTGATGGCGAAGTATGCCAAGAAGTACAACATGGTGATCATTGTTCCGATCTACGAGAAGGAGCAGGCCGGTGTGCTGTACAACACGGCTGCGGTGATCGATGCCGACGGGACCTACCTCGGCAAGTATCGCAAGAACCACATCCCGCACACGAGCGGCTTCTGGGAAAAGTTCTTCTTCAAACCTGGCAACCTCGGCTATCCGGTCTTCCAAACGAAGTACGCCAAGGTGGGCGTGTACATCTGCTACGACCGCCACTTCCCGGATGGCGCGCGCTGCCTCGGGCTGAACGGCGCGGAGATCGTCTACAATCCTTCGGCAACAGTCGCGGGTTTGAGCGAGTACCTGTGGAAGCTGGAGCAACCCGCGCACGCCGCAGCGAACGGCTACTTCATGGGCTGCATCAATCGCGTGGGCGAGGAGAAACCGTGGAACCTCGGCAAGTTCTATGGACAGAGCTACTTCGTGGATCCACGTGGCCAGATCTTCGCACAAGCCTCGCGCGATGACGATGAATTACTCGTCGCGGAGTTCGATCTGGACATGATCGAGGAAGTAAGGAGTACGTGGCAGTTCTTCCGGGATAGGCGGCCGGAGACGTACGGGAAGATCGTTGAGTTGTAGAACGCGGATCGACCTGATCGCCACAGCGAGGGCCATGTGGAAGCGATCGCACACGCTCGCACGGCCGTGCTTGCAGAAGCTGATAGCGGGCGGCAAGTTGATGAACGCAGGGTTGTGATCCCTCCGTGGATGTGGCGGTTTTGGGCACATGAGCCACTGGTTCCGTGGGCTTTGAAGGTGGACGGGCCGGGCATCGGCATTGTCCGATGGATCGCTCAGGCGGTTGGGTGATGGCCTCTGCGAGTTCGGTGAGGCCCGCCGTAAGAATGCTGAGGCCCTCCGCAAGAATGATGAACCCCGCTGCAAGAATGACGAACCCCGCTGCAAGAATGCTGAGGCCCTCCGCAAGAATGCTGAACCCCTCTGCAAGAATGCTGAACCCCTCCGCAAGAACGTTGAACCCCTCCGCAAGAATGCTGAACCCCTCTGCAAGAATGCTGAGGCCCTCCGCAAGAACGTTGAACCCCTCCGCAAGAATGCTGAACCCCTCTGCAAGAATGCTGAGGCCCTCCGCAAGAACGTTGAACCCATTGCATGAATGCGGACGCCCCTTGGGGTGGAATGGCTGCACCTCCGATCGTTCGCGGAACGGAATTGCGGGAAGAACGAGCGCCGCCGCTTATCTGATGCATCAGGCATGTCGCAGGGGCCATGGAAGAGCCTTCGCACCACCTACCTGTATGGGGACATGACGAGTTGGAAGTTGATGAATGCAGGCCTATGACGCACGGATCATCGGGTCTTACATTTGGGGAAAGATGCACCATGACCGCTGCCAGTAAGAAAGCGCTGCTCAAGAAACTGATCGAATCGGAACGGGAACCTGCGGTTCTTGATCTGGTGAACAATGTCTTGCAGCGCCGGACACGTGGGGTAGCCTTTCAAAGTGACATGGTGCAACGGGTCATGCGTGCCGAAGAGGACTACAAGGCAGGTCGATCCCAGACCTTGGAAGAGTTCGGGAAGGACATGGAGCAGTTCATCGATTCGCTCTATGTGAAAGCGGCGAAGCCAAAGAAGCACACGTGAAGGTCCTCGTTCTTGCCCAAGCGAATGACAGCTTGAGGCGTTCGCTTCAATACCTCTCCCGGTATTACGATCAACGCTATCTGCTTGCCATGGAGCGTTTGATCCGACAGCGGATCAAGTGGCTGGCCGACAATCCGGGTGGTGGTCAGTTCGAACCGGAACTGGAATGGTCGAACAAGGGCTACCGACGACTGGTGGTCAAGGAATTCATGATCATCTACCGTATCGATGACGAGGTGATCGTGGTGTATGACATCTTCGACTCGCGAAGAGACCCGACGAGGATGAAGGGGTGAACCGCCCTTGCTGCACTTTAGCGGTAAGCGGATCACGAGCGGGAGGTTGATGAATGCGGGATCGTGAGTTGCCGGTTCCTTATAAATGCGGGGTGTATGAAGCGGAGGATAGACCTCTTCGTAGCAGCCAACTCGTTCCAAAGAAGAGGACAACAGCAAACGCGATGTCGAAGGTTATGATGAAGATGCCCTCGTCAATTGTTCCCCGAAGCAGCGCTTCATGAATGCCGAAGGGTATGAAGTTGAAAGCGCAGCCAGGGCGCAATGCACAATTCAGGAAGAGTATAGGCAGGATCGCCGAACCACACCAGATCAGGACCTTGCGTGCCATCGGTCTCACCCCGCCACCGTCTCCACCTCCTTGCTCACTTTCTTGAAGAGTCCTTGCAGCACATTACCGGGGCCTACTTCCACCACCTTGTTTGCACCGTTGGTGAGCATGTTCTGCATGGTCTGCGTCCAGCGCACGGGTGCGGTGAGCTGCGCGATCAGGTTCGCTTTGATGCGCGCCGGTTCGGTGTGGGGCCGGGCGTCCACGTTCTGGTAGATGGCGCAGCGGGGATTCACGATCGGTGTGAACTGGATCGCGGTGGCGAGCTCGGCACGCGCGGGTTCCATGAGCGGGCTGTGGAAGGCGCCACCGACCGGCAGCACCAACGCGCGTTTCGCACCGGCAGCCTTCAATGCTTCGCAGGCGGCGTTCACCGCTTCCACGGTTCCGCTGATGACGAGTTGGCCGGGGCAGTTGTAGTTCGCGGGCACCACCACACCGGGGATGGTCTTGCAGATCTCCTCCACCTTGCCATCTTCCATGGCGAGGATCGCGGCCATGGTGCCCGGTTGCAGTTCGCAGGCCTTCTGCATCGCGTTCGCGCGCGCGGCCACCAGTTTCAAACCATCCGCGAACTCCATCGCACCGGCAGCGACCAACGCGCTGAACTCACCGAGTGAATGCCCAGCGACCATCGCAGGCTTGAATGCATCGCCCATCACCTTCGCCTTCACCACGCTGTGCAGGAAGATGGCGGGCTGCGTCACGTTGGTCTGTTTCAGGTCGGCCTCGCTACCGCTGAACATGATGTTCGTGAGGTTGAAGCCGAGCAGGTCGTTGGCGTGTTCGAACCAGATGCGCGCGTTGCTATCGGCATCGTAGAGGTCCTTGCCCATGCCGGGGAACTGGCTGCCTTGTCCGGGGAATACGTAAGCGGTCATGGGGGGAGGTTGTTCGTGTTGTTCGTTGTTCGTGTTGCTAGTTGTTCGTTGTTCGTGTTGCTCGTTGTTCGTTGTTCGTGGGCCAACGTTCCACACGGACAACGAACAACGTTCTCTTCAATCCCTCCTCCCAAAGAGGCGAAGGAGCATGAGGAAGAGGTTGATGAAATCGAGGTAGAGGCTGAGTGCGCCCATGAGCGCCATCTTCTGTGCGGTCTCCGTGCCGTTCACCACTTGCTCACCCATGCGCTTGAGCTTCTGCATGTCGTAGGCGGTGAGGCCGGTGAAGATGACGACGCCGAGGATGCTCACCACATAGTCCATGGTGCTGCTGCCGATGAACATGTTGATGACCGAGGCGATGATGATCCCGATCAACCCGATGAAGAGCAAGCTGCCCAACTTCGTCAGGTCGGTCTTGGTGGTATAGCCCGCGACCGCCATGATGGCGAAGATGCCCGCAGCCATGAAGAAGACCGAGAAGATGCTCCCCAGTTGGTAGATGATGAAGATGCTCGACAGGCTCATGCCCGTGAGCGCGGAGTAGAGCAGGAAGACGCCGAGCATCACCGTGCTGCTGAGGCGCTCCACCATGCCGGCCATGACGAAGACCAGGATCAAGGGCGCGAACATCACCACATAACCGAGGCCGGTGGGATGGAAGCCAAGTCCATTCGCACCGGGTGTGCGCAACCACGTGCTCATGCCTTCATCGGTGCCGAACCACCAGGCCATGACGCCGCTGATGACCAGAGCCATGGCCATGTAGCTGAACACGCTGCTGAGGAAGGTGCGCGTGCTGTTGGTGGCATCCGGGCCGTAGATCGTGGTGGGTTGCGTGGGGAATTGGTTCTGTTCCATGCTAGTTGGTGTTGGGGCGCTGTCATCCCGGGCATGACCCGGGATCGCGCCCGTACTCAATGAAGTGTTGCGCTGATGAGCTTGAAGAACTCCTCGCGTGTGCGCGGGTCCTTGAGGAAGATGCCGGTGAAGGCGGATGTGGTGGTCACCGAGTTCTGCTTCTGGATACCGCGCATCTGCATGCACAGGTGAGCGGCTTCGATCACCACAGCGACCCCCATCGGCTCCAGTGTATCGTGGATGCAATCGCGGATCTGCACCGTGAGGCGTTCCTGCACTTGCAAACGCCGGGCGAAGGCATCCACCACACGGGGGATCTTGCTCAGTCCGGTGATACGGCCGTTGGGGATGTAGGCGACGTGGGCCTTACCGAAGAAGGGCAGCATGTGGTGCTCGCAGAGGCTGTACACCTCGATGTCCTTCACCACCACCATCTGGCTGTACTTCTCCTTGAAGAGCGCCTTGCGCAGGATCGCCGCCGGGTCGAGGTCGTAGCCATGAGTGAGGTATTGCATGGCCTTGGCCACACGCTCGGGTGTCTTCTGCAGGCCTTCGCGCTCGGGATCCTCGCCGATGGCCTTCAGGATGTGGGAATAGTGATCGCCGATGCGGGACACCAATTTGGCGTCGTAGAGATCCACGCGCGAATAGCCTTCCCCTTGCGGCTCGTGCTCGCCGTTCCCGGACGCCTTTTTCTTCGGAGCGCGCTTAGCCGCCATGGTATTCAACGAAGTTGTTCTCGGTCTCCTGTAGCTTCACGCAATGAAGCGAACAGCCCAAGGCATGCATGGGTTCCGCCAATTGCTCCCATATCGCGACGGCCAGGTTCTCCGTGCTGCTCAAGCGCCCTTTCATGAAGTCCACATCGAGGTCGATGTTCTTGTGATCCAATTTGTTGATCACGCGTTCGTGCATGATCGCGCTAACCCGGCTCAGATCCACCACAAAGCCGGTCTCGGCGCTCGGCTCACCCTTCACGGTTACCCACAGTTCGTAGTTGTGTCCGTGCCAGTTCGGGTTGGAACATTTTCCGAAGGTGGAAAGATTCTTCTCCGCGCTCCAATCCGGGCGAGCCAGCTTATGGGCGGCGCTGAAGCGTTCACGACGGGTGATGTGGACAACGGACATTGATCCTGGTAAGGGAGTGCCAAGGTAACAAGGGTGAATGCAGGAGCAGTATGCAGGAGCAGGAGCAGGAGCAGGAGCAAGAGCAAGAAGAAGGGGCAGGGGCAAGCGTTCGGGCTATGCAAGTTGTCGTCTCTCGTTCATTGAAGAGATCAGGCGAGCCTCTCGTGACGATCACTTGTCCCTGCTCCTGCCCCTGCCAACTACCTTGGCGGCCATGCTCCCTCGCTGGCTGGTACGCTATGCACGCATCCGCGCATTGCAACCGCTGTACGTCAAGATGCATCACCTCGCACAGATCGGGATGAATTACTGGGGTGGCGCAGAGGTGGGCGCCAGTGGAGAGTTGCATGCGTTGAAGCACGCAAGTGAACTGCTCAAGCAGGAACCCAGCCCAGTGGTCTTCGATGTCGGCGCGAACAGCGGCGATTTCACCCTTGCTGCCCTCGCTGCGTTCGGTCCGAAGGTGCGTGTTCATGCCTTCGAACCATCGAGCGTCGCCGCGCAATTATTCGAGCAGAAGGTCGATGTAGCACTTCAGAGTGGCCAAGTGGGTTTGCGTCGCTTCGGGTTCAGTGATACAGCTGGAAGTGCTACCCTGCATTCCCCGACGAGCGGTAGCCCGATCGCGAGCCTGCACCCCGCTACGTTCGAGATCGACGGACGGGAACTGGTGCATGAATCCATCGAACTGCGCACGTTGGATGCGTTCTGTAGTGAGCACGCGATCGAGCGCATCCACTACTTGAAGGTGGACACCGAAGGCCATGAATTCGCCGTGCTCTTGGGCGCCAAGCGGATGATCGAGGAAGGAAGGGTACACATCATCCAGTTCGAGTTCGGCGAGTATCACATCGATTCGCGCGTGTTCTTCCGCGACCTGTTCCTCTTCCTGTCCCCGCAGTATCACATCCATCGGATCCTTCCGAATGGCTTGTGGCCCTTGAAGGAATACCAACCGGAATTGGAGGTCTTCCGCACCGCGAACTATCTGGCCATCGCGAAGTGAGACCTTTGGACCCACGATAGAAGAAGATGATCATCGTCACCGGAGCAGCAGGATTCATCGGTAGCGCCTTGGTAGGTGAGTTGCTCCGGCAGGGCTGGCAGGACATCGTGGTGGTGGATGATTTCTCGCGCGGTGATAAGGCCCCGAACCTGGAGGGCAAGAAGCTCACCGCCCGGGTGGAACGCACGGAATTCTTCTCGTGGTTGGATGCGAACGAGAAGCTGGTCCAGTTCATCTTCCACTTGGGTGCGCGCACCGACACCACGGAATTCAACAAGGCGATCTTTGATGAGTTGAACGTGCGTTACAGTCAGCGCATTTGGGAGGCGTGCGTGAAGTATGGGATCCCGCTCGTGTATGCATCTAGCGCAGCGACTTACGGCGATGGTGCATTGGGCTATGGCGACACGGACGATTCTCTACCGACCCGTTTGGATCCCTTGAATCCGTACGGCGCGAGCAAGAACGAATTCGACCGTTGGGCGCTCGCACAAGAGCGCAAACCCTACTTCTGGGTCGGGCTCAAGTTCTTCAATGTGTATGGCCCGAACGAATACCATAAGGGCCGCATGGCCAGTGTGGTCTTCCACGCCTTTTCCCAGATCCAAGCACAGGGTACCATGCGCTTGTTCCGCAGTCACCGACCGGATTACAAGGACGGTGAGCAGCTGCGCGATTTCGTGTACGTGAAGGATCTGTGCGCCATCTGCCTATTCCTCCTGGAGCACCGGAAGGATAGCGGGCTGTACAACCTGGGCAGCGGAACGGCACGCACCTTCATCGATCTGGTACGCGCCACCTTCCAAGCGATGGATGTTCCAGAGAAGATCGCGTTCATCGACACACCGGCGGACATCCGCGACACCTACCAGTACTTCACGGAGGCCCCGATGGAGAAGCTTCGCGCGATCGGTTACGACAAGCCGTTCCACACGTTGGAAGAAGGCGTGGCGGACTACGTGAAGAATTACCTCGCCCGGTCGAGTTACATGTGATCGGATCGATTAGGCGAGATCGGCGCGGTGCTCCTTGTGCCAGAGTTGGAAGACGATCAACGTCCACAGCAACTTGCGGTGATTGGCCTTGCCGGACATGTGCTCCCGAACGATCCGGTCCACATAAGGGGCATTGAACAGCCCTTGCTCCGTGATGCGCTTGGATGCCAGAAGTTCATCGCACAGCGGTCGTAGCTCCTTCCGCAACCAATCACTGAGCGGGATACCGAAGCCTTTCTTCGGCCTGTCGATGATGGCATCCGGGATCTTGCCGCGCATCACTTTCTTCAACAGGTACTTGCCATTGAAGCCACGTCGTTTCAAGTTGTTCGGAAGGGAATTGATGAACTCCACCACCTCTACATCCATGAAAGGTGCGCGCACCTCAAGCGACGTATACATGCTGGCGCGGTCCACTTTGAAGAGGATATCGTCCAGCAGGTACGTGCGCAGGAAGACATGGATGATCTCATCCAGCTTTCCGTTCGCCCACGGAGAATTGCTCAAGAGGTCATCCACCGGTTCCAGCCCTGTGCGCTCTTGAAGCTGCTCGCGTACCTGCGGCGTTAGCAGCAATGCTTTCTCCTGCGGCGTGAAGCCCCCCAGCCAACGCGTATGCACATGGTGCGCAGGGCCGCCGAAGCCGCGCAGGAACTGCTTCACCTTGAAATCGAACGAGATGTTCCTGTCGCTTGCCGGGAGAAGCTCCGCCAAGCCTCGCAACGCACCGATCGCCGGTGCGGGCAAGGCGCTGAAGAACGCACGGAAGCGGTCCGCACCGAAGGTGGGATAACCCGCCAGCAACTCATCGCTTCCATCGCCGCCAAGTGCAACGGTGACATGCTTGCGCGCAAAGCGACTGAGCAGGTGGGTCGGTATGAGCGACGCATCGGCAAAGGGCTCATCGAGCTTGGCGTAGAGGTCGGGTATGAGGTCCAAGCTGTCCCGCTGTCGGAGCGTTTCCACATGATGGTCGCTGCCGATGCGCTCGGCCACGGAACGTGCATGGGCGCTCTCGTCGTAGCTCGCTTCCTCGAAACCGATGCTGAAGGTCCGGATGCGCTGCGTGCTGCACTGTTGGGCGTAGTAGGCCACGGCACTGCTGTCGATACCGCCGCTGAGGAAAACGCCCAAGGGGACATCGCTCATCAGCCGACGCTCGGTGGCCTTGCGCAACAGAACATCCAATCGGTTCGCGGCATCGTCCTCCGCAATGGGCTGTTCGGTGAGGTCGATGGTCCAGTAGGCCTCGTCCTTCTCCACCCGGCCGTTGCGCACCCACATACAATGACCGGGTTCCAACTTGCGTATGCCCTGCACCATGCTACGCGGCGTGGGCACGTATTCGAAACTCAGGTACTGATCCAACGCAATGGGGTCCAGCGCGGAGCGCACCGCAGGATGCTCGCGTACGGCCTTGAGTTCACTTCCGAAAACGAAGGTGCCGTTCGCCTCGGCGTAGTGCAACGGCTTCTTGCCCATGCGGTCCCGCGCTAGAAAGAGGCTTCCATCGCGGGTATCGTGAATGGCAAGTGCGAACATGCCATTGAGCATGGGTAGCATGGCGGCACCATGCTCCCGGTACAAGTGGAGCAGCACCTCCGTATCGCTATCCGTGCGGAAGTGCTGCTGGCCGGTCTTGAGCAGCCCTTCGCGCAGTTGCTTGTAATTGTAGATCTCACCGTTGAAGACGATGCACAGTTCGCGTGCTTCGTCGAACATGGGTTGATCGGCACCGTGGCTCAGGTCGATGATGCTCAGGCGGGCGTGGGCCAAGCCCGTATCCCCGATCATCACGGCGTCCTGTAGATCGGGGCCGCGGTACGCGATGCGCGCGATCATGCGGCGCGCGTCCTCGTGCGAGCCACTTCCTTGGAATCCGGCGATGCCGCACATGGTTCTGTTCTTGTCGGTGCCGTGCTAGGTGCGGCGTCCTACGGCAATGATGGACGAACCCGGCAACGCGCCCGGCAACAGGCGGGACTCCCATGCGAAGAGGCGGCCGACGATGCCATTGATCGTGGAGGTGAAGCCGGGGTCGGGTGCGTGGAAGCGGATGTTGCGCTCGCGGCCACGGAGCAGATTGTTCAAGGCAATGGCGGGGTACAATGCGTGAAAGAAATAACGCACACGTTCCGTCGAAAGGCCAGCAGCGGCGAACTCATTGCGCAACATCGGTCGGGTGTAGCGACGGAAGTGGCCGAAGTGATCATCGAAGGTGGTCCACAGCTCTTTGCGCGCGGGCACGGTCACAGCTACTCGCTGCGCATTGGGGAAGGCGATGAGCAAGGCACGGATGAACGCCGGTGCATCCCTAATGTGTTCGATCACATCGAACAACACCAGAGTATCAATGCCGGTGCGGATCTCCACGGGCAGGTCGAACGCATCAGTGTCCAGGAAGAGGTGCTCCGGAACGAGGAGGCCGCTATTCGGCGAACCCAACTCCACGCCTCTCGCATTCCATCCGGCCGCGCGCAATTGCTGGGTAACGATGCCGGTACCGCACCCGATCTCCAGGATGGATGCGTTCGGCGGGACATGGCCTTTGAGTACGCGGACGATCGTGCGGTTGCGCGCCACATGCCACCAGCTCCGCTCTATCCCCGGCGGATATGCTTCATCGAACCGGTCATGATCGAATTCCGTGCGCGCCATCACTTCTTCACGCGCATCCGGAATTCGACCTCTTCGAAACCACCGACCCAGAAACACCAGAAGCGTGAACAAACGAAGGGCGAGAGGTTCGCGAAGAAGGAAACGAAGGCGCCGAAACCCCGGGCCATCCAGAACACCGGCGGGGAGAGCACGGTCTTCTTGAAATAGGGTTGTGCGAACCAGCGCAGCCTTACGGCATCCGTATCGAACTCCGCTCCTTGGTAACCGCCTACGAAGTCCTTCCTGAAGTAGTACGGGAAGGTCACGTCGAAACCGGCCTTATGCTCCGCGTGCGTGAACCCGCGGCTGAAGTGGGGAACGCGCACGATCACGGTAGCTCCCGGTTTGGCAATGCGATGCACCTCGCGCATCACGGCGAAAGGGTTCGGCAGGTGCTCGAAGCAATGGTCGCTTTCCACGTGATCGAACTCACTATCGGCGAAGGGGTAGGGGAATCGACTCAGGTCGTGTTCAACGTCCGGCTTGCTGATGCTGTAGAGATCGACATTGACGAATCCCGGCTTCGGGTATTCCCCACTGCCCAGGTTCAACTTACGCATGGTTGCTGGTATTGATGGATCGCCTGATCGAATAAGGGGTCTTGCGCTGGCTTTCGAAATAGACGCGCATCATCATTTCCGCGAGCACACCCATGAGGATCATGAGCATGCCAACGATGAAGAACATGGCGGTGATCACGGGCAAGGGTGTTTCCACCAGATCCTTCTGCCCGGTCACTTTGAAGTAGAGCGCCAGACCTCCGGCGAAAAGGGCGACGATGAAACTGAGAAAGCCGATCCCCCCGAAGAAGTGGATCGGCTTGGTCATGTGCTTGTCCAGGAACTTGACCAACAGCAGGTCGAGGACCACCTTGTAGGTGCGGAACAGGCCATAGTTGCTCTTGCCGAAGCGTCGAGGATGGTAGCTTACAGGTACTTCACCCACGCGGCCACCTTGCCAACTGCAATACACCGGGATGAAGCGATGCATCTGGCCATAGAGCGCCACGTCCTTGATCACATCCCTTCGGTAGGCCTTGAGCGTACATCCGTAATCGTGCAACCGAACGCCACTGACCTTGCTGATGAGCGTATTGGCCAACAAGGAGGGCAGCTTGCGCGTGAGGAAGCTGCCCTTCCAGCGGTCCTTGCGCCACCCGCTCACCACATCGTAGCCTTCCTCCAATTTGGCCAACAGCATGGGGATGTCCGCAGGATCGTTCTCCAGATCGCTATCAATGAGGACAAGGATGTCCCCGGTGGCGGTCTGGATGCCTGCATTGATCGCAGCGGTCTGGCCGAAGTTGCGCCGGAAATCGATGCCTTTCACACGTGGGTCCACAGCGCACACCTGCTCGATGGCTTCCCACGATCCATCACTTGAACCGTCGTTCACCAGGATCACTTCATGGTCCATGTTCGCTAGCGCTGCTCCCACACGCTCCATGAGCAGGGGCACGCTTTGCGCCTCATTGTATATGGGGACGATCAGGGAAACGTGCGGCATGGCTACGGGACCGATGTGTGCTTGAAGAACCGGGAATGAAGGCCGACGACCGCAGCGATCAGCAGGAATGGAATGAAAGGAACAAAGTAACGGTGCTCCGAGAACCGCAGGACAAGCGGGAAGATCAACAGACCGAACGGAACCAACAGGACCGGCACGACCACAAAGCCACGCACCGTTGATCCCCGCCACCAGAATACCGCCCCGATCACACCGAGAAGGATGGTACACCAGTGCAGCGCGATGTGGAACAACTTGATGACCTTGAGCGGGAAAGGCATTTCAGCGAACGTCAATCGATATGCAATAGGGTTACCGCTCTGCTTCAGGAACCTCACCAATGCAAGCCATCTGGACTGTACATGATATTGGATGGGATGCTCGGTGATGAACGCGATGCGGTAGCGGTCCAGTTCCGCATTGATCTCCGCACTCGCGCGCTCCACGGTTTCCGCCGGAAGGGACGGGTCCTTCAAGAGCAGGATCCGCTGGGAGAGGGCCGCTAGGCTGTCCAGATCGTAGGCGCTGGTCATGATGCGTTCAGGCAGGTGAATGCTTGTCGCATTGGTCTGCCCCGGTATCTGGTCGTTGCCAACATTGAAGAATCGCAATTCAGCCTGTGGGTCGACCCACCACACGATGTCGCCACCGAATGCGAGGACGAACCTGGATGCGGCGAGCTTGGGATCCGGATGATCCTCACTCACGAAGAGTGTTCGCGTCAGGGGAATGAGCTGATGGTGGTGTCCCCAGTTGCGCGCCATCCACGCACCGTCGATCACGATCAGTGGCAAGAGGAAGATGAACGCATCTCTAAGAAGCCCGGTTCTTCCGGAGCGAGAGATCCAGATGCCGAGCAGGACGATGCCTGCTACGGGTGCAAGCACCGGTTTCAGGAAGATGGCCCATGTGAGCCAGCAACCTGCGATCAACAATGCCTTGGGGTCCCTTGCGCGATGCCACGTGTGGTACCGGTCCAGGAAGAGGATCAACGCCGAAGTGACGAAGCTCTCCGTCATGAGCATGATGTCATACCACTGCACCGATATGCTCACGGCGTATGTGACCAAGGTGATGAGGAAGACCGCGCGCGATCCGGACAGTCGGTAGGTCAAGCGGCTTAGCACGTACATGCTCCATGCGGCCAACAGTACCTGAAGGATGATGATCACATCGTACGTTCCCGGTGGGGTGCTCACCAGGCGGACGAGCAGGTACAGCGCGCCATACCCCGGCATGCGGAGATCAGGCGTGTAGTTCCCGTTCTCCAGCAACGACTCGATGGGGACGAAGTATCCGGGTGTATCACCCCAGAACAAACCCAGCCGTCCAGCACCATTATGGTCGGGTCCGTGGGTGGAGAGGAGGACCCCAAGCGTGAGGACCTTGATGCACAGCGTCACGAACAACCAGAAAGGCCAACGTTCCGGGTCCGGTATGCGTGCGGTGAAGCGCCTCATGCGTTGGTGCAAGAACGGTCGCCGACCCGCCTTTTCAATGTGCTCATGGCGATCCCATGCTCCGGGTCGAATGTGATGGTTCCGCCCTTTGCCTGCAAGAATAGGTGTTCGGTCCCATGCGGCTCTTGATCCATTGGCGCGTATGCGGCCGGTCATCGTCCGGGCGCAACCAAGGAACGCACGATCAGCGGAACGGATGCCTGATCCGGGATGGAAGACGATCGAGGATGTGGGCGCAAAGGGCTGTGGCGAGCGGGAGCATAAGAACGAACACCGAGCTGAGGTACCTGTTCTCACAGAGGCGGATCCCGAAGGGGAAGATGAAGATGCCGTACAGGACCACGACCGGGATGATCCGCAGATGCATCGGAAGACCCTTCTTGAAAAGGAAATACAACGCTGCGAGAAGGCCGAGCACAATGGTGGCCCAATAGAACAGGGAGTAGAAGACCTTGATCGATCTCCCCACCACAACGAGGTTCGAGAAAGGGGTGTTCGTGAGTCCGTTCGTTCCCGAGTTCACAAGAAAGCGACGGAGAAGGGATAGCCTGCTACCCACTTGGTAGTGGAACGGTCTTTCGGTTCTCAGGGCCGCGATGCAATCCGCACATCGGTCCTGCACGGCTACGAGCAGATCTGCGCGTTCCGTTTCCGACGTGCTGGTGTTCCTGGCGTTGACATCCGCTGCGATCCGTGCCAAGGTGTCGGCACTGCATGCCATGGTCATCAGTCCGGCATCGAAAGGAGGATCCGTGGTGTTATCGTACACACCGGTGACCCGATCCGATCGGATACCGAACCAACGGATCTCCGCATCCGGTTCCCACCACACGTAGTTCCCCCCATACGCTTGCATCAACTGGATCAATGGTGCATGCACGTCAGCGCTCAACCCGGGCGTCAACAGGGTCGAGGTCAACGGCTGGAACCGATGATGTACTTGTTCATTGCGCAGGATCCAGGCCCCATCCGCTAAGAGTAGGGGGGCGAATAGCAGCAAGCCTGCGAACAGTCGTCGTCGCCAATCAGGTATCGATCCGGCGATCACGAGACCGAACACCAGGAACAGGGGAAGCATGACCGGCTTCAGGAAGACGGCCCAGGTGAGAGCCATCCCGCAAATGACGAGGTCTGTACGTGTGGGTGAGGATCGGCGTGTGATCCGCTCCGTGGCCACCATGATGGCGAAGGCGGCGAACGTCTCGGTAAGGATGATCCGGTCGAAAACGGAAACGAACGTGGCGGCGATGGCAAGCAGGAACGTGGTCCGTTCGACCGTCCTGTTCCTCGTTAGATGGAAGGCGATGCGCGCCGCGAGCACCGCCATGATCGCATCCGCTAGTATCTGGGCGACAACAAGCGCATTCTGGGCTACTTCCGGCGACAACAACAAACGAAGCAGGAGATACACCAGCGCGTAGCCCGGCATGCGATGATCAGGGGTGAAGCCATGACCGGCCAGCAGGGAATCCACCGGCGCTATGTAGTCCGCTGAATCGCCGGTGAATTCATACCAAGGGCCGGTAAGTGCCACACCGTTCGCGAGCAGGATGCCGACCGCGAGCAAGGCTTTCAGCGGCACGGCCACACAGAGCATCCGTATCCACCCCATCGGATGTGCGACCGCTGCTGGTTCATTCAACGCCATGACACAGCAAGTATAGGTTCATGGAACGCGCGGTGTTCGGAGGCATGACCACGCAAGCCGATATCTTCACCGCCATGCAAGGCAATGCGGAGTTGAACGGTCCTGCCCGCCCGTCGCCAGGCCATGCGCTCGTTACAGGAGGTGCTGGTTTCATCGGTAGTCACGTGGTGGAAAAGCTATTGGCCTCCGGTTGGCGTGTAACGGTGCTGGACAATTTCGATCCGTTCTATTCCGAGTCGATCAAGCGGTCCAACATCGCGCAAGCCACCGGACATCCGCTATTCACGTTGATCGAGGGGAACATTCTGGACCCAGCGGTCTTAGCGCGGGTGGAGGATCCCCCGCATCCCATCGATACGCTGATCCACTTGGCGGCCAAGGCCGGTGTGCGCCCGAGCATCGCCGATCCCCTCGGCTATCATTTGGTGAACGTTACGGGCACACTCATGCTGTTGGAAGCGGCCGTGCGATGGAAGGTTCCTCATTTCATCCTTGCGGGCAGCAGCAGCATCTACGGCGAGGACCCGGATGTTCCGTGGCGCGAGGATGTACCCCGGCATTCCCCGATAAGTCCTTACGCGGCCACGAAGTTGATGGCCGAATCCTACGGCCGTTTGTTCAGCCGCCTTCTCGGAATGAAGGTCACCACGCTCCGGTTCTTCACCGTGTTCGGGCCACGGCAACGACCTGATCTAGCCATTCATGATTTCACGCGGCGCATCTGCGCGGGACTTCCGATCGTGCAGTATGGCGATGGCAGCACGCGACGGGACTATACGTTCATCGGCGATATCGTGGATGGTGTGATCGCCGCGCTGGACCGGACCGAAGGCGAGTTGTACGATGTGTATAACCTGGGCAACTCGGGATCGGTCACGTTGCGTGAACTCATCGCCGGGATCGAGAACGCCGTGGGCCGGAAGGCCGTCATTGAGGTTCGGCCTGAACAGCCGGGGGATGTGCCAAGGACCCAAGCGGACATCACCAAGGCTCGTGATCATCTGGGCTACGCGCCGAAGACCTCATTGGCAGAAGGGCTTGCCGAATTCGAAGCGTGGTACAGGAGCATGCAACCCGTTGGCCGGTTGGGTTCCTGATGGCCTGATCAATCAGGATCGATCACTTCGATCCGCCGTGCTGGATCTTCAGTGCAATGAGTTCGCGGCGAATGGTCAATAGCCGCTGGCGCAGTTGCTCCAGGTCCAAGGTCCGGGCTTCCGTCCGGCCGGAATGACGCAATTCGTTCTTCGCTCCGCTCAAGGTGAAGCCCTTATCCTTCAGCAAGTGCTGGATGGTCTTCAGTTGGTCGATCTCCTTGCGGTTGTACAGGCGATCGCCCTTGCCCGTGCGCTTGGGGTTCACTGTGCCGATCTCCTTCTCCCAGAACCGGATGGAGGAGTTCTTCACGCCAAGTTCGGCGGCCACTTCCCCAATGGTCCAGTAGATCTTCTCGATGGTCTTCGGCTTCAGCGGCATCGCTTCAAATGTATCGATGTCCGCGGGCTGCGGATCAATCCAGTGCTTGGCCAGCGCTGCGGGAGATCTCCACCATGCGCGCGTATTCCGCAGGTGAAAGATCGTTGAAGTAGTAGTTCGCGGGATCGACGGCCTCGTGCCCTTTATGGACTTCATAGTGCAGGTGCGGGCCTACGCTCAGGCCGGTGTTCCCGACCAGGCCGATCACATCACCACGCCTCACCTTCTGCCCCACGCGCACTTCCAACTTGCTCATGTGCGCGTATAACGTTTCATAATCGAAGCCGTGATCGATGATCACGTGCATACCATACCCGTTCGTGCTGTACTCCGCGAAGATCACTTGGCCATCGCCGGTGGTGTGGATGGGCGTGCCCTGCTTGCACGTGAAGTCCATACCGGCGTGGAACTTCCTGATCTTGTGGATCGGGTGGATGCGCCAACCGAAACCGCCGGCCGTTTGCGTGAGGTCCTCGTTCGGGATCGGCTGTACGGCCGGAATGCTCGCCAGCATCTCCTGCTTCCGCAAGACCAATGAGCCCACTTCATCCAATGAGCGGGACTGGACCACCAGTTGCCGCGTGAGCTTGTCCAAGCGCGCCCGTGTGCCCATCACCAGTTCACTACTTGCGTAACCGGCCAGGTCGCGGTAGCGGTTGATGCCGCCCACGCCCGCTTGCCGCATGCTTTCCGGGATCGGATCCGCCTCGAAAATGGTGCGGTAGATGTTGTCATCGCGGCGACGCACATCGCCCATCACGCGCTCCAGTTCAGCGAGCTGTTTGTTCAGCAATTCATATTGAACGAGCAGTTGCTTGTTCTCCCGCCGGAACTCCGCCTCCTTCGGGCTGTCCACGAACTGGTACACCAGGACGATCCCCAAGAGGCCCACCACCAGACCGGGCAGCAGCGCCAAGGCGATGCGCTTGGCCTTTTGCCAAGCGCTGAGTCTGATCCGCTCGAAGTTGAGCGTCTTGGGGTTGAAGCGGTACTTGTGTTCGGACATGGCCTCGGCCGCAGGAAGCGCAAGGTAGCCGCGAGGGTCCCATGGAGGTCGGATGTGGGAGCGCACCGCTGTTAAACCCTGTTGATCGCGATCGCGGATCACGCCACGCGCGGCTGCGATGGACACGGTACTTTCGCGGGCGTTTTCCGCCCACCATGCTCACGTCCCGCCAGATCCGCCAAGCCTTTCTCGATCACTTCGCGAAGCGCGGACACGCCATTGTGCCCAGCGCGCCCATGGTGGTGAAGGACGATCCCACGTTGATGTTCACCAACGCGGGGATGAACCAGTTCAAGGACCTCTTCCTGGGTAATCGGCCGGCGAAGGACAAACGGATCGCCGATACGCAGAAATGTTTGCGCGTTAGCGGCAAGCACAACGACCTGGAGGAGGTGGGGATCGACACCTACCACCACACGATGTTCGAGATGCTCGGCAACTGGAGCTTCGGGGACTATTTCAAGAAGGAAGCGATCCAGTGGGCGTGGGAGTTGTTGGTGGACACCTACAAGATCGATCCGGCGAACATCTACGTGACCTATTTCGGTGGAGACGAGAAGGACGGGCTACCCGCCGACGACGAGACCCGAGACCTGTGGTTGAAGGTGATGCCCGCCGAGCGCATCCTGCCATTCAGCAAGAAGGACAACTTCTGGGAGATGGGCGACACCGGTCCTTGCGGGCCGTGTACCGAGATCCACGTGGACGTGCGCAGCGCTGAAGAGAAGGCCGCGAAACCCGGTCGCGAATTGGTGAACAACGACCATCCGCAGGTGATCGAGATCTGGAACAACGTCTTCATGCAATTCGAGCGGAAGGCGGATGGTTCGCTTCACACTTTGCCCGCGCAGCATGTGGATACCGGCATGGGCTTCGAGCGCCTGTGCATGGTGCTGCAAGGCAAGCGCAGCAACTACGACACTGATGTGTTCCAGCCGCTGATCCAGGCGATCGCGAAGCAGTGTGGGATCGCGTATGGGGCGGCCGCCCCTGACGAGATGCCGGGTCGTCATCCCGGCGAAGGCCGGGACCGGCATGACGTTGCCATGCGCGTGATCGCGGATCACTTGCGCGCGATCGCCTTCGCCATTGCCGATGGACAGTTGCCGAGCAATACCGGAGCGGGCTACGTGATCCGCCGGATCCTGCGCCGCGCGGTGCGCTACGGGTACAGCTTCCTCGGATTCAATGAAGCGTTCATGTACACGCTGGTGCCGGTGCTGGTGGAGCAGATGGGTGATCAATTCCCTGAATTGAAGAAGCAACAGGACATCATCACCAACGTGATGCACGAGGAGGAGAAAGCCTTTCTCCGCACGTTGGAGCAAGGCATCAAGCGATTGGAACAAGTGCTCGCTAGCGACGTTCATGTGGTTGTTGAACGACTGGAGTATCCTTTTACTGCGGTCAAAGGCCCCCTCGCCGGTGACCGCGCCTTCGAATTGTTCGACACCTTCGGTTTCCCCATTGACCTCACACAACTCATCGCCGGCGAGCATGGCCGTGAGGTGGACATGAAGGGCTTCGATGCGGAGTTGAAGAAGCAGAAGGATCGTTCACGTGCGGCGACCTCCGTGATCACGAGTGATTGGGTGGAACTTGCGAAGGGCGAGACCGACTTCATCGGTTACGATGAACTCTCCTGCGATGCGCGGATCCTGCGCTACCGGAAGGTGAGCGGTAAAGGCGGAGAACTGTTCCAGATCATCCTGGACCGTACACCCTTCTATCCGGAAGGTGGAGGGCAAGTGGGGGATCAAGGATGGCTCATCCATGGCGACGACAAGGTGGAGGTGGTCGACACCAAGCGTGAGAACCAGCTGATCGTGCATTTCGCGAAGCGCATCCCTGCGGATCCGAGTGCTCCCCTGAAGGCGCATGTGAATACGCGCCGACGTGCGCTGACCGCGCGCAACCACACGGCCACTCACCTACTCCACCATGTGCTGCGCGAACAGTTGGGCACGCACGTGGAACAGAAGGGATCGCTCGTGGCTCCCGACCGCTTGCGTTTCGACATCAGCCACTTCGCCAAGGTGACACCGGAGGAACTGGCGGTGATCGAGAGTGCGGTGAATGCCATGATCACGGACGACATCGTGTTCGAGGACCTGCGCAACGTGCCCATCGCGGAGGCGAAGGCCATGGGTGCCATGGCGCTCTTCGGAGAGAAGTACGGCGACAGTGTGCGCGTAGTGAAATTCGGACCGAGCGTGGAGCTCTGCGGTGGAACACATGTGCCACGCACCGGCGTCATCGGGCCGTTCCGGATCGTGAGCGAAGGCGCGTTGGCTGCGGGCATCCGTCGCATCGAAGCAGTGACGAGCGCCGAAGCCGAGCGCATGATCAGCGAGAAGCTGGCCAAGCTGGATGCGATCAGCGCGCTGTTGAAGAACCCGGCCGATGTGGTGCTGGCGGTGGAGAAATTGGTGGAGCAACATGCCTCGCTTTCCAAGGAGTTGGAGAAGGTCGCGAAGGAGAAAGTGAAGAGCCTCGCGCACGAACTACCGGGCAAGGCGAAGGCGAACGCGAAAGGGATGAAGGTGCTGGTGGAACGCCTGGACCTTGATGCCCAAAGCCTGAAGGACCTCGGCTATCAGTTGCGTGAACAGCACGCGGACCTCGCGCTCGTGGTCGGTTCGGTGATCGAGGGCAAGCCTTTGCTCGCGGTCTCCATCGGAAAGGAATTCGCGGAGGCCACTGGTTTGAAAGCCGTGGACCTCATCAAGCAGATCAGCCCGGAGATCAAGGGTGGTGGTGGAGGCCAGCCCGATTTCGCGACTGCTGGTGGCAAGGAGCCCAGCGGCATGGCCAAGGCACTGGAGAAGGCGGCGGAGTTGCTGCGGTAGGTGTGTGGGTGCGGGAAAGTAGGCCCCAGCCCTATGGCTTCCCTTTCAGTGCCTCCTTTGCGTTCAGCGGGGTCACCACTTTCTTTCCCGTTCTCGCCTCGAGTTCCAAGCGTGCGACCTTCGCCACATTCCCACCTTGCCGCGCCACTTCCTTGCTGTCCTCGAAGGTGTCGGGCTCCGTGGCTTGCGAAATGTCCTTGGTCGAGGCTTCAGCGAGCATGTTCAGGATCAACTCGGTGTTGGTCATATTGTCGCGCAGGTTTTCCTTTTTCAAGCCTTTCAGCACTTTGTAATCCTTGGTGGTCCTGCCAGCCTAAGCCTTGGTGATGATGTCGGTAAGCGTTGCGAATTGCTGGCCTTGTTTCAATCCGAGCCGCTTCCATTCATCGGTCAGTTCCTTGCGGACCTCAATGCTCTTCAGCCTCTGGTTGATCCAGTTCTCGGAATAGCCCATCCGCAGGTACTGCTCCAACGCCCGGTCGATGGTGAGCTCGGGGTCCTGCATTTCATCCAGCCGCTCCTTGGCCACTTGCGCCAGCCATAGTTTGAAGGGCTCGGCTTTGGGCGATGGGATGGACTGAATGAGCCGGAAGAGCTGCTCGGTATCGGCCACGTCCGTCACCCGTGACTTGCCATCCTCAGCGGTCATTTTCAACTGTTCGATTTTATCGGACAGTTGGTTTTCTTCCTTGCTGAGCTTGGCCTTCAGGTCGTTCCAGTACTTCCGTGGGCGGTCGCTGCCGGTGAGGGCTGCAATGACATCGATGATCGAGAAGAACCATTTCTCCCGGTCACCGTCCCACACGGTACGGACCTGCTTGTCCTCGAAGACCTTGATGGCATCCTTTTGTTCCATAGCTGATGATGTGCGCCGACCAAGTTACCGACGCGCTCAGGGACGCCCCGATGTCTTTGTCAATGGGAGTGACGCGGTCACCGGCCAGCTACCTTCGCACCCGTTCCCGAACCCGATGCCCGCGATGTGCGGCATTGGGTTTCGGGCGTTTTGGCGGACATGAAGGAACTGAATCGGAACATCAGAAATCTCTATCGGCATAGGCTAAGCCACTTGCGAAGCTTGGTCAATCAGCGCGATCCAATCGGTCTCATTGAAGGAGGGGCTCCGATTGATGAATATGATATGGAAGTTGGGGCCGTCCTCGTCGGTCTCAACCGAGATCTTTCCGAAGAAGCCGTTCTTGATCTCGTCAGTGGGGTATTCGAGCACTTCTTCGGTGATGACGGGATCGCGGGTCCCAAAGAGGCATATCGGCCCCTATCGACTGAAATCCACCAGTGGCTGTACTCATCATCATTTCAGCTCGGCGGATGACCTCCCTCCCAGACCTCCTCTCCCTTTACCGCAACGATGCCCGCGTTGCACAGATCACCGATGCGTTGAAGTCCGCTGCCGCGCGTGTGCAGATCAGCGGCACCATCGGCTCGGCGCAAGCGTTGATAGCCAGCAGCGTGATCGCGAAGCAGGGCGGCGTGCATGTGTTCGTGCTCACCGACAAGGAAGAGGCGGCGTACTTCATCAACGACCTGGAGGCGCTAAAACTGAAAGATGAAAGTGGAAAGCTGAAAGAGGAAAAAGGAAAAAGGAAAGAGGAAAGCATGTTGTTCTATCCCGCGCCATCGCGTTCACCGTACGACCCGGATGGACACCACGATGGTGAGCGCGTGAGCAGAACCGAGATCCTCGAAGTGCTTATGAAGAAGCCGGAGCACTTGGTTCTAGTCACCTATCCGGAAGCGCTGGTCCCATTGGTCGTGGGCCAGGAGACCATGCAGAAGAACACGTTGACGGTGACGCGCAACGAGGAGCTGCCGATCGACACGCTGGAGGAATGGATGCAGGAGACCGGCTTCACACGCGTGGAGTTCGTTTACGAGCCCGGGCAGTTCAGCGTACGCGGTGGCATCGTGGACGTGTTCAGCTACGGCAACGACAAGCCATACCGCATCGAACTCTATGGCGATACCGTGGAGAGCGTGCGGCGCTTCGACCCGCAGGACCAGTTGACCGTGGAACGCCTGGCGGAGGCGGTGATCGTGCCTGATCTCCAAGACGAAGACGCCGCGAACCAGCAGACCTTCTTCGATCAATTGCCCCAGGACGCGGTGATCTGGATGCGCGACCTGCAAGCCATCGGCGATGCGGCGACGAAGCAGTTGAAGTTGCTCGGCGAGGCGTATGCGAAGTTGCCGGAGAAGGATAAGCATCCGAGGCCGGAGGAGTTGTTGGCGACGGATAGTGCATTGATCAAGGGGACGCTGGGGTTCCGCAAAGTGTTCTGGGGAGGTCAGTTGTCAGTTGTCGGTTCTTCCGTCGCACAAGCCGACGCGCGTGGGGACGCGGGACCGCCAAACCGACAACCGACAACTGACAACCGATCCCAACTAACGATCGATTTCCAGCAACGCCCCCAACCCACCTTCGCCAAGGAATTCAAAGTGCTTAGCGGCGACCTGCACAACAAGCAGAACGCGGGCTACACGAATTTGATCGCGTGCAACAGCGCCAAGCAGAGCGAACGCCTCTACACGATCTTCAATGACATGGAGCATGAGGTGGCCTTCACGCCTCTTGTTCTTGATCTGCACGAAGGCTTCATTGATCCCGAGCAGAAGCTGGTGCTGTACACCGACCACCAGATCTTCGAGCGCTACCACCGCTTCCGGCTGAAGGAAGGCTTCCGCAAGAACTCGCAAGCGCTCACGCTGAAGGAACTCACGCAGTTGAAGCCCGGCGACCTGGTGGTACACATCGACCACGGCGTGGGTGTGTTCAGCGGATTGGAGAAGATCGACGCGGGCGGTTCGATGCAGGAGGCGATCCGATTGATCTACCGCGACAACGACATTCTGTACGTGGGCATCCACAGCCTGCACCGCGTGAGCAAGTTCAGCGGCGAGGAAGGTGGCGCGGCACCGAACGTGAGCAAGCTCGGTAGCCCGGCGTGGAAGAACTTGAAGGAGCGCACCAAGGCGAAGGTGAAGGCGCTTGCCTTCGACCTGATCAAGCTCTACGCGCAGCGCAAGAGCAAGCCGGGCTTCGCCTTCCAGCCCGACAACTACCTGCAGCACGAACTGGAAGCGAGCTTCACCTACGAGGACACGCCGGATCAGGAGAAGGCGACGATCGATGTGAAGCGCGACATGGAAAAAGGCACGCCGATGGATCGCTTGGTCTGCGGCGATGTCGGCTTCGGCAAGACGGAGGTCGCGATACGCGCTGCGTTCAAAGCGGTGTGCGACAGCAAGCAAGTGGCGGTTCTTGTGCCGACCACGATCCTCGCCTTGCAACACGCCAAGAGCTTCCGCGAACGGATGAAAGGCTTGCCGTGCCGCGTGGATTACATCAATCGCTTCCGCAGCAGCGCTGACCAAACGCAGATCCTGAAAGACCTGAAGGAAGGGAAGATCGACATCATCATCGGCACCCACCGGCTGGTGAGCAAGGACGTGGAGTACAAGGATCTCGGCCTGCTGATCATTGATGAGGAGCAGAAGTTCGGGGTGAACGTGAAGGACAAACTGAAGACGCTGCGCGCCACGGTGGACACACTCACGCTCACCGCCACGCCGATCCCGCGCACGCTGCAATTCAGCTTGATGGGTGCGCGCGACTTGAGCATCATCAGCACGCCACCGCCGAACCGTTATCCGGTGCAAACGAATTTGCATCCGTACGATGAAGTGGTGATCCAGGGCGCGATCGAGTACGAGCTCTCACGCGGCGGTCAGGTGTACTTCATCAACGACAAGGTGAAGAACATCGAGTTCGTCGCCGGCATGATCCGCAAATTGGTGCCGGGTGCGCGCGTGGGCGTGGGGCACGGGCAACTGGAAGGGCACAAACTGGAAGAGGCGATGCTCGACTTCATCGAGGGCAACACCGACGTGCTCGTCTGCACCACCATCGTGGAGAACGGCCTCGACATCCCGAACGCCAACACGATCATCGTGAACGAAGCGCAGAACTTCGGCCTGAGCGATCTGCACCAATTGCGCGGTCGCGTGGGGCGCAGCAACAAGAAGGCGTACTGCTACTTGCTCGCACCGAGTCCGCACCTCCTCCCCGACCTCTCGCGCAAGCGCCTGCAAGCCATCGAGCAATTCAGCGATCTCGGCAGCGGCATCCATATCGCCATGAAGGACCTGGACATCCGTGGCGCGGGCGATCTGCTCGGCGCGGAACAGAGCGGCTTCATCAACGACATCGGCTTCGAGACCTACCACAAGATCCTGGAAGAGGCCGTGCGCGAATTGAAGTCGGAGCACTTCGCCGAACTCTTCGAGGACCGCCAACTCGCACGCGGCGGCACACGCGACCAGAGCGATGACTGCATCATCGAGACCGACCTCACGATGCTGATCCCCAACAGCTATGTGAGCGAGACCGCCGAACGCCTCGCGCTCTACCGCAAACTCGACGACATCAAGGACGAAGCGGAGCTCGCCAAGTTCACCACCGACATCACCGACCGCTTCGGCCCCATCCCCGACCAGGTGCTCGAGCTCATGGAAGCCATCCGCCTCCGCTGGCTCGGCCAACGCATCGGCCTCGAGAAGATGGTGCTGAAGAAGGGCACGCTCATGGGCACCTTCATCGCGGATCAGAAGCATCCCTTCTTCGCGGGCGATGGATTCCAAGTGGTGCTGCGTGCGGTCGGCGCATCTCCGAAGAGGTTCAAGGTTTACGAGAAAGCGGGGACGTTAAGGATCAGCGTGCAGGATGTGAAGAATGTGCAGGTGGCGAAGGCGGCGCTGGAGGGGATCGTGAGCGTGGCGGCGTAGAACTTTCAGTGTGCCGCGCCGAGTATCTCATCCTCCTTCTTGTACGGCACATAGAAGTGCTCCGAGCGCGTCACTTCACCCATGGGATCGTAATCGACTCGCACGCCGATCAGGCTTCCTTGTGCATCAAGTCGGGCGACCTGCTTGATCGGGCCGGGCAATAGCCGGTCATCAAAGCGCATTGAACCGTCATAGTCGAAGAGCTGTAAGAACGAAGGATAGTAGGTCAGCTGAAGGTGGTCCTGATCGGTAGGTGTGTAGCCGAAGAAGTCGACCATCCTATCATCAGCATAGATCACGCGCATGGAATCGTAGCTGGCCGTCAGTTCCAGGTGATCGTAGCGAGCGATGTTCGCGTAGAGTTCCGTACCGAAGTGCAAGTAGCCGAGTTCGAAGAACCCTTGGCGGCTCGGTGTGGCATGTTCGCTCACAGGTGGCCGCAGATAGTCCTTGTAGTAGACCCACTCCCCTTCCTTCTTGTACTGGACCAACGTGTGCGAGCCGGGGATCTGTTGTTGATGCATTCCTCGCTCGGCGAAGCGTGACACCATCACGCCGTTCTCCGGACGTGGCGCTCCATCGCGTGCGCTGATAGCGTATGTGTTGAGCGCCGTTAGTTCGATATTCTGGAACCAGGATAATCCTTCCGGGTTGTAGATGCGTTCGTTCCCGGCCGCGATCATCGCTCCTTCCGTGGTGAAGACTTCGGTGTAGACCGTGGCGGAGTCGATGGGGCTGCGCACATAACGAAGGGCCTTCTCGTGATCGATGTTCGTCTTGGTCACGGCCTGGCCGTTCTTGAACAGGATGGTTTCGATCACTTGGCCTTCGCGATCATAGCGTGTGCGGATGCCGTTCAGTTTGTCGTCGCGCCAGTTCTCGGTGCGGCAGAGTTTGTCGGTGCCCTTGTAGTACTCCTTCCAGCGGCCCGACCGCTTGCCGTGTTCGAAATAGCCGTCGATCCATGGCAAAGCACTTGTATAGTTCTGGATCCAACGTCCGTGCAGGTCACCGTTCGATCCTTCTCCATAACACCAGATCTTGGGCTTGTCCTTTCCTTCGAAATAGCGCACCACTTGCTCGGGCTTCTGCGGCACCTCGTACTTATCCGGCAGCAAGAAGGCCTTCGGCGGATAGAAGTCGTACGCACCTTGTATCAGTTTCAATTCATCCAGGCTGAAACCCGATGCGATCTGCCACGCACCCAGCTCGGGATCCGTGATCTCCCGGACCCACGCATAGTTGTTCGCCGCCGCAATGCGCTGGGCCATGGCCTCGTGACCAGTATGCTGCATCAGGTATCCGACCGCGCAGTGGGTGTCGTGCTCATCGATGAACACCGGGATGCGCTCGTGTCGATAGTAGTTGATCGGGAATCTACCTTGTTGAGCGTAGTCGGAAAGCACCGCGATCAGTTCGTTGCGGGATCGGAGCTGAGCCGAAGTCAATTCACCTGTTCGCGCATCGTTCAACACGCCGAGGACTTGTGCGAGATGCGCACGCACGTAATCGACATCATTGCCGATGGCTTGGGCGGGCAGGCCCTCCAATCGCTCTGCATGCGCCTCCCAATACGGGTTGAAGGCGCGGAGTTGGTCGAAGAGATCGGTGGCTCGGCTTTGCGTGATGGCCATCGAGATGACAAGAAGGGCGATGAAAGTTCTCATGGTGCTGTGGTTCGGGTGACCCGTACACGCGGCAACCGATGAGGTTCAGATCATGCCCATGCGTAATTGAGATCGCTACGCGCGATCACTCATTCACCCCGCCCTCCAACTCCTCGATCGTCCGCTTCGCCGCTTCCAGGCGCACGCGGTTGTAGTTGCTCACGAGCATGTTGGTGAAGTGGATCGCCATGTGGTTGTGGTGGTATGAGCAGGCCTTTGATCCACACCACGACGATACCGGTGAAACACTCGTGATCACCGGAGTGGGGCCGCACCTACCTCGTTCCGACGGTGAAAGGCACCTCACGCCCGATCAGGAAGTCCACTGTGCGGATGTCCTTTCCCGTGATCATCTCTTGTGTGAGGACGTAACGTCCTTGGGGAAGTCGGTACGCTGGGAAAGGCTGAGTTCGCCCGTTCCCCGGGATGATGGCCACCGTCACATCGGCGCGCAAGGCACAGGGGATCCGGATGGGCTGGGCTTGTTGCATCCAACTGTCGGCGGCCACATCCACATCCGTGCGCAAGGCGAAGGCGAACCGCACTTCGGTAATGCCATCCGTTCGTTCGATCAGTGTGTGCGATGAAACGTACGGCGCCCCCGATCCCATCCAGCGCAATTCCACATGGAAGGTGTCAGATGGTGCAGGGTTCACTGGGAACAGAAGTACTTCAGTGCCGAACTCATTTCCTGCGATGATCGAATCCCGCGGGACACTGGTGTCGATCACCAGGCGGCCGCGCTCCGATCTGAAATGTGTGGGGACCAGATCGAAGGTGTCCAAGTCCAGAATGGGAGCGAACGGATGGCGGATGTGCATTTCCGTGTTCATTTGCCCGATCCAGCTCTGTGCTTGGAGGGTGAGGCGTACCTCTTCGCCGCTTTTCCCACGCACTGGTTCACACAGGAGTGTGGCGTCGATGCGACCGGTGATCGGATCATACACGCCATCCGGTGCCCAATGGTCGCCGCTTCGCACATTAAGGGCGAAGAATTTGATGCTCTTGCTGATCTCCGGCCCGTTGCGCACAAAGCCTTTCACTTGTATTTGACGTGGCAAGTCGGTCACCATCATGCTATCGGGCCGCAGATCGATGCGCAACATGTTAGTGGAGTACAGCTCCGCGTGCGGACCTGTTCGCGGCGGAAAGCCGACGCGCATCTGCCCATCGCGCCAACCGATGGTCATCCATAGCGTGTCCACATGCCGCTCGGGATCGGACCGGTACGGATCGAAGGTGACGACATTGAAATCGGTGTAGCCCCATTGGGCCACTTCGGTGATCTGAGAGCCCAGTGAGACGACCACGGTCGTTCCTCGTTGTACCTCGGAAGGTGGCACCATCTCATGGTTGTGGTACAACGCGAACACGACGTCCAGGCCCCGAAGGCCGGGCTGAGCAAAAAGGCTACTGCAACTGAACAGCAGGATCAACGATAGCAAATTGTGCATGCAGGCGTTCTGTACGCTTCATTCGGCCTTCCGTTCATTGGACGACGCCGTCGGTGTCCCTCCACCCTCCAACTCCTCGATCGTCCGCTTCGCCGCTTCTAGGCGCACACGGTTGTTCTTGCTCACGAGCATGTTGGTGATGAGCGTTTCCATGCGGTGGTGCATGGGAATGAGCAGGCCCGCGATGCACACCATGGCCAGCAGCATGAGCAGCGGCGAGTGATCGGTGATGCGGTCCAGCAACGGATGCAACAACAGATTGAGGAATTCGAAGACGAGCAACAAGGCGACAAGTGAAAGGTTCTTGATCGCCCGCGCACCCACCACGCTGCTGCGACTGAGCATGAGCAGGAAGATGATGAGGGTGATGACCGCCAGCGCAATGATGCCGTACTGGATGTTGCGGGAGCGCTCGGCCTTGGCTTCGGCGTGCGCCGCTTCCTCCTCCTTGTCCTTCAATTGCTGACCGAAGCGCATGTTCTCCACCTTGCTCAGCGCCGCGACATTCACAAGGCTGTCCTGCAACAGTGAGTGCTTCTTCAGGCTGAGGTAGGCGCTGTCGGGCTGGCCTGCTGCATGATAGGCTTGCTCGAGCAGAGCCGTGACTTCGATGGAAGATGGCAGGTTCGTCGCCTGTTCCGCAACGGCCAAGGCACGCCTACCCAATGTGATCGCTGCATTCGGGTCACCCATCGCCAACCGCACACGCGCAAGACCCACCAATGCCGTGGGCATCACCCTAACAATGTCGAATGAATCACACACGGCGATGGACTTCTGGAAGAAGAGCTCCGCCATGTCCGTTTCACCCATGGCCGCATAGGCTCTACCCAGGATCAGTTGTGAACGGGCGTAACCGTAAGGATCCATTCCCGCTGCGGTGATGAGGTTGGAACGTTGCGCGTAGAACATGGCAGAGTCCTTCATCCCCAATTCGTCATATGCTTCGCTCATGTGGCAAGCCGTTCGGTTCACCTCATCGCGACTGATCACATGTGCCTCGGCGCGTTCCAGCCATGTGATCGCTTCGCGGAATTGCCCCATCTGCTTGAATACGATACCGGTTTCCTTCTCCACCCAACCGATCAGATTCGGTTTGCCACTGCGTTCAGCATACTCCAATGCCTTGTACATGTATTCCAGTGCCTTGCCCGGGTCGTTCTCCTTGCACGAATAGCCGACCGTCAAATAGGTCTTGGCCAGGAGCGTATCCGCCTTCATTTCCGGCGCCAGATCCAGCATGAACAGCGCCGTGTTCTGCAATTCCTCCGCACGCCCCGCATACAAACAAGCGACGGCGTGCGACTTTGAAGCTTCCACGCGAACAACCATGGGCTTTGACCGGTCGTGGCGTACGTCGAGCGTATCGAATTGGGCGATGCCGTATTGTGCATGGCCGGCCAAGGAGGTGGTTGCAAGTGCTCCGGATATCAGCCAGCCGATCACTCGTGTTCTCGCGCAGGTGCGATGCCTTGGCCATCGGACCGCAAGCGGTTTCTGCTGCATAGGAGTTTGGAGTACCTGCCTCAAAGATGATCGAAGTATGTGAAGTACTGATGAGGGCCAGGGTAAAGGGCTGGTTCGAACACCCACCGATGGCAGCCGGTAGCTTCGCCCCATGCCTATTCCTCGTTCCGACCAGCACATCGATCTCGGATCTCTTGAAGGTCCGCGCTCACGCTGGAAGGAGTTTCGCAGCGTGATCCGCATCGCTCGGAAATTCATATTCGGCTTCCGCAAGCTGCATTTCACAGGGTCTTGGGTCGACCTCCTTGGCAGCGTTTCAGACGGTCTTGAGCGTCTTCCCAGAGGTTTGGGATAAGTACATTTCACCAATGCGAGCACTCCTGCCCTTTTTGATCACTCTGCCGATCGCGTTGGCCGGGCAAACCACCTTCGCCCCGATCGGTGCGAAGTGGACCTACAAGCAGGGTCAAGCGTTCAGTCCCGATACGAACGTTGCTATGATCGAGGTCATCGGCGATACACTCGTCGCAGGGCGATCATGCCGCAAACTGGTACTGAGCACGGGTTGGTTCACGTGCCACGAATTCCTTCCGATTCTGACGATGTCCGGCGATTCCCTCCTGTACTGGAACGACGGCACGGGTGAGTTCCACATGCTGTTCAACTGGGCTGGAGACATTGGAAGCAGTTGGTCAACGCCGATCACCCAGTCAACCACGTTCGCAGATACGCTTGATTGGACAGTGACCGATACAGCCCACGTCGTGATCGACGGATACTGGCTCAAGAGTTACGAGGTGCAGGTGATGTCCCGAGGATGGACCCTTTTCTCACCGAGCACCGGCACGATCATCGAAAGACTCGGCGGACTTGGCGCACCGTTCACGTGGGTCTTTGGGGCGTGTGATGCTGAGACCTTCATCGAACTGCGTTGTTACGAAGACCCGGAGATCACATGGCTCAACCCGCTGGTTCCGCAGTGCGTATTGAGCACGGGCATTCCAGAGACACCGTTGTCCGTAGTACTTGATGTGCGTCCAACGTTCGTGGAGCCGAACCGATCCGTTCGTATTGCTGCGCGCGATGCGCAAGTCGCGGTGTTGGATCTGAGTGGTCGCGTCATTCTTGAACGTGCGGTTTACGGATCCATGGAGATCATGTTTGATACGCGCGGTATGTATTTCGTGCGTTCCACAACTGCGGATGGACAAGTCGCACAGCAGCGGATCGTGGTGCGGTGAGTGGTCGCGATAGCTTCGCCCCATGCCTATTCCTCGTTCCGACCAGCGCATCGATCTCGGATTCCTTGAAGGTCCGCGCTCGCGGTGGAAGGAATTCCGGAGCGCGGTCAGCATCGCGCAGGAGTTCATCTACGGCTTCCGCAAGCTGCACTTCGTGGGGCCGTGCGTCACCTTCTTCGGCAGCGCACGCTTCCAGGAGGACCACCCCTACTACGAGACGGCGCGTGACCTGGCGCGGCGAGTGGGTCGCGTGGGCTTCACCATCATGACCGGCGGTGGACCCGGGCTTATGGAAGCGGCGAATCGTGGCGCGCGCGATGTGGGCGCGCGGAGTGTGGGGTGCAACATCGTGCTGCCCCACGAGCAGGCGCCCAACCCCTACCTCGATGTGAGCCTCATCTTCGAGCGCTTCTTCATCCGCAAGGTGTTGCTGCTGAAGTACAGCGTGACCTTCGTGGTGATGCCCGGCGGCGCGGGAACAATGGATGAACTGTTCGAGACGATCACGCTCATCCAAACGGGCAAGGTGAAGGACTTCCCCATCCTGCTGTATGGCAAGGAGTATTGGAAGCCGATGCTGGAACAGCTTGATCGGATGGTGGAGGAAGGCACCATCGGCCGTGAGGAACTGGAGTTCCTTTTCGTAGCGGATAGCGTGGAAGAAGCCACGGCCTTGTTGCAGGAACGGTTGGTGGCGATGTGGCAGGAAGCGCGGCGAAGCAAGGATGCCCCGAAGTGGTGGTTCCTGGAGGGGCGCGTTAACTCCAGGTTATCGTGATCCGCCAGCTTCTAACAAAGCGTTAAGACAGAGCCAAGGATGGGGTGAAAGGAGACCGGGTCCTTTGTGGCGCACGGAACATCAGTTCCACGCGCGTACACAATGACACGATCCCTACTCCTTACGCTTCTCGCTTTTACCGCTTCCATTCTTCACGGCCAACAAGGCACCGTTGCCGGGCGGATCACCGCCATGGAAGCGGGGGTTGTTCAGCCCATGCCCTTCGTGAATGTGGCCATTGCCGGCACCACCACCGGAGCCACCACGGACTTCGACGGCGCATTCCGCTTCAATGTGGATCCCGGTTCGCACGTGATCACGGTGAGCTTCGTGGGCTACGAGCCAATGGAACGCACCGTGGCCGTGAGCGCTGGAAAGACCACCGAACTGGGGTTGGAGTTGAAGGCCATTGCAGTGGAGATCGCGACGGTGGAAGTGGTGGCCACGCGTCGAAGCGAAACCGAAAGCGCGGTGGTGATGGAGACGCGCAAGAGCGATCAAGTGGTGAACGGCGTGAGCCGCGAGCAGATCGCAAAAAGCCAGGACCGCACCGCAGGTGATGTGGTGAAGCGGATCCCGGGCGTGACCATGGTCGGTGATCGCTTTGTGATGATCCGCGGATTGGCGGACCGCTACAACACGGTGATGTTGAACGATGTGATCGCGCCGAGCCTCGAACCCGACAAGCGTGCCTTCAGTTTCGACATCCTGCCGAGCGGCGCGTTGGATCGCGTGATGATCTACAAATCCGGTGCGCCGGAACTGCCCGGCGAATTCGCGGGTGGCGTGATCAAGCTCTATACGGTGAACGTACCCGAGCGCGATCGCACGGAGATCACCTACAGCGCCTCGTACCGACCGGGCACCACGTTCAACAGTTTCAACAGCAGCCAGCGCAGTAGCACGGATGGACTGGGCTTCGACGATGGCCTTCGTCAACTGCCGGTGAGCTTCGCTGGGAACCTTGCCACCGCGCCATTGCGTCGGGTGGATGAAGCAGGTCGTTCTCTCGCGAACAATTGGGTTCCGCAGCAAAGCACTTCGTTGCCTGACCAGCGCGTGAACGTGCTGATCGCGCGTCGCTTCGGCAAGGAAGGTGGACGGATCACCGGGGGAAACATCACCTCGCTCGGATACAGCACCACGCGCTCCGCGTACACGGCGAAGAACTACAACTACAACGCCTACTCACCGCTTACGGGTCGCAGCGACAGCATCTACAATTACAACGACAACGAGAACATCGCGCAGGTTCGCCTGACAGCCTCGAGCAACTTCAGCCTGCTCGCTGGCACGCGGACGAAGCTTGAATTCCGCAACCTCTTCACGCAGCAAGGCACCGACCAGACCACGTTGCGTACCGGGCGCAACATGGAAGAGGGGTTCGAAGTGCGCAACTACGCGTACCGCTATCAACAGCGCACGATCTACAGCGGTCAACTGCACGGCAGTCATGATCTCGTGCCGGGCACCAGCACGTTGAATTGGACGGCGAGCTACGGTCTTGCCCTGAGCAAGGAACCCGATCTGCGCCGGATCCGCACCGTCCGCGGACTCGATGCGAGTGATGCCAACACCGCCTTCCAAGTGGTGATCCCGCCTGGCGCAACCACACTTGATGCGGGGCGCTTCTTCAGTGAAAGCGATGAACGCGTAATGACCGGCAAGGTGGACTACGAACACCGCGTAGAAGCGGGCACGAACACACTCACGCTGCGCACCGGGGTTTACGCCGAACGGAAGGATCGCACGTTCGCAGCGCGTTGGATGAGCTATCGTCGCGCCAATGGAGACCTCTTCGATCAGAGCCTGCTGGATCAAGGCGTGGAGACGATCTTCAATGCGGAGAACATCAACACCACCACCGGCTTCCGGTTGGAGGAAGGCACGAACCCGAGCGACCGGTACACGGCCGCGAACACACTGCTTGCAGGCTATGTGGGTGCGACCATGACCATCGCGACCAACACGACCATCGCCGCCGGGGTGCGCGCGGAGCACAACACGCAAGAGCTCACCAGCTCCACTTTCGGTGGGCGTCGCGTGAACGTGAACAACGCCGTTCTGAGCATCCTGCCATCGGTGAATGCGACCCGGGCATTGAATGAAACATCGCAAGTGCGGTTGGCCTGGTACAGCACGGTGAACCGCCCGGAGTTCCGTGAACTCGCACCATTCTCCTTCTATGACTTCAGCTTCAACAACGTGTTGCGCGGCAACGACAGCCTGCAAGTGGCCAGCATCCAGAACATCGATGCGCGTTACGAACTGTACCCGTCGGCGTCGGAAATGGTGAGCTTCGGCCTTTTCTACAAGCACTTCTCGAACCCCATCGAGATGTTCTTCCTGCCCGGTGCCGGCAGCGGCGGAACGCGCAACTTCAGCTACGGCAATGCGCAGCAAGCGCAAAGCCTCGGCGCCGAAGTCGAGGTTCGTCGTCAGTTGAACGGGATCTTTCCGCAGGGATACCTCAGTCACCTCGGTGTCACCTTCAACGCGGCGTACGTGATCACGCAAGTGCAACTCGGTGATCAAGCCAAGGGACAAGCGCAGCAACGTCCGCTCCTTGGGCAATCACCCTACATCATCAACGCCGGGTTGTATTGGCAGGACAGCGATCGGAAGCTCCAGTACAGCATCCTCTACAATGTGATCGGCCCGCGCTTGTTCGCGGTGGGCACCTATGGAACGCCGGATATCTACGAGCTGCCGCGCAACGTGATCGACATCTCTGTATCGAAAGGGTTGGGTGAACACTTCGACGTGAAGCTCGGTGTGCAGGACCTTCTGAACCAACGCACGCGCTTGATCCAGGACACGAATGACGATGGCCGCTTCGGCGATCAGGATCAGGAGGTGATGAGCTACCGGCGCGGCGCCTACTTCACCGCTGGCATCGGGTACCGCTTCTGATCCTTCATAACGGAACCTTCACACGAGGGAACACAACGATAAGATCCAGGTGATCGCAACGGAACAGCACACGGCTCCCTTTGCGCCATCAAACAAAACGGAAGAAGAATGATGAACATGAAACACCACACCACCACCCTGTTGCTCCTTTGCGCAGTGGCCGTGGCCTTGCCCGCGTGCAAGAAGAAGGAAGGCTGTACCGATCAACAAGCCCTGAACTACGATGCCGATGCCGACAAGGACTGCTGCTGCGAGTACCCCACGAGCAGCGATCTGACGGAAGTGCAAGGCAGCATCACGAGCAACACCACGTGGACCAGCACCACCAAGTACCTGTTGAAGGGCTTCGTGTATGTGGAGGACGGCGTTACGCTCACGATCCAAGCGGGTACCATCATCCGTGGTGATAAGCCGACGAAGGGATCGCTCATCATCAAGCGCGGTGGCAAGATCATGGCGGAAGGCACCATGAGCCAGCCGATCGTCTTCACCAGCAACCAAGCCGTTGGTCAACGTGATCGCGGGGATTGGGGCGGCATCATCATCTGTGGTCGCGCGCCGCATAACCAGCCTAGCGATCCCGTGGTGGAAGGTGGTCCGGATGCGAACTACGGCGGCAACGATGCGGAGGACAACAGCGGTGTGTTGCGCTATGTGCGGATCGAATTCGGCGGCATCGCCTTCCAACCCAACCAGGAGATCAATGGCCTTACGCTGGGCGCTGTGGGTCGCGGCACTACCATCGATCACGTGCAAGTGAGCTACAGCGGCGATGACAGCTATGAGTGGTTCGGCGGCACGGTGAACGCGAAGAACCTGATCGCCTTCCGAGGCCAGGACGACGACTTCGACCAGGACTTCGGTTGGCAAGGAATGGTACAGTTCGCACTCGGACTGCGCGACCCGAACACGGCCGATGCAAGCGGCAGCAATGGATTCGAATGCGACAATGACGCTGCCGGTAATCCGACCGCACCTTACTCACAAGGCACGTGGAGCAACGTGACGATCCTCGGACCACAAGCCGTGAGCAACACCTACAGCGATCTGTACAAGCGCGCGCTGCACTTGCGCCGCAACACCCGGACACGGGTGTACAACAGCGTGTTCGTCGGGTACCCGACCGGGCTGCTCATCGACGGTGGGACGACCGAGTTGAACGCCGCCAACAACGACCTGCAAGTGCGCAACGTGGTGTTGGCCGGCATGACGAACGACTTCGGTGTGGCCTCCGGAAGTTCGTGGGACATCAGCAGCTGGTTCAGCACGCCCGGTTGGGGGAACAGCACCGTATCGAATGTGAACGACCTTGGCCTGAGCCTGCCGGTGACCCTCACGAGCCCGGTGCTTCGTCCGGTGGGAACCAGCCCACTGCTGAGCGGCGCTGAATTCAACGGACCGCTGATGGACACCTTCTACCAGAACGTTTCCTTCCGCGGCGCATTCGGCAGCACGGATTGGACCGCCGGTTGGGCGAATTGGGATCCGCAGAACACGAACTACTGAGTTGGTTCAGTTGAAGAGAAAGCCCTGCTTCGGCGGGGCTAATCTCATTGGTGAAGAAGAGAGAATGCATTTCACCGCATTGCTTCGCAAAGCCTCGCAAGGACAGGCGCGGAGAGCGCTGAGGACGCTGGGAATGAATGAAGGGTGCAGAGGATCCGCCGAGGCGGATCAGCGGAAGAACCAGAGGACGCCGCCGTAGCGGGCGGCCTTTCCAATGAACATCAGCAGCGCTGTGGGGATCAAGCGTGTACGACCCAGACCCATAGCAATCGCGATGGGGTCGCCGATCACCGGCAACCAGCAAAGCAGCGCGGCCCAAGCGCCGTAGCGTTCGGTCCGCGCTTGCCATTTCAAGGCTCTCGTGGGATCGGTGCGCAACCACTTGGCGATGCGCTCCAGGTTCCCGAGGCGACCGACCCCATAGCTGCTCATACCGCCAAGCCAGTTCCCGAGGCTTGCCACCAGCCAAAGGGTACCAAGAGGCCATGAACCCATGGTGAATGCAGCGAGTACCGCTTCCGAACTGAAGGGCAGGATGGTGGCCGCGAGGAAGGAGGCCAGGAACAGCCCCCAGAGACCCAGATCGGTCTGCCATGCGGCAGATGCCAGTTCCATGCGGCCAAAGGTATCAGGGGCGCTTCGGCATAACCTTTGGCAACCACCGGGCCTTGCATCAATGACCATGAAAACGCTCATCACCCTTTCCTTGGCCCTTGCAGCGGCCAGCGTTGCAGCGCAGCAGAACCAACCGCAGCAGCATCAACAGCGCTTCACCACCATCAGCGGCGGGTTGGAGATCGGCATCCCGATCGGTGAATTCGATGCCACATGGGGACATCAGATGGTCGGTCTCAGTGCGAACATGGTGATCCCGATGCGCCGGTTGCCGTTGAGCTATGGCTTCGACTTCGGTTGGAGCCGCATGGGTAGCAAGCGTGAGGTGGTGGCCATTGATGAAGAGAATATCCAAGCCACCACGGGCGACCTGAAAGTGACCAGCAACGTGTACGCTTACCACGGCTTGTTGCGCTTGCAACCGATCACAGGCAAGGTGAGTCCGTATGTGGAGGCCATGGGCGGCATGCGCCAGTTCACGACCCGTTCGCGGATCGATGTGGAAGGCATGGACCAGCCCCTGATGGAGCAGCGCAACGAGAACGAATTCATCGGCAGTATCGGCTGGGCCGCAGGGGTGCAAGTGCTCCCCGGCAAGAACAGGAACTTGTTGCTGGAGCTGCGCTTGGAGCGGCTGAACGGCGGACAGGTGAACTACGTGGATCCGCGTTCCATCGTGATCACGCCGGATGGCGTGGTGGACTATTCCACCCTGAGCAGTGGCACCCGGGTGGTGAACCTCACCTTCGGGGTCGGCCTGCGGTTCTGATCGCGGAAGTGCCTGTGGCGCTGTTGGTAACCTTCGGATAACGGTGCCCGCTCCGGACCGTGCCACGCCTTGACTGTGCTGTAAACTTGCGCCGGAATAGGGAGAAACCACGCAGGAATTTCATTTTGGCAGGGCAGAAACGCATCCAGAGCGCGCTCCTATCGGTGTTCCATAAGGATGGGCTCGAGCCTATCGTTCGCGAACTCCAGCGGCTCGGCGTCCATTTGTACAGCACCGGCGGCACGCAGGACTTCATCGAGAAACTCGGTGTGGCGGTGACGCCTGTGGAGGAACTCACCACCTACCCGAGCATCCTCGGTGGGCGCGTGAAGACCTTGCATCCGAAAGTCTTCGGCGGGATCCTCGGGCGCCGCGATCTGGACAGCGACGTGGCCCAGCTGGAGGAATATCATATTCCTCCCATCGACCTCGTCATCGTGGACCTCTATCCGTTCGAGGCCACTGTGGCCAGCGGTGGCACGGAGGACGAAGTCATCGAGAAGATCGACATCGGCGGCATCAGCTTGATCCGCGCAGCGGCGAAGAACCACCGCGATGTGGTGATCATCCCGGCGAAAGAGCACTACGCAGAATTGCTGCGCTTGCTGAAGGACCAGGATGGCGGAACCACGCTTGTGCAACGCAAGAGTTTCGCTTCTTCCGCCTTCGCGGTGAGTTCCCGATACGATGGCGCGATCTACAATTGGTTCAGTGAAGGGCGTGGCGACCTACGCTTGAGCGCTGGACCGACCACCGTGTTGCGTTACGGGGAGAACCCGCATCAGGGCGGCGCATTCCACGGTGATCTCGCGGGAATGTTCACGCAGTTGAACGGCAAGGAGCTCAGCTACAACAACCTCTTGGACCTGGACGCGGCGGTGGAGTTGATCGATGATCTTTCAACTCTTCCGGGTGTTCCGTTCGCGATCCTCAAACACAACAACGCGTGCGGCGCGGCGATCCGTGCAACGTTGAAGGAAGCGTGGGATGCGGCACTTGCCGCGGATCCGGTGAGCGCCTTTGGTGGCGTGCTCATCACCAACGCACGCATCGACAAGGCCACGGCGGAAGCGATCGACCCGCTCTTCTTCGAGATCATCGCTGCGTCCGGATTCGATGCCGATGCACTGGACGTTCTGCGTAAGAAGAAGAACCGGATGATCCTTGAGCGCAAGCCCGCGAAGCGTTCAAGCGTGAAGGTGCGCACAGCGTTGAACGGGATCCTCACCGAGGATGCGGACACGGTGGTGGCAAGTGCTTCTTCCATGAAGGTGGCCACCACGAAACCACCGACAGTGCAAGAGTTGAACGACCTCGTCTTCGCGACGATCCTGGTGAAGCACACCAAGAGCAATGCGATCGTATTGGCCAAGAACAACCAGTTGCTCGCCAGCGGCACGGGACAGACCAGTCGCGTGGATGCCCTGGAGCAAGCCATCACCAAGGCTGGCAAGTTCGGTTTCGACCTTTCCGGCGCCGTAATGGCCAGCGACGCCTTCTTCCCTTTTCCCGACTGCGTGGAGATCGCCGGCAAGGTGGGCATCACCGCGGTCGTCCACCCCGGCGGCAGCATCCGCGACCAGGACAGCATCGACTATTGCAACGCACACGGCATGGCCATGTGCATCACCGGCAACCGCCACTTCAAACATTGACCCCCCTAGGACCATGAGCTGGTTCAACTTCTTCACCCAGGAGATCGCCATCGACCTCGGCACCGCCAACACCTTGATCATCCACAATGACAAGGTGGTGGTGGACGAACCCAGCATCGTGGCCATCGACCGTACCACCGGCAAAGTCATCGCCGTGGGCCGACAGGCACAGCAGATGCACGGCAAGACGCACGAGAACATCAAGACCATCCGACCGCTGCGCGATGGCGTGATCGCGGACTTCAAGGCTGCTGAGGAGATGATCAAGGGCATGATCCGCATGATCAATCCCGGCAGAAGGCTCTTCACGCCGAACCTGCGCATGGTGATCTGCATCCCCAGCGGCATCACCGAAGTGGAGAAGCGCGCGGTGAAGGACAGCAGCGAACACGCCGGTGCGAAGGAGGTGTACCTGATCCACGAACCGATGGCCGCCGCGATCGGGATCGGCATCGATGTGGAGGAGCCGATGGGCAACATGATCATCGACATCGGTGGTGGTACGAGTGAGATCGCGGTGATCGCGCTCGGTGGTATCGTGTGTGACAAGAACATCCGCGTGGCGGGCGATGAATTCACACAGGACATCGAAGAGTACATGCGCCGCCAGCACAACATCCTGGTGGGTGAGCGCACGGCGGAGACGATCAAGATCGAAGTAGGCGCCGCGATGACCGAGTTGGACAATCCACCGCCGGATTACGCCGTACGCGGACGCGACCTGATGACCGGTATCCCCAAGGAGATCACGGTGACCTACGTGGAGATCGCGCAAGCCTTGGACAAGAGCATCAGCAAGATCGAAGAGGCGATCCTGAGCGCGTTGGAAGCCACACCGCCCGAGTTGAGCGCGGACATCTACAAGACCGGCATCTACCTGGCTGGTGGCGGTGCGTTGTTGCGCGGATTGGACAAGCGCATCAGCATCAAGACGAAGTTGCCGGTACACGTGAGCGAGGATCCGCTACGCGCCGTCGCACGCGGCACTGGTATCGCATTGAAGAACATCGATCGCTTCCAGTTCCTGATGCGCGAGTAGGTGCGCGAAACTTCGCGCCCGCAACGCGCCGTTCTTCGGCGGTCGAAAGGGCGAACCAACCATGCGCGACCTCTTCCGCTTCCTCCACCGCATACGGAACACGCTGCTCTTCCTGCTGCTGTTGGGCATCTCCATGGGCCTGTTGTACAATGGCAACTCGCACCATCGCGCGCGCGCCATCAGCAGCAGTAATGAGCTGGTGGGCACGCTCTTCACCTGGCGCAAGGACATTACCGACTACGCCAACCTGAAGGAAGTGAACGAGCGCCTGGCCGCAGAGAATGCGGATTGGCGCAACCGCCACAGCAGCTCGTACACACCGGTGGAGGAGCTCTTCGTGCGGATCAACGACAGCATCTATCGCCAACAATACAGCTACCTGCCTGCCAAGGTGGTGAATAACACCTGGCACAAGCCGCGCAACTTCATCACGCTGGACAAGGGCGCTGTGAACGGATTGCACGACGACATGGGTGTGATCGGCCCGGACGGGATCGTGGGCGTGATCCGCGATGTGGAACCGCACTTCGCATCGGTGATCAGCATCCTGAACCCGGACGTGAAGACCAGCGTGAAGACCAAACGGACCGGACACTACGGACTGCTCTATTGGGACACCAACGATCCGTTGACCTCCTCGGTGATCGACATTCCGAAGCATGCGCGGGTGCATGTGGGCGACACCATAGTGACCACCGGTGGTGATGGCGTCTATCCCGAAGGAGTGCCCGTAGGCCGCGTGCTGGCCGTGAACGATGCACCCGGCAGACAGGACCAGGCGATCGTGGTACAACTCTTCGAGGATCTTACCCGCAGCGGCTTCGTGTATGTGGTGAACGACCTGCAACGCGCCGAGCGCGACAGCGTGGAAAAAGCATACGTGGTCCAATGATCGTCACCATCATCGCCAACGTGTTCCGCTTCATTGCGCTGATGCTCTTGCAAGTGCTCGTGCTCGATCACCTGGACATCGCCAACGGGTGGATGGTGCCGTACCTCTACCTGCTCTTCCTGCTGATGCTCCCGTTCGAGCTTCCCGCATGGGCCAGCCTGTTGATCGGTGCCTTCACCGGCCTGGTGATGGATCTCTTCAGCAATACACCCGGCATGCACATGAGCGCATGCGTGATCATGATGTTCGTGCGCCTGCGTTGGCTCAAACTCATCGCGCCCCGTGAAGGTTATGAGTTCGGCATGCGACCCACAGTGCCGCGCATGGGCCTGGTCTGGTTCGTCACATACGCTGGCGTGCTCATTCTGATCCACCACCTCTGGCTCTTCTTCGTGGAGATCCACCGCTTCGACAGCTTCTTCTCCACCTTCCTCCGCGCTGTGCTCAGCGCCGTTTTCACGTTGGGTCTGTGCCTGCTGGCGCAGTTCCTCACCTCGCGCGACGAACGCGGACGCACATGAACTACGAAGGGCGCAAATACGTCCTCATCGTCGCGGTGTTGTTCATCGCCGTGGTCTTCATCATTCGCCTGTTCTGGATCCAGGTGGTGGATGACAAGTGGAAGGCAAGCGCGGCGAACATGGCCGAGCGCAAGATCACGGACTACCCTGCGCGTGGCTTCATCCATGATCGCCACGGCGCACTCATGGTCGCCAACACGCCGGTGTACGACCTGATGATGGTGCCGCGTGAAGTGAAGGAGTTCGATACTGTGGCACTTGCCGCATTGGTCGATGTGCCGCTCGCTGAGTTCAAGTCGCGGATCGCGGAAGCACGGCGCTATTCGATCTACAAACCCAGCGTGATCGAGAAGCAGATCCCCGCCGGGCAGTTCTCCGCGATAAGCGTTCACCTGCACAAATACCCGGGGTTCTTCGGACAGAGCCGAACGCTGCGCACCTATCCACCCCACACCGCCGCACACGTGCTCGGCTACCTGAGCGAAGTGGACGCGCGCAAGGTGGAGCAGGATCCCTATTACCGCTCGGGCGATGTGATCGGTGTGGGTGGACTGGAACAGTACTACGAACCGCAGTTGCGCGGCAGTCGCGGTGTGCGCTACGTGCTCGTGGATGTCCACAACAACATCAAGGGCTCCTTCAAGAACGGGATCTACGACACGCTCGCGGTGGAAGGCAAGAACCTGTACACCGGCATCGACCTGCGCATGCAGCGCTTGGGTGAACAACTGATGCGGAACAAGAAGGGCAGCATCGTGGCGCTGGATCCGCGCACTGGCGAAGTGCTGTGCATGGTGAGCAGTCCGACCTACGACCCCGAGCTGCTTGTAGGCCGCATCCGCAACACCAACTACGGCATACTGCAACGTGATCCGATCAAGCCGCTGTTCGATCGCGCCATGCAAGCACAATACCCGCCCGGATCCATTTTCAAAGTGGTGCAAGCGCTCATCGCGTTGGATGAAGGCGTGATCACTGTGAACACCGGTTTTCCGTGCAACAAGAACCTGGTGGGTTGCCACAACCATCCCAACGCCAGCACGATCGAACAGGCCATCCAGTACTCCTGCAACCCGTATTTCTACCAAGTGTTCAACCGGATCGTGGAGCGCGACCTGGACAAGAAGAGCCGCTTTCGCGATGCCGCGCTCGGTCTTGCGGAATGGGAAACACGCATGCACTCCTTCGGATTGGGATCGAAACCCGATATGGACCTGCCTTCGGTGAAGGGCGGCAACATCCCCGGGCCAGCGTATTACAACCGGAAATACGGCGAAGCACGCTGGGCCTTCAGCACGATCTACAGCGCGAGCATCGGTCAAGGTGAAGTGCTCGTGTCGCCGGTCCAGATGGCGAACCTCGCGGCCATCTTCGCAAACAAGGGTTGGTACATCACGCCGCATGTGGTGCGTGCCGTAGGCGATCCCGACAGCTTGCAGCAACGCTATCTGGACAAGCACATCGTGGATGCCGCGCCGCATTGGTTCGACAACATCCAGGAAGGTATGCGCCGCGTGGTGAACGAACCCGGCGGCACCGGGAAGAACGCGCGGCTGAAGGACATCACCGTGTGCGGGAAAACGGGAACGGCGGAGAACCCGCACGGACAGGACCATGCGGTCTTCGTGTGCTTCGCGCCGATGGAGAACCCCAGGATCGCCATGGCGGTATATGTGGAGAACAGCGGTTTCGGGGGCACATGGGCAGCGCCGATCGCGAGCCTGCTCATGGAGCAATACCTCACCGACACCATCACGCGCCCCGATGTGATGAAGCGCATGCTCGATGCCGACCTGATCGAAGCGGAGCAGCACTTCGTGAAGAAGGTCAAAAAGCCCCGCCGCCGATGAGTGCCCGCGAGAACGTGGCGTCCAACCTGGACCGTCCGCTGCTGATCATGTACCTGGTCCTGCTCTTCGCGGGCTGGGCCAACATCTACAGCGCGGCCTACGATCCCGACCACGCGAGCATCTTCGACCAGAGCAAGGAGTACGGCAAGCAAGCGGTGTGGATGGGCATCAGCCTCGTGCTCGGTGCGTGCATCCTGCTGGTGCATGGCGAACTCATCCGCAGCATGGCCTATGGCATCTATGCCTTCGTGATGGTGCTGCTGATCGCGGTGCTGATCTTCGGCAAGGAGGTGAACGGCGCGCGCGCATGGTTCGGCGTGGGCAGCTTCGGTATCCAACCGGCGGAGTTCGCCAAATACGCCACCGCGCTCGCCCTCACGCGTTATCTCAGCGGACTGAAGGCACTCGCAGACCTGTCGTCAAGGGTCACAAGCGCAGCGATCATCCTCGCGCCTGTGGCGTTGATCATGCTACAACCCGATACCGGCACCGCGCTGGTCAGTGGCGCCTTCATCCTCGTGCTGTACCGCGAAGGACTTTCCGGCAACGTGCTGTTGCTCGCCATCCTCGCGGCCTTCCTCTCCATCCTCTCGCTTATCCTCAAGGACAGCGCGTTCGGACTGCCTTTCTCCGAAAAGGAGATCCCTGGTCCGTACTTCCTGTTGGGCCTCATTGTTTTCTTCTCCATCCTCGCGTGGCTGGTGGTGCGCAACCTCGTGCTGAAGCGTATGCGCAAGCGGATGTACGGCTACATCATCATGGGCGTGGTGAGTTCCGCGGTCTTCATCGGTAGCGTGGATTATGCCTTCGCACATGTGTTGGAGAAGCACCAGAGCGACCGCATCCTGGTGATGCTCGGGCAACTGGAGGACCCGCAAGGACTAGGCTATAACGTGAAGCAGAGCCAGACGGCCATCGGCTCCGGCGGCTTCGCGGGCAAGGGCTACCTGGAAGGCACGCTCACCAAGTTCAAGTACGTGCCCATGCAGAGCACCGATTTCATCTTCTGCACCGTGGGCGAGGAGTGGGGCTTCCTCGGCACCGCCTTCGTCGTCCTCCTCTTCACCGTGCTCATCCTGCGCATCATCCAGATCAGCGACCGACAGCGATCGAAGTTCACGCGCATCTACGCGTATTGCGTGGCCAGCATTTTCTTCCTGCACCTCATGATCAACGTGGGCATGACCATCGGCCTCGCGCCGGTGATCGGCATTCCCCTTCCCTTCTTCAGCTACGGTGGCAGCAGCATGATCGGGTTCACGTTGTTGCTCGGGACGCTGATCCGGTTGGATGCGGAGAGGTTGAGCCAGTTGAGGTAGAACCAACAAGCCCCTATGGTCTTCACCATCGGGGCTTGTTCGATCCGTGCGGATCCGAGGTCCTAGTAGAACATGTAGCGGTGATCCACCACACCACTGGCTTCCTTCAGCGCGTTGAAGACACCGTTCTCGGCGCGGCTCTGCACACGGCTCAGTAGGCTGCTGCGGTCGCCGCTGATGTCGCCATCGGCAGGTGCGTCGGTCTTGGTGGTCATGCTCACCACGTACATCGCTTGGTCGCCTTTCAGCGGGACGCTGGTCTGTCCGTTCTGCAGCGCGAAGATCTGTCCCACCACTTCATACTCGCTGGTGCCGCCGGGGATGTTGAACGCGTTGTAAAGCATGTCCGTGGCGGTCTGTACGCTCACATTCATCTCGGTGGCCAAGGCGTTCAGGTCGGTCTTGCCCTGCATCTTGGCAGTGAAAGCCTCGGCCTTCTTCTGCTTCACCACTTCCTTGGTGAAAGGCTCGCGCACATCCTCGATGTCCGGCGCGCCTTCGGCCTTCACGGCGTTCAGCACGCTCACCACGTAGTTCTCACCGGCGTCCTTCGGGTCGCTCACCTTGCCGACCTCAGCACGGTTCACCCAACTGATCACGGAGGCGGGTTGCTGTAGGCCCTGCACGAACTTGGAGTCCACGCTGAAGTCCTTCACTTCGGTCATTTGCAGGCCGAGTGAATCGGCAGCGGCCTTCATGGCATCACGGTTCTTGTAGCGCAGCGAGAAATCGTTGGCGCGCTTGTACACTTCCTTGAAGGTGGCGGGTGAAGGCTTCACCGGCCGGTCCACGGTGATCACGCGACGCTCCGAGCGGTTGCGTTGGCCGAGCACTTCCACGATGTGGAAACCGAAATCGGTCTTGCAGATGGTGATGGCACCCACCTTCTGGTCGAAGCTGGCCGCCGTGAACTCGGGGACCATCTGCTTCTTGTCGAACCACTCGTACACACCACCGTTGCTCACGCTGCCGGGGTCGTCGCTGAACTTGGTGACCATGTCCGCGAACTTGCTGCGGTCCTTCTTCACCACGGCGAGCAGGCTGTCGGCGCGGGGTTTCACTTGGGCCTCATCGCGGCCCTTCTGGGTGCTCAGGAGGATGTGGCGCACGCGGGCCTCGGGGATGTCCGCGAGTTCCTTCACCTTCACAAGTTTCACCTGTTCGCCTTCTGTGAAGGGTCCGATCACGGTACCCACGGAAGCGTGGATGATCAGCGAATCGTTCATCGCATCGGCCGTGCCTTCGGTGTAGGGCACCTTGCTGTAGGTGCGCGAAGCGGCGTTCGCCACCACGAAGGTGGAATCATCGGCCGCTGTTTCGAAGGGTTCCTTCAAGCCGCCGACCTCCTTCATGATCGCTTCACGATCGGGACCGGTGGCCACTACGGGGAAGAGGACGTATTCGAAGGTGCGCGATGCCTTCTGCTTGTACTTGGGGTCGTTCTTGTGCTGGTCGTAGTAGCGCCGCAGGTCCTGATCGCTCACCGCGTACAGGCTGTCCGGCTCAGCGTCGTACCGCTTGGCCACGAAGTTGAATGTGGCGCGGGTGTTCTTCCCGTTGAACTCATCACGCGCCTGAGCGCTGTTCACGAAGAGGCTCTTCTTCACCAGGATGGAATACTTCGCATACAAGCGGTTCTCCTGGATACGACGGCTCTGGATCTCGTGGTAGACCGGCGCGTTCAATTGCACACGATCGAAGTACCCACGCAATTTCTCGCGGTCCACTTGCCCATCGGGTCCTTGGAACTGGCCCTTGAACTCGGGCAGGATATTGTCGCCGAAGCGGATGTCGTCGTACTCGGGCTTGGTGATGGTGAAGCCGGCGTCCTGCACCTGGTTCATCATCACGCGCGATTTCACCATCTCGTTCCACACCGTGTTGCGGACCTGCTCGGTCAGCTGTGGACTGGCGGGTTGGTTGAAATCGTTGCGGTAACTCTCCACCTCGTCGGAAACGCGGCGCTCATACTCGGCCACGCTGATCTCCTCACCGCCGGCCTCGCCGAGCACTTGGTCCTGCCTGCCCTTACCGCGGCCCGAAAGGAGCTCTCCAAGGATGAAGAGCAACAACGCTCCACCGATAATACCGACCAGGAGCCCACTGCGCTCACGGATCTTGCCGATAACTGCCATAGCCTTCTTGAATTGGGGCTGCGAATATAGGATGCCCGTTCCTACGAGGAAGAGCGGAAATAACGGGGTTCATGCGGGAGGGGCCTAGGAACCCATTTTCACGCGGAGGCGTGGGGAATGCGGAGGTTACGGTAGTTGAATGGCATTGGAGGTGTCCGGCAGGGCCGCATTTCAATTCCGCGTTCCCCGCGCCTCCGCGTGAGAACTCTTCTTTTCGACTCCCCCAACAGTCCTTTACCCTAAGAACCCCTTCGGCGGGTCGATCACATGCAGCCGTACCAGATCGATGCGGCCGTGGACCGTTTGGGCGATGGTGAGGCGGAAAGGTGGTAGTTCGAGCACCTCCTCTTGCTCCGGAAGACCGCCCGTAGCATGCATGATATAGCCCGCCAGCGTGTCGTATTCCTCGTTCTCAGGAATGTCCAAACCGTGAACCTCGCGCAAGCGGGATACCTCCACCCGACCGCTCAACAGGAATTCGTCCGGAGCGAGCTTTTCCTCAATATCCTCCGGGGTATCATGTTCGTCCTCGATATCGCCGACGATGGTCTCCACCACGTCCTCCATGGTCAGCACCCCGGCCGTACCGCCGAATTCATCCACCACCACGGCCAGGTGGGTGCGCTGCTTGATGAAGAGTTGGAGCACTTCGTCCGCCGGCATGGTGCCGGGGATGAAATTCACCGGACGCAGGACCGAGCGGATGGTGCGCGGGTGGCGGAAGAGTTCGTACCCATGCACATAGCCGATCATGTTGTCGACGCTATCCTTGTACACCAGCAATTTGCTCAGGCCGGTATCCGTGAAGCGGCGATGCAGGACCTCCATGGGTTCCTCCACATCCAGGGCCTCGATGCGCGCGCGCGGCACCATGAGATCGCGCACCTTGATGCTGCTCAATTCGAGCGTATTGCGGAAGTACTCCACTTCGGCATCCAGGGTGTTCTCCTTGGTCTCGCCCGCGCTGAGTTCACGCAGGAATTCATCCAGGTCGATGCGCCCGAACGCGAGTTGGCCGGGCTTGGAGCGCACACCGATCAGGCGCAACGCCACCTCACTGATCCCGGTCATGATCATCATGGGCAACCACAGCACGAAGTAGAGCACCTGTAACGGCAAAGCGAACGCGCTGAGCATGCGGTTCGGGTCGAGGCGGAAGAGTGCTTTGGGCAGGAATTCGGCCAGTACCAGGATGATGAGGGTGCTGATGATCGTCTGACCCACCAATGCGAAGGCGTGTCCGAGTCCCATGCGCAGGAGCCAGGGTTCCATCACACGCGCCATGACCACACCATAGACCACCAATGCGATGTTGTTCCCCACGAGCAGTGCACCGATGACCCGAGCGGGACGGCGTTGCATGGCGGCAATGAGACGCGCCCAGATGGCACCACGGTTCCGTTCCAGCTCGATGTACAGCTTGTTGCTGGACACGAAGGCGATCTCCAGCCCCGAGCAAAGCGCGGAGACCAGCATGGCCAGGATGATCAGCAGAAGGTCAGCGGGGGTCAACAAGGGAAAGGGCAATGGGCGAAGATAACCGGCACTACAAGGCCGGGTCAGGCCTTACCGCGCTGGCGGTCCTCCATGGCCTCCAACTTGCGCCGGGTGATGCGGCGGAAGAAGAACATGGCTCCAGCGATGCCCGGCAGGAAGAGCCATTGGCCACCGATCTCCCAGCCATCGGTGAAGATCACCCAGAGCGCGGCCACCAGCGTGCCGATGGTCACGGCCAGCCAGAAGTGCTCCATGAAGCGGCTGAGTCGTCGCAGTGTTCCCATCGGTCAAGGTTCTTGGTCGGCCAAGGTATCGCCCTGTAGGTGAAGCACCCCGGTCACCCGGCGGATCACGTAGCTGCTGAAATCCTCGGCGGCATCCAGGCCTTGTCCGTGGATCACATCATCTCCGCGTTGCACGCGCACGGCCTTGTCCGTGCGTACCCGAGCGCTGTCCTGCTCCCATGTGAGTTGTTCGGTCTCCAACCGTTCTCCCTTCGTGTTGATGAAGACCACCTGATCATATACCTCCATGCGCTTGCTGCCGGGCCAGATGGTGCCGCGCCGCGCCGTGAGCAAGCTGCCCGGCCTACCGTCGGTGGTGTAGAACTGGAGTTCCAGCCCTTCGGTGATCTCGGTACGTTCGGGTTTGGTCTTCCATTCCGCAATGCGTCCAGCACGCAGCCTGTCGCGCACGATGCCCGAGTCCGAATAGAGGTATTCGGCTCCTGTGGTCACGCGGTCGGGGACCAGTTCCGGGAGTTCCACAGCTGCCACCTTGTCCAAGTCGTTCTTGCACGACGCTAGAAGCACGAGTAGAAGTAGGACCAGTCCGAAGCGTGTCATCTCCCACCTGCGATTCATCGAGGATCCCTTCCGCACAGGAAGGTCCTCTATTCGATCCGGCGCTTTCTGAACCACGGTTCAGTGAATTCCGGGGTGATACTGACACCGACCATGATATTGGTGTAGCGCTCCAGTAACAAGCCGTCCGAGGTGGTGCCTCGCTGACCGATCTCGGCGCCAAGGTTCAACCGGCTGCGTGTGCGCGAACCCATGAGCGGCAAGGCCACGCCGAAACTCACGCCCGCTTGGGTGAGCGGGGTGCCCTTCACGGAGATGTAATCGTCCATGTACCGCACGCCGGCTCGATAGATGGTGCGCTCCACGAATGAACCGCCCTCCTCACCGGCCGGCCGGAACGAAGCGCCGATGGTGTAGGACGTACCGGCCACCAGCGTGCTGCGTTGATCGTAGCCCTCCACGTTCACCTCGGACTTCGACCAATCACGACGCCGCAGGTCAGCGGTCACCATCCAATGTTTGTTGAACAATGCGAAACCGAACCCGATCTCCGGGGGAAGTTCGAGCCGACCCTGCGCCCCGTCGATCAAGAATGCCGTGTCTCGCGGGAATTCCACCCCGGTGCTGCTCAAGGAGAAGTTGTGCGCCACACTCGTGTTGCGCGCTTTGAGTGACGCCGGAAGTTCCATGCTCAACCCGATCCGGAACCGCAACGGACCCGGCGTTCTCTTTGGCAAGCGCACCGGCTTACGATCGGCAGGCTCCTTCCCGCTGTTCAACCATTCGTTCTCCAGATGACGGTCACGCGCTTGCAGCCGCTCGATACGCGCACGCATCCGGGCTTGCGCCCGCTCCACACCGATGAGGTCATCCACGTACTGGATCCCCACGGTGCCCATCGGCGAACGGACCACGAGGGAGGAGGTGATGGTGCTATTGTAGTACCCGCTGCCCGCAGGGTAATAGGCCTTACGGGTATTGTCAATGGTGCCGAAGAGGTAATCGAAATTGGCGCCAACGGACAGCCGCCCACCGCGCGAAAGCGAGTCGGACCGTTGCCAGATCACACGGCCCAGTCCAAAGAAGGCCCGGTTCAATCCGCCGGTGCCGGTGTATTGGAAGGTGGTCGTTCCACCCTCCACTGTAACGGCTTCATTCAAGGTATACCCCACATTGCTGGTCGGCTGTAAGCCCATGGCCAGCCCCCACTTCCCGCGTCCGAAGGGGATCCCGAGGGTCAGTCCTTGGTACCGCGTGTTCCGCCCCGTACTCTCCACGGCGCTCGTCTCGAAACGCAGGTTGCGCACCACGAGGCCGGTCTCGAATACCGTGTGGACCAAGTGAGGATAGGATGCAGGATTCACTCGCGACACACTGTACGGGTCGGCCAAGGCCACACCCGTTCCGCCCATGAGCGCTTGGGTGATCTGTGCGGCACCCGAGAGATCGCCGAAGCCGAACGCCGAATACGGCGAACCACTACCCTGCGGCCCCTGACCCGACGTCAGTGCCGGTACCAGGATGGCGAGGAGCAGGGTAGCAACCTTGGTGCTTGAGTATGAGGCGATAACCTTCAAGGGTCAGAAATGGGTGTGCAAAGATGCCGCTTTTCATTCCGCGGGCGAATGGCAAGGCATCGCCGCCGGTGAGGACAACGGCCCCATCGGGCGAATGGTGTGTGTGGCTAGCTATGAAGGTCCGAAGTTCACCGAGCACACCGTGATGGATCCCGGCCTGCAATGCCCCGGCTGTAGAGGTCGCGAAATGGTCGTGAATGTGGATGTGATCCACCAGCGGCAGCCGTGCGCTGTACGCGTGCATCGCCTTGGCGCGCATGTGCGCACCCGGCGTGATGGCACCACCGAGATAAGCGCCGGTCGCGTCCACCCGATCATAGGTGATGCAGGTCCCCAGATCGACCGCAAGCACGGCGCGCCCTGGGAAGAGTGCAGCAGCAGCCACCGCGTTGGCGAGGCGGTCCGCACCAAGCGTGTCCTTGGTGGTATACGCATTCCTCACCGGAGCCGGTGTGGCTCCGGTGATCACAAGCGTCGGTGCGATCGCCATCAGTTGTTCAAGGATCGCATCATCCGCCCTCGCGACGGAACCCCATGCAATGGCGTCGGGTCGCAGCGCCTGCACGACCGCAAAGAGGCCTAAGGGATCATCCGATGGAAGCACGCCATGTTCCACCAATCCCTCTCCAGCGAAAAGGCCGAGCTTGATCCGGGTATTCCCCGCGTCGATCACCAAGTGCCTGACCATCCTGTGCGTGGAAGTGATGCTTGTCTATATTTGGCGCCCTCATTCGGCGCCCATGTTGTGCGCCGTTGATCCAGCAAAGAACGGTGCCTTAGCTCAGCTGGTAGAGCAACGGATTGAAAATCCGTGTGTCCCCAGTTCGATTCTGGGAGGCACCACAGGAACAAGGAACCCCGGGCGACCCGGGGTTCTTTCATTCCGGCCTACGCCCACGCGATCAATGCGAGGCCAACCACTCGCGCACACCCTGTAGATGCACGTGTTTCTGTGGCTCGCGCGTGCGTTTGTTCGTTGTGGTGAAGTAGCTGTGTCGCTCCAGGAAACGTTCTTGCAACTCATTCCACTCCTTCTCGGTATGCAACACGCCGTAGGTGCGCATCTCCTGAAAGAGCGATCGCCCGATCCGCTCGAAGTCGCCGCGCCCCAAGTAGTCCAGATCCGCATCGCACAATACCCGACTGAGTTTGTTATGCGGAGTTTGCGGAATGTGCGTGGCCATGATCATGTCGCAGATCAATTCGAGCTGTCGTTCATTGAACCCGAAGCCCGGCAAGACAGCACGCGCGATCCGGCAGCCCGCCTCTTCGTGCTCGATATCCTGTACCGTGAATCCGGAATCGTGATACAACGCTGCGATCTTCAACAGGACCAACCCTTCTCCGGTAACGCCTTCCTCCTCCGCGATACTGATCGCGCTGGCGTAGACATCCAGCGTGTGCTCCAGACTATGATAGGTACGTCCAGCCGGGAGCTCGGCCTTGAGCTTCGCAAGGATATAGGCCTTGGCTCCTTGGGTGTCCATGATGAATGGCCGCCCAATATAGCCACCGTCAGCGACCGGCTACTTTCGTGACCATGGAACGATCATCGCGCCGTACCATCTGGCTGTTCGGCGGGCTTGTGGTGTACATCATCGCACAATTCCTCTGGTGGGGCCTGCTGCTCATGCGCAAAGGCGATGAAGTGGAGGATCTGGAAGCCCAATTGGCCGCGTTGACCGGTGCGGAAGGGATCGTGCAGACCCCGATGAACCGCGTGTGGATGATCCTGGGCGAGGGTGGCGTTTTTCTCGTGATCCTCCTTGTGGTGGTGATCCTGACCTATCGTGCGGTCATCAACGAATTCCGGATGGCGGCCACCCAGCGCAATTTCCTTCTTGCGGTCACCCATGAGTTGCGAACTCCCATCGCGGCCATCAAGTTGCAGTTGCAGACATTGAAACGGCCCGGGATCCCGGACGATCAGCGGAGGATCCTACAGAACACCGCAGAGGAGGAAGCCGATCGCTTGGCCTTGCTCACCGAGAAGGTGCTGTTGGCATCGAACGACGAGAATCCCGTTCCATTGACCTTGGTGGAGGTGGATGTGTGTGAGGTGATACGGTCAGCGGTGGATCGTGCCCGATCACACGCTGCGATGGATCACGAAGTACTGCTTGAAGCACCGGAGCATCTCCGCACGCGCATCGATCCGCATGCGTTGCGCAGCATCGTGGACAACCTCGTGGAGAATGCCACGAAATACGCGCCGACGGGAACGCGCATCACCGTGCAAGTGAAACCGGGCGAACATGGCTGGCGGTTACTGGTGAGTGATGAAGGACCGGGGATCCCATTGCAGGAACGCGAACGTGTGTTCGAACGGTTCTACCGGATCGGTCGTGAAGAAACCCGCAACACGCGGGGAACGGGACTTGGGCTGTACATCGTCAAGCGGTTGGTACAGCGGCTCGGCGGCACCGTCCAGATCCGAAACCACCAACCACTCGGGGCTATCTTCGCCGCTTCATTTCCACATCACTGATGTCTTCCGGCAGGGTTGTACTCATCATCATGGACGGTTGGGGTCTTGGTGCTGGTGACAGCACGGATGCCATCACGCAGGCCAATACACCCTTCATTGATAGCTTGGGAAGAAACGCTCTCATGGCGCAGCTCCTCACGGATGGTGAGCATGTGGGTCTTCCTGCGGGCCAAATGGGCAACAGTGAAGTGGGACATCTGAACATCGGTGCCGGCCGGGTGGTCTTCCAGGATCTGGTGCGTATCGATCGTGCGATCGCCGATGGAAGCCTTGAACAGGAACCCGAATTACAGGCGGCATTCACCGCCGCGAAGGTGAACGGCCGGAAGCTGCACCTGATCGGACTGCTCTCGGATGGCGGCGTGCATTCCATGCGCACACATGCGGAAGCCCTCTGCCGAATGGCCACACGAGCGGGACTCACCGAGGTGTACTTACACGCATTCACCGATGGCCGCGACGCGGACCCGCGCAGTGGCAAAGGCTACATGGAACGCTTCCTTGCAGCCATCTACAACACGCCGGTGCGTGTGGCCAGTGTGATCGGACGCTATTATGCAATGGACCGTGACAAGCGGTGGGAACGCGTGCAACAGGCCTATGACCTTCTTGTCCGTGGTCGTGGTGAGTCCGTATCCGATCCCCTGCAAGCCTTCGATCGGAGCTATGCCGAAGGGAAGACCGATGAGTTCATCGAACCACATGTGGTTGTGGATGAAAGCGGTGCTCCATTGGCCACGATCCAACCCGGCGATGTGGTGATCTGCTTCAACTTCCGAACGGACCGGTGTCGGGAGATCACGCAGGCGCTCACGCAACGCGCCTTCCCGGAGCAGGGCATGGAGCCGCTTCCGCTTCACTATGTAACGATGACGGAGTACGACCATACGTACACGGATGTGCATGTGCTCTTCCGCAAGGATGATCTCCCCATGACCTTGGGTGAAGTGGTTACTCGCGCTGGACGGAAACAAGTGCGGATCGCGGAGACGGAGAAGTATCCGCACGTCACCTTCTTCTTCAACGGTGGTCGTGAAGCACCTTTCGTTGGTGAAGAGCGCATCATGCTGCCGTCACCGAAAGTGGCCACCTATGACCTACAACCGGAGATGAGCGCGCAAGGGATCGTGGATGCGATCGTCCCGATCATCGAAGGCAAGGCCACCGACCTGGTGGTGCTCAATTTCGCGAACCCGGACATGGTGGGCCACACCGGCGTTTTCGACGCCATCGTCCGTGCTGTGGAGACCACCGATCGATGCACACAACGGGTCACGGAAGTCGCGCGTGCAAATGACTACGCGGTGGTCATCATCGCGGACCATGGCAACGCGGACAAGGCGCGTAACGCGGATGGCTCCCCGAACACCGCACATAGCCTGAACCCGGTGCCGATCTTCGTGCTCGGCGAAGGGATCCGCTCGATCCGCAATGGTGTGTTGGCGGACGTCGCCCCGACGGTCCTGGACCTGATGGGAATGGAAAAGCCTGTCGAGATGACGGGCTTTTCGCTGATCGTTCGTTGAACGTTACCAACCGTTGCGCAGGATGGTCAAGTGACCGGTGTACGGCTTGTCCTTGCGCGCCACGGTGACCTCATAGTAGTACGTACCGTCAGGCAGGTCGCCGCCATTCCACTGGTTGCGGTAATTGCTCGCTGAATACACTTCCTGTCCCCAGCGGTTGAAGATCCGCACCGTATTGGACACGTAGAGGATCCCGTCGATCTCCCAGTAGTCGTTGTGGCCATCGCCGTTCGGGGTGATCACGTTCGGGATGGTCACGTCGCAGATCACCGTGATGATGGCGACATCCTGGGCGGTCCGGCCGCATTCATCCGTGACGGTGACCGTGTAATTGCCCGGCACCTGCATGGTCACGTAGGTGGATGGGCCTTGGTCCCCGGTGGACCAACTGTAGCTGAGCTGCCCCACGCCACCGGCACCTACGGCCACCAGCAGCATGCTGTCCGGAACGCATTCGATGATGAAGTCCTCCGTTGTCACGGTGACCGGTGGTGCATCGGTGATGGTAATGGTCACACTCGCTGAGGTGGTGCGTCCGCAATCATCGGTGAACGTTCCGGTGATGGTCACCGTCTCGCCGTCATCGGCAACGCCGTCCTCCAACGGTTGGAAGGGGACCACCGTGTTCAGTACACCATCCGGGATGGTCACTATATCGGCCCACTGGAAATCGGTCCCGTTCTGGGCCTGTCCGGTGAAGGCGATCGTAATGGTCACATCACCGGGGACACCAACGGGTCGAATGAAATTGACCGTCGTGTTCTCACATGCTTCCATCACGGTACCGGGCCCGATGATGTTCATGTTCAAAGGCGGCAACGGTTCAAGTTCCACGAAGAACTGGGCGATCGCCGTCGAACCGCAATCATCCACAGCCGTGGCGGTATAGACCGTGTTCTGTGTGGGTGAGACCGTTATGGAGGGACCAACCTCACCATTGGACCAATTGATCGTATAGGGTGGATAGCCACCGAAAACCACCGGGGTTAGCGTGGCACTTCCCAGACACGGTATCACTTCGCTGCCACCGACGATGACCAGTGGTGGCGAGGACTCGATGTAGAAGATGAACTCGTTCGTGATGGTGATCCCCGCGCAAGGTGATTCGGAGATCAGCGTGAGGATGATGGTCTCCTGCCCATCGGGATCGATCGGGCAGTTGAACGTGAACGTCACAGTGGTATCCCCTGGGTAGAACACCAAGGAATCCGGGAACGCAGGTACATAATCCACGCCCGGTGTAGCGGTACCTCCCACCACGATGTACACCACACTGGTGTCATCCCCGGCGCCGGTCTGCGTGAAGTTGATGGTAACCGGATAGCAGCTCTCCAGGATCGTGTTGGTGCCTACGATCCCTGGTCCGGGCGTGAGCGTGGGAACGAAGGGTGAACTGGTGAAACTACCGGCCTCCAGGAATACCGCTGAATCGAACGCGCTATCCGAACCATCACCGATGGCCATCTTGATGTGGTAGGTCTCGCCGCAATTCACCGCATGACGCGCTTCCAGCACGACCGTGAAGCCGTCATAACAGATCGTGGTGCCCGCGCCATTGTTCACGTAATACACGTTGTTGTTCACCCAGTTCGGGTCGGCCGCTGCACAGGTGGCGGCATTCCCACCGGAGGTGCCCGGCGTTCCGGGGTTCACCGTATTGATCGCGATCGGGATGGTGATACTGCCGGGGATCAGCGCGATGTTGACCGCACCGTTGGCGAAGGGACCTGCGATGCCGGGGCCGCTCAGGAAAAAGCCGAAAGCGTCATTGAAGTTCGTGCAGACGTACTCCGGATATTCCTCGCTTCCGAAGACGTACCGGAACTTCACGGAATCACCTACCGGCACGAAGTCGAACTCGAGCACCGCACGGTCGTTGATCGTCTGGTTGGCCAAGGTTACCAGATCCGGGTCGCTGCCGCTACCACTCCCCCCACTCGCGAAAAAGGTCGCAGGGTTGGCGGCATCCCCCACCTCGCCAGTTGAGAGGATCACGCCCGCCGGAAGGCCGAGGTTGGTTCCCGATTCAGTGAATGAGCCGCTACCGGGCTGCGCCGTGGCCGGATCGAGCACCCCATTGTACATGACGTTGCTTACCGTGACACCGGAACCCAACAACACATCCTGGACGAGCTGCGTGGGGGTGAGGGTGTTCACGACCGCCAGTTGCGCACTGGCCATTCCGGCCACGAGCGTGAGAGTTCCTACTGCTATGCTTCGCATGGTTAGCACGTTTCCTGATTAGTCCTGACTGCCCCGGATCAATGTCACATGACCAACGCCCTCCACGGGCGGAAAGTAATGTCCTGCGGCCCGATAGGTGTACACGTACACGCCGGTCATGGCCTTGCCCGATCCATTCACACTGCCATCCCATGGGATGTTCACATCCTGGGTGGTGAAGACCACCTCGCCCCAGCGGTCGAACACGGTCATCTGGAATTCCTCGATGTAATGCCCCACCGGTCCGAAGAACTGGTTGTGCGCATCGCCATCCGGGGTGAATGCGTTCGGGAAATAGATGTGCGCTGGTGGTTTGAGCAGGACGGAATCCGCGCCCAAGCAACCGTTGGGTGTGATGATCTTCAGCGTGACCCAATGCTCCTCGAGATCGAGGTAACTGTGGTAGACCTCATCCTGGCGGTAGCGGGTGCCATCACCCATGTCCCACACCCACGTCCGTGCGTAGGGCAAAGTGGCGGCTTCCAGGTACCAATCGTCCTGGCCCTTGTTCGTGACAACGATATCGGTGAACACATGCTCCACCTCGATCGTCATCTCGTCGGTCAGCGATTGACCGCACTGGTCCGTAACCGTCACGCGGTAGTCCGTGTCCTCATTCGGGGTCACCCAATACAAGGGGTCCGTCAAGCTATCCGGCATGTCCCAAAGGATATGGTAGTAGCCCGAACCACCGGCCACCATCGCATGGATCGTCGTGCTGTCCCCGGCGCAGAGGATCTTGTCCGAGGGCAGGTCCAGTTGGAAGGGCGCGTACACCGGTGTGAAGGTGGTAAGGGATGCGGAACCCACGGTATTGCACTGATCTTCCACCGTGATGGTGTAGGTCTGCGTGACCGGAACGCCCACGGGCCACGTATATCCAGCGGTCAATGGGGTTCCATTCTGGTCGGTCCAACTCAGGAAATACACACCGTTCCCGCCTTGGATATCCACGACCTCCATCAGTGTGGAATCGCCGGGGCAGATCACCGTGACATCCCCGCTCGTGGTGATCTCAATAGGTGGCAGTGGCGTCGTACCCACCAGCACGCTGTCCTCGATCGCGGATCCGCAACCGTCCGTCACGGTAACCGTGTAGTACAGTGGATCCCCGCTGGGTACGTTGATCACCGCCGTGTTGCCGATGTTCACGCCTCCGACCGTCCACGTGTAGTTGAAGGTGTTATCCCCTCCCGAAACACTCACCACACCGATGGGCCCTGTGGCCAAGCAATCGATCAAGGTGGGTGGATCCACTTCCAAGGCAAGCGGTGGATAGACCGGTAGGGTCACGATGAAGTCCGATGACACGGGAATGATCCCGCAGATATCGCTCACCGTAACGGAGTAGGTCGTGGTGACGCTCGGGGACACGTTGATCGTCGGTGTGATCGCGCCTGTGCTCCACAAATAGGTGTACTGCCCCATTCCTCCGCTTACGGCTGGTGCCAGCACATGCGTCTGTCCGCAGATCCCGTTGATGTTATTGGAGAGCACGACCAAGGGCGGAGGGCTATCGATGTTGAAGGTGAAGATGGTCTGGATGTTCTGGCCCGAACACTCGATCAATTGGTCGATGGTGATCACGATGGTCTCCGGGCCGTCCGGGTCGACAGGAATGTTGAGCATGACGCTCGTGGTCTCCAAGCCCACAGGGAATATCAGTTGCGAAGGCAGGTTCGGTGAGTAGTCCACGCCAGCCGTGGCGGTACCCGAGATCACGATGTTCACGGTATCGACCACAGTGATGTCGCCCAATCGCGTGAAGATCAGCTCCACGGGATTGCATCCCTCCAGCATGGTATTACCCGTTACCCCAGCACCGCCTGCGAGGGTGGGAAGTACAGAGCCTGTGCTTGTGAAGCTGCCCGCCTCGAGGAAGACCGCGGAATCATAGCTGCTGTCCAAGGCATCTCCGATCGCCAATTTGATGTGGTATTGCTGACCGCAGACCACCAAGGCGAAGGCCTGGATCACCACCGTCATGCCATCATAGGCCACGGTGGTCCCTGCGGAATTGTTCACATAATAGGAAGGGTTCACCGCAGGGCAGCCCGGGTCGTTGGGATCGTTGTTCAACCCATTGTTCACGTTGTTGATCGTGACCGGCACCGTGGTCCCTGGCACCAAGGCGATGTTCACCGCACCGCCGCTGTAAGGGCCTGCGAACCCGGGTCCGCTGAGGAAGAAGCCGAACGCATCATTGAACGAGCACACGAACTCGGGGTACTCCTCGCTCGCGAACACATAATTGAACTTCAGGGAATCACCGGTGGGGATGAAGTCGAACTCCAACACGGCCATGTCATTGATCGTACCACCGGAAATGGATTCCAGATCCGCATCGGAACCGGTGCCATTGCTATCTCCACTGAAATCGCTTGCCGGGCCAGCTGCATTACCGACCGTACCGCTGGACAGGATCAAGCCGGCGGCCAATCCCAAGTTACTTGCGGTCGCGGTGAACGAACCGCTGCCCACCTGGTTGGTCCCGGGGTTCAACACCCCATTGTAGCGTACGTTCGAAACCGTGACCCCGTTCCCCAGCAGGACATCCTGCACCAACTGGAGCGGGGTCTGCGTGGAATTGACGACCAGTTGGGCATTCAATAGGCCCGCCACCATAAAGGTGCTCAGTGCGGCTGCGTAGCGTGGGATCATGGGTCAGGGACGAAAAGTGTTGTAAAATAAGCCTTCGGACCGGAATCTAGACCCCGGGGTTCCGTGAAAGGTTGCCCCGGGGCCCCCGCCTATCTTTCGCCACCCAGAAACAACCCATCCGTGCAGACGATCGACACCTACATCGACTCCAACAAAGAGCGATTCCTGAACGAACTGCTGGACCTGCTGCGCATACCCAGCGTGAGCGCCGACCCCAAGTACAAGGCGGATGTGGCGCGTTGTGCCGAGACCGTGAAACAACGTATGGTGGAGGCCGGGCTGGAAAAGGTAGAGGTGTGCTCGACGAAAGGTCATCCGATCGTGTATGGGGAGAAGATCGTGGATCCCGCCAAGCCGACCGTTCTGGTCTATGGCCATTACGATGTGCAACCGCCGGACCCCATGGAACTCTGGCACAGCGGACCCTTCGACCCGGTGGTGAAGGATGGAATGATCTACGCCCGGGGCAGTGCCGACGACAAGGGCCAGTTCTACATGCACTTCAAGGCCATCGAAACGATGATGAAGAGCGGCGGTCTGCCGTGCAATGTGAAAGTGATGATCGAGGGCGAGGAGGAAGTGGGCAGCAACAACCTCGGCGTCTTCGTTTCCGCGAACAAGGAACGCCTGAAGGCCGATGTGGTGCTGATCAGCGACACGGCCATGATCGCCAACGACGTTCCGAGCATCAACACAGGCTTGCGCGGCCTGAGCTATGTGGAAGTGGAAGTGACCGGTCCGAACCGGGACCTGCATAGCGGAGTCTATGGTGGCGCGGTCTCGAACCCGATCAACGCGCTGTGCGAGATGATCGCGAGCCTGCACGACAAGGACAGCCGGGTCACGATCCCTGGCTTCTATGAGGCGGTCGCCGAATTGAGCGCTGCCGAGCGGAAGGCGTTGGCCGAAGCGCCATTCAATGAGGAGGATTACAAGAAGGATCTGGGCATCAATGAGGTCCGTGGCGAGAAAGGCTATTCCACCGAGGAGCGTTCCAGCATCCGTCCAACTCTCGACGTGAACGGGATCTGGGGCGGATACATCGGCGAAGGCGCCAAGACTGTACTGCCCTCAAAAGCCTTCGCGAAGCTGAGTATGCGCTTGGTACCGGACCAGAAGAGTGCCGACCTCACGAAGCTTTTCACCGATCACTTCATGAAGATCGCTCCACCCGGCGTAACGGTCGTGGTACGTCCGCACCACGGTGGTGAAGCTGCGGTGACACCCATTGACAGCCCGGCCTACCTCGCGGCCAGCAAAGCGATGGAGGAGACTTTTGGCAAGAAGCCGATCCCCACACGCGGTGGCGGAAGCATCCCTATCGTGGCCCTCTTCGAACAGGAACTCGGATTGAAGACCGTGCTCTTCGGGTTCGGCTTGGACTCGGACAACATCCACAGTCCGAACGAGAAGTACGGCGTATTCAATTACTTCCAGGGGATCCGCACCATTCCGCGCTTCTTCGCCAACTACGCGGGGATGATGAACGGCAAGGGTTGACCCTTCGGCTGATCTTCGGCTGATCCCGGAGGATCGCCCAGTAAAGTAGCGCTAGGGGTGGTCCGGCTTCACGTACGTGAAGAGCTGTTCGATCCTCCAGCGCTGCATGCAGATACAGGTCAAGGTCGTAACCGCCCATAGGTATTGTTGGTCCCGGGATCGGAAGATCCACCCCGTCGAGCTGTGGTGGTAGTGGACGATGCGCGCTGAAATGATGTGGCTACCTGCGCCCAATTCCACCAACGCATTGCTCACCACCCCTGTGGGACACTGCGCATCACTCAACCGCAGGTGCTTCACCACATGCACCACCACACCATTCGTTCGGCACGAATTCAGAAGACGCCTTGTGTGCTTCATGCCCCCACTGGGTGGAACTGGTAGAGCCCTCCTGGGAGCATCGCCCCTACAACCGCCCCGCCTACCTTCGCCGCGTCATGGACAGCATCAGACAGAACAAGGTGAACAGCTTGCTGCAACGCGAACTCGCGGAGATCTTCCGGCAGGAAGCGCGCAACTTGCTTCCCGGCGGCATCATCACCGTGAGTGCCGTGCGCGTGAGTCCCGATCTCGGCTTGGCCAAGGTCTTCCTCAGCCTGTTCCCGGTGAAGGAAAAGGCCGCCACCATGGACATCATCAAGGACCAGACGCACCGACTGCGGGGCCAACTCGGAAGTCGCATCGGCAAGCAGATGCGTGTGGTGCCGGAACTCAACTTCTACCTCGATGATTCGTTGGATCGGGCCGAGGCCATCGACAAATTGCTGAAGGGCTAGCGATGCAATACGACCCGGTCAAACGCCGGTTGGGCGTCGTCTTCAACCGTACCCCTTTCCTGCGCAAATGCTTCTATGGGCTGCTTGATCTGCTGTTGCTGCGCGCCTGGCACATCCAGCGCGAACTGCGGAAGTGGTCCGCCGCGCGATCCTCCTCCGCACAGCCGAACAACCCCGGGTCAAGCCCGGGGCAGGCCGAGCAACCAACAACCAACACCCCCCTGCACATCTACGATGCCGGCGCTGGCTTCGGACAGTACAGCTATTGGTTGAGCAGCAAGTTGCCGAAGGCCACCATCACGGCCATCGACGTGAAGGACGAGCAGGTGGCGGATTGCAATGCGTTCTTCCAGAAGATCGGTCGGCCGCAAGTGAAGTTCGAAGTGGGCGATGTGACGAAATTCACCAAGCCCGACACGTTTGATCTTGTGGTGTGCGTGGACGTGATGGAGCACATTCTGGAGGACGAAGCCGCGCTGCGTTGTTACAGCACCTCGCTCAAGACCGGGGGCATGCTCATCATCAGCACGCCGAGCGATCAAGGCGGCAGTGATGTGCACGAGGAAGGTGAAGGCTCCTTCATCGAAGAGCACGTGCGCGACGGCTACAACATCGACGACATCAAGGCCAAGGCTTTGCGCAACGGCTTCAGCAAGGTGGAAGCGCGGTATAGCTATGGCGCACCGGGCAAGATCAGCTGGAAGCTAAGCATGAAGTGGCCGCTGATGATGCTCCAGGCGAGCAAGCTCTTCTTTGTCGTGCTTCCGTTCTACTACCTCGTCGCCTACCCCATCGCCTTCCTGCTGAACATGGCCGACGTGCGGATGACGCACACGACCGGGACCGGGTTGATCGTGAAAGCGTGGAAGTGATCAATGCGATCCGATGAACGGGCTACCGATCAATATCGATGATCTGCTGAAAGGACGCTCCGTGGAATGGGAGCGCTTGGAATTCAAAGAAGGGTGGAATCCGTTGGCCGTATTGCACACCGTATGCGCATTCGCCAATGACTTCCACAACATGGGTGGGGGCTACATCGTGTTGGGTGTTGAAGAAGCGAACGGCAGGCCGGTGCTTCCTCCGAAAGGGATCGACCCCGATCGGATCGATGACATTCAAAAGGAGTTGTACAACTTGGGATTCGCAGGATTGCAACCGAACTACCACCCTGTGGTCGTGCCGCACCAAGTGGGCGATGTCTGGATCCTGGTGATCTGGGTGCCCGGTGGCCAAAGCCGACCCTACAAGGCCAAGACAGGCTTGGGCAAGGAGCATCGCGAGTATGCCTATTTCATCCGCCAGAACAGCCGCACCGTGAAAGCGATTGGGCCTGCCGAGAATGAACTGATCGCTCTTGCGGCCAACGTACCCTTCGACGATCGCGTGAACCAGACAGCTCGCATCACGGATCTTGACAGCGGTCTTATGCGCAAGTTCCTGAAGGAAGTGGGCAGTGATCTGATCCGTACCGCTGCGGATGCTGATACGCTCCAACTTGCACGGCACATGAAGTTGGTGGGAGGACAATCGGAAGCGCCGTTCCCGCTGAATGTCGGCCTGCTCTTCTTCAACCCTGACCCGCAGGAGACATTCTTCCCCACGGTACGGATCGAAGTCGCTTGGTTCCCTGATGGCCCGGCAGGTGATACGTTCACGGAGAAGATCTTCACCGGCCCGCTGGACCGCATGTTGCGCGAATCATTGGACTACATCCAGCGCAACTACATCAATGAAATGGTGATGAAACATGCGCAGATCGCCCAAGCCACGCGCTCCTGGAACTTCCCCTTCGCGGCATTGGAAGAAGCATTGGTGAACGCTGTATACCACCGGAGTTACGAGGAGCGCGAACCGATCGAAGTGCGCATTACCCCGGATGAACTCACCATTCTCAGCTATCCGGGCCCTGACCGGTCCATCAATATGGAACAGCTTCGAGCTGGCCGAGCGGTGAGCCGCCGTTATCGCAACCGGCGCATCGGAGAGTTCCTCAAAGAGTTGGAATTGACGGAAGGCCGAGCCACGGGGATCCCCAAGATCATCCGGGCCATGAAAGAGAACGGTTCACCGGAGCCACTGTTCGAAACGGAAGATGAGCGGCTCTCGTTCCTGGTCAGATTACCCGTGCTCCAAGAGTCAGCTCCCCTGGACATAGGGACCAAGCTGGGACCAAGTCGGGACCAAGTGCTTACCATTCGTAATTGCCTGACACCCACACCGCTATTGGAATTGATGCGGCTGGTCGGTCGCACCAACAGGACCAAGTTCCGGGACCAAGTCGTTGCCCCATTGGTCCAAGCCGGTTTTGTGGAGATGACACTACCGGAGAAGCCCCGGAGCAGCAAACAGAAGTACCGGGCCACCAGCTTTGGGAAGGTGTGGCTGGAGCGTGTCGAACAGATCTGAAGTTACCACGTGAAGGCGCGTCCATGAACCTCCCCCTCCTCGTTGCCCGCCGCTACCTGCTCGCCAAGCGCAGCACGAACGCGATCAACGTGATCACGGGGATCAGCATCGCGGTGATCGCCGTGGTGACCGGTGCGATGGTGGTGGTGCTCAGCGCGATGAACGGCATCGCCGAATTGGTGGACACCATCTACAGTCCGTTCGATCAGGACATCACCATCACCGCAGCGGAAGGGAAGACGTTCGCGAAGGATAGTCTCGACCTCAGTGCGATCCTCGCGCGGCCTGATGTGGAGCAGGCGAGTTGGACCATTGAAGAGAATGTCCTCTTGCGTTGCGGCGATCAACAAGCCGTGGCCACATTGAAAGGAGTGGAGCCGCAATACCTCGCCATGTCCAAGATGGGCAATTACATCTTCAGCGGGAAGAACACCCTTCAAACCCCCACAGGCCCTGCCGCGATCCTCGGCCTCGCCTTGAAAGCCGATCTCTCCGTTCCGCTGGATGACGGCGTGTTCCGCCCGCTGGAGATCAGCGCGCCGATCCGCGGCCGCAAGCTGAGCCGCTTCAAGCAGGATGCTTTTGAACAAACAGCCGTTGCCTTGGCGGGGACCTTCAGCATGAACATGGAGTTCGATGCGCGCTATGCGGTGGTACCGCTGGACCTCGCCGCTGAATTGCTTCACTACGACAGTGCAGTGAGCGCTTTGGAGATCAAACTGCGACCGAAGATCGATGCCGACAAGAGTGCTGCCGCGATCCGAGTCCAGGTCGGCGATCGCTACCTCGTGCGCACACGCTACCAGAAGAACGCGCTGATGTACAGCACGAACGCCACGGAGAAATTCGTCGCCTTCATCGTCCTCGCCTTCATCGGTCTCATCGGTGCGTTCAATGTGATCGCCTCGCTCACCATGATGATGATCGAGAAGAAGGAGGACATGCGCACGCTGATGAGCATGGGCGGGGACGCCTCGCTCGTACGCCGGATCTTCCTTTACGAAGGACTGCTGATCATCCTCACCGGCGCGGTGATCGGACTCGCTGGTGGTGTGGGCATCTGCTGGGCGCAGGAGCAATTCGGGTTGGTGGCGATGGCTGAAGCCATGGTGGACCACTTCCCCGTGGATGTGCTCTGGACCGATATCGTCGTGATCTTCTGCACCGTGCTCGCCATCGGCCTGCTGGCCACGTGGGTGCCGCTGCGGGCTTTGAGCCGTCGTTTCCTCTACGCGACCGCCGCGAGGGAGTAAGTGGAGATCACCTCATCGAGGATCTCCTCCAGGATCCGCGGATCCTTCTCCGTACACAGTCGCAAGCGGATCTCCTTCACGTTGGGCAGGCCCTTCAGGTAGTTGCCATAGTGGCGGCGCATTTCCACCACGCCTTCCCACGGGCCTTTCCATGCGAGTGATGCACGCAAATGCTCCCGTGCAGCATCCACGCGTTGCGTGATCGTCGGTGCGTCCTGGTGTCTGCCGGTCGCGATGAAATGCTTGATCTCCGAGAAGATCCACGGATGTCCGATGCTGGCACGGCCGATCATCACGCCATCCACGCCGTAGCGGTTGCGGTATTCCACCGCCTTCTCCGGACTGTCGATGTCGCCGTTGCCGAAGATGGGAATATGGATGCGCGGGTTGTTCTTCACCTCGCCGATCAAGGTCCAATCCGCCGGGCCTTTGTACAACTGCGCGCGTGTGCGGCCGTGGATGCTCAAGGCTTGGATGCCGACATCCTGCAACCGCTCGGCGACCTCCATGATGTTCTTGGTCGCATCGTTCCAACCCAATCGCGTCTTCACGGTCACGGGCAGCTTCACGGCCTTCACCACTTTGTCCGTGAGGCGCACCATCTTGTCGATGTCCTGCAACAAACACGCGCCTGCGCCTTTGCTCACCACCTTGTGGACCGGGCAATCGTAGTTGATGTCGATGAGTTCGGGTCGGACCGCTTCCGCGATGCGTGCGGCCTCCTCCATCGCATCCTCGCTTTCGTCGAAGAGTTGGATCCCGACAGGGCGTTCCTGCTCGAAGATGTCCAGCTTCTTCATCCCCTTGGCCGCTTTGCGGATCAGGCCTTCACTGCTGATGAACTCGGTGAACATCAGGTCCGCGCCGTGCTTCTTGCACAGCGCCCGGAACGGCGGATCGCTCACATCCTCCATGGGCGCGAGGAGGAGCGGGAACTCCGGGAGGGTGATGGGGCCGATGCGGACCATGGGCCGCGAAAGTAGCTAGTGACCCAATCAGGACACCATGCAGCCTCTTACGGCCGCAGCTACTTCTTACCCCTCTTGGGCTTGTCAATGGCCTTAATCTCGCGGCTTTTCGTCTTAAGCTGCTTCTTCACCTCCCTGATGTCCTGATGGATCGGAAGCTGCTCTGGAGCAACTCCGCTGATGTCCATCATCGTGGTCCTCACCTTCTTACCGACATGCTCCGCAGCATTCTCCAATCGCTGTTGGCCTTTGATGCTCTCTTGCTTGATCTTCAACTCCGTCTGGGTGATTCGGAAAAGATTGGCGGCCAATTCATCCTTACCCATGAAGTCCAACGGCGACCTGTTCAATGGAACGTTTCGCATTGCGCGCAACTGCCCGATGTTGCGATTGTACATACCCCGATATCCTGCGTTCTGAAAGAATGGATAACTGTCAACACCGGCACGATGCGCCACTCCGCTCAGACTCTCCTCACGCTCCGAAACTTCACCGCGTACTACGAGGCGCTCTACCTTACCAACCTCCTCCACATAATTGGAAACCGCTCCTGCTAACGTTGCGAAGTAGGCTTGGGCTTTAGCGACCGCTGGCTTCTTGCTATCCGCGTTCATCACCGTCAGATAGCACGCAAACCTTGAAAGTCGGAATTCATGCTTCGGCTTGGAGTCAACGTCCAGCAGTTCCTGAACGAAATTCTCCATAATCGGAATGTTCAACGTGTTGCACGTCGTCATCGCCTTGTTAATGGCCTTCTGAAATGAAGCCATGCTCTCGTAACCAAGAATCTCCATCAACTCCGATGCGTACCAATAGGTGAAACCATTCTCATGGCAATGATCTTCGAAGTGATCACCTGTGAAGTCCGCTGTGAATAACTCAAGGTCCGACATGGGGGAAAGGCTTGGATCGAAAATAGCCCCGGGACGGGGTCTCACGACAGAAAGTTGTGCGGCACTATCAACACGCGCCTCACAATAGCGGAGAGAGAGGGATTCGAACCCCCGTTACCCTTTCAGGTAAACACACTTTCCAGGCGTGCGCCTTCAACCACTCGGCCATCTCTCCAGATGGGCGGCGAAAGTAGCAAAGCCGCGTTGCCTACCGCAGTCCCATCTCTCCACAGAGCACTTCGGTCATGCCGTGCTCTACGGAAGCCGCGTCGGAGTGTCGGCCGAGTAAGAACATCGCCTTGGTGAGCGCAGCCTCCACCGTCATGTTGGAACAAGGCACTACGCCCATGCCCACGAAAGCCTGGCTGGTGACGTAACGTCCTTGCTCCACGCGACCGCCGACGCATTGGGTGGCGTTGAGCAGGATCACCCCACGCTCGCGGGCTTCACGAAGGGCTGAAATGAATTCCGGATCCGTGGGGCCGTTTCCGCTTCCGAAGGTGGTGAGCAGTGTCGCGCGGAGGTCGGGCATGGCGAGGGCGTGTTTCACCCACGCTCCGCGGATCCCGGGGAAAAGCCGGATCACGGCCACATGATCATCCATGCGGTCGTGCGCCTTCAATGGACCGGAACGATGCGGAAGGATCGCTGAGCGATCATACCGGATGTGTACACCGGCTTCGGCGAGTGCGGGCCAGTTCGGTGATCGGAAAGCCTCGAAGCGTTCAGCGTGGACCTTCACCGTGCGGTTACCGCGGAACAAACGGTACTCGAAGTACACCGCCACTTCCGGTACGCGCGCGTGGCCGTCCTCATCCTTCGCGGCGGCGATCTCGATCGCGGTGATCAGGTTCTCCTTCGCATCGGTGCGGATGGTACCGATGGGCAATTGCGATCCGGTGAGGATCACCGGTTTCGCCAAGCCTTCCAGCAGGAAGCTCAGCGCACTGGCGGTATAGGCCATGGTGTCGCTGCCGTGCAGGACCACGAAGCCGTCGAAGTCGTTGTAGTTCTTCTGGATGATCGCTGCGAGCCGGATCCAGTCGGATGGTCGGATGTCGCTGCTGTCGATGGCGCGTTCGAACGAGGTGCTTGCCAGCCGCACCTTCACCCGTTCCAATTCGGGAACCTGCTCTTCCAAATGCGCGAGATCCATCGGGTGAAGGATCCCGGTGCGCGGATCGGCCAGCATGCCGATGGTGCCACCTGTGTAGATCAAGAGGACCGATGCGCTCATCTGCGAAAAAGTTGTTCAGCGTTGGTGGTGGTGATGCGCGCGATCTCCTCGACGCTGCGCCCGGTGGCCTCGGCGAGTTTCGCGGCGATGTGCGGGATGTAGCTGCTCTCGTTGCGCTTGCCGCGATGCGGAACCGGCGAGAGGTAGGGTGCATCGGTCTCCAACACGCAATGCTCCGGACCCACATCACGCATGGTCTCGAACAAACCACCCTTGGGATAGGTGATGACACCGCCGATACCGAGATAGAAGTCGCCGAGCGCGATCACGCGAGCGGCGTGCTCTTTGGTTCCGGTGAAGCAATGGAACACTCCATGCAGTCGCTCATCGTTCTCCGCTTCCACGATCGTGATCACTTCTTCAAAGCTGTCGCGGCAATGGATCACGATCGGCAGGTCCAGTTCCTTCGCCCAGCGTACTTGCTTGCGGAACACATCCTGCTGCTGCACGAGCCAGGTCTTGTCCCAATAGAGGTCGATGCCGATCTCGCCCACCGCGCAGTAGCCGCCCTTCCTCAGCAGTTGTTCCACCTCCGCCATCGCTATCGTGCTGTCCTCCACCACCGAACACGGGTGAAGTCCCATCATCGGAAAGCAGCTCTTCGGATGCGCTGCCACCAAGTCGTGCATGGCCGCGATGCTCTCGTGATCCACGTTGGGGAGAAAGAGCTTGGTCACTCCGGCATCGGCTGCGCGCTGGAGGATCGCGTCACGATCCGGATCGAAGCGCTGGTGGTAGAGGTGGGCGTGGGTATCCACGAACATGCGGCGAAAGTAGCCGACACACAAGGCTGGCCCACGATACGGGTTGCGTGTTGGCGTGTTGCGCGTTGAACACGCCGACTCGTAACCCGTCAACACGCAACTTTACACGCTCATGAAGATCCTCGTCCTCCGCTTCTCCTCCATCGGCGACATCGTGCTCACCAGCCCGGTGCTGCGGTGCTTGACGCAACAAGTGAAGGATGGGGAGGTACACGTGGCCACCAAGTCCGCGTTCACGGATCTGGTGCGCTTCAACCCGCACGTTGCCAAGGTCCATGAGCTCGGCGAGGACATCGGTGAATTGATCGCACGGCTGAAGAAGGAAGGGTTCAACGAGGTGATCGACCTGCACCACAATCTGCGCACGGCTCGGATCAAGCGTGCGCTCGGGGTTCCGTCGTACAGCTTCCCGAAGTTGAACGTAGCGAAGTGGTGGCTGGTGAATTTCAAGCGGGACCGGATGCCACGGCTGCACATCGTGGATCGGTACATGAGCACGGTGGAGCACTTGGGCGTGAAGAACGATGGCCTTGGGCTTGAACTCTTCATTCCGGAGGACCGGGCAGTGAAGCGATCGGATCTTCCAGCTGCGCACCAAGGTGGCTATACCGCACTCGCGATCGGCGCGGCGCATTTCACCAAACGTCTTCCGCAGTATCGGCTGATCGAACTCGCACAATTGATCGAGGGGCCGATCGTGTTGATCGGAGGCAAGGAGGATCAGTCGGTGGCACGTGCCATAGCCAGTGCGATCGGCGGTAGGGTGTTCGATGCCACCGGGCAGTACGACATCCTCGGCAGCGCATCATTGATCAAGCAGTCGCGCAGTGTCGTTGCGCACGATAGTGGTGCGATGCACATCGCCGCGGCGTTCAACAAGAACGTGGTGAGCATCTGGGGCAATACCGTTCCTTCATTCGGCATGGGACCCTACATCCCGCAACACCCGGAGCGCGCACACATTGCAGAAGTGCATGGACTTCCGTGCCGACCCTGCTCCAAGATCGGCCACGACCATTGCCCGAAGGGACACTTCCATTGCATGGAGAAGCAGGATCTCCGGTGGATCGCAGAACGTGCGAACGCATGAGTTGGGACATCTACATCCAGGACCTGCCCGACGTTGCCTCGATCTCCGATGTGCCGGATGAATTCAAGCCGCAGCCGATCGGCAAGCGCGAGGATCTCTTGCGCGCGATCAAGGAAGCGATCCCATTCGCCGACCAGCAGGACAATGATTGGTTCTTCGCGAAGCGTGACGGCATCGACATCAGCATCCAACTACACATGGAGAATGCGACCGAGGTGCGGTACATGGTCGTACACGTTCATGGTGGTGACCAGAGCGCAGCATGCGTGGGTGGCTTGCTACGCCACTTGGGGCTACGTGCGCATGATACCGGGACCGGCGAACTCTTCGACGGCTTCAGCTTGGACGAAGGCCTATGAGGCTGGCTGGAAGAGCGCCTTCAACTCCGTGGCCTCCTCGGGCTTCATCTTGCCGCTGAGGATCAAGCGCAATTGACGGCGACGCAAAGCGCCGTTGTAGCGTTCCTGTTCAGTCGCATTTCCCGGCACGGCATCGGGTACTTGCACGGGGCGGCCCTCATGATCAACGGCGACGAAGGTGTAGATGGCACTGTTGCACGGGATCTTCTCCCCGGTCTGCTGATCCTCCACGGACACATCGCTCCACACCTCCATACTGCTCCCGAAGGCGCGGCTCACATGGCTGTGGATCGTTACAAAGTCGCCCAATTTGATCGGGCGGTCGAAGCCCACATGGTTCACCGCTACGGTGACGACCACCTGCTTGCAGTGCCGGTGCGCGCTGATCGCGCAGCTGATGTCCAACCACTGCAACAAACGTCCGCCGAAGAGGTTGCCTTGGGTGTTGGTATCGTTGGGCATGACCACATTGGTGGTCTCCGCGTAGCTGCTGCTGATCGGCCGGGAAGTGCTGTTCATCATCGTAGCGGGCGAAGGTAGCAGGGCGCCCTAGCCTATACCTTGGCTTCCGCATGGAACCCGCACCTTCTTCCCTTCCCGCGTTGCTCGGCGCGGCACATCTGCTTGCTCTGGTCGGATACTTCGCTGCGGTGTTCCACCTGGTGCGGTTGTTCAATGCTCACCGACATGCGTTGACGAAGTGGGAACCCGAGCGCGGGGCTTTGCACACACGATTCGCGGGTATGGAACGAAGAGCGCTCTTCGGGCTGGCTTGGCCGATGCTGCTTTTGCTCCTGGTCACGGGTGCGTGGATGCTTTGGCTGCATCCCGGTCTGATCAAGGAGCCCTTCATGATGGTGAAGCTCGGCTTGGTGGCCTTGTTGTTCGGATACCAGCTCATGGTACACCGCGTACAGGGGCGGTTGAATGCTGCGGATCTCAACTGGTCGGGTGTACGCCTTTGGGTGTTCGGTCATGGAAGCACGTTGCTGCTTGTGGCACTGGTGCTGTCCATGGCCCTTCGCGACCACCTCGGATGGATCTGGGGAAGCATCGGGCTCTTGGTGCTCGGTGGCGTGATCGCGTACCTGATCGCCTCCATGCGAAAGGATCGTGAACCGTCGGAGAATGCTTGACCCTGAGGGAACCGCGAGCAGCGCAACGCGCTCAACGTTCAGCGCACGCGGTAGAAAAGCACGCGACCGTCGTCCGTGCCGGTGAGCAACCACTCTTCCCAGCGCAACAAAGGCGCCCGGTGATGTTGGTCCTTGTTCGCACCGGGATCCAGCTTCTGGATGCTCTCTCCCTTCGGATCGAGAACCTCCACCATTCCGTTCTTCCCGCTCTGTACCGTGTGATCGCCGATCTTCAGTTGCTGCTGTTGGTAGAAACGGTCGAAGGTCGAATTGGACATCTCCAGACCCATGGCTTTCACGGCGCGCGGATCCGGAACCCAACGGTGCTGTTGGAGCGAGGGTTCAGGCCGATCACCCTTCACAGCCCAGACCACACGCTTGCCGCTGTGTCCGATCAACAGCACGTATTCGCCGTTCTCATTGAAGGCCACATGGTATACCGCTGTGCCGCCGTCCTCATTGTAGGGAAAGGAATGGATCTTCTTGCCGGTCTCCAGATCGTACAGCTCTGCGCCCTTGTCCAAGCCTACGAGAATGCGATCACCCTTGGGCGAGATCGCCATGCTCACCACTTCGGCCTTGGTCGTCCGGATGGTGCGCTCCGGTGGATCGACCACGACTTGAGCGGAAGCGGTCTGCAATGCAACGACGATCGCGAATGCAACGGAAAGAGCCAGCTTCATCCTACTTATGCTTGTTCCACCAAGTGGTGTTGTTCGTGCAGCCAAGCCAAGGCCTTGGCCTTGTCCGGGAACATCTGGATAGGGCGACCGGGCTTGTGATGGCGAACGAACACATTCGCGACCATCTGGTGGCCGAAGTCGCGGACGATGATCGCATCCGCAGCGATGTATCGCGATGAATCCGGCGCGGAGGCATGAGCGCGCGCCTCATTGCTCATGGTGGTGTTGATCCCCACGCTCACCATCAACAAAGCCTTGCGACCCTTGCGTTCGGCTTCGATCGCATCGAACATCATCTGCACGTCCTCAGGGCTTACCAAGTGATCATCCTTGAAGTGGGTGTGGACCACATCCTCGTCGAGGAAGGTCACCGTACACGAATCCAATTCCACCGCATGCATCGTCATCATCCGCTTCTGGTACGAAGGTAAGCCGGGGTGCTAGGCGTATCCGTTCAGCGCACGAGCAACCACGCGGCGTGGCCGTTCTGGGTGCGCAGGTCCTTCAACAACGCCAGTGCTTCATCACGCGTGGCGAAACTGCCATAGGCCACCGGGTGAAGGATGCCGCGTTGGCGCAACCGACGGGCGGCGAAGCCTTTCGCTTGGAGTTCGGCGAGCATCTTCTCGGCGTTCTCCGGTTGGGCAAAGCATCCGCCGATCACATGGAACCGCAGCGGACGATCATCCTTCACTACATGGCGGACCACAACCGCCGTGGTATCCGCGATGGCGATGTGGCTCGATCGGCTCAGGTCCACGGTGACATGCACGGAATCATTCATGGCCAATGGGATGGTCCGCACGCCTTCAACGCCTTCCGGCAATTGGAATGAAGGAATGGCGGTCACCGGAACCACGCTTGCCGAGGTGGGTGTGATGTAGGTCGGCGTGGTATCCGCTTTCCACGGTGATAGGCCGCTCAACAAGGCGTCGGTATTCCCTCCGCTTCCAACGAACCAGACCGCCGATCCGCCGAGCAGTAGCGCCGCGATACCTGCCGCGACCATTGCTCTTGACATGCGTCGTGGTAAACGCTCCGGTTCCGGTTCTTCCGCCACCAAGGGGATCACCACCGGTTCCGGTTTGGTCACTTCCAAGGGGATCGCACTCAAGGGTCGCAAGCCGAAGGCATCGCGCAAATAGTTGGACCGGCGATCGGGATCGAACTGTAGGTTGCGCTCCGCATCGCGGTAGAAGATGCCGATGTGCGGGATCTCCAAGCGACCGCTGCGGTCCAAGGTTTCGCGCCAGCCAGCCACCTCGGCATCGATCCGGGCGGTGGCAACATCGAAGGCGATGCCATCGCGGCGGGCGACATGATCGGCCAGCAAGCCATCGTTGCGGACCAAGTGCCTATTGAACGCTACATCCTTACCGGGAGCATGGATCTGCTTGCGCGCTTCATCCAAGCGGGCGGGGCGATACTGCGTGAGGAAACCACCCCATTGCGGCACGATCACGCAATCATGGCAATAGAGCAATTCCTGAAGGTCGCGTTCGATGCCCATAAGATCGGCGGCCAATTTACCCTTCGACAGGCTCAGGGTGTCAATTCGCTTGCTCTTTTCCGCGCCTCCTCCAGATCCGCCGGGGTATCCACACAGAAGGAAAGGTGATCGGTAAGGCCGATGCGCACCTTGAAGCCGTTCTCCACCCAGCGCAATTGTTCCAAGGCTTCCGCCATTTCCAGCTTCGATGGCGGTAGGGCGACCAGTCGTGCAAGGACCTCGGAACGATAGGCGTATAGGCCGACGTGCTTCAGGAAGCGGAACCGGGTGTGTCGTGGACCATTCCCTGCATCGCGGAGGAAGGGGATCGCCGCCCGGCTGAAATAGAGCGCGTCCATGTTCACGTCGGTGGTGATAAGCACTTCGCCGGGATCGTCGAGGTCGCGATCATCGGTGACCACTTGCGCGAGCGTGGCGATCCCGCCGGGTGCCTTCCGCAAGGCCGCACACAACTCATCGAGCTGCGCCGGAATGATGAAGGGCTCATCGCCCTGGATATTCACCACCGCATCGAAGCATTCGCCACCCAGAAGTTGGAGCGCTTCAAAGCAACGGTCCGTTCCGCTCGGGTGATCCGGCGAGGTCATCACCACTTCCCCACCGAATGATCGGACATGATCCGCGACGCGCTCATCATCCGTGGCGACCACCACGGCGTGCAGGGCCTTGCATTGGATCGCTTGCTCCACGACGCGGTGTACCATGCTTTTGCCCCCGATATCCACCAGCGGTTTCCCGGGCAGGCGCGAACTCGCATACCGCGCGGGGATGATGCCGAGGATCCGCAGGTCGCTCATGGTTGTTCGATCGGTTCGTAGAGGATCACTTCCAGGTCATCCACATGCACGGGCAAGGTATCCCGCAACCAGCAATACGCTTTCAGCACATCCGTCGGGCGACGCACCTCCGGGCTCAGGTACCACTGCGACACGCGCATCCATTCCCCGGGAGCAACAGTGGCCAGATCCATGTCACGCGCCATGTATCCATAGTTATCGCCCAAGTGATCGAAGGTCGTCACGAGCGATACCGGTGGTGTGCTTCCATCCATCGGTCGTTGCATCCGGCAACTCACTTCCAACCAGATGTGGTCGCAATTCGTGAGGTCCTTCCACATGCAGGACCAACCGGGGGAGAATTCGCGGCCAGCTTCCAACCGGAAGGAACCATTCCCTCGGAACGCGATCGTATCACCTGCCTCATGGTCCACATCGTACCCCACCCGTGCGAGCGGGATCCGGTGGTAGCGGGCTCGATCAGGGCTCCCGTTCTCACCGATATACGAGCGCTCCACCAGCCACTTGTCCGCCAAGCCCTCCGGTGCATGCACGGTGCCGAAGACCGCCTTGTACGCCGGCCAGGTCATGCGTGAGGTTTGAATGAGACCATCGATGCTTTGCTGGGATTGGAACAGGTTAAGGCCGGTGAGCGCCAATAGCGCGGCAACGCCTGTGATCCGCCAACGCATGGCGAGTCCGTTCAACCACACGAGCACGGCGCCGAGCGGGAGGGCCATCATCGGATAACTCTGCACCAGTGCCCGTTGCCCGAAACTGTCGGCATACCACCAGCAGGACCAACTGCTCACGATGTACAGGTTCAAGATGAAGAAGGCGATCACCGCCCACCGCATCTCCGGTAAGAACCTCCGAAGGAGCAGGATGCCCAACGTGGCCACCAACATGATCGGCGTGTAGATGTACCAGCCCTTGCGGAAACTGAAGAGCACATCCCATGTGTAAGGATGCAGGAACTCGAATCCCTCGCCCGGGTTGTTGTAGCTCATGTAGAGCCACTTGCCGGTCATCCACTTCCAATAGACCAGCTGCGGCACGCACACAAGCGTGGCCATGGCGACCATGATGATCAAGTGCTTTCGCCGTGACCACAACGTGCTGAGATGATCCTTCCACGAAGCGGCGTCCACCAGACCGATCAGCAAGGGAACAAGCACCCACACGATCTCCGATGGTCGCGACACCACCAAGAGGCCCAGCAATGCACCGGTGATCAACGCATCCTTGCGCCGCCGGTCCTTATGCCACCGGATGCTGAACCACAGGACCCCTGCGCCCAGTGTGAAGAGGAACACATGCGGCATGCCGGTGCTGTAAACCGCTTGGTGGAAGTAGTTCGTGCCGGTGACGATCAACGCGAGCGTAGCCGTGGTGATCACTTCACTGAAGAAGTGCCGGAGCACGCGCCGCAGGAGCATGATCCCGATGAGCATGTACACCAGCGCCGCAATGATCAACGCCCATTGGTACGGTGCGGAGAACCCATCCTGTGCAAAGCCAAGGATCCCGGCAAGTACATGTGCAATGAGGAAGAAGGGCAGCCACAGGATCGCGAGGCCCATGGGATACTTCATCACCCACCGGCCATCGGCTGTCGGGTTGATCTGGTAAGGCTTGCCACCGGCTTCGTACTTCGTCATCGCCTCCTGCACCCAAGCCGCATCGTTCAACCCGAGGTCGTGATGGATGAAGGTGGCAGGCAGGTACAGGTGATACCCGAAGGTGTCCCAGCTGAGGATGTTCTGCGGAGGTGCGCGCAACACACCGGATACCAGTACCCCCCAAAGCAGGAAGGCCGCCGCGAGCGAAATAGGAAAGCGCTTCCGCGCAGTGTTCATCACAAGGTGGCGCTCAGTTGCACCTGCATGCTCCGTGGTGCTTCAATGGAAAGCGGGCGAAGCGAATACACTTCGTTGGTGAGGTTGTTCACGATGAACGCGATGCGCAGTTGCTTGGAGAGTTCCATGCCGAGGCGGACATCGAGCAGGGTGGTGCCCGTCCGGTGGGTTTCCATCCAATTCGCAACCCCTGTTCTCAACGCGAAATCATCCACCGGCGACTGGTCCAACTCCACGAAGATCTTGTCGATGTTGCGCACATGGCTGTTGTACCGCACGCTGAATCCGGCGAAGACGCGCTTGTAGTCCAACTGCACATCGGCCCGGAAGAGATCCTGGATCCTGAACTTCAGGATCCGGTCGGTCGGGTCATAGCTCGTGTTGTTGTAGGTGTACGGTTTGATGTTGGCCAGGATCGGTGTCGCGTACTCCTGATCCGGCGTGGTGGAGATCGGGAGCGAGTGGGTCCACCCGATCAACGTGGAGACGCCGATCTTGCCGAACGTGCCTTTTCCTGCAAGCTCCAATTCGTAACCGGATACGCGCGCACCGCCGGTGTTCACACTCTTGAACCCGATCCCGGGATCGATCACCAAGGGACTCACCGAAATGACAGTTGGCAGCTTGTACTGCCCGAATGTGAATTCCACGTAGTCCTGGTATTCCTGCTGGAATACCACGGCATCCAAGTACCCGGTGAAGCCCCCGATCTTGAACCCTTGCTTCACTCCACCTTCCATGTTCCAGCTCTGTTCCGCACGGAGGTTGGCATTCGGGAAAACGACCAATTGGCCAACGCTCGTGCTGATGAACCGTTCTCCGATCGTGGGGTAGCGGAAGCCCTGTCCGTAGCTCGCCCGAACGTAGGTGGCGCGCAGCACGTGATAAGTGGCCCCTGCCCTGACCACCGGTTGGCCGGCCTTATCTCCGTTCACCGTGAATTGCTCGTAGCGGACCCCTGCCGACAGGGCCAGCTTTTCATCAAATAGTTTCTTGTCCACCTGCAAGTAGGCGGCTGTGTTCATGGCATCGCTCTTTCCGTCACCATCAAGGTTCCCCTTGTAGAGTTCCGCCGTACTGGTCACGTTCCTCACAAGCAGGCCGCCGGTCAGGACCGTCTCCCCGAACAGGTCGATCTTCTGCTGCACCTGATACTCCGCGTGGTAGGTGTTGTTGCTGTTGCCCTGTCCGTTGTCGTTGTCGAAGATCTGCCGGTGGTAGCGCATCTTCAAACTATGCCGGGTACCGGCTGCGGAGAGGTAGTTCACGAAGGGGTCGATGTAGAACTGCGTGCCGAGCGTACGTGTAACGGTGCCTTCTTTCGGGCGAAAGAGTCCGCGATCGGTATCACTCCAGATGAAGACGCTCGTGCTCTTGCTCTTCATCACGTTGCCGGCCAGTCCGAAGTTGAGTCCCGGCACCTTCTTGCTCCGCCAACGCAAACTCGTATTGAAACGGGCGCGATGTTCATAGCCGCCGGGACCGAGACGGTACGGATCCTTGGCGATGCTGTCCGCCGGGACCGGTTCCGGACCCACATATCCATAGTCGCTGAAGGCATTGCCACCGAGCACGAGATCCAATTGCCCGATCTGGCGCGAGTGGAAGAAGTTGGCCCCACCGAACACGGGGTTGTTCGCACCCCACCACTTGGCGGGTTCGTGTCCCGGCGTATCCCATACCCCTGCGAAGGTGGTCACGCTGGTGCGCGGTTCGCTTCGCGGATAGGCCGTGCGCACGTTGATCACCCCGCTCAAGGCCGCGCTTCCGTACAGCACACTACTCGCGCCTTTGATCACCTCCACTTGTTCCAGATTCTCGAGCGGCAGGAAGGTCCAGTTGGCCCGGCCGATGTCGCCACTGAGGATCGGGATGTCATCCACCAGCACTTGCACGCGGCTGCCGGCACCGTAGCTGAATCCGCTACCGGCCCGGATCTGCGGTTCCTCATCCACCACCACCACGCCGGGTATCTGGTCCAGCGCCTGGTCCATGCTTACGATGTTCTTATTCCGGATGATCTCGGGTCGCAACACACTCAGCGATTGGGTCACTTCACCCACACGTTGCTCGAAACGGCCCGCCGTGACAACGACCATATCCAATTGAGAAGCGGCGATCGCCATGCGGAGATCCAGCGTGCGCTGCTCACCTGCGATCAACGCGACTTCTTCCGTCCGCGTGGTGTAGCCGACAATGCTGAAGGTGATCCGATGTGATCCGGAAGGAAGCGTAAGACGGTACTGGCCGTTCACATCCGAGGCCACACCCATGCCCGGCGCGTACACCACGTTCACCCCGAGCAGGGTCTCGCCCGTGGTGGCATCGGTGATCTTTCCTTGTAAGGTGGCATCCTGCGCGTGGGCGCCGATCAGGGTGGCGCACAGCAGCGCGGCAGTGAGGTAGCTCTTCATGCGGGAGGTCGGTCTGGACCGGGGTGTGTCAAAGAAATGCATGTCGGGCCAATGCACGGCACCATTTCGACGGGTTCCGGGAGGCGGGTTGTTAGGTGAATGCAGCAGCCGCCTACCTTGGTTCGCATGGACGACCAGCAGTGGATCCACCGGATCGCCCTGTCCATGCTGAAAGGCATAGGGCCGGTGAACGCGCGCAACCTCGTGGCCTATTGCAGTGGCGTCGATCCGATCTTCAGCGATAAGAAGTTGAAGAACACCTTGGAGAAAGTGCCGGGCATCGGTCCGAAACTGATCGCGTCGATCACCGACAAGAAGGTGTTGCCCGCGGCGGAGAAGGAGTTGGCCTACGTGCGGAAGAACAAGCTGCGCATGCTCTTCTACCTCGACGACGATTTCCCGCGCCGGTTGAAGCAAGCGGAGGACGCGCCCGTGCTACTCTTCACCAAAGGCAACATGGATCCGGATACCACACACATGGTGAGCATCGTGGGCACGCGGTCGCCCACCGAAGCGGGAAAGCGCTTGTGCGTGGAGTTGGTGGAAGGACTGAAGGAAGTGAATGCCACGATCGTGAGTGGCCTAGCGTACGGCATCGACATCGTCGCGCACCGCCACGCGTTGAAGAACGAGTTGCCCACGATCGGATGCGTAGCGCACGGACTGGACCGGCTCTATCCTGGCGATCATGCAGCAACCGCCAAGGAAATGTTGAAGTCCGGCGGCGTGGTGAGTGAACTTCCGAGCGGTGCTCCATTCGCCCCCGGGAACTTCCCTGCGCGCAATCGGATCATCGCTGGCCTAAGCGATTGCACGATCGTGGTGGAGAGCGGGCCGAAAGGCGGATCCTTGATCACGGCGGATATCGCCAACAGCTACGACCGTGAGGTCTTCGCCTTCCCCGGCCGACCCACCGATCCGCAGAGCGAAGGCTGCAACCGGATCATCCAACAGAACAGGGCCGCGCTCGTCACCAGCGCGAAGGATGTCATCACCCTCATGGACTGGTTACCGAAGAAGAAGAAGGCGCCCATGCAAGTGGCGCTCTTCAGTGAACTGCTGCCCGATGAGCAGACCTTGGTGGAGATCATCCGCGCCAAGGGAAAGATCGCGATCGATGAGTTGTGCGTGCAGAGCAACATGCCGCAAGGAAAAGCATCGGGGCTATTGCTCAACCTGGAGTTCAGTGGCGTGGTGCGCAGCCTGCCAGGGAAAGTGTACGAGTTGAACTAACGCATCAGCGTCAGGCCAACTTCAGCCCTTTCAGCGGTGTGAAGTGTTTCTTGTTCAAGGTGAGCAGTGGCACATCGTGCGCCATGGCTGTGGCGGCGATGAGGTGGTCCGCTAAGTGTACATGGTGCTCCGGGGCGATGTGCTTCAGGATCTCGCGGAACCGTTGGCTCACTTCCATGGTGAAGGGTAGAATGTGAAAGTTGGAGGTGAGTTCGGCATGATGTCGCTCATACTCGGTCCTGTTCCGCGCCCCTGCCAGGATCTCTGCGAGAACCACATCACAGATCACGAACGAAGCACCGTGTACCCGCTCCGATGCGAGGAACGCCGCAGGCTCACGGCGCATCTTCTGCCGATGAGGATGCTGGTATCGATCAGGATCGTTTCCATGCCTTCTCTCGCAACTGTTCGAGGGTGATGTCCCGGCCCTCCCAAACACCATCGAGCCCCGCGAACGGATCCTTCTCCCGCAAGGCCTCCCGCTCGATCAGCTCCACCACCAAGGCCGAAATGCTCTTCTTCCTTCGCTTGCTCAACGCGGCTGCGGTGCGTTTGAACCGGAGCGGCATGGACAACGTGAGCTTGGTGGTCATGGGGTTACGTATTGCTGGGGCAAGTTACGTGATGCGAAAGGCGGTGCGAACAGCAAAGCCGTTCAGCGGAATGGTCAGCGCGCTGCCGGGGAAGGTGGTTGAGGTGAATTGAAGGCCGCAGTTCATCACGGTTCGCGGATCGAACAGGCTTCGACCCTGTAGTGGGTGAGCAGCCCATTGGGTTGAGCTAAGCGCGCTACCCCCTGCACCATCGGATACGGCGTAATGTGTCGCGCCGTGGTCCCGGCGCCTTCCTACCCCTCCTTTCGTTCCTTCTCCCGCTTCTGGGGCTGCAACGGGTTCTCCGTGATCACCTTGTACCGTTCCCGGTTCTGTAGGATATCCGCTGCGAGCCATACCGCTGCACGGAAGGAACCTTTCTCCGCCACCCCTTGCCCCGCGATATCGAGGCCGGTGCCGTGGTCCGGGCTGGTGCGCACAATGGGCAGGCCCGCCGTGAAGTTCACCCCGTGCCCGAAGCTCAAGGCCTTGAAGGGGGCCAGCCCTTGGTCGTGGTACATGGCCAGCACCCCATCGAAGTGTTTGTAGCTGCCGTTGCCGAAGAAACCATCGGCCGCATAGGGACCCATGGTCTTGATGCCTTCCTCATTCAGGCGCCGCACGGCCGGTGCGATGCGCTCCTTGTCCTCATTGCCCAAGGTGCCGCCATCACCCGCGTGCGGGTTCAGGCCCAGCAAAGCGATACGGGGTTCCAGCACCGCGAAATCACGCAGCAAACTCTGGTGCAGGATCCGCGCCTTCGCCATGATCTTCTCGGTGGTGATCGCGGCGGAGACATCCTTCAGCGGGATATGGCCCGTCACACAGCCCACGCGCAGGCCTTCACCTACTAAGAGCATCAGCACTTCGCTATCGCCGCCGGCCATCTGTTGCAGGAACTCCGTGTGGCCGGGGAAGGCGAAGCCCGCCACCTGCATGCTGTTCTTGTCGATGGGTGCGGTCACCAGCACATCCACCTTGCCACTTGCGAGGTCTTGTGCGGCTGCTTCCAAACTCGTGATGGCATACTTCGCCATCGCTCCGGAAGGTTTGCCGAGGTCGATCTCCACTTCCTCCTCCCACAGGTTCACGAGATTGAACTTCCGGGGTAGCGCATCCCGCGCATCGTTCACGCGGTGGAATTGTACTTCGTCCAGACCAAGGAGTTTGCGGTGCTGGCTCACCACTTTGGCGGAGCAGTACAGGATCGGCGTGAGGTCCGCATACATCCGGTTGTCCTCGAAGCATTTCAGGATCACCTCCAGGCCAACACCGTTCAGGTCGCCGCAGGAAATACCAACACGGATAGGGGCACGAGGCTCGCTCATCGATCAATAGGGGGTATGCACCGCAAAGTCGTTTGGCCGCCGTGCATTCGTGATGTGTTCATCGGATCTCATTCTTGCTGTGCTCTTCTCTGTGCCCTCTGCTTCTCTGCGGTTCACTCCCGCTCAGCCTTTCACGCGCTGCTTGATGAATTGATAGAGCAGTCGCACGCCAACCCCGGTTCCTCCCTTCGTCCGGTACCCGTCCCGTTTGGTGAGAAAGGCAGGCCCTGCGATGTCCAAGTGGATGTACGGATGCGTGGTGAAACGCGCGAGGAACTTCCCAGCCGTCTGTGCGCCGCCCAGGTCGCTGCCCAGATTCTTGATGTCGGCCACCTCGCTGAGGATCTCCTCGCCGTATTCATCCCAGAAGGGCAAGCGCGCTACCCGCTCGAACGTGGTATGGCCTGCATCATCCAGCTTCTTGAATTCGGCATCCGAAGCCGTACCCATGGTCACGGTGCCGTAGGTCCCGATGGCGCGACTGGCAGCCCCGGTGAGTGTGGCCAGCGTGAAGACCAGCTCCGGCTTGTACCGCTCGCCATAGCTGAGCGCATCGGCGAGGATCATGCGGCCTTCGGCATCGGTGTTCAGCACTTCCACGGTAAGGCCGCTGTGCATGCGCACCACATCACCGGGTGCATAAGCATTGCCGCCGGGACGGTTGTCCGTGGCGGGCACCAGTCCGATCACGTGTACGGGCAATTCGCGTTTCGCCACGACGGCGATCGCACACGCCACCGCTGCCGCACCGGCCATGTCGCATTTCATCTGGTCCATGCTGTTCGCGGTCGGCTTCAAGCTGAGACCGCCGGTATCATAGACCACTCCCTTGCCCACGAGCAGCAAAGGCTTCTTGTTCACGGCGTTCTTCGGCTTCCACTCCAGGATGCTGAAGGTGGGCTCATCCAAGCTGCCCTTGTTCACAGCGATCAACCCGCCCATGCCGAGCGTCTGGATCTTCTCCTTGTTCAGCACTTCCACCTTGAACCCGGCGTTCTTGCTCAAGGTCCGGATCTCCGCGGCCAGTTGCTTCGCGTTGAGGAAGCTCACCGGCTCATTCACGAGATCCCGCGCGGTGAAAACGCCTTCGCAGAGGTCCGCGAGTTCCTCCACTTGATCGGCGCTCACCTCCTTGGCGATCACGGTGATCTTCTCCAAGGTCGGCGCTCCCTTCGTATCGGTCTTGTACTTCCGGAAGCCATAGCTACCCAGCACAGTACCCTCGGCCAATGCCAAGGTCAGCGCACCGTTGTCCTGTAGGCTGATCAGCTGCGCTTCTTCACGCTTCGTGGCGTTCAGCCGTGTGGCCATGGTGTCCCCGGCGCGACGTGCTTTCTCCAGCCGGGCGCTCATTTCACCTTTCGCGGTGAGGTGTACCATCACCAACCGCCCGCTCACATCACAAACTGCGAACGCGGGATCGGCGCGTAGCTGCTCAGTGAGGTATTGGCGGTCGTTGCGCACGAGGTCGAGCATCCGCAGTTGCGACAACTCATCCAATATCACCAGCGTATCCCGTGCGGCTGCCGGGCGAGGGCCTTTCACCAGGTCGATCATGGGCCGAAGATAGCCGGGCCTTCGGCAGCGCATTACCGGACCGAAAGCCCACACGCGTTGGCTTGAAGGAAGGACATAGACCGGGAGCGGCCGACAATTCACAGGAAGCGGCGAAGGTTCCCCTATCGGATTGACGAACTTTGTCCATCCCGCATGCGGCTGCTACGCTCATTCGCTTCACTGATCCTCTCGCTCGTCGCGGTGGCTTCCTTCGCCACGCACAACCGTGCAGGGGAGATCGTGGTGTGCTGGACCGGGCAGGGTCTGGTGTACGAGGCCACCATCTTCACCTACACCAAACTATCGGCTCCAGCGGACCGCCCGGAGTTGACCTTGAATTGGGGGGATGGCACCAGCACCACGATCGCGCGCACCCCACCCTCGCCGATCGATGACCCGGTCCGCGACCTGCGCCGCAACTGGTACATCGCGCAACACGTCTATGCCGGACCGGGGGTCTTCACCCTTTCCTTCGATGACCAGAACCGCAATGCGGGTGTGGTCAATGTGCCGATGAGCGTTTCGCAATCGTTCTGCGTTAAGACCGAGTTGACCATCTCGCCGCTCGGAGGGAACAACTGTTCCGCCCGTTTCCTCAACCCACCGATCCAGGATGCGTGCTTCTGCCAGCCGTGGATCCACAACCCTGCGGCTTACGATGCCGATGGCGACAGCCTGAGCTTCGAACCGGTGGTTTGCCTTGGTTTGAATTGCGCGCCGATCACGGGCTATGAGTATCCGAACGAGGTGGGTGGTTGTGGCGGCACCTCGTACAGCATCGATCCCGCGACCGGAACGATCTCGTGGTTGAATCCCGGGGTGCTGGGTGAGTACAACATCGCATTCAAAGTACACGAATGGCGTCGTGTGAATGGCGTTCTGTTGCACATGGGTTGGGTGACGCGCGATATGCAGATCACCGTGAAGCCGTGCTCCAACCAACCGCCCGCGATCCAGGACCTGGTGGATACATGCGTTACCGCAGGCACCTTCCTCTCCTTCAATGTGCAAGCGAGTGATCCGAACTTCGGACAGCAGGTCACGCTCACTGCGTTGGGCCAACCATTGGTGTTGGCGAATTCGCCCGCATCGTTCGTGAGTCCTTCGCCGGCGCAAAGTGTCACCGGTGTTTTCAATTGGCAGACCAACTGCTCGCATGTGCGCTTGCAGCCGTACCAGATGGTGTTCAATGCCATTGATAACGATCCCGAGGTGCAGTTGCAGGATTACAGCACGATGAACATCCGGATCGTGGCACCGGCGCCGCAGAACCCGCAAGCGCTTCCGAACGGTAATGCGCTCGATCTTTCCTGGAACGCGAGCATTTGCACCAATGCGATCGGCTACAAGATCTATCGGCGTGTAGGCACGTATGGGTTCGTGCCGGATAATTGCGAGACCGGTGTGCCTGCATACACCGGCTACTCACTCATCGCCTCGTTGACCGGTCATGGCAACACGAACTATTCGGATCAAGGCCCTTTGGTCACGGGCACGCAGTATTGCTACATGGTGGTGGCCTGCTTCGCCGATGGCGCGCAGAGTTATGCGATTCAAGTTGTATCGCGGTGTGGGCTTCTCGACGGCAACGACGTTGATCTACACCAGCGGCGTGCATCCTTTCCTTGCGCACCCGGATACCGTCTTCATCGATACCGACTTGAACACGAAGGATCAAGCGCACGTGTACCGCGTGGACTTCTTCGGAAGGGCCGACCAACCAACACCGGACTACATCGGCGCCAGCGCCCCGGCGTCATCGGTCTTCATCAGCACCGACCCGAACGATGAGCAGATGACGATCAACTGGACGCTGAACACGCCGTGGACCAACTCACTCTACGAAGTGTACCGTGACATCTCCGGTGTGTGGACGCTGGTTGGCACAAGCACGTCGAACAGTTTCACGGAGACGGGACTGGAGAACGGAACGGAGTACTGCTATCGGGTGCGTAGCACCGGATCCTACGGGAACCCGGACATTGTTTCACCACTACTGAACTACAGCCAGGAGATCTGTGATCGCCCTGTCGATCGCACGCCGCCCTGCGCGCCGACGGTCGTGCTGGAGAACGATTGCGAAGTGCCGCTGAACACGCTCACATGGAACAACCCGAACGAAAGCTGCGCGGATGACACGTACCAGTATCACGTGTACTTCTCGCAAACGGTGGAAGGCCCTTATGTACTGGTCGGGATCATCGTCGGCGCGGAGAACACGACGTTTACGCATGTGGATGGCAGCAGTGTATCAGGATGCTATCAAGTGACAGCGCTTGACACGCTGGGGAACGAGAGCGCCTTCATCACTCCGGTCTGTGGCGACAACTGTCCGCAGTACACGCTGCCGAACATCATCACACCGAACGGCGACCATTCCAACGATCGCTTCGTACCGTTCCCGTATCGCGGCGTCCGGTCCATCGACCTCACCGTCTTCAATCGCTGGGGTATGGTGGTCTTCGAGACGACCGATCCCGCGATCAAATGGAACGGCACATTGAAGGACACCAACGAGACCCTGCCCGATGGCGTGTACTACTACGTATGTGATGTGATCTACGCGCGCTTGGCAGGCGATGAAGTGGTGCAATTGAAAGGCTACGTCCACATCGCGGGCGGTGGCGGCACTCAAGGCAACTTCTAATGTTCACCGGGATCGTGGAGGAGGTCGGTCGTGTCGTTTCCGTGACGGAGAGCGGTACGAACCGCACGCTCACGATCCAAGCCCGCATGACCCCAGAGCTTCGTGTGGACCAGAGCGTGTCGCACAATGGCGTTTGCCTTACCGTGGTTTCCGTGGACGGCGATCACTACGACGTAACGGCCGTGAAGGAGACGCTGGACCGTAGCAACATCGGAGCGCTCAAGGTTGGCGATGGGGTGAACCTGGAACGCTGTCTTCGGATCGGTGATCGCTTGGACGGGCACATGGTACAAGGCCACGTGGATGGCGTGACGACCTGTTCCTCCGTGCGCGACGAGAACGGCTCATGGACCTACACCTTCCGCATGCCAGAGGAGAAACACTTGCTGGTTCAAAAGGGAAGTATCTGCATCAATGGCGTGAGCCTCACCATCGCATCGCTCGATGACGGGTCCTTCACCGTCGCGATCATTCCTTACACGCACGCGCACACCACGTTCCGTGACCTGAAGCGCGGTGATCACGTGAACCTGGAGTTCGATGTGTTGGGGAAGTACGTGGCGCGAATGCTCGCCCGCTGATCACGCTTTCACGAAGCGCAACGTGTACGTCCGATCGTTCGACCTTAAGCGAACGGTGTAACACCCGGCTACGAGATCCGCAGCGTTCAGAGGAATGCGAAGTTGATCCACTTGTGGTCGTACTGAACGAACGATCCGTCCGGTGTTGTCGATGATATCCAGATCCACTGCTCCTTGCAATGAAGTGCCGACATGGATCCACGCCGCATCGGCCACGGGGTCGGGGTAGAGCAGGAGCAGGTCGTTGTTCCCGAATGCGCCTTCCGGTACTTGCAGCACGAGGTTCTGTCCGCTCAGGATCCACAAGTCCGGATCGAAGAGTGCGCTATCCGCCTGGAAGGAGAGGTTGAAGGAATAGGTCTGTCCGTTGGAGGTATGATCAAGGATCCTCGTCTCCTCCGTCGTGGCGTTCTTGAAATGGATCGGAACCGGCATCTCGAAGAAGTCCACGCTCGGGTGCGACGTGGTCTGGTCCAATTGCACACTCATGTCACCGTTCGCCGCTTGGCTCCAGACCAAACCATAGGTCGGGAAACCTTCACCCACATACCAATCGGCCACGAATTCGGAAAGGTCAAGTCCACTAGTGGCTTCGAGGTGTGCGATGAATTCCGAAGTGAGCGCACTGCTGTTGCGATGCAGTGGATCGTTCAGGTAGTTGTTCACGCCTTGGAAGAAATTGTCATCACCGCAAACCCAACGAAGCATGTGCAGCACGTACGCTCCCTTCGCGTAGGTGAGGCGGCTATCGAACAAACGGTTGATGGAGGTGGTGTCCGTTACCAATACGCTTCCACCGGGCTGTGACGTGATGTAACTCTTGCGTTCGGCCTTGAAGGGCATCCAGTATTGCGGTGCGAGGTGCTCGTAGCACAAGCCGCTGAGGTAGGTCGCCCATCCTTCATTCAACCAGAGGTCCTGCCAACTGCCGCAGGTCACCAGATCACCGAACCACTGGTGGGCTAGTTCATGCGCTAGGAGCTCATAGCTGTATCCGCCGAGGAAGGTCATGGTCTGGTGCTCCATGCCGCCCGACCACGACATCTGCGCATGCCCGTACTTCTCGTCCGCGAACGGATACTCCCCGAAGAGTTCACTGTACAGTTGCATCTGTTCGATGATGCCCGGTGTCACACCCTCGGCAGCCCATTGATCCTCGGGGTACACGTAGTTCAGTACTTCCACCGTTGCGCCCGGCAAGGGCACCATGTTGCTGTACACGGAATAGTTCGTGACCGCGAAGGCCACGAGGTAGTGATCGATCGGATGCCGGTGCCGCCAATGGAAGCGCACAGTGCCATTGCCGAGGTCCGTTTCCTCTACGAGCAGGCCGTTGCCCGCAACACGTTGGCCCGATGGAACGACCACGATCACATCGAGCGAGTCCGCTTTGTCGTTGAGGTCCTGTTTGCACGGCCACCAATCACGCGCGCCGTACGGCTCGCTCAGGGTCCAGATCACCGGAGCGCCGTTGTGTTCATCCTGTACGAAGGATCCGAAACCGGTGTCCGGTGGAACACCGCCGTAGGTGATGGAAAGCGAATCGAGCTGGCCGACGACCAACGTGGAAGGCAACGTGACCGAGAGTAGATCACCCGCATGCATGAACGGGACCGTGGTGCCTTGGTGTTCCACGGAACTGACGACCAGGTCACCGCTCAGGTCGAAGATCACTTCATCGAGGTCCATGGTCGCGGTGAAGTAGTGCGTGGCCACACCACTGATGGCGCGCACCGACGGATCCGCGTTCAGCTCCAGCCGATGGTAACGCAGGTCGTATCCACGCGTCGGGTTCCCGCTCTTGGCCTGCGGAAGGACGCGGACCCGTTCGCTGTTCGCGATCTCGTGCAGGGTCCCGGGGTCGAAGGTGATCTGGCCCCAAGCCGCGTTCGCGCAGGCAAGAGTGAGCAGGATGATGGTGCGCATGAGCACCAAGGTACGTTGGGAAAAGGTGCGCTAGAACACCTTCTCCACGATGGTGCGCACGGCTTCGCTGCGGCCCATGGTGTAGAAGTGCAGGCACGGTGCCTTGCGGGCGATCAATTCCTTGGACTGTCCGATCGCCCATTCGATCCCCACGCGCTTCACTTCAAGGTCGGTCCTGCACTTCACCAGCTCGGATGCGAACGCATCGGGCAGATCCACGCGGAAGGTCTTCGGCAGGAAGGCGATATGGTTGAGCGTGGTGATCGGCTTCAACCCGGGAATGATCGGCACGGTGATCCCTGCTTCGCGACAGAGATCCACGAAGTGGAAGTACTTGGCGTTGTCGAAGAACATCTGCGTCACGAGGTATTGCGCACCTGCCGCCACCTTCTCCTTCAAGTAGGCGATGTCCACGTTGAGGTTGAGCGCTTCGGGGTGCTTCTCCGGATAACATGCAGCACCCACGCACAGGTCGGTGGCAGCCGCCTCCTGCTCTTCATCATGCAGGTATTTCCCGCGGTTCAATCCGTCTATCTGGCGGATCAGGTCCACCGCGTACGCATGACCATCGCGCTCGGGAATGAAGCGTGCTTCGTTCTTGATCGCATCACCGCGCAAGGCGAGCACGTTGTCGATCCCCAGGAAGTTCAATTCGATCAATGCATCCTCGGTGTCCTCCTGGCTGAAGCCGCCGCAGATCAGGTGCGGTACGGTGTCGATGTTGTACTTCGCCTTGATGGTGGCACAAATGCCCACCGTGCCCGGACGCTTGCGCAGGCGGATCTTCTGCAACAATCCGTGGCCACGCTCTTTGTAGATCACCTCCTCGCGGTGGTAGGTCACGTTGATGAAGCTCGGCTTGAACTCCGTCAACGGATCGATCCCCTGGTAAATGGACTTGATGTCCTTCCCCTTCAACGGGGAAGGATCTCGAAAGAGAACAGGGTCTTGTCCGCCTTCCGGAGATGGTCGATGACCTTCATGCTATGCTGCCGATGAACGGCGGCAAAAGTAGAAAGGCCCCCGACGCGCGGAAGCCTTCCTTGGAATGGTTTGTAACACTCAGCGCAGGACAGTGATGTGCCCGGTGTGCTCGGTGCCGTCGTTCAATGTGAGCACATAGTAGTAGGTGCCATCCGGCAGGTCATCGGCCTTCCACTGGTTCCGGTAGTTCTTCACGTCGTACACCTTGTTGCCCCACCTGCCGAAGATCGCCAGCTCATTGCTCCAGTACTCGATGTTGTGGATCACGAAATAGTCGTTCTGGTGGTCGCCGTTGGGCGAGATCACGTTCGGGATGGTGATGTCCGGCGGGTAGATCACATACAGGGCCTGAACGGTATCCACGCAACCGTCGGCGGTGGTCACCACCAAGGTGATGAGGTAGTCATCCGGGTAAGAGAAGAGCTGTGAGGGCGATTGGGCGCTGCTCCCGCCCACATTGCCGAAGGTCCAATCCCAAGTGGTGATGATCCCACCGGACACCGAGCTCAGGTCCAGGAAATTCACCGTGGTATTCATAGGCTGCGGAGAGATCGGATCGGTTCCGAATGCAGCCACCGGGCTGCTGGCCACCACCACGCTGAAGGGATCCGACATGCCGGTGCAACCATCGGTCGTCGTCACTGTAACGGTGTACGTGCCGGTTCCCACGCTGATGCTCGGGTTCTCGGACTGATCCGACCACAAGTAGCTCGCGTAGGGCTCCTCGGTGGTAAGCACCACCGGAACACCACCGCAACTGAAGTTGGGCCCCACGATCACGGGTTCGGGGTTCGGGGCCACGTTCACCGTGAAGGGATCCGAGGTCAGCGGACAATTGCCGTAGGCCACGGTCACGGTGTACGTGCCTGCTCCTACGTTCACGTTGCTTCCCACCGCACCGCTCGGGGTCCAGATGTAGGAGTCGAAGCCCAGTGGTGCATTGAGGTAGGCCACGCCATCCTCGCAGATCAGGTTGTCTCCGGTGATGGTGATCGGCGCCTGTGGCGATGGCGTCACGGTCACAGTGATCGTAGTGTCATAGGTACACCCGAAGTTGTCGGTCACGGAGAAGGTGTAATCGAAGACACCGGGATCGGCGCCGAAGACCGTTCCGCCCAATGGGTTGTTCGGGTCCTGGGTGAAATTGGTACCGACCCAACCACAGGAATCGCTAGTGAGGCCGAGGTCCGGCGTGTAGGTGGTGAGACTGGGGAAGAGCGAAGGATCGAAATCGAGCGTCCAGTTGCAGATGAACCCGTTGTCGCTCGCCCAAAGGTCCGTCACCGTGAAGGTCCATGTACCATTCAGGTCGCAGCCAACGAAGCCGCTCATCGGATTAAGGCTTTCATACGTGCCGGATGGGAGTGTCCCCCCGGCATTCTCCACCCAGGTGCCATTGGTCGCCGTCGGGCTCCAGCAATAGTTGTAACAGGTGCCCTGTGCATTGGGCTGGTTGTCGTCATCGACCGGAATGCCGAGGAATGTACCGCCGCCACCTTGCTGGTGGAAGACCACCGTTTGCCCGGTGGGGCACGTAAGGGAGATCACCAGATCCCCGATGAACGAGTGCTCCATGTCAACACACACGGAGAGCAGGTCATTGATGTCCGTAAGCGTTTGCCCGGGGTTGAAGTTGGTGAAGGTGATGGAGGTAGGGAACGGGACGCCTTGGTCATCAGGAAGGAAAAGCCCCCCCCCCAAATTCGATTCCGGCAATGCGGACCATTCCACAGGAACCGGGTTGGCCAATAGATCGACCGACGTTCCCTGGCAGATCGTCGTGTCCCCTGTTGTGCCCCCGAACAAGGGTGTGGTGCTTACCAGTACCTGAAGATCCACCAGATTCGTGCTTGCACAATCATTGTCATCGATCACGGTCACTTGCACCACGTATTCGGCCGGGTCGGGGAAGTTGTGCTGCACGATGGGACCGCTCGTACTATCCACGGTGCCATCGGCGAAATCCCAGAAATAACGCTCAACGTTGAAACCGGTGGCAGCCGATGAAGCGCTGGCGTCGAAGTTGATCACTTCACCTTGGCAGGCCAACAACGGAACACTGCTTCCGAAGGTGGCCGCGGCCGTTGGTGGTTCACAGGGCTGGAAGCAGGTGGTGGCGGCAGCAAAGACCCCGGTGCCCGTCCCGTTGCTCGTGAAGACCAAGGTAAGACAGCCGGTCGGGTTGGCGAAGGAGGCGGAGATGATCCCGGGTGAATCGTTCCCGGTCCATGTACCGATGAGGGGTTCCGACGTGGAGTTGCCGTCATAGATGCTGAGCTGGTCCAATGGGGCGGTCCCAGCGGTGCTCAGGTTGAAGGTGATCCATTGCAGGGAAATGGCCGGTCCTCCGGAGCCATCCGGACAAAGCACCAGTGTATAGTCCTCGTTGTTGCTGTAGCCGGAAGCTCCTTCCCCGCCGCTATCCAACAGGGCACCGGCGCAGGCTTGTACCGAACCATCGGCGATCGTGAAAGCGACTTGTGCCTTTGCTCCGAGAACGGCTAGCGAAACAAGGATGGTTGCGATGCTTTTCTTCATGTTCATCAATACTGCTTGGCAAGGGGTCAACGTAATACGGTGAGATGTCCGGTGTGCTCCGTGCCATCGTTCAGTTTCAATACATAGTAGTACGTACCGTCCGGAAGGTCGTCCGCCTTCCATTGATTGCGGTAGTTCTTCACGTCATACACCAAGTTGCCCCAGCGGTTGAAGATGGACAACTCGTTGCTCCAGAACTCGATGTTCGGGATCACGAAATAATCGTTCTGGTGGTCGCCATTCGGGGAGATCACGTTGGGGATGGTGATGTCCGGTGGGAAGATCACATAGATGGTTTGCACGCTATCCACGCAGCCCTGCGCCGTGGTGACGATGAGCGTGACCGCATAGTCCCCCGGCGAAGTGAAGGTCCATTCAGGTGAAGGATCGTTGCTGCCGCCCCCGGTTGTGTTGAACGTCCAAGCCCAGCCAGTGATCGTAGTGCCCTGCACCGTGGAAGCATCCGTGAAGTCCACCGTGGTGCCGATCGGCTGTGGTGACAACGGTGTGGTGTTGAAGGCCGCGAATGGATCGTTAGCCACCACAACGCCATAAGGCGCCGATGTGCCATTGCATCCCAAGGCGTCCGTCACGGTCACCGTGTAGGAACCAGTGCCCACCGTGGTGCTCGCGCCGTTGCTGCCATTGCTCCATGCATAGTTCGCGAATGGTTCTGTGGTGGTGAGATCCACCTGATCACCGCCGCAGCTGAAGTCCGGACCGGTGATCACAGGCACCGGGTTCGGCGAAACCGCCACATTGAAGGTGTTGGAGAAGGTGGTGCATGGACCGATGCTCGCTGAAACGAAGTAGGAACCAGCGGTGACATTGATCGTTTGCCCGAACGAGTTGTTGTTCCATGAATACGTTTCGAAGCCCGGCGTGGCCGAGATAGTGGCGATCCCATTCTCACAGTACAGCGCATTTCCGGTAATGCTCACCGGCGGTAGGATGATCTCCTGCACGGTGAATGGTGCGGAGGTGTAATCACAGTTGAGGAATGACGCAGTGACCGTGTACGTTCCCGCAGTGGCGGTAATGTTCGGAGTGCTCACGCCCGTGCTCCACTGATAGGATCCGTAAGGCGTGGCATTGATGCTCAACGTCACATCACCTCCTTCACAGTACTGGGTGGGGCCTGCGATCACCGGTGGACCTGGATCGATGTTGTTCACGGTGAAGGGCGCGGAAACATTCACGCAACCTTGATAGGTGCCGGACACCGTGAACGTGCCGCCCGTCACTTGGGCTGTATCCCCGCTGGCGCCATTGCTCCATGCGTAACTCTCATATCCTGTGGAGGCCACGAGTTCAGGCAGCGGCGTACCGCAATAAGTGCTCGGCCCAGTGATCGTCAGCGCGGGTGGAACCACCAGCGTCACGGTGAACGGATCGGAGGTGAGTTGGCACAGGCCGATCCCTGCGGTCACCGAATAGGTCCCGGCTTGGTTCACCGTGATCGACGGACCGCTTTGGCCGTTGCTCCATGTGAAGCTTGAAAAGGGGCCGGTGGCCGTGAGTGTGACTGTCTGTCCGCTACAGATCGCTGCATTGCCTTGGATCCCTGGTGGATCGGATGGCGGTGGGATCACTTCGATCACGATCGGGATGGTGGAGGTCAGGTTCGGGGTTCCATCATCCGTGCCGATGTAGATCACTTGGTGGAATCCGATGTCACCGACGGTCGGGGTGAACTGTCCCGTGACCGAGGCGACGATCCCGGAGGTGTTCGCGATCTCCACCCAATTGCTCAAGGTCGGTGCGCTGGAACTCGCTACGGTCGTCTGGTTGCTTTCGGGGGAAAGGAAGGTCAATTCCAGTTCGGCGGTTTGGCCCACACAGGCCCGAAGCGTATCACAGAGGTAGAGGCCTGCAGCGATCGGCGGGATGTTCGTGGTACTAGTGATGGTCGTGAACACGAAATTCTTGAAGTCCAGCCAGCTTACCCCATCGGTATTGCCGAACGGACCATCGTAATCCGTACCCGCATGGTCGAAACGTCCGAACTGGATGTAGTCGTTGTTGCTTCCGCGGTTGGCACCTACCGTAGCAGCCGTACCGCCGAATCCTCCAATTCCACCGGACGCGCTACCCGTGGTCCACTGCATGTCCTTGTAGCAGAAGCTCACGTTCTTGTCAACTCCGATCACCGGATCCGTACCATCAGTGATGACAAGTTGGAAGGAGTTCAGCTTATCGGTCATCTGGTTGAAGTACCCGACATCCACCCAATTCACATAGAGCGCCGTGGGTGTGACCTTGTACCACACCTGTCCGCCGTTCGCAGGACGCGTATCCACATCAGCCCAGAAGGGAGCCACCATCTTGTACTGCGTGCTCGGAAATCCAGAACTGGTGTACGTGCCGAAGGCCTGCACGAAGGAGACGTTCCCGTTGTTGTTGATGAAGCACGTGTTGTACGTGTCGCCATACAGGTTGAAGGAGAACGGCAGGGTGATGCTCGTAGAGGAGCCGTCATCGTTCGGCTGCATCGCCAGAGTGTACGTGGCGTCCGGTTGGATCCAGCAATTGCAATCGTTCGTTCCACCACCACGCTCCTCACCGGCCAAGGGAGGTGTGGAAAAAGGTGGTGGATCCCCAGCTTCCGGGATCGCGCCAGCGGGCAATGTGCCGTTCAATTTGGCGGCTGCATAGTCGGCCTCACTCAGCACGACGGTCTGCGCACCAACGGGTGCCGCCTTGAGAAGGAGCACTCCGAGCAGGATGAATATGATGTGCTTCATCATTTTCCGGATTCAGCGTTGCAAGAGTCGCGAAGTCGTTCCAACACCTTGATAACGGTCGCCAAACTTAACCCAACCGGGCGTTTGGCGCGTTCTCAGTTCATTCCACTCCGGTTCAACCACACCACCTTTCCCTCCGAAACCACGCGCCCGTCGGTTGTCATGGCTTCCAAAGCGACCAGGTACATACCGTCCTCGCAATTCCCACCGGACCATGGTTCACCATTATTGGTGCTGAAGACCAACTGGTTGCTCTTCAAGGAATAGACCCGGAGCAACATGCTCGTGTATCCTTCCATCGGGACGAGATAGAAGTCGTTGATGCCATCGTTGTTCGGGGTGAAGGCATTCGGCATGAACGGCTTGGCTGGCGGAGCGAGGAGATCGGGTTCCGTGCTCGCTGCACTGCCGGATGGATTGGGGGTGGTTGAGGGGTTAACGCTCGGGGGCGGTGTTGACCTGACCTCTTCTTCCACCTGATCGGTGATCTCGGCAATGATCTCGTTGACCACCGCTGCACCATTGCGTGAGGCAGAACTCGCGGCGGCTACAACTGGCACTGTGGTTGGCGGAACCGTCTTCGGCTCAGGCTTCGAGGCGATCACAGCCATCGGTTCAGCCTTCTTCGGTGCGGGTACTTGCGCCTTTGCACGATCAGCGTGGTTCGTCGTCCCGTTTGATGCTGTTGAATTGCTCTGCTCTTCAACAGGAGCGATCACTTCGCTCACCGTCGGTGCGACGTTTTCGTTAATGGACTCAACTTGGAACGGTGCCGTAACGACCTGGTCGATCTTGGCATCAGCAACCACCTTGGGTTCGCTGTTCAAGTTCAGGATCGCACCAACGATCACGGCCACACCGGCCAGTCCTGCGGCCACCCATCCAAAACCACCGAGCAGACCCGCACCGGCCGTATGGCCCAGTTGGGCGCTCACGCCTTGCCACACGGCAGGATCCACGTGCAATTCGTGCTGTTGGAAGCGCTCGCGGAAGAGGTTGTTCACTTGATCGGCAGCAGGCACACCGGTAAGCAGGCGCGCCTCGATCACCTGCCAAGTGGCCGGATCGACCGGAGCCTCATGGCCCTGGAAGCGGTCGCGCAGCAAGTGGTTCAAACTATCCTTCATGGTCGTGTGCATAGGGTGCTGCCACCTCCTTGGGCAACAGCTTGCGCAGGTAAGCCCGCGCTTTCATGAATTGCGATTTGCTGGTATTCTCCGAGATCCCCAATTGCTCGGCGATCTCCTTGTGTGGGTAGCCTTCAATGGCGAAGAGGTTGAACACTGTTCGATATCCCGGAGGAAGCGATTGGATCAACTCCATGAGCTCATCCGTGGTCATCGTGGTCAGTACTTGCTCGTCCACTTGGTGCAAGTGCTCGGCCTCGGTCAGGTCCAAGCTGTGGTCGTAGGGTTTGTTGCGGCGGATATGGTCCAGCGCGGTATTCACCATGGTTCGTGCGATCCAACCGCCCAAAGGACCATCGCCCCGGAAGTGGTCCATCTTCTGGAAGACCTTCACGAAGCCATCCTGGAGCATGTCCTGGGCGTGTTCCCTGTTCCCTGCGTATCGCATACAAACGCTCATCATCTTCCGTGCATAGGCCTTGTAGAGGGCTTTCTGTGCAATGGGATCGCCAGCGATGCAACCGGATACGAGTTGTTCATCAGTCATGACGCTCCGCTGGGTGATGATGCGATCAAGGCCTCGGGGGTTGCCCGGGGCCTTGATCATTCGAGGTTCTGCAAGGTACGATCGGCTGACCGTGGGACGGGCTATTTGATCAGCGTCACGCTTCCGATGAACTCCAGTTTGTCCGCCTGATAACGCGGGAGTGCCTCCAGCCGCCACACATAGACACCTTGCTGCAGGATGTCCCCGCTGTTGTTGGCGCGACCATCCCACCCTTCCGTCGGGTCCTCGGAACTGAAGATGATGCCGCCCCAACGGTCGAACACTTGGAACACGTGTTCAGCTGGGATGATGTCCATCAGGTGTGGGAGGAATTTGTCGTTGATCCCGTCGCCGTCCGGGGTAAAGGCATTCTCCACGAAGATGGATGGAACGATGATCTCGACGGTCCGGCAGAGCGTATCCGCACATCCGTACCGGTCATACACGTTCAAGCAGATCAAGTGTTCGCTTCCCAAGATGGCGTTGAACCAGTGGTTGGCTTGTTGGCCCGTGGTGTAGGGGATCCCGTCGATGGACCAGCCATAGTACACCGGATGATCATCCTCCGCAGTGAAGAAGATCGTGCTGTTCCCTGGTGTGCCGGGATCGGGTGACATCCGGAACGTGGCCACCGGCGCAGGGTCCACGAGAACAACGTTGTATCGCAGGAGTTCATCGGTGCATCCTGCCGGAGTGGTCACCTTCAGGCGGACGTGGTAGCTCCCCGGATCCTGATAGATGTGGGTCACATCCACGCAATCCGCTCCGAATTGTCCATCGCCGAAGTTCCAGAGACACGGATCACCCACGTCCTCCGCAGGCGTGGTATTCGTGAATTGGACCTGGAGCGGGTTGCATCCTGAATCCGGATCTGCAACGAACGCGATCCGCGGCAATGGGTTGATGAGGGCCGCCACCAACGCGGTGTCGATCAGATGCGCGCAAGTAGCCGTGCCCAGCACGATGTACACGTAGTTCCCGGAAAGCTCATTGTGCGGGACCAGCGTGCCGGGATTCGACGCCTGGGTGGGGTCCTCCCAATAACCATCCACATCAGGGCTACCGCCCAGCAACGGGAAGAGCGTCACGGAACCGTCGTTCGCGCACTTGGTGATGGTGCCGTCATCCCCAGCCCATGGAGCCGGGTCCATTGCAACGGTGAGCGTCGTGCTATGATCGAGACAGGGCAGTGCGCTGGTCACTGTATAGGTGAAGATCCCTTGAGGGTCGATCGATGCCAACCAGGTTCCGCCCCACTGCGTGCCATTGGGTGCGGTCCATATGCCGCCGGGTGTCGGGCTCCCATTCAATGAGGCCAGCATGTTCAATGGCGTGGCATCCTCGCAAAGCGTCAAGGCATTAGGCAGGCCTGCGTCCACATATTGGTTCACGGTAATGGCAACCACAGCGGTGTCATTCGGGCACGGAGCTGCACCGGTCACCACATAGGTGTAGTTCCCGGTTCCGTCCATGGTAGGATCGAGTGTGCCGCTGAAGACCTGACCGACCGCAGAGGTCCATGCTCCTGTGGCTTGTGGTGCTCCACCCAACAACCCGAAAAGATCAACAGGAACACCATCACTGCAATAGACACCGGCGACATTATTCCCCGCCCACGCATGAGCCACCTCCGTGATCGTCGCGGTTCCGAGCGAAGCACAGTTTCCACCAAGAAGCACCGCGTACAGGTAATCACCCGGGGCGTCCGTGGAAGGATCGTAGGTCCCGCTATGCGCTGCTCCGGCTGGATCGGTCCAATTGCCTCCAGCGGCGGCAGCGGGACCAAGTACATCGGTCAACAGGTTCACCGCAGCGCCATTGTCACAGACCGATAATGAACCCGGCGGGATCGTACCGCCCTGGATCACATGGATGACCACGTTGAGGCTGGAGGACAGCGATGGCGTGCCATCGTCCGTCCCGGTGAATACGACCGTGTGGTAGCCGATATCAGCAGGCAGTGGCGTGAAATCCACGGTGATGTCCGCTGTCAATCCGGGCGTGTTGGAGGTCACGGTCCAGTTGCTCAACGTTGGCGCCAACGTGGTAGCGGTGGTGATCTGCGCGGGTTCCGGAGAAAGGAAGGTGACGCTCAATGTGGCCAGTTCTCCCACGCACAAGGTCATGCTGTCGCACACGCTCTGGCTTGTGATCACAGGCGGCACATTCGCCTGCGTCTGGTTGGTGGTGAAGCTGAGGTATTTGTAATCGAGCCAGCTCACCCCATCAGCTACGCCGAATGGACCATCGTAGTCCACGCCTGCATGGTCGAAGCGACCGAATTGCATGTAGTTCACACCATCACCCTTGTTCGCACCAACGGTCGCGGGCGTACCACCGAAGCCACCAACGCCGCCCGATGCGGCACCAGTGGTCCATTGCATATCCTCATAGCAGAAGGACACATTTGCGCCGTTCGGCACGACTGGATCGCTCGCGTTGGTGATGATCACTTGAAAGCTGTTCAGCATATCCGTCTGCATGCTGTAATAGCCCACGGCCACCCAGTTCACATACAAGGCGGTCGGGGTCACTTTGTACCAGACCTGCCCGCCGTTCGCGGGGCGAGTATCCACATCTCCCCAGAATGGGGCCACCATCACATAGTTCGCACTCGGGAAACCCGAGGCGCTGTACGCGCCATAAGGGGATCCAAAGGACAGGTTGCCGTTGTTGTTGATATAGACACTGTTGTAGTTGGTCCCGTAGAGAAAGAAGTTGAAGGGTAGCGCGATCTGTGGAGACGATGAATCGTCGTTCGGACCCATCGCCAAGGTGTACGTGGCATCAGGCGGGATCCAGCAGTCGCAATTGCTGCGATGCCCGACGGGCGCTTCAATGACCTCGCCTGCATCCACCGGTGGAGGTAGCGGCGGCGGTGCCACGGACGCTTTCCAAGCATCATAGCCCGGCGAGTCCGGGAGTGGATTCTGGGCTTGCACGATGATCGCGCATGCGATCATTGAGACGGAACCGAAAAAGCGTATCCCCTGGTTCATGGTGAGGTGGGGTTGGTTTGGTGGTACACGTACTTCGCTCGTCCACTGAATGAATCGGACCTACCCGGTCATCCTTTCTCCTCCCTGCCACCATACGGGTAACAGGAGCTTACTACAAGATGCACTTGAGGCCGAACAGGTTGCCTGCATGGGTTCTTCAAGCCAGCACCAAGATAGACGGATCACCAGCCCGCGCGCCCCGATCGGCTACTTTCGCGCCCCGCTTTCCGGCACCCCGGATCAGCCGCTGAACATGGAGCACATTCGCAACTTCTGCATCATCGCCCACATCGACCACGGTAAGAGCACCTTGGCCGACCGCCTGTTGCAGATGACCGGTACCATCGCCGACCGCGACATGCAGGCCCAGAACCTGGATGACATGGACCTGGAGCGTGAGCGCGGGATCACCATCAAGAGCAAGGCGATCCAGATGGACTACACCCTGAACGGGCAGAAGTACATCCTGAACCTGATCGATACCCCCGGCCACGTGGACTTCAGCTACGAAGTGAGCAGGAGCATCGCCGCGTGCGAAGGCGCATTGCTTATTGTCGATGCCACGCAAGGCATCCAAGCACAGACCATCAGCAACCTCTACCTCGCGTTGGAGCATGATCTGGAGATCATCCCGATCCTGAACAAGATGGACCTGGCCAGCGCCAATCCGGAGGAAGTGAAGGACCAGATCGTGGACCTGCTGGGGTGCAAGCATGAGGACATCCTCGCGGCCAGCGGCAAGACGGGTCTTGGTGTCGATAAGGTCCTGGAGGCCGTGGTGGCGCGCGTTCCCCCGCCGAAGGGCGACCCGAATGCACCGTTGCAGGCGCTCATCTTCGACAGTGTCTTCAACTCCTTCCGCGGCATCATCGCGTACTTCCGCGTGATGAACGGCACCATCCGCAAGGGCGACCAGGTGAAGTTCTTCAACACAGGCGTGGAGTACGGCGCCGACGAAGTGGGCTGCTTGAAGATGGAGATCACCCCGCGGCCTGAGGTCAAGGCCGGCGATGTGGGCTACATCATCAGCGGCATCAAGACCGCAAGTGAAGTGAAGGTGGGCGACACCATCACCCACCGCGATCGGCCGTGCAAGGAATCGATCAAGGGCTTCGAGGACGTGAAGCCGATGGTATGGGCCGGCATCTTCCCGGTGGATACCGACGATTACGAGGAGATGCGCGATGCGATGGAGAAGCTCCAGCTCAACGACGCTTCCCTGACCTGGACGCCCGAGAGCAGTGCGGCACTCGGCTTCGGATTCCGTTGCGGATTCCTCGGCCTGCTGCACATGGAGATCATCCAGGAGCGGTTGCAGCGGGAGTTCAACATGAGCGTGATCACCACGGTACCGAACGTGGGCTACGTGATCACCAGGACCAACGGCGACGTGTTCGAGATCCACAATCCGAGCGAGTTGCCGGATGTGATGCACATCGAGAAGATCGAGGAACCGTACATCAAAGCGCAGGTGATCACCAAGGCCGAGTACACCGGTGCGATCATGACGCTATGCATCGAGAAGCGCGGCATGCTCACCGGCCAGAACTACCTCACCACCGATCGCGTTGAGCTCTCCTTCGAGCTACCGCTCGGCGAAGTGGTCTTCGATTTCTACGACAAGCTCAAGTCGATCTCGCGCGGTTACGCCAGCTTCGACTACCACCCGGTAGGCATGAAAGAGAGCGACCTCATCAAGCTCGACATCCTGCTGAACAGCGAACGCGTGGATGCACTCAGCGCATTGATCCACCGCGATCATGCGCACGAGTTGGGCAAGAAGATGTGCAGCAAGCTGAAGGAATTATTGCCGCGTCAACAGTTCGATATTCCTATCCAAGCGGCGATCGGCGCCAAGATCGTGGCGCGCGAAACCGTAAAGGCCCTGCGCAAGGACGTGACCGCCAAGTGCTATGGCGGCGACATCAGCCGTAAGCGCAAACTGCTGGAGAAGCAGAAGGAAGGGAAGAAGAAGATGAAGCAGATCGGAACGGTGGAAGTACCGCAGCAGGCGTTCCTAGCAGTGTTGAAGTTGGATTGAAGTGATCACTGGATCACTGCGGATATCGCGAATGTTCATAGCGCGTCGCCAGCTATTCAATGCGCCCGGCCCGCACACTGACCTGTACGAGCATTCCCCCACATACATTTGCCGCCGCTAAACCAAAAGCACAACCAAAGACCCCAGCAATGTCAAAGTCGAACAAGGCCGTGGACGCATTCATGGCAGAAGTGAAGAAGCGTAACGGCAGCGAACCCGAATTCCTACAGGCCGTGCATGAAGTGGCCGAAATGGTCATTCCTTTCATCGAGGCCAATCCGAAATACAAGGGCAAGATGCTCTTGGAGCGCATGGTGGAGCCCGAGCGCACCATCATCTTCCGTGTGCCTTGGATCGATGACAAGGGCAGGATTCAGATGAATCGCGTTTTTCGGATCGAGTTCAACAGCGCGATCGGACCCTACAAGGGCGGCTTGCGCTTCCACCCGAGCGTGAACCTCAGCATCCTGAAGTTCCTCGGCTTTGAACAGACGTTCAAGAACAGCTTGACCACATTGCCTATGGGCGGTGGCAAAGGCGGCAGCGACTTCGACCCGAAAGGCAAGAGCGACAACGAAGTGATGCGTTTCTGCCAGAGCCTGATGTCGGAACTGTTCCGCCACATCGGCCCGGATACCGATGTGCCTGCGGGCGACATCGGCGTGGGCGGTCGCGAGATCGGCTACCTCTTCGGACAGTACAAGCGTTTGGCGAATGAATTCACCGGCGTGCTCACGGGCAAGGGCGCCACGTGGGGTGGATCATTGATCCGTCCGGAAGCGACCGGCTACGGCTGCGTGTACTTCGCGAACGAGATGATGGGTCGCAACAAGACCAGCTTCAAAGGCAAGGTGGTGGCGGTGAGCGGCAGCGGCAACGTGGCGCAGTACGCCATCGAAAAAGCCACGCAGTTCGGTGCCAAAGTGGTAACCGCCAGCGATAGCGACGGCGCGATCTACGATCCGACAGGCATCACCAAGGAGAAGCTCGCCTTCCTCATGGAGCTGAAGAACGTGAAGCGCGGCCGCATCGAAGAGTACGCGAAGAAGTTCAAGGGAACGAAGTACGTGGCCGGTGCGCGTGTATGGGATGTGGTGGCCAAGTGCGACGTGGCCCTCCCCTGCGCCACGCAGAACGAGTTGGACATCAACGATGCAAAGGCACTGATCAAGAAAGGTGTGAAGTACGTGGCCGAAGGCGCCAACATGCCCACGACCCCGGACGCGATCACCGCGCTGCAAGCCGCCAAGGTGCACTTCGCACCGGGCAAGGCGAGCAACGCCGGTGGTGTGGCCACCAGCGGATTGGAGATGAGCCAGAACAGCTTGCGTTTGGCTTGGACCCGCGACGAAGTGGACGCCAAGCTGCACGCGATCATGAAGAACATCCACGCCGCTTGCGTGAAGCACGGCCAGGAAGGCAGCACGATCAACTACGTGAAGGGCGCGAACATCGCAGGCTTCGTGAAAGTGGCCGATGCAATGCTGGATCAAGGCGTGGTCGTAACCTGCCCGCCACGCGGAAGAGCGCAATGCGAATACAGGAAACCCCGGCGCGAGTCGGGGCTTCTTCTTCAGGCGCGATCCAAGATCCCAATGGGCTGGACGATCATCATCCGGGCACACGCCTGACGCCTCACCTTTGGGGCAAACCCGCCTGCATGCGCTTTTCCATTCTAGCTGTTGTTCTGATCACCTCCATCACACTCCGCGCCCAGCAGTTCGAGCAGATGATCTCGCGGGGGGCTGGTGAACTGCCGCAGTGGGCACAGCTGATGTACGCCCCCGATCCGGATCCCGGCGCCGTGCAAGCCGCGTACACCGCGTACTACGCCACGCACCCCTTCGTGAAGAACATGCACACGCAGTTCTTCAAGCGGTGGAAGCGAGAGATCGGCCACGCGATCGTGCCGAAGGATCCCGCGCAACGCGAGGACTACGAGGAGAACCTGGGGGCTTACCTCGCGGCGAGTTCCTCCACCGATGGCGATCGCGCTGCGAACTGGACCTGTATCGGACCATTCGATTGGGACCACGGCGCGGTGGACAAGAGCTACGCGGCCGGTGCCGCGCACGTGTACACCGTGGAGCAGAGCGCAAGCAATGGCAACCTGATCTACGCAGGTACAGCCAACGCAGGCGTGTGGAAGAGCACCGACAAGGGGCTCAACTGGACCAACATGACCAAAGGGATGATGATCGGGACGGTGTACAGCGTGGAGATCGACCATACTGTAGAGAATACGGTGTACTTCGGCGCGGAGAACAAATTGTACAAGTCCACGAACGGTGGATCAACGTGGAGCATCGTCGGCGATGCCACCTTCAACAGCGTGAACCACAGCATCCGCGATCTGGTGATGCACCCGACGAACAACCAGGTCCTCTTCTTGTGCAGCAACCAGGGCTTGTATCGATCCGCGAACGGCGGAACAACGTTCACGCAAGTGCAAACGGGGAACTGGCAGGAACTGGAGTTCAAACCGGGAACCGCCACCACCGTGTACGCCGTGAAGCAGACCGGCGTGATCACGCAATTCTGGCGGAGCCTCGATACCGGCGTCACTTTTTCGCAGATGACAACAGGCTGGCCGGTGCCGGTAGCGCCCGATGAACAGGAGCGAACAGAGATCGCCGTGACAGCTGATGCACCGAACACGGTGTATGCCCTTTGCACAGGTGTGGCCAACGGAGGCAGCGGATTGTACGGCGTGTACAAGAGCACGGACAGCGGCGCGAGCTGGACCTTCCAGTGCTGCGGGCCGAGCCCGGGCGGTGTGCCCTCGCCCACGAATTTCAACCTGATGGGATGGGACGATGGCGGACAGGATGACGGCGGCCAGTACTACTACGATCTGGCTTTCGCAGTGGATCCCGCGAACGCGAACAAGCTGCAAGTGTGCGGTGTGCAACGCTGGGTGAGCACCGATGGCGGCGTCACCTTCACCTGCCCAGCGAAGTGGAGCCACAGCAACAAAGTGGATTACGTGCATGCCGATATCCACGATATGCGCTACTACGGAAGCGAGATCTGGCTGGCGAACGACGGCGGCATCTTCTACAGCAGCGATGCAGGCGCCACCTTCAACCGCCGCATGTTCGGCATCGCGGGCACCGACTTCTGGGGCTTCGGCGCAGGAGGATGGACCGGTAGCAATGTGATGCTCGGTGGCACCTACCACAACGGTACCCTGCTGAAGGACAACGACGTGTACACCAATGGCTGGGTCTGCACCGATGGCGGTGACGGCATACGTGGCTTCGTGCACCCGCAATACGATCGGCGCGCGTTGAGCGACTACGGCTACAAGACCCTCAGTGGTGATCGCACTGTGTCGAACGGCAATACGGGTTGGGGCAAGCAGCCGAATGCCAGCTACATCACTGGCGAGAGCAGCGAAGTGGTGTGGCATCCGAACCTGGTGAACACCGCCTTCGTGGGCAATGGCAATTCGATCTGGCGCACCGACGACAACGGCGCGGGCTTCGTGGAGGTGTACAACTTCGGCGAGAAGGTCACGAGCATCGAGGTCTCCTTCAGCGACCCGAACACGATGTACGCATGCACCTACATCGATTGGTGGGGCCTGAAGAAAGTGTGGCGCAGCACGAACGGCGGTACGAATTGGACGGAGATCACACCGAGCAGCGCAACGATCAATGGCAACACGTGGATCCCGTACGACATCGCTGTGAGCGCCACGGATCCGCAGACCCTCTGGCTCGTGCGCACCTCGCAATACGGCGACTATCCCAACATCAACGGATACGTGATCTACAAGAGCGTGAACGGTGGAGCGAACTGGACGAACATCACCGATGCGAGCCTGAACAACGAGTGGCCCACGAACATCGCGCACCAACTCGGCACGAATGGCGGTTTGTACATCGGCACGCGCCGCGCGGTGTACTATCGGAGTGATGCAGCGCCGACCTGGACGCTTTGGAACGCTGGCTTGCCCGCCAGGATCTTCAGCACACGCCTGCTGATCAACTACCGCGACCAGAAGATCCGCAACGGCACGGACCGCAGCGTGTGGGAGAGCAACTTGGAAACGAGCAGTTCCCCGGTTGCGAACTTCTGCGCGGACAAGCGAACCATCACCTGCCTTGCACCCAGCGTGCAGTTCTACGACAACAGCGTCCTCAGCGGCAACGGCTACTCGTGGAGTTGGAGTTTCCCCGGCGGAACGCCTTCAACCAGCACCAACCGTAGTCCGCTGATCACCTACAATGCGCCGGGCACCTACGATGTCACACTCACCGTCACCGACGCGAACGGAACGAACGCAAGGACCATTGCAGGATTCGTGACCTACGCCAACTTCACGGCAACCGCACCGATGCTCGCTGACGCAGAGGACCAAGCAGTTACACCGACGGGATGGCGGATCGACAATCCCGATGGCCTCGATACCTGGACCAACGAAGCCGTGACCGGTGCCGATGGCAATGCCACACGCGCGTGGCGCATGGACTACTACTACTACAACGCACCGGGCCAGGTGGATCGATTGATCACGCCGGTGATCACGCTGGGCGGAAGCGCGGGAACGCACTTGAAATTCCATCATGCGTACAAACCCTATGGCGCTTCATATCCCGACGGATTGCGCGTGGAGATCAGTACCAACTGTGGACAGAACTGGACGCAACTCTACTATGCCCAGCAAGCAGCGCTCGGCACAACCAGCACCGGGACAAGCCCATGGGCGCCCACCGCTGCGAACCAGTGGCTCTTGCATGACATTGACATCAGCGCGTATGACGGACAGAGCGTGGTGATCCGCTTCACCGGCGTGAACGGATACGGAGACAGGCTCTACCTCGACAATCTCGAAGTAGTGAACAACGGTCTACGCCTCGCACTGAAACTCTTCCTCGATGGTCCATTTGACCCGAACACGCTGCTGATGCGCGACGATCTGCGCGTTGCGGGTCTGGTCCCGAACGGCGAGCCGTACACCGCGCTCGGCTTCGCACAAGCGAGCGATGGTGGCGGCGAAGTGATGCAGGCTGGTGTGAGTTCGCGTTCAGGAAACGATGCGATCGTGGATTGGGTGCAGGTGGAACTGCGCGATGCGAGCACGCCGACGATCATCATTGCCACGCGACCCGCCTTGGTGCAACGCGATGGTGATGTGGTGGCGGAGGACGGCATCTCCCCTATCGCCTTACTTGCTCCTGCCGGATCGTACAAGATCGCCGTTCGTCACCGCAACCATCTTGGTGCGATGACCGCCAGCTCCGTACCGCTTTCAAGCACGATCGTTCCTGTGGACTTCACGGATCAATCGCTCGCGCTCTACGGAACGGAACCAACCCGCATCGTAGGGACCAAGCGGGCACTTTGGTCCGGCAACACCCTGCGCGATGTGGAGCTGAAATACACCGGGGCCACCAACGACCGGGACCCGATCCTTGTCGCGATCGGCGGTTCGGTGCCAACGAATACCGTGGCAGGCTATCGCATGGAGGACGTGAATCTGGATGGCGTGACGAAATACACCGGCTCATTCAATGATCGCGACCCCATTCTGGTGAACATCGGTGGAAGTATTCCCACTGCGGTGCGCACCCAGCAATTGCCATAGGAACGATGCAGAAGCAGAACGCCCCGGCTCCTTTCGGAACCGGGGCGTTCAACATTCTCAGCAGGTCTCAGCAGAACTCGTCGTACGCCATCTGCAGGTTCTCGGCGATCATCTCGGCGCTGCGGCCTTCGATGTGATGACGCTCGAGGAAGTGTACGAGCTTGCCATCCTTGAACAAGGCAATGGACGGGCTACTGGGCGGGTAGGGCAGGAAATGCTTGCGGGCCTGATTGGTCGCATCGCCATCGACACCGGCAAAAACGGTGACCAACTTGGCGGGGCGCTTGGCTCCATGCACGCTCTTCTTCACCCCGGGGCGTGCAGCGCCAGCGGCGCAACCGCATACACTGTTCACCACGCAGAGCACGGTGCCGGGCTGTGTCAGGGCCTTGTCCACCTGGTCGGGGGTCTTCAATTCTTCGAAGCCAGCGGAAACAAGGTCCGTGGCCATGGGAGCTGTTAGTTCTTGCGGGTACATGGTCTTTTCGATTGACCGCTGGATCGCGGTGTTGTTCGGGGCCAAAAGTACGGCAGGTGGAAAACCAGCCCTGACCAGGACCGCGATGGTATGCACAACATTCTGATGATCAGGACTACGAACCTTGCGACCCCTATCGGTCCGCCTTATCTTCGGTCTCGCTGCGCTCACCGTTCCATGACCTTTGTCCGTTCCCTCCTCCTCGCACCGCTGCTCGTTTGGCTATCCTCATCGGTAGCACAACAGGGGGTTACCACGCTCCCTCCATCGGTACAGGAACAACTGATGGCATCAGGTTATCGGGTTGAGGATCTCCAGGATCTGATCATGAAGGATGATTACTTGTCAGAGGATGTTGGTCTACAGCACCTGTACGTACGGCAGCGCTGGCAGGGCATCGAGATCTGGAATGGGGACATCGCCATTCACACGCAAACCGATGGATCGGTCATCGCCGTGAACAACGGTTCCTTTTCGCGCTTGGCCGATCGCGTGAACACGACCACACCGGTCATCAGCGCCGGAACGGCGCTATCGAACGTGCTCGCGCGGGACATGCCGGGTACTTCGATCCCTGCGCTGATCTCCTCCGAGGACAATGGCCGCATGTCCGTATTCGACGGAAGCTCTTTCAGCGATGAGCCCGTTGTCGTTCGCTTGGTCCTCGTTCCAGTGGGTGAAGCGTTGCGCTTGGCGTGGAACGTGAACCATTACACCCCCAATGGCACGCACTGGTGGAATGTGCGGATCGATGCGGTGACCGGTGAGGAATTGGAACGCAACGATTGGGTGAGCCAATGCAACTTCGATCACTTCCATGCGGATGAAGTCCTTACACGACCCGAGGAGGATGCTTGCGCGCCTGCCTCCCCGAACGACCTCCGGGTCTATGCGTGGCCTACGGAAAGCCCGAGCCACGGCGGTCGCACATTACAGAACGCGCCATGGACACAAGGCGGGATCGCTTCGCCCTATGGCTGGAACGATACCAACGGAGCTGCTGGAGCAGAGTACACCATCACTCGCGGGAACAACGCATGGGCGAAAGAGGACATCGCCAATGACAACGAGACCACGATCGGCTACAGTCCGAGCGGCGGTGCTACCCTTGACTTCGATTTCGCCATCAATCTCGCTGGCGCGCCGACCACCTATCAGGACGCCCTGATCACCAACCTCTACTACTGGAACAACCTGATGCACGATGTGTGGTACGGGTACGGCTTCAACGATCCCGCCGGGAATTTCCAGCAGAACAATTACGGGCGTGGTGGAACAGGCAACGATTACGTGCTGGCCGATGCGATCGATGGCAGCGGTACCAACAACGCCAACTTCGCTACGCCAGCCGAGGGTACGCGCCCGCGGATGCAGATGTACACATGGACGTACACCACGCCGAACCGCGATAGCGATCTGGACAACGGTGTGATCGCGCACGAGTATGGGCACGGTATCAGCAATCGCTTGGTCGGGGGTCCGGCGAATGTGAACTGCTTGGGCAACGCTGAACAGATGGGCGAGGGCTGGAGCGACTTCTTCGGCTTGGTGATGACGATGCGGGTTGGCGATACCGGCCCGACCCCGCGTGGCATCGGCACCTATGTCATCGGCCAGCCCACCACGGGAGGTGGCATCCGGCCAGCGCCATACAGCACCAATTTCGGAGTGAACAATTTCACGTACGCGGCCACGAACAACGCGGCGATCACCCAACCGCACGGCATCGGATTCGTGTGGTGTACCATGTTGTGGGAGATGACCTGGGAATTGATCGGTGTGTACGGTTGGGACCCGGACATCTACACGGGCACTGGTGGCAACAACATCGCCATGCGTTTGGTGATCGAAGGGATGAAGTTGACACCCTGTAGTCCGGGATTCGTCAACGCACGTGACGCGATCCTCCTAGCGGACCAGAACCTCTATGGTGGTGCGAACCAGAACGCGATCTGGGCGGCCTTCGCACGACGCGGGCTTGGTGTGGGTGCGAACCAGGGTAGTGCGAACAACCGCTCGGACCAGACCGAGGCATACAACACCCCGATGACCGCTAATGTCGGCATCGCATCGATCACCGAGCCACTGGCCGGCCAACTGTACAACTGTGTGGGTGCGCCGACCACTGTGCGCGCCGTGGTGCGGAACTTCGGTTCGGTGGCACAGAGCAATTTCCCGGTCCGCTACCGGCTCGATGGTGGTGCATGGGTCACGCAGAATTACGCGGGATCACTAGCGGCCGGGGCATCCTTCAATTTCGTGTTCAGCACCACGGTGAATATCAGTGGCGTTGGCGCACATACCCTTGAGGTCGCTACGAACCTTACCGGAGACATGTACGCTTCGGACAACAGCCAGACGAACGCGCTTACGATCGTGGCGGGCACCACAGTCATCGCACCCTACACCGAAGGACTGTCCACAGCATCCCCGACACCGGCCGGTTGGTCCATACAGAATCCCGATGCGTCCTACACCTGGACCACCTCGTTGCCAGCCATCGGTCCAGCACCATCGTGTACGTCCAGTCGTACATGGTCCATCGACAACTTCAACTACAATGGCATCGGACAGGAGGATCGATTGGTCACACCGTTGGTGAACCTTGCGGGGTTGACCAATTGCCGCTTGAAATTCGACCACGCATACGCGCGGTACAACGCTTCCTTTTCGATGCCTTCCGCGTGGACATCAGCGGGAACTGCGGCGCGAACTGGAACACCCTGCTTGCGCAAAGCGGAGCGGTCCTCGCCACCGCACCTGATGCCACGGCGTTGTTCGCACCCGCGAATTGCGCTCAATGGCGAGCGAATGACCTGGATATCGGCGCATACAGCGGACAAACCGTACTGGTGCGATTCGTGGGCATCAATGGTTACGGGAACACCTTGTTGATGGACAACGTGGTCTTCACCGGAACTGCTTCAAATCTGCCTGTGGAACTGCTCGCGTTCCATGCAACGGATCAGCCCAACGGCGTGTGGCTCGATTGGTCCACGGGCAGTGAGTTGAATACCGACCGGTTCGAAGTGGAACGCTCTTCGGATCCGCGGTCCTGGGCGGTGATCGGTGTGCGCTCCGCTCAAGGACAATCCTTCACCACCACCCGGTACGGACTACTTGATGCCAACCCGTTGAGCGGCCTTTCCTATTACCGCCTGCACATGTTGGACCTGGATGGAAGCGACGCTTATTCAGAAGTGGTAAGCGTTCTGCGCAAGAGCGGTGAGCGGTATTGCTACCCGAACCCGAACAGTGGAAGCTTTACGGTCTCCGTGGCGGGTTCCGTCGCTACGATCGAGGTGGTGGACGCCACCGGCCGACCGGTACCGACCTCTATTTCCCCAGCGGCCGATGACCGATGGGTGGTCGATATCCTAGGTGCGGCACCAGGGATGTACCTCGTGCGGATCCGTACAGGCGAGGATCTCAAACAGGAACGGATCCTCGTCACAGGCCGGTAAGATCCCACGTTCGTGCGGCTTGGGGCCTTGCCCCCCGTCCCTGATCCCGGTACTTTGCCGCCCTTCCAACCCAAACCATGTCGATCCTCCGCGTGCTCGCATCCCTCCTTCTCCTTGTCCTTTCGCTTTCTGTCACTGCCCAACGCCCCACTGGTACGTTACCCGAAAAAGTGGTGGGTCAATTGCGCGCAAGTGGATTTCATGCAAGCGACCTCACGGACCTTGTGGTGAACGACAACTATCGCAGTACCCGTAGCGGGATCACACATACCTACTTCCGCCAACGATGGCAGGGCATTGAAGTCTGGAATGGCGACATCGCTGTTCATCAAGCCGCCAATGGTGAAGTGATCAAGGTGAACATCGGTGCGTTCACGGCGATCGAGAAACGCGTGAATAGCACACAACCCTCCCTATCCCCGGAAAATGCGCTGGCTGCCGTGCTTGCGCGGACCACTCCCGGCAAAGCAACTCCTGCATTGGTCTCATCCGATGCTGGAGAACACACATTCGTGTATGATGGGACGGCCTTCGGCCATGAGCCGGTGATCGTGAAGTTGGTATACCAACCCGTGGGCGACCGTCTGTTGCTCGCGTGGAATGTGAACCACTATACCACGGATGGCCTGCATTGGTGGAACATCCGCGTGGATGCGATGACCGGCGCTGAATTGGACCGCAATGATTGGGTGGCCCAGTGTGCTTGGGATGGTCACGATCACGCGGCCGAGGAGTGTCCTTCCATACCGATGGCACCCGCAGCCCCGAATGATTACAACGTGTTGCCCGCGCCCGTGGAGAGTCCGATCCATGGAAGCAGGGCCATTCGAAACGCACCCTGGACCATGGGCGGGATCGCTTCACCCTACGGATGGCATGACACGAACGGGGCCTCAGGTGCCGAGTACACGGATACCCGCGGCAATAACTGCTACGCCCAGGAGGACGCCGACAACAACAACACCGGCGGTGCTCGCCCCAGCGGTGGCGCCACGCTCGATTTCGATTTCCCATTGGACCTCACACAAACCCCTGCGACCTATCTCGATGCCGCCACGACCAACCTTTTCTACTGGAACAACATCGTCCACGATGTGTGGTACCAGTACGGTTTCGATGACCCTGCGGGGAATTTCCAGCAGAACAACTATGGACGCGGCGGCGCGGGCAACGATGCCGTGAATGCCGATGCGCAGGATGGCAGCGGTACCAACAACGCCAACTTCGGCACACCGCCCGATGGCAGTTCCCCACGCATGCAGATGTACCGTTGGACCTACACCACACCGAACAGGGATAGCGACCTGGACAACGGTGTGATCGCACACGAATACGGACACGGGATCAGCAACCGGTTGGTGGGCGGCCCTGCCAACACGAATTGCTTGGGAAATGTGGAACAGATGGGTGAAGGTTGGAGCGATTACTTCGGATTGATGATGACCATGGAACCTGGTGATCAAGGCACGGATGGTCGTGGGATCGGAACGTACGTAATGGGGCAGCCGGTGACCGGACCGGGGATCCGCCCCTCACCCTATAGCACGAACTTCTCGGTGAACAGCTACACCTATGCCGCCACCAACTCGGGATCGATCGCCGCACCGCATGGGATCGGGTTCGTGTGGTGTACCATGCTCTGGGAAATGACCTGGGAGTTGATCGGCGTCCATGGATTCGACCCGGACCTGTACAACGGCACAGGTGGCAATAACATCGCCATGCAATTGGTGATCGACGGATTGAAATTGACACCGTGCAGCCCTGGCTTCGTGGATGGGCGGGACGCGATCCTTCTTGCCGACCAACAGACCAACGGTGGCGCGAACCAGAATGCGATCTGGGCTGCGTTCGCTCGGCGTGGGCTGGGTGCAAGTGCAAGCCAAGGCAGCAGCAACAACCGCTACGACCAGACGGAGACCTTCGACACGCCACTTCCTTTGAACATTGGCGTTTCTGCGGTTCAATCCCCGCAAGGAGCCATCTGGGATTGCGCGGCCACGAACGCGCCCGTCACCGTGACGATCCGCAACTACGGCCAGCAGGCCCAATCGAATTTCGAGGTGCGCTACCAGCTTGATGGGGGCAGTGTGATCACCGGGACCTACACCGGAAGCTTGGCAAGCGGCGCGAGTGCATCATACACGTTCTCCCAACCGGTCACCATCACCGGGAACGGCGCCCACACCTTGGTGGCCAGCACGAATTTGATCGGTGATCAATACGTCGGCAATGACGCATCCAGCAGTGCGATCACCTTGAGCACGCCGACCACCGTGGCGGCGACCTACACGCAGAATATCGAAGCCACATCACCAACACCTACAGGATGGTCGCTCCAGAATCCCGATGCCGGTAACACGTGGGTGACCGTTGCGGTTTCCGGACAAACCGCTTGCGTGGGCACACGCGCATGGGGGATCGACAACTACAGCGTGAGCACCCCGGGCCAGGAGGATCGATTGGTCACGCCGATCGTGGACCTCATCGGTTCAGCGGGTTCGCGGTTGAAGTTCCAACACGCTTACTCCGGTTACTCCTCCTCTTATGTGGATGGCATGAGGGTGGAGGTCAGCGGGGATTGCGGAAGCACTTGGACCACCTTGTACGAAGCCGCAGGGTCCGCGCTCCAGACCACCGCATACTCCACCTCGGCATGGACGCCCAGCAGTTGTTCCCAATGGCTAGCGCACGATCTGGACATCAGCGCATACGATGGTTCGCCGGTGATCTTCCGGTTCGTAGCGATCAACGACTATGGCAATTGGTTGTACTTGGATGATGTGGTCGTGGAACGCAATGGGGTGCGCGTTGCCCTGAAGCTCATGCTTGAAGGACCATATGATATCGCAACCGACAAGATGCGCGACGACATTCGCGCAGCCGGCCAGATCCCGCTTACCGAACCGTACACGGTGATCGGATTCCCGCAGGTATCGGGTGGCGGTGGCGAAACGATCAACGCGGCTGTGCTTACGACCACAGGTGATAACGCTATTGTGGATTGGGTGCATGTGCAACTCCGCAGTTCCACCACACCGGGTACGATCCTCGCCACACGTTGCGCATTGGTGCAACGCGACGGCGATGTGGTGGACAAGGACGGCGTATCTCCGGTGAGCTTCCAGACCGGCAATGGCAACTACTACGTCGCGGTGAAACACCGCAATCACCTCGGTGCAATGACGGCCGCACCGGTCGCGCTCACATCCACAGCTATCGGAATTGACCTTTCAGCTCCAGGAACGGCGGTGTACGGAACTGAAGCGCGCAAGCCATTGAATGGTCGTGCATTGCTCTGGGCTGGCAACGTGCTTCCGGATGCAGTGCTGAGTTACATCGGCCTGAACAATGACCGCGATCCGATCCTGCAAGCGATCGGTGGAAGCATACCCACTGCGGAGAGCACTGTCGGATATCACCGGGAGGATGTGAACATGGATGGGATCATCCGTTACATCGGCACGAACAACGATCGTGATCCAATACTGTTGAACGTCGGCGGATCAGTTCCGACCACGACCCGGGCCGAGCAGCTACCGTGACCACAACACTCGATCGGGGTCGGGAAGAACATCCACGGCATTGCTACCATGCGGACTAGTGCCGGACCACCAAGCGACCGATCAAGCGCGTGCGGTCATTCACTACTGAGCACACGTAGATCCCGTCCGTAAGGTCAGAGACATCGAGGATCATCCTGTCATTGCTTTGCGCCCGCTCGTTCCGTACCACCCTTCCATCGGCAGCACGGATCGTCAGGTTCACGTCACCGTGGATCCGGGTCCAATGAGAGTTGAACGCTCCGGTCAGCAGGGACCGGAACCATTCGCAGATCATCAGGAACTATCTGGTCAATACCACTGGTACATATTGTCGCCGTCGCTCGAACATTGTCGATCATCCAACCATCCCGCTGTTGAGGATTCCCCAGTGAGGTGAACACGAAGCGCAGCCTCATGATCGGGTCGTACCAACGTTCATTACCACCATCCATCAGTCCAAGGCAGGGGGAATCAATAACCACATGGTCCCAGCCGTTGGGGGTACTGCCGAATTCCATGCCCATTCCCGTTGTTATCAGAGCATTGGAATACAACCAACCGTCCTCCCAGGTGGTTCCGAACCGATGCCAATTGCCCGACCAGGGATCCTGCGCCTCGATCCATGCATGCGTGGTGGGGGCGATGTCCAACTGCTGGTCGAATTCGATCCATCGCCCGAAATATCCAGATAGCTCGTCGGCGATCAGGGTGAACTGCGCATAGCACGTACTGTTCACAGGATAGGGAAGCAAGGTGTCCGTAACGAGCGCGTGCGGTAGGCTCAACGCACTGGTGAAGACCGACTTCATGGGCGTACCCACCTGCCAGCAACCGGCCGGATAGACGCTGTCCAGCACGAGCGTTGCATCCTCATCAAAGTTCAAGTTGAGCGTATCCCCGGGGAATTGGGCGAAGGTCAATTGCGCAACAGCGAGCAAAGTGTGTGTAACGAAGGCTCTCATGCAGGGTGTTTTCAGTAAGACGGCGCTCGGTCCAAAGCCGCTGCTCAAAGTGCCCTTTTCTTCTTGAAGAAGGCCTTCATCAGATCAGCGCACTCGGCCTCCAATACACCACCTACGACCTTGGTCTTCGGGTGCAGCATCTTCCCACCGATCCTCCGGTAGCCCGACTTCTCATCAAAGGCACCGAATACGATCCGGCCGATCCGTGCCCACTGAAGTGCGCCGGCACACATGGGGCAGGGCTCCACGGTAACAAAGAGCGTGCAGTCCTTCAAATACTTGCCGCCGAGGTGTTCCGCAGCAGCCGTGATCGATTGCATCTCCGCGTGTGCGGTCACATCGTTCAACCGTTCGGTGAGGTTATGGCCACGGGCAATGATCCGATCGCCACAAACCACCACGGCCCCGATGGGAACCTCATCCACTTTGAAGGCCTGCTCCGCCTCCTTCAAGGCCTGCCGCATGAAATGTTCGTCGGTATTCGTCACGATCATTCCTTCAGGTCTTTGGTCCGCACCGGGGTCGCGTTGTTCCGCATCACTTGAAAGGCATGGGGTCCCGGAGCCGACATCGCTACACCGATCTCCCATCGCTGCGCTGTGATCTGCTCACTTCGGCGAGGCTGCCGATCGCGCCCGGCAACTCATTCACCAGTAACTCCGATACGCCTGGTTTGATGTCCTTGATGTTCAATTGCACGGTGGTCCTTCCCTGCCACTCATTCTCCTCGATCGCATAGAGCACACTGAAGGGTTCTCCACTACGCGCAAGATCGAGCCATTGCGCTTGCTTGAAGGCGATGGCGTCGAAAGATCTTTTGGGCGAAGAAGGATGCAGAAGGCGCATCTTCAAGTGATGCTCTCCCACCAATCTGGCGCTGCCGGAATCCACCACACCGCGCGTAAGGAAGACCGGCCGCATGTTGCCCGGACCGTATGGTGCCATGTGCTTCAGGATGCTCAACAATCCGTCATCGATCGTGTCCAATGAAAGCTCGAGATCGATCTCTTCCACCGGCGTGCGTTGCTCTTCCTTGATCGTGGACCGAACGGCCTCTTCGAATCGCACCTTGAACGCCTCCACATTCTCCAAGGGCATGGTGAGTCCTGCGGCGTACATGTGGCCTCCGAACTGGTCCAGTAGATCGCTGCATGCGCTCACGGCTTCATACACGTCGAAACCCTTTACGCTACGCGCGCTACCCACGGCCTTTGCACCGCTCTCGGTAAGCACCACCGTGGGTCGGTAATACTTGTCCACCAACCGTGAGGCCACGATGCCGACGACGCCCTTGTGCCAAGTGGGGTCGAAGACCACCGTGCTCCATGCGGCGCGTAATCGGGCATCATCATCAAAATGCCCCAGTGCATCCTCGGTCATGTTGCGGTCCAGTTCCTGGCGGTGCATGTTATTGCCGTCCACGCGGTTGCCCATCTCGGCGGCTTGTTGTGGATCATGCGCCAGGAGCAGTTCCACGGCCTGCCGACCATGCTCCACACGGCCCGCAGCGTTGATCCGTGGGCCGATGGCGAAGACCAGATCGGTAATGCCCAAACGCTTTTTCACGTTGGCCATATTCATCATCGCCCTGAAGCCGTGTCGTGGCTCATTGTTCAGCCGCTTCAATCCGAAATGCGTGAGGATCCGGTTCTCCCCGTTCACCGGCACGATGTCGCATGCGGTACTCACGGCCACCAGATCCAACAACGGCTCCAGATCATCGAAAGGCATGTCGTTGTGCTGCGCCAAACCCTGCATCAGCTTGAAACCGATGCCGCATCCACTCAATTCCTTGAAGGGGTAAGGGCAGTCGTCGCGCTTCGGATCAAGGATCGCAACGGCCTCCGGAAGCGTATCTCCCGGCCGGTGGTGATCACAGATGATGAAGTCGATCCCGAGTTCGTTCGCGTAGGCCACCTTATCCACCGCTTTGATCCCGCAATCCAGCGCAATGATCAACCCGACCTTCTCCGCTGCCGCGACATCGACCCCTTGGAAGGAGATGCCGTAGCCTTCGGCATAGCGATCCGGAATGTAGAAGGTGATGTTCCCGGTGAATCGAAGCAGAAAGGAATAGACCAATGTCACGGCGGTGGTCCCATCCACATCATAGTCGCCGTAGACCATGATCCGTTCATTCTCCCCGAGCGCACGCTCGATCCGTTCCACGGCCTCTTTCATTCCGGCCATCAGGAACGGATCATGGAGCTGATCCAGCCGAGGACGGAAAAAGATAGCGGCGGCAGTTGCATCGGTGATCCCCCGCTGCGCAAGGATGATCGCTCCGGCCTCGGGGCAGCGGTCGTAGGTAAGACCACGAACGATCGCAGGGTCCGGCATCGGTCCCAAGCGCCATCGCTTCAGAGGAGCGCTGCTCATGTGCCGAAGATAGTCGGGACAACATCGCGGACGAGGTGATAGGAACATCCGGAAACAACAAGGCCCCGTCCACCTTCTGGTGGCGGGGCCCTGTTGCCTGAGGCGTCCAGCCTTCAGCAGCAAGTTCCAACGCGCTCGCTAGCGGTACCCGTTGATGTATGCATTGGCGATGATCTCGCTTTCACGGATCAGCCCTTGCACGATCTCCCGGATAACATCATTGAGCTGTTGGTCCGAGTAGCGATTGAGGTCATTGTACACGTGCGTTTTTCGCTTGCTGCTTTTGATGAAGGCTATCTTATCCTTCTTCGTCATGGGGCCTTCTACGGCGGGTCCTGCGCAAAGGATCCATCCAACCTGAAATTTCCATGAAAGCCTTGTCCAGCAGGGGTATGAACGCGGCGGCGGGGCCCTCCCGGGCCCCGCCGCACGCTTTCACCAAAACCTTGGGTCGTTGGCTGAGCGGTGACCCCTCCGCTTGTGTTCAGGCTGTTACTATCGGACCCTGGACCCGCAGCGAACTGATCAAGCGCAGGGCGTGCATGTAGCGTTCCACATTCCCCGCAAGCATCAGGCTCCGGGCGGTATTCTTGAGCTTCTCGTAACGGATGGCGGAAGTGTTCATTGGGTTGGTTGTTGATCGTTCGACCCGCTAGCCAAGCACTGTGCCAAAGTTTGCCGGACCAAGGAGCACCGATGTGGCCGCTGGGGCTCGGCCCCCTACTTTTGAAGCCATGCAGCGCAATGCCTACCTCGTGGGGGTGGCGGGTGGCAGCGGATCAGGAAAGACAAGCCTGGTGCGCGCCCTGCGCGAGAGCCTTCCGAGCGAAATGGTGTGCATGGTCTCGCAGGATGACTACTACCATCCGAAGGAGCTGCAGGCGGTCGACCAGAACGACCGGATCAACTTCGATCTGCCGACGGCCGTTGATATGGATGGCTTGGCACGCGACCTGCGGATCCTCCTTGCAGGCGAACCCATTTTTCGGAAGGAGTACACCTTCAATCAGGACGGTCGTGAAGGGCGAACGATCGAACTACGACCTGCCCCGATCGTTCTGGTCGAAGGGCTTTTCGTCCTTCACCATGCGCCTGTGCGGGACCTGTTCGATCTGCGTGTGTTCATCGACGCTAGCGAGGACGCCCAATTGGAACGTCGCCTTCGGCGCGATTCAGAGGAACGCGGATACGGGGCTGAGGATGTCCTGTACCAATGGGAGCATCACGTACTGCCCGCCTACCGATCCTTCCTCTTACCCTACCGGCACTTGTGCGATCTGCATGTGGTGAACGAACTGGGATTCACGCGGGCCGTGCGCGTCTTGCGGGACCATTTGCTACAGGCCGCAACGAAGGTGGCTACCCCGGTTCAAGGCTTGTAAAGCCCATTCCTTCGGATGTAGCCCAGGACCATTGGATCGATGCGATCATTCACAGGTTCCCATTTGCCGATCGCCTCGCGGATCGCGGTGCCGGACTCTTGGACCAAGGGTGCGTCCGCAACGAAGGTGATGGCGGGATGACCGAGCAGATCGCTGTGCGCCAAGTGTTCCTTGAACCCATCCCTTGGGTAGACCAGCAGCCGGTGGTGTTCCAGGATCTCCGTGGCATCCTTCCAGTGGTGGAACTGTGCCAGATTATCACTCCCGATGATCAGGACGAATTGATGCTGCGGCCAGCGCCGACGCATGAACTCCAGACTATCCACGGTATAGCTCGGTTCGGGCAGGTCCAGTTCGAAGCCTGAGGCGACCAAGCCCGTGTGTCCTTGTACGGCCAACCGCACCATGGCCAAGCGATGGTGGTCCGGACTCAACACCTTGTCCTTCTTGAACGGATTCTGAGGGGTGACCACCAGCCAAACCTCGTCGAGGTTGCCATGGGCAAGCATGTGTTCCGCTACGGCCACATGCCCGATGTGTGGCGGATCGAAGGTTCCAAAAAGACACCCGATCACCATCAGCTCAGGAATGCGCGGACCAACGACACGGCCTGCGAACATGCCCGATCCAGATCATCGTTCACGATCACGTGGTCGAAGCGTTGCGCGTAGGTCAACTCGTGCGCGGCCTTGTCCAACCTTCGGAGCAGGCTCTCCGGTGTTTCCGTCCCGCGCGAATGCAGCCGCTGCTCCAGCACAGACAATGATGGCGGCGCGATGAAGATGGCCAGCGCATTCACACCGAAGGCGCGTTTCAGGTTCAGCCCGCCTTCCACGTCCACATCGAAGATCGGTCTGTGACCTTCGTCCCAAATGCGCTCCACCTCCGACTTCAAGGTTCCATAGTACTGTCCGGTGTACACTTCCTCCCATTCAACAAACGCATCGGCATCGATCCGAAGCTTGAATTCTTCGGCAGTCAGGAAGTGGTAGTCACGCCCATCATGTTCATGCGATCGTTTCGCGCGACTGGTGGCACTCACCGAGAACGCAAGGCCGAGGTCCTTCGCAATGAGGTGATGCACAATGGTGGTCTTCCCCGCACCTGACGGCGCGGAGATGATCACGCACTTTCCTTCGGAATGGTTCACAGGACGTTGAGCACTTGTTCCTTCACCTTCTCCAATTCATCCTTCATGCGCACCACCAACTGCTGCATGGTCGCGTCGTTCGCTTTGGAGCCGATGGTGTTGATCTCGCGACCCATCTCCTGGCAGATGAAGCCGAGCTTTCGGCCCTGTTGATCCGTACTCTTCACGGTTTCCATGAAATATGTGCAGTGTGAACGCAAGCGCACCTTCTCTTCGGTGATGTCGAGTTTCTCCAAGTAATAGATCAGCTCCTGTGCGAAGCGATCCTCGTTCACTTCCGCGCGCAGATCGGTCAGTTTCCCGAGCAATCGTTCGCGCGTGCGGTTCGCGCGACCACTGTCCATGGCCTCCACTTCGGTAAGCAACTGTTCGATGCCTTTTACGCGGGCCATCAGCTCCTCCTCCAACCGGGAACCTTCGCTTCCACGGAATTCCTGGAACGCGGTGAGCGCATTCTCGATCAAGCCGCGAACCGCTGACCATTCCTCATCATCGGCACGATCGCTCACCGTGGTGGCCACATCGGGCAGGCGGAGCACATAGGCGAAGAGATCGGCCGCCGCATCAGGGCTGGTCGTATCCGCGATCTCCTTCAACTCCTGGTAATAGGCCCGGATCAATTCGCGATCGAACGTGGTGTGTTTGGTGGCTTGAAGTGATTCACCGGCCACGAAGACCTCCACCTTGCCACGCACCGCTTGTTCACCGATCCATTGGCGCACTTCGTGATCCCGCTCGCGATAGGCGCTCGGCAATTTCACGTAGAGATCAAGTTGTTTGCTGTTCAGTGAACGCACCTCAACGGTCACCTTTCGGTCCTTTACCACGCCTTCGGCGCGGCCGAAACCGGTCATTGATCGGAGCATGCGTTCGTTCTTGGAAAGCGTCAAATGTAGTCCGGCTCAACGCTCGGGCTCCGCGCGGCTCACGAGGTGTACGCCGAGGAAGATCGCCAGCGCACACAGTCCTTGCTGCCAGCCGATCCCCGTTTCATACCGACCCGGGATCCCGATGCGCTCCGGCCCGATCCGCATGAACAACCACGTGACCAGGATCGCCATGAGCGGTTGCAGATAGATGTATGTGCCCACGACCGTGGAACTCAACCGCCCGAGCGCCCATGTGTTCAGGAGGTACGCGACGAAAGTGACAACGATCACCACGAAGCACACAGCCATGATCACACTGCCCGAAAGCGCGGACCATTGCACTTCTCCGAACTCAGCCCAGCCGAAAGGCAGCACGAGGAACATGCCGAACAGGAAGCACCACGCCATGACCGTTACTGCGGAGTACTTCTTCATCAATGGCTTCACGATCACCAGATAGATCCCATACGATGTGGCGTTGATCAGGATGAACGCATCGCCGAGTACCGTGGCCCCGGATGAGTGACCATCCCCTTTCAAGAAGATGAGCGAAAGCGCGCCCGCTGCACCAAGCCCAACACCGATCATTTTCGTCCACGTGATGCGCTCCCCGATCAGGATACCGGACAGTACCAACACCAGAATGGGCGTCGCCACCATGATGATGCTCGCGTTGGTCGGCGCGGTGCGCATGAGACCGTGGAAGAACATGAGCTGGTTGAGCGCAACCCCGAATACCGCGCAGAGGAAGAGCCGACCGACATCCGGCCATGCCACGCGCTCCGGTCGAAAGGCGCGCAACAACCAGAACAAGGATCCGGCACCAAGCACGCGCAACACAATGAATCCCGACGGGCCGATCACCGTGGGCATCAGTCCTTTGGCCACCACGTAATTCACGCCGTAGATCATGTTGACCGTGAAGAGAGCGATGTGGGCCGAGGCGCGGCGGTCCATGGTGAAGTTTGCGGATGGCTCGTGGCCCTGCTGGCGGCAAAGTAATCCGGCTGATCACCGTGCGAGGCTGCAATTACCTTCGCCGCCCGCGAACAAAACGCGAGCATGCGATGAAATTCGGCACCAAAGCCATCCACGCCGGCGTGGAACCTGATCCGACCACGGGTGCGATCATGACGCCCATCTACCAGACCAGCACCTACGTGCAGGCCGCTCCGGGTGATCACAAGGGTTACGAGTACAGTCGCACGCACAACCCGACACGCACCGCGTTGCAGAACGCCTTGGCCGCGTTGGAAAATGGCAAGCACGGACTCTGCTTCAGCAGCGGGATGGCGAGCATCGATGCGATCGTGAAGCTGCTCAAACCGGGTGATGAGGTGGTGAGCACGAACGACCTCTACGGCGGCACGTACCGGCTCTTCACCAAGATCTATGAAGGCTTCGGTGTGAAGTTCCATTTCGTGGACATGGGTGATCTCGCGAATGTGGAAGCGGCGATGACACCGAACACGAAACTGATCTGGGCCGAGACACCAACGAACCCGCTGCTCCGGATCATCGACATCGTGGGGTTGTCCGCGATCGCCAAGAAAGCAGGCGTGCTTCTGGGTGTGGACAACACGTTCGCTAGTCCATACTTACAGACGCCACTTGATCTCGGAGCGGATCTGGTGATGCACAGCGTGACCAAGTACCTCGGTGGCCACAGCGATGTGGTGATGGGTGCGTTGATCGTGAAGGATGATGCATTGGCCGAACGCCTTGCGTTCATTCAGAACAGCAGCGGCGCCACGCCCGGACCGCAGGATTGCTTCCTTGTGCTGCGCGGCTTGAAGACCTTGCATCTGCGCATGCAGCGCCATTGCGAAAATGGAAAGGTCGTGGCCGAATGGCTGGTGAAACATCCGAAGGTGGATGCCGTCCATTGGCCCGGCTTCACGACGCACAAGAACCACGCGGTCGCAGCAGAACAGATGCGCGGTTTCGGCGGTATGATGAGCTTCACCCTGAAAGGGGATAACATGAAGGATGCGATCAACGTACTTTCCTCGTGCAAGCTGTTCGCCTTGGCGGAATCGCTTGGTGGTGTCGAATCACTCTTGGGTCATCCGCCCAGCATGACGCACGCGAGCATTCCACGTGAAGAGCGATTGAAGAACGGCATGGCCGATACCCTGATCCGGATCAGTGTTGGTCTGGAGGATTCCGAAGACCTCATCGCCGACCTGAAGCAGGCGCTGGACGCGTAACGCACACCTTCAATCACTTGGACCCCATCGTGTCGGGGTACCACGAGTGCTGCGCATTGCGCCGGATCCGGACGAACGGTTAGCCTACCTTGCCCGACCCTCGTTGCTCCCTCATGCGCCACCTTCTTCTTGTTCCATTCCTTCTCGGTAGTGGCCTTGTCATCGGTCAGGATGATATGCTTCGCTGCTTGGCGAACAACCCGGCTGAACTTCAAGCACACCTTGACGCAACGCCGGGTGCGCGCGCACAAGCCGAACTCGCCAATTCGGTGTTGAACGCGCAGACCGCTGGGTTCGAGCGTGGCGGTGTTGGCCCACTCATCATCCCGGTGGTATTCCATGTGATCCATAACCACGGCGCTGAGAACATCGATGATGCGCAGTTGGTTGATGCGATCCGGATCCTGAACGAGGACTACAACAAGGAGAACCCGGATTGGGTGAACGTGCGTCCTGAATTCCTGGATCTCGTCGCCGACGTGGGGATCGAATTCCGTTTGGCGAAGCGCGATCCGGAGGGGAACTGCACGAACGGGATCACGCGCACCGTGAGCACGCAGACGTACAACGGGGACTTCAATATGACCCAGTTGATCCAGTGGCCGCGGGATCGGTACATGAACGTGTGGGTAGCGGCCAGTGCGAATGGCGCGGCGGGTTACACCTACTATCCGTCATGGTTGGATGGATGGGCTGCTGCGGATGGGATCGTGGTCCTTCACAGCTACACAGGAAGCATCGGCACAAGTGCTCCGTACAAATCGCGCGTGCTCAGTCATGAGGTCGGCCATTGGTTGAACCTGAAACATTGCTGGGGTGATAGCAACGACCCGGGTCTTGAAGAGAACTGTGCCTTCGATGATGAGGTGGACGATACTCCACTCACGAAAGGTTGGACCTCTTGCACGTTGAGCGGCGCTTCCTGCGGCAGTCCATTGGACAATGTGCAGAACTACATGGAGTATTCGTACTGCTGCAAGATGTTCACCCACCGTCAGGGGTCACGCATGGTCGCGGCGCTCACATCGCCCATCGCGCAGCGAAACAACTTGTGGCAACTTGAGAACCTCGCTCTGACCGGGGTCCTCGAAGAAGAGTTGCTCTGCATGGCCCGCTTTGATGCCGACCATCGCGAGGTCTGTGCGGGCGATGTGGTGCAGTTCTCGGACGAGAGCTACTTCGGCGTGACACAACGGTTCTGGAGTTTCCCCGGTGGCGCGCCGGCCGGTTCATTCGATCAGGATCCGGCGGTGATCTATGATGAGCCAGGTGTCTATCCAGTTACGCTGAACGTTGGTGACGGCATCACCACCGAAACTGTTTCTGAAGTATCGTACATCACCGTGCTCCCGAACCCGGGCAGGCCGATCCCGTGGAGCGAAGGATTCGAAAGCGTCATCGCTTTACCGAACGTCGATTGGCGCGTGGATAACCCGGACAACGACCTCACCTTCGAATCGACCAGTGCGGCCGCATACACCGGCAGTCAAAGCTGCCGCATCTTCAACAACGCCGATCAGTATGGCCGTATCGACGCACTGGTCTCAAGCACCTTGGACATGAGCGCTGCGGGAGATATCGCCCTCTCGTTCCGTTACGCGTATGCGCGCCGCAACCCGGTGAACGATGACCAATTGTATGTGTACGTGAGCAACAACTGCGGCCAGAACTGGACCCTGCGCAAGGTCCTGCGCGCGATCACCACCTTGGTCACGGCCAACCCGACGAACGGCAACTTCGTTCCGAATGGTCCGTCGGAATGGGGCTTTGCCGAGCTCACCAACATCGGTGCATCCTTCCACACCCCATCGTTCCGCGTGAAGTTCGAATTCCAGAGCAACGGCGGGAACAACCTCTATCTGGATGACATCAACATCAACAACCTTGTCGTCGGCATCGAAGAGCAGTCGCCTTGGTCGAATGGATTGGCTGTGGTTCCGAACCCGATCCAGGAGAATACGGAAGTACGATTCCACCTCGATCGTTCGGGAACGATCGACCTCGACATCCTGGATGTACTCGGCAGAACGATCCGTCCGATCGTGCAGCACTCGCTTCGCCCAGCGGGTGATCATCGGATCGCGTTGGGAACGAGAGATCTTGTGCCTGGAACCTACCTCCTGAGGTTGCGCGTGGAAGGCCAACAGCAACTCCACCGGTTCATCGTACTGTAACCGATCATCGGGTCGCTTTGGTCCTCCGTCCTGACGCATCGGACCTTGGTCGGATCGAGCGGCCTTCGGGAGTCCATCCGCGCACCCAGCAGGATCCCCGCACCGCGCTGGCTATGGCAGTATTGTGACCGAGCGTTGGTAAGGTGACGGGTATTTTTGAGGCGAAGCAATCCAGCCTCTCTCCCGACATGTTGAAAATCCTCCTTGTTCCAGCGCTTCTCACCGCGCTGGCTACCACCATTGTGAACGGCCAGGATGGCGTGCATCCGTGCGGCGCCAATGAACTGCACCGCTTGGGCGCGCTCGCACCCGAGGACCTCCAACAGATCCAGGCCGCCGATGCCGAACTGGAGGCATTCACCGTGGCGTGGGCTGAAGCGAACAGCGGCGCGGAGCGCGTGAACTACGTGATCCCGGTGGTGTTCCACATCATCCACAATTACGGTCCGGAGAACATCAGCGATGAGCAGGTCTATGATGCCATCCGCGTGCTCAACGACGACTACAATAAGTTGAACCTCGACTGGCCGAATGTGCGCCCCGAATTCCTAGACCTGGTGGCGAACGTGGGGATCGAGTTCCGCTTGGCGACGAAGGACCCCAACGGCAACTGCACCAAGGGCATCACCCGCACGGTCTCCACGCTGACCAATGACGGTACGCAGACCATGAAGAACCTGATCCAATGGCCACGCAACAAGTACCTGAACATCTGGGTGGCCGCAAGCGCGGATGGCGCGGCCGGTTATACGTTCCGCCCGGGATCGGTGACCAACAACGCCGGTGCGGACGGGATCGTGGTGCAGCACAGTTACACCGGTGCGATCGGTACCAGTTCACCCAGTCGCTCGCGCACCCTCACACATGAGGTCGGGCATTGGATCAACCTGCAACACACATGGGGCGGAACCAATGATCCCGCTGTCGCCGCGAATTGCAATGACGATGATGGAGTGAGCGACACCCCGAACACCATCGGTTGGACCAACTGCACCTTGTCGGGTACTTCCTGCGGTTCGTTGGACAATGTGGAGAACTACATGGAGTACAGCTACTGCTCCAAGATGTTCACACTCGGACAGAAAACGCGCATGCTCGCATCCTTGAATGCATCCACTTCACAGCGCAACCAGCTCACCACACCGGCCAACCTCAGCGCCACCGGCGTGAGTGCCGCTCCGGTCCTCTGCGCTGCGGAGTTCGATGCGAACAGCACCTTGATCTGTGCCGGCAGTTCCGTTACGTTCACCGACCTCAGCTTCCATGGCGTCACCACGCGCAATTGGAATTTCCCCGGTGGAACACCAGCCACTTCCACCGACGCCACACCGACGATCACGTACACCGAGCCAGGCACTTACACCGTGAGCCTCACGGTCAGCGACGGCAGTTCCACACTTACCTCCACGCAGAACACCTCGATCATCGTAATGGCCAACCCTGGCGAAGCGGTGCCCGTGGTGGAAGGATTTGAAAGTGTGGCTGCGTTGAACGGACCGGAGTGGTATGTGAACAACCCCACCGGTGGCAACACCTTCGCCCTCACCAGCACCGCCTCCTTCAGTGGATCGAAGAGCGTGCGCGTATTGAATACGGCGGCGATGGATGGCACCAGTGACGAGTTGCTTTCCCGGACCTTCGACATGAGCAATGCGGAGGATATCGTGATCTCCTTCCGATACGCTTACGCGAAGCGGACATCCACGAGCGACGATGTCTTGAGCCTTTACGTGAGCAATGATTGTGGTAACCTCTGGAGCCTACGGAAGATCATGCGTGGCAGCAACGTGCTCACCACGGGTGGTGTGGTCACCAGCAGCTTCATTCCCACAAGCGCTTCCCAGTGGGGTTACACGGAAGTGACCAACATCAGCAGCACCAGCCACGTGAGCAACTTCCGGTTCAAGTTCGTCTTCGATAGCAACGGAGGGAACAACCTCTACCTGGACGACATCAACATCAACGGTATGCCCGTGGGCGTGGAGGATCTCAGCAACTTCTCCGATCGGCCCTTGTTGTTGGTTCCGAACCCGGCCACGGATCGTGTGCAGGTGCGGTACGCGCTGTCCGCCTCCTCGCGTGTTCGGTTGGATGTGTTGGATGCCCTCGGCCGTCAGGTGCGCCTGAACGACCTGGGAACGGTGCCGGCTGGTGAGCGGAGCTTCGTCCTTGATCTGGGTGCGCTGGCACGGGGCAGTTACACGGTCCGTCTGATCGGCGTCAACGGTACGCTCACCTCGCGATTGGTGGTGGAATAAGCGAAGCATCGCAGAACCGTCCACTCGTGTAGTTTCGCGTGGTCTCCGACTCTTCGGGGGCGATCAACCATGCGCAAGACCATTCTAACACTCATCGGCTGCTTGCCGATGCTGCTCAACGCCCAGGAAAGCAACCTCCCCTGCCGCGTCAATGATCCCGAGATCCTTCAGGCACTCCACCATGATGATCCCGTGCTGCTCTCGGACATGGCCGCCGCCGAAGCCGAGTTGGAGGCATGGACCGCGCAGTTCAGCGAAGGAACACGCAGCACCTATGTCGTGCCCGTGGTCTTCCACATCATTCACAACAACGGCGACGAGAACATCTCGAACGAGCAGGTGTTCGACGCGATGCGGATCCTGAATGAGGACTTCAACAAACAGAATCCGGATTGGCCGAATGTGCGGCCGGAATTCCTTTCCCTCGTAGCGAACATCGACATCGAGTTCCGTTTGGCGCGCAAGGACCCGAACGGCAATTGCACCAACGGCATCACACGCACGGTGAGCACGTTGACCTATACCGGCGAATCCGATATGAAGGCCTTGATCCAATGGCCGCGCAACAAATACCTGAACGTATGGGTGTGCGCGAATGCGGCTGGCGCTGGCGGATACACTCTCACCCCGGGATCGGTGGCGATCTTCTCCGGTGAGGACGGCATCGTGATGAACCAATCCTACGTGGGCTCCATCGGCACCGGATCCGTTTCCCGCAGTCGTGCGTTGACCCATGAAGTCGGGCACTGGATCAACCTGGAACATACCTGGGGCGGCAGCAACACACCCGGTGTAGCTTCCAACTGCAGCACCGATGATGGCGTGAGCGACACACCGAACACCATCGGTTGGACGGTCTGCACGTTGAGTGGCACCACATGCTCCTCTTTGGACAACGTGGAGAACTACATGGACTACTCCTATTGCTCCAAGATGTTCACCACAGGGCAGAGAACGCGCATGATCGCCGCACTCACCAGTACCGTTGCACAGCGGAATCAATTGACCACTACAAACAACCTGACGGCCACAGGCGTGAACCAACCGCTCGCGCTGTGCGCTGTGGTCTTCAACGCATCCAACCGCGTGATCTGCGCCGGAGGTTCCGTGACCTTCGAAGATGCGAGCTACAATCTGGTCACCTCGCGCAACTGGTCCTTCTCCGGTGGAAACCCATCCGCATCCACTGATGCAAGTCCGACGATCACGTATCCGAACGCGGGCGTCTTTGCTGTGAGCCTCACCGCGAGTGACGGCGGTCCATCGCAGACGAACAACCAAGTCGCGTACATCACCGTGCTTCCGGTTCCCGGCGCCAACGCGCCCTTTGTGGAAGGCTTCGAAACCGTGGCTGGCTTGAGCGGCCCTGAGTGGTTCACCGTGAACACGAACGCCGACAACACGTTCGGCATCAACTCCGTGGCGTCCTATTCGGGATCGAAGAGTGTACGGATCGTGAACACCGCGGCCATGAGCGGACGCACCGATGAACTGGTGTCCACCACATACGATATGAGCGCCGCAACGGGTATCGTAGTGACCTTCCGTTACGCATTCGCGAAGCGGACCAATGCGGATGATGATGCCTTGCGCTTCTACATCAGCAACAATTGCGGGGACACGTGGAGCTTGCGGAAGATCCTGCGCGGAAGCACCAACCTCACCACCGGCGGGGTGGTCACGAGCAGTTTCATTCCGAATGGGCCATCCCAGTGGGGTTACACGGAGGTGACCAACATCAGCAGCACCAGTCATGTGCCCAATTTCCGCGTCAAGTTCGAATTCGAAAGCAATGGCGGCAACAACCTGTACTTGGACGACATCAACATCAACGGCGCACCTGTGGGAGTGAATGAGATGGCTCTTGAAGGCGATGGGTTGATCGTGATCCCCAACCCGGCCACGGATCAAGCGACCGTGCAATTGGTGATGGAGCAAGCTGGAAGGCCGCGATTGGATGTATTGGACCTGACAGGTCGCGCCCTGTTCAACATACCCACCGGAGTTCTGCCGGTCGGATCACACCGTATTGCGATCCCGTTGATCGCATTGGCGGCGGGTCAATACATCCTGCGGATGCAACAAGTCGGAAGCACGCGCGTTGCGCGCTTCATGGTCCAATGAAAGCAACCGACATCCTGTTCCCTGCACTGCTGCTTTGCGGTTGCAGTCGTGTTTCCGAAGGCACCAGGAACGCGCTGAACAAGGGCGGCGAATTCGCGGGCAGCGCTGCCACCGAAGTGGTCGAGGGCGTGACCAGCGGGGTCGAGAAGACCTGGAGCCTGCGTGTCGAACTCTCTGATGAACTGAAGCACAAAGGACTCGCGATCGGGCGGACACAGGTGGAAAGCGACAGCCTCGGTTTCGATAACAAGCTGATCATCTACCTCAGTTCTGAACAAGCCTTCACCGGTGAACTCCATGCTATTGCCGTGGATGCCGACGGAGTGGAGATGGGACGCGCAACGCTTTCGCTGGATCTCGCAGTCGGCAGCGCGGACTACCATACCGTTCTGTTCCAATCCCGCACCGATCTGGAACGGAAGTGCCGTGTGGAGATCCGTTGATCACGAAACCACTGGAAACGGAAAGTCCCGGTTACGGCCGGGACGTTCCATTTGCGCCACCAGCCTCAGGACCGGTGGCGGAGGATGGGATCACTCCTTGAAGCCGACCATGATGGCCACGCATCCAACGTGTACCATGTCGGAACTGCCCTTGTTCGGCACCCACACCACCACGCGAAGTTGCTGGGTGCTGGTGGCCTTCATGTCGTAGTGGTGTTGGGGTTCATCCGCGAGGCTCTCGAAGACGATCTTGTTGTTCGCGTCAACGACCTTCCAGTTCACCTCCCCGAGGATCGGGTGCACGCATACTTGGATGCGGTAGTCCTGTCCACTGTACATCGTGAGGTTCACTTCGGCTTCCTCACCGGGTGAAAGCTGTGCGGCGTTGAAGGTCTCGTTGAACTTGTAAGGTGCTAGCTCCGGAACACACTTGTTCTTGGCGAAGGCCTTGCATTGGGCTTGGGCCGCCGTGGCGGTCAGCACCAAAGCAGCGGCCAGCAGGGTGTTGGCGATGATGGTACGTGGCATGGCGGCGATCAATTGATGTAGGTGTTGCGGATGGTGGCTGCTTTGCTGCGGATGGCGGCAAGCTGCGCATCAGTAAGTGCGGCTGTGCCACCATCGCCGACGGTCACGTCGGTGTATAGCGCGGCGATGGCCTTGAGGTCCTCGCGCACACCAGCAAGTGCCGCGTCGTCGGTCTGGTAAGTATCGAGCAGGGCCATAAGGTCCTTCAGCGAAAGTTTCTGCTCCGCGATCCGCTGGCGTAACTCCGGTGAATCACTCGTGGAGGAGACCTGGGTAGCGATGTACAATCCTTCCATCCAGCCACCGGCCACCATCAACGCGCTGATGTTGTCCCGGCCGTTCTCCTTCAGGTAGGCATCCACGCTCCAGAAGGTCTCGCTGATGATGTCGAGCAATTTGTCGCGATCGTTCTGGTTCTTTTCCATCGCTTCCAACGTGCTGTCGTTGAATGCGTTGTTCACTCCGAGGCGGTCGGCCAAGCGCTTGGCGCAGCTGGTGTAGAACATGCTCTCCTGGGTATGGTTGAACACGCTCGCGTAGCTCAGGTCCGCGCCGTACACGCCGAGATTCAAGGCCTGCTTGCTCGCGGCGGTGTACTTGTCCACGTTCTTCACATCGTTCAGGATCTTGCTGTTGTATGAAGCGCCGGCCTTCTTCAACAGGGCCGCCATCTCCATCGGGGAGGGGATGTTGTAGAAGATCTTGCGCGTCTTGGTCATGCGCTCGCCCTGCGGCAGGCTATCGCCTGCGTTCGCCGTGACCAGCGTATCCTGTTCGGGTTGCCCGCCGCCACAGGCGGAAAGCAAGGCGGTCATGGCCAGAATGATCGGCCAAGGAGAAGTTCGCATCAGGGTCATTTGGGGGGATTCGATGAGATCGCTCAAATGTCCCGATGTTAAACCGGGGGATCAGTGCGCTTCCAGCCAGTTTTTCCCCAAGCCCATGTCAACAACAAGCGGAACGTCCAACTTCATCGCGCCTTCCATGCGATCACGGACCATCCCTTTCATCTCCTCCACTTCGCTCTTATGCGCGTCGAAGACGAGTTCGTCATGGACCTGGAGAAGCAACTTGCTCTTCATCTTCTTCGCCTTCATTTCCCGGTGGATATTCACCATGGCCACCTTGATGATGTCCGCTGCACTGCCCTGCATGGGGGCGTTGATGGCGATCCGCTCGGCCTGGGCACGAACGGTGTTGTTCCCGCTGGTGATATCGGGCAGGTAACGCCGGCGCCCCATCAGCGTTTTGATGTAGCCGTTGGTGCGGCAATAGCCGATCATCTCGTCCATGTAGTTGCGCACGCCCGGGAATTGCGCGAAGTAATCGTCGATGATCTGCTTGGCCTCGGCGCGCGGGATGCCGAGATTCTGGCTGAGGCCGAAGGCGCCCTGCCCGTAAGCAATGCCGAAGTTCACGGCCTTGGCGCGGCTGCGTTGCTCGCGCGTCACCTCGGCGATCTCCACGTTGAACACTTTCGCAGCCGTGGCCGCGTGGATATCCGATCCGGCGCGGAAGGCCGCTTGCATGTTGGCATCGCCGCTCATGTGGGCGATGATCCGCAATTCGATCTGCGAATAGTCGGCGCTCAGTAGCAGGTGATCCGCATCACGTGGCACGAAAGCTTTTCGGATCTCGCGACCCTTCTCCGTGCGGATGGGGATGTTCTGCAGGTTCGGGTCGTTGCTCGCAAGACGGCCGGTGGCCGCCACGGTTTGCGAGTAGCTGGTATGAACGCGGTGCGTGTTCTTGTCGGCAGCCAAGGGAAGCGTGTCCACGTATGTGCCCTTCAACTTGCGCAGGCTGCGGTAGTCGAGGATGAGGGGGATGGAAGGATGTGCGTTGCTGAGTTCTTGTAGGACATCCTCACTCGTTTGGTATTGACCCGTCTTGGCCGTCTTCTTCACCTTGTCGCCACCAAGCTTCAACGTTTCGAAGAGCACATCGCCGAGTTGCTTCGGACTATCAATGTTGAAGTCGACACCGCATGTCTTGTGGATCTCCGCCTGCAATTCCAGGATGTCCGCACCCAGTTCCTCGCTGAACTGCTTGAGCGCAGGAATGTCGATGCGAATGCCTTCCGTCTCCATGTCCGCAAGCACATGCACAAGCGGCATCTCCACTTCGTTGAAGAGCGAGGTCACTTCATCCTCTTCGAGCATCGGCGCGAACTTCTCCGATAACTGCCACGTGATGTCCGCATCCTCCGCGCTGTACTCCTTCACGGCGTGTACATCGGCATCGCGCATACTCTTCTGCACCTTACCCTTGCCCTTCTCCCCGATCAACGTTTCAATGCTCACGGGTCGGTAGCTGAGGAAGACCTCGCTCAAGTAGTCCATGCCGTGCTTCTGTTGATCGGGCTTCAACAGGTAATGCGCCACCATGGTGTCGAAGAGCGGCCCCTTCACCTCCACGCCATACTTGTGAAGCACGCGGATATCAAACTTGGCGTTCTGTGCCACCTTGCCGATGACCTCGTCCTCCAGCACCGGTTTGAAGATCTCCACGATGCGTTGCGCCTCCGCGCGATCCTCCGGGACGGGTACGTAGTGTCCCTCGTGCGCCTTCCAACTGAAGGCGATGCCCACGAGCTCCGCAGTGCGCTCTTCGGTACCGGTCGTTTCCGTGTCGAAGCAGAACCGCGGCTGCTTCTTCAGTTGCGCCGCGAGCATGTACAATGACTCGTCGCTCTGCGCAAGGAAGTAGCGATGCGGCACGGTGTCGATGTTGGCCAATTCCGTCAACTCCACATTGCCGTCGGCATCCACGGCGGCTCCAAAAAGATCCACTTGCCCTGGGCTGGTGCTCGCTCGTTTCGCACCCTTGGCTTTTCCATTGGCCGGTTCTTGCGTCGCGCCCGGGCCATCGCTGCCAAGGACACGATTCGTTAGGTTCTTGAACTCCAGTTCGCTGAAGACCTCCAGCACCTTGTCCTTGTCGGGCGGATCGAGATGCAGGGCGGTGTGGTCCAGTTCCACCGGCACATCGATGATGATGGTCGCGAGCATCTTGCTCATGCGTCCTTGCTCCGCGAAGGCGATCACATTCTCCTGTTGTTTGCCTTTCAACTTGTCGGCGTTCTCGATCACCGCTTCCAAACTCCCGAACTCCTTCACGAGTTTCATCGCCGTCTTCTCGCCGATGCCGGGGATGCCGGGGATGTTATCCACCGCATCGCCCATGAGGCCGAGGATGTCCTTCACCTGGTCCGTGGTCTCCAATCCCCATCGATCGCAGATCTCCTTGGGGCCGAGTTTCTCCGGCGGATCACCACCGCGCCCCGGCTTGTACATGATGATGTTGTCCGTGACCAATTGCCCGAAATCCTTGTCGGGCGTGACCATGTACGTGGTGTAGCCTTCGGCCTCGGCCTTCTTCGCCAAGGTGCCGATCACATCATCCGCCTCGTATCCGTCCGATTCGAGGATCGGGATGTTGAAGCTCTCGATGATGCGGCGGATGTATGGGATGTTGCTCCGGATGTCGTCCGGCATCTCTTCGCGATTCGCCTTGTAGTCCAAGAGCACCTCGTGCCGTTCGGTGGGTGCGGCGGTGTCGAACACCACAGCGATGTGCGTGGGGTTCTCGCGCTTGATCAGATCGAGGAGCGTGACTGTGAAGCCGAAGGCCGCACTTGTGTTCATGCCCTTGCTGTTCACGCGCGGTGCGCGAATGAAACTGAAATAGGCGCGGTAGATCAGGGCGAACGCATCGAGGAGGAAGAGGCGCTTATCCTCCGTGGATGACGTGTTTCCGGCAGCAGACATGGGGGCAAGATAGCCTTGGGTGAAGGCAACGTCCGGGCCGCTGGCAGCGTCGTACCGTAGCTTCGAGCGCCCCATCGGGGCTGCCTTTTCCAGCAATGCGCATCAAGTGGTTCTTCGTCCTACTGGCCATCGTGGTCATGGTCATTGCCTGTCGGCATGAGACCGATGAGGTGGTACCTCCGGACATCGACCCGTCGGCGCTTGCGGTTTCTGTGGATCTGGACCAAGTGCCCTATCCCACATTGAGCGCCTATCACTTCTTCACCGGCGTTATGGTGGACCAGACCCCGAACGGTGGTGTGCTTCCGTACGATGTGATCACACCGCTCTTCTCTGATTATGCACGCAAATTCCACTTTGTGTGGATGCCGCAGGGATCAAGCGCCACGTTCGATGGACCGGATGCCTCCCTCGCGTTCCCGAACGGGGCCGTGCTGATCAAGACCTTCTATTTCGACAACGTGCAACCAACGAACGAGCGTAAGGTCCTGGAGACGCGGCTACTGATCCGTCGCAATGGCCAATGGTTGTTCGCGGACTACGTATGGAATGCGGAACAGACCGAAGCAACCCTCGACCTCAATGGTCGATCCGTTCCGTTTACGTGGCGCGATGACCAGCAGGTGATGCACGACCTGAACTACCGGATCCCTGCCGCAGCGGAATGCTTCACCTGCCACAAATTGAACAATAACCCTGTTCCGATCGGCACGAAGGCCCGCAACATGGCGCATGCATTCAACTACCCCGATGGCGTCCAGGAGCAATTGGCCAAGTGGGTGGAGGTGGGGTATTTGGAAGCCGGGTTCCCTACGCCGCAGCCGGTAGCGAAATGGAATGATGTGAACGTGCCGCTGAACGATCGCGTGAGGGCGTATGTGGACATGAACTGTGCGCATTGCCATGCCGATGGCAAGCACTGCGATTACCGCCCCATGCGATTCGCGTGGCAGGAAACGGACAACCCCATCAACCTCGGTGTGTGTGTGGAGCCTGAGGATCCGTTGCCGGGGCACCCCGAACTCACGTACATCGTTGCGCCAAGCAACCTTGCGCGCTCCATGCTGCTGCACCGCATTTCCTCCACCGATGAAGCCGTACGCATGCCGCTGCTTGGTCGCACCGTGGTGCATGAGGAGGCCGTAGAACTATTCACGGAGTGGATCAACTCCTTGAACGGACCGTGCAACTGAACCAGCACCCATCCAACAATACCCCGATACATCACGCTGACCATTCTTGCGGCCTCGTTGACCTTCAGTTCCAGCGCGCAGAACACCTGTGCCGGTGCGCTGAATATCCCTGTGGCCATTCCATGGTCGAGGCTGTTGTAGGCGTTCCGGGGTACACTACATTCGTTGGGCTTTCAACGGCCCTCAGGCCCAATGGTCATGAACCGGACTGCGCGTCCCGCCTTACGGATCCCCCCGCTTGGAGTCGGGGTCTTCGTTCTTGCCATGGGAGTGCCGCACGCCATCCGCGCGGATCATTTCGCAGGGGCCAGCATCACATACCAGTGCGTCGGTACGAACCAATACCGGATCGATCTCGACCTGATCTTGAATTGCGTTGGTGCCCCCATCACGACCCAGACGCTCAACTTCGCCAATAGCTGCGGCACCTCCTTTTCGATCGTGGATCTCCCTGTTATCTCGAGCATTGAAATTTCGCCGCTTTGCGCATCACAGGTCGCCAATAGCACCTGCAATGGCGGCACGCAACCCGGTTTCAAGAAATACCGGTTCCAGACCACCCTGTTTCTTTCGCCATGCAACTTCTGGACGATCGCGTGGAACACGTGTTGCCGAAACGTCACCCAGAACATTTCCGGAACGCCCGGTTTGTATGTGTCCGCGACCTTGAACAATGCGGGTGGTCTTTGTGATGCCTCGCCCGTATTCGTTGATAGTGGTATCCCATACGTCTGTGTGAACCAACCGGTCGCATACAATCCTGGTGTCAGTGATGCCGACGGGAACAGTTTGACCTATTCGTTGATCAGTGCGCGCTATGCAGCACCGGCCCCCACGAACGTGAGCTACCAAGGCTCGTACTCCGGCAACCAACCCTTCTTGGGAACAAGTATCGACCCGGCTACAGGCCAGTTGTATTTCACACCCACCGCCACCGGCTACTACGTGATCGTTATCCAAGTGGCATCCTACAATGGGGTCGGCCAATTGATCGGACGCGTGATGCGTGACCTGATGTTCGTGGTGATCACGTGTGACGGGACCCCACCTATCACATCCGGGATCTCCAGTTCCACCGGCGGATCGTCGTTCACTCCCGCGCAGTTCATCGTGTGCAACGGGTCGAGCTTCTGTTTCAGTCTGACGTTCACGGATCCCGAGAGCGCACAAGTGGTTTCCGTAGCAAGCAACGCGACCTCGGTATTGCCGGGTTCAACGTTCACGGTCACGGGAACGAATCCGGCCGTTGCGACGGTCTGCTGGACCGGCAATGAAGCCCAGCTTCCCATGAGCGTTTGGTTCCAAGCATCGGACAACGCCTGCCCGATCGTGAACAGCATGTCCACGTTCGCTACAGGGCTGAGTTGCGTGTTCCTTCCGATCGAACTGCTGGAACTACAGGTCCGGGATGAAGGAGGTGAAGCCGTGGTGGAATGGACCACGGGGTCGGAACAAGGCAACGCACGATTCGAAGTGCAGCGCAGCGCGGATGGGAGTTCGTTCAACACGATCGGCGCTGTCCCAGCAGCAGGACCATCCGTCACGAGCGCGGAATATTCGTTCAAGGACGGATCGCCATGCTCCGGAACCAGTTATTACCGATTGCGCATCATCGATCAGGACGGAACCTCATCCACCAGTGCGTTGGTGCCATTGATCCGAAGTGTGTCAACCGGTGCAACTGCAACATCAAGTGCGAGCGGCTGGCTCCTCAGTGCGCTTGCACCAGGCTCCACATGGGAATTCTTCGACATCAGCGGCCGGACATTGTCCGCCGGTTCCGCAACGAGCGATATCCTGACGGTCCCGTTCACGAACAGCACCGGCGCGGTGGTACTGGTCGTTCGGTCCGATGAAGGGACCCGCCGCTGGGTCCTGCCTGCGATCACGGCGGATGAACGCACCTTCTTGTCGGTGAGGTCCCGCTGAGATCGTCGGTCCGGGATCCAATGTTCACCCCAACAATTGTTGTTAACGGATAGACTGCTCCCGGTCATTGCTCCACTTCGCGTCGCAGTTTCGCGGTGGAAAGGGAACATGACGATCCTTCGGAGGGTGACCGTCTTCTGTGGTGTGTTGCTGTTCGTCACGGACGGCATTGCCCAACAGAACTTCATCAACGTTCCCTCAAGCGACATCACGCCGAAGGGTCGCCTCTTCTTCCAACAGCAGCTCAATTTCAACGCCTTGTTCCAGTCGAACAGCACGTTCGACCTTGGGATCGGATACCATAGCGAGATCGGGGTCAACCTGCTCGGTGTGGACTATTCCGAGAAGAACCGATCCTGGCTCGTGAATGATTCCACCGATCGTGATCCGTACAACCCGTTGATCGCCTTCAATGGCGCGACAAGTTGGGACCTGGGAGAGCACACCTCCTTTGCTGTCGGCGGTCAGGGCGGTGTGAATTTCGATCGCCATCGGAGCGGAAGACCTGCTGGACTCGCCTATGCCAACCTGCGGATCGAGGACCTGCTCTTGAAGGAAAGCGTGGTGGTCCTTGGCCCGTATTACAATACGGAACACTACGGCGGAGCGGGCAATCGGTTGGGCGGTTGGATCGGCGCGGAGGTGCCCATGAGCAAGGTATTGCACGTCATGGCGGAAAGCGTGCTCGGCGACAATGCGATCAGTTACACCTCGTTGGGCCTTGTGGTCTACCCCGTCCGCAACATCCCACTGACGCTTGGTGTGCAGATCCCCAACACAAGTAACAACGCCTACTCGATCGTGTTCGAACTGACGGTGCTTCCCATGCGCAGGCCCGCACCTACCGACCGCTCATCGCTGTTATCCTCCTCGATCAGCGCTCCTTCCAGACCACTTCCATCACGGTCTGGCCAACGGCCTTCAGCGTGGCGGGGTCGATCACACTCATGTCGTCACCGTGCGTGTGCCAGCTCGGGTGGAAGGCATTCGTGCCTTCATTGAACTCGATGATGTCCGCCGTTGGGATCCGCAAGCGCTCGTTGATGGCCAAGTGATCATCGGTCCCCACGAAGTACTTGGTCTCCTGCACGAACCGATCGCCGTATCCGATCGCCGCAGCGGTACGCCACACTTTCGCCACTACGGTGGAGGCGTAGCGCATGCTGATGGCCTCGCGGTAGAACCGTGCCTCGCTCGCGCCGCACATGTCCAACAGGATCCCGAAGCGCGCCGTGTAGCCGGGCACATGCGGGTTCTTGCTGAAATACTGTGAGCCCAATGCCCACGTATCCATGCTGTTCTCTCCTACACCCATGGCTCCGCTGGGTTCGCCGAAATCCTCCACATCGGTGAACAACAGATCGATACCCGGCCCGTGCTCCTTCTTGGATAGGTGCCGCCCGATCTCCAACAGGATGCCCACGCCACTACCGCCATCATTGGCGCCGAGGATCGGTTCATTCACGCGCTCCTTGTCCTTGTCAGCGAACGGACGCGTGTCATAATGAGCGAGTAAGAGGATCCGCTCCTTCGCCATCGGGTTCCAACTGGCAATGATGTTACGCAATGGCAGCTTTTGGCCGTTGAACGCCGTGACCGTTCCGGTCTGTTCGATCACCGTCGCGCCATATCCTTTCAGCTTCGCCACCATCCAATCCGCACAAGCGCGGTGCTCTGCAGTCCCCGGCACACGCGGACCGAAGTCCACTTGGGCCTTCACATACGCGTACGCACTGTCCGCATCGATCTGCGGTGTAGTGGGAAGTGGTTGCAACTCCACTGCATGCACCTCGCCGGTGCCGCGGTCATCGGTGTTGCAACCCGGTAGAAGAAGAAGTAGGGGCAGGAACAGGAGCAATTGCCTCTTGCGCCTGCTCCTGCCCCTTGAGTTCATCACGCTCGTTCCCATGTCGTTCCCTCTTTGGTGTCCTTAAGTAAGATGCCGAGTGCGACCAATCGATCGCGGATCGCGTCGCCGGTCGCGAAATCCTTCTTCGCTTTCGCCTCGGCGCGCATGCGGATGAACTCCTTCACCAATCCATCCAAAGCAGTTTCATCATTCGCGCCATTCGTTGCTCCAATGGTGGACTGTATCCCTAACACATCGAACAACATGGAGTGGAACAGGCCCTTCAACCGTGCAATTCCATGCGCGTCCATGGCCATGTTCCCGTCGTTCACGGAATTGATGATCCGCACGCCTTCGAACAACTCGGCGATCATCACCGGTGTGTTCAGGTCGTCGTTCATCGCCTCGTAGCAGCGTTGTTCCAGGGCCGCCAAATCCACTGCTTCACCGGGGACGGGTTTCAACGTGTCCAGCAACGCGACCGCCTTCATCATACGCTCCAAGCCTTTCTCCGCCGCTTGCATCGCTGCATTACTGAAGTCCAATGTGCTGGCGTAGTGGCATTGCAGCATGAAGAAGCGCACCGTCATCGCGCTGTAGCCCTTCTCCAGCAACTTGTGGTTGCCGGTGAGCAGTTCCTCCGGCGTGAAGCCATTGCCTTCGCTCTTGGCCATCTTCCGGCCGTTCACGGTGAGCATGTTCCCGTGCATCCAGTAACGCACCGGTGCGTGACCATCCGCTGCAACACTCTGTGCGATCTCGCACTCGTGGTGCGGGAACTTCAGGTCCATACCGCCACCGTGGATATCGAAAGTCCGGCCGAGGTACTTCGTGCTCATCGCGCTGCACTCCAAGTGCCAGCCAGGAAACCCTTCGCTCCACGGACTCGGCCATTTCATCAAGTGATGCGGATCGGCCTTTTTCCAGATCGCGAAGTCCAGCGGACTGCGCTTCTCCTCCATGCCTTCGGTGTCGCGCGTGTTGGCGATCAGTTCATCGATCTTCCGGCCGCTCAACTCCCCGTACGCATACTGCTCCGCGTACTTGGGCACATCGAAATAGACGCTGCCATTCGCTTCGTATGCGTAGCCGTTCTTCACGATACGTTCCACCATACCGATCTGATCGATCAGGTGTGCCGTTGCAGTGGGTTCGATGTTCGGGTTGCGCAGGTTGAACAGACGCATCACATCGTGGAAGCCGTTCGTGTACTTCTGCACGATCTCCATCGGCTCCAACTGTTCGAGCCGTGCGCGCTTGGCGATCTTGTCCTCGCCTGCGTCCACATCATCCACCAAGTGGCCCACGTCGGTGATGTTGCGCACGTAGCGCACTTTGTAGCCCATATGCGTGAGCCAGCGATACAGGATATCGAACGTGATGAAGCTTCGCACGTTGCCCAAGTGAACATCGCTGTACACCGTGGGGCCGCACACGTACATGCCCACGTGCGGTGGGTTCAGCGGAATGAACTCCTCCTTCCTTCGGGTAAGCGTGTTCGTGATGAACAGCGGTCCTTTCTTCACTTCGGCCATGGCCGGGCGAAGGTAGAAGAAAGGGGCCCAAAAACGCCTAGAAGCGGGGTGCGTTCGGAAAGGGAGCCGCAATTACTTCAGGTCCTCGTCGGTGATGATCGCATCGCCCGCGAAGCGTCCGCCCTTGAACACTTGGATCCGGGATAGGATACCATTCGCGTCATAGCTATAACGCTTGCCATCCCACAGGCGACCGTTCTTGAACTCGCCCTGTTGCGAGAGCCGGAGCTGTTTATCGTAGAGCGTGTTGTAACCGTTATCCCTGAACTGCACCGCGTTCGTTCGTTCAGTAGGCAACACTGCGGGCGCTGCCTCGGCCTTGGGATCCACCTTCACCTCCTCGGCCTTGGGCACCGGCTTCAGGTACTTGCTGTTCGCCGCATCGATCACCCCGTTATCGAATTGCGCGACCTGTTGCAGCTGGCCGTCGGTTGTATAGCGCTTCAACGTGCCATCCTCGCGACCCTCCTCCACCTGCACTTGGACGGCGAGTTGTCCATTCTCGTGGTAGTACTTCTGCTCGCCATCCCGGATACCGAACGCATTGAAGACGAAGTCCTGCGCCAACTTCCCATTGGGGTGCCAGCGCTGGAACTTGCCCGTGTTCCGATCGAGGTCCCACGTGCCTTGCTCTTCTACTTTACCCGTCGGGTAGAAGGTCTTGTAGTCGCCCTTCGGACGTCCCATCTGGTAGGTGATCTCGCTCATCACCTGCCCATTCGGCCAATAGCGCCGCCATAACCCAATGCGCTTACTGTTCGTGTAGCGACCTTCCTCGATCAATTGACCGTCGCTGTATTCCGGTTTCTCGCTCTTCGGGGCAAGCACTTTCCAATAGCCTTGCTTGCGTCCCATGTCATCCACGTGGTTCAGGGTGTCCTGAGGCGCTGTGTTCGCCTGTGCCACCGAAGTGGTGGTGCCGAACAAGAAGAGGAATCCGAGGCTGAGGAGGAAGGATCTACCGATCATATCTGGGCTGGTCATCGCGGTCGCGATACGGTCGAGAGGCAGGACGGGTTTCACACGGTCCGGTTCAGGCCAATTCGCGCTTGAGGTTCACCATCATCTCGTCCACCATCGCGCGAAGGTCGAACTGCGGTTTCCAGCCCCAATCGGCACGGGCCGCGCTGTCATCGATGCTGCGCGGCCAACTGTCCGCAATGGCTTGGCGGCTATCAGGTGCATAGTTGATGGTGAACCCAGAGATGTGCCGCGCAACTTCCGCTGCGATCTCCTTCGGGGAAAAGCTGATCCCGGCGAGGTTGTAGCCCGTGCGCACTTTCACCTGTTCGGCAGGCGCTTCCATCAGGTCGATGGTCGCGCGGATGGCATCCGGCATGTACATCATGGGCAACGTGGTGTCCGGCCCTAGGAAGCTGGTGTACTTGCCATTCTTGATCGCCTCGTGGAAGATGTGTACCGCGTAATCCGTGGTGCCACCGCCGGGTGCGCTCTTCCAGCCGATCAGGCCCGGGTAGCGAATGCTACGCACATCCACGCCGTATCTCTTGTGGTAGTACGCGCACCATTGTTCACCGGCTTGTTTGCTGATCCCATACACCGTGCTCGGCTCGGCGATGGTGCGCTGCGGTGTGTTGTCCTTCGGTGTTGTTGGGCCGAATACCGCGATGCTACTCGGCCAGTAGACCTTCTTCACCTTCCCTTCGCGCGCCAGTTCGAGGACGATGAAGAGGCTGTCCATGTTCAGTTCCCAGGCGAAGGCCGGATCCTTCTCCGCAGTAGCACTGAGCAACGCGGCCAACAGATAGACCTCCGTGATCTCGTACTTCTCGACGATCCGTTCGATGCCTCGACGATCCATGGCGTTCACCATGGCGAAGGGTCCTGTCTGTTTGGCTTGCGGCTCCTTGATATCGCTGGCCACCACGTTCTGGTCGCCAAAGCGCGCACGCAAGCCCTCTACGAGTTCGGTACCGATCTGGCCGCTGGAGCCGATGACGAGGATCTTCTTGGACATGCGGCGAAGCTATGCGCACATGGGAAGTCCGCTACAAGAGTTACTGTTTGATGAGACCTGTGCCTACACCGTATTCCTTACTGCGCAGCACCAGCTGGTAACGCCCTGCGGCCAACCCCGCGAGGCCAAGCTCCTCCACTGAGCGCCCCTGTGGACGCAGCTCATTCGATAGGAAGACCCGGACGACCACCCCGCGCGCATCCAGGAGTTGAAGGGTGATGCGCTCCTCCTTCGGCAGATCGAACACTGCCGTGGCTTGATCCATACACGGATCCGGCGCGACGCTCAGGGGGATCGTCATCGCGTCCACCGCGTCCGCGTTCATCACAATGCTCGGGTACGCGAATCGGATAATGGCGAAGTCATCGGTACCACTCACCACAGCACTACCGCCAACCACCAGACCCCCATCCTGCTGCAAGGCCATGGCGTATGCACGGTCGTCACCTTCACCTATATCAACGGTCACAAGGCCGTCCTGGAAGAAGCCGGGGTCGAGCGCTCCGTTCGGTTGCACGCGCACGAGCAGGAAGTCCTCGATCGTATCGGTGCGGATGTAGCCGCAGACCAGGACCGTTCCATCAGGTCGGACAAGAATGGAGTTGGCGCTTTCATCGCTAGCCGGTGATCCGATGGACACCCACCCTCCATTGCCGAATGTGGGGTCCAATGTTCCGTCCGTGGCGAGCCGTGCGATCAATACGTTCTCGTTGTCGCCATCGCTGGTGCGCCCGGTGACCACGATGCGTTGCTGCGCATCCACGACGACCGCAAGAGCCACGTGATCCCCAGTGCCCATGTCGAGGACCGCCACGCCCGCATCACCGAAGGAGGGATCCAGTGCGCCGTCCGCATCAAGCCGGACGACGAGAACACTTCGATCCTGAACGGTACCGGTTGATCCAGCGGCGATGATCCGGCCATCACTCTGCAACGCCATGGCGTATGCGATCTCGTCATTGCCCAGATCAAGGCCCGTCCAACCTCCGGTTCCGAACGTGGGATCCAGCGCACCATCCTCATCGGATCGGGCAATGATCATGTCCTCGTTCGAGCCAATGAAGGAAGATCCTGCGACCAAGAGCCGACCGGACGCATCCAAGCGCATGGCCTGTGCAACATCGTCACCCGCTCCAAAAGCGGCGATGACCATTCCACCGGTACCGAACGTGGTATCCAACACGCCATTCGTCAGTAGCCCGGCGATCGCGATATCGCGATCGTTCCCATTGCTTGCGTAACCCCCCACGAGTATGCGTCCATCCGGGCGAACAGCCAAGGCATTGGCGCCCGCGTCCCCAATGCCGATGTTCAGCCGAACGCGCCCCGCAGTGCCGAAGAACACATCGCGGTTGCCATTCCCGGAATGGCGCACCAAGGCCATCTCACCGATCCCGTTCGTGCTCGAGCGTCCGGCCAGAAGCGTTCGCCCGTCGGGCTGTATGGCGAGCGCATACGCCACGTCCATGCGCTCCTCGGCCGTGGTGGTCACTCGCCCATTGGTGCCGAACTCTGGATCAGGCAACGCATTATCGCCCAAGCGGAACAACGAGATCTCACTCGTAGAGCGCAGGTCGTTCGCCGCGTAACCTGCGACCACCACCCGGCCATTCGGTTGCACCATGATCGCGCGCCCTTCATCCGAGCCGAGTGCGAACGAGACGATCACATGACCATTGCCACTGAACGATGGGTCCAGCACACCATTCGGCAGCATGCACACCACGGGAGTATGCGGCGAAAGTCCCCACCAGGCGTAACCTGTGAGATAGATACGCCCATCCGCACCGATGCAGACGGCCTTTGCCACCTGCGTCGTCGGTCCAACGTTGGCAACGCCGTTGTTACCGAAGGTCGCATCGAGCGATCCATCGACGTTGAGCCGAAGCGCAACGAAATCCTCATTGACGCTGTACGTCGATCCTGCCACGACCACCTTCCCATCCGACTGAAGCGCGATCGCGTATGCCTTTTCCGAGTAAGGACCGATATCCGCATGAACGATGCCCTGGTCGCCGAATGAAGCATCCAGCGTTCCATCGGGGAACAAGCGCGCGATCGCGATGGAGGTATAGGTTCCGGTACTGTAGTAGCCGGCCTGCAGGATGCGGCCGTCCGGTTGCACACCGAGTGCGGTGGCTATATCGTAGGAGCTTCCTATCGGCAGGATCCGGATGCCCGAAGAACCGAAAGTCGGGTCGATCGATCCATCCGGCATCAAGCACACGGTGGCGAAGTCCTCGTCCGATCCATTGTGCATGGTCCCGCCTATCACGATCCTCCCGTCGGGTAATTGAACAACACCGGTGGCCCTGTCATCCTGCGCGAGGATCGTGATGGTCACCAGCCCGTCGTTGGAGAAGGAAGGGTCCAGGCTGCCATCGGCCAGGAACCGCGCCGCTGCGATATCGTAGTCCGTGCCGTTCCACACCGTTCCGGCCAGTACGATCCGTCCATCCGGTTGCAGCGCCATCGATGTTGCGCTGCTTGGACCGATCGCGAAAGGCGCCAGTGCGACACCACTCGCACCGAAGGACCCGTCCAGCGTCCCATTCTCCAAATACTTCAACAAAGCGAACCTGCTGCCTTCATAGCTCTTGGCCTCACCCGCGACGAAGAAGCCGCCATCCGGCAATGCCACCATCGCATTCCCTTGGCCGCCGTTCGAGCCCAGATCGGTCGTGATCATGCCATCGCCGCTGAAGGTCTCATCGAGGATGGAGAACTGTGCGTACAGCCCGCAAAGCGGGAACATGGCGAGGAACAGCAGGTAGCTACGCATGCGCAAGGCGGTCTTCCGGAACGGTAGCGCACAAGGTAGCAACGCCCTTCCATCACCAAAGGGCCTCCCTGTATCTTCGCCGCATGATCCCGCATCGCCTCCGCAACCTGCATCGGCCGGACGTTCTCCGCGCCAAGCTGGAGCGCGAGCAGGCGCCTCGAACCACATTATCCTTCTATCGTTATGTGCGCCTTTCCGGTGTGGAGGATCTGCGGAACGAACTCTATGCGGAATGGGAAGCCTTGGGGGTGTTGGGCCGCATCTACCTCTCGCAAGAGGGCATCAACGCACAACTGAGCCTCCCGACCTCCAACGTTGAAATGTTCCGCACGGCGTTGGATGCGCGTGAAGCCTTCGCCGATGTGCCGTGGAAGATCGCCGTGGAAGATGATGATAAGAGCTTCCTGAAGCTCATGGTCAAGGTGAAGAAGAAGATCGTGGCGGATGGACTGGCTGACGACGCATTCGACGTGACGAACGTCGGGGCGCACTTGGATGCAGCGGCCTTCAACCGGAAGATGGAAGAGGGCGCGCTGGTGATCGACATGCGCAACAACTACGAGTGCTTGATCGGCCATTTCGACGGGGCCTACCTACCGAAGGCGGATACATTCCGTGGCGCCATTGAAGAAGTGACCCTTCGACTCCGCTCAGGGCAGGGAGGGACGGGCAACGATCCCGAGATCTTGCTCTATTGCACCGGCGGCATCCGCTGCGAAAAAGCCAGCGCCTACCTGAAGCACGAGGGCTTCACCAACGTCGGCCAGTTGCACGGCGGCATCATCGACTACGCTCGGCAGATCAAGGCGCAAGGGCTGGCGAGCAAGTACAAGGGCCAGAACTTCGTGTTCGACGAGCGGCTCGCGGAGCGCATCACCGACGATGTGGTGAGCACCTGCATGCAGTGCGGCAAATCGAGCGATCGCATCGGCAACTGCCAGGAGGTGACCTGCAACATGCTGCTCGTTCAATGTGAAGCATGCGCCGAGGAGTACGCCGATTGTTGCTCACCAAGCTGTCGTGAGATCCATCAGTTGCCCAACGAAGTGCAGCGCGCATGGCGCAAAGGACGAAGCACGCGCAGCACCAAGACAAAAGCGATCAACGATCCTGAAGGACTACGTCGTCGGATCCGCGAACAAGAAGAAATGCTTGCGCGGATCGGCACGCTCCATCCTGAACTTGTGCGGGCGGGAAATTTCCCGCCCCAACCTCCAACCATCAACTAAGGAACCGACCACGGCCAATCGCCTTACACGCCACCAGACCACTCCCGAAAAGATCAGCGCTCATCCATCCTTTCCGCGTCATCTGCGTTCCATTCCCTCCCCATGCCCATCTACCACAGCCTCGGCAAGATCCCGCACAAGCGGCACACCGTATTCAAGAACGGCAAGGATCGCTACTTCTACGAACAGCTCTTCGGCACCGTGGGCTTCGATGGCATGAGCTCGTTGCTCTACCACACGCACCGCCCCACGCAGGTGAAGGCGCTGAAGAAGCCGAAGGATGTATCGCCTAAGATCGCTGAGGCGAAGAACATGCGCTCGCTGCGCCTGCATGGCTTCAAGGTGGCACCGGTGAAGGATCACTTGGATGCGCGCAAGGCCATCCTCGTGAACAGCGATTGCGCCATCGTGCTCGCGGCGCCGCAAGCGAAGAAGGTCGACTACTTCTACAAGAACGCCGACTGCGATGAGATGATCTTCGTCCACAAAGGCAGCGGCAGGCTGCGCTCCCTGCTGGGCACCTTGGACTTCAAGTACGGCGACTACCTGATCGTTCCGCGCGGAATGATCTACACCATGGAGTTCGACACCACGGACAACCGCCTGTTCATGGTGGAGAGCCACCGGCCGATGTACACGCCCAAGCACTACCGCAATTGGTTCGGGCAGTTGCTGGAGCATTCACCCTTCTGCGAGCGCGACATCCGCCGCCCGAAGAAATTGGAGACGCATGATGAGAAGGGCGACTTCATCGTGAAGGTGAAGAAGCAGGGCATGCTGCACGAGTTCACCTACGCCACGCACCCCTTCGACGTGGTGGGCTGGGACGGCTACAACTATCCCTACGCCTTCAGCATCCACGACTTCGAGCCGATCACCGGCCGCGTACACCTGCCGCCGCCGATCCACCAGACCTTCGAGACGGACGCCTTCGTGGTGTGCAGCTTCGTGCCGCGCCTCTACGACTACCATCCGCAGGCGATCCCCGCACCATACAACCACAGCAACATCGACGCGGACGAGGTCCTCTATTACGTGGAGGGCGACTTCATGAGCCGCAACGACATCGCTCCAGGGCACATCAGCTTGCACCCCGCCGGCATCCCGCACGGGCCGCACCCCGGCGCCATGGAACGCAGTATCGGCAAGAAGGAGACCGATGAGCTCGCCGTGATGGTGGACACCTTCAAGCCATTGATGGTGACCGAAGAGGCGATGAAGATCGACGACGGGAAATATTGGAAGAGTTGGTTGGAGTGATGCTGTACGATTGGGGCGTGCCGGTTCGAAGACTCACCGTCGCACTTTCCGCTACAACTCTACACTTGCCCGCCTCGAAGATGCCCATCTTCGAGGAGCAAACGATCACTGAAGGAAACTGAGCAGGATCGCGGGTGAACCATTCCGCTGCATAGGCTTTTAGGCCTAAAGGACTTATTGGCACCCGTGATCCACTCGGGTCTGAGGCTCGGATAGAATTGCAGGCGTAGTGGCCTATTAGAGTTGTCGAGCACAGGACCCTTAGCTCAGCCCCTCCAGCGATCACTTTACTAACCCAAAAGTAGGTGAACATGAAACACTGGATCGGTATCGACGTGAGCAAGGCGACATTGGATGTGGCCCTGCTGGATGAACACGGCAAGGTCACCGCCGAAGAGCAAGTGGCCAACACGGAGAAGGGTCTACGCAGCATGTGGAAGCGGTGGACCAAAGCGTTCGGTCTTGCAAAAGGGGAATGCCTGGTGTGCCTTGAACCCACCGGGCACTACTCGCACCTTCCGTTGGAGACCTTGGTGCAACTGGAGGTGCTCACCTGGCTGGCGCATCCCACCGACATCATCAGGAGCATCGGTGCCACACGCGGGAAGAACGACCGCATTGATGCGCTGCGGATCGCCGACTATGCCCGACGCTTCCACGACAAGGCGCGCTTGGTCACGCCCGATCACCTGCGCACCAACAAGCTCAAGCAGTTGCTTACCCGGCGGAGAACCTGGTGCGGCGCAAGACCATGCACCACACGCATCCGCAACCTGAACAAGTGCATGGACAAGTCGCTCCAGACCGCCTTCACGCGCATCGACAAGGCGCAGATCACCGCGCTCGGCAAGTCGATCAAGCAGATCGAAGCATTGATCACGGAGGTGATCGCCGCCGATGCGGAACACCAACGCATCTATGACCTGCTCTTGTCCATTGATGGTGTCGGCCCTGTGCTGGCAGCTCATCTGCTGGCGCTCACCGAAGGCTTCCTGCGCTTCAAGACCGCTCGGGAGCTGTCCTGTCATGCAGGCTGCGCTCCCTTCGAGCACTCCTCCGGCAGCAGCATCCGTGGCAAGACCCGTGTGTCCCGCCAGGCGCAATCCACCTTGAAGTACCTGCTGCACATGGCGGCCGTGGGGGTCACTGCACGCAAGGGTGAATTGCAGGACTACTGGAAACGCAAGGTGGCCGAGGGCAAGCACAAGATGTCGGTGCTCAACGCCATCCGCAACAAGCTCATCCACCGCATCTATGCCGTGATCGATCGGGGCACTCCGTTCGTGCGCAGAACGGAACCCGTCACTGCGTAGACTTGTGCATCGGGCCGAAACGGAAGTGGGCTCTGCTGAAGAGCAACCCGCCAGGGATAGGTCTGATGAACGACAGCCATAACATGGGTCGAGGGCTGCTTCAGATCTTGACCCATGGCTGGAGTTCCTCATGCCTGAAAAAAACTTTCCCATTGGCTTGCTCAGGTCATAGAATAAGTCCTCGCTCGTTCCTCGGTGCGGGGTACCCGCTGCAATCGCTCACGCGGATCTGAACGCCTCAATCACCTATCGATAGTCGAAGCCATCGGATCGAGCTTTCTTCGTTCTCCAGAAAGACACGCGCGACCTCGTACTTCTGACGTGCCAATGGGTCTTCAAGAAACACCCATTGCGACTTGCGCAAGAAGAACGGGATGCTATCCGTGTTCGCGAATCCGGAGTTCGTGGTTTTCGCGTCCACGTACAGAACGGTCACTTTGTCCTGCCTTAGTCGTACCTCAAAGTCATAGCGTTGCTCCCCTTCCTTACTCGACCAAACAATTTCATAGACCGGTTCAGGGAAACGCTCCTTGAGCTTGGTATGGACAATGGACTCACCGCGCTCTCCGATATCCGAGTCGGCGTGCGTTTCGTCATCCTCAATGGCCTTGATCCACTTCACTATTGCGGCTAACTTGGACGGATGATCCGATATGAACTGAAGGTCATCAGCACTGATCGAACTGTTGGCGATTGAGCTGAGGACTTCCATCTTCCCGCTCTGTACAATAGCGAACGCCAGATCCTTTTGGTTCTCGGAGAAGGTCTTCATGAAGAGGTCCGACCGATGTCTGTGGAACCAATCAAGCTGCTTCTTCACATCATCGTACCCCTTGCCTTCTGACCACTTAAAAAGATCACGTAGAGCCTTGATCTGTTGAGCAGAGAACTTCTGCTCGTGAAGCTCTCTGAAGGTATCATTTATCGCTGCCGCTAGATCTCCCTTCCCCTTGCGCTTCTCCAAATCACAGAGATCCTCCCTAGCCTGAATGTCCGAATGAATGACATGACTCAAGAATGGGCGTTGGGTGAGCTCGTCATGGATGGTCAAAAGGTCAAGCGGTAAGCCTCCATTCCAATACAAGTCCTCCTTGCGCTTCCGAAAGCGTCCAGTTCCATCTGGAATTAACGCAAACTCATCGAGCAGATTTGACTCGTGCTCCAAGGCAAAGGCGACAAGCCGGTTCAGCCAAGTCATCGCATCCTGGACCATTTCCTGAGCCTTGTCGATGGTGCCGAACTGAGAAGCCGCCAAACAGAGTTTGCGGAGCGGAAACGTGACTGAAGCCCCCCAAGCCATTCGGGAACCCTCATACCAAGCATGTGAAACATCTCTCTGTGGCAGAACCAACCTTGGACCATCGGATAGAAGGTCGTGATACGCTAGGAAGACCTCTTTCTGCTCATCATCATGCGCGATGGATGGCACGCTAACCTCCCGGAGCTTCACAATGCCATTCCCGGTCTCCACAATCTCCGAATCCAACAAAATCTTGTTCAGCGGTTCAATGACCTTCTCGGTCAGCCACGTTTTGGCCTCTTCTGTTCGCGGCTTCCAATCAGGCCAGTGAGCAATGTTGTGCAAATGACCAATCCCCTTTTGCGACAGCTGGCTGAGGAGATCCTTGAACGCTGAAAGTGCGTCTATAAGGATTGAGCGATTAAGATCAGCCCCTGAAAGCTCAATGCCATCACGCTCCGTCCGAGGTACGAAGTGGGCTGAGTGGATGGTCACGGGGAAGCAGAAATCTTCCGTGCCAACCATTGGCAGGAACTTGAACAACCGAGGCAAGTCATGCGCAACAGGCACTACACAGCCATTCTCGATGCGAACAATCACCCGAGCCATACCATGCTCCACGAAGAAGAACTCTTGAACCGATTCCGATCGACCATCATGGCCATCAACGACCTTGGTCACGCGCACCTCATGCGCCGAGGGGAATGAAGCGGCGTATTCAACGGTGCGCTCATTCGATCCATCGCGGCGATCGAGAACGACAACCGACCTCACCTCAGGCAGGGAAACAAAGGTGCACGGCAACACTGATTCGATACTCTCCAAACCCACCATTGCAATCGAATGACTCTCAAGACCAGCAATTGGTCGAGACAGATCATACGTGAACTGGGTATCAAACCGGGTAGGCGAAGCTGGCACCATACTCGAATCCAATTCCGTCTCAGACGCCGTGATGCTCTCCTTCAAGGCTTCCTTATCGTCATAAGCCGTGCGGTCCAGTTGAAAATTGAAACTCTGGTGTTCAACTCTTTCCCCTGCGTGATCTTCAATAAGGCCTTGGACTTTAATCACGGCAGAGAGAACATGGGTTGAAACGAACCCGGTGCCGTACTTCCCTATGTTGGTCGAGGCCAACTCCTTGTCATCCTTGTCCGAATCCGGCTTGATTAAGTTCTCCACTTCAGTCCTCCCGAATGGGCGTCCATCATGCATCAATACAATTCGATCTGCACCCACCTCAAGAACCAAATCCACTTGGCCACCCACCTTTCGAGCATCCCAAGCATTCTGAAGTAGTTCCCAAAACCAACGTCGCTGCAACAGATCCACTTGGCTCGGAATGTCCTTGAGTCGTTCGAGCAATCTCTTTGCCGGAACTGAATGCAGTTGTGCTTGGCGAGCCTTCAACTGCTCTTCGTGGAATGATGTCATGATGGACGAAGATCCGCACTCTCTTGACTTCCTGCGACTCCTTCCGGGTCGAATGCCTCGTGGTGGGATGAGTGCAACAAGCTGTGACCCCGCCGCAAGGCGGGTCCAATGCACTGGCAGTGGTTGCTGGGCACGATCCGCCGTACGGCGGAGTCATAGCCTGTAGCTGAAGAACGCCCCATTCCAACACGACCCTGAAGGGGTCGCAGCCGGTGTTCCAGCGCGTACAGACAATTCCGTCAGCCTTCGAGGATGGCCTAACTTCGCGGTATGTCCACCGCCGACTTCTTCATGAAGGTCAATGCGCTGCCTGCCGATCTCCGGAAGGAGTTGATGGACTTTCTGGAGAACCTTCTCAAGCGGAAGAACAATGAAAAGAAGCCGACAAAGCAAGGTGGTATCCCAGGTCTCGCAAAAGGGCGCATTGTGATCGCCGATGATTTCGATGCACCGCTGGACGACTTCAATCCGTACATGGAATGAGGCTTCTGGCAGACACGCATGTGTTCCTCTGGTTCATACTTGACGACCCACGCATCGCGACAACTGCGAGACCATTGTTGGTGAGCCCGGACCATGAACGGTTCATCAGCATTGCATCGGTTTGGGAAGTAGCCATCAAGCACGGGCTCGGCAAACTCCAACTGACCGGTGGCATGTCGGGCTTCCTTCGGGACTTTGTAAAGGCCAACTTTCACCTCCTCGATATCACACCCGGTCACATTCTGGAACTGGCCACCCTTCCCCTCCACCACCGCGACCCGTTCGACCGGATGTTGATCGCCCAAGCGAGTCATGAAAGCATGCACCTGCTCACGGCCGACCCGCAATTCGAAGCGTACGATGTGCCGTTGATCACTGCTTAGCCAGCCGCATTCCGCGTGAGCGCTCGAAGCGGTACTCCGCAAGCCGAACGAGCACCCGCTGCGACCCCGCCGTACGGCGGGTCGAATGCCTTCGTGATGGGATGAATGCTAATGTCTGTGACCCCGCCGTACGGCGGGGTCGCATCCGGCGTTCGCGAGAGAGCCGACAGCGCTTGCATTCTACCTTGCAATTCCACAACTTTGTTGTCGATTTACAACCATGCGGAAACGCCCCGAACTGCTCGCACGACTGAACAAGGCGCTGGCGCGCAGCCCGATCGTCATGCTGGTGGGCCCACGCCAATGCGGCAAGACCAGCTTGGCCCGTCAGCTTGTCGGCGAGCGCTCGCCCAACTATTTCGACCTGGAACAGCATGCCGTGGCCCAAGTGATGGCGGATCCCGGCCTGGTGCTGGACGGCCTGAAGGGACTGGTCGTACTGGATGAGGCCCAACGCGAACCGCGCCTCTTCCCCCACCTGCGCGTACTGGCCGACCGAAACCGGAAACCGGCAAAATTCCTAGTGCTTGGCAGCGCCTCACCGGAACTAACCCGGCAGGCCGCTGAGTCGCTTGCAGGCCGCGTGGAGATCATCGAGCTGCGGGGCTTCGACTTGGGCGAAGTGAAGGAGACCGAGCACGAGGCACTTTGGCTGCGCGGCGCCTTCCCACGCTCGTTCCTCGCTCGCAATGGCGAAGAGAGCATGGTGTGGCGGGAGAACTTCATCAGCACCTTCCTGGAGCGCGACCTCAGTAACCTCGGCTTCGGCATGTCGCCCGTGGTGATGCGCAGGTTCTGGACCATGCTCGCGCACTACCACGGCCAGATCTGGAACGCCGCGCAGATGTCAACGGCATTGGGCATCTCGGCGAGCAGTGCGCGCAACTACCTCGATGCGCTTGAACAGACCTTCATGGTGAGGCGGCTGCAACCCTGGCACATCAACACGAAGAAGCGCTTGGTGAAGAGCCCCAAGGTGTATGTGCGCGACACGGGGCTACTGCATGCGCTCGACGGCATTTCCACCATGAAGCGGTTGTGGACCTATCCGCGCCTCGGTGCATCGTGGGAAGGGTTCGCCATCGAAGAGGTATTGAGCGCCTTCAAGCCGCGCGAGGCATGGTTCTATGCCACGCAAGCAGGGGCCGAGCTCGACCTCTTCTTCCTGCACAAGGGCAAGCGTGTGGGCGTGGAGATCAAACGCACCGGCGCACCAGCCATGTCCCGCTCCATGCATGTGGCCCTGGAGGATCTGAAGCTGGACAAGCTCTACTTCGTGTATCCCGGCAACTTGAGGGTGAAGCTGGCCCCCAAGGTGGAAGCCGTTCCGTTCGGACAGCTCCGAACCTTGGTTTGAGCACTACCCTGTCCACCCTAGTCCACCGTGCGGCGGGGTTGTGCGTGCTTGCGTGAGCGATTGAAGCGGAAACCCCGCAAGTCCGCCGTACGACGGACGCGGAGTTGCAGCGGAAAGCGCGACGGTGAGGCTTTGCGAACCGGCACGCCCAAGAAATGACCGAACTTTGACGCTCCAATAATTCCGATCCCATGGCCATCGAAAGCGCAACCCCTGATCTGAAGAAGATCATCCTAGGAGCCGCTGACTTCCTTCCCCTGCTCGGCACGGACTACATCGAACTGTACGTCGGCAACGCCAAACAGAGCGCGCACTTCTACAAGACGGCCTTCGGCTTCCAGAGCTTGGCCTACGCGGGTTTGGAGACCGGCGTGAAGGACCGCAGCAGCTTCGTGCTGGTGCAGGACAAGATCCGCCTGGTGCTCACCACACCGCTCACAAAGGAGAACCCGATCAACGACCACTTACGCGAGCATGGCGATGGCGTGAAGGTGATCGCGCTGTGGGTGGATGATGCGCGCAAGGCGTATGAGGAAGTGATCAAGCGCGGCGCGGTGAGCTACTTCGAGCCGATGACGGAGAAGGACGCCGACGGCGAAGTGGTGAAGAGCGGGATCAAGTTGTACGGCGACACGGTACACATCTTCATTGAGCGCAAGAACTACCACGGCGCCTTCCTGCCGGGCTACAAGCCGTGGAAGAGCGCATACAACCCCACCACCACGGGCCTGATGTACGTGGACCACATGGTGGCGAACGTGGGCTGGAACCAGATGAACAAGTGGGTGAAGTTCTACGAGGAGGTGATGGGCTTCGCGAACGTGCTGAGCTTCGATGACAAGGACATCAGCACAGAGTACAGCGCGCTGATGAGCAAGGTGATGAGCAACGGCAACGGCCGCATCAAGTTCCCGATCAACGAACCCGCCGAGGGCAAGAAGAAGAGCCAGGTGGAGGAGTACCTCGACTTCTACAACGGCGAAGGCGTGCAGCACATCGCCGTCGCGACCGATGACATCGTAAAGACCGTGCGCGACCTGATGGCGCGTGGTGTGGAATTCCTGAAAGTACCGTCGAGCTACTATGAAGGGTTGCTGGACCGCGTGGGCCCGATCGATGAGGATCTCGCACCCTTGGCAGAACTCGGCATCCTGGTGGATCGCGACGACGAGGGCTACCTGCTACAGCTCTTCACCAAGCCGGTGGAGGATCGCCCGACGATGTTCTTCGAGATCATCCAACGCAAAGGCGCGAAGAGCTTCGGCAAGGGGAATTTCAAGGCGCTGTTCGAGGCGATCGATCGGGAGCAGGAATCGAGGGGGACGTTGTAGAACCGACATACAATTCGAGAAAGGCGCTTTGACCAAGGCGCCTTTCTACTTTTCAGGACCATGAACGAACGCACAATCACCCAGCAGGCCCTCGGTAAACGAATCGATAAGCTCACCCCCGCCGACCTGACGAAGTACTTCAAGACCCCGAAGAAGGAAAGTGACCTCCGAGAGTTCAAGGCATACATGGACAACCCAAAGGGTGGAGAAGGTGGGTTCCAAGCGGTGCTTGGACCATCTGTGCCTCCTGAACTCAGAAGGCGGTCTGCTCATTTGGGGCGCACCAATCGGAAAGCCACCCACACAAGGTCAAGAGAAGGAATTCCATGGATCTCTTACCCATGTCGTGAATGATTATGGGGATGATCAACTATCAGACATGGTGTTCGACAGCATCAGCCCTTCACCTCAAGGCATCAAAATCAAGAAGCTGACGCACCGGGGGCAGCGAGCCTACGTCTTCGAAGTGCCTCGGAGTCCTTATGCTCCGCATCAGGTTAAGGAGAAGGGTGCTTACTGGTTCCGATTCAATGCCACAACCAAACCAGCTCCACATCATTTCGTCGAAGCGTTGATGAGGCGCGTCCGCTTCCCTGACCTTGGAGTACATCTGAGGATGGGTCATGTTCAGCGACTTGAAAAGAGACGGTCAATCTCGGTAGGCTTCGATGTGGTTTGCATGAACCGATCGGTCCTGCAGAATGAGCAGGACATCACCGTATCGATCCATGTTAGCCATGGCCGGATCAAAGAAATGGGAGGAGGCAGCAACCTAGAACTCGGTAGCCAGAGCCGCACATTGGTCATCTCGAATGCAAGAGACCTGCTACACCATGGGATTGATTTTCGAGTTTCAATCCAGGTTGACATCCCGTTCAAAGGCATTGAGCCTCCAGAGAAATTACGTGTTCAATTAGGAGTTGCAGGGCGGTTCTCGCCAATCAAGTATTCCGAGTACCTAGTTCAGGTCTCGGACATCCATGACCTTCCCGCAGACCAATTGTCAAAGGCGATTAAGACAGATGTTTTGTTCGACTCCGAAGCGGAAGGTCCAACTAGGCTCGAGGCGAGTCATTTCAATAGGAGGTTCCACTAGTAGCAGCTCGCACTACTTCATGCGCAATCTGAACCGCCGTCCTCTTTCATGCACTTGAAGGAAAAGGGCCCGACGATGTTCATCGAGATCATTCAGCGCAAGGGCGCGAAGAGCTTCGGCAAGGGGAATTTCAAGGCGCTGTTCGAGGCGATCGTCCCGCTGTACAGCGGGAGGGAGCAGTCCGCCTCCGCTATGGCTTCGGCGGATGAAAGAGGCGCGAGGGACATTGTAGCGGCGATTGCATTCATCCAGAGTTGCCTTGTATATTTGAAGTCCGACTTCAGATCTACAAGGCATGAAGAATGTATCCAGGCTTTCCGAAAAACGTCTTCAGCAACTGATGAAGACTTTCCCGGCCGTGCTCTTGGTGGGGCCACGGCAGTGCGGCAAGAGCACGTTATCCAAGCACGCGTTGCCCGGATGGGACTTCTTCGACCTGGAGCGCCCTTCGGACCTCGCGCTGCTCTCTACGGATATCGAGGGCTTTCTTTCCGTTCATGCGAAGAAGACCGTGTTCGATGAGGCACAACGCTTCCCCGAGCTCTTTCCAGCCCTGCGGCACCGCATCGATAGCGGCAAAGGCAAGGGACGCTATCTGCTCCTCGGTTCGGCAAGTCCGGCGCTGATGCGCTCCGTATCGGAGTCCCTGGCCGGACGCGTTGGCCTGTTGGAACTCACGCCTTTCCGATCGCAAGAGCTGCAAGGCTTGCCGCAGTTGAAGGATCGCTGGTTCTGGGGCGGGTACCCATCGGTTCTGTCACTGCGCGATGCGCGCTCCCGTGCCACTTGGATGGAGGCGTACGTGCGCACCTTCCTGGAGCGTGACCTGCCAGCGCTGGGCCTGAACCTTCCTGCACATCGCCTGCGCACGTTGTGGACGATGCTCACGCATGTGCATGGGCAGTTGCTCAATGTTTCGACTTGGCCCGATCGCTTTCCGTTTCGTCGCACACGGTGAACGCCGACCTGGAAGTGCTGGAAGGATCCTTCATGGTACGGCGACTACAGCCCTACTTCGCCAATGTGCAAAAGCGGCTTACGAAAAGCCCGAAGTTGTACATCCGCGATACCGGCGTACTGCATTTCCTTGCCGGATTGCGGACACCAGGGGGGGGGGGGGGGGGGGGGGGGGGGGGGGGGGGGGGGGGGGGGGGGGGGGGGGGGGGGGCCGGCCCAGGGCTCGGTACTTCGATCGACCCGCGGAGCCTCGCGGGATTGAAGCAGTGCATGCTCGACCTGGGGTTGAAGCGCGGTTGGGTGGTGAACTCGGCTACCGAGCGGCGCATGCTCCTGCCCGGCATTGAGCAGATACCTTGGTCGGCCGTCGTATCCGGCAAGGTCGATCTCTTTTGAGCGGGTCGGCAAGGACAATTCCACCTCATCGATCGAAGCACCCATGAAAGTCGTTCCCAAGAGCAAGCCGAAGGCAGCCACCACACCGTTCACCGCAGGCGATATTCTCGAACTGCGGATCTCCCTGAAGAATTGCGACCCGAAGGTGGAGCGCACCATGGTGGTGCGCGCGGACATCACGTTCGCTGACCTGCACTACTTCATCCAAGCCGTGATGGGTTGGGAGAACGCGCACTTGCACGAATTCAAGGTCGGCAAGAAGTGCGTGGGGATGGAGCCGGAGGATGACTTCTTCGCGGATGACGAGATGATCTTGGAAGAGAATGTCCGGCTGTTCGAACTCTTGCCGGAAAGCAAAGGGCAGTTCGTGTACTGGTACGACTTCGGCGATGACTGGATGCACGACATCAAGGCGAAGGTGCTTTCGGCGGCGAAGGTCCAAGGCTTGAAGTTGCCCTGCTGCACAGCAGGGTCGGGCGCATGCCCACCGGAGGATTGCGGAGGGGTTTGGGGTTATGCGGAAATGCTCGAAGGACTTCGGTCCGGTACTCCCCAGCGAAAGAAGGAGATCCGGTCCTGGCTCGGCGGTTCGTTCGATCCGGAAGCGTTCGACCTGAAGGCGGCCGATCGGGCTCTGCGATCGTAAATTGGACCGAAGGGGAACTTCAAGGCGCTGTTCGCGGCGATCGAGCGGGAGCAGGAGGCGCGAGGGGCCTTGTGAAAAGGCCAATGGTCCAGGAGAAGGGCGCTTTGGAAAGAGCGCCCCTTAGTTCACCCCACACTATAGCTTGCCATCATGAAAGACCTGCTCACCGACCCACGCTTCGCCATCACCCGGCCCGGCACGTTCCGCTTGAAGGACCACACCAGCGACCTGCCCACGGACCTCAACAAGAAGGAACTGAAAAAGCAGCTGGAGGAGGACAAGGAGCGCATCAGCGATCTACAGGAGTTGCTCTACGCTTCGGGGAAACATGCGTTGCTGATGATCTTCCAAGCGATGGATGCCGCAGGCAAGGACAGCTGCATCCGCCATGTGATGAGCGGCGTGAACCCGCAAGGGGTGCGCGTGTGGAGCTTCAAAGCGCCGAGCTCCCTGGAACGCTCGCACGACTTCCTGTGGCGGCACACGCAAGCGGTTCCGGAGCGTGGCCACATCGGCATCCACAACCGTTCGCATTACGAGGAAGTACTGGTGACGCGCGTGCATCCGGAGTACATCCTCGGACAGGGCATCCCCTCCGTCAAGAGCGTGACGGACATCAATGATGCGTTCTGGGAGTCGCGATTCAGGGCGATCCGTGCCTGGGAGGAGCACCTGCACAACAGCGGCACGGTGATCATGAAATTCTTCCTCCACATGTCACCGAAAGAGCAGAAGAAGCGCTTCCTCGAACGCATCGACGACCCGAAGAAGAACTGGAAGTTCAATGCGGACGACCTGAAGGAACGCGGGCATTGGGATGACTATATGCGAGCATACGAACAAGCCATCAGCGCGACTGCCGCATCGCATGCGCCCTGGTACATCATACCGGCTGATGAGCAATGGGAGGCGCGGGGCATGGTGGGGCGCTTGCTACGCGAGCGGCTGGAAGCACTGAAACCGGAGAGTCCGGCGCCGGATCCGAAAGCAGCGGAAGAACTGCAAGTCGCAAAACGCGAATTGCTCGCAGAGAGGGACTAGGGCGATCGGCCAAGCAAGAGCGTACCTGCGGCCTATTTTCGCGCTCCCTTCCGAAAGCGACCATGTACCGAACCCACACCTGTGGCGAACTCCGCCTCCTCGACGCTGGCAAGACAGTGACCTTGGCCGGATGGGTACAACGCACACGTGATCTGGGCGGCATGACCTTCGTGGATCTGCGCGACCGCTACGGCATCACACAGCTCACCTTCAACGCGGATAGTGATGCGGCACTGCGCGAAACCGCACGGTCGCTCGGGCGCGAGTTCGTGGTGCAGGTGTCCGGTACCGTGATGGAGCGTCAGAGCAAGAACGCGAACATGCCCACCGGCGAGGTGGAGATCTTCTGCTCCGCGATCACCGTCCTGAACGGCGCGAAGACACCTCCCTTCACCATCGAAGAGGAGACCGACGGCGGCGATGAGCTACGGATGAAGTACCGTTACCTCGATCTCCGACGCGCCAACGTGCGAAAGAACTTCGAGTTGCGGCATCGCATGACGATCGAAGTGCGCAACTACCTCAGCGCGCAGAATTTTCTCGAGGTGGAAACCCCCGTGCTGATCAAGAGCACACCGGAGGGCGCACGCGATTTCGTGGTGCCCAGCCGCATGAACCAAGGCGAGTTCTACGCATTGCCGCAAAGTCCGCAGACCTTCAAGCAACTGCTGATGGTCGCTGGCTTCGATCGCTACTTCCAACTGGTGAAGTGCTTCCGTGACGAGGACCTGCGCGCCGACCGTCAGCCGGAATTCACCCAGATCGATTGCGAGATGGCCTTCGTGGAACGCGAGGACATCCTCAACGCGTTCGAAGGCTTGGCGAAGCATCTCTTCAAGAGCGTTCTCGGCCTCGACTTCAGCGAGCCGTTCTTGCGCATGAGCTACGATGAAGCCATGCGCGACTACGGCTGCGACAAGCCGGACCTGCGGTTCGGGATGCGGTTCGAGAGCCTCACCGCCCCCGTTGATCTGGTCAGGGGCAAGGGCTTCAAGGTCTTCGATGATGCCGACTTGGTGGTGGGCATCAATGTGGAAGGCTGTGCGAACTGGAGCCGGAAGCAGACCGATGCGCTCATCGACTTCGTGAAGCGCCCGCAGATCGGAGCCACAGGGATCGTGTTCGTGAAGTGGACCGCTGAAGGGTTGAAGAGCACGGTGGACAAGTTCTATGCACCCGAACAACTCCAACAGTGGGCAGCGCACTTCAACATGAAGCAAGGAGATCTACTGTGCATCATGGCCGGCGGGACGGAAAGAACGCGCAAGCAATTGAACGAGCTTCGTCTGCACCTCGGGGATCTGTTGGGCTTGCGTGATCCGAAAGTGTTCAAGCCCCTGTGGGTGGTGGACTTCCCGCTTCTGGAGAAGGATGAGGAGAGTGGTCGCTGGCATGCGATGCACCATCCCTTCACCTCTCCTATCCCCGAGCACGCACACTTGCTGGAAAGCGATCCCGGCAAGGTGAAGGCGAACGCCTACGACCTGGTGATCAACGGTACCGAGATCGGTGGTGGCAGCATCCGCATCCACGACCGGAGCATGCAGGAAGCCATGTTCCGCGTGCTCGGGTTCACCGATGAAGAGGCGCGCTACAAATTCGGTTTCCTGCTGGACGCCTTCGAATTCGGCGCCCCGCCGCATGGTGGCGCCGCTTTCGGCTTCGACCGCTGGGTGGCCTTGTTCGGTGGCCGAAGCGACATTCGTGAGTTCATCGCCTTCCCGAAGAACAATGCCGGGCGCGATGTGATGATCGATGCACCGAGCCTGATCGACGAGATCCAACTGAAGGAACTCGGCATCACGGTGAAGTAATGCGATCAGTGTCATCTTCCTCTTCGCCCTCTTGCTGACATTCCTAGCGGCGCCATCGGGGCTTCTCTTCCGTGGATCCGGCTTTCCGTCTCATCGCTCACGCGTCGCACGGGACAGGCTTCTCGCCCTGAATTGATCCTCAATGCAGAAGCCCCGCTTTCACGGGGCTTCTGCTCTCGATGCTGACCGACCAGGGCTCCCCTCGCAAAGCCTCGGGACAGGCTTCTCGCCCTGACTTGATCCTCAATGCAGAAGCCCCGCTTTCGCGGGGCTTCTGCTCTCGATGTTGACCGACCAGGGCTCCCCTCGCAAAGCCTCGGGACAGGCTTCTCGCCCTGACTTGATCCTCAATGCAGAAGCCCCGCTTTCGCGGGGCTTCTGCTCTCGATGTTGACCGACCAGGGCTCGAACCTGGACTCTTCTGAACCAAAATCAGACGTGTTGCCAGTTACACCATCGGTCAATACCGCCCCGCTCTCGCAAAGCGCGGCAAATGTAGCGATCTCCTTCAACCCTCACCAAGCCCGCATCCATGGCCGCCGGGTTCTTTCGGTATTTTCGCCGCTTCCCCGATGATCCCATGAATTACAAGAAGCTGAACATCATTACCGGTTGGCTGGTGTTCCTGGTGGCCGCCTGGACCTATATCTCCACCATCGAACCCACCGCAAGCTTCTGGGACTGCGGGGAATTCATCGCCACAGCCTACAAGTTGGAAGTGGGTCATCCGCCCGGCGCACCCCTGTTCATGATCATGGGTCGCGTGGCCAGCGCTTTCGTGAGTCCGGAGAATGTGCCGGTGGCCATGAACGTGCTCAGCGCGTTAGCGGCCGCCTTCACCATCCTGTTCCTGTTCTGGAGCATCACCCACATGGCGAAGAAACTGGCGGAGCGCGATGGTCGCGAACTCACCACGGGGGCCATGATCGCGGTGTTGGGAAGCGGGGTCGTGGGCGCTTTGGCCTACACCTGGAGCGACAGTTTCTGGTTCAGCGCGGTGGAAGGTGAGGTGTACGCATTGTCCAGCTTCTTCACGGCGATCGTGTTCTGGGCCATCCTCAAGTGGGAAAGCGTGGCCGACGAACCGCACAACATCCGGTGGCTGATCCTGATCGCCTACCTCATGGGCCTGAGCATCGGTGTTCACTTGCTCAACCTGCTTTGCATCCCCGCGATCGCCTTCGTGTACTACTTCAAGCGACATGAGGTCACATTGAAGGGTGTGGCGATCACGTTCGTGGTCTCCGCCGTGATCCTAGGGACCATTCAAGCCGTGATCATCCCCGGCCTGGTGAAAATGGGCGGCTGGTTCGAATTGCTGTTCGTGAATGACATGGGCATGCCGTTCAACACGGGTGTGGTGGTGTATGCACTTCTCGTGATCGGCCTGGTCGTGTGGGGTGTGCGTTGGACCCAGCGGACCGGAAGGGTCCTGTGGAATACCGTGATCCTGGGCGTAAGTGTGATCCTGGTCGGCTACAGCACCTACGCCATGATCGTGATCCGGAGCACGGCCAATCCGCCGATCGACGAGAACAACCCGGAGAACGTGTTCAACCTGTTGAGCTACCTGAACCGCGAACAGTACGGCGATCGTCCGTTGTTGATCGGCCAATTCTGGGACAGCCCGTATTCCAACGAACGTGGCGACGGCAACCCGGTGTACACCGCCACCTACCTGGTGCAGAAGAACGGCCACACCGTGGCCAAGTATTACGACCGCTGGAGCGTGGACCACTTCATCGCGGCGAATCCCGGCCATGAGGTGAAGCACGAGTACATCATCACCGATGCGCGCAAGGGGAGCGAGATCATCTATGAGCCGGAGTTCACGATGCTCTTCCCGCGGATGTACAGCAGCCAGAAGAGTCATGCGGATGCCTACAAACAGTGGTGCGAGTTCAAGGGCACGGCCATGCGTGGGAAGGACCGCGAAGGCAATCCCACGCGCATCTACAAGCCCACGCAGATGGAGAACATGCGCTTCTTCTTCGCCTACCAGATGGACTGGATGTACTGGCGCTACTTCATGTGGAATTTCGCCGGAAGGCAGAACGACCAGCAGGGCACAGGGAACATCATGGATGGCAACTGGCTCACGGGCTTCAAGGCCATCGATGCGGAACGCTTGGGCAACCAGGATGTGCTCCCGAAGAGCTTGACCCTGAACAAGGGCCTGAACAAGTTCTACCTGCTACCATTGATCCTGGGCGTGATCGGCTTCGTGTACCAGCTCTTGCGACACGGACGGGATTGGAGCGTGGTGATGCTGCTCTTCTTCTTCACCGGCGTGGCCATTGTGATCTACTTGAACCAAACGCCTTTCCAACCACGAGAACGGGACTACGCTTACGTGGGTTCCTTCTATGCGTTCGCACTCTGGATCGGCCTGGGCGTTTTCGCCCTGTATGATGCCGCACGCTCGATCTCCTTACGCGATCTGGGTATCGTGGCCGCGAGTGCCTTCGGCCTGGGGTTGTTGAAGTACCTCGTGGAGTCGCTCGCTGGTGATGCGCACGCGATCTCCTATATCCTCTTCGTGATGGCGACCGTCGGCGTAGGGTCCATCGCCCTCTTCTTCGCGTTGGGCCGTTTGCTCGGGAACGACAGCCCGGTGATACCCACGCTAGCCACCGTGCTTTGTATGGCGGTTCCCCTAGTGATGGTGGCCGGCACCTGGGACGATCATGACCGCAGCGAACGAACTCCTGCACGCGATCTTGCCAGTGACTACCTCGAAAGCTGCGCCCCGAACGCGATCCTCTTCACCAACGGCGATAACGACACTTTCCCACTCTGGTACGCACAGGAAGTGGAGGGTATCCGCACCGACGTGCGTGTGGTGAACCTGAGCCTGCTCAACACCGACTGGTACATCGACCAGATGCGGCGCAAGGCTTATGATAGCGACCCTGTTCCCTTCACCATACCGCCGGACAAGTACCGCCAAGGCACGCGTGACGCTGTTTACCTGGTGCCGCGCAGCGAAAAGGAACCCAATGTGATGGACCTGCGCAAAGCCATCGCCTTCGCCATTGATGACAAGAACCTGCGTGGCTCCGGCGGTGAGCGTTTCGCGTACATCCCTGCGGATGCGTTCAGTATTCCGGTGGATCGCGAAAAGGTGCTCGCCACAGGGACCGTTGCGTTGAAGGACACCGCTCGGATCGAGGACGCCTTGGTCTGGCGGATCGGTCGGGGTGCCGTGATGAAGAACCATTTCATGGTGCTGGATCTTTTGGCGCACAACGATTGGACGCGCCCCATCTACTTCGCGGTGACCACCGGCCCGGACAGCTACATCGGCCTACAGGACCACTTCCAGCTCGAAGGCCTCACGTATCGGGTGGTGCCCATCTACACACCGAGCGATCCGCGCACCGGAAGCTTGGGCCGCGTTGATACGGACCGCATGTTCGAGGCCGTGACGAAGAAGTTCAAGTGGGGCAATATGGAGACCACCAAGGACATCTACCTGGACGAGAATATCCTGCGTATGACCACGAATCTCCGGCTCCAACTGAGCGCCTTGGCGGAAGCCTTGATCGAAGAGGGCCGGAACGATGACGCGCGTACGGTCCTGGATCTGAGCTTGGAGAAGATGCCGGATCGCAACGTGCCCTTCGACCGCGTGCTACTGCCTACCGTGGAAGCCTATTATTCCATCGGGGACAGCATCAAGGGGAATGCGCTGGCGGAGACCGTCTTCACCATCATGGAGGAGAACCTGAACTGGTACATGAGCTTGGAACCGCGCTTCGCCGCGCAAGTGGCCAAGGAAGCGGATATCAACTACCAGGTGATGGGCCGGTTGGCGATGGCCGCCACAGTGGCGGATTCCACTTTCGGCTTGAAGCTGGAGGACCGGTTCCGCGCGCTGGATCAGCTCTACCGCTTGAACAAGGAACAACAGAAGGAGCGGCGGACCACACGCGCCCGCTTCTAAGGTTCCGCGGACCATGTTCCCGGCACGCGTCCCTGCGGTGGTGAGGTGGCTCACACCTGCTGCCCTTTGGCGCATGCCCAGCGCGGAGCGCTCGCTCTATCTGAGCTTCGATGATGGTCCGCATCCGGAGGTAACACCGTGGGTCCTGGATAGGTTGGCGGAATTCAACGCGAAGGCCACCTTCTTCGTCATCGGCAAGAACGCTCACGATCATCCAGCGATCATGGAACGGATCCGGGATGATGGGCATTCCATCGGGAACCACACATGGAACCATGTGAACGGGTGGCGGACCTCGTGTCGCACGTACATCAGCGATGTGGACCGGGCACAACCGCTCATTGGCACGCGCCTCTTCCGGCCACCCTATGGTCGGATCACGCGTAAGCAAGCCAACCAACTACGAAAGCGGTTCGATCTGGTGATGTGGGACATCCTGAGTTCCGACTTCGATGTGCGCGTGGGTCCGGAGCAGTGTGCGTTGAACGTCCTCGATCATGCGCGACCGGGATCGATCGTCATCTTCCACGATAGTGCGAAAGCGGAGGAGCGCGTGCGCGTTGCGCTACCGCGCGTGCTGCAACACTTCACTCAACAGGCGTACTCCTTCCTGGCCCTTCCAGAGCACGGCCTTAGGGCTGCACCGAAGTAACGATGTACTCGTTGCGGCGATTCACCGCGTGTTCCTCCTCGCTGCACTGGACGCCGGGTGCACAGTGGTTCAGCAGGCGGCTCGAGCCGAAACCACGAGCGCGGACCCGATCCTTGAGCACCCCCCTCGTCCGTAGGTAAGCGGCGATCGCATCCGCGCGAAGCTGTGTGACCTGTGCCTGTTCCGCCGCATCCCCACGCGCATCACTGTGTACACCGATCTCGATCGAAACACCGGGGTTCACATTCAATCGATCGGCCAGCTGGTCCAGTTCCCCTCGCGCTTGGGGATCCAATTGCGTGCTGCCCTTCGACCAGCGGATATACTTCAATGCGATGGGCTGGTCCAATACGATCGGATCGAGCACGATCGGCTTCTGCGTTCCGAGATCGAAGACCCCTTGCTTCATTCCCACCGTGGTGATCGGGATGCTCATGCTGAAATAGCCGGGATGCTCGATCAGGACCTCGAAATCCTCATTGGTCTGCAAGCGCATGGAGAAGTCCCCGCCCTCTCCGGCTATGTACACATCGTTGTGGAAGCTGGCCAGATTCACCACGGTCACCTTCGCTCCTGCGATGAATCCGGCATCCTTCTCCTTTCGCACCACGCCGCGCAACAGCACACCGGCATCCGGCACGAGGTGGATATCACGCGTGATGATCAACTGTCGCTCGATACCCTCCGTGCTCACATGTTGCTCACCGTCATACCTCCCTTTCATTTTCGCCACCAACCGGTAAGCGCTTGACCGCTTCACGCTGAATGTGAATTCCCCGTGGGCATCGGTCCGGGTATGTTCCAGCTCCTTGCCTTCCGGATCCAACAAAAGGACCTCTGCATCGGGGACTGCGGTTTCGTACTCATCGTCGATCACCATTCCCGAGCAGAAATAGCGCTCCTGCAATGGGGCAAGCATCTCGAATGAATAGATGTCATCATCTCCTGCACCTCCGGGCCGGTTACTGGTGAAGTAGCCACGTTTGTTCGCCGCGTCGATGATGAAGGCCATGTCATCCTTCGGGCTGTTGATCGGTGCACCCAGGTTCAACGCTCCTGCGATCTCACCATCGGAACCTTTGTTCGCCATGAAGATGTCCATGCCGCCAAGCCCCGGGTGTCCATTGCTGGAGAAGTAGAGTACCCCATCCGCAGCCACGTAAGGGAACTCTTCGTTGTATGGTGTGTTGATGGCCGGGCCGAGGTTGCGCGGTTCACTCCACTGGCCGCCTTGGTCCTCGCACACATAGATATCCGTGCCGCCGAAGCCACCGGGCATGTCGCTGACGAAATACAACTTGCGTCCGCTCGGTGAAAGCGCGGGATGAGCGATGGACACTTCGCTGTTGTTGTACAGGAACTGTTCTTCTTCGCCGAAACCATTCCCGTTCGATCGCGCTTTGTAGATCCCCAATCGACTGATGCCTTGTTGACTTCGATGCGCCCGGCCCTTGTAGTAATTGTTCCGTGTGAACCAGAGCACATCGCCACTCGCGCTGGCCGTGGCCGGACCCTCATGATACCTGGTGTTCACGCTGCCAGCCAACGGCTCGGGTGATGCGAGGTTGCCGTCGGCGGTCACGTTCGCAGTGAACAGGTCGAGGAAGGGTTGGCCGTTCCATGCCGCCCAACGTTTGATGATACCCGGCTCCCGCCGACTGCTGCTGAAGACCACACGACCCGGGCCGAGCCATGCCGCCGCCATATCCGCATACGGCGTGTTGATCGCGGTCGGTTTCACCACGAATCGCTGCTGGTCCATGGTGAACTTCTTCGCGAAGCCGGTGAGATTGCTCCGCTGTTCGCCACCTTCCGGGTTCATCAAGGCCAGGTAACGGTCCATCCATTCCTCGGCCTCGGCATACCGGCCGTTGCTCTTCAACGCTTCGGCATAGTTGTACAGGTCCTTGGGTTCGCGATTCAGGAATTTCACCACCACCGCGTACCACCGTTCCGCCTCCACGGTATCCCCCAACCGCATACTGCAATCCGCCAAGCGCTTGGTCACGTGCTCATTCACCGCACCCAGTTCCGTGGCCGTTCGGTACAACTCCGCTGCGCGGGCGTACGCCATCTGCTCATAGTACTTGTCCGCTTCCTTCACGTACGGATCGGCATTGCCCTGCGCGCACAGCCGCATGGATCCAAGGAGGATCATCAATACGGCTATGAGGCGCATGCGCATGAGCTAGAAATAGCGGGGAGAAACGGTTCGACCGGTGAAGAACCGCAGATCGTAATTGAGCATGATCTCGTGCGTACCGGCGTTGTACGCCCCGAGCTTCGTGGTGGTCAGATCGAAAGCATATCCCAAGCGGAACTGATCGTTCACCTGGTATTGGCCGAGCACGCCGAAGGAGTTGCCCACGCGGTACATCCCGCCCAACCAGATCCGCTCGCGAATGAGGAAGTTCAGGTTCACATCCATCGACAACGGCGCACCTTCAACGGACCGCACCATGATGGATGGTTTGAATTTCAAGCCGCGGTTCATGTCGAGCACGTAGCCCGCAATGAGGAACCAATGCCGCACCTCACTGGAGGTGACGACCCCGGAAGCCGTCGCTGCGTCAATATGGTTCTCAAGCAACTTGGGCACACTGATCCCTGCGTAGTATCGGGGAGTATGGTAGTACAGGCCCGCGCCGAAATTCGGGAGCATGGTTCCCTTCACATTCACGTTGGCCGCATCGGGATCCACGGTGGTCAGGTTCGCGAGATCGGCTTGGTAGAGGTTCATGCCGCCCTTCAGGCCGAAAGAAAGTTTGGCATCAGCTCCTACGCGGATGCGATAGGCGTAGTCCGCATACACGCCGGTCTGCCGCGTCGGGCCGATCTTGTCGTTCACAATGGACAGGCCGAGCCCCATCTTCTTGGATGGAAGCGGGGTATGCGCCAGGATGGTCTGTGTGGCCGGTGCACCGGTGAAGCCCACCCATTGGTGGCGGCTCAAGGCCATCACGGTGAACACATCCGCGCTGCCCGCATAGCCCGGGTTCACGGCCAGCGTATTGAACATGTATTGGCTGTACAACGGATCCTGTTGCGCAATAGCGCGTGTCGACACCAACGCCAGCATGGCCGAACAGCAGAGCGATATGATCCGACGCACGCTCATCGGTTCAGGTAGATGTACCCGGTGAAGGCATCGCTGCCGTTGCCCAATTCCAGCACGTAGAAATAGGTTCCTGCGGGAGCGTTGCCATTGGTGGACGTGCCATCCCACACCACACTCACGTTGTTGTAGCCCGAGGCCTCGTACATCTTCGCACCCCACCGGTTGAAGATGGTGATGGTGTTGCCCGGATAACCCTCGATGCCCGGGATCAGGAATAGTTCATTGGTACCATCGCCGTTCGGCGAGAAGCTCTCCGGGATGAACACGTCCTCGGAGAAATCACATGGCGTGCTTCCTGCGATGCGCACCACACCACACGCGTATTGATCACGCACGAAGACCTCGAACAGCTCGCTGGTGAACAACGGTCCACTGGTGAACACATAGGGCGGGGTCGCCGAGATGGATCCCGTAAGTCCGGTCACGAGGTAGGTGGCCGGATCACCCTGTTCGATAACGAAGCTCACCGTATAAGTCCGGTCGCGTTCGTTGCAGATCCGTGTTTCATTGATCACTTCAACGCTGGTCACAACGGTCACCTTCACCAGCGCGGTAGCGGATCCACAACCGGGAACGGTCACCGTGTAGCGGAAGTAGTATTCGCCCGGTGGAACCACTGTGGTGTTCAATGAACCGCCGCTCAGGCCTCCGCTGCCATCCACATCCACCCATGAGCCGCCCGAAGCGGGAGTCCCTTGTAATCCACTGAACAGATCAAGTGATGTGAGTGTGTCGCAACTGAGCACCTCGCCGTTCGTACCCGCGTTCGGTGGAACGTTCAGCGTGATGGACACCACGGAACTGGCATTCGGACATGGGGTGTTGCCGATCACCGTGTACGTGTAATTGCCTGCGGGATCCGTTCCAGGGTTGAAGACATTGGTATGCACCTGGTTCGAAGGGTTGGTCCAAACCCCACTGACATCAGGTGACCCACCCAATTGTGCGAAGAGGTCGATCGGGGCGCCCGTCACACACAGCGTCAGACTGGTGCCGGTCCCGGGTTCGGGGAATTCCACCGTGGTCACTTGCACCACAGCGGTCACCACACCACAACCCGGATCCGTGATCGTGTACGCGTATGATGTAGCCCCGCCGATCGGCAACAACGTGGCATTCAGGAAACCGCCGGGTAGCAGAGCCTGGCCTCCACCAGCGATCGGGCTCCACGCCCCCCCGCCGTCGGGTTGCCGCCAAGTGCGTTGAACAAGTTGTAGGACGTTTCGGACCCACAGATCACTACCGCGCTATCCGCACCGGCATTCCCGCCCACACCAACAGCAACCGTCACGGTACTTGAAACCGTGGGACAAGGACCGGTACCAAGGATCGTGTAAACGAGCGGCCAGATCCCATTTCCTGCCATGGAAGGGTTGAAGCTGTTCCCGGTCAGTGCTCCTGAAGTATTCTGGTCCGTCCAACTGCCGCCAGTCTGGGCATTCGGTCCCAACGCGAGGAAAACATCCAGGTCCGTCTGTGATACACACGCATTCACGGTGGCGCTCTCTCCTGCATTTCCGGCCAAAACCACACTCACGGTCAGCGTCGCGCTTGCATCTGCACAAGGCGCCGTGCCAATAATGGTGTACCGGTAAACACCGGGTAGATCCACCGCAGGGTCGAAGAAATTACCATGCGAAACATCGCCACCGGTCGTCACATACACCCATGATCCGCCCGCCTGTGGTAAACAACCCAAATAGCTGCGCATAAGGATCGGTGCTTGACTGGTGCACAGAGTGACCGAATCGCTGCAACCAGCATTCGGGGCTTGCGGTTCGGTCACGTTGATGAAGGCGCAGTGTTGCGCACAAGGCAAAGTGGCATTCACACAATAGCGGTAGATGCCCGGTGCATCCACCGCCGGATTGTATGTGCCGTTATGCGGGACATTACCTGTGACATAGAACCAGTTGCCTCCTGTTTGCGCGTTCGGCCCGAGGAGGGTGAACATGTTCACTGACGCGTCGGTTGAACAGATATTCAGTGATGCCCCGTTCCCTGCATTCGCCGCTGGTGTGATGCTCATGGCGACGTTCGCTGTATCCGCTGGGCAGGCTCCGATCCCGTTCACGATATAGTGATATGCTCCAGCCATATCCGCCGTTGGATCGAACGTTCCCGCATGTGGCGTCCAATCCGGCGCGAACCAGGATCCGCCGCCATCGGGTCCGCACGTAAGGGCCGTGGCCATGTTGACCGTGATCCCATTACTGCATGTACTGATGGACCCATCACATCCAGCGTATGGTCCTTCAAGAACGGTGACCGTTACACGGGCGGTATCCGAAGCGCATTGCGCACTGCCCGGCAGCACATGGTCAAAGCGATAGCTGGCGCCCACGGCCGCGTTTGTTGTGAGGAATACACTGCCGAAGAAGCCCGGAGCATTATCCACGTTCACCCAGACTCCCCCTAGCTGCGGTGTTCCACCCAGCGATGCGAACAGATCCACCAACTGGCCTTGGCATGCTTGTACAGTACTATCCGCTCCAGCATCCAACGCATCAACAATGTTCAAGACCACGGTGGCGGAAGTGGCGGCGCAAGGACCATTGGCGGGTTGCGTGTAGGTGAAGGTGCATGAAGCATCCAGCGGCATTCCGGTCGCGTCGAAGATCCCGTTGGACAAAGTGCCAAAGGCGCAGTTCGTGCTCCATGTACCCCCGTTGTCCGGTGTGCCTTCGAGCCCATCGAACAACACGATCGCACTCGCATCCACACATGCGGACAGACTTCCAGGAAGGCCTGCGCTTGCTGCAGTGGTGACCGTGATCACCACCTGCTCACTCACTGTGGGGCACGGCGTTGCACCGACGACCGTGTACACATAAACACCCGGAGGATCCAGGGCAGGATCGAAGAACGGGCCATGTGGATCGTTGTTATAGGTCCATGATCCATTGTTGTCCGGTGTGCCGCCTAATAGGGACAACAACAGCACCGGCGGCTGGGTTGAACAAAGCGATGCGAGGGTACTGATCCCCGCATTCGCCGCGGTATTCTGGAAGACGGTCACCGTTGCCGAATCGCTCGGGCACGGCGCCGTTCCGGAACGCTTGTACTTGTACACGCCGGGTGAAGAGACTCCGGGTATGTATGTTCCTGTGAACGGCGATCCATTGGGGTCGTACCAATTCCCCCCGGATTGCGGCGTACCACTCAACAACCCGAACAATGCGAATGGTGCGCTGTTGCTACACACCTGCGTCTGTCCGTTCTCTCCCGCATCCACGGCTTGGCTCTCGAATACGGTGACATAAGCACAGTCTGCTGGACAACCGCCGTTGGCCGGCAAACAGTACGTGTACAATCCCGGGTCATCGACAGCTGGATCATAGATGCCTGAGTGAGGCAAGCCGGTTGGCCCCGTCCAGTTCCCGTTCAGTTGTGGGTTCCCGGTGATGAACAGGATCAAGGAGAACGGTCCATCCTCGCTGCATACTTGGGCAAGACCATCGATCCCGGCGTTCGGCGCGGTGGAGATCTGCACGAAGACCGAGGCTTCATGGTCCGCACATCCCGGTGCGCCGGTGATCCGATATACATACGTGCCGGTCACATCCACGCTGGGTTGGATGGTGCCGGAGTGCGGTGTTACACCGTTGAAGAACCAGCTACCTCCAGTCTGCGCACCGGGACCGAGCAAGGGGAACAGGTTCACTTGGCCATCCGTATTGCATAGGGAAAGGTTCGCATCGTTGCCAGCAAAGGCCGCGTTGTTCACATTCACGGTAAGAAGTGCGGTAGCGGCAGGGCATGCGCCCAAACCGAGAACGCGGTAGCGATAGGTTCCCGGGGTGGTGGTTCCTGGTGAAAAAACCCCTGTGACCACTGTAGTGTTCGGCAATGGCCCGGTCCATTGACCTCCAAAAGTGGGAGTGCATCCTAAAAACGTCACCATGGGAAACGCCTGCGTAATGCTACAGACCGTGATCGTGTTGTTGCACCCCGCATTCGCTGGTGCATTCACTTGCACGCTCACGGTCGCACTAGCCGATCCACACGAATTGGTGACCGTGTAGGTGTATAGACCCGGTGTTGAAACACCTGGAATGAACAATCCACTGAACGAAGGATTCCCGGGTGCCGGGCCAACCCATGTACCGAAGGGATCGGGTGTTCCACCCAACAACGTGATGAGATTCACCGCAGTCCCGGGAGCCGATGCGGATCCACAGAAAGAGCCGGTACCGGACGTCCCTGCATTCGGCGAATCGTTCACAAAGACCGAGACCAGCGCGGTATCGTTCACGCAAGGGGATTGACCCGTGATGATGTAGTAGTAGTCGCCGGGCGCACTGGTAGCCGGGTTGAACGTGCCGTTGTGCGGCAGTAGATCAGGACCCAACCAGGAACCATTGTTCTGCGGGTTGCAGGTGAGCGCGTTGAACAATAGGAACTGCTGGCCACCGCTACAGACCGTGGTAGAGCTGTTGCACCCTGCATTCGCACCAGTGATCACGGATATCGTGAGGAATGCCACCGCTTGTGTACATGGCGCCTGCCCTTGTACGCGGTATTCGTAGATGCCTTGCACATCCACGCCGGGCACGAACATGGGGTCGTGGTTCTGGATGTTGAAGTACCAAGTGCCGTTCGGGCTCGGGTTGCCCGGAAGCAAGGCCGTCATGTTGAATGGCGCCCCGGAGGAACACGTGACCGTGGAAGCATTACCACCGGCGTTCGGGGCTTGCACTTCGCTGACCGTCACGCGTGCATTCACCTGCCCACAAGGCGGGGTTCCGCTCACCACATAATAGAAATCGCCGGGGTCGTTGGCGGCCGGGTTATAGGTTCCCGAGAATGGTGATCCGCCCGGAGCACCAATGAACCAGTTCCCGCCACCCGGCGGTGTGCCTCCGAGGAAGAGGAAGAGGGAGAACGGAAGGCTGTTGCTACAGGTGATCGTGCTGCCGTTCGTGAACGGGCTCGGTGCCGCGATCACGGTCAGGTTCACATCCGCGGAATCCGAATCGCAACCAATGATCCCCGACAACCGGTACCGGAAATGATACAAGCCCGGTGTGACCAGCGTGGCATTGAAATACTGCCCTGTCAATCCTCCGGTGGCATCGAGATCGAGCCACGCACCGCCCGGTTGTGGACTTCCGCCCAATAGGCTGAAGAGATTCACCTGAATACTGCTGCTACAGACGGAGGGACTACTGTTCGAACCCGCTTCCAACTGCGGCACGATCGTCACATCGACGTGCGCGTCATCATGATTGCATTGCCCGATCCCCGGTACGGTGTACTCGAATTCATACGTCCCGGGCGGGAGCGCTGATGGTGTGAAGAAGTTTCCGCTCAACTGCCCCGTGGGCGGGCCCTCTTCGGTCCATGTTCCGCCCAGATCATAGGTACCGATGAGCCCGGTGAACAGATCCACGGAGGCGGTTCCTTGGCAAATGGTAAGGTCACCGCTTCCTCCGGCGTTGGGCGCTTGGTTCACGATCGCTGTTACGGTCGCGGAAGCGTTGATGCATGGCGCCACACCGACCACCGTGTACACATAATCGCCCGGTTGCGACGTGCCCGGGATGAAGACACCGGAGCTCGCACCATCAGGGCCCATCCACGTCCCGCCCACATCCGGACTACCGTTCAATTGGTTGAACAGATCCACGGGACCACTGGTACTACAGCGCGTGAAACTGTTGTTGCTTCCTGCCACTGGCTGCTGGTTCACGTTCACCACCACCACCGCCGTTGCTGCAACGCAGGGGGTCTGTCCCGGAACAGTGTATGTGTAACCACCGGGTACCGAGGTGCCCGGGGTGAAGGTTCCGGTATGCGCCGTGCCGTTCGGTCGGGTCCACGTTCCGCCGCTGTCCGGGGTTCCCCCCAACTGGTCAACAAGCGGGAAAGTCCCTTCGCTGCTGCACACCGTAATGGCCGAGTTCACGCCCGCGTTCGGGGCGGTGTTCACCACCACGGTGACGAATCCGGTATCATTCACACAAGGCGCTGTGCCGGGTACGATGTAGGCATAGGTGCCGGGCGCGCTTGTGCCGGGGCTGAAGGTCCCGTTCATAGGCCCCAAGGAAGGATCGATCCATGAACCCGAACCGTTCGGTGTTCCGCCGAGGACGTTGATCAAAAGGAAAGGGCTGTTCGTGCTGCACACGGTGATCGTGCCGTTCACACCCGCGTTCGGAGCGATCACGCGATTCACCTGTACCACGGCGCTCAGGGCGGCGCACGGCGCATTGCCCTGCACGGTGTACGTGTAATTGCCGCCCGCATCGGATGCTGGTTGGTAGGTCCCGGAGTGGGCCGTTCCATTTGGCCGCGTCCACGCACCACCGCTTTGCGGCGAACCACCCAGCAGTGTGAAGAGATCCACGGAAGCGGCGTTGCTGCACAGCGTGATGGTTCCGTTCGTTCCGGGGTTGGGTGGAGCGATCACCGTGACCGAAACGGTCGATTGTGCATTCGCACATGGAGCGGTTCCGGCAACCGTGTACACGTAATCACCGGCTGCCGAGGTTCCGGGTGTGAACATGTTGCTCACTCCTCCCCCGCCGGGCCCGGTCCAAGAACCGGTACCGTCAGGCGTTCCTCCCACAAGGGTGAAGAGGTCGAATGGTGCATCATTGCCGCATACCGTCGTGGATCCTCCCGTGCCGGCGTCCGGTGCGGTGATCACCGTCACATTCACCACCGCTGTTGCGTTGGCGCATGGTGCAAGACCAAGCACGGTGTAGGTGTACGGCCCGGACTGATCGGTCGCCGGATCGAAGGTGGCGGAATGCGCTCCAAGCGGACCTGTCCATGAGCCACCCGCGTTCGGCGTGCCGCCCAGCTGGTTGAACAAGTTGAACGAGGCATTGTTCGAGCACCGTGAAATTGAAACCCCTATTCCCGCATTCGGAGCGGTGTTCACCGTTACCGTTACCGTACTGGAGGCCGGATCGCAGGGAGCAAGTCCCACGACGGTATAGGTGTAGACACCGGGTGCGCTTGTCCCCGGGGTGAAGCTTCCGGAATGGGGCTGGTTCGCCGGATCACGCCATGAGCCACCGACATCCGGACTTCCGCCAAGTGCTCCGAACAAGGTGAACACACCGTCGGTGCTGCATAGGGTAACCACTCCGTTGGTGCCTGGGTTCGGCGCTGGGTGTACGGTGATGTTCAGGACCGCGCTTGCGTTGGCACATGGGGCGGTTCCGTTCACCGTGTAGGTGTACAGGCCGGTCACATCCGTTGCCGGGTTGAAGTTCGGACCGTGCGCACCGCCCGGACCGACCCAACTGCCACCTGCATCGGGTGTACCGTTCAACTCGCTGATCAACGTGAAGGTCAGGTCGTCGCTGCACACGGTGATGCTTCTGTCGATACCAGCGTTCGGAGCCGTGATCTGCGTCACGGTCACCGTCGCGAAAACAGAAGGGCAAGGCGGTGTACCCGGAACGGTGTACGTGTAAACACCGGGTGTACTGGAGCCGGGGATGTAGGTGGCGGAGACCGGAGATCCACCAGGGCCGGTCCATGCACCGGTAACCTGTGGGGTTCCGCCGAGAAATGTGATCAGCCCGAATGATGGATTGTTGCTACAAACTGTCGTGCTTCCATTGGTTCCGGCGTTCGACGGTTGGTTCACGGTGACCGTGACCGTTGCCGAGGCTGGCGAACAGGGAGGGATACCGGTTACCGTATAGGTATACACCCCCGCCGGGTCCGTTCCGGGAATGAAGGTGCCATTATTGGCGCCGCCACCCGGGGCGATCCATGTTCCTCCCGGGTCAGGGGTTCCACCGAGCGCAGCGAAGAGGGAGACCGGCCCTTGGTTGGCACAAACACTCAAGTTGGAATTCACACCGGGATCCGGTGCGTTGACCTTGGTGATACCAAGGATCGCGCTCGCAGGAGGGCAGGGTGAAGGTCCGGACTGTGTGTAGGTCCAATTGCCTCCGGGGTCCACGGCCGGATCGAACAGGTCCACATGCGATACGCCGAGCGGGTCCTTCCATGAACCACCGGGGTCCGGGCTGCCCTGCAACAAGGAGAACAGCGATACCGGTAATGCGGCCGAGCAGATGGATGTGTTCGTGTTGTCCCCGGGATGCGGGGCTGTCGTGATCCGAGCACTCCATCCGGCAGCGGTACCCGAAGCATCACTTTGCCAATGAAAGGTCAAACATCCCGATGCATGTGTGGAAGTGAACGTCTGTCCTGCAAGCGAGTTCAGGTTGTTGCCGACAGCGAGCGGCAGACCGATCGCCGCATCACCATCATAGACGGTGAGTTGGTCGGTAGGAGCCCCACCAGCCATTGCCCAAGAGAGGAAAAGAACCGAGGTGCTCGGGCCGGAACCAGCACCACCGGACGGGCAGATGGTCACCGTGACATCCTCGTTGTTGCCATGATCACCTGTAGCACCGCCCGAATCATAGAACATCCCCGTACAGGAATCGAACTGCTGATCATGGTCGGCGAGACAGACCTGTGCGGACCCTAGGCGCGGCAAAAGGGCGAAGGCCACGCACGCAGCAGCGGTCAACGGCAATGAAGAACTTCGCTGGATCGATCGCACGGAGATGGAAAGGCTATCTACGGTAGGGGGTTGCAAAGTACGTCCCTATGACGGGGCGGCGTCAATTCAAAGGCCCACCAGCAAAGGGAAAATCGACCATTATCATGAACCGATCGACGGAGATCGGTGCCCATCCGGGAACGGACGGCCGTTTCTTGCGCGCGGCGTTGCTTACCTACGGTACACTTGGAGTCGCTGGAGCTTCCGCCGGTTTCTTTCCGATGGTGACCGCCAACATGATCTCGTGCGTGCCAGTGCTGTAGTTGCTCAGGTTGCTGGTGATGATGTCATAGCTATACCCGAACTGGAAGGACTGCTTATGCCAGTAACCCAACATCGCGCACCACGCATCGTTCGTCCGGTAGGAAGCCCCGATCCAGAACGCATCGCGGTACCGGGCCAACAAGGTCAGATCCGCCTTCACCGGAACAGGGTCCACGAACTTCACCATGAAGGAGGGTTCGAGTTTCAGATCATCCCCTACCGGAAACCGGTAGCCGCCCATGGCATAGTAGTGCCGATCCATCCGGCTCAAAGTGCCATTGTCCGTATTGAGGAAATAGACCTTGTTGTTCAACAACTGCGGCGCCGAAGCACCGAACCAATAGCGAGGTGCATAGAACAGGAAGGAGAAGGCGGCATCGGGTTTCAACTCGCCGCGTAGCTGATCATCGATGATCGGATCGCCCTGATCGTGGAAGGTGATCTTGGATCCATCGATAAGGAACTGCAACATTCCACCGGACACCGCCAGCGACAATTTCAGATCCTCGGTGATGCGCAGATGATAGGCATAGGAGGCCTGCACCCCTGTGCGCCGTGTGGGGCCAACAATGTCCGTGAAGATGTAGCCGCCCAAGCCCATCTTACTTCCTAATGGTGTGGTGCCGCTAAGGGTGAAGGTGCGCGGCGCATCCTGAATGCCAACCCACTGGTAGCGGTGCCCACTGCGCAACTCGAAGAATGGTCGACTGCCTGCAACAGCTTGGTTGAAGATATAGTCGTTGAACATGTACTGGGTGAACTGCGGCAGTTGCTGTGCGTGTGCTGCGATCACCGCGGCGATCGCAACCAGCGTCGAGAGGAGGTGCTTGGTTCGCATGGGGCTATCGGATCACGGTAAGTGGACCTGTGTATGCGTCGGGGAAGCGCGGGTCGTTCAGCTTGATCACGTAGTAGTATGTCCCCACAGGAACGAAGCCTCCGTTGTACTTGCCTTCCCATGGGCGTTGGTAACCCACACTCCGGAAGAGCATTTCGCCCCAGCGATTGTAGATCTCCACTTCACATTCCGGGAAGAGGTCGATGAAGTCGATCACCCAGGTGTCGTTCCATCCATCACCGTTCGGCGTGAAGCCCGTGGGGATCACCACTTCGGGGATCACTGTCACCAGCACGGAGTCCAGACTCACGCATCCGTTGGATGAAGTGACCGTTACCGTGAACCAGGTCGTGATCGCCGGAGCACTGGTCGGGGCGGCCACTGTCGCATTGCTTACCAAGCTATCCGGTGTCCATACGTAGGACGACCCTTGTGGCCCGGTGGGGGATCCACCAAGTGTGACCTCATCACCCAGGAAGATGGTGTGGTCCGGACCTGCGTTCGCGATGGGCAGTTGAAGGATCGAAAGGACCACTTGATCCGAGGCGGTACACGGGCCATCGGAGATCGTGAGCGTGTAGGTGTACGTGCCATTCTGCAGGACACCGAGATCCACGGTGGCCGTATTGCCGACCATATTTCCTTGGTCATCCGTCCAGACATAGTTCACGGCTCCGGTGCTGTTGGATCCATCCAAGGTGATGGCCACTCCGCCACATTCGTTCTGGTCCGCGCCCGCATCGGCGACGACGGTGATCAGTGCATTCACTTGCACATTGATCGTGACCGTGCAGCCGTTCGCATCCATCACCACCAAGGTGTACGAACCTGGAGCGAGTGAACCGATATCCTCCGATTGCGCAGCGAATGCTCCGGGACCGCTCCACGCCAACGTGTAGTTCGGTACGCCGCCCGTGGTTGTCACTGCGATCGCGCCGTCCGTTGCATCCGCGCAACTCGCATCGGTCACTTGATCGACCGTGATATTGAGCGCCGTTGGTTCGGTAATGGTGTAGGTGAAGACGCTGTCGCATCCCACACCGTCGGTGATCGTGAGCGCGTAACTACCCGGGCAGAGCGATGTCGCTTGGTCGGTGCCTTGCCCGTTCGGCGGTTCAGGAGACCAAACGAAAGTGAACGCGCCGATACCGCCGGTCGGTGTCGTTACGATGGATCCATCGCAATCGCCGTTGCAATTCACATCGGACACCGAGGCGTTGTCCACAATGGGTTGGAACGGAAGCACGGTGAATGTGTAGGTCGTGTCACAACCGAGCGCATCGCTGATCAACACGCTATTCGGTCCCGCACACAAGCCCGTCACTTGTTCGGTTCCTTGGCCTGTTGCTGGTTCCGGCTGCCAGAAGTAGGTGTATGGTCCGGTACCGCCCGTTGGTGAAACCGCTGCTGTTCCATCGCATGGACCGAAACAGGTCTCATTGGTGAAAAGCAATCCGGCATCGATCGGTGTTCCCTGTGTGATCGTGAACGGAACCGTCAACGAGCAACCATTCGCGTCGACGACCTGCACGCTATGATCCCCTGCGCAGAGGTCCGTGATCCCGGTGACGTCCTGTGCGATCGGGATACCAGCACCATTGAACCAGGTGATCGTGTACGGCGCGTTTCCGCCGGTGATCACCACATCCGCTGTCCCTTGGCAATCGCCGAAGCAGACATCATCCACTGTGCTCAACTGAGCGTCCAACACTTCGGGATCGATAAGCGTGAAGGTGTACGTGGTGTCGCATCCGTTCCCGTCGGTGATGGTCACGCTCCGATCACCAGCGCATAGCTGATCAGCGGTGTCCGTTCCTTGTCCGTTCGGTGGAACCGGATCCCAGAAGAATGAGTAGGGGATCGTTCCTCCATTCGGCACCATCGTGATCACACCATCACATGCGCCGTTGCACGTGATCGGCGTTACGGTGGAGGAAGCAGTAAGAAGAGTGGGCTCCAGGATCAGCACATCCACCACGATGGAACAACCGGCCAGATCACTGATCGTAACCGACCATGTGCCCGCGCAGAGTTGTGATGCCTGCGGTGTGCCTTGTCCTACCGGCGGCACGGGATCCCATAGGAAGTCATACGGTGGCTGACCGCCTGTCGGCCCAACCGTAGCAACACCATCACATGCGCCGTTGCACGTAACGGGCGTCGTGCTGAGGTTCGGTACGATCGGATCAGGATCCGAGACGAATGCCGTATCGATGGTGACGCAACCCGTACCGTTCGTGACCTGTGCGAGGTAGAGTCCGGCGCAGAGGTTTGAAAGCACGTTGCCTGGTTCATTCAAGTTGTTGCCGCTCGCGTCGAACCACATGATCGAGCATGCCGGATCCGAGCAAACGAAGTCCACGCTCACCTGTCCATCGCAATCGCCCGGACACGTGGTGATCCCGTTCGTCATGGTGGTCACCTCGCCATCGCTGTCGCTGATCGCCACCAGACGTGTGATCGAACAGGAATTCGCATCGGTGATCGTCACCGCGTACAGTCCAGCACACAAGCCTGTCATCATCGGATCCGTGCCGATGATGCCACCGCCGAAAGTCCACACGATGAAGTACGGCGCTGTGCCACCACTTGGGGTGATCGTACCCGAGCCATTGCAGATACCACATTCGCTCAACGTGCTGCTCGTAGTCGCATCCAGCGGTTGTGGCTCATCGATCTGGTACGTGTCCGATATGGAACAAGCATTCGAATCGGTCACGGTAAGGGTGAAGGGGCCCGCACACAGGCCACTTGCGGTATCCGTTCCTTGTCCACTCGCTGGGTTTGGCGACCACAGGTAGGTGTACGGCGCAACACCACCGGTTATGATCACGCTCACCGATCCATTGCAATCTCCTGCGCAGGAAACGCCTACCGCGTTGCTGTTGATCGCAAGAGGTGTCGGACCAAGGATGAGCACTTGCACGGTGGTATCGCACGTCACGGCGTCAGCGATCAACACGGTGTACACCCCAGCGCATAGACCGGTGGCCATCGGTGTTCCTTGTCCACCACCGGGTTCCGGTGACCAAGTGTAGATGTAGGGACCGACCCCTCCCGTCGGACCCACTGTGGCAGTTCCATCACAATCACCGGAACAAGTAACAGGCGTCGAACTCAGGTTGGTAACGATCACCAGCGATGGGACGACGATCGCATCCGCGAAGCTGACGCAACCACTACCGTTGGTGACCTGTGCGGTGTAGATGCCGACGCACAGGTTGTCGAGGACCAATTGGTTCTGCGCAAGCAGGTTGCCCAGTGGATCGAACCAATCCAGGTTGCACGGCGGCGTGCTGCACACGAAACTCACGCTCACGGTTCCGTCACACAGGTTCGCACAAGTGGTCTGCCCGTTCGTGGGGGTGAGCACTTCCGCATTCGCATCGGGGATCTGCACCGGTTGCGTGATACCGCAACCGTTCAGGTCCGAAACCGTGAGGAGGTACAATCCTCCGCAGAGATCGGTGACCGCGGCATCAGTGCTCACCAAGACGCCACCAAGTGTCCACGCGATATCATACGGCTGCGTTCCACCGTTGATCGTCACGGTGGCTTGACCGTCGCAATTCGGACAAGTGCTTGGCACCGTGCTCACGCTCACCTGCATCGGTTGCGGTTCGATGATGGTATAGGTCTCGGTGATGGAACAGTTGTTCGCATCCGTAATGGTCACTGACCAATCACCCGCGCAAAGGCCGAAGGCACCGGATCCACCTTGACCGCTGGGCGGAACAGGCGACCACACATAGGTGTATGGTCCAGTGCCACCACTCGTGATCAAGGTCACGTTGGCATCACATTGTCCCGGACACGAAATGCCGATGACCACCGCTCCGGAATTCAACGGAAGCGGTTCGGTGATGAGCACTTGCGCGGTGGTATCGCATCCGCCGCCATCGCTGATCAGTACCGTGTACACACCGGCGCAAAGTCCAGTAGCCATCGGTGTTCCTTGTCCACCACCCGGTTCGGGTGACCATGTGAACACGTAGGGAGGAATACCGCCACTCACTCCAACTGTGGCGGTTCCATCACACAGTCCTGCGCACGTCACCGGCGATGAACTGATAAGCAAAGTGGTTGGTGTAGGAGCAACAACCGTTGCGGTATCGATGCTCACACACCCGGAAGCATTCGTGACCTGAACGATGTAGTCCCCGGGACAAAGACCGGATAGCGCATTCCCGCTCTGACCCAGATCATTCCCTTGCGCATCGAACCACGCAATGGTGCACAAGGGATCCGCACAATTGAAGTCCACACTTACCGACCCATCGCACGTGTTCGGGCACGATGTCGTTCCATTCGTCGTGCTCAGGACTTCGCCATTGGAATCCGTGATCGCGACAGCTTGCTGCACGCTGCATCCGTTCGCATCCACCACCAGGACGGTGTAGATCCCCGCGCAGAGGTCGATCAGGTCGGCGTCATTGCTGATCACCACACCCAGTCCGTTCGTCCAGATGATCACGTACGGCGAGGTGCCACCGCTCACCAACACCGAAGCCGTACCGATGCAGACCTGGCATTCGCTCGGCGTGGAACTCACCAGGATGGCGAGTGGCGAAGGTTCCGTGAGGACGTAACTGAACGGTGCGGTGCATCCATTCGCATCCGTGATCGTCACGTTCCACGTTCCTGCGCAAAGACCTGTTGCATTCGGCTGTCCTTGTCCGTTCGGCGGAACCGGCGACCACACATAACTGTATGGTCCAACACCACCGCTCGGTGCCAGCTGAACGGATCCGTTGCATTGCGCGGCGCAAGAGATCACTGAGACCGTCGCATTATCGACGATCGCATCCGGACCGGTGATGAGGATGTCAGCGTCGATCGTGCATCCCGCTTGATCCGCGATCGTCACCGTGTACACACCGGCGCAAAGTCCGGTGGCCATCGGAGTTCCTTGGCCGGTGCCCGGTTCCGGCGACCATACATAGATGTACGGCGGTTGCCCTCCTGTCGGTCCAACGGTCGCCGTTCCATCGCACACACCGTTGCAACTCACCGGTGTGCTGCTGCTATTGGCAAGGATCGCGGTGAAGGGCTGGATCGTGAAGGGGAAGGTCTCCACACAACCGTTGTCATCCGTAAGGGTCACGGTGTAATTCACTCCCGCACATAGTCCAGTAGCTGTGGTGGATCCCTGGCCGCCGCTCGGCGCTGGTTGCCAGTCGATGCTGATGTTACCCGTTCCTCCCGCAGGAGCTATTGTCGCGGTTCCACTGCATGCACCAGCGCATGTTTCCGGAGTGGTCGTGGGCACACCGGTGATCGGGGGTGGTGAGTTCAAGAAGAATGTGGTGGAGCTTTGGCACCCCACAACGTCAAACACTTCAACGGTCCACAGGCCGATGCAAAGACCCGAGACCGTCGGTGTTCCTTGTCCGACCGGTGGCGGCGGGCTCCACACGTAGGTGTAGGGCGGAATACCACCGCTTGGTGAAACGGTCGCCGTCCCTTCACAGGTATTCGCGCACGGCGTAGGCGTTACGATCAGGTTGTCCGAGATCGGCACCTTCGGCAGAATGTCGAAGACCACCGTGGTGTCGCATCCAGATGCGTCGGTGATCAACACGGACCACGTGCCCGGACACAAACTCGAGGCGCTCGGTGTTCCTTGTCCTACGGGTGGGTTCGGCGTCCATAGGAAGGAGAATGGCGCTTGCCCACCGGTCGGTGCGACGGTCGCGGTTCCATTGCATGGGCCAAAGCAGTTCTCATCCGTGTGGCTTTCATTCGGCACGATCGCTGGAGGCGAGGTGATCGTGATCATCAACACCGTATCGCATTGTGCCGCATCGGTGATCTGCAAGGTCCAGATCCCCGGACACAGACCACCTGCATTCGGAGTGCCCTGACCGCTGCCCGGCTGCGGCGTCCACAAATAGGAATAGGCCGGCACTCCTCCGGAGGTCACCACGGCGATCGATCCATCACAGGAATTCCCGCAACTCGCGGGCGTTGGTGTCGCCACCGCATCGATACCCGACGGTGTGCTGATCGCAAAGGGGAAGTCCACCGCACAACCCACCGCATCGGTGATGGTGAGCATATAGGCCCCGGGACAGAAACCGGTCGCCGAAGGCGTTCCCTGTCCACCACCGGGTGGCGGTTGCCAGTCATAAGTGTAAGGACCCGTTCCGCCGGTCGCGGTGGAAGTAGCGGTTCCATCACATGCACCACCGCAACTCGCCGGGGTGGTCACCAACGCCGGGTCGATCGGGATCGGATCATTGATCGTGAAGGTGATCGTGGTATCGCAACCGGCCGCATCCGTCACGGTCACGCTGTAATTACCCGGGCAGAGATCGGTGGCGTTCACTGTTCCTTGTCCACCGCCGGGCGCAGGGTTCCATATCATTCCGTAGGGCGCTGTGCCGCCGGTGATCACCAACGTCCCCGTACCATCGCACTGGCCGGCACAGGTCGGGTCAGTGGTCGTCACGGAAGCATTTAGCGGCAGGGGTTCATCAACTTCGAAGGTCAGCGTGGTATCGCAAGCCCCGCTGGTGATCGTCACACTCCAAGGGCCCGCGCATAAGCCGGAGGCTGTGGTTGTTCCTTGGCCAACCGGCGGGGCAGGTGTCCACACATAGCCGAAGGTCCCGTTCCCGCCGCTCACCGTGAGGACGATGCTGCCATTGCAATCACCAGCGCAGGTCACGTCCGTTACCGATCCGCTCGCAACGATCGGCGGTGGTGCGGGTACGGTGAATGCGATCATGGTATCACAACCCAGCGCATCCGCAACGGTGAGTGTATAGGCTTGCGGACAAAGTCCCGTTACATTCGGAGTGCCCTGTCCACCACCGGGCGCTGGTGACCATACATAGGTATACGGTGATACTCCCCCACCTGCGATCACACCGGCACTGCCATCACACACACCCGGACAAGAGGCTGGCAGGATTTGCAATGAAAGCGTGATGGGCACCGCATCAAGAATGGTGAAGGGGACAGTGAGCGGGCATCCGTGTGCATCGGTGATGAGCACGCTGATCGGACCAGCGCACAAGCCGCTCGCCGAATTCGTTCCCTGACCAATAGCAGGAGCGGGCAACCATAGATAGGTGTACGGTGATGTACCTCCACTCACCAATACGCTGGCCGTTCCATCACACGCACCGCCGCACGTCACGTCCGTGTGATCCGGTGTGGCATCCAATGGTGGCGGTTCATTGATCGTGAACGTGATCAGTGTATCACATCCATTCGCATCGGTCACCAACACACTTCCCGGTCCGGCGCAGAGTCCGGTCACCGATGGTGTTCCTTGCCCAGCACCCGGCACTGGTGCCCATGTGTACATGTATGGTCCCACTCCACCGGTAACCACGAGGATCACTTCGCCATCACACACACCGGCGCATGAAGCATCGGTCACGGTGGATGACACATCAAGCGGAGGTGGCGCATTCACAATGAAGATCACCGTGGTATCACAGCCCGATGGTGTGGTCACGGTCACTTGACAAGGCCCTGCACATAGCCCGGACACATTCACCGTTCCTTGCCCGACCGGAGGAACCGGCGACCAAACAATAGAGTACGGCGGAACGATCCTCCGATGGTGATCACGATGGATCCGTTGCACGCATCACTGCATGTGGCATCGGTCACGGTGCCTTGTACATCAATGGCCGGAGGCGCATCAATTACGATGGGTACGAGCGTATCGCATCCGCTGACCTGATCGGTGATCAGGACAGTGTAAGCTCCTTCGCATAGCCCTGTCGCGCTGCCGCTGTTCTGTCCGCCACCCGGCGGCGGTGCCCAGGTGAAGGTGAACGGTCCCGGGGATCCCGTCGGCGTCACCGTCGCGCTGCCGTCACAAGCACCGAAGCAACTCGCATGTACGATCAGCGCGTTGGGAATGATCGGCGGCGGTTGCACGATCTCGAACACCAACATGGTATCACAACCATTCGCATCCGCGATCAGCACATTGTGGTTCCCGGCGCAGAATCCGGTGGCGTTCGGCGTGCCCTGGCCAGCAGCCGGAGCGGGTGTCCAAGTGATCGTGAAGGGCGGCGTACCACCAGCCGGGTTCACCGTGCCCGTGCCGTTGCAGTCCCCGAAGCACGAGGTGTTGGTGAACGTAAGGTTCGGCGTTATCGGCAGCAGGTTGAAAGTGAAGATGGTATCGAAGGTGCAATTATTCGCATCCGTGATATGAAGGGAATTCATACCCGCACAAAGTTGCGAGAAGCTCGAATTCGTTCCGGCGCCATTGTTCCAGGAATAACCGTGTGGCGGCACTCCACCGATCGCCAGCGCGGTCCGTGTACCGTTGCACACGTCAGCGCATGTCGGGGGTGTTCCAGGCCCGAAGAAGATCACACCGAGCGGCGCGGGTTCCGTAACGTTGAACGAGACCCCGCACGAAATGCCCTGGCCTTGGTCGGTAACGACCACAATTTGCGGCCCACCGCACGCGCCGACCCAGGTCTGGGTGCCCGGACCCCCGAAGAGCCACGAGTAGGTGAACGGACCAATGCCCCCTGTCACGTTCACCGTGATGGTGGCATTGCATTGCCCACGACAGCGCACATTGAATCCGTTGAAATTCGTCAGTGCCGAAGTGGTCGCAGTGAATGGTGTTTGACCCGCTCCCGTTCCGCACACATTCACATCGCGCTCAGGATCGGCAGGTGGTGGGATCGCTTCGCCCCACTCGCGTCGGACACCGGCTACAGCGAGTGTGGATCCGTTGGATCGTACGATCCCGGACAATGCGTTCAGGTCGGGCTCCACATCCAACAGGACCACCGATCGGCCCGCATCGAATTGCTTCGGCGCTCGTCCTTCGGCACAGAGGTTCCTTGCTTTCACACTTCCGGCGGTCGCTAGGAATGAACCTTCGCGCAGGGTGAGGTCACCATTCGCGAGCACCAGGTCACTGATCACGGTCCAGTTCCCGCCACCAGCCACCAGCACCGGACCCTGCACCGGTATGCCGCGCAGATCCACCACACGACCGTTGCGCTCACCAACCAACTTCACCGTTCCGCGCAGGTCCCAGTTCACACTTCCCTTCAATGTCCAATCACCACCGATCTCCACGCTCGCGCGCACATCGCCAGTGATGTGTACATACGCGCTTTCACCATTCACGCGCAGATCGCTGCAACGCGCACGGCCTTCCAATGCGATCGTCGTTCCCGCTGTCGGCGCGATCAAGACATCATCACCGGCGTGTGGCACACCTGCGCCACCGATCCCATCGGCTGTGAGGCTCCAATGCGCGGCATCGGACCAAGCCCCATCCCCTCCCACCCAGTGATAGCTGCTGTGCGCGGTCTTCTGGGCGAAGGCCGCTGCACCGGTGCAGAGCGTGAATGCGACGAGCAGGCTGCGGGTGAGTGCTGGATGGACCATTGTTCGTTCTTAATCGAAGGCAGGGCAGTTGATCATCTTCCGGCTGAGGTCCTCCTTACCGCACGGCATGATCGAGAGGATCACTTCGTGGGTGTTGGAACTCACCGTGCGCAGTTTCGAGGTGGTGATATCGTAGCTGTATCCCAGCTGGAAATACTTGGCGAAGCCGACCTTCATCAGGAGTGTGAGCGCATCACCGGCGCGGTATCCGGCACCAATGGCGAACTTCCGGTTGTACTCCACCATGGCATTCACATCCCATGCGGGAGGTGCACCCTTGCTGAACTTCAACAAGGTGCTCGGGATCAACGCCGTCTTCTTGCCGATGCGATACTTGTATCCACCGGAGAGCATGAACTGGCGTGCGAGCTTCGAATCCAAGCCGATGTTCTTGATCTTGTTGCCCAGCGCCTGGTGCATGGAAAGTCCGGCCCATGCGAGCTTGTTGTAGAGGAAGATCCCCGGTGTGACCTCCGGGAACACCACCGCACTGGCCTTTCCGGTCAGTGCGGGATCATCGAACTGTACGGTGGTGGAATTGCCGAAGTCGTACTTCATCTGTTGCACGCCGCCGAAGGCGCCCATGGAGAGGAAGTAATCACCGGACATCTGGATGTGGTAGGCATAGGCCAGCAGGAAGCGCGTGTAACCCCAGTTGCCCGCGTTGTCGCTTTCCACGAAGAGCCCGATGCCGTGCTTGTTGGCCATGAACGGTTTGCCTTTCGCGCGGATCGTGCCATGCAAGCTGGCCCAACCGGTCACCGGAGCGCCTTCCAGCCCGACCCACTGCTTGCGGTAACCCAAGCGCACATCCAAGCAGTCCTTGCTACCCGCCACCGCCGGGTTCACGCTGAACTGGTTGAACACGTACTGCGTGTATTGCGAAAGCTGTTGCCCCTGCGCGGCGAACGCCGACAGCATCATCAGGAGCAATGCATAACGCCTCATCGGACAATGGAGATGAAGCCCGAGTAGGGTGCGGACCGACCCTCGAGCTCGTTCAACTGGATGTAGTAGTAGTAGGTCCCTTCGGAGAGCGGCCTGCCCTTGTTCGTTCCGTCCCACGGTTCACGGTAGCCGTTGCTGGAGAACACGCGTTGTCCCCACCGATCGTAGATCAGCACCTCCGATCCCGGATAATCGACGATACCCGGGACATCCCACACGTCGTTGATGCCATCGCCGTTCGGCGTGAAGGTGTTGGGCGGATCGATCAAACGGATGATATCCACGATCACCGTATCCACATACGTGCAACCATTGATGACAGTGGTGACCTCGTACGCGGTGGTACTGGCCGGATTAGCGATGGGATCCGGAATGGAGTTGCCGCTCAGGCCTGAAGTGGGCGACCAGGCATAGGTGGTTCCGCCGGTCACGTGCAATTGGGTGGCACCGCCTTCCGGGATCTCCACATCGGGTCCGGCGTCGAAATCCACGCCCACGATGTTCATTCCCGGACCGGAAAGCGTGATGTTGAACCCGCATTGCGCCGTGATGGTGGCACCACCACCCATGGCACCGGCCACCACCACCCAATACTGCGTGTTGGGTGTGAGCGCTTGGGTCGTGGAGGAAAAGAGGGAACCGCTTTGGGTGCAGGCCGAGACCGCAGTGAACGATGCAGGTGTACACGAACCGTTGCCGGCAAGGACCACCACGCTCAACTCGTCATCCATCCCGGCCACCACCGGGCAGTTGATCCCGCTGATCTCCACGTTCACCACCCCACCCACACTGTTCGTCGTGAAGGTGTACCAGAGCAGCAGATCCGTGGATGGACAGAAGCCCGGCAGCACGCCGGTGGCTCCGGTGTTGTTCCCTGCAATGGGTTGCTGCGCACAGAGCAGAGCAGCGTTCGCACAATCACTATTGGGCGGTTGCGCAAGCGCACCCGGAAGGAGGGCGAGGAACAGGACGGCCGACGCGACAATGCGCATGTGGTGCTAAGGGCATACGGTCGTAGGTATGCCCCGGCCGAAGGTAGAAGGGTGCTTTCCCGCGCCCGGCGCGGACGCGGCGCACTTTCACACAGCGCGGTGTTGAGGGGAGGAGGCGCCCGGGCCATGCCCGGCGAAATGGTGACCCCACCAGGAGTCGAACCTGGATCTAGAGTTTAGGAAACTCCTATTCTATCCATTGAACTATGGGGCCGGGATAGCAGGCCGCGAAAGTAGGGGCGTCCGGATCAACGCTGCACCTCGCCCACCACCCGGAGTTCTCCCCGGAACACTTCTCTTCCTTCCGCTTCCACCAACAGGGTGTAGGTCCCGGCAGGCATCGCGGAAAGATCCACCCGTTGCACCGTTCCGCTCGGAGATAACGGGGTGTTGATCACCTCCACCCCTTCGAGGTTCGTGACACGAAGTGTTCCGTCGTGCTCAAGGAATGCATCCATGACGGCCTGTCCTCTTCCGGGCAGTATCACCAGCGCCACATCCGTTACAGAGGTTGCGGAACCCGGTAGGTTCGCTTCCACACGGAACTGGTACACGGTCCCTTTCCGCGCACTGCTCCGGATGGCCTTCACCAAAGCACCGCCGTTGTCGAATACCCGCACGGCTGCGTGCTGGCCATCCACACTGTCAACCACTTGAAGGAAGTAGCTCCCGCTCGGTACCGGAAAGGTTTGACTCAACACGGTGTCAGCCCGAGCACTCCAGCTGCGCTCCATCAGGACCGGCCCGCGCGTGCTTTCCAAGAGCAACCACCCACCTGCACCGCCGGTTCGCACGCGCACGGTGATCGGGCTGCCCAGCAGATCGGCCGGAGAGAATCGCACGCTACGGATGTTATCCTCCGGGTCCTTGTCCTTGCGGCCGTTCGGGTCGCCGAGTTTCACGGTGAAGGTGTTCAGCCCGGGTGTCATGTCGATCAGGTGCGGCAATTCAACTTCTATTGTTGATCCGGTGGCCAGTCGTCCCGTCCAGGCATACATCCGTTGTCGAAAGCCCTCCGTTCCGTATTGGATGGAGATCCCTTGAAGTGGATCGCTGCCATCGTTGCGGATCACCACACGCGGCCGATGCACGGCAGGGTTGAACTCCGCGTAACGCGGATCATCATTCGGAACGATGATCGCTTCCACGGCCGCATCGTAACGTGCAAGTTTCTCCGGCTTCGCACCTCCATCCTGCGCGACCCCAGCGTTACTCAGGAGCAGCCCGATCATCAGCGCGCATTCATTCAGCTTCACGTGTTCCATGCCTTCAAGGAGAGGGTGCAAGCTGCACACGCCATCGCGCCCCTGCAAACCGAGCGATCGTACCCGTCTACTTTTAGCACCATGCTCCGACGGTATCGCACGCACCTGTTCTTGGCCCTCGTGGCCTTCGCATGCGCGCAGGGTTGGAACCGGTGGAACATCCAAGCGATGCTGCACGATCCGATGACCGCGCAACAGGTGAGCGCTGGCGGTTCCGTGATGGCCGTGGACGATGCTTCCTATCTGCAAGCGGTGGATGCCCTGCTTGGCGATCGTCCGGACCTGGTGAACACTGCGCTCCCTGCACGGCCCGATCTGCGCGCGCCGGGCTATCGCCTGTGGTACCTCCTGCCCCGGCTCTTCTTCCCGCCCACGACCTCGGTGAGGTTGTTGATCCTGTTCCAGTGCATGCTCTATGCGCTGGCCGTCGCGCTGCTGTGGGAAACGCTTCGCATGCATGACATCGCTCCGCTGATCCGATGGACACTCTGTCTGCTCTTCGTGGTGATGCCGACCTTCCACGGCTTCCTCTTCCACACGCTCACGGAGGGCGTGACGCCTGCGCTCTCGCTCGCCGTGCTCTGCGGATCATTGATCGCCTACACGACGCGATCCACGAAGTGGTTGGTGTTCGCGGCGGTCATCTGGGCCTTGTTGGTGTTCACGCGTCCGGCACTGGTGTGGGTCGGTGCGGCGGTGATCCCCACTGCTTGGCTGCTCTGGCGATCATTCCCGCGCGTTGCGTTCATGGTCGTGCTTGTGCTCGCACCGACCGCGATCTGGTGGGTACGTAATAGCATCATGAGCGGCGAACCCGTGGGTCTGCACCCGGTGTATCGCGCGGACGAGCCGGGGATCAATCGTCCGGTGCATGGCGCGTTCTGGGAGCTGGCGAAAAGCTGGGGCGCGCGTGGCGATCAATTCCACGGCGTGATCGAACCGGCCTTCCGCGCAGCGATGGTGTGCGATACGTCCAGCGTGTATGCCGCACAGTTCATCCAACTCGCACCGTCGGGTTCGCTCACCACGCAACAGGAGGCGGAGCTGCGCGATGCGTTCCACCGTTGGCAGCGGTTCAACTGCACGGAACTCGCCCCTGCGTTGATCGGTGCTGATCGAACACTGAAGCATACTTCGCCGACCGAACAAGAGATCGAACGAACGCTCGAACGCATCACTTCCGAATGGCGCGGTTCGCATCTTCTCCATCATCATGCGTTCGTTCCGTTGCATGTGCTTCGCGATCTCGTCGCCCACTCGAACCTGAACCTCATCCTGTTCCAACGCACCTTGCGCGGAAAGCCGTTGATGGAATTCCTGCGCTGGTGCTCCGCGATCCTGCACGTCGCGTTGATGATCGCCGTGCTGCTCGCTGCGCTGCTTCGCGTTCCATCGCCGCTGCGTTGGTGCGCGTGGGGTGCGTGCGCGTACGTCGGCTACCTCGCCTACGTGCAGCGCGGCGTGGAGGAGCGCTACACGCTTCCGGTGCTGTTCATCGCGGTGGCGTGTGCGGCATTCGTTCTTGGCCGCGGAGGCGCAGAGACGCAGAGAGCCCATTGAGGTCGGCTTGAGTTCCTTTGTGCCTCCGCGCCTCTGCGGCCGATCCCCTGATCATCCATGACCAAAGCCCGCATGAAGTCCGCCGTTCCGAAACCGGATTGGCGCACAGCGAAGGAATTCACCGACATCACCTACCGCAAGAGCGGCGGTGTGGCGCGCATCGCGTTCAACCGCCCCGAAGTGCGCAATGCATTCCGCCCGCATACGGTGAGCGAATTGCTCAGTGCCTTCCACGACGCGCACCAGGATACCGACATCGGCGTGGTGCTCTTCAGTGCGGAAGGACCGAGTCCGAAGGATGGCGTGTGGAGCTTTTGCAGCGGCGGCGATCAACGCAACCGCGGACACCAAGGCTACGTGGACGAAGCAGGCATGCCGCGCCTGAACATCCTCGAGGTGCAGCGCCTCATCCGCTTCATGCCGAAGGTGGTCATCGCGGTGATCCCCGGTTGGGCGGTGGGCGGCGGACACAGCCTGCACGTGGTGTGCGACCTCAGCATCGCGAGCAAAGAACACGCGCTCTTCAAACAGACCGATGCCGATGTGACGAGCTTCGACGGTGGTTACGGCAGCGCTTACCTCGCGAAGATGGTCGGCCAGAAACGCGCGCGGGAGATCTTCTTTCTTGGTCGCGACATCACCGCCGATCGCGCGTACGAGATGGGCATGGTGAACGCCTCCGTGCCGCACGCCGCATTGGAAAGCACCGCGTGGGAGTGGGCGCAGGAGATCCTCGCGAAATCACCCACGGCGATCAAGATGCTCAAGTTCGCCTTCAACCTCACCGATGACGGCATGGTGGGCCAACAGGTCTTCGCCGGTGAAGCCACGCGCCTCGCGTACATGACCGATGAAGCGAAGGAGGGCCGCAATGCATTCCTCGAAAAGCGGAAGCCGGATTTCGGGAAAGGGAAGTGGATCCCGTAGGAAGAATACCGCAAAGGACACGAAGAGCACAAAGAAATACGGTAGCGTCGCGGACTTCCGGATCCATCGCTGTCTCATCCCGGCAGAACGGCATTCCACTTTGCGTCCTTCGTGCCCTTTGCGGTACAGTAGCCTTTACAGCGCGTTCTTCGTCACCCAGATCCGCCAGCCCACGATCGCCTTCTGCGCTTTGCTCAAGCGTGTGAGGTCCTTGTGCCAGAGCTTCGGAAGGAGCAGCTTGTTGAGGCGCGCGAGCAGTTGGAAAAGGGCCTTGCGCATGGGTCAATGGTGTTGTAGGCCGCATTGCTCATCGGCCCATTCCAGTTCGATGGTGGCGTGGTGGATGCCCATGTCCATCAACGCATCGCGGGCTTGGGCTTTCACTTCCAGCGCAGACTTCAGGTCCACATCGCCGACGACGACATGTACCGTGTGTACGATGTAGCTACCATCCAGCGTCCACGTGTGCTGGTCGTGCAGATCGGCGACGTGCGGGATCGCCATCAACTTCGCATGCACGGCTTCCTGATCGATGCCCGGCGGGATCTCCTGCATGAGGATCCCCGTGCCCTTCCGCAAGGTGCCCACCGCGTTGAACAGGATGTACAAACTGATCACGATGCTGAGGATCGGATCGACGATGCTCCACCCGAAGAAGTGGATGACGATGCCCCCGATGAGCACCGCCGCCCAGCCGAGCACATCCTCCAGCAAGTGCAGGTACGCGCCACGCTCGTTCAACGTCGCGCCGCCGTGGAGCTTCCATGCCGCGAAGCCGTTCATCGCCAAACCGAAGATCGCCATACCGATCATGCCCAACGAGTTCGGCGACGAGTGCTCCCACAACTTCGGAACGCTCACCACGAGCATGGCGATCGCACCCGCGATGAGCACCACGCTCGTGAGCCATCCGCCCAGCATGCTGTAACGCCCGTAGCCATAGCTGTACTGCGTGTCACGGTCCTTCATCGCGATGCGCTGCAAGTACCACGCGGTGCCGAGCACCAAGCAGTCGCCCGCATCGTGCATGGCATCGGTGAGCACCGCGATGCTGCCGGTCCACCACCCGCCGATGACCTCCACGATGGTGAATGCGAGGTTGACGAAGAAGGCGAGGCGAAGCGCGTGGGCACTGGCCGCGCTCACGTGCGCGTGGGCGTGGTCGTGCGGATGACCCGCGTGGTGGGCGTGCGCGTGGTCGGCGGGCATAGGGCGAAGGTATTCGGCTACTACACCGGAATAGGTCTACCCATGATCTCCGCCAACTGCCCCCTGATCTTCTGTAGATGGATCTTCTCCTTCATCAAAGGACCGACGTTCTCATACGCTGCCATGCCAATATCATTCGACAGTGCTGTCAACATCCGCGTGACGCGCTTTAGCTTCAAGCCGTTGATGGCATACGTAAGCGCCCTGAGCAGATCTGTTTTGTCACGCTTGACATAGATCCGGTGCCGATCCATCCAGTTGTGACTGAGCACGTACTTCTCCGCAAGCACCTCGATCGCGGCTTCCTGCCAGTCCTTGCGCTCGTGTGCAACATAATAGGTCTCACCGATGCTCGTGCCGAGATTGCTCACATGGCGGTAGTGCAAGTAAATTTCTTTATAGAGCGGATTGTCCAAAAGCAGGTCGTCCACCGCGAGAACTTCGAACATTGCTTCCGCAACACTCATCTCTTCTTCCTGTTGTTCCCTTTCTTCAGTGACGAAGGGAACGGTAATGCGCTCGTGACCGTAAGCCAGTAGGATCCTGATCAATTCGCGCTCCTGTGGGAATGTGCCCAGATCCTCCACCTCGGGTTGCGGCGCGGCGAGCTCGGGTGAGATAAGCTCTTCGGTTGCCGCATGATCCGGGCCTTGCTTGCGGTACTGCCTGCGCAGCACCTTGTTCATCTCGCTCACGAGCGCTTGCTCGTTCACGCCGAGCATCCGACTGCATTGCTGCAGGTAGAGCGAACGCAACACGTGGTCCGGCACCAGTGCGATGCTCTCCACGATCTCGTGGATCGCCGCGGCCTTCTTCACCGGGTCATCGCCGACATCGGCCATGAGCAGCGCGGCCTTGAAGACGAGGAAATCCTGCGCGGTGTCGGTGAGGTGTGCGCGCACTTCACTGCTGCTGTGGCTCTTCGCGAAGCTGTCGGGGTCCTCGCCCTCGGGGAAGGTGACGACCTTGACGTTAAGGCCTTCCTTCAGCACGAGGTCGATGCCACGCAGGCTCGCCTTCATGCCCGCCGCATCGCCATCGTAGAGAATGGTGACCACCGGCGCGTACCGCTTGATCAAGCGCACCTGCTCCTCGGTGAGGCTGGTGCCGCTGCTGGCCACCACGTTGGTGATACCCGCTTGGTGCAAGCTGATCACATCGGTGTAGCCCTCCACGAGGTAGCAGAGGCCCTGCTCCACGATGCTCTTCTTCGCTTGCGCGATGCCGTAAAGCGAGCGGCTCTTGTTGTAGAGGACGCTCTCCGGGCTGTTGAAATACTTCGGGAGTTTCTTGTCGCTCTTCAGCGTGCGCGCACCGAAACCGATGGGTTGTCCGCTGAGGCCGAGGATCGGAAAAGTGACTCGACCAGCGAAGAAATCCCACGCGGTGCCGGTGCCGTCCTCGCGGCGTTTGATCCACCCGGCCTTCTCCAGTATTTCAGGGTTGAAGCCGTTGGCCTGTGCCGCGTACGCGAAGGCGTTGCCCTGCTCCGGTACATAGCCGAGTTGGAAGGCCTTGATGGTGGCGTCGGAAAAGCCGCGTTCGTGGAAGTACGAAAGGCCGATGCGTTTGCCCTCGTCGGTGTTCCAGAGCTGATCCACGCTCCAGTTCAACGCCCACTGCTGCACCACGGCGAGGCTCTCGCGCTCGCTGTGTTCAACCTGTTGCTCGGGCGTTTGCTCCTCCTCCGTGACCTCGATGTTGTAGCGCTTCGCCAGCCACCGGATCGCCTCCACGTAACTAAGGTGCTCGTGCTTCGTGAGGAAGGTGATGGCATCGCCTGCTTCGCCGCACCCGAAACATTTGTAGATGCCCAGGTTCGGACTGACGTTGAACGAAGGCGTCTTCTCGTTGTGGAACGGACAGAGCCCGAGGTAGCGCGGCCCCTTGCGCTTGAGCGAAACGAATTCGCCCACGACCTCTTCCACGCGCATGGCGTCCTTCACGGACTGGATGGCTTGGGGGGTGATCATGGGGGAAGTTGGCAGCGGGCAGTAGGCAGTTGGCAGTCGGCAGTCGGCAGTTGGCAGCAATGACGATCGAACTGGCTACTGCCAACTGCCGACTGCATTCATCGGGGGCGTGAATTTATCCCGCGAGGATGGGCCAGGCATGTGTTGTTGATATCACTCGTTGAGGAACGTGCATTGTGAATTACCGCGAGGGATCGGGATCAAGCCGGACCGCTGAGTTCCAGCATGATGAACACTGAAGCCACATTGAAGATCCGTGGTGGATCCCACGAACAACCAACACCGATCAACGAACAACCACCCCCATGCTATCATACATCACCCGCTTCAGTTCCTTGCCGTGCAGGTCGAAGAAGGTCCACTCGGCGAAGGGCGTTCCGTGCAGGTAGTAGCCGGTGTAATAGGTCATGCCGTTCTCATGAAAGACCTCGGTGGGGCCTTCCTCCAAACCGTTCACGAACGTGCTTCGGCTCCACACCCCGCCGCTCTTGAAATAAGAGGCCCACGGTCCTTCACGCTTCCCGTTGATCTCATCACCTTCCATGCGGCCGCTGTCGGGGAGGTGAACGATCCGGTGGACCGGAGCGCTGGCTGCGGCGACGGGATCCTTCACTGAGTCAACGACCGAACTGGGGTCAGCAGGACGATCACACGCGATCAGCGTGAAGAAGAGAAGGATGAATACGAGTCGGTTCATGGGTCACTTGGTTCGCTCCACGGTCAGTTGGACGAGGCCTTCCAGTGCATCACGGGCATCGTTCTGCGGGAAGGTGTGCAGCACGGCGATGGCACGGTCGCGGTAGTCGTACATGCATCGCGTGGCGTGTGCGATGCCACCGGCCTGCACCACCAACTCGATCACGCGCGCCACGGCGGGGCCATCATCGCTCTTGTTCTTCACGGTGTGTACCATGAAGCGACGATCGGTCTTGTCCACTTTCTGCAACGCGTGGATGAGCGGTAGCGTCAACTTCTTCTCCTTGATATCGAGTCCGCTGGGCTTGCCGATGTCGAGTCCGCTGCCGTAATCGAAGAGATCATCCTTGATCTGGAAGGCGATGCCGACCAACTCGCCGAACTGCCGCATGCGTTCGATCTCATCCACGGAACGACCGCTGGCACTTGCGCCACACGCACAGCAGGCGGCGATGAGGCTCGCCGTCTTCTGTCGGATGATGTCGAAGTAGATCTCCTCGTTGAAGTTGAGCGAGCGCGTCTTCTCGAGCTGGAGCAATTCACCTTCGCTCATTTCGCGCACGGCGCGGCTTACGATGCGCAGCAACTCGAACTCACCCTTGTCCACCGCGAGCAACAAACCGCGACTGAGCAGATAGTCGCCCACAAGCACCGCGATCTTGTTCTTCCACAGCGCATTGATACTGAAGAAGCCACGCCGCATGGGGCTGCCATCCACCACATCGTCGTGAACGAGTGTGGCTGTGTGAAGGAGTTCGATCAGGCTCGCTGCCGTGAAGGCGCCTTCGGTGACCGGGCCGAAAAGGCGCGCGCTGAGCAGCGTGAACATGGGCCGCATCTGCTTGCCCTTGCGGCGCACGATGTAGTGCATGATGCGGTCCAGCAACGCTGTCCGGCTACGCATCGCTTCGCGGAACCGGGGCTCGAACTCCTTCAGTTCCGCGGCGATGGGCCGCTGGATATCGGCAAGGGACGGCATTGCGCAAAGATGGGCCACAAGAAGCCGCCTACGGGACAACCCGGAGGGCACCTTCTCGTCCGCAAGAAAGTCGGCCACCGCCGCCTACCTTTCGATCCCATGCGTTCCATCACCCTGTCCCGGATCCTTCTCGTTGCATGCTTGGCGCTCTTCACTTCAGTGGGTATCGCGCAGGATCGCAAAGCGCCGAAGAAGCGCACGCAAGTGGTGCTGTACAAGGAACGGTTGGCGGCACAGTTCGACACAGTGGACTGCGTGAAGAACGCATTCAAGATCAATCCGTTGTTGTTCTTCCGCGGTGAGATCCCCATCTATTATGAGCACGCGTTGACACCCAAACTGAGTTTGGAGTTGGGCCTTGGCATCACGCTGCGGAATTACCTCGCGTTGTCCTTCGTCGGCGATGATGCCGATGATTTCGGCGCGGGCACGGAGGTCATTCCCAACCTGAGCTATCACATGGGCGCACGGTGGTATTTGGCGGATGACCTCGAACCACAAGGGGCGTACATGCAACTCGAATACGCCCACTTGGTCTACGCAAAGGACATCCGCGCGAAGGGTGATGATGGGCAGTTCATCGATGCGACCTACCGCGATACGCGCACCTACAATGATGTGCGCCTCTACGCGGGTTACCAGACCCTGGCCTACAGCAACAACTGGCTGCTCGACTTCTATGGCGGCGTGGCCTTTCGCGCGCGCAACAGCGTGATCGTGAACGAGAACCACGACCTCATGACAGACCAATACTCATACACGGTCACGGAGAAGAGCGACAATGTGCCGGCCTTTTTTCTAGGGCTGAAGTTGGGACTGGGATTCTGAGGAAGTCCTATGTCGTAAGCGGCGAGCGGCAAGTGAATGTCACCTTCAAGCAACTTGCCGCTCGCCGCCTTTCAACTCGCCGTTCCCCAACTACTTCATCACGCGCTCGCCTTCCTTCTCCGCAGGTCGGTTCTTGTTCGCCAATTGGCCGCAGGCTGCATCGATGTCGCGACCACGACTGCGGCGAATGCGTGTGATGATGCCCTTCCGCTCCAAGTGTTGCTGGAAGGCCTCGGCATCCTTGGTATCGGTTCTTCCGAAACCACCATCATCGATCGGGTTGTACTCGATCAGATTCACTTTCGCGTGTACGTCGCTGGCGTAACGCACGAGTTCCTGTGCGTCCTGCATCGAATCGTTGAAGCCACGCAGCAGGATGTACTCGAAGGTGACATCACGTCGCGAGACCCGCGTGTAATAACGCAGGGCGTCCTTCAACTCGGCTAAGCTGTTCTCTTCATTGATCGGCATGATCCGATCGCGCTTGGCATCGGTGGTGGCGTGCAGCGATAGCGCTAGGTTGAAACGCGCGCCGTCATCGGCCAGTTTGCGGATCATCTTGGCGATGCCGGCCGTGCTCACCGTGAGTCGTCGCGCGCCCATGCCGAGGCCATCCTCTGCGGAAATGCGCTCCGCACTGCGCATGGTGTTCGCGTAATTGAGCAAGGGTTCGCCCATGCCCATGTACACGATGTTCGTCAAGCCTTGCTTGTGGTACTTGTGCGCGAGCTGATCGAGGAGCACCACCTGGTCCACGATCTCAGCAGCCTCCAAGTTGCGGATCCGCTTGAGCTTACCCGTGGCACAGAACGAGCACGTGAGGCTGCATCCGATCTGGCTGCTGATACACGCCGTCAGTCGTTTCGGCGAGGGGATGAGCACGCCTTCCACCACGTGACCGTCGAAGGTCTTGAAGGCGCACTTCACGGTGCCGTCCTTGCTCACTTGTTCTTCGGCGATGACCAGCGGACGCAACACCGTTCGCTCTGCGAGTTGCGCACGGAATGCTTTCGGCAGATCGCTCATCGCATCGAAGGAGTGCGCGCGCTTCATCCACAGCCACTCCCAGAGTTGCTTGGCGCGGTAAGGCTTCTCGCCGATGTCAGCGACGAGGGCTTTCACCTCTTCTTGCGAGAATGTTCGAATATCGGTTGTTGCGGCCATGTTGAAAGGTAGGCTTAGGCAAGAAGGGCCTCCGCCATTCTCAGATCCGTCGCGGTGGTCACTTTGAAATTCTCCGGCTCCCCCTCCACCAAACTCACCTTCACCCCTAAGCGCTCCACCATCGTGGCCTCATCGGTGAAGCTGGCATCATAGGGCAACTCGAAAGCCTTGCGAAGTAGATCGACGTGAAAGCATTGCGGCGTTTGCACCGCCAGCAACTTGCTCCTGTCCAACGCGCGGCTTCCATCGGCGGTGGTTTCGCGAATGCTCGGGACAACCGGAACAACCGGGATCGCTGCACCGGACCTATCCGCGGCTTCGAAACAACGACCGATCAATTCCTTGCTCACCAAAGGCCGCACGCCATCGTGTACGGCGACAAGTCCATCCCCTTCCACCTTCTCCAATCCGGCCTTCACACTGTGGTAGCGTTGTTCACCACCGGCCACGACCTGATGTTCGATGAAGAAACGATCCCCCATGCACAGCGCTTTCCAGATGTCGAAGTGGATCGCGGGCAATACCACGATCAAGGGCATGGTTGGATCGAAGGCATGAAACGCTTCGATCGTCCACATCAACAGCGGACGGCCCTTCACGCTCTGGAACTGCTTCGGGACCGGACCGCCCAATCGCTTTCCACTGCCGCCGGCTACGATGATGGTGGAGTGTTGCATGGGATTCACCGCAAAGGCGCGGAGACGCAAAGAACGCAGAGATGTACAAGTAGTACGAACTCAAGCGCAAACGATGACAGCAAGAATTGCTCGGCGACCTCCGCGACTTGGCGACTCTGCGGTGCTCTTCGGATCAGATCAACAACATCGCATCCCCATAGCTGAAGAAGCGGTACTTGTCCTTGATGGCCACCTTGTAAGCGTTCCAGACGTGCTCGTAACCTCCGAAGGCGGCCACTTGCATGAGCAATGTGCTCTCGGGCATGTGGAAGTTGGTGATCATGCTGTCGGCGATGCTGAAGTCGTAAGGCGGGAAGATGAACTTGTTCGTCCAGCCGTTGTAGGGCTTCATGTGGTTCTCCGTGCTCACGCTGCTCTCGATGGCGCGCATAGTGGTGGTGCCCACGCAGCAGACACGCTTCTTGGTGTCCTTCGCCAGGTTCACGGTGTTGCACGCTTCGCGGGAGATGATCACCTGCTCGCTGTCCATCTTGTGCTTGGTGAGGTCCTCCACTTCCACCGGGCGGAAACTGCCCAGACCGACGTGAAGCGTCACCTCGGCGAAGGTCATCCCCTTCAACTCCATGCGCTTCATCAGTTCACGGCTGAAGTGCAGACCTGCGGTCGGCGCGGCAACGGCGCCTTCCTCCTTGGCATAGATGGTCTGGTAGCGCTCGGCGTCGCTGGCCTCGGTCTCGCGACGGATGTAGCGTGGCAGCGGGGTCTCACCCATTTCGGTGATGGTGCGCTTGAACTCCTCGTAGGTGCCGTCGAACAGGAAACGGAGCGTACGGCCTCGGCTGGTGGTGTTGTCGATCACCTCGGCCACCAACTCATCGTCCTTGCCGAAGTAGAGCTTGTTGCCGATCCGGATCTTCCGGGCCGGATCCACGATCACATCCCACAGCAGGCTATCGCGGTTCAATTCGCGCAGCATGAACACCTCGATCTTCGCGCCGGTCTTCTCCTTGTTGCCCCACATACGGGCCGGGAACACCTTCGTATTGTTCAGGATGAAGGTGTCACCTTCATCGAAGTAGTCGAGGACGTTCTTGAATTTCTTGTGCTCGATCTTCCCGTCCTTGCGGTGCAGGACCATCAATTTGCTGCCGTCGCGGTCCTTGGTGGGATATAGCGCGATCTGCTCCTTGGGGAGGTTGAACTTGAAGGAAGTAAGTTTCATGGGCTGGTGCGGGGTCTTACGGGGCCTCGCCGGGGTTTCGGGGCGCCGAAGATAGGCTCATGTGGAAGCCTTCGTCAAAGCCCTAGATGGACAAGGCTTTGCCGCGTTTCCGGCCCCGCGAACGGATCTTTTGGCGGCGGGTTATGAACCCCTGTTGATAACCGGGGCGATGTGCTGGGACCATTCGACCGGTGGAAAGGCATTCTCCACCCGGTACGGACCGATGGCCGTGCGCCGCAAAGCGCTGAGATAGGCACCACAACCAAGGGCCTGCCCGATGTCGTGCGCCAGCGAGCGGATGTACGTGCCCTTGCTCACGCGGGCTTCGAACTGCACTTCCGGACCGGTGATGGAGATGATCTCCAGTGCCAGGATATGGACCTCCCTCGCCGGGATCTCCACCGCTTCGGCGCGCTCCGGGTCACGCGCCATCCAATAAGCGCGCTCGCCCTCGACGCGTTTGGCCGAGAAGTTCGGCGGACGTTGCATCGACTTCCCACGAAAACCCGCGAAGGCCGCGTTGATCGCTACTTCATCCAAATGCTCCCAAGGACCTGCGGGTTCCGGTTCCGTCTCCCGGTCGTAGCTCGGTGTGGTGGCCCCCAGCGTGATCGTCCCCACGTAGGTCTTCTCCAGACCGGTGAGCGCTTGCAACTCCTTCGTACCCGGACCGTAGCCGATGATCAAAAGACCGCTTGCCAGCGGATCCAATGTGCCTGCATGACCGACCTTGAAATTGCGGCGCTTCACCACACTGCGCATGGCACCGCGGATCTTGTTCACCGCATCATGGCTGGTCCATCCGAGCGGCTTATCGACCAGGATCAATCCACCGCCATCGGGGTCGAATGTGTGGTCCGTGATCATCCTCCGGATCAGAGCATCTGCATGGGCACACCCAAAAGGTACAGCGCCACGATGATGCCGCCGACGACGATCCGGTACCAGCCGAAGGCTTTGAAGCCATGCTTGCTCAGGAAGGCGATGAAGGAGCGGATGGCGATGACCGCGACGATGAAGGCCACGACGTTACCGACCGCGAAAAGCTTCCAATGCTCCGCCGTGAACTGCCCACCGTCGTGGACATAGTCGTACATCGACTTCACCGTGGCCGCGAACATCGTCGGTACAGCCAGGAAGAAACTGAACTCGGCAGCGGTCTTTCGCGTGAGGCCTTGGGTCATGCCACCGATGATGGTGGCCGCTGACCGCGACACGCCGGGGACTACGGCGAGGCATTGCCATACTCCGATGATCGTTGCGCGCCCATAGCTGATCGGTCGTTGCTCATCCTCCTCACTTCCTCCAGGTGCCCAACGATCAATGAAGAGGAAGACGACGCCACCCGCGAGCAGCATCACGCCGACCACGAACACGTTCTCCAGGAGCATATCGATCTGTTCCTTGAAGAGCAGGCCGACGATCACGGCCGGTATGAATGCAGCAAGGAGCTTCAGGTAGAAGTCGATGCTTTGGAAGAAACGCTTCCAGTAGAGCGCGACCACGCTCAGGATCGTTCCGAACTGGATGGCGACGGTGAAGAGCTTGACGAATTCATCCTGCTGGATCCCCATGATGGTGGACCCGATGATCATGTGACCGGTGCTGGAGAGCGGTAGGAACTCGGTGATCCCCTCGATGATGGCGAGGATGATGGCCTGGATCAGGGTCATGGACGATGACTACTTGCTGTAGTCGCGTTTCATGATCGCGTAGACCACGAAGAGGTAGCCGATCAGCGTGATGATCGGGGCCGCGGTGATGCGCCGTGGGCTGAAGATCTCCGATTCATCGAAGACGTTCGGATCGCCGCTGCCACCACCGCTCATGAGCACATAGCCCACCACCACGATGGCAAGGCCGATGAGCATCAACTTGTAATTGATGGCGGTGAACGCCATATCCTCGAAGTGGTCCTTCTTTGCCATGTTGATCGATCAGCTCCAGTGGATGGTCTCGTGATCCATGCGAATGTAGCGGCCCACCGCGAACCAGGTGGATGCCAGCGCGATGAGCAGGCCCACCACCAGTACCGCACCGAACAACATCGCCATGGAAAGCGCATCGGTATGTTCGAGAAGAGCGGGCACGTACCGTTTCGCCAGTTGGGCCAAGCCGACCAGCACGCCCACGGCCAACATGGAGGCCACAAGCCCTTGCCACAGGCCGCTCATGAGGAACGGCCTTTTGATGAACCAGCGCGTGGCCCCGACCAGGTGCATGGTGCGGATCACGAAACGCTTGCTGTAGATCGCTAGGCGGATCGTGTTGTTGATCAGTGCCACGGCAACGAAGAGCAACAGGCCGAGAAAGACCAGTCCGCCGATGTTCAGTGTGACGAAGTTGGCGTTGAGGTTCTCCACCGCTTCCACGTTGTACACCACTTCGCTCACGCGCTCATCCTTGCGCAAGCTCTCGGCGATCCAGCGCAAGCTGTCCGGTTCGGCGTAGGCCAAGGACACTTTCAATTGGATGTTCGGATCGATCGGGCTCACACCTCCGAGCACTTCCAAAAAATCCTCGCCGAGATCCTTCTTCAGCGTCTCAGCCGCTTCCTCCGGTGAAACGTATTCGGTCTGTCGGGTGAAGGCTTCAGCATCCAACTCCTTCCGGAAGCGCATCACATCCGCCTCCTTCAACTGCCGCTTCAGGAAAACCTGCATCACCATGTCCTCCTTGAAGCTGCGCTCCAACGCTTTGCCATTGTACAGGATGAAGCCTTGCACACCGAGCATCACCAACACCAGTGTGATCCCGATCACCGTGCTCACGCTGGCCGTGCGTGTGCGTGCCTTGAATTGGCGGTCGATGCCCATTGCGGCGCGAATGTAATTGGGAGGTCGTGTATCGTTGTTCGGGGGTGAACTCAAGGGGCAGGGGCGGGAGCAGGGGCAAGTGTGTGCGGCTACGAATGTGTCGCGGCAGCTTCGTTGCCGAAGACGTGAACATCAGCCTTGAAATGAATTGCTTGCCCCTGCTCCTGCTTACCGCCCCTGCTCCCGCGCCTCTGTACTTTCGCCGCACAATGGCTTACGAGCACAAGGGCATCGAGAAGAAGTGGCGCGAACGGTGGAAGGACCGCGGCACCTACCGCGTGGAGAACGACACATCGAAGCCGAAGTATTACGTGCTCGACATGTTCCCCTATCCGAGTGGCGCCGGCTTGCACGTCGGGCACCCGCTAGGTTACATCGCCAGCGATATCGTCGCACGGTACAAGCGACACAGCGGCTACAACGTGTTGCACCCGATGGGCTACGATTCGTTCGGATTGCCTGCTGAACAGTACGCCATTCAGACCGGTCAACATCCGGCAAAGACCACCGAGGTGAACATCGCGCGTTACCGTGAACAACTCGACAACATCGGCTTTAGTTTCGATTGGAGCCGCGAGGTGCGCACCAGCAACCCCGACTACTACAAGTGGACGCAGTGGATCTTTCTGCAACTCTTCGAAAGTTGGTACGATGCGAGGCAGGACAAGGCACGGCCGATCGCGGAGCTGATCGCACGCTTCGAAGAGCGTGGTTGCATGGGGCAGGATGCGACCATTCTCACCGGTGACGTGGAGGAGTTCGTCGGCGAGTTCTCTGCAGCGGAATGGAAGGCGTTTGAAGAACGCACCAAGCAGATGGTGCTGCAGCATTTCCGGCTCGCCTATCTCAGCGATGCGTGGGTGAACTGGTGCCCGGCACTCGGCACCGTGCTCGCCAACGATGAAGTGAAGGACGGCGTGAGCGAACGCGGCGGTCACCCCGTGGAGCGCAAACGCATGCCGCAGTGGAGCATGCGCATCACCGCATACGCGCAACGCTTGCTCGATGGACTCGATGCGCTCGACTGGAGCACATCGATGAAAGAAGCGCAGCGCAATTGGATCGGGCGAAGCGAGGGAGCGAGTGTGCGCTTCGAGATCAAGAGCGACCTCACCCCTAGCCCCTCTCCCGGGGAGAGGGGAACAATACCCGGCGACAACCGATTTCGAGAGTCCGCGAACTCTTTCATCTGGTCCAAGCTCATTGTACGTGCAAAGGACATGCGCCACAATCCGACCGAAGCGGAGGACCGGCTATGGCAGGTGATCCGAGGCAATGCCACCGGAGGTCGGATACGTCGCCAGCATATCATCGATACGTTCATCGTTGACTTCGTTTCTCTCCCGAAGCAGTTGGTCATCGAAGTGGACGGCGATATCCATGATCTTCAAAAGGACGAGGATGCGTTGCGGACACTTCGACTCGGCGAAGAAGGGTTCAAGGTGATCCGGTTCAGAAATGAAGAAGTCTTGAGCGATCCTCAAGAGGTCAAACGGAAGATCATCGAAGAGTTGGACGCCCGACCTGACTTCAACAAGGATGATGTAGAACTGTCGGACAAGGAGCATTCCTCCCCTCTCCCCGGGAGAGGGGCCGGGGGTGAGGTCATCGAGGTCTTCACTACGCGGCCCGACACCTTGTTCGGCGTCACCTTCATCACGCTCGCACCGGAACATGTGTTGGTGGGCAAGTACACCACGGATGATCGTCGCGCGGAGGTGGAAGCCTACGTGAAGACCGCCAGCAATCGAAGCGAACGTGAGCGTCAGGCCGAAGTGGACAAGGTGAGCGGTGTGTTCACCGGATCCTACGCCAAGCATCCGTTCACCGGAGCGGACATACCTGTGTGGGTCGGCGACTACGTTCTCGCCGGATACGGCACCGGTGCGGTGATGGCTGTGCCCGGCGGCGATCAGCGCGACTGGCGCTTCGCGAAGCATTTCGATTTGCCGATCATCGCGGTGACGGAAGGCGCGGACATCGAGCAGGGTGCCGATGAGAGCAAGGACGCGACGATCTGCAGCGAAGGATTTCTGAAGGGCTTGAAAGTGCCCGATGCGGTTCGACGTGCGATCCAGGAACTGGAGAAACTGAACGCCGGTGAAGGCCGCATCAATTTCCGCTTGCGCGATGCCGCCTTCGGTCGCCAGCGGTATTGGGGTGAGCCGATCCCGATCTATTACAAGGACGATATCCCCTACCCGCTTCCGGAAAGCGAACTACCACTTGTGCTACCCGAAGTGGACAAATTCCTGCCCACCGAGGATGGTGAACCACCGCTGGCGCGCGCGAAGGATTGGAGTTACAACGGTCATCCGTTGGAGACCACCACCATGCCCGGCTGGGCGGGCAGTAGTTGGTACTTCCTGCGCTACATGGACCCGAAGAACGAAGGCCGCTTCGCATCGCCGGAGGCCATCAACTACTGGCAGCAGATCGACCTGTACATGGGCGGCGCCGAACACGCCACCGGCCACTTGCTCTACTTCCGCTTCTGGACCAAGTTCCTGCACGACCGCGGCTACTTGCCCTTTGATGAACCGGCGAAGAAGTTGGTGAATCAGGGGATGATACAAGGGGTGTCAGCTAAAGTGTGGTCGGTGTATGGTGCTTCTTACGAAGGTGATGTTGAAGTTTTCCCCAGCCTGTACATCTCAACAAGGGCGTACTACTCAATGGCCAACGCTGCCGACTATGGTTTAGTTCAAAAAATATTCGCCGAGTTGAACCATGGCTTTACTTCTGAGGTGACCGATATCAGCGTTGCGAGATCATACGCGGATGTAAGATTCGTTGGGTTGAAGGACGACCTTGACATGGAGTCATTCAAGCTCGATAAGGAAAGAATCGGCTCAGAAAAGAATGTGCGCTTCATCACAGAGGAAGATGGGACCTTTCTGTGCATTCGTGAAGTCGAAAAGATGTCCAAGTCGAAGTACAACGTGGTGAACCCCGACGACATCATTTCGAAGTACGGCGCCGACACACTTCGCCTATACGAGATGTTCCTCGGCCCCTTGGAGCAGAGCAAGCCATGGGACACGAACGGCATCGAAGGCACCAGCCGTTTCCTGAAGAAATTCTGGAATCTCTTTCACAGCTCCGATGCCTCTGCCCCTCCGGAATCTTCTGGGAACACCGCCGTACCGTCGACCCTCAGGGTCGACACACCGCACGTAACCAATGACGCCCCCACCAAGCCAGAGCTGAAGATCCTGCACGCCACACTGAAGAAAGTGACCGAGGACATCGAGAAGATGAGCTTCAACACCAGCGTGAGCCAATTCATGATCGCGGTGAACGAACTCGCTGCGCTCAAGTGCCACAAGCGCGATGTCCTCGAACCTTTGACGGTCGCGTTAGCGCCCTTCGCACCGCACATCGCGGAAGAGTTGTGGAGCAAGCTCGGGCATACGGACAGTGTTACCGTGGCGAAATGGCCCCAGTGGGATGCGCAATACCTCGTGGAGGACAACTTCAGCTATCCGATCAGCTTCAACGGCAAGACCCGAATGCAGCTGGAATTCCCCATCGCCTTGAGCAAGGAGGAAGTGGAAGCCCTAGTGCTCGCCAACCCGGAAGTGCAACAGCGTCTGGAGGGCAAAGCGCCGAAGAAGGTGATCGTGGTGCCCAAGCGGATCGTGAACATCGTGGTATGAGAACGCTTCACGCCATAGGCTGCACGCTTCACGCTCGTTGGCGGCTACGCTTCGCGAGGATCCACCCGGAGCATGGTCGCCGAACCCATAGGACCAACGAGCGTGAAGCGTTCCGCGTGCAGCCTTCCGTCTTTCGCTGCACTGATCGGCACCCCCTTTGCATTATGCAGGGCATGGCACGCACATCCACTTTCATCCTAGCGGGTATCGGCATCTTCACCATGGCCTTTGCGCAGAGCGATCGCCCGGCGGAACCCATCCCCGCAGCCAGCAACGAGGGAACCGCATTGCGGACCTTGTCGCAGGACGCTTTCCGCCCCGGCGAGAAGCTCACTTACATTGTCCACTATGGTTGGGTGAACGCCGGGGAGGCCACCGTGGAACTGAAGGAGAGCGAGAACATCATGGGCCGCAAGGTGTGGCGCGCCATCGGACGCGGCCGTAGCCTCGGCGCCTTCAACACCTTCTACAAGGTGGACGACCGTTACGAAACCTACTTCGATGCACAAGGCGTGTTCCCGTGGATGTTCATCCGTCGCGTGAGCGAAGGCGGCTACGATTTCAGCCAGGACTACATGTACAAGCAACACCGCCGCGAGGTGGTGACGCAGGAGAAGAAGACCTACGCCGTGCCGCCGAGCGTGCAGGACATGCTCAGCGCCTTCTACTACGCCCGCACCTTCGATTTCAGTCATGCGAAGCCGGGTGATGTCTTCACGATCGACTGCTTCCTGGATGACGAACTCTGGCCTTTGCGGATGAAATTCGTCGGCAAGGAGACCATCAAGTTGCGCACCGGCAAATACAGCTGCTTGAAGTTCCAACCCGTGGTGCAGGAAGGCCGCATCTTCAAAGGCAACGACGACCTGAACGTATGGATCACCGACGACGGCAACCGGATCCCTGTGCTGGCACAAGCCAAGGTGCTGGTCGGTTCGATCAAGATGGAGATCAGCGGGTACGAAGGACTGGCACACCCGATCGCCAAGCTCTGACCTTGTGGATGTGAAGGCGATCCGATAGCGAAGCTGTAACGCACCTGGATCCAGGAACACCGGCCGCAACATGGAAAAGGTGCTGCGGCATTAGCGTGAGTGGGATACGAAGCACCGCGCGTACATCCGCCATGGCGACACGGCTAAGAAGCCTGACGCTAGGCCGCGAAGTCGGCTACGTTGATATGGTAGGCTGGATCGTCACGCACGGCCTCCCTCAACTGCTTGCCGATGAAGGCCTCAACGCTGGCGGTGGTCGCGTGGGGCTTGTTGGGCTTGGAGACCATGGAAGAACGATAGTAGTAGCTTGTGCATCATGAAAGTGCTTTGGGGATCCTTGGCAGCCCTTGTCGCGTTGTGCGTGAGCTGCACGCCTCCGGCAGCAAGCCCGGAAGAACTTGCGGCCGCCTTGGGTACCGTATCGTACGACCAGGATGTAATGGCCGACCTGTCGCGTTACGAAGCCTTGAGCAAGTTCCTACAGGCGCATATCGATACGCTCATCACCACACGCGATGCGATGCACATGGTCACTTTCGTGCAGGGCAGCCGGGATGGCCACAGAGACACCACCTATGCGGTACCGGTGGACTGTCACCTGTTCTTTGAGCAGAACGAACAGTACGACCTTCACACCGCACCAACCTTCCTCCGCAAGCAGCTCGATTCCTTGTACCATCAATTCTCCGCAAAGCGGATCAGCTCGTTCGAGGTTTGTTCGGAAGGACGGGTAGTGATCGGTATCCACACCGATCACATTACGCAGACCCTGGAAGCGACACATGAACTTATCTGGGACCCGAATGGGCAACCGGACAGGCCCAGGACCAAAAGATATATCCTTGATAAGGATACGCTGCTCCCTCCCGGCTGCATCTACCGCATCGGGCTGATCGAGGATCGCGGGTGGTAGCCAGCTGCCGATGGCATAGACACTGGCGGTGGTCGCGTGTGGGTCTTGTTGGGCTTGGGGGCATGAGAAGAAGATGAAGTTGCAACATGTATAGAAAAAGGCGCTTTTCTATACATGTTGGCGGAACATGTATAGAAGAGTTGAAAGGGGGTGTACAACCTGTACCCACCCTTAGTCACAAAGGGGTTGGGAGAATTTGCCCCCTCATCCCGTTCCCAACTACCACCAGCCGCGACCCATGCCTTCGGCAGGCAGGCCCGTTGGGGTCGTTCATCCGCTCGACCGCGAAGCGGTTGCAGCATGTTGCGATGCCACCCATTGTCATTACGACCCGCCGTACGGCGGGTCGCAGCCGGAGTTGGGTTCGACATTGGTTAAGCCCCGATGGAACGGCATGCTTGGATATGGCGGAACACCGTGACGGGGAATGCGCCAAGGGTGGGTTGAACAAGATAGGTGCGGCGGAACTAGCTGAAGGCCGAGACGCTGGCGGTGGTCGCGTGGGGCTTTGTTAGACCCTCTCGTGTGGGGCAATGCAGAAACGCACTTCGCGTACGTGTTCAATCTTTGTTCCGGGCAAAGTCGTCGGACAGGATCCAAGTTGTATGTTGTGATCCTCGAACCTGACGCAAATAATGGCAGTGCAGACCGGAAGAACATGAACGTACTCGACTCATTCGCAGGTGCTGGCGGTTTCAGCATGGGGTTCTCGATGCTGCCGCAGTATAGGGTCGTTGGCGGGATCGAAATGGATAAGTGGGCAGCCGAGACTTTCGCGCTGAATCATCCAGAAGCCACCACGTTGGTTGGACCGATCCAGAGCTTCAGCGACAAGAAATTGAAGGCATCCTTTACGGAGCGGCCGGACATCATTTTGGGTGGCCCGCCATGCCAAGGCTTCTCCATCGCCAACAGAAATGCCGGGGATGCCAAGGATCCACGGAACAGCTTATTCAAAGAGTTCGTTCGCCTGGGCCGTGTATTTGAACCCGAGATCATGATCATGGAGAATGTCCCGAACCTTGTGAAGGCGCGGACACATGACGGCGAGTTGGTCATTGACATCATCGAAAGAGAGTTGCGTGCCTTGGGCTACCATGTGCGTCATACAATTCTTCATGCAACGGACTATGGAGTACCACAAATTCGGAAGCGACTAGTGGTGATGGCCAGTGCTCGGCCAATGGAGAACCCATTCCCTAGCGCTACCCATTATGTCGAAGGGTCGCAACAGACGCTTGGCAACCACACACTCGAGAAATGCCCGACTCTGTGGGATGCGATCAGCGATCTGCCCGAGATAGATGCATGCGAAGGCGCGGCTGAGATGAGGTACACGAAGCGGGCTGAGACCGACTATCAGCGACTCATGCGATCGGGCTCCGATCGCGTTTACAACCACACCGCCATGAAACATTCCAAGCGAATGGTGGAGCGCTTCGCTTCAATGGCGTGGGGCGACTCAACGAGTGATGTGGCCCAGCACTTGAAGCCTCTGAAGAGGAACGGCGGCGGAGAGATCTCGGACAAGGTCTACGACCAGAATAACCGGCGCATGAGCGCTGATCGACCGTGCCACACGATCGCCGCTTCGTTCTATGCCAACTTTGTTCATCCTTACAAGCATAGGAATTTCACGCCCCGAGAAGCGCGCGGATCCAATCCTTCCCTGATTCATTCGTGTTCAAAGGACTTCCAACCGTGGTAAGTCACAAGCTGCTCGCCAAGGAAGGTCGGGATGAGGAGAAACACCTCTGCCAATACAATCAGATCGGCAATGCTGTGCCACCACTGCTAGCAAAGGCCGTAGCTCGCAACGTTGTAGAACACCTTATCCCCGAAGAGGCTCATGTACGTGCATGGTGATAACATCGCAAGCAAGGAGTCAGCTGGGGAGAAGTATAAGGACGCCAAGTCCAAGGGCTACTTGGCCGAGATCCGATCGAAGTACGATCTGTGGAAGACGGCAAACACGAAGTTGATCGGACCGACCAAGGAAACCAAGAAAGGGGACCCTGCCATCATTGCCAAGCGGGTACAGCTCTTCAATGAATACAAGGAGTTCATCGACCAGCAGAAGTTCGCAGAGCACTTCGACTCACGGTCAAACCTGCACTCGTCGGTTCTCGAAGAGTTCATCTTCTACCTGTTCCGGGACTTGGTCAAGTCGTTCTCCACAAATGCCTTGCTGGGCAAAGCACAAACCTTCAAGGACATCTTCTTCCATGCCGCGAGCTATTCGGACATGGTGAAGAAGCCGAGCACACGGATCGAGCGGAAAGACCATGACTTCGTTATCGGGATCAACGTTCATTCCAAGATGCACTGTGCGGGTGAAGACGCAGAGGAGATCGACATCTTCCAAGTGCCAGCGGTCGCCATCGAGTGCAAGACGTACTTGGACAAGACGATGCTCGAAGGCGCTTCCACATCGGCGGAGCAACTACGACACAAGAGTCCGAATGCGATGTACATCCTCGTAGCCGAATGGCTCAAACTCACGGACAACATCAACATCGCCAAGTATCGGGTGAATCAGATCTACGTACTCAGGAAACAGAAGAATACCGATCGCGAGTTCCGTTACCTGAAGGGTTACAAGAAGAACCCGGTCTATCCTGATGTGATCGAACATCTGTTCACCAGTGTGCGCAATCACTTGACAGCCGACTGGGAAACCGGAACCGTGAATGGACTGAGTCGTGGCTGGCTGTTGTAGGTCCACAACTCTCCCAGATTATGGGGGGTTGGGTCATTGCAGAGTACTATGATCTGTTGCGGATCCGGCATTTCGCGTTAGGGACAGCAGCGGATACCCCACAGGCCGGTAATCCGGCCGAGGACTTATTCTATGACCTGAGCAAGCCAATGGGAAAGTTTTTTCAGGCATGAGGAACTCCAGCCATGGGTCAAGATCTGAAGCAGCCCTCGACCCATGTTATGGCTGTCGTTCATCAGACCTATCCCTGGCGGGTTGCTCTTCAGCAGAGCCCACTTCCGTTTCGGCCCGATGCACAAGTCTACGCAGTGACGGGTTCCGTTCTGCGCACGAACGGAGTGCCCCGATCGATCACGGCATAGATGCGGTGGATGAGCTTGTTGCGGATGGCGTTGAGCACCGACATCTTGTGCTTGCCCTCGGCCACCTTGCGTTTCCAGTAGTCCTGCAATTCACCCTTGCGTGCAGTGACCCCCACGGCCGCCATGTGCAGCAGGTACTTCAAGGTGGATTGCGCCTGGCGGGACACACGGGTCTTGCCACGGATGCTGCTGCCGGAGGAGTGCTCGAAGGGAGCGCAGCCTGCATGACAGGACAGCTCCCGAGCGGTCTTGAAGCGCAGGAAGCCTTCGGTGAGCGCCAGCAGATGAGCTGCCAGCACAGGGCCGACACCATCAATGGACAAGAGCAGGTCATAGATGCGTTGGTGTTCCGCATCGGCGGCGATCACCTCCGTGATCAATGCTTCGATCTGCTTGATCGACTTGCCGAGCGCGGTGATCTGCGCCTTGTCGATGCGCGTGAAGGCGGTCTGGAGCGACTTGTCCATGCACTTGTTCAGGTTGCGGATCTGCGTGTGGTGCATGGTCTTGCGCCGCACCAGGTTCTCCCGCCGGGTAAGCAACTGCTTGAGCTTGTTGGTGCGCAGGTGATCGGGCGTGACCAAGCGCGCCTTGTCGTGGAAGCGTCGGGCATAGTCGGCGATCCGCAGCGCATCAATGCGGTCGTTCTTCCCGCGTGTGGCACCGATGCTCCTGATGATGTCGGTGGGATGCGCCAGCCAGGTGAGCACCTCCAGTTGCACCAAGGTCTCCAACGGAAGGTGCGAGTAGTGCCCGGTGGGTTCAAGGCACACCAGGCATTCCCCTTTGCAAGACCGAACGCTTTGGTCCACCGCTTCCACATGCTGCGTAGACCCTTCTCCGTGTTGGCCACTTGCTCTTCGGCGGTGACCTTGCCGTGTTCATCCAGCAGGGCCACATCCAATGTCGCCTTGCTCACGTCGATACCGATCCAGTGTTTCCATGTTCACCTACTTTGGGTTAGTAAAGTGATCGCTGGAGGGGCTGAGCTAAGGGTCCTGTGCTCGACAACTCTAATAGGCCACTACGCCTGCAATTCTATCCGAGCCTCAGACCCGAGTGGATCACGGGTGCCAATAAGTCCTTTAGGCCTAAAAGCCTATGCAGCGGAATGGTTCACCCGCGATCCTGCTCAGTTTCCTTCAGTGATCGTTTGCTCCTCGAAGATGGGCATCTTCGAGGCGGGCAAGTGTAGAGTTGAAGGGGAAAGCGCGACGGTGTGCATTCAACACCGGCACGCCCAAACCATCCTAACCTTGGTTCACTCTATGCGGAGGCGCCCTCCTAACTTGGCAGCATGCGCCGCTGGATACCACTATGTCTGATCCTCGTGGGATTGGTCCTCTGCGTAGTGATTCCATTACCTCAACCATTGCTGATGAAAGGCGGAACGCCGGAGGCCTTCGCCACTCATAGGTTGATGATGATACGCCTTGGCATCGGCCTGGTCATGGTCGTCGTTGGCCTGATCTGGCTGCTCATACGTTGGCTGACCAAGACCTCTTAAGCACTCCCATACCTTCGCTCCATGCGTTACGCCCCCCTTTCAGCCGCCACCTACCGCGAGCACCGCGCCCGTTTCCGTCCCCTCTTGGAGAAAGGCGGCCTCGCGCTCTTCCACAGCAACGACATCATGCCCACCAGCGCGGATGGTTCCATGCCGTTCAAGCAGGCCAGCGACATCTTCTACCTCAGCGGCATCGACCAGGAGGAGACGATCCTGCTGCTCTTCCCCGATGCGGTGGATGCGAAGGACCGCGAGATCCTCTTTGTGCGCGAGACGAACGAGACGATCGCGATCTGGGAGGGCGCCAAGTATTCGCAGAAGGAAGCGACGGAGCTGAGCGGCATCGCCACCGTGCTGTGGACGAGCAGCTACGAGGCGACGATCAAGCGGCTGGTACCGCAGTGCGAGCACTTGTACCTGAACAGCAACGAGCACCTGCGCCAGGGCAACGAGGTGGAGACGCGCGAGGAGCGCAAGAATGCGGAGACGCGGGCGCAATTCCCACTGCACAGCCTGCGCCGCAGCGCACCGATCATGCACCGCATCCGCAGCCGCAAGACGAAGGAGGAAGTGGCGCAGATCCAACGCGCGATCGCGATCACGGGCAAGGCCTTCGAGCGGGTGTGCGGCTTCGTGAAGCCCGGCGTGAAGGAGTACGAGATCGAAGCGGAGATCACGCACGAGTTCATCCGCAACGGATGCGCGGCCATGCCTACACGCCCATCATCGCGAGCGGCTACAACGCCTGCGTGCTGCACTACATCAGCAACGACCTGGTGTGCAACGACGGCGATGTGATCCTGATGGATTTCGGCTGCGAGTACGGCGGCTATGCGAGCGATCTGACGCGGTGCGTGCCGGTGAACGGCCGCTTCACGAAGCGCCAGAAGGACGTGTACAACGCGGTGCTGCGCGTGAAGAACGAGGCGACGCAACTGCTGCGCCCCGGCACCATGCTCGCCGACTACCACAAGGAAGTGGGCAAGATCATGGAGAGCGAATTGATCGGCCTCGGCCTGCTGGACAAGAACGATGTGGCGAAGCAGGATCCCGAGAAGCCGCTCTACAAGAAGTACTTCATGCACGGCACCAGCCACTTCCTGGGCCTCGACGTACACGACGTAGGCCTGTGGAACGAGATGATCCAGCCGGACATGGTCTTCACCGTGGAGCCGGGAATCTACATCCGCGAGGAGAAGCTGGGCATCCGACTGGAGAACAACATCCTCGTGACGCGCGATGCGCCGATCGACCTGTTCAAGGACATCCCGGTGGAGGCGGATGAGATCGAGGGTATGATGGCGAGCAAGGGGAAGAAGGTGGTGGCGTAGGCGGTCACCAGCATGTGGGTAATTCTCGCCGAGTTCGGGTTCTGGATCGCGCTCGTTCTTCTGGTCATGGGAATAGTCCTCTACTGTGGGCCTATCGCTTCTCCTGCGCTGGGTTGTTAATTGGATAGGTGGGCGGGGCGACAAGGACATACACCGTCTTGAGCAAGAGGCTGACGAACTTCTTGGTCGCCTCAGAAAATTGAACTTCGAGGACCTTCAAGCCCATCCACAACAGGGCCCGGAAATCCTTGTTGATCTCAGCGGTAGAAAAGGACGACTGTATTGGGGACTGCATGAATGATACACCTCCGATATACATGTCGTTGTGAGCTATCATCTGCGCCCCTTTGAGTGGATCCGAAATCCAGAAACCATGGGAGCGGTGGGATTCAAGATCCTTCCCAACGGGGAACGCGCTGAGTTAACCATGGAAGAACTCGGTGCATACACATGAAGCGCGAAGTCCATCCCTTGCAGGCCCCGTAACTTGGCACCATGCTCACCGACCTGATCAACGGCCACCGCCAGCAGTTCATCGACCTGTGCAAGTCGCACGGCGTGGAGCAACTCTACGCGTTCGGATCGGCGGTGAACGGCCCCTTCACGGCGAACAGCGACGTGGACCTGCTGGTGGAAGTGCGAAGAGGTGACCCGGTTGAGACCGGCGAACGGCTCTGGTCCTTATGGGATGGCATGGAGGCCTTCTTTCATCGGAAAGTGGATCTGCTCACACCTGCTTCGTTGCAGAACCCGGTGAAGAAGAAGCACATCGAAGCCACCAAGCAGTTGATCTATGATGGAGCGACTGGAAGGCTTCTATGCTGACATCCTCCGGGCCATCGAGTTGATCGAGGGCTTTCTCGTGCAAGGTGGCATTACCGGCTTCGAGGCATACACGAAGCACGCGATGGTCAGGAGCGCCGTTGAAAGGCAGCTTGGCATCATCGGTGAAGCGGTGAACCAGATCCGTAAGCTCGACGCAACCCATCCTATTCCGGAAGCGGATCGCATCGTGCAGTTCAGGAACCGCTTGATCCATTCTTACGATACGATCGACGACA